>NZ_CP059572.1:4800000-7200000 GCF_019175365.1 Actinomadura graeca | reverse complement strand
GGAACTCCTCGTCCCGGTCGCCGAGGACGTGCAGGGCGCTCCCGGCCTGCACGGTGATGGTCGCCATGCTGTGCGCGACGGTGTCGTGCAGCTCCCGCGCGATGCGGACGCGGTCCTCCGCCACCCGCCGGGCGGCCTCCGCGTCGCGCTCCTCCACGGCGGCCCGCAGCCGCTCGCGCGTCTCGGCGGCGAGCGCGCGGCGGCTGCGCACCACCTCCGCCAGCAGCATCACGGTCACGGCGAGGGCTGTGTGGGTGACGAAGACGGCCGCCGCTTCCAGCGGCTCGTGGTCCTCCAGGCAGACGATGACGTAACCGGCACTGAAGTAGGCGGCACAGATGCCGACCGCCCAGCGCGTGTGGCCCGCGTAGACGGCCGAGTAGAACGGGACGGCGAGCAGCGCGGTCGGGGGATCCCCGGATATCCCAGTGAGTAGTACACGAACAGCCCCGCGCTGGACAGCAGCAGCGCGGCGACCGGGCGGCGCCGGTGCAGCAGAAGCGGCAGCGTCATCAGCACGCAGATCACGTACGCGCGGGCGTCCGCGGGCACCGAGTGGCTCTCGTCCGACTCGTGGATCATCATGGCGACGACCGTCCCGGCCGCCAGCGTCACGCCCGCGTCCAGGAGCGGGCCGCGCCATCGCAGCGGGCGACCGGAGATCTTCACCCGTCAACGGTACGACGATCCCGCGCCCGGCGGAGGCGGGTCAGGGACGGTTCAGGGGCGACTCAGGGAGAGGTCAGGGCCCGCCTACGTCTCGTACTGGATCGCCGCACGCGAGGCCACGATCGGCGTGATGAAGTGGTCGATCACCGCGCGGTGCGCCGGATGGTCGCGATAGGCCAGGTAGCCCTCCCGGTCGGCGAAGTCGGCGACCACCGCGAAGTCGTAGGACGAGGAGTTCACGCCCGCGTCCGCACCAAGGCTGTACCCCCGGATCTCCGGGATGACGCCGGGCAGCTCGCCGAGCCGGGCCGCGACCTCCTCCTGCTGGCCGGTCGTCGTCCCCTCGGCCCACATGAACATCACCACATGCCGGAAACCACTCATGGCAGCACGGTAGCGCCGCATGGCGCGGCATCGGGGGCGAAGACGGGTTGTCCCTTCCGGACACGGGGTAATAGACATGATCGAAGAGGTGAAAGCGCACCTCTTCGTCATCGCGGGCCAACCGGGAGAGGACGACGTCCGGTCCGGGGAACGGACACCCGAGGACCACGGTCATGGGCTCGGCGGAGGTGTCCTCGTGCGACCAGCGGAAGCGTGGCGGTGGGAGCGGCCCGTCTGGCCGCTCGCACTCGCCACCGCGGCCGTCGCCGCGCTGATCGCCGTGCCGGCGGCGCCCTCCCCGCACTGGCTCGGCCGCCTGTCCCAGCTGGTCACGGGCCGCCCGCTCGCCCCGGCGCACGCCGCCGCGCTCGCCCTGGCCTTCGCGCTGGTGGCGCGCGCCGTCCTGCTGCGCCGCCGCGCGGCCTGGTACGGGCTGCTCGCGCTGGTGACCATGGGGGCGCTCGCCGTCCTCGCGGGCGAGGACGCGCCGTGGCGCCTTCCGCCGCTGGCCGCGGTCCTGGTGGTGCTGTGGACGCGGCGCGAGCGGTTCACGGTGCGCCCGCACCCCGAGCGCGTCCGGACGGCGATGCGCACGGGCGTGGCGCTGGTCGTCGCCGCGACGGCCGCCTCGGTGCTGCTCGGCGGCGTGTCGGTCCGGTCGGCCGGGCGGGACGTGGCGACCGGCCTCGGCGCCACCGGGGCGCCCATCGACGGCGCGTCCTGGCTGCCCGGCGCCCTCGGCGTCGTGGGCACGGCGGGGCTGCTCGTGCTGGTGGCGACGCTGCTCGCACCCGATCCGGCGCCGCCGCCCGGTGATGACGGCGAGCGCGGCCGGGTCGCGCGCCTCGTCGCGCACCCGGGCTCGGACACCCTCGCCCCGTTCGCGCTGCGCCGCGACAAGGCGTACGTGTTCAGCCCGGACGGGCGCGCCGCGATCGGCTACCGGGTGCTGTTCGGCATCGCGGTGGCGGGCGGGGACCCGGTCGGCGACCCGGCCTCGCAGCCGGCCGCCGTCGGCGAGTTCCTCGCGCGCTGCCGCCGGACGGGCTGGCGCCCGGCCGCGCTCGGCGCCGGCGCCGGGATGCTCCCCGCCTGGGGGCGGCTGCGCTCGTTCGGATACGGCGACGAGGTCCTCGTCCGGCCCGCCGGGTTCACGCTCTCGGGACGGCCGATGCGCAACGTCCGGCAGGCGGTCAGGCGCACCGCGAACGCCGGGGTCACGGCGGGGATCGTCGCCGAGCGCGACCTGGCGCCCGGGCTGCGCGCCGACCTGCTGGACGTGGCGTGCCGCTCGCTCGGCGGCGCGGCCGAACGCGGCTTCTCGATGAACCTGGACGAGCTGCTCACCGGCCACCATCCCGGCACGATCGTCGCGGTCGCCTACGACGCGGCCGGCCGTCCGATCGCCTTCCAGCGGTACGTGACCGCCGGGGAGGGCATCAGCCTGGACGCGATGCGCCGCGTCCCCGGCGGGCCCAACGGCGTCAACGAGCGGCTGATCGTCGAGATGGTCGCGTACGCGGGCGAGCACGGGCACGGCGTGGTCTCGCTGAACTTCGCCGCGTTCCGGGAGCTGCTGGACTCCCGCGACCGCGGCGCGCTGGAGCGGATCGGCCACCGGGCGCTCCACCTGCTCGACCCGCTGATCGCGGTGGAGTCGCTGTACCTGTTCGACAAGAAGTTCCGGCCGTCCTACCGGCCGCGCTGCGTCGTGTTCCGCTCCTGGTCCGACATCGGCCGGCTGGCCGCCGCGCTGCTCACGCTGGAGTTCGGACGGACCAGGGCGCGTCCCGCCCGCGCTGCCGGGCAGGCCGCGGGCGAGCCCGCCCGCCGCTTCGGCGCCCACCCGGGCGGCTGACGGGAAACCCGACGCCATTCGCGCGCCAAGCAGGCCGATAATTGACTCGCCGTCGAATTGGCATCCTTTCCGCAGGGTCCGTAACCCCGCATTTTCAATGCCCGTCACACGGTGAGCTGCGACGGAACTCCCGCCCTCTTCGTCAAGACTTGATATGCCCTTCGGCGCGTACGATCCTGGTCGGTGAGGAAGGCCGCGGGCCGACACCCCGCGGTGCCGGACCGTGCGAGTAATTCTGTTTTCAACAAGCATGGTTTCCCCTCCTTGCACGGCCGGGCCGGCACACCGCGGCCCACCTTGAACGATGACGGTTCCGGCGGCGTCTCCCGGTCGCCGCGCGCAAAAGGAGGTGGCTTTCGTGGGCGGCGATGAGCGCATCTGGTGGCACAGGCTGAACGACGACGGCCGGACCTGGACGGGACCGCAGCCCCTTCCCGGCGCCAACAGCTCCGTCGGCCCGGGAGGCACGAACTTCGCCGGGCCCCTGACCGCATGGAAAGGCGTTGACGGCGACCAGGACATCTGGTGGAGTCAACGGCGGGACGGGCAGTGGCGGGCACCGCAAAAGATTTCCGGCGCCGCCACGAGTTTCGACCCCGAACTGGGAATCCGGCAATACGATCTGCCCGGCTTCGAACCCGTCATGCTCTGGAAGGGCGACAACGACGACCAACGCCTCTGGCGGAACCCCCTCAACGGCAGCTCCTACATCGGCTGACCGGACGGCGCCCGGAGCGGCGCGAGGGATGTGCACCCGGGCCCACCGAGCGCTCGACCATCCAGGCGGGAATGGGGTGGCGCGAGGCCCGGCGTGCACCGGACGGCCCGTGCGGGCAGACCCGCACGGGCCGTCCGCCCATCTTGGGACGAGGACACCTGAGAGGCGCGGGCCCGCGAACCGCGAGGTCCCGGCGACAGGACGTGGCGGGAGGGGCGGCGGAGGGCGTCGCGTGTGAGCGGGCACGCACCCGGCACGTGGCCCGGCCCCAGGGGCGGTAGCGTGCCGGTCCATGGAGGTTCGCGACCTGCACCCGTGGCCCGCCACCCCCGAGGCGGCGCTGGCGATCCAGGACCGGCTGCGCCCCCTCCTCGTCCTGGACGAGCCGGGCCCCGCGGAGCCGCGCACGGTCGCCGGGCTCGACGTCTCGTACGCGGGCGACGGCGGCGGCACCGGCGCGCGCCTGGCCGCCGCCGCGGTCGTCCTCGACGCCACGACCCTCGACGTCCTGGAGGAGTCGGTCGTCACGGGCACCGCCGCGTTCCCCTACGTCCCCGGCCTGTTCGCCTTCCGGGAGCTGCCCGCGCTCGTCGAGGCGCTGCGCGGGCTGGAGACCACGCCCGACCTGCTCGCCTGCGACGGGTACGGCGTCGCGCACCCCCGCCGGTTCGGGCTGGCCTGCCACCTCGGCGTCCTCACGGGGCTGCCGACGATCGGCGTCGCCAAGACGGGTTTCGTCGGCGCCTACGAGCCGCCCGGCGCCCGGCGCGGCGACGCGAGCCCGCTGACCGAAGGCGGCGAGGTGGTCGGGCGGGTCCTGCGCACCCAGGACGGCGTGAAGCCGGTGTTCGTGTCCGTGGGCCATCGCGCCGGGCTGGACGACGCGTGCCGCGCCGTCCTGGACCTCGCGCGCGACCACCGTCTGCCCGAGACCACGCGCCGCGCCGACCGCCTGTCCCGCGACGCGCTCACCGCCCGCCCTCCCGCCGCGTGACCACCGCACCGGCGGCGGCCGGCATTGCGTCCGGCCAGGTGGGTGTCATGATGGAGTCCTCCGAGAAACAAGCGGAGACCGTCCCCGGTCGTCCGGGCGCGTTTCTCCGGCCGCACCACCGCTGGACGGCGCCCATGGACACCCGGCCGATGAGAGCCGATGCCCGCCGCAACTACGAGCGACTCGTCGACACGGCCCGCGCGGCCTTCATGGAGCACGGCACCGGCGCGTCCCTCGACGACATCGCCAAGCGCGCCGGCGTCGGCTCCGGCACCCTCTACCGTCACTTCCCCACCCGCGACGACCTCCTGCACGCCGTCCTCCGCGACCAGATCGACCGCCTGCTCACCCACGCCGCCGAACTCCTGGCCGAGGCCGCGCCCGGCACGGCACCGGAGGAGACGGCCCCCGCGGCGGCGCCCCCGGCCGGGGCCGAGGTGGCGCTGGGGCTGTGGCTACGCCTCTACCTCGCGGGCTCGGCGAGCCCGCGCGGCACGTCCGGCGCGATCATCGACGCCATGTCGGCGCGCTGGCCCGGTACCGGCCTCGGCGCGTGCGCGGAGGCGATCTGCGAGGCGCTCGGGCTGCTGCTGGACCGGGCGCAGCGGGCGGGCGCCCTCAGGCCCGACATCGACCCGCGCGATCTCCTCCGCCTCACCAACGCCATCGGCGTCGCCGCCGAGCGCGCCCCCGATCCGGGCGAGTACGCCGACCGGATGCTCACCCTCCTCTTCGACGGCCTGCGGACGAGGTAGGCCGCGCGCTTCGGCGTCCGCGGCCTCACCATGGCCCTGCCGCTCGGCAGGCCGGGCAAGAACACCGAGGTGCCGGGCCTTGTCGCCTACCTGGCGTCGGACGACTCGTCCTGCTGCACGGGCGGCGAGGTCCTCGTCGACGGCGACATGCTCACGGGCGCGGGTCACCGAGCGCAGCCGCGGTCCCCCCGGGCCGTCTACCCACCCACCCCTCGACCGCCTCCAGCTGGGCGGCCAGCGAGATGAGGGTGGCCTCGTCGGAGTCATGCCCCAGGAGCTGCGCGCCGATGGGCAGGCCGCTCTTCGTGAACCCCGCGGGCACGCTCATGGCCGGCCACCCGAGGACGTTCCACGGCCACGCGTACGGACAGGCCGCAGCCGCGCCCGCCTGCGTCCTCCGGTACCCGGCCCCGTCGAAGGCGCCGACCCTCGGGGGCGGCTGCGCGGTCGTGGGCGTGAGCACCACGTCCGCGAACCGGAAGACACGCCCGGCCCTCCGGTGCAGGTACGGTTCCAGCCTCCGGGCCAGGGGAAGCAGCCGCCGTCCCGCCAGCCGCCCGATCCTCGCCTCGGCCAGCGTCCTGGCGTCGGGCCGCGGGTCCGGCATCGCGTCGAGCAGATCGGCGACGCCCGCCGTCGCCCTCGGGACCAGCCCGAGCGCCACGGGCCCGTAGTCGGGATCGGCCGGGAACACCTTGTGCCCCAGGTCGGTGAGCCTGCGCGCGATCCGCTCGACCGCCACGCGGATCTCCGGATCGAGCCTCGAACCGACGCCGAACGCCGTCCGGTACGAGACTGCGACACGGAGCCTCCGCGGCTCCCTCCGGACCGCCTCCACGAAGGGGCGGGCGGGCGGGTCGATCTGGTGGACGTCGTCCGGATGGCTCCCCGCGAGGACGTCCAGCAGGAGCGCGGCGTCACCGACGCTCCGCGCGAGCGCCCCCCACACCGTGATGCCGTGGAAGGGATCGGTCCGCGGATAGGCCGAGACCCGGCCCCGCTGCGGCTTGATGCCGACCAGCCCCGTCCACGCCGCCGGGATCCGGATCGACCCCGCCCCGTCCGACCCCACCGCCGCCGCGACCATGCCCGCCGCCACGGCGGCCGCCGAGCCGCCGGACGAGCCCCCCGGCGTGTACTCCGGGTTCCACGGATTGCGCGCCGCCCCGAACGCCGGCGACTCGCTGAAAGGCCACAGCCCGGCCTCGCACGTCGTCGTCTTCCCCACGATGACCGCGCCCGCCGCCCGCAACCTCCGCACCGGTTCCGCGTCCCGCGTGGCGGGCAGGTGGGCCCCGGCCACCGCGAACGGCGTCGTCTCCCCCGCGAGGTCGGTGTCGTCCTTGATGGCGACCGGCACCCCGAGCAGCGGCAGCCGTTCCCCCGCGGCCAGCCGCTCGTCCGCCCGCGCCGCCTCGGCCAGGGCCGCCTCTTCCCGGACGACCCGGAACGCCCCGAGCGGCGCCCGCCGCCCGATGACCTCCAGCGCGCCGGCGACCAGCTCCGCGGCCGAGACCTCACCCGCCGCCAGCGCCTCCGCCTGCTCCGCCAGTCCCCGCTCCACGCGGCCTCCCGGTCTCGTTCGTTCGAACGAACGATAGCGGCGGCCGTCGTCCTGGGGAAGACTGTGCACCGATGAGCGCCCGCGACCAGATCGTCCAGGCCACCCTCCGCCTCATCGGCGAGCAGGGCATCGGCGCCGTGACCAACCGCGCCGTGGCCCGCGAGGCCGGGGTCTCCCTCGGCTCGCTCACCTACCACTTCCCCAGCCAGGACGACCTGCTCCGCGAGGCCCTGCGCGCCTTCGTCGACGACGAGATCGCCCGCATCACCGCCCACGTGGCCGCCCTCGCCGACTCGGGCATCGGCCCCGACCAGGCCGCCGACCAGGTGGAGAGGGCCGTGGCGGGGTTCGCCCACGGCCCCGAGCAGGTCGCCAACCTCGAACTGCACCTGCACGCCGCCCGCGACCCCGGCATCCGCGACGCCTCGACCCGCTCCGTCGCCGCCTACGACCGCCTGGCCGCGGCCGTCCTGACGGACCTGGGCATCCCCGACGCCGACCGGCACGCCCCGGCCGTGGTCGCCATGCTCTACGGCCTCGCCGTCCGCCGGCTCGCCACCGGCGACACCGCCGCCACCGGCACCGCCGACGCGTTCCGCCTGCTCCTTCTGGGCGCGCTCCCCCGGGCGTGAAAAAGGCTTCTGGCCCGCACGGCCCCCGAGCGGGGTCAACAGGGCCGTGCGGGCCAGAAACCTGTCTCAAACAGGAACCTCAGTCGGAACCTCAGCCGACGTTCACTCTGCTCTCCGCCTGTGCACCTCCGCCGTCTTTGGATGTGACACCGCAACGCTAAGCCGCCCCCCTCCCCACAAGAACCCACTTAACCCTCACTTAGGGAACCGCTGAGCAGCGCTTATTTCACTCTCCGTCCGGTTTTTCGCCCGAGCGCCTCTTCAACCTCCCCCCACCTGCGCGAACGCGCCACGCACACCGGACGGGCCGCGCGGATCAGGAGTGCCCGGCCACGGCGGAGAACCGGCGTGGCCGCGTCGGCGGGGAGCGCAGCACACGGACGGAGACGTCGTCGCGGTCGTGCGGGCACTCCGCCTCCGCCCACCCGGCCGCGTCCGGGGCGGGGGGCCGCAGCCGCGCCAGGCCCCTCCAGTCTCCGTGCACGTACGCGAGATGGTCCGCCCCCTTTCCCCGGACGACGAGCGAGTGGAACGCCTCCGGCGACAGCGCGCCCAGCCGGCTCTCCACGACCTCCGCGTAGACGGCGGACGAGAGCGCGAAGACGAGGTCCGTCGCCCGCCGTTCCCTCAGTTCCCGGCGCAGGCCGTCCGCGTCGACCAGGCGCGAGACGAGGATCGGCGCCGGGCCGACCGGCCCGAACGGGCCTCCGACGACGGTCCCGTGATGGACGGCCAGGCGCAGCCGGATGCGCGGGCCCGGCCCCCGGTCGGCGTTCACCGACGCCAGCCCGCGGGCGAGTTCGAGGGGGTAGGCGGCGACCAGCCCCAGCACGTCGGTGTTCCTCGGCAGGACCGCGAGTTCCCCGTCGCCGCGGGCCTGGCGGTACCAGGATCCACGGTCGAGCGCGGCCCGCAGCGCCGCCTCGTCGAGGACCCGGCGCAGGACGCCCTGGACGCCGATCTGGTCCAGGACGCTCAGCCTGCTGAACCCCTCCACGTCGACCGCGGTCACCCAGTGGTACCCGAACTCCATGCGTTCACCGTCCAGATCGCGGCCGGAGCTCGTTTTCTGACCATTTGAAGACTTCGAACTTCCGACGTTCATCACGTCCATGACCGACCTCATCTCTCGTAGTGCGAACCGCCGGTCAGCACGACTTCGATCGCCGATGAACTCCAGTTTGGCCGGGCCATGGAAACAGCGGCATCCAAACTGGGGTCAATCGAGTGTTGGAATCCGTCCCGCCCTCGCGGCACGACACACCACGGCACAGAAGTCGGCGCGGCCGATGGAGGACCAATGGCCGGTTCCTCCCGGTTTTGGACCGCAGCTGGAGCCCGATGGGCGGGCATGCCCGCGGTCCGAAAAATGATCTCGTGCGAGTATGCAAGAATCCCTTCTCCACCGGTGGACCACGTGTCACTTTCCTGGCTATAAAGCTAGGCAGCGCGGCGGGCGGATGTAAACGACCAACCACCGGACAAGCTGAGTACTCACGGATCCCGAGGGAACGCGAGAGGCACGTACGATGGACGACGGCACAGAGGATGCGCGCCGAAGGTACATACGCGGTCTCAAGGAACTCCGACAGGACATGGGCTGTACCGTCGAACGGCTTATGGAGTGTCCAGAACTGGTGACCGCCCTCCGCCGCAGACTGTCGCACCGGCATCGCCCGACGACGATCGAAAGCTGTGTCGACGAATTGAAAGCGCTAGTCGAAACCCTCAGCGACCCGAAATTCCGCGGTCCCCTCCTGGTGGCATTGCGCTTCGATGAAAAGTATGCCGAGGACACCCTCACCGCCCGCAGGACCAGTTACAGCACGGACCTCAGGCGCTCGGCCGATCCCGATGTCCGCAAGTACCGGGTCGACAGTCTTCGCACACTCGAACGCAGGGAGAACGACGGTATCGACAAGGTGTCCCGCTTCCTGGCGGAGGAGGACGCCCAGGCGGTCGGCACCGGCCCGCGGCTCACGGCCGCCCACGCCCACACCGGCGAGCCGCTGACCCTGGTCACCGAGGCCATCTCCTCCACGTGCCAGTTCTCGGCCACCGGCGCCATCGTGCAGAACGACGTCCGGGTGTGGCTGAAGGCGCTCGTCCCCCAGGCGAGCCCCCAGGTCACCGTCGACTACCGCTACTACAGCGAGAGCCGGCCGGGCGTCCTCGACATCGAGCCGATCTTCGGATGCGACGTCGTGCGCAGGAGCGAGAACAGCGCGGGCGGTGTGCTCGCGACGCTGGAACTGCCCAAACGGCTCGGTTCGGACGACGGGATCTACGTCTTCGCCTATCGCGTGCGCGTCAACAGCGAGGCCCGCGCGGAGCCGGTCCTGAGCTGGTCGCCCCTCACCGGGCACACCAGGCGCATCGAGTTCCAGCTCCTCTTCGATCCGAGGATGACACCGAGCCGCGTCTGGTGGTTCCGTGCCGCCTCGGACACCACGGGGGAACTGGAGCCGGACACCGCGGACATGCAGCATCTGGAGCGTCTCGACCGCGGCTCGTACGTGTACAAGATCTTCGATGGCCGGCCGCTGGAGCCCCTGCTCAACTACGGCGTCGCCTGGAGCTGGGATCCATGACCGTGGTCGAGCCGGTGCGGTCGGCCACGCTATGGAGATCGGCACATGAACGGAGAGGCGGACGGCAGCCGGTCACGGGATTCGTTCACATCGGGCTTCAGAACAGCGCGCACCCGGCGGGTACGCGCTGTGACCATTCAGCAGGGCTAGGCGCCGCTTCCGTGCACGTGGCCACCTCTCGCTTACGAATTGAAATACCATTCACATCACTCGGGCATGGCCAGCCGCAGCCGTCACCGATCGGGGTCGGCGGCTTTCGGCCTGGCCGCATGCCCGCCAGGGGGCGGTGCGCGTTCTCTCGGCCCCGCCGACCACGTCGAAAGCTTAGCGATCAGCCAAGATTGGGGCAACTCAAGCCATTACGGTGCTACTCCAGAACAGACGGCCAATCTGGAGCGGCCACCAGGACGGGGCCTTCACCTCCGACTGGGACTTTCAAGATCCCGTTCGAGGCGCCCGCGCGGGACGAGGCGCCGGGTGCCCCAGAAAAGGGCATATCACCGCGAACCACTCGCACCGGGGCGATCCGCCCCGCCCGCGGCACCGTCACCGCCAGGTACGGGCCACGGAAACGGCACCGTCCGGCACAGAGCGCCTATCCTTCAGCCTCCGCGCCGATAACATCAACAACCCCACGACCCGTGGAATGCTCCATGCATGCGGCGCAGCACACGCGGGAACCGTCCTATTCGGGCCAAATTCACTGAAAATTCGGACAGCCCTTTAACACTTGTGAAATACTTCAAAGATCTGTCGATGGCAGTGTCCGTGAGGACTGAGATCGGGCCCACACATTGAAGGTATTGACAACTTGGCCCATGCTATCCTGAACCAATGGACGCTTCCGCCCCCCGACAGCGCAGTGCTGAAACCAAGAAAAGGCGGACACGCAACGCCCTGCTGGAGGCGGCTCTGACCCTCTTCGCCGAACGAGGGTGGCACGGAACAAGAGTGGAAGACGTCGCCAAGGCCGCCGGCGTGAGCACCGCCACCGCCTACAATCATTTCAGAACGAAGCAGTCCCTCATCGGCTACGCCTATTCACCGTTACTGAAAGACCTGATCGAGGCGGCGGACCAGGCGATCAAGAACAGATATCCGCCCATCGCCGCCATCAGGGAGCATATTCTCGATCTTTCCCTCCTGGCCCGCACTCATCGCGACCTCACGCTGTGCCTGATCGCCGCGATGCAGGAGCAGAGCCAGAAGACGGGGAGCACCATCACGGAATCCGACGACGTGCGCCGGCTCGCGCCGCTGTCCGAGCCGCTCGTCCGGCTCATCTCCTACGGCCAGGACTTCGGGGCGGTGCGGCCCGACCCGTCGGCGGCGGACACGGGCGTCTACCACACGAGCGCCCTGCTGTTCCGCGTGCTGAGCAGGCCGCACGAGTCGGCCGAGGACACCGCCGCGGTGACCTTGAGCCAGCTGCTGCCCGCCCTGGTCTCCGAGTCGGACCAGCCGGAGTGGTCGCCGGAGGACGATCTCTCATTGATCCTCAAACGGCTGACCGGCGTCGCCGACGCGCCCGGGGCACCGGCGGAGGACAGGCGCAGGCTCGCCAATCATCCGCTGACCAAGGACTACCTCGAAGCCGGTTTCCGTCTCCTCGTCCACGCTTGCGAACCCGGCGACCGCGAAGGGAAGGGCGGCGGATCGCCGTCGTCCTCCATGTTCTTCGACTTCCTCACCGCCGAGCGAATCATCGAGGAGACGGCGAAAGGGAGCGAGAGGGACGTCGCCGAGGACTCGTTCCACGACAGATGGCTCGACCGCGACGCCTACGTGAGCGATGTGCTGGCCTATTCCCTATGGATCAAGAACTGGCTGCCGCACACCGTCGCCGCCGACAAGGCGCGGGCGGTGATCGCCAATGCGACCGATCTCGCGGACGCCGCCCACGAGGCGTGCTACCAGGATCAGGTGGCCGGGCTCCACAACCCCGCCCTCCGGCTCGCATTCATCGCCGCCGTCATCGCCGAGCACCACCCCGAGCTGAAGGAGTCGCTGTCCGCGGTCTACCAGAGCACGCAGGAGAAATGGATCCCGATCTACCGGCAGATCTTCCTGCGGCACAGCCTGAGACTCCGCCCCGACGTCAGCATCAGGGATATCGCCGACATATTCACGGCACTGTCCGATGGCTTCATCCTCCGCATGCACTCGGACTCGGCCGGCCGGTTCATCGACCATGACAGGAGGAGCACCATGCTGGGCAAGGCGATCATGGCCGTGGTGCTCGGGAGTGTCGCGGAGGGCGAGGGCGAGGATCTGGAGAGCGCCTTCCGCCAGCTCACGTCCGCCCGCTAGAACAACACCGGCATTTCGGCCATATCGTCCAACCCTTTGTCAAGGATAGATCTTCGTTACCCGGCGTGTATGTATTGTGACTCCAGGTAAGAACGCGGCTGTAAGTCGCGTACGACCTGGAGGAATGAGATGCGAGCAGCAGGAACACTGGGTACGGGTCTGATCGCCGCCGTCGTGACCGGGACGGTGCTGGGCGCCGGGGTCTCCGCCGGCGCGTCACAGCCGCCGCCCAAGCCGCGGCACGACGAGCAGAACATCACCCAGCCGGCCGAGCCGGCCGAGCCGACCCCTGAGGCGGAAGAGGAGGGAGAGGGGCCGGGAGCGCTCGAGGTCGGCCAGGAGGGCGCCCAGGCGGCGCTGAACCGGCTCCTCGATCAGGACGAGCAGCGCGCCCGGTGGTGCAGGGGCACGGTCGTCGTGCGGCGCCTGAACGTCCGCAGCGCGCCCTGGGTCGATCACAACAAGGTCGGCCATCTGCGGAAGGGTGACCACGTCGTCACCAACTGGAGGAGCATCAAGCGCAGCGGCGGCTACCTGTGGGTGAAGCTGCACAACGGTAACTGGATCGCCGACTACAAGATCGGCAACGGCAGCGGCAAGTGGTACGTGAGGTACCACAACTGCTGACCGCCTCGACGGCCGGTGCCTCCGACATCGCGATGGGCGGACGGCACCGGCCTCGATGGGACCGGGACGGGCCGCCCGTGGAGGGACGCCCAAGACGGGACCCGACACCGTGCCGCGGAGGGAGCCGCATGAGGCCCGCGTCACGGCGCTAGCCAAGGGCGCTGGTGAAGGCGAGGGGCTCCTGGTCGACGCCGCTGCAGGTCGGGTCGGCCTGGGACTTGACCCCGCCGGGGCAGGGCCGGTCGCGGTTCGCCGACCACATGGACGTCCAGGCGAGGCCGCGGGCTCGGGCGAACGCGCCGACCTGGGCGGCGTCGGCGAGGGTGAAGGTCTCCCCGGCGACGTCGTTCACGCCGATCATCGGGGTCACGGCGAGGCGCTCCCAGGCGGACGGCAGGTCAAGGACGGAGCGGAGCTGGGCCTCGGTCGACGTCGCCGCCTGGATCGCCAGGTCCCCCATCTGCGAGGACGGAGGGCCGTAGTCCATCGCCATGATGTTGACGGCGCCGATGTCCACGCCGTTCGCCTTGGCGTTCTTCACCAGCTCGACGCCGTCCGGGGTCAAGCCCTCCGGCAGGACCGGCAAGGTGAGGGACACCTCCAGGTCCGGGTTCCTCTTCTGGAGCGCCGCGATCGCCTGGGCGCGGCGGGTGTTGGCCGCGGTGTCGGCGAGCGCGGAGCCTTCGATGTCGAAGTCCGCGCGGGTGAGCTTGAACGCCGCCACCACCTGCTCGTAGGCGGCGGAGAGTCGCTCGGCGGTGGGGCACGCCGCCGCGAGCTCGATGCCGGTCGCGCCGCCGAACGAGATGCGGATGTCGCCGCCGAGGGCCCGCAGGTCGCCCGCCTGGTTCGCGACGGGGTTGGCACCGATGTCGGTCACCCCGCCCCATTTCGGTACGCAGCCGCCGCCGGAGGTGATGAACGCGAGGGTGAAGGTCTTGACGCCCGTCTTCTTCGCCGTGCCCACGAGGTCGAACGGCGGGTGGAGGCTGCCGTCGACGTACGGGGCGAAGTCGGTCGCGGCGGCCGCGGCGCGGAGGGCGCGCACCGGCTCGCCGTCGGCGGGGTCGGGCAGGATCGCGAGGCCGCAGGCGACGGTGCCGAGCGCCGCGGCGAGCCCGACCGCGAGGTAGCGCAGCAGAGGGCACGCGCGGATGTAGCGGGCGACTGACCGGCTCATGGGCGCCTCCTCGGCCGGGGGTGGTGCCGATCAACGTAGGGCGCGCGGCGGCCGGGCGGTCCGCGGTTAAGCATCTGTTAAGCCCGTTCTAGGACGTCCGGGAGCGGCGGCCCTCCGGCGGCCGGGAATGGCGGCGGCGGACGAGGCGCCGGGAGCGCCGCGCCGGGGGCAGCCATTTGGTGCGGAACCACATCTGCACCTGCGCGCCGCCGAGGACGCTGCGGTGGATGCGCAGGTAGCCGCCGGTGGACTCGGCGGCGCGGCGGGCGATGTCGAGTCCGAGCCCGGTCGAGCCGCCGCCGCTGCTGCCCCGCTTGAGCGCCGCGTCCGGGTCGGCGATGCCGGGGCCGCCGTCGGCGACGAGGATGCCGGTGATGCCCTGGCCCTGGTGGAGGGTGACAGCGAACCCAGTGCCCTCGGAGGTGTGCCGGAAGATGTTGCCGAGGAGGGCGTCGACGGCGGCGGCCAGCTCGGTGCCGGGGAGCGGGAGGGACGCGGGGCGCTCGGCGCCGATCAGCTCGCAGGAGCGGCCCTCGTCCTCGGCCAGGACGGACCAGAACGCGACCCGGTCGCGCAGCACCTTGGCGGCGTCACAGCTCCCGCGCCCGGTGGGGCGGCGGACGGTGCGGATGATCTGGTCGACCTCGCGCTCGATGCGGTCGACGGCCTCGCGGGTCTGCTCGGCGACCGGCCCGTCCCCGAGCGCCTCGGCGTTGAGGCGGAGCGCGGCGAGGGGCGTGCGCAGGCGGTGGGACAGGTCGGCGGCCATCTCCCGCTCGGCGGACAGGAGCTGGACGACGTGGTCGGCCATCGCGTTGAAGGCCAGGCCCGCCTCGACCAGCTCGGGCGGCCCGTCCGGCTCGATGCGCGCCGACAGCTCGCCGTCGCCGAACTCCCCCGCGACCTCCGCGAGCCGCCGGGTGGAGCGGATCATCCGCGCGCCGAGCCGGTCGGCGACCGCGACCGACCCGGCGACGAGCGCGGCGGCGACGGCGGTCATCACGATCCACGCCTTCCACACGCCGCGCGACAGGTCCTCGTCCGGGAGGAACACCTCCACGACGGCGGTGCGGCCCGCGTCCAGCGACACCGGCTGGAGCAGCGCGTACCCGCCGGAGACGCGCGCGGTGTAGGCGCGGCCGCGGCGGCCGGCCTCGGCGAGCTGCTCGGGGCGGGCGCCGGAGCCGCCCGGCGACCGCGGGACGAGCCCGCCGTCCGGCATGTGCACGGACATCCGCTTCGCCGCGCCCGCCTGGGTGCTGGCGACGGCGCGTTCGAGCGCGGCCGGGTCCTCGGTGACGACCAGGACCGGGCCGAGCGCGCTGGCCTGCCGCTCGGCGGTGGTGAGGGCGCGGTCGCGGGCGATCTCGCGGACGGTGAGCGCCAGCGGGATGAGGAAGGCCAGCGCCACCATCGAGGTGACCGCGAGGGACACCAGGACGAGCGTCCGCCTCATGAGCGCGGGCCCGGCTCGGCCAGCCGGACCCCGACGCCGCGCACCGTGTGCAGGTAGCGGGGCGCGGCGGCGGTCTCGCCGAGCTTGCGCCGCAGCCAGGACAGGTGCACGTCGATGGTCTGGTCGTCGCCGTACGCCTGCCGCCACACCTCGGCGAGCAGCTCGCGGCGCGCGACGACGCGCCCGGGCCGGGCGGCGAGGTAGGCCAGCAGGTCGAACTCGCGGCGGGTCAGCTCCAGCGGCGCGCCGTCCAGCCGGGCCTCGCGGCGGTCGAGGTCGATGTGCAGGCCGCCGACGCTCAGCTCGGCGGTCGGCCCGGACCGGGTGGAGCGGCGCAGGACGGCGGCGAGCCTCGCGACGAGGTGCTCGGCGGAGAACGGCTTGATGAGGTAGTCGTCGGCGCCCGCGTTCAGCAGCCGGACGATCTCGGGCTCGTCGTCGCGGGCCGTCGCGACGATGACGGGCACGTCGGAGATGCCGCGCAGCATCTTCAGCACCTCGGCGCCGTCGAGGTCGGGCAGCCCGAGGTCGAGGACGACGGCGTCGGGCGGCGACTGCGTGACCTCGCGCAGCGCGTCCATCGCGGTCCCGACGCTGCGCACGACATGGGACCGGGCGCTCAGCTCCCTGATCAAGGCGGTGCGGACGTTCGCGTCATCCTCGACCACCAGAACACTCGCCATGGCGGAACCGTATGCCACCATGTGCCCATGCGTCGCGCGATGTCATATGTTGCGCCGTGGGCCGGAGTGACCGCACTCGCGGTGACGTTCTCCTGGCTCGGTGTGCGCGGCGTCGTGCGCGACACGGTGTCGGAGCGGTCGGCGACGCCGCCGATGGCGGGACCGGTCATCCATGCCAGCCCGTCCGTGCCGCAGGGACCGACGAGCATCGGCTCCCCGACCGTCCGGCCGGGGCCCGCCGCGGGCCAGGACCGGGCCCCGACACCGACCCCGGAGAAGGCGCCGGCCAGGCCGGACGCCTCCGGGACGCCGCGGCCCGCGGGCAAGGTCCGCAGCTACGCGACGCGCGGCGGGCAGGCGGCGATGTCGTTCACGGGCGGCCGGGTGCGGCTGGTGTCGGCGACGCCGAACCCCGGGTACGAGACGCGCGTGACGGAGGCGGGCGGCTGGCTGCGCGTCGACTTCCTCACCGACAAGCGCACCTCTTCCGTCGTCGCGACCTGGTACGACCAGCCGGCGACGGTCAAGGTGTACGAGTACTGACCGCGCCCGCCTCCGAGCCCGCCTCCGAGCCCGCCGTCCGGGCCCGGTCGTCCTCTCCGCCTTCGGGACCCGTCCCCGCCGGGCCGCGCCACGGTAGATTCCTCGTGATGACCGAACAGCCTCCTCCGCCGCCACCTCCGGGTCCCGGCGACCGGCCGCCGCCGTTCCAGGGACCCTACGGCGGGCAGTACGACCCGCGCTGGGGGTACGGCCCTCCCGGCGTCCCCCACGGGCCGCCCGGCCAGGTCCAGGGCAACGACCCGACGTGGGCGATCTTCACGTACATGGGGGTCCTGCTGGTCGGGTTCCTCGCACCGCTGATCATCTACTTCGTGAAGAAGCGGGAGTCGGCGTTCATCCGGTTCCACGCGGCGCAGTCGCTGAACTTCCAGATCACGCTGCTGATCCATCTGCTCGCGGTCGCGGCGGTCTGCGTCCCGCCCGCGATCGCCGCCGAGAACCCGGTCTTCCTCGTCCCGTTGATCCTGCCCTACCTGGAGCTGCTGATCGGGCAGTGGGTGTTCCTGATCCTGGGCGCGGTGAAGGCGGGCAAGGGCGAGTGCTACCGGTTCCCGACGTTCTTCTGCTTCCGCATGATCCGCTGACCGGCCGCTCCGCCGTGCTCAGGCGGGGCGCAGGCGGGCGACGGCCCGGACCGGCGCGCCGTCCGCCCCGGCCAGGGCGAGCGGGAACAGATCGACCTCGACGGACAGCCTCTCCGCGCGCGCGTCCAGCAGCCGTCCGAGCCCGGTGAGGTTCTCGGCGATCACCGCGCCCGCGCCGCACAGCACCCGGTGGGCCGCCAGCGAGAAGTCCTCGGACCCCGGCGGGGGTGTGCGGTCCACGCTCAGCGCGTCGATCCCCACGGTGCGGACCCCGCGGGCGACGATCGCCTCCGCCGTCTCCGGGGCCGGGTAGGGGTGCGCGAGGTAGGCGTCCGTCCCCCAGTGCGCCGACCAGCCGGTGGCGATGAGGAGGACGGTGCCGGGCGCCAGCCCGTCCGGGAGGGCGTCCGGGGGGATCGGCGTGCGGGGCGGGAGGCCGCGCGCGTCCATCACGACCGCGGGGCCGGTGAAGAGGCCGAGGGGGAGCTCGTCCAGGCGGGGCAGCGCGTCGTCGATGTGGAACGGGGCGTCGACGTGCGTGCCCGACTGCGAGCCCATGTGCAGGCGCAGGACGTTCACGCCGGACGCGGCGACCGTCAGCGCCGGCACCGCCTCCACCTCGGGATCGCCCGGGTAGACCGGCATTCCGGTGACGAGGGGGACGGAAAGGTCGACGAGTTCAGCGCCCATGCCGATGATTATCCCGGCCGCGCGTCCAGCCGATACCGTGACGTGCGTGTTGCCACATGTCACAGCCATCCGCTACGTGACGCCGCTGCGCGAGGGCGGGTCGCTGCCCGGCGTCGTCGAGGCCGACGACCTCGGCACGTACGTCATGAAGTTCCACGGCGCCGGGCAGGGCCGCAAGGCGCTCATCGCCGAGGTGGTCGCGGGCGAGCTGGCCCGGCGGCTGGGGCTGCGGGTCCCCGACCAGGTCCTCATCGACCTCGACCCGGCGATCGGGCGGCACGAGCCCGACCCCGACGTCCAGGACCTGCTGAAGGCCAGCCCCGGCTGGAACCTCGGCATCGACTTCCTGCCCGGCTCCCTCGGGTTCGACCCCCTCGGCTGGCACGCCGACCCCCTGTTCGCCTCGCGGGTGCTGTGGTTCGACGCGTTCATCGGCAACGTCGACCGGAGCTGGCGCAACCCGAACATGCTCGTCTGGCACCGGGACGTGTGGCTGATCGACCACGGCGCGAGCCTGATCTTCCACCACGCGTGGGCGAACGCGACCCGCCTGTTCGCCGGTCCCTACGACGTCGACGACCATGTCCTGACCCCGTACGCGACGGAGCTGGAGGCCGCGGAGGCCCAGCTCGCCCCGAAGATCACCGAGAGCCTGCTGCGGGAGGTGACGGGGCTCGTCCCCGATCGCTGGCTGGAGGGCGAGCCGGGGTTCGCCGACCCCGCCGCGCTGCGGGACGGCTACCTCGACATCCTGCTCCCCCGCGCCGGCAAGCCCCGCGACTGGCTCCCCGACCTGGACGTCGCGGGCCGCACGCCGCGCCCGGCCGCGGGCCGCGGCGGGAACCGCCCCGGCCGGCTCGGCGGCCCCGCATGACCAACATCAGGACGGCCTCGGAGCCGACGGTCTTCGAGTACGCGACGCTCCGCGTGGTCCCCCGGGTCGAGCGGGGCGAGACCATGAACGTGGGCGTGGTGGTCTACTGCCGCGCCCTGGACTACCTCGGCTGCCGCACCCACCTCGACGAGGGGCGCCTGCTCGCGCTCGACCCGTCCTTGGACCTGGACGGCGTGCGCTCGGCCCTGCGGGGGGTGGACGCGGTCTGCTGCGGCGGCGAGCGCGCCGGCCAGGCCGCCGCCGAGGCGCCCGGCGCCCGGTTCCGCTGGCTCACCGCCCCGCGCAGCACGATCGTCCAGCCGGGCCCCGTCCACGCGGGCCTCACCGACGACCCCGCCGGGGAACTGGACCGCCTCCTCGGCCTGCTGGTGCACCTCACCAAGTAGGCGGCCGGGGCCCGGCACGGCGACGGCCCCCCGCCGGTGGGCGAGGGGCCGTGCCGTGGAAGCGAGGGTTCAGTCCCATTCCCAGCGGATGCCGTGGAAGCCGGCGGCCATGCCGAACTCGATGAAGTGGACGCTGTGGTAGCTGGACATCCGCAGGTCGGCGGAGTCCTTCAGCGCGGTGTGGCCGTCGGGACGCCAGGTCCGGTAGCAACGGGCGGGGAGCATCGCCGGGTGGAAGCGCACCTCGATGAGGAACTCGTGCTGCGGCGTGCGGAACCCGCGTCCTTCCTCGGTGACGACGGGTCCGGTCTCGTCGAATCCGAACCCGTACTCCAGCAGGTAGGTCTCACCGCGCCCGAGGGCCCGGTCGAACAGAAGCTCGGCGGCGATCAGGCCGCTGGCCTCGTCCATCCGGACGCGGCCGAAACGGCAGCCGCGCGCGGTGCGTGAGGAGGGCAGGATGCCCTGCGGGTGATGGTAGACGGTGATCCAGCGGTCGACGCCGCGCTGCTGGGCCTGGAAGACGGCGCGGGTGCGCACCTCCAGGAGTTCCCTGCGGCGTCCGATGACGTGCTGGTCGTGCAGGCTGAGCCCGGTGAGCTGACGCTCACCGCGGTCGCCGATCTCGTCCAGCAGGTCCTTCACACCCGGCTCGGGACACAGCTCCTCGAGAGGGAGCCATGGCCCTGCCGACCGCTCGGCGGTCGGTTTCAGCAGGGTGAGCAGGGAGTGGCGGGGAAGCTCGAGGATCACCTCCAGTCCTCGTACCGCGCGTAGCGAGTCGGCGCGCTCGGGCCGTGTCCGGCCGCGCTGCCAATAACTCAGTGTGGAAAGGCTGACCGCGATTCCCTGGTCCTCCAGGCGCCGTCTCAGCGATTCGAGGCTGAGACCCCGCGCCTGGATGGCCGCATGAAGGGCCACATTGAAGGGACCGTACTGCAGAACCTGTAGTAGGTCATCCTCCGTTACGCTCTGCACTGCTCGGCCTCCGGATCCGCTCCGGCCGGCCCCCGTAACGGCCCTGACAACTGCACTTGCAACTTCAGCGCTCACTGTAAGGCCAACAAGGTCTCAAATCCAACAGCAATTTGTCACAACCGCATAGCCCCGGGGGGCGCGGAGGCCGCCGCCGGGGCCCGGATCCACGTCCCGGCGTGGGGTCGCTCCGGGGCGCGTCACTATTGGGGCACGTGGTGAGCAGGGGGTTCGGCGCCGCGGACGGCCGCCGGGGGTCTCGCCGCCGACCTCGGCCGGGGCGGCCCGGCCACGGAACGCGACGAGAGGATCGCCGGCCGCGGGACGCGGCCGGGTTCACGAAGCGCGAACGTTCAGATACTCAGACAGCACGTGACGGATCGTCAACGTTTCGATCCGGACTGGATTTCAGTGTGAACGCGTGCGGCCCGCTCGGTGCCCCTGTGATCGGCGTGTCCCGGTCAGTGCCACTCCCACTCGATGCCGACGATGCCGCGCCGGACGTTGCCGACGGCCAGGTTCGCGCTGCCGGACGTGCCGATCCACAGCTCGCCGAGCCGCCGGCGGGGCGCGTCCGAGGTCTCGGCCGTGAAGCCGTAGCAGCGGGCCGGGAGGCGGCCGCCCTCGAACTGGATGATCGCGACATAGTCGTGGACGGGGTGGGAGAAGCGCCGCTCGTAGCCGTCGGCCACCCATGCCCCGGCGCCGGACGCCCCGACGCCCACCGGGACGCCGCCCGCCGGGCCCAGCTCGTACTCCACGACCGCGGTGTCGCCCGCCGCCAGCACCCGGTCGAAGACGAGCTCGAACGCCATCAGCCCGTCCTCGGCGCGGATCCGCCCGGGGCGGCAGTACCGCACGCCGGTCAGCTCCACGTCCCCGCCGGGCCCGCCCGCGCCGGATCCGAGCCCGCCGTGGCCGCCGGGCGGCCCGCCGTGAACCGTTCCGGGCGGCGGGGCGCCGGCGCGGTCCGTGCCGTCCGGCGGGGAGTCCGTCTTGGCCGGGCCGGTCTGGTGGACGCAGACGACGCGGTCGATGTCGTCGCCCGCCGCGCGCAGCACCGTCCGCACCGACAGCGACCAGGTGCGGCGGACGTCGTCCAGCCGGTACACGTCGTGGATGCCGAGGCGCTCCAGCCGGTGGTCGCCCGACCGGTCGAGCTGGGCGACGAGGCCCGCGTACCGGTCCGGGTCGGGCCACAGGTCGCCCGCGGCGCGGCCGCGGTCACCGTGCCCGGACGGCCCGGAGCCGTTCCCGGCCCTGCCGGGGCCGCCGCGGACGGGCGGCGCGGTGGGCGTGGGGTCGTCGAGCAGCTCGGTGAGCGTCCCCGCGGGCACCTGGAGGATCTCCTCCAGCGTCGTCACGACGGCCCGCGAGCGCGGTCGGCTACGGCCACGCTGCCAATAGCTGAGCGTGGCGACGCTGACGGTCAGGCCACGCTGGCCGAGCCGGTGCCGGATCCGTTCCAGGGTCAGCCCGCTCGCCTGGATGGCCTGCCGCAGTGCACCGGCGAACTCCACGGCCGGATGGTACCCGTCCTGCGACCTTTCGTCAGGTTTCTACGCGGACCTGGCACTCTAGGACAATCTTGGAACGGACCTAGAACAGTACTGACATGAACGACCCCGTCTCGGTGAACCCCACGTGACGGTAGGCGGCACGCGCCCGGCTGTTGTAGTCGTTGACGTACAAGGACACCGTCGGCGCGATGCCGTGCAGCGCCTCCCGGACGACCGCGGACATCCCCGTGATCGACCGGCCCTGCCCGCGCAGATCGGGCGGCACCCAGACGCCCTGGACCTGGCAGGCCCGCGGGGTGACGGCGCCGACCTCGGCCTTGAACACGACCCGGCCGTCCTCGATCCGGGCGAACGCGCGGCCGTCGCGGATCAGCTCGGCGACCCGGGCGCGGTAGAGCACCCCGCCGTCCCCGACGTTCGGCGAGACGCCGACCTCCTCGGTGAACATGGCGACGCAGGCCGGGTAGACGATGTCGAACTCCTCCATCCGGACGCGGCGCACCGCCGTGTCGGGCGGGACGTCCGGAACGGACGAGGTGGCCATCACCGGCTGGACGGCCCGGACGGCGCGGGGCGGCCCCCAGTAGGGCGCCAGGATCTCCCACAGGTCCCCCACGGGCCCCACCGGGCCGACGATCGACGAACAGCGCCGGCCCTGCGCCTGCGCCCGCTCCGCGAACGCGCGGACCGCACCGGGGCCCGCGGCGACGGGGATGAGGTTCGCGCCGGAGTAGCAGAGGGAGACGAGCCGGCCGTCACGCAGATAGCCCCACATCTGGGCGCCGAGGCGGCGCGGGTCGAGCCCGGCGGCGTGCACGCGGGATCCGACGAACACGTTCGCCACCGGATCGGCGTCCAGGATGGCGAGCGCCGCCGCCCGGTGACGGTCGTCCAGGACCCGCACCGGGAGCGACCCGAGCATGCGCACGGCTACCGGCTCCGGGACGGGACCGGTCCCCGCGCGGCCGTCTGCACTGTCAGCACCACGCAGACAAGCCTATGACGTCCGCGGGCCGGGTACCGCACCCGGATCCCTTCACCGCGGCACGGTGGACCGCCCGTTCCGTCCGCCGTTCTTGGTGTGGGCGGGCTCGGGGGGCGGCCCGGCTGGGCATTCCGCGTCGGGGCCGGGCCGGTCGGCGGGGATCCTGCCGGTGGCGAGATAGGCGGCGACGGCCGCGTCCACGCACTTGTCACCGGACATCGAGACCCCGTGGTTGCCGCCGCCGACCTGCGTCACCAGACGGGACGCCGGGAACCTGCGGTGCATCTCCAGCGCGCCGGGATAGGGGGTGGCGGCGTCGCCGGTGGCCTGGACAAGGAGCAGCGGCGGCAGCGAGGAGGCGCCGTGCACCTCGGGGACCGGGCCCCCGGGCACGCCCCAGAAGGCGCAGGGGGCGTTGTACCAGGTGTTGCTCCAGGTCTCGAAACGGTAACCCTCGCGGAAGAGCCGCTCGCTGTCGGCGTGCCAGCGGCTCCAGTCGCGCGGCCAGGGGGCGTCGCGGCATTGGACGGCGTTGTAGACGGCGTAGTTGTTCTGGTCCAGCCAGCCAGGGGGCTGCCACGCCTTGCCGAGGGGCCTGGTCTCGTGCCGGACGGCGTAGGCCGACAGCGCTGAGGCGTGGGCGGCCCAGGTGTGGTCGCCGTAGCCGTCGGTGAGGAACACGTCGTCCAGTTCGGACGCGCCGACCTTCCCGCCGATCGGCGCGGCCTTGACCGCCGCACGGACCCTCGCGTAGGAGGCGGCGACCTCCTCCCCCGTCCGGCCGAGCCCGTAGGTCTTCTCATGGCGGGCGATCCAGTCGAAATAGGCCCTGATCCGCTTCTCGAACGCCACGTTCTGGTCGAGGTTGGCGTCGTACCAGACACGGCCCGGGTGGACGACGCTGTCCAGCACCATCCGGCGGACGCGGCCGGGGAACATCGTCGCGTAGACCGCGCCCAGGTAGCTGCCGTAGGAATAGCCGAAGAAGTTGATCCTGTCCTGGCGGAGTGCCTGCCGGATCGCGTCCATGTCACGGGCCCAGTCCGCCGTGCCCATGTGCGGGAGGATCGCCCGGTACTTCTTGGCGCAGTCGTCGGCGTAGGACCGGGCGCGTCCCGTCCAGGCCGTCTCCTCCGCCGGGCCCGCGGGGACGGAGTCGGCGCGCGGGCGGCCCGGGTCCTGGTAGCCCTTGTCGCAGACCAGCGCGGGCTTGCTCGCTCCCACGCCGCGCGGGTCGTAGCCGATCCAGTCGTAGGCCGCCGCGACCTTCTTCGGCAGCCCCGAGGTGAAGGCGGCCGGCAGGTCGCGTCCGTGGGCGCCGGGGCCGCCGCGGTTCAGCAGCACCACGCCCTTGGAACGCGGCGCGGTGTGCCGGGCGCGGGTGAGCGCGAGGGTGATCTGCCTGCCCTGCGGACGGCCGTGGTCGAGCGGGACCCGGAGGGACGCGCACTGCAGGCCCTTGAGGCGCCCCTTCTCCACGGGGTCCTTGGCGGGGCAGGACGTCCACGCGAGCCCGGCGGGACGCGGCGCGGGGTCGGGACCCGTCCTCGCGGGCGCCGCGGCGGTGGCGGGCGCGCCCAAGGCGGCGGACATGGCGGACCCGAGCAGGACTGCGGCGGCGGCCGTCGCGGCGGCGGCCCTCTTCCCAGGGACGTTCGGCACTCCCGCTTTCTACCTCCGGCACGCCCCGGAACCACCGAACCGCGAGTTGCGCGATTCCATCCCGAACCGGGACCTCTCCCACCAAGAATCGTGATCTCTCACGACAAGTCGCGGCGTGCCCGCCGTCCTCCTCGGGCGCGGGAGGACGGCGCGCACGCCGCGACATCTCAGCGGGCGGTGTGACCGGCCGCTACGGGCGTCCGACCGGGAGGTCCTTGCCGGCCACCGCCCCGGCCGCCTTCGCCGACGCCGCCGTCGGGTCCGGGTCGTTCAGCTCCGGGACGGCCTTGCAGAGGGCGTCGGGACCACGGTGGCTCTCCGGGAGCGCTCCGCTGTCGAGGTAGGCCGCGACCTTGTCGTCCAGGCAGGCATTGCCGTTGAGGGTGTTGGCGTGGGTCTTGCCCCCGACCTCGAAGACGAGACGCGAGGCCGGGAACACCTTGTGCATCTCCAGGCCGCCCGCGACCGGCGTCGCCGCGTCCTGGGTGGACTGGACGAGCAGCATGCCCGGGGCGTGCCTGCCGTTCAGCTTCAGCGCCGGGCCGCCCTGGAACGGCCAGAACGCGATGGGGGCGTTGAACCAGACGTTGCTCCAGGTGTTGAACCGGTAGCCCTGCTTGTAGAGCTTCACGGCGTCCCTGTGCCACGTGCGCCAGTCGCGCGGCCACTTGGCGTCCGCGGCCTGGACGGCGTTGTAGACGGCGAAGCCGTTGTCCTCGCCGCCGGCGTTGAGCCAGCCGAGCAGTCCGGAGGGGTCCTTGCCGTTGACCCACTGCGACAGCGCCTGGGCGAACGGGATGTAGTAACCGGTGTTGTACCCGGCGCTGAGGACGATGTCGTCGAGCTCGTCCGGCCCGATCTTGCCGCCGATCGGGGCCTTCTTCGCCGCGGTGCGCGCCTTGTAGTAGGCCGCCTCGACGGCCTTCTCGGTCGCGCCGAGGTGGAAGAGCCCGTCGTACTTGGCGGTCCAGGCCCACCAGGACTTCATGTTGCGCTCGAACGCCTTGTCCTGTTCGAGCTGCGAGTCGTACCACACCGTCTTCGGGTTGACGTTGCCGTCCAGGACCATGCGGTGCACGCGCCGGGGGAACAGGGTGGCGTAGGTGGCGCCGAAGTACGTGCCGTACGAGAAGCCGTACCAGCTGATCTTCTGCTGGCCCAGGAGGCCGCGGATCGTCTCGATGTCGCGGGCGGCGTCGGTGGTGCGCATGTGCGGCAGCAGCCATCCGAACCGCTTCGCGCAGTCCTGGGCGTATTTCTTCGACCTGGCGATCCAGACCTTCTCCTCCTTGGCCGACCCCGGGACGTAGTCCGGGCGGATCGGGTCGGAGTAGTTCGGGTCGCAGGACAGCGCGGGCTTGCTGGAGCCGACGCCGCGCGGGTCGAAGCCGATGATGTCGTACTTCGCCGCGGTCTTCGCGTGGCCCGCGCCGCCCAGCCACCGGGCGAGGGCCGGCGCGTACGCCAGGCCGCTGGCGCCCGGGCCGCCCGGGTTCACGAACAGGACGCCCTGGTAGTCCTTGGTGTCGGTGTGCTTGAAGCGCGACACCGCGATGGAGATCTTGCGGCCGCCTGGCTTGCGGTAGTCGAGCGGGACCGGCACCTGGGCGCACTCGGCCTTGGCCATGGGGTCGTCCGGGCCGGTGGTCTCGCAGGCGCCCCAGGCGATGCCGGGCGCCGCGACGGTGCCCGCCGTCCCCGGGGCGCTCGCGTTCGCGGTCGCGGAGACGGCGGCGGCGGTGCCGCCTGCTGTCACGGCCACCGCGGCCGCGACGATAACGATCCTCTTCACCTAACCCCCTCGGACCGGCGGCTCCGCGGGCCGGCGAGAGCCGGGGGAGGCACGCCGATGCATAGCCGATACGTGGATTGGTCGAGATTGTCGCGGTCCCGCCGCGGAGCCGCGAGGGCCGTTCCGAGTGGATGCCGAATCGTGACATCCGCTACGGAACTTCGTGATGTGTGCCGTCGTTCGCGTGCCCGTCCCGCGCGGCGGCGGACGACGGGGCGGGACGGCGTGCCCGCGCCGGAACGGCGCAGGGCCCGGGGATCGTGCTCCCGGGGCCCCTGCGCGCCCGGTGACACCGCGCCGGCGGGAGGCCGTGGTCTCGGCGGTCGCCCGCCGGCGCGAGGACGGTGTCCGTCGGACACCGCTGTGTCAGGTGGCCGGCGGCGTCAGCGGATGACGTCGTTCTCCAGGATCCCGGTGCCGGCCAGGGTCTTGGCCGAGGCGCCCGACGGCGGGGTCGGGTCGCCCAGCTGCGGGACGTGGACGGTCGGCTTGCCGGGCAGCTCGCCCTTGAGGAAGTAGGCGTCGAAGTAGGCGTCCACGGCCGCCGAGCCGCGGTGCACGATGCAGTGCGTGCGGTCGCCGTCCTGGACGACCAGGTGCGAGCCCTTGAGCCTGCGCTGCATCTCCAGCGCGCCCGCGTACGGCGTGGCCGCGTCGGCTGTGGACTGGAACAGCAGGATGTTCTTCGGCAGGTCCTTGGTGCGCCCGACGTCCACCGGCTTGCCGGCCTTCGCGGGCCAGTACAGGCAGGGGGCGTTGTACCAGGCGTTGCCCCAGGTCAGGAACGGGTGCTTCTTGTTGATCTTCTCGTTGTCGCGCTGCCACTTCTTCCAGCTGAGCGGCCACTGGACGTCGGTGCACTGCACGGCGTCGTAGACGGCGTAGCCGTTGTCGTCGGCGCCGCCGGTGGTCTGCGCGCCGAAGGTCTGCGCGAACGCGGCGGTGTTGCCGGCCTTGAGCGCCGAGAGCCCGGCGGCGTAGCCGTGCCAGACGGCCTGGCTGCGGCGGTACGCGGCGTTCTGGATGGTGTCGGTCAGCTCGTCCGGGCCGACGGCGAGGGTCTGGCCGCTGTCGGGGTCCTTGAAGTAGACCGGCTCGTTCTTGAGGTGGGCGCGCAGCCTGTAGAAGTACTGGCGGACGTCCGACTGCTTCGTGCCCAGGTGGTACACGGAGTCGTACTTGGCGATCCAGCCGAAGTAGTACTCGATGTTCTCGTCGAACGCGACGTCCTGGTTGAGGTTGGCGTCGTACCAGACGTCGGACGGGCCGACGTTGCCGTCGAGCACCATGCGCCCGACCTTCTTCGGGTACAGGGTCGCGTACGTGGAGCCGAGGTAGGTGCCGTAGGAGGCGCCGTACCAGTCGAGCTTCTTGTTGCCGAGGGCCTTGCGGATCGACTCGACGTCGTTGACCGAGTCGACCGTCTTGATGTGGTCCAGCAGCCCGATCTTGTCGGCCTTCTTGCAGGCGTCGGCGTAGCCCTTCGCCTTCTTCAGCCAGATGTCGACGGACTTGCGGTCGCCGGTGCCGTAGTCGGGCCGCGGGGCGTTGGTGTAGTCCGGGTCGCAGCTGAGCGCGGGGACGCTCATGCCGACGCCGCGCGGGTCGAAGCCGATGACGTTGAACGCCTCGCGCATCGGGGCGGAGTTCTGCGCGAACACGCGCGGGCCGAACAGCGCGCCGCCGCCGCCGGGACCGCCCGGGTTGACGACGATGTCGCCCTTGGCCGCACCCTTGCCCGTGTGGGGCGTGCGGGTGAGCTGCAGCGTGATCTTCTTGCCCTTGGGCTTGGCGTAGTCCAGCGGGACCTGGAGTTCCGCGCACTGCACGATCTTGGAGACCGGGTACAGCACGTCGTACAGGTCGTGCACCGTCTTCACGAAGTCCGCCGGGCAGGCGTGCCACTTCACCGCGGCGGGGTCGAACGCTCCCGCCGATCCGGCGGTCGGGCCCTGGGCCTGTGCGCTTGTGGCGCCGAGCCCGGCGAGACCGAGCCCGGCCGCTGCGGCCACGACAACGATCCTCTTCACATATCCCCCTAACGTGCCAACTCAAGTTGAGTCAGACATACGGGCAAATCGGTGAAGATTGTGGCGCCCCAGTCGAGCGTCCCGACAGAGCCCCCCACGAGTGGATGCCGAATCGTGACAAGATCAACGGAACCTCGTGATCGTCCTGGACGTTCCGGTTCCGGACACATCCCCACAGTGAACACAAAGCACGGCGGAAATGGACAGAAAAATGGACCCCGGGGTCACACCCGGGGTCCTCGTGTCGCGGCCGTCAGATCACGGCGCCGCCGTGCGCGTCAGTCCACAGCGCGCGTCAGCCCGCCGTGCGGATCAGCCGACGACGACTTCCGCGCCGGGGCCGGAGAGCGATCCGTCCTCGCCGATCTCGAAGCCCATCTCCTCGGCGATGCGCATCGCCTCCTCGATCAGGGTCTCGACGATCTGCGACTCGGGGACGGTCTTGACGACCTCGCCCTTGACGAAGATCTGCCCCTTGCCGTTGCCGGAGGCGACGCCGAGGTCGGCCTCGCGCGCCTCGCCCGGCCCGTTCACCACGCACCCCATCACGGCGACGCGCAGCGGGACGGGGAAGTCCTTGAGCCCGGCGGTGACCTGCTCGGCGAGCGTGTACACGTCCACCTGCGCCCGCCCGCAGGACGGGCACGACACGATCTCCAGGCCGCGCTTGCGCAGCCCCAGCGACTCCAGGATCGCCGTGCCGACCTTGACCTCCTCGACCGGCGGCGCCGACAGCGACACCCGGATCGTGTCGCCGATGCCCTCGGCCAGCAGCGCACCGAACGCCACGGCCGACTTGACGGTGCCCTGGAAGGCGGGCCCGGCCTCGGTGACGCCCAGGTGCAGCGGGTAGTCGCACGCGGCGGCGAGCCGCCGGTACGCCGCGATCATCACGACCGGGTCGTTGTGCTTGACGGAGATCTTGATGTCGCGGAAGCCGTGCTCCTCGAACAGCGAGCACTCCCACAGCGCCGACTCCACCAGCGCCTCGGGCGTGGCCTTGCCGTGCTTCTCCAGCAGCCGCTTGTCCAGCGACCCGGCGTTCACGCCGATCCGGATCGGGGTGCCCGCGTCCGCCGCGGCGCGCGCGATCTCGCCGACCTTGTCGTCGAACTTCTTGATGTTGCCGGGGTTGACGCGGACGGCCGCGCACCCGGCGTCGATGGCAGCGAACACGTACTTCGGCTGGAAATGGATGTCGGCGATGACCGGGATCGGCGACTTGCGCGCGATGGCGGGCAGCGCGTCCGCGTCGTCCTGCGACGGCACCGCGACCCGCACGATCTGGCAGCCGGACGCGGTCAGCTCCGCGATCTGCTGCAGCGTGGCGTTCACGTCCGCGGTGAGGGTCGTGGTCATCGACTGCACCGACACGGGGGCGTCGCCGCCCACCGGCACGCTCCCCACCATGATCTTCCGGGACCGGCGGCGGGGGGCGACCGGACCCGGCTCCCCTTCCCCGTCACCCTCGCCACGGACCGTCGGAATACCCAGTGAAACGCTCATCCCACTCCTCTGCATCGCCTCAGCTCACCCCGGAGGCGCCGGCCCCTACCAGCCTAGGCGTCCGGGACGGATGCGGTGACGGTGACCAGTACGCACTAGTGTGACCATACAAATACTATGCGTAAACATATTGGAATCATTGCGGCGGCCGGAGCGGATTGACCAGGTCCGCGAGGATCAGCAGCACCCCCAGCCCCACCAGCAGCAGCACGGCCAGGTAGGTGAGCGGCATGAGCTTCGTCATATCGACCGTTCCCGGATCCGGGCGGCCCCGGAAACGGGCCACACGCGCGCGGGCGCGCTCATAGGCGACCACGGCCAGGTGACCGCCGTCCAAGGGCAGCAACGGCAGGACGTTGAGCGCCCCTAGGAAGATGTTCACCGAGATGACCAGCGACAGATACAAGGTGAGCTTGTCGCGCGTGGTGCTCTCCGAGGAGAAGATCTGCCCGGACACCTCCGTCGCTCCGACGACGCTGCCGACCTGCCCGCCGGGCGTGCTCTCGCGCTCCGGCGTGAACAGCTTGGGGATCGCGGACGGGAGGTCGACCAGGACCTTCCCGATACCGGCGACGGTGGTGCCGATGGCGCGTCCGGCGAACGCCGCGGCGTCCACGGGGCCCTCCCGGGTGTACCCCTCGCCGACCGTCCGCGCGGACATGCCGAGGAACGGCCGCCCGTCCACCTTCGCCAGGCGCACCGGCAGCGTCAGCGGCCGGGACGTCCCCGGCCGCAGCACCACCACCGGCACCGTCCGCCCCGGCGCCGCGTCCGCGATGGCCGCGCGCAGCTCCGCCCAGTCGGCGACGCGGACGCCGCCGAAGGAGACCACCCGGTCACCCGCGCGCAGCCCGGCCGCGGCCGCCGGGGAACGCGTCCCGCCGCCGGCGCAGTCGTCCTGGACGTGCTCGGGCACGCAGGCCGTGACCTCGTCCACCGTCGTCGTGACCGAGCCGGGATCGCGGACGCCGACCGTCATCGCCATCGCCATCAGCAGCACGAACGCGAAGGCGAGGTTCACGACGACCCCGGCGCCGATCACGACGGCGCGCCGCCCGGCCGGCTGCCGGTAGAACGCGCGGTCCCGGTCGGCGGGGTCGATCTCCTCCAGCGGCGTATAGCCGACGATCTTCACGAAGCCGCCCAGCGGGATCGCCTTGACGCCGTACTCGGTCTCCCCCCGGCGCCACGACCACAGCGTGGGGCCGAACCCGACGAAATACTGGGTGGCCTTCATCCCGAACCGCTTGGCCGTGAGGAGGTGCCCGCCCTCGTGCAGCATCACCGACACCAGCAGCGCGACGACGAAGGCGACGGCGCCGAGGAGAAAGGCCATCCGAGCCCCCAGGGATCCCCGGGGCGCTCCCGGGGTCAGTCCAGTCCGGTCAGTTCCCTGGCCCTGGCACGTGCCCACCCGTCGGCGGTGAGGACGTCGTCCAGAGTCAGCTCCGCTGACATGCCCGAACCGTTCCCTTCTATACGGTCGCCCGCACAGTGCTCGTCCACGACCCTGGTGACGGTGTCGACGATCCCCAGGAAGGGCAGCCGTCCCGCGCGGAACGCCTCGACGCACTCCTCGTTCGCCGCGTTGTAGACGGCGGGCACGGTGCCGCCCAGCCCACCGGCGCGGCGCGCGAGCGCCACCGCCGGGAACGCCTCGTCGTCGAGGGGGAACAGCTCCCAGGTGTGGGACGCCGTCCAGTCGACCGCGGGCGCGGCGTCGGGGACGCGGCCGGGCCAGTCGAGGCCGAGCGCGATCGGCAGCCGCATGTCGGGCGGGCTCGCCTGGGCCAGCGTGGACCCGTCGGTGAACTCGACCATCGAGTGGATCACCGACTGCGGGTGGACCATGACCCCGATCCGGTCCATCGGGACGTCGAACAGCAGGTGCGCCTCGATGACCTCCAGGCCCTTGTTGACCAGGGTCGCGGAGTTGATCGTGATAACGGGCCCCATGTCCCAGGTCGGGTGGGCCAGGGCCTGCTCGACGGTGACGTCCGCCAGCTCCGCGCGGCTCCGGCCGCGGAACGGGCCGCCGCTCGCCGTCAGCACCAGGCGCCGCACCTCGTCCGCCCGCCCGCCGCGCAGGCACTGCGCGATCGCCGAGTGCTCGGAGTCGACCGGGACGATCTGCCCCGGACGCGCCCGTCCCCTGACCAGCGGGCCGCCCATGATGAGCGACTCCTTGTTGGCCAGCGCCAGCGTCCGCCCGGCGTCCAGCGCCGCCAGGGTGGAGGCCAGGCCGAGCGCGCCCGTCACCCCGTTCAGCACGACGTCGCACTGCCACGCGGCCACGTCGGCCACCGCGTCCGGACCGGCGACGATCTTGGGGATGGCGTACTCGCCGGCCGCGTAGCCGCGGCGCTTGGCCTCGGCGTAGAAGGCGAGCTGCAGTTCCTGCGCCGCGGACGCCTTCGCCACCGCGACGATCTCGGGCCGGAACTCCAGTGCCTGCTCGGCCAGCAGGCCGACCCGGCCGCCGCCGGCCGCGAGCCCGGTGACCCGGAACCGGCCGGGGTTGCGGCGGACCACGTCGAGCGCCTGGGTGCCGATGGAGCCGGTGGAGCCGAGCACGACGATCTCGCGGACGGCGTCTGAGGGAGACATCACCCGTCCATTGTCGGGTATCGGCGCGCCCGTCCCGGGAGTCCGCCCGGGACACCGGGGCCGCCCGCCCTCACCGCAGCAGCGGCAGCCGGAGGACGAAACGGGCACCGTACATGCCGTCGGCGACGTACAGGCGCCCCCCGTGCGCCATCGCGATCTGCCGGGCGATGGCCAGGCCGAGGCCGCTGCCCCCGGCGCCCCGGTCGCGCGCGGAGTCCAGCCGCGCGAAACGCTCGAAGACGCGGTCGCGGTCGGCGGGCGGGATGCCGCGCCCGTCGTCGCGGACCTCGACGACCGCGTCCGACCCCTGGGCGCGCACCTCCACCTCGATCATCGCGGCGGCGTGCCGCTCGGCGTTGCCGAACAGGTTGACCAGCACCGTGCAGAGCTGCGACCGGTCGGCCTCCACCCGCACGCCGCCCTCCACCTTGGCGGCCAGCGCCACCGGCGGCGTGCGCCGGGCGAGCTCCTCCTCCACCAGCGCCGCGAGGTCGACCTCCTCCAGGTCGGGCACCTCCCCCGAGTCGAGGCGGGCGAGCGAGAGCAGGTCCTCCACGATCCGGTGCAGCCGCTCGATGTCGCGCACGGCCTGCCGCAGGGTGTCCGGCAGCTCGCTGTCCTCGGGGTCGGCGAGGGCCAGCTCGATCCGGGTGCGGAGCCCGGTGAGGGGGGTGCGCAGCTCGTGCGAGGCATCGGCGATGAACGCCCGCCGCTGGAGCGCCGAACCCTCCAGCCGCGCCAGGACGGCGTTGACGCGGGCCGCCAGCCGCGCGATCTCGTCCCCACTGGACGGCACCTCCACCCGCCGCGCCATATCGGACATGCTGATCTTGAGCATCTCCGACTCCAGCCGCGCCACCGGCCGCAGCAGCCGCCCGGTGGCCCACCAGACGCCCCACCCGTACAGCCCGAGCGCCACGGCGCACAACCCGGCCATGCTCCCCGCCAGAGCGACGTCGTGGCCCGGCCCGACGAGCACGCGGAGCACGACCGCCGTCACCGTCACGGCGGCCGCCAGCAGAGTGCCGATCACGCCCATCGCCTCGCGCGTCACCCGCGCCCGCGCGGAACGCGGCTTGGACGACCGGGCGCGCGGCGATGCACCCCGGACCGACATGTCTCCTTTGTACGCAGTGAGCGCCCAAAGAACGGCAAAGGGGCCCCTCACGGGGGGCATAGCCCTAGACGATCTTCAGTGGCACGCCCTCGCGAGAGCCTTTGCCGCCCCTTGCACCTGCCGTACCAGGGACAACAACCTCCCCCGCCTATAAAGGGAACCTACGTGAAGTCGACTCCCGCCAAGGGGATGGACACATGGCCCAGACGGACGAGCCGACGATCGACCCCGCCCCGCTGACCCACGCTCAGCGCCTCGGCGACGCCTGCGTCGTCTGCCGCAAGAAGTGGCCCCGGCCACGCATCCGCGTAGGCCGCCTCCCGGACACCTCCGCAGTATTCGCCTGCGAAGACTGTGTTCCTGTGTCGTCCTCGGCGGTCGGGCCCTGGAGGCCCTCCCTTCAACGGACAACACGGCGATCGCTGCATCACTCCGACTCGCCTTAGAAGGCTCGCTCTTCTTATCTGTGTTGTCCTCGGCGGTCGGGCCTTGAAGGCCCTCCCTTCAACGGACAACACGGCGATCGCTGCATCACTCCGACTCGCCCTAGAGGGCTCGCTGCGCGATCAAGTTCTCGCACGCTCGAACCTGGCTTCGCACGCGATCGCTCTGCTTACTGTGTCGTCCTCGGCGGTCGGGCCCTGGGGGCCCTCCCTTCAACGGACAACACCGCGATCGCTGCATCACTCCGACTCGCCCTAGAGGGCTCGCTGCGCGATCAAGTTCTCGCACGCTCGAACTTGGCTTCGCACGCGATCGCAACGTGGCGGTTTGCTTCTGGCTGGGGTTACTACACCCTGTGGCTGGTGCGATCAACTGTTGTGCGTGGTCGTGCCGTTCTACTGCTTGGTTGACTGGATCCAGACTCTTGTCCAGTCGGCGTAGTCGGTGCAGTCGTGCTTGCCTGTGGGGCGGCCGTTCGGGGCGCACTCCTTGGTGGGGGTGTGGGCGAAGATGACCTTCTCCAGGTAGGCGCGGTCGCCCACGTGGTAGGCGTTGCAGAAACCGGGCTTGAGGCGGTCGCCCGCGCACGCCTGGGGGTTGGCGGGGGCCACACCGGTCCACTCGGCCACCTGCTGCTGGACGTCGGGAGAGGCCGTCCACTGCAGCCACTGGTACATGCAGTTGGGGTGCTGGACGCGTGCGCCGATCATCCAGGCGTCCATCCAGCCGGTGACGCCCTCGGACGGGACGACGCCCTGGACGGGTTTGGACGCGCGGGTGAGCACGTCCACCTGGTAGGGCCACGCCTCGCCGAGGACGGCCTCGCCACCGGCGAACGCGCTGACGGCGTCGGCGGGCAGCTCCCAGTACTTCTTGACGTGCGGGCGCTGCCCGGCGAGGGCGCGGCCCGCGGCGGCCAGCTGGCGGGCGTTGAGGGAGTACGGGTCGGTGATCTTGAGCTTGCGGTTCCTGCCCTTGAGGTAGAGGGCGGCCTCCGCGATGGACAGCGGGCTGTCCCGGACGACCAGGCGGCCGGAGTAGCGGCGGGCCTGGGCGGGGTCGAACAGCGCGGCCCAGCTCGACGGCGGCTGGACGACGCGCGTGTCGTACATGAGGAGGTTGGAGCCCCAGACGTAGGGGACGCCGTAATACTTGCCGCTGCGCTTGAGGAGGGCCCGCAGCCTCGGCTCCAGCTTCTTGTAGCCGTCCACGAGGTTGGTGTTGACGGGGGTGACCTCACGGTCGGCGATCAGCTGGCCGGCGACCTCGGGCGGGGCGGCGACGCCGTCGTAGCGGCGGTCCTTGTCGTGCATGAGGTCGGTCATCTCCCGCGGGGTCTTCACCACCCTCCAGGCGACCTTGCAACCGGTGCGCTTCTGGAAGGGGGTGACCCAGTCGACGCGGGGATCGCTGCTGCCGCTCTCGACCGCGCCGGGCAGGGTGACGAGGTTCAGCGAGCCCTCGCCCGGGCCCAAGGTGCTGACCACCTTGACGGTCCCGACCGGCTCATCGTCGGAGCTGCAGGACAGCAGGCCCGCCACGCCGAGGACCGTGGCCACCGCCAGCGCCGTGATCGCCTTGGCCGTGGCCGTCAGCCGCATGTCGCTCCGTCCGCCGTGCTTTCCCCGTCGGCGCAGCGTAGCGCCTTCGGTGGGGCGGGACGGGCCGTAACCCGCGCGGACGCCGGAACGCGTCGGCCGGAACCGCCATTCCCGTCAGGACGGAGGGCGGCGGACGAGCCCATCGCCAGTGGGCCGGAAGTTTTCCACCGGTCGGCGGATGAATGGCGCGGCATTACAAAGATCACGACTGCGGCGAGCCATTCGATGCAATTTTCGCCGTAGGGATTCCGGACTGCTTCTTAAGGGGGATACGCCACGGCCCCGGGGGCAGTGGGTGCTGGCGTCCGCGCCACACACGGAGGTTTCTGGAGAGGGATGTGGCGCGGGCTACTGCCTTTCCCGGGGCCGCGGCGGCACCGGCGGACGTGGCGAGGTTGGGGAACAGCGGATCACCTTGCAGTGCTGCCTGGCCACGCGACCGCCGGAACCCGGCGGAACGGCGTCGGTGTGATGCCCTCGAGACGGAGGAGGTTCGAGGGACGGCGCGCGTCCAGCCGGGGGTCGCGGGACGGCCATGGGCCGTCGTCGATCATGGGGGGTCCTGGTGCGGCGTACTCCACCACCTCGATCCGTGCGATGAGCAGCTGCGGGGTGTCGGCCTCCAGGAACTCGCGGGAGCCCGTGCCGCGGGGCGGCAGCGCCCACCAGTGCCGGGTGTACGGGCCGAACCATATGGTCCAGCCCGGAAATCGCCTTCCGAGCGCGTCGACCTCTGCTGCGTGGTCGTCGGCGGACATAGCGCGGCTCCCTGTGCCGACCCGGGTCACGATCCTGACTGCGAACCCTGACCTTTATTAATTCGCGGAAATGAATTGCCTTAGTAAGAGTGTGTCGCCCGTCACAGGGTCAGTCAATAGACGTTGCTATTATTTATGCAGGGCGAATGGACGAAAATTGACGACGGAAAGCTCCGTTCGGTGGAAATTGTCGTACCCGGTGGGACCAGCCCGTTCTCACCCTGGGCCCACCGCGGCTCACGCCCGGCAACCCCCCGTTCACCGGCGGGCCACGGCAGGCGCCTACCGTGACCGTCCTGCCGATCAGGACGACCGAGGACCAGCGAGGCGGAGCACGCGTGCCCTCACGGCTTTTCGCGGCCTTTGCTGCGATCTGGGGTTTTCGCCCCGTTCTGCGTCATGGACCGTTCCTCGTCGCCCTGGCGGGCGGGGCCCACCTGCGCTGGACGGCGGTGCGCGCCTACCCGCACGGCCTGTGGTTCACCGGCGACTCCTACTTCTACCTGGGTTACGCCCTGCATCCCACGCCACCTGCCAGCAAGACGCTCGGCTACTCCCTCATGCTCCGCCTGATGGAGCCCCTGCACAGCCTGACGGCCGTCGTGGTCGTGCAGCACGTCATGGGGCTGGCGATCGCGGCGATGGCGTACGCGGTGCTCTGCCGCGCCCGGCTGCCCGCGTGGGCGGCGGCCATCGTCACGCTCCCGGTCCTGTTCGACGCGTACCAGATCGAGCTCGAGCACCTGCTGATGTCGGAGGCGCTGTTCACCTTCCTCATCGCGGCCGCGTTGACCCTGCTGCTGTGGCACACCGGCGGCGGGTGTCCGGGCCCCGCCTGGTGGGCGGCGCTCCCCGCCGGCCTGCTGCTCGGCTACGCCGTCCTCGTCCGGTCGGCGGGCGCCCCGCTGATCCCGGTGATCCTTCTTCTGCTGCTCCTGTACCGGCCGGGCGGGCCGCCGAGGCTGCTGCCCCGGCTGCTCCCCCGCTCCCGGCCCGCGCTGCTCCCGGTGTCGGCGTTCGGCGCGCTCGCGGCCGTGCCGCTTGTCGCCTACGCGCTGTGGTTCCACGCCGAGCGCGGCACCTACGCCCTCACCACGTCCGACGGGATCTACCTGTGGGGCCGGACGGCCGGTTTCGCCGACTGCGCGAAGATACGCCCTCCGGCGGACGAGCAGGGGCTGTGCCTGGACGCGGCGTCCAGGGCGGAGAAGGACCCGCCGGGGCACCTCATCTGGCGCGCCGACATCCCGCCCCGGCAGCGGTTCTCCAGCGTCGTCTCCCCGGAGGCCAACGCCACGCTGCGGAGCTTCTCGGTCCACGCGATCCTCGCCCAGCCGGGCGACTACCTGCGGGCCGTCGGCGAGGGCATCGGCATGGCCTTCGGGACGGGGCGCCATCCGCATCCGACCGCCGCGACCGAGGGCCTGTACCACTTCCCGGACAGGCCGCAGCTCTTCCCCGGCGGGCGGAGCTGGACGGGCGGCGGCACGGCCCTGGCGGACGCGATGCGCTACGGCCGCACCGACGAGCCGAGCCGGGTCGTCCAGCCCTACGCCGACCGCATGATCGGCTACCAGGGGCGGTACGGCCTCCCGGGCCCGGCGCTCGCCGCCGCGTTCGCGGCCGGCGGCGCCGGGGTGCTGCTCGCGCGGCGGCGGCGCCGGGAGGTGCTGCTGGCCTGGGGGACGGCCGTGACCCTGCTGGTGTTCCCCATCGCCAGCGCCGACTTCGACTACCGCTACGTGGTGCCGCCAATGCCGTTCGCGTGCCTGGCGGCCGGCCTCGCCCTGTCCGCCCTCCGCGCCCGCGGCGACGGGCCTGGGCGCGGCGTCCCGGACGCGGAGGAGGAGGACGAGGAGAAGAGCGTCAGCCGTTGGTGGGGAAGCCGAGGTTCACGCCGCCGTGACTCGGATCCAGCCACCGTGCCGTGACGGCCTTCGTCCGCGTGTAGAAGTGGACGCCCTCCATGCCGTGCGCGTGGCTGTCGCCGAACAGGGAGTCCTTCCAGCCGCCGAAGGAGTAGTACGCCATCGGCACCGGGATCGGGACGTTGATCCCGACCATCCCGACCTCCACCTCGTTCTGGAAGCGGCGTGCCGCGCCGCCGTCGTTGGTGAAGATCGCGGTGCCGTTGCCGTAGGGATTGGCGGAGATCAGCTCCATGGCCTCCTCGTAGGAGCCGGTCCGCACGACCGACAGCACCGGGCCGAAGATCTCGTCCTTGTAGGCGTCCATGTCGGGGGTGACGTGGTCGAGGACGGACGGGCCGAGCCAGAACCCGTCCCCTCCGCCGCCGGTCACGGGCGTCCCGCGGCCGTCGATCGCGAGGGTGGCGCCCTGGGCGACGCCGCTGTCGAGATAGGAGGCGACCTTGTCGCGGTGCTGCCCGGTGACGAGCGGGCCCATGTCGGACGCCGGGTCGTCGCCGGGGCCGATCCGCAGCTTGGCGACGCGCTCGCGGACCTTGGCCAGCAGCTCGTCCGCGACCGGCTCCACGGCGACGACGACGGAGATCGCCATGCAGCGCTCCCCCGCCGATCCGAAGCCCGCCGACACGGCCGCGTCGGCGGCGAGGTCGAGGTCGGCGTCCGGCAGCACCACCATGTGGTTCTTCGCGCCGCCGAGCGCCTGGACCCGCTTGCCGTTGCGCGCCGCCGTCTCGTAGATGTAGCGGGCGATCGGGGTGGAGCCGACGAAGCTGACGGCCTTCACGTCCGGGTGGTGGAGCAGCCCGTCCACGGCGGCCTTGTCGCCGTGGACGACGTTGAACACCCCGTCCGGCAGGCCCGCCTCGGCCCATAGCTCGGCGATCCGCACCGACGCCGACGGGTCCTTCTCGGACGGCTTGAGCACGAACGTGTTCCCGCACGCGATCGCGACGGGGAACATCCACATCGGCACCATCGCCGGGAAGTTGAACGGCGTGATCCCGGCGACGACGCCGAGCGGCTGCAGGATCGAGTACGCGTCCACGCGGGTGGAGACGTTCTCGGAGAAGCCGCCCTTGAGCAGGTGCGGGATGCCGCAGGCGAACTCCACGACCTCCAGGCCGCGGGCCACCTCGCCCGCCGCGTCCGAGACGACCTTGCCGTGCTCGGAGGAGATGAGCCGGGCGATCTCGTCGCGGTGCGCGGTCAGCAGCTCGCGGAACCGGAACAGCACCCGCGCCCGCTTGCTCAGGGACGCGTCGCGCCAGGCCGGGAACGCCGCCTTGGCCGCCGCGACGGCGGCGTCGACCTCGGCCTCTGAGGCGAAGTCGACCGTCCCGGCGACGCGGCCGGTGGCGGGCTCGTAGATGTCGCCCCGGCGGTCGGAGCCGCCGTCGAACGGCTTGCCTCCGATCCAGTGGGTGACGTGCTTGCTGGGAGTCGGGTCGGTCACGATGTCGCGGCCTCATTCACGGCTTCGAGGGATGCGGTCAGGATGCCGAGGCCCTCGGCGGCCTCGGCGTCGGTCAGGGTCAGCGGCGGCGCCATCCGCACGACGTTGCCGTACAGGCCGCCCTTGCCGACCAGCAGCCCGCGCTCGCGGGCCGCCTCCATCAGCGCGGCGGCGAGCGGGGGGGCCGGCTCGCCGGTGGCCGGGTCGGCCATCTCGATCGCGAACATCAGCCCCTTGCCGCGCACCTGCCGGACCACGGGGAGCCCGGCGGCGGCACGTTCCAGGCCGCCGATGATCGTCGCGCCCTGCCGGGCCGCGTTGGCCTGGAGGTCGTGGTCGAGGACGTAGTCGAGGGTGGCGTTCGCGGCGGCCATCGAGATCGGGTTGCCGCCGAACGTGGACAGGCCCACCGCGTGCAGAGCGTCCATCAGCTCGCCGCGGGCGACGACGCCGCCGACCGCGAACCCGTTGCCGAGGCCCTTGGCGAAGGTCATCATGTCCGGCGTGACGCCGTGGTTCTGGATGCCCCAGAAGCCCTGTCCCGTCCGTCCCCAGCCGGTCTGGACCTCATCGGAGATGAACAGGGCGCCGAACTCGTCCAGAACCTCCTTGTAGGCGGCGAACAGCCCGTCGGGGGCCATCGTGAAGCCGCCGACGCCCTGCATCGGCTCGGCGATCAGCGCGGCCACGTCCCCGCCCGTCGCGGTCGCGAGCACGTGCCGCAGGTCCTGGACGCAGACGTCGATGTACGTCTCGTCCGACATCCCGGCGAACTGCGGGAGGTGGCGGTCGGCGCCGTGCAGGAAGTGGGCGTTCAGCGGCGAGTACGGGATGTTCGTCCAGGCCCGGTTGCCGGTGACGCCGATCGCGCCGAAGGAGCGGCCGTGGTAGCTCTGCCGCATCGCCAGCACCTGGTCGCTGCGCCGCGCGTAGGCGGCCAGCAGCAGCGCCGTCTCGTTCGCCTCGGTCCCGGAGTTGGTGAAGAACACCTTCGCGTCCGGGATGCCGGACAGGCGGGCGATCTTCTCGGCCAGCTCGACCTGCCCGCGCAGCAGGTAGGCGGTCGAGGTGTGCACGACGCCGGTGGCGATCTGCCGCTCCACCGCGTCCCGCACCTCGGGCACGTCGTACCCGATCATGTTCGTGAGGATCCCGGTGAAGAAGTCCAGGTACCCGCGCCCTTCGGCGTCGGTCACGCGGTTGCCCTTGCCGCCGACGATCTCGATGGGGTCCTCGTAGTTGAGCGCCAACCAGGACGGCATGACCGCCTTGTGGCGCCGGAGCAGGTTCGCGTGTTCCGACATGCCCCAAGTCTCATCTGCCGGGCCCCTCCAGGGCCACCGGCAGAGTGTCAGGACCGGGACCGAAGGTTTGACGGTCTGCCGGTGAGGAGGCCCCCGGATATCATCGCGGCTGATGCTGCCTACTCTCGACGACGTGCTCCAGCTGGACGCGGTCCGCCGCGGCAAGCCGCGCGTCGTCGCGGGCGCGGACCGCACCGGGAACCGGGTCCGCTGGGTGCACGTCGCCGAGGTCACCGACATCGCCCACCTGCTGCACGGCGGCGAGCTGGTGCTGACCACCGGCATCGCGCTCCCGGACGAGCCCGACCGCCTGCGCGCCTACATCGGCGAGCTGGCGGAGGTCGGCGTGAGCGGGCTGATGATCGAGCTGGGCCGCCGCTACGCCAGCGTCCTGCCGCCGGCGCTGATCTCCGCGGCCGAGGACCACGGCCTGCCGGTGATCGTGCTGGCCCACGAGCCCGCGTTCGTGGACATCACCGAGTCCGTGCACGCGCGCATCCTCCAGGACCAGTTCGCCGAGCTCCGCGCGTCCGAGCAGCTCCACGAGATCTTCACCCAGCTGTCGGTCGAGGGCGCGTCCACCGACGAGGTGGTCCGGCAGGTGGCCGGGCTCGCCGGGCATCCCGTGGTGCTGGAGAACCTGTCCCACCAGGTGCTGGCCGCCGACGCCGACGGCGGCGACCCGTCGGAGCTGCTGTCGGCCTGGGAGACCCGCTCGCGCGCCGTCCATCCCGGGCAGCGCACCGGCTTCGACGAGACGTCCGGCTGGCTGGTGACCACGGTCGGCGCCCGCGGCGAGGACTGGGGCCGGCTGATCATCGTGCTCGGGTCCCCGCCGTCGGCCCGCGAGACCGTGCTGATCGAGCGGGCCGCCACCACCCTCGCCCTCGGCCGGCTCCTGGACCGGCACGCCGAGAGCGTCGAGCGCCAGGCGCACGGGACGATCATCACCGGCATCCTCGCGCACGCCTACTCCGACCCGCAGGAGGCCGCCGCCCGCGCCCGCGCGCTCGGCGTGCCGCTCTCGGGCCGCCGCCTCCTCGGCGTCGTGCTGCGGCACCGCGGCCCCGGCACGTCCGCCCCGCCCGTCGCGGAGCTGGCCCAGCTCGCCGAGACGGCCGCCGCCGCCTGCAAGGACGCCCGCCTCGCCGCGCTCGTCGGCGTCCTGGACGAGGGCGGCCCGCACGCCCGCGTCGGCGTCCTGGCCTCCCTGCCCGCCCGCGCGGACGTCGAGACGGTCCTGAAGGAGGTCGCCACCCGCATCCGCAAGCGCCCGGGCGGCGACACCGTCATGGCGACCGGCTCCGTCGTGGACTCGATCCGCGACGTCCGCCGCTCCTTCCTGGAGGCCGAGCAGGTCGCCGACGTCGCCTCCCGGGGCTCCGGCGGCCGCCTGTTCTACCGCCTCCCCGACCTGCGCCTGCGCGGCCTCCTGCACCTGCTGCGCGACGACGCCCGCGTCCAGACCTTCGTCGAGCGCGAGCTCGGCCCCCTGCTGTCCTACGACGCGCAGCGCGGCAGCGACCTCACCCGCATCCTGGAGCTCTACCTGGAGTCCGGCCGCAACAAGGCCGTCGCCGCGCAGCTCGCCCACCTGTCCCGCCCGGCGTTCTACGAGCGCCTCCGCCGCATAGAGCGCGTCCTGGACGCCGATCTGGACGACGTCGAGTCCTGCGTCTCCCTCCACGTCGCGCTTCTGGCCCTCAGCTCCGTCCGCTGGGAACGCCCCTGAGACCGGCCTCGGCAGGGGCTTCGACGCCGCCCCCATCGAGATCCGCCCAGTTCTGACCGGTGAAGGCCCTCTCCCAGGGACGCCGGGGCGCCTACGCTTTCGACCATGACCGACGCGGCGCTGCACGTCCACCGGTACGGAGACCCTTCGGGGCCGCCGCTGATCGCCCTGCACGGGGTCACCGGGCATGGGGGCCGGTTCCGGAGGGTCGCCGAGGACCATCTGGCGGACCGGTCCGTCCTGGCGCCCGACCTGCGCGGGCACGGCCGGTCACCGCACGAGCCGCCGTGGACGGTGGAGCGGCACGTGGCGGACGTCCTCGCGCTCATGGACGCCGAGGGCGTCGGGCGGGCCGACCTCCTCGGGCACTCCTACGGCGGGATGATCGCCCTGCACCTGGCGCGGACGGCGCCGCGGCGGGTGGGCAGGCTCGTCCTGCTGGACCCGGCGATCGGCCTTGACCCCGCGGCGGCGGCCGAGAGGGCCCGCGGCTACATGTCCATGGAGTCCTTCGCCGACGTGGCCTCGGCGCGGGCGTCGCTGGCGGCGCGGTGGCCCGGGGCGTCCGAGGGCGTGCTCGACGACGAGGTGACCGAGCATCTGGCCCGGTGCCGGGACGGCCGAATGCGCTGGCGGTACGAGACCGCCGCCGTCGTGACCGCGTACTCGGAGATGGCCCGCCCGCACCTGCCGCCGCCCGCGGACGTCCCCACGCACCTGGTGATCGCGACGCGCGCCGACCTGGTGCGGCCCGGGTTCGTGGTGGAGTGCCGCACGGCGCTCGGCCCCCGCCTGGCCGTGTCGGAGATCGAGTCGGGGCACATGCTGTTCGTCGACGCCCCGGACGAGACGGGCACGCTGGTCGGCGGCTGGCTCGCGTCCTGACGACGCGTCCCCGCGCCGCCTCCGGCCGCCCTCCGGACGGGCGTGACCTTCCAGCCTCGTTCCGCCGGGGCTCCTGGTCAAGCGGCGGATTCCGGCCGCGGCCAGAGGGAGTGCATAGCCGTACATAGGCGGCTTAGGGGGCACAAACAGGAATGTGAGACTTCGTGGGTCCGTGCGCACGTTCGGGGTCGAGGAGGAACTGCTGCTCGTCGACCCCGACAGCGGCGCGCCCCAGGCCGTGTCGGGCTCGGTCATCCGGTGGGCGCGGCGGCACGAGGACCTCGCGCTCGCGGGCGGGCGGCGGACCGAACCACCCGACACCGAGCTCCAGCGCGAGCAGCTGGAGATCGTCACACCGGTCTGCAGCACCCTGGACGAGCTGTCCGCGCACATCAGGTCGGCGCGGCTGGCGGCGGCGCGGGCGGCGGCCGGGGCGGGCGCGGCGGTGGCGGCCCTCGGCACCTCGCCGGTCGTGGTGCGGCCCTCGCTCACCCCGACCCACCGCTACCGCCGCATGTCGGACACCTACGGGCCCACCGCCGACGAGCAGCTCACCTGCGGCTGCCACGTCCACGTCGGCGTGGAGTCGCCCGAGGAGGGGGTCGCCGTGCTGGACCGGATCCGGCCGTGGCTCCCATCACTGTTGGCACTGAGCGCCAACTCGCCGTTCTGCCAGGGGGCCGACACCGGTTACGACAGCTGGCGCCAGCAGCTCTGGGGGCGCTGGCCCTCCAGCGGCCCGACCGAGCTGTTCGGCTCCGCCGGGGCCTACCGGACGACGATCGAGGCGATGCTCGACAGCGGCGCGCTGGTCGACGAGGGCATGGTCTACTTCGACGCGCGGCTGTCGCGGCGGTACCCGACCGTCGAGATCCGGGTGGCGGACGTCTGCCTGGACGCCGACGACACCGTGCTGATGGCCGCGCTGATCCGGGCGCTGGTGGGCACCGCCGCCGACGCCTGGCGACGGGACGAGCCGCCCGACCCCGTCCGCACCGACCTGCTGCGCCTAGCGACGTGGCGGGCCAGCCGCTCGGGGCTGCGCGGCGACCTCGTCCACCCGCTGACCCGCCGCACCGCCCCGGCCCGCGCCGTGGTGGCCGCGCTGCTCACCCACCTGTCGCCGGCGCTCGAACGGTCCGGGGACCTCGGCGCCGTCCGGCACCTGCTGGGCGCCCTGCTCGACCGGGGGAACGGCGCCCGGCTCCAGCGCCTCGTCCACGCCCGCACCCGCGACGTCACGTCGGTCGTCTGCGACGCCGTCCGGCACACGGTGATGTTCGGGGGCGCCTGAGCGCCCCGCCCGGGCCGTCACGGAGCGCGCGGGCCGGCCTTCGGCTGGTGGATCTGGGACCGAGGGGGCGGCGCTCCCCGGTCGCGGCGGCCAGCGGCGGGCTGGGCCTGGCCGCCGCGCGAGCACTGGTGGACGAGGGCGCCGAGCGGTCCTGCTCTGGGTCAGCGGCCTGCTCTAGGCCGCCGGCCGGGTCCTGCGCTGGAAGGGAAGGTAGCGGTCGGCGCGGCGGGGGCGGGCGAGGAGGCCGGTGGACTCGACGGCCAGGACGCGGTCGAAGCGGAAGGCGCGCACGCCCCGGCGCATCCGGCACCAGCCGACGAGGTACCAGTGGTCGCGGTGCACGAGGCAGGTGACGGGCTCGACCTCGCGGATCGTGACGTTCGCGCCCGCGTCGCCGTAGCAGAGCCGGACGACGCGGTGCTCGGTGATGGCCGCGGCGATGACGCGGGCCCGGTCGGAGGTCGAGGCGTCCAGGGGCTCGGTGAGGGTGGCCAGGGTAGCGGTGACGACGTCGTCCTGCGCGGCGTCGTCGAGGAGGGTGCGCAGGGCGCGGCGCGCGGTGGTGGCCTGGGGGCCGGCGCCGAGGTGCGCCAGGGAGAGCGCGAGGGCGGCGATCTCGGCGGTGGTGAGCGCGGTGTCGGGGTGCGTCGCAACGTTCGCCATGGTTCGATCATACGTTCGAGCACCGACATTGTGGAGCTTCCGCGAGGGTCATGTGACGCAGCGCGACAGCGTCCTGGGCCCCGGCCTTGAGCCGATGGTGGCGCATGGGGAAAACTGATCCCCAAAACGGGCTCTACACGGGGGAATCGGGGGCGGACTTGGGTCGGTTGCGGGGTCGGCTTGAATGAGAGGGAGCGCCCGCCGATGAGCCGGGACGAGGCCGACCGGGCCCTGGCGCATCTGCGGGACGAGAAGGAGCGCATCGGTTCCGCCCTGCTGGAGCTGGAGGACCACCCGGGGTACCGGCTGCTCAAGGGAGCGGCCGTGGACGGTGAAACGCGGCGCGTCCAGGCCGGTGTGCAGTCCCGCGTGTCGGAGCTGTGGGCCCTGTTCGACCTGTACGGGCGGGTGCTCGGCGCCGCGGAGGAGCTGAGGGCACGGCAGCCCAGACCGGGCCAGGAGCAGCTCGCGCGGCTGACGTGGCTGCTCGCGGGTCCCTCGGTGGAGCTGCCCGCCGAGGAGGTCCCGCTGGAGCGGCGGACGCTGCTGTCCGCCCCGTCCGGCGAAAGGCTGACACTCCAGGCCGCGGTGGAACGGATGACTCCGCTGTACGAGGAGGCCGCGCGGTCGGTCGCCGCCGTGGACGCGGTCTGGTCGGCGCTGCTGTCCAGGCTGGCCGAGGTCGAGGCCGAGCGGCGGGCGGCGGTGGCGCTGCGGGAGACGCTGGGCGGGGCCGACCCCGGGCTCGACGGCCTGGTCGCGGAGCTGGCGGCGGCCGCCGCGGCCGTCCGCTCCGATCCGATGGGCCTGACCAGTGACGGGCGCGCCGACACCGCGCGGCTGGACGCCCTGCACGCCTCGCTCACCGCCGTCCGGCGCGGGCTGGAGGAGGCGGACCGGCTGCGCACCGGATTCGACGACCGGATCCGCGGTGTCGCGGACGTCCTGGAAAGGCTGCGCGAGGCCGAGGCGGAGGCGCTCGCCCGCCGCGACGCCGTCATCGCCAAGATCGCCGCACCCGCCGTGCCGGAGGTGCCCGTCGTCTCGGCCGCTCTCGCCGACCGGCTCGCCGCGCTGCGGCAGGGCGGTGCCTGGGACGCCCTCGCCGAGCGGGTGACGGGCCTGGAGCGTGCGGCGGACGCCGCGCTCGGCGAGGCGCGCGACACCGCCCGCGTGATCCAGGGGCTGCTGGACAGGCGCGAGGAACTGCGCGGCCGGTTGGAGGGGTACCGGGCGAAGGCCGCCAGGCTCGGCCTCGCGGAGGACTCCGGGCTGGCGGAGATCTACGAACGTGCGCGCGGGCTGCTGTGGTCGTCGCCGTGCGATCTCAGGAAGGCCACCGTGACGTTGTCGGATTACCAGAAGACCATCACCTCGCGGACGAAGGGAGCGGAGCGTTGAGCCAGTGCACCGCGCCGGGCTGTACCGGAACCATCGACGGCGGCTACTGCGTCGTATGCGGCATGTCGGCCGCGTCGAGCCCGCCTCCCCCTTCCTCCGCCGGCCCGTCGGCGCCGTCCGCCTGCGCCCAGCCGGGCTGCACGGGCACGATCGTGGACGGCTACTGCGACATCTGCGGCTCTCCCCCGGTGGTGAGCGCCTCGGCGAACGCCCCCGCCGCGCACGTCCCGGCCGCGCACGTCCCGGCGCCGAGGCCCCCGGTGACCACTCCGCCCGCGTCGGCACCGGACGGCCGATGCCGTCAGGGGGGCTGCTCCGGCACCGTCGTGGACGGCTACTGCGACGTGTGCGGCTCACCGCCCTCGGCCCAGGCGTCCTCGGGCGCGACCTCCGGCGGCACGGTGGGCAGCGGTTCCACCGGCTCCACCGGACGGACGGGCAGCACGCGCACCGGGTCCTCGCGCTCGTCCGGCCGCCGCGGGATGCTCGGCGCCGGGCTCGTCGAGGTGCCTCGCGTCCCGTACCGGGACCCGTCCACGGCGGTGATGCGCGATCCCCAGGTCGCCGAGGGCAAGCGCTTCTGCAGCAGCTGCGGCGAGCCCGTCGGCCGCAGCCGCGGCGACAGGCCCGGCCGGACGGAGGGCTACTGCCCGAAGTGCCGCGCCGCGTTCTCCTTCACGCCGAAGCTCGGCCCCGGCGACCTGGTCGGCGGCCAGTACGGCGTGCTGGGATGCCTCGCCCACGGCGGGCTCGGCTGGATCTACCTGGCCAAGGACAGGAACGTCAGCGACCGGTGGGTGGTGCTGAAGGGCCTGCTGGACAGCGGCGACGCCGACGCCATAGAGGCGGCCAAGGCCGAGCGCGCCTTCCTCGCCGAGGTCGAGCACCCCAACATCGTCAAGATCTACAACTTCGTCGAGCACGACGGCGACGGCTACATCGTCATGGAGTACGTCGGCGGGCAGTCGCTCAAGGACATCCTGCTCCAGCGGCGCAGCGACTCCGGCGAGGAGGCGCTGCCGGTCGCGCAGGCCATCGCGTACGCGCTGGAGGTGCTGCGCGCGTTCGACTACCTGCACGCGCAGGGCCTCGTCTACTGCGACTTCAAGCCGGACAACGTCATCCAGTCCGAGGAGCAGCTGCGGCTCATCGACCTCGGCGGCGTGCGGCGGCTGGAGGACCAGGACGGCGCCATCTACGGGACGGTCGGCTACCAGGCCCCCGAGATCGCCGACGTGGGCCCGTCCATCACCTCGGACCTGTACACGGTCGGCCGGGCGCTGGCCGTGCTCAGCTTCCCGTTCAAGGGCTACACCCGGGCGTACGCCGACAGCCTGCCTCCGCGCGCGGAGGTGCCGCTGCTCCAGCGGTTCGAGTCGTTCGACCGGTTCCTGCGCCGCGCCACGCACAAGGACCCGGCGCAGCGGTTCCAGGACGCGGCGGAGATGGCCGAGCAGCTCACCGGCGTGCTGCGGGAGGTGCTGGCGGCCGAAGACGGCGTGCCGCGGCCCGCGCCGTCCACGCTGTTCGGACCCGAGCGGTTCGCCGCGGGCGCGGCCGGAGCGGCCGGCGACCCGGGCGGGCCGGGCGACGGCACGGCGGCGCTCCCGCCCGTCCCCCCGGCGACGGCCGCCGCGGCGCTGCCGGTGCCGCTCGCCGACCGGGACGACCCGGCCGCCGGGTTCCTGGCCGGGCTGACCGCGCTGGACCCCGAGCAGCTCGCCGCCGCCATCGCGACCGCCCCGGAGCGGACGCACGAGGTCCGCCTGGCGCTCGCCCGCGTGAAGGTCGAGCTGGGCGCGTTCCAGGACGCGGCGGCCCTCCTGGACGAGCTGGCCCTGGAACGTCCCGACGACTGGCGGATCGAGTGGGCCCGCGCGGTCGCGATCCTCGCCGAGGGCCGCGTGGACGAGGCCGGCGCCCGCTTCGACCGGCTCTACCAGCGGCTGCCCGGCGAGGCGGCGCCGAAGCTGGCGCTCGCCTACTGCCGCGAGCAGAGCGCCCCGGCGGAGGCCGTCCGGCTGTACGAGCTCGTCTGGCGCACCGACCAGAACTACATCGGCGCGGCGTTCGGCATCGCGCGCATGCACCTGGCCGCGGGTGACCACGGCGGCGCCGTGGCCGCCCTCGACTCGGTCCCGGAGACCTCCATCCGGTACGTGCCGGCGCAGATCGCGGCGGTCGCCACGGCGGTGCGGGGACGTCCCGCCGCCGACCTCACCGCGGCCGACCTCGTCGCCGCGGGCGACCGGCTCACCGGCCTGCGCCTGGACGGCGAGCGCCGCGACCGGCTCGCCGCCGAGGTGCTGGAGGCGGCCCTGGACTGGCTCGTCGACGGGCCCGGCGCGGGCGGGGGGACGCGCGGCGGCGCGCTGCTCGGCGCCCAGCTCGCCGAGGCGCCGCTGCGCGGCCTGCTGGAGCGGACCTACCGGGAGCTGGCGCGGCTCACCCGCGATCGCGACGAGTGCCGGCTGCTCATCGACGCCGCCAACACCGTCCGCCCGAGGACGCTGCTGTGAGCGGCGAGCAGGCGGGCGCCAAGCCGGCGGAGCTGTCGTGCCCTGGATGCGGCGAGATCGTGTACGCCGGGGAGCGGTTCTGCGAGGAGTGCGGGCACCGCCTGGACGGCTCCGCGCCCGAGACCGCGCCGGGCGCCCTCACGCCGGCGTCGCGCGCGGGCCTGACCATGAGGCAGGGCTCCGCCTCGACCCGTCCGCGCCGCGTGGCGTCCGCCGGGCCGTGCGCCGAGTGCGGCGGGACGGCGATCGACGGCGACGGCTACTGCGAGACGTGCGGCCTCCGGCAGCCCGCCGGCCGCGACCACGTCGAGATCGAGCTGCCCGCCCCCGCGACGGCGCCCGGGTCGGCGAACGGACGGCGGCGCGTCGCCGCCGCGGGCGTCAGCGACCGGGGGCTGCGCTACCCGCGCAACGAGGATGCGATCGCGCTCGTCCGGCACGCCTCCGGGATCGCGGCCGTGGTGTCGGACGGCGTGGGATCCTCGCCGCACCCCGAGGACGCCTCGCGCAGGGCGGCCGAGACCGGCGCCGCCGAGCTGGCGGCACTCCTGGACGCCGGTACGGACGCCGAGGACGCCACCCGCACCGCCGCGCTGAAGGCGGCCGAGGCCGTCGCCGCACTGGCGGGATCGCCGCATGAGGCGCCGTCGTGCACGTACGTGTCGGCGGTGACGCGGGACGGGTCCCTGACCGTCGGCTGGGTCGGCGACAGCCGCGCCTACTGGCTGGCACCGGCCGGGCCCGGCGGGACGGACGGCGACGGCGACGGCGACGGCCCCGACACCGCGGAGTTCGCCCTGTCCGACATCGACACGGCCGACCTCGACACCGGCGACATGGGCGCGCTGGGTCCCTCCCGGCAGCTCACCGAGGACGACTCCTGGGCGGCGATCATGGTGGCGCAGGGCGCGCTGACCGAGGCCGAGGCGGAGGCGCATCCGAACGCGCACGTCATCACCGCCTGGCTGGGCGCGGACGCCGAGGAGGTCCTCCCGCACGTGGCGACGTTCCGCCCGTCGGGTCCGGGCACGCTGCTGGTCTGCAGCGACGGCCTGTGGAACTACTTCCCGCGGGCCACCGACCTCGCGGCGCTGCTGTCCGGGCCGGCCGCCGACCCCGCCGCGGACCCGTCCGCCGACCCGCTCGGCACGGCCCGGGCGCTGGTCCGCCACGCCCTCGACGCGGGCGGGCGCGACAACATCACGGTCGCCGTGATCCCCGTCCCGCCTCCCCTCCCGACCCCGAGCCCCCCGACCCCCGAGCCCGGAGCATGACCGATGAGCGACCAGCCGCAGTTCACGATCAAGATCGACCAGAACAAGTTCCTGCCCGAGGGCGGCCGTGAGGTGCACGCCATCGTGTCGGTGGAGGCGGACTCCCCCGGCGGCGGCGGGCCGGCCGCCGCGCCGTCCGCGGACGCCTCCGAGGTCATCATCATCGACACGTCGGGGTCGATGTCCTATCCCGACACCAAGCTGCGCGCGGCCATCGCGGCGGCCCAGACCGCGGTCGACACGCTCCGCGACGGCGTCCACTTCGCCGTCGTCTCCGGCTCCAACAACGCCGCGATGGTGTTCCCCCAGCAGGGCGGGCTCGTCCCGGCGGGCGAGGAGACCCGGCGGCTGGCGAAGCAGGCGCTGAGCGGGCTCCGGGCGTCCGGCGGCACCGCGATCGGGTCGTGGCTGCGGCTGGCCGACCAGCTGTTCGACGCCCGGCCGGGCGGCATCCGGCACGCGATCCTGCTGACCGACGGCAAGAACCAGCACGAGTCGCCGGAGGAGCTCGACGCGGCCCTGACCCGCTGCGGCGGCCGGTTCGTCTGCGACTGCCGCGGCGTCGGCACCGACTGGGAGGTCGCCGAGCTGCGCAAGATCTCCTCGGCGCTGCTCGGCAGCGTGGACATCATCGCCGACCCGGCCGGGCTCGTCGCCGACTTCCAGGCCATGACGCAGGCCGCGATGGGCAAGGCCGTCGCGGACGTCGCGCTGCGCGTCTGGACGCCGCAGACGGCGAAGCTGCGGTTCGTCAAGCAGGTCATGCCGTCGGTGGAGGACCTGACCGTCCGGCGCGTGGAGTCCGCCCCGCAGGCGGGCGACTACCCGCTGGGCGCGTGGGGCGCGGAGAGCCGCGACTACCACGTCTGCGTGGAGGTCCCGCCCGGCGACGTCGGCAAGGAGCTGCGCGCCGCCTGGGTCAAGCTCGTCGTGCCGGGGGCGCCCGGGGAGGAGGCGCAGGTCCTGGCGACGGGGAACGTGCTCGCCCAGTGGACCGACGACGAGGCGCGGTCCACCCGGATCAACGCGCGGGTCGCGCACTACACCGGGCAGGCCGAGCTCGCCGCCGTCATCCAGGAGGGGCTCCAGGCCCGCAAGGACGGCGACGTCGAGACCGCGACCGCGCGGCTCGGACGGGCCGTCGTGCTGGCGGACGAGGCGGGCAACGACGCCATCACCGCGATGCTGCGCAAGGTCGTGGACGTCGTCGACCCCGCCACCGGGACCGTCCGGCTGAAGCGGAACGTGGACAAGGCCGACGAGATGCAGCTCGACACCCGCTCCACCAAGACCGTCCGGACCCGCAAGGACGAGACGGTCCATACCCGGCGGGACGAGACCGTGCACACCCGCCGGGGCGAGGGCTGAGCATGGCGACCTGCCCCAATGGCCACGCCTCGCAGGCCGACGACTACTGCGACGTGTGCGGGGAACGCGTCGGTTCCGTCCCGTCCGGCCCGCCGGGCGGTGCGCCGGGCGCGGGCCGAGGCGCGCAGGCGCCGCCCGCCCGGCCGCCGGGCGGCACGCCCTGCCCCGACTGCGGGACGCCCGCGAGCGACCGTTTCTGCGAGGAGTGCGGCTATGACTTCGCCACCGGCGGAGGCAAGCCGACCCCGGCGCCCGCGGCCCCCGGCCGTGTCCCTCCCGCCCGGTCCGAATCCGCGCCGTCCGCGGCGGGCCCGCCCGCGTCAGGCACGTCGGCGCCGGGGGCCGCGGCGTGGACGGCCGTCGTGATCGCCGACCGCGACTACTACAACGCGGTCATCGCGGAAGAGGGGCCGGACTCGGTGTCCCTGGCGTTCCCCCCGTACGCCCCGGAGCGGCGCATCCCGCTCGCCGGGCACCAGATCCGCATCGGGCGGCGCGGCTCGTCCGACCCGTCCGCGCCCGAGATCGACCTCCGCGATCCCCCCGAGGACCCGGGCGTCTCGCACATCCACGCGGTCCTGCTGGCCAAGCCGGACGGCACCTGGACGCTGGTGGACCCCGGTTCCACCAACGGGACCTGCGTCAACGGATCGGCCGAGCCGATCCCGGTCAACGTCGAGGTGCCGCTGTCCGAGGGGGACCGCGTCCATGTCGGCGCCTGGACCACCATCACGCTCACACGAGGCGAGGCGACATGACCGCCGTTCAGCAGACGCCCGCGACCGGCGCGGCGCCCACGACGGGCCCGGCCGCCAACGCCACCGCGTCCGGTGCGCCCCCGGCCCGGCGCGGACCCTCCTCCGTCCGGCGGGGGCCCGCGCCGTCCCGTCCGCCCACCGGGCTCGCCCGCGCGCTGCCCCGAACCGTCGCCGCGCGTGTGCGCGCGCTGACGGCGCTGGTGGTGGTCCTGCTCCTGGTCCTGCTCGGGGTCGCCTGGGCGGCCGTCGCGAGCGCCCGCGAGGGCGTGCGGGTGATCGGCCGCGACGCCGGCCCGCAGGTCGTCGCGACCGGCGACCTGTACTTCCAGCTCACCGAGATGGACTCCCAGCTCGCCAACGCGCTGCTCATCGGCGACGCGCCGGGCGGCGGGAAGGACCGCGCCCTCACCGCCTACGACCGGAGCCGCGCGAAGGCCGGGGAGGCGCTGCTGAAGGCCGCCAAACTCGCCGACGAGACCACTGAGGACAACACCGCCCGCGAACTGGTCTACGCCCTCGGGCGGTACGAGCGGCTCGCCGCGCAGGCGCTCATGCTCGACCAGCAGGCCAAGCACACCTCCGGCCCGCCGCCGCAGCCGGTCGTCGAGCGGTACCGCGAGGCGACCGACCTGATGAAGCTGGACCTGCTGCCCAAGGCGTACAACCTGACGCTCGACAACGGCACCCTCGTCCGCCACACCTACGAGGACAAGCGGTCGGACATCCTGACCGGCCGGATGTGGATCCTCGTCTCGGGCGTGGCGCTGCTGGCCGCGCTTGCCGCTCTCCAGCTCTTCCTCACCGTCCGCTTCCGCCGGCTGCTGAACCCGGCTCTGGCGCTGGCCACGCTCGCCACGCTCGTCCTCGTCCTGGCGAGCAGCACCATGCTCTCGGGGCAGGCGGACCACCTCCGGGACGCCAAGAAGGACGGTTTCGACTCCATCCTGGCGCTGTCCCGCGCGCGCGCCATCAGCAACAGCGCGAACGCCGACGAGACGCGTTACCTGATCGACCCCGGGCGAGCGGACGCCTACGAGCAGGTGTTCCTGAGCAAGTCCCAGACCGTCCTGTACCTCAAGGCCGGGAACCTGAACGAGTACAACCAGGCGGTGCAGAAGGGCGTGGACTTCGAGCCCGGCCGGGTGCCCTTCCTCGGCTTCTTCGGTACCGAGGCGACACGCTCGACCGAGGACGAGCAACGGCGCGCCCTTGTCAGGGTGCTGGAGGAGTACAAGCGGTTCCAGGCCAACGACCGGCGGATGCGCGACCTCGTCAACGGCGGGCAGCGGGCGCAGGCCGTCGCCACGCGCGACGCGGCCGCGGGCGACTACGTCCGCTATGACAAGTCGCTGCAGTCGCTGATCCAGACCCACCGGACCGCGTTCCTGGAGGCGGTCGAGGACGGCGAGGGCGGGACGGGCGGCTGGTACGGCGTCCTGCCGGCCGCGGGAGTGGTCATCGCGGTGCTCCTCCTCGTCGGGGTGCGTCCCCGGCTGGCGGAGTACCGGTGGTCGAAGTGAACGACGGGGAGGCGCGGGCGTGAGGATCGGCGCGGGGACCGGACCAAGGCCACGGACGGCGGCCGCAAGGAAGGCCGCACGAACGGCCGCACGGACATGGTTCGCGCAGGCTGCGGCCGTTCGGCCGGGGCGCGTGTGGAGGGCGGCGGTGGCGGCGGCGACGCTGCTCGGGGCCGCGGCCTGCGGCGTCGCCGACGCGGGCGAGACGTCCGTGACGACGAAGGACCGCCTGGTCATCGGGGTCAACGCCGACCAGCCGGGGGTCGGCTCGCGCGTCGGCGACTCCTACGAGGGCTTCGACATCGACATCGCCCGCGAGGTGGCCCGGCGGCTCGGCGTCACCGGGGGGCGGCTCTCGTTCAAGCCCGTGACCTCGGCGACCCGGGAGTCGATGCTGCGCTCGGGCAAGGTCGACCTCGTCGTGGCGAGCTATTCGGTCACCCCGGAGCGCAAGGTGCAGGTGACGTTCGCGGGGCCGTACTACGTCGCGCACCAGGACATCCTCGCCCGCGCGTCCGACACCTCCATCAAGACCGTGCACGACCTCGGGGGCAAGCGGCTGTGCCGGGTGCCCGGCTCGGTGTCGTTCCCGCGCGTCCACGACGAGAGGGGCGTGCCCGCGCTGCCGGTCACCGCGAGCGGCTACGCCGACTGCCTCGCCCACCTGTCCGCCGGGCGGCTGGACGCGGTGTCCACCGACGACCTCATCCTCGCCGGCCTCGCCGCGCAGGCCGCGCGCAAGGGCGGCAGGCTGAAACTCGTGAACGCGCCGTTCTCGGACGAGCCCTACGGCATCGGCGTCCGCAAGGGCGACCTCGACGGCTGCGAGGCGGTCAACAAGGCGATCACGGGGATGTACCAGGACGGCACGGCCGCCGGCCTGCTGCGCAAATGGTTCGGGCCGGTCAGGCTGAACGTCACCACGACCGTCCCGCAGTACGAGGGATGTGACTGAGCGCGCCCGGGAGGTGACAGGGCGGTATTCGACGGGCGGTTGAGACCTCACAGTCACTGAGATCAGTCGGTTACGTAAGTGCCGGTCGGCGAGCCCGATCGTAAGTTATGGTCGCGATCAAAACCCGAATCGGTGGGAATCGGCCGCCCGAGGAGTGCCATGACGACGGTCGTTCTGGTGGTGATGTGCCTCGCGGTCGGGGCACTGGAGCTCTATGCCGGCAGGCGCAGCAGGGATCAGGCGGAGGCGTTCACCCGCCGCATCGAGGAGCTGAACGAGCAGGTCACCAAGCAGAACAGCGTCCTGGTCACGGTCGGCGAGCAGCTCACCGCCGAGCTGTCGCGGGTCAAGCAGGACGTGCTGCCCGCCCTCGACACCCGGCTCCGGCACAACACCGGGCAGGTCGAGGAGCTGGCCGGGATCGTCCACAACGCCGACGAGTACCTGCGCACGCAGTCCTCGCGGCTGCACGACCTCGAACAGCAGCGGATCACCCTCGCGGCGCTACGCCGCAAGCTGACCGAGGTCGAGACGTCCGTCCGCGCGGCGGCCGGGATCGACGCCACCGCCGTCGAGGGCCGGGTCGAGACCGTCGAGGGGCAGGTCGGCAGCGTCGAGGGCAAGGTCGAGACGGTGGAGGGCAAGGTCGACACCGCCCTCGGGCGGCTGGCCGACCTCGAAAAGGGCGGCTCGGAGATCCTGGAGCTGCAGCGCTCCCTCGCCCGCACCCTGGAGGGCCTTGAGGACGTCGTCGCCGAGCTGCTGCGGTTCACCGAGGGCGAGCTGGACGGCACCGTCGCGGCGGCGCTGACGGCAAGCCCCCCGCCGCGTCCCGGCGGCCTCTCCGTCACCGCGACGGGACGCCTCTGGACACGCGACGACCAGCTCCAGGACATCCTCGCCGACATGTACGAGCGATGCGTGCGGGCGAACCGGCTCGACATCCGTTTCCGCACGTCGGAGGGCGCGGACGGACCCGCGCCGGGCTCGGCCGGACGGCTCCGCTACTTCCTCGGGGGGCAGCCCGTCGAGGACCTCGCCGGGGCGTTCAGCGCCCTGCTCATCTCCACCGGCGCCGACCTGCCGCACAACGGCAACGGCCGGCGCGGGCTGGCGCGGGTCGAGGCGGGCCGTCCCTCGGGTGTGGAGCCGCCGCGCCCGCCGGAGGACGAGGCGGCGCTCAAGGCGCTGCTGCGCACCCTGTTCGAGAGCACGGGCGCGGTCGCGCAGATCGGGCCGCTGATGGCCGTCCGGACCCGGGAGGAGCTGCTGTGCGCGGTCCTGACGTCCGGGCAGTCGCTGGAGCTGGAGAACGACGAGGTGTTCTGGGACCCGGCCACCGCGACCGTCCGGCTGCGGCGCCTCCCGTCCCATCAGCTCTGGGACCTCACCGCCTGGGCGTCCACACCGTAGCGCTCGCCGGGCCTTTCCGAAGGCCCGGCCGCGGGGGGCCTTACATGCTGCCCGTAGCCGTCTCGTACGCGCGGACGGTGCGTTCCGCGGGGCCGCCGATGCGCACGTACACCGGGCACCGGGCGAAGCGCGTCATGGGCTCCACCTCGGCGCACAGCCCGATCCCGGCCGCGCGGTCGAGGAACACCACGTTCTCCACCGCGCGCGCGCCGCGTACCGCATACGGCACCGAGTCGGCGTCGGCGGTGTCGAAGAGTTCCTCGAACGTCAGCCTGCGGGCGAACCTCATCAGCGCCGCCGCGTCCACGACCCGCGTGCCGATCGCCGCCGAGGGCCCCGCGACCACGATGCCGAAGCTCGGGTTCTCGCGTCCCCGGACGTAGATCTCGCGGTCGGGTTCCAGTCCCCGGCGCCGCTCGGGCAGCTGGAGGCCGAACCCCGCGTCGCCGTTCAGGAAGGCCGGCGGCCCGAACCCCTCTGCTCCGCCATTGAACGCGTGCGTCCGGGCTTCATGTCCTTCACCCGCGGACCCCTGACCTGCGTGCCCGGGACCCGTGTGCCCTGGGCCCGTGTGCTCCTGGGGTGGCGAGCCGCCCGGCACGTTGGCCGTACCACCGAGGCCGGTCTCCATCCCGCCCGCGGTGACGGCCGCCGGACCACCGTCCGACACCCGCCGCACGCCTGCGGGTGTCTCCCAGCCCGGCAGGTACACGCCGAGCCCCCGCAGCAGCAGGCGCCAGATGGGCCTTCCGGTCACGTCCGCCACGGGCGCCCCCTGCCGGATCCGCCGCCGCCCGGACCGTCCTCCCGCACGCCGTCCATGCCGACCATCATCAGCCGCCCGTCCCGCGCGCACAAGGTCGCCAAGGGTCGCCCGCCCTTACCGTAGGGGCTCTGCAGCGGGGGCCGCCGGTCGGCTACGGTTGGAGCCACCAGATCATGACGAGGACGCCACCGTGAATCTGCAGGACATGATGGTTCACCGCGACACCTCCTCGCGGACCGTCGACAAGTACCTGATGTCCTACGAGGGACGGGTCATCGCGGTGCGCCGCCACCCGGCCGTGCTGATCATGCCCGTCGGGATCGTGGTCGCGGGCCTCATCGCATGCGGCGCCGCCTACGCCGCCTCCCGCGTCTCCTGGATCTGGTGGCTGTGGCTCATCGCGATCGGCTACCTGGTCTGGAAGGTCCTCGCCTGGTCGATCGAGTTCTTCCTGGTCACCGAGCACCGCATCATGCTGATCAGCGGCATCCTCAACCGCAACGTCGCGATGATGCCGCTGGCGAAGGTCACCGACATCGCCCTCGAACGCTCCGTGGCCGGGCGGATGCTCGGGTACGGGGAGTTCGTGATGGAGTCCGCCGGCCAGAAGCAGGCCCTGCGCAACGTCGGCTTCATGCCGTACCCGGAGCAGCTCTACCTGGAGGTCTCCTCGGTCATCTTCGGCACGATCGACGAGTCGCCCGACTGACCTCCGGTGGATCCCGGCAGGCGGCCGGCCCGGGCCGTCCGGCGCGCCGCCAGCGCGGCGGCCAGCGCACCCGCCGCGAAGATGAGCGTGCCCATCACGTTGACCTGCGGCGGCATGCCCGTCCGCGTCGAGCCGTAGATCCACAGCGGGAACGTCACCGTCGCGCCGCCGGTGAAGTCGGTGATGACGAAGTCGTCGATGGACAGCACGAACGCCAGCAGCGCCCCCGCCACCACCCCCGGCATGATCATCGGCAGGGTGACCAGCCGGAACCGCGTCCAGGGCCCGGCACCGAGATCCTGCGCGGCCTCCTCCACCGCCGGGTCGAGGCCCGCCACCCGGGCGCGGACGGTGACCGCCACGAACGCGATCGAGAACATCACGTGCGAGGCGAGGATCGTCAGGTGGCCGCGGGGCAGACCGAGCGTGACGAACATCGACAGCAGCGAGGCGCCCATGACGATCTCCGGGCAGCAGATCGCCATGAACAGCAGCAGGCCCGCCACCCCCTCGCCGCGGAACCGGTACCGGCCAAGCGCGAGGCCGGCGAGCGTCCCGACGACCGTGGTGACGAATGTGCTGGCCAGCGCGATCGTCAGCGAGTTGACCACGGCGGCGGTGAGGTCGTCCTTGTCGAGCAGGCGGGCGTACCACCGCAGCGTGAACCCCTCCCACCGGAAGTTCTGCTTGCCGTGGACGTCGTTGAACCCGAACATGACCATGATCGCGACGGGCAGCAGGAGCCACGCGATGAGCAGCATTGTGTAGACGTGCAGGCCGGAGACCTTGCGCGGCATGCGCCGTCGGGTTCGCCGTGGGATGCGACGCCGCAGGGCGGCGCGGCAAGCAGCGTCTGGTCTCCTGGCCGTCATCGTCCTTCCGCCCCCAGGACGCCGCGGGTGCCGAGGGCCCGCGCGTAGGCGAAGACGCCGAGCAGCAGGAACGCCATCAGCAGGAACGACAGGGCGGACGCGACCGGGTAGTCGCTGTTGTCAAAGTACTCCGACTGGATCACGTTGCCGATCATGGTGTTGCGGGGGCCGCCGAGCACCTCGGCGTTGACGTAGTCGGCCGACACCGGCGCGAACGTCATGACCACACCGGCGAGGACGCCCGGCAGCGACAGCGGCAGGATCACCCGCCCGAACGCCTGTGCGCGGCTCGCGTACAGGTCACCGGCGGCCTCCACCAGCCGAGGGTCGATCCGCTCCAGGGCCACATAGATCGGCAGCACCATGAACGGCAGGTAGTTGTACGTCAGTCCCGACACCACCGCGAACCCGGTGTCCAGGACGTGGAAGCCCTGCGGCAGGATCCCGTGGTCGCGCAGGGGGCCGAGGACCGGCCCGTTGTCGGTCAGGACGAGCTTCCACGACACCGTCCGGAGGACGAACGACACGAAGTACGGCAGCAGCAGTAGGAACAGGTACGCCGACTTACGGTGACCACCCCGGAACGCGATCCAGTACGCGGCCGGATAGGACAACGCCATGCAGGCGACCGTCGCCAGCAGCCCGTACCAGAGCGACCGGGCGAAGGTGTCACCGTAGGCGCCCAGGCCCTCGGTGTAGTTCTGCCAGTGGAACGTCTGCCGGAACCCGTCGACGAGGTTCCCGGTCTGCAACGACAGCGACACCATCAGCACCAGCGGGGCCGCGAAGAACACCGTCAGCCACAGGCCGCCCGGCAGGATCATCAGGTAGGGCGCGATCCTCCGCCGCCCGGCCATCACGCCCCCTTGGCGATGGGTTCGAAGACCTTCTGGTACTGGATCTCCTCCGCCTGGGTGAGCCGCCGGTAGTGCCGCAGCCGGGCCAGGTCCGCCGCGGACGGGAACACAAGCGGGCTGGTGCTCAGCCTGGTCAGGTCCTTCCTGTCGTCACCCGTGGCCTTCGCCGCGTCCGCCGCGATGATCTGCCTGGTCGCCGGGACGGGCGTGATGTAGTTGACGAACTCGGTCAGCGGGGCGTTGTTCGCCGGGACGTAGAGCCAGTCCATGAGGGTCAGCGCGTCGACGGGGCTCTCTGCGGTCTTCGGGATGCACATGTTGTCCGTCCAGAGCGTGCCGCCCTCCTCTGGCACCACGAACCGCACGTCCGGACTGGTGAGGCTGTAGACGTCACCGGACCACGCCATGGTCAGCCACACATCGCCCTTGCTGACCGCGTCGACGTAATCCTGCCTGTAGTACTTGCGGACGATCCCGCTGTCACGCTGCTCTCGGAGCTTGGCGGCGGCCTTCTCCCAGTCGGCGGGCGCCGACTTCTCCGGGTCGATGCCCAGCAGGAGCATCCCGAAGCTGCCGAGCTCTTGCGAGTCGCCCATCATGCCGACCCTGCCCTTGTAGCGGGGGTCGAACAGCTGGGCGATGCTGGTGATCTCGTCCTTGACGTACTTGGTGTTGTAGGCGATCCCGGTGATACCGGCCTGGTACGGCACCGTGAACGCGTTGCCGGGATCGTAGGAGGGGTTCTTGAAGCCGGGCCCGGCGTTCGCGGCGAAGTTCGGCAGCCGCGACGGGTCGAGCGGCGCCAGGTATCCGAGCTGCCTGCACTTCTCCAGCTGGATCCCGTTCGTCATGACCATCAGGTCGAAGCCGATCGACTGGCCGGCCGCGAGCGGGGCCTGGATCTTGCCGAACCACGGCCCCGTCTCCTGGATGACCTCCTTGTAGGTCACCTTGATGCCGGTGGCCTTCTCGAACGCCTTGATGGTCTCGCGGTCGTCCTGCATGTAGCCGGGCCAGTTCGCCCAGCTCAACCTCCCGGTCTTGGCCTTGCCCGACCAATACTCCTGGACATCGCTCTGGCTGACCTTCTCTTTGCCGCCCTGTCCGTCCACCCCGCACGCCGCAAGGGCGAACCCTGCGCCGAGCAGCTGAACGGCACGGCGGCGCGAAATGGTGGAGCGTGCCATACGCGGCTCAGTGAGTCCGCGCCGGAACGCGGGATCGGCAGCGCTCACCGGGACGCTCCGAGGACGTAGGAGTGGCGCGGATCCCAGGAAAGCCAGACGTCGTCCCCTCGCGTGGCGATGCCCTCGGCGGACGTGCTGTTCTGCGAGAAGACCACGACGTCGGCCCCGGCGGATGTGCTGACGTTGTAGCTGGTCGACGTCCCCAGGTAGACGACCTCGGTCACCGTGCCGCGGACGCCGCACAGCCCGTCCGCCGGCCTGCCCGGGCCGATGCCGATCTTCTCCGGCCGGACGGTCAGCTCCAGCCGCTTCCCCGCCGCGATCTCCACACCGTCCCGCACCGGCACCTCGATCCGCCCGTCCGGCCCGTAGGAGATCACCGCGGTCGCGGGGCCGACCCCCGCGACCTCGCCGCCCAGCAGGTTGGACGTCCCGATGAACCCGGCCACGAACCGTGTCGCGGGGCGCTCGTAGATCTCCCTGGGCGTCCCCAGCTGCTCGACCAGCCCGCCGTTCATGACCGCGATGCGGTCGGACATGGTGAGCGCCTCGCCCTGGTCGTGCGTCACGTATATGAACGTGATGCCGACCTGGCGCTGGATGCGCTTCAGCTCTACCTGCATGGCCTGGCGGAACTTCAGGTCGAGTGCGCCTAGCGGCTCGTCCAGAAGCAGGGCGCGCGGCCGGTTGACCAGCGCGCGCGCCAGCGCCACCCTCTGCTGCTGCCCACCGGACAGCTCGGCCGGACGGCTCCGCTCCCGTCCGGCCAGATCGACGATGCCGAGCATCTCGCCCACCCGCGCTTTGATCTCCGCCTTCGGAAAACCGCGCCGGCGGAGGCCGAACGCGACGTTCTCGAAGACGTTCATGTGCGGGAACAGCGCGTACGACTGGAACACCATGTTCACGTCCCGCCGGTTGGCGGGAACCCCTGTGACGTCCTGCCCATGCAGGTGGACCACACCGGCGCTCGGCTCCTCGAATCCGGCGACCACCCGCAAGGTCGTGGTCTTGCCGCAGCCGGACGGTCCCAGGAGGGAGAAGAACTCCCCCTGCGCGATGCTCAGGTCAAGACCGCGGACCGCCGCGAGCGTCTCACCGGAGGCGCGGTACACCTTCTCCACTCCCGCGAGCTCGATGGCGGGAACGGGACGGTCCGTGTCGTCGCGCGCGCGGGCGGCTTCGGGCTGGGCCATGGACGGAATTCCTTCGGTCGTGATGGTGAGCCGCTGATGCGCGCTCAGCCGCCGATGTAATGCATGACGTGCTTGATGCGCGTGTAGTCCTCGATCCCGTACATCGACATGTCCTTGCCGTAGCCGGAATGCTTGAAGCCGCCGTGCGGCATCTCCGACACCATCGGGATATGGGTGTTCACCCAGACGGCGCCGAAGTCGAGGGCCTTGGTCATGCGCATGGCACGCCCGTGGTCGCGCGTCCAGACGCTCGCCGCCAGACCGTACCTCACGCCGTTCGCCCACTCGACGGCCTGCCGCTCGTCCGAGAAGCCCTGCACGGTGATGACGGGACCGAACACCTCGTTCTGCACCATCTCGTCGTCCTGCCGGAGCCCGCCGACGACGGTCGGGGCGAAGAAGTACCCGCGCTCCCCGACCCGCGCTCCCCCGGTCAGGACCCGCGCGTGGTCGGGCACCCGATCGAGGAAGCCCTGCACGCGGTCGAGCTGCCCGGCGCTGTTCACGGGGCCGTAGTACGCGTCCGTGTCGCTCGGGGGCCCGACAGCGGTCCCCTTGGCGGCCTCCGTGAGCGCCGCGGTGAATTCCTCGTGCAGCCGGTCGGCGACCAGGACCCGCGTGGCGGCCGTGCAGTCCTGCCCGGCGTTGAAGTACCCGGCCCCCGCGATGCCCGCCGCGGCCGACTCCACGTCCGCGTCGTCGAAGACGACGACCGGCGCCTTCCCTCCGAGCTCCAGGTGCACCCGCTTGAGGTCCTTGGCCGCGGCGGCGGCGACCTCCATCCCCGCGCGGACGCTGCCGGTGACGGACACCATCTGCGGCGTCGGATGGTCCACGAGCGCGCGGCCGGTGTCCCGGTCACCGCAGACGACGTTGAAAACCCCCGGCGGCAAGAACTCCGCCGCGATCTCGGCCAGCATCAGCGTGCTCACGGGCGTCGTCTCGGACGGCTTGAGCACGATCGTGTTGCCCGTGGCCAGGGCGGGCCCGATCTTCCAGACGGCCATCATCATGGGGTAGTTCCAGGGCGTCACCTGGGCGCAGACCCCGATCGGCTCGCGCCGGATCGAGGACGTGTGATCCGCCATGTACTCGCCAGAGGCCCGCCCCTCCAGCACACGGGACGCGCCCGCGAAGAACCGGAGGTTGTCCACCATCGGGGGGACCTCCTCGTCCATGGTCAACTGCAAGGGCTTGCCCGTGTCGCGGCTCTCCGCCTCGACGAGGTCCCGCGCCCTGGCCTCCACCGCGTCCGCGAACCGCAGCAGCGCCAGGCTGCGCTCTCCCGGCGTCGCGTCCCGCCAGGCGGGAAAGGCCCCGGCCGCCGCCTGGAACGCGGCATCAACGTCCTCAGGGCCGGACAGGGGCGCCTCGGCGTACGGCTCGCCGGTGCTGGGGTCGACCACCTCCAGGGTCCGCCCGTCCTTCGTGTCCGCGTACCCTCCGCCGATAAAGTTGCGCAGCCGGCTCATCCTCGATCCCTCCCGCGTTGTTTCGCCCGAAGTGTCCCTGTCGTCCCGACCCTTACAGAGGATCCTCGCTGATACAAGTGATTCCGTTGTTACAATCAACGTTTACAACTGATTCACTTGAATCGGATATCCGTCACTTCCGATGCCGTAGCGAGGAGATCACGATGACGGCCCAGCCCCCTGCCCGCCGGGGCTCCCCCGCCGTCCCGCTCGACGAGACGGCCAGGCAGATCATCGAGCAGCTCCAGCAGGACGGCCGGCGCTCCTACGCGGCGATCGGCAAGGCGGTCGGGCTCTCCGAGGCCGCCGTCCGCCAGCGGGTCCAGAAACTCCTCGACACCGGCGTCATGCAGATCGTCGGCATCACCGACCCGCTCATGCTCGGCTTCTCCCGCCGGCTGATGATCGGCGTCAGGTGCGAGGGCGACCTGGAGCGGATCGCCGACGACCTCGCCGCCGTCGAGGAGATCGACCACGTGGTCGTCACCGCCGGATCGTTCGACATCCTGCTCGAACTCGTCTGCGAGGACGACGCGGGCCTCCTGGAGCTCCTCGGCCGCATCCGCGCCGTCCCCGGCGTCGTGTCCACCGAGAGTTTCGTCTACCTCAAGCTGCGCAAGCAGACCTACTCCTGGGGCACCCGCTGATCCACCACACCGACACCGATTATCGTCCTTAATGGGGATGTCCCGGCCGCTCCTCCCGACGTACTTTTAAGTGCCGCAAGGAAGGAGACCGGCCATGTCTGAGTCGGTTCGCCAGGACCTTCCCGCCACCGATCACATCGGTTTCCAGACATCCACGGAACAGAGCCTCGTGATCCGCAAGGCGGCCGAGCTGATCGGCTGGACGGTCCCCGAGTACGTACTGTCCGCAGCCCTAGACCGGGCAGAACGTGACCTCTACGAACACGCTGCCGCCCTCGCGGGCACCGAACCCACCCCACCCGAGACGGAGACAGTCGAACCCTACGTGGCCATAGTGGCGGCCCTGGGCTGACCCACCCGGCAAGGCCCCGGCCGGGCCTTGCCGGAAGACACGTCCCCCGATCAGGCGTCATCGTCCACACACCCGCCCCTGGGGCCGGTCAACGCCGCAAGGCCACGTCGGTGAGCGGTTTCAGGGCCCTTCCCGGACCGCATCCGCCAAGCGCGCCGCATACCCGGCCGCCTCGGCGTCGGACTCGTACTTCTGCCGCGGCCAGAAGAAGCCCCGCAGCCCGTCCTTGCGGTTCCGCGGGACGACGTGGACATGCAGATGCGGCACGCTCTGGCTCACCCGGTTGTTCATCGCCACGAACGACCCCGCCGCTTCGAGCACGGACTCCATCGCGCCCGCCAGCCTCTGCGCCTGACCGAAGAACGGCCCGACCAGATCAGACGGCAGATCCACCAACGTCTCGTAGTGCGCGCGCGGGACCAGCAGCGTGTGCCCCTTGAACAGCGGCCGGGTGTCGAGGAACGCCACCGCGTCCGGTGCGTCGAGCACGACGTGCGCAGACCGCACCCCCTTCACGATCTCGCAGAAGACACACGCGGCCGCAGAAGCACCCATTCCCACACTCTCCCGTCCCCGCAATGACCGCATGGACTAACACCACCCTTACAACGGCGTCGCTACCGTCCGTTGCCCATGCGGCTTGAACGCGTCGCCTTCCGGTACCGCCGGAAGGATCCCTGGGTGCTCAAGGATGTCACCCTCAGCCTTCCCCCAGGCCAGGTGACCGAGGTGACCGGAAGCAACGGCGCAGGGAAATCCACGCTCCTCAGACTGATCGCAGGGCTGCGAGCCCCACGCGAGGGCGTCATCAAGGACCGGCCGAGCCGCGTTGGATACGCACCCGAACGCTTCCCCGTGGACCAGCCGTTCACGGTCCGCTCTTACCTCGCCCACATGGCGGCTATCCGCCGCGCCCCCTCCTCCACGGTGGGCCATTGGGCGGAACGACTGGGCTTCGAACACCTCCTCAACGTGCGCCTGGGCGAACTGTCCAAGGGAAGCGCCCAGAAGGTCGGACTAGCTCAGGCACTGCTCGACGACCCGGCCCTCCTCATCCTGGACGAGCCCTTCGCCGGCCTGGACGCCACCACCCGCGCCGCGCTCCCGTCCCTGATCGCCGAACTCGCCGCCACGGGCACGACCGTGGTGGTCAGCGACCACCAGCGCTGCATAGAGACGCTCCCCGGCATCGACCGCCTGCGCGTCGCCGATGCCACCATCACCCCTCTCGCCCCCGAGGTGACCAAGACACCCCAGACATCCCAGACGACCGAGAGGTCCCAGGAGGTCCAGAGGACCCAGACGGCCCAGACGACCGAGAAGGCCGAGTGGACCGTTCTGGAGGTGATCGTGCCCAAGCACGAGGCCGACTCCGTCGAATCCAGGCTCCGCGCGGAAGGCCACGACGTCCGGAGGCCCCGGTGATCGCGCTCACCCGCTTCCAGATCGCCGGATACGTCCGTTCCCTGCGCGTCCTGCACCCGGTGATCGTCATCGCTCTCGTCGTGGCCCTCGTCCTCCTCAACGGGCCCAGCGGGCCGGACGCGGACGACCTCGCCGTGGGCACCTTCGGCGACGTCGCCGCCTTCATGTTCCCCATCTGGGCCTGGGCGTCCCGAGCCCTCCTCGACACCCAGCCCGACGAACAACGCGCGCTCTCGGCCACCGCCGCGCGCCACCGTTCGACACCCACGTGGGCGGGCCTCCTGGCCGCCTACACGGTGAACCTCTGCCTGGCCCTGATCGCCCTGGTGGTGCCGCTGATACAGGCGATCCTGGCCGACGCACCCGGCACAGCGATCCTGACGGGCCTTGCCCTGTCACCGCTCGTCGCCGCTACCGGCACCCTCCTCGGCGCCTGGACGAGCCGCGCCGTCCTCGCGGATCCCGGCGTCTCCCTCCTGGCGCTGCTGGGAGGCGTGGTCGTCTTGGTCCTCCTCGGCCTCGGCCGACTCTCCTGGCTCTCCATCCCCATGATCGAATGGCTCCGCGCCGCCCACGACAGCCCTCAGGAGTTCACCTCGGCCTTCCCTGCCCTGACCGTGCACCTGCTCCTCTGGACGGCGGTGACCGGCGCCGCCTACGCGGCTGTCCCCCGTTTCCGCTATTAAAAGCCCAGCTGGAACCGTCACCGGGACCATTCCAGGCGCGAGGCCCGGGGACACGATTTAGTTGCCAACCTGCGAGAACCCGCATCACCCCATGGTTGCACCGGTCTAGACGAAACTACTATAACTGGTTACATGGCACTCAGTTGGAAGCTGGTCATCGACAGCGCGAACGCGGCCACCCTCGCGGACTTCTGGGCCGCGGCCCTCGAATACGAGGTGGAGGATCCCAGCAGGCTCGTCGGCCAGCTGCTGGCCGCAGGCCACATCGGACCGGAGGCCGTCCTGGAGCACGGCGGTCGCCAGACCTTCCGCGGCTACGCCGCGGTCCGGCACCCCGAGGACCCCTACGACGAGACCAGCGGCGTCGGACACGGCCGTCGGCTGCTTTTCCAGGACGTACCCGAGGGCAAGACCGTCAAGAACCGCCTGCACATCGACATCCACAGCGGGCCCGGCGGCCTTGAGCAGCTAGCAGCCCGTCTGGAAGGGCTGGGGGCGACCCGTGTCCAGGAGATCGACAAGGGCCCCGCCGGTCACTGGTGGGTCATGCAGGATCCCGAAGGCAACGAGTTCTGCGCAACCTGACACCCACCCGCGCCGCCTCCACAAGGCCCCCAGCCACGGCACCTCACCGCCCTAGGGCAACCCACCGCCCCACGGCAGCCCACCGCTCTTTGGCAGCTCACCGCTTCATGGCAACTCACCGCACCACGGCCGCTCACCGCCCCACAGGAGCTCACCGTCCCACAGCGGCCACCGCCCCGCGGCCGCCCACCGCTCTATGGCACCTCACCGCCCCACGGCACCTCACCGCCCCACGACAACTCACCGCCCCACGACAACTCACCGCTTCATGGCCACCCACCGCCTCACGGCTACTCAGCGCCCCACGGCAGCTCACCGCTTCATGGCAGCTCACCGCTTCATAACAGCCCACCGCCCGCGGCCCCCGCCGCTCTATGGCAGCCACTGCCCCACAGCCGCCCACCGCTCTTTGGCAGCTCACCGCTTCATGGCAGCTCACCACTCCACGGCCGCCTTGTCGTCCCGCGATCAGCCGATTACGCCGACTCACAGTGCTCGGCCATGCCGACCAACACCGCGCAACCGCGCGGACGACGAGACCGGTACACGCTTCACCCTGGCCGACTTGGCCGCCCTCGTCGCGTCCCGACGCGGAGTACGGTCAGGCGGAGGCCTGGGACGGTGGGCCGGAGTCAGGTCGCCTGGACAGTCAGCCATGTCCGCTCCAAGGGTTCGTCTCGGCGGGCGCAGAAGTACACGCGGCCCGGATCGCCCCAGTGCCATCCGAGGCGGCGGTCGGAGTCGAGCTGGAGCAGCAGGCGCCACTCGTCCACGGCCGCCTCGTCCGCGGCCGAGAGCTCGACGGGCCGGAAGGAGTCCAGGTCACGGCCAGACGAGGCGTACACGCAGTCGGGGCCGATCGGGCGCTGCACGAGCGCGGGCCAGCCTCCCAGCTGATGGACGGGGGTGTCGTCGGGCCAGGCGTGCTGTGACCAGGCCGCGTGGAGCTGCTCGTACACGTGCAGGCAACCGTTGAAGGTCTGTTCCAGGTGGCGGATGGCGGGCTCCTGCGGTGAGGGCAGTGACAGGAAGGGAGCAGCCCCCAGCGCGCATCGCGGGTACTTGGAAGCGCCAGGTGGCGCGGTGGCCTCCCGCAAGCGTCCCGTGAAGATGCGCCAGCCGTCGCGCTGGTCCGCGGCGTCGCCCCACGGACGGGGTGCCTCGCACGCGTAGTAGAAGGCGGCCTTACCCGTGGAGGGCAGCCCGGGGATCTCGCCGAGGACGGCGAGGTCGGCGAAATCGACGGCGCCGAGGAAGTCGAGGGGGCGTCCTTGCCATTCGGGCCAGCGCTCGCCCTCCGGGAGCAGGGGGGTGCCGCCGAGGTGGACGTTGACCACGCCTTCGCCACCGAGCCGCAGCGCGGGACGGGTGAGGGGGAGCAGCGCGGCGGTAACCTCGGGAGCGAAGAAGAGGCCGAACAGGGAGCGCAGGCGCCGCCGCTGCGCGTCGAAGTGATCCATGTCACGTAGCGTTGCGCGCCGCGGCCCCCGGCGCCAGTCCCCCGGCGAATTGTGGATAACTCAGCGGCGTTCGAGGGCGCCCGCGAGCTGGACGAGGAACCGGTCGACCTCCTGCTCGTCGTAGCCGGGTCCGAGCCGGACCACCCGGAACGCGCTTTCGCGCACGTCACGGGCGGTCACCGGCGGGGCGGAGCCGCGCAGGCCCGCGACCACGCGGTCCAGGAAGGCGTCCACGTCGCGGACGTCGTAGCCCGAGCGGAATCCCGCGCCGGAGAACCGTGCGTTCTGGATCCAGTTCACCAGCCAGCCGGGATGGACGCGGGGACGCCCGGGGCGCTCACTGTGAGGGCCGGTGGTCTGGAGCTCCCTGATGCATTCGCGCACCAGTTCGTCCACGGCACGCTGCTCGTAGCCCCGCAGGACGATGTCGAACCGTGCGGCGCGAACCTGATCCGCTGACATCGGCGGCCCGCCGTTCAGCGCCCGCGCGATGCTCCTGAGCAGCTCGTCCACCTGCCGCCGGTCATATCCCCGCAACGCCACCGGCAGCCGTGCACCCGTTCTCACCGGCACCGTGCTCCTCAGTCCGGCCCGCCCGCCGGGCGCGCGTGGACACGCCCGCCGGCGCGCTCAGTCCCTCGTCGCCGCGGCCAGCTGCCCGCAGGCCCCGTCGATCTCCCTGCCCCGAGTGTCGCGCACCGTGACCGGGACCCCGTGGGCCTCAAGGCGCCGGACGAACTCGCGCTCGTCCTCGGGCCGTGAGGCGGTCCACCTGGATCCCGGCGTCGGGTTCAACGGGATCAGATTGACGTGTACGAGATGGCCGCGCAAGAGCCTGCCCAGAAGGTCGGCCCGCCACGCCTGGTCGTTGACGTCCTTGATGAGGGCGTACTCGATCGAGACGCGGCGGCCGCTGCGGTCCGCGTAGGCCCAGGCGGCGTCGAGGACCTCGGCGACCTTCCAGCGGTTGTTGACCGGGACGAGCTCGTCGCGGAGTTCGTCGTCGGGCGCGTGCAAGGAGAGCGCGAGCCGCACGGACATGTCCTCGGCGGCGAGCTTCTCCATCGCCGGGACGAGCCCGACCGTCGAGACCGTGACGGACCTCTGGGAGATCCCCAGCCCGGCCGGTGCGGGATCCGTGATGCGCCGTACCGCGCCGATCACGGCCTTGTAGTTGGCCAGCGGCTCGCCCATGCCCATGAAGACGATGTTGGAGACGCGCCCCGGGCCGCCTGGGATCCGCCCCCGGGCGAGTGCGCGCGCGCCCGCAGCGACCTGTTCGACGATCTCGGCCGTCGAGAGGTTGCGGGTGAGCCCGGCCTGACCGGTCGCACAGAAGGGGCAGTTCATGCCGCACCCCGCCTGGGACGAGACGCACATCGTCGCGCGGTCCGGGTAGCGCATCAGCACCGACTCGAACAGCACGCCGTCGAACGCCTTCCACACGGTCTTCAACGTCGTGCCGCCGTCGCAGTCCATCTCCCGCACCGGGGTCAGGAGCGAGGGCAGCAGTTCCGTGACGAGACGGTCGCGGACGGCGGCGGGAAGGTCGGTCATCTTCGCCGGATCGTCGGTCAGCCGCACGAAGTAGTGCCGTGACAGCTGGTCGGCCCGGAACGGCTTCTCCCCGAGCGCCGCCACCGCCTCGCGCCGCTCGGCGGTGGTGAGGTCGGCGAGATGCCGCGGCGGCTTGCCGCGGCGCGGGGCGGCGAAGACGAGCTTCGCGGGGGTCTTCGTGGGGCCGGTGGTGGCGGAGCCGGTGGAGGCAGACCCGGTGGTGGCAGACATGGTCCTTACAGTGTCGCAAACACCCGGCCATGCCTCGTCCGTCCGCGGTACCGCCCCGATTCCCAGCCGGGACACAAGCGAGACACGACATCCCTGCACATGACCTTGTCTGCGACTAAGGTGCCGATCATGTCGGTATTGCGCAGGGGCGCCGCATCCCCCCGGAGCCCCGCCGCCACGGTCGTCCACGCCGAGGCCAGCCCGTACGGCAGCCGCAGGCTCGTCATCGAGACCGATGGGGACGTCACCGCGGCCTACCTCAAGGACGCCCGCGACTCGGTGGTCGGGGCGGTCTGGGTCGCCAACCACCGCGAGGCCCCGTCCGAGCTGGACCGGCCGCGGCTGGACTCCGGCAACGCGCCGCTGCTGCCGGAGTCCCACGTCAGGCACCCGGAGGGGCGCGGGACGCTCGACACCGCCGACCTTGAGGCCGTGTGGTTCGAAGAAGGCGACGGGGTGGCCGTCCTTGAGGCGGGGGACCCCCTGTTCGTCATCCCCGGCTGGTCGGACATGGGCCGTGGGATCCCCGGCTACTGCCGGGACGCGGCGGAGCAGAGCCCTTTCGCCTTCCCTCTGGAAGAAGAGATCGAGGACTTCGGGCCCAGGATCGACCGCGCACGCGAGCACTGGAAGACCTGCCGTGCAGACGGATCCTGGGCGGAGTTCCAGCAAGCCATCCTCGGTCACCTGCTGCAAAGGCTCGGGCCAGGTGGCCACTACTGGCACGATGTCGGACGCCAACTGGCCGGCGGACGGCCGAGCGTGGCGCCGACCGTGGGCGTATCGGAACGCCCCCTACGCGGCGACCGTGATTTCACCGTTCTCAGTACGGTCGGCATGAGCCGCCAGAGGATGCCCACGGTGGAGCTGTACGAGGACGACGTCTCCCCCTACGGCAGGATCGAGCTGGCCGTGGCGAGCACCCTGCCCAGCCAGCGAGCGGGCAGTATCTTCCCCTGGCTCGCGCAGTACCCGTGGCGGTCCGTGACGTGGTTCGCGCCCGGGGACGTGGTCAAGTGGTACCACGAGGCCCGCACGTTCCCTCTCGGCACTGGTGAGGCCGCCTGGGAGGGGGTCTTGCTTCTGGAGGACCCGGGAAGACTCGCCGGGCCGCCTGCCCCGGCTCTGACCGGGCTGTCGATCCAGGGCGACCCTGTGCGGTGGCTGTGGCTCGTCCCCATCACCGGCGAGGAGCACCGCCTCGCCAAGAGCGAGGGTTCGGACGCCCTGGTGCGCCGCCTCGCGCAGCAAGGCCGCTCCTGGGTCGTCTCCTGACCCGGCCCAGCCAGAATGTCCCGGCTCAGCTGGGGATGAAGAGCTCCAGCAGCAGCCAGACGACCGGGGCCGTGGCCACCAGCGAGTCCAGGCGGTCCATCACCCCGCCGTGGCCGGGCAGGAGCGTCCCCATGTCCTTGATGCCGAGATCCCTTTTGATCATCGATTCGATGAGGTCGCCGACGGTCGCGGTCACGACGGCGGCGAGGCCGACCAGCACGCCCTGCCAGACCCTGCCGTCGTCCAGCAGCCACCACACGAGCCAGCCGCCGACGAGCATGCAGGTGAGAGCGGAACCGGTGAAGCCCTCCCAGGTCTTCTTCGGGCTGATCGTCGGGGCCATCTTGTGCCTGCCGAGGAACGACCCGGCGAAGTAGCCTCCGATGTCGCTGGCCACGGTCGTCGCGATGAAGATGACGATGCGGTGGTCGCCGTCGTCCGGGCGCATGAGCAGCGCGACGATGCCGCCCATCAGGACCAGGTAGCCCACTGCGAGCGCGCCTGCGGCGACGTCCCGCACATAACCGTCGGAGCCCTCGGTCATCCGCGTCATGAGCAGTGCCAGGACGGTGAGCGAGACCGCCGCGACCACGGCCGTCGGGCCCCACACGTACGCGACGACCGGCGTGGCGACCATGCCCGTCGCGACGGGGATGAAGGGCACCCGGATGCCGCGGCTCTTGAACGCCTCCGTCAGCTCGCGCATCCCGAGGAACAGGAAGACCACCATCACGCCAAGGAAGATCTCCTTGACCGTGTAGAGCGACAGCAGCACCAGGGCGCCGAGGGCGCTGCCCACGCCGATGGCGATCGGAAGGTTGCGTCCGGCCCTGCCCTGCCCCGGGCCGCCGGGAGCCGTCGCGCCGGACCGGTCCTCCTCAGGCTGACCGGCCGGGGAGGCGGCGCTGTCGGGGAAGGCCCCCGGATCGTCACCGGGAAGCGAGGCCGGCACCTCGTCCGTCGGCGGGCCGGGAACACCTGCCGCCGGCTCGTCCGGGGAGCCCGCGGGCTCCCCGGCGTCGTCGAGTCTCATCAAACCTCGAGCAGTTCGGCCTTCTTGTGCTCAAGGAGCTCGTCGATCTGCGCCACGTACCGGTGCGTGGTGTCGTCGAGCTCCTTCTCCGCGCGCCGGACCTCGTCCTCGCCGACCTCGCCGTCCTTGGCGAGCTTGTCGAGGGTGTCCTTGGCGCGCCGCCGGATGTTCCGGATGGAGATCTTGCTGTCCTCGGCCTTGCCGCCCGCGACCTTGATGAACTCCTTGCGGCGCTCCTCCGACAGGTCGGGGAAGACCACCCGGATGACGTTGCCGTCGTTGGTCGGGTTCACGCCGAGGTCGCTCTCGCGGATCGCCTTCTCCACGGCCTGCATCGACGACTTGTCGAAGACCTGGACGATGACCATCCGCGGCTCCGGCAGGGTGAACGAGGCCAGCTGGTTGATCGGCGTCGGCGTGCCGTAGTACTCCGCCGTGATCTTGTTGAACATGGCGGGGGTGACCCGTCCGGTACGGATGGCCTGGAAGTCCTCCTTGGCGACCGCGACCGCCTTCTCCATCTTCTCCTCGGCTTCGAGGAGCGTCTCGTCGATCACTGCGACTCCCATGTCATCTGGTCGGCCCTGGTCACTGCGGTTCCACAGTCCGGTCGCGCGCCGCGCTCGCGCACTGCGGTCAGGGGCTGCGGTCAGCCCTCCGCCGGGCTGACCAGCGTGCCGATCTTCTCACCCCGGACGGCCCGGACGATGTTGCCCTGCCCCATGAGGTCGAAGACCACGATGGGCAGCACGTTGTCCATGCAGAGGCTGATGGCCGTGGCGTCCATGACCTTCAGTCCCCGCTGTAGGACTTCACCGTAATCCAAACGGTCGAACTTGACTGCGTCTGGATTCTTTCGGGGGTCGGCATCGTAGACGCCGTCCACCTGAGTGGCCTTCAGGACGGCCTCCGCGCCGATCTCCAGCGCCCGCTGGGCGGCGGTGGTGTCGGTGGAGAAGAACGGCTGGCCGAGCCCCGCGCCGAAGATGACCACGCGGCCCTTCTCCAGGTGCCTGATGGCGCGCCTCGGGATGTACGGCTCGGCCACCTGGCTCATGGTGATGGCCGTCTGGACGCGGGTGTCCATGCCGAGCTTCTCCAGGAAGTCCTGGAGCGCCAGGCAGTTGATGACCGTCCCGATCATTCCCATGTAGTCGCCGCGGCCGCGGTCCATGCCGCGCGCGGCGAGCTGGGCTCCGCGGAACATGTTGCCTCCGCCGCACACGACCGCCACCTGCACGCCGTCCCGCACGGCCTCGGAGATGGCCTCGGCCACGTGCTGCACGACCTCGGGGTCGATGCCGAGGGGTTCGCGCCCGGCGAAGGCCTCGCCCGAGAGCTTCAGCAGCACCCGTTTCCAGCCGGCACGGGGTGCGTGCTGGTCGTGCCCGCGTTCATGCGGGCCGGACGACGAGGCCGCCGTCGCGCTAGTGGTCGTCTTCTCCGGCACGTCGGCGGCCTCCTCGTTGCGTCGCGAATCTCGGGTCCCGTCTCCAGGGTGCCCCTACACCTGCCCGACCTTGAAGCGGGCGAAGCGGACGACCTTCACACCGGCCTCGTCGAGGACCTTCGCGATCGTCTTCTTGTTGTCCTTGACGAACGCCTGCTCCACGAGCACGAAGTCGCGGAAGTAGGCGTTCACCCGGCCCTCGACGATCTTGGGGATGGCCTGCTCGGGCTTGCCCTCGTCGCGGGTGAGCTGCTCGGCCAGCGCCCGCTCCTTCTCGATCGCCTCGGCGGGGATCTCCTCGCGGGTGAGGTACTTGGGCGACATCGCCGCGATCTGCTGGGCGACGTCCTTGGCCACCACGGCGTTCTCGGAGTCCAGCTCGACCAGGACACCGGTGGTCGGCGGCAGGGACGGGTCGGACTTGTGCAGGTAGCTGGCCACGTAGGCGCCCTGGAAGTGGGCGAAGCGACGCAGCTCGAGCTTCTCGCCGATGGTGGCGCTGTGCTCCTCGATCAGGGCCTGGACGGTCTTGCCCGGCTCGATCTCGGCGCCCAGCAGCGCCGGGGCGTCCGCGGCGCCGCTCGTGGCGGCGAACCGGACCAGGCGGGCGGCGAGCTCGATGAACTGGGAGTTCTTGGCGACGAAGTCGGTCTCGCAGTTCAGTTCCAGCAGCGCGCCGTCGCCGGAGCCCTCGAAATGCTCGGCGACCAGGCCGTTCGCCGCGGTGCGCTCGGCGCGCTTGCCCACGTCCTTGGCGCCCTTGAGGCGCAGCAGCTCCGTGGCCTTCTCGAAGTCGCCGTCCGCCTCGGTCAGGGCGTTCTTTACGGCCATCATGCCGGAGCCGGTCAGCTCGCGAAGCCGCTTGACGTCAGCGGCGGTGAAGTTAGCCATCGCTCTCTTCGCTTCTCTCGTCGTTGGTCGTACGACCCGCGACGGTCCCGGCGGCACCCTCGCAGGGGCCGCCGGGACCGCGGGATCAAGCCTGCTCGGACTCGGCCTTCGCCTCGGCGGCGACCTCCGCCACCGGCTCGGCGGGCTTGGCGTCGTCGCTCTCGGCGGCGGGGGCCTCGGCCGGAGCCTCGGCGGGGGCTTCGGCCGGGGCCTCGGCGGCCGGGGCGTCAGCGGCCGGGGCGTCAGCGGGGGCTTCGGCGGGGGCCGCGGCCTCCTCGGCGGGCTTGCCCACCAGCAGGTCCCGCTCCCACTCGGCGAGCGGCTCGCTGGCACCGGACGCGGCGCCCTCGGCGGGCTTCTCGTCGCCGCCGGAGGACGCGCCCGCGCGGGCGATCAGCCCGTCGGCGACGGAGTCGGCGACCACGCGCGTCAGCAGGCTGACGCTGCGGATGGCGTCGTCGTTGCCCGGGACGGGGTAGTCGACCTCGTCGGGGTCGCAGTTGGTGTCCAGGATCGCGACGACCGGGATGCCGAGCTTCTTGGCCTCGTTGACCGCGATGTGCTCCTTCTTGGTGTCCACGATCCAGATGGCGCTCGGGACCTTCGCCATGTCGCGGATACCGCCGAGGGTGCGCTCCAGCTTGTCCTTCTCGCGGCGCAGGCCGAGCAGTTCCTTCTTGGTCATGCCGGAGCCGGCCACGTCGTCGTAGTTGATCTCCTCCAGCTCCTTGAGCCGGGTGAGCCGCTTGTGGACGGTGGAGAAGTTGGTGAGCATGCCGCCCAGCCAGCGCTGGTTCACGTAGGGCATGCCGACCCGGGTCGCCTGCTCGGCGATGGACTCCTGAGCCTGCTTCTTGGTGCCGACGAACAGGATCGTGCCCCCGTGGGCGACCGTGGCCTTGACGAACTCGAAGGCCCGGTCGATGTAGGACAGCGACTGCTGCAGGTCGATGATGTAGATGCCGTTGCGCTCGGTGAGGATGAAACGCTTCATCTTCGGGTTCCACCGGCGGGTCTGGTGACCGAAGTGGACGCCGCTCTCCAAGAGCTGCCGCATGGTGACGACGGGTGCCATGGCCCGTGCTCTCCTTCTCTGGCCCTGGCGGGCCGCATTTGGTTGTCTGCCTGCGCCCGGGCGCCGCCCCACCGTCGCCGTGGGCGACGGACCGAGGGACAGCGCCCCACCATGTCTGCGGTGGCATGCGGACGCGTGAAATCAGCCGCCGGGGTACCCCAGGCGGCTGTGATCCGGAGCCTTTCCCGGATCCGGCTCTTCCGCTCACCTGAAGCGGCTTCTCGCCTCCCCGACCGGACGGTGGATCGGCGACGGCCTGGCCTGGCCGGTGTCCTTTCGGGCACGCCTACAGATTATCAGGGCTCCGACGTCGCCGGGAATCAACGGCCGCGGCAGTTATCCACAGTTCGCGGACCTCCTCGACGAGCGTAGCGGGCGGCGGGCAGGCTGCCGGGCATGACCCTGCTCACAGTCCTGCTCACCTGCGTGATCACTTCGGCGTCTCCCGCCTCGGCCGTGCCAGAGCCCCCTCGCACCGTCTCTGCCGGGACGGCCGCCTTGAAAGCGCGTGCGCCTGACCTGGACGCGGGAGACCGGCAGGTGAATCCGAACGCGCCGGACCTGAACATGCGAACAGCTGACCTGAACAAGCCGAAGCCGCTGCTGAGCACGCATACCCGGAGACCGGCCCTTCCAGTGGCGACCCCGAGCAAGCCAGTCCCCGGCCTGACGGGGCGGGCGCCCGATCCAGATTCGCCTCAGCCTGCGCCGGACACATGGCGCTGGCCCTTAGGACCACCCGCTCCCAAGGTCCTGCGCGTGTTCTCGCCGCCGCCCACTCCGTGGACGGCCGGCCACCGCGGAGTGGACCTCGCCGCCCGCCCAGGGCAGATCGTCCGGGCAGCGGCCTCGGGCGAGGTCTCCTACGCCGGACGCCTGGCGGGCCGGGGCGTCATCGCGATCACGCACGGCACCCTGCGCACGACATACCTGCCCGTACGGGCGGGCGTCCGCGTCGGACGCCAGGTCAGGATCGGCGCCCGAATCGGCGAGTTGGAGGACGGTCCCTTCCACTGCCCCACGGCCTGTCTACATTGGGGCCTCCTTCAGGGGCGCATCTACCTGGATCCGCTCAGTCTGGTGAGACGCCATGTCCGCCTGCTTCCCTTCTGGACACCACCATCACCGGCGGCGACTCCGCCCCCGGTCCCCGCCCGGCAACCCCACCCGGAACCGCGTATGGGCCTCCGAGACGCCACGACCGCGACGGGCGGCGCCTGTGTGGGCCTCGCCCTCGCCTACGGCCTCGCGTTCACCTTGCGCCGCACTCGAACCCGCTCCGCTATGCGGCGTCCGCACCGTCCGCCACCGGGCGTCGTGGACCTGGCCAGAGAGCGCCGCCTGCGACGCACCCCCTAGCTGTGTTTCACAGTCCCGGCCCGCTCCGCTCGCCTGGCGGCTCGCTACGTGACCGGACCTGGGCGAACGCGGCATCGCTTCGCGATCTGCCCGCTTCCGCCCGCCTTCGGCTTCGCGGCACCGGGTAGGTCACGCGTTCGCGCGCATGGCCGAGCCCACTTCGAGACAATCCCTGGGCTCGCCCCTGGGCTCTTCGACCCATACCTGGCCAACAGGCCGCGTTCCTCGTCCCCGAGCGACAGCCCAAGACCTGCCGACCTGCCGCCCCCACCACACCGGTGCGGCAGGTCGGCAGTGCCCAAATCAATCATTGATCTCGGGCCCACCAATCCTCACGCCAGCCAGGCCGAAGCAGGCTTCGAGAGAACACGCCTTCACCCACATGGCGTATCCCCAAGCAGGGCCATCCGAGAACCAATACAGCAGGCAACAGCCCCCCACCCGTCCACCAAACCTCGCCTAATCGTCCAGCGGACACGCCGCCGACTCCAGGCAAGTGAGGACCAGCAGGGGTGCACTGCGCCACGCCCGGCAGCAACCCGGAAAGACCATGAACGCGCTGCCTCACCGCTCACCCCAGCGGCCGCCCCACGCGACCGCCTCCGCCAACGCGCCGACCCCGAAGCAGAAGAGACCACGCTGAGTGCATTGCCGCCACACCCGGCGGCACCCTGGAGCAGCATGACCATGCTGCCGCGCTGCTCACCGGCCCCTCCAGCGCAGTAGCCCCTCCTTACGCGTCGTCGCCCCCCGCGATGCGCTCTCAACGCGATCCGCACTCAACGCGATCCGCACTCAACGCGATCCGCACTCAACGCGAGTCGCTCTCGTGGTCCCGGACGCTGCGCGGGTGGGCTTGGCGGTGAACCTGTTTGAGCCGTTCAGCGGAAACGTGCGTGTAGAGCTGGGTGGTCTGCAAGGAGGCATGGCCGAGGATCTCCTGGACGCTCCGCAGATCCGCGCCGCCCTCAAGCAGGTGGGTCGCAGCGCTGTGCCGTAGACCGTGCGGGCTCAGGTCGGGCACTTCGCCGACCTCCGCTATCCGGGTGTGGACGATCCTTCTAGCACTCGTCGGGTGGAGACGTCCTCCCCTGGCGCCGAGGAAGAGAGCGGGCCCGCTCTCCTCGTTCGCCAGTGCGGGACGCCCTGCCCGGAGCCAATCCTGGACGGCGCGCACGGCCGGCTCACCGACTGGGACGGTGCGTTCCCGCCCGCCCTTGCCGAGCACACGTACGGTACGTCGGCCGGTGTCCAGATCGTCGATGTCCAGTCCGCAGAGTTCGCTCACCCGCACGCCTGTGCCGTAGAGCACCTCTAGCACCGCCAGGTCCCGAAGACCTACGGGCCCCTGAGCGTCCAGCTCGTCCAGGAGGCGGGCGGCGTCGTCCTGAGTGAGCACGCCCGGCAGATCCTGCGTGCGCTTGGGCGTCCCAAGGAGCAGGCCCGGATCGTTCTCCAGCAGCCCGCGCCGGTGCAGGTGGCGGGTGAAGGTCCGCACTGCCGCGGTGCGGCGGGCCAGGGTCGCGCGCGAGCGTCCGAGGGCGTGCTGGCGCGCGAGCCATGCACGCAGCAGGGAGACGTCCAAAGCCTGAGGCTCGGTCAAGCCGACGCTCCGCGCATAGGTGCACAAGTCCTCCAGGTCGCCAAGGTACGCGCGCAGTGTGTGCGGGGACACGTCACGTTCTGCGCGCAGATGACGGCCGAACTCAAGGACCGCTTCCTCCAAGGGGTTGCTCACAACGGCCACGCTGCGGCACCCACCCGACCGAAGCAAGCACCGAGGGCCGAATCGCACCGATTCGCCCTCCGATGCTCTCTGCTCTATCCACAGAATGTCGTTCTACTTCCGAGTCGCCCGCGGTTTCGGCACCGTCGGAGACCGGAGGTGAGGACGCATGAGAACCCACATCAACCTCGGCCGACGCGGTGAGGAAGCCGCCGCCGCGTACTTGGCGAAGCTCGGCTGGAGCATCCTCGACCGCAACTGGCGGTGTCCCGAGGGCGAGCTCGACATCGTCGCCCACGACGGCGCGGCGCACGTCGCCTGTGAGGTGAAGACACGCAGCTCCGCCCGGTTCGGCGACCCGCTCGACGCGATCACGCCGATCAAGGCGGCACGGCTGAGGCGCCTCGCCTGGCGATGGGCCGCGGCCAACGGAGTCGGCGGCACCCTCGTCAGGGTCGACGTGATCGGGCTGGTCGCCGAAGGCGACGGCTTCTCGATCGACCACATGCGGGAGGTGTGCTGAATGACGCTCGCCAAGACCCGCTCGGTGTCACTGGTCGGCGTGGACGGTTTCGTCGTGGACGTCGAGGCCGCCATCACGAGCGGGGTCCCCGGGCTACACCTGGTCGGCCTGCCCGACACCGCCCTCAGCGAGGCGCGGGACCGTGTCCGTGCCGCCATCTTCAACTCGGGAGAGGACTGGCCCAACAGACATGTGACGGTGTCGCTCTGTCCCGCAAGCCTGCCGAAGAAGGGCTCGACTTTCGATCTTGCCATCGCGATCGCGTTGCTCGCCGCCGCCGAGGCCGTCCCGCCCCGATCCTGCGCAGGGCTGGTGTTGGTCGGCGAACTCAGTCTCGACGGCCGGCTCCGTCCGATCTCCGGGGTCCTGCCCGCCGTCCTGGCGGCCGCCAACGCCGGTTGCCGGACGGTGGTCGTGCCGCGCGCGAACGCCGCCGAGGCCGAACTCGTCCCGGAGGTGGAAGTGGTCTCCGCGGGCTCCCTCCACGCTCTCCTGTGCTTCTTGCGCGACGAGCCGCCACCGCTCGACGACGAAGAACCCGACGTTCCGACCGCACGCGCCGACGGCCTGGCCCTCCGCCGTCCGGACGCGCGGAAGGACCTCGATCTGGCCGACGTCCGGGGCCAGGCCGAGGCCAGGCGGGCGTTGGAGATAAGCGCCGCAGGCGGGCACCACCTGTACTTCTCCGGGCCTCCAGGCTGCGGGAAGACGATGTTGGCCGAGCGGCTGCCGACGCTGATGCCGCCTCTGGAACCCGACACGGCGTTGGAGGTCACGGCCATCCATTCGGTCGCGGGAACCCTCCCTCCCGGCCAGCCGCTGATCGTCCAGCCGCCGTTCTACGCGCCGCACCACACCGCCACACGCGCATCGATGGTCGGCGGTGGCTCGGGCCGTGTGCTCCAGCCTGGCGCCGTCTCACTGGCCCACCGCGGCATCCTCTTCCTGGACGAGGCTCCGGAGTTCCAGCATGGGACGCTCGACGCCCTCCGGCAGCCCCTCGAAGAAGGTGAAGTACGGATCTCGCGGGCGGAAGGCACCTCCACCTTCCCGGCCCGCTTCACTCTCGTGCTGGCCGCCAACCCATGTCCGTGCGCGGCGGCCAAGCAGGTCGACTGCTCCTGCGCGCCGGGACTCCGCCGCAAATACACCTCGCGAATCTCCGGTCCGCTCATCGACCGGATCGACCTCAAGCTCGAACTGGCCCCCGCCAGCCGCGCCGAGCTCCGGTACGACCTGGAATTCGCCGAGTCCAGCACGGTCGTCGCCGAACGGGTCCTGCTGGCCAGGGAGAGAACCCTCAAACGCCTGGTCGGCACTCCCTGGCGCTCCAACTCCGAGATCCCCGGGCCGGAGATGCGCCGCCGCTTCACCCCCGGGCCCGAGGCCATGTACGCGGCCGACGAGGCCCTCCAAAGAGGCAGCCTCAGCGCGCGCGGCCTCGACCGCATCCTCCGGGTCGCCTGGACGATCGCGGACCTCTCCGGCCACGACGAACCCAGCGCCGACGACGTCGGCGGCGCGCTCGCGCTGTGGTCCCGCCCATGAACGCCGAACGGACCGCCCGCGCGACGCTCACGGCGGTCGCGGAGCCGGGCGACGCCCTGCTCAACCGCATCATCGACCTCTCCGGAGCCGAAGCGGCCATCGAGACCATCCGCACCGGCCGGGCTCCGCACGACCTGCCCGTCACGGCGAAGGGCGCCCAGCGTCTCGACCACTGGCGGATCCGGCTCGCCACCATCGACCCCGACCAGGACCTGGCCGTCTGCGACCGGTTCGGCGGTCGCCTCATCTGCCCGGGAGACCCGGAATGGCCCACCACACTCGACGACCTCGCCGATCACCGCCCCTACGCGCTGTGGCTCCGCGGTCCCGGCGACCTGCGGTACGGGTGCCTGCGTTCGGTCGCCATCGTCGGATCCCGCGCCGCGTCCCCCTATGGCCTGCGCGCGGCCTCCGACCTCGCGGCCGACCTGGCGGACCAGGGCTGGACGGTGATCTCCGGCGGCGCCCTCGGCATCGACGCCGCCGCCCACCGCGGCGCCCTGGCCGCCGACGGCTCCACGGTCGCGATCTTCGCCAACGGCGTCGACGTCCCCTACCCCGCCTCGAACGAGGGGCTGTTCGCCGAGATGGCCCGGCGCTCGCTCCTGGTGAGCGAATCCCCGCCGGGCGCCGCCCCGAACCGGCTCCGGTTCCTCATCCGCAACCGCGTGATCGCCGCGCTGTCCAGAGGAAGCCTGATCGTCGAGGCGGAGGCGCGCAGCGGAGCACTGAACACCGCCACGTGGGCCCGCAAGCTGGGCCGCGTCGTCATGGCCGTCCCGGGCCCGATCACCTCCCGGACATCGGTCGGCTCCCACAAACTGCTCCGCGAGGAGGGCACGATCCTGATCACGCGCGCCGAAGAGGTCATCGAAGCCGTGGGCCTCATCGGCACGGACCTCGCGCCGCCTCCGCACACTCCCGTCCTCCCCCGCGACCGTTTGGAGGAGGTCACCCGCTCCGTCCTGGAGGCCGTTCCCGCCCGAGGATCGTCCGGCCCGGCCCAGCTGGCCGCCAGGGCGGGAGTCGACCTCTCCACCGTCAACGCCAAGCTCGGCCTCCTCGCGGCGTCGGGCTTCATCGAGCGCTCCCCGGGCGGATGGCGCCTGACGAGACAAGCCAGAGCACCCAAATGACCAGCACACACCCGACACCCGAAACAGTGCCGCCGGATCGAAAGCTGGCGCACACAACCATCACCGACATCTCAGCGGTGCCGCTTCCGAACCCCGCCATACGCAGGCCGAGGCATCACCGCGCCCGAAACCGCCTGGCCGTTGTGATCGAAATTCATCAGGAGGAAACGATGAATCCGTCGCCCATCCAGGAGAACAGGCGCCCCACCGGCAGCTCACGACACGTTCTTCAGACAGTCCGATCCGCACCCTCCGGCACGGGCATCCCAGAGCAGGACGGTCTCGCCGCGGTCGGGGAAGTGAGGGGCGTCCTATTGCTGCGAAGGGAGCTCGAAGTCACTCTTGGCGAGCTCTTCGACGTTGACGTCTTTGAACGTGACGACACGCACGTTCTTCACGAAGCGGGCGGGCCGGTACATGTCCCAGACCCAGGCGTCCTGCATGGTGACCTCGAAGTAGATCTCACCGTTCTCGGCGCCGCGCACCTGGAGGTCGACCGAGTTGGTGAGGTAGAACCTCCGCTCGGTCTCGACGACGTAGGTGAAGAGCCCGACGACATCGCGGTATTCGCGATAGAGCTGCAACTCCATCTCGGTCTCGTACTTCTCGAGATCCTCGGCGCTCACGCTCGTGCCCCTTCCGTACGGCCCTCGCCAGGGACCTCTCCTTCGGTTCCCTCCCCTAGGGCCACCTCTCCATTGTTACGCAACGCACGTCCGACATTGACGTAGGAGAAGCGATGCTCCGCACACGGACCGTGCTCGGCCAGCGCCGCACCGTGCGCGCGGGTCACATAACCCTTGTGGACGTCGAAACCGTAGAGGGGATAGCGGTCATGCAGTTGCACCATGAGCCGGTCTCGGGTGACCTTCGCGACGATGGACGCGGCGGCGACACACGCCGCGACCTGGTCACCCTTGATCATTGCAAGGGAGGGGACCTCCAGGCCCGGCACCGGGAAACCGTCGCTCAGCACGTACGCGGGCCGCTTGTCCAGTGCGGCCAAGGCCCTCCGCATACCGGTGATGTTGCAACGGTGGAGCCCGATCCGGTCGATGTCGTAGCACGGGATCACGACGGCACTCCACGCGAACGCCCGTTCGGTGATCTCGGCGTACAATTCCTCGCGGCGCGCCGGAGTGAGGAGCTTGGAGTCGGTAAGCCCCTCGATTCTGCCGCGTCCCCCTTGCAGGATCACCGCCCCGATCACCATGGGCCCGGCGCACGCCCCCCGCCCCGCCTCATCAACGCCGGCGACGGGACTGAACCCTGCGTGGCCCAGGGCCCGCTCGAAAGCGTGAAGCCCTGCGTCACGGCGTGGCGTGAAGCGGAGTGGACGACCCTTCATGCTCCGCAGCGTACGTCGCCGAACCCCCTCGCCGGTCCCGAATGCCGCCTTCTCCGACATGTCAATGATCACGCCCCGGACAGCCCTGCAGACGCCCACACAGAGGGCACTGCCAAGCCGGTGAGGAGACCATGGCCCACCACGCCACATATCCGTCCCGCGGACGCGGTCACCACCTCTTGGCCGAGCGATCACCGAGGCCGAGGGCATCCGTCCCTCCAACCCACGCATGGGCCAACCGCAGCCTCGGGACGGATTACCCGGTTGCGCATGGGGATCCGAAGAGCAGAAGACAACGCCCGGCGCGAAACGTGGCGCACCAGAGCACGAGCGCACACGCGCCCTGGAACCTGGACGCCATTCGACCTCCAGCGGCAGGGACCCGGCCGACTGCGGCGCCGGCCTGCCCACGCGCTGGCCGACAGGGCCCGTTCCCCAGGGGCCAACCGCAGGTACCTGCGACGGCGGCAGGTACCTGCGACGGCGCGTCTTCGAGGCGGTGCTGACCGGGGTGCCCGCGGACGCCGGGAGTCCCCTCTCCGTGTGAGGGCTGGTGCGCCAGCGAGACCACGGCCGCCGCCAGCGCGGGATGAGGCACGCCATCCCCGAATCGGTCGATCAGCAGTGTCATCACCGCGACCGTGGACGGCGCGGCGGGCGTCCCCCGCCTTCGATTCCGAGCGCTACAGGGCACGCAACACCGTCGAGCGCATGATCAGCCGACTCAGTCGACGATGTCGCGCGGTGACGACTCAGCTTCGGTGAATGCGCCTATGCCTTCACCGGCACCATCACGGCTGCCGTCCTGCTCATCTGGCTCCGCACCTGATCCAAGGAGCAGTGCCTGTTCGGGTGAACGTGGTGAGGCGCGAGAAGGCAGCCCATGGGACGTTGGTAACCCGGGTCATGAGCGGGCCGGTCCTTGAGGCAGGCGGTATAGGCCGCAGAACGCCATGGCCAGGGCCCTCGCGTTGGCCCTCACGTTGGGCCCTGGCGCTGAGCCCTCACCTTGGGCCCTGGCACTGAGCCCTCACGCTGGACCCTGGCGCTGGCCCTGGCGCTGGGCCCTCACGTTGGGCCCTGGCGTTGGGCCCTGACGCTGAGCCCTGACGCTGAGCCCTGACGCTGAGTCCTCACGCTCAGCCCTGGCGTTGCGCCCTCACCCTGGACCCTGGCGCTGCGCCCTCACCCCTGGACCCTGGCGCTGCGCCCTGGCGCTGCGCCCTGGCGCTAGGCCCTGGCGCTGGGCCCTGGCGCTGGGCCCTGGCGCTGGGCCTCGGCGTTGGACCCTCGGCGTTGGACCCTGGCGCTGCGCCCTCACGCTGAGCCCTCACGTTGGGCCCTGGCGTTGGGCCCTGGCGTTGGGCCCTCGCGCTGGGCCCTGGCGTTGCGCACTGGCGCTGCGCCCTCACGCTGAGCCCTGGCGTTGGGCCCTGGCGCTGGGCCCTGGCGCTGGGCCCTGGCGCTGGGCCCTGGCGCTGGGCCCTGGCGCTGGGCCCTGGCGCTGGACCCTGGCGCTGGACCCTGGCGCTGGACCCTGGCGCTGGACCCTGGCGCTGGACCCTGGCGCTGGACCCTGGCGCTGGACCCGCTGGCCTGGCGCTGGACCCTGGCGCTGGACCCTGGCGCTGGACCCTGGCGCTGGACCCTGGCGCTGGACCCTGGCGCTGGACCCTGGCGCTGGACCCTGGCGCTGGACCCTGGCGCTGGACCCTGGCGCTGGACCCTGGCGCTGGACCCTGGCGCTGGACCCTGGCGCTGAGCCCACACGCTCAGCCCTCACGTTGGGCCCTGGCGCTGGCCCTCGCGTTGGGGCCTGGCGTTGGGGCCTCGGGGGTGGGTCGTGGCGTTGTTGGGGCGGATTACGGGAGCGATGCTCAGCTAGCACGGCGATTGGGGCACGGGAATCGGCGAAGTGCTGGCCCGGGTTATGGGCATGTCGGTCTTTGGCGGGGGCGGTGTGGGGCGCTATGGCCGACGGCCTTGGGGCGCTCGTGGAGGTGCGATGGGAGCGGTGTGGCGGGTTGGCGGTTATTTGAACCGGCGGCGGCGCAGCAGGTAGGTGAGGGGGAACGCGCCTGCCAGGCCCAGAGCCAGGGGGGTGCCGGGAAGGGCCATGGCGGTGCCCTTGAAGGCGGATTGCTTGAAGGTGCCGGGGATCGGGAGCGTGTCCAGGCGGTTCAGGGGCCAGACGATCACGAAGGCGCGGCCGATGACGCGGTCGGTGGGGATGGTGCCGCCGCCCGGGTCGCCGCGGTGGGAGCGGGAGTCGTAGGACAGTTCCCGGTGGTCGCCCATGACCCAGAGCTGGCCGGGTTTCACGGTGACGTCGAACGGGTCGTTGGACGGTTTGTTCTGCTCGTGCGTGATCGGGTCGGTGAACAGGTAGGACTTCTCGTCCAGGGGGACGCCGTTGACGGTGACACGGCCTTGGGCGTCGCAACATTTGACGTGGTCGCCGGGGACGCCGATGACCCGCTTGATGTAGTCCTTCTCGTTGGGGGCGACGCCGAAGGCGCTGCCGACCGCGTGCAGGGCCTTGGAGATGGGGTTGCCGGGCTCCTCGACCTGGGTCTCGGGGTCCCACGAGTCGAGGCCGTTGAAGACCACGACGTCTCCGCGCGCGATGTCGCGGGTGTGGTAGACGATCTTGTTGACCAGGACGCGGTCGCCGACCTGGAGGGTGTTCTCCATCGAGCCGGACGGGATGTAGAACGCCTGCACGGCGAAGGCCTTGATGACCAGGGCCAGGACGACGGCGACCACGATGAGGACGGGGAGCTCTTTCCAGAACGAGCCCGGCTTCTTCTTACGTTTCCCCTTGTCAAGGGACTCGTCGTCGGCCGTCTCATCGGAGGAGGTCACGGTCTGCTCGTCTTCGGGCACCGCGCCCTCGGCTTCGGATCGCACGTTTCTCCGATCGTCCTCGTCAGTCATCAGAGCGAAAGCCTAGCGGCGCCGGGGACCGGGAAGCTCCGCCCGAAGGCGTGTCGCCGGGGACCATGCCGGTCACCGCCTACCGAAACGGGCAACGCCCCGGTGACCGCGAACGGTTCCCGGGGCGTTGAGGAAGGCATGGGCTCAGAAGTCGCGCTTCTCCTTGATGCGCGCGGCCTTCCCGCGAAGGTTGCGCAGGTAGTACAGCTTGGCGCGGCGGACGTCGCCGCGGGTGACGACCTCGATCTTGTCGATCGAGGGGCTGTTGAGCGGGAAGGTCCGCTCGACGCCGACGCTGTAGCTGACCTTGCGGACGGTGAACGTCTCGCGGGCGCCGCCGCCCTGCCGCCGGATCACCACGCCCTGGAACACCTGGATACGGCTCCGGTTGCCTTCGGTGACGCGGACGTGCACCTTCAGCGTGTCGCCCGGACGGAAGTCCGGGACGTCGGCGCGCATCGCGGCCTTCTCGATCTCCTGGATCAGGGTGTGCATCGCAGCGGTTCCTCATGGTCGAACGCGGGCGTCGAGAGGCCCCGATGGGTCCTTCGTGGGGGCGTCGCGCCGCGGGAAGCGGTATGTGGGTGCCGTGCGATCAGAACGCACGGACGCTCTAGTTTGCCATACCTTCGCCGTCAACCGGAAAACCGGCCGCGCGGAGGACGTCACGGTCGTGGCCGTCGAGGGAGCCGGGGTCCAGGCGTCCGAGAAGTTCGGGGCGGTTCAGGGCGGTACGCCGCAGGGCCTCGTCGCGGCGCCAGCGGGCGATGGCGCCGTGGTGGCCCGACAGCAGGACGTCCGGAACGGGCCGTTCGCGCCAGATCGGGGGCTTGGTGTAGACGGGGCCCTCCAGGAGCGACTCCATGGCGCCGGGGGCGAACGAGTCGTCGGCGACGGAGTCGGCGTTGCCGAGGACGCCGGGGAGGAGGCGGCCGACCGCCTCGACCATGACGAGCACCGCGACCTCGCCCCCGGCGAGGACGAAGTCGCCGAGGCTGACCTCGTCGACGGGCATGCGGGTCCTGGCCTCCTCGGCGACGCGGGAGTCGATGCCCTCGTAGCGGCCGCAGGCGAACAGCAGCCTCGGCTCGGCGGCGTACTCGACCGCGAGGGCCTGGGTGAACGGGCGTCCGCTGGGTGTCGGGATCACCAGGCGGTTGGCCGAGCCTGGTGGCGCGAGGGCATCAAGCGCCTCACCCCAGGGTTCGGGTTTCATCACCATGCCGGGGCCCCCGCCATACGGGGTGTCGTCGACGGTGCGGTGCCGGTCGTGGGTCCAGTCGCGCAGATCGTGGACGTGGACGTCCAGCAGCCCGTTGCGCCTGGCCTTGCCCAGCAGGGAGACGTCCAGGGGCGCGAAGTACTCGGGGAAGATCGTGAGGATGTCGATGATCATGATTCGTCGAGCAGGCCGGGGGGTGGGGCGATCACGAGCCGGCCGCCGGGGATGTCGACCTCGGGGACGAGCGCGGCCACGAAGGGGACGAGCCTCTCGCCCGCGGCGCCCCGCACGACCAGGAGGTCCTGCCCATGGTGGAGGATTTCGGCCACCCGGCCGACGTCGGTGCCGTCGGCGGTGACGACGGCGAGGCCGATCAGCTCCTGGTCGTGGAAATCGTCCGGGTCGGCGGACGGCGGGATGTCGTCCTCGTCGACGACGAGCCAGGTGCCGCGCAGTCCCTCGGCGGCGTCGCGGTCGCCGACCCCGGCGAAGCGCAGGAGGAGCCGTCCCGAATGCCACCGGGCGCGTTCGATCACGACCGGCCCGGCGTCGGCGGGGTCGGTGGCGATCTCGCTGCCGGGGGCGAAGCGGGCGTCCGGTTCGTCGGTGCGGACGTCGATGGTGACCTCGCCGCGGATCCCGTGCGGGCGGCCGATCCGTCCGACGACGAGTTTCTCGCCCATCAGGACCGTTCCCTCACGGGACGCGGCCCCCCACCGGGGCGGATGGCCGGGACGGAACTGAACCCGCTCAAGCCCGACGGGTCGGAGGAAGGGGCGATCACGACGGAGCGGGCCCCTCCCAAGATCGCCTGTGGCGCGGTCTGGCGGATGCGGACACGGGTGGCCGACGCGTCGGCGGCTGCGGCTGGTGCCGCTGTTGCGGTTGCGCGAACCTGGCCGACCGGGCGGGGGTGGTGGGAGGGCCTTGTTGGGGAGGGGGGTTTGGGAGGCGGGGTGGGGGCGGCGGGTGGGGGTGCCGCCTGGGAGCAGCCATCCCGGGAGGTGTCTCCCGGGATGGCGCGGTCCAGGATGCCGCATCGGGGCGTGGGCGTCCGGTGCGGTCCGCCGGGGGCGGGGGCCGGGTCGGAGACCCGGGCACGTCCCCGGGCGCCGAGCGGCCCCCGGCATGCGCGATGCCGGGGGGTCACTCAGCGGACCTCGTTGACGTCGAGCAGGTCCACGCGCACGTACCGGCCCCCGGAGAGGGCGCTGATCACGGTGCGCAGGGCCTTGGCGGTGCGACCGCTTCGGCCGATGACCTTGCCGAGGTCCTCGGGGTGCACGCGCACCTCCAGGACCCGGCCACCCCTGATCCGGCGGGCGCGGACCCGGACGTCGTCCGGGTTCTCGACGATCCCGCGGACCAGGTGCTCGAGCGCTTCTTCGAGCACGTCAGCCCTCGCTCTTGACTTCGGTTGTCTCGGCGGCCTTGGCCTCGGACTTCTTCGGCTCGGCCTTCTTCCTGCCCCGGGTGGCGGTGCCGGTGGCCTCGTCGTCGCCCAGCGACTCCTTGACGGCGGCCTCGAACACCGACTTCTTGTCGGCCCTGGGCTCGGCGACCTTGAGGGTGCCCTCGGCGCCCGGCTCGCCCTTGAACTTCTGCCAGTCGCCGGTGATCTTCAGGAGGTTGAGGACGGGCTCGGTCGGCTGCGCGCCGACGCCGAGCCAGTACTGCGCGCGCTCGGAGTCGATCTGGATGAGCGACGGCTCCTGCTTGGGCTGGTAGAGCCCGATCTCCTCGATGGCCCGTCCGTCGCGCTTGGTGCGCGCGTCGGCCACGACGACCCGGTACTGCGGGTTCCGGATCTTCCCCAGACGCTTGAGCTTGATCTTGACTGCCACGGGTGTGGTGTACTCCAGACTTCATTACAGGGTGAGCGGGCCCGCTCCAGGTGGGGAACACCGGCTCACGGCCGCCCGATGGACTCCGGCCGCCGAGGACGAGAGAGGGCGCCTGGCGCTTCCGGGGTTTCCAGCCAGTCATTCTGCCAGACGAACCACGGAAAAGCGCAATCGTGCGATGACACGCGGCGACTTCTCTGCGTATCCGTCCGGTCGACGCAGCGTCCGGGCGGCTACTTCTTCTTACGGCTCTGGAGCTTGTTCAGGTCGGGCATCTGGAAACCGGGGGGCAGCTGGCCGCCGAGACCGGGCGGCAGGCCGCCTTGGCCGCCGCCGAGGCCGGGCGGGAGGCCCTGGGGCGCGCCGTCGGCCGTGGGCTGCCCCTCGGGGCGCCGGCCGCCCGCGGCGCGCTTGCGCGGGTCGCCGCTGCGCTGCTTGCCCTTCTTGTTCTTGGCCTTCGCCGCCTTGGCGGCCTTGCGGCGGCCGCCGGGCATGCCGGGAAGGCCCATGCCGCCGGCCATCTGGCGCATCATCTTCTGCGCGTCGAAGAACCGGGTGACGAGGCTGCTGACCTCGCCGACGCCGACACCCGAGCCGCGCGCGATGCGGGCCCGCCGGGAGCCGTTGATGATCTTCGGCTGGGCGCGCTCCTGCGGGGTCATCGAGCGGATGATCGCGGCGACGCGGTCGAGGTCCTTGTCGTCGATCTGGCTGATCTGGTCACGGACCTGCCCCATCCCGGGCATCATCCCGAGCAGGTTGCCGATCGGCCCGAGCTTGCGGATCATCATCATCTGCTCAAGGAAGTCCTCGAGGGTGAAGTCCTCGCCCGAGGCGAACTTGCTGGTCATCTTCTCGGCCTGCTCGGCGTCGAACGCCTGCTCGGCCTGCTCGATCAGGGTGAGGATGTCGCCCATGTCGAGGATGCGGCCCGCCATGCGGTCCGGGTGGAAGACGCTGAAGTCCTCCAGCTTCTCCCCGGTCGAGGCGAACATGATCGGACGGCCGGTGATGTGCCGGACCGAGAGCGCGGCGCCGCCGCGGGCGTCGCCGTCGAGCTTGGTGAGGACCACGCCGTCGAAGCCGACGCCGTCCATGAACGCCTGGGCGGTGTTGACGGCGTCCTGGCCGACCATCGCGTCGACGACGAACAGGACGTCGTCGGGGCGGACGGCGTCGCGGATGTCGATGGCCTGCCGCATCATCTCGGCGTCGATGCCGAGCCGTCCCGCGGTGTCGATGACGACGACGTCGTGCTGGGCGTGCTTGGCCTGGTCGATGGAGCGGCGGGCGACGTCCACCGGGTCGCCGACGCCGCTGCCCGGTTCGGGCGCGAACACCGGGACCCCGGCGCGCTCGCCGACGACCTGGAGCTGCTGGACGGCGTTCGGGCGCTGGAGGTCGGCGGCCACCAGCATCGGCGCGTGGCCCTCGGACTTCAGCCAGCGCGCGAGCTTGCCCGCCAGCGTCGTCTTGCCGGCGCCCTGGAGGCCCGCGAGCATGATCACGGTCGGGGGGGTCTTGGCGAACCGGATCCGGCGCGTCTCGCCGCCGAGGATGTTGATCAGCTCGTCGTTGACGATCTTTACGACCTGCTGGGCGGGGTTCAGCGCCTGCGAGACCTCCTCGCCCCGCGCGCGCTCCTTGACCTGGGCGATGAAGTCCTTGACCACGGGAAGCGCGACGTCGGCCTCGAGCAGCGCGATGCGGATCTCGCGGGCCGTCGCGTTGATGTCGGCCTCGGAGAGCCGGCCCTTGCTGCGCAGCGACGAGAAGACCGTCGTCAACCGGTCGGAGAGCGTCTCGAACACGTGTCTGGACCGTCCTTGGAAAGCTTCTGGGATCGCTATCAGCGTATCGGGTCACCGGCCGGGTCCCGCCCGGTCGCGTGACCCGTTTGAACCCCATCGCGTCCGGTCCCGTACATCGGGATGTGGCGCGTCCTGTGTTGATCCCGTCCGGCGGGGTGTTCGGGGTCAGCGCAGGACCGCTATGACCTGGGTGCGGACGGAGGACAGCGCGGCGGGATCGGTGAGGGACCGGCCCGCCTCGTCCACGACGTAGAAGACGTCGACGGCCTCGGCCCCCAGGGTGTCGACCCGGGCGGCGCGGACCTGGAGGCCGCACGCCCCGAGGGCCCGGCCGATCCGCCAGAGGAGGCCGGGACGGTCGTGGGCGCGGACCTCGACGACCGTGGCCGTGCTGGAGGCGTCGTCCACGAGCCGGACGCTCGGCGGCGGGACGGTCACGCCCGGGCGGGGGCGCACCGAGCGCGCGCGCCGTTCGAGCCGCGCGGCCACGTCCAGGCGGTCGGCGAGCATGCGGCGCAGGTCGGCCTCCAGGGTGGCCGGATCCGGTGGCGTCCCGTATTCGGGGACGGCCGTGAAGTCGAGGACGGTGGTCCCGGCGCCCGAGGACACGACGCGCGCCGTCCGCACCGCGAGGCGGTGCAGGGCGAGGATCCCGGCGGCACGCCAGAGGAGGCCGGGGCGCTCGGGCGCGGCGATGGTGATGCGCGTCCCGGCGACGCGCACGGCGGCGCCGTCGTGCCTGGCCAGCGCGAGCTTCTCGGGTCCCGGTTCGGGGACGGGCGGCGGGGTGCCGCCTGAGAGCGCGGCGGCGGCGCGGCGGGCGAGGTCGGAGACCAGCCCTGCCTTCCAGGTGCCCCAGGCGGCGGGGCCGGTGGCGTTGCCGTCGGCCGTCGCGAGGGCGCGGAGGATGTCGAGGGTCTCGCGCTCACGGCCGGGCACCTCGGACAGGGCGGCCACGACGGTCTTGACGGTGACGGGGTCGTCGAGGTCGCGGCGTGTGGCGGTCTCGGGGAGCAGCAAGTGGTGGCGGACGACCGCCGCCAGGACGGCGACGTCGCCCGCGGGGAAGCCCAGCCGCGCCGCGAGGTCGCGAGCGATGGCGGCGCCGGTGACCGAGTGGTCGCCGCCGCGTCCCTTGCCGATGTCGTGCAGCAGCGCGCCCACCAGCAGCAGGTCGGGACGGGCGACCTCGCGGGCGAGGGCGGCGGCGCCCGCCGCGGTCTCGACCAGGTGGCGGTCCACGGTGAAGCGGTGGACCGGGTCGCGCTGCGGCCGGTTCCGGACATGCTCCCAGTCGGGCAGCAGCCGGACGATCAGCCCGGCCTGGTCGAGCGCCTCCCAGACGCCGATGGCCGCGTGCCCGGCGCCCAGCAGCGACACCAGCGCGTCGCGGGCAGGGGCGGGCCAGGGCACCGGGGGCAGCGCGGCGCGTTCTGCGAGCCGCGCGACGGTGGCGGGGGCGAGGGGCAGCCCCGCCTGCGCGGCGGCCGCGGCGACGCGCAGGATCAGCGCGGGGTCGCCGAGGTCGGCCCCGCGGGCGAGGACGACCTCTCCGTCGTGCTCGACGGCCCCGTCGCCGAGGGGCCGCCGTTCGATCTCCCGCGCCCGTCCGCCGGGACGGGCCGTCCGCGGCCCGCCCCGCGGCCGGTCGGAGCCGTGCCGCCACGCTCCGTGGCGTCCCACGCCGTGCGCGGGGCCCCGGGCGATCCCGGACACGGCGGGCCGCGGGCGGCGGGCGAGGCGGTCGGCGTGGCGCCAGAGGTGGTCGGCGGCGTAGGCGATGGCGCGGGCGGATTCGGCGGTCGCGCGCAGCAGGGCGTCGGCGCCGGGCAGGCCGAGGGCGCGGGCGACGGTCTCCTGCTCCTGCAGGACGAGGCGGTCGGCGGAGCGGCCGGTGGCGTCGTGGAGGGCGTGCCGGACGTCCAGCAGCAGGTCGTGGGCGGACTGGACCGGCTCGCCCGGAGCGGAGGCCACCCACGACGCGGCGACCGCCCGCATCGCGTGGACGTCACGCAGGCCGCCGCGGGCCTCCTTGAGGTCGGGTTCGAGCAGGAACGCCAGCTCGCCGCCGGACTCCCAGCGCTCACGGCACAGGGCGGACAGCTCGGGCAGCCGGACCGGGGCGTCGGCGCGCCAGTCGGCCAGGACGGCGGCGCGCAGGTCGTCGACGACGGCGCGGTCGCCCGCGATGTGCCGGACGGTGAGCAGGCCGAGGGCGGCCTTGAGGTCCTGCCGGGCGATGGAGCGCGCCTCGGGGACCGTCCGGACGGAGTGGTCCAGGCGGACGCCGGAGTCCCAGACCGGGTACCAGACGCGGTCCGCGATCTCCGCGACGTCGGGGCGGCCCCGGTGCAGCAGGACGAGGTCGAGGTCGCCTCCGGGGGTCAGCTCGCGGCGGGCGTGGCTGCCCACGGCGGCGAGCGCGACGTCCGCGGGGGCGTCGTGCAGCAGGCCCGTCAGCCATTCGTCGAGGGACGCGGCGCGGGCGGCCCGCGCGGCCTTGAGGGTCGCGCGGGCCGGCCCGGGATCGCGGTCCACTACAGGGCTTCCGGGCCGGTCTCGCCGGTGCGGACGCGGACGGCGGTGTCGACGGGGACCGCCCAGACCTTCCCGTCGCCGATCTTGCCGGTGCGGGCCGCCTTGACGAGCACGTCGATGATGTCGTCGGCGTCCTCGGCGTCGACCAGGACCTCGATCCGCAGCTTGGGCACCAGGTCGACCTTGTACTCGGCGCCCCGGTAGACCTCGGTGTGCCCCTTCTGCCGGCCGTAGCCGCTGGCCTCGCTGACGGTCATGCCCCGGACGCCGAAGGACTCCAGGGCCGCCCTGACCTCGTCCAGCTTGAACGGCTTGATGACCGCGGTGATGAGTTTCACGCGTCCGCCTCCACCTTCGTCCCGGCCGGCTCCGCCACCGGCTCGGCGATGATCCTGGCGCGGGTCGCGCCGCCGCCCGCCGCGGCGAGATCGTAGGCGGTCTCGGCGTGGACGGTGACGTCGGCGCCGGTCGCCTCGTCCTCCTCGGGGAGGCGGAATCCGAGGGTCCTGTCGATGATCTTCCCGATGATCCAGGCCATCGCGAAGGAGTACAGGCCGATCGCGGCCGGTCCGAGGGCCTGCAGGCCGAGCTGCTGGACGCCGCCGCCGTACAGCAGGCCCTTGTGCTGCTCCGGCAGGAACGGGTACGCGGCGAGGAGGCCGAGCGACAGCGCGCCGATGGCGCCGCCGACGAGGTGGACGCCGACCACGTCCAGGGAGTCGTCGAAGCCGAGCCGGTACTTCAGGCCGACGGCGTAGGCGCAGGCGGCGCCCGCGACCGCGCCGAGGACGATCGACGCCCACGGGTCGACGAACCCGGCGGCGGGCGTGATGGCGACGAGGCCGGCCACGGCGCCGGACGCGACGCCGAGGGTGGTGGCGTGGCCGTCGCGGAACCGCTCCACGATGAGCCAGGCGCCCGCGGCGACGGCGGCGGCGATCTGGGTGTTCATGAACGCCAGGCCGGTGGTGCCGTCCACGGCGAGCTCGGAGCCGGCGTTGAACCCGAACCATCCGAACCACAGCAGGCCCACGCCGAGCAGGACGAACGGCAGGTTGTGCGGGCGCATCGGCTCCCTGGGCCAGCCGCGCCGCTTGCCGAGGACGAGCGCCAGCGCCAGCCCCGCCGCGCCCGCGTTGACGTGGACGACGGTGCCGCCCGCGAAGTCCTCGATGCCGAGCTTGTTGAGCCAGCCGGTCCCCCACACCCAGTGCGCGACCGGGAAGTACACGAGGGTCGCCCAGGCGGCGGTGAAGGCCATCCAGGCCCCGAACCTGGCGCGGTCCGCTATGGCGCCGCTGATGAGCGCGACGGTGATGATGGCGAAGGTCAGCTGGAACGCCGAGAACACCATCGTGGGGACGTTGTCGCTCTGGTCGGGCAGCAGCCCTTCGGAGACCTGGGTGGCGACGCCGTCCAGGCCGAGCGCGCCGGCGCCGCCCAGGAACTTGTTGACGAACGTGTTCCCGTTGTCGGTGAACGCGAGCGAGTGCCCGTAGAGGACCCAGAGGAGCGTGACGGTGATGATGCTCCCGAACGACATCATCATCATGTTGAGGACGCTCTTCGCCCGCGTCATGCCCCCGTAGAAAAAGGCCAGCCCGGGCGTCATGAGCAGCACCAGCGCCGTGGCCGTGAGCAGCCAGGCGGTCGCGCCTGTATCGATCTTCATCGCGGGGAGTGCCCTCCTCGGCCGGAGAATGTGACTGCCCAGCAGACTCCTGCGCCGCCGTTTCGCCCGATCGGCTCCGGTGTTTCGGGAGTGTGAAACCCCGTCCGGCCATGTTTCGCCGATGTTTCGGGAACCTCACCGCCTTACCCGGATGACCGGATCACCTGGCTGGACGGCCCGCCCCGCGGGTGAATTCGCCCGGTCCGCCCGGAGAAGCGGGTAAAAGCAGGCACCCCGCGACCGTCAGGGTCGCGGGGCGCCGGGCACGCGCGGATCGGCCGCCGGGATCAGTCCCCCAGGATGGCGTCCACGAACGCCTCGGGTTCGAAGGGCGCGAGGTCGTCGGGCCCCTCGCCGAGGCCGACCAGCTTTACCGGGACGCCCAGCTCGCGCTGCACCTGGACGACGATGCCGCCCTTGGCGGTGCCGTCCAGCTTGGTCAGCACCACGCCGGTGACGTTGACGACCTCGGCGAACACGCGGGCCTGCTGCATGCCGTTCTGCCCGGTGGTCGCGTCCAGGACGAGCAGGACCTCGTCGACCTCGGCCTGCTTCTCCACGACGCGCTTGACCTTGCCGAGCTCGTCCATCAGCCCGGTCTTGGTGTGCAGCCGCCCGGCGGTGTCGACGATCACCGCGTCGACCTTGGTGTCGATGCCCTGGCGTACGGCGTCGAACGCGACGCTGGCGGGGTCGGTGCCCTCGTCCTTGCGGACGACCTGCGCGCCGACCCGCGAGCCCCAGGTCTCCAGCTGGTCGGCGGCGGCGGCGCGGAAGGTGTCGGCGGCGCCGAGCAGCACGGTGCGGCCGTCGCCGACGAGGACGCGGGCGAGCTTCCCGCAGGTGGTGGTCTTGCCGGTGCCGTTGACGCCGACGACCATCAGGACGGCCGGGCGGTTGCCGTGCGGCTCGGTCTTCAGCGAGCGGTCCAGGTCGGCGCCGATCTGCTTGACGAGCTCGTCCTTGAGCATCGCACGCACCTCGGCGGCGTCGCGGGTGCCGAGCACCTGCACCCGGGTGCGCAGGTCGTCGGTGACCTGGCGGGCGACGGCGGTGCCCATGTCGGCGGTGATGAGGGTGTCCTCGATCTCCTCCCAGGCGTCGTCGTCGAGCGTCTCGCGCGACAGGAGGCCGAGGAGGGTCTTGCCGAAGGTGTTCTGGGAGCGGGCGAGCCGGGCCCGCAGCCGGACGAGCCGCCCGGCGCCCGGCGGCGGCTGCTCGATCTCGATCGTGGGCGGGGGCGCCGGCGCCTGCGTGGGGGGCGGCCGCTCAAGGGTGGGCGCGGCGCCCCCCGCCTCGTCGACGGCGGTGGCGCCGCCGCGCCGCTCCTCCGGTTCGACGGGCGGGCGGGGCCCGCGGCGGCCCGGCCGCAGCAACGCGACCCCGCCGACGATCAGGGCGACGGCGACCAGCCCTGCGATGACGATCAGATATTCCATAGCGCCCCCAGTTTTCCAGACCGGCGCCCGTGCGCCGACCACGCTGCGCCCATCCCCCGGTCACGCGCGTCCCCCGGCGCGCGCGAACAGGCCCGCCCGCCGCGAGGGCGCACGGGCCGGGCTCCGGGGCGCGTCAGCTCCGGGACTGCGGCCCCGGCAACCCGCGGGGCAGGGATGCCCGTTCGGAACTCTCCCACTCGTCGACGTTCCGCAGAAGGGCCTCAAGGTAGGAACGCAGGTGGGTCCGGTAGACGTCGCTGTAGGTCCGCAGGTAGGCGATCTCCTGCTCCATCCGGCGGCGCTCCTCGTCCGACTGGCCTACCAGTCCGGGCACCAGGCTCCCGGACGCGGCGGACGGAGCGGCCCCGGCGGTCCCGGACGCGGTGGCCCCGCCCGTCCCGGACCCGGCGCCCGCGACCACCTTGTCCGAGGTCTTGCCCGCGTTGTTGGAGCCGGGCGCGGCGCCCCCCGCGGGTACGGCGGGCTGGGCGGGCGGCACGGCCGCGGAGGGCGACGCCCCGGAGCGGACCACGGCCTCGGCCACCTCCGCGGCCTTGCGATGGGCGTCCTCCAGGAGGTGCTCCGCGCGGCCCTTGGCGTCGAACAGGATCGCCTCGCGGTGCAGCCTGGCCTCGTGCGCCAGCTCGCGGGTGTAACGCTCGGCGTCGGCGACGTACAGGTCGGCGGTCTGCTGGGCCTGCGACAGGATCCGGACGGCCTGGAAGTGGGCGTCCTCGGGTGCCAGGACCGCCGGACCGCCCTTGGCGACCTGCGCGCGGAGCCGGTCCACCTCACCGGTGAGCGCTGCCTTGTCCTTGAGGATCTGGACGAGTTCCCGCTCCACGCGCCGCAGGAAGGTCCGGACCTGCCCCTCGTCATAGCCGCGCCGGCCCCTGGCGGCCCGCGCGAACACCACCGACTGGATCTCGCCTGGCGTCAGCCTGGCTCCATCGGACACGACGGGAAGGTTCGGGGAGTTCATCGGGCTCACCTCTGGGCGTCTGCGAAGGTTTCCAGCCGGATGCGCGCACGCTCCACGCCGAGCGACTCCAGCCGCTCGACGGTCCGGCCGACCATCTCGGCCGGGCCGCAGACGTAGGCGTCGTGCGCGCTCCAGGGCCCGTGACGGGCCACGACGTCGGGGAGGTTCCCGTACTCCACGTCGCCGTCCCCCGACTGGAGCAGCGTGGAGAACCCATGCCCGGCCGACTCGTCCGACACGGCGGGCACGACCGTGAGCCAAGCGTGCTCGTGGGCGAGCTTGGTCAGGTCTTCAAGGTCGTACAGGCCATCCCGGTTCCGGGCGCCGAAGTACAGGTGCACGCGCGGCGGAATGGGGCGGCGCGCGACCTGTTCGAGGATGGCCTTGAGCGGGGCCAGGCCGGTGCTGCCCGCGACGAGCAGCATGTCCCGGCCGGACGACTCGTCCAGCGTGAGCACGCCGATGGGCGCGCCCATGCGCAGGTGGTCGCCGGTCTTCATGGTGCGCACCAGGACGGAGCTGACGGGCCCGCCGTCCACCAGCCGGACGTGGAAGTCCACGGTGTGGTCGGGACGGGGGGCGTTCGCCATCGAGTAGTAGCGCCACTGCCGCAGCCGCGCCGGGACCTCCACGGCGACGGACTGGCCCGCGAGGTAGGGCAGCGGCCGGTCCGGCTGGACGCGCAGGACGGCGATGTCGAAGCGCCGCCGCTCGACGCCGATGACCTGGCCGTTCCACCAGGCCGGGCGGGAGAGGGCGTCCTCGTCGGCGGCCTCCAGCATGACCTTGGCGACCAGGGTGTAGGCGGCGTTCCAGTCCTCGGCGATCTCGTCGGTCCAGGTGGACCCGGAGAAGTGGCGCAGGGTCGCGATCAGGCTGGCGCCGACGCTCGGATAGTGCTCGGCGATGATCCCGAACCTGCGGTGGTCGCGGCCGAGCTGCTGCAGGAAGGGAACGAGGGTGGGCAGGTCGTCGGCCTGGGAGACGATCCGCCCGAGCGCGCGGAGGAGCTTGTCGCGCTGGCCGGTCATCCCGACGGGGAACATGTCGCGCAGGTGCGGGTTGCGCACGAACAGGTCGGAGTAGAAGAACAGTGCGACCGCGTCGCCCTGTTCGGCGACGTGTGCGAAGTTGTCCTTCAGTCGTTGTGCGTCCACGGTCAGATGGCGGGCTCGGTGGCGGCTTCGGACATGACCTGGGCGACTTGGGAGTAGGCGGTCTGCCAGTCGCGTTCCAGGTCCTCGTCCCAGTCCTGGCCGGTGAAGTAGGCGAGGGTGGTCATCAGGCTGGCACCCACCATCGGGTAGTGCTCCCGGACGACGCCGAACAGGCTGTGCCGACGGCCGAGGTCACGCAGGAACGGAACGAGGCCGGGGGCGTCGTCGACCATCGACACGATATGCGACAACGCGCCGAGAAGTTTCTCGTGCTGCTTTGTCATCGCGGCCGGGAACATCGGCCTGAGCTGCGGTTCCCGCCCGAACAGATCAGCATAGAAGTATTCGGCCACTTCAATTCCGTTCGCATCGACCATGGCGAAGTTCTCCTTGAGTCGTTGCGCGTCCATACCACACCTCTCCAGTGGCTCTCCGCGCCGGGCGGGGTGTCCGGGGAGGGAGCCGGAGAACCACGGTGCACATGCGTAGTGGATTCGCTGATCACACACAAGCCCTGCCAGGGTCGCCGAGCCATTACAGCCGGTGCATCCGAATCCGGGCGGCCTGCACCGTTACCACTGCGGTGGAATCGATATTTCACGCTGTTTTGCAACGGTCCTGTGGAAACCAGGGCGGCCGGACGGTCCACCCCCCGGCCCGGACGGCGGCCGTGGCTGGTGACAGGCGCAGTCGCGTGCCACGGAGCGCGGTCGCGGGGTGGCACCGACGCACTCCGCTCACCATGCCCGCATGTTCCGCGCGCCCACGCGGGGGTACGGCCGTCCCCGCCGTACGGCACCGTCGCGGATCTGCGGACTTCCGCGCGGGAACTCCCGGACGGCACGCTTTCCCGATCCCCGGTGCATCGGAACGCCACGGATCCGCAATTCCTAGGACCAGGGTCCTAGGACCCTTCATATGGTAAAGGAGGCCCACCAGTGGAATGCCGTTCGGCGAACGCGGCCGCGGCGTCATTTCCGGCCGCTGGCCTTCCACGGCGGGGGGCGTTAATCTTCGCAGCGCCACCTGATCACGAACAAAGCGGTGGTCAGACCCGGGAAACGAGCGCGGAGACACCCGCCCGAGGAAGGCTCGCCATGGCTCATGCATCTCTGGTCCGCTCCGGTTGCGCGTCGCTCGCGATCTCGCTGCTGGCGGCGGCGTGCGGCGGCGGTGGCGACGACGCCGAGGGCCGGAAGGTGTACACGCCACCGGCCTCCGCGACGCCCGGAGGCACGGCGTCTCCGCAGGCCACGGCCACGGCGCCCGACCCGGGCGCCGTGGACGGGATCGGGGGCGCGCGGGCGGCCCTGCAGGCGTTCCTGCGAGGGCAGGCCGCGGGCGACGCGGCGGTCTGCCGCTATGTCGCCGTGAACGAGGCGTTCGTCAACGGCCCCGCCCTCAAGGGCGACTGCACGCGCGGCGTGGAGAACACCCCGCACGTCCTGCGGCCCCAGGAACGGCAGGCCATGCGCACCGTGGTCGTGACGGGCGGGCGGCTCAGGGACGGCGACGCGGTCATCCCGTTCACCGCCCTGCACTGGACGTCCGGCAACATGACCGTGAACACGCTCCAGGACACGTTCATCCTGCGCCGCACCAAGCTCGCCTGGCAGATCGTGGGCTGAGGTCACCGCCCGGCGAGGGAGTACATGCGGATCCAGTCGACTTCGAGCGTGGCGTCCGCGGTACGGCTGACGCCCTTCACCGTCGTGGGCGTCAGGCCGGGGAACCAGTCGAGCTGGATGGCCTGGCCCATCGCCCCCGGTGGCAGCGCCGCCCGCTTCCCGGTGCGGAACCACCGGCGTCCGTCGACGTAGCCGGTCATGGACGAGCCCGTCCACTCGACGGCGAACGCGTGCCACGTCCGCAGGTCGATGTCCAGGTGCGCGTCTAGGCGCAGCGACCCCTGCTCCGGCCCGTAGTGGAGGAAGAAGTTCGTCCCGTCGCGCAGACCTCTGTCGCCGTAGGTCTCCATGTAGTCGATCTCACCGCCGCCACCCCGGGGGCCGGTGCCGCCACCGCCCTCGACCGGCCAGAGCAGCAGGTTGGCGTTGTAGCACGCGCAGGCGCGGTTGACCCGGACCCGTGCCTCCCAGCGGCCCCGCTTCCGAGCGCCCCGCATCCACGCGACCCCGCCGGTGACGCCCTTCCCGTCCCCGGTGATCTTCAGGACGCCGTTCGCCACGCCCACCGCCTCCGCCGAGCGCCGGCCGAGGCCGCCGTTGCCCGCGCCCTCGTAGATCTCCCAGTCGCGCGGATCGAGGACGCGGAAGTCCTCGGAGGCGACCGGACGCCCCCACCCGTAACGCTGTGCGGCGGTCTTCGGAACGGTCCTGTTCCGCCCGCCTGCCCGGTCCTTCCCGCGCGTCCTGTCCTTCTCCGCGTCCTGCATGTCCTTATGGGGTCCCGGTCCGGGCTTGCCGACCACGATGGCGGGCGCCGGGCGATCCAGGACGCCGGCGGGGGCGGTGGAATGCGCGGGCCCCGCGGGCACGTCCTGCACGGCCGCCGCGGCGCACAGGCCCACGGCCAGGACCCCGGCCGTGAACACCACCATTCTTTTTCTGGCCGTAAAACGCACACGGACCTCCAGGCACGGATTGGCGCGGCGGTCCGGAAAAGTGGTGACCGGCCTTCTCTCACCGCTTGCCCGGAACGTTACGGAGCCGACCGGGAACGCCCGTAGGGCCCTAGGGCCCTACCCGTCTCCGCAGGGGACCCCAATCGCGAAGGCCCAGCTCAGCCCTGGGGAGGCATCCCGATCCAGGTGACGATGGCCGTCGCCCGATTCGGCGCCCCCAGTTTCGCGTAAATGCGGTTGATGTAGTTCTTGACGGTCTTCTCGGTGAGAAATAGCTTGGCCGCGATGTCCTGATTCGCATGACCGCGCACGATGAGGTCCATGACCTGGACCTCGCGGGCCGAAAGGCCGAACCGCGCGCGCCGCTCCGCCGGATCGGCGGCCGGCGCGGTGGCACGGTCCGTCCGCGCGGCGTCGATGAGCGCGGCGCTGGCCGCGTGCGAGAGGGGGTGGGCGCGGTGCCGTACCGTGTCCCGGATCGCCTCGGCGAGCTCGTCCACCGTGAAGGTGTTGTGCACGAGGTAGCCGACGGCGCCGTTGCGGACGGCCGACAGCACCACGTCGGGCTCCTCCACCTGCGTCAGCATGATCACCCGGCTGATCCTGCTGAGCGCCGCGGCGGCGCTGACCCCGTCGGTGCGCGGCATCCGCACGTCCAGCAGGACGACGTCGGGCATCAGCCGCCAGGCCAGCTCCTGGGCCCGGTGCCCGTCGGCGGCCTCGCCCACGACCTCGATGTCGTCGGTCGCCTCCAGCGCGGAGGTCAGCCCCGCGCGGATGAAGGCGTTGTCGTCCACGACCATGACCCGGTAGCGGCCGGCGTCGTCCATCACTGCCTCCCGAGCGCCGCCGGGGCGGGTTCGTCCGCGGTGCCCTCCGCGGGCATCCGCACCATGATCGTGGTGCCGCCGCCCGGAGTCGAGACCACGGCCAGCCTGCCGCCCGCCCGCCGGGCCCGCTCGTGCATGCCGACGAGGCCGTAGCGGCCCTCACGGGCGAGGGCGTCCAGCCAGCCGTCGCCGCCGGGCCGTCCCGGAAGCCCCCGCCCGTCGTCGCGCACCCGCGCCTCCAGGCCGCCGTCCGCGGACGTCACGGCGATCTCGACCCGGGACGCGTGCGCGTGCCGCCGGACGTTCTCCAGCGCCTCCCGCACGATCGTCACCAGCTCGTGCCGCGCCCGCAGCGGCAGGTCGGCGCCCTCCTCGGCGTCCACCCTTGCGGGGATCCCGGCGACGCTCTCCCACTCGGCCGCCAGCTCCGCGAGCGCCTCGCCCAGCGGGAGCCGGACGGTGTCGTCGCGCAGCTCGGCGATGAGGGACCGGGCCTCGCGGGTGGCGACCTGCGCCGCGGTGGCGATGCGCCGCGCCTCGGTCTCGGCGCGCTCCGGCGACCTGCGCACCCAGGCGGGCAGGCCGGTCGCCGACAGCGCGATCCCGGCGAGCGTCGCGGTCAGCGAGTCGTGCATCTCCCGGGCCAGCCGGGTCCGCTCCTCGGCCGCCATGGCGTGGGCCTCCATCCGCCAGCGGGCCTCCTCGGCCGCGGCGTGCTCGTCGAACAGCCGCCGCAGGACCGCGCCCACCAGCGCGCCGATCGCGTAGAAGGCGGGCAGCGCGACGAGCAGCGGCATCGCGGCGCCGGTCTTGCCCGGGCCGCTCTGGTACAGCGCCGTGTAGTACAGGACGGTCTGCTGGAGGCACAGCAGCGTCGTCGCCTGCCACCGGTACAGCAGCCCGGCCAGGCCCGCCGCGACGACCGTCAGCAGGAAGTACGGGCCGAAGATCCCGCCGACCCTCAGCACCGCGTAGCCGATGAGCACGTCGAAGGCCAGCAGCGCGGGCTGCTCGAACAGCCGCAGGACGACCCGCTCCCAGCCCGCCAGCACCACGCCCGACACCAGCGCCGCCACCGCGAGCACGCCGAGCGCCCACGGGTCGGCGCGGACCCTGTCGTCCGCGAGGACGGTGGCGCCGACGATGAGCACGCGCAGCTGCATCAGCAGGACGAACGTGGTGCCGATCCTGGTCTCGACGGAACGCCGCAGGGTCCGCGGGGACGGATCGCCGGAGCGCGGCATCGCAGGGCCCTCCATCGGACGAGCGCCGGATTCGTGGCGCGATGAACCAAGTCAAGAGACCGCACAGCGAACCTTAGTCACTTCGCCCGAGGAGATCGCTACGATGCCCACGAAATCACGTGCCCCCGGTCGCGAGAGGACTCCCGTGTCGGTTGCCAGGGCGGTGCCGCAGCCGGACGACGCCGGCACCCCGGCCGAGTTCCTCATGCTCCTGCGCCATCTCCAGGAGTGGTCGGGCCTGCTGCCGCCCGAGATCGACGAGCGGATCGCGGCGGCCGGCGTGCCCGTCCCCGGGGGGACGGCCGGGCTGCTCGGCGGGACCGTCCTGCCGGACCGGGAGCTGCTGGTGGCCTTCGTGTCCGCTTGCGGCCTCGTCCCCGACGAACGTGAGAAATGGATGCGGGCGCACGCGCGTCTCGGATCAGGCGTTCCGGCCGCCGTCGCACACCCGGCGGCAGACCGTGCGGGGCACCCGGCGGCAGACCGTGCGGGGCACCCGGCGGCAGACCGTGCGGGGCTCCCCGCACCGCCGTCCAGGCCACCGTCCCGGCACCGGCACCGCAAGCCGTCCGGCCGGGGCCCGGGGTCGAAGCGCCCGGTGTCGCTGATGGTGGCGGCGCCCGCCTTCATCACGATCGCGGTCGTGGCCTCGACGCTGCTGGGCGCGTTCGGCGGCGGGTCCCGGCACGACAGGTCGGGGACGCCGTCGGCGGCGTCCACGCCCATCCCGCCGCCCCGGCCCGGCTGGTACACCGTCATGCCGCTCACCGGCGGCGCGCCGGACGGCGAATGCCTGTCGATCCTCCCCGACGACGCGCTGAGACCACGGGTCGCGCGGGACAAGTGCGCGCCCGGCGACCGGTACCAGCGCGTCGAGGTCGCCGACGGCCCCGGGGCCGCTCCGCTGTACCGGCTCCGCGCGTGGACCCCGCAGGGTCACCTGCGCTGCGCGACGCTGGACACCGAGGCCGAGCGGTCGGCGCTCCACATGAAGCCGTGCGGGGACGATCCGCTCCAGCTGTTCCGCCTCGCCCCCGCCGGGAAGGCGCTGAAGGCGGGCCAGCCGTTCCGGGTGGTGCCGGAGGCGACGCGCGCGGACGGCATGTGCGTGGGCATCGACCTCGGCAGCACCGGCGGCGCGCACGCCGTCCAGGCGCCGTGCGGCCGGACGGGCATCGACGGCTACCTGTTCACGCCCGCGTCGGACCCGGGCGGCGGCGCGTGACGCTCAGGCGTGCTCGTGCTCGCGGAGCCGCTGGCTGACGACCTGGGTGACGCCGTCGCCGCGCATGCTGACGCCGTAGAGCGCGTCGGCGCCCTCCATGGTGCGCTTCTGGTGGGTGATGACGATGAGCTGCGACGACTCGCGCAGCTCCTCGAACACCGTGATGAGCCGCTGGGTGTTGGTGTCGTCCAGCGCCGCCTCGACCTCGTCCAGCACGTAGAACGGCGACGGGCGCGCCTTGAACACCGCCACGAGGAACGCGATGGCGACCAGGGACCGCTCCCCGCCCGACAGCAGTGACAGCCGCTTGACCTTCTTGCCCGGCGGGCGGGCGGCGACCTCCACCCCGGTGGCGAGCATGTCCTCGGGCTCGGTGAGCGACAGGCTGCCCTCCCCGCCGGGGAACAGCCGCGCGAAGATCCGCTCGAACTCGCGGGCGGTGTCCTCGTAGGCGGAGGCGAACACCTGCTGGACGCGGTCGTCGACCTCCTTGACGAGGCCGAGCAGCTCACGCTGGGTCTTCTTCAGGTCCTCCAGCTGGGAGGTGAGGAAGGCGTGCCGCTCCTCCAGCGCCGCGAACTCCTCCAGGGCGAGCGGGTTGACCTTGCCGAGCTGGTTGAGCTGGCGTTCGGCGGCCTTGGCACGCTTCTCCTGGACGGCCCGCTCGTAGGGGACGGGCAGCGCGTCCTCGCCCTTGTCGGGGTCGGGCGGGACGGGCTGGGCGGGCCCGTACTCGGCCACCAGCGACTCGACCTCCAGCCCGAACTCCTCCAGCGCGCGCTGTTCGAGCTGCTCCATCCGCAGCCGCTGCTCGGCGCGCGCGACCTCGCTGCCGTGCACCACGTTCACGAGGCGCTCCAGCGTGCCCGACAGTTCGCGGACCTGCGCCCGGACGACCTTCAGCTCGGCCTCGCGGGCGGCGCGGGCCTGCTCGGCGGCCTCCCGCCGCCGTACCGCCTCCGCCAGCGACAGCTCGATGCGCTCCAGTGCCGTCCGGGCGCCCGTGAGGACGGCCTCGGCGACCCTTGCCTGCTGCTCGCGGCGGGCGCGGCGGCGGGCGGCGCGGGCGCGCTCCTCCCGCTCGCGGCGGGCGCCGCGTTCGAGGGCGTCGGCGCGCCCGGCGATGGCCTGGACGCGCTCCTCGGCGGTGCGGACCGCCAGCCGCGCCTCCATCTCGGCGGAGCGCAGCTCCTGGCAGCGGGCGTTCAGCTCGTCGCGCGCCTCGGTGTCGTGCCCGGCGTCGTCGGCGACCTCGGCGGCCTCCTCCGACTCGGCGAGCCGCATGGCGAGCTCGTCGGCGGCCACCGTGTCCCGTTCCAGGGTCTCGTTCGCCGCGTCCAGCGTCTTCGTCAGCCGTTCGGCCTCGCCCCGGGCGGCGCGGACGTCGGCCTCCAGGCCGGCGGCGCGCCTGGCCTCGCGCGCGGCCTGCGCGTCGGACTCCCGCACGCGCGCGCGGACACCGTCGAGGTGGGCCTGGGCCTGGTCCACCGCCGCCTGCGCCTGCCCGGCGGCCGCCTGCGCGGCGTCCAGAGCGGCCTGCGCCGCCTGCTCGGACCCGATCGACGCGGCCAGCTCGCCCGCGGCCGTCTCGGCGGCCGTCTCGGCGGCGGCAAGGTCCTCGGTGGCCTGGTCGAGGGTGGCGCGCATCTCCAGCAGGCCCTGCCCGCCGCCCGACCCGCCGCCCTGCGCCCAGTGCGCGCCGACCAGCTCACCGCCGCGGGTCACGGCGCGCAGCGACGGCTCCCGCCGGACGAGCGCGGCGGCGGCGTGGACGTCGTCGACCACGGCGACGTCGCGCAGCAGATGCTCCAGCGCGGGCCGGACGGCGCCGGGGACGGTGACGGCGTCGATCGCGTAGTCGGCGCCCGCGACGCGTCCGGGCCCGCCGGGCGCCACGGCGGGGCCTCCGACGACCAGCCCCGCGCGCCCGGCGTCGCGGGAGCGCAGCAGCGCCAGCGCCGCCTCGGCGGTGTCCAGCGAGCCCACCGCGATGGCCTCGGCGGCGTTGCCGAGGGCGGCGGCGACGGCCGTCTCGTAGCCGGGACGGACGGTCAGCAGCGACGCGACCGTGCCCAGCACGCCGTCGAGCGAGCCGTCCGCGCCCGCCGCCAGCAGCGCCTCGCCGCCGTCGGCGGCGCTCGCCAGCGTCAGGTTCAGCGCCTCGATCCGGGCCTGGAGCGCGGTGACGCCCTTCTGCGCGCCCTGGTCGGCCGAGCGTGCGGAGGCGACCGCGGCGCGCGCCTCCTTCAGCGCCCCGCGCGGGGCCTCCTCCGCGGCCCGCGCCTGCTCGGCCGCGTCCTTGGCGGAGGCGAGGGCCTCCTGGGCGTGCTCGTGCTCGGCGGCGAGCGCCGGGTCCTCGACCACCTCGGCCTCGAACGCCTCGAACTCGCCCTGCGCGACCGCGGCGCGCTGCTCCGCCTCGTCCCGCGCGGCGGTGAGCCGCCCGATCTCCGACCGGCCCGCCTGCGCCTTGCTGCGCAGCGCCTCGACCCGGCCGCGCAGCCGGGCCAGCTCCTCGCGGCGGTCGGCGGCGGCGCGGGCGGCGGCCTGGAGGCGGCGCTCCTCGGCGGCGAGCGCGTCCTCGGCGCCCGAGCGCCCCTCCACGGCGGTGGCGAGCCCGCCCTGCGCCTCCTCCAGCGCGGCGCGGAGCATCTCCTCCTGCTCGCGGATCTCGACGGCCTCGCGCTCCATGTCCTCGGGGTCGCGGCCGCGCCGGTCCTCCTCGCGCGCCTCGGCGGCGTTGCGGTGCCGCTCGGCGGCGAGATCGGCGACGCCCCGCAGGCGCTCCTTCAGCGCCGACAGCTGGAACCAGGTGTCCTGCACCTGGGCCAGCCTCGGCGCCTGCTCCGCCTCCTCGGCCTCCAGGACCGCCTCGCGCCCCTGCGCCTCGCCCAGCGCCCGCTCGGTCTCGGCGCGGCGCTCGCGGACCGCGGCCTCGTCGGCGGCCTCCTGCTCCAGCCTCGTCCGCAGCGTGACCAGGTCGTCGGCGAGCAGGCGGAGCCGGGCGTCGCGCAGGTCGGCCTGGATGACGGCGGCGCGGCGCGCGATCTCGGCCTGTTTGCCGAGCGGCTTGAGCTGGCGGCGCAGCTCGCCGGTGAGGTCCTGGACGCGGGTCAGGTTGCCCTGCATCGCGTCCAGCTTGCGGAGCGCCTTCTCCTTGCGCTTGCGGTGCTTGAGGACGCCCGCGGCCTCCTCGATCACCGCGCGGCGCCCCTCCGGTCCCGAGTGCAGGACGCGGTCGAGCTGCCCCTGGCCGATGATGACGTGCATCTCACGGCCGATGCCCGAGTCCGACAGCAGCTCCTGGATGTCCAGCAGGCGGCAGGAGTCGCCGTTGATGGCGTACTCGCTCGACCCGGACCGGAACATCAGCCGGCTGATCGTGACCTCGGAGTAGTCGATCGGCAGCGCGCCGTCGGAGTTGTCGATCGTCAGCACGACCTCGGCGCGGCCGAGCGGCGCCCGGCTGGCGGTGCCGGCGAAGATGACGTCCTCCATCTTGCCGCCGCGCAGCGACTTGGCGCCCTGCTCGCCCATGACCCAGGCCAGCGCGTCGACGACGTTGGACTTGCCCGACCCGTTGGGCCCGACGACGGCGGTGATGCCGGGCTCGAACTTCAGGGTGGTGGAGGACGCGAAGGACTTGAAGCCGCGCAAGGTCAGGTTCTTCAGGTACACGTTCCTCCTCGCGTCGCCCTCGGCGTCGGGCGCGGAGCGCCCTTCTTCGACGGGCGACGCGCGCGGTCGCCGGTCGCTCCGACTCGCCGGGGGGCTCGCTGTGCGATCGGGTCGTCGCTGACTCGGACCCGGTCCCGCACGCGATCGCGGCGCTTCCAGTTGACGGCTCGGGTGATGTCTGATGCCGCAGTGTTCCGTTATACCCCGGCCGCCGGGAAGATGGGCGCAGGACGCGCGGACGAGAGACGGGATTCGGGGCACTACGCCTGTGTGACGTCGACATGCCCCAAAAGCCGACAATTACCTCATAGGCCCCCAGAATCGGATAGGACGAAATCCGATGAAGGTTTGACCGGAGGCTGACCCTGCGTGACGGGTCCCCGCGGCGCGGCGCCGGAGGCGCGCACGCCGCCGTTCTCCACGATCACGCAGTGTGCCCGGGGACGGGCCGCGCGGTGCGGGAGCCGACCTGCCCGGTGATCGGGCGGGGAGCGTGGGCCCCCGGTGCCCGTGGGTCCCCGGAGGGGCCCGCGGAACCCGAGGGCGGCGCCCCGGCCCCGGGAGCCGGGGCGTGGGGCAAACAGAAGGGACGCCGGGTGAAGGCGTCCCTGTCCACTCTCAAGAAGAAGGCGCCGATCAGGTCAGCGCCGGTTCACGGTCCTTCACCGCAAGGGACATCACGTCGTCCTCCGTCGCCGTCGCCAGCGCGTCGTTCTCCGCCTGGAGCCGTACGAGCTCGGCTTCCAGATCACGTACGCGCTGCTGAAGGCGCCGCATCTCCGCGACCATCCGGGGGTCGGGACCGCCGACGTGGCCGAGTAGAGCCTTCGCCATGACTAAGGGTCCTCCACGCTGAGTAACCAGCAGGGATCGCGCACGAGAAGCAACTCACATCGGTGCGCGTATCGTCTAGAGTCGCACCGGCCGCTGTCCTGGTCAAGACGCACATCACAGGCCGGTAACAACCTGTCTCCTCTAGTTTAGCAGGTACAAACCGGAATTCCCTACCCGATCACCGTTCATGGAAGCCGGAGGTCCCTCCGCGTGGCGCGCTCCACCGCTCGGTGACCCCGGTGACCCGCCCCGGACGGCCCGGAAGATCGTCCGATGGCCTCGGCCCGTGCGCCGCGTCGGAGCCCAGCAGGCCGAGCAGCCGCAGGCAGGCGCTCCGCGGCCCCTCCGCGACGACCTCCACGCGCCCGTCGCCCAGGTTCGTCGCGGTGCCGGACAGGCCCAGTTCGAGGGCCCGCGCCCGCACCCACCAGCGGAAGCCCACGCCCTGCACACGGCCCCGGACCCATGCCGTCAGCCGGACCGCCTCGTCCGCGGAGCCAGCCTCTGAGCCGCCCGTTGGGCCGCCCGTTGAGGTGTCTCCCCCGCCGGCTCCGGCGGTGTGCCCGACACGCTGCTCGCCGCTGTCCCCGCCGTCACGTCCGTCCATCATGCGCCCCTTCCGATCCCCCGCCCTAGTACCGTGCCCGGCGGGGCCGCGGCTGGCACGTGGGGCAGCTGTAGGACGACCGGTTCATGAACACGTCCCGGCGGATCGGCGTGCCGCAGCGGCGGCACGGCTCGTCCCGCCGCCCGTAGGCGTCCAGCGACCGCTCGAAGTAGCCGCTCTCGCCGTTCACGTTGACGTACAGGCTGTCGAAGGACGTGCCGCCGACGTCCAGCGCCGCCCCCATGACCTCACGGGCGCCCTCCAGGACGCGTGCGGCCTCCGCCCGCGTCAGCGTCTCGGTCGGCCGCGCCCAGTGCAGTCCGGCGCGCCAGAGCGCCTCGTCGGCGTAGATGTTGCCGACCCCGCTGATGAGCGACTGGTCCAGCAACGCCCTTTTGATCCCGGTCTTGCGGCGGCGCAGCGCGCCGAAGAACGCCTCCGGGTCGAACGCCTCCTCCAGCGGATCGGCGGCGATGTGCACGATCGGCTCGGGGACGAGCCCCTGCCCGGCCGGGCCGGGCACGCCGAAGGTGTCCGGGACCAGCTCGCAGACCATCAGGTGCCCGAAGGTCCGCTGGTCGACGAAGCGCAGGTCGTGGCCGCCGTCGGTGAAGACGATCCGGACCCGCAGGTGCTTCTCGCGCTCCCTGCCGGGTTCTCCGACGAGCAGCTGCCCGCTCATCCCGAGGTGGGCTAGCAGCGCCTCCGACGGCTCCTGGGCCGCCCCGGCGTCCTGGAGGGGGATCCACAGGTACTTGCCGCGGCGGCGCGGCGCCAGCATCACGCGCCCGGCGAGCCGCCCCGCGAAGTCGGCGGGCCCCGCCGCGTACCGGCGGACCGCCCGCGGATGCAGCACCTCGGCGGACGCGGCCGTCCGCCCGGACGTCCAGCGCTCCAGGCCGCGCCGGACGACCTCGACCTCGGGAAGCTCAGGCACCGGGCAGCCCGGCCGGCCGCGAGTCCCCGGCAGGCGCCGCCGCCCTCCGGGTCGCCGGGTCGCGCTCGATGACGATCTCGCGGATCGCGTTCCAGGCCGCCTCGGCGGCGTGCTGCTCCGCCTCCTTCTTGCTGCGGCCCTCGCCCGCCCCGTAGGTCGTCCCGCCGACCCGCACGGACGCGCGGAAGGTCTTCTGGTGGTCGGGGCCGCTCTCGGCGACGTGGTACTCGGGGACGCCGAGTTCCTCGACGGCCGTGAGCTCCTGCAGGGACGTCTTCCAGTCCAGCCCGGCGCCGAGCCCCGCCGAACGGGTGATCAGGGCGTCGAACAGCCGGTGCACGAGCGCGGACGCCTCGTCCAGGCCGCGGTCGAGATAGACCGCGCCGATCAGCGCCTCCAGCGTGTCGGCCAGGATCGACGCCTTGTCCCGCCCGCCGGTGCCCTCCTCCCCGCGGCCGAGCCGGATGTGGGCGCCGACGCCGAGCGCCCGGGCCACGCCCGCCAGCGCCCGCATGTTGACCACCGCGGCGCGCAGCTTCGCCAGCTGCCCCTCCGGCAGGTCCGGATGCCCCCGGAACAGGGTGTCGGTGACGACGAGCCCGAGCACCGAGTCGCCGAGGAACTCCAGACGCTCGTTGGTCGGCAGCCCGCCGTTCTCGTACGCGTACGAACGGTGCGTCAGCGCGCGTTCGAGCAGATCGCCGGTGATCTCGATGCCGAGCGCGCGGGTCAGTTCCGCGCGGTCCGGCGCGGGATCGGATTTCTTGCCGCTCACAGGCCCTCCTCGCAGGCCGTGGCGCCGCGCGTCGGGCGCGGTCGCCGATGTGGCGCGTACGGCCGGACGGCCGCGACGGCGAGGACGGACGGGCGCGGGTACGGACCGGGCTCCGGCCATGGCCCTCCACGCATGAGGACCACCGGGCCCGGCCACGACGTCCGGGGTCGCCCCCGGGACGACGGCTCCGCGAAGACGAGGTGCGCGCCGGTCGGTTGATCCCGGCGTGCACCACGGCTCCGGGCGCAGTGTCGAGGAGACGTCCCTGCCGCACCGGTCACCACGCCGACGTCACGCGCCGGGTGGTCGGGTGCCCGCGCACCTTGAGGGGCGGGCCGCGCCGTCCGCGCGGATCCGCCCCCCAGGATGCGAAAAGCTCAGGCCGACGGGGCGATGACCTGCCGCCGGTCGTAGGTGCCGCAGGTCGCGCACGCGGTGTGCGGCAGCTTCTTGTCGCGGCACGTCGGGCACTCGACCAGGGTCGGCGCAGCGGTCTTCCACTGCGAACGACGGTGCCGCGTGTTGCTCCGCGACTTCTTCCGCTTCGGGACGGCCACGTCAGCCCTCCTGCTTTCCTTCTCGTCGGTCGGTTCTTCCGCGGGACCCCGCGTCACCGCGTCCCCCGGGCGGGGGCGCCGGCGCCACGCCGCCGGCCAGGCCCTGCAACGCCGCCCACCGGGGGTCGGCGACATCGTGGTGGTGGTCGGGGCCGGCGTCCGCCAGCCGCGCACCACAGTCCGGGCACAGGCCAGGACAGTCGTCCCGGCACAGCGGCGACAGCGGCAGCGCGAGCACCACCGCGTCCCGGAGCACCGGTTCGAGGTCGATCAGATCGTCCTCAAGGCGGAGCTCGTCGTCGTCGGCGTTCCCGCCGGAACGGGTGTCAGGATAGACGAAGAGCTCCTGGAAGTCCGCCTCGAAGGTCGAGGCGATCGGATCCAGGCAGCGGGCGCACTCCCCCTCCAGGGGGACCGTCGCCGTGCCGGTGACGAGCACCCCCTCCAGCACCGCCTCAAGCCGCAGGTCCAGCTCGATCGCGGCGCCCTCGGGCACGCCCACCATCTCGACGCCGAAGTCCTCCGGTGCCGGCACGGACAGGCGCTTCTCCTTCGACGACCCCGGTTGCCTGCTGAGAGCTCGAGTGTCGAGCACGAGCGGGGCCTTGGGATCGAGGCGAGACAGCGGAACCCTGCTTTCGTGTGGCATGGCGGACGACGACAACCGGTGATGTTCCAGGGTAGCTTATTGCGGTGCCCTTGGCGTCAGGCGCTGGGGCGCCTCCCTACGGCGGGCACTTCGTGCGATCGCCGCAGCGCTCCGAACCCGCCTTGCCTGGCCGTGCTTCGAAGCGTGATCTTGGCGTGGGAGGCCGTCGTCTGGGGGTCAGTTTTCCTGGAGGCGTTCCACCAGGCGCTCGTGGACGATGTCGGGGACCAGGCCGGAGATGTCGCCGCCGAAGCGGACGACCTCCTTCATCAGGCTGGACGACAGGAACGCGTACTCGGGGTTGGTCGCCATGAACAGCGTCTCGACCCCGGCGATGCGGTGGTTCATCTGGGCCATCTGCAGCTCGTACTCGTAGTCGCTCACGGCGCGCAGACCCCGGACGATCACCGGGATGTCTTGCTTGCGGCAATAGTCCACGGTGAGCCCGTAGAAGGTGTCCACCGTGACGTTGCCGTACTCCTTGGTGACCTCTGTGATCATGCCGGCGCGCTCGTCGACGGTGAAGAGGCTCTTCTTGCTCTTGTTGATCAACACGGCGACGACCACCTCGTCATAGAGACGGGAGGCGCGGCTGATGATGTCGAGGTGCCCGTTGGTGACGGGGTCGAACGATCCCGGACAGACGACACGGCGCACGAGGTGAACCCCTTCGGTCCCGGTTTCCGACCTGCGGCGCGAACGTACCAAAACCGGTCGGCGGACCTCGCACCCGGGTACGGCGGCACGGGGTCAGCCCAGCGCGTCGAGGATCTTCGCGGCGATCGGGCCGGACTCGATGCCGTAGCCGGACGCCTCGGTCATCACCGCGACCGCGTACCGGGCGTCCGAGCGCGGGCCGAAACCGATGAACCAGCGGTCGTTGTAGGCGGCGCCCTCCACGTCGGCGGTCCCGGTCTTGCCACCCAGGACGGACGTGCCCCGCAGCGACTTCCCGGTGCCCTCCGTGACGACGGCCTCCATCAGCTCCCGCATCTGCGCCGCCTGGTCCGACGTCAGCGCCCGGGCCAGGCGTTCCGGTGTCCCCCGCCCGACCTCCTGGCCGTCCGCGGCGGTGAGCCTGGAGATCAGGTACGGCCGCATCACCTCGCCGTCGTTCTGGACGGCCGCGGCGACCATGGCCATCTGCAGCGGCGTGGCGACGGTGCTGCCCTGCCCGATCGAGCCCAGCGCGCTGAGCGACGGCTGGTCGGTCGAGGGGAAGGAGCTGGCCGCGCTCCGCATGCCCGGCTCGATCTTGATCGGCTTCCCGAAGCCGAACTCCGCGGCCCGCTCGCCGACGGCGTCGTTGCCGGGCCGCTGCGCGCCCATGTAGGCGAACGTGGTGTTGCACGACTGGGCGTAGGCGCTGATCAGCGGGATGGAGGGCAGATCGCACTCGCCGCCGATGTCCCCCGCGTCGTTGTTGATCGCCTGCCCGGCACCGGGCGGCCGGTAGCTGCGCCCGGCCCTGACCCGGGTCTCGGCGTCGCCACCCGCGGCCACCGCGGACGCGGCGACCACGGTCTTGAACGTGGATCCGGGCGGGAACAGCTCGTTCGTCGCCTTGTCCAAGAGCGGCTTGGACGGCTGGGCGTTGAGCCGCGCGAAGACGCGCTGCGCCTGCTCGCCGTCCAGCACGGACACGTCGTTGGCGTCATAGGACGGGGTGGACGCAAGCACCAGGATCGCGCCGGTCTTCGCGTCCAGCGCCACCGCCGCGGCACGGCGGGCGCCGCTCGCCTGTAGCGCCTCATAGGCGGCCTGCTGCGCCGCGACGTCGACCGTCGCCTCGACGGTGCCGCCCGGGACGTGCTTGCCGAGGAGCTTGTCGACGAAGCTGGTCGTCGCGAGACGCGGGTCGGTGCCGTCCAGGACGTGGTTGGCGGCGTTCTCCAGGCCCGTCTGCGAGAACGGCGAGAAGTACCCGGTGACCGGAGAGAACACGGTGCCCTGCTTGTAGCGGCGCCGGTACTTCTCGCCTCCGTCCACGGGCTCGGACCAGGCCAGCCGCTGGCCGTCCGCGACGATGGGACCGCGGTCGATCTTGTTGCGGTCCTCGTACTGGCGCGCGTTGAGCGAGTCGTCCCGCAGGTCCTGCGCAGCGAACCCCTGCACGTAGGTGACGTTCACCAGGAGCGCGATGATCATTACCAGGGAGATGACCCAGGTGCGCCCCACGGCGCGGTCGATGCCGGGCCTCATGCGCCAACCCCTACCCCGTGGCGGAGACCTGACCCGTAGCGCGCCCGTACCAGAAGACGGCCTCGCCGTAGCGCCGGTCGCGTTCTGCGGCGTACCCGTCCGGCCATCGCAGCGCGGGTCCCCGCGCGGCCCGCTCGACCGCGACCAGGGCGCCGGGAGCGGCCCAGCCATGGTCGCGCAAATCCTCCAGCAGACCGGTGACGGACGCGTCCGGATGGGCGTAGGGCGGATCGGCGAAGATCAGGTCGTACGGCTCGTCCGGCGGCCTGCGCACGAGCCGCTCCACCCTGTCCGCGCAAGGCACCGCCCCAGGCAGCCCAAGCGACTCGGCATTCTGCCGGACGACCTTCATCGCCCGCGGATGCGACTCGACCAGCAACGCATGCGCGGCGCCCCGGGACAGCGCCTCAAGCCCGACCGCCCCCGACCCCGCGTACAGATCGACGACCCGAAGCCCGTCCAACGGGCCCAGCAGGGCGAGGACGGTAGAGAACAAGCCCTCCCTGGCACGATCGCTGGTCGGCCTCGTATCCCGTCCCGCAGGCACGGCCAGCCGCCGCCCGCCCGCACTCCCCGCGATGACCCTCGTCACGCTCACAAATTACCGGGTTCGGCCGCGGCGACGGGTCGTCGGTGGCGCCCAGCTCAGCGCACCGACGACCCGGCCGCGGAGCGCCGGTGCCCCAGCCAAGTCACCGGCGATCCGGTCACAGACCGTCGGTGCCCCAGCTCACCGCACTGACGGTCTGACCGCAGGCCGCCGGTTTCCCAGCCCAGAAACCGGCGACCTGCGCTCCCCAGCGGTCCCACCCGCAGTTCGTGACCCCGGCCCCGCAGCGAGCGCGATGGAGAAGACCCGTGCCGCGCAGCCGGGGGGTTTGGGGGGTCGCCCCGAGTTAGCTCAGCGCCCAGCGGACTTGGGTGCGGACGCCTGGGTCGGGGTCTGTGAGGGCTTCTGTCAGGGCCGTCACCACGTCGGGGTGATCCCCGGCCCACTGTTCCAAGGCTTGGACGGCGGCGCGGCGGACGTCCACTGTGCGGTCGTTCAGGGCGGCCAGGAGCGGCTGCACCGCCACGGCGGGGTCGGCGGTGCCCAGGGCCAGGACGGCGCGGCGGCGGACCTGCCAGCTGGCGTGGGCGGTGGAGGTGATGACGCGCCCCTCCAGGGGCGCGGGGACTCCGATCTCCGCCGCGGTGTCGAGGGCGGCCATCCGGACCACGGGGTCGCGGTCGGCGAGGAGGGCCTCCAGCGCGGCGAGCCCCGCGGGGAGCGGGAAGCGGGCCAGGCCCTCGGCGACGGCGACGCGGACCTCGCGGGACGGGTCGTCGGCGGCCTCGGCGACGCGGGTGGCGGCGCGCAGGGCGACCAGGCCGAGGACGGCCTGGATCCGGACGTGCGGCTCGCCGTCCTGCAGGCCCTGGGCGTACAGCTCGGCGGCGCCCTGGGCGAGGATCTCCAGCAGGTCGGACGCCGTCTCGCGGACGAACGGGTCGCGGCCGCGGGCGGCGGCCAGCTGGAGGGCGGCGACGCCGTCGTCGCCCAGGTAGAGCTCGGGAAGGCCGCGCAGGGCGTCGGCGGCGACGCGGCGGACGTCCTCGTGCTCGTCGGCGAGCGCCCAGGCGAGGGTGTCGCCGGTGCCGCGCGGGGCGTTGCCCTTGCGGACGGCGCCGGTGAGCACCGTGAGGGCGGCGGCGCGGACCTCGGGCCGGGTGTCGCGCAGATACAGCTCCACGTCGTCCAGGCCAGGGTTCTGGATGCGTTGCAGTTCGAGGACGCGGGCGAGCGGCCCGGGTCCCTGGGTGATCGTCATGGTGCGGCCTCCTGTGAGCCGTCGGATCCGGAAGAGTGCGGGATCAGCGACGGGAACACAGGGCGCTCGCCTGCCGCCGGAGATCGACGTGCAGGCGCATGGTCAGGGCCTCACTCGGGTTCACGCGCCCATCGTGACCCGGCCCGGCGATGAAGTCAACTTAATTAGTCGGAAAAATCGGGAACACGACTAACCCTTTTCCAGGAAGTCGGCCCTGTCCTCGTCGAGCAGGGAGTCAAGGACGGTGGCGAGCCCCGGATGGCCGGTCAGATCGGGATCGTCCCCGACCAGCGCGGTCGCCTCGTCGCGGGCGTCGCGGATCACGTCCTCGTCCCGCTGGAGGGTGAGGAGCCGGAGGCTGGACGAGCGGCCGGCCTGCGCGGCGCCCAGCACGTCGCCCTCCCTGCGCTGCTCCAGGTCGAGGCGCGACAGCTTGAAGCCGTCGGTGGTGGAGGCGACCGCGTCGAGGCGCTCGCGGGCCTTGCTGCCCGGCTCGGCGTCGGTGACCAGGAGGCACAGCCCGTGCAGGGACCCGCGGCCGACCCGGCCGCGCAGCTGGTGGAGCTGCGACACACCGAACCGGTCCGCGTCCATGATCACCATGACGGTGGCGTTCGGCACGTCCACGCCGACCTCGATGACCGTGGTGGCGAGCAGGACGTCCAGCTCCCGGTCGGTGAACCGGCGCATCACCGCGTCCTTCTCGTCCGGGTGCAGTTTCCCGTGCAGGACGCCGACGCGCAGCCCGTGGAGCAGTTCCTCCAGCTTCGGCAGCAGTTCCATGATCCCGAGCGGTGAGCGGCGGTCGCCCTCCTGCTCGAAGGAGTCGCCCTCGTCGCCCTCCTGCTCCCCGATCCGCGGGCAGACGATGTAGACCTGCCGCCCCTGCGCCGCCTCCTCCCGGATGCGCTCCCAGGTGCGGGCGAGGAACGCGGGACGCTCGGGCGGCACCACATGCGTCCTGATCTCCGAGCGGCCCGCCGGGAGCTGACCGAGCACCGACGTCTCCAGGTCGCCGAACACGGTCATCGCGACCGTCCGCGGGATGGGCGTCGCGGTCATGACCAGGACGTGCGGGCGGCCTCCGGCGGTCTTCTCGCGCAGCGCGTCCCGCTGCTCGACGCCGAAGCGGTGCTGCTCGTCCACCACGACCAGGCCGAGGTCGGCGAACTGCACGCTCTCCTGCAGCAGCGCATGGGTGCCGACGACGATCCCCGCGCCGCCGGACGCGGCGTCCAGGAGGGCGGCCTTGCGGGCCTTCGCGCCCTGCGACCCGGTCAGCAGCGCGACCCGCGTCGCGTGCTCGGCGCCGCCGATCTGGCCCGCCTGCGCCAGGTCGCCGAGCATGGCCGTGATCGACCGGTGGTGCTGCTGGGCGAGGACCTCGGTGGGCGCGAGCAGCGCCGCCTGCCCGCCGCCGTCCACGACCTGCAGCATGGCCCTCAGCGCGATGACCGTCTTGCCGGCGCCCACGTCGCCCTGGAGGAGCCGGTGCATCGGGTGTTCCAGGGCCAGGTCGGCGGCTATCTCGTCGCCGACCTGGCGCTGGCCCTCGGTGAGCTCGAAGGGCAGGCGCGCGTCGAACTCGGCGAGGATGCCGCCGAACGAGGGGGGCCGCGGCGTCGCCGGGAGCGCGGCGGCGGCAAGGCGCCGCTGGGCCAGGGCCACCTGGACGACGAACGCCTCGTCCCACTTGAGGCGGGCCTTGGCGCGGCCCAGCTCCTCCCATGACCCCGGACGGTGGATCCCCTCGTACGCCTCGCGCAGGCCGATCAGCCTCCGGCGGCCGAGCAGCGGCGCGGGCATCGGGTCGGCGGGGAGGTCGAGCTGGTCCAGCACCATCCCGACGGACGTGCCGATCGTCTCGATGGCCAGGCCCTTGGTGGACGGGTAGATCGGGATGATCTCGTCCGCCCACTCCTGCGCGGCCTGCTCGGCGGACTTCTCGGCGACCACCTTGTACTGCGGGTGGGTGAGCTGCCGCTGGACGTTGCCGCTGCGCGGCACATAGGTGCTGATCTTCCCGGCGAACAGGCCGCGGGTGCCGGGCGCCAGCTCCCGCTCGGCGCGGTAGGAGCCCTTGCGCCCGAAGAAGCTGAGCTTGAGCTGCCCGGTGCCGTCGGTGACGGTGATCTCCAGCACGTAGCCGGGGCTGCGGGTGATGGCGCGGCCCTGGACCTTCACGACCTCGGCCATGACGGTGACGTGCTCGCCGTCCTGGAGGCCGCTGAGCGGCGTCAGCTCCCCGCGGTGGGCGTAGCGGCGCGGGTAGTGGTGGACGAGGTCGCCTACCGTCCTCAGGTCGAGGCCCTTCTCCAGCACCTTGGCCGTCTTGTCGCCGAGGACATTGCGCAACGGCTCGTCGAGATTCGCCACGCAGTCTTTTCTAGCCCATGGCGGGGACGGGATTCACTCGACGCCGGCGACCGACGCCCGGCGCTTCTGCCCGCGCCGGGGCGCCGGGACCGCGGGCGGGCCGATTCGCCTCTGCGGTGCGGGGTCGGCTACTCTGATTCGTGCGCCTCGTCCCGGGGCGCCGATCAGTGAGCGCCCATGCTGCCCGGCTCGCCCTCAACGGCGTCGGGTGGCGCTCCGGTTCAGAGCATCGACACCCACTTGGAGTTTCCCGTGGCTTCCGTCTGCGACGTCTGCGGCAAGGGACCCGGTTTCGGCATGCGCGTCTCCCACTCGCACCGCCGCACCCCGCGCCGCTGGAACCCCAACATCCAGCGCGTCCGCGCCGTCGTCAACGGCAGCACCAAGCGGATCAACGCCTGCACCTCCTGCATCAAGGCCGGCAAGGTCGTCAAGCCGACGGTCTAGCCGGGGCCGAGAGGCTTCGGCCGGCTCACCGGGTCCGATCCGGTGGGCCGGTTTTCGCGTGTCCGGGGTCAGGCGCGGTGGCGCCAGGCGTGGTCGACGGGGCCGATGCCCGCGCCGAGCGGGAAGCCCGCCGCGATGGCGCCGGTGACGTACTCCTTGGCCTTGCCGACGGCCGCGGGGACGTCCTCGCCGAGGGCGAGGCGGGACGCGATCGCGGACGCGAGGGTGCAGCCGGTGCCGTGGGTGTGCCGGTTGTCGTGCCGGGGCGCGGTGAAGCGGTACTCGCGCTCGCCGTCGAACAGCAGGTCGGCGGGCTCCCCGGGCAGGTGGCCGCCCTTGATCAGGGCCCAGCGTGGGCCGAGCGCCCAGACGGCCTCGGCGGCCTCGCGCAGGCCGCCCTCGTCCACCACCTTGATGCCGGTGAGCTGCTCGACCTCGTACAGGTTCGGCGTCACGACGGTCGCGGCGGGCAGCAGGGCCTCGCGTACGGCGTCGACGGCGTCCGGGGCGAGCAGGGAGTCGCCGTGCTTGGAGACGCCCACGGGATCGACGACGGACGGCGCCTCCGAGGCGCTCAGGGCCTCGGCGACGGTCTCGACCAGGACGGTGGAGGCCAGCATGCCCGTCTTGATCGCGTGGACGCCGATGTCGGACAGCACCGAGTCGAGCTGGGCGCGCACCGCCTCGGGCGGCAGTTCCCAGTAGCCCTGCACGCCGAGGGAGTTCTGCGCGGTGACCGCGGCGATGACGCTCATCCCGTGGACGCCGTGGGCGAGCATCGTCTTCAGGTCGGCCTGGATCCCGGCGCCCCCGCCCGAGTCCGAGCCCGCGATGGTGAGGACGAGCGGCGGGGCCTGCGCGGCGGCGGGCGGGTTCTGCGTCATGCCGTCCACTCTAGGGCGGCGCGGGGGCCGTCAGACGAGGGTGCAGGCGAGCCGGTTCAGGATGCAGTAGTTCGGCTTCCTGGGCGTGCCGGTGGCGGTGAAGACGATCCGCACGGACTGGCCGGGGGCGATCTGGGTGCGGCCGCGGACGAACGCGAGCGCGCCGGTCCTGACGACGGAGGCGCCGCTCACCGCCCGTACCGACACGGCCTGGATCTTGAAGGCGAGCGCCCACTGCGGGACGGCCGCCTGACCCTGGTTGGTGATCGTGGCGGTCGCCCGGAACGCGCGGGGGGTGCGGGAGACGACCCGGAAGGCGATGACGACGCCGTCGGGACGGCCCGCGCCGCGGCTGGCGCGCTGGCCGGGGCCGCGCTGGGAGACCTGGCTGTCGCGGGGGGCGTTCGCGGGCTCCTTGGGGGCGCCGCCGGCGAAGTTGAGGGAGATCTGCTGGGTGCTGAGCGCATAGGCGACGACGCCGACGGCGACGACGAGCGCGACGATCGGCAGCAGCGGGACGGGGACGAGCGCGAGCAGCCGGGCCGCGCGGTTCCCGGAGGGCGGGTCCTGGAGGGCGGCGGGTTCGGCGGAGGGCTCCTGCCAGAGGCGGGCGTCCGGGATATGGTCCTCAGTCTCGTAGCGTGACACAGCCTCGTAGCGTGACACGAACACCTGGTCGTCGGTCGGGCCGGAGAACGCGTCGTAGGACGGGCCCGGAGGGGCCGAGAAGAACGGTCCCGCGGGCGCTCGGGCGTCCGGTGCGGGCTCGTCGTCCGGTTGGCCGAGCTTGGTGTGTCGTCCCATCCCATTCCTCTTCGATCACAGGAGGTATACCAAACCAGTACCGGACATGCCTACCGGATGCATGAACGGGCACCGGCGGACACGGTCCGTCATGGGGGCCGTCAGGCACGGAAATGATCCCAGCCGCCGCGTCCCGGCTCACGCCCGTCCACCAGCACTCCCGTCCCCTCGGCGACGACTCCGACCGGACTCCAGGATGAGGGCAGGACGGCCTCCGCGGGGAACGTTCCGGCGAATGCGTGGTCCTCGCCACCGGTGAGGGCGTGGCGCAGCCCGCCGGGGCCGAGGACGTCCGGGACGGGCACGGCGGACGAGTCGAGGTCGATCCGCACGCCGCTCGACGCGGCGATGTGCCCGAGGTCCTGGACGAGCCCGTCGCTGACGTCGAGGAGCGCCGTGGCGCCCGCGGCGCGCGCCTCCGCGCCCGCCGCGTACGGGGGTTCCGGGCGGCGGTGGGCGCCGATCAGGACGGCGGGCCCGTCCCGCCCCTCTTCCAGGAGCGCCAGACCGGCGGCGGACCAGCCGAGCCTGCCACGGACGGCGACGACGTCGCCCGGCCGCGCCCCGGAGCGGGTCAGCGGCGGCCGGCCGCCCAGATCGCCGAGCGCGGTGACCGCGAGGGTGATCGCGTCGGCTCCGACGACGTCGCCGCCGGCGACCGAGGCCCCGGCGGCGCGGCACTCGTCGGCGAGCCCGTCGTAGAGGCCCTCGGCCCAGGCCGCGTCGGTGGTGAGGGGCGCCGCGAACCCGACGAGCAGGGCCGTCGGCCGGGCGCCCATCGCGACCACGTCGGCGAGGTTCTGCGCGGCGGCCTTGCGGCCGATGTCGTAGGGGCCCGACCAGTCACGGCGGAAGTGCCGTCCCTCGACCAGCAGGTCGGTGGTGGCGACGGCGCGGCCGTCCGGCGCCGCGACCACCGCCGCGTCGTCGCCGGGGCCGAGCCGGACGTCCGGGCCGCGCGGCAGCCGCCGCGTCAGCAGGCCGATCAGCCCGAACTCCCCCAGCTCCCCGATCGTCCCCATCGGCCCCTTTTCCTGGCATTTCAGCTCTCCCATGCCCCGTGCCGGGCACATGCGGCACCCCGTCCGCCCACCGGGGCCCGTAACACGATACGGTGACCGTTCGACGGCAAATTCTCCGCCCGGGGAGGACGTGATGGTGCAGGCCTACATCCTCATCCAGACCGAGGTCGGCAAGGCGGCCGAGGTGGCCGGCGAGATCGCCGATGTCACGGGGGTCACCCTGGCGGAGGACGTCACGGGTCCTTATGACGTGATCGTCCGAGCGGAGGCGCGGAATGTGGACGAGCTGGGCAAGCTCGTCGTGGCGCAGATCCAGTCGGTCGAGGGGATCACACGCACCCTCACCTGCCCGATCGTCCATATCTAAGGCGCTCGCGCTCGCCGCGCTCGCCCTGCTTCCCGCCGCGTGCGGCGACACCGCCGTGGAGGTCCCCCCGCCCAGGCCGGACGCGGCGACGGAGCGGCTGTGCCAGGGCCTCCGGCTTCCCGAGAAGGTGCACGGGCAGTCCGGGCGGGACACCTCCCCCGACTCGCCGCTGACGGCCGCCTGGGGGTCCCCGGCCATCGCGCTGCGCTGCGGCGTGCCGAGGCCGCCGACGCTGCGTCCCGAGTCCCAGCTGGTCACCATCAACGGGATCGACTGGTTCGGGGAGCCCGTCGACCGTCCCGTGACCTTCACGGCGGTGGCGCGGCAGGCTTACGTCGAGGTGACGGTTCCTGCCAAGTACGCCCCGCCGGGGAACGTCCTCATCGAGCTGGGCGGCCCCATCGGCTCGACGATCCCGCAGAAGCCCGAAGGCCAGATCTGACCCGGGGGCCGATGTGGGGCGGGTGGGATTCGAACCCACTCAGCCGAAGCACCTGGGTTACAGCCAGGCCCGACTCTCCAGCGTCGGCGCCGCCCCCTGCCGGGCCCGCGTGGGCCCGCCGGTACCCCTGGCAGGATTCGAACCCGCATCGCACAGCACCTCATGCTGCCGTCTCTGCCGTTGGACTACAGGGGCATGCGTGCGGCCCCCGGGACTCGAACCCGGAACATCCACTTCCTGAAAGTGGCCCCTCTGCCGGTTGGGGTAGAGCCGCATGACGTTCGCGAGGCGGCGTCACTCGCGGCGGCTCCGGCGGGGGCCTCTAGGAGAGGGGATACCGGCCGGGTCGGGCGGGCGACGCCGAGGGCAGTCGGTGGCGGAGCTGCTCCAGGGCCATGGCCGGTCCTCCTCTCAAAGTCTCGTGACGCCCGTTCGGACGGGCCGGCGTCGTCCACGGTGCCAGCGCGGCCGGGGCGGCCGCAACGGGTTTTCCCCGGGTCAGGGGGTGGGCTCGTCCGGCAGGGACATGCCGAAGGCGACGAGCGCCCAGAACGCGACCATGATCCAGCCGAGCGCGATCCCGGTGACCGCCATGCCCGCGCCGCGCTCGCCGGTGCGCCGCATCTTCACCCAGGCGATGTGCCCGGCGACGATCGCGGGGATGGACGGCAGGCCGCAGGTGATCAGCCCGACCAGCCCGAACGACAGCGCGTAGATCGCGGCGTGGTTGTAGGGCGGCTTGACGTGCGGGTTCGCGTGGCCGTGGGAGGCGTGTGCGGGCCGTGTGGCGGTGTAGGCGTCGTAGCCCGCGGACTGCGGGTACGCGGACGCGCGGGCCGCGACCGCGTTGGCGTACTGGTTCCACGTCTCGGCCTCCGCGGTGCGTCCCTGCTGCCCGAGCAGCACGGCCAGGTTGCGCATCGCGGCCGGATCGCCCGCCTGCGCGGCCTGCCGGTACTGGCGCTCGACGAGGGCCTCGGCCTCGCCGTCGGCCAGTGCGGGCGCCGGTGGCGCCATGGTCGGCGGGCCGGACCGGGGCGGCGGGGTCGCCGGGCCGGACTGAGGCGGCGGGGTCCGCGAGCCGGGCCGCGGGCCGGGCACCGAGGTCGCCGGGCGGGGCTCCTGAGACTGCGGGCGGGGCTCCTGCGGGGCCGGGCGGGGCTCCTGGCGCGGGGCGCCGCTGGAGATGAGCCGGTCCAGGAGCGCCTGCGCCGTCGGGCGGGACGCGGGGTCCTTGGCGAGGGCGCCGCGCACGGCCTCCAGCAGCGTGCCGCCCAGGCCGCCGAGATCGGGTTCGCCGCTGACGATCTGGTGGATGATCGCCGGGATCGAGTCGCCGCCGAAGCACGGCCCGCCGCGGGCGGCGAACGCCACCGTCGCGCCCCAGGCGAACACGTCCGAGGCCGGGGTGGCGCCGAGGCCGTGCAGCTGCTCGGGGGCCATGAACGCGGGGGTGCCGACGATGCCGCCGGTCGCGGTCAGCCGCGTCCCGTCCACCGAGCGGGCGATACCGAAGTCGATCACGCGCGGGCCGAACGTGGACAGCAGCACGTTGGACGGCTTGAGGTCGCGGTGCACGACGCCCGCGTCGTGGATGGCGGTCAGCGCGGTGGCGATCCCGACCGCGACGGCCTCCAGGTCGGCGCCCCGCAGCGCCCCGTCCTTGACCACCGCGTCGTCCAGGCTCGGGCCGTTGACGAACTCGGTCACGAGGTAGGGCGGCTCGGCGCCGGGATCGGCGTCCAGGACGGGCGCGGTGCAGAACGGGCGGACGCGCTGCGCCGCGGCGACCTCGGCCTCGAAACGCGCCCGGTACTGGCGGTCCGCGGCGTACTCCCGCCTGATCACCTTGATGGCGACCTTGCGGCCCGAGGAGTCCAGCCCGGCGTACACGGTGCCCATCCCGCCCTCGCCGAGCCGGTCCACCACCCGGTAGGGGCCGATGCGGCCCGGCAGTTCGGTCGGCAACGCGCGCGCTCCTCGGGGGATAGGGACCAAACCCCTCAAGGTTGGCATATCCGACGGCCGTCATGGCCCGCGGCGGGTCACAAGTCGAGCGTGATCCGCCCGCCGGATCCCCGGCGGGAACCGGAGACGCAGAACGGGCGTCCAAGGTCAATGCGAGCCCGCACCTACGCTCCCCTGGCACCGGCCGCGGCCATGCTGCTGCTCGCCGGATGCTCGGGATCCGCCGGATCCTCCGCCGAACGCCCGGCCGAGGCGCCGCCGATGCGCCTGGTGGCCTACGACGGCTGCGACGCCCTCCTCGACGGGCTGCGCGGCGCGGCCGCCGAGCGGGTCGGGCCGTACGGCCTGGAGGGACTCCAGGTGCCGCTGGCCGCCGCGGAGGACGGCGGGACCGCGCTGAACAAGGGCGCCGTCCCCGCCCCCGCGGACGGGCGGTCCGCGGCCGCGCCCGGGCACTCCACCACCAACAGCCACGAGGCCGCCGCCGACGAGCCCGACATCGTCAAGACCGACGGCCGCCGGATCGTCGCGCTCGCCCGCGGCAGGCTCCAGGTCATCGACGCCGCGTCCCGCAAGGTCGTGCACACGCTGAGCCTGGGCGAACGCGACGCCTACCCGTTCGGGGGCGGGAACGCGCGGCTGCTGCTGAGCGGCGACCGCGCCCTGGTCGTGACGCCGCAGGCACCGATGATCCTGGAGGACCGGCCGTCGCCGCGGACCGCCGGAGCCGCCTCACCGCTCCCCCCGGGCCCCGCGCGCCCGCAGACGCGGATGACGCTGGTCGACCTCTCCGGCGCCCCGAAGGTGGTCGGCACGATGACGTCCGACGGCTCCTACATCGACGCGCGGCAGACCGGCGCGACCGTGCGGGTCGTGGTCCGCTCCTCTCCGCGCGTCGCGTTCCCCACGCCGCCCCGGACGCCCGGCGACCCCGCGTCGGAGCGGGAGGCCACGGAACGCAACCGGCAGATCGTGCGCAAGGCCCCGCTCGACGCGTGGCTGCCCGGGTTCACGGTCGGGGAGGGAAAGGCCGCGAAGACCTTCCGCACGCCGTGCGACCAGGTCAGCCGCTCCGCCTCGTACACCGGGACGACCATGCTGACCGTCCTGACACTCGACCTCGGGCGGGGGCTCGCCGACCCGTCGCCGGTCGGCGTCGCCGCCGACGGGGACACCGTCTACGGGAACGGGTCGAGCCTGTACATCACGGGCGCCCCTCCGCGGCCGCCGACCCGGGAGACGCCCCGCAAGGACCCCGCGCCCGCCGCGCAGCGCACCGACATCCACAAGTTCGATGTCCGCGGCGCCGGGCGGCCGCGCTACGTGGCGTCCGGGTCGGTGACGGGCACCCTGCTGAACCAGTACGCGCTGTCGGAGTTCGGCGGCCACCTGCGCGTCGCGACGACGGACGCCCCCCAGCCGGGCATGCCGCGGCCGGGCACGTCGGCGCCGCCGTCCACGAGCACGCTGTACGTCCTCGCCCAGAACGGCCCTCGGCTCGAAGAGACCGGACGGGCCGGAGGGCTCGGCAAGGGCGAGCGCATCTACTCGGTCCGCTACATCGGCGCGACGGCCTACGTCGTGACGTTCCGGCAGGTCGACCCGCTCTACGTGCTCGACCTGAAGGACCCGCGGCGGCCCCGCGTGACCGGCGAGCTGAAGATCAACGGCTACTCCGCGTACCTGCATCCGATGGCGGACGGCAAGATCCTCGGCATCGGGCAGGACGCCGACGGCTCCGGCAGGACCAAGGGCCTGCAGGCGTCGCTGTTCGACGTCGGCGGCGAGCCCCGGCGGGTCGGCGTCTACCGGCTGCCGGGCGCCTCGTCGGAGTCGGAGTTCGAGCCGCACGCGTTCATGTACTGGCCCTCGACCGGGCTGACGGTCGTCCCGGTGTCCGGGAACGGCGGCGGGATGAACGAGGCCCTCGCGCTGAAGGTCACCGGCACCGGCATCACCAAGAGCGGGACGGTCCGGCACCCCGGCCGCGACTACGGCAACTCGATCCGCCGTTCCCTCATGGTCGGCGGCACGCTGTGGACGTTCTCCGAGGACGGGGCGCGCGCCACCGACGCGGCGACGCTGGCCGACCGCGCCTGGCTCCCCTTCACCGCGGGCTGAGCGCGGGCGCGGGACCGGCGCGCGCAGGAGCGGCCCGGCGCGCGGAAGCCGCCCGGCGCGGGTGCGCTCAGCGCAGGCCGGTGGAGCGGCCGGCGGCCGTCTGGATGAGGCGGTCGACCAGCGCCGGGTAGTCCAGCCCGGTCGCGGCCCACATCTTCGGGAACGCCGACGCCGGGGTGAAGCCGGGCATCGTGTTGATCTCGTTGAGGATCCAGCCGCCGTCGGGGGTGTGGAAGAAGTCGACCCGGGCGAGACCCTCGCAGTCGAGGGCCTCGAACGCCAGCACGGCCAGGCGCCGCACCTCCTCGACCTCCGCGGCGGCCAGGTCCGGCGGGATCGCCATGGTGGTGGCGCCGTCGAGGTACTTGGTCTCGAAGTCGTAGAAGTCGTGGCCGCCCGCCATCAGCACCTCGGCGGGCAGGCTCGCCTCGGCCGGGCCGTCGTCGAGGCCCTGCAGGACGCCGCACTCGATCTCGCGTCCCTCGATCGCCGCCTCGACGATCACCTTGGGGTCGTGCTCGCGGGCCGTCTCGACCGCGGCCTCCAGGGCGTCCTCGGCGGTGACGCGGGTGATGCCCATGCTCGACCCGGCGCGGGCGGGCTTGACGAACACCGGCCGGCCGTCCGCCAGGCCCAGCTCCTTGACCTCGTCGATCTTGCGTTTGCGCTCGCGGCGCCACTCGCGGTCGCCGATCAGCGCGTACGGGCCGACCGGCAGCCCGCTCGCCTGCCAGACGAGCTTCATGAAGCCCTTGTCCATCCCGACCGCGCTGGCGAGCACCCCGGCGCCGACGTAGCGGACGCCCGCCATCTCGAGCATGCCCTGGATGGTGCCGTCCTCGCCGAAGGGGCCGTGCAGCAGCGGCAGGACGACGTCGACCTCGCCGAGCGTGTCCGGCACCCGGCCGGGCTCCACGACGAGCAGGCCGCGGCTGCCGGGGTCGAACGGCAGGGCGAGCGCGCCGCCCTCGCCGGTGACCTCGGGGAGCCGGCCGTCCTCGATGGTGAGGCGCAGGCCGGCGGGGGCGAGCACCCAGCGGCCGTCGCGGGCGATGCCGATCGGCACCACCTCGTAGCGGTCCCGGTCGATGGCGGCCATCACCGCGCCGGCGGTGACGCAGGAGATCGCGTGCTCCGAGCTGCGCCCGCCGAACACCACCGCCACGCGGATCTTACGAGAGTCCTGGGACATGATGCCCGACCCTACCGGTGATCACCCGGGTCGGCCATGAGCGGGCCGGTGGCGGATGCGGCCGCGGCGCGGGCGCGTCACAGCCCGTAGCGCTCCGGCTTCGGGGACCGCGAGATCAGCGAGATCGCCGCCTCCCTGATCGGCATGCCGTGGTAGAGGACCGCGGTCACGGCCTCGGTGATCGGCATCTCCACGTTGTGCTTGCGCGCCAGCTCCAGCACCGCCTCGGAGGACTTGACCCCCTCGGCCGTCTGCTTGGTGACGGCGATGACCCGCTCCAGCGTCATGCCGCGCCCGAGGTTCTCGCCGAAGGTGCGGTTGCGCGCGAGCGGCGAGATGCAGGAGGCGACGAGGTCGCCCATCCCGGCGAGCCCGGCGAAGGTGTGCTCGTCCGCGCCGAGGGCGGCGCCCAGCCGCGCGATCTCGGCGAGCCCGCGGGTCATCAGCAGCGCCTGCGTGTTGGCGCCGAACCCGAGCCCGACCGACATCCCGACGCACAGCGCGACGATGTTCTTCACCGCGCCGCCCAGCTCGCAGCCGATCACGTCGGCAGAGGTGTAGACCCGGAAGTAGGACGTCATGGTGGCGGATTGGAGGCCCCGCGCCGCGTCCTCGTCCGCGCACGCGGCGACCGCGGCGCTGGGCTCGCCGTTGGCGATCTCGCGTGCCAGGTTCGGCCCGCTGAACACCGCGACCCGCTCCTCGGGGACGTCGGCGACCTCCCTTATCACCTCCGACATCCGCCGGGTGGTGCCGAGCTCGACGCCCTTCATCAGGCTGACGAGGACGGCGTCCGGCGGCAGGTGCGCCACCCACCCGGACAGGTTCGCGCGGAGCGTCTGCGCCGGGACGGCCAGCGCCACGAAGTCGGCGCCCGCGAGCGCCTCGGCGGGGTCGGTGGTCGCCCGGAGCGCCTCGGGGAGCCGGACGCCGGGGAGGTAGTCGGTGTTCTCGTGCCGTTCGTTGAGCGCCTCGACGACCTCGGCGCGGCGGCCCCACAGCACGGCCTCGCCGCCGGCGTCGTGCAGCATCTTCGCGAACGTCGTGCCCCAGGATCCGGAGCCCATCACGGCGGTGCGGAAGGTCACGAGCCGTCCGCCTTCCTTTCGGCGGCCTCGGACACGGCGGCGTCCGGTGACGCGACGCCGTCCGGCCCCGGGCCGGGCACGGCGGCCGCGCCCGCGCGGCGCCGCTCCTCCAGCACCTTGTGGTGGTCGTAGCGCTCCGCCGGGGGACGCTGGCCGCGCAGCTCGGCGAGCAGGCCGGTGATGGCGTCCATGATGTCGTCGGTGGCGGCCCGCAGGGTGCCCTTGTCGAGCGGGCGCTCCCGGTAGCGGGACAGGTCCACGGGCGGCCCGGCGATGACCTTCATCGTCTTGCGGGGGAACGGGTGGAAGCCCTTCTTCAGACGTCCCGCCAGCCCCTTCTGCTCGCCCTTCTTGTAGGGCAGCAGCTCGTGCGCGCCCCAGTTCGCCACCGGGACGACGGCGGCGCCGGTTCGCAGCGCCATCCGCGCCACCCCGGTCTGGCCGGTCATCGGCCACAGCTCCGGGTCGCGGGTGCAGCTCCCCTCGGGGTAGAACATCAGGCATTCGCCGTCCACCAGCGCCTTCTCGGCGTCCTCAAGCGCGAGCGCGGCGTCGGCGCGGTCGCGGTGGACGGGGATCTGGCCCGTCCCGCGCAGCACGCCCCGCAGGAACCGGACGTCGAACAGCGTGGACTTGGCCAGGTAGACCGGGTAGCGGCCGGACTCGTAGACGAAGTGGGCGAGGGCCAGCGGGTCCGACTCGGAGATGTGGTTCGAGGCGATGATCAGGCCGCCCTTCCCGGGCACGTTCCCCTGGCCTTGCCAGTCGCGCTTCAGGAGCCCGGACAGCAGCGGGCGCAGGATGACGATCGTGAGCTTCCGCCATGCCGGCGAATACCCGTGGCCCATGCCCCGTCCCTCCTCGGTCGGTCCCCCACGTGAACGCGGGGTGTCCTCAAGTCTCGCGGTTGCGTGCGCATAGTGTCGAGTTGCCATGTCTACAGCAGCGCCCAGCGCGCCTCATCTCCAGTGGTCGCTCGTCGTGCCGGTCAAGGTGCTGGCGCGGGCCAAGACCCGCATGTCCGCGGCGGCGGGCCCGCACCGGCGTGACCTCGCGCTCGCGCTGGCGGCCGACACCGTCGCCGCGGCGCTCCGCTGCCCCCGGGTCGGCGATGTGATAGTGGTCACCGACGATCCCCTCCCGGCCGCCGAGCTGGCCGCCCTCGGCGCCCGTGTGGTCCCCGACGAGCCGGACGCCGGCCTGAACCCGGCCCTGGTGCACGGCGCGGGACGCGGCCGGGAGCTGTCCCCGGACGCCGGAGTGGGTGCACTTTCAGCCGACTTGCCCGCTTTGAGGGCGAATGAACTCGCCCGCGTCCTCGAAGCCGCCGCGCTGGCGCCCGAGGCGTTCCTCCCGGACGCCGCGGGCACCGGGACCACCCTCTACACCGTCCGGCCCGGCGTCCCCTTCTCCCCCGCCTTCGGCGCCGGCTCCCGCGCCGCGCACCGCGCGAGGGGCGCCCGCGAGCTGCTCCTGCCCGCGACCGACAGCGTCCGCCGCGACGTCGACACCCCCGAGGACCTGAGGGCCGCCCTGGCGCTCGGCGCGGGCCCGCGCACCACCGCGGTCGCGGCCCGGCTCCGGACCGCGGCGCCGGGGTAGGGTGCGGGCATGCAAGGGACCGTGAAGGCGTTCGACGCGGAGACGCGATCGGGGAGCGTGCTGCTCGACGACGGCACCGAGCTGCCCTTCGACGCCGGGGCGTTCGACGCGGGCGGGCTGAGGCTGGCGCGGTTCGGGCAGCGGGTCAACCTGGCGATGGACGGCGACCGGGTGTCGGCCGTGACGCTCTCGACGTTCCCGCTGCCGCCGTCCTAGGCCATGACGCGCGCACGATCAGGGCCAAGGGGGCGAGCCCCCCTGGCCCTGATGGAAAACGAATAACGCGCGGCGAGGCTACTTCTTGCCCGCCACCAGGTTCTTGAAGTCCGCGCCGGCCTTGAACTTCGGCACGGACGTCGCGGGGACCTGGATCGTCTTTCCCGTTGCGGGGTTGCGGGCCGTGCGGGCAGGCCGGTCGGCCTTCTCGAACGAACCGAACCCCGTGATCGCGACCTTGTCGCCCTTGGCGACGGTTTCCTGGATCGTCTCCAGGATCGCGTCGAGGGCCTCGCCTGCGATCTTCTTGTTGCTGCCCAGCCGGCCAGAGATGGCGTCGACCAGCTCACGCTTGTTCATGGGTTACTCCTCTAGTTCCCCCCTTGCCCGAACGAAACTAAGGGACCTCTAGCATTGACACAATCACCTGCACGCATGAGTTGCCGTGTCGCTGGCGTTTTTGTCGGCCTCGCCCCCGTCTCGCCGGGTGACCGGACCGGATCCGGCCACTGGGCACGTTAACGGACGTCGGGCACCTCGTGGAAATCGGCGAGGAACGCGTCGAGCCTGCGTGCGGCCAATTCCGCGTCCCTCTTGGCCAGATCGGTGATCGCCAGCAGGTGGCGGATGAGCCGCTGGCGCGTCTCCGGCGGCAGCGGCGCGACGGCCCTGTGGGCGTCGCGCAACCGCCGTGCGAGCCGGGTCAGCGCCGGGTCGTCCCATTCCGGCGCGGTCCATGGGACCGTGCTCAAATCATGCCCCCAACAGTTCGAACGGGCTTCGTACAAGGGAATTGTCCCTTGCGCGAGGTCGGGGGCGCACATCCGGGGTCGCCGAAGGCCCGGCGCGCCGTATCGGACGGCGGGCCGGGCCTGGGCGGAACGGGTCAGACGGTGACGGGCAGCCAGGGGGCGCGCCGGGCCTCGAACGCCGTGATCGCGTCGCCGTGGCGGAGGGTCAGCCCGATGTCGTCCAGGCCCTCCATGAGGCGCCAGCGGGTGTAGTCGTCGATCTCGAAGGCGGCGGTGACGGCGCCATAGCGGACCTCGCGGGCGGCCAGGTCGACGGTGATCTCCAGGGCCGGGTCCTCCTCGACCCGGGCCTGGATCTCCTCGACCTGCTCGCCGCCGAGGACGACCGGGAGCAGCCCCATCTTCGTGGAGTTGTTGCGGAAGATGTCCCCGAAGCGCGGCGCGATGACGACGCGGAACCCGTACTGCTGGAGCGCCCAGACGGCGTGCTCGCGGGAGGAGCCGGTGCCGAAGTCGGGCCCGGCGACCAGGATCCCCGCGCCCTCGTACCGGGGCTGGTTCAGGACGAACTCCGGGTCCTCGCGCCAGGCGGAGAACAGGCCCTTGTCGAAGCCGGTGCGGCTGACCTGCTTCAGCCAGACCGCCGGGATGATCTGGTCGGTGTCGACGTTGCTGCGCCGCAGCGGCACCGCGCGGCCGGTGTAGGTGGTGAACGCTTCCATGTCAGCCCTTTCCAGAGTCGCCGAGGTCCTGGGGCGCGGCCAGGCGGCCGGTCACGGCGGTCGCGGCGGCCACGGCGGGCGACACCAGGTGGGTGCGGCCGCCGGGGCCCTGCCGGCCTTCGAAGTTGCGGTTGGACGTGGAGGCGCTGCGCTCCCCCGGGGTGAGCTTGTCGGGGTTCATGGCGAGGCACATCGAGCAGCCGGCCTCGCGCCACTCGGCGCCGGCGGCGGAGATGACCTCGTCCAGGCCCTCGTCCTCGGCCTGCTTCTTGACCTTCATGGAGCCGGGGACGACCAGCATCCGGACGCCGTCGGCGACCGTGCGGCCCCGGAGGACGCCCGCGACCGCGCGGAGGTCCTCGATGCGGCCGTTGGTGCAGGAGCCGACGAAGACGGTGTCCACGGCGATCTCGCGCAGCGGCGTGCCGGCGGTCAGGCCCATGTACTCCAGGGCCCGCTCGGCGGCCTGCCGCTGGGCGGGGTCGCCGTAGGACGCGGGGTCCGGCACGGACTCGCCGAGCGGCAGGCCCTGCCCGGGGTTGGTGCCCCAGGTGACGAACGGCGTCAGCCCGGCCGCGTCGATCACGACCTCCTTGTCGAAGACCGCGTCGTCGTCGGTGCGCAGGGATTTCCAGTACTCGACGGCCGCGTCCCAGTCGGCGCCCTGGGGCGCGTGGGGGCGGCCCTTCAGGTAGGCGAAGGTCGTCTCGTCAGGGGCGATCATCCCGGCGCGGGCGCCGGCCTCGATGGACATGTTGCAGACCGTCATGCGGCCCTCCATCGACAGCGACCTGATCGCCTCGCCGCGGTACTCGATGATGTGGCCCTGGCCGCCGCCCGTGCCGATCCGGGCGATGACCGCCAGGATGAGGTCCTTGGCGGTGACGCCCTCGGGCAGCGCGCCGTCCACGGTCACGGCCATGGTCTTCGGCTGGATCTGCGGGAGGGTCTGCGTGGCGAGGACGTGCTCGACCTCGCTGGTGCCGATGCCGAAGGCGAGGGCGCCGAACGCGCCGTGCGTGGAGGTGTGCGAGTCGCCGCACACGACGGTCATGCCCGGCTGGGTCAGGCCCAGCTGCGGGCCGATGACGTGGACGATGCCCTGTCCCTCGTCGCCCATCGGGTGCAGCCGGACGCCGAAGTCCGAGCAGTTCTTGCGCAGCGTCTCGACCTGGGTGCGCGACACCGGGTCGGCGATCGGCTTGAGCAGGTCCGTCGTCGGGACGTTGTGGTCCTCGGTGGCGATCGTCAGGTCGGGGCGGCGGACCTGGCGGCCGGCCATGCGCAGCCCGTCGAACGCCTGCGGGCTGGTGACCTCGTGGACGAGGTGGAGGTCGATGTAGAGGAGGTCCGGCTCACCCTCGGCACGCCGCACGGCGTGCGCGTCGTACACCTTCTCGGCCAATGTACGGCCCATCACTCCCACCTCACTGTCATGATCGGCGACGCGCCGTCGCGTCGCGGAGCCCTGCTCGTCCCCCGACTTGCATCTCAAATTGCGAGACGGCAATATCAAGTCATGGACAACTCTAGCGGAGTCGGCGTACTTGACAAAGCGGTTCTCGTGCTGAACGCCCTGGAGGCGGGGCCGGCCTCGCTCGCGCAGCTCGTCCAGACCACCGGGCTGGCCCGGCCGACCGCGCACCGGCTGGCCGTCGCGCTGGAGCACCACCGCCTCGTCCACCGCGACACGCAGGGACGTTTCATCCTCGGCCCGAGGCTCGCGGAGCTGGCGGTCGCGGCGGGCGAGGACCGCCTGCTGGCCATCGCCCAGCCGATCCTGGCCCAGTTGCGCGACCTGACCGGCGAGAGCGCCTCGCTGTTCCGCCGCCAGGGGGACGTCCGGGTCTGCGTGGCCTCCGCCGAGCGCACCAGCGGCCTGCGCGACACGATCCCGGTCGGCGCCGCCCTCCCCATGACCGCGGGCTCGGCCGCGCAGATCCTGCTGGCCTGGGAGGAGCCCGACCGGCTGCACCGCGGGCTGCGCGGCGCGAAGTTCGAGGCGGCGACGCTGGCCTCCGTCCGCCGCCGGGGCTGGGCCCAGAGCGTCGGCGAGCGGGAGCAGGGCGTCGGGTCGGTCTCGGCCCCGATCCGGGGCGCCGGCGGTCGGGTGATCGCCGCCGTCTCCGTCTCCGGCCCCCTGGAGCGCCTGACCCGCGCGCCGGGCAGGCTGCACGCCGGCCCCGTCGTCGCCGCCGCGGAGAAGATCTCCGAGGGCATGCGCCGCACCGCCTCGTGACACGGAACCGGGCCCCCAAATCCGTGCCGCCCACTTGACACGATGTCCGACATGCCCCGGCCGGACGGGTCGGCATCGGCCCCGCAGCCCCCGGTGCGTCTCGTTTCCAGTACGGATCTGGTCTTGACCATGTGAGCCCGTTGGATAGTGACAGTATCCAATGGGTCACCCTGGATAGCGTTAACCTCCAGTCAAGGGGGTGAGCGGTGCAGATCTCCGAGCTCAGCGATCGCAGCGGCCTGACGGTCCAGACGATCAAGTTCTACATCCGGGAGGGATTGCTCCCGAAGGGGTCGTCGGTGAGCGCGACCCGCTCGGAGTACGGCCGGCCGCACCTGGAACGGCTGCGGCTGATCAGCGCGCTGCGCGACGTCGGCGACCTGCCCGTCGCCGCGATCCAGCAGATCATCGCGGCCATCGAGGACGACGGGGTCAGCCTGCACGAGCTGTTCGGCACCACCCAGTACGCCATCGGCCCGCACGTCGCCGCCCCCCACGACCCCCACTGGCGCGCCGCCCGCGAGGACGTCGACGCCCTCGTCCGCGAGCTCGGCTGGACCGTGACCGACCGCGCCCCGGCCCGCGACCTGCTGGCCCACACCTTCGTCGCGCTGCGGCGGCTCGGCTTCCCGATCACCCTGACCGACCTGCGGCCCTACGTGAAGGCCGCGACCGAGGTCGCCGACCACGAGATCGGCCGCGTTGCCGCCGACATGCCGCGCGCCAGGACGGTCCATTCGCTGCTGGTGTCCACGGTCCTGTACGAACAGGTCCTCACGGCGCTCCACCGGCTCGCCCAGGAGGACGCCTCGGCCCGCCGCTTCGGTACCGGCTGACCAGGGGCGTTGTCGTTAATTCCGGTTTATTGTGTCGGAATTCGATGTCCCTTTTTCACCTAATATGAATGCTCTGGGGGCGGTGTTCGCCGCCTCCGAACACCGAGCATTGCAGAGTGACCCTTCGATGACCGCAGCACCGGACCCCCCGGGCGGCAGGTGGACCGACCGCCTCCTGTCCGAGGGCACCGACCCCGACCCGCGCTTCTCCCTGGCCAACGAACGCACCTTCCTGGCGTGGATCCGCACGGCCCTCGCCCTGATCGCGGGCGGTGTCGGGGCCGCCCTCAGCGGGGACCTGCTGGGCGCACCGCTGCGCGCCGCCCTGGCGATCGGCTTCTCCGCGACCGGCGCGCTGGTGGCCGCGCTGGCCTTCCGCCGCTGGCTGCGGACCGAGCGGGCGCTCCGCCGCTGCGAGACGCTGCCGCCTCCGGCGCTGGCGCCGATCATGTCCTACGGGCTGGCCGTCGGCGCCCTGACGCTCCTGGCGGCGCTGCTGGCCACCCGGTGACCCGGGACACGGGCCGGACACCCGGACCGGGCGCGGGTCCGCCGCCCGACCGGGGCGCGCAGCCGGAGCGGACGGCACTGGCGTGGTCGCGCACCACGCTCGCGCTGATCGCCGGAGGGCTGCTGTGCGTGCGGTTCGCGCCGTCGGCGCCGGGGACCGCCGCGGCGGCGGCGGTCGTCTGCGGCGGGGCGGCGCTCCTGCTCCGCCGGTCCGGCGCCGCCCTGCGGGACCGGCGCCGCCGGATCAGGGAACCGGCACCGCGGGGCACGGTCGCCGACCCGCTGTCCATCCTGATCGCGACCGGTGTGACGATGATGCTGGGCCTGGTGGGCGTGCTCTCCGCCCTCCCGGGGTGAGCCCGTCCCGCGAGTAGGGTCGTCGTGTGCCGGCCGCCCGCCCTTTCGTCAGCCTCACCACCGACTTCGGCGCCGCCTACACGGCCATCTGCGCCGGTGTCGTCTACTCGATCGCCCCGGCCGCGACCGTGCTGGTGCTGTCCGACGAGGTGACGCCGTACGCCGTCGCCGAGGGCGCGATGCTGCTGCGGCAGGCGCTGCCCTACCTGCCCCCGGGCGTGCACGTCGGCATCGTCGATCCCGGTGTCGGCACGCCGCGGCTCCCGCTGGCGATCGAGACCGGGCGCGGAGACCTGCTCGTCGGCCCCGACAACGGGCTGTTCGTCCCTGCGGCGGAGGAACTGGGCGGCGTGGTGCGCGCGCACATCCTGGAGGACCGGTCGTACCGGCTGCCCTCGGTGTCCGCCACGTTCCACGGGCGGGACGTCTTCTCCCCCGCCGCCGCGCACCTCGCGCTCGGCGTGGACGTCGCGGAGCTGGGCCCGCCCGCCGTGCCGCTGCCCCTCGACGTCGCCCCACCGGAGACCGGCGGCCGTGCCCTGACCGCCGCCGTCCTGTACGTCGACCGGTTCGGCAGCGTGATCCTCAACGCCGGGCCCGGCGACCTCGCCGAGGCCCTCGGCGACCTGGAGTACGGCGCCGCGCTGGTGGCCCGGGTGCACGGCACGGGCGGCCCGGCCGCCGAACCGGTCGTGTTCGCGGAGACGTTCGGGAGCGTCGCGGTGGGCGACCCGCTGCTGTGGGTCGACTCGTCCGGGCATCTCGGCCTGGCCGTCAACCAGGGTTCCGCGGCGGCGCGGTTCGGCCTGGGACGCGACGGCACCGTCACGATCGGGCTGGCAGACTGACCGGCATGGAGCTCGACGTGGTCGCCTGGGTGCAGGTGACGGAGGGGCGGCTGCTCGCCGTCCGCTCCCGCGGCCGTGACCTGCTCTACCTGCCGGGCGGCAAGCGCGAGCCGGGCGAGAGCGACTGGTCCGCGCTGTCCCGCGAGGTGCGCGAGGAGCTCGACCTGGAGCTGGACGAGGCGTCCTTCCGCGAGCTGGGCGTGGTCCGCGCCGCCGCGCACGACCAGCCCGGCTTCGCGCGGGTGCGGATGGCGTGCTTCACGGCGTCCTACAGCGGCGCGATGGCCGCCGCCGGGGAGGTCGACGAGTACCGCTACGTCGCACCGGGCGAGCGGCATCTGCTCGCGCCCGCCTCCCGCGCCGCCCTCGACCTCGCCGGGGAGCGCGGCCTGCTCGCCTGATCGATCTTCGGGCGCGGTCCCCCCGACTTTCGTCGTGGACGCCGGTACGCGCCCCGGTCAGGCGGCTAGCGCGATGCCGCTGCCGACGCCGAGGGCGATCGAGGCGAGCGCGGCGACGGCGGCGACCGCCGTGGGCGCGCGTGCGGGGCGCGGCGCGTTCCCGTCCGGGCGGCCGAACAGCGGGACGATCCAGCGCAGGTAGTAGAAGACGCTCGCGACCGTGTTGGCGGCGGCGACCACGGCGAGCCAGGTGGAGCCGCCGTCCAGCGCGGCGCCGAACATCAGGACCTTCCCGACGAACACGGCGGTCGGGGGCGTGCCGACGAAGCCGAGCAGGCAGACGATCAGGGAGAGGCCGAGGGGCGGTGAGGCGCGGAGGAGACCGGTGTAGCCGGGCAGGCCGTCCCGGCCCGCCGCGACGACCACGGCGAACGCGCCGATGTTGGTGACGGCGTAGGCGGCGAGGTAGTACAGCAGCGCCGGGCGCGCGAGTTCCGTCCGCCCGGCCATGGCGACCGGGACCAGCAGGTAACCGGCCTGGCCGACGGTCGAGTAGGCGAGCAGCCGCCGGACGTTGTCCTGGCCGAACGCGGCGAGGTTGCCCAGCGTCATCGTCGCGGCGGCGACCACCCCGACGAGGGCGGGCCACCCGGCGGCGCCCGGAGGCAGCGCGGCGGCGCCGATCCGGTAGAGGACGGCGAACGCGCCGATCTTCGGGACGGTGGTGACGAACGCGGCGACGGGCGGTGAGGCCCCTTCCGCGACGTCCGGGACCCAGAAGTGCCCGGGGACGGCGCCCGCCTTGAACAGCGGCCCGGCCAGCAACGCGACGACGCCCACGGCGACGGCCGCCGCCGGTGCGTCGCCCAGGTTCTCCCGCAGCACGGTGAAGGACGTGCCGCGCCCCACCCCGTACAGCAGGGTGACACCGGTCAGCATCAGCACGCCGAGGAACGCGCCCATCAGGTAGTACTTCAGCGCGGCCTCGGTCCCCGGGGGGTCCTTGCCGAACCCGGCGAGCGCGTACGCGGGGATGCTCGCCAGCAGGTACGCGCTCACCAGCACCAGCAGGTCGGACGAGGCGCCCAGCACGAGCGTGCCCAGCGCCGAGAACAGGATCAGGACGTAGTGCTCGCTCTCACGCGGATGCCCGCGCACCCGTGCGGCGGCGAGGACGATGACGGGCAGGGCCGAGCCGAGGACGACGGCCCGGGTGACGTGGGTGACCGGGTCGATCTCGAACGAGGCGAACGCCGTGAGGTCGGCGCGGGTCGCGGCGGCGGCGGTCGCGGCCAGCCCGGCGAGCAGACCGGCCGAGCAGATCACCGCCACCGGCCACTGCCGCGCGCGGGGCAGGAAGAGGCCCGTGACCAGCCCGAGCACGGCGGCGGCGAGCACGCACAGCTCCGGCGCGAGGTCGGCCGGGTTCTCGTTCATCATCGCTTCACCGGCCACGACCGCCCCACCGGCCATCACCGCTCCACCGGCCATCACCGTCCCACCAGCGCGATCACGGCGGCCGACAGCGGCTCTACCGTGTCGAGCAGCACGCGCGGGACGACGCCGACGAGCACCGACACCGCGAGCAGCGGCACGACGGCCCCCGCCTCGTCCCGCCGCACGTCGGTGACCCGGGCGGTCAGTTCGCCGGGCGCTCCCGTCAGGACGCGGTGCAGCACGCGCAGGAACAGCCCGGCGGTGAGGAGGATGCCGAGGACGGCCAGGGCCCCGGCGACGGCCGCCGCGGTGGTGCCGCTCCCGATCGTCCCGGCGAAGATCTGGAAATCGGCGATGAACCCGGACAGCCCGGGCAGGCCGAGCGAGGCGAACGCCGCCACCGCGAGCAGCGCGGAGAAGACGGGCGCGGTGCCCGCGACGCCGCCGAACCGTCCGAGGCCGTACTCGCCCGCCCGGTCGTACAGGACCCCGCACAGCAGGAACAGCGCGCCGGTCACGAGCCCGTGGCTGACCATCTGCGTCACCGCGCCCGTCACGGCCAGCCGCCGCGCGTCGGCGTCGCCGGAGGCGTACCCGGCCGCGCCGAGCGCCAGGACCACGTACCCCATGTGGTTGACGGAGGTGTACGCGACGAGCCGCTTGGCGTTCTCCTGCGCGAGCGCCACCAGCGCCCCGTACAGGACGCCGGCCAGGCCGACCGCCAGGAACACCCAGGCGAAGCGGCGCCACGCGTCCGGCAGCACCGGCATCGCGATCCGGACGAGCCCGTACGTCCCCATCTTCAGCATGACCCCGGCGAGGATCGCCGACCCGGCGGCGGGCGCGTCGGTGTGCGCGGGCGGCAGCCAGGTGTGGAACGGGACGACCGGCGTCTTCACCCCCAGGCCGATCCCGATGGCGAGCAATGTCAGCCCGGCCAGACCGGCGGATCCGGCCAGCGGCGGCGTGCGGGTCAGCTCGACGATGTCGAAGGTGTGGGGGTCGGCGCCCAGGTACAGGCCGATGAACCCCAGCAGCAGGACGAGCGACCCGAGGAAGGTGTAGAGGAAGAACGTCAGCGCCGACCGCGCGCGGCCGCCGTGACCCCACAGCAGGATCACGAAGTACATGCCGACGATCGACAGGTCGAAGAAGACGAAGAACAGCAGCAGGTCGAGGGCCGCGAACACCCCCAGGCACACCGTCTCCAGGAAGAGGAACAGGACGGCGTACTCGCGCACCCGGTGCTCCTGCCGCAGCGAGTAGACCGCGCACGCGGCGAAGAGCACGGCGGTCAGGGTGAGCAGCGGCAGCGACAGCCCGTCGGCGCCCACGTGGTAGCCCGCGTGGACGGAGGGGATCCACCGGACGTCCGTCTCGTACGACACCCCCGGACGCGTCCCGTGCGCGACCCACAGGGCGATGACGAGCGCCAGGTCCGCGAGGCACGCGCCCGCCCACACCCGCGTCACCGCGCGCCGGGGGACGACCGCCGCACCGAGCGCGGCGGCCAGCGGAAGGAAGATCAGCAGCGAGAGCACGTCACCCCGCCAGGACCGCGACGGCGACGAGCACCGCGAGCACCACCGCGGCCTGGGCGAGGTACATGTGGAGCTGCCCGGTCTGCGGGCGCCGGGCGAGCGCGGCGAGCGCGCGGGTGGCGTGCGCGACCGCGCCGACCAGGCCGTCCACGCGGAGCTCGACACCGCGTGCGGCCAGCCGTGCCGTCCGCAGCCCGCCGCGGGCGGCGCCTCGCACCGCGCCGTCCACGACGTGGTCGTCGAACCACGCCAGCGCCCGCGCCAGGCCGAACACGGGACGGACGACACCGGCCTCGGCCGCCCGTTGCAGGTAGAGCCATCCCAGGGCCCACCCCGGCTGCGGGACCCGCGGCCTCGTCCACGCGATGACGATCACCAGGATCGCCAGCAGCCCGGACACGGCCAGCCCCCGCACGTCCGGGCCGCCGGCGCCCGGAGCCGCGGGCGGGGCGTCGAGGACCCGCCGCCACGGGACGGCGCCGAGGACGCAGGCGGCCACGGCCAGCGCCGTCAGCGGCAGCCACTCCAGCGCGCCCGCCCCGGTCCCGCGTCCAACGGCCGAGGCTGGACGCCACACGATGCGCAGGGCCCTCGCCGCGTAGGCGGCGGACAGCGCGGAGGCGGCCAACGCCACGGCGAACAGGGCGGACGAGCGCTCCCCGGCCGCCACAAGCACGGTGTCCTTGGTGATCCAGATCGAGAGGGGCGGCAGCCCGGCCAAGGCGAGCGCGCCCGCGGAGAACGTGAGGCCGGTCAGGCGGCGACGGCGGGCGGCGCCCTCCAGCCCGGCCAGGCGTTGCGTGCCGAGGGCGGTCAGCCACGACCCCGCGCACAGGAACAGCAGGCTCTTCACCGCCGCGTGCGCGACGAGGAGGGACGCGCCGCCGACCACCGTCCCGGCCCCGGCGCCCAGCATCATGAAGCCGAGCTGCGCGCAGGTGGACGCCGCCAGCAGCTGCTTCAGGTCGTCCTGGACGAGCGCGACCCCTCCGAGGACGAGCGCGGTCAGCGCACCGGCCCAGGCGACGAACGTGTCCGCCCAGCCGGTCGCGTCCAGAAGCGGGTTCAGGCGGAGCAGCAGGTAGGCCCCGGCGGCGACCATGGTGGCCGAGTGCAGCAGCGCCGAGACCTGGCTGGGACCTGCCATCGCCTTGGACAGCCAGAACGAGAACGGCGGCTGCGCGGATTTTCCCATCGCCGCCAGGACGACACCGGCCGCGACGAGGTCACGCCACGGCGACCCGGCCGCGGCCAGGTCTCCGAGCCCCAGTGACCGGGTTCCCGCGAGGGCGAAGCCCGCCGCCACGTACAGGCCGACGTCTGCGGCCCGGGTGGTGAGGAAGGCGAGATCCGCCGCGCGCACGCGGTCCGCGTCCCGCCAGCGGTAGCCGATGAGGGCGTACGACATCGCGCCCATCACCTCCCAGCCCATCAGGAGCAGGACCAGGTCGGACGCGGTGACGGTGACCAGCATCGCGCCCGCGAACACCAGCATCAGCCCGGTGAACCGGGCCCCGTACCGCTCCCCCGCAGCGTGCAAAAGGACCGCCAGCAGGACGGACGCGACGGTCAGCGCCAGGACGGCGGACAGCGCGTCCACCGCCAATCCGCCCGGCCGTCCCGGGAGCAACGCGAACCGCGCGACCGGACGGGTGACGGCCACGGTGACCGCAAGGCCGAGCACCAGGAGGGCGGTGGCGACGCCCGCAACCGGCGCCACTCGGTCGGCCCGGTGGCCGGCGAGCAGGTGACCCGCGGACAGACGGCTCGCAGGCAGGTGGGCCGCGAGCAGCAGCAGCGTCCCGGCCAGCAACGGCGTCCCGCAGAGGGCGAAGATCATCCCTTGAGGTCCCCCGCGTCGTCGGTGACGTCCACGTCGCGGGCCCGGAACAGGGCGGTGACCACGGCGAACCCCATCGCCATCTCCAGCGCCATCACCGTGATCGCGACCAGCACGAGGACCTGCCCGTCCGCGCCGGACGGGGAGACGCGCAGCCAGAACCCGCCCGCCGCGACCAGCAGCCCGTTGATCATGAGTTCGAGGCCCATCAGCAGCATCACGACCGACTGCTGCGACAGCGCGCCGAACAGTCCCACCGAGAAGAGCGCGGCGGCGAGCAGCAGGAACGCCTGGAGGCTCACCGCGCGCGGTCCCGGTCGTAGCGGCCGCGGTCCGTGGCCAGGACCACGGTGGCGATCATGGTGACCAGGATGGCGAGGCCGATCACGATCATCACGAGCATCGCCGGTCCCATGACCGCCTCCCCGAGCGCGAAGGCGGGGTCGCGCGGCGGGCGGCCCCGGCGCTCCGGCCACGGGACCGTGAGGATCCCCGCCGTCATCGCCGCGAACGCGGCGCCCGCGATGGCGAGCGCGCCGCGCGTGTTGTGCAGCATCGTCATCGGCATGAGCCCGGCCGGGTTCATCATGTACATGACCATGAAGACGGCCATCACCAGCATCTCCATGATCATCATCAGGATCACCAGCACGCCGAGGTAGTGCAGGCCGGCGAGCAGCAGCTCGCCCCCGGTGCACAGGAACGAGGCGAGCAGCGCGAACGTGGCCCGTGCCATCGAGTCCACGGCGAACACCGCGGCACCGGTCCCGACCGCCGCGACTCCCAGGATCCAGAACGCGACCGTTTCCATGTTCCCCCTCCCGGCCATATCCCTTCCCGCCCGTCCCGCCCCGTTTGTCCCCTTCTAACTCACGACGACGATCCCGACCACGAGCATCTGGAGCAGGACGGCCGGGATGAGCACCGTCCACGCCGCCTCCATGAACCGGTCCATGCGCAGGACCGGCACGCGCCGCCGCACCCACACCAGCAGCGCCAGGACCGCGCACGTCTTCACCAGCGACCACAGCGGGGCCGGCAGCAGCGGGCCCGCGCCGCCTCCGAGGAACAGCGGCACCGCGACCGCCGCCGCCACCGTCAGCAGCCCGTACCGGCCGGCGGAGAGCACCAGCCGGTCCGGGCCGGACAGCTCCGCCATGGCTCCCCCGGCGAGGTCGGCCCCGACCGGGTGCGCGAGCGGCCCCCAGAAGGCCATGGCCGGCACCGACAGCAGGTAGACGGCGAACGCGACCGGCATCCAGACGACGAACCAGAGGCCCTCCTGCGCGGCGGCGATCCCGCGTGGGTCCAGCGAATGCGCGGCCAGCGCGGCCGTGATCAGCGCGAGCATGTGCGGCAGCTCGTAGGCGAGCCCCTGGGCGAGGAAGCGGTACCCGCCCACCAGCGCGAACGCCGAGTTCGCCCCCCACCCCGCAAGCCACACCGACGCCCAGGCCACGACCTCCATCGCGTTGAACCACACGATCCCCACCGGCAGGTCCGCCGCCGCGCGGTCGCCTAGCGGGACCACCACCGCCGCGAGCGCGGCCGCCACCGGCAGCGAGACCACCCCCGTCCGCGCCAGGAGGCGGTCGGCCCTCCAGGTGGTCCGGCGCTGCTGCGCCAGCAGCCTCCCGGCCTCCCGCAGGGGCGCGGCGGCGGCCCGCACGCCCGGCCCGGACCGGCCGTCCGCGAGCACCGCGTCCAGCGACGCGGCCGCGAGCGCGAGGACGCCGAGCGCCAGCACCTCAACCATCGGCGAGATCCGGGTCGAGGCTGGCGACGATCAGCCGGGCCGCCGCCAGGTCGGTGCCCTCGACCAGCGCGGGCAGGAGCCCCGCCAGCGCCTGACCGGACGCCGCGCCGACCCTCCCGCGAGGCCCCTCGTCCCCGGCCACCCGCCCAGAGCGGCCTCTTCCAAGGAGACGACCCCCCACACCCCCCGAAACGGACCTACCTCTCGTGGGGGGACGACCCCCCACACCCCCCGAAACGGCCCTTTCCAGAGCACTGCCGGTCTCGACAAGCCATCCGTCCAGGCGGTCCTTCACGTCGCCCGGGTGGCGCAGTGCGGGGCCGCCCGCCCCGTGCCGCTCCACCTCGTCCGATGTCAGGACGCCGAGTCCGCGTGTCATCCAGCGCAGGGCCCGCGACCGCCCCACCCGCCGAGCGAAGGGGACGAACCTGGACAAGAGCGTCTCGTCCGCGACTCCGCCGAGGGCCGCGTCACGCAGCTCGGCCGCCCGCGCCGCCGCGACCGGCCAGCCCGCCACGTGCAGGAACCGCGCGATGCTGTCGAGATGGGACGCCGCGCGCCGCCGTTCGGCGCCGCCGCCGTCCCCGTTCCGCCACGGCTCGTCCCAGAACGAGCCGCTCGCGGTGTCGACCAGGGTGACGCCCGCGCTCTGGATGACGTCGCCCTGCACCGCCAGGTCCAGCCTCAGTCCCGCGGGCCAGTGCGCCAGGACGGGGCCGAGCGGCAGGTGGAGCACGTCGAGCCGCAGCCCGTCGCGGTCGTCCGCGCGGTCGGCCATGGCGACGTCGTCACGAGGGGGCGGGGCGCTCCGAGGCGGGCGGCCGACGCGGACGCGAGGCTCCGGCATGTCCCGCCACACCGTCTCGATGGCCTCGCCCAGCGCCGCGCCGGGTTCCCCGCAGACCACCAGGTGGCCGGTCTCCACGGGAGAGAGCGCCTGGCGGCGGCCGCGGGCCCGGAGATCGGCCTCGACCGCGAGCCGGTCCCGCGTCCCGTCCGCCGCCGTGACCACGAACGGGCGGTCCGCCGCGAGCCGCTCCCTCAGGCCCACCGCAGCGCGCCCTCCCGCCACGCGTAGAGGACGCCGACCAGGAGCAGCCCGAGGAAGACGAACATCTCCACCACCGCCTTCGCCCCCACGGACGCGACGACGAGCGCCCACGGGTACATGAAGACCATCTCCATGTCGAAGGCGAGGAAGAGCATGCTCACCGCGTACCAGCGGACGTGGAAGCGCGACAGGGCGTGCTCGGCGGGCCGGGCGCCGGACAGGAAGGGCCCCGCGTCCACCGTCCCCGGAGGCGCCGCCAGCCACGAGACGGCGTAGATCCCGGCGATCACGGCCCCCACCAGGCCGAGCACCGAGAGGATCACGGCATACGGCGGCATCGTCCCCTCCCGGTGGCGGCTACGTGCACCTCCTCCCCGGAAACGGCCCCGCCATTCCGGCTAGATCACGCGGCGGTTCCGGTCGGCCGCGGCGGCGCCGAGGATCATCTCGTCCACGATCCAGCGGGCCTCCGGCGACAGGTCGACCAGGGCGCGCAGCACCTCCGGGCGGATGAGGCCCTGTTCCACCTCGCGGCGCAGCGCCTGGAGCGTGAGGTCGTCGTCGATCGGGCGCGCCTCGCCCGCGAAGCCGAAGTAGCCGATCGGCACCCCGAAGAACGTGGCGAGCGCGGTGAGGGTCTTGAGCTGGGGGTTCTCCTGGCGGCCGGTGCGCAGCTTCCAGACCGTGGTGGACGAGATGTCCTCGCCGGTGGCGCGCGCGATCGCGCCGGCCGTCTCCACGTTGTTGCGGGGCGGCTCGGCGTCCGCGGGCCACAGATTGCGGATCAGCCACTCGACCCTCTCCGCGAGCGACGCGCCTGGCGAGGTCTCCTGAACGGTGCCCACCTGGTCCCCTTCCCTCCTCGGACTGCCGAATGATTTTAATTGACCGCCGTCGCGCCCGTCAGCCATGGACACGGGAACACTTCTCGGCCCCCGGAGTGAGCCCGCCGCTCCCTCTCAGGTCGTGCGGGAAGGCACACCCTCACCCCGTCCGGTGAACCTTGCCAACAACCGTTGCAAAGGCTCTTTGCACGCCATAGCGTCCTGCTCATGACGGACCAGCCTCCTCCCGAGGAGCTCACCGACCCGCGCCAGGTGCGGCTCCTCGCCCACCCGCTGCGGCAGCGGATCGCCGAGATCATGCGGGACGGCCCGGTCTCGTCCACCACGCTCGCCCGCGCGCTCGGCCAGAGCACCGGCGCGACGAGCTACCACCTGCGCCAGCTCGCCAAGCACGGCTTCATCGAGGAGGTCCCCGAGCTCGGACGCGGCCGGGAACGCTGGTGGCGCACCGTCCCCGGCGACCGGCGTCTCCCCCGCTACAGCGAGCAGTCGCCGCGGATGCGCGAGGCGGTGGAGGAGCTCACCCGGCTGGAGTTCGCGACCGAGATGGAACAGCTCGCCCGGTTCCAGCGGGCCCGCGACGGCCTCGGCGACTGGGCGGACGCGCTGCTGTTCTCCTTCTCCAGCGTCACCCTGACGATGGACCAGGTCCGTCCCTTCTTCGAGGACTACATCGCGCTGCTGTACCGCTACAAGCGGGCCGACGGCGACCCGCCGCCGGACGCGCGCACCCTCCTCGTCAGGTTCCTGGCGTTCCCCGAGACCCGCGAGGAGGACGACCCGGCCGACTGAGGCCCGGGCCGCCGGGTGGCAGCCCGGCGGCCCGGGCGGGCGGAAGCCCCGCATCACCACGCCTTCCGGCGTGCTCACCGCGACACGACACCTCCACGGAAAGGAGAGCACCTCGTGCTGCTCTCACGCAAACTCGCCGCGCTGCCCACAGGGCGCCTCACCAAATGGGCGGTCCTGCTGCTCTGGATCGCGATCGTCGTCCTGGCCGTCCCCCTGGCGGGGAAGCTGTCGGACGTGGTCGAGGGCAGGTCCACCGCCGAGCTTCCACGCGGAGCCCAGTCCACGAAGGTCGAGGAGCTGACGCCGCGTTTCGCGGGTGGCCAGATGGCACCGGGCATCGTCGCCTACGTCCGCGACTCCGGGATCACCGCCGCCGACCGCGCGCGCGCCGAAGCCGACCGCCGCGCCCTGGCCCCCGTCGCCGAGGGCCGGATCGCCCCGGCCGTCCCGTCCCGCGACGGACGGGCGCTGATGCTGACCATCCCGCTGCCGGACGGCGACGACCTCTCCGAGAACGCCGGGAGGATCCGCGACCGGGTCGAGCGGGACGCGCCGCCGGGACTGCGGGTCCGCCTCACCGGCCCCGCCGGTTCCGCGCTCGACGTCGGCGACGCCTTCGAGAAGATCGACAAGCTGCTGCTGGTCATCACGATGGTCCTGGTCACCGCCGTCCTGCTCATCACCTACCGCAGCCCGCTCCTGTGGCTGCTGCCGCTGGTGAACGCGGCGATCTCCCTCCAGGTCACCAGCGCCGCCGTCTACCTCCTGGCCGAGCACGCCGGCCTCTACGTCGCGGACGGCATGTCCGCCATCCTCAACGCGCTGGTCTTCGGCATCACCACCGACTACGCGCTGCTCCTGCTCGCCCGCTACCGCGAGGAGCTCCGCCGCCACGCCGACCGGCACGAGGCGATGCGCGTCGCCCTCCGGCGCGCCGCCGCCCCGGTCATCGCCTCCGCCGCCACCGTGTGCCTCGGCCTGCTGTGCCTGCTCGCGGCGAAGATGGGCTTCAACTACGCGCTCGGCCCGATCGGCGCGATCGGCGTGCTCGGCGGCCTCGTCGTGGTCATGTCCCTGCTGCCCGCCCTGCTGGTGATCTTCGGCCGCTGGATCTTCTGGCCCCGCATCCCGCGCCACGGCGACGCGCCGCCGGCCGGGGGCGGCGTCTGGGACCGCGTCGGACGCCGCGTCGCCGCCCGTCCCCGGCTCGTCTGGATCGCCGGGACGGCCGTCCTCGCCGGTCTCGCGGCCGGGGCGCTCGGCATCAGCACCGGGCTGGACCGCGAGCACTTCCTCACCACCACGCCCGCCTCCGCCGTCGGCGAGCGGCTCCTGAACGCGCACTACCCCGGCGACCGGACCCGCCCGATCCAGGTCGTCTCCGACTCACCGGTCACCGCCGCACTGCGGAACGTCCCAGGGGTCGCCGACGTCGGGACGCCCCAGCCCAGCACCGACGGCCGCCTCACCAGGACGGACGTCGTGCTCACCGCGCCGCCCGACAACGAGGCCGCCAGAGACGCCGTCAAGCGGATCCGCGCGGCCGTCCCGCACGCGAACGTCGGCGCGGGCGCCGCCGGTGAACTCGACCTGGACGAGGCCCAGGCCCACGACCGCCGCGTCGTGATCCCGCTCGTCCTCGGCGTCGTCCTGCTGATCCTCATGGTCCTGCTCCGCGCGCTGGTCGCCCCGCTCCTGATCATCGCCACCGTCGTCGCGTCCTACTTCGCGGCGCTCGGCGGCGGCTGGCTGCTGTTCCGGTACGCGTTCGGCTTCCCCGCCCTGGACACCCAGCTGGCCCTCATGGGCTTCCTGTTCATGGTCGCCCTGGGCGTCGACTACAACCTGTTCCTCGTCTCCCGCGTCCGCGAGGAGGTCGCCCTCTCCGACCACCGCACCGGCACGCTGCGCGCCCTCGGCCTCACCGGCGGCGTCATCTCCAGCGCCGGGGTCGTCCTGGCCAGCACCTTCGGCGTCCTCGCGGTCATGCCCATCACGATGATGGTGCAGATCGGGGTCCTGGTCGCCCTCGGCGTCCTGCTGGACACCTTCCTCGTCCGCTCGGTCATCGTGCCCGCCCTGGCCCTCGACACCGGCCGCCGCTTCTGGTGGCCGGGCAGCCTGTCCCGCACCCCCTCCGCCCACGCCCGCCCCCGCGAGGTCGCCCACCACTGACGGCGTGCGGGCCCCGGCCGGCCGGCCGGGGCCCGCACGCGTCCACGGCCGTCCGGCCCCTAGTCGACCGGAACGGGGCCGGGACGCCGGGACCGGGGCCGTCCGGACGCACGGCGGACGGCACCGGACGCGACGATCAGCCAGGCGAGCACGGCGGGGCAGAGGAGGGCCTCGCCGACCGGCCTGAGCCACGGGACGGCGCAGACCGTCGCGGCCGTCATCGCGCTCACCGCCGTCATGCCGAGCGGGAAGACCGTGGACCAGCGGCGCGGGTCGTAGCGGGGACGCGGGCGCACGACCTCCAGGACGGCCAGCACCGCGTACCAGGAGAGCGCCGCGGCCAGGATCGCCAGCGTCAGCCACGTCAGCGGTTCCGGGCGGCCGGTCGCGGCGGCCAGCCGGGCGCAGGCCAGAGCGGAGATCGACAGGCTTCCGGCCACCACCCAGTGGTCGCCCGCGCCCCGGTGGAGCTGGCCGAGATCGAAGCGGGAGAGCACCAGCGCGTACAGGGCGAGGCCCGCGGCGAGCAGCACGCCCGCCGCCCAGGTGAGCCAGGGCGCCGACAGCGGGACGGCCAGCGCCGCCGCGAGCCCGGCCACCGACTGCGTCGCGACCGTCACCAGGTACGCCGCCCCCGGCAGGCTCCGCCCGAGACGGCGCAGCACCCGCGGCAGGAGCAGCAGCCAAAGAACCGCGGTGACGGTGAGGAGGACCGCGGCCGCCGCGGAATGGCCGGTCAGCGCGATGCCGTTGCCGAGGACGCCGGTACCCGCCACGCTCGTCAGCACGGCGGGGGCGGCCAGCTCCTCCCTGCGGGCGCCGTCGAGCAGCAGCCCGCAGAACGTCACCGCCAGGACCAGCCACAACGCCGCGGTGATCACCAGCAGGCCACGCGCGGCCCAGAGGAACCCGGCGAGACGCAGGCCCAGCGAGACGATGCCGGTGGCCATGACCTGCGCGCCCCAGGGCTGGGCGGCGCGTCCGGTCGCTCGGCTGTCCACCGCCTTTCTACTACCGTGTCGCGGCGGTGTTGGCGAGGAGCGGTCACGCCCTTTCCACCGGCGTGGCAGTCCGTATCGGAGGCCGTCCCCGCCACCGCTGATCGCGCACATGGGGGCGGGCGGACCGGCGCTCGTCCAGGCCCGCGTCGGCGAGGATGCCGAGGTCGGCTCCACCTTGCGCAGCGCGCCAGGGCCGTGCTGCGCGCGGGTCGTCACTATCTCCGCCAGCCCGGGGCAGGCGGCCAGCTCGCGGCGCATTTCGGTTCGTCGGCGCCCGAGGCCGGGCTGATTCTGCTGCCGGTCGCCCTTGTCATGATGGTCGCGAGCCCGGCCGCCGTCCGGATCGCCCGAGGTCACGAGCGCGCCTGCCGCTCTCAGCGGGGACGCTGTTCGCTGGGGGCCTGCTCGCCGCCGCCCTCAGCTTGCCGCGTCACGTGTAGCGAGCCATTCCAGGGCCGCTTCGGCGGAGTTCAGGATGGAGATGTGCCCGTCTTCCGGAGAGAGCCGCAACTCCGCGGGACCGCATCGCGAGGCGAGCCATGCGCCGTGCGCGCTCGGCACGATGCGGTCACGCGCCCCGTGCAGGAAGAGGGCGGGGACGCTCATGCGGGCGGGGTCGAACCCCCAGGGGGCGACGTAGGCGAGGTCGTCGTCGATGAGCGCCGCCGGACCGGCCTCGACCGCCGGTCCGACGACGTCGTTCAGCCAGGACCACGCTCCGGCGAGCGCGTCGTGGTCCGCCGGGGTGAACATCTCCGGGTCGAATCGGGCGGACGCCTCGTGACGTTCCTTCTCCGCGCGTCCGCCCGCCGCGGCGCGCAGGGACGCGGCGGACGCCGCCCCCATCCCCTCGTACCAGTCGAGGCCCTCCGCGTGGAACGGCGCGGGGCCGGCGATGGCGACCACGCCCACGACCCGGTCGGCCAGCAGCGTCCCACAGGCGAGGGCGTGCGGGCCTCCGCCGGAATGGCCCATGACCGCGAACCGCCCGATGCCCAGCGCGTCGGCGACGCGGGAGACGTCGGCGGCGGCGGACGCCACGTCCCGGCCGGGGAGCGGCGTGGAGCCGCCGTATCCCGGCCGGTCATGGGACACCCAGCGGACACCGAGACGGGCGGCGGCCGGGAACAGGGGTGCGGGGGGCGCGCCGATGTTCGGTGTGCCGTGATGCCAGAAGACGGTGAGGCGCCCGGCGGCGCCCGCGCCGGTGTCGTAGACGTGCAGGGTCCGGCCGTCGTCCAGTTCCAGATCGGTCTCGATGACCATCGGCTCAGCGTAGTGATGGCCTCGGTGCGGCTCGACCCGGACCTCGGGGACATCCCGGCATCGGGTCGTGTGGCGCGAAAGGTACCCCCGAGCGGATTCGAACCGCCGTTACCGCCTTGAGAGGGCGGCGTCCTAGGCCACTAGACGACGGGGGCCGGACTGCGGCCTTCGCGATCTCCCGCTCGGGCCTCGCCCAGCCTACCGGAACCCGGCCCGCGCCTCGAACCGGATTCCCGATATCGGCGGGACGGAAAAGCCCCGGTCACCATTGACGGTGAACGGGGCTGGAAACTGCGTGCCGTGTACCCCCGAGCGGATTCGAACCGCCGTTACCGCCTTGAGAGGGCGGCGTCCTAGGCCACTAGACGACGGGGGCGTGTCCATAAGAATGGACGCAGCTGGGGTACCAGGACTCGAACCTAGACTAAGTGAACCAGAATCACTCGTGCTGCCGATTACACCATACCCCAGTGTGGTACGGAGCTCTGGCCGTCTCCGGCCGGTCGCTCGCGCCTCAAGGAGAATACAGGACCCGGGGACCTGCGCCAAAACGATTCCCGAGGTTCACGCGGACGGTCCCGACGCCCGAGGTGAGGGCGGTCGGGAGGGGGCGGCGAGCCCCGCCGGGCGCGGCCGGCGGAAGGCCGCGGGGACGTCAGCGGGTGGACTCGGCCGGGCCGATGTGCTCGTTCCCCCAGTCGACGAGCGGGCGGAGGCGCCGCCACGACTCGCGGACGCGTGACAGGACCTCGGGGGTCTGCATCCACGGATCGGCGGGCCAGCCTTGGTGGGCGTACAGGGAGCGGTGCCGCAGCAGGTCGAGGCGGGGATGGTCCGCGGGGGTGCCGCGCGGGCGGGTCTTGAGCCGGTCGCCCGCGATCTCCATCCCGGACGAGCGGAGGTCGTCGACGATGGCCTGGAGCTCCTTGCCGGAGGCGCTGGAGTCGACGGCGGCGCGGTAGCGGCGGAGCTGCTCGGGCGTGGGCGCGTACATGCCGCCGGCGACCATGAGGCCGTCGGCGTCGACCTGGACGTAGAACCCACCGCTGATGTGAGCGCCCTGATGCGCCTTGTAGGGGGTCTTGTCCTTGCTGAACCGCACGTCGCGGTAGGGGCGGAACAGCTTGGCCGTGCCGAACTCCTCTTCGAGCTCGGCGCACAGGTCCGTCATGGGCCCGCGCACGTGCTGTTCGTAGGTGTCCTTGTGGGCCGTCCAGTAGGACTTGCTGTTGTCGGCCAGGAGGCCCTCATAGAACTCGAAGGTCTCACTGGTGAAACCGGTGAACGTCATGACCTCCCCCTTCGTGCGGCGCCCCTCCCAGCTTAGGGACGCCGTACGACAGGCCGCCCGTCACTCCCGGGCGACGACGCGGTTGGTGAGGGAGCCGACGCCCTCGACGGTCACGGTCACCTCGTCGCCGATCTCCAGGGGGCCGACCCCGGCGGGGGTGCCGGTGAGGATCACGTCGCCGGGCAGCAGCGTCATGACCTGGCTGACGTACTCGACGAGCGCCGGGACGTCGTGGAGCAGCTGGGAGGTGCGCGCGTCCTGGCGGGCCTCGCCGTTGACGGTGGTGGAGATCGCGAGGTCGGACGGGTCGGCCTCGGTCTCGATCCAGGGGCCGAGGGGGCAGAAGGTGTCGAAGCCCTTGGCCCGCGTCCACTGCCCGTCCTTCTTCTGCAGGTCGCGGGCGGTGACGTCGTTGGCGCAGGTGTAACCGAGGATCACCTCGGCGGCGCGGGAGGCGGGCACCTCGCGGCACATGCGGCCGATGACGAGGGCCAGCTCGCCTTCGTAGTCCACCCGCTCGGACAGCTTCTGCGGGTAGGCGACGGCCTCTCCGGGCCCGATCACGGCGGTGGAGGGCTTGGCGAAGAGCACCGGCTCGGCGGGCGGTTCGGCGCCCATCTCGCGGGCGTGCTCCGCGTAGTTCTTGCCGATCGCGATGACCTTGCTCGGCAGGATCGGCGCCAGCAGCCGGACGTCGGCGAGCGGGAGGCGCTGCCCGGTGAAGGTCAGCTCCCCGAACGGATGGGCCGCGACCGCGGCGACGGTGTTCTCCTCCACCACTCCGAAGGACATGCCCTCGTCCGTGGCGAACCTGGCGATACGCATGTCAGAAGCCTAGCGCCGCGTCGGCGGCGGGTTTCCCGCGCCGTGGAGGCCGGTCAGAAACCGCAGGCGCGGCCGTTGATCCGGCACCGCTCCGGCGTCGCCGCCGTCCCTTCGGCGCCGAAACGGACCTCCCAGGTGCCGCCCGGCGGGATCGCGGCGGCACCCGGCAGGTTCTCGATCTCGGCCCTGCCGCCGCCGCGGACGAGCCTGGCGCCCCAGATGTTCTTGACGTCGGCCGACGGCGCGTCGAACGTGAGGCGCCACGTGGTCATGGGCCGTCCGGTCCGGTTGGTGATGACCAGGCTGCCCTCGTAGTAGCCCTCGTCCTGCTGGACGAGCCGGTAGGTGATGCCGTTCCCGGTCAGCACGGGTCCGGCCGGGGTGGCGGGCACCGCTGGAGTGGTCCCTCCGGGCGGCGCCCCGGGGGGCGTCGCGACCGGCGCGCCGGACGGGGCGGGCGTCGCCGGTCCGGTCGGCCCGCCGCCCGGACCGCCGGTGGGGGCCGGTGAGGAGGCGCCGGTCGGCACCCCCGACGCCCCGGCCGAGGGTGTCGCGGACGCGGCGTCCTTCCCGCCGGAGCCGCCGCCCATGAGCAGCGCCGCGCCGACGACCCCGATGACGATGAGCACGGCGGCGGCGCCTGCGGCGGCGAGCAGCGGGCCGCGACGGCGGGACCGGGTCCCGCCGTCCGGGGACGCGACCGGCGGGAGGGAGACCGGTGAGGCCGGGGCCGTCACCTGGTTCGGCGGAGCGGCCGCGGGCGGTGCCGGAGACGGCGAGGGGGGCGGTGGGGGCGCGGGCGAGCGCATCGCGGCCGCGGCCGGGAGAGGGACCGGCGGCGCGGGCGGCGCGGGCGGGCGCTCCTCCTCGGCGCCGAACTGCGCCGTCCAGGGGAACGTTCCCGCCGCGGGCACCGACGGAGCCCCGGCGGCCGCGGGGCGCGGCGACTCCACCGTGGACGAGTCGTCCGGTGATGCCGGGGACTCGACGACGGCGTCGGTCAGCGTCGTCGGGGCCTTTCCGGCGTCCGCCGACGTCGCGAGGGCCTCCTCGGGGTCGGTCAGGGTCGCCGGGGCCTTCTCGGGGTCCGTCAGCGTCGCCGGGGCCGGCTCGGGGTCGGTCATCGTGACCGGCGGCGGCCCGGCGAAATCGGTGACCGTGGCGGGCGGAAGGTCGTCGGTGGGGTCGTCCGCGATGTCGTCGGACGGGAGGTCCCGGGACGTCGCGTTCGGGTCCGCCGGCCCGTCGACGGAGGTCGCGCCCGCGCCGGGGGTGGTGCCGCCGGGCGCGGCGAACTCGGCGGTGGTCCTGTGGTCCGGGGGGACGTACCCGGGCTCCTCGCCGCTCAACTGGTCACCTTCCGCAGTCGTCGATCTCATGGAGTCCGACGACGGAAAGCGCCGATCGGTTCGGGTCAGCCGGTGGCGGCGGACTCTAGGCCGCGGCGGGCGGCCTGCCGCTGATGCCGGTTGAGCAGGTCGGTGATGAGCTCGATGGCGTCGGGGGCGGCGGCGAGCGGGACGCCGCTGAGCCAGCGGGTGGCCTCGGCGAGCAGATCCTCGGCGCTGTCGTCGGCGCGGCCGTCGTCGGCCATGCGGCCGAGGACGGCGCCGAGGCGCAGCGCGGCCCGGGCGTGGTCGGACTCGGCGGCGCGCCGGTACCAGTCGGCGGCCGACTCCAGGTCGTCCTCGTGCTCGTACGTCTCGCCCAGCCCGAACGCCACATCGGCCCAGGACCCGCCCGCGGGACGCCCAGGGTCCTCGGGATTCCAGGGTCGGACAGGCATGCGATCACTCCGGTGGTCCGGTGGCTGGGAGACGGCGCGCGGGAACGTCACACGTGCCGTGCTGGTGACCATGGTGACGGCGGAACAGGAAATCCGCCACCGATTTCCCCAGTTTCGCCGGAATTCCTCCCGTTTAGGCGGCGACGAGGTCCCGGTAGTCGGGGTGCTTGTCGATCCATGTCCTGATGAACGGGCAGCGCGGCACCACCGTCAGGCCCTTGGCCCGGACGTCGTCGAGCACTCCCCTGGCCAGGGCGCTGCCCACGCCCTGCCCCTCGAAGGCGCCGTCGACCTCGGTGTGGGTGAGGACGACCTGGCCGGGACGCGTCTCGTACTCGGCGAACCCGGCGAGGTCCCCGTCCACCCTGATCTCGTAGCGGCCGCGGGCGGCGTCGTCGGTGATCTCGTTTCCCATGCCCCCGATAATGCCCGCGGGGCGCCGGTCATTCCCGGATCATCCGGCCTCGTAGCCCGCACGCAGGAGGCAGTAGGTGACGGCCTCCTCCAGCGCCTGCCAGGACGCGGCGATGACGTTGTCCTCTACGCCGACCGTGCCCCACTCGCGCTCGCCGTCGGCGGACTCGATGAGGACGCGGGTCCGCGCGCCGGTGCCGTGCGTCCCCTCCAGGATGCGGACCTTGTAGTCGATGAGCTCCAGCCGCGCGAGCTCGGGGTACAGGCGCCCGAGCGCGACGCGCAGCGCGTTGTCCAGGGCGTTGACGGGGCCGTTGCCCTCGCCGGTGGCGATGATCCGCTCGCCCTTGGCGCGGAGCTTGACGGTGGCCTCGCTGATCATGGAGCCGTCGGGGCGGCGCTCCACGATGGACCGCCACGACTCGACCTCGAAGTGCCGCTGCCGGACGCCGGTGAGCTCCTCGCGGAGCAGCAGCTCGAACGAGGCGTCGGCGGCCTCGAAGGTGTAGCCGGTGGATTCCAGGTCCTTGACCCGGTCGACGACGGCCTTGGCCTTCTCGCCGGACAGGTCGTAGCCGAGTTCCCTGCCCTTCAGCTCGACGGAGGCGCGCCCGGCCATGCTGGAGACGAGCATCCGCATGTCGTTGCCGACGGCGGCCGGGTCGATGTGCTGGTACAGGTCGGGGTCGATCTTGACGGCGGAGGCGTGCAGCCCGGCCTTGTGCGCGAACGCCGACACGCCCACGTAGGGCTGCTGCGAGCCGGCCGCGACGTTGGTGACCTCGGAGACGGCGTGCGCGATGCGGGTCATCTCGGCGAGCTGGGCGTCGGTGACGAGCGGCATCCCGCGCTTGAGCTGGAGGTTCCCGACCACGGTGAACAGGTTGGCGTTGCCGCTGCGCTCGCCGTAGCCGTTCGCGCAGCCCTGGACGTGCGTCGCGCCGGCCCGGACGGCGGCGAGCGTGTTCGCGACGGCGCAGCCGGAGTCGTCGTGGCAGTGGATGCCGACCCGTACCCCCAGCGCGACCACGTCGTGGACGACCTCGGCCAGTTCGTCGGGGAGCATGCCGCCGTTGGTGTCGCAGAGCGCGACGACGTCCGCCCCGGCCTCGGCGGCGGTGCGGACGGCCTCCAGCGCGTAGGCGCGGTTGGCGTGGTAGCCGTCGAAGAAGTGCTCGGCGTCCAGGAAGACCCGTTGGCCCTCCGCACGCAGGTGGGAGACCGTGTCGCGGATCATCGCGAGGTTCTCCTCCAGCGTCGTGCGGAGGGCCAGCTCGACGTGCCTGTCGTGACTCTTGGCGACCAGGGTCACGACGGACGCGCCGGATTCGCGCAGGGCGGCGACCTGGGGGTCGTCGGCCGCCTTCACACCGGCCCGGCGGGTCGCGCCGAACGCGGTGAGCTGCGCGTGCCTCAGGCCGAGCTCTGTTCGAGCCCGCCTGAAGAACTCGGTGTCCTTGGGGTTGGCGCCCGGCCAGCCACCCTCGATGAAGCCGATGCCCAGGTCGTCGAGGTGCCGCGCGATGGCGAGCTTGTCGGGCACGGAGAGGTTGAGCCCCTCCTGCTGCGAGCCGTCGCGCAGGGTGGTGTCGTAGACGTGGAAAGCGTCGCCTTGCATGGTGTGGACCCCCAGGGGATCAGCGCCAGGACACAAAAAAGACCCCTCACGGACGTGAGAGGTCTGCGCGCCGGCGCTGTCCCGTTAGATGCCGGCGCGCCAGCCGATAATCACGAGGCTGTGGCGCATGATGACCACAGTCTGCCACACCGTCCACGATGACGGCACACCCGTCTCATATGACGAGACACCTCGCCCGCGACCAGCCCGGCCGGGGATCGCCTGCGGGCGCCGCCCCGACCGGGCCGACCGCGAAGCGAGGTCGCGCTCACCCGGGCCGGACGGGCGGATCAGATCGGGTGCACCCAGCCGTAGGGGTCGGGGCGGGTGCCGTACTGGATGCCGATCAGTTCCTGGCGCAGCCGCATCGACACCTCGCCGGGCTCGCCGGAGCCGATCGACCAGGCGCGGTCGGCGCCCTTGACGTACCCGACCGGGCTGATGATCGCGGCGGTGCCGCAGCCGAACACCTCGGTGATCTCGCCGGAGGCACAGCCGGCCTCCCACTCGTCGATGCTGATCTTGCCCTCCTCGGCGGGGATGCCGAGGTCGGGGGCCAGCTTCAGCATGGAGTCGCGGGTCACCCCGGCGAGGAGGGTGCCGGTGAGGGCGGGGGTGAGCAGGCGGGCGCGCGAGCCGGAGCCGTAGACGAACATCAGGTTCATGGAGCCGACCTCCTCGACCCAGCGGTGCTCCACCGCGTCGAGCCACACGACCTGGTCACAGCCCTGGGCGACGGCCTCGGCCTGGCCGGCGAAGGACGCCGCGTAGTTGCCGCCGAACTTGGCCTCGCCGGTGCCGCCCGGGGCGGCGCGGGTGTAGTCCTGCGACAGCCACACCGAGACCGGCTTGACGCCGCGGGGGTAGTACAGGCCGGACGGGGACGCGATGATCATGAAGAGGAACTCGTTCGCCGGGCTGTTCACGCCGAGGGCGCGGGTGGTGGCGAACATGAAAGGCCGCAGGTAGAGGCTGTGCCCCTCGGCGTCGGGGACCCATGCGCGGTCGGTGCGGACGAGCAGCTCGACGGCGTCCACGAACAGCTGCTCGGGGATCTCGGGCATGGCCATCCGGTGCGCGGAGCGGTTCATCCGGGCGGCGTTCATGTACGGGCGGAAGGTGACGACGGAGCCGTCCGGCTGCTTGTACGCCTTGAGGCCCTCGAACAGCTCCTGGGCGTAGTGGAACACCTGGCTGGCCGGGTCCATCGGGATGGGGCCGTAGGGTTCGAGCCTCGCGTCGTGCCAGCCCCGGTCCGCGGAGTACCGGATGGTGACCATGTGATCGGTGAAGTGCCGCCCGAAGCCAGGATCGGCCAGGACGCGCGCCCGCTCCTCGGCGGACGCGGGCCGTTCGCTGAGGGTGATCTCGAAGTCCAGGGTCGTACTCATCGCGGTTTCCTCTCGCGGATCGCCGTGTGCGGCCCCATTGCCACATCGACGTCTTAGTCCTCATTGTCGTACTTCGTCTAGCCCTGCTCCTCAGCGCACGGCGCACACAGAAATCCGGGCGCGCCGCGCGGCGCGCCCGGAATGTCCCTGATCAAGCCGGGGAGGCGCGCCCTAGCCGGATACTCGCTTGGCGATCGCGTCGCCGATCTGGGTGGTCGAGCGGGCCCCGAGGGCGGCCCGCTCGGCGAGGTCGTCGGAGACGGCGCGCTCGACACGGCGCGCGGCGTCGGCGGCGCCGACGTGGTCCAGCAGCATGGCGACCGACAGGATCGTGGCGGTCGGGTCGGCCTTGCCCTGGCCCGCGATGTCGGGGGCGCTGCCGTGCACGGGCTCGAACATCGACGGGGCGGTGCGGCCCGGGTTGACGTTGCCGGACGCGGCGAGGCCGATCCCCCCGGCGACGGCGGCGCCGAGGTCGGTGATGATGTCGCCGAACAGGTTGTCGGTGACGATCACATCGAACCGCCGCGGCTGGCTGACGAAGAACATCGTGGCCGCGTCGACATGGCAGTAGTCGGTGGTGACCTGCGGGAACTCCGCGGCGACCCGCTTGAGGGCGCGCTGGTAGAGATCACCGGCGAAGGTCAGGACGTTGTCCTTGTGGACGAGCGTGAGCTTGCGCCGCGGGCGGGACGCGGCGACCTCGAAGGCGTAGCGGATCACGCGCTCGACGCCGTAGGCGGTGTTGACGCTCTCCTGCGTGGCGACCTCGTGCGGGGTGTCCTTGCGCAGCACGCCGCCGACACCGGTGTAGGGGCCCTCGGTGCCCTCGCGGACGACGACCATGTCGATGTCCTCGGGCGTCACGCCCGCCAGCGGGGTGGCGACCCCCGGGTACAGGCGGACGGGCCGCAGGTTGACGTAGTGGTCCAGCTCGAACCGGGCCCGCAGCAGCAGACCGCGCTCCAGCGTGCCGCTGGGGACGCCGGGGTCGCCGACCGCGCCGAGCAGGATGACGGCCTGGCCGCGCAGCTCCTCCAGGACCGAGTCCGGCAGCGTCTCGCCGGTGCGGTGCCAGCGCGCGGCGCCCAGGTCGTAGGACGTCCGCTCGAACGTCAGGTCGCCGGACGACGCGACGGCGTCGAGGACCTTCAGGCCCTCGGAGACCACCTCGGGGCCGATCCCGTCACCGGGGATGACGGCCAGTCGAATACTGCGGGAAGCCATGCGCGCACTCTACTGCAAACGTCTCAGTGCTTGGGCTTTCATCTCAAATCCCGGGACGTCGGTCTCGCCGCGGGCGTTCTACCTGCGGACCCGCCGGAGGGCCGTCCCGGGTGAGCGCGGCGGGCAGGTCGCCGCGGTCACGGACGCCGAGCCGTTCGTAGACCGCGCCGAGGTGGTTGGCGACCGTCCGGACCGACAGCACGAGCCGCTCGGCGATCTCCCGGTTCCCGAGGCCCTGCGCGGCGAGTCGCGCGACCTCCAGCTGCCGCTCGGTGAGCCCCGGCGCCGCGAGGCCCGTGAGCGCGGGCGTGCGGGCGCCCTGGCAGTGCCGCGCGAGGCCCCACGCCCGGATCTCCGACGCCTGGGACGCGCGGGCGGCGCCGGCGCGCCGGTGCGCGCGGGCGGCCATCGCGGCGGCCTCGGCGGCGTGCAGGAGCAGCCCCATCCCCGCGAAGTCCTCGGCGACCGCGTCGAGCGCGTCCCCGTCCCGGGCGACGGCGGACGCGGCGTGCCGGGCGCAGGCCCGCACGAGCGGCCCGTCCACCCGCACGGCCAGCTCGGCGAGGCGCGCGGCTGCCCGCCCGGGGTCGCCCAGCCGGACGGCGTCGTGCAGCGCGAACATCTCGTAGCCGTGCATGCCCCGCGCGGCGGCCTCGGCGGCCGTGGCGAGCGCGGCGTCGCGGGCGGCGGAGGCGCCGTCGCGCAGCAGCGTCACCCACGTCCCGGCAAGCCGGTGCGGGAAGTCGACCAGGTAGTAGGTGGGCAGCGTCCGCCGCGCCGCCTCGGCCAGCGCCCGCTCGGCCGCGGGCAGGTCGCCGAGCAGCGCGGCGGAGTGCGCCATCTCGCCGTGGCACAGGCCCGCGAACCCGGTGCGCCCGTCGCCGGACCCGGCGCCGAGGCGGGCGACGCCCTCCCGGCAGGAGCGCAGCGCGTCCTGGACGGCCCCGCGGGCCCGCTGGACCTGCGCCCGGTGACCGAGGAGCCCGGCGACGCCGAGGTCCCACTCGCCGTAGCCGGCGAAGCGTTCGATCATGCCGCGGCCCGCCGTCTCGGCACGGCCCGCCGCGCCCGAGAACAGCAGGGCCGACATCCGGGCGCAGGCGATGTCGAGCTCCACCACCGAGACCTCGTGGCGCGGCCCGGCCGCGCCGCGAGGCAGCCCCCCGGCCAGCCGCAGGCACTCCCCCGTCCGCCCGGCGTGCGCCGTCTCCAGGCACTCGGCCGCGATGGCGTGGACGGCCTGGTCCTCGCGCAGCCGCCCGGACGACCGGACGCGGCCGAGCGCCTCCCGGGCCTGCGCGAACTCGCCGAGGAGCAGGTGGACGCGGGCGCCGAGCAGGTCGATGTCCCGCAGCTCGACACGGCCGGTCATGCCCGCCCTCGCCTCGTCCAGCAGGCGCAGCGCGTCATCGCCGCGCCCGAGCGCGAGGACGAGCCCGAGCGCGCGGGTCGTGGCGTACCTGGAACGCTCCCGGTCGGTGCGGGGACGGTCGGCCGGGGACGCGGCCACCGACTCCAGCAGCGCCTCGCCCTCCTCGCCCCGGCCGGTGACGTACAGGATCCCGGCGAGCGGGAGCGCGGCCTCCAGCCCGCCCCCCGCGTCCAGCGCCGCCCGCGCGAACCGCTCGGCGAGGGCCAGGTCGTAGGCGCCGCGGGCCCGCAGGCACGCCTGGAGGGCGAGCGCCGGGTCGGCCGCGGTGCCGCTGTCCAGCCGCCAGACCGCGACGCGCAGCAGGTCCTCGCGGCGGCGCATGCCGGTGCGCTCCACCGTGTCGGCGAGGGCGGCCCGCCGGCGCCGCGCCCGCAGCACCGGCGTGCGATCGCGGGTCACCTCGCCGAACAGCGGATGCGCCAGCCACGCCTGGAGCCGCCGCCCCCGCCGGGCGCAGACGATCATGTGCCGTTCCTCGGCCCGCTCGACGGCCTCCGGCGAGGTGAGCGCGGCCAGCACCGGCACGCCGACCGGCTCCCCGAACGTCACGTACTCCAGGACGGCCAGTTCCTCGGGCCCGACGGCGCCGAGACGCGCCCCGACCAGCTCCCCCAGCCGCGGCGAGACCGGCAGGTCGCCCTTCCAGCGCCACACGCCCCGCACCTGCCCCAGCCGTCCCGCGGCGGTCCCGGCCAGCACCAGCTCGCGCAGGAACAGCAGGTTGCCGCGGGTCTCCCGCCACAGCCTGCGGGTCGTGCCGTCTTCCACCTGCCCGCCGAGCACCGCCTCCAGGACCGCGCCGGTCTCGGCCGCCGGCAGCGGTTCCAGCTCCAGGCGCCGCGCCAGCTCGTCCTTCCATAACGCGAGGACGGGGTCGGGCATCGCCTCCCCGGCCCGGACGGTCGCGAGCACCCGCGCCCGCTCGTGCACGACCAGATGGTGGACGAGCGCCGCCGAGCTCGGGTCGAGCAGGTGCGCGTCGTCCACCGCGAGCAGCAGCCGCGCCGGGTCGCCCTGCGCGCCCACCGCGTCCGCCGCCCACCGCAACGGGTTGACCACCGCGGTCCCGGGCCGCCGCGCGGGCAGCACGTGGCCGAACGCGCCGAAGGGGATGCGGGCGCCCGCGCGGGTGGCGCCGACCCGCACCACCCGGTACCGGCCGGGCTCCAGCCCCCGCAGCGCCTCCGCCGCCAAACGGGTCTTGCCGACTCCGGCCTCCCCCGCGACCACGACACCGCGCCCGCCGCCGCCCGTCCCGAGCAGTTCGCGCACCTCGTCCAGCGTCGCCCCGCGGCCGGTGAAAGGCCAGGTTGTCCCCACCTGCCGATGGTAAGGACGCGGGACCCGCCACGGATACACGGCAGCCGGAAACGGCCACGGCGCGTCACCGCCCGGTCGCCGGAACCGGCCGCTCCCCAGGTCGCCGACTTGACGCAGGGGCGGGCAAAGGGGACGCTCTGAGCGACAAGTCAACATAAGAGGCGACGGTGCGCAGGAACCTGGTGCGATTCCAGGACGGTCCCGCCACTGTGACCAGGGAGTCTCCCCCGCTTCGCGACCACGGCCGGGCGTCCGGCCGGAAGGTCGGGAGGAGGCGGCGATCTGGGAGTCAGGACACTGACCCGTCGTCCTCCCGCTACCGGGGCGAGTGCACCCCGTGAGGAGACCCCCATGGCCCAGTCCGCCATCCCGTCCGCGACACCGTCCCCGCGGACGGAGCCCGCGCCGCTGCGCGTGCCGGTCCGCGAGATCCTGCCGTGGGCGGTCCTCGCCGCCGTCCTCGGCGTTGTCCTGATCTACTTCGTCGGCGCCGAGCAGGGCGCCACCTCGCTCTTCGGCGGGACGTGGGTGCACGAGTTCACGCACGACGGCCGGCACCTGCTCGGCTTCCCCTGCCACTGAGCCGCCGCACATGATGAGATCTCTGCTGGTCCGCGGCATGCTCGTCGGTCTCGCCGCCGCGGCCGCCGCGCTGCTGATCGCCTGGCTCTACGGCGAGCCGCAGGTCGGCCACGCCATCGCGTTCGAGGAGGCCAAGGCGCACGCCGCGCACGAGGGGCACGAGCCGGAGGTGGTGAGCCGGACCGTCCAGAAGACGTCCGGGCTGATCACGGCGATGGCGGTGTACGGGGTGGCGCTCGGCGGGCTGTTCTCGATCGCGTTCGCGTTCGCCCACGGGCGGCTCGGGAACCTCGGCGCCCGCGCCACGGCGGCCCTGGTCGCCCTGGCCGGGTTCGTGGCGATCGAGCTCGTCCCGTTCCTGAAGTACCCGGCGACGCCGCCCGCGGTCGGCGACCCCGAGTCCATCGGGAGCCGGACGGCGCTGTACTTCGGCATGGTCGCGCTGGGGCTGCTGGCCACCATCGCCGCGGTGATCGTGTGCCTGCGGCTGGTCCCGCGGCTCGGCGCCTGGAACGCGACGATCGCGTCCGTCCTCGGGTTCGCGGTGGTGGTCGGGGTGGTCTACCGGCTCACGCCGAAGCCCGACGCCATCCCTGAGCATTTCCCGGCCACCGTCCTCTGGGACTTCCGGATCGCCTCGCTGGGCGTCCAGCTCGTCCTGTGGGCGACGATCGGGCTGCTGTTCGGGTACCTCACCGAACGGGCGTTCGCGCGCCGTCCGTCCGGCGCCGCGGTCCCCGCCGGCGCCTGACCCGCACGTGCCGCCCCGCCGCCGGCCTCCGGGTCAGCGGCGGGCCGGCCGGCCGGGCAGCAGGGCGCAGTCGCCGCACATCTCGCCGCCCGGCGGCACCCGGTAGTACAGGCAGCAGTTGCGGCGGACGAAGCCGCCCGCCTCGAACGCGCCCGTCCCGGCGAGCGGCTCACGGGCGAGCACCTCGCGGACGAGGGCGGCGCGTTCCGGCGAGGGCGGGCCGACGTTCAGGGACCCGGCGAGCGCCGACGCCGCGTTGCCCCAGAGCAGGCCGTCCGCCAGGCCGACGAAGGTGAGCATCGTCTCGCGCAGCGGCCCGAGCTGCCCGGTGACGACCTCGCGGTGGAGCAGCCCAGCGGTCTCCCGCACACTCGCGGCCCGCCATCCGGAGGGCCGGGCGAGCCACAGCGCCACGGGCGCGCCGGGCGCCCAGCGCCAGTGCAGCCCGGACAGGTCGGGAACGACACCGCGCGCCGCCGCCGCGACCATGGGCGACCACAGCCGCGACGCGAGCCCCTGGAACAGGATGGACGCGGCGACACGCCGTTCACCGGTCCCGAGCCGTTCGGCGTACTTGGCGGTGAGGTCCATGAGCCGGTCGCGGTCCCGTTCGGGGAACGGCCGCCAGGTCGGGTCCGCCTCCTCGGCGGGCTCGGTGACGATCTCGAAGTAGGGCCCGAGCCGCGCGGCCTCACGCAGCGCGTCCACGACCTCGGAGGGCTCGGCGAGGAGCATCCGCCCACTGTAATGCGATCAGGGACCGTCCCCGGACGGGACGGTCCCTGATCGGCGGGCGCCTACCTGGACGGGTGGCCGCCGTTGTCGCGGCGGTCCAGGGCGGTCTGCAGGGCGCGGGCCGCCTCTTCCTCCGCGTCGTCGGCGGGCGCGTTGTTCATGACGTGGTTCATGCCGTTCACTCCGGGATTCGCTGTGCTGTGGCCGTGGGCCGCCGGGGGTCCGTGGGTCGCACGGACCGGTGTCGTATCGGACTCACGGCCAGGCAGAGCCTCCGCAGCGGGTGCCGGCCTGCCGATGATCAGGCCCCGCTGCGGCAGCGAAGGATTACCACGAAGCGCCGCATGACTACCGCCACGTTACCCGCCGTCCGGACCAACGTCCCGACCCGTGGCGTAAAATCTCACAATCTGAGACACGCAAAGACCACGATCATCCCTCGGGACGACCTCAACGGTCACGCGAGCGCGCTACCAGCCCGGGAAGGCGATGCCGAAGGCGAGCCTTCCCGGGCTGATCGCGAAGCGATGACGCGCTCGCCCAAGCACGGTCAAGGGGGCGAGCCGCCAGGCGAGCTCCCTTGGGCCGGGATTGCAATAAATTCAGCCTTCGAGGTCGACCCGGCGGCCCATGTCGGCGCCGACCTCGGCGGTGATCGCGTCGACGAGCTGCGGGGCGATGGCGGAGTCGACGGTGAGCGCGATCAGCGCCTTGCCGCCCTTGGCGGCCCGGCCGACCTGCATCCCGGCGATGTTGACCTCGGCGTCGCCGAGCAGCTTGCCGACGGCGCCGACGATGCCGGGCCGGTCGACGTAGGTGAAGAACGCCATGTGCTCGGTCGGGACGAGCTCCATGTTGTAGCCGTTGATCTCGATGATGCGCTCGGCGTGCCGGGGGCCGGTGAGGGTGCCGGACACCGAGACCACCGAGCCGTCGGACATCGTGCCGCGGACCTGCACGACGTTGCGCCAGTCGGGGCTGTCCTCGCTGGTCGTGAGCGTGACCTCGACGCCGCGGTCGCGGGCCAGGAGGGGCGCGTTGACGAAGGTCACGGCCTCCTCGGTGACGTCCACGAACACGCCCTTGAGCGCGGCGAGCTCCAGGACCTTGACGTCGTGCTCGGCGATCTCGCCGCGCACCACCACGTCCAGCCGGACGGGGACGCCGCCGGCGAGCGCGGTGAAGATCCGTCCGAGCTTCTCGGCGAGCGGGAGGCCGGGCTTGACGTCCTCGGCGACGGCGCCGCCCTGGACGTTCACCGCGTCGGGGACGAACTCGCCGGACAGCGCCAGCTTCACCGAGCGGGCGACCTGCGTGCCGGCCTTCTCCTGCGCCTCGTGGGTGCTCGCACCGAGGTGCGGGGTGACGACGACGGAGTCGTGGTGGAACAGGGGGCTGTCGGTGCACGGCTCGGTGCTGAACACGTCGAGGCCGGCGCCGGCGACCCGGCCGTCCTTCAGCGCGAGGTCGAGGGCCTCCTCGTCGACGATCCCGCCGCGGGCGGCGTTGACGACGCGCACGCTCGGCTTGACCCGGTGCAGCTCGCGGTCGCCGATGAGGCCGAGGGTCTCGGGGGTCTTCGGCAGGTGGACGGTGATGAAGTCGCTCTCGCGGAGCAGCTCGTCGAGCGTGACGAGCTTCACTCCGAGCTGCGCGGCGCGGGCGGCCTGGACGTAGGGGTCGAAGGCGATCACGTTCATGTCGAACGCGGCGAGGCGCTGGGCGACGAGCACGCCGATGCGGCCGAGGCCGAGGACGCCGGCGGTCTTGCCCTGGAGCTCGACGCCGGTGTACTTGGAGCGTTTCCACTCGCCCTGCTTGAGGGCGGCATGGCCCTGTGGCACGTTCCGCGCGGTGGCCAGCAGCAGCGCGATGGCGTGCTCGGCGGCGGTGACGATGTTGGAGGTCGGGGCGTTGACGACCATGACGCCGGCCTTGGTGGCGGCTTCCACGTCCACGTTGTCGAGGCCGACGCCGGCGCGGGCGACGACCCGGAGCCGCCGGGCGCTCTGGAAGACCTCGGCGGTGACCTTGGTGGCGCTGCGGACGATCAGCGCGTCGACGTCGGCAACGGCGGGCAGCAGGAGCGCCTTGTCGCTGCCGTCGACGTGACGGACCTCGAAATCGGACTCCAGCACGGCGATGCCGGCCGGGGAGAGCTCTTCTGCGACGAGGACGACGGGCTTGCTCAAGGAAACAGTCCTTCGGATGTCGGATGTGCGCGGTCGGATGTGCACTCTGCGGGGCGGCGCGCGTGCCGGTGGGCACGGTGCGCCGCTGAAGGCGTGCAGGTGAAGTCGCGAGTCACCTCGTCGTGCTCTCGGCCCCCGCAGGCGAGTCTATCCCTCGCCGGCCTCCGGGTCGGCGGCAGCCGGGACTTCCGCGGCGGCCCGTCCGGACCTGGCCCCACCACATTCCGTCAAGCCACGTCAAATCGGGTCAGGTCCGGCCCCGGCACGGTCCCTTGTGGGGGGCCGACCTCCCACACCCCCCGGAACGGCGCGGTGTCCAGGCCGCGTCAGGCCGCGTCAGGCCGCGTTGTGCTCGGGCATCGCGGTCAGCACGGAGGCGACCCGCTCGGCGTCGGCCACCAGCAGGTGCGGGACGTCCACGAACACCCGCAGGGGCCCCGCCGGCAGTCCCAGCTCCTCGGCGACCTGGAGCTGGACGCCGCGCAGCGGGATGTAGGTGAGGTAGCAGGGGTACACGTCCTGCGACCGGAACATCCCGGTCATGATCAGCCGGTATCCGCGGATGCGGAACGACAGCGCGGTCAGCCTGGGCAGGCCCTCGGACGGCTCGCCCGGGAGCGTCAGCGAGATCCACGCGCTCGTGGTCCACGGCCGGGCCCGCAGCAGGCCCACGACCCAGGCGAGCTGGTCCACCCCGTCGAGGTCGTGCAGCCGCGGCCCGTACCGGCCCTGGACGACGCGCCTGGTGCGCTCCTGGGCCCGCCGGACGAGGCCCGCCCGGTCGCCGTGCTCGCGGAGGATCGGGTCCTCCCAGCTCAGCGAGGCCACCTCGAAGAGCAGCGGCGGGCCCTCGATGATGGGCCCGCGGTCGTCCATGCCGGCCTCGCCGGCCGTCCACACGTGCCGGAGCACGCCGATCCACGCCTGCCCGCACGTCTCCCATCGCTGGACCTCACGGCCCTCTGGCGCCGCCATGTCACGGCTCCCCGCCAAGGGCCGCCCTGCGGCCCGCTTTGCCGAGAGGGTGATTACCTGCCTCCGGCATTGGCGCGGGGGGAAGAAATTCCGCCGCCCGCCGCCGCAGCCCGTTCGCGTTGTTCTCGATCAGCCCGTCACCGCTCATGCGCTCCGCCCCAACGCCGCCCGGCAGCGGTCACACGAGTGTTAGCGCAGGCAGGTCTCCTGGCCGGCCGCGGCCGTCGCGACTTTCTTCAAGTATCCAGCAAAGCAGACGAAAAGTGTAGGTTTATTCGTCCTCCGCCGCCCTTCACCGGCATTCTGACTGGATCTGTGACGCACTGTCATTGGACGCCTTGTCCAAAGGTCCGGGTTTATCGGCCGTACAGGCCGCGTTCACCAGGGATCGGCTACGTTCCGGTGAAGGACGACGTATCCGTCCTGGCGGTAGACCTCCCGGTATCCGGCCGCGAGCAGCGATTCCACCCGGCGGCGCTGCTCGGCCACCGTCCGGAAGGGGAACTCCAGACGCTCGACGTCGGCGATCACCCAGGGAGCGCGGCGCGGCTGCCCGTCCCACAGCAGGACGCGGGTGCGGGTCGTGAGCGCGGGGCCGATCGCGTTGGCCGACTCGACGAGGACCCCGTCGGGGATCCGGGACGCGACGGCCGCCGCCGCGCGGGCGCGCTCGTTCCGCCGCCACAGCGCGGGATCGGCCAGGTGGGCGAAGGCGAAGAAGGGCACGCACACGACCGCCGCGGTCAGCAGCGCGGCGCCGGGCAGCGGGGGCGGGATCCGGGTGGCCCGCAGCGGCCCGAACCGCCCGCGCAGCCGCGCGGCCCCGTCCACGGCCGCCATGACGAGCACGGCGACGATGAACGCGTTGTAGTGGTAGTGGGGCTCCCACCAGTTGCCGAAGCGGCTGGCGAGCATCCGCTCGGCCAGCAGCGGCAGGACGGTCAGCGTCAGCGGCGACGCCAGCGGGAGCAGCAGCAGCGGCAGGACGAGCAGCGCCATCGTGCCGAGCTTGTGCGGGGGCGTGCCGAGGACGGCCAGCACGTCCCACGGGTGCGTGAGGGCGTACACGGCGGCGTGCGGCAGGTCGGGGCCGAGCGACCCGTAGGCCCAGTAGTAGTCGTTGTCGCCGCCGAAGACGGCGATGATCAGCCGCGAGCACACCCAGGTCGCGACGAGGCCGCCGACGATGTAGGCGAGGCCCGCGCGCCGGTCGCCGCGCGGCAGCCATCCCCCGCCGTCGGCGTCGCGGTGCTCGTGCCGGGTGAGCAGGAAGATCCCGAAGCCCACCAGCAGGAGGCCCATGTCCTCCTTGACCAGCAGGAGGGCCAGGGCGGCGGCCGCCGCCGCGCCGCGGCGCCCCGCGTCGTAGCGCTCGACCATGAGCGCCGACAGCACCGGCACGAACGCGACCTCGTGGAAGTCGAAGGCGAGGGCCTCGGCGACGGGCCAGGACAGCGCGTACGCGGCGGCCGCGCAGTACGCGGCGCCCGCGCCGAAGCGGCGCTCGGCGTAGCGCCAGATCGGCACGATCGCGAGGGCGAACAGCACCGCCTGCGCGACCAGCAGCGTCCCCGGCCCGTCGTGGACCCAGTACAGCGGGGCCAGCAGCGCGAGGATCGGAGAGAAGTGGTCGCCGAGGATCGCGAAGTGGGGGCCGAACCCGTTGTGGACGCCCTTGACCATCGCGACGGGCAGCTCGAACCGGCTGTAGGAGCGGATGGCCTGGTCGAAGATCACCAGGTCGTAGCTGCTCGCCCGGAACGCGCGCAGCCGCATGAGCGAGTACGCGGCGTACAGCGCCGCGCTCGCCGCGACGAGCGCCCACAGCGCCACGCGCCGCCGCCGCGTCCCTTCCCGGCGGCCGACCGGGGCCTCGTCCACGGGCCCCTCCACCACAACCGCCTCAGCCACGCGCCGGACGCTACCAGCCCACCGGCACCGCCCGGGCGATCAGGAGGCGATGCGGTGCGACATGGGGAGGCGGGACCGGGTGAGGATCCCCGCCGCGAGCATCGCCACCAGCGGCACCGCCACCCCGATGATCAGAAGGACCTGCCCCGGTATGTCCACGATCGTCCCGTGGGACGGCGCGGCGCCCCCGGGTTCGGCGGGCTCGTTGGTGAGGGGGCCGGCCGCGGCGATGCCCGGGACGGCCCCCGCCGCGATCCCGAGCCAGCAGCCGAGTGTCGCGACGAAACCCGCCTGCCCCGTCATCAGCAGCCTGCGGGTCCTCGGCCGGGCGCCGATCGCGGCGAGCGTGGCGAGATCCGGGCGGGCGTCGGCGGACGACAGCCCGGTGGCGATCAGCGCGCCGCCGAGCGCCAGCACCCCGCCCGCGGCCGCGAGCAGCAGCATGACCACGTCACCGGACCGGGTGAAGCCCCGCTCGACGTAGACGGCGCCGTCCGCGGGCACCTCGCTCGCCCCGGCGACCACCTCGGTCAGCCGGGCCTGCTCGTCCGCGGTGAGCCGGTGGCTGGCCCGGTCCACGCCGAGCCCCTCGACCCGGGCGGGGACGCCGATCTTGGCGGCGGCCGACGGGGGCACCAGGGCGGGCACGTGCGGGTCGGCCTCGACGCCGACGGCGGGCAGCCCCGGAACCTCCTTGAGGACGCGCGGCCGGTCGTTCTCCCAGACCGACACCGTGGCCGTCGTCGTGCCGCCGGGCAGCGGCCGGGAGGCGAACACCACGATCTTGCCCTGGGCGAGGGCCGCGGTGACGGCGGGGTCGTCGCGGCCCAGCACCATCCGGGCCTCGGGGGCGCCGCCCACGACCGCGTCCATGTACCCGCTCCTGGTCCCGCCGAGGTCGCGGCCGGCGAACCGCACCGAGGGACATTTGGACGTGTCGGCCTCCAGGCACGACGAGTTCTCTCCCGGCAGCACCCGCATGTCGAGCAGCGGGACGCCGGGGAGCTCCCGCGCGAACGCCGGGCGCAGGGCGTCGATCCGGTCCAGTGGCGGGCGGATCAGCGCCGATCCCATCGGGAGCCGGGGGACGTAGTCCATCCGGGCCTGGCGGAGGTCGCTGGCGTTGGCGATGGCCAGCGCGGTGACCCCCGCCACCGCCGCCATGATCGCGGCGACGGCGGGCGCGGACCGGCCGCGGTTGCGCGCGCCGTCCCGGACGGCGAGGCGCAGCGGCACCGGCAGCCGTCCGGCGGCCCGCCCCGCCGCGCCGACCAGCCACGGCCCGGCCATCACGCAGCCCGCGATGATCGCCGCGGCGCCGAGGGCCGCCCCGAACTCGCGCAGGACCCGCACGCCGACGAGGCTGAGGAACACGCCCGCCGCGATGGCCGCGGCGCCCGCGATCGGCCAGCCGCCGCGTGGCATGCCCCTCTCGCGGCGGCCCGCGAGGGCGGCGACGACGTCCATCCGCGCGGCCTGCCGGGCGGGCACGTACGCGGCGACCACGCCGCTGCCCGCGCCGAGCGCCATCGCCAGGGCGACCTGGAGCCACGGCACGTCGAACGGGCCGAGCACGTCGTCGGACATGGACTGGACGACCAGCGTGGCCACGCCCGCGCCGGCGACGCCGAGCGCTCCTCCGGCCAGCGCGGCGGCGCCCCCGAGCACCAGGCCGCCCGCCAGCACGATGGCCCGCAGGTGCCCGCCGCTCCCGCCCGCCACCGCGACGAGCGCCAGCATCCGCCGCCGGCGGCGGATGCCCACGGCGAACGCGGGCCCGGCCAGCAGCACGACCTCCAGCACGATCATCACGACCACCATCGCGACGATCGCCCCCGCGGCGCCGCCGTCGCTCCCGGCGCCCGGCGGCGAGGCCGCGGGCGGCGGGTGCCCGACGACCGCGCGGGACAGCACCCCGATCCCCTCCTTGTTGAGCTCGGTGACGTCGGCCCAGGTCACCGGCCTGCCGGTGCCGACCAGCCAGCCCGGGACCGCGGTCGCGCCGAGCGGGTCGGGAAGGACGCCGGGCAGCGCGAGCGCGAGGTGGTCGCCGGGCGCGCGGGGATCCTCGACGGTGCCGACGACGCGCTTGACGGTGCCCTGCCGGTCGATCGGCGCGGCCGAGCCGATCGGGAACTCGCGTCCGGCCAGCGACGGCGAGAGCGCGATCTCCCCGGGCCCGGCGGGCGCCCGGCCCCGGGTGATCCTGTAGAGGCCGCGCGCCAGGGGGTCGCGCACGTCCACTTCGACGCCCTCGGACCGCCGGTAGCCCCGCGGGGTCTTCAGTTCCACGCCCTTCCCCCGGTTCAGGGGCAGGACGCGGGCGCGCGGGCCGTACTCGGCGGTGATCCGCCGGGTGATCTCCTGCGTGGTCCAGGGCCTGCCCGCGGACGCCCCGCCCCGCGGGAACGTCATCTCGTCGTCCACCGGGTCCTGCCGGATGGGGGCGTGCCCGGCCCCGCTGATCCGCGCGTCGGCGGTGCCGAGCTCGTAGGGCAGCGACTCGCGCGGGGACCAGTCCATGGTCGCCACCAGCACGGCGACGGCGACGATCACCGCGACGGGCAGCCCGATCATGCACATGACGAGGGTGGTGCGGCCCTTGGCGCGCAGCGCGTCCCGCCGCGCCATGCGCAGCGCCGGCCGGTAGCCCCTCACCGGGTCTCCTGCAAGAGCGTCTCCGGGCCGGGGCGGCCGGGCGTGGCGTCGACGATCCGCCCGTCGCGCAGGAACACCACGCGGTCGGCCCAGGCGGCGTGCCGCGACTCGTGCGTGACCATCAGGCAGGCGGCGCCCGCGTCGCAGCGGCTCCGCAGGATGCGCATCACGTCCTCGCCGGTCTGGCTGTCGAGGGCGCCGGTCGGCTCGTCGGCCAGGACGAGCCGCCGGTCGCCGACCAGCGCGCGGGCGATCGCGACGCGCTGCTGCTGGCCGCCGGACATCTCGTCGGGGAAGCGGCCGGCCAGGTCGCCGACGCCGACCTCCTGGAGGGCGCCCACCGCCTCGCGGCGGGCGCGGCGGGCCCGGACGCCGTCCAGCTCGCGCGGCAGCATGACGTTCTCGGCGGCGGTGAGGGCCGGGATGAGGTTGAGGTCCTGGAAGACGTAGCCGACGCTGCGGCGGCGCAGCGCCGACCGCCCGGCCACGCCGATCGCGCCGAGGTCGGCGCCCTCGACCACGATCCGGCCGGACGTCGGGGTGTCCAGGCCCCCGGCCAGCGTCAGGAGCGTCGACTTGCCCGATCCGGACGGGCCCATCACGGCGACGAACTCGCCCGCCGCGACCTCCAGGTCGACCTCCCGCAGCGCGTGGACGAGCCCCGCGCCCGTCCCGTGGTCGCGTGACACGGCGTGCATGGCCAGGACGCTCATCGGTGCGCCTCCTCGTTGTCGGCCGGGTCCGGCGCGGGCGCCGGCGGCGCGGAGGCGGGGAAGGCGCGCACGACGTAGGACTCGCAGTGGTCCAGCCAGCGCACCTCCGCCTCCGTCTGGAAGATCATGGATTCCAGGACGAGCCGCCACGCGGTGTCACCCCGGTCGGCGGGCGTGGCGGGCGCGTCCGCCTTCAGCCGGGTGAGGTCCTGGAGGGCGCGCAGCGACGCGGTGCGCTGGGTCTGCACGACCTGCCGGACGTCGACGCCGGGTGTGGTGACGGCCATCGCCAGCTTGATCGCCAGCTCGTCGCGGGGCCGGTCAGCGCGGGCGATCGGGGTGGCGAACCAGCGCCGCACGTCCTCCTCGCCCGCGGGGGTGATCCGGTAGACGAACCGCCCCTCGTCGTCGGCGCCGACCCGGGTGACCATCTCGTCGCGTTCGAGGCGGGACAGCGTGGAGTACACCTGCCCGATGTTCAGCGGCCAGGTCGCACCGGTGGACGACTCGAACTCGGCGCGCAGCTGGTAGCCGTAGCGGGGCCCCTGGGACAGCAGTGCCAGCAGGCCGTGACGGATCGACATACCTACCAAGTATGCATACCGCGTATGTCACTGGCAATACCGAGTATGCATCCCCCGGGACACGCTCCCCGGATTTCACTGTCCGCGCTCGATCGGGGGCTTAGCGTGACCGTGACGAGCGACCGACAGGGAGGGGCCCGTGAGCCCGGACAGCACCATCAGCGTCCTGCGCGACGTCCTGCGCGTGTACGACCACCGCTACCTCGACCTGGACCTTCACCAGCGGGAACGGCTGGTCGAGGGCACCCGGCGGGTGATCGGCGAGGAGGGCCTCAGCGACGCCGCGCGGGCCGCGCTCCCCGCCTCCGTCCGGCTCCGGGCGTTCTGCATCCAGCACGGCCTGCGCGAGGAGCTGGAGCGGCTGATCCGCGACGAGGCGGAGGGCGCCCCCGGCGGCGCCGTCGTGGTCGGCGGGCGGATCTACGCGCTGTACCCGTACCTGCGCGGCGTCTCCCGGCAGGACGCCGACATCACCACCGAGGTCGGCGTCGACCACCGGCTCGACGCGGTCGGCTGGCAGGGCGGAAGGCTGCGGATCCGCGGCACGGCCGCCCTCCAGCGCGTCGAGACCCCACGGACGGACGCCGAGCTGATCCTCCGGAACCGGGCGTCCGGAGGCGAGCGGCGCTTTCCCGCGGAATCCCGCGAGGCGGGCTTCGAGGTCTTCGCCGACCCGGCCGTCCTCGGCCCCGGCCGCTGGGAGGCGCACGTGGCCGTCACGGCTCTGGGCGTGACGAGAGAGGCCCCCTTCGGCGCCATCCGCGCGCCCCGCTTCAAAGCCGCCCCACAGCGCCGCACACTCGGCGCGGCGAAGAGCGCCACGGCCGACTTCACCAAGGAAGGCCACCTGGCGGTCCAGATAGACACCGGGAACCCCCACCGCGAAAGCCTGCTACGCCGCCTCTTCAGCTGAGGAGACGAGCAGGGGCCCAGGCACCTCAACCGTCACGCGAGCGCGCGACCAGCCCGGTGAGGCAAGGCCGAAGGCGAGCCTCCCCGGGCTGATCGCGAAGCGATGACGCGCTCGCACAAGCACGGTCAGGAGGGCGAGCCGCCAGGCGAGCCCTCCTGGGCCGGGATTGCAATAAAGCTAGTCGTTCAGCCAGCTCATCATCGGGCGGAGCTCGGCGCCGGTCTTCTCGATCGGGTGCTGGGCGAGCTCCTCGCGGTACTTGCCGAAGCGGGCCTGGCCGCCCTCGAACTCCTCCACCAGCTCCTTGGCGTACGCGCCGGACTGGATCTCGCCGAGGATCTTCTTCATCGCGGCCTTGGTCTCCGGGGTGACCACGCGCGGGCCGCGGCTGTAGCCGCCGTACTCGGCGTTGTCGGACACCGACCAGTACATCTTGGCGATGCCGCCCTCGTACATGAGGTCGACGATCAGCTTCATCTCGTGGAGGACCTCGAAGTAGGCCACCTCCGGCTGGTAGCCGGCCTCGGTGAGCACCTCGAACCCCGTCTTGATGAGCTCGGAGACGCCGCCGCACAGCACGGACTGCTCGCCGAACAGGTCGGTCTCGGTCTCCTCGGTGAAGGTGGTCTTGATGCCGCCCGCGCGGAGGCCGCCGATGGCCTTGGCGTAGGACAGCGCCAGCGGCCAGGCGTTGCCGGACGGGTCCTTCTCCACGGCCACGATCACCGGGACGCCGCGGCCGGCGACGAACTGGCGGCGGACGAGGTGCCCCGGGCCCTTCGGCGCGACCATCGCCACGTCCACGCCCTCCGGCGGCTGGACGAGGTCGTAGCGGATGCTGAAGCCGTGGCCGAAGAACAGCGCGTCGCCCTCGACGAGGGCGGGCCTGATGTCCTTCTCGAAGATCTCCCGGTGGTGGTGGTCGGGGGCCAGCAGCATGATGAGGTCGGCCTCCTCGGCCGCCTCCGCGGGGGTGACGACGCGCAGGCCCTCGGACTCCGCCAGCTCCCGGCTCGCGGAGCCCTCGCGGAGCCCGACCCGCACGTCGACGCCGGAGTCGCGCAGGGAGAGCGCGTGCGCGTGCCCCTGGCTGCCGTAGCCGATGACCGCCACATGCCGACCCTGGATCACGCTCAGGTCGGCGGCGTCGTCGTAGAACATCTCAGCCACTGTGCTGTTGCCTTTCAGAGTTGTCGATAAGGACGGGAATCGCGCGGGTCACGCGCTGCGCTCGATGGCGCGCAGCGAGCGGTCGGTGATGGAGCGGGCGCCGCGGCCGATGGCCACCATGCCCGACTGCACCATCTCCTTGATGCCGAAGGGCTCCAGGACCCGGATGAAGGCGTCCAGCTTGTCGCGGTTCCCGGTGACCTCGATGGTGACCGCGTCGGGCGCGACGTCCACCACCTTGGCGCGGAACAGCTGGACGGTCTCCAGCACCTGGGAGCGCGTCTCGGCGTCGGCGCGCACCTTGACCAGGACCAGTTCGCGCTGGACCGACGCCGGCTGGTCGAGCTCGACGATCTTCAGCACGTTGATCAGCTTGTTGAGCTGCTTGGTGACCTGCTCCAGTGGCAGGTCGGCGACGTTCACCACGATCGTCATCCGGGAGATGTCCGGGTGCTCGGTGGTGCCGACGGCGAGGGACTCGATGTTGAAGCCGCGCCGGGAGAACAGCGCCGCGACCCGTGCCAGGATGCCGGGCTTGTTCTCCACCAGCACCGAGAGGGTGTGCAGGCTCATCGGGGTCAGTCTCCGTTCTCCCAGTCGGGGGCCATGTCCCGCGCGATCTTGATGTCGTCGTTGGTGGTGCCGGCGGCGACCATCGGCCAGACCATCGCGTCGTGGTGGACGACGAAGTCGATGACGACCGGCGCGTCGTTGATCTCCATGGCCTTGGTGATGACGTCGTCGACGTCCTCCGCGCGGTCGCAGCGCAGCCCGACGCAGCCGTACGCCTCCGCGAGCTTGACGAAGTCGGGGATGCGCCTGGCCGAGTGCAGGTCGGTGTTGGAGTAGCGGCCGTCGTAGAAGAGCGTCTGCCACTGCCGGACCATGCCCAGGTTACCGTTGTTGATCACGGCGATCTTGACCGGGATCCCCTCGATCGCGCAGGTCGCCAGCTCCTGGTTCGTCATCTGGAAGCAGCCGTCGCCGTCGATCGCCCACACCTGCGTGTCCGGCGCGCCGACCTTGGCGCCCATCGCCGCGGGGACGGCGTAGCCCATCGTCCCGGCGCCGCCGGAGTTGAGGAACGCTCCCGGCCGCTCGTACTTGATGAACTGCGCGGCCCACATCTGGTGCTGGCCGACGCCCGCGACGTAGTACGCCTCGGGCCCGGCGAGCTCGCCGATGCGCTCGATCACGTACTGCGGGGACACCGACCCGTCCGCCGGGGTGTCGTAGCCGAGGGGGTAGGTGTCCCGCCAGGCGTTCAGCTGCCGCCACCAGTCCCCGTAGTCGCCCTTGCGGCCCGCCTCGTGCTCGTTCTGGACGGCGACGATCAGGTCGGCGATGACCTCCCGCGCGTCGCCGACGATCGGGACGTCGGCGTGCCGGTTCTTGGAGATCTCGGCGGGGTCGATGTCGGCGTGCACGACCTTGGCGCCGGGCGCGAAGCCGTCCAGCTTGCCGGTGACCCGGTCGTCGAACCGGGCGCCGAGGGTGACCAGCAGGTCGGCGCGCTGGAGGGCGCCGACCGCGCCGACGCTGCCGTGCATGCCCGGCATCCCCATGTGCAGGGGGTGGCTGTCGGGCAGCGCGCCCTTGGCCATCAGCGTGGTCACGACGGGGGCGCCGGTCAGCTCGGCCAGCACCTTCAGCTCGGCGGACGCGCCGGCCTTCAGGACCCCCCCGCCGACGTACAGCACCGGGCGCCGCGCCGCGCCGATCAGCCGTGCCGCCTCGCGGACCTGTTTGGAGTGCGGCCGGGTGACGGGGCGGTACCCCGGGAGCTGGAGCTGGACGGGCCACTCGAACGCGACGGTGGCCTGGAGGGCGTCCTTGGCGATGTCGACGAGGACCGGCCCCGGGCGGCCCGTCCCGGCGATGTGGAACGCCTCGGCGATCGTGCGCCCGATGTCCTCGGCCTTGGTCACCAGGAAGTTGTGCTTGGTGATCGGCATCGTGATGCCGGCGATGTCGGCCTCCTGGAAGCCGTCGGTCCCGATGAGGGACGAGGCGACCTGGCCGGTGATCGCCACGATCGGCACCGAGTCCATGTAGGCGTCGGAGATGGCGGTGACGAGGTTCGTCGCGCCGGGCCCGCTCGTGGCCATGCAGACCCCGACCTTGCCGGTCACCATCGCGTAGCCCTGGGCGGCGTGGCCCGCGCCCTGCTCGTGCCGGACGAGGATGTGACGCAGCTTGCCGGAGTCGTACAGCGGGTCGTAGGCCGGGAGGATCGCGCCGCCCGGGATCCCGAACACGGTGTCGACGCCGACGTTCTCCAGGGCGCGCACCAGCGCCTGGGCTCCCGTCATCTGTTCGGTCGTCATGATCTGCGTTTCCTTGGGGAGAGATATCTAAGATCGCCGGGCAACAAAAAACCCCCGCCGCCGTGAGGCGGTCGAGGGGAGGCGCGCAGGTCGGAAAGCTTGGTCAGCCTGCGCGCCGACCAAGTACTACGAGAATGGTGGTAGTGCTCCGCACGGAGTCAACTGTCGCCGACTTCGGGCCGCCGGTCAAATCCGTGGACGCATTGTCTCACCTCGTGAGACATCGACCGGCTCCGGTCAGCCGGGCAGCGGCAGCGGGACCTCACCCGGCCTGCCCTGCGCGGACAGGTTCGTCCGGACGAGCGACTCCACGCGCCCGGCCGCCATCGGCCGCGCCACGAGGAAGCCCTGCCCGCGCGGGCAGTCCATCCCCCGCAGCAGGTCCAGCTGCTCGGGCCGCTCGATGCCCTCCGCGACCACCGTGATGCCGAGGTCGCTGCCCAGCCGGACGATCGTGCGGGTCAGCAGCGTCAGCGTCTCGTCCGACCCGAGCCCGGCCACGAACGACGGGTCGATCTTGATGACGTCCACCGGGAGCTGCCCGAGGTAGGCGAGCGAGGCGTATCCGGTGCCGAAGTCGTCGATGGCGAGCCGGACACCGAGGTCGCGCAGCTGCGACAGGCGCTCCACGTTCTGGCCCGCGTCCTCGACGAGGACCTCCTCGCGCACCTCCAGCGTCAGCGCGTGCGGCGCCAGCCCGGTCTCGGCCAGCGCCGCCGCGACCGACTCCACGAACCGCGGCGCGGCGATCTGCCGGGCGGTGAAGTTCACCGACACGCCCACGTCCCAGGAGTCACGCCGCCACCGGGCGACCTCGCGGCACGCCTCGCGCAGCACCCAGTCGCCGAGCGGGACCATCAGGCCGGACTCCTCGGCGGGGCCGATGAACTCCTCCGGCGGCACCGACTCGCTCCCCCGCCACCAGCGCAGCAGCGCCTCCACCCCGGTGACCCGGGACGTGGCGAGGTCGACCACCGGCTGGAACTCCACCGCGAACTGCTCCTCGGCGAGCGCCCGCTGGAGATCGCTGCCGAGTTCCAGCCGCCGGACGACGTCGGCGTGCATGTGCGGGGCGAACACCTCGACCCGCCCGCCGCCGAGCTCCTTCGCCCGCGCCATCGCGAGGTCGCCGTTGCGGATCAGGTCGGCGGCGGTGCGCCGGACCCGCCGTCCCGCCTCCTTCCCGGTACCCGAGCCGCCGGGCGCCGCGCCTCCCGCGGGCGTCCCCTCGTCGGCGGGCGTCTCCTCGTCACCGGCGAAGGCGATGCCGACGCTGGCCGTCAGCAGCATGTACTTGCCGCCCACCTGGTACGGGTCCGCCGACAGCACGCGCAGCAGCCGCCCGGCCAGCTCCACCGCGGCCTGCGTCTCCCGGTCGTCGGACGGGAGCTGGACGAGCACGGCGAACTCGTCGCCGCCCCAGCGCGCCACCGTGTCGTCGGCCTGGACGGTCGCGCGCAGCCGCCGCGCGGCCTGCGCGAGGACCTGGTCCCCGGCGGCGTGCCCGGCCGAGTCGTTGACCGCGGTGAAGCCGTCCAGGTCGACGAAGACGACCGCGACCCGCCCGCCCTCCCGCTGCCGGGTCAGCACCTCCCGCGTCCGCTCCTCGAAGTAGGAGCGGTTCGGCAGGCCCGTCAGCCCGTCGTGGAACGTCAGGTGCGCGACCTGCCGCTGGAGCGCCGCCTGCTCGCTGAGGTCGCGGGTGGTGACCAGCAGCCGCCCCGGCGCCTCACCGGTGCCCGCGTACCGGGAGATCGTGGACTCGGTGGGCAGCCAGGTGCCGTCCGCCGCCCGTACTCGGCACGACACGCGGAGCGAGTCCGGTGGCGTGTCCTCTTCGAGGAACTCGGTGAACACCGCCTCGACGCGCGGCAGGTCCTCCGGATGGATGATCTCGTGCAGCGGCCGCCCGAGCAGTTCCTCGGAGGTGTAGCGGTAGGTGCGCAGGGCGCCCGCGCTCGCGTACTGGACGGTCGCGTCCAGATCGCAGATCAGCACCGCGTCGTTGATGCTCTCCGACAGGGCGCGGAAGTGCTCCTCCCCCGTCCCGACCGCCCGGCGCAGCGCGTCGTTCTCGCGCAGCAGCCCGGCGAGCCGGGCGAGCAGCACCAGCACCGCCGAGCCCGCGACGATCGACACGACCGGCTCCAGGCCGTTCTTGCCGGTCAGGGAGTGTCCCGCGACGAACAGGCCGGCCGCGGCGGCGATCGCGGCGGGCGCGAGGCCCGGCCCGATCATCCGGCCGCGCTCGCCGGCGGGGGGCGGCGCCACGTCCTCGGGGATGTCGTCGACCTCGCCCGCCGGGACCGGCGCGGGGCCCGTCCACGGCACGAGCAGGAGCAGCAGCAGCCCGCCGAGGCGCAGGATGTCGGCGGGATCGTCGGCGGGGGCGCCGCCGTCCAGCCGCACGACGGTCGTGACGATGTCGGCGACGGCGAACGCGGTGAGCGCCCCGTACCCCATCCACGCCTGCCGCCGGTGCCCGCGTCCCGCCCCGAGCACGAACGGGAGCGCGCAGCACATCAGCACGATGTCGATCAGCGGGTAGAGCAGTTCGAGGAAGAACTCGGGCGGGGACTCCCCGGTCCGGTGGTAGAGGGTGCTGAACACCCCCACCCAGCCGAGGACGAACAGCCCGCACGCGCACACGTAGGTGTCGGCGGCGTACCGCAGCCAGGTCCGCGCCTCCCGGGGCAGCCTGATCGGCACCACGAGGCCCGTCACCAGCGCGGCCACGGCGACCAGGTAGAACAGGTCGGAGACCGACAGCGACAGGGCGCTGCGGCTGGGGGCGTCCGCGAGGGCCCCGCCTAGCGCGCCCGCGAACCAGGAGGCCGCGGCGAGGCCGTACCAGCGCCAGGACGTCCGCCAGACGGCGCCGTCCACGCCCCGTCCGCCGGGCGCGCGGGCCGACATCAGCAGTGAGACCGCGGCGGCGCCCGCGGCGCCCGCCTCCGCCCAGGCGATGAACGCCGTGCCGCCCCAGCCCAGCAGCGACCCGGTCGCGTACAGGACGCCGACGATCGCGGCCAGGGCGACCGGCAGCGCCCGCGGGGGCATCCGCCTCGCGTACTCGCCGCTCATCGCGCCCTGTCCCTTCCTGCCCCGAGGAGAACGCCCGGCCCCTCCCGGGCGCGGCGTCGCGCCGGAAGGGGGCATGAATCCGGGAACCTCACCGGCCGCTCGGGTAACGCCCGGAAGGTCATGAATCGTGCCCCGCGCGGGTTCGGCGCGAGGCGGACGGCGCGCGCATGGCCCTGCGCAGGCCGGAGATCAGCGACGTTGCTGCAATGCGGGATCACCGTGTCGCTCAATGTACGTTCCGTAGGTCACGGAGCGATTGAGGCTGGGCGTCCTCCCGGCGACAAACGACCGCGGTATCGCCCCACTTCGGACGTCCGAAACCCACTCGTCACCTTCGTCCGCATCACCGTGAGTGATCATTTTCACCCCTCCGAAGAGTGTGATACCCGCCTCGTCCCTGCTGGCATGCTGGTAGCCGGAGGCGATACATGCGACAGCACCCGTTCATCCTCGCCGTGGCCGCACTGGTCCTGGCGGCCTGCTCCTCGTCCCCGTCCACGGACGGCGGGGCGCACACCCCGACGCCCCTGGCATCGGCGAAGAGCAGCGCACCCGGCGAGCCCCGCGAACTCGTCACGGGCTTGGACATCCCGTGGGCCGTCGCCTTCCTGCCGGGAGGCGACGCCCTCGTGACGGAACGGGACACCGCCCGGCTCCTGCGGGTCACCCCGTCGGGTCGGAAGACCGACGTCGGCAAGGTCCCGGGCGTCGAGCCCGAGGGCGAGGGCGGCCTGATGGGCGTCGCGGTCTCCCCGTCCTACGCCCAGGACCGGCAGATCTACCTGTACTACACCGCCGCGTCCGACAACCGCGTGGTCAAGGCCACCTACGACGGCCGCCTGAAGACCCCGGCACCGATCATCACCGGGATCCCCAAGGGCGGCAACCACAACGGCGGCCGGCTCGCCTTCGGCCCCGACGGCATGCTCTACGTCACCACGGGCGAGACCGGCGACACCGGCCTGTCCCAGGACCGGGACTCCCTCGGCGGCAAGATCCTCCGCGTCACCCCGGACGGCGCGCCCGCCCCCGGCAACCCCTTCGGCACCCGCGTCTGGTCCTACGGCCACCGCAACGTCCAGGGCCTCGCCTGGGACGACGAGAAGCGACTCTTCGCAACCGAATTCGGACAGGACCGCTTCGACGAGATCAACCACATCGTGAAGGGCGACAACTACGGCTGGCCGGTGGTGGAGGGCGTCGGGGACCGCCGGGGCTACACCGACCCCCTGCTCACCTGGACGACGGAGGAGGCGTCCCCGTCGGGCCTCGCCTACGCGGGCGGCTCCCTGTGGGCCGCCGGCCTCCGCGGCCGCCGCCTGTGGCAGGTCCCCCTGAACAACGGCGAGCCCGGCCGCCCCGTCGCCCGCTTCGAGAACACCTACGGCCGCCTCCGCGCCGTGGTCGCCGCCCCCGACGGCTCCCTGTGGATCACCACCAGCAACAAGGACGGCCGCGGCGCCGCCACCTCCAGGGACGACCGCATCATCGTCGTCCCCGTCCGCTGATCAGTACTCCAGCTCCGCCCACCCGATCGGGCTGTTCGCGGCTACGGGCGCCCGGCCGTCCCGCGGTGGCGTGGGACGGCCGGGCGGTGCGGTCAGGACGCGCCGAGCCGCTCCAGGATGAGCTCGCGGGCGCGGCCGGCGTCGGCCTGGCCGCGGGTGGCCTTCATCACGGCGCCGACCAGGGCGCCCGCGGCGGCGACCTTCCCCGCGCGGACCTTGTCGGCGACGGCGGCGTTGCTGGCGATGACCTCGTCGACGATCGCGGCCAGCTCGCCCTCGTCGCTGACGACCTTCAGCCCCCGGGCGGCGACGACCTCGTCGGGGGTGCCCTCACCGGCGAGGACGCCCTCGAAGACCTGGCGGGCCAGCTTGTCGTTCAGCTCCCCCGCGGTGATCATCGCCTGGACGCGGGCGACCTGCTCGGGCGTGATGGGCAGGTCCGCCAGCTCGGCGCCCTGCTCGGTGGCGCGGCGCGACAGCTCGTTCATCCACCACTTGCGGGCCGCCGGGGCGGGGGCGCCCCGCGCGATCGTCGCCTCGATGAGGTCGACGGCCCCGGCGTTGACGACGTCGCGCAGCTCCAGGTCGGACAGGCCCCACTCCCCCTGGATGCGGGCGCGGCGCGCGGCCGGGAGCTCCGGCAGGGACGCGCGCAGCCCGTCCACCCACTCGCGGGACGGGGCCATCGGCACCAGGTCGGGCTCGGGGAAGTAGCGGTAATCCTGCGCCTCCTCCTTGCTCCGCCCGGCGGTCGTGCGGCCCGTGTCCTCGTGGAAGTGCCGGGTCTCCTGGACGATCCGCCCGCCCGCCGCCAGCACGCCGGCCTGCCGCTCGATCTCCGAGCGGACGGAGCGCTCGACCGAGCGCAGCGAGTTGACGTTCTTGGTCTCTGTGCGGGTGCCCCACTCGGCGGCGCCGCGCGGCATCAGGGAGACGTTGACGTCGCAGCGCATGGAGCCCTCCTCCATGCGCACGTCCGAGACGCCGAGCGAGCGGACCAGCTCGCGGAGCTCGGTGGCGTAGGCGCGGGCGACGAGCGGCGCCTTGTCGCCGGTCGCGGGGATCGGCTTGGTGACGATCTCCACCAGCGGGATCCCCGCCCGGTTGTAGTCGACCAGGGAGAACTCGGCGCCCTGGATCCGGCCGGTCGCGCCGCCGACGTGCAGCGACTTGCCGGTGTCCTCCTCCATGTGGACGCGCTCGATCTCGATCCGGTACGTCTCGCCGTCCACCTCGACGTCGAGGTGCCCGTCCACGCACAGCGGCTCGTCGTACTGGGAGATCTGATAGTTCTTCGGCATGTCCGGATAGAAGTAGTTCTTCCGGGCGAACCTGCACCACTCGACGATCTCGCAGTTCAGCGCGAGGCCGATCTTGATGATGCCCTCGATCGCCGCGTGGTTGGTCACCGGCAGCGACCCCGGCAGCCCGAGGCACACCGGGCAGACCTGCGTGTTCGGCTCGGCGCCGAAGCCCGTCCGGCAGCCGCAGAACATCTTCGACGCCGTGCCCAGCTCGATGTGCGTTTCGATGCCGAGGACCGGCTCGAACCTGGCCAGCGCCTCGTCGTAGTCCATCAGCGTCGGGGTGCTCACTTCGCCTCCACCAGTTCCGGGGCCTTGGCCAGCAAGGGGCCGCCCCAGCGGTCCTCCAGGGCGCGCTCGACGGCGGCGGCGACGCGGTACGCGCGGTCGTCGCCGAGGACGGGCGCCATGACCTGCAGGCCGACCGGCAGGCCGTCCGCCAGGCCGCAGGGCACCGAGATCGCGGCGTTGCCCGTCAGGTTCGCCGGGATGGTGTACAGGTCGGCCAGGTACATCGCCATCGGGTCGTCCGCGCGCTCGCCGATCGGGAACGCGGTGGTCGGCGTCGTCGGCGAGACCAGCACGTCCACCTGCTCGAAGGCGGTGTCGAAGTCGCGCCTGACCAGCGTGCGGACCTGCTGCGCCTTGCCGTAGTAGGCGTCGTAGTAGCCCGACGACAGCGCGTACGTGCCGAGCATGATGCGCCGCTTGACCTCGGGGCCGAAGCCCTCGGCGCGGGTCAGCGCCATGACCTCCTCGGCGCTGCGGGTGCCGTCGTCGCCGACGCGCAGGCCGTAGCGCATGGCGTCGAAGCGGGCCAGGTTGGACGACGCCTCCGACGGCGCGATCAGGTAGTACGCGGACAGCGCGTAGGAGAAGTGCGGGCAGGACACCTCGACGACCTTTGCGCCGAGCGACTCCAGCAGGTCGACGGCCTCGCCGAAACGGGCCGAGACGCCCGCCTCGGCGCCCTCCCCCGCGAACTCCCTCACGACGCCGACGCGCAGCCCGGCGACGTCGGCGCGCCGCGCCGCCTCCACCACCGGCGGGACGGCCGCGTCGACGGACGTGGAGTCCATCCGGTCGTGGCCGCTGAACGCCTCGTGCAGCAGCGCCGCGTCCAGGACGTTACGCGCGAACGGCCCCGGCGTGTCGAGCGAGGACGCGAACGCGATGACCCCGTAACGGGACGAGCCGCCATAGGTCGGCTTCATCCCGACGATGCCGGTGACGGCGGCGGGCTGCCGGATCGACCCGCCCGTGTCGGTGCCGGTGGACAGCGGCGCCTCGTACGCGGCGACCGCCGCGGAACTGCCGCCCGACGACCCGCCCGGGACGCGCTCCAGGTCCCACGGGTTGCGGGTGGTGAAGAAGGCGCTGTTCTCGGTGGAGGAGCCCATGGCGAACTCGTCCATGTTCGTCTTACCGAGGATCACCAGGCCCCGCTCGCGCAGCCGCGCCGTGACGGTCGCGTCGTAGGGGGGCCGCCACCCCTCCAGGATCTTCGACCCCGCGGTGGTGGGCATGTCGTCGGTGGTGAAGACGTCCTTGTGCGCGATGGGCACGCCGGCCAGCGGGCCGAGCTCCTCCCCCGCCGCGCGCCGCTCGTCGACCCTCCGCGCCTGCGCCAGCGTCGCCTCGCGGTCGACGTGCAGGAACGCCTTGACCTGCCCGTCCACCGCGGCGATGCGGTCCAGGTGCGCTTCGGCGACCTCGGCCGCCGACACCTCACCGGCGGCGATCAGCCCGCCGAGCTCCGCCGCGCCCTTCCCGACCAGCTCCATGGCGCTCACGCCTCCTCGTCCAGGATCCGCGGCACGCGGAAACGCTGCTCCTCGGCCGCCGGGGCCGCCGCGAGCGCCCGCTCGGGCGCCAGGGACGGCCGGACCTCGTCGGCGCGGTAGACGTTGGTCAGCGGCAGCGCGTGCGAGGTCGGCGGGATGTCCTGCGCGGCGACCTCCTGCACCCGCGCGACCGCGGAGATGATCTGGTCGAGCTGGGCGGCGAGATGGTCGAGCTCATCGTCGCCGAGCGCCAGCCGGGACAGCCGGGCGAGGTGGGCGACCTCGTCGCGGGTGATGGCGGACATGGTAGACAACCGTTCCTGCGATGACGTGGTTTCACCGGTCATCCTATTGGCCGCGCCCGCGCCGACCGACCGGTTTACGCGGGCGTGCCCGCCGCGGCCACCGCGCCGTTTCGTTTCCTCGTGGTGGGAAGGGATGTGTCGTCCACCCCGGGACGACGAGAGGAGCCCGCCGTGACCATCGGCGGCAGCATCGCCCTGATCATCATCGGCGCGATCCTGGCCTACGCGGTCAACTACGAGTTCAGCGGCGTCGACATCCGGCTGGTCGGCCTGATCCTCATGCTGGGCGGGCTGATCGGGCTCGTCATCGGCATCGTGCGGCTGGCCTCGGCGCGCCGGACGGTCGAGCGCCGTCCGCCCGCCGCGGTGCGTGAGGAGCACTACTACGAGGACCTCCCGCCCGGCTACGACCGCAGACGGCAGTATTGATTTTGATCTCGGCCCAAGCGGGCTCGCCTGGCGGCTCGCCCGCTTGACCGTGATCGTGCGAGCGCGTCATCGCTTCGCGATCAGCCCAGCGGGGGCTCGCCTTCGGCTTTGCCCCCGCTGGGCTGACACCGCGCTCGCTTGACGGTTTCGGTCGTTGGGTTGGTGCTCCCGGGCTTCAGGATCGTGGGGGCATATCTGCGGGGTCCGGCTGGGTGCGGGCCGAGCATCACTCCGCTGCCGCGTTGTTCATGTCGCGTGGGGGATTACGCGGCGGGCTCGGGGGCGCGTTCCATGCGGCGGCGGAGCCAGTCGGTGGCGGTCGCGGCGTCCATGGGACGGCCGAAGTGCCAGCCCTGGGCGGCGTCGCAGCCCATCTCGCGGAGCATCCTGGCGGTCTGCGGGTCCTCGACGCCCTCGGCGACCGAGCGCAGGCCGAGGGTGCGGACGAGGTCGACGATCGAGCGGACGATGACGGCGTCGTCGGACGACTCGGTGAGCCGGCCCACGAACGAGGAGTCGATCTTGATCTCCTCGACCGGCAGGCGCTTGAGCCGGACGAGGGAGGAGTAGCCGGTGCCGAAATCGTCCAGGCTGAGCGGGATGCCCAGCTCGGCGAGGGCCGTCACCGTGTCGGAGGCGTACGCCTGCTCGTTCATTAGGATCCGCTCGGTGATCTCCAGCTGGAGCGCCGCGGCGGGCAGCCCGCGGGCGAGCAGGCCCTCCTCGATGGTCTCGGTCAGGCCGGTGTCGAGCAGGTCGCGGCCTGAGGCGTTCACCGCGACCTGGACGGCGAGGTCCTCGCGCCACCACGCGGCGGTCTGGGCGAGGGCCGCCTCGACGACGTGCCGGGTGATCGAGCGCATCAGGTAGGTCTGCTCGGCGATCGGCAGGAACGTCTCGGGTTCGAGCAGGCCCCGGTCGGGGTGGCGCCAGCGCAGCAGCGCCTCCATCCCGACGAGCTGGCCGTCCCGCAGGGAGATCTTGGGCTGGTAGAACAGCTCCAGCTCGGAGCGGTCGACGGCGCGGCGCAGGTCGCCGAGCATGCTGAGCCGGTCCGGGGAGTTGCGGTCCTTGCCGGGCGAGTACACCTCGACGCCGGTGCGGGCCTCCTTGGCGTTGTACATCGCGACGTCGGCGCGCTGGAGCAGCAGCTCGAAGTCGGGCGCGTGGTCGGGGAACAGCGCGATGCCGACGCTGGCCTCCAGGTCGAACGACATGCCGTCCAGCCGGACGGGCTCGCCGAGCGCGGCCCGCAGCCGGGCGGCGACCTCGCGGGCGGCGGCCTCGTCGCGGACGGTCGGCAGCAGCACCGCGAACTCGTCGCCGCCGAGCCGGGCCACGAGGTCGCCGGGGCGGACGCTGTGGGTGAGCCGGTGCGCGACGAGCTGGAGGAGCCGGTCGCCGGTGTGATGCCCGAGGGTGTCGTTGACCTCCTTGAACCGGTCGAGGTCCAGCAGGAACAGCCCGGCCCGGTGGTGCGGCGGCTCGGCGACCTTGAGCAGCCGGGACGGCTTGATCACGGCCGGGCGGCGGCCGAAGCGCCCGGCGCCGCCCTTGCCGCGCCGCTCGGCGCCGCGCGCCTCGGCGAGGGCCTCCTCGGTGCGGACGATCAGCAGCTTGCGGTTGGGCAGCCCGGTGAGGCCGTCGTGCAGGGCCTGGTGCTCGCGGCGGACGGAGACCGAGGCGTTCAGGTAGACGGCGATGAACGGCAGGACGATCAGCGGGACGAACACGGCGGACCTGTCCATCGCGACGACCATCAGCGGGGCCAGGCCGAGCAGCGCCATGTGCACGAGGATCTGGTAGCCGAGGTCCCAGCGCAGCGCCTTGAGCAGCGAGACGCGCTCGTGCAGGGCGATGGCGGCGCCGACGAGGGTGTCGTTGCAGCCGAAGTAGACGGCGCCGGCGAGCGCGATCACCGGCAGGTCCTCGCCGGCGGGCACCCAGAGGGCCGTGGGGGTGGCCATGTCGCCGGAGACCGCCAGGACGAGCTGGGCGGCGGCGAGGCTGAGGGTGTACTGCGCGGCGTTGAAGGCGATGCGGTGCGCGCTGCGCCCGCGGAAGATCCCGCAGGTGACGACGGCGACGACCTGGAGGGCGGCGGCGACGGGGAGGCCGGCGTACAGGAGCGCGGCGAACGCGAAGGTGGTGGAGGTGGTCGCGCCGTTGTTCTCGGTGGAGCCGGGCGTGATGATCGGCCGCAGCTCGCCGAAGATGATGAAGCAGGCCAGGATCCAGAAGACGGGGTTGCGGGCGAGCGCGTCCAGGTCGGCGCCGCTCAGCCCGGAGAACGCGGTGCCGCACGCGGCGACGCCGAGCAGGATGACGACGACGAAGTAGATCCACAACGGGGAGCCACGGCGGGGCGCCGTGTTCCGCGTGTTGTTCGGGTCCTTCATCACATCCTCGGGGGGTTCGGGGGGCCGTCCCCCGGAGCGGAGCGCGCCGGACCGCGGGGGACTCACCCCGGGCGGGACGTCCGAACGTTCAGTGGGTCGTGATGACTGGGAGAGTACGGCCTTTGCTCAACTTCGCGAAACCGATTGCGTACGTTCCGTTATGCCCATTCCGTACCCGCCTCTCGTCGGTGGGTAGTGGGATTGTACCGCTGGGTAACGCGGCGCTGGTGGCAGTATGCACAACCACAACCGGTCACTCCTCCGCGCGCAAAGTCATGTTTTTGGCCGCATCTGGCCCGTCGGCCAGCAGTGCGCGGAACCCTTCCTCCGCCAGAACCGGTACGCCCAGCTTGACGGCTTTGTCGTACTTGGATCCGGGGTTGTCCCCCACCACGACGAAGTCCGTTTTCTTGGACACCGACCCGGACACCTTCCCGCCGAGGTTTTGCACCGCCTCCTTCGCCGAGTCGCGGCTGAAGCCCTCCAGCGACCCGGTGATCACCACGGTGAGGTCCTTCAGCGGCCGCGGCCCCGCCGCGCCCTCGTCCTGCATGCGGACCCCGGCCGCCCGCCACTTCTCGACGATCTCGCGGTGCCAGTCGACCTCGAACCACGCCCTGATCGAGGCCGCGATCGTGGGGCCGACGTCCTCGACCGCCGACAGCTCCTCCTCGGTGGCGGCCGCGATGGCGTCCATGGAACGCAGCTCGCGGGCGAGGTTCTGGGACGCGGCGGGCCCCACGTGCCGGATCGACAGCGCCACCAGCACCCGCCACAGCGGCTGCCGCTTGGCCTTCTCCAGCTCCTCGAAGAGGATCTCGACCGTCTTCTTCGGCTCGCCCTCCTTGTTCGCGAAGAACGACACGACCTTGGGCTCGCCCGTCTTCGGGTCGTTCTTGGGCGTGCCCGTCCTGGCGTCCAGGACGAGGCTCCTGATCGGCAGGAGCTGGTCGACGGTCAGATGGAACAGGTCGCCCTCGTTCCTGACCGGGGGCTCGGCGGGCTCCAGCGGCTGGGTGAGGGCGGTCGCCCCGACGTAGCCGAGCGCCTCGATGTCCAGCGCGTTGCGGCTCGCGACGAAGTACAGCCGCTCGCGGAGCTGGCCCGGGCAGAGCCGCGCGTTCGGGCAGCGGATGTCGGCGTCGCCCTCCTTCTCGTACGCCAGCGCCGTGCCGCACTCGGGGCAGTTCGCGGGCATCTCGAACTCGCGTTCCGAGCCGTCCCGCAGCGCGGCGACCGGCGCGACGATCTCGGGGATCACGTCGCCGGCCTTGCGCAGGACGACGGTGTCGCCGATCAGCACGCCCTTGCGCCTCACCTCGCCCGCGTTGTGCAGGGTGGCCCGCTCGACCGTGGAGCCCGCCACCTTCGTCGGCTCCATCACGCCGTAGGGGGTGATGCGCCCCGTCCGCCCGACGCCGACCTTGATATCGAGGAGCCTGGTGTTGACCTCCTCCGGCGGGTACTTCCACGCGATGGCCCAGCGCGGCGCGCGGCTCGTCGACCCGAGCCGGCGCTGGAGGGCGAACTGGTCGACCTTGACGACCACGCCGTCGATCTCGTACGCCGTGTCGTGCCGGTGGTCGCCGTACCGCCCGATGTACTCCCGGACGGCGTCCAGCCCGCCGAGGACCTCGTACCTGTCGCTGACCGGGAGCCCCCAGCCGCGCATCAGCTCGTACGCCCCGGACTGGCTCTCCGGCTGCGTCCCACCCCGCCACGCGCCGAACCCGTGCACGAGCATCCCGAGCGGGCGGTGCGCCGTGACCCGCGGGTCCTTCTGCCGCAGCGACCCCGCCGCCGCGTTGCGGGGGTTGGCGAACGGCTCCTTGCCGGCCTCGACCTGCGCGGCGTTGACCTGCTCGAACCCCTCCACCGGGAGGAAGACCTCGCCGCGCACCTCCAGGACGTCCGGCCAGCCCTCACCGGCCAGCCGGTCCGGGATGTCGGCGATGGTGCGGATGTTGTGCGTGACGTCCTCGCCGGTGCGCCCGTCGCCGCGGGTCACCCCGCGCACCAGGCGGCCCCGCTCGTACGTCACGGCGATGGCCAGGCCGTCGATCTTCAGCTCGCACAGGTAGCCGGCGACCTCGCCGACCTCCTTGACCACCCGCTCGTCCCACGCCAGCAGCGCCTCGTCGGTCATCGCGTTGTCAAGGCTCTGCATCCGCTCCAGATGATCGACCGTCGCGAAGTCGGTGGTGATCGGCGCGCCGACCCGCTGCGTCGGGGAGTCGGGGGTGACGAGCTCCGGATGCCGCTCCTCCAGCTCCTTGAGCTCGCGCATCATCGCGTCGTACTCGGCGTCGGTGAGCGTCGGCTGGTCGAGGACGTAGTAGCGGTAGTTGCCGTCGTCGATCCGCTCGCTCAGCTCATGGTGCCGCTCCCGCGCCTCGCCGGGAACCCCATCACTCGTGGTCATAGGCCCATTGTCGCCGCCGGGACCGACAATGCGACACCGGCGCGCCCCGTCCGGCGAGCGGATCGTCCGTGCCGTCTCCGCGGGGCCCGGCCTCCCGGCCTGCCTGGTGAGGGGGCCGGTCAGTCCGCCTCGTGCAGCATCCGGGCGGCGTCGCGGCACTGCTTCAGCGCCGCGCGGACGTAGCCCGGCGACGCCCCCGCCATCCCGCACGCCGGTGTCAGCACCACCTGGCGCGACAGTTGCGCGCGCGGGAATCCGAGCCGCCGCCACAGCTCCTGCGCGGGCCCGGCGGTCGCCTTCAGCGGCGGCAGGGCGGCGCCGGTCGCGGGCACCGCGCCGAGGAACAGCCCGACCCCCGCGTCGATCGTCTCGCCCACGGCGTCGTCGTCGCGGCGGGGCACCAGGCCGAGGTCCACCGAGATCGCCTTGGCGCCCGCGCCGCGGAGCAGCCCGTAGGGGACGTTCCGGGCGCAGCAGTGGACGACCGGGAACGCGGCGCCGTCGGCGCACGCCGTCTCCAGGACCGTCCGCAGCGCGTCCTCGGCGGCCGGCTCCTCCACCGCCCGCAGCCGCGAGAACCCGCTCGCGGTCGGCAGGGTACCCGCCAGCGCCGCGGGCAGGCCCGGCTCGTCCAGCTGCAGGACGATCCGCGCGTGCGGCAGGCGCCGCCGGACGTCGGCCACGTGCGCGGCGACGCCCTCGGCCAGCGACGCCGTCAGGTCGCGAACGGCGCCGGGGTCCTTGACCGCGCGGTCGCCGTGCCGCAGCTCGATCGTCGCGGCCAGCGTCCACGGGCCGCACACCTGCACCTTGAAGGGCCCGTCATGACCGCCCGCGACCTCCTCCAGCACGTCCAGGTCCCGGGCGAGATGGTCGAGGGCGCGTTGCGTGTCGCGTCCCGGGCGGTCGGAGAACCGCCACCCGGACGGCTCCAGGTGGATCGGCATGTCCACCAGCAGCCCGGCCGTCCGGCCGGTCATGTCGGCGCCGGGGCCGCGCGCGGGGAGCTCCGGAAGGTGCGGCAGGTCGGGAAGCTCTCCGAGGACGATCCGCAGCGCCTCCGCCGGGTCCTCGCCCGGATAGGAACCGATCCCGGTGGCCGACCCGGGCTGCCAGGGGTAATCCGTCACGCCCGGAACCCTACCGACAGCCGCCTCGGCGGCGTCAGACGGCGACCCGGGCGGTGTCGGCGATCGTGGCGGACCCGAGGACGCGGTCGCCCTCGTACAGGACGGCGGCCTGCCCGGCGGCGACCCCCCGCGCCGGGGTCTCCAGGCGGACGCGCAGCCGGTCGCCGTCCCGTTCGGCGGTGCACGGGAAGACCTCGCCGTGCGCCCGCAGCTGGACCTCGCACGCGAACGGCCCGGCGGGGACGTCGCCCAGCCACACCGGCCGCTCCCCCGTGATCTCGCGGACGTCCAGCGACTCGCGGGGGCCGACCGTCACGGTGTTGTCCACCGGGGAGATGTCCAGGACGTAGCGGGGGCGGCCGTCCGGCGCCGGGGTGCCGAGCCGCAGGCCCTTGCGCTGCCCGACCGTGTAGGCGTACGCGCCCTCGTGCTCGCCGACCCGGTTGCCGTCGGTGTCGAGGATCGGCCCGGGGGCCGTGCCGAGCCGCTCCGCGAGGAAGCCCCGCGTGTCGCCGTCGGCGATGAAGCAGACGTCGTGGCTGTCGGGCTTGTCGGCCACCTGGAGGCCGCGCGCCTCCGCCTCCCGCCGGATGTCGGCCTTGGCGGTGTCGCCGAGCGGGAACAGGGCGCGCGCGAGCTGCTCGGGCGTGCAGACGGCCAGCACGTACGACTGGTCCTTGCCCGCGTCCACGCCGCGCCGCAGCACGCCGCCGTCCAGCCGCGCGTAGTGGCCGGTGCAGACGGCGTCGAACCCCAGGGCCACCGCGCGGTCCAGCAGCGCCTCGAACTTGATCTTCTCGTTGCAGCGCAGGCACGGGTTCGGGGTGCGGCCCGCCGCGTACTCGCTGACGAAGTCCTCGACGACGTCCCGGTGGAACCGCTCGGCGAGGTCCCACACGTAGAAGGGGATGCCGATCACGTCGGCGGCGCGGCGCGCGTCCCGGGAGTCCTCCAGGGTGCAGCATCCGCGCGCGCCCGTCCGGTACGACCGGGGGTTGCTGGACAGGGCCATGTGGACGCCGGTGACGTCGTGCCCGGCGTCGGCGGCCCGTGCGGCGGCCACCGCGGAGTCGACGCCGCCCGACATGGCGGCGAGTACGCGCAGAGTCATAGTCCTCCGAGCGTACGCGCCGCCGCGTGGTCCCCGCCGCGCGGCGGGGCGCCGGGCCCCGCATCGTGGTGACGATGAGACCGATGCCCGCGCCCGCCGGGCACCTGCCGTGAACGATCGTGCACGCGGGGAGGCGGAGCCTGGACGCGCGGATCGCCCGGCGGGACGGGCCACGGGACGGGCGGCGGCTCGCGTAAGGTGACGGGGCGGGCTCCGGATGGGGAGCCGCATGACCCCACGACAAGGAAGAGACGACAGGTGGGAATCTTCCGCCGTCCGCGTGACACGCCCGCAGCGGTCCCGCCCGCCATCGGCGAGTTCTGGGAGTGGTGGGCGCAGGCACGCCCGACGATCGAGGCGTCGCTGGCCGCCGCGCCGGGCGCCGAGCCCGCCGAGCCGGGGACGCCGGGCGAGGGGCTGTCGGCGGAGACGATCGAGGAGCTCTCACGGCGCGTCCACAAGATCCACGCCGAGCTCCAGTGGGAGATCGGCGGGGCGGACGACCGGGCGCCGTCGCTCACGGTGACCGGCGGCGGCGACCCCGAGCTGCGCGGGGTGGCGGAGCGCTGGTTCCGGGCCCGGCCGGGCGGGTCCGCGGCGGGCGGCTGGACGTTCCACCCGGCGCGCCAGGCCGACCCTGAGATGCTCTCCCAGGACCTCGTGCTCGGCGACCACGAGTTCGACCTGGAGTACGTGCGGCTCGGCATGCGCGCCGACGCCGACCGGGCCCGGGTGCACATCAGCGCCTACCACCCCGACTTCCTGTTCGTGTCCGAGGAGCAGCAGCTGCAGGTGGCGCTGCACGTCCTCGACTGGGCCCTCGGCGAGGACGACGTGGCCCGCTGGGTCGGCGAGGTCTCGATCGCGACCGAGGCGCCGATCGACTCGCTGCCGCCGTCGATGCTGTCGGCGGTCGTGGAGCAGGTGGCCGAGCCGTTCGCCGAGCCGTCCTGGCTGAGCGGCGAGGGCCGCACGCCGCGCGGGCACCCCGCGCGCCTCGGTGCCCGCTTCCCGCTGCACCGGCAGGACTACCCGCTCTGCGACCTGCACGTGGCGATCACCGTCCCGTACGCCAACAGCAACCCCGACCGGCTGCCGGTGGAGCCCTCGTCCGGTGCGCTGCGCGCGTTCGAGAAAAAGCTCACCAAGCTGGGCGACCGGGCGGTCCTCGCGGTGCGGGAGACCGGTGACGGGCTGCGGGTCTTCCACCTGTACGCCGACCCCGACTCCGGGGTGATCGGCGAGCTGGACCAGCTCGCCGCAGGCTGGACGGAGGGCAAGGCCAAGGTCGCCTCGTCCAACGACCCCGGCTGGCGCGCCCTCGCCCCCTACCAGCCCTGACGGCCCCCGCGGCGCGTCAGGAAACGGCCTCCACCTTGCGCCAGCGGGCCTCACAGAAGGAGTAGAGGCCGAAGAGCAGTACCCCGGCGGCGACGGCGACGAGGCCCCACACACCGGCGGGCGTCGAGGCGAACTCGCGGAGGGTGCCGTCCAGGCCCTGGGCCTTGTCCGGCTCGAAGCTGATCGCGGCGTAGGCGAGGAAGACGCCGACACCGCTGCCGACCAGCCCGCGCGCCAGGTTCCCGGCCACGCCGAGCGGCTGGACGACGTGCCGCGCCGCCCGGCCCATGCCCGTGAGCTCCTTGAGGAACTCGCGGCGGACGGCGTGGACCACCACGACGACGCCCCAGACCACGAACCCGATCCCGATCGCCAGCACCAGCCAGCGGCCGCCGGGCTCGCCCATCGCCCGCGCGGTGTAGGTCTTGGACTGCTGGTCGCTGGAACTGCCGGTGTGGCCGAACAGGAAGCCCAGGGTCGCCGCGAACCCGACGGTGTAGACGACGGCGCGGGCCGCGGATCCCAGCCGCTTGGTCGCCTTGTGCCCGTCCGGGATCGGCCGCCCGTACAGCGCCTCGGCGACCTGCCAGAGGGCGAGGGCGGCGAAGCCGACGGCCATCAGGACCAGGACGGCCGGGCCGCCCGGTTTCTCCGCCACCGCCTGGAGCGCCCCCTTCCGGTCCGCCTCCTTGCCGCCGCCGTCACCGAACGCCACCTGGAGCGCCAGCCAGCCGATGAGGAGGTAGAGCAGCCCGCGCGCGACCAGGCCCACGCGGGACATCAGATGGAACCACGGGTGGCCCGCGGCCTTACGGCCCACCCGCTCTACTGCACTGTCGCTCGTCACGTCCGCCGCCCTCCTGAGGAACGGCAACGCTGTCCCCGGTACAGCGAAGGTAAAACCTCGGTCAGCCGAGGCCGGCGCGGCGCGCGCGCTCCACGACGGGCCCGATGGCGTCGGCGAGGGCCTTGACGTCCGCCTCCGTGGAGGTGTGGCCCAGGGTGAAGCGGAGCGAGCCCCGCGCGCGCTCTGCGCCCGCGTCCATCGCCATGAGGACGTGACTGGGCTGCGACACCCCGGCCGAGCACGCCGAACCCGTCGAGCAGGCGATGCCGCGCGCGTCCAGCAGCATGAGCAGGGCGTCGCCCTCGCAGCCGGGGAACGAGAAGTGGGCGTTGCCCGGGAGCCGGTCGGCGGGGTCGCCGTTCAGCACCGCGTCGGGCACCGCGGCGTGGACGGCGTCGATCAGCCGGTCGCGCAGCTCGGCGAGGCGGGCGCCCTCGGCCGCGCGGCGGCGGGACGCGACCTGGACGGCGGCGGCGAATCCGGCGATGGCCGGTGCGTCGAGGGTCCCGGACCGGACGTCGCGCTCCTGCCCGCCTCCGTGCAGCAGCGGGACGGGGTCGAGGAACAGCGGCTCCTCCGGCTTGGCCAGCAGCAGCGCCCCCACGCCGATCGGGCCGCCGAGCTTGTGGCCGGTGATGGCCAGGGACTGCACGCCGCTCGCCGCGAACCCGACGGGCAGGGTCCCGGCGGCCTGGACGGCGTCGGTGTGGAAGGGCACGCCGTGCTCGCGCGCGACGGCGGCCAGGTCCGCGACGGGCTGGACGGTGCCGACCTCGTTGTTGGCCCACATGACCGTGGCGAGCGCGACGTCCTCGCCGGTGCCGAGGGCCTCCCGCAGCGCCTCGGGCCGGACACGCCCCAGCCCGTCCACGGGGATCCACTCGACCTCGGCGCCCTCGTGGTCGGCGAGCCACTGCACCGAGTCGAGGACGGCGTGGTGCTCGACGGCGCCCGCCAGCACGCGGGTGCGCGCCGGGTCCGCGCGCCGGCGCGCCCAGAACACGCCCTTGACCGCGAGGTTGTCGGCCTCGGTGCCGCCCGAGGTGAACACCACCTCGCTCGGGCGGGCGTCGAACGCCTCGGCGATGATCTCGCGGGACTCCTCCACGACGCGCCGGGCCCGCCGGCCCGCCGCGTGCAGCGAGGAGGGGTTGCCGAGCCCGCGCAGCTCCGCGGTCATCGCCTCGACGGCCTCCGGGAGCATCGGTGTCGTCGCCGCATGGTCGAGGTAGGTCACCACGCGGACAACAGTAGCCGCGTGACGGGCCCGCTCCCGCCGCGGCTCGACAGGTATACCGTCCAGCCGGTACACTGAATCCGCCATGAAGAGGGAAGCCCTGCTCGACGCCGCCGAGTCCGTGCTCTTCGAGCAGGGGACGCAGGCGCTGACACTCGCCGCGGTCGCCGACCGCGCCGGGGTCAGCAAGGGCGGGCTGCTCTACCACTTCCCCACCAAGGAAGCGCTCGTCAAGGCCATGGTGGCGCGGGTCATCGAGGAGTTCGACGACCTGATCGCCTCCTACGACGACGGCACCCCCGGCTCCTACACCCGCGCCTACGTCGAGGCCACCTTCGAGATCCTCGCCGGCCAGGCGCGCACCCACCGCCGGTGGTCGGCGATCGGCGCCGCCGCCACGGATCCGGAGCAGGCCGAGCCGCTGAACGAGGCGATGCGCCGCTGGCACGGCCGCGACCCGGGCGGCGACCCGGACCCGGGGGCCGCGACGGTCGTCCGGCTGGCGGCCGAGGGCCTCTGGGAAGTGATGAGCCGCGCACCCGAGTTGTACGACGGTGACCAGCTCGAAGCGCTCAGGCTGCGCCTGCTGGCACTGCTGGAGCGATGAGACGGGGCGCCGAGCGCGCCCGACCGTCCACCCCCGAATGGAGCGCTCCACTGCGCCGCTTCCCGGCCCGCCCGCCCCACCCGCCCCCCTAACACCCCCGTCACCCGATCCCCCGACCACTGCGACGGAATCCCCAGCGGGGCTCAGCGCCCCGCCGAGTCCAGAAAGAGGTGAACCATGCTGTTCCGTGCCCGCTTGGGGGCGTTCCTGACCTTCGCCCTGGCCGGTCTGCTGACCGGGGTGTGGGTGGCCCGCATGCCCGCGCTGGCCGCCAAGTTCGGGACCACCGAGGGCGAGATCGGCATCGTCGTCCTCGTCTGGGGGCTCGGCGCGATCTTCGCCATGCAGTCGCTGCGGGCCGTGATGGCCCGCGCGGGCAGCCGGTCCGTCCTGCGCCTCGCGCTGCCGCTGACCGCGGTGTCCTACGCCGGGGTGGCGCTCGCCCCGACCTACGCCGTGCTCCTCGCGGCCGTCGCGGTGTTCGGCATGGCGTTCGGCGTCACCGACATCGCGATGAACGCGCAGGGCAGCGCCGTCGAACGGGCGCACCGCCGTTCGATCATGAGCGGCCTGCACGCCGGCTGGTGCGTCGGCGCGATGAGCGGCGGCCTGTTCGGCGTCGCCACCGCCGCCGCGGGGCTGGGCTTCACCGCGACGGTCCTCGCCGCCGCGGCGCTGACGCTGCCCGTGGGGCTCGCGCTCGGCCGCACCTACCTGCCCGACCCCGCCGCCCCCGCCCGGGACGGCGCGGGGAACGGCAGGCGCCGCATGCCCGCCGCCGTTTACCTGATCGGGATCCTCGCGTTCATCGCGTTCATGACCGAGGGCTCGATCGCCGACTGGAGCGGGCTGCTGCTCCACGAGGAGATGGGCGCCACCCAGGCCGTGGCGGCGCTCGGCTACCCGGCGTTCGAGCTGGCGATGCTGCTCGGGCGGCTCGTCGGCGACCGCGTCCGGACGCGGCTCGGCACCCGGCGGCTGCTGGCCGGCGCCGGGGTGGGGACCGCGCTCGGCATGACCGTCGTCGTGCTGGCGCCCGCCGCCCCCGTCGCCGTCGCCGGGTTCTTCGTGACCGGCCTGGTCGTCTGCACCGTCGTCCCGACGACGATCTCCCTGGCGGGCACCGCCGACCCGGACCGCCCGGCCGCCGCGGTCGCCCAGGTCGGCGCGATGGGCTACGGCGGCCTGCTGCTCGGCCCCGTGGTCGTCGGGTTCCTCTCGGACGCCACGTCGCTGCGCGTCGGCGTCGGCATCGTGGTCGTGCTCGCGCTGCTGATCGCCGTCGGCGCCCGATTCGTCCCACTTCGGATGGACACCGATGTCGTCGCGCACTCCTCCGAGGGCGCCGTCGCCGCCGCCGAACCCGAACCGGCGGCCGCCTGACACGGTCATAACGGCCCGCCATCCGGTATAACGCCCTCGGGATTGTCGTGCGGAGGGCGGTTGCATGGGCGGATGGCGGGTCCCGGGATACAGCGAGCTGCGCGTCCTCGGGGAGGGGGCGCAGGGCCGCGTCGTGCTGGCGCGGCACGACGCGAGCGGGCTCCCCGCGGCGATCAAGTACCTCGCGGACGCGGCGGGGTCGGACGCGGGGTTCCGCGCGCGGTTCCGCGGCGAGGCGGACCTGCTCCGGCGCCTGCGCAACCCCTTCGTCGCCCAGCTGTACGGGCTGGTGGAGACACCGGAGGGCGCCGCCATCGTGATGGAGGCGGTCGACGGCGCGCCGCTCAAGGCCGTGCTCGCCGAACGGGGGCCGCTGGAGCCGGAGGCGGCGCTGGCGGTGCTGAAGGGGTCGCTGCTCGGGCTCGCGGCGGCGCACGGCCTCGGGATCGTCCACCGCGACTACAAGCCGGCCAACGTGATCGTGCGGGGCGACGGGCTGAGCAAGCTCATCGACTTCGGCATCGCGGTGGACGCGGGCGAGGCGGGGCGGTCCGGCACGCCCGTCTACATGGCGCCCGAGCAGTGGCGCGACGAGCCCGCCTCGCCCGCCACGGACGTGTACGCGGCGACGTGCGTGTTCTTCGAGTGCGTGACGGGACGGCGGCCCTACGCCGCCGAGGACCGGGCCGGGCTCATGGGCCGCCACCTGACGGCGCCGATTCCGGCCGGGGACGTCCCCGGGCCGCTCCGCCCGCTCGTCGAGCGCGGGCTGGCGAAGAACCCGTGGGACCGCCCGGCGGGCGCGTCGGCGTTCGTGTCGGAGCTGGAGTCCGCCGCGTCCGCCGCGTACGGCGCCGACTGGGAGGGACGCGGCGTGCGGGCCCTCGCGGGCGCGGCGGCCGCGCTGTCGATGCTGTTCCCGCTCACCGCCCTCGGCCTCGCCTCGGGCGGCGCGGCGGGCGGCGCCGGGGCCGCGGGCGCCGCCGGGGCGGCGGGCGCGGCGGGAACCGGCGCCGGTGGGGCCGGGGCGGGCGCCGGCGCGGCGGGCAAGGGGGTGCTGGGGACGCTCGGCGCCAAGGGCGCCGCGGCGGTCGCGGGCGGCACGGCCGTCGTCGCGGCGGGCGGCGCGGCGACCTATGTGGCCGTCGCGCACGGCAGCACCGAGGCCAAGCCGATCGTGACCGCGCTCGCCGCGCTCAGCGGCCCCCGGCAGGACCTCGGCAACGGCACGACCTTCCAGGCGCGGGGACGGGTCGTGACGGTCTCGGGCGGGCGGCCCGCGCTCACCAGGAAGATCAACCAGGCGCTGCGGGCACCGCTCGAAGAACGCTGGGCCAAGACGCGCAAGGGTCTCGCCGGGATCGGCCGCGGCGGCTACACCGACCTCGTGACGCCGACGATCCTCATGCGCAACGACCGGCTGCTCTCCGTCTGGTACAAGGTCGAGCTGCGCGGGGAGCGCGGGACGGGCTGGGACCACTCGCCCGCCGCCACCGTCGATCTGCGGACCGGCGCGTCCTACCGCCCGCTCGACCTGTTCCGCGTCCCGACCGACCGGGGCCTCGCCCCTCTCGACACGAAGATCAAGTCGCATCTGCCGGGCGGCGCCTACTGCGACGGCGAACAGGATCCCGGGCCCGGGCCGGTGGAGATGCACGGGACGGACGACCCGTCCAAGTTCGTCAAGTCCGGCGACGTGACGATGGCGCTCACGCCGGCCGGCCTGCGGGTCGCGTTCTACGGCTCGGTGCTGGGCTACTCCGCGGCGTGCGGCGAGCTGGACACCGTCGTCCCGTACGCCGAGGTCGGGGACATGCTCAAGCCCGCGCTGCTGTCGGCCGTCCGCCGACCGGCGCCGGCGCGCTCCTGAACGCGGACGCCCCGTCCGGCGGGATCGGCCGGACGGGGCGCGCGGGAGCAGGTCACCGGCGCTTGGTGATCTCCTCGGTCAGCTGCGGCGCGACCTGGAACAGATCGCCCACGACGCCGTAGTCGACGAGCTCGAAGATCGGCGCCTCGGAGTCCTTGTTGATGGCGACGATGGTCTTCGACGTCTGCATCCCGGCCCGGTGCTGGATCGCGCCGGAGATGCCGACCGCGATGTAGAGCTGTGGCGACACGGTCTTGCCGGTCTGGCCGACCTGGAACGAGTGCGGGTACCAGCCGGCATCGGTCGCGGCGCGCGACGCGCCGACGGCCGCGCCGAGCGAGTCGGCCAGGCCCTCGATGATCGCGAAGTTCTCGGCGCCGCCCACGCCGCGCCCGCCGGACACGACGATCGCGGCCTCGGTCAGGTCCGGGCGCTCGCCCTTCTCCTGGACGACCCGCTCCACGATCCGCGCGGCCCGGTCGGTGTCCGACAGCGTCACCGAGACCTGCTCCTCCACCGGCGTCACCGGGGACGCCTCGGGCGCCACGGAGTTCGGCCGGACGGCGATGATCGGCGTGCCGGTCCGCACCCGGGCGTGCGCGATGATCCCGCCGCCGAAGATCGAGTGCTCGGCGACGAAGCCGCCGGCGACGTCCACCACGTCGGTGAGCACGCCGGAGCCGGTCCTGACCGCGAGGCGGCCGGCGATCTCCTTGCCCTCGGCGGTCGCGGAGACCAGCACCGCCGCCGGGGAGCGCTCGGCGACGAGCTGCGCCAGCAGCGCGGCCTTGGGCGCGACGACGTAGGAGGTCAGCTCCTCGTCGGCGGCCACGTACACCTTCCCGGCGCCGTACTCGCCGAGCTTGTCCTTCGCGCCCTCGTAACCCGGGCCCGCCCACACGGCGGCGGCCTCGCCCAGCCGGCCGGCCAGCGTCAGCAGTTCGAGGGTGACCTTCTTGACCTCACCGTCGACATGGTCGACGAGGACGAGGATCTCAGCCATCGTTGTCCGTTCCCTTCCCCGTCAGACGAACTTCTTCGAGGCGAGGAACTCGGCGATCCTCGCGCCGCCGTCGCCCTCGTCGGTGACGATCTGCCCCTGCGCGCGCGGCGGCGCCTCGGCGAAGTCCACCACCTCGGTGGCGGCGTTCGCCAGGCCGACCTGCGACGCGTCGATGCCGGCGTCGGCGGCGGCGAGCGTCTCCACCGGCTTCTTCTTGGCCGCCATGATCCCCTTGAACGAGGGGTAGCGCGGCTCGTTGATCTTCTCGACGACGCTCACCACCGCGGGCAGGCTCGCCTCGACGCGGTCGTGGCCGTAGTCGGTCTGCCGCTGGATCGTGACGGACGTCCCGTCGATCTCGACCTTGTTGGCCAGCGACAGCTGCGGGACGCCGAGCCGCTCGGCGAGCATCGCCGCGAGCACGCCGGTGCGCGCGTCGGTGGACTCCGAGCCGAGGACCACCAGGTCGAAGCCGGTGCGGCCGAGCGCCTGCTGGATCGCGTAGGAGGTCTGGAGCGCGTCGGAGCCGGCGAGCGCGTCGTCGGCGAGGTGGACGGCCTTGTCCGCGCCCATGGCGAGGGACTTGCGGATGGAGTCGGCGGCCTTGTCGGGGCCCATGGTCAGGACGGTCACCTCGCCGCCGTGGGCCTCCTTGATCCGCAGTGCCTCCTCGATGGCGTACTCGTCGAGCTCGTTGATGACGCCGTCCGCGGCGGCGCGGTCGAGCGTGCTGTCATCGGACTTCAGCTTGCGCGGGCTCTCCGTATCGGGAACCTGCTTCACCAGGACGACGATGTTCATGGCCGGTGGCCGACCTCCCTGCACTCGTTTGGCCGCTGGGGTGAGCGGACAGAGGGGCGCCGCCCATGACGGGTCGACGCGGGAAACGCGTTGTCGCTGTCACAGCCTGCCAAAGACCCGAACGCGTTTCGGCGGCGGGTCCCCGTTTCGGCCGTCCAGTCAATGTTACCCATGGGTAGCCTCCTGGTCGATCCCAAGGGGTGAGACATTACCCACGTCCCGCGGGTCTCGCGTGGACGCGTCCCGGGCCGGCGGGACACCCCCGGCGCGGCGCCCCTCACATCCGGTCGACGGCGTTCTGCAGCCGGTCGATCGAACTCTCCAGGGAGCTCTGGAGCCCGTACATGGGCGCGAAGCTCGGCGTCAGCGACATGGCGCCGACGATGGCGAGCAGCGCCAGCACACCGAGGACCACGCCCGCCGCCGCGATGCCGCGCGGATGCCGCGCCGTGGCGAGGGCCATCCGCTCCATCTGGCGCCGCGGGCCGCTGACGCCGGGCGCCGTCCACAGCACGGCCGCGCCCGCACCGGCGCCGAACGCGCAGGCGCCCAGCGGGTCGATCTCGCCGCCGACCGCCGACGCCGCGACGAGCGCCAGCGGCACCGCGACGGTGAACGCCGCCGCGTACGGCACGGTCAGCAGCGTCCGCCCGAGCGCCCACGCCCAGCCCCGGACGCTCGTCGCGGCGGCGGCGCGCAGCAGCGTGACGGCGGCCAGTGACAGCGCCAGCCCGGCGATCGGCATCATCACCGCGACGCCCACCGCGATCACCACGACCATCGCGGCGAGCAGCCGCGCCCATCCCCGCGCCACGGCCAGCCCGCGCGCCACGGCGGCGGTGCCCGACGCGTCGGCGACGGCCGGGGCCGGCGGGACGGCGGACGGCGCCACGGGCGCGGGAGCCACGGGCGCGGGCCGGGAGGAGGGCGCGCCGGACGGGCGCGAGGTCCCGGGCACGGGCGGCAGGTCGAGCGCGGACGCCGCCTCGGCCAGGTCCGCCGCGGACGGGCGGGCGCCCGGATCGGGATCGGTGGCGGCGGCCACGAGAGGCCGCAGCTCCGCGGGCAGGGCACCGGCGGGCGCGTCCGGTCCCCCGGCGGCGAACGCCACGACCGCGCCCCAGGCCGCCACGTCGGCCGGCGCGTCCCCGCCGGTCAGGCCGAAGTCGACGACGACGGGGGCGGCGTCCACGACCAGGACCGTGCCGGGGCCGAGGGCGCCGTGCGCGAGACCTTGCCGGTGGAGGGCGGCCAGGGCCTTGGCCAGCCCGAACGCCATGCGGCGGAGCGCCGCGCCGCCCACCGGCCCCTCCGCGGCGACGTGCTCGTCCAGCGGCCGCCCGGGGACGAACCGGGAGACGACATACGGGACGGGCCCGGCGGGCTCGCCGTCCAGCACGTCCACCACATAGGGGCTGCGCACGGCGCGCATCCGCGCGAGGTCGGGTTCCGTGCCGGGCGGGAGCAGCCGGATCGCCACGTCGCGTCCGTCCGGATCCGCCGCGCGGTGGACGGCCCCCGCGCCGCCGCCCAGCGGGGACAGCAGACGGTACGGTCCGATGTGCTCCTGGTGGCTCGTCTCACCGCTCATATCGGTCGCCACCCTATCGACGGACGGCGGATCCGGGCGCCGGATCACCGCCATGGACCGCGCGGCGCCGGTACGGGGTCAGGATCCCGAGCCGATGACCGGGAGCCCGTCCACGAGGTCGCGGACGTCGCTGCGCAGCCCTTCCAGGTCCTGGCTCATCCCGTCCAGCGGGGTGGTGTCGGGCGGCTGCTTCTGCGACAGCCCGGCCAGCATCGCGGCGAAGATCCCGAGGATGAGGACGGCGGCGAGGGCGGCCCCGGTGCGCGGGAGCAGCGCGCCCCACATCCGGGCCATCTGCCGCCGGGGGGCGCCGCTGCCCGGAGCGAGGCACAGCAGCCCGATCACGGCCATGGCCGAGTAGGCGATGGCCCGCGAGGCGGTCATGTCGGACTTGGCGAAGATCAGCACACCGAGCAGGACCAGCCCGGCGAGGGCGCTGAGCCCCGCCAGCAGGCCCGTCATCAGCACCGCGCCCGGCAGGTGCAGCGGCGTCTTGAAGGCCGCCGCGACCACGTCGCCCGAGCGGGGCCCCCGGCGCGTCCGCTTGTCCTCCATGCCCTTGGCCGCCTTGTCGGCCATCCGCAGCACGAGCACCCCGGCGACGGTGAACCCGACCGCGAGCAGCGGCGCGATGTTGGCGAATCCGAGCAGCGCCACCAGCAAGATGAAGCTGAGCACCCGGTACCAGCCGTAGGGCTTGCGGGCGTCCTTGTCGCGCTCGCCGCGCGTCCGCTCGGCCTGCCGCCGGACGTCCTCGACCCGCTGGTCGTAGGGCCCGCCCCCGCGCTGGAGCGAGCCGGGCGGGGGCGCGGCGTACGGCGGCGGGTACCCGCCAGGGCCCCCGCCGTCGTAGGCGCCCTGGCCGTAGTCGCGCTGCGCGTACTGCTGCGAGTCGTAGGGCCCCGGCGCGGGCGGCGGGACGGGCGGCGGCGCCGCCGGGGGCAGCTGGCCGACGAAGTCCTTGGGCTGCGCGTGGACGGGGGCCGGCACGGGCGTGGGCGCCGGCGTGGGCATCGGGGTCGGCGGCGGGGTGTCGGTCCGCGTGGCCGGCTCCGGCGCGGGCGGCCCGGGCGCGGGCATGGAGAACTGCCGCATGTGGTCCGGCTGCGCCATCGGCTGGGACGTGGCGTCCGGCCGCGTGTAGTGCTGGTCGACCCGCGTCTGGTCGGTGATGGTGGCTTCGAGGTGGATGCGCCGGGTCAGCTGGACGAGGTTGACCGCCTTCGGACGCTCGACCGGGTTGCGGGCCATCGCCGAGCGCAGCACCGGGAGCATCGCGTCCGGCACGCCGTCCAGGTCGGGCGTGCCCTGCATGATCTTGTAGAAGATCGACTCGAAGGTGCCCGAGCCGAACGGCGGCCGCCCGGTCGCGGCGTAGGCGAGCGTGCCGGCCCAGGCGTGCACGTCCGACGGCGGGCCCGCGTCCTCGCCCTCGATGATCTCCGGGGCGAGGTAGCCGGGGGTGCCGATCACCATGCCGGTCGCCGTCAGCCGGGTCGCGTCGGCGCCCTGCGCGATCCCGAAGTCGATCACGACGGGCTCGCCGTCGACCAGCATCACGTTGCCGGGCTTCATGTCGCGGTGCACGATCCCCGCGCCGTGGATCGCCGACAGCGCGGACGCCAGCCCGACGCCGAGCCGCTGGAGGGCCTGCCCGTAGATCGGGCCGGACTCCTCGACGATCTCCTCCAGGGTCCGCCCGGGCACGTACTGGGTCACGATGTAGGGCTGGTCGGCGGTGACGTCGGCGTCGAGGATCTCGGCGACGTGCGGGCTGTGCACCCGCCGCATCGAGTCGACCTCGCGCGCCAGGCGGCGCCGCGCCGTGGCGTCCCCGGCCACCTGCGGCCGCAGCACCTTGATGGCCACCTTGCGCCCCTCGGGGTCGGCGCCGAGGTAGACGACGCCCATGCCCCCTTCCCCCAGGGTCTGGAGCACGCTGTAGTGGCCGATTCGGTCCCCGGACGTGACAACCCCCTTCATCGTTTACGAAACCCTACCCTTCGGCTCTGAGCCCAGAGGGATCCAACCGGCATGTCAGGCCGCCCTCCCGCCGCCGCCCACGGTGACCTCTCCGGCACCCTGTGCGAGGGCCCCCGCGAACCACCTGGCGGTCGGGCGCCGGGACGGGTCCCTCCGCAGCGCCATCCCCAGCAGCCCCGCGACGGGCTCCGGCACCCCTTCCAGGTCGGCCTGCCCCCGCAGGATCCGGAAGCACACCCCGTGCAGCGACCCCCGCCCGAACGGCGGCCTACCCGTCGCCGCGTAGGCGACGGTCGCCGCCCACGAGAACACGTCCGACGCGGGGGTGGCACGTTCCCCCTCGATCAGCTCGGGCGCCAGGTACGCGGGGGTGCCCACGACCATCCCGCGCCTGGTGATCTGCTCGGTGCCCGGCTCGTGCGCGATCCCGAAGTCGATCAGCGTCGGGCGGTCGCCGAGCACGATCACGTTGCCGGGCGCCACGTCCCGGTGCAGGACCCCCGCGTCGTGCACGTCCCCGAGGGCGAGCGCCAGCCGCCGGGCGAACCGGACCAGCCGCTGCCCGCCCAGCGGGCCGTACGCCGGGACGAGATCGCCGAGCGGGCAACCCGGCACGTACTGCGAGACCACATACGGCCGCTCCGCGGCGACCCGCCCGTCCAGCAGCCGCGCCACGTAGGAACTCCGGACCCGTGCCTGCGCCGACATCTCCCGTGCCAGCCGCCCGATCGCCTCCGGCTCCCCGGCCAGCTCGGGCAGCAGCTCCTTCACCGCGACCTCGCGCCCCCGCGGGTCCATGGCGAGATGGACGACACAGGTGCTCCCCCGGCCGATCTCGTCCAGCAACCGATACCCGCCCAGCCGCCGATGCGTTCCCATGACCCCTTTGACGCCAAGAAACGCCCCCGCGTTCCCGTGACAAGCCCCATAAGACGCAAGGCCCAAGACCCAGGTTCCCGATTTATCTGGGGCAGGACGGCGTCAGGATCGTCGGGCGGCTTGGCGGGCTCGGCGCTCTTCGCGGCGGGTCTCGAACTTGGTGGCGGAGGCGTCGAGGTGCTCCAGGAAGGCGGCGAGGTCCTCGCGGGCCCGCTCGCCGTCGGCGTTCAGGCCGGTCAGGTCGAAGACGCCCCACTTGCGCAGCACGGGGGTCAGCACGTCGTCGTGGTGCAGGCGCAGGTCGTAGATGCCGGCGTTGGCGATCACGACGGACTTGCGCAGGAACCCCTCGATGCCGGCGCCGGGCATCTCGAACGACTTGACGACGTCGGTGATGGCCCGCATGGTCTCGTTCGGCGCGAGTTCCAGCGCCGCGGCGAGCAGGTTCCGGTAGAAGATCATGTGGAGGTTCTCGTCCGCCGCGACGCGGGTCATCATCTGCTCGCAGATCGGGTCGCCGGACGCCCTGCCGGTGTTGCGGTGCGAGACGCGGGTCGCGAGTTCCTGGAAGGCCACGTAGGCGGCGCCGTGCAGGAAGGAGTCGCCGTGGGTGGGCTCGTAGCCCGTCTCCATATGGTGCATCCTGGCGCGCTCCAGCGCGATGGGGTCGACGGCCCGGGTGACGGTGAGGTAGTCGCGGATGACGATGCCGTGACGGTTCTCCTCGGCGGTCCACCGGTTCACCCAGGTCCCCCAGGCGCCGTCACGGCCGAAGACGGTGGCGATGGCGTGGTGGTAGCCGGGGAGGTTGTCCTCCGTGAGCAGGTTGACGATGAGCGCCTCGCGCGCCTCGTGGCTCAGCTTCGACTGCTCCAGCGACCACGCCTCGCCTTCGAGCGGCCCGTCGAAGTCGCGTCCCTCTCCCCACGGCACGTACTGGTGCGGGAACCATTCCCTGGCCATTGACAGATGACGGTCGAGCTCCTTCGCGACCACCGGCTCCAGCTCGCGCATGAAGCCGGTCTGGATCTTGTCTTCGGGGGTGACGGACATACCGTTCCTTCGCTGGACGACAGGGACTACCGGGCGGTGCCGCCACGCCCGCGGCACGCTGATCAGGGCGCCCAGCAGGCCCGACTCAACCTACTCAAGCGTAGGTTCGATCGTCGCCAGTGGTCGGGGACCCCGTCAAGTCACCCGGTTCACAAGCAACGCGGGGCCCAGTTTGTAGGGGGACGCGAAAAGCGCCCGCGTCACCGGCTGTCGGCGGCCAGCCGCCACACGCGGACCACGGCCGCCCGCAGCAACGACCTCGGGACGAGCTTCAGCGCGGGCAGCGCGGCCTTGTACTGGGCGCCGGGGACGGACAGCGCCCGTCCCGTCGTCACCGCGACCAGGCCCGCCTTGGCCACGTCGTCGCGGCGCAGCCAGATGAGGCCGGCGGGCTCCTCGTCCTGCGTGCGTGTGAAGCCGGGGCACAGCGCGGTCACGTGCACGCCCTTGGCCGCGACCTCGGCGTGCAGGCTCTCGGAGAAGGCGATCACGTACGCCTTGGTCGCGCCGTAGGTCGCGCTGCCCGGCGACGGCGCGAACCCCGACATGGACGCGACGTTAAGGACGCCGCCCCGCCCGCGCGCGACCATGCCGGGGAGCGCGGCGTGGGTGAGCCGCACCAGCGCGGTGACGTTGAGGTCGATCTGCGCGAGGTGGTCGTCCAGCGGCAGCTCCGCGAACGCCCCGAAGGCGCCGTGCCCGGCGTTGTTCACCAGGAGCTCCACCGGCTCGGCGCGCAGCCGCCGCTCGACCTCGTCCCGCTCCACCGGGTCGGTCAGGTCGGCCGCCACCACCTCGACCGCGACGCGGTACCGCTCGACCAGCTCGCGCGCCAGCCCGTCCAGCGGCTCGGCGCGGCGGGCCACGATCACGAGGTCGGTGCCCCGGGCCGCCAGGAGCCGGGCGAAGCTCTCGCCGATACCGCTGGACGCCCCGGTCACCAGCGCGGTTCGGTACGCCTGTCGCATGGCCGCCGATGCTATCGGCGCACCTCCGGCGCGGGCGGGCGCCATGGCCAAAAAAGCCGCGAAGAACGGCGGGGGCGGTTCATCCCTCCGGTTCCGAGGTGCGCCGCGGGTCGCCGCCCGCGTACTCGGGCGGGGGGAGCATCGTGGACGGGTCCTCGCCCGCGACCCACAGCCCGACCATGAACGCCGCGGCGGCCTCCATCAGCGCGGCCCTCTCCAGGCCCCCGCCGTCCAGCGGGACGCAGCCGAGATCGGTCACGAGCGCGCGGACGACGTCCAGGGCGCCCGCGTCGTCGCCGCACACCGGGACGCCGAGCGGGCGGCCTCCGAAGGACGGCGGCGTCATTCGCCACACGCTCTCGTGGCACAGGGTGAACGCCTTGACCACGCGGGCCCCCGTCGCGTCCGCGACGCGGCGCGCCGCCGAGGGGCCGCCCGCCGTCTTCAGCCGCTCGAACGGCGGTTCCATCGGGTTGACGCAGTCGATCAGCACCCGGCCCGCGAGCGGACCCGCCGCGCGCAGCACGTCCGGGACGCCCTCGTACCAGACGGCGAGCAGCACCACCTCACCGAACCGCGCCGCCTCCCGCAGCCCGCCCCCGGCCGTCCCTGCGCCGATCCGTTCGGCGAGCGCGACCGCTTTGGCGGGCGTGCGCGCCCCGATCCGCACCTGGTGGCCCGCGCGCACCCACTGCGTCGCGAGCGCGTCCGCCATGTTGCCCGCTCCCAGGACTCCGATCCGCATGACGACCTCCCGTTCGATTACCGTCGGACGGGACGCTAGGCGGTCCGTTCCGCACCATCCGGTGCGTATCGGGAGGGGGACGATGTCAGGCGAGCCGATGCAGACCATGCCGATGCAGACCGCGACGCGGGCCGAGGGGTTCGTCGCGGACTGCCAGACCCGTCTCGCCCTCGACGTGCTGTCGGGCACCTGGACGGGCGTCGTGCTCTGGACGCTGCGCGACGGCCCGCTCCGTCCGGGCGAGCTCCAGACCCGGATCGGCGGCATCCGCCACAAGGTCCTGAACGGCACGCTGCGGCGCCTCGAACAGAACGGCCTGGTGACGCGCCGCCGTTACGCCGAGGCCCCGCCGCGTGTGGAGTACGAGCTGACCGCCCCGGGAAGGGGGCTGCTCGGACCCCTCTCCGCGCTGGGTTCCTGGACCGAGCGTCACGCGGAGGAGGTCCTGGACGCGCAGGAGCGCGCCCTCACCGGCCGGTGAACTCGGCCTTGCCCGGCCCGTGCTCCATGAAGCTCTTCATGCCGTTGGCCTGGTCCTCGGTCGCGAACAGGGCGGAGAACTGGAGGCGCTCGATCTCCAGGCCGGTGTCCAGGTCGGTCTCCAGGCCCGCGTCGATGGCCTGCTTGGCGGCGCGGAGGGCGACCGCCGGGCCGCCCACGAACGTCGCCGCCCACTCCTTCGCCGCCGTGTAGACGTCGGCGTCCGGGACGACCCGGTCGACGAGGCCGATCGCGAGGGCCTCGTCCGCCGCGACGTGCCGCCCGGAGAAGACCAGGTCCTTGGCCTTCGCGGGGCCGACGAGCCGCGCCAGCCGCTGCGTGCCGCCCGCCCCGGGGATGACGCCGAGCCGGATCTCCGGCTGCCCGACCTTCGCGCCCTCCCCCGCGACCCGGAAGTCGGCGGTCAGCGCCAGCTCCAGCCCGCCGCCGAGCGCGTACCCGGTGATCGCGGCGATGACGGGCTTGGGGATGGCGGCGAGCGCCTTCGCGAAGTCCTGGAGGAGCCGGGACGGGCCCGCCGACATCTCCGCGTAGCCCAGCGGCGCCATCTCCTTGATGTCCGCGCCCGCCGCGAACACCCGCTCCCCGCCGTACAGGACCACGGCGGCGACCGCGCCGTCCCCGGTGACCTGCGCGGCCGCCTCGATCAGCTCCGTCTGCACCCGGGCGTTCAGGGCGTTCATCTTCGGGCGGTCGAGCCTGATCGTCGCGATCCCGTCCTCGACCTCGACCCGTACGAACTCGCCCACGGCGACCCTCCTGAAATCTCGGCGGTGAACGCCACGAGCCTAACCAGAGCCGACGGCGGTGACGGAAGAGGACGTCCGAGGCGGCTGATAGCTTCGGGGACCATGCTCGTCGGTCACGCCACCTGGCATGGCGGTGCGCTCTGCCTGTGGGCCGAACGCACCGGCCCGGACGAGCCCGTCCCCGGCGTCCACCCGTTCGCGACCCGGGATTTCTCCGGCACGTCCTACGAGCCGCTCGTGCGGGGCGCGTTCCGCGTCGAGCTGACGATGTCGCTGCCGACCCTCGCCGGCCGTCCGCTGCCGTCCGCCGAGCTCGGCCCCGGGCCGGTTGACGACGAGCCGGAGCTGCGCGCGTGGCGGGTGCCCGCGCTCGTCCTGGAGCCGTTCCCGGCGATGGCGCTGCTCCAGGCCGCCGAGCACTCCGGCGACGTGGTCGCCGGGACCGACCTGCGGTTCCTGTGCCTGCTGGCCGCCGAGGCCGTGCACCTCGCCGGGCGCGGCCAGGTGCTGCCCGCGCTGCTGCGCGAGGACGGCGACCTCGTGGCGCGCTGGCGGCCCGTCGCCGCCGACCCGGCGCGGTTCCGGGCGCTCGCCGCGGCGATGCCCGCCGCGTGCCGCGCCGCGGACGGCGGCCGTCCCGCCGCCGAGGTGCTGCGCGAGGCGCTGCACGGCATGGTCGACACCGCGGTCCGGGGTGTGGTGCCGCATCCGCTGCTGCCGCTCCGGCGCGGCGCGGTCCCCGACCGGCTGCCGCTCGCCGAGCGGTGGGTGGAGGCGCTGACCGGCCCGTCCGCCGGGGTCGCCCGCGAGCCCGGCGACGACCCGGGCGAGCTGATCGCGGAGCTGGACGCCTGGGCCGCCGCGTCGCACCGCCCGTCCGGCCCGCTGCGCGTCTGCTTCCGGCTGGCCGAGCCGGGCGCGCCGGAGTTCGATCCCGCGCCGGAGTCGGCTCTCGCGCCGGCGGAGCCCGCCGGGCGGTCCGGGCACGACGACGCCGACACGTGGCGCGTCGAGTTCGCGTTGCAGGGCACCGACGACCCGAGCCTCTACGTGCCCGCCGCGCTGGTGTGGGCGGGCGAGGCCGCCTCGATCCCCGGCGCCGGGGAGGCGCTCCTCGCCGGCCTCGGCCGCGCGCTGCGGCTGTTCCCCGACATCGCCCCGGCCCTCGACGGCCCCGCGCCGGACGGGCTCGTCCTCGACACGGCGGGCGCGTTCCGGTTCCTGCGCCAGGCCGCGCCGATGCTGGCCGCCGCCGGGTTCGGGGTCCTGCTCCCGCAGTGGGCGGGCAAGGCGCGCCTCGGCATGAGGCTCACCACCCGCCCGGACGACCCGGAGTCCGCGGCCGGGGCCGCCGCGCCCTCGGGCTTCGACCTGAAGGGCATGGTGCGGTTCCGCTGGGACCTCGCGATCGGCGACGAGACCGTCGACGAGGACGAGCTGGAGGAGCTGGCGCGGCTGAAGACGCCGCTCGTGCGGCTCCGCGGCCGCTGGGTGGAGCTGGACGAGCGGCAGCTGGAGGCCGCCCTCGACTTCCTGCGCCACCCGCGGCGGGGCCGGATGACCGCCGCGGAGGCGATCCGCGCGATCGTGCACGCCGGCGACGACGCGCTCCCGCTCACCGGCGTCGACGCCGCCGGGACGCTCGGCGACCTGCTGTCCGGTGAGGCCGAGCGGCGCCTGACGCCGCTGCGGACCCCCGACGAGCTGGACGCCGAGCTGCGCCCCTACCAGGAGCGCGGCCTCGCCTGGCTGGCCTTCATGAACGACCTCGGCCTCGGCGCGCTGCTCGCCGACGACATGGGGCTGGGCAAGACGATCTCGATCCTGTCCCTGCTCGTCCACGAACGGGAGGGCGGCGCGCGGCCCGGCCCGACCCTCGCGATCCTGCCGATGTCGCTGGTGGGGAACTGGCAGCGGGAGGCGGCCCGCTTCACGCCCAAGCTGCGCGTCCACGTCCACCACGGGACGGGGCGGCACCGCGGCGGTGAGCTGGCGGCGGCCGTCGCCGCGGCCGACCTGGTGCTGACCACCTACGGGACGGCGGCGCGCGACGCCGAGGCGCTGGCGGGCATCGGGTGGGAGCGGGTGGTCTGCGACGAGGCGCAGTCCCTCAAGAACAGCGGGACGCGGCAGGCCAGGGCCGTGCGGGGCATCCCGGCGCGCAGCCGGATCGCGCTGACCGGCACGCCGGTGGAGAACCACCTGACCGAGCTGTGGTCGATCATGGAGTTCGCGAACCCGGGGCTGCTCGGCCCGCGCGCGGCGTTCCGGGAGCGGTTCGCGGTCCCGATCGAGCGGGACGGGGACGAGCAGGCCGCGCAGGCGTTGAAGCGGGCGACGCGGCCGTTCGTCCTGCGCCGCCTCAAGACCGACAGGTCGATCATCTCGGACCTGCCCGACAAGCAGGAGATCAAGGTCTACTGCAACCTGACGGCCGAGCAGGCGTCGCTGTACCGGGCGACGGTGGACGACATGCTCGCCCAGATCGCCGAGGCCGACGACAAGCGGCGGCGCGGGCTGGTCCTGGCGACGATGGCCCGGCTCAAGCAGGTCTGCAACCATCCGGCGCAGCTGCTGAAGGACGGCTCGCGGCTCCCGGGCAGGTCGGGGAAGCTGGAGCGGCTGGAGGAGATCTGCGCCGAGGTCCTGGAGCAGGGCGAGAAGGCGCTCGTGTTCACGCAGTACGCCGAGTTCGGCTCGATGCTCCAGCCGTACCTGGCGGCGCGGCTGGAGCGGCCCGTGCTGTGGCTGCACGGCGGCACCTCCAAGCAGGCGCGCGACGACCTCGTCCAGCGGTTCCAGGACGACCCGGTGCCCGCGGTCTTCCTGCTGTCGCTCAAGGCCGCCGGCACGGGGCTGACGCTGACGGCCGCCAACCACGTCGTCCACGTCGACCGCTGGTGGAACCCGGCCGTCGAGGACCAGGCGACCGACCGGGCGTTCCGCATCGGGCAGACCCGCGACGTGCAGGTCCGCAAGTTCATCTGCGTCGGGACGCTGGAGGAGCGGGTGGACGAGATGATCGAGCGCAAGAAGGCCCTGGCCGACTCGATCGTCGGCACCGGCGAGGAGTGGCTGACCGAGCTGTCGGTCGCCGAGCTGCGCGACGTCCTGCGCCTGTCCCCCGACGCGGTGAGCGGCTGATGCGCGGCGCACCGGACGGGGGCGAGGGCAGGGACGCGGGCCTGGGCACTCAGTGGTGGTCGCGGCGTTTCCTCGGGATCGTCGAGTCGTTCGCCGACGCGGAACGGCTCCGCCGCGGCCACGCTTGCGCGCGCGAGGGCGCCGTGTCCGACCTGAGGGTCGCGCCTTACGAGGTGACCGCGAAGGTGCGGGGGGACGCGCCGGAACCGTACGGCGTGGCGCTCGGGATCGACGCGATCGACGACGCGGGCTGGCGGGCCGCCGAGCGGGAGCTGTCGTCCCGCGCGGTGTTCCGGGCGCGGCTGCTCACCGGCGAGCTGCCGCCGGAGATCGAGTGGGTGTTCGCCGAGCTGGGGCTGGCGCTGTTCCCGGGGTCGGCGTCCGAGCTGCACCTGATGTGCGACTGCGCCGACTGGGGCGACCCGTGCGAGCACGCGGCGGCCGTGCTGTACGCGCTGGCCGAGGCGTTCGACGACGACCCGTTCCTCGTCCTGGAGTGGAACGGGCGCGGCCGGGACCGGCTGCTCGCGGCGCTGCGGCGCGACGCGGGCCCCGGCGCCGGGCCCGACCCGTTCGAGATGGACGGCGAGCCGCTCACCGCCGCCGGGTTCTGGACGCCGCCGTCCGGGCTGGCGGGGCTGCGCGAGCGGCCGCCCGCACCGCCCGTCCCGCCGGGCTTCGTCCTGCGGGTCGCCGCTCCCCCGCCGGTCCGGGTCCGCCGCCGGGACCTGGCCGACGTGCTCGCCCCCGCCTACGAGGCCCTCGCGGACGACCCGTCCCCCGAGTAAAGGCCCCCCGGTGGGCAGGTCCTTCGGGCGTCGCGTCACGCGGCACACGGCGCGTCCGGGCGCCGACTGCGGAAGACTGGACCGGTGTCCGCGGAGAGGGAGAGCGTCTACAACCGGATCGCGGTGCTGAGGGCCGAGCGGGGCGTCTCGCGCCGCGAGCTCGCGGCGGCGCTGGGCGTCCACTACCAGACGATCGGGTACCTGGAGCGCGGCGAGTACAGCCCGAGCCTGCACCTCGCCCTGCGCATGGCGCGGTTCTTCGAGGTGCCCGTCGAGGTCGTGTTCTCGCTGGCGCCCTTCCCCCGGCTGGGAAGCGCCCGGTGAGACGGCCCGTGCACGCGACGCGGCGGCGGCGCAGGGCCGCGGTGGTGGCCGGGCTGGCGGCGGTGGCGATGCCGTGGGCGGCCTGCGTGGTGTCGTGGAACCACGCGCCGGGCGACACCGCGACGTACGCGACGATCGCCCTGCTATGCCTGTCGGCCGTGGTCGCGGTGCCGGTGATCGGCGTGCTGGGCGCCGCGACGCGCGGGACGACGTCGCTGTCGGAGCGGGGGCTGGACGAGCGGCAGGTGGCCGAGCGGCTCCGCGCCCACACGGTCGCGCACCGGATCATGCTGGCGGTGCTGGTCGTGGTCGCCGCCGTCGTGCTCGGCACCGGCGACGGCCGGGAGGCGCACATCCCGATGGCCGCCATCGCCGACGGCGTCGTCGCGCTGTTCCTGACGCACCTGCTGCTGCCCGTCCTCGTCGCCGGGTGGCGGCAGCCGGACCCGCCACCCGACGACGAGGAGGACGGCCTCTAGCGCAGGTCGCCGTTCGTCATGCCGGGCGGCGCGGCGGGCAGCGCGACCAGCCCCATCTCCGCGCGCCCGGACAGCATGGGATGGCTCGGCACGACGCGGACGCTGTACCCGAACGCGCCGCTGCGCGCCAGCGGGATCTCCCCCGCGTAGCGGATCCGGCCGTCCTCCGCCGGTTCCCCGCCGCGCAGCTCCAGGTAGGCCGGGTCGACCAGCGCGTCGGAGTCGTCGACGCGGCCGTAGGCGGCCTCCACCGTCACGTCGCCGGGTTCGAGGGTGCCGAGGTCGACGAGGACCCGCACGGTCAGCAACCCGCCGACGTGCGGGCTCTCCTCCCCCGTGGACTCGACGTGCTCGACGGCGACGCGCGGCCACGCCGCGGCGACCCGCCGTTTCCACGCCGCCAGCGCCCGCGCCCCCGCGTACTTGTCGGCCGACATGGCGCGGGCGGACGCCGCGGCGGGCTCGTAGTACCGCTCCACGTAGTCGCGGACCATCCGCGACGCCAGCACCTTCGGGCCGAGCGTGGCGATCGTGTGCCGGACCATCTCCAGCCAGCGGCGGGGCAGGCCCGCCGCGTCCCGGTCGTAGAAGGTGACCGCGACGTGGTCCTCGATCAGCTCGTACAGCGCGGCGGCCTCCAGCGCGTCGCGGCGCTCGGGGGTGGCGAGCCCGTCGGCGGACGGGATCGCCCAGCCGTTCTGCCCGTCGTACCACTCGTCCCACCAGCCGTCGCGGATCGACAGGTTCAGCCCGCCGTTCAGCGCGGCCTTCATCCCGGACGTCCCGCACGCCTCCAGGGGCCGCAGCGGGTTGTTCATCCACACGTCGCAGCCCTGGACGAGGAGCTGCCCGAGCGCCATGTCGTAGTCGGGCAGGAACACGATCCGGTGCCGGACGTCCTCGGACCCGGCGAACCGCACGATGTCCTGGATCAGCCGCTTGCCCCCCTCGTCCGCCGGGTGCGCCTTGCCCGCGATGACGATCTGCACGGGCCGGTCGGGGTCCAGCAGGATCGAGCGGAGCCGCTGCCTGTCGCTCATCATCAGCGTCAGCCGCTTGTACGACGGGACGCGCCGCGCGAACCCGATCGTCAGCACGTCGGGGTCGAGCGCGTCCTCGATCCAGGACGTCTCGGCCTCGCTCGCGCCGCGCTGCCGCCACGACTCGCGGAGCCGGCGCCGGGCGTCCACGACGAGCCGCTCGCGCAGCAGCCGCCGCACCCGCCAGATCTCGCCGCCCCGGACGTTGCGGACGCTTTCCCAGCCGCTCGCCGACTCCGGCACGGAGGGGGCCTCGCGCGCGGCCAGCTCCAGGATCTCCGGCGCCACCCACGTCCCGGCGTGCACGCCGTTGGTGATCGATCCGATGGGGACCTCGGCGGTGTCGAAGCCGCCCCACAGGCCGCCGAACATCTCCCGGCTGACCTGGCCGTGCAGGGCGCTGACCCCGTTGACCCGCTGGGCCAGCCGCATCCCCATCACGGCCATGTTGAAGACGGTGCGGTCGCCGCCCGGGTAGTCCTCGGCGCCGAGGGCGAGGACCCGCTCCACGGGGACGTCGTCGTCGCCCGGGCCGCCGAAGTACCGCTCGATCAGCTCGCGGGGGAACCGGTCGATGCCCGCCGGGACGGGGGTGTGCGTGGTGAACACCGTCCCCGCGCGGGTGGCCTCCAGGGCCTCGTCGAACGTCAGGCCGTGCTCGGACACCATCTCCCGGATGCGCTCCAGGCCGAGGAACCCGGCATGGCCCTCGTTGGTGTGGAACACCTCCGGCTCCGGATGCCCGGTGATGTCGCAGTAGGCGCGGATCGCCCGGACACCGCCGATGCCGAGGAGCATCTCCTGGAGCAGCCGGTGGTCGCCGCCTCCCCCGTACAGCCGGTCGGTGACGTCCCGCGCGGCCTGGTCGTTGTCCTCGACGTCGGAGTCGAGCAGCAGCTGCGGGACGCGCCCGACCCGCGCGAGCCACACCTGCGCCCGCAGGTCACGGTCCTTCGGCAGGGCGACGCCGACCCGCACGGGCGTCCCGTCGGGCTCGCGGAGCAGGGTGAGCGGCAGCCCGTTCGGGTCGAGCGGCGGGTAGCGTTCCAGCTGCCAGCCATCTGGCGACAGCGACTGCGAAAAGTAGCCGTGCCGGTAGAGAAGTCCCACCCCGATGATCGGGACACCGAGGTCGCTCGCCGTCTTCAGGTGGTCGCCGGCGAGGATGCCGAGGCCGCCGGAGTACTGCGGCAGAGCGGCCGTGATCCCGTATTCGGGTGAGAAGTAGGCGATGGACGTCGGTGACTCGCCGCCCTCCCCGGGGGGTGTGGAGCGCGTCTGGTACCAGCGCGGGGCGGTGAGGTACTCGTGCAGGTCGTCGGCCGTGTCCTGGAGGCGGCGCAGGAACCGCCGGTCGCCCGCGAGGGCCGCCAGGCGTTCCGGTGCCACCTCGCCGAGCAGCCGCACCGGGTCGTGGCGGACGGCCCGCCACAGCGCCGGGTCGACGGCACGGAACAGGTCGAGCGTCTCGTGGTGCCAGGACCAGCGCAGATTGAGGACCAGCTCCTCAAGCTGCCGCAGCGGCTCGGGCAGGACGGTGCGTACCGTGAATCGTCGGATTGCCTTCACGCACAACCACGCTATGCGGTCCCGTCGGGCGGATGCGACAGGGGGGACCCCACCGTCACCTCGGAGACCGATCCGCGGCCGGGCGTTTACGGAATCCCGACCGTGCCCAGACCACGCGGGCCGCCCCCGATCGAGGCAAATGATCGTTTTGTGGTGATTGCTCCCTGTATCAGGTCACCAGCGCAAAGTTATCGATAATTACGGGGCGGTAAGCGGCGGATCCCGGGCATGTGACGTTTTGGATGTCTCGAACGGGTAGGGGTGGCACATGCAGGTCGAGTCCGGAACGTCCCAATTGACCGGCATTCCGAGGCTCGGTCGGATACCGATCCTGGACGTGTCGCCGGTGGTGGATGGGGGCCGGTGGCCGGCGAAGGCGGTGTCGGGGGAGACGATCGAGGTCGCCGCGACGGTGTTCCGTGAGGGGCACGAGATGCTGGGTGCGGCGGTGGTGCTGCGGACGCCGGAGGGCGAGGAGCTGCCGCCGTCGCGGATGGCGGAGGTCGGTGAGGGGCTGGACCGGTGGGCGGCGCCGGTGACGCCGGGCGAGCCGGGGTCGTGGTCGTTCCGGGTGGAGGCGTGGGGCGATCCGGTGGCGCACTGGCGGCATGACGCGGAGATCAAGGTGCCGCGCGGCCAGGACGTCGAGCTGATGTTCGCCGAAGGGGCCCTGCTCTACGCCCGCGCCGCGGAGGGCGTCCCGAGCAAGGACCGGGCCACGCTGACCCGGCTGGCCGCGTGCCTCGCCGACGAGACCGTCCCGGTGGCCGAGCGGCTGGAGGCGTCACGCGACCCGGACGTCGAGGACGTGCTGGAGCGCCATCCGCTGCGGGACCTGCTGACGGTGAGCGAGTGGTTCCCGCTGGCCGTGCACCGGCAGCGCGCCCTGACCGGCGCCTGGTACGAGTTCTTCCCGCGTTCCGAAGGCGCGTCCTTCGACCCGATGGGGCGGCGAGGACCGATGTCGGGAACGTTCCGCACGGCGATGAAGCGGTTGCCGGCGATCGCCGAGATGGGTTTCGACGTCGTGTACCTGCCGCCGATCCACCCGATCGGGACGACGTTCCGCAAGGGCCCCAACAACACCCTGGACGCCGGGCCCTACGACCCCGGCTCCCCCTGGGCCATCGGCTCGGCCGACGGCGGCCACGACGCCGTCCACCCCGACCTGGGCACCCTCGCCGACTTCGACGCCTTCGTCGAGTACGCCCACGACCACGGACTCGAAGTCGCGCTCGACCTGGCATTGCAGTGCTCGCCCGACCATCCCTGGGTGAGCGAGCATCCCGAGTGGTTCACCACCCGCGCCGACGGCACCATCGCCTACGCCGAGAACCCGCCCAAGAAATACCAGGACATCTACCCCCTCAACTTCGACAACGACCCCGAGGGCCTGTACACCGAAGTCCGCCGCATCCTCCACCACTGGATCGGCCACGGCGTGCACATCTTCCGCGTCGACAACCCCCACACCAAACCCGTCCCCTTCTGGGAACGCCTGCTGGCCGACATCGCCGCCACCCACCCCCACGTGCTCTTCCTGGCCGAGGCCTTCACCCGCCCCGCCATGATGCACACCCTGGCCAAAATCGGCTTCCACCAGTCCTACACCTACTTCACCTGGAAGAACTCCGCCCAGGAACTACGCGACTACTTCACCGAGCTCACCGGCCCCGCCGCCGCCTACATGCGCCCCAACACCTTCACCAACACCCCCGACATCCTCAGCGAATACCTCCAGCACGGCGGACCCCCCGCCTTCGCCATCCGCGCCATCCTGGCCGCCACCCTCTCCCCCGCCTGGGGCATCTACACCGGCTACGAACTCCACGAGAACACCCCCGTCCGCCCCGGCAGCGAGGAATACCGCGACTCCGAGAAATACCAGTACCGCCCCCGCGACTTCGACGCCGCCGCCCGCCACCACACCACCCTGGCCCCCCTCATCACCCGCCTCAACACACTGCGCAACACCCACCCCGCCCTCCAGCAACTACGCAACCTGCACTTCCACACCATCGACCAACCAGAACTCCTGGCCTACTCCAAACACCACCCCACCGGCGACACCGTCCTGACCGTCATCAACCTCAACCCCCACCACCCCCGCGAAGCCACCCTCCACCTCGACCTCCCCGCCCTCGGCCTCCCCGACGACCCCGACCACCCCCACACCGTCACCGACCAGCTCACCGGCGCCACCTACACCTGGCACCGCTCCAACTACATCCGGCTGGACCCCCACGACCAACCTGCGCACATCCTCACGTTCGGGGAGTAACGAGAGTTGAGCGGACCCCACGAGCCACGTTTTCCCGGGACGCCGGACCCCGAGCCCGGCCCGGTCCACCCGGGCGAGCCCCCTGCCGAGATGCCTCCCGCGGAGGTCCACACACCGGCCGAGCCGGTGCCGGACGCGTTCAGTCCAGAGACGCCGCGCGATCCGCACTGGTTCAAGACGGCGGTGTTCTATGAGGTGTCGGTGCGGGGATTCGCCGACTCCAACGGCGACGGCTACGGCGACCTGCGCGGCCTGATCAGCAAACTCGACCACCTGCAATGGCTGGGCATCGACTGCCTGTGGCTGCTGCCCATCTACCAATCACCCCTGCGCGACGGCGGCTACGACATCGCCGACTACACCCGCATCCTGCCCGACTTCGGCGAACTCGGCGACTTCGTCGACCTCATCGAACAAGCCCACGCCCGCGGCATCCGCGTCATCGCCGACCTGGTCATGAACCACACCAGCGACGCCCACCCCTGGTTCCAGGCCTCCCGCACCGACCCCCACGGCCCCTTCGGCGACTTCTACATGTGGGACGACACCGACACCCGCTACCCCGACGCCCGCATCATCTTCATCGACACCGAATCCTCCAACTGGACCTACGACCCCGTCCGCGGCCAGTACTACTGGCACCGCTTCTTCTCCCACCAGCCCGACCTCAACTACGACAACCCCGCCGTCCAGGACGCCATGCTGGAGGTCCTGCGCTTCTGGCTCGACCTGGGCATCGACGGCTTCCGCCTGGACGCCGTCCCCTACCTGTACGCCCGCGAAGGCACCACCTGCGAAAACCTCCCCGAAACCCACGCCTACCTCAAACGCGTCCGCGCCGAAGTCGACCGCCTCTACCCCGACCGCGTCCTGCTCGCCGAAGCCAACCAATGGCCCGCCGACGTCGTCGAATACTTCGGCGACCCCGCCGCCGGCGGCGACGAATGCCACATGGCCTTCCACTTCCCCGTCATGCCCCGCATCTTCATGGCCGTCCGCCGCGAGCAGCGCTACCCCATCTCCGAGATCATGGCCCAGACCCCCAAGATCCCCGACTCCTGCCAATGGGGCATCTTCCTGCGCAACCACGACGAACTCACCCTGGAGATGGTCACCGACGAAGAACGCGACTACATGTACACCGAATACGCCAAAGACCCCCGCATGAAGGCCAACATCGGCATCCGCCGCCGCCTGGCCCCCCTCCTGGACAACGACCGCAACCAGCTCGAACTGTTCACCGCCCTGCTGCTGTCCCTGCCCGGCTCCCCCGTGCTGTACTACGGCGACGAAATCGGCATGGGCGACAACATCTGGCTCGGCGACCGCGACGCCGTCCGCACCCCCATGCAATGGACCCCCGACCGCAACGCCGGCTTCTCCCGCTGCGACCCCGCCCGCCTCTACCTGCCCGTCATCATGGACCCCATCTACGGCTACCAGGCCGTCAACGTCGAAGCACAAGCCCACAACCCCGGCTCCCTGCTCCACTGGACCCGCAAAATGATCGAAATCCGCCAGCGCCACCCCGTCTTCGGCGTCGGATCCTACGTCGAGCTATCGGCCTCCAACCCCTCCGTCCTCGCCTTCACCCGCGAGATCCACAACGGGGACGCCAACCAGTGGGGCGGGGTCGACACGATCCTCTGCGTGAACAACCTGTCGCGTTTCCCGCAGCCGGTGGAACTGGACCTGCGGCGATTCCGGGGCTCCACTCCGATCGAGTGCATGGGCGGCGTGCAGTTCCCGGCCATCGGGGAACTGCCCTACCTGCTGACGTTGCCGGGCCACGGGTTCTACTGGTTCCTGCTCCCGCCACCGCCCGAGGAGCAGGACCCGGCGGCGCCTGGCGCGGGGACGGTGTAGCCATGCGGCCGGCCGACCCGTCCCTGGAGCGGCTCCTGGCGGGATGGCTGCCCCGGCAGCGGTGGTTCGGCGGCAAGGACGGCCCCATCGACCACCTCACCATCGGCACCACCACCCAGCTGCTCACCGGCGACCCCGCCCTCCACCACCTCGTCCTCGACGTCCACCAGAACACCACCACCGACCACTACCAGCTCCTCCTCGGCACCCGCCACCACCTCCCCGACCGGCTGCGCCCGCACGAGATCGGGCACCTCGCCGGTGACTCTCCCGGGCACCTCTACGACGCGGCGCACGACCCGGACCTGACCCGGATCCTGCTGGAGCACATGGCCCGGGAGACGTCCGTCGGCCCGCTGCGGTTCCGGCATGCGCCGGGCGCCGACATCCGGGCGGACCTTGAGGGCGCGCCCGTCATGGCCGAGCAGAGCAACACCTCGCTGGTCTTCGGCGGGACCTACATCTGCAAGCTGTTCCGCCGCCTGTCCCCCGGCGTGAACCCGGACCTGGAGGTCAACCTCGCGTTGTCGCGCGAGGGCTGCACGCATGTCCCGGCCGTGCACGGCTGGATCGAGCTGGAGCCGGACGCCGCGGGCGGCGAGCCGGTCACGCTCGGGCTGCTCTCGGAGTTCCTGAGCACGGGCACGGACGGCTGGCGGCTCGCGCTCACCAGCGTCCGCGACTGGTACGCCCAGCCCGAGCCGCTCCAGGCGGCGGCCGCCGGGGGCGACTTCGCCGCCGAGGCCGGGCGGCTCGGCGCCGCCACCGCCGAGGTCCACCGCGACCTCGCGGCGGCGTTCGGGGTGACGCGGGCGGCGGCGGACGAGGTGCGCGCGATGGCCCGCGGGATGGCCGAGCAGCTGGACCTGGCCGGCGCCGCCGTCCCCGAGCTGCGCCCGCACGCCCCGGCGATCCGCGCGGCGTTCGACCGTCTCGCGGCGGGCACGGAGGCGCTGCGGGTGCAGCGCGTCCACGGCGACTACCACCTCGGGCAGGTCATGCGGACCGAGTCCGGCTGGGTGCTGCTGGACTTCGAGGGCGAGCCCGCGCGGACCCCGGCCGAGCGCCGGGCGCCCGCGCATCCGCTCCGCGACGTCGCCGGGATGCTGCGCTCCTTCGAGTACGCGGCGCGGTTCCCGCTGGCCGGGGACGACGCCGTGCCCTCCGGCGCTGCGGACGCGCTGGAGCGGCGGGCGCGGGCGTGGGCGGAGCGGAACCGGGAGGCGTTCTGCGCCGGGTACGCGGCGGCAGGCGGCCCCGACCCGGCCGCGCACGAGACGCTGGTGCGGGCGTTCGAGCTGGACAAGGCGGTGTACGAGGTCCGCTACGAGGCGCGGAACCGGCCGTCCTGGCTGCCGGTCCCGCTCCGCTCCCTGGAACGCCTGGCGGGCGTTCAGAGGTCGATCGAGTAGTCCAGGACGACGCGGTCCGCGGGCAGGACGATGTCGCGGCACACCTCCATGACGCCCGCGCCCGCCAGCATCCGGCGGGTGATGGCGAGGACGGGGACGCCGCCGGTCATCCGGAGCGCCTCGGCCTCCTCCGGCGTCGGCATACGGGAACGGACGGCCTCCTCCACGCGGGTCGGCGGGTGGCCGAGATAGGCCAGTTGCGCGAGCGTCCCGCCGGGCCACGGCTCGCGGCCGGGGTCGGAGACCGGCGTGTCGCCGACGAGGTCCCACGGCAGGAAGTTGACGGAGATCTGCTGCGGCTCGCCGCGGGCGTAGAAGACGAACCGGCGGCGGAGCAGCTCGGTGCCGGTGGGCAGCTCGAACAGCGCGCCCAGGTCGTCGTCGGCGCGCACGCGGGTGAACTCCTTGTCGAGGCGGTACTCCTCCCAGGTGATCCGCTGGTCCCGGGTGAACGTCGTCTCGGGAACGGCCATCGGCCGGGTGACCGCGCGGTAGCGGTCCATCGCGACACGGCGCGCCGGGGGGACGACCCGCACGACGGTGCCACCACCGCGCCTGGTCTCCACGAGCCCCTGCTGGCGGAGCAGCGCGACGGCCTGCCGCACGACGATCTCCGAGACGCCGTGGATGTCGCACAGCTCGGCCATGGTCGGCAGCCGGGCTCCTTGCGGAAGGCTGCCGTCCCGGATCCCCTCTCGCAGCGTGTCGGCGATGCGCAGGTAGGCGGGACGGTCCGGCACCGGCGTCACCTCCCCTTCGTTTCGGGCGCTGTTCCCGGCGCGGCCCCCCGTGTACGGCCCCCCGTGATTCGACGCGGCGTTCGATCCTGACCCGTCTCCCACTCTCATCCATACCTTCCTCGCGCTATCTCAAGGGAGACGGTCCGCTTACGGACAGCTTGACACCTCTTTGACCGAGTAAGACTTTTGTATACAGAAGAGCCGCCTCGGGGAAAGGACGACCTTGATGGGCGACTTCGAAGATCAGAAGGCGGCCATCGAGAGCGGCTTCCCCGGCTGGCAGGTCTGGCGCAGCGACGCCGGCCGCTGGTACGCCACCCGCAGCACCGACCTGACCGACGCCCAACTCCAGGCGGGATACGCAATGACGGTCGCCGCCGACGACGCGGACGGGCTGCGCGAGCTCCTCGCGGAACAGGCACGCGAGGACCTGTGAAGCCGTGGTGCGGCACCGGGCGCGGCCCGGTCCGCGAGCGGGGGCGGGCCGGGCTGGGACGAACCGGTACGGAAGGTACCTCTGGCGCTGAGGTGACACAGGAGTGGAGGCCAGGGCGGCGGGGTCGGTGTAACCCCTGGGCGCAGGAGACGTGACCGCACGGGCGGCGCGCACGGCGCGACCCCCAATCGAGAGTCGTGGCGCCCGTGCGGTCGCAACAAATCGCGATCTCCCGGAAACAGGTCGCCTTCCCGCGTGAAACGTGCGGATCTCCGGGCACTCCTAGGGGGGACCAGCCACCGGTGACGAGGAGGCCATCACGTCATGGCACGGGTGACGCGCGCGGAGATCGAGCGGCTCGTCGGAGGCGACCACCACGATCCGCACGGCATCCTCGGAGCCCATCCCGACGGCGGCGTCGTGACCGTGCGCGCGCTGCGGCCGCTCGCCGAGCGGGTCGAGGTCGTGCTGCCGGACGGCGGCCGGCATCCGCTGCGCCACGTCCACGAGGGCGTCTTCGCGGGCACGCTGCCCGAGGGCGCCGCGCTCGCGGGCGGCGACGGGGACCGCGCGCCGCTCGCGGTGCCCGACTACCGGCTGGCCGTGACGTACGGGGACGGCGCCGAGACCGTCCAGGACGATCCGTACCGCCACCTCCCGACGCTCGGCGAGCTCGACCTGCACCTGATCAGCGAGGGGCGGCACGAGGAGCTGTGGCGGGCGCTCGGCGCGCGGGTCCGCACCTACGCCTCCGCGTTCGGCCCGGCCGGCGGCGTCGGCTTCGCCGTGTGGGCGCCGACCGCGCGGGGCGTCCGGGTCGTCGGCGACTTCAACCACTGGGACGGCCGCGCCCACCCCATGCGCTCGCTGGGCTCCACCGGCGTCTGGGAGCTGTTCGTCCCGGGCATCGGCGACGGCACGCGCTACAAGTACGAGATCCTCGGCGCCGACGGCGTGTGGCGCACGAAGGCCGACCCCCTGGCCCAGGCCACCGAGCAGCCCCCGGCCACGGCGTCTCGGGTGTTCACCCCGTCCTACGAGTGGCGCGACAGCGCGTGGATGGACGGCCGCAAGGAGCACGACTGGCTGCGCGAGCCGATGAGCGTGTACGAGGTGCACCTCGGCTCCTGGCGATCCGGCCTCGGCTACCGGGAGCTGGCCACGGAACTGACCGCGTACGTGAAGGACATGGGTTTCACGCACGTGGAACTGCTTCCCATCGCCGAGCACCCCTATGGGCCGTCCTGGGGCTACCAGGTGACGTCCTATTACGCGCCGACCTCGCGCTTCGGGAATCCGGACGACTTCCGGCACCTCGTGGACGAGCTGCACCGGGCCGGCATCGGCGTGATCATCGACTGGGTGCCCGCGCACTTCCCCAAGGACGAGTGGGCCCTGGCGCGCTTCGACGGCACCGCCCTCTATGAGCACGACGACCCCCAGCGCGGCGAGCACCCCGACTGGGGCACGCTCGTCTTCGACTACGGCCGCGCCGAGGTCCGCAACTTCCTGGTCGCCAACGCCTCGTTCTGGCTGGAGGAGTTCCACATCGACGGGCTGCGCGTCGACGCGGTGGCCTCCATGCTGTACCTGGACTACTCCCGCAACGAGGGCGAGTGGTCGCCGAACATCTACGGCGGGCGGGAGAACCTGGAGGCCATCTCCTTCCTCCAGGAGATGAACGCGACGGTCTACAAGCGCAACCCGGGCGTCATGACGATCGCCGAGGAGTCCACGGCGTGGCCCGGGGTCTCCCGTCCCACCCACCTCGGCGGGCTCGGCTTCGGTTTCAAGTGGAACATGGGCTGGATGCACGACACGCTCCAGTACCTGAGCCACGAGCCCGTCTTCCGGCACTTCCACCACAACGAGATCACGTTCTCGCTGGTGTACGCGTTCTCGGAGAACTACGTCCTGCCGCTGTCGCACGACGAGGTGGTGCACGGGAAGGGCTCGCTGCTCAGCAAGATGCCGGGCGACACCTGGCAGCAGTTCGCGGGGCTCCGCGCCCTGCTCGCCTACATGTGGTCGCATCCGGGCAAGCAGCTGCTGTTCATGGGCCAGGAGTTCGGCCAGGGCGCCGAATGGGCCGAGGAGCGCCCGCTCGACTGGTGGCTGCTGGACAACGCCGCCGAGGGCGCCCTGCATCTCGGGCTCCAGAAGCTCGTCCGCGAGATGAACCACGCCTACCAGGCGGCGCCCGCGCTGTGGACGCGCGACAGCGACCACGAGGGCTTCCGCTGGATCGACGGCAACGACGCGGGCGGGAACACGCTGTCCTTCCTGCGGTACGGCTCGGCGGAGACGGGCGAGCCGCCGGTTTTGGCGTGCGTCGTCAACTTCGCGGGGAATCCGCACGAGGGCTACCGGCTCGGCCTCCCGCGTGCGGGCGTCTGGCGCGAGGTCCTCAACACCGACGCCTTCGAGTACGGCGGCAGCGGCGTCGGCAACCTCGGGCGCGTCGAGACGACCGACGAGCCGTGGCACGGCCTCCCCGCGTCCGCCGTCCTGCGCGTCCCGCCGCTGGGCGCGGTCTGGCTCGTCCCCGAGGAACAGAAGCCCGAGGTACCGAGCGCCGAAGGACAAGCAGCCGAGGCACAGAGTGCCCAGGGACAAAGCTCCCGGGAACAGGGTTCCCGGGCACGAAGCCCCCAGAAACGAAGCCCCCAGAAACGAAGCCCCCAGAAACGGAGCCCTCGGAAACGGAGCGCGGGAGAACCGGAAGCCGGGAAGCAGAGCACCCGCAGGGGGCTTCCTCAGGGCGACTAGGGTGACGGCATGACCGCCCAGCGCCTGCACGTCGTCCCGTCACAGTTCATGGTGGAGCACCTGCCGAACGCGACGTTCCCCGAAGACGACGAGTGGATCGCGCTGGTGCGGGCCCCGGAGGGCCTCACCGTCGTCCGGGACGCATCGCCGTTCGCCGAGACGGAGCGGTGGGCCGGCTTCTACGGCGACGCCGGTCACGGCCTGGACACCCCGGGGATGCTGGCCGCGGTCGTCGGGCCCTTGGCCGAGGCCGGGGTGCCGGTCTTCGTCGCGTCCACCTACCACGCCGACCTGGTGCTTGTCCCCGAGCACCGCCTGAAGGACGCGACCGACACCCTCGCGGGAGCCGGGCACCGCGTCACCGCGCCCTGACGGTCAGGGGAGGCGGTCGAGGAGCCAGCGGGGGCCGGTGACGGCGGCGCCCTCGCCCTCGCAGCGGGCGCGGAGCTCCCGGTCGGCCGTCACGACCAGGTGGACCGTGTCCGGGCGGGGATCGCCGAGGAGCCCGACGATGTGGTCGTCGCCGCTGCCGGGCGCCGCGACGACGCGCACGCCCTCGCCCTGCTCGTCGGCGACCTTCCGCGCCGCGCCCTCGACGACCAGGACGACCTCCGGGAACGCCCGGTCATAGGAGACGAGGCCGCCCGGGATCCCCTGCACGCCCCTGTTCAGCGTCGCGAGCTCGTCACGCAGACGGGCGTTCGCGCCCGCCCTGTCCTTCCACCAGCCGTCCGCGCGCGCGCCGACGACGTTCGCCGCGTCCACGACGAGGACGAGTTTCTTCATCGCGTCCTGGAGACGCGGCCAGGAGCGGGCGAACGGTGCGAACAGCTTGCGGTCCTCGACCTCCTCGGCGCGCACCCACTCGGCCTTGCGCGTCTCCCGCGACGCGGGCCTCACCTCGACGCGCTCGGGGAGCGCCCCTGTCACGGACGTGAACGACCAGCCGCCGTGGTCCTCGACGCTGGTGCCCTGCACGTCCACGTCCCCGGGATCGAGCGTGCACTCCTCGGAGGTTTCGCGGAGGGCGCCGGTCACGGCGTCCTCATGGCTGTGCAGCGCGCCCCCGAACATGCCCCACGTGCCACCGCCGAGGCCCCACCAGGCGCGCTGCTGGAGCAGCACCCAGAGCTGCCCGCCCGCGTCGCGGTGGTAGGCCAGCAGCCCGGCGGCGCCGAACCGGCCCCAGTGGGTGTGGCCCTGCCCGCATCCGGCCCAGCCGTCGCCGTCTCCCATGGGGCCGACGATATCCGCCGGCCGATCCCAGTACGGTGGAGGCGTCGTTGGGGGGCGACACCGGTGGACCCTGTCCGAGTGCGACCGGGACCCTGTCCGAGTGCGACGGCCCCGAGGAGCCTGCGATGCCCGTCCTGCCCCTGGACCGCGACGATCCCCGCTCCGCCGGCGATTACCGGCTGACGGGCCGGCTCGGCGAGGGCGGCCAGGGCGTGGTGTACCTCGGTGAGGGGCCGTCGGGGGAACGCGTCGCGGTCAAGATGCTGAAGACCACCGACTCCGCCGCCCGCGCGCGCTTCGCGCGGGAGATGCGCGCGGCCCAGCAGGTCGCCGCGTTCTGCACCGCGGCCGTCCTCGACTCCTCGGCGGACGGCGAGCTGCCCTACGTGGTCAGCGAGTTCATCGACGGGCCGTCCCTCCAGCAGCGCGTCCAGGAGCACGGCCCTTTGCGCGGCGGCGAGCTGGAACGGCTGGCGGTCAACACCGCGAGCGCGCTCGCCGCCATCCACGGCGCCGGGATCGTGCACCGCGACCTCAAGCCCGCCAACGTCCTGCTCGGCCCGGACGGCCCCCGGGTCGTCGACTTCGGCATCGCGCGGGCCATCGACGCCGAGACCCACACCCAGCTCGTCGGCACGCCCGCCTACTTCGCCCCCGAATGGCTGGACGGGCACCCGCCGACGGACCGCTCCGACGTGTTCGCCTGGGCGGGCACCATGGTCTTCGCGGCCACCGGCCACCCGCCATTCGGGCCCACCACCAGCGTCGCGGCCACCATGCACCGCATCGCCAACGGCGCGCCCGACCTGGGCGGGGTGCCGCCGTCCCTGCTGCCGCTGCTCGCCGAGTGCCTCGCCAAGGACCCCGCCGGGCGTCCCGCAGCCCGCGAGCTGATGGTGCGGCTCGTGGACCCTTCCGCCGGGCCGCCGACCGTCCCGGGTCCCTCGGGCGCGCCGGTCCCGTCACCGGTTCCGCCGTCCTTCCCGCCGCCGGTCCCGTCGCCGGGACAGGCCGCGCCGACGCTTCCGCCGGTCCCGCTCTCCCAGACCGCCGCCCCGACCGCCGACCCCACCGTCGTCCCAGCCGCCGGCCGTCGCCGCGGGCGGCTCGCCGTGGCCGTCGCCGTCCCCCTCGCCGCGCTCGTGATGGCGGGCGCGGCGGCGTACGCCCTGACGAGGGAGGGCGAGAAGCCACCGCAGGCCGGGCGCTCATCAGCCGCCACGGCCTCCGACGTCTCCGGCCAGAAGTCCGCCACTCCCGGCCCGTCCGCGACGCGCCCGTCCGGCACGGCCGCCGTCGTGCCCGCCGAGTTCGGCGGGACCTGGAAGGGGACGCTGACGCAGACCGGCGGGATCACCACGGGCGACTCGTCCACGACCGCGACATTGCGGCTGGAGGGCGGCACCGGGGGCGGCACCTCCGAGTACGCCACCTGGGGCTGCGAGGACACCCTCGCCGTCACCAGCGTGTCCGGTTCGACGGTGGTGTTCCAGGAGACCCCGCGGACCAGCGACGGGACGGCCGGGTTCTGCATCGGCGGCACCGTGACGCTGAAACTGGTGTCCGGCACGCTGGAGTACACCTCGCCCGGCGTGGGGACCACCAGGGGAACACTCCGCCGCGCCGGCTGAGACCGGTGCGCTGGGCGGCGGCGCACGGGATCGGCCGGGCGCGCCGGCGTCGGCTGCGTGTCCTCCCGAACCGCGCCTTCGCGCGCCGAGGGGCCCCGCGGCAGCGCATAAGGTGGGGTCATGGTGGATCCCGGCACGGTCGTCAACGTCATCAAGCAGGCCCGGGACCGGCGGACGGCCCCGCTGATCCTGGAGCTGGACCTCACCGAGGGCATCGTGGAGACCGCGCCCGCGGACCCGATCTCGGCGATCATGTCCATGCGCCGCACCAACCTGCGGGACGTCCTGGACGGGCTGCGCCGCGCCCGCTCCGACAGCCGTGTCCGGGCCCTGGTCGTGAAGGTGACCGGCGGGGCCGGGCTGGCGCTCGCGCAGGAGCTGCGGGAGGCCGTCCAGGCGTTCCGCGAGGCGGGCAAGCTCGCCGTCGCCTGGGCGGAGACGTTCGGCGAGGGCGGCCGGGGCACCGTCCCGTTCTACCTGGCCACCGCCTTCGACACGATCTACCTCCAGCCCACCGGCGAGGTCGGCCTCACCGGCGTGGCGCTTGAGGAGCCCTTCTTCGCGGGCGCGCTGGAGAAGGCGGGGGTCCGGCCGCGCTTCGCCAAGCGGTACGAGTACAAGACCATGGCGAACACGTTCATGGAGCGGACGTACACGCCCGAGCACGAGGAGTCGTCCCAGCGGCTCGTGACGTCCATCGGCGAGCAGATCACCGAGGGCATCGCCGCCGCCCGCGGGCTGACCGCCGAGAAGGTCCGCGAGCTCACCGACCGCGGCCCGCTGCTCGCGGACGAGGCCCTGGAAGAGGGCCTGGTCGACCGGCTCGGCTACCGCGACGAGGTGTACGCCGACCTGCGCGAGCGGTTCGGCGAGACCGCCCAGCTGCGCTACGTGGCCCGCTACAACCGCACGCACGGCCTCGCCCGGCGCCTCCCGCAGCCGGGGCGGCAGGACTTCGTCGCCCTGATCAACGGGCACGGCCCGATCCGCCTCGGCCGCAGCGGGCGCGGCGGCCCGCTGCCGAACTCCGGTCCCGCGATGGGCTCGGACACCGTCGGCGCCGCGTTCCGGGCCGCCACGAAGGACGACCGGGTCAAGGCGATCGTCTTCCGGGTGAACAGCCCCGGCGGCTCCGCCGTGGCCTCCGACGCGATCTGGCGCGAGGTCGTGCTGGCCCGCCGCGCCGGCAAGCCCGTGATCGTCTCGATGGGCGACGTCGCCGCGTCCGGCGGCTACTACGTGGCGATGGCGGCGGACACGATCGTCGCGCAGCCCGGCACGATCACCGGCTCGATCGGCGTCGTGGTCGGCAAGGCCGTGGTGAACGGCCTGCTGGAGCGCGTCGGCATCGGCCTCGGCACCGTCGCCGACGGCGAGCACGCCCGCATGTTCAGCGCCACCAAGGACTTCAGCGACTCCGAGTGGGAGCGCGTCAACGCCTCCCTCGACCGGATCTACGACGACTTCACCACCAAGGTCGCCGAGGGCCGCGAGCTGTCCCGCGACCGTGTCCACGAGCTTGCCCGGGGCCGGGTCTGGACGGGCGCCGACGCCAAGGACGGCGGCCTGGTGGACGAGCTGGGCGGCCTCGACCTGGCCCTCGACCTGGCGCGCAAGCGGTCCGGGCTCGCCGCCGACGCGCCGGTGCGCACCTACCCGCACACCTCGCCGCTGGAGCGGCTGCGCCCGCCGGAGTCCAGCGAGGACCGCGCGGCCGCGGCCGCCCGCTTCGACGGCTGGGGCTCCCTCGGCGGGCTCGCCGCCCGGCTGGGCCTGCCCGCCGCAGGTCCCCTCACCCTCCCCGGCTCCTGGGAGATCCGCTGACCACCGGCTTCGTCGAGGCCGTCGCGTCCTTCGCCACCGGCGTGGCCGTGCTGACGGTCCGGGACGGCCGCGACGACCTCGGCACGACCGTGACCTCGTTCACGTCGGTGTCCCTGGAGCCGCCGATGGTCCTGGCGGGCGTGGGCTCGTCGTCCTACCTGGCCGAGGTCCTGCGGCGCCGCGAGCGGTGGGCCGCGACCGTCCTCGCCGCGGGCCAGCGCGCCCTCGCGGGACGCTTCGCCGCCGAGGGCCGCCCGAGCGCCCGCCTGCTCCTCGCGGGCGAGCCCCACCACCGCGGCCCCCTGACCGGCGCGCTCATCCCCGGCTCCGGCCTGGCCGCCCTCGAATGCGAGACACGCCAGGCCGTCGACGCCGGCGATCACACGCTCTTCGTCGCCGAGGTCCTGTCCGCGGACTACGTCGCCCGCGGGGAGAAGCCGCTGATCCGGGTCAACCGCCGCTACCTCGGCGCCACCTGACGTCCGCCCTTCCACACGGCGGCGACCTGGGGGACGCCGGGGCGGTAGGCGAGATGGATGTGCGACGGGGCGTCCAGTAGCAGAACGTCCGCGCGCGCGCCGGGCCCTAGGCGGCCCACGTCGGTACGGCGTAGCGCGTGGGCACCGCCTGCGGTGGCGGACCAGACGGCCTCGGCCGGGGTCATGCGCATGTCGCGGACGGCCACGGCGATGCAGAAGGCCATGCTGGAGCTGAAGCAGGAGCCGGGGTTGCAGTCGGTGGCGAGGGCGACGGTGGCACCCGCGTCCAGGAGGCGGCGCGCGTCCGGGTAGGGCTGGCGGGTGGAGAACTCGACGCCGGGCAGCAGCGTCGCGACGGTGCGGGAGGACGCGAGGGCGTCGACGTCGGCGTCGCCGAGGAACGTGCAGTGGTCGGCGGACGCGGCGTCCAGCTCCACGGCGAGGCGGACGCCCGGGCCCTGGGTGAGCTGGTTGGCGTGGACGCGGGGGGCCAGGCCCGCCTTCACCCCTGCCTGGAGCACGGCGCGGGCCTGGCCGGCGTCGAAGGCGCCCTCCTCGCAGAAGACGTCCACCCAGCGGGCGTGGGGGGCGCAGGCGGAGAGCATGCCGGTGGTGACCAGGTCGACGTAGGCGTCGGTGTCGTCGCCGTACTCGGGCGGGACGACGTGCGCGCCGAGGTAGGTGACCTCGTCGGCGACCTCCGCGGCGATGCGGACGGCGCGTTCCTCCTGCTCGACGGTGAGGCCGTAGCCGGACTTGCACTCGACGGTCGTCGTCCCCTGCCGGGCCATCTCGTCGACGAGGCGGCGCAGGTTGGCGCGCAGGCGGTCGTCGGACGCGGCGCGGGTGCGGGCGACCGTCGTGCGGATGCCGCCCGCGCCGTAGGGGCGGCCGCTCATGCGGGCGGCGAACTCCTCGGCGCGTTCCCCGGCGAAGACGAGGTGGGCGTGGGAGTCGACGAAGCCGGGGAGGACGGCGCGTCCGGCGGCGTCGAACGAGGTGTCGGCGGCGGGGGCCCGGGAGGCCGGGCCCGTCCAGGCGACCGTCCCGCCGTCGATCACGACGGCGGCGTCGCGGAGGACGCCGAGCGGGCCCTCCCCGGTCCCGGGCTCGTTGGTGACCAGTTCCCCGATGTTCGTGACGGTGATGCTCACGTGGGCAGGGTCTCACGCGTCCGTCACGGCGGTGACGGCTTCCGCCAGCGCGTCCGCGACATCGTCGACCAGCAGGTGGCGGCCGTCGTGGACGATCTGGCGGCCGGAGACGACCACGTGCCGGACGTCGGCGGCGGTCGCGGCGAAGACGGCGGCCTCGGCGGCGTGCGCGGCTCCGGCGCCGGCGGTGCGGACCGAGCCGAGGTCCACGGTGACGAGGTCGGCGTAGGCGCCGGGCTCCAGCCGTCCCGCCTCGGGCCAGCCGAGGGCGGAGTGGCCGGCGGACGTGGCGGCGGTGAGCAGCTCCCCGGCCGTCCAGTGGCCGCGTGCGCGGGTGCGGAGCCGCTCGTCCAGCTCCACGGCACGGGCCTCCTCGAACAGGTCGAGGACGGCGTGCTGGTCGGAGCCGAGGCAGATCGGGGAGCCCGCGTCGGCGAGGTCGCGGGCGGGGCCGATGCCGTCGGCGAGGTCGCGTTCGGTGGTGGGGCACATGCACACGCCGGTCATGGTGGCGCCGAGGAGCCCGATGTCCTCCTCGGTGAGGTGGGTGGCGTGGACGGCGGTGGACAGGGCGCCCAGGGCCCCGGCCTCGGCGAGGAGGCGGGTGGGCGTCATGCCGTAGGCGTCCTGGCACGCGCGGTTCTCGGCGGGCTGCTCCGACAGGTGGACGTGCAGCGGCGCCCGGTGCTCCCGCGCCCAGGACGCGACGGCGCCCAGCTGCTCGCGGGGCACCGCGCGGACGGAGTGGACCGCGGCGCCGACGCGGGCGTGCAGGCGGCGTTCCTTGCCGGTGTGCTCGTGGAGGCTGTCGACGCGGCGCGCCCAGTTGCCCGCGGTGCCGTCGCCGAAGCGGAGCTGGGGTCCCTGGAGCGGCCGCCCGATGCCGCCGGTGAGGTAGCAGGCGTCGAGGAGGGTGATCCGGATGCCCGCGTCGGCGGCGGCGGCGATCAGGGCCTCGCCCATCGCGTTGGGATCGTCGTAGGGCGCGCCGCCCGGCCGGTGGTGCAGGTAGTGGAACTCGCCGACGCAGCTGATCCCGGCGAGGGCCATCTCCGCGAAGACGGCCCGCGCCAGGGCGCGGTAGGAGCCGGGGTCGAGGCGGTCGGCGACCTCGTACATCTGGTCGCGCCACGTCCAGAAGGTGCCGCGCCGGGCCTGGACGCGGCTGCGGAGCGCGCGGTGGAAGGCGTGGGAGTGCGCGTCGGCCAGTCCCGGCAGGGTCAGGCCGGGCAGGCGGGGCGCGTCCCGGGGGGCGGGGACGTCGCGGGTGACGCCGGTGATCCGTTCGCCGTCGGCCTCGATGAGGACGTCCGCGGCGACGCCGTCTCCGAGCCATGCGTATTGGGCATGCCACTGCATAGTCGGTTATCTACCCGCAGGCCAGGTCGGCAAGTACCCCGGTGAGGGCCTCCACCCCCGCGAGGCAGTCGGCGGTCTCGGCGGACTCGGCGGGCGCGTGCGAGATGCCGGTCGGGTTGCGGACGAACAGCATCGCGGCCGGCACGCGGGCCGACAGGATGCCCGCGTCGTGTCCCGCCCCCGTCGGCAGGACGGGGACGCCGCCGTCCAGGACGCCCTCGGCGGCGTCGCGGACGCGGTCGCGCAGCGCGAGGTCGAGGTCGACGATCTCGGTGTAGGACTCCTCGGCGAGGTCCACGCCGACCCGGTGGGCGCGGGCGGCGGCCCGCGCGGCCTCGTCGACCTCCGCGACCGTCCGCCGGACGGCGTCGTCGGCGGGGCCGCGGGCGTCCAGCCAGGCGGTGACGGACGAGGCGATGGCGTTTACCCCGCCCGGCTCGACCCTGACCTTCCCGACGGTCGCGACGGTGCCGTTGCGCCGGGCGGCCTCGCGCGCGGCGAGGACCATCCCGGCGAACGGCAGCATCGGGTCGCGCCGGTCGCCGAGCAGGGTCGTCCCGGCGTGGTTGCCCTCGCCGTGGAAGTCGAACCGCCACCGGCCGTGCGGGACGATCGCGCTAGCCACCCCCACCGGCCCGCGCAGCGCCCGCCCCTGCTCGACGTGGAGCTCGACGTGGCAGCCGACGCGTCCGAGGAGGTCCTCGTCGGGGCCGATGGCCTGCGGGTCGAGCCCGGCGTTGTGCATGACCTCGGCGAAGGTGCGCCCGTCGGCGTCGGTGAGCGCCCGCGCCCGCACCGGGTCGATCGCCCCGGTCAGCAGCCGCGACCCGAGGCACGCGACCCCGAACCGCGCGCCCTCCTCCTCCGCGAAGGCCGCGATCCCGATGGGCCTGCGGAGCCGCGCGCCCCGCTCGCGCAGCAGGTCCACGGCCGCGAACGCCGAGACGACGCCGAGCGGCCCGTCGAACGCGCCGCCGCCGGGCACCGAGTCCAGGTGGCTGCCGGTCAGGACGGCATCGCCGCGTCCCCCGCCGTCCGGGTACCACCAGGCGACCATGTTGCCGTTGGTGTCGTGCTCGACGGGCAGGCCGCGGCGGCGCGCCTCGTCGGCGAACCAGGCGCGGCACTCAAGCTCCGGCGGCGTCCACGCGAACCGGTGGTAGCCGCCGGTCGCCCCGTCCCGCCCGACGGGCAGCAGCGCCGCCCACATCTCCTCGAAGCTCACGCCGTCCCCCCGCCGGCGGGCGACGGCCCGCCGGAGGCGCGCATGGGCACCCGGACGCCGCGCTCGTCGGCGACCTCGGCGGCGCGGTCGTAGCCCGCGTCGACGTGCCGCATCACGCCGGTGCCGGGGTCGTTGGTGAGGACGCGCCGGAGCTTCTCGGCGGCGAGCGGCGTCCCGTCGGCGACGCAGACCTGGCCCGCGTGGACGGACCGCCCGATGCCGACGCCGCCGCCGTGGTGGATGGACACCCACGTGGCGCCGGACGCGGTGTTGAGCATGGCGTTCAGCAGCGGCCAGTCGGCGATGGCGTCCGAGCCGTCCGCCATGCCCTCGGTCTCGCGGTAGGGGCTGGCGACCGAGCCGCAGTCGAGGTGGTCGCGGCCGAGCACGATCGGCGCGCTGATCTCGCCGCGCGCCACGAGGTCGTTGAACAGCTCCCCGGCCCGGTCGCGCTCGCCGTAGCCGAGCCAGCAGATCCGGGACGGCAGGCCCTGGAAGTGGACCCGCTCCCCCGCCATCCTGATCCACCGGGTCAGGGGCTCGTTGTCGGGGAACAGGTCGAGGACGGCCCGGTCGGTGCGGGCGATGTCCCGCGGGTCGCCCGACAACGCCGCCCAGCGGAACGGGCCCTTGCCCTCGCAGAACAGCGGCCGGATGTAGGCGGGCACGAACCCGGGGAAGTCGAACGCCCGCGCGTACCCGGCGACCTGCGCCTCCCCGCGGATGGAATTGCCGTAGTCGAACACCTCGGCGCCCGCGTCCTGGAAGCCGACCATCGCCTCGACGTGCGCGGCCATCGACGCGCGGGCGCGGGCGGTGAACCCCGCGGGGTCCTTGTCGCGCTCGGCGGCCATGTCCTCGAACGCGACGTCCTCCGGCAGGTACATCAGCGGGTCGTGGGCGCTGGTCTGGTCGGTGACGACGTCGATGGGCGCGCCGCGCCGCAGCAGCTCCGGGACGACGGCGGCGGCGTTGCCGAGCACGGCGATCGACAAGGGCCGCCGCCGCGCCCTGGCCTCCTCGGCGAGCCGGAGCGCCTCGTCCAGCGAACCGGCCCGCACGTCGCAGTACCGGTGCGCGACGCGCCGCTCGATGCGGGACGGGTCGCACTCGACGCAGATCGCCACGCCGCCGTTCATCGTGACGGCGAGCGGCTGCGCGCCGCCCATCCCGCCCAGCCCGGCGGTCAGCGTGACCGTCCCGGCGAGCGAGCCGCCGAACCGCTTCCCGGCGACCGCGGCGAACGTCTCGTAGGTCCCCTGGAGGATGCCCTGCGTGCCGATGTAGATCCACGACCCGGCGGTCATCTGCCCGAACATCGTGAGGCCGAGCGATTCGAGGCGGCGGAACTCCTCCCAGGTCGCCCACTGCGGCACCAGGTTGGAGTTGGCGATCAGCACCCGGGGCGCCCACTCGTGCGTCCGGAAGATCCCGACCGGCTTGCCCGACTGGACGAGCAGCGTCTCGTCGCCCTCCAGGTCGGCGAGGGACCCGACGATGCCGTCGAAGGCGTCCCAGCTGCGGGCGGCCTTCCCCGACCCGCCGTAGACGACCAGCTCGTCGGGGTGCTCGGCGACCTCCGGGTCGAGATTGTTCTGGATCATGCGCAGGGCGGCCTCCTGCGGCCAGCCCTTGGCGGTCAGGGAGGTGCCGCGCGGCGCGCGGACGGGACGGGGACCGGACATTGCGGGCTCCTTAGGAGAGGGGGCCGGTGACGGCCTCGGCGGCGGCGGTGAGCGAGCCGTCCCGGACGAGCGCGGTGGCGGCGGCGATCTCGGGGGCGAGGTGGCGGTCCGGCCCGGGCGGCGGGACGGCCTCCCGCAGCCGCGCGACGACCGCGGCGGTCGCCGGCCCGGGACGCAGCGGGAAGCGCAGGTCCAGGGCCCGCGCGGCGGTGAGGATCTCGATGGCGACCACCTGGGTCAGCCCGTCCACCGCCCTGCGGAGCTTGCGGGCCGCGTTCCACCCCATGGACACGTGGTCCTCCTGCATGGCCGAGCTGGGGATGGAGTCGGCGCTCGCGGGGACGGCGAGCCGCTTCAGCTCGGAGACGATCGACGCCTGCGTGTACTGGGCGATCATGTGCCCGGAGTCGACGCCGGGGTCGTCGGCGAGGAAGGCGGGCAGCCCGTACGAGCGGCCCTTGTCGAGCATCCGGTCGGTGCGCCGCTCGGACATCGACGCGACGTCGGCCGCCGGGACCGCCAGGAAGTCCAGGACGTAGGCGACCGGGGCGCCGTGGAAGTTGCCGTTGGACTCCACCCGCCCGTCCGGCAGGACGACGGGGTTGTCGACGGCGGACGCCAGCTCCCGTCCGGCGACCAGCTCGGCGTGGACCAGGGTGTCCCGCGCGGCGCCGTTCACCTGGGGGGCGCAGCGCAGCGAGTACGCGTCCTGGACGCGGGTGCAGTCGGGCCCCCGGTGCGACTCCATGATCTGCGACCCGGCGAGCAGCGCCCGCAGGTTCGCCGCGGACGCGGCCTGCCCCGGATGCGGCCGCAGCTCCTGCAGGTCGGCGGCGAACACCCGGTCGGTGCCGAGCAGCGCCTCGACGGTCATGGCCGCCGCGACGTCGGCGGCGGTCAGCAGCCGGTGCAGGTCGCCGATGGCGAGGACGAGCATGCCGAGCATGCCGTCCGTCCCGTTGAGCAGGGCGAGGCCTTCCTTGGCGCCGAGCGTCACCGGCTCGATCCCGGCCGCGGCCAGCGCGTCGGCCGCGGGCACCAGCGCGCCTCGGGCGTCCCTGACCGACCCCTCCCCGATCAGCGCCAGCGCGACGTGCGCGAGGGGGGCGAGGTCCCCGGAGCAGCCGAGGCTCCCGTACTCGAACACCTGGGGCGTGATGCCGGCGTTGAGCAGCGCGGCCATGGTCTGTGCGGTGACGGGCTGGACACCCGTCCGGCCGGTGGCGAGCGTCCGCAGCCTGAGCAGCATCAGCGCCCGGACGACCTCGCGCTCGACCTCCGGCCCCGACCCCGCCGCGTGCGACCGGACGATGTTCAGCTGGAGCTGGGCCCGCAACCCGGGCGGGATGTGCCGGGTCGCCAGTGCCCCGAACCCGGTCGAGACCCCGTAGACGGGTGTGGGACGGGCCGACAGTTCCTCGATATGCGCACGCGAAGCGGCGATCAGCTTCAGCGCCTCGTCGGTCAGCGAGATCTGCGCGCCGTCCCGCGCGACCGCTGCGACCTGCGCGAACGTCAGCGGATCCGGCCCGACGCGGACATCTGTGCCCCCCATGACGAAACCCATACCCCCACTATCGTCGGCGGGACGGCGCGGAAGGCAGGGCCGTCCGGCGACCTCTGTCTCACATACGAGACAATGGGCGCATGAGCCAGGTCCCCGCGGCGCGGCGGGCCCTCGCCGTCCTGCGCCTCCTGGCCGGGGCCGCGGGCCCGCTGCCCGCGTCCGCGATAGCCCGCTCCCTGGCCCTGCCGCGTTCCAGCACCTACCACCTGTTGACCGCGATGGCCGCGGACGGCTTCGTCGCCTACCTCCCCGAGGAGCGGCGGTGGGGCCTCGGCGTCGCCGCGTTCGAGGTCGGCTCCGCCTACCTGCGCCATGAACCCCTCGAACGCCTCGCCCGCCCCCTGCTCCGCCGCCTCGTGGACCGCGTCGGAGAGATCGCGCAACTGGGCGTCCTGCACGGGCCGGAGATCCTCTACCTGCTGAAGGAGCAGCCGCCCCGGCACGCCACCCTCGTCACCGACGTGGGCGTCCGCCTGCCCGCCCAGCTCACCGCGAGCGGCCGCTCCTTGCTGGCGCACCTGCCCCCGGCGCAGGTCCGCGCCCTGTTCCCCGGCCCGTTCGTGGACCGCACCGGCCGCGGCCCGGCGACGCTCCGCGACCTCCGCCGCGTCCTCGCCGACGACGCCCGCCGCGGCTGGTCGGCCGAGGACGGCCACGTCACCGCGGGCTTCGCGAGCATCGCCGCCTGCGCCTTCGACCACACCGGCCACCCCACGGCCGCCGTCACGGTCACGTTCCGCCGCGAGGACCGCCCCCCGGACACCTGGCCGGCGCTGGCGGCCCCCGTCCGTGAGACGGCCCGGGCCCTGACGACCCGCCTGACGGGCCGCCCGCCCTCCGAGTCCTGACTAGTAGAGGGGCGCGGCGCGGTGCGCGGGGAACGTGGCGCGGACGACACGCCCGCGCGCGTCGCCGGTCCACGACCAGGTGGCGGCGAGCGCGTCCACGGTCAGCAGCCCGCGCCCCCCTTCGGCGAGGTCGAAGACGCTCCGCAGCCGCGGCTCCCCCGGCCCGCCCTGGTCGGCGACGTAGACGATGACACCGGCGACGTCCATGCTCACGTCCACGGTGAACCGGCCGCCCTCCTGCCCCGACCGCGTGTGGCGGATCGCGTTGACGGCCAGCTCGTCCAGCACGAGCAGCACGTCGTCCAGGACCGGGAAGTCGACCAGCAGTTGCGCGGCGAACGCCCGGACGAGCCGGATCCGGTCGGCCGTGCCGCGGAACTCCCGCCGCCAGTACATCGAGACGGCCGGTTCCGCGCGAGCGAGAGCGAGCATGGTGCACCCCAAAAGGACGGTGTGTCATCAGGTCCGATCGTCGACGACACGGCCCGCCGGTCAGCGAGAGCCCCGGCCGGACCGCCCGCTGCGAGGCCGGGCACGCCGCCGCCACGGACGTCCCGCCCCGTTCACCGAACGGCCGGAACAGTCCGCCTACAGAGCATTCGCACACCGACCACCCCCGGATCGGTGCGACTTCGGTTCCTTACGGGGCCGGGTCTGGGGCCGTCCAGGGGAGGCGGGCTCGGACGATGGTGCCACGGGCGCCGCTGGAGATGTCGAAGGTGCCGCCGAGTTCCGCTGCGCGTTCGGCCATGGACTGGAGGCCGACGCCGGTGGACGGGCGGTGCGGGGTGATGCCGATGCCGTCGTCGCGGACCCCCACCCTGACGGCGGAGCCGTCCGCGGACAGCGTGACCAGGGCGTGGCGGGCCCGCGCGTGGCGGACGAGGTTGGTGATGGCCTCGGCGGCGATGCGGTAGGCGGCCGTTTCGAGGGCGGCGGGCAGGGGCGGCAGCGGGTCGGGGCGGAGGCGGACGTCGATCCGCGTGCTCGTCCCGGCGAGCCGTTCGGCCAGGCCGCGGACGGCGGGGCCGAGGCCGACGTCGGCGAGCGCGCCGGGGACCAGCCCCGCGGAGATGCGGCGGACCTCGTCGATCAGGTCGGCGACGTGGCCGGAGATCTGGCCCAGGGACGCCGAGGCGCCGGAACCGTCGGGGACGGCGGCCCGCGCGGTGTCGATGCGCAGGCGCAGCGCGGAAAGGGCGGGGCCGATGCCGTCGTGGATGTCGCGGCGCAGCCGCCACCGTTCGGTCTCCCGGGCGGTGAGGAGCTGCTCGCGGCCCGCGCGCAGGTCCTCGTACAGGCGCAGGGACGCCACGGCGGGGGCGGCCTGGTCCGCGAGGAACCGCAGGACCTCGCGGTCTTGGCCGTCCAGGGCACCGGCGTCGCGGGGCCGGACCCGCAGGTGCCCGATGACCGCGCCGTCGTAGGCCAGCTCGAACTCCTCCTCGGGGCCCTTGCCGCCGTCGTGCCGGGCCGGGTCGGCGGGGCGGCCGGCGGCGGCCAGTTCGCGGGCCCCTCCCTGCGTGGGGACGACCAGGCGGGCGCCGGGCAGGCGGAGGTCGTCGACGGCGGTCGCGCACAGCAGCGCCGGCGCGTCCTGGGGACGGACGGTCCGGCTGAGGCGTTCGGCGAGGTCGCGCGCGAGCTGGTAGGGGCGGGAGCGTTCGCCGTAGTAGAGGCGGTCGACCGCCCGGGCGCACCAGCGGGCGGTCGGACGCAGCGCCGCGCCGGCGGCGAAGATCAGGCAGGCCGGCAGCACGACCGCGGTGCCGCGGCCGTCCCACCGGGCGGCCGTGACCACCGCGATCACCGCGCCATAGACCAGGATGACCCCGGTGACCAGCACGAACGCGGTCAGCAGGCGGCGTGTGGGCCGGTCGATCACCCAGATCCGGTCGCGGGTGAAGACGCAGGCGAGGGCCACCGCCCAGCCCAGCGCGCTGCCGCCGAGCAGCCCCAGCCGCGGCCATCCCTCCAGCGTCATCGAGCGGTCGAGCGTGAGGGCGGTCACCCAGACGGCGAACGGGACGATGAACGCGACCGTCTGCCACCAGGGCGGCCCGCCGCCGCGCCGCCAGCGCGGGACCATCACCGCAAGCGTGACGGCCAGCAGCAGCGGCCCGGTCATCGCGATCGGGAAGTCCAGCGCGGCCGACAGCTCCCGCACCGTCCCGCCGGTCGCGCCGGGGACCAGCGGGTTGGGGACGCCGAACGGCTCGGGATGGCGGGCGAGGTCGAGGTAGGCGCGCAGGGCCCCCCAGACCGCGACGGCCGCCCCATACCAGCGCAGGGCGCGCCGGGGCAGCCGGCCGGAGGGGAACAGCATCGGCAACATCGCGATCACCACGGTGACCAGGGTCATCACGGGGATCCTGACCAGCAGCACGGCCAGGGCCGTGACGGCGGATCCAGGACGTGCCGCGACCGCGACCGCCGCCACGCGGGCGACGACGAGGAGCGGCCCGCTGGCCAGCAGCAGCCACCCCACCGCCCGGCCGGAGCGGTGCGCGACGATCAGCAGCCCGGCGACGGCCAGGAGCAGCCCGACCAGCGCCACCGCGGCGTCGTCCGCGAGGAGGACGGGCGGGCCGACGCCGTGCCGGTGCCGTTGCAGCAGCGCCACTCCCCACACCACCAGCGCCACCTGCGCGACGGTGCAGGTCGCCGCCGCGGCGAGGAGCTCCCGGTTCGGCAGGCCCCTCTCCGTTCGGTCCGGCACAAGGAGCGACATACCGGTGTCCTTCCTGAGCCTGGCCAGGGACGTCTTCCACACTCGCCCGCCCGCCGCCCCAGGCGCGTGGGACCAGTGCCTCAGGGTCGCCTGCCGTCCCGGACCGCATTCCATCCCCAGGATGTCACCTACGGTCGCGGCCGGTCACCCTTAGTATGACCTCTGTGGACGCCGAGCCGACCGTCCGTGTCCTGATCGTGGACGACCATCCGCTGTTCCGCTCCGGCCTGCGCGCCGCGCTCGACAGCAGCGACGACATCCGGGTGGTCGCCGAGGCCGACACCGCCGCCGAGGTGCCCGACGCGGTCGAGCTCCACCGGCCCGACGTCGTGCTGATGGACATCATGCTTCCCGGCGCCTCCGGCATCGAGGCCACCCGCACCCTCGCCGAGCGCGCGCCCGGCGTGCCGGTGCTGATCCTGACCATGTGCGACGACGACAGCCTCCTGCACGCCCTGCGCGCGGGGGCCCGCGGCTTCCTGCTCAAGGGCGCCGGACGGGACACGGTGCTGCACGCGGTCCGCACGGTCGCGACGGGCGGCGCGGCGTTCGGCCCTCACATCGCCGAGCGCATCGGCGCCCTGCTCTCCGGCCTCGGGCCCGCCGGGGCCCCGCAGGTCCTGCCGATGCTCACCGCCCGCGAGCGCGAGGTGCTCGACCTGGTGGCACGCGGGCACAACAACCACCGCATCGCGCGGGAGCTGGTCGTCGCGGAGAAGACCGTCCGCAATCACATCGGGCACATCTTCGACAAGCTCCAGGTCGACTGCCGCGCGCAGGCCGTCGCCCGCGCGCGCGACGCGGGTCTCGGCACGGACTGATCTCGCGCCGTCCCGTCCGGGCACCGGGCGGGACGGATTGAGCCGGCCGCCTCATGCGCCCGGGCCGTCGGGCGCCGCAGAGTCGTGACCGTCACCGCGGGTAGCGGCGGAGAACGGAACGCGACGAAAGCGAGGAGACCGATGGCCACCTGGACCACCATCGACCGGCCCCGGCGCCACGCGAACGGCGGGGGCGCCCCGGGCCGCAGGAAGACGACGTTCACGGTGAGGTCCGCGGCCCTCACCCTGCTCGTGGCGGCGCCACTGGTGGCCGCCGCCCCGGCCACGACCGCGACCCCGGCGACCGCCTCGGTCAAGGACTGCGACAGCTGGACCTGGCCCCACCCGAACACGACTCATCTGCGGACGGTCCGCCAGGTGGCGGTGCCCGGCGGCGGGGCCGTGAAGCTGGAGGAAGGCAAATCCAACGCGAACGGCAAGAAGGTGGTGTGGGGACACTTCCCTCCGAACAGGGCGGGCAAGGGGAAGTACCTCTGGATGGACGTGAGCTTCGACCACGGCCGCACCTGGCTCCAGTGCGGGCCGTTCCGGACCTCGAACGGGGACGACAAGGCCACCAAGTTCCACTTCACCTCGCCGGATCCCGCGTGGAGGATGCGGGCCTGCGGGAGCAACGTCGGCATCGAGCAGTTCGCGTGCACCACCTGGTACTGAGCACCGGCCCGATCGGGGCGGTGCCCGCGGTACCCGCGTGACCGTCCCCGTAGGCGCCCGTGCGGGGCGGGCGCCTACGGGGACTCGGCCGTCTTGCGTCAGGCGAGGCCGGACTTCTTCAGCCAGTCCTTGGCGACCGTCTCCTGGTCGTCCTTGTCGATGGCGACGCGCTTCATCATGTCCAGGAGGTCCTGGGTGGTGAGCTTGGCCGAGACGGCGTTCAGTGCCGTCCGGGCCTCGGTGTTCACGGCGGTCTTGTTGACGAGCGGTGTCACGTTCTGGGCGCTGAAGACGTTCTGCGGGTCTTCGAGCACGACGAGCTTCTTCTGCTGGATGGTCGGGTCGGTGGTGAACAGGTCGGCGGCCTGCACCTTGTCCTCGGTCAGCAGCTTGACGAGCGTGGCCTGCGCCCCGGCGTCGAACGGCTGGAACTTCTTGAACTCCAGCCCGTACTTGGCCTTGAGGCCGACGAGGCCCTGCTGGCGGGTCTTGAACTCGGACGGGCCCGCGATGATGAGCTGCCCCGCGACCGGCTTCAGATCCGCGATCGACTTCAGCTTGTACTTGGACGCGGTCTGGGGGTTGACGGTGACGGAGTCCTTGTCCTCCGCCTTGGCCGAGTCCAGGATCTCGACGCTCGGCGGCAGCTTGGCCTTGAGCGCGGCGTTGATCTCCTCGGTGGTGGCCGCGGTGCTGGACTTGTCCACCGACGTGGTGAGCAGCGCGCCGTTGTACTCGGGCATCACGCTGATGCCGCCCTTGACGACCTGGTCGTAGTAGATCTCGCGGGCGCCGATGTTGAACTTGCGCTGGACCTTCAGGCCCTTGGCCTCCAGCGCCTGCGCGTACAGCTCGCCGATGAGGCCGCTCTCGGGGAAGTTGGCCCCGCCGACGGTGATGGTGCCCTTCTCGCCACCGCCGGACAGCGGGTTGCCGTCGCCGCCGTCGTCCCCTCCGCCGCAGCCCGACAGCGCCAGGACCGCCACGAGGCCGAGGGCCGCTCCACGGATGATGTTCTTCATTGTCATTCCTTTTTCTCTGGGCCGTTCAGGACGAACGGGCCGAGCCCAGCAGGCCCGGCGACACGACGAGGCGGCGCAGCGCCGCGAAGATCAGCTGGACGAGGACGGCGAGCAGCACGACGAGGACCGTTCCTCCGACGACCAGCTGGTAGTCGTTGCGTGCGAGGCCGTCGATGATGTAGCGGCCGAGCCCGCCGAAGCCGGGGTAGGCGGCGATGGTGGCGGTGGCCACGACCTGGATCGCGGACGTCCGCAGGCCCAGCAGGATGAGCGGCAGGGCCATCGGCACCTCCGCCCGCCACAGCACCTCCCACTCCGACATGCCGACGCCCCGCGCGGCGTCCTTGGCGTCGGGATCGACGCCGCGGAGTCCCTCGAAGGTGTTGACGAGGATCGGGGGCACGGCGAGGGCGACGAGCGCGATCAGCACCGGGGTGATGCTGTACTCGATGACCACGATGAACAGCACCAGGCCGAACGTGGGGATCGCGCGGGCGATGTTGGCCACGCTGATCGCCAGGAAGCCGCCCCGGCCGGTGTGCCCGACGAGCAGGCCGAGCGCGAGGCCGATCAGCGCGGCGAACAGCAGCGCGACCCCGCTGTAGTAGAGGTGCTGGAGCAGCCGGTGCGGGATGCCGTCCTCGCCGTGCCACTGGGACGAGGCGGTCAGCCACGTCCAGGACAGGTCGATCTGGTTCCACAGGTCGTTCATGACGCCCTCCCGCGCGCCCGGGCCCAGGGGGTGAGCAGCCGCTGGACGGTGACCAGGATCGCGTCGGTGACGAGGGCCAGCGCGACGATCAGCACCGAGGCGGCGATGATCTGGGTCTGGAACTGCAGCTGGTAGCCGCGGATGATGTCGTAGCCGAGCCCGCCCTGGCCGATGAGCTGGCCCACGGCGACGAGGCTGATGGAGGAGACCGCGGCGACCCGCACCCCGGCGATCACGATCGGCACCGCGATGGGCAGCTCGACCCGCAGCAGGCGCCGCAGCGTCCCGAACCCCATCGCGGTGGCCGCCTGCCGGACGGGCTCGGAGACCGAGGCCAGGCCGTCCACCACGTTCGGGATGAGGACCGACAGGCTGTAGAGGGTCAGCGGGATCATGACCGTGGCCGCTTCCAGCCCGGTGTACTGGATGAAGATCATGAAGAGGGCCAGCGACGGGATCGCGTAGAACACGTTGGAGGCGGTCAGCAGCGGCGGGTAGAGCCAGCCCCAGCGGCGGCACAGGATGCCGAGCGGCAGCGAGATCAGCAGCCCGAACAGCACCGGCAGCAGCGCGAGCCGCAGGTGGACGAGCGCGTGGTCGGTGAGGGTGTCGGTGTGGTCGCCGATCCAGCCCCAGTCGATGTCCATCAGCCCGAGACCCCGTTCCCGTTCCCGGACACGGGCCCGGCGTCGTCCGCCGCGGGCGTCCGGGGATCGCCCGGGCGGCGGTGGCCCGCCCCGTGCGTGGGCACGGCGAGCAGCTCGGCCCCGCCGGTGACGCCGACGACGGCACCGCCCCCGTCGACCCCGACCGCGAGCCCGGACGGGGACAGCACGGCCGCGTCGAGGGCGCCGCGCACCGAGTCGGTGCCGACCTCGAACGTCGCGCCGACCGGCGCCAGCGCCTCCTCGCCGAGCGGGCCGGCGGCCTCGGCGCCCCGCGTCCACCCCAGCGGGCGCCGGGCCTCGTCGACGACCAGCACCCAGTCCAGCCCGGCGATGTCGGCGCCGGTGGCGGTCGCCGGGTGGACGAGGTCGTCGCGCAGGCTGAGGCCGGAGGTGTCGGCGAACGACAGGCTCCGGATGCCGCGGTTCTGGCCGACGAAGCCCGCCACGAAGTCGTCGGCGGGATGGGCCAGCAGGTCTTCGGGGCTCGCGACCTGCACGAGCCGGCCGCCGGTGCGGAACACCGCGATCCGGTCGCCGAGCTTGATGGCCTCGTCGATGTCGTGGGTGACGAACACGATCGTCTTGTGCAGCTCCGCCTGGAGCCGCAGGAACTCGGCCTGGAGCTCGCCGCGGACGACGGGGTCGACGGCGCTGAACGGCTCGTCCATCAGCATGACCGGCGGATCGGCGGCCAGCGCGCGGGCGACGCCGACCCGCTGCTGCTGCCCGCCCGACAGCTGGAACGGATAGCGCTTGGCCATCGCCGGTTCGAGCCCGACCCGCTCCATCAGCTCGCGCGCGGTGTCGCGGGCCTTCTTCTTGTTCCAGCGCAGCAGATAGGGGACGGTCGCGATGTTGTCCTCGATCGTCCGGTGCGGGAACAGCCCGGCGTGCTGGATGACGTAACCGATGCCGCGCCGCAGCTCGGCGGGCTTGCGGTCACGGACGTCCCGCCCGTCGATGAGGACGCGGCCGCCGGTCGGCTCCACCATCCGGTTGATACTGCGCAGCGCCGTCGTCTTGCCTCCGCCGGACGTGCCGACGAACACCGTGATCTGTCCGGCGGGGCACTCCAGGCTCACGTCGTCGAGCGCGACGGTGCCGTCCGGGTAGCGCTTGGTCACGCTCTCAAAGGTGATCAAACGATTCACGTCCTCGCTGGGCGCCGCAACGCCGATGATCGAATTCGGCCTTCTACCCAACCGTAGCCAACCGCTACCGTCGACCCAGAGACCCGACATGTCCGGAACATTGCTTGTTGAGCATAACTACCGGAAATAACGGGAAAGAAGCGCACCCCCGTGGAGAACAGCCGAATCGTTATCGACGGCACCGCCCCCACCTGCGCTCAGCCCCCTGCAAACCACGCACCAGAGAGTGACGATCGCCATAGATCCAGAGGCCGTCAGACAGCCCAGAGACGCCCAACACATCGCAAACGAGCCGGTAGTGGCCAGCCAAACCTCAGAACCGCAGCGCGCCCACTGACAGGCTCCGCAGAGATCTGACAGGCCCCGTAGAGATTCGCTCGACTGCAACCGCCCGAGCCGTCACGCGAGCGCGCTACCAGCCCGCCGGGGCGAAGCCGGAGGCGAGCCCCGGCGGGATGATCGCGAAGCGATGACGCGCTCGCCCAAGCACGGTCAAGGGGGCGAGCCGCCAGGCGAGCCCGCTTGGGCCGGGGTTGAGTCAAATACGAGTCGAGTCCCGGGCGCGCAGTGTCGGTTCGCGGACGACGCGGCGCTTGCGCGGCTTGCCGTCGATGACGTCGACGATGAGCCGGACGGCGGCGTGCACGATGCCCTCGATGTCCCAGTCGACGGTGGTGAGCGGCGGGGTGAGCAGCGCCGACATCGGGTGGTTGTCGTAGCCGCAGACGGCGACGTCGCCCGGTACCGCGAGGCCCAGCGCGCGGGTGGCCGCGTAGACGCCGTAGGCGATGGAGTCGGCGAAGCAGAAGACCGCGGAGGGGCGGCCGGGGCCGCCGAGCACGCGGATGGCGATCTCGGTGGCCTCGGCCGGCGACTGCGGCGCCACCACGACGTCCACCCGCAGGCCGAGCCGTTCGGCCTCGGCGTTGACGTGCACGTCGGCGGGGCGGTCAGGGGTGCTGGCCCGGGTGGGGGTGAACACGGTGAGCCGCTGGTGGCCGCGGTCGCGCAGGTGTTCCAGCGCGAGCGTGACGCCCCGCCGGTTGTCGAACACGACCTCGCCCTGCGCCTTCCCGCCGTGCAGGGCGTCGCCGATGGACACGACCGGGATGGTGTCGGCCAGTTCCGACCACAGCGCGGCGGACGGGTCGAGCGGCTGGACGATCAGGCCGTCGACGCGCTGGTCGCGCAGCCGCCGGGCGAGGGCCAGCTCCCGCTCGGGGTCGCCGCCGGCGTCCACGATCAGGGCGTACCGGTCGCGGGCGAGCAGGGCCCGGCCGATGCCGACCGCGAGGGACTGCTGCCAGTAGTCCTCCAGGGAGCCGCACAGGAGGCCGACCTGCCCGCTCCGGCCGCTGGCCAGGGCGCGTGCGATCGGGTGTGCCTCGTAGCCGAGCTCCTCGGCCGCGGCGCGGACCCGCTCCTGCGTCTCCTCGGAGGTCTGGATGCCGCGCAGCGCGTAGGACACGGCCGCGGGCGACAATCCCGTCGCCTGCGCCACTTCGCGGATGGTCGCGCGCTTGCGCCTGTCTGGCACCCCCCAACCCTAGAGGCCCGCACCGACGAAACCTGCGAGGCATCTTGACGCCCTGTCACCTGAACCGGTTCACTGAAACGGTTAACTGATACGGTTCAGTGCACTCTCCGGAAGGAGTCGGCCAGCGTGCGGGCGCGTGACGAAACGCACATCGACGTGCACCGGCCCGCGTGGAGCGCGCCACTGGCCGAGGCACTCCACCGCCGCGCCGTTCCCCCTTACCTCGACGGCTGGAAACTCCATCCGGCCGGTGAGCCACCTAGCGAGGTCGACCCCGCCGGAACGCTCCAGCCCACTGTTCGCCGTCCTGGAGGACCGGGACCCCCCTGCTCGCCCACCGTCTGCTGTTCGGAGAGGAGCGACACCGTGTCGTCTGAGGTCCTGCCCCGCACTTCCGGTTTCGAGGGGCTGCCCGACCGTCCGCTGGACAAGCGCGAGCTGCGCGCGCTGGTCGACGAGCTGGCGGGGCGCCCCGGCGTGTGGCGGCAGCACGTGGCGTTCTCCCGCGACCGGCGCCATTACGCGTCCCTCTACCGGGACGAGTACGTGGACGTCTGGCTGCTCTGCTGGACGCCGCAGGACGACACCGGCTGGCACGACCACGACGTGTCCTCAGGGGCGGTCCGGGTCGTAGCGGGGGCATTGGAGGAGAACAACCCGCGGATCGGCGGCGCCCACGTGCGGACGATCGTGCCGGAGGGGCGGTCCTTCTGCTTCGGCCCCGACCACATCCACCGGCTCGTGGGGGCGGCGGCCACGAGCGTGTCCATCCACGCGTACTCGCCGCCGCTGTGGCGGCTCGGCCAGTACTCCATCGACGGGACGGGCGTGATGCGGCGCCTCTCGGTCGGCTACGCCGAGGAACTGCGGCCGCCCGAGGGCACGCGCTGACGTCCGGCCTCCGGCGGGCCCGACCGGGGGAGACGGACCCGCCGGAGGTGGGGGGCCGGCCGATGCCCGCTCACATCGGCCGACCGCCCACACTCCCCTCAGCGACGTCACCCGCGAAAACGTCACACATCAGGCCCAATCGACCGCCCAGCGACGAAGTTCGCGGAACGCCGCGACCGGATCGGGGCCGTAGGCGGCCCAGGGCCGCTCGGTGGCGCGATGGCCGATCCGCTCGAACATCTCCGCCGCGAGGCGCGGCTCGCCCGCCATCACGAACGCGAACGCGAAGGCGTTGTGGATCGCGGGCCAGCCGGGACGGGCGCGGAAGGCGGCGTGCCGGACCGAGCGGTCCGCCGCCGCGACGAGATCGCCGCGCACGGCGCTCCCCGACATGTACGGGTTCCGTTCCGGAGGAGGAAGCGACTCCCACCGGCCCACGTGGGCGTCCGCCACCAGCACCCCCAGCGGGCCGCCCTCCGGGGACGCCCCGGCCGCGTCATGGGCGAACCCGAGCGCCTCGCCGTGGCCGCCCTCGTGTCCGAGGTAGGCGAGCATCTCCCGGTGCCCGGCCAGATGACCGGGATGGACGGCGACGACCTGCTCGAAACGCCGCAGCGCCTCCTTGCGGCCGAGTCCTCCGACGCGGGCGGCGCCGACGAGCAGCGACCACGCGGCGGCGTCGCCCGCGTCACGCGCGACGACCTCGTTCAGGCACTCCTCCGCGAGGGCGGGGGCGTCCGACGACAGGGCGTGCGCCCCGCGGATCACCGACGGCAGCGTGTCCCCCGGCCGCGCCCGGCACCACTCGGCGATCCAGTCCCGGACGCCGGGCGCGCCCGCGCAGACGCCGATGTAGAACGCCCGGTCGTCCGGATCGGTCACCGTCTCGAAGAAGCCGGTCACCGCCGACCAGTCGTGGCGCCGCATGGCCTCGCGCACCCGCTGCGCTCCCGGGTCGTCCATGCAGGGGTCGATCGCCGCGTCTGGCGGCAGCACGGGTTCCGGATCGTGCTGGCCGAACCGCCACATCCGTCACTTCCTCGCCTTCGGGCCTCTGAACACTCAGATCAGCGGTGATCAGCGCGAAAGCGTTACGATATCCACCACATCTCACGAACGCGTCGGCGTCAGTTGCGCACGAGCTCGGCGTCCGGCGGACGGGCATCGGGGACGGACCTCGCCGACCCGGACGAGGACTCCGGCGACGTCTCGCCAGGCGCCCCGGACGGCCCGGACGACCGGCCCGCCGACGGCCCGGACGGTGCGGCGGTCGAGCGCATCGGCTCCAGCGACTCCAGCAGCCGCGCCCGCATCCACCGCGCCCCCGGCTTCTCGACCAGCCTGTGCAGCGCGTACGCCAGGACGAGCGACGCCGCGATCACGGCCGCGAGCGCCGCCCACCGGTTCAGCCCCGGGTACACCGCGTCCAGCAGGGGCAGCGCGAGCTGCGAATGGACGAGGTACAGCGGGTAGGTGAGCGCGCCGAGCACCGTCAGGCCGCTCCACCGGACGCGGCCGAGCCGCCCGGTCGCGACCAGGATCATCACCAGGAAGATGCCGGTGACGGCCACCGACACGACCATGTCGTCCGATCCCTTGAACGCGTTGCCCGCGCGCCATGCGCCCCAGTGCAGTGCCAGCAGCCACGACGCCGCCACATACCCCCACAGCAGCAGCGTCGGGCCGAACCGGTGGATCATGTAGAGCGCCATGCCCGCGATGAAGTACGGGCTCCACGTCGGCACCAGCATGATCTGCAGCAGCCTGTTCCCGGCCTCGTCTGCGAAGACGCCGCCGAACATCCACGCCGCCATGAGGACCAGGCAGGACCGGTAGGTGATGCCGATGCCCGCGAGGACGGCGACCAGCACGTAGAAGTGCATCTCGACCCAGAGGGTCCAGTACACGGCGTCCACGTTCCGGAGACCGAGCCCGCCCTGCATCATCGTCAGGTTCGGCACCACCAGGCCGGGGACGCCGTTCCCCTCGCGGAACACCGCGTAGACGGCCGCGCCCAGCAGCACGCTCGCCCAGTACGCGGGCATCAGCCGGACCAGCCGGGAGATCCCGAACCCGCCGGGCCCGCGTCCCCACGCGCTCATCAGGATGACGAACCCGCTGATCATGAAGAACAGGTCCACGCCGAGGTAGCCGTAGCGCGTGATCCCCTCCAGCTCGGGGAAGACGTCCCGCGCGGGCTCGGGCCACGCCCCGGCCCCGCCGAAGCCGGTGAAGTGGTAGAGGACCACCGCCAGAGCCGCCACGAAGCGGAGCAGGTCAAGTTCGCGCAGCCGCGCACGCCCGGTCACCGCGGAACCCTCTCGGTGCCCGGTTGCGCGGCACCGGCCGCGGGGTGAGGGCGCGGTGAACGCACGGTGTAGGAAACGATGCGGTCTCGATCGGGGGAGGAAGCGGTCAACCGGCGTGGACGGCCGCGGGTTCGGCACCCGCCTCAGTAGGATGCCTGTACATCCCCCGGAACATTTGGTGGTCCTCCATGACATCTCGCCGCGCCCGCCGCGGCGCGGCGATCCTCATGCTGTGCCTGAGCCTGCCCGTCGGCCTTTCGCTGGCGGGCTGCGGCGGGCTCGTGGGGTCGGTGCACAAGTCCGCCGCGGCGGCGGGCCCGGCCCGCGCGCCGGACCGCGCCGCCCCGCCGGTGGTGATGTTCCTCGGCGACAGCTACACCGTCGGGGAGCGGGGCGCCGTTCCCGAGACGACCTACGCCCCCGCGACCGCGCGCCTGCTCGGATGGCAGGTCATCGTCGGCGGACGGGCGGGCACGGGGTTCGTGGCGCGGGGCGGGCAGGCGCACCGCGAGGCGTTCCTGGAGCTGTTCGAGAGCCAGCTCGGATGGCGGCCCGCGCCCGACATGCTCATCGTGTCCGGCGGGCACAACGACTGGCGCTTCCCCCCCACGCGGGTCGCGGTGGCGGCCCACATCCTCCTGGAGCGTGCCCGGCAGCGCTGGCCGGGCACGCGGCTGGTGCTGATGGGCCCGCTGTGGGGCGGCGGAAGCCCGCCGCCGAGCGCGCTCGCCGTCCGGGACGCCCTGAAGACGCTGGCCGCGCAGCTCGGGATCCCGTTCGTCGACCCGATCGGCGAGCAGTGGATCACCGGCGGCCGCCTGTCCGACTCCGGGAACGCGCACCAGTTCATCCGGCGCGACGGCACGCACCCGAACCAGGCGGGCCACCGTTACGTGGCGACCCGCCTGGCCGACGACCTCAGGCGCCTGAACCTCGCCCGGCCGGCGCGCGGCTAGACGGACCCGGCCGGCCCCGGACGGGGCCGGCCGGAGGCGGGTCAGTCGAGGGCGGGGCGGGCCAGGGTGAGGGAGAAGTCCCCCGCCTCGTCCGTCCAGAAGGCGACCAGGTCCAGGCCGGAGGCTCCCAGCTCCGCCTCCATGCGCTCGCGGCGGAACTTCGAGGAGATCTCGGTGCGCATCTCCTCGCCCGCCGCGAACGCCACCTCCAGGTCCAGGCCGGCGACATGGACGCGCTGGTCGCGGGTGGAGCGCAGCACCATCTCGATCCACTCCTCGGCGGCGTCCCAGCGGGCGACGTGCTCGAACGCGGACGGGTCGAAGTCGGCGCCCAGGTCCCGGTTGATGACGCGCAGGACGTTGCGGTTGAACTCGGCGGTCACGCCGTCCGCGTCGTCGTAGGCGCGGACGAGCCGTCCGGTGTCCTTGACGAGGTCGGCGCCGAGGAGGAGGAAGTCGCCCTCGCCCATCGTGGCGCGCAGGCCGCCGAGGAAGCCGATGCGGGCGGCGGGCGGCATGTTGCCGATCGTGCCGCCGAGGAAGGCGATGAGGCGCCGCTCCCCGGCGGGCAGCAGGTGCAGGTGCTGCTCGTAGTCGGCGACGACGGCCCGGACGGCGAGGTCCGGGTGGTCGGCGGCGATGCCCGCGGCGGCCTCCTCCAGGAAGTCGCCGCTGACGTCCACCGGGACGTAGGAGCGGAGGGTCCCGGCGAGGGCGTCCAGGAGCAGTCGGGTCTTCTCCCCCGAGCCGGCGCCGAGTTCCAGGAGCGTCCGGGCCCGGGTGACGGCGGCGATCTCGGGGGCGCGGGCGGCGAGGATCTCGCGTTCGCGGCGGGTCGGGTAGTACTCCTCCAGCCGGGTGATCTCCTCGAAGAGCGCGCTGCCGCGCTCGTCGTAGAACCACTTGGGCGGCAGCGTCTTCGGCGTGCCGGTGAGCCCCTCCCGGACGTCCTGTCGGAGCGTCTTGGCGAGGTCGTCGGCGGTCAGGAACCTGTCCACGCGGTTCTCCTTCAGAGCGGGTCTATCCGGACGCCGGTCGCGTGCGCGGCGGTGACGAGCGAGCGGTCGGGGACGGGACGCCAGCCGGGGCCGCCGTCGAGCGGCTCGGAGGCGATCCGGATCGCGTCCCCGGACTCGCGGACGAACAGGGAGTCGCCCCAGGTGGTGGCGGCCAGCGCCGTCCCGTCGGAGGCGAGCAGGTTGTAGCGGCCGGGGGCGAGCGCGGTGACCGTGGCGAGCACGGCGGCGAGGCCCTCGCCGAGCGGGGCGCCCTCCCGCCACAGCTGCGCGGCCAGCGCGAACAGCGGCGCGGAGTCGACCGGCGCCCGCGCGTCCGGGATATCGCCGAGGTCCCCGGCCAGCTCGCGCAGCTTGCCCTCGACCCCGGCGTATCCCTCGATCTTGCCGTTGTGGCTGAACAACCGGGTCCCGGCGCGGAACGGCTGCGCACACGACTCGTCCACGGGGAACCCGGGGGTCGCCGAGCGGACCGCCGCGACCGCGCACGACGCCCGGACGGCGCCGGCCACCTCGCGGAACGACTGGTCCGTCCAGATCGGCTGGGCCCGCCGGAAGCGGACGGCCGCGCCGTCGTGGTACCAGCCGACGCCGTACCCGTCGGCGTTGAGCAGGTTGCCCTGCGTCATGCGCGGCGCGTACGCCTGGTGCTCCAGGGAGTGCCCGCCCTCGTAGACGATCGATCGCAGCGCCCGTTCGGGACCGAGGTATCCGAGATGACGGCACATTCAGGTCCCCTCCCCCGCCGACCGTGCGCAGCGGAACCCGGAGAAGATCTGGCGGCGGATCGGATAGTCCCAGTTGCGGAAGGAGCCGCGTATGGCCAGCGGATGCGTTGCCCAAGAGCCGCCTCGCAGGACCTTGTATTCGGGTCCGAAGAAGACCTCCGAGTACTCCTTGTAGGGGAAGGAACGGAATCCGGGGTATCCGTGGAAGTCCGAGGACGTCCACTCCCACACGTCCCCTAGCAGGCGCCGCACTCCGTACGCCGACGCGCCGGAGCTGTAGGAGCCGCTCTCGGACGGGTGGAGCGCCTGCTGCCCCAGGTTGGCGCGTCCCTCCTCATACACCTCGCCCCACGGGTAGCGCCGGGAGTGCTCGGTGACGGGATCCCAGCGGGCGGCCTTCTCCCACTCGGCCTCGGTCGGAAGGCGTTTCCCGGCCCACCGCGCATAGGCGTCCGCCTCGTACCAGCACACGTGCTGGACGGCCTCGCCAGGCGGGACGGGTTCGACGCGTCCGAACCGGCGCCGTACCCACTGGCCGCCGTCGCGTGTCCAGAAGGCGGGGGCGCGTTTGCCACTGGAGTTGCGCCAGTCCCATCCGGCGGGATCCCACCAGCGCGGGTCGTCGTACCCGCCGGCCTCGATGAACGCCGCGTACTCCGCGTTCGTCACGGGCTCGACGTCGATGTAGAACGCGGCGACGTCCACCAAGTGCACCGGGCGCTCGTTGTCGTAGGCCCATGGGTCGTCCGAGGTGCCCATCTGGAACGGGCCCGCCTCGACCAGCACCTCACCCGCCCCGGTGGGTCCGCCCGGTATCTGGAGGGGCTCGGCGGGCGGGTCCAGGAGCGCCGGGGCGCCCTTGCGGAGCTGGTGGGTGGCCAGCATCGTCTCGTCGTGCATGTGCTCGTGCTGGACGACCATCGTGTACACGAACCCGCCGTCCGTGAGCGGATCGCCGGAGTCGAACCGCACGGACGGCAGCGTGTCGAGCACCTTGGCGCGGACGGTCTCGATGTAGGAGCGCGCCTCCCCCGGGGGCAGCAGCGGCAGGGACGGGCGCTCGGCGCGCGGATGCTCGAACGCGTCGTACAGCCCGTCGATCTCCGGGCGCATCGGCTCGATCCCGGCGGCCGCGCGGAGCAGCCACAGCTCCTCGTAGTTGCCGATGTGGGCGAGGTCCCACACGAGCGGCGACATCAGCGGCGAGACCTGCGCGGTGAGGTCGGCCTCCGCGAGGACGTCGGTGGTCAGGCCGAGGCTGCGGCCGCGGACCGCGCCGAGCTCGTCGGCGATCAGTTCCTTCAGCGCCTCCTCGTCGTGCCCGGCGGCCGTGCCCGGGGAGCTCATCGGGGCCATGCTGGGTCCTCCTCGGACATCGGGGAACGGGACGCCGCGTCGTCGGCCGGACTGCGGCCCCGCTCGACGTAGCGGACGGTGTACTCCTCCACCAGCGGGACGAGCCCGGGCGCGCCGAGCCGGGGCAGCGCGTCCAAGGCGGCGCGGAAGCACGCCCGCGCGGCGGCGGCGAGGGCGGGATCGGCGAGGCCGCACCGCGCCGCCTCCGTCCACAGGTGCGCGACGGGTTCGGCGGCCGCCTCGGCCGCCCGCGAGGCGCCGGGGTCGTCCAGCAGGGCGGTGGCGACGGCGACCGGGACCGGCCAGTACGGGCCGGGCAGCGCGTCGATCATCCTCAGCTCCAGCCATCCGCGCGGGCGGACGGGCGGGAACAGCGTGGACAGGTGGTAGTCCAGGTCCTGCTCGTCGGGCTCGCCCTTGTCGATCCACTCCCGGAACGACAGCCCGGGGGCGGACACCCACTCGCCCTCCGCCGTGTGGACGAGCATGACCTGCGCGTCCAGGGCGTAACGCGTCCACGCCTCGGCCGGGTCCGCGTCGGCGCCCTTCCGCAGGACGGGCAGCGTGCGGCACGGGTCCAGCTCCGTCCAGATGCCCTGCCGGGACGAGCGCAGCCCCGTCCGGCGCCCGCAGTGCACGGGCGAGTTGGCGAACGCGGCGACGAGCACGGGGCCGAGCGCGTGCGCGAGACGCCAGCGCCGGGCCGCGTCGGCGGCGTCGGCGCCGATGTCCAGGCACACCTGGACGGACGCGGTCGAGCACATCATCGCCAGGCCGACGTCCTCGAAGCCGCCCGAGACGTAGTAGTCGCGCATGCACTGGTAGCGCGGGTGGTCGGCCTGGAAACGCGGGCGCCGCACCGGGTCGACGCCGTGCCCGGCGAGCGCGAGCCCGGCGGGTTCCAGCGCGCCCTCGATGTGCTCGATGTCCGCCTTGAGCGCGCGGTGCAGGCGTCTGAGGCCGCGGAACGGCGCCGAGCTGAGCTCCAGCTGGCCGCCGGGCTCGTAGGTCACCATGCTCCCGCCGGACGGCGGGCCGGCCGCCTCGACGAGTCCGCGCACAAGCTCGCGGGGGACGTGGGCGGCCGGGTCGCCCGCGTCGACCACGAACCACTCGGTCTCCGCGCCGACCGTGCCGGGCGGGCCCGTCTTGAAACAGACGCCGCGAATGTGCTGGTAGACACCGTCCACGGTCAACCGCGTCACTCTCAACTCCTCCGAAATTCGATCACGGGTTCGAATCCTTCCCTGCTGAACCGGATCAGGAATCCGACAAAATCGGAGAAGTTCCTTAAATCTCCGTGTACGTCACTCTCCGCAGGTAGGCCGCATACCATCCGTCTCCGCGGAACGGTCCCAGCCGTCTCCCCGCGTCGCAGCTCTTGACGGGAGACGCTAGAGTCCCGGTACCCGCCGGTATGTCCGCTTGCGGACGTTCGACACCGGCAGCGTCACCGAAGGGTCACCGAAGGCTGACCGAGCCACAGTCAGGTGACACCACCGAGCACACTTCCGGAGGCAACATGCGCGGGGACCTGGGTTCCCTCTACGACGCGCACTCCGCCCGCCTCTACGCCTACTGCTGGTCGCTGGTCGGCGACGCGGAGGCGGCCTCGGCGGTCGGCGACACGTTCGCCGCGGCGGTGCACCAGCCGCCGCGGGGCGACAGCGTGCTCTGGCTGTACTCGCTGGCCCGCACGGCCTGCGCCGGACGCGGCGCGCCGGGCCACATGCCAGACCGCGCGCCGCACGGACGCCAGACGCCACACGGACGCCACACGCCGGACGGACGCGGCGCGCCGCTGTTCACCGGCACGGACCCGCTGCTGCGCGCCGCCGCCGGCCTGCGCTCCGACCACCGCGAGGTCCTGCTGCTGTGGGCGGGCGAATGGCTGGAGCCGTACGACATCGCCCGCGTCCTCGGCATCGCGCCCGACACCGTCGCCCAGCTGCTGCACGCGGCCCGGACGCGGCTGGAGCGGGCCGTCCTCGACACCCTCATGCGCGGGGCGCCGCACCACGACCTCATCACCGCGTTCGAGAAGGGCACGCTGCCCCGGCTGCTGGCCGAGCGCGCGCCGTCGCGGCCGCCCGCCTGGCTGCGCGACCGGGTCCTCGCCGCGTGCGAGGAGGAGGCGGTCCGGCCGCTGCCGAGCGTCGCCGCGCCGAGCCCGCTCATCGTCATCGGCCCCGGCACCGGCGCGCGGCACGACCGCGGCAGCGGGCTCTCCAAGGGCGCCGGCGCGGTCGCGGGCCTCGCCGCCTCGGCCGCCGCCGTCCTCGGGCTGCTCGCGACGTGGCCGACCGCGAAGGGCGGCAGCGCCGCGTCGCTGATGCCCACGGCCAGCACCGGCCGTACCGAGCAGGCGTCGACGGGCGCGAGCGGCACAGGGGGCCTGCCTCCCGGCCTGACGGGCGCCGAGCGGGGCACGCACCCCGGGGCGCCCGCCACCGCCGCCGGCGGCGACACGCCTCAGCCGGCCGGCACGTCCCCCGGCGGCACCGTGCCGGGTACGCCCGCGCGCTCACCGTCCGGCACGCCCGCTCCGCGTGAGGAACCGGTGACGCCCAAGCCGGGCAAGCCGTCCACGCCCGGCAAGCCGTCCCCCTCGCCGGGCACCCCGACCACGTCCCCGACCGGTCCCACCGGCCCGACGACCCCGCCCGGTCCCACCGAGCCGACCACGCCCCCGGGGACCCCGACGGACCCGCCGGCACAGGAGCCGGGGACGTCGAGCCCGAGTCCCACGTCCAACCCGGCGCCGAGCCCCACGTCCAACGCCGCGCCGGATCCCGGGGAGGGCTGAGCCGCCGCCGGGCGGCGCCGCTCGCGCACCAGCAGCGCGCCGCCGATATCCGGGACGTCCCCCGCGAAACCGCGCCGGACCAGCGCGAAGACCGCGCCGGACGCACGCCCGCCGTGGCGCGGCCGTCACGCCACGGCGGGCGTAACGGCGCGTCACGGCGGCGAAGGACGCGGCACGCCGTCCCAGGGCGGCATTCGCGGGACGGCGTGCCGCGGGTCTCACGCGACGGCGGCGCCCTCGACGGGCGAGGCACCGCGCCGGACGAGCAGGGCCGCGAGGATCGCGACCAGGGCGACGGCCCCGGCGACGGTCAGGGAGGTCTGGAAGCCGTCCATGAACGCCAGGTGGCTGCCGCTGGTGATGGCGTCCGCCGCCGGCGCCGGGGTGCCCGGCGGGACGGGCGCGACGCCCTGCGCGACGAGCCCACCCTGGCCGGACAGCCGCTCCGCCGCGGGGCCGGGCAGCCCCTGGTCCGTCAGCCGGGTGACCAGCACGTCGCCGACCTTGGTGGACATCAGGACCCCGAGCACCGACGTGCCGAGCACGCCGCCGACCTGCGCTGCGGTCTGCTGGAGACCGCCCGCGACCCCGGCGAGATGGGCCGGGGCGTTGCCGACGATCGCCTCGGTGCCCGCGACGATCACCATCCCGAACGCCACGCCGACCAGCACGAACCACGGCCAGAGCTGGATGTAGGGGGCGTCCACCCCGATCCGCGACAGGCCGAACATCGCCGCCGCGGTGAAGGCCATCCCGAGGGCGAGCGGCAGCCGCGGCCCGAACCGGTTCGTCAGCGCGCCCGCCACCGGCGAGGCGATGATGAACACGCCGGTCATGGGCAGCATCCGGACGCCCGCGTCCACCGGGCTCATCCCGTGCACCTGCTGGAGGTACAGGGTGATGAAGAAGATCGTCCCGAACATCCCGAAGAAGCCGAGGACGATGAGCCCGGTCGCCGCCGACAGCGACACCGACCGGAACAGCCCGAGCGGCAGCAGCGGGCGCTCGACCCGCAGCTCGTTCCACACGAACGCGCCGAACAGCACCACCGAGGCCGCGAACGACACCAGCGGCACCGCGTCCCCGAACCCGTTCTCACCGGCCTTGATCAGGCCCCAGACCAGCGCGAACAGCGCGCCCGTCAGCAGCGCGACGCCGGGCAGGTCGAACGAGCCCGCGGCCTCCTCGTCCCGGGACTCGCGGATCACCCACACGCCCATGAGGAGCGCGATCAGGCCGAGCGGCGCGTTCAGGAAGAACACCGACTCCCAGTTGACGTTCTCCACGAGCAGCCCCGCGACGATGGGGCCGCCGGCGATCGAGATGCCGACCGTGGAACCCCAGATGCCGATCGCGGCGTTGAGCTTGGCGGGCGGGAAGGTGTTGCGGAGGATGGCCAGGCTGGCGGGCTGCAGGAGTGCCCCCGCGAACCCCTGCACGACACGCCAGAAGATGACCATGCCGAGGCCGCCGGACAGGCCGATCAGCACCGAGGAGACGGCGAACCCGATCACCCCGGCCAGGAAGGTGCGCTTGCGCCCGAACCGGTCGGCGATCTTCCCCGCCGGGATCAGCGTGACGGCGAGCGCCAGGAGGTAGGCGTTGGTGACCCACTGGAGGCCGGACAGGCTGGCCCCGAGGTCCTGGGCGATGGCGGGGTTGGCGATGGTGACCACCGTGGCGTCCAGGCCGACCATCATGACGCCGAGCGCCACGGCGACGAGTGTGAGCCAGGGGTGGCCGTGTCCCGATCTCGTGCGCCGGCCGGGCGGCGCGCCGTGCTGGGGGGCTCCCGGGCGGAGCACCTCGGCGCCCTGCGACTGAGTCATCTTCCGCCTCCGAACGAGGGTGTGTGCGACTGCGAGGGGTCAAAACTGTCACAGCACGACACTTGTCGTCAAATGCCTGTCGTTATCCTGCGACATGATTCATCTCACGACAGCTTCGGGCCGCGGGCGGTTGGCCTCGGGTCCACCGCTCGTTACACTTCGCACATGACCGCGACCGCCCCCGAGGCGCACCCCTCGTGTCCCGGCACCCCGCCCCCGGGCAGGCGCGAACGCAAGAAGCAGCGCACCCGGGAGGCGCTCGTCAACGCCGCGTTCACCCTCTTCGCCGAGAAGGGGTTCGACGCGACCACCGTCGAGGAGATCGCCGACGCCGTGGACGTCTCGTCCCGGACCTTCTTCCGCTACTTCGCCTCGAAGGAGGACGTCGCGCTCACCTTCCAGGAGGAGCAGACCCGCGCCGTCATGACGGCGCTGGCCGGCCGTCCGGCGCACGAGCCGATCATGACGGCGCTGCGCCGCACGGTGGTCGAGATCGCGGGCGCCTGCGAGCGCGGCGAGCTGGGCTTCAAGCCCGAGCGGTTCCAGTGCCTGCTCAGCATGATGGCCGACAGCCCCACGCTCATGGCGGGCAGCCTGGAGCACGCGCAGCGCAAGCAGCAGCTGCTGACGGAGGTCATCGCCGAGCGGATGGGCCTGGACGTCGAGTCCGACCTGCGCCCGCACGTGATCGCCGCCGCCGCGACCTGCGGCTTCCAGGCGGCGGCCGACGTCAGCCGCCGCCACGAGGCGGCCTTCGGCTCGCTGTCGGAGACGATCGACCAGGCGTTCGCCATCCTGGAGTCCGGCCTCAACATCCCGCCCGGCGAGTCCGCCTGACCACGGCTCCGGGCACCGCGCCGGACACCCGCGCGCCGGACACCCGCGCGCGCCGGCGCGTCGGACCGCCCGTCAGCGGGGGGCGCGGGGCAGGCCGAGGCCGATCATCGCGATCAGCTCGCGCTGGATCTCGTTGACGCCGCCGCCGAAGGTGAGCACCACCGCGCCCTTCACCCCGTGGTCGAGCGCCTCGACGAACCGGGCGGTCACCGGGTCGCCGGGATCGCCGTGCCGGGCGAGGACGTCGCCGACGATCCGGCCGACGTCCTGCATCCGCTCCGAACCGTAGACCTTGGTGGCGGACGCGTCGGCGGCGCCGAGCGGGCCGGGGCCCTGGTCCGCGGCGACCTGCCAGTTGAGGAGCTCGTTGACGCGCAGATAGGCGTACACGCGCGCGACCGCGCGGCGGACGGCGGGCTCCTCGATGAGCGCGCGGCCGTCCGGGCCGGTGGTGGTGCGGGCCCACCGCGCGAAACGGTCGTAGGTGCGGCCGATGTTCCCGGCGGGCCCGAGCGTGACGCGCTCGTGGTTGAGCTGGTCGACGATGAGGTCCCAGCCCCGGTTCTCGCCGCCGACCAGCATGTCCGCCGGGACGCGGACGTCCTGGTAGTAGGTGACGTTGGTGTGGTGGCGGCCGTCCATCGTGACGATCGGCGTCCAGGAGAACCCCGGGTCGCGGCAGTCCACGACGAGCATCGAGATGCCCCGGTGCTTCTCGGCGCCGGGGTCGGTGCGGGCGGCGAGCCAGACGTAGTCGGAGCGGTGCGCGCCCGAGGTGAAGGTCTTCTGGCCGTTGACGACGTAGTGGGCGCCGTCCCTGACGGCGGTGGTGCGCAGGGACGCGAGGTCGGTGCCCGCGCCCGCCTCGCTGTACCCGACCGCGAAGTGGCACTCCCCCGCGAGGATGCGGGGAAGGAAGAACCCCTTCTGCGCGTCCGTGCCGTGGTGCAGGATCGTCGGCGCGACGGAGTTCAGCGTGATGATCGGGTACGGGACGCCCGCGCGGGCGATCTCGTTGGCGAAGATCTGCTGCTCCACCGGGCCGTAGCCGCGTCCGCCGTACTCCGGGGGCAGCGCGACGCCGAGCATCCCGTCGCGTCCGAGGCGCCTGCAATGCTCCAGGTAGGACGGGCCGAACGGGTCGGCGGCGATGGCGGCGCGCCCGTCCTCGCCGAGGCAGCCCCGGAAGTACTCGCGCAGCTCGCCGCGGAGCCTCTTCTGCTCATCGGTCAGGTCGATGAACATCACGCCTCCCGGGCGACGAGCGCGCCGAGGGCGTCGAGACGGTCGTCCGCGCCGCCGAGCAGGTGCCCGCAGTGCTTGGCCCACGCGAAGTAGCGGTGCAGCGGGTACGTGACGTCCAGCCCGATGCCCCCGTGCAGGTGCTGGCAGGTGTAGAGGGCCTTCACGACGGGGCCGCACGCGTTGTAGGAGGCGACGGTGAGGACCTCGTCGACGTCGTCGGCGTCCTCGGCGAGGCGCCACACCCCCGCCCACATCGCCACGTCCAGCGCGCGCTTGGCGATGTAGACGTCGCCGATCTGCATCGTGACGGCCTGGAACTCCGCGAGCGCCTGCCCGAACTGCTCGCGCGCCTTGACGTACTCCTTGGTGAGGTCAAGGGCGCCCCTGATGACGCCGGAGCACAGCGCGACGATGCCCGCGACGGCGGAGCGGCGCAGGGTGTCCCAGGCGGCGCCGTCGGCGGCGCCGCCGAGCAGCGCCTCGCGTCCGACCCGGGCCCCGCCGAGCGCGAGGCGCGACAGCGGCTCGGTCGTCGCGGACGGCTGCGGGGTGATCGTCACCTCCGGCGGCTCGACCAGGAAGACCCCGACGCCCGCGCCCTCGACGCGCGCAGGCACGAGGATCACCGACGCCTCCCGCGCGTACGGGACGAACGTCTTCACCCCGTCCAGGACGTAGCCGCCGCCGTCCGCGCGGGCCGTCGAGGCGACCCGCCCGGGCGGCCCGACCTCGCGGTAGGCGCCCGTCAGGACGCCCGTGCCCCCGGCCAGCGGCGCGAGCAGGGCACGCTGGCCCGGAGTGCCGTGCCGGGCGATCGGCGCGGCCCCCAGCGCGAGCGAGGCGTGCAGCGGGACGGGCGCGGCCCGCGCGCCGGCCTCCCGCAGCAGGACCGCCATCCCGACCGGGCCGAGTCCCGCGCCGCCCGCGTCCGCGGGCAGGACGGCGCCGAGCAGCCCGGTCCGCGCGAGCGCCCGCCAGGTCGCGCCGTCATAGGCGGCGCCGCCCCTCTCGAACGCCTCCAGCCGCGCCGGCGCCGCCTCGCGCGCGAGCACGTCGGCGGCGAGGCCGCGCAGCTCCCGCTGGGCCCCGTCCAGGTCGAAGTCCACTCGTCCGCTCCCTTCCCGCTCCGCTCGCGGGGCCGCCACCGCCTCGGCCCACTCTCCGCCCCGAAAGTAGAACAGATTCTAGTCAGTGTCCAGGGAACTTTACTGGCACCTGTCAGATCCTGTTGTGGCCCGTCTTGCAGGGTCTGCCACGTACAAGGCCCGGTTCTCGCGACGCGCCGACGCCGGACGATCAGATAACAGGTTCTCGCGAGGGTTGTACTCTGGTGGACGCAAGGGAAGGGCGAACGGGCCGGACCCGCCACCGAGCGGCGCGGCCCCCGTCCATGGAAGGAAGACCGTGACCGCAGATCCGACGGTGACCGGGGACGAGCCCCAGGGCCGGCCCGCGCCGGGGCGGACCGCGGGCCAGAGCGTCCGTTCCCGCAGCCAGCACCAGCGCCGCAGGCGCATCGTGCAGGCCGCCGCCGCGCTGGCCTCGCGCGGCGGCGTCGAGGCGATGCAGATGCGGACCGTGGCCGAGCGTGCCGGGGTCGCGCTCGGCACCCTCTACCGCTACTTCCCCTCGAAGATGGACCTCGTCGTCGCGGTGGTCGGCGAGGAGCTCGACCTGCTGGAGGGCAGCATCGAGCGCCGCCCGCCCCGCGCCGGGACCGCCCCGCAGCGCGCCGTCGACGTCCTGATGCGCGCCACCCGCGGCCTGATGCGCGAGCCCGAGCTGGCGGAGGCGCTGATCCGCTCGCTGCTGCTGTCGGACGTCAGGACCGACTTCGGCGACCGGATGACCGGGCTGCTGCTGCGCGCCGCCGCCGGCCCCGGCGCCACCGTCCCCGCCGACGATCCGCGCCGTGTCGTGGCCGGGGCCCTGACCAGCGTCTGGACGATGGAGATGATCGAGATGCTGCGCGGGCATGCGGACGCCGAGGAGATCCAGGCCCGGCTGGAGGTCTCCGCCGCGCGCCTGCTCACCGACTCCTGACGCCCGGTTCCCGGCCTACGGCGGCCCCGCCGCGTCCTTGCGCGGCCCTTCACTTCCTGTTCACACCGGCCTTGCGCGCAGTGTCCGAATTCATTCGACAGGAACGCAATCAACACTGAAAAACAACTTTAGAGCGATGAATTGTGGCCATTGTGACGCGGCCGTACAGTCCGGGCAGGGCAGCCCTGTTTCTCTCCCCACCCCCCCGCCACCCCCCAGGAGAGTGATATGTCCCGCAAACACCTTGTGCTGGGCATAGGTGCCGCGGCCGGCCTCGTCGCGGCGCTGGTGACCCCGGCGCATGCAGGCGAGCCGGCATCCCCCGCGGCGCGTCCGCAGGCCGCACCCGCCGCGCCCATCGCCCCCGGGCCCGGCGACCGCGCCGCCCGCGTGCAGAAGCAGCTGAAGATGAGCCTCGGCACGAAGTTCGGCGGCGCCTGGATCGGGCAGGGATCCCAGGTCGTCGTCGCCACGACCGACGCGTCGGCCGTCGCGAAGATCGAGGCGGCCGGCGCCCGGGCGAAGGTCGTGCCGTTCGGCGAGGCGAAGCTGGCCTCCGTCCAGGACGGGCTGAACCGCCACGCCGCGTCCGCTCCCAAGTCGGTGACCTCGTGGCGCGTGGACGCCGCGACCAACCGCATCGTCGTCAACGCGACCTCCACGGCCGCGGCGCAGCGGTTCGTCGCCGCGAGCGGCGTGGACGCCGCGACCGTGAAGATCGTCCGTTCCGCGCAGCGGCCGCGGCTGGTCCACGACCTCGTCGGAGGCGAGCGCTACTGGACGACCAAGTACGGCTGCTCGGTCGCCTTCTCCGTCACCGGCGGGTTCATCAGCGCCGGCCACTGCGGCAAGACCGGCGAGACGACGAAGGGCTCCAACCAGGTCGACCAGGGCACCTTCGGCGGCTCGTCCTTCCCGGGCGACGACTACGCGTGGATCGACACCAACAGCCAGTGGACGCCGACGCCCAAGGTCACCAAGTGGAACGGCTCGTACGAGACCGTCCTCGGCGCGACCGACGCCGCCATCGGCGCGCGCACCTGCCGCTCCGGCGGCACCACCAACACCCAGATCTGGTGCGGCCCGATCCAGGCGCGGAACGTGACCGTCAACTACCAGGAGGGCGCGGTCAAGGGACTCATCCAGGCCAACATCTGCGCCGACCCCGGTGACTCCGGCGGCGCGCTGATCACCGAGACCGGCGGTCAGGCGCAGGGCATCACCTCGGGCACGTCGGGCTCCTGCAAGAACGGCCAGGACTCCCAGGACACGACCTACTTCCAGCCGGTCGACGAGGTCCTGCAGATCATCGCCAAGGACGGCCGCAGGCTCATCACCCAGGGCGGCGGCGGCAGCCCCGCCAACCCGTGCGACGGCCACCAGACCAAGGCCGCCGGCTCGCTGACCTCCGGCACCAGCGTCTACCAGCCGGACGGCAGCTACACCACGACCGCGTCGGGCACGCACACCGCCTGCCTGGACGGCCCGGACGGCGTCGACTTCGACCTGTACCTGCAGAAGCAGAACGGGAGCACCTGGACGACCGTCGCCAGCTCCACCAGCCCCAACCCCGACGAGAGCATCACCTACAACGGCACCGCCGGCACCTACCGGTACCGCGTGCACTCCTACGACGGCACCGGTGAGTACACCCTGGGCTTCACCAGGCCCTGACCGGCGCCTCTGATCGTCCCCGGCCGTCCCTCCCCACACTGGGCGGCCGGGGACTGCTTTTCCTGTGGCGCGGGTTCCGCTCCCACTAGCCTGGGACGCGAACAGGAGCCGGGACGAAGAAGGTGCGCAGTGAGCGAGCAGGAACCGATCCTGAGCGACGGGGTCATCATCGAGTTCGTCGATGGCAAGGACGTGCCCGCCCAGCACAAGGACTTCGGTGAGAGGGCCGTCGTGATGCGCGACGCCAAGAACCCCGAGGGGCCGATCCTCTACTTCACCGAGGCCGAGTGGGACGCCTTCATCGCGGGCGTCAAGGACGGCGAGTTCGACGACCTGCTGGAGGAGCCCGTCGAAGGGGTCTGACCCCCCAGCGGCATTCGGCCCCGCGGCTCCGCCACAGCCGCGGGGCCGTCGCATCGGACGACCCGCTCCCCCACGGCTCGCGCCCCGCGCCACACCAGGACCGCCCGCCCGCCGCGCCCGTCCAGCGGGACACTCCTCCACCGGACCAAAGGCCCGTGGGCGGCGAACCTGCTGGAGACGCGAAGTCGATCGTTCAGCTGAGGGTGCCGGCCACGCTCAGTTCGTATCCCGCCCGTCCCGAGAACCGGGCGACGACCGCGAAACGGTCGCCCCGCACCAGTGTGCGGCGCCATTCCAGTGGACGGCCGTCCTGTTCCGCGAGGCGGTCGACGGCGAAGGCGGCGACGCCCCGTCCGACGCCGAGCAGGCGCCGCTCCGCCGAGGTGGGCACGACGGCCCGGATGTGCTCGCGCCCGCCGGTCGGCCGCACGCCGCAGCGTTCCGCCAGCGCGTCGTACAGGCCGGTGTGGGCGAGGTCGGCGTCCAGCAGAGGCGCGGCGACGTGCGCGGGGAGCCACACCCGGTCGAGGGCGAGCGGGTCCTCGTCCGCCAGACGCAGCCGTTCCACATGCAGCAGCGGCGTGGACTCCTCCAGCCCGAGCCGCGCGGCGACCACCCCGTCCGCCCGGACGTCGAGGACGCGGACGACGCTGCGCTGGTGCCGCCCCGCCGCCTCCACCGAAGCGAACAGGCTGTACAGGGCGCCGAGCGGCTGCTCGATCGCGACCGGCTCGGCGAGCCGGGGTGCCCGTCCGCGGCCGGCGACCACGACCCCGTCCGCCCGCAGGCGCCGCAGCGCCTCCCGCACCGTGTGCCGGCTCACCCCGTATTCGGCGACCAGTGCCAGCTCGCCCGGGAACGCCCGCCGGAACTCACCGCCCTCCAGCCGCCGGACGAGATCGGCGTGCAACTGCGCCCACAGCGGCAGGGCGCTGGACCGGTCGACCGGCCGTGGCCCCGGCATCGCCTGACCCCCGTTCCACCCGCGCACCTCGTTCATCGCATAATGTACGTACATTCGGACTTTTAGGCAACGGGATGGACATCGTGGACGTCGAGACCATCGAGACCGCGGAGCTGGGCGACCGCAGCTACGTCGCGCACGACGGCGAGCACGCGATCGTCGTGGACCCGCAGCGCGACCTGGACCGCGTCCGGCGGGTGCTGGACGACCGTGACCTGCGCTGCGCGCTGGTGCTGGAGACGCACATCCACAACGACTACGTCTCGGGCGGCCTCCAGCTGGCCCGCGCGACCGGCGCGACCTACGCGGTGTCCGCGGACGACCCCGTCGGCTTCGTCCGCAGGCCCCTCACGGACGGCGACGCCCTGCGAGTGGGCGACCTGTGGGTCCAGGTGGTCGCCACACCCGGGCATACCGACAACCATCTGGCGTACATCGTGAACGAGTCCGCCGTCTTCACCGGCGGGTCCCTGCTGTACGGCAGCGTGGGCCGCACCGACCTCGTGGACCCGGCCCGCACCGAGGCGCTGACCCGGGCGCAGTTCCGCTCCGTCCAGCGCCTCGCCGAACTCTGCGAGGACGACGCGCGTGTCTACCCGACGCACGGGTTCGGGAGTTTCTGCTCGTCCGGCTCCATCGCGGACGGCGCGTCCGTGTCCACCGTCGGCGAGGAGCGGGCCCGCAACGACGCGCTGGTCGAGACCGACGAGGACGCCTTCGTGTCCCGGCTCGTCGCCGGGCTCACCGCCTACCCCCGCTACTACGCCCACGTGGGACCGCTGAACCTGGACGGCGCCGGGCCCGCCGACCTGTCACCCCCGGCGCCCGTGGCGCCCGGCGACCTCGCCGCGCGCGTCGCCGCCGGCGACTGGGTCGTGGACCTGCGCGCCCGCACCGCCTACGCCGCCGGGCACCTCGCGGGCACGATCGGCATCGAGCTGGGCCGGAACTTCGCGACCTACCTCGGCTGGCTGATCCCGTGGGGCACGCCGCTGACCCTGCTCGGGGACACCCCGTCCGAGGTCGCGGACGCGCAGCGGCAGCTCGTGCGCATCGGCATCGACCGTCCGTCCGCCGCGCTCGGCCTGCCGTCGGCGGGGCTGCGCGGCTACCGCACCGCCGCGTTCGCCGACGTCCCGCCCGGGGCCAACGTCCTCGACGTCCGCCGCGACGACGAGCGCGCCGCCGGATCCCTCCCGGACTCCACGCACATCCCCCTGCACTCCCTCACGGCCCGCCTGGACGAGGTCCCGCCCGGCGACGTGTGGGTGCACTGCGCGACCGGCTACCGCGCGTCCATCGCCGCGAGCCTCCTCGACCGCGCCGGACGCGACGTCGTGCTCATTGACGACACCTACTGACGACGACCGAAGGGCATTTATGGACCTTCACGAAAATGCGGCCGTTCCCGCCGCTTAAAGATCGCACATAGAACCTTAGAGACATTCGCAACCGATCACCGCTTTCCGGCACCCGAGGAAGGGGGCCCCACGCATGGAGAACCCTCCCCCGGAGCCGGGCGGCGTGCTGGTCGAACGGATCGAAAGCGCGTTCCTGGGCGTCTACCGGAGCATGATCCAGGGCGTCGGCCTCAGCGTCCTCGCGGAGCGCGCCTCGGCGTCGCCTTCGCCGACCCCAGTAACCCCAGTGCGCGGCTCAGCCCAACAACTCTTCAGCAGACTGGACCGCAGCGACCCGCAAGAGCCAGCCGGTCAGAACATCCTGATCCTCGCAGGCCAGAATCCTCCGCCGCACCTCGTCCGATACCGACAATCCCCGCCCAGCGAGAACCGTCAACACCGCCTCCGCTTCACCCTCGATCTTGCCTATGGCCTGGTTACGGAGGGCGAAGTCGCTCTTAAAGACATGGCCCTCGGCGCTCACGGCACTTCGTCGAACAGTTCCTCAGCGAACTCGACCACAGCGACCCGCAAGAGCCAGCCGGTCAAGACATCCTGGTCCTCGCAGGCCAGGATCCTCCGCCGCGCCTCGTCCGATACCGACAATCCCCGCCCGGCGAGAACCGTCAACACCGCCTCCGCTTCACCTTCAATCTTGCCCTCGATCTTGCCTTCGATCTTGCCCTCGATCTTGCCTATGGCCTGGTTGCGGAGGGCGAAGTCGCTCTTGAACTTGTAGTCGGCGGTACCTGTGGTCACTAGCTCCTCCAGGACTTTCCGGGCGGCTTGTGGGAGCACGCCGAGCACCATGTCAGTGTACAGCGTGGCGTTCTCGTGCCCTGTGTTCTCGATGGTCGCCAGGGCGGCGTGGGTGATCTCCAGAGATTCCTCTGTATGCGGGCTGACGTTGGTCAGGGACGCGACGATGGTCAGTTCCGGCATCTGGGCGGCCTGGGCCGTGGACGTGACGAGGGGGCCGGTGCCCGGGCCGATGACGAGAGGCGTCAGGGTGAAGCCGGGGTGGCCGATGACGACGGGTTCGCGGGCCCAGTCGGCGACGCGGCGGGCGGGGCAGAAGACGAGGAGGTAGCTCGGGCAGCCGGATCTCGCGTGGAGGGCCGTCAGGTAGACGGGCCAGCTGCGGCATTTCCTCCGGTCGACGGCCCGCTGTGTCTCGGCGACGACACTGATCTTCGGCTTGGAGCAACCCCGTTCGCGGATCTCGACGACGTTGTCGGCGCGGTAGGCGGCCGGGGTGATCTGGGTGAAGTCCTCCGAGACCGTCCGGACGACGAGGTCGTCGGGGACCTCGATGTCGAAGGCCGTGCGGAGTAACTGCGCGAGGACCTCGGGGTGGTCGCGGACGATCTGGATCGGCGACTCGTGTTCGACGGTGACCATGCGCAGAACGCTACGTTGCGACCGGCATTGGATACCGGCACTATTGAATGACCCTGCGTGTGTTCTACATCACGTTCCGTGACGGAGATTTTGCCAGCGGGTGGTGAGGTCCCGTTCGGCGTCGGGGGTCAGGTCGCCCCAGAGGCGGAGCCGGGCGATGCCGCCGTCGGGGTGGATGTCCAGGCGGACGCTCGTGACCTCGGGGGACGTGAGGCGGAAGCGGTGGCGGGCGTCCGGCTGGAGGCGGACGCGGGTGAGGAGCGGTGTGGCCTTGCCCTGCTCGTCGATGCCGGTGAGGGTGAAGGCGCCGGGGGCGTTGAACTTCAGGTGGGTGGTGTCGACCTCGACGAGGCGGATGGTGCCGGGGGCGGCGAGGGCGATCAGCGCCCAGTCGTCGGGGCCCTCGCGGCGGCGGGCGGTCTCCCAGCCCTCGGCCTGGTTGCGGGCCAGGCCCGGGAACAGCATGTTGTCGGGGGACGAGTAGAACATGTTGGAGCATTCGGTGACGCGGGCGCCGTTCTCCAGGGCGGCCAGGTCGACGGTGAGGCCGGTGAGGTGGGCGGGGTCCGGGACGACCTCGCCGTGGACGCGCAGGCGGGCGATGCCGCCGTCCGGGAACATGTTCAGCCGGACGTGGGTGACCAGGCGGCCGGTGTCGACGGGGAAGGCGTGGGCGGCGTCGCCCTTGAGGGGGGACCTCGGGACGATCTCGGTCCAGTCGGCGGCGGCGAGCTCGTCCGGGGACGGGTGGCCGTCCACGGCGCACGCCTCCACGGACGCGTGGGAGGGGTAGTTGCCCTCGAACCACGCGGTGTCGATGACGACGCCGTGGACGACGCCGGGCAGGCCGAGGCGGATCAGGGTCCAGTCGTGGCCGCCGTCGCGGCGGCGGGCGGTCTCCCAGCCGTCGTACTCCTGGCCCTTGGGCCCGAACGTCTTGGGCCGGAACTCCGGGGTCCAGGGGTTGAGGAGGTTCTCCTTGGCCGCGAAGGACTCGTCGCTGGCCGCGATGACGGACCCTCCGAGGGTCCGGACGGCGAGGTCCGGGAGCGTCGTGAAGCCGGTCAAGGTGTCTCCGTTCGGCTGAGCAGTCGTCCGGCGGGCGTGTCGCCGGTGGGGGTGCCGCGCAGCCAGGTGGCCGTGACGGCGCCCGTGAGGGTGCGGCCCTCGTACGGGGTGACGGGGTGGCGGTGGTGGAGGGACGACGGGTCGACGGTGAACGTCGCGTCGGGGTCGAAGGCGACGAGGTCGGCGTCGCAGCCGGGGGCGATGCCGCCCTTGGGCAGGCCCACGAGGGCGGCGGGCGCCTCGGACATCCAGCGGACGACGGCGGGCAGGCCGTGGCCGCGGGCGCGGGCGGCCGTCCAGACGGCGGGCAGGCCGAGCTGGAGGGAGGAGACGCCGCCCCAGGCGGTGGCGAAGTCGCCGCGCTTGAGCTCGGGTGTGCAGGGCGAGTGGTCGGTGACGACGCAGGAGATCACGCCGGCGGCGAGGCCGAGCCAGAGCTCGTGGCGGTTCGCGGCGTCGCGGATCGGCGGGCAGCACTTGTAGGACGGCCCGCCGACCTCCTCCGCGGACAGCGTCAGGTAGTGCGGGCAGGTCTCGGCGGTGACGCGCAGGCCCGCGGCCTGGGCCTCCGCGAGGGGGATGAGGCAGTCGGCGGCGGACAGGTGCAGGATGTGCGCGCGGACGCCGGTCTCCTCCGCCAGCCGGATGACCCGCTCGACGGCGAGGCGCTCGGCGGAGGGCGGGCGGGAGGCCAGGAAGGCGGCGTATCCGCCGTCGGAGGGCGTCCCGAGGGCGGCCGGGTCCTCGGCGTGCACGATGACGAGCCCGTCGAACGAGGCGATCTCCTGGAACGCCTCGCGCATCCCCTCGTGGGTGAGGGGCGGGAACTCCGGGACGCCGGAGTCGGAGGTGAAGCACTTGAACCCGAACACGCCGGCGTCGTGGAGGGCGCGCAGGTGCGGGACGTTGCCGGGGACGGCGCCGCCCCAGAAGCCGACGTCCACGGCGCAGTTCTGCTCGGCGGCCTTGCGCTTGGCGGCGAGGGCGTCGGGGTCGACCGTCGGCGGCACCGAGTTCAGCGGCATGTCGATCAGGGTCGTGACGCCGCCGGAGGCGGCGGCGCGGGTCGCGCTGGCGAAGCCCTCCCATTCGGTGCGGCCGGGTTCGTTGATGTGGACGTGGGTGTCGACGAGGCCCGGCAGCAGGGCCGTGGTGCCGAGGCTGACCTCGGTCTTGGCGGGCAGGGGGGCGTCGTGGTCGGCGACGGCGGCGACGCGGCCGTCCCGGACGGCGACCGCGGCGGGGCGTTCGCCGTCCGGGAGGACGGTCCGCAGGGATCTGATGACCAGGTCGTGCGTCATGCGAGCGTGATGTGCTCGGGGCGGACCGGCACGCGGGTGAGCGCCCGGCCCGTGGCGTCGCGGACGGCCGCGACGACGGCGGGGGTGGACGACAGCGTGGGCGGCTCCCCGGCGCCGCGGAGGCCGTAGGGGGCCTCGGGGTCGGGGTTCTCGAGGATGTCGAGCCGCATCGGCGGCATGTCGAGGATGGTCGGGATGAGGTAGTCGGTGAAGGACGGGTTGCGGACGAGCCCGCCGGACACGACGATCTCCTCCATCAGCGCGAGGCCGAGGCCCTGCGCGGTGCCGCCGTGGATCTGGCCCTCCAGCGACAGCCGGTTGAGGATCTTGCCGACGTCCTGGACGGCGGCCAGCTCGACCACCTTGACGAGGCCGAGGTCCACATCCACGTCGACGACGGCGCGGTGGACGCAGAGGGCGAGCTGGGTGTGGCTGCGGCCCTGGCCGGTGACGGGGTCCATCCGCTCGGTGGGACGGTGATGGTATTCGCGGGTCTCCTCGATGACGGCGTCGCCGAGGACGTCCTCGATCGTGGCGAGCACCCCGCCCGACCGTGAGATGATCTTGCCGCCGGCGACGTCGAGGTCGGCGATGGCGCGGGCGGTGCCGAGGCGGCGGCGGGCGCGCGCGAACAGCTCGGCGCGGACGGCCTCGCAGGCGGCCTTGACCGCGCCGCCGGACATGTAGGACTGGCGCGAGGCGCTGGACGAGCCGGCGTCGCCGACCCGGTCGTCGGCCGGGGCGATGGTGACCTTCTGGACGCCGAGCTCGGTGCGGGCGATCTGCGCCTGGAGCGTGACGAGGCCCTGCCCGACCTCGGCGGCGGCGGTGTGGACGAGCGCGGTCGCCTCCCCGCCGATGACCTCCAGCCGGACGCGGGCGGTGGAGTAGTCGTCGAACGCCTCGGAGAAGCAGATGTTCTTGATCCCGACGCCGTAGCCGACACCGCGGACGACGCCCTCGCCGTGGGTGGTCTGGGAGACCCCGCCGGGCAGGTGGCGCAGGTCGGCCGGGTCGAGGGCCGGGGGCATCGGCATGGCCTCCAGCCGCGTCAGCATCTCGGCGAGCGGCGCGGGCGCCTCGATGATCTGCCCGGTCGCGAGCCGGGAGCCCTGCGAGACGGCGTTGCGGCGGCGGATCTCGACCGGGCCGATGCCGCAGGCGGCGCCGAGCTTGTCCATCATCGACTCGTAGGCGAAGCACGCCTGGACCGCTCCGAAGCCGCGCATCGCGCCGCAGGGCGGGTTGTTCGTGTAGACCCCGTAGGCGTCGATCCTGATGTTGGGGATCTCGTAGGGGCCGACGCCGAGCGAGGCGGCGTTGCCGGTCACGTTGATGGTGGACGAGGTGTACGCGCCACCGTCCAGGATGATCTCGACGTCGGCGTACAGCAGCCGCCCCTCGGAGGTGGCGCCGTACTCGTACCGCATCAGGGCGGGATGCCGGTGGACGTGCCCGAAGAACGACTCGTACCGGTTGTAGGACATCTTCACCGGCTTGCCGGTGCGCAGCGCGAGCATGCCCGCGTGGATCTGCATCGACAGGTCCTCGCGGCCGCCGAACGCGCCGCCGACGCCCGCGAGCGTCATGTGGACCTGGTCCTCGGCGAGGCCGAGGCACGGCGCGATCTGCCGGAGGTCGTTGTGGATCCACTGGGTGGACACGTACAGGTCGATGCCGCCGTCCTCGGACGGGATCGCCAGGCCCGCCTCGGGGCCGAGGAACGCCTGGTCCTGGATGCCGACCTCGTACTCCGACGTCACGACGACCTCGGCCGCCGCGCGCGCCGCCTCCACGTCGCCGACGACGACGGGCTGGTGGCGGGTGATGCCGCCGCGGTCCTGGACCTTCATCCCCTCGGGGTCGGCGACGACGGCGCGGGGGTCGGTGATCGGCTCCAGCACCTCGTACTCGACCGTGATCGCCTTCAGCGCGCGGCGCGCGATCTCGGGGTGGTCGGCGGCGACGAGCGCGACGGGCTCGCCCTGGTGCCGGACCTGGTCGATGGCGAGGACGGGCTGGTCCTCGGTGTGGTCGATGCCGAACATCTTGCGGCCCGGCACGTCCTCGTGGGTGAGGACGGCGCGGACGCCGGGCATCGCCACGGCCTCGCCGATGCCGATCGAGCGGATCAGCGCGCGGGGGTGGGGGCTGCGCAGCGTCGCGCCCCACAGCATCCCGTCGATCCACAGGTCGGACGCGTACGCGAACTCGCCCGCGACCTTCAGGGTGCCGTCCGGGCGCAGGGTGCTGGCGCCGACGCCGCCCAGTCCGGGCGCTTCGACGTGGCTCGGGCTCTTCACCGGGGCCGCCATCAGAGGACCTCCTCCGCGAGTGTCATGAGGCGGCGGTGCGCGGCGGCGCCGCGTCGTCCCGCCTCGTCCTGGGGGACGGTGACGAGGGCGTCGTCCCGTACGATCGTCCGGCCGCCGACGAACAGCCGCCGCAGCGGCGGGGTCTGCCCGAACGTGAGGGCGACCACCGGGTCGTCGATCGCGGCGTGGAACCCGTCGAGCCGCCACAGGGCGATGTCGGCGAGCTTGCCGGGCTCCAGGGTGCCGATCTCGGCCTCGCGGCCGAGGCAGCGGGCGCCGCCGAGCGTCGCCATCTCCAGGGCCTGCCGCGCGGTCAGCGCGTCCGGGCCGTAGCGGGCGCGCTGCATGTAGATCGCCTGCCGCATCTCCCCGGCGAGGGGGACGAGCTCGGCGGACGCGGGGCCGTCCACGCCCAGCCCGACCGGCGCGCCCGCCTCCAGCAGGTGCGCGACGCGGGCGATGCCGGAGCCGAGGCGGGCGTTGGAGCTCGGGCAGTGCGCGGTGCCCGTGCCGGTCTCGGCGAGGCGCTTGACGTCGGCGTCGTGCAGGTGGACGCAGTGCGCGAGCCAGACGTCGGGGCCGAGCCAGCCGATCGAGTCCATGTACTCGGCCGGCGTCATGCCGAACTGCTCGGAGGTGTGCTCCTCCTCGTCGAGGGTCTCGGCGAGGTGGGTGTGCAGCCGGACGCCCCTGGCGCGTGCCAGTTCCGCCGACCGGGTCAGCAGGTCGCGGCTGACGGAGAACGGGGAGCAGGGCGCGACGGCGACGCGCAGCAGGGAGCCGGGCGAGGGGTCGTGGTACAGGTCGATGGCGGCGGCGGTCTCGTCGAGGATCGTGTCGAGGTCCTCGACGACCTCGTCGGGCGGGAGCCCCCCGTCGGACCGGCCCCGGTCCATCGAGCCCCGGCAGGGGTGGAAGCGCACGCCGAGCTCGGCGGCCGCCTCGATCTCGGCGGCGAACAGGTCGCCGCGCCCCTTGGGGAAGATGTAGTGGTGGTCGGTGCTGGTGGTGCAGCCGGACTTGGCGAGCCACGCCAGGCCGGCGGTCGCCGCGCCCCCGGCGATCTCCGCGTCCATCTTCGACCAGGGCTTGTAGAGCGTGGTCAGCCACTCGAACAGCGTGCCGCCGGTCGCGATGCCCTGGCTCGCCCACTGGTAGAGGTGGTGATGGGTGTTGACGAGGCCGGGCGTGGCGAGGCAGCCGCGCCCGTTGATCCGCTCGACCCTCCCGGCGGTCGGGGCCGGCCCCGGGCCGACGGCCGTGATCCGGTTGCCGTCGATGACGATGTGCCCGGTGGGATGCTCGTCACCGGACACGGTGACGATGTGGGCGTTCTCGATGACGACCGTCATGTGCGGGCCGCCTTCCGGCGCGCCGCGAGGCGCACCGCGTCCAGGATCTTCTCGTAGCCGGTGCAGCGGCACAGGTTCCCGGCGAGGGCCTCGCGGATCTCGGCGTCGGACGGCGCGGCGTTCCGCTCGATCAGGTCGTGCGCCTGGACGATCAGTCCCGGCGTGCAGAACCCGCACTGGACGGCGCCGGACTCGACGAACGCCTCCTGGACGGGGTCGAGCCGCTCCTCGCCGGACGGCCCCTCGGCGAGGCCCTCCACGGTGCGGACCTCACGGCCCTCGGCCTGGCCCGCGGCGACCAGGCACGCGCAGGCGGGGACGCCGTCCAGGTAGACGGTGCAGGAGCCGCACTCGCCCTGCTCGCAGGCGTTCTTGGAGCCGGGGAGCCCCATCCGCTCGCGCAGCATGTACAGCAGGCTCTCGCCCTCCCACACGTCGTCGACGGTCTCCTTGGACCCGTTGACGGTGACGTTGACGCGCATCAGGATGCCTCCTCGCCCGGAATGCGGGCTCTGTAGTCGTTCCAGGCCCAGGTCAGGGTGCGGCGCGCCATCACCGACAGGGCGTGCCTGCGGTAGTCGGCGGTCCCCCGGACGTCGTCGATCGGCGCGGCGGCCTCCTTGACCAGCTCGCCGAACCGCTTGGACAGCGACACCGCCAGCGGGCCGCGGCCGTCCCAGTCCAGCTCGCCGGAGAGGAACTCCTCGGCGGCGGTGGCGCGGCGCGGCGTCGGGGCGGCCGAGCCGACGCCGGTGCCCACGCGGCGCTCGGCCGGGTGCAGGGCGAGCGCGAACGAGCACACCGCGATGACCATCGCGTTCCGTGTGCCGATCTTGGAGAAGTACTGCGGGCCGGCGGCTGGAGCGCTCCAGAACGCGCGGATCAGCTCGTCGGGCTCCAGCGCGTTGCGCTTCACGCCCAGGTAGAAGTCGGTCACGGGGATCATCCGGACGCCGCGGGCTGCGGACTCGACCTCGATCACCGCGTCCCCCGCCAGCAGCGCGGGGTGCGTGTCCCCGGCGGGCGAGGCCGCGCCGAGGTTGCCGCCGACCGTGCCGCGGTTGCGGATCTGCGGCGAGCCGACCGTCCGGGACGCCTGCGCGAGGCCGGGCAGCCGGTCCCCCAGCTCGGCGATCAGCCGGGTGTACGGGACGCCGGCGCCGACCCGCAGCCGTCCGTCCGCCTGCTCCCACTCCGCCAGCTCGCGGACCCGGTTCAGGTCCAGCAGCGCACCGGGGCGGTGCACATCGAAGTTGATCTCGACCATGACGTCGGTGCCGCCCTGGACGGGCAGCGCCTCGGGCCGCTCCGCCTTGACGGCGAGCGCGTCCGCCCAGGTCATCGGTCGCAGAAAGTCCATGATTCGGGTATACCTCCTCTGTTCCGGGCGGATCAGTGCCAGTGCGGCGGGACGGGCGGGGCGTCGTCGGTGAGCACGGAGCCCTCGATGAGCCCGTACGGACGGTCCGCGGCGAAGTAGACCTCGTTGTCGTTGTCCATGCCGAACGGCTCGAGATCGACCAGGAAGTGGTGCTTGTTGGGCATCGACATCCGCACCTCGCAGAGGCCGGGCTGGCCGTCCAGGACGCGGCGCCCCATCTCGTAGAGGGTCTGCTGGAGCGACAGGCTGTGCGTCTCGGCGAACCCGGCGAGCAGGCCCGCGCGGGCGGCGCGGTAGGACTCGCCCCAGGACGCGGCGGTGCCCCGGTGCCGCCACCACGCGGTCACGGCGGTGGCCAGGATCCGGTCGTCGGTGGGCGCGAGCGTCGTGTACTCGTCCTCGGCGAAGCCGTGGAACTCGCTGCCGGTCGAGTTGAGCAGGACCAGGTCCGTCAGGCCCGACACGACCGACTCGGGGCCGTCCGATCCGTCGCTGCGCACGAGCGCGGTGCGGATCTCGCCGCCGTCGCGGATGAAGGAGTGCGGGCCGGAGATCCGGTCCCAGGTGTACTCGCGGATCTCCACCCGCGCGTGGTGGATCGTCGGCTGGGAGTCCACGAAGTGCCGGGCGAGCAGGAGCCCGAAGTCCTCGATCTCCCCGATCCCGTACTTCTTCGCGAACGCGAACACCGTGTTCTTCTGCGTGTCGGTCGTCAGCACGGCGGCGTTGTCGCCGGTCAGGTGCACCTCGTCCATGGCGCCGGAGAGGGAGACGCTCACGTTGAGATCCTTGATCCGGTGGACGACGCCGTCCCTTTCGACCCGGACGACGCGGATCTCGGCCTTTCCGTAGCGGTTGGGCCCGAGCACGATGGCCATGGCGGGATCTAGCTCCCTCGGTAGGTGGAGTAGGCGAACGGGCTGAGCAGCAGCGGGACGTGCAGGTGCCGCGACGGGTCGTCGATGGTGAACGCGACCGTGACCTCGGGGTAGAAGTCGGACAGCCCGGCGGTGTCGAAGGTCAGCCGGTGCACCCCGGCGCCGGGGGTGACGCCCCAGTCCCGGATCCGGCCGTCCGCGTCGGTGCGGGCCTCGGCGAGCGTGGTCCAGCGGCCGTCGGGTCCCCGGTGGTCCAGCCGGACCGCCACCCCGGCGGCGGGCAGGCCCCGCGCCGCGTCCAGCACGTGCGTCGACAGGCTCATGCGGACCTCCCGTCCCCCTCGGTCCCTTCCCCGTCGAGCAGCCTGCCCAGGCGCAGCTCGACGATCTTGGCAAGCTCTTGGCGGACGACCGCCCGCTCGGTCCCGGGGTCGTTGCGCAGGCGGGCCCGGAGCGCGGCGAGCATCTCCTCCCCGCCGAGGCCGGTGGCGCAGATGAGGAAGACGTGGCCGAAGCGCTCCTCGTAGGCCCGGTTGCCCGCCGCGAGCGCGTCGCGCAGGCCGTCGGCGGCACCGTCCACGCCGGACTGCTCGGCCCGGGACCAGGCGGCCTCGCGGTCCTGGCCGCCGACCCGGTCGCCGATGCGGGGGTGCGCGGCGAGCGCCTCCTCGATCCCGGCCCAGTCCTGGGCGGCGAGGGCCGCCGCCGACGCCGCCCGCAGCGCGGCGGGGTCGGCGTAGGGGCGTCCCGCGATCACCGCGTCGGCCCAGCGGCGGGCCGTGCAGCAGGTGAGCAGCTCGGCGCGGGCGGCCTCTGCGTCCAGTGAGTTCATCGACGTCAGCCATTCCGTCGTCACTGGCACTTCCCTTGTCTCACCGTCACCCGCTGCACTGCTGTAGTACACACAGGGAGCGGGATCGGCGTCGAGGGACAGGAGATCCGAACTGTGAGCGGTCTTCCCGGCGCGTCTTCGTACGATGCTCCAGTTAACTTGAGTCCATGAAGCTGCGCGCGCTGCTCACCCTGCCGGATTCGCGGCTGGAGCTCGTCACCGGACGGGACGGGCTGGACCGTCCGGTGCGGTGGGTCGTCACCACCGACCTGCCGCAGCCCGGCCGGTACCTGCGCGGCGGGGAGCTGGTGCTGTCGGGGCTGATGTGGCGGTCCGGGCCCGCCGACTCCGAGGCGTTCGTCGAGGAGCTGGCCAAGGCGGGCGTCTCCGCCCTCGCGGGCGGCCTGGCCAGGGGCGCCCTGCCGGACGATCTCGTGGCGGCGTGCAGGCGGCACCGGATGCCGCTGTTCTCGGTGCCCGAGGACGTGGCGTTCGCGACCGTCACCGAGGAGGTCGTCCGGCACCTGTCGGGGGCCCGCGACCTGACCGCGGTCCTCGACCGGCACCGGCGGCTCGTCGCGGGCGCGGGCGAGGGCGCGGGCCTCGGCGCCGTCCTGGACCTGGTGACGCGCGACGTCGGCCTGCGCTGCTGGGTGCTGACCCCCACCGGGCGGGTGGTCGCCGGCCCGGAGCCCCCGCCAGCGGGCGGAGAGCTGGCGCACGCGTTCCTCACCGCGCCGCGGCTGCCGCACCCGCACGACGGTGTGACGATCTTCCCGGTCGCCGCCGAGACGGTGCCCAGGGCGGCGGACTGGTTCCTCGCCTTCGAGGGCGACGCGCGGGACTGGCCCCCCGAGCACCGCGCCCTGGCGGCCGAGCTGGCGGCGATCGTCGCGCTGGAGCGTGCCCGGCTGGACGACCGGCTGAGCGTCGAGGGGCGCCTCGCGCAGGAGCTGGTCCGGCTGGTCGTCTCGGCGGCGGGGGCCGGGGAGATCGCCTCGCGGCTGGCGCTGGCCGGGCTGGACGCCGGGGCGTCGTTCACCGCGGTCGCCGCGTCCGGCCGGCCGCCGCTGCGCCCGGCCGAGGTGCGCGCGGTGCTCGGCGAGGCCATCCCCGTCCCGCGCCCGGTGGTGGGGCTGCTGGAGGAGGAGGTCATCGCCCTCGTCCCCGTACCCGAGACCGAGAAGGACGTGGCGGACCGGATCCAGGCGGCCCTGGCGGCGCTGGCCCCCGGGTTCACGGACGGCGGCCTCGCGGTGGGGGTCAGCGACGTCGTCGCGGCGGGCGAGCTGCGGGGCGCGGTCGAGGAGGCGCGGTTCGCGCGGCGGCTGGCGGCCCAGCGCGCCGACCCGGTGTGCGTGGTGCGCCACGACGAGCTGGCGACGCACGTACTGCTGCTGGCCAGCGTCCCCGACGACGTCCGGGACATGTTCCGGGTCCGGCTGCTGGACCCGCTGCGCACCTACGACGAGGTCCACAACGCCGACCTGGTCCGGACGCTGGAGACGTTCCTCCAGAACTCGGGGTCGTGGACGCGCTGCGCCGAGCGGCTCCACCTGCACGTGAACTCCGTCCGCTACCGGATCCAGCGGATCGAGGAGCTCACGGGCCGTGATCTGTCCCGCCTTGAGGACCGGGTCGACTTCTTCCTGGCCCTGCGTCTCGGCTGACCCCGGCGTCCCCGCCGGTCCGCGCGTCCCCGCCGATCCAGGCGCGGTACGCGGCGGCGAGGGCGGTCCGCCGATCGGGCGCGGTCAGGACGTCCACGTTGTCGGACCACTGCTCCACCGAGCCCGCGCCCGGAGGCAGCGCGGCGACCTCCGGGTCGCGGACCCCGGCGAGCAGGCCGGCCGAGAGCCCCTCGTCCACGGTCCGGTACGGCCGGTCCCAGAAGGGAATCACCGCGGGATCGGGGACGGGCAGCCCGCGCCGCCGTTGCAGGCGGGACAGCGTCAGGACGGCCTCGGCCAGCGCCTGCTCGCGGTCCTGCCAGCGGGGCTCCGCGACGGCCGCGGCGAGCGGCCCTTCCAGCGCGCCCGCGATGTCCAGGCGGGCGAACGCCGTCCCGCGCCACTTCGCGTACGGCGCCCATTCGCGGGAGAGCGCGAACGCCAGGCGGCACAGATCTTCGGCGAGGCGGGCGCCGAGGATCCGGGAGCCGGTCCCGTCGCCGCGCGCGGCGGTGCGCCCGGCCACCGGCATCCACTGCGACACCCGCCGCCACCAGGCCGCGAGGACGTACCGCTCGACGTCGGGCGGGTAGCGGCGCAGCGTCGCGCGGACGGGCGCCAGCGTCGCCGTCGTGTCCTCGAACACCGGCCCGGCGGTCACCTCCAGGACGGACTGGCCGGTGAGGCACAGCCAGTCCACGGCCGACAGGGCGCGCGTCGGGTCCAGGCCGAGGCGGCTCCGGCAGAACCCCGCGACGGTCGCGACCTCTACGTTGTGGGTGTCCGAGGCGTCCCAGGTCACCGGGAACCGGACCGGGTACCCCCGGTAGTGCCCGGGCAGGCCGCGTTCGAGAAGGCGTCCCACCACGGGCACCGCGCCGGGGTCGTCGACCAGCAGCGTCAGGCGGCAGCCCCAGTCGTGGTCGCGGCTCATCACGTCGTCGAACCCGAGCACGTCGGACCCGGAGCCGAGCCGAGCCGCGGCGTACCGGAGCCGGGGCATCGCCTCGGCCAGGAGCGGCCGGACGACGTCGGCGTGGAAGGCCCCGGCGAGGGCGGCGCCGCGTAGGTGGTCGTCCACGCCGCCACCCCATCAGAGGACGCCGGGGCCGGGCGAGCGGTTTTATCCGGCCGCGGCGGCGCCGGAGGTGTGCTGGAGGATCGCGGGGACGATCACGTCCCATGCCGCGCGGGGCAGCCCATGGCCCATCCCGGGGACGGTGACCAGGCGCGCGCCGGGGATCTCCGCGGCGAGGGCGCGTCCGTTGCCCAGGGGGAAGAACGGGTCGTCCTCCCCGTGGACGACCAGGGTGGGCGCGGTGATGCCGCCGAGCCGCTCGCGCCAGCGATCACCGCTGTCGAGCTCGGCGAAACCGGCCGCCATCTGGTCCGCGCGGTGGGCCGCGCCGGGGTCGCCGTCCGGGGACGCCGGGTCCGGGAGCACGGTGCGGCCGGCGATCCGCTCGGCGCGCTCGCGCGCCTCGGCCTCGTCGAACGCCGGGCCCGCGAGGTGGCGCGCGTTCTCGACCATGAACGCGACGACGGACGCCCGGTCGGACCAGTCGACGGGCGGCGGGGCCATGAAGTGCGCCATCACCTCCGGGGCGTGCTCGGGGAGGTCGGGGTCGGCCGGGCCGGGCGCGGTCGGCCGGGCCGCGACCAGCGTGAGGGTCGTGACCCGGCCGGGGTGGTCGAGCGCGAGGAGCTGGGCGATCCAGCCGCCCACGCCGAAGCCCGCGACGTGCGCCCGGGGCAGGCCGAGCGCGTCCAGCAGGGCGGCCGCGTCGGCGACCAGGTCCCGCAGGGTGTGGCGGGGGGCGCCCTCGCCGGCGCCGGTGGACCGCCCGGTGCCGCGCAGGTCGTAGCGGACGACGAACCGGCGCAACGCGCTCAGCCGCGCGCACAGGCCGCCGGGCCAGGTGAGCATGGTGTTGCCGATGAGGAGGAGCGGAGGGTCGGCCGGATCACCGAACGTCTCGGCGCACAGCTCCACCCCGTCGGCCTTCATGAGGGTCTCCATGCCGATGTGGACCAGGGCCGCGCCCGGAACTCATCGGCTCACGCCTGCGGGCGGGCCGCGATGGCGTCCAGTGCCTCGGTGATCGTCGCCTCCACGGCGTCCTTGCCGAGGCCGAGGCCGGACAGCGTCCCGGTGCCGTCCTCGAACTCCAGCAGGGCGAGCAGGATGTGCTCGGTCCCGACGTAGTTGTGGCCGAGGCGCAGCGCCTCGCGGAAGGTCAGCTCCAGGACCTTCTTCGCGTCCTGGTCGAAGGGGATCAGCTCGGGGACCTGGCCGGCCGCCGGGGGCAGCACGGCGGCGGCGGCCTCGCGGACGGCGTCGAGCGCCACCCCCTGCGCGACGACCGCCCTGGCCGCGAGCGCCTCCGGCTCGCCGAGCAGGCCGAGGACCAGGTGCGCGGGGACGATCTGGTCGTTGCCCGCCGCGCGGGCCTCGTTCTGCGACCCGATCGTGACGTTCCGGGCGCGCTGGGTGAACCGGGAGAACCCCTGGGACGGGTCGAGGTCCGCCGGATGCGCCTTGGGGACGAACCGCTTCTGGGCGGCCTGCTTGGTGACCCCCATGCTCTTGCCGATGTCGGTCCAGGACGCGCCGGAGCGCCGTGCCTGGTCGACGAAGTGGCCGATGAGATGGTCGGCCACCTCGCCGAGGTGGTCCGCGGCGATCACCGCGCTGGTGAGCTGGTCGAGGGCGTCGGAGTGCACCTTCTTGATGGCGTCGATCAGTTCGTCGAGGCGGACCTGGCCGGTCGCCTGGAGGGGATCCGTCATGCGTCAACGATAGGTTGACGCTCCCCGAGTCGTCAACCTCAGGTTGACGACCAGCCGGCGGCCCCGGCGAAGCTCGTCTCATGCGGGGCATAGCCGAGGACCGCGCGCGCGGCGCCGATGTCGAGGGTCCGCTCGACCGCGAGGTGCCCGACGGCGTACCGGGTCAGGCGCGGGGGCCGTGGACGCCGCGCCAGCAGGAACGCGCCCTCCACGGCCGTGGCCAGGGGCATGGCGAGGCGGGCGGGGGCGTAGACGGGCCTGGCGCGGACGCCGCGCTCGCGCAGGAGCGCCCGGAGCGCGTCGTCGACCGTGACCGGCGAGGCGTCCGCGACGTTGAAGACGCCCGAGGCGACCGGCCCGGTCGCCGCCAGCACGCACGCCTGGACGAGGTTCGCGATCGAGGTGAGGCTGACGCGCTGCCGGCCGGTGCCCACGGCGGGCAGGACCGGGCCGCGCACCGCGGACAGGACGCGCGGGAGCAGCGTGGTGTCGCCCGGCCCGTAGACGGCGTGGGGCCGCAGCACGATCGCCCCCCGGGCCAGGGCCGCGCGCTCGGCGGCCGCCTTCGACGCGCCGTAGGCGTTGAGGTAGCGGGCGACGGGCGCCTCGTCCTCGGTGACCATGACGCCGGGCCGGAACGGGTCGTAGACGCTGGCCGTGCTGACATGGACGAAACGGGCGCCGGGGAAGGTCACCAGCGCGTTGCGGGTCCCGGTGAGGTTCCCGGCGAACACCTCCGCGGCCGGGCCCCAGTCGGTGACGCTCCCCGCGCAGTGGACGACGGCGTCGACGTCGGGGGGATCTTCGAGCGGGCCGAGGGTCAGGTCCCATGTGCGGTACCGGGCGCCGCCCAGGTGCTCCCCCGGCACGTTCGTCCGGCGCCCGAATCCGCAGGTGGTGACGCCCCGGCCCGCCAGCGCCCGGCACACCGCGCCGCCCACGAACCCGGACGCCCCCGTCACCGCGATCCTCACCGCGTCTCCCTCCTCACCGCGTCCCCCTCACCGCGTCCCCCTCACCGCGTCCCCCTCACCGCGTCCCCCTCACCGCGTCCCCCTCACCGCGTCCCCCTCACCGGGCGACCTGCTCGCGGAGCCGGTCCCGGTCGAGCTTGCGGGTGCGGCCGGAGCGGGGCAGCCCGTCCAGGACGACGATCCGGTCCGGGAGCGCGTCGTGGTCGATGACGTCGGGGAGGGCACGGCGCAGCCGGGAGGGCAGGCCGGGAGGGCCGACCACCGCGAGGACGACCTCCTCGTCCCCGGTCCCGGGGTCGGGGACGCCGACGATCGCCGCGTCCGCCACGTCCGGGAGCGCGGCGATGGCGGGCTCGTACAGGCCCGGGTAGAGGTTGAACTTGCCGCGGATCAGCATGTCCTTCTTGCGGCCGACCAGGACGAGCCGCCCCTCGTCCAGGCGCGCGAGGTCGCCGGTGGGCAGTTCGCCGCGGGGCTCGGCGCCGAGGTAGCCGCGGCAGAGGTTGGGGCCCGACAGCAGCAGCTCCCCGTCCGCGGCCAGCCGCGCGCCGACGCCGGGGAGCGGTGCGCCGAGGAGGTCGCCGCCCGCGCCGGACGCGGTGTGCGCGAGCTTGTCCCGCGCCGACGCGATGGCGACGGGCAGGATCTCCGTCATCGCGTACACCGACAGGACCTCGGCCGTCGGAGCCGCGGCGATCGCGCGCCGCAGGATCCCGGCGGGCGCGGGCGCCGCGCCGAGCAGCACGTGCCGCAGCCCCGGCGGCAGCGTCGGCGCCGCGTCCAGGATCTCGGCGAGGTGGGCGGGCACGCAGAAGGTGTGGGTGGCGCCGCGCCCGCGCAGCATCCGGGCGAAGTCCGCGGGCGCGCAGCCGGGGGGCGGCATCGACCAGCGGGCACCGGAGATCAGCGTGGGCAGCCCGAGCATGAGCTGGTCGGTGTGCACGACGTCGCCGGGGCCGAGCGGCATCCGCTCCCGGAACAGGCCGAGCGCCGCCGCGAGCGAGCCCTGGGTGTGGACGACCGCGCGCGGGTCGTCCGTGGTCCCGGAGGTGAAGATCACGGCGGCGGGCGCGCCCGGGTCGCCGTCGTCGTCCGGTTCGGGCGCAGGGCCCCGCGCCAGGGACGCGAACGACAGCGACCCGCGCGGGACGCCCGGCAGGCGGCGCCCGACGTGGACGTGCGACATCGGCCCCCCGCCGGGCACCTCCAGGTCACCGAGGTCCGGCAGGAGCAGCCCGCGCCGCCGCGCGTACGCCCGCACCGGCCGCAGCCTGCTGCCCGCGTACAGGACCGACTCGGCCGCCGACCAGCGCGGGCGGGCCAGCCGCAGCCGCGCGGTGAACATCGCGGGCCCGGCCCCGGGGTCGGCGAACACCACGACGCCGCCCGCCGCGACGACCGCCAGCGCCAGGACGAGCGACTCCGGCGAGGGCCGCACCGAGAACAGGACCCCGTCCCCCGGCGCGAGCCCGCCCGACAGCAGCCCGTGGCGGACGGCGAGGACCCGCCGCCGCAGTTCCCCGTAGGTCAGCTCCGCGCCGTCCCCGGCGACGAGGGCGACGTGGCCGGGCGTGCGCCCCGCCTGGTCCAGCAGGGCCCGGATCAGTGTCACGGCGCGCTCCCCTCCGAGCGGACGGCCAGGTGCCGGTAGGTCGGGATCAGCACGTCGCGGGCGGCGGCGCGGCGGGTGATCCGCAGCGGCGTGGCGGCGAGCAGGGTGCGGGCGACCAGCCGGATCTCGGCCATGGCGAGCGGATAGCCGATGCAGAAGTGCGGGCCCGCGCCGAACCACAGGCGGCGCAGCTCGGGCGGGTGCGGCCGGTCGAGGTCGAACGGGCCGAGGGCGCGGCAGCAGTTGTGCGTGGCGATGAGGACGCGGTCGCCCGGCCGGACCGCGACCCCGGCCACGGCGGCGGGGCGGTGGACGCTGCGCAGCATGACCGGCGTCGGGGTCGCCGCGCGCATGGCCTCCTCGACGGCCCGGTCGAGGAGGCCGCCGGGGTCGGCGGCGACGCGGCCGAGCTGCCCGGAGTCGGCGAGGAGGGCGATCAGGCGGGGCAGCAGCGTCGCGACGGTCTCGGTGCCGGTGAGGAAGAACGCCCCGGCGGCGCCGCGCGCCTCGTCCGGGGACAGGCCGAGGGCGCGCATCCGCCCCATCACGGTGGTCTCGTCCCCGGCGGCGTAGGACGCGGCGGCGATGTCGCCGAGCGGGTCCAGCACCGCGCGGGCCCGCGCCACCTGCGGCGGGGAGAGCCGGCGCGTCCGCAGCGAGATCATCGAGACGATCCGCTCGCCGCGCTCGAACAGGGCGCGGTAGGCCGCCTCGTCCCGCGCGTCCAGGCCGATGACCTCGCCGATCACCGCGCCGGCCATGACGCGGGAGGCGTCGACCAGGTCGACGGCCGCGCCGCGCGCCAGCCGGTCGGCGAGCCGCTCCAGCGGCGCGGACAGCACGCGGGAGCACAGCGCCGCAGCGTAGGACGGCGTGAACAGGTCGGCCAGGCGGCGGCGGAGCGCGCGGTGCGCGTCGCCTTCCATGTTGAGCAGGACGGACGGGCCGAGCACCGGCGTCCACAGTTCGGCCGGGGAGCCCGGCCCGTCCTTGCGGAACGTCTCCCCGTCCATGAGGACGGCGCGGGCCGCGGCCGCGTCGTTGACCACCACGCCGACGCCCGGGACGCGCACGGCGGGGCCGCGGCGGGCGATGCCGCGCAGCAGCGGGTACGCGACCGGGTGCGCGGCCAGGTAGAGCCGCCGTTCCCAGGCGGCGGCACGGTCCCCGGTGAGCACGGGGCGTCCACGGCGTGCACGCGATTCGACGGCGTTCACCGGATGTCCACGACGGCCGGGCGGTAACGGTGGTCGGCGTACCAGCCGAGCGTCCTGACCAGCCCGAACGCGCGCAGACGCCGGACGGAGCCGTAGACGGCCACGTCCTCGCGCAGCCCGTAGGCCGACGTCAGGCGCCGGACGCGGTTGACCAGCGCCCGGTCCTCGTGGACGTCCTCGATGCGGGTGCGCGGGAAGCCGCCCGCGCGCTCGTACAGCCCGGCGGTGATCGCGACGTTGCAGCCGGGCATCATCACGTACGGGCCGAGGAAGGACGGGTCCTGGTTGCCGGGCCGGAACCGCCCGAACAGCGCGGCGACGTCGATCACGGCGGGCAGCAGGCGCCGCTCCCAGAACTTGAGCGGGAACTCGTCGGTGCGGGGGCGCAGCGGGCCGGACACCATCTCCAGGCCCTCGCCGAAGGCCCGCTTCACCGCCGCCACCCAGCCGCGGTCCGGCAGGCAGTCGGCGTCGGTGCGGGCGATGTGCGTCGCGCCCGCGGCGATGGCGTGCCGGACGCCGGTGTCGGCGGCGGCGCCGGTGCCCTTCTCCGGCTCCGCGACGATCCGGACGTCCATCGACGGGTGCCCGGCGGCGAACTCCCGGACGACCCGCGCGGTCCCGTCGGTGCTGCCGTTGTCGACCACCACGAGCGCGAAGCCGGTGTCGGTCTGCCCGGCGAGGCGCCGCAGCGTCGCGCCGATCGAGCGCTCCTCGTCGTAGGCGGGGATGACGACCCACAGCCGCATGGTCACCCTGTCGGTCACAGCGCGCCCGCTCACAGCTCGGCGAAGACGACGCCGAGGCTGATGCCCCCGGCGAGCCCGGCCAGCGCGATCCGGTCGCCCGGCCGGCAGCGGCCCTCGGCGAGCGCGGTCGCGAGCTGGAGCGGCAGGCTCGCCGAGGCGGTGTTGCCGTGCTCGGGGAGCGTGACGACCAGCCGGTCCGCCGGGATGCCGAGCGTCGCCCGCAGCGTCTCCAGGTACGGCAGGGTCACCTGGTGGACGGCGATGACCGCGAAGTCGTCCCAGGCCAGCCCGGTCTTCTTCAGCGCGGTGTCGAACAGCTCGGGGCCACCGGCGACGAACGCGTCCTTCAGCCGACGCCCGTCGCCGCTGAAGTAGCCGCGCTCGGGGTCGCGCGGGTGCATCGACCCGCCACCCGGGAGCGTTCCGATCCGCCAGGCGCTGGAGACGGCCGCGAAGTCGCGGTAGAAGATCCCGCCGTCCGGGGCGGCCTCCACGAGCATCGCGGCGCCGCCGTCGGAGAGGGTGTAGCCGGCGAACGCGTCCGCGAACTGCGCGCGGTCGCGGACCTTCCACCGGATCGCGCGGGACGGGCTCTCCCCCGTGCACACCAGCACGCGCTCGTGCTGGCCCGTGCGGATCAGCGCGTCCGCCATCTGGAGGCCGTTCAGGAAGCTGTTGCACGCGTTCTTGACGTCGAACACCGGGCACGCGGCGCCGAGCTTGGCGGCGACGATGTGCGCCGTGGCGGGCTCGACGAGGTCCTGGGACGCCGAGCCGAAGATCAGCAGATCGAGGTTCCCGGGGACGGCGCCGCGTTCGCCGAGGACGCGGCGCGCGGCGGCGACGGCCAGGTCGGACGCCTGCTCGTCGTCGCGCATGACGTGCCGTCGGCGGATGCCGGTCAGCCGCTCGACGATCGTCGGCGGCGGCCGGTAGCCGCCGCCCCCGGATCCGGGCGGGACGGCGCTCTCGGCCGCGATCCTGGCCTCGACCTCGGCGCTGGTGACGGTCCGCGCGGGCAGGTGCGCCGCGACGGCCGTGATGCGGGCTCTCATGGGTGTCCCCCGGTTCCTCGTGCTCCGTGGACGGCGGCGCGGCGGCGGCCCCGTCCGCCCGTCCGGCCGCCTCGTGCCTGGTCGGACCAAGGTTCGCCGACCCCTGCCGTCCCCGGACAGGGAGACCTTACGGAACATCCCATGGGCGTTGTAACCCGGTTCGCCGTGAGTACTACCACTCATCCGGTTCATAGGCCATCGCGGTGTCGGGACGGCCGCGCCGCCCGGCACAATCGCGGAGTGACCAGCACAAGGACCAAGAACGCGGCCCGGCACGAAGCGCGCCTGCTCTGGCAGGGCAACCGCGGGCTCTACGCGCTCCTCCAGGCGGCCAGGCACACGGGCCCGATCACGCGCGTGCCACGGCTCGGCTGGGTGGTGACCGATCCCGTCCTGGCGCGCCGCGTCCTCAACGACCACGACCGCTTCGGGATGAACGGGGAGGGCGGCGTCGGGCATCTGTGGACGCAGCTGTTCGGCGACGAGATGGCGCAGTTCTTCGGCGGCGCCCGGCACGCGGAGGTCCGCACCCGCGCCCGCGGCCTGTTCACCGAGGACGCCGCCCGTGACCTGGTCGAACGCTCCCAGGGGAGGCATCACGCCGAGCTGGCCCGGCGGCTGGCCGCCGGCGGCACCGTGGACGTCGCCGACGCGGCCCGCGTCCTGGCCGGGCGGATGGTCGCCGACCTGCTCGGCCTGCCCGCGGACCGCCCGGACCGCGCGTACCGGGACCTGTTCGGCGCGGGCGAGCGGCTCGCCGGGCTGGCCCTCGGCACCACCGCCTCGACCGGCCTCGACCCGGCGACGATCGCGCGGGCCCGCGCGATCGTGGACGAGATCACCACCGGGGTGCCGCGCGGCTACGCGGACGGCGGGCCCGGCACCCTCCTCGGGCGCTGCCGCGCGATGGGCCTCGGCCTGCCCCTGGCGCGCGGGCTCGCCACCCTGCTGGTGATCGCGGGCACCGAGACCGGCGCGTCCGGGACGGTCCGCACGGTCGCGCTGCTCCACGACACCGGCCAGCAGCGGGCCCTGCTCGCCGACCCGTCACTGAGGGAGGGCGCCGTGCGCGAGGGCCTGCGCGTCGCCGCCCCCGCGCCGGTGATCGGCCGGCACGTCGCCCGCGACGCCGTCGTGGACGGCCGGAGGCTCCGCGCGGGCGACCGGGTCCTCCTGCTGACCTACCTCGCCACCAACGGCGCCGGGCCGTTCGACGTCCACCGCGCGTACGTCCCCGAGACCCGGCAGCTGTGGTTCGGCGGCGGGAGGCACCTCTGCCTGGGCGCCGCCGTGGCCCGCACGCAGGTCGCGCGGATGCTGTCGACGCTGCACTCCGGCGGGCGCCCGTACCGGATCGTGTCCCGGCGCGCGGCACGCCGCGTCCTGGTGCCGTCGTACGCGGAGCTGCGCGTGACGCTCGCGCGCGGCTGACACCCGGTCCCCCCGGGCGCCGGGCTCGCGGGTCAGACGCGGACGGTCTGCTCACAGCCCTGGTCACGCCGGACCGGGCCGGACTGGTCGTAGGGGTCCACCGGCTTCCCGGTCGGCGTCCCGCCGGGCGTCCCCGGGTACAGCGGGTGGACGAAACCGTCGCCGTAGTCGCAGGCGGACGGCGCTGACGAGGTGTCGGTCCCGGTGACCCACAGCCTCACCGTCCCGCCCTCGCGGTGGACGAACACCTCGGTCACCCTCCGGACCACCTCGCGGATCACCGTCTCGGGCCGCCCGGGACTCCGGACCGCGTACACGAACAGGTGGTCGGCCTTCACCAGCACCCCGTCCGCGCCCCGCTCGGACGCCTCGCCCGCTGTCGCCGTCCCGTGCACCTTGACGGTCTCGGCGGCCTGCTCGGCGGTGCCCGCGGCGAAGCTCGTCAGCCAGCCCCGGGTGTTGCCCTCGCCCGCGCGGTCGAGGTTCGCGCGGAAGTCGCGGCGCTGCCCGGGGTGGAGCAGTGCCGCGAACGCGTCGGGGCTGCGGCCGAAGACGGTGCCGGGGTCGAGGTTCGCGGCGGCGATCAGCTTGCGGACGCGGCCGTAGGCGAGCGCCAGGTCGGCGGCCGACAGCCCGTTCATCGCCCGTGGCCCGGGCATCCGCAGGCCCGCCTCACCGTCGGCGTAGGAGGCGGCGGGCGACCCGGCGAACGGGTCGGCGGGCGGGACGCCGCCGGTCGGGGCGGGCACGGGGACGATCGCCGGTGGCGCGGGGAGGGCGGCGGGGTCGCCGGGGCGATTCCACCACCACAGCCCGGTCGAGACCAGCAGCAGCACCAGCACCCCGGCGATCACCTGGACTACGGCCCCGCGGTGGCTCGGCTCGTGGAACTCGCGCCGCCGCGCCCGCCCGAGGCGGCGGCGGGCCCGGTGCCGCCTGCGCTCGGCCCGGCGCGCGCGGACCCGCTCGATCCGCCCGGGTGCCCTGGCGCGTTCGCGCGCGGACGGCTCGATGAACGCGGCGCCCCTGATGAAGTCGTCGTCGAACACGGGCTCGTCGGCATCTGCGGACATCTCGGGCTCTCTCCGGCGCGGGGGGGAGGGTGAGCCCAGGCTAACCGACCTTCCGCGCCTCACGCCGGGACGAGACGAGGTGGCCCCACCCGCGAGGGAGGACGGTCAGCTGACACCCGAGGACCTCGGCGGAGAGGGTGTGGAGCATCCCCGTCCCCCTCCCCGGCAACCCGCTCGGCGGCACGATCGTGGACGCGCTGGAGACCTCCCGCGGTCCCGAGGCGTCCGGCGCCTGGGTGGCCATGTGGCCGCCCTCCGCCGCGCAGGCGCGATGAGGACGACCTGCCCGACGCGGATCCGCTCGGCGATTTCCCCGGCTCACTGGAAAAGATCTCCGCGCTGCGCGTGACCGAGGTGCTGCCCGCGCGCCAATACCGCTTCGGCGATCTTTCCGGGTGCGCCCGGGAGATCATCGCGCATCATGAGGAACGCTTGGCGGAAGTCGCCGCCCTGCCGTCGGACTCCCCATTTGCCCTTGGGATCTCACCGCGATTCTGAGCTGGCGGGCATCCGTGCGCCGAAATGGCTTTATGGCTCGTCGCATGGGGACCGGTGAGGCGGCGGCCCGTCTGCGCACCCCGGAGGACCGGGGCATCGCCCGCCGCGCGGGCACGGGCGATCTCCTCCGCCACTCCCGTCCCTGAGGGCGGCGGGATCGATCCGCTGCCCTTTCAGCCACTCCTGATCCGCCACCGTCCAGCCCGGTGGGACGTTCCCGTCCCGACGCCACGGCCGCCGCCGGACGGCGGTTCTCACGACATCGGCCAAGGCGTACAGGAGAAGCGCCACGACGATCATTTTGAAATACGTGACGGCACCCCCGCTCTTTCGGCGATGCTCGAAGACGATACGCCTTTCGAGCGCGCGAAAAGAGACCCGTGTCCGCGTTGTTCCCCGGCGGGACGCAGAGGCGGCCGGAGGCGGCCGCAACCCGTCAGCCAGAGCCATTGACAGATGCCCGGAGGACCGCTCCCGGCGCGCTACCCGGCGGCGGGTTTGGTCTTGGAGAGCCAGTGCGCGGCCTCGCCGGGGTCCAGGGCGCGGTCGAGGGTGAGGACCGGCCGCATCAGCACGTAGGTGCGGCCCGCCTCCCACGTCTTCGGGGACGGCTCGGGCCCGGCGACGATGACCCGCCTGCCCTCGACCTGCGGGATGTCGGACGGCCTGCCCTCGGCCGGGATCGGCGCGCCGTGGGCGTCGGTGAGCGCGAGCCGCACCTTGACGCCCCCTTCGGGACGGGTCTCGCCGTCGGTCGCGGCGATCACCCACTCCGGGGCGGGCGCCTCGCCCTCCATGAGGCCGTCGCCGATGAGCGTCGCGGCGAGCAGGATCGTGAGCTGGGCGTTGTCGCCGATGCCGCCGATGGTCATCTCGTAGCCGCGGCCGCCCGCGCGGTCGAGGACGATCACGGTCTCGCCGTCCAGCACCCGCAGCAGCCCGTCCAGCAGGGCGGCGGCGGGGACGCGCCCGGACGCCGCCTCGACGGCGCGCACGAGGACGTCGCGGTGGGGCAGGTCGGCGCGCACCTCCGGACGCTGGAGCGGGACGATCACACCCCGCGCCCAGGTGCCGACGGAGAACCACGCCTCGGTGGCGTGCCCCGCCTCCTCGGGGGGCAGCGACAGCCGCTCGTGGTCGGCGTTGAGCAGCTCCAGCACCTCGCCGATCTGCGCGATGTCCTCGGGGGACGGCAGGCCCTCGCCTCCCGCGCTCTCCCACAGCTCCGGGAAGCGCGCGGCCGACTCCAGGCCCTCGGCGACACGCGGGACCAGGGCGTCCAGGCCGATCGCCGTGTCGGCGCCGAGGTCCATCAGCTCACCGGCCAGGATCGCCAGCTCGGGGCCCTCGCCGAGGGGGGCGTCGGCGATGGCCTCGGCGAGGACGACCAGGCCGTCCGTCAGCTCGGCGGGGTCGGCGTGGTGCGAGCGGAGGATCGCGAGGTCGTGTGCGAGGCCCGCGCCGTCCCAGTCGTGGCGCCGGGTCGTCCGGACGAGGTCGGCGCAGTGGTCCGGGAGCGCGCCTTGATTCCCTAGCATCGGCGCATCGTAGCCAGCGGCGGGGCGGGCGGAGCCCCGGCCGCGGGCATTGGGCACTAATCCGCAAGCCGGCGTCCGCCGAAGCGGCTCTGGAGGTCCCGGTCCACCTCCGCGAAGCCGCGCGCCTTCGTCTCCGGGACGAACCGGGCGGTGAAGAGCAGCCCGAGCATGGAGATGGCCGCGAACACCCAGAACGTCTCGCCCTCGCCGATGAGCCCGACGGCCGGCAGGAACACCAGGCTCACCGTGAAGTTCGACGCCCAGTTCACGGCCGTGCAGGCGCTCGCGCCCGTGGCGCTCGCCGAGGGCGGGAAGATCTCGCCGATCAGCGTCCAGAACACCGGCCCGACCCCGCCGGCGTACCCGGCGATGTAGAGGACCATGAACAGCAGCGCGAGGACCGGGGCCCAGCCCGCCACGAACGCCAGGCCGAGCAGGCCCATCGTGACGACCATCGCCGCGAACGACCACAGCAGCAGGTCGCGGCGCCCGGATCGGTCGATCAGCCGGATCGCCACCAGGGTCATCACGAGGTTGATCACCCCGATCGCGATCGAGTAGACGATGGCGTTGGACGCGGTCAGCCCCGTCCGCTCGATGATCGTCGGCGCGTAGTAGATGATCGTGTTGATGCCGCCGAACTGCTGCCCGGCGGCCAGCGCGAGGCCGACGACCAGCGCGGGCCTGACGCGGCGGGTCCGCAGCGCGCGCCATCCGGCCGTCTCCTCGCCCGGCGGCGCGCCCGGGTCCGAGGCGGCCCGGTCCCGCTCGCGCCGCTCGATCAGCCGGTCGGCGGTCGCCTCGTCGCTCACCGACGCGACCAGGGAGCGCGCCTCCGCGCGCCGCCCGTGCGCCAGCAGCCACTCGGGCGACTCCGGCAGCGCCCACAGCGCCGACGCGACCATCACCAGCGCGGGCACCGCGCCGACGCCGATCATCGCCCGCCACGTCCCGCCGCCGGAGAAGGCCAGGTTGACCAGGTACGCGACGAGGATCCCGAGCGTGATCATCAGCTGGTTGAGGGTGAGCAGCCGGCCCCGGACCTCCTTCGGGGAGATCTCCGCCAGGTAGGGCGGGACGGTCGCCGACGCCGCCCCCACCGCCAGCCCGAGCACCAGCCGCCCCGCGATGAGCGTCCAGTAGCCGGTCGACAGGACGGCGACGACGGTGCCCACGAGGAAGACCGCGCCCTCCAGGCAGAAGATCCGGCGGCGGCCGATCCGGTCGGCGAGCCGCCCGGAGCCGAGCGCCCCGGCCATCGCGCCGAGGACGAGCACGCTCACCACACTGCCCTGCTGGAAGGAGTCCAGGTCGAAGTCGTCCTTGATGAACAGCAGGGCGCCGGAGATGACCCCGGTGTCGAAGCCGAACAGGAAGCCGCCGACCGCGATCAGGACGGCGTGGAACCGGATCCTGCGGAGCCCGGCGGGCGAGACGCCCTCCACGGGGCCCTGGGCGATCGGGGCGCTGGAGTATCCCTGCATGCCTGGTCCCCCTTGGTCATGCCCGCAGGTCGACCACGACCTTGATGTCGTCCTCGTCCTTGTGCAGGCCGTCGGAGAACCCCTCCATCGGGACCCTCCTGGTGATCAGCCGGTCCAGCCAGCCGGGATCGGCCTTCGCCAGGGCCCCGGCCGCCTGCTCGAAGTTGCGGCGCCCGGCGTTGACCGTCCCGAGCATCACGATGTTCTCCAGCACCAGGTCCCGGTTGATCCGGTCGGCGCCCAGCGGCACCCGGCCCGCGTCCGGCGAGATTCCGGTCAGGCAGATCACCGCGCCCGGCGCGACCATCTCGACGAGCCCGAAGACCAGCGGCCCGTGGCCGGTGCACTCGATCACCACGTCGGGTGCGATGCCGGTGTCACGGACGTCGCCGGTGTGGAAGGCCGCGCCGAGGCCGGTCACGAGGGCGCGCTTGGCCGGGCTGTCGCGGATGTCGGCGACGTGGACCTCCAGCCCGCGCTGGACGGCCATCAGCGCCGCGAACAGCCCGATCGGGCCGGCGCCGGTCACCAGCGCCACCCGGGGCCGCCACGAGGCCCGCGCGAGGACGTGCTCGATCTGCTCCCACGCCTTGGCGAGCACCGACGCGGGCTCCAGCAGGACGCCGCGGTCACCGAGCCCAGGGTCCAGCTTGACGGCGTACTCCGCCTCGGTCAGCCAGCGCTGCGCGCCGAACCCGTCCAGTTCTCTGATGCCGCGCTCGGTGTACCGGCCGTTGCGGCAGAAGTCGGCCTCGCCGTGCGCGCAGGGCGTGCACGGGACGGGGTCGGGCCGCCGGACGACGCCGACGACCAGGTCGCCCTCCTCGAACGGGGCGTAGGGCGGCGCGGCCAGCACCCGGCCGAGCGACTCGTGCCCGATCACGAGCCGGTCGCGTCCGGGCGGAACCCAGCCGTAGCCCTCGCCCTCGACGATGTCGTAGTCGGTGCCGCAGATGCCGAGCAGCGACCCCTCGACCAGCAGGTCCCCGGGGCCCGGGACGGGGTCGGGCCGCTCCTCGACCCGGACCTGGTCGGGACGGCCGGGGACCACGGTGAGCGCCTTCATTCCGCCGTCCCTTCGCGGTCGGTCAGTACCGGGCGTGCCTTCCCCTGCCGGGGCACTCATTCCTGACTTCCCTGAGTGATACGGAAAACACACCCAGTAATAGGTCATTGGTGGGCCGAGGGGTGAACCATTGACAATCAATGACAGCCGACCGGTGTCAACGGCCACACCCGGGGGTGCGGACAGGATTACTTCCCTGGACAGAGCCCTAATGAGACTCCAGTCTCATGTGAGAACCAGCTCTACCAGGCAAGCGCTCAATCAGGCGCGACCGGAGGCTCGTCCATGGCCGTCGACATCCGCTCCGTCCCCGCCCGGTCCCCCCGGGCGCCTGAGATCGACGTCATCGACCCGGGCGTCTACGAGCGCGGCGGCATCCCCCACCGGCAGTTCGCGTGGCTGCGCGACAACGACCCCGTCCACTGGCACCCCGACCCCAACGACGGCGTGCCCGGCTTCTGGGCGGTGACCCGGCACGCGGACGTCGTCCATGTGTCGCGGCACCCCGAGCTGTTCTCCTCCCACGCGCGGACGGCGATGTTCGAGGAGTTCGCCGACGACGACATCGCCCTCTACGGGCAGATGATGCTGTTCCAGGACCCACCCGGCCACGCCCGGCTCCGTGGCATGGTCAACAAGGGGTTCACGCCCCGGATGATCGCCCGGCTCCAGGACCACGTCCGCGGGATCTGCGACCGGCTGATCGACGAGGCGGCCGCGCTCGGCGAGTGCGACTTCGTGGAGCACGTCGCCGCGCCGCTGCCGCTGTACACGATCTGCGAGCTGCTCGGCGCGCCGCTGGAGGAGCGCGAGCAGATCTTCCGCTGGTCCAACCGGCTCGTCGCGTTCAACGACCCCGAGTTCATCGGCGACCGGGCGGAGTCGCAGCTGTGCGCCGCCGAGTTCGCCGGATGGGCGGGCGAGCTGGCACGCGACCGCGCGGCCACCCCGCGGGACGACATCGTGACCAGGCTCCTGCGACCCGGCGCGGACGGGACGCGCCTCACCGAGGAGGAGTTCCAGCTCTTCGTGATCATGCTGTCGATCGCCGGCAACGAGACCACCCGGACGGCGACGGCGGGCGGCATGCAGGCGTTCTTCCAGCACCCCGACCAGTGGGAGCGGCTGCGGGCCGACCGGAGCCTGCTGCCCACGGCGGTCGAGGAGATCGTCCGCTGGGTGACCCCCGTCAACCTGTTCCGCCGGACGGCGCTCGCCGACACCGAGCTGGGCGGAAGGCGGATCGGCGCCGGTGACAAGGTCGTCCTGTTCTACGGCTCGGCCAACCGGGACGAGCGGGTCTTCGACGACCCGTTCTCCTTCGACGCCGGCCGCGACCCGAACCTCCACCTCGGCTTCGGCGGCGGCGGGCCCCACTTCTGCCTCGGCACCCACCTCGCCCGGCTGAACCTGAGGATCGTGTTCGAGGCGATCCTCGACCGGATGCCCGACATCCGCCCCGCGGGCCCGGCCCGCAGGCTCCGCTCCAACTTCGTCAACGGGCTCAAGGAACTGCCGGTCGCCTTCACCTCGTCCGCCCCGAAGCGGGCCTGACCTCCCGGCCTGCGGAAAGGTGCAGGTTACACCCGCGGACGCCCGCCGGGGCCGGGGCCGAAGTGCGATCGAGAACACTTTTGGACGCCGTGCCCAATATGGAACTGAGCGGTAACGTGCGGAGGCCAGGGTCGAGTTTCATCGACACCTTCACGGGGATGCCCGGTGCGTGTGCGACGGGCGTCCCGCGACCGACGGGAGTGGTGCGTGACCAGAGGCCGACGTGGCTGAGGCAGGCGGGGCGGGCCGTCCCTTGCGGGTGGCGCTGCTGTCGTACCGGAGCAAGCCGCACTGCGGCGGCCAAGGCGTCTACCTCCGGCATCTGAGCCGCGAGCTGGCCGACCTCGGACACACCGTGGAGGTCCTGTCCGGGCAGCCCTATCCCGAACTCGACCGCGACGAGATCACGCTGACCCGGATCCCGAGCCTCGACCTCTACCGGGACGAGGACCCCTTCCGCACCCCGGCGCTCGCCGAGTTCCGCGACTGGATCGACGTCCTGGAGTTCGCCCACATGCGGACGGGCGGCTTCCCCGAGCCCCTCACCTTCAGCCTGCGCGTGCTGCGCGCCCTCCGCGCCCGCCGCCACGACTTCGACGTGGTGCACGACAACCAGGTCCTCGGCCTCGGCAACCTCGGCATCACCCGGCTCGGGCTGCCGCTCGTCACGAGCATCCACCACCCGATCAGCGTCGACCGCCGCATCGAGCTGGAGGCCGCCCGGGGGCTGAAGCAGAAGCTCGGCAAACGCCGCTGGTACGGGTTCGTCGCGATGCAGTCGCAGGTGGCGCGGCGGATCGGGCCGGTGCTGACCGTCTCCGGGTCGTCCAAGACCGACATCGTCAAGGACTTCAAGGTCCGTCCCCGCGACATCGAGATCCTGCCGCTCGGCGTCGACACCCGCGTCTTCCACCCGCGCGGCGACCGCGTCCCCGGCCGGATCGTCGCGATGGCCAGCGCCGACGCGCCGATCAAGGGCGTGGACGTGCTGCTGCGCGCGGTCGCCAAGGTCGCCACCGAACGCGACGTCCACGTGATCGTCGTCAGCCGCCCCCAGAAGGACGGCCCCACCGAGCGGCTCGCCCGGGAACTGGCCCTCGGCGAGCGCGTGCGGTTCGTGTCCGGCATCAGCGACGAGGAGCTCGGCGCGCTGATGGCCTCGGCGGAGACGGCCGTCGTCCCGTCCCGCTACGAGGGGTTCTCGCTGCCCGCCGTCGAGCACATGGCGTCCGGGACGCCGCTGGTCGCCAGCCGCGCCGGTGCGCTGCCCGAGGTCGTCGGCGACGCGGGCGTCCTGGTCCCTCCCGGCGACGCCGAGGAACTCGCCGCGACCCTGCGCCGCCTGCACGACTCCGCCGAGGAGCGCGCGCGTGTCGGCGCCGCCGGTCTCGCCCGCGTCCAGGAACGCTTCGCCTGGCCCGCCGTGGCACAGGCCACGGTCGAGCACTACCGCGCCGCCATCGAGCGGCGGTCCCCCCGGCGGTAGGCACAGCGAGGGGCCGCATCGGCGGATCCCTCTGTACGGAAGGAGCACGATCCTGCTGACCGTGGATTTCCAGCGGTTCCGCGTGACCCCCGGAGACCGCGTCCTCGACATGGGCTGCGGCGCCGGGCGGCACGCCTTCGAGCTGTACCGCAGGGGCGCCGACGTCGTGGCCTTCGACCAGGACGCCGGCGAGCTGGACGGCGTCGAGAAGATGTTCGCGGCCATGCGCCTGGAGGGCGAGGTGCCCGAGGACGCCGCCGCGGAGACCGTCCAGGGCGACGCGCTCGACCTGCCGTTCCCCGACGACCACTTCGACGGGATCGTCGCGTCCGAGGTGCTGGAGCACATCCCCGACGACATGCGGGCGATGCGGGAGCTGCTGCGCGTCCTGAAACCCGGCGGCAGGCTCGCGGTGACCGTGCCGAGCTGGCTGCCCGAGCGGGTCTGCTGGGCGCTGTCGGAGGACTACCACACCGCCCCAGGCGGGCACGTGCGGATCTACACCCGCGCCGAGCTGGAGGCCAAGCTGAAGGCGACCGGCTTCAAGGTCGGCGGCCACCACCACGCGCACGGGCTGCACGCCCCCTACTGGTGGATCAAGTGCGCCGTCGGCGTGGACAACGACGGCAACCCCCTCGCCAAGGCGTACCACCGGCTCCTCGTCTGGGACATCATGAACCGGCCGCTCGCCACCCGGCTGGCCGAGCGCGTCATGAACCCCCTGATCGGCAAGAGCGTCGTCGTCTACCTCACCAAGCCCGCGACCCCGGACGGTCCCGTCCCCGCCAAGGAGACGGCGGATGCGCTCTGACGCCGTCCCGCCTTCGGTCCCGGGGGTCGTGACCAGGGACGGCGTCGTCGCGACGGCCCGCAGCATCGCCGCGCAGCAGGAGGACTCGGGCGCGATCCCCTGGTTCTCCCCCACCGCGGGCGTCCCCGGCCACGTCGACGCCTGGAACCACGTCGAGGCCGCGATGGCCCTCACCTCCGCCGGGCTCCGCGCGGAGTCCCGGCGCGCCTACGAGTGGCTGCGCGGCGTCCAGCGCCCCGACGGGTCGTGGCCCGCGAAATGGGTGCTGGGCGAGGTCACCGAGCCGGGCGGGGAGTCCAACCACGCCGCCTACGTCGCAGTGGGCGTCTGGCACGAGCTGCTGATGACCGGCGACGGCGACTTCGCGCGCCGCATGTGGCCGACCGTCCGGCGGGCGGTCGACTTCGCCCTCGGCCTCCAGACCCGCCGCGGCGAGATCATCTGGATCCGCGGCGAGGACGGCGCCCCCGCCGACCACGCGCTGCTGACCGGCTGCTCGTCGATCTACCAGTCGCTGCGGTGCGCGGTCGCGCTGGCCGAGCACCTCGGCGAGCACCAGCCGGGCTGGGAACTCGCCGCCGACCAGCTCGGCCACGTCGTCGCCGCCCACCCGGAGGCGTTCGCCGACAAGAGCCGCTGGTCGATGGACTGGTACTACCCGGTGCTCGGCGGCCCCGTCCGCGGCGAGACCGCCGCACGGCGCCTCGCGGAGCGCTGGGACACCTTCGTCGTCCCGGGCCTCGGCTGCCGCTGCGTGTCCGACCAGCCGTGGGTCACGGCGGCGGAGAGCTGCGAGCTGGTGATGGCCCTGGACGCGGCCGGCGACCGCGACCGCGCCCTGGAGCTGTTCGCCTCCATCCAGCACTTGCGCCACGACGACGGCTCGTACTGGACGGGCTGGCAGTTCGAGCACCGCCGCCACTTCCCCGGCGACCGCTCCACCTACACGGCCGCCGCGGTCGTACTGGCGGCGGACGCCCTGGAGGGCGCCTCCCCCGGCTCCCGCCTCTTCAAGGAGATCGCCGGGCGGCCCCTGGGCCCCTGCGACGCGTCCGACCCCCTGGCCTGCGGCTGCGCCCTGGTCGCGACTGCCCGCCGCTGACGGGCCGGGCTCAGCCGCCCGTCCGGGCACTCCCGTCCGGCCGCCACCACATCCCGAACGCGGTCAGCAGCCGGCCGAGGGAGCGCCGCGCCCGCGTCTCATCCGGCCTGGACGCCGCCCTGTAGGCCGCGGCGAACGTCACCCACGGCTCAAGACGCCTCCCGATCTCCGCGACGGCGCCCTCAAGGTCGTGGCAGGGCGCGATCGGGTCGCCGGTCGAGGCGATGAACCACGGCACCCCGCCCACGCCCGGCTTCACGTGGACGCTCTCCCCGATCGACGGAAGGCACGGCGAGTACACGTGCAGCCGCGCCGGGTCCTGCTCGTACCGCGGCCGCGACGACCACCCGGCGGTCGCGAGGACCCGCGCGAGCAGGTCGAGATACGGCGACGTCACAGCCCGTCCCGCGCGGGTACGTCCAGCGCCCGGATCCCGCTGCGCAGGCCGTCGGGGGTGTCGGCGTCCACCGTGGCGGTCTTGTCCATGTCCTCCCGGCGCAAAGGCCCGCGCATCGCCCACCACCGTCCGGTGTCGGTGGTGTGGATGATCGACCAGCCCGGGAACTCCTCCCGCAACGCCGCCTTCTGCGCGTCGGCGCCGTCCACGACCGGCATTTCTCTCACAGTGGGACCTCATTCCCGATTCGGCACCCGAGGCCGGGGCCGCTCCCTCGTCGGAACGCGGGCCCGTTGGCGTCCGCCCGCGCCAACCGAATGAAACGCCTGCACGGAGCGTCACGGAACACTGACAATGAATTACCCGCAGGGGGGCACCGCCTGCCCCCGGCTCCGACGGAGGGCTCAGGACCATGACCGACACCCGTCCCGCATGGTCGGCACGGCTGGAGACCGAACGCCTCGACCGCCACTGGGGCAAGCACGAGATGGCGCGCCGACTCCTCATCCACCTGGGGATCACCCCCACCCCGGACAAGGTGAAGAACCTCGCCAACCAGATCCGCGGCTACGAAAACGGCGCCCACTACCCCCGCAACTGGGACTACGTCTTCTCCGAAGTCCTCGGCATCCCCTACGACGAACTCTTCCCCAAGCACGAGACCGCCCTTCTGGGTACCGTGCAGGAAGGTTCAACTCCCAGGCAGGGGGACGACAACGTGAAGCGCAGAGCCGCAATCCACATCATCTCCGCCATCGCAGCCGGAACCGCCATCCCCCCAGGAGCCATCGAGACCCTGTTCTCCGGCCTCGACGACTCACTGGGCCGCCCCCTCGGCCTCTCCGAATGGGAGGCCACCGTCCACGAATACGGCCAGGTCGTCGGCACGCTTCCGGCCGGAGAACTTATCAAGGACTTGATCGCGGACATCGTCGCCGTGGGCGAGCTGCTCAACCGTCCCAACAGCACCGATGATCGGGCCGCCCTCATGCGTGTGAATGCAGGGTTGGCCGGTGTGCTCGCCGTCGACTTTGGCGATGTCGGCGAGAAACGAGCCGCCCGCATGTCATGGGCTGCAGCGAGACAGAGCGCCGACGCCTCCGGTGATCGGGATCTTCGCGTCTGGGTACGCGGCAAGGCCGCCCAGAAGGCGTTCTGGACAGAACGTCCCGATTCCGTCGTCGCGGAGCTCGCAAGCGAGGCGATCGGAATCGCCGACGGGACACCGTCGGCAGGACTGGCCGACGCATACGCCGCCCGCGTCTACGTCGCCGCCGCCAGAGGCGACACAGACCGGGTCGACAGCACACTCGACGACCTGAGGCGGGTCTTCGACCACCTGCCGCAGGACACAAACGATCAGTCCGCACTCGCGTTCCGGGAGAGTCAGCTCCGCTGGGCGGAGTCGTACGCCCGAACATGGAACGCTGATCCTCGCGCAGAGGTTTCACTGGAGCACGCGCTCAGCCTCTACCCCAGCAACGCCTTCGCGCCCAGGACCAATCTGGCGCTCATGAAGGCCGCGGTGATGATCAACGACCGCGAGATAGAGGCGGGTCTGCAACACGCCATCACGACGATGGAAAACGACTACCGGCGCTGCGCCGGACGGGCCCAACTGGTCAAGAGGGTACTGCACACCCTCCCAGGCAACGCGCGAACACTCCCCGCCGCACGAGAACTCCACGCGTTCACCACCGCCACCTGAACTCTCACCCTCGAACGATCTCGCAGGACGAGCCGACTCGGTCAAGCAACACCACGTCCAACCAACGCGGCCACGCTCCGCTGACGCAGAGACCGCACGGACGTGCCCAGCGCCTCCCGGAAACGCCTTTCAGATGGGGCACGCCGGACGGGGGCTACGCGGCGTTCACCGCCGTAACAGGCTTTCCACAGCTAAGGGCGGTGTAGGGCTGAGAATGTAGAGCTGTCGGACGGTTCGGATGTGAGTCGTCACGAGGTGCGAGCGTCGTGCTCCTCGCGGTTTGCCAGGACCTCGTCCATGTGCGTCTGCGCCCAGCTTCTGAGCCCGCGCGTCACGTGGTGGAGCGAGAGACCGAGGTCGGTCAGCTCGTAGGAGACGGTGACAGGGACGGTCGGCGTGACGGTACGGGTGAGCAGACCGTCGCGCTCCAGCGACCGTAGCGTCTGGGTCAGCATTTTCTGGCTGACCCCGGCCAGAAGACGAGCGATCTCGGAGTAACGCATCGCCTTCGGAGCGTCTGCGTGTGCTGCACCGGGCTGGGCGGCGTTGTTGTCGCCGCCCAGCGCACACAGGATCAGGACGACCCACTTGTCCGAGATCCGGTCGAGCAGCTTCCGGCTGGGACATGCCGCCAGGAACGCGTTGTACTCCACCTTGGCCTGAGCCCTCTTCTGGGCCGCCTTCATCGTCGTCACTGATCGCACCTCTCACCGACGGGTGGGTTACGCACTCCAGAGTGCCTACTTCCCGAAAGGAAGTTTCTCTCTAATGCTGATGCAGACAGGCAGCAGGCGCCACCCCTCACAGGCACGACGAAAGGCACCAGGATGAGCGCACCCTCCCCTTCTCTCCCCGGCGGCACCTGGGCTCTGGGTGACCTGACCGTCACCCGGTTCGGCTACGGGGCCATGCAACTGGCCGGCCCGTGGGTCATGGGGCCGCCCGCCGATCGCGAGGGCGCCCTGGCCGTCCTGCGTGAAGCGGTCGACGTCGGTATCACCCACATCGACACCAGCGACGCCTACGGGCCGCGCGTCACCAACGAGTTGATCCGCGAGGCACTGCACCCCTATCCCGAGTCGCTGCACATCGTGACCAAGGTGGGCGCGACCCGCGACGAGAAGGGTGGCTGGCCTCCGGCCCGGCGACCCGAGGATCTGCGCCGCCAGATCCACGACAACCTCAAGTCACTCCGGCTCGACGTACTCGACCTGGTCAACCTCCGGCTCGGCAACGCCGAAGGCCCCCAGCCCGGCTCGCTCGCCGAGCCGTTCGAGACGCTCGTCGAACTCCAGCAGCAGGGCCTGATCCGCCACCTCGGGGTCAGCAACGCCACCGAGGAGCAGGTCACCGAGGCACAAGGCATCGCGCCGATCGTGTGCGTGCAGAACATGTACAACCTCGCCCACCGCCACGACGACAAGCTCATCGACCGGCTCGCCACCAACGGCGTCGCGTACGTGCCCTTCTTCCCCCTTGGCGGCTTCACCCCGCTTCAGTCCTCGGCGCTCTCGGCGGTCGCCGCCCGATTGGAGACGACGCAGATGTCCGTTGCACTGGCCTGGCTGCTGCAACGATCACCCAACATCCTGCTCATCCCTGACACGTCATCCACGGCACACCTACGCGAGAACATCGCCGGTGCAGGACTCTCCCTCTCTCATAAGGACGTGACCGAACTGGACGACATCGGCCGCTGAACGCCCCAGAGCCAAACAGCCCACAAGCCACAATCGAAGACAGGCTTCGCCCGCCCCTTAACACGGCCTCGCCAGATGCTGCGGATCACATTCCCATGCGCCACCAGGCAGAGCCATCAACACTCATCCCTGCCGCACAAGTTGAGTCACGGACGAGTCGCAAGACGTCTAAGCAACGGGGCTATCTGGCGAGTCCAGCCAGACGATTTGGCCAGCAGACGTGACGGTGACCCCGTATCGCGACGCCTCAGGCCGACCGGCCGCAATCCAACGTTCCTCAGTTTCATCGCGGACCATCGGCGGCAGTTGCTGGCCTCGGAGCGGCATGAAACGCGCTGGCGCCGTGAAACGCCCCTCGGCGCTTCCGTCCCCCTTGACGACGAGCACGGCCAGCGGCCCGGCCGGATGGAAGGTGGCCGCCCAAGGAACCACGATCACGCCTCCGACCTTCGTCTGTTCGATCCACGCACGAGGGACGGTGTGAGCAGCCGCGGTGGCGATCACTCGATCGAACGGGCCATGTGACGGTGCCCCGGACTCCCCGTCACCAGTGATCACAACCACCTCGGGACGGCCTGCGGCGCGCAAAGCGTCCCGCGCATGGTCGGCCACCGACGCGTCGACCTCGACCGACACCACCTCGGCACCGAGGGCCGCAAAGCAGGCCGCGTTGTACCCGGTTCCCGTACCGATCTCCAGAACGCGCATACCAGGCTTGAGATCCAGAGATTCGATAATCTGAGCCATCATCGACGGGGCGGTCGAGGAGGACACCGGCCACATACCGTCCTTGAGCCGCGTGACGACCGACTCATCGGACATCACCAACTCTTGCCACTCTTCCGGCGCACCGGCCCGCGATAGCTCCACGAACCGCCGATGCCGCACCACCCAGATCGTTTCGGGAATGAACAAACGGCGGTCGACGGGCGGAAGCCCATGGAAATCACTCATCCACGCCCACTCCCACTACACAATCCACACACCGCTCCGGTCACTCGCCGACTCCAGCATGACGAACGAAGCAGTCCGTATCAATCGCTTCACCGATACAGAGACGCAACCACCCGATTTTCAACACCACCCCAGGGAATACCGTAGGAAAAGCCCCACCACCAGGCGGGAGATTCTCAAATGAAGCGTCGCACCGCACTCCAGATCATCTCCGCCATCACAGCCGGAACCGCAATCCCCCCGGGAGCCACCAAGATCATGTTCTCCGGTCTCGACGACTCGCTGGGCCGCCCCCTCGACCTCCCCGAATGGGAGGCCACCGTCCACCAATACGGCCAAGCGATCGTCAGCCGACCAGCGGGAGCGCTGATCAAAGACTTGACCGCCGACGTCGTCACCGTAAGCGAACTCCTCGACCGCCCGGACAGTGCGACCGACCAAGCGGCCCTCTTCCGCATCAGCGCCGGACTGTCCGGCATCCTCGCCATCGACCTCGGCGACGTCGGCGAAAAGCGCGCCGCACGCATCGCCTGGAACATTGCAAGACGAACAGCCGACGCCTCAGGCGACCAGGACCTGCGCGTATGGGCACGCGGCCGCGCCGCGCAGGATGCGTTCTGGTTGGAACGCCCTCGGACCGTGGTCATGACATTGGCAGCAGAGGCAATCGAGATCGCAGACGGAAAACCATCTGCCGGTCTGGCACGGGCTCACGCCGTTCGCGTCTATGCGGCGGCAGATGGGGACGACGCAAGTGAAGCCGAGAAGGCACTTCGCGACCTCAAGGACGTCTTCGCTCGACTGCCACAGGATACGGACGATCAATCTGTGCTCGCGTACCGCGAAAGCCAACTACATTGGGCAGAGTCGTATGCTCAAACGTGGCGGGGGGACCGACACGCTGAGACCTCATTGGCAAACACACTCTCATTGTATCCACTCCACGCCACCGCCCCCAGGGAGAATTTGTCGCTCATGAAGGCGGCCGTCCTGATAAAGAACCGTGAGGTCGATGCCGGACTAGATCACGCCCTCGCGACGATGGAGAACTCTCACCGGGGGGCGGCAGGACGGATCCGTCTGGTCAAACAAGTCCTGCGTATCCTCCCAGAAAATGCCCGAACACTCCCCGTCGCACGAGAACTCCACGCATTCACCGCCGCCAACTGAACTTCACCTTAAACGAGCTTGCAGGACGAGTCGACCCGGTCAACGCGAACACACTCAGCCGATGCATAAGACCGCACGGACGCGCCCATCGCCCCCCGGAACCGCCTCCCAGATAGGAACGCCGGACGAGAGCTACGCGCATCGGCACGCGACAGCTTCACGTACCGACGATCCCGCGTCCACCAAATGAAACGCGCGCACGAAGCGTCACCGAACATTGGCGATGAATTACTTGCAGGGGCGCCGCCTGCCCCCGGCTCCGGCGGAGGGATCAGGACCATGACCGTCATCCGTCCCGCATGGTCGGCGCGGTTGGAGACCGACGCCTCGACCGCCACTGGGACTACTCCTACTGTGAAGGAACGACGACGTGAAGCGCCGAGCCGCAATCCACATCATCTCCGCTCTGGGTGCAGGAGGGGTCGTACCACCGGGAGTCCTTGAGGAGTTTCTTTCCGGCATCGATCACGTCCTTGATGCCGGGACCGACCTCGAAGAATGGGACCGAGTGGTCTACGACTACGGTCACCAGCTCTACCGGCGGCCGTTCACTGTTCTCATCTCGGCTCTGACGGCGGACATCGTCGCCGTCGGGGAACTCCTCGAAACGAGCCGTCCGCCCAACGAGCAAGCGGGGCTGCTGCGAGTGAGCGCCGGGCTCTCCGGCATCTTGGCGGACACGCTCGGCAACATGGGGGACGATCGCGCCGCACGCCGGACGTGGAGCACCGCACGCCGGGCAGCGGACGCGTCCGGCGATCGAGCACTGCGCGTCTGGACGCGTGGCAGAGCCGCTCAGCACGCGACGTGGGCAGGCAGCTCACACCAAGCCGTCATGACCATGGTCGACGCGGCCAGCGAGATCGCCGATGGCGTCCCGTCCTCCGGACTCGCACGGGCCTACGCCGCAGGCGCCTACACCGCGGCCCTCTACAACGACCACAAGACGGCGTCCACCAACCTCACAAAGCTGAAGCGGACCTTCGACCAGCTCCCTCACCGTCCAGGCGAGCCAACCGTCCTCGGCTTCCAGGAAAGCCAACTGCACTGGAACGAGGCTTACGTCCGTACGGCCTCCGGCGGCAAAGGCGCATCGGACGCAATCGACAATGCCCGCACCCTCTACCCCTCCACCGCCGTCGCCCCGATCGTCAACCTCCATCTCATGCAGGCCATCAACCTGGCCGCGGACAACGACGTGCACGAGGGCCTGAACCTGGCCGTCACATCTCTCACCGACCGCCCCCGCCCGGTCATGGCCACCCGCCAGCTGGTCGAGCAATTGCTGAACACCATCCCCCGGGCCGCCCGCGTGCTTCCCGCGGCGCGAGAACTCCACGCACTCACCGCCGCCATTTGAACTCTCGGGCTAGAACCACCTCACCCGGGCATTGGATCATTTGGCGGTGACGATGAGCGTGATGTCACTTGTGGTGACGTTGCCGTCCACGAAGCCGGTGTGGGTGGGCCGCTGAAGCATCCTGCCGGGCAGGTAGTAAACGTCGTGAACGCCGTTAGGGGCTATTCCGTCGAACTGAGCGAGTTTCTCGTTCAGTTTGTTCTGTAGCGTCACGGCTCCGTCGCGTACCCGCCAAACGAATCGGTCGCGGACGTTCTCATGCAGGGCGCCGCCGTCGACGTACCACCAATACTGGGGAACGTGAGCGCGGACGCCGGTGCCGCTGGGGTACAGGTAGATCCAGTACTCCATCCAGATGTGGTAGTCGGTGTACGGCCAGGGGACGAGCGCCATGAGGTCCTGGTGGACCTTGAGGTAGGTCAGCTTCGGGTCGAGCCACTCGTAGCGCGGGTCGGCGGGGAACAACTCCCATGTGAGAACGGGGTCGACGTCCCGGCGGATGGAGTCACCCTTCATCTGGTCGATCATGGTGATCCATTCCTGGAAGAACATGTCCCGGTAGCTCAGCCGAAGTTCGTTCTCCCCGTCCCTGGACGTGGCGACCAGGAGATAGCTGCGCACGGGACCCCAGTTGCCCGTGATATTCAGGAATCCCTTTCCCTTGAGCGCGTACCACGACTGGTACACCTTGTCGTACTGGTCGCCGGTGAAGAAGATCTGGCAGACATCCTGTACCGACGAGTCGAACAGCTTCACGGACTGGGTCTGTTCGTAGAAGCCGGTGTCCTGGAGGTCGCGGCTGTTCTCATGACCGTATCGGTCATCCTGGGCGAGATAGCCGTATTTGGATTCGCCGGTCTGATTCGGGCCTTTGTAGAGGATCGTGGTGGCCTGAACGGACATCTGTCAGCCCTCCTCGGGGCGGCGAGTGCCGCTGAGCCGGATGATCCGATGCATGACGTCGCCGGTCAGCCGTTCGGTGATCAGGGCTGAGAACGCCGGGTCGCGGCCCAGCTCGGTGAGGAGCGCGTGCGTCTCCAGAAGCGTCTTCTGGTCGGGCCGGGCCAGCACCCGTGCGATGACCGCGTCCACGAGCGACCCGGGGTCGTCCTGAAGACCGTCGGCGTTCTCGTGCAGCCAGGATGCGGCGGCGTCACGGTGCTCCGCGAGCACGGGTTCCGACCGGACCGTTCCGGCCTGCCGCCGGGCGAACTCCGCCGCCTGGGCCGGCCGGTCGGGCCCGGGACCGCCTTCGCCACCATGCGTCCACGCCACCGGGGGCAGGACGGTCTCATGGCCCGGATCGTTGGGCACTTGGTCATCGGTCATGAGAAGTCTCCACACGCGTCGAATCTGCCGTGGCGAGGTGTTCTCGAAGCGTCGCTGACCGGCCGGTACGGAGGTATCCCCAACATTGGGGGGTTGCGTCGGCGACGACCAGTAGGTCGACCCCCGGGTGTGATCGAGCGGACGACGAGCGCGCGAGGGCGGCAAAGTGGACCGGCGCGAGCGTGCGGTTTTGGATCAGGGGACGCGCGGCCGGTCCTGGCTGGACGATCGCAAGGAGCAGTCGGTGGACGGCGTTAGGCGACGGGGTCGGCGGGTGAGTCCAGCCAGATGTGTTGGCCCTTCGGCGTGACGGTGATCCCGTATCGCGTTGTTTCGGGTTTGCCAGCTTCCGTCCAGCGCTTCTCGGTCTCGCGGATGGAGTACTGCGAGAGGCGCTGGCTGCGCATCGGCATGAACCAGGCCGGAGTGCCGAAGCGGCCCACCGCTGTGCCGTCCGCTTGGACTTCGAGCGTGGCCAATGGCTCGTCCGGATGGAACGACGCCACCCAGGGCACCACGATGAGCCCGCCCACGCGGGTCTGCTCCACCCAGGAATACGGCACTTCGCGTACGGCGGCGGTGGCGGTGATCCGGTCAAAGAGGGCCTTGGCTGGTAACCCCGCATGCCGTCGCCGGTCACCACCGTGACCGGATATCCGGCCCTCTCCAAGGCCGCCCGTGCGTGTTCTGCCAACGACGCATCGACCTCCACGGTCGTGACGTTCTCCGCGCCTGCCAGTTCGGCGAGCAACGCGGCGTTGAAGCCGGTTCCCGTACCGATTTCAGCACTCGCATGCCACTGCGAAGGGCGAGCGTTTCGAGCATCGCCTTGACGATGCGCGGGGCGCTACTTGAGCTCGTCGGCCACACGCCGCGACCGGTGGCGCCGTCGTCGACCTGAGTGATCACCGAATGCTGCGACTCGACTTCCGCCCTCCAGGCTTCCGGGTCGTCCTCGCGCCGCAGAGGCTTGAACCAGCCGGTCCCTTCGACCGGAACCCAGATCGTGTCCGGGATGAACTGCTCGCGCCGCACGGTCCGGAGGGCACCCTCCACCGACATCACACCTCCGGGTCCTGTTTCTTGAAGCTTTTTCGCAAATTTCACGGGGTTCCTCTCTCCGATCTAGCCGTCGTGCATCGGGGGGCGATCATTGGCGGTCGAGCTGCACATCGGGCTCGGCCTCGCTATGGCTTCGAGCGTGCGTTTTTTCTTACTGGGATATGGGGCGATCCTCAGGGCTACCGAAGTCGGGTTGTTCGGTGAGGGGGTCTTGCGAGATCTTTTGGCGGTGGGGGTCGTCCGCGCCACTCTGTTTTCCTGTTCTCACACTGCTTGGGGTGGGTTTCTGATGTCTGCCCGCTCGGCAACCTCCCAACTTTGGGGATACCTGCATGCCTGTCGTCCGGGTGACCGTGGGGACCGGCAGAACAGGCCGTGGTGATCACTCGCAAAGGTGACTCCCGGCTGGAAACGGTGCAATGCCCGCAAAGAGAGGAAAAGGGACTATGGGGCTACCGACCGTCGACGCGAGTATCGAGACGGGCGCGGAGGATCTCGCCGAGTCCACCAGGGCCGTCTTCACCGGCTTCGCCTTCTTCAACACGCGCGGACAGGTGATCCTCAACGCCACCTCGGGCGCGTTCACCCCCTCGACGCGGGTCGTCGTCTCGATCGTCGAGGTCGACGCCAACAACGTGCCGTTCATCGGGTCGGCGCGCATGACCATCCACAACGTGCGGCCCTACCAGGGGGGCGTGCACGTCTGGGCGAACATCGAATGGGACAGCAACCTGCGCGTGCGGGCCACCTTCCAATGGGAGAGCTGATCCCGGCCCGGTGACGGGGTGCGGGCGGTCCACGGGCCGCCCGCATTGTCGCGTGCGTCAGGGACCGGCGGCGTGGCGGAGGTCGAGGATGGTCATTTCTCCTGCGGGGTGGGCCTGGTGGACGCCGAGGCCGGTGGCGGCCGCGAGATCGGCCATCTGCGGCAGGCTGCGCTGGCTGCCGCCGAACAGGACCAGCATGCGCAGGTCGAGGGCGGTTCCGGGGACGCTGTCGTCGGCGCGCAGGTGCTCGATCACGATGACCCGCCCGGTGTCACCGGCCGCTTCGCGGCAGCGGCCCAGGATCCGCCTGCATGATTCGTCGTCCCAGTTGTGCAGGACGTTCGCCAGGAGATAGCCGCCGCCCCCGGCGGGCAGGGGGCCGAAGAAGTCGGCCTCCGTCACGTCGGCGCCGGTCCCGGCCAGGGTGGCGCGGGCGGTGGACGCGGGGCCGGGACGCTCGACGAGGGTGCCGCGCAGCAGCGGGAAACCGGTCAGCAGCGCGGCGAGGAGCCGTCCGTCGCCGCCGCCGACGTCGACCACGCGGCCCAGGGACGACCAGTCGTACGCGCGGACGATCGCCGGCAGGCAGGTCAGCATGCGGGACGACATGAACGCGTCGAACCCGGTGGCCAGGTCGGGTGAGTCCTCCAGGTCGCGCCAGATGGTCCGGCCGTAGCGGGTGGCGTAGGCCGCTTGGCCGGTGCGGATGCTGTGGAGCAGTTCGACGAAGGTGAGTTCCGCCCGGCCCAGGGCGCCCTCCATGTCCAGGACGGCGCGGACGCTCTGCGGATGGTCGTCCCGCAAGGTTCGGGCGTGGGGCGTGAGCCGGTAGCGTCCGGTGCCTTCGCGGGCGAGGACGCCTCCGGCCGCCAGGTGACGGAGCAGCCGTTCCAGCGCGTCGGGGTCCGCGCCCACGCGGCCGGCGAGTTCGCCCGCCGTGCTTCCCCCGTCGGCGATGTGGTCGGCCAGCCGCACCGTGGCCGCGACGCGGATGGCCATCGGGAGGGTCAGGTCTGCCCGGCGCCGTAGCTCGGCGTCGCCCCACGCGCCGTCGGGGACGGCGGCCTGGGGTCTCTGCTCCGGCATGGCCGGTCCCTCCTGATCGGTGGACGTCACGGGCGGGTGCCCGCCGGGGTCCGGGCGGCCCGTCTCCGGGCGCTGAGGGTGGAGTGCGAGACGACCTGGCCGAGCATCACCTGGAGCTGGGCGCGCGTCCGCTCGGCCACGGGCATGCCGGTGCCGTCGACGAGCGCCTGGTCGTTCGAGAGGGCGACGCCGAGGGGGGTGGGCCAGCCGCGGAGGGCGTGGCCGATCGTCCGCAGCATGCCGAGGGTGCTCGCCGCGCCCTGCTCGCCGCGGGCCACCGCGACGCAGCCGATCGCCCGGCCGTCCAGGAGCGGCCGGTCCGGTCCGGTGAGCTCGTTCACGTAGTCGATCGCGTTCTTCAGCAGGCCGGACACGGCGCCGTGGTAGGCGGGCGACACCAGGACGACGGCGTCGGCCTGCTCCATCGCCCGGAGGTAGTCGTGGATCTCCGGGCCATGGTCCGCGGCGCCGCCGTGCCGGTAGAAGGGGAACTCCAGGTCGGTGCCGCGGAAGACCCGGGTGACGGCCCGGTACCGCGCGCAGTGGGCGGCGCACCAGTCGGCGATGCGGCCGGTCTTGGAGTTCCCGCTGAGGGAACCGCTGAGGAAGACGATCTTCGGTGCCACGTTCACGGGGGCTCCTGTCCTGGTCATGGCAGCGTCAGGGTCACCTCGCCGCGCCCGGCGTCACCGTCGCGTACGGCGATCGTGACCTCCCGCACGCCGGTCGGCGCGGACGGGTCGATCTCGACGGGCAGGCCGGGGCCGCCGAGCCAGTCCGCCAGGTCGTCGAAGCCGCCCACCGTGATGGACGAGAACGCCGTGGGCGTGCGCCGGTGCGCGGCGGCGGCCAGCTCGCGCGGGACGCGGGAACGGCGGGCAGGCTGCTCGCCGAACTCCAGGAAGAAGGGCCGGGAGGGCTGCCGCCACGCGGCGGCGAAGCCCGCCTCCGCCCAGGGCAGGCGCTGCCCGTCGGCCCGCACGGACTCTCCGTGGCGGAGCCCGGGATCGTCGCCCAGGACCTTCCCGATCCGCGCCGCGGTCTCCTGGATGTCATCGACATGGACGACCCAGGTCAGGTAGGCGGGACCGTCCGCGGTCCGCTCCATGAACGCCTCGCGCAGCCCCCTGCCCTCCATGACGGCCTCGTCGTGCGGGACGACCACCTCCAGGTACTGGACGTCGGGCGTGTCGAACGGCACGATCCAGCAGGTCGTGCCGTTGTGCAGCCGCCCGCCGCGCACGAGGCCGAAGCCGTGGCGCTCGCGCAGCAGGTCGCGCACGGGTCCGACGTCGCGGGCGCCGATCATCACATGGTCGATGCGCATGTCTCCCCTCCCAGCGCCCGGTGCGGGCACATGATCCACGGGACGGTGTCCCACTGTCCTTCGGTCAGCCCGGCGGTCAGGCCCCGCGCGCTGTGCCGGGCCGTGAGGAGCCCGTGCCCGTCGTGCCCGGTGGCGAGCCAGAGGCGCTCGCGTCCCGGCACGCGGCCGATCAGGGGACGGCCCGTCGCCGACGCCGCGCACAGCCCGGCCCGGAACCCGGCGGGGGCGGCGCGGGCCAGCGCGGGCATCGCGGCGGCGGCGAAGCGCAGCAGCCGGGCGACGCCGGAGACGTCGCAGCGTTCGTCGAAGCCCGCGTCGTCCTCGGCGCCGCCGACGATCACGTCATCGGCGGGGCCGGGGACGAGGAGCCGGGTCGACGCCACGACCAGCGGCGGGACCGCCTCGGCCGCGAGGGTGACGAGCTGGTGGCGCCGTGGTCGCACGGGCACGGCGCGGCCCGCGAGCCCCGCCGTCGCGGACCACGCCCCCGCGGTGACGACGGCGACGTCGGAGCGGACAGCCCCGGCGGACGTCGCCAGCTCGACGCCGCCGCCGGTGTGCGCGATGTCCCGGACGGTGGTGGCCTGCCGCCAGTCCACGCCGAGCGCGGAGCAGCAGGCCCGGACGGCCGAGAGGTATTGCAGGCCGTCCACCACGAGGCCCGTCTCGTCCAGCAGGTAGCGGCGGTCGGCGGGCAGGCGGAGACCCGGTGCCAGCTCCGCCACCCGTTCGTGCTCGACCCAGGTGCCCGCACCCGCCGCGTCCACGTGGGCCGCCAGGCGGTCGGCGTGCCCGGTCCGGAGCACATGCAGGACCGGGTGGGACGCGCTGAACCGATCGTGCTCGGCCTCCAGCCGGGTGACGTCCTCGCGGAGGCGCCGCGACGCCTGCCGCAGCCAGCCGTAGAAGTCGTGGTCGGCGGCGTGCCGCGGCGACGGCACCGCCGGGCCGACCGCGCGGCGGCTGGCGTGACCGGCTGCGGGGCCCGCGTCGAGCACGGTCACCGAGGCACCGGCCGCGGCGAGCTCCTCGGCCAGGCAGGCGCCGACGATACCGCCCCCGACCAGCGCGAAGTCATGGCGTCTCAACGGCGCACCTTCCCTCCCCCGCCAGGTCGCGGGCGCTCGGCAGCAGCAAGGGCGGCACGGTCGCGTCGGCCTCGGCGCAGACCACCGCCGCGCCGTCCCCGGCCGCGCCCCGGACCGCGCGCATGATCGTCTGCGGGCGGGCCCGGAGGCGGACGGTGAAGCACCGCCCCGGGTCGCCGGAGACGTGGGCGACGCAGATCAGGGACAGGTGGCCGTCGGGGTCGTACCGGCGCAGGCCCTCGACCGGCCATCGAAGTTCGAGTGCCGGTCCCGGCGGCGGCGCGGGCGGGACGGACAGCCGGAGCCGGGGCTGCGCGGTGGGGCGCAGGGCCTGCCGGTCGTGGTCCCACACGGCGCGCCCGCGCGGGGCCCCGGGGACCCGCCCGGCCCGCAGCGGCCGCAGGACGCCGTCCTCGACCAGCCGGACCACGCCGGCCGGGTGACCGGCGTCGTCGGGCGTCGCCTCGGGATGCGCCGACGGCAGGTCGTCCAGGGCCTGCTCCCCCAGCACGCGGCGGCCGCCGAGGCGGTCCACCCTGCCCCGCGCCGCACGGGACGTGAGCACGAGCGCGGTTCCGGCGACCGGCACCGCCGCCACCGCGGGCCGCATGAGCAGGGGAAGCGCGCGCCAGCCGTCCGGCGGCGTGCCGGGACGCGCCTCGTAGGGCGGCACGTCGAGGACGCCCGGAGCACCCCGCGCGCGCCCGGTCGCGGGCGCGTCGCCGGGGGCCGTGAACCCCGTGCAGGTGGGCCCGAGGGCCGTCTCGACCCGCGCGAGGACGCGGGACCGCCGCCACCCGCGCGCGGGCAGCCACCGCACCTCGGCGAGGACGCTCTGGACCGGCGCCCCGTCGAGCGCGACCGCCGCGGCGGCGAGCAGCCCGCGGACGGCGTCCACGGCGGTGTCGCCGTCGGCGTCCCCGCCGCCGGGCGAGCGCCGTGAGCCGCGGACCGCTCCCGAGCCGTCGCGGGTCATCAGGACGAGGTCGGCCGACAGCCGCAGAGCGGGACCGCCCGGGCCGGGGGTCATCGTGCCCCGTGCGAGGACGAGCGGCTCGCCGCTCACGGCCCGGCCGCCGTGATCGAGACCGTCCCGGCGGGGAGCAGCACACCGGCGTTGGCGAAGGTCACGGGCAGGGGGAACTGGCCGAGCTTGCCGCAGCCGCGCCGGGCCCGGCCGTCCTCCCGGACCCTGGGGTCGGCGGGCCGCAGGGCGGCGAGGACGGTGCGGGCGTTCCCCGCGATCCGCAGCCGGGGCAGCCGCAGCGGCGGCGCGTCCCACCGCCGGAGCAGCGGGGCGAGCGCGAGGAAGGAGAAGTCGCCGGTCGCGGGGTTCACCGTCTCCGGCCGGAGCCCGTACGGCTCGATCCAGTCGCGCGGTGGCGGCTCGGGGCCGGCGTCGGTGTCGGCGAACGCGCACGTGTGGGTCATGCGCGGGATCGCGGGATACCGGTAGTCGAGGCGGCGGCCGTGGCCGGTCGGCCGGAGCCGGGCGTCGTGCTCGGCCACGGCACGGTCGGTCATGGGCTCGGCGACGACCCCGCGGCTGACGAGGACGGCCTCGGTGCAGGCGCTCCCCTCGTCGTCGATCAGCGCGCGGTAGCCCTCGGCCGCACGCACCGCGCCGTCCACGACGGTCAGCCACTCCGGGCCCAGCCGGACGCCGGGACGCAGGTAGACGGTGCCCGTGCGCAGCACGTCCGCCTCCATCGGATGCCCGACCAGCTCGTGGAAGAACGCGCCTGCCCGCCCCGGCGCGAGCAGCACGTCCGCGTGCGCCGGGACGGTGTCGGCGCGGGCACAGGCCCCGCGGCGGCGGAGCCGGTCCACGATGCGTCCCGCGGCGGCCAGGCTGCCGGGCGGCGGGACGGCGCGCCGCCACGTCACCGCCTCGGTGATCCCGCGTTCCAGGATCGCCTCCACCGCGCACACCCTCCGCTCGTCCGTGTGCGCGCCGCCGTCGCCCCCGGCCGCGACGTGCTGGTGCAGGCCGCTCAGGATGAGCGTGACCCGCGTGTCGCGGCTCAGCTCGCGCAGCGCCGCCTCCGCCTCCGCCCCGACCCGGGCCAGCGGCCGCTCCAGGACCCGCGCGGCGACCTCGGCGGTCTCGGCGGTGACGGGCCTGCGCGCGGCGCGCAGCAGCTCGTCGCCGTCGGCGAAGCGGTGGAGCACCTCTCCCGGGCCGAGGTGCTCGTCGACGCACGCGCCCCGCCGCACCACGGCGTCGCGCCGCACCTGCCCGTCCGGCCGGAACTCCAGGCTGAACCGCAGCGAGTGCTCCGCGAAGACCACGATCACGGCGCGTCCCGCCCGATCGCCTGGATCCGCAGCTCGCAGACGTAGCGGCGGCCGTGGGCGTCGCGCAGCCACAGCCCGTCCGGGCCCGGGTCCATGGCCTCGGCGGTCAGCGGCCCGCCCGCCGAGGCCACGTGTCCCAGCAGGTCCGCCGCGGGCGGGGCCTCCAGGTCGATCAGGTACGGCTTGCGCTCGCGCCCGCTGCGCACGAACACGAACCGGTGGCCGGTGCGGCGGGCCAGGCGCCGCAGCACTAGGAACCGCGCCTCCGGGGTCGCACCGGACGCACCACACATGCCGGACGTGCCGGACACCTCGGACGCCTCGACGCGCCAGCGCGTCCGCTGGACGACGACGTCCCCGACGCCCACCTCGGCGTCGCCGCCGGCATCCGAGGCGAACACGGGGTGCAGCACCTGCGGGTGCGACAGGGCCGCGTACGGCGGATACTTCACGAAGTCGCTGAGCGGCAGGTAGGCGAGCAGGTCGTCCTGGCCCGGCCCCGCCAGCCGCACGCGGTCCTCCTCGATCCGCACCGTCAGCTCGTCGGCGCGCAGGAGGCCCGGCCGGGCGGCGTCCGTCCATGACGGCGCGCGCAGCGCCACCTCCCGGCCGGGGAACCGGTAGTAGCCCTTGTTGCGGCGCCCGAAGTCGAAGCCGACGACGCGCCCGCCCTGCCCGGCGACCCAGGCCGCCGCCTCGGCGGCGAAGGCCGCGGGGTCGGGGTGCATCACGTCCAGCCAGCCCGGGACCTGGAGGTGGTGGTGGGTGCGGGCGACGACCAGGGAGGCCCGCCCCAGGCCGGCGACGTCCCCGGCGCGGGGGCACAGGTCGATCACGGCGTACCGGTCGCCGCCGAGGGCCGCCGCCTCTCCCAGCAGCCGCGGCACGTCCTCCGCGTCCCGGTAGCGGGGGGCGTGGTCGGCCTGGAAGACGCTTCCGCTCGGCTGGAACAGCTCCGTCGTGCGGTGCGCGTAGGCCGCCAGGGTCATCTCCCGCCTTCCATCAGGCCCGGGCGGGTGTCCCCCGGCGCGGATCGCGGTGGCGACCTGCCGCGACGCCTGCCGCTGCGCGGCGTGGCCGTGGGCGGTGCAGATTTCCAGGACCGGGGTGAGCCGCCGCTCCCACTCGCGCAAGAGATCCTCGCCCACGTCCAGCAGGAATCCCGAGGAGCACTCCTCGTACACGATCGCGCGGTCGGCGTACGTGCGCCCCGCACCACGCCTGGCCGGGACGCCGGTGTGCTTCTCGAACAGGACTTCCATCTCGTGCAGGGTCTCGGCCTTGCCCGGGAACGGTTCGGTCTCCAGCGCCGCGCGGAGCCGGTCCAGCTCGCGCAGGCGCAGGAGCCACTCGTCCCGCGACGGTGAGACGGGAAGCCCACCGAGCTGCCCGGTGAGCGTGCCGAGCGGGTCGAGGTCGTAGGGGCCCCCGCCGAGGGCGACGTCGAGGACGCCCGCGGCGACCAGTTCGCGCAGGGCACCGGCCGCCTCCCGGGCGGAGAGGCCCGTTTCCCGGCACAGGCCGCGCAGGGTCCGCCCGTCCTGACCGATCGAGGCGAGGACGGCGGCGGCGCCCGCCGAGGCGAGCGCGGCGCCGTGCCCGTCGGCGTCGCGCCGGGTGCGGTGGAACCGCAGGTCGGGCAGCAGCCTGGGGTCCCGGGCGAGCGCCCGCACCAGTTCCCTGGCCGCCCAGATCGCGAGGAAGACGCGCCGCACCCGCGGCCGGCCGGTGTGCAGGACGGCGCCGGCCCCCGCCCGCGTCCCGCCGTAGCCGATCGGCCCGAAGAAGCTGACGGTCTCGGCCTTGCCGCAGAAGCGCTGAAGGTAGGTGTAGAGCTGCCGCCGCGCGCGGCGCCGCCGCGAGTTGAGCGGGCCCGCGGCGTTCAGCAGCGGGAGCAGCATGTTGCGGTGGACGTCCGGGTTCGACAGGAACACCGCTTCGCCGACCGGCGGATGCCGCAGCACCGCCCGCAGCTCCTCGGTCGCGCGGGCGTCGGCGTCACGGTAGAGCGCGCGGAACCGCCCGGCCTTGTCGCACCACGCCTCCAAGGTGGCCCGCGCGGCGGGTGGCAGCCGCTCGGGCGCGCAGGACGCGACGGCGGCGCGCACGGGCCCGGCCGCTTCCTGGACGGCAGGGGACTCCTCGATGTCCAGCAGCTCGTCGGCGGCCTCCAGCAACGCCGGCGACGCGCCCAGCCCTTCCAGCCAGTCGAACGGCATGCCGCTGTGCCGCAGGACGAACACCCGGCCGAGGCGCCATTGCCTGGTCACGGCCGTCTCCCGACCACTCCGGCCTTCTCCAGGTGCGTCACCAGCCGGTCGCGGGACGCGCCGGACAGCGCGTCCAGCACGCCCTCCTCGCGGGCGGCCAGCCGCCGCACCAGCGGCACGAGACGGGGGTTCAGCCGGAAGGCGCGCCCCCAGCGCAGGTTCACCACGTGGGCGCCGTCCGGGCCGGTGACGACCTCCGCCGAGTCGTCCCAGCGCAGGCCGCCACGCGGTGAGGAGGGCACCGGCCCGAGGACCGTCGACGCCGCCAGCCGCCCCGGATACAGGTCGGCGCGGGGGGCGAGCCGGTCCAGCCAGGCGGCGACCAGGGCGCGCGCCGTCTCGGGCGGAAGCGTCCGCGGCGCCTCGAAGCGGGTCCACCGGGCGAGGTCGTGCTCCGGGTCGGGCCCCAGGCAGAGCAGCTCGCCCGCCCAGCCGGAACCGCACGGCATACGGTACGGGCGCAGGCCCGCGAGCCGATGGGCGCCGCCGCCCGTGAGTGCCCGCACGGACTGGTCGACCACGGACTCGTCCATCCCCGGCGCGCCCACGACCAGCTCGAACGACAGCGGCGCGGACGGTGGGAGGGCGTCCAGGACGGGACGCAGGTCGACCAGCGTGCCGTCCGTCGCGGTGGCGACCGCCATGCTGGCGTACCCGGTGACGGTGACCGTCAGCCCCCGGCACCGGCCGAGGGTTTCACGGGGCAGCGCCGCCGCCCGCTCGGCGTCCAGCCAGCCGGCCCACGGGCCCGACCGTCCCGGCCTGCCGCCGCCGGTCACCCAGACCGTCCGCCGCGGGACCGGACCGCTCTCCGGTGGAGGGACGGCCCCCCACGCACCACGGAGCCGACCGGGCGGATGCTCCCCGGCGGCCCCGGCGCCGCGGACCACCCGGCACGGCGACCATCCCCGCAGCTCGACCTCCGCCAGGTCCGGGACGCGTCTCAGCGCCCCCGCGTGCCGGGCCACGAACCCGCCGCACAGGGCAGCGCCGCCCGGCCCGAGCCGGCGGACGAGCGCGAACGCGGCGGGGAGGGCCTGGTCGGCGTCCACCAGGATCCAGGCGCGCCGCCCCCGGGCGGCCGCCTCGGCCTCCTCCAGCTCCGGCCCGAACACGCGGCAGCGGGCCGCCGCGCCCAGCACGTCCCGGCTGCTCTGCGTGGTGCCCCCGGTCAGTTCCAGGTCGTCGAGCGTCAGCCGGACGGCGGGGTCGCGGGCCAGCCGGAGCGCGAACCCGATGGCGCGCAGGTGCCCGGCGGTGCCGCCGCCGCGCTCCAGCAGGGCCGCGGCCGCCCGCGCGAACAGCGCCTCGGTCGGGTCGAGCCGCTGCTCCTGCGCCCTGAGCCGGACGGGATCGGCGAGCCTGGCCGTCATCCGCGCGTTGAGGTCCAGGACCTCGGTGCCCGGCGGCGCCACGACCTCGGTCGTGAAGTCCGTGAGCGCGGGCACGATGAGCAGGTCCATCACCCGGCCCCCCGCAGGTAGACGCAGCGCAGCTCGGCCGCGAAGCGGTACGGCCCGTCCCGCAGCCAGGACTCCGGAGGGCCCGGCAGCGCCTCCGACACCGTGATCCGCTCCGCCGTGCGGGCCAGCCGGAGCAGCCCGTCGAGCAGGGCCGGGGAGTGGGCGTCCACGTAGACCGGCTTGCGCTCGCCGGCGGAGGAGGCGAAGAAGCGGGCGGGCAGGCCGCGGGCGGCGCGCAACCGCGCCATCGCGGTCAGCCGCCCGCAGTCGCCCGCCGCGTCGGCCAGCGTCGCGGTCTCCGACTCCTCAAGGCGCCAGCAGCGACGGGACAGCACCACGTTGCCCCACGTCAGGCGCGGGACGTACGGAAGGTCGGGCAGGCGGGGACGCCGCACGCGGGGAAGCGCGAGCGCGGTGTGCACCGCCGTCTCCAGCTCGCCGTTGTGGAACAGCAGCGGCTCCCCGGCGCCCTCCGCGCGCAGGGTGACCCGCTCGCCGTCGCTGTGCACCTCCAGCCGGTCGAGGCCGATGCGCCCCCGCCCGGGATCGGCGGAGGTGCCGCCCAGTTCCAGCACGGGCCCGGGGAATTGCAGCGGCGGGAGCCCGGTCCGGCGCCGGGCGATGACGTTCAGCGCGGTGTGGCCGGTGAGGGCCCGCTCGATCGCGCCGTCGCGTTCCTCGATCGCCTGCGGCGCGCCCGGATGGAACTGGAGCGCCCACGGGGTGAGCAGCGCGGCGTCGTGGATGTCGCCCAGGACCAGCGGGGTCCGGCCGGGCCGGTACTCGGCGAGGTCCGCCGCGGCGACCATCACGTCCACCGAGCACAGGACGGGCACGGACGGCGGAGCCGGGTCGTCCAGCCGTCCGGCCAGGTCCACCGAGGTGGTGCCGGGGGCGGCGTCCCGCAGGATCTCGGCGACCCGCCGGGTCAGGTGGTCGCCGTACCGGACGCGCAGGCCGGCGCCCGTCCTCAGCACGTCGGACAGGCGGAAGACGCCGCGGCCGAGGCGTTCGGCGAGCAGCGCCCCGGTCAGCCGCCGGGTCTGCTCGGCGTCCTCCGCCAGCGGGGCCAGCGCACGCGGGACGAGCCCGGCCAGGTCGGCGGCGAGCGGGCCGCCGACGGTGACCCGCAGCGTGCCGACGGCCGCCTCGTGCACGATGACGCGGTCGTTGTAGAAGCGCCCGCCGGTGCCCTTCCCGGTGTCGCCGCCCGCGAGCTCGGCGACCCGCGCCTGGACGGAGAGCTTCTCGTCCGGCGACGCCGCCGGGTACCCGCCGAGCAGCGCGGCGAGGCCGTCCGCCGTCTGTGCGAGCGGCGTCGCCGGTGCGCCGGGGTCCTCCCGGGCGCGCAGCCGTTCCCGGAGCCAGCCGAGGGCGTCGGGGACCGTGGCCGGCGGGCACAGGTCATGGGTCAGCAGGCCGCGCCGGACGGCCGCGGCGACCTCGGCGGCCGTCTGCTCGACGCCCCTGCCCGCCGCGCGGGCGATCTCGGCGACCGTCCGCGCGCCGTCGCACTGCCCGACGACGCCGCCGCGGGGTTCGGCCGTCCACGTCTTCCGCCGGGCGACCAGCCCGGCCAGCAACGCGGGATCCTTGAGGACGCGGTCGACGAGCCCGTCGAGCACGCGGGCGGCGGGGAAGGCGGTCCGCCGCGGGCATTCGCGGTGGCCCGACCAGGCGAAGCCGGTCGTCCCTGCGGGATCGACCCGCCCGTAGTTGATCGGCCCGAAGAAGCTCATGGTCTCGCACTTGGCGCAGAACCGCTGGACGTAGGAGGCGATCTGGCGCCGCAGCCGGGCGCCCGGCCTGCCGCGCCGCAGGTCGCGGTAGACGCCGGGTGAGGAGCACACGACCGCGTCGAGGAACCGGCCGTCCGAGGCGACCTGGTCGAAGGCGTCGCGGGTGAGGGTCCCCTCGGCCTCGACGAGGCCGGCGAGCCGCCGCCGGGACAGCTCCAGCCGGGACGTCGTGGCGTTCCACGCCGCCAGCCAGTCGTCGCGGACCGGCGTGCCCGGCGGCAGCGGCCGGAGGTTGCGCAGCCTGCTCAGCGTGCCCCGGTTCGGCCTCCCGGCGGCCGGCGGCGGCTCGGCGAGCAGGTCCCGCGCCTCGGCCTCCAGGCCGGCGACCTCGTCGGCGAGCGCGCCCGCCCCGGGACAGGCGATGTCCGCGGCCATCTCCCACGGGAACGCCGCGCTGCGCACGACCAGCGTCGGCAGCAGCTCCCACCCGGCCGCCGCGTCGCTCCGGGGTCCGCGCTCGCCGGGGCTCACCGGGACGCCTCGGGACGGCCCCATGGTCGAGGGGGACGCGCGCCCGTCACGATCGCCCCTGGAAGTTGACCAGGTCGAAGGGACGGTTCAGCTTCGTGCGCGGTGTGGGCAGCAGCGCGCGGGGGTCCTGGGCGGAGGAGACGCTCCGGCGGAGCTCGCCCGCCTTGCCCGCGTTGGCCAGACTGAGGCCGGCCAGACGCGTCACCTCGTCGCCCGGCGGGGTGTTCGAGCACACCGCGAGGCCCGCCTTCGCCAGCGCCATGCGGTACGGGTCGCCCAGCCGGGTCGCGGCCGCGCCGGCGGCGGTGAAGTGGGCGGCACCGGGCCCGTCCTCGCCCGCGCGGACGTGCAGGCCCCCGAGCTCCAGCCGGATCTCGCACTCGTGGAAGTCGTCGGCGAACTCACCCGCGCAGCCCAGCGACCGGTCGAGCTCGTCCAGGGCCGTCACGCGGTCGCCGGTGAGCAGGGCGAGACCGGCGGCGCGGTAGGCGTGATGCTTGACGAAGGCCGTGTTCGACGAGCCTCCCGCCTTTTTGAATCGTTCCCACGTGCGCGCGGCCTGCTGGTGCCGTCCGGCCTTCTCTTGGAGCACGCTGACGTTGGACAGCAGGTTGATGCGCAGGTGCACCGAGCTGGGGTCACCGAGCCCCTCGATGCACGCGAGGGCGAGCTTCTCCCGCTCGAACGCCGCGCGCAGCTCCCCGCGCGCGAAGTGCGTGAGCCCCCGCAGGTTGTGCAGCCAGCCGCGCTCCCGGCGCAGGCTGTCGGCCTCGCCGTCGCGGGGGCCGACGGCGGAGAACCCCTCGTCGAGCTCGCCGATCGCGTCGCCGACGCGGTCCATCCGCTTGGAGAGCGTGAGCGCGCAGTACAGATGCGACTGCGCGCGCAACTCGGGCAGCAGCCGGCCCGTCCCCTCGCGCATGGCCCGGAAGTACGTCAGCGCCTCGTCCTGACGGCCCCGGAACGTCGCCTGGACGCCGAGGACCTTGTACAGGAAGGCGCGCAGATCGACGGCCGTCTCCAGCGCACCGGGCTCGAACTCGATGGCCTCGGCCTGCTCGTCGTCCAGCCGGGCCTTCTGCAGCAGGCCGGGCACCCGGGCGTCGGCGACGTGCTCCGCCAGCCTGAGCGCGGTGCTCGCGACCACGGCCGTGCCCTCCCAATTCGCCGAGAAGAAGGCCGCCCGGCAGTACCCGAGCACCGCGGCGAGACGGTCGGCCGCGTCCGCGTCCGGGTCCGTGGCCAGCGCGTACAGCTCGCCCTCGCGCGACGCCGGGGGCACCGGGGACGCGGCGGGCGCGGGAAGCTCGGCGCGCAGGTCGCCCGCGTCCATCGCCAGGCCCATGCCCCGCAGGCAGCACGCGCGCTCGGCGCGCAGGTCGGCGGCGGCGTCGAGCGGGGGGCGCACGCGTTCGGGCGCGTGCGTCACGATGCCGGCTCCGGGCAGGGTGCGGGCGTGCTCGGCCGCCCGCATGAACCCGCGGAGCGAGGGGAGGTCGGCGCCGCCGACGCCGTGCAGGACCAGCGGCCTGCCCACCTGCGAGCATCCGCGGCACAGTGCGGCGGCGGCCGTGCTGAGGACGCGGAACACCTGCTCGGACTCCCGGTGCAGCCGCCGCTCCGACGCGGCCAGGGCGATCTCGGCGAGGGGCGTGCCCGGCCCGCCGTCCGCCCGGGGGAACAGCTCGGCCCACTCCGGCCCGCGCGCGCCGCGGACGTCGTCGAAGGTCGCTCCCGCCTCGCGCAGCGCGTCGAGCGCCCGGCGCAGGCCCTCGTAGGCCGCGGCGGGACCGACGTTCACGTCGACCTCGACTCCGGCCGGCCGCGAGACCGGCGGATCGGCACGGACCATGTCAGCCCTCCTCAGGCCAGCGCCAGCGGAGCGATCTTGTTCTCGACCTCGTCGAGGTCGAAGCCCAGGTCGTCCAGATCGTCCAGGTCGTCCAGGTCGTCCTGGTCCGCCTCCTGCTCGACGGCCTGGTCGGCGCCATGGTCGGCGGCGTGGACCTCCTGGTCAGTGGCCTGGTCGGCGGCCGGGGCATCGGTCCCGAGGTCGTCCACTACGGGCTCTCCGCCCGGCACGCCCGGTTCCGGGCGGGTGATGTCGTCGTTCGCGGTTCCCATTCCAGTCTCCTCATGTGGAGTCGAGACTCGGGCCGGACACGCGGCGTGTCCGGGCAGGGTGGCGTTCCTTGCCCTTGGTGGACCCTTTGAGTGATCCACACCACTTCATATACCTACCGTAAGCTCATGACTACGATTCGTGACCTGGCGTTACAGTGATGACCGCCTGTCTTGTGACACAGAGTTCACATCCCCCGCGTAAACGCAGTTCAGAAGCAGGAACCGATGAGCGACGGTCGTCACAGACGGTCGCGGGAGGGGGCGTTGATCAGGCGGCGGTCAGGGGATCCCCGGCGCCGGTGCGTTCCAGGACCCTGAGGGATCCCTCCACACGGCGTTCCTCGAAGGCGCCGCTGGACAGCGCCCGCTGCCAGACGCGGAACGGGGCCTGCCCGCCGTCGGCCGGGTCGGGGAAGACGTCGTGGATCACCAGGGCCCCGCCGACGGCGATGTGGGGCGCCCAGCCCTCGTAGTCGCCCTGCGCGTGCTCCTCGGCATGGCCGCCGTCGATGAACAGCAGGGCCAGGGGCGTCCGCCAGAGCGCCGCGACCGTGCGGGACTGGCCGACGACGGCCACGACCACGTCCTCCAGCCCGGCGGCGCCGATCGTCTTGCGGAAGGAGGGAAGGGTGTCCATCCGGCCCGTGCTCGGGTCGACCAGGGACGGGTCGTGGTGCTCCCAGCCCGCCTGGTTCTCCTCCGAGCCGTGGTGGTGGTCGACGGTGACCACGACGGTCCCGGCCTGCCGGGCCGCCGCGCCGAGGTAGACGGCCGACTTGCCGCAGTAGCTGCCGACCTCCAGCATCGGGCCGGCCCCGGCCAGGCGCGCGCCGTAGGCCAGGGCCGTCTCGTAGAGGGCGAGGCCCTCGGCGTCCGGCATGAAGCCCTTGGCCCAGCGCGCGGTGCGCAGCAGGGCGGCCGGCATCCCGGACTGCGTCGCGGACTGCGTGGTCGGCGTGGTCGCCCCCGGATCGGTGGACGCCTCGGTGTGGGTCATCGCTCTCCTCCGCCGGGCACTGTATCCAAGGTTCCAGGCATTCCTGCCCCGTCAGGCTGTAACGCGTTCTACTTTCCCGGCGGACGCATCACTCCGAACATGGTTCTGTACGTTGGCGTCGAAGGCGGGCCGGGGAGCCCGGCGCGACCGTGAACGGAGAAGGCGATGAGAGTACGAGTCGACCCGCTGGTATGCGAGGCCAACGGCGTCTGCGCGGGGCTCGCACCCGAGGTGTTCGAGCTCGACGACGATGACGAGCTCCACATCCTCCTGCCCGACGTGCCGCCCGCCGAGGCCGACCGCGTCCGGCACGCCGTGCGGTCCTGCCCGAAGGCGGCGCTCACGCTGGAGGAATAGGCCCGCGCCGCTCGCCCTCCGGCACGCGGGCCGGGGACCCAGAACGCGTTCTCGCCGCTGTTCGATCGACGGTCCCGGCGGCCCGTCCGCCCGGTCCCGGCCATTGCGCGAGTGGTTGGTCAGGGCTCGCCCGCGCGTGCCATCCTTCTCCGTGTCCGGTCGTGGACCTTGAAATCGATGATGGAGTGCGGGTGGCGTTCGCGGGTGCGTGGGGACGGGCCGCGGCGGCGCACGCGATGCTCGCGGCGCCGGTGGCGGTGGCGACGGCGGCAGCTCTCCTGACGGCCGTCCCGCCGGCCTCCGCGGCGGGGCCCGTCCGCATCCACGACATCCAGGGGGCCGGGCACGTCTCACCGCTGGAACGCGCCACCGTCTCCGCCGTCCCCGGCGTGGTGACCGCCCTGACCGGCAACGGATTCTGGATGCAGGACCCCCGTCCCGACCGGGACGACGCGACGTCCGAGGGCGTGTTCGTCTACACCCGCACCCGCCCGTCCGCCGTGGTGGGCGACTCCGTCCGGGTGGACGGCAGGGTCAGCGAGTTCCGCCCCGGCGGCGCCCGGTCCGCCGGGCTCACCCGGACCGAGATCGACGCGGCCGCCACGGTCGTCGACGCGCACGGCACCCCGCTGCCCGCCCCCGCCGTCCTCGGGCCCGGCGGGCGGCGGGCACCCGCGAGCGTGGTCAAGGACGGGCGCGGCGACGTCGAGAAGGGCGGCCGGTTCGACCCGCGCCGCAACGGGCTGGACTTCTACGAGTCGCTCGAAGGGATGCGGGTCCGCATCCAGGACGCCGTCGCCGCCGGGCCGTCCCGCTACGGCGAGCTGCCCGTCCTGCCCGCGAACGGCGCCGGGGCCGGGACGCGGACGGCGCGCGGCGGCGTCCTGCTGCGCGACGGCGACCCCAACCCCGAACGGGTGATCCTGGACGACGCGCTCGCGCCGCTGCCGGGCATGAACGTGGGCGACCGGCTCCCGGGCGCGGGCGACGGCGTCCTCGACTACGGCTACGGCGACTTCAAGCTGCTGCTCACCGCCACCCCGCGCCGCGCGGACGGCGGCCTGCCGCGTGAGGCGACCCGCCCGGCGCGGCCGGGGGAGCTGGCCGTCGCGACCGCCGGGCTCGACGGCCTGGACCCCGACTCCCCGCCCGAGCGCTTCCGGGCCCTCGCCGACGACATCGTCCGGGGGCTGCGCTCCCCCGACCTCGTCGCGGTCAGCGGGCTGCGTGACAACAGCGGCGAGGCCGACGACGGCACGGTCGCCGCCGACCAGACCGTCGCCGAGCTGATCACCGCGATCAGCGAGGCGGGCGGGCCCGGCTACGACTGGCGGTCGGTGAACCCGCGCGACAACGCCGACGGCGGCGAGCGCGGGACGAACGGCCGCGTCGGGTTCCTGTTCCGCACCGACCGCGGGCTCGCGTTCGTCGACCGTCCCTCCCCCGCCGAGCCGATGGCGGACGGGCCGCCGCCGGGCGGGCCCGACCCCGCGGTCACGCCGGTCAGGGCCGTCCGGCGGGACGGCGCGGCGGGGCTGACGCTCAGCCCCGGCCGGATCGCGCCGGGCGACGCCGCGTGGGGCGCGTCCCGCAAGCCGCTCGCCGGGGAGGTCACCTGGCAGGGACGGCGGATCATCGTGATCGCGGCGCAGTGGTTCGGGCAGGCGGGCGAGGACCAGCCGCTCTTCGGCCGCTTCCAGCCCCCGTCGCGCCCGAGCGAGTGGCGCCGCGACGCGCAGGCGAAGGTGGTCGCCGGGTTCGTCCGGTCCATCCGGAACATCGACGGTGACGCCGGGGTGATCGTGGCAGGGGACCTCAACGGCGGCGAGTTCTCCGCACCCGTCCGCACCCTCGCCAAGGAGGGAGGGCTGGCCGACCTTCCGGCCGGGCTCAAGCCCTCCGAGCGCTACACGGCGGTGTCGGACGGCAACTCCCAGCTGCTCGACCACATCCTGCTCAGCCCGTCCCTGAAGCGGCGGCACGAGTTCGACGTGGTGCACCGCAACGCGGAGTTCGCCGACCGGGCGGGCGATCGCGATCCGGCCGTCGTCCGCATCGGCCTCTCGGGGAGGTGAACCGGCGCCCCGAATTTGGGATGCGCCAAAAAAACGACATCGAACCGCCCTGAATGCCGCCGGTGTTTTCCCCGCACGGCCCCGGGCAACGGTCGATCGTCACACCCCCCACGGGAGGAGACGCCCTTCATGGCGCATCGATATCGGCCGGGGATCAGCCTGGTCGGCCTCATCTACATCATCATCGGCCTCTTCGTCGCCTTCGACCGCGACTACATCGACGCGTCCCTTCTGCGGCGGGTCGGCAGCGCGTTGCTGGCGATCTTCCTGTGGTTCCTCGTCCTGCTCGGCGTGGACCTGCACATCCACGGCTGATCCGAAACGGGCACGGGCCGCGCCGCGTTCCCCCCACGTGGGCGGCCCGTGTCTCACCTCCAGCCCCGCCGACAGGTCGCCCTCGCCGCCGGGTCATAGACGGGCGCGCGATCCGGGGGTTACTTTCCGCCCATGACGACAAAGGGATGCAGTTGCGGGCACAGCGGCGGATGCTCATGCGCGAAGGGATGCTCCTGCGGCTGCAACGGCTGAGCAGACCCGGAGCAGGGCCAGGAGCAGGTCCAGGAGCAGGTCCAGGAACGAAACCCCGGTGAGCGGTGCGCGTCAGGGCGCCGTCGGGACCCAGTAGCGCAGCTTGACGCCGCGCCGGTCCTCAAGGACGCCGCCGTTCTTCTCGATGATGCGGCGCGACCCCTCGTTGTCCTCGTCGCACGTGACCAGCGCGCGTTCGATGCCCAGCCCGGCCGCCACGGGAAGCGCGGCCCGGAGCATCGCCGTGCCGTGGCCCCGACGCCGCGCGGACGGGCGCACGTCGTAGCCGATGTGACCGCCCACGTCCAGCAGCCACGGGGTGAGCCGGTGCCGGATCGACAGTGCGCCGAGGAACTCCTTCTCCTCCACCCACCACAGTGCCGTGGAGGGGACGAACCCGTCCGGACGCGGCGTCGTCTCGACCGACTGGAGGCGCAGCGACCACACGAACCGTGCGAAGACATCGGGATCGGCCCAGTCCGCGGCGTCCGCGCCGGTCTTCCGGCCGATCCCGCCGTCGTCGCCGGGGCAGTCCCGCCCCTCCAACCGGAACTCCTCCATCGCCTCGACGTAGGAGCGGTGGACGGCCATGGCCGGCGCCACGAGCTCGGGCATGCTCCTCCTCAGGGCGCGACGGCGCGCCACAGGAGGGCGGCCTCGCCGCGGTGGTCGGCGCTGGTGCCGATGCCCAGCAGGTCGCCGCCCACCGGCGTCAGCGCGGTGAGGCGCTGGTCCCCCGGGCCGCCCAGCCCGGCGGCCGGGACCCGGCGCCAGGACACGCCGTCCGGCGACGTCCACACGGCGGCGTCGCCCCCGGCGGTCCCCGCGGCGGCGAAGCCCGTCGTGGTCGCGGCGACGGCGGTCGCGGCCGCCCCGGCGCCGAGGGCGCGCGGCGTCCACGTCGCGCCGCCGTCGGCGGACACCAGCGGCATCGCGCCCTGGCCGAGGGCGATGACCGTGTTCCCATGCGCCGCGACCTCGGTCAGCGGCCCCGACGGCGGCCCGGTGGCCGGGGCGCCCCCCGGTGCCGCGGACCCGGAGGCGGGTGCCGCGGGACCCGCCGCAGGAGGCGCGGGGAGGTTGACCGGCGTCCACTTCAGGCCGTCCGGGGAGGTCCAGGCGGCGGGCGCCTTCTCCCGCCCGCCGACCGCGACGTATCCGGTGGCGGTCGCCGCGACGTCCATCGGGTTGCCGTCGATGTCGGAGCGCTTCCAGGCCGCCAGGTCGGTGGAGTGCCAGGCCGCGCCCGTCCCGACCGCCACGTAGCCGGACGGGCCCGCCGTGGCGGCGGCCGGTGCGGGGCCCGAGGGGAACGGGGCCTTCGTCCAGGACGCGCCGTCCGGTGAGGTCATCGCGAGCGGCCCCGGGGAGGCCCCGGACGTGCGGCCCACGGCGAGCCACCCGCGCGCGCCGTAGGCGACCTCGGACAGCCAGCCGCCGGACCCGGGGAACCCGGCGCGGGCCCATCGCCGCCCGTCGGGCGAGCTCCACACGGCCGTGGTGCCGTTCGTGCTGCCGACCGCGACGACCCGCCCGGGCGCGGCGGCGACGGACCTGATCGTCCGCTCGGGGTGGACGGCGCCCGGCACCGACGCGAGGTCCACGCCGGACAGGTAGGCGTCGCCGCCCTCGTGCCCGGAGACCGCGACCGCGCCGGCGGCGACCGCCAGGCCGCTGACCTCGGGCGGTCCCGCGACCGTGCCGCCCGGCTGCCACACGCGCCCGTCCATGCTGCGCAGCACCGCGCGTTCCTTGCCGCGGACGAGGACGGCCATCCCGGCGGCGCCGCCGCCGAGGCGCTCGACGCCGGTGAAGCCGGGGCCGCCGAACCGGCCCGCGGCCCGCCAGCCCTGGCCGTCCGCCGAGGTGAACACGACGCCGAACCGCGTCGTCTTGCGGTGCTTCTTACGTCCCGTCGTGCGCCGCCCCTCCCGGACGGTCGCGAACCCGCCCGGCACGGCGGCCAGGCCCTTCGTCGCGCCGTAGGACCCCTGGGCCTGCGGGACCGTCACGGCCTTCCACGTACGGCCGCCGTCGGCGGAACGCCACAGCCCGTCGCCGCTGACGGTGCGGGTGACCTTCCTCCTGCGCTTCTTCTGGGTGACCTTCTTGCTGAAGGTCCCGTGGGTCACGAGGGCGGTCCCGGACGCGGCCACCCGGTCGAGCCCGGTGATCCCGGAAATCTCGGCGCGCTGCCAGGCCCGGCCGTCCGCCGAACTCCAGACCAGCGCCTTCCCCGCCGCGCCGCCCACGGCCACGAACCCCTGCGCGGTGCGGGTCAGGGCGTTGACCTCGTCGGCCGGGCGGAACGCGGGGTCGGGCGGCTGCCGCGTCCACGTCCCGGCGTCGTTGCTGGTCCAGACGACGGCACCGGCGGTGCCCCGGCCCAGCGCCAGCCACGCGCCGCCGCCGCCGGACAGCAGGCGCGGGCGGTCGCCGAGCGGCGGTTCCGTGCCGTTGGCGGCGCGGACCCGCGCCGTCCGCCAGGCGCGCCCGGAGTCGGCGGAGCGCAGGAACGCCGCGCGTTCCCCTCCCTCCACACCGGTGCCCTCGGTGCCCGCGGCGACGATCGTGGCGCCGTCCGCGGCGATGGCCGCGAGGTCCTGGACGAGCCCGTCGGACGCGGCCGCCGGGTCGGCCGCGAACAGCGCGTCCGCGGTCACCGCCGCGGCCGGGCGCGGCGGGGCGGGCTCGCCGGCGTCCCGTCCGAGGACGACGATCACCCCGCCCGCCACCAGGACGAGCCCGGCGGTGACCGCGATGCCCGACCGCAGCCCGCGCGTCCGCGCCGGCTTCGCGGGACGTCTCGCCCGCCGCGCCGCCTTCGCCGCCCGCTTCGCCGCCTGCTTCGCCTCGGCGGCCGAGTACACCTTCTCGTCCACGGGTACCGGTCTCGGCCGCGCGGCGGGCGCGGCCCGCTCCGCCTGCACCGGCGCACTCTCGGACTCGACAGGCCCGGCGGACGCCACGGGCTCGGCGGCCTGCGCGGACACCACGGTGTCCGCGGGCGCGGCGGGCGGGGGGCCGTGCCTCCAGTCCAGCCCGGCGGACCTCCACGCCTCGTAGGCGCGCTGCCAGGGCGTGAGGGACGCGGGCAGCCCGGCGAGACCGCCGGCGACGCCGAACGTCAGACGCCGCCGGACCTGGCGGGAGTCGGCGGGCCCGTTCTCGGCCGGGGGCCTGGCCTCGTCCTGCTCGGGGGTCCTCGCCGTCACACGCGCTCCTTCACCCGGTCCGCCCTTGGACCGTCGATGGCACCATCAAACCGCGCCACACCGGCCCGTGTCGGGACATCGGCGTGAACGGCGGCCGATCTTAGCCGCGGGAGCGTTCTATCACCTCAGGCCCGGCTAAACCGATCCTTCGCCTCGATCGTCCCCTTGTAGGCGAAACCCTGAATATGGATGACGGGCGCGTCCACCGCGGGGACGCCGTGCACCTCGGCCGACACCCCCACGCCGCCCGCCTCGACCCGGACGCCGGGCGGGACCACGACCTCGACCGTGGACTTGTAGGCCAGGACGCGGATCGTGGTGACGGGCCCCTCCAGCTCGGCCGAGCGCAGGTCGAGCAGGGAGTGCCCCTTGTAGATCATGGCGGTGAACCGCTCGGGCAGGCGCCACCGGCCGCTGCGGCGGACGGCGCTCTTGTAGGCCATCTGGAAGCGGCTCGCCGGACGCGCCGAGGCGGGCCGCGCGGCGGCGCGCGGAAGGTCCACCGAGACCCGGTCCAGCTCCGCGTGCGTCCGGGCGGCCAGTGCCAGGTCGATGCGCTCGTCCAGCTCCGCCTCGGTCAGGCGGCCCTCGGCGTAGGCCGTGTGCAACCCCACGAGGGTCTCGTCGCGATCCCGGTCGGAGGCGCGCACCTCGGGCGCGGGCACATCGGGGACGCCGATCTCCGGGGTGCCGATCTCAGGGGCGCACAGACCGGACCCGGTCCTCCGCTGCTCGACGCTCACTGCCCTCTCCCCTCCGCACCGCGGACGAATCGCGATGTATCGTAACTCGCCTTCGCTCGTTTCGCGAGACATTCGCCCGGATCCGGCCGTCCCGTCCCGACGCGCGATCTTGGTTCCGGCCCCCGCGGACGCCCGTCCACTAGATTCGGAGGCGGCCAGAACGTCGAGGTGAGGAGGACGGTCCATGGTCGGCACGCCCGGCCACGCGCACGGCCCGTACACGCTTTACGACCTCGACGCGCTCCCCGAGGAGGGCCGCCGCTACGAGCTCGCCGACGGGTGGCTGCACGAGCTGCCCGGCGACGTGTGGCACGACCACGCCGCCGAGCAGCTGAAGACCGTCCTCAAGGACGCGGCGCGCCAGGCCGACGCCGACGTCCACATCGCCGGCGCACCGCAGGACGTGACGACCCCCGCGGGCGTCCGCAAGCCCGACGTGTTCGCCGTCGGACGCGACGTCGCCCGCGCCGCGCTGGAGCGGCGCACCCGCACCTACTACGGCCCCGACCTGATCCTCGTCGCCGAGGTCGTCACGCCCCGCACGGTCAACGAGCAGATCGACCGCGTCCGCAAGGTCGACGAGTACGCGGCGACCGGCATCCCCCACTACTGGCTCGTCGATCTGGAGCCGCGGCCGACCGTCACGATGCTGGAGCTGGAGGACGGCGGCTACCGCGTCACCGGCAAGGTCCGCGCGGGCGAGACCGTCGCCGTGGGCCGTCCCTTCGCCATCGAGTTCGACCCCTCCCGTCTCTCCGAGATGGAGTAGCCGCCGCGGTTTGGCCGGATCCCTGCGGTTGTTGACGGTCTCGCCACTGCCAGAGTCCCGGCGGCGCGGGCAGGCTGAGGGGCACGGCCAGAGGGCGGCGAGAGAAGAGGGGACTCCGATGCCAGAGCTGATGCGCGCGGTGAGCCAGGACGTCCTGGGCGGGCCCGATGTGCTGAGGATCGTCGAGACCGAGCGGCCCGAGCCCGGGCCCACCGAGGTGCTCGTGCGGGTGCGGGCGGCAGGGGTGAACCCGACCGACTGGAAGCACCGGGCCGGGCTGGGGTTCCTGAGGGAGCCGCCGTTCATCCTCGGGTGGGACGTGTCGGGGGTCGTGGAGGCGACCGGCGTGGGCGTGACACTGCACAAGCCGGGCGACGAGGTGTTCGGGATGCTCCGCTACCCGTTCAGGGGCGGATCGCACGCCGAGTACGTCGTGGCGCCGTCGCGGACGTTCGTCGCCAAGCCGCCGGGCATCGACCACGTCCAGGCGGGCGCGCTGCCGCTGGCCGCGCTGACCGCGTGGCAGGCGCTGGTGGACACCGCCGGGGTGGGCGAGGGGCAGCGCGTCCTCGTGCACGCGGCGGCGGGCGGGGTGGGGCACCTCGCCGTGCAGATCGCCAAGTCCCGCGGCGCGTACGTGATCGGGACGGCCAGTGGCGCCAAGCACGGGTTCCTGCACGGGATCGGCGTGGACGAGGCGATCGACTACCGCGAGGTCGACTTCGCCGAGGCCGTCAAGGGCGTGGACGTCGTCCTGGACACGATCGGCGGCGACTACGGGCCCCGCTCACTGCGCACCCTGCGCCGCGGCGGGATTCTGGTTTCGCTCGTGCTCCGCGACCTCGTGCCCGTGGACGCGGCCGCGGCCGGGGTCCGGACGGAGGCGCTGCTGGTCGAGCCCGACTTCGCCGCGATGACGCGGATCGCCGCGCTGGCGGAGGAGGGCGCGCTGCGCGCGGAGATCGACACCGTGCTCCCGCTGGAGGAGGCCGCCTGGGCGCACGAGCGCGGCGAGACCGGCCGCGTCACCGGCAAGATCGTCTTCACGGTCTAGGTCACCGGAGCACGGCTAACGCCGGGCGAGGTGGCGCAGGTAGGCGTCGCGGTCCCGGGGGTCGCCGTCCGTGCGCTCGCGCGCGGGCGGCCGCCCGGCCACCGGCCGCTCCCCGGACGGCCGCGACCACCACACCCCCTCCCCGCCCGTCAGCGCGGGAAGCGACCGCTCGGCCTCGCGGACGCGGGACGCGGGGATCTCGCCGCGGACCGTCCAGCCCTCGGGCGCGGGCTCCGGTTCCAGGGCACCGGCGCCGAGCGCGGTCAGCCGGGCCAGGACGGGACTCAGCGCGTCGCCCGGGATCTCCGCCTCGAACGCGTGGCACGGTTCGTACACGCGCGTCCCGGCCTCGGCGAGCGCACGCATGAGGACGAGCGGGGTGAGGCCCCGGAAGTCGGCGGCCGTGCTGAGCGGCGCCGCGTACCCCGACCGGGTGAGGACGACCGCGCAGCCGGTCACCGGCCAGCCGTGGAGGCCCTGCTCCAGCGTGCGGTGGACGGTCTCCTCGATGGCCCGGTCGAGCGCGTGCGGCAGCGCCCCCATCTCGACCTCGCGGCGGAACGTGACCCCGGCGCCCGGCTCGACGCGCAGCCCGACGGTGGCCCAGAAGTCGGGCGTGCGGCGCCGCCATTTCATGTCCTCCTCGGCCTCACCGGTCCCGGCCGGGCGTTCCAGGTAGACGACGCGGCTCGCCTCGAAAACCGCCTCCACGCCCGCGTCCGCGAGCAGCCGGGCGCCGATGATCTCCTTCTGCACCTCCCCGAACAGCAGGACGGACGTGGCGCCGCCGGGCGCGGGCCGCGCCCGGATCAGCGGGTCCTCGTCGGCGAGGGCGAGCAGCGCGGCGCGCAGCCGTGCCGCGTCCCCGGGCCGCCGCGCGCGGACGACCGTCTCCAGGCTCGGCGGGTGGAACGGCGGGACGGCCCGCACCGGCGCCCCGATCCGGTCGCCGACGCGGACCCCCGCGAGTCCCCGGACACGGCCGATGTTCCCGGCGGTCAGGTGGGGGGCGGACGGGCCCACCACGTCCAGCCCGGTGATCCGCCCGGCGTGCCCGCCGACGGTGACGCGCTGGCGAAGCCGCAGCCCGCCGGAGAACAGCCGCAGGAGGGCGGTCCGCTCGCCGGACGGACCGCGCTCCACGGCGAACACCGTGCCGCGCGTCTCCCCCGCCGCGTCGCCACCGGCCGGGGGAAGGAGATCCGCGATCCCGTCCAGGAGGTCGGCGACACCGGCGCCGGTCACCGCCGACCCGAAGTAGAGGGGCTGGACGAGCCCGGCGGCCGTCTGCGCGCGCAACGCGTCCCGTACCGCGCCCGGCGCCGGGTCCCGTCCGTCCACGAGGTCCGCCAGGAGGACGTCGTCGTGCTCGGCGAGGACCTCCGCCGAGGGGCGGAGCGGGACGGTGCGGGCACCGGGCGTCCCGGCGCCGCGGACGTCGTTCAGCGGGACGGCGCGGCCCGGCAGCCGCCGCCCGATCGCGGTGAGGGTCCCGTCGCTGCCGGCGCCCATCCGGTCGATCTTGTTGACGAAGACGAGGGTGGGCAGGCGCAGGGCGCGCAGCGTCCGCATCAGCACGCGGGTCTGCGCCTGGACGCCCTCCACCGCCGACACCACCAGGACGGCGCCGTCCAGCACGCCGAGGGCGCGCTCGACCTCGGCGACGAAGTCGGCGTGGCCGGGGGTGTCGATGAGGTTGACGTCCAGCCCGCCGACGCGGAAGGGCGCGACGGCGGTGCGGATCGTGATGCCGCGGCTGCGCTCCAGCTCGCCGCGGTCGGTCTGGGTGTCGCCCGCGTCGACGCTGCCGAGCCGCCCGATGGCGCCGGTGTCGAACAGCAGCCGCTCGGTCAGGCTGGTCTTGCCCGCGTCAACATGCGCGAGGATGCCGAGGTTGAGGGTGGCCATGTGCGGTGAAGTCCTCGAAGGCTCTCGTCCTGACAGGGAACCGGGAGATTTCGAAGAACCGCCGCATCTCGCCTCCAACGCTCGGTCGGCACAACCCGGCCATGCTCCCAGCGGCGCAACGCCATGGGAAACGGTTTTTCACAGACCGGATTTCGGGCGCGCGCGGGAGACCCGCCTGCGGCTTTGTCCCCCGGCCCGGTCGCGCGGTCGCGCGGCGGCCGGGGCCACTCCGGGACAGGCCCTAGGCTCGGGGTGTGCTGCTCCTGACGACTTTGGAAGCGTGGCGGGCCCAGCCCGGGCCGCGGTTCGTCCTGGCCGACGCGGGCGCCGTGTGGGCTCCCGACGACCGGCCCGACGCGGAGGACGCGCTCGCGATCGCCGACGACGTGTTCGAGGAGGGCCAGGTCGTCGCCGTCTCCCTCGATCCCGAGCCCGGCCTCACGCCGCCGCGCGGGACGATCGACCGGACGACGGCGACCGACGTCCGGTACGCGCGGCGGGGCCCGGACGGACGCCACGTGGCGTTCCTGACGCGTCCCCCGACCGCCGGCGCCCTCGACCTGCTCCCCCACCCGGAGGGCGGCTGGTTCCGCGAGACGTGGCGCTCGGACGTCCGCTTCACACCCGGCGGCTACCCCGGCGAGCGGTCCAGCGCCACCGGCATCTACTTCCTGCTCCCGCCCGGGGAGGAGTCGATGTGGCACGCCGTCCGCTCCGCCGAGATGTGGCTGTGGCACCGGGGCGGCCCGCTGTCGCTGCTGCTGGCGGGCGACGGCGACCACCCGGCGGACGTCCCCGAGACGATCACACTGGGCCCGGACGTGGAGTCCGGTCAGTCCCCGCAGGCGGTCGTCCCCGCCGGTTTCTGGCAGGCGGCGCGCCCCGCCGCCGGGGAGGAGGTCCTGGTCAGCTGCGTGGTCTCCCCCGGCTTCGACTTCACCGACTTCCGCGCCGCCCAGAACTGACACCGACACAGACCCCGCCGCGCCCCGGCGACGGCATCAGCCACCGACCGAGCGCGCTACCAGCCCGGTGGGACGAAGCCGGAGGCGAGTCCCACCGGGATGATCGCGAAGCGATGTCGCGCTCGCACAAGAACGGTCAAGCGGGCGAGCCGCCAGGCGAGCCCGCTTGGGCCGGGATTGCATTCAATACGCCACCTGGCGGCCGCTCATGGTGCGCATGATGTGCTCGACGAGCGTGATGAGCACCATCTTGGCGTCCTCGCGGTCGCGGACGTCGCAGTCGATCACGGGCACGTCGGGGGGCAGGTCCAGGGCGTCGCGGACCTGCTGGGGGGAGTGACGTCCGGCGCCGTCGAAACGGTTGACGCCGACGATGAACGGGACACCGCGGCGCTCGAAGTAGTCGACCGAGGCGAAGCAGTCGGCGAGCCGCCGGGTGTCGACCAGGACGACCGCGCCCAGCGCGCCCTTGGCGAGCTCGTCCCACATGAACCAGAAGCGGTCCTGGCCGGGGGTGCCGAACACGAACAGGACGAGGCCGTTCGGCAGTGTGATCCGGCCGAAGTCCATCGCGACGGTCGTCGTCGTCTTGGCGGCCACCGCCGACGTGTCGTCGATTCCGACGCTCTTCTCGGTGAGGGCCTCTTCTGTGCGCAGCGGGCGGATCTCGCTCACCGCGCTCACCAGTGTGGTCTTGCCGACGCCGAAGCCGCCGGCCACAAGGATCTTGACGGTCAGCGCGGAGTCGCCCGGTGCGGCCGCCGCGTCAGAGCGCACGGATTCCATCGATCACTTCCTTGAGTACGCGCTCGCTGGGGAACTGCGCCACCGGCGCGGGGCGTCGGACCTGGATCAGCGAGTGATCGAGAAGGTCGCCGAGCAGGACGCGGACCACTCCGAGGGGGAGTTCCAGGTCCGACGCTATCTCGGCGACCGACAACGGTGTGCGGCAAAGCTCCAAGATCATCTCATGTTCGGGCTCCGGCGCCCACGGGGACGCGGAGGCCGGCGGGGGGTCCCCGGCGGACCCGGGCGGGTCCGCGGCGACCATCAGCGCGACGAGGTCCAGTTCGGCGCCCTCGTAGTGCGTCCGGCCGCCGGTGAGCGCGTAGGGCCGCACGACCGGGCCGGCGGCGTCGTCGAACCACGCCGTCACGCCCGTGCCGTGCCCGTGTCCCGGCCGGCCGGGACCGTGTCGGCGGTCCACCTCACACGCCACCCGGCTCGGACGGGACGGACGGCGCGGTCCGCGGGTTCGCCGACAGGTGCTGCCCGACGCGGGCGACCAGCATCGCCATCTCGTAGGCGATCATCCCGAGGTCGGCGTCGCCGGAGGCGAGGACGGCCAGGCACGCGCCCTGGCCGGCCGCCGTGACGAACAGGAACGACGACTCCATTTCCACGATCGTCTGCCGGACGGGCCCGCCGCCGAACGACTCCCCGGCGCTCCGCGCGAGGCTCTGGAAGCTCGCGGCGACCGCGGACAGGTGGTCGGACTCCTCGCGCGCGAGGCCGCGCGAGGCGGCGATGCGCAGTCCGTCGCTGGAGAGCACCACCGCGTTCCGCACCGGGGTGACGCGCTGGACGAGGCTGTCGAGCAGCCAGTTCAGCTCACCTCCGGCTCCGCCCCGGACCTCCGTGCCGGAGTGCTGGGCATCTGTCATGGGGTGTCGTCCTCCTGGTCGCCGTCGTTCTGCCCGGCCTCGGCGCCGGCCGCCTCGTGGCGGCCGCGCTGCCAGCCGCGCTGCATGGCAGACATCTTCGATCGCAGCGCCTCGGGCGAGCGCGCGTCGCCCGCCTCCGGCCGGTCCTGTGGAGCGGTCCCGGCGGCGCCCGTCCCCCCGGCCCCGGCCCCGGACGCGGCGTCCGCGACCGGAGGCCGTGCGAGCGGATCCTCCGCCAACGGCACGTCCGCGGGCGGTGCCTGCGCGGGCGGTGCCTGCACGGGGAGGACGTCGGCGGGCAGGGCGTCGGCGGGCACCGGCGCGGACAGCGGCATCATGCCGCCCGGATCGGGCCTCGGCTTCGGCTCGGGCGGGCCGTCCTGCGCGGCCAGGTGCGCGTCGACCCGCTCCTTGAGCTGCGGCGCGAGATGCGTCTGACGGCGGCGCTTCGGCAGCTCGCCGTCCCCCTGAGGCGAGGCGGGCTCCGGCGAGGCGGGCTCCGGCGGGGCCTTCGCCGGTTCTGGCCGCGCCTGCTCGGGACGCTTGCGCCCGCCGCCCGTCCGCTCGGCGGGGGCCGCCTCGGCGACCAGGCGGACGACGCCGTCCTGCCGCGCCGCCGGACGGGCGGACGCCGACAGCGCGGGCGCCGCGGCGGCCGGCACGCTCGGCATCGGGCCCGTGGGGCGGCGCGCGACCGGCTCCTGCTCGGCGCCCTCCACGATCAGCGGGCCCGGGATCAGCGCGATCGCCGTCGTGCCCCCGTACGGGGACTGGCGCAGCGTCACCTTGATGTCGTGGCGCTGGGCGAGCCGCCCGACGACGAACAGGCCGAGCTGCGCGCTGTCGGACGGGTCGAACTCCGGCGGCTCGGCGAGCCGCGCGTTGGCGGCGCGCAGCGCCTCGTCGGTCATGCCGAGGCCGCGGTCCTCGACCTCGATCGCGAACCCGTGCGCGACGGGGTGCCCGCTGACCCGCACCGGCGACTGCGGCGGCGAGAACGTCGTGGCGTTCTCCACCACCTCGGCGAGCAGGTGGATGACGTCGGCGACCGCGGCGCCGAGCAGCGCGATCCTCGGCAGCGGCTGGACGCGGACGCGCGGATAGTCCTCCACCTCGGCGACCGCGCCGCGGACCACGTCCACCAGCGGGACGGGACGGCGCCAGCCGCGGCCGGCGGTCTTGCCCGCGAGGATCACCAGGCCCTCGGCGTGGCGGCGCATGCGGGTCGCGAGGTGGTCCAGGCGGAACAGGTCCGACAGCTCGGCCGGGTCCTCGGTGCGCCGCTCCATGGTGTCGAGCAGGGCGAGCTGCCGGTGCAGCAGCGCCTGGTTGCGGCGGGCGAGGTTGACGAACACCTCGCTGATGCCGCGCCGGGCGGCGACCTCGCCCGCGGCGGCGAGCAGCACCGCCTCGCGGGCCCGGTCGAACGACTCGGCGATCTGCCGGATCTCCCTGATCCGGTACTCGACGTCGGGGACCGGCTCGGGCTCGGCGGGCTCCCCGGCGCGCACCTGCTCGGCCAGCAGCGGCAGCCGCTGCCGCGTGAAGTCGACGACGCCTCCCGCGAGGGTGCGGCATTCGCGCAGCAGCCGCCGCGCCACCCGCACCGCGATGTAGGTGGACAGCACGACCGCGAGGAGGCCGAGGCCCCCGGCGAGCGCCAGCCGCGTGACGACGCCGACCGCGATGCCCTGGGCGCGTCCGGTGACGTCGTCCAGGAACCGGTTCTCGAAGCCGTACAGGCGCCCGTTCGCGGTGTCGGCGACGGACCGCCACACGGCCGGGTCGACCGGCAGCGGCGCGCGGGCCGCCTGGACGCCCTTGCCCGCCCTGGCGCCCTGCCCGCGGGCGGCCGCCGCCGGGGCCGCGCCGCCGGGACGGCTCGCCCGCGACGTGCGGGGAGCGGCCTCGGAGCCGCGGATGACCTGGTCCTCCATGAGCCGCAGCCGGGTGGTCTCCGGCGAGTTCGCGATGGCGTCGTAGCGCGCCTGGTCGGCCGCCGGGAGGTTGGGCGTGGTGTCGGCGTACAGCATCCGCTGGGCGCCGACGAGCTGGGCGAACTCGCCGCGCTCGGCGGCGGTGACGCGGCCCGCCACGAGCGCGCCGGTGAGCAGCGCGTCCTCGCGGGCGAGGAACTCCCGGGCGCGGCCGACGGAGGTCAGCGTGCGGGCGTCGGCGGTGATGGCGCCGTTGCCCGGCGTGGTCGCGTTGTAGACGGCGAAGCCCGCGTCGATGAGCGCGGAGTAGTCGCCGAGCGCGCGGGCGCGGTCGATGACGCGGTCGTCCACGCCGCGGCGGATCGCCGCCAGCGAGCCGAGCCGCGTGACGAGCGCGTCGATCCGCCGGACGACCTGGGGCTGGATCGCTCCGCGCAGGCCGCCGTCCCGGCTGCCGCGCACCACCTCCTCGCGCGCCGCGTCGGTCGCCTCCCGCTGCGCGCGGATCGCGCCGCGGTCGGCCGTCCGCGCCCCGCCGAGCTCGGCCACCGACAGCCGCCGCTCCTTCTGCAGCCCGTCGATGAGCCGCTGGGTGGGCAGCAGCGACTTGCGCTGGAACTCGCGGCTCTGCAGCAGCAGGTGGGCGTCCCCGTAGGTGATGCTCGTGACGAACACCCACAGCGAGGCCAGCGCGACCAGCGGCACGAGGACCAGCACGATGATCCTCGACCGGATGCTGGAGAAACGGCGCGCCATCACGGCGTGCGGACCATGCTCACTCGGACGGCCTCCGGCAGTGGGGGCAGGGACAACGCCGGGACTTCTGACATGCTGCGAAACCTCCCCGATGCGGGATGTACGGGGGTCTGCCGGAGCCTACTACGTCGGGGCTCCGGGCAGGCGGGGCGGCCGAACGTCATCCGGCGGGCACCGCGCCGCCGCCCGCCCCCGCCCCGGCGCCCTCCCCGGACTCCGCCCAGTTCAGGACGTGTTCCATGAGGGTGACGAGGACCTGCTTGGACGACTCGCGGCGGCGCACGTCGCACAGCACCACCGGGACGCCGCGGTCGAGGTCCAGCGCGATGGCGATGTCCTCGGGACGGTGCCGCTCGGCGCCGTCGAAGCAGTTGACCCCGATGACGAAGGGCAGCGAGCGGCGCTCGAAGTAGTCGATGGCGGGGAAGCAGCCGGTCAGCCGCCGCGTGTCGGCGAGGACCACGGCGCCGATCGCGCCGGACGCCAGCTCGTCCCACATGAACCAGAAGCGCTCCTGGCCGGGCGTGCCGAACAGGTAGAGCAGCAGGTGGTCCGACAGGGTGATGCGGCCGAAGTCCATGGCGACGGTGGTGGTGGACTTGGCGTGCACCCCGGAGGTGTCGTCCACGTGCGTGCCGCGGTCGGTGAGGGGTTCCTCGGTGTGCAGCGGCCTGATCTCGCTGACCGAGCCGACCATGGTCGTCTTGCCCGCTCCGAAGCCTCCCGCGATGAGGATCTTCGTGGTGACGAGTTCTGGGGCCGGGTACCCGCCGCCGTATCCGCCCCCGAAGCCGCCGCCGTATCCGCCGCTGTTCCCAGCACCGTTGCCCGCGCTGTTCCCGCCGCCGCCATAGCCGCCGTAGTCGGGGCCGTAGCCGCCCGTCCCGTCATAGTGCGCGGAGCCCATTGAGCACCTCCCTCAGCACTCCGGCGGCCGGGCGCACGCCCGCCGGTCCCCCCGCGGCCACGACCGCGACGAGCCCCTCGTCCCGCAGGTCGCCGAGCAGGACCCGGACCACGCCGAGCGGCAGCCCGACGTCGGCGACGAGGTCGGCGACCGTCACCGGCCGCGCGCAGCCGCGCATGATCCGCAGGTGGTCGGGGCTGTAGCGGAGCCGGTCGTCGGTCGGCGGGCGCACGGCCGCGACGACCGCGATCAGCTCGAAGCCCTCGCCGTCGGGCCTCGTCCGGCCGCGCGTCCGGGCATACGGGCGCACCAGCGGACCGGCGTCCCGGTCCAGCCACCGCTCTCCCGAGGCCATCGGTCAGTATCCCCGCGGGGCGGTTCCCCCGGGGCCGCCGCCCTCGGCCGCCGTCCGGTCGCCGGTCCCGAACCGGGGGTTGGCCTGCATGTGCTGGCCGACGCGCTTGACCAGCACCGCCATCTCGTAGGCGACCAGGCCCGCGTCGGCCTCCGCGTCGGCGAGCACCGCGAGGCAGGTGCCGTCGCCCGCGGCGGTCACGAACAGCAGCAGCGCGTCCATCTCGATGATGGTCTGCCGGACGGCGCCGCCGGCGAAGTGCCGCCCGGCGCCGCGCGCGAGGCTCTGCACGCCCGACGCCAGCGCGGACAGGTGCTCGGCGTCCTCCCGGCCCAGCGCGCTCGACGCGGCGATGGCCAGCCCGTCGCGGGACAGGATCACCGCCTGCCGGACGGTCGGCACCCTCCCCGCGAAGTCGTTGAGCAGCCAGTTGAGCTCACCGGACACGGCGTTGTGGGTCATCGCGTCTCCTCGTCCCCGATGTCGGACGCGAGCCCGCGCCGCCATCCCTGCTGTATCGATGCCATCAGCGAGCGCGCCTCCTCCGGCGAACGGGCCACGCCCGGCACCGCCCCGTCTTCGGACGCCGGCCGTGGCGGCGGCGCCTTGCGGAGCTGCGGCGCCAGATTCTCCTGGCGCACCCTGCGCGGCAGGCCCGCGTAGGTTCCGGCGGAATGCCCTTTGTCGCCGCCGACGGTACCGCTCTCCGGCATCCCGCCACCCGGCTCGGTGCCATCGGGCCGCGTGGCCGGCTCCAGGTCAAGCGGACCGGCGTCCGGCGGACCGGCCTGGAACGGCTCGGCCCGGAACGGCTCGGCCTGGAACGGCTCGGACTCGGGCGGATCCGGTTCCGCCGCGTCGTCCGACCAGGGGTTCACGGGAGGGCGCGGCGGCGGCACGGACGGGACCGACGGCACCGGACGGGGCGCCGGGGGAAGCGGCCACGGCGTCGCCTGGCCCGTCAGCTGCGGGACCGCGGGCACCCCTTCCACGGGCCGCGTCGCGAACCGGCCGGCCGGTGTCCCGTCGCGGAACGGCACCACGGTCGTCTCCGGGAACGGCGTCGCGTGCACCGTGGGCGCATCCGCCACCGGGACCTGCGCCTCCTCCGCCGTCGCCTCGTCGCCCAGCTCCTCGTCGCCCATCACCTCGGCGGGCACCACGAGCGCGTTCGGCAGCAGCACGACCGCCGTGACCCCGCCGTACGGGGAACGCTGGAGCGTGACCGTCACGTCGTGCCGGGCCGCGAGCCGCGCGACGACGAACAGGCCGAGCTGGTCGGTGTCGACCAGGTCGAACTCGGGCGGCTCGGCGAGCCGCCGGTTGGCCTCGGCGAGCCGCTCCGGGCGGACGCCGAGACCGCGGTCCTCGATCTCGATCGCGAACCCGGTGCCGACCCGGTCGGCCATCATCCGGACCTCGGTGCCCGGCGGGGAGAACGACGTCGCGTTCTCCAGCAGCTCCGCGAGCAGGTGGACGACGTCGGTCACCGCCGCGCCGACCAGCCCGTCCTCGGTGTCGGTCAGCACGCTCACGCGCGTGTAGTCCTCGATCTCGGCCACCGCCGCGCGCAGCACCTCCCCGACGCGGACGGGCCGCCGCCAGCCGCGTCCCGGCGTGGCCCCGGACAGGATGATCAGGCTCTCGGCGTGCCGCCGCATCCGGGTGGTGAGGTGGTCGATCCGGAAGAGGTCGGCGAGGTCGTCGGCCTCGGCGCGGCTCTCCAGGCCGTCCAGCATCGTGAGCTGGCGGTGCAGCAGCGACTGGTTGCGGCGGGCGATGTTGAGGAAGATGCGGCTGATGCCCGCGCGCAGCTCGGCCTGCCCGACGGCGGCGTCCACCGCGGTCCGCTGCACGGCCGAGAACGCGTCGGCGAGCCGCGCGATCTCGGTGGTGCGGCCGGGTTCCAGCGGCGGGACCTCGGCGGCGACGTCCACCGTCTCGTCCCGGCGGAGCCGTTCGACGACGTCCGGGAGCCGGCGCCCGGCCAGCTCCTCGGCGGCGCCGCGCAGCCCCACCAGCTCGCGGACGAACCCGCGGCTGAACCGCAGCGACAGCAGGACCGAGACCAGGACCGCCAGCAGCCCGAGCCCGCCGACGGCGCCGAGCCGGGTGTAGGCCGCGCGTCCGAGGTCGTCGGCGTGCTCGCCCGCGCGCCGGGAGTTGCCGAGCACCATCGCGTTGACCGACAGCACCAGCGGCTGCGCGGCCGACTGCCACTCGACGGCCGTGACCGGGAGCGGGCCGCGGGTCCGGTCGGCGATCCGGTCCTCCATCGCGCTGAAGGCGCGATACCGGGCGGACTCGAAGATCTGCCGTGTGCCGGTGTCGTAGACGCGCGGGTCGAGCAGCGAGCGCTGCCTGCTCCACTGCCAGCGCTGCTCGCCGACCATCTCGACGAACAGCCGGTGCTCGGCCGGCGTCATCCGGCCGCCGCCGGCGAGCGCGCCCGCGACCAGCGCGTTCTCCCGCTGCATCAGCTCCATCGCCCGCCCGGCGGCGCGCGTCGACAGCGTCCACTGGTAGAGGTCGGAGTCGTCGATGACCACGAGCGCGTCGTACAGCCGGTGCATGGCGTCCACCATGACGCCGTAGCCGTTGATCGCGGTGAGCCGGTCGACGGAGCGGGCGTCCACGGAGCCGCGCAGCCGCCCGAGGCCGTCCAGCGCGGCCAGCACGTCCGCGACCCGCCGTTCCATCTCCGCGCTGGTGGCGCGGCGTGCGGCGTCGGACGTGGCCTCGCGGCGGAAGAACTCCACCGCCGCGTCCAGCCGGGGACGCTGGGCGGCGAGCTCGGCGAGGGTCACGGTGCCGGGCCCGCCGAGGTAGGCCGCCGACGCGAGCCGCTCCTTGCCCAGTTCGACCAGCACGCCCTGCCCGCCCGGCGCGAACCGGCGGTCGAGCGTGTGGTAGCGGCGCTGGGCGAGCGCGTCACCCCCGGTGACGCTCGCGGCGTACCCCCAGAGCGCGACGAGGGAGAGCAGCGGCACGAGGAGCAACGCCGCGACCTTCAGGCGGATCGACGACTGCCGCGGACGGCGGACGGCGGTCCTGACCGGCGGATCTGGGGGGCGGTCCCCCCACGGCTGATCGGTTTTCATGGGACCTCGGGCGTTCCGGGGCGCAGGTTCTTGCGATCATAAAGGCGCACCTTGTCGGCACCGCAACCCCTTCGACACCTTTCATGCCCATTGCCGTTATTCACTGGTTCGTGGGGGTACAGCCGCTTACCGCACCCGGCCCGGACGGGTCCATCCGGAATGAGATATCGGCAAATCTGGACAAGATAGTTCATTTCCCCCTGTTCTTCGGGGCAGAATGCGCCATACTCTGCTGCTTCACTCTGATGCTCCGCCCCACCGTCCGCCGCCGACACGGAAGGGAGATCGACGATCTATACAGGCAGTGACAGAGACGGCAACGAAGGTGCGCCCGGAACGCCCCGAGACCGGTCCGGCCAGGGCGGGAGGCCGGCTCCCGGCCCCGGGGGCGTTACGATTCCCGCCGTGAGTCCCGAAAGCCAGGCATCCGAGGCACTCCCGTCCCGACGCCGCCGCACCCCCCGTGGCGGACGCCACCGCGGCGACGAGTCCTTCCTGCTGCCCCCCGGATCCCCCACGCTGGTCCTCGCCGTCCCCGGCCCCGCGAGGCGGGCCGGCGCCGAGATCGCCGTCGAACTCGCCCGGCTCGTCGAGATCGAGCACACCGGCCAGCCCGCCTACGTCGGGCACGTGGAAGGCGCCGAGGCCGGCCTGCCCGCCGTCCTCGCCGGCCTCCGCCAGGAACGGCCCGACGAACCCGCCGCGGTCGTCGTCCCCCTGTCCACCGGCCCCGACCCGGCCCTGGAGAACGCCGTCCGCGCCGCCGTCGCCGCGGCCCCCGTGCACGTGGTCGCCGCCGAACCCCTCGGCCCCCACCCCCTCATCGCCGAGGCCCTCCACGACCGCCTCGCCGACGCCGGCCTCGCCCGCGCCGACCGCATCAGGATGATGACGATGGTCACCGGCGCGTCCGGCTTCGTCGTCGGCACCCCCGGAGACGCCGCCGCCGTCCGGCAGGCCGAGGTCACCAGCGTGCTCCTCGCCTCCCGCCTCGCCGCCCCCGTCTTCACCGCCCCCCTCGCCGACGAGGCCGCCGTCAAGGCCGCCGCCGACCAGCTGCGCGCCGCCGGCGCCGCCGCGGTCGCCATCGCCCCCCACCTCATCGGCCCCGAACCCGAATGGCGCTACGTCGCCCCCGCCGCGGCCCTCATCGGCGCCGCCCACGCCGCCCCGCTCGGCGCCCACCCCGCCCTGGCCCGCCTGGCAGCCCTCCGCTACGTGGAAGCCCTCGCAACAGCACTGGCGGATTGACCCGCCGGGGTTCGGGCTGGCGGAGGTGGCGTTCACATTTTCAGGTGGGGGCCTCGATGGCCGGTGGGGCGTGGCCGGGCGTCAGGTGGTGAGTTGCTGGACGAGGTGGCCCATCTGGTCGCCCAGACTTCTGTGGACGGTCCCCCCAGGTGGACGGCGATGACGGCGTCGAAACTCGCCCGCGGTCATGTTCTTGAACGACCTGTCGCGCAGGCGCAGTTCCAACATCCTGTCTCCTCACCCATCGACCGACACAGTGCCACCAGCCGGCCGAATCCCGCTCGGTCGCGGGCCCGGACGGGCTCACCCGGCGCACGCTGCAACTTCCCGAGAAAGTTGCGGCAAATGCCGCATTTCACCGGCAATCCGCGTAGTGTCCACACCCATCGCGGCATCCCCCGCCGCTGCGATGGAGCACGGAGGTCCGGTCTCGATGAGCCCTGCCGACGCGATCTCGTCCTACCCCCGCCCGTACCGCGTCGTCCAGTGGGCGACCGGGGCGTTCGGCCGCCGGGTGATCCGGGGCGTCCTGGACCATCCCGGCCTGGAGCTGGCCGGTGTCTGGGTGCACACCGCCGCCAAGGACGGCGTGGACGCGGGCACGCTCGCCGGGCGCGGGCCCGCCGGGGTGACCGCCACCCGGGAGCTGGCCTGCATCCTCGACCTGGACGCCGACTGCGTCGTCTACGCGCCCGGCCCCGCCGGGGACCCGTACGGCGACCTCGACACGGTCTGCGCCCTGCTGTCGTCGGGCAAGAACGTCATCTCGATGAACGGGCTGGTCTACCCGCAGGCGCACGACCCGTTCGTGGTGAACGAGCTGGAGCAGGCGTGCAAGCGCGGCGGCGTGTCCGTGCACGGCAGCGGGATCAACCGGGGTTTCATGGCGGACGTGCTGCCGCTGATGCTGTCGCGGCTGTCCCGCAAGATCAGCCACGTCTACGCGCGGGAGTGCACCGACCTGGCCCGGCACCCGTCCTGGCCGCTGGTCCACGACATGATCGGGTTCGGCCGGGACGAGGAGTCCTACCTGCGCGGGCTGCGGCCCGCCCGCAGCGCCATGCGCGCGCTGTACTCCGAGAGCCTGCACCTCATGGCGGCCGGGCTGCGCGTCGACGTGGACGAGGTGGACGTGGACGTCGACCACCGGCTCGCCGGCGCCGACCTGCCCATCGCGGCGGGCGTGGTCCCGCGCGGCACCGTCGCCGCGGCGCGGTGGACGTGCAGCGCCCTCGCCGGCGGGCTCCCGGTGATCACGATCGAGGCGATCCACAAGGCGGACGCCTCGCGCACGCCCGATTGGGGGACGCCCGGGTACGCGATCCGGATCTGCGGCCGCCCGTCCCTCGCGCTGACGACCGGCGAGGACTGGATCACCGACCCGCTGTCGGCCGCGGCGGCGCACGTGCTCAACTCGATCCCGGTGGTGTGCTCCGCGGAGCCCGGCATCCGTACCTATCTGGACCTGCCGCTCGTCAGTGGGCGCATGGACCTCGACCACTAGCGGTCACGCGGAGGGGCCGCCCGACGGGCCGCCCTGGGCCGGGATCGCGGAGGACACGGTCTGCTCCAGGGCGGGGTCGGCGTTCTCCGCGGCCTCGTCCCGGGCCTCCCTGCGGTGCTTGCGGACGCTCCACACGATGAGGGCGATGACCGCGGCCACCGCCAGCCCGATCGCGAGGCCGCGCCCGGCGAGCTTGGCGGCGTGGTCGAACGCCTCGCCCGCGAAGTAGCCGCCGAGCGTGAACGTGAGCACCCAGGTGACGCCGCCGATCACGTTGAACACCAGGAACTTCGGATAGGGCAGCCGGGCACTGCCCACCAGGGCGGGCATGAGCGCCCGCAGCAGCGCGGTGAACCGCCCGATGAACACGGCGAACGCGCCCCGGCGGCGGATGAGGTCCTGCGCCTTGCCGACCTTGGCCCGGTGCTTGCTCATCGCCCGGGTCTCCAGCAGGCGCGTCCCGTACTTGCGGCCGATCTCGTAGCCGACCGAGTCGCCGGTGACGGCCGCCACCACCGAGATGATCAGCAGCAGCGGCAGCGAGAGCTTGTCCTGGCTGGCCAGGACACCGCCGACCACGATCGCGGTCTCACCCGGGAAGACGAAGCCGAAGAACAGCGCCGCCTCGGCGAACACCAGGCCGGCGATGATCAGGTAGATCAAGGCCGGCGGCAGCCCGTCCACCAGGGCGTTGAAGTTCTCGAGCATGCGTCTCCCGCCACCTGTCGCCGCCGTCGTCCGCCAAAGCTACAGACGGTCATCGTAGCCGCGGGGTTCCCGCACCGGATCCACCGAACGGACGACCATCCGGTGACGCCTGAGGAGGAGCCCGTGTGGGTCAGCCCATGCGGAGCAGCATCAATGCGGCCCCCGCGAGCAGGAGCGCGGCGCCCGCGTAGGCCAGTGCGCCGCCGAGGCGCCACGAGGGCCTGCTCTCCTCCTCGGGCTCGTCCTCCGCGATGGCGAGCAGGAGCCTTTCGGCCACGTCGGCGGGCATGCGGCGCGCCGGGTCCTTGACGAGTAGCCTCTCCAGGACGGGACGAAGGGGCCCGGCGTGCTCCGGGATGTGCGGCTCCTCGGTCAGCACGGCCCCGAGCACCGACACCGGGTCGTCCCGCTGGAACGGCGCGCGGCCCGTGACGGCGGTAAGGAGCGTCACGCCCAGCGCCCACAGGTCCGATGCCGGGACGGCGGGCAGCCCCTGGATCCGCTCGGGGGCGATGTAGGCGGGCGACCCCGGCAGCGTCCCCGTCTGCGTCAGGCTCGCGTCGCCCTCGATGACGGCGATCCCGAAGTCGGTGAGGACCGCGCGGTCACCCCGCGCGAGCAGGACGTTCCCCGGCTTGACGTCCCGGTGCAGGATCCCGGCCGCGTGCGCGGCGCCGAGGGCCCCGGCGAGCCTGGCCCCGATCCGCGCGGCCCGCCCGGCGTCGAGCGGGCCGTCGCGGGCGACCGTCTCCCGCAGCGACAGGGCCGGGACGAGCTCCATCACCACCCACGGCCGCCCGCCCTCCTCCACGACGTCGAACACCGTGACCACGCCCGGATGCGACAGGCGCGCCGCCGACCGCGCCTCGCGGATCGCCCGCCAGGGCAGGACGCGGCGCCCGTCCTCGTCCAGCCCCGGCGGGGGGACGATCTCCTTGACCGCCACGTCGCGCTCCAGGAGGCCGTCCCGCGCGCGCCACACGACGCCCATGCCGCCGCGGCCGAGCTCGTCGAGCAGCCGGTACCGGCCGGCGACCGTCCGTCCCGCTCCTGACACGCCGGGCACTTCGTCCACCGTCACACCCGTTGTTCGTCGGCAAGGGCGCCGCGGATTGCCGCGGGAGCCGGGGAAGTTCAGATCCCGTCGCATCCCGTCGTTATGCTGGCGCACCTCCACAAGATCCCCACAACAGGACACGAGAGGCCAGCCGACCATGCGCAGCCAGTTCTTCGGAAACATCGACCAGGGCCAGCAGTTGCCCGGTCACTTCGCGCTCCAGAACTCCAAGATGCTCCGGATCCACCTCAACGGGGACGTCCTGGCCCGGCAGGGATCCATGGTGGCCTTCCAGGGCCAGATGGACTTCGACTACGAGGGCTCCGGCGGCATCGGCAAGTTCATGAAGAAGGCCCTGACGGGCGAGGGCGTCCCGCTCATGCGCGTCAAGGGGCAGGGCCTGCTGTTCGTCGCCAACGACGCCGACGACATCCACCTGTTCTACCTGGAGAACGAGGGGATCACCGTCAACGGCAAGAACATCCTCGCCTACGACTCGACCCTCCAGTCCGACATCCAGCGGGTCCAGGGCGCGGGCATCGCCGCGGGCGGCCTGTTCAACACGACCCTCCAGGGCAGCGGCTGGGTGGCGCTCACCACACACGGCACGCCCGTCATGCTGGACTGCGGGCGCGCGCCCACTTTCGCGGACGGTCAGTCCGCCGTCGCGTGGAGCACCGGCCTCCAGGTGGGCGTCAACCGGACGTTCAAGGCCGGGGCCCTGATCGGCCGCGGCAGCGGCGAGGCGATGCAGCTGGCCTATCAGGGGCAGGGTTTCGTCCTGGTCCAGGCCAGCGAGGGACCGACCGTGCCCGCGCACAGCCACTGATGTCCCCTGGGCCGTCGATCGGCTCGAACCCCCGGCCTCGCGGCCGGGGGGTTTGGGGTGTGGTCAGCCCAGTTGGACATGATGAGGTTCAAGTACGAGTAGCCTTGACTAGTCTCAGAACTCACCTGCGAGCTGCGGAAGAGGGCGATCTCCGCCGTGTCGACAGAGTCGTCGCAAACTAGTGCCGACCCAAAGATCACAGACTTCGGTGCCAACGAGTGGCTGGTCGACGAGCTGTACCAGAAGTACCTCGAGGACCCGAACTCGGTTGACGAGGCCTGGTGGAACTTCTTCGCGGACTACCAGCCGGACACCCGGCCGTCGTCCGTGACCACCCCGGCCACCGAAGGAGCGGCCACGAAGGCCGCCAACGGCACCGCGGCCGCTCCGCCGACACCCAAGCAGCCACCGGTCTCGCCGCCGAAGGCGCCGGCGAACACCGGATCCCAGCCCGCCCCCCGGGCCGAGTCCAGGCCCGCGCCGCCTCCGGTGCCCGCGGGCGCCGAGGAGGTCCGGCTGCGCGGCGTCGCGGCGCGGACGGCCACCAACATGGAGGCCAGCCTCGGCGTGCCGACGGCGACGAGCGTGCGCGCCGTCCCGGCGAAGCTGCTGATCGACAACCGCATCGTCATCAACAACCACCTCAAGCGCGGCCGCGGGGGGAAGGTCTCCTTCACCCACCTGATCGGGTATGCGATCGTCAAGGCGCTCGCGGCGATGCCGGAGATGAACGCCGCGTTCACCGAGGTGGACGGCAAGCCGGTGCTGGTCAGGCCGGAGCACGTCAACTTCGGCCTCGCGATCGACCTGCAGAAGGCGGACGGGCAGCGGCAGCTGGTGGTGCCGAGCGTCAAGGCCGCCGAGACGCTGGACTTCCGCCAGTTCTGGGCGGCCTACGAGGAGATCGTCCGCAAGGCGCGCGGCAACAAGCTGACGCTGGAGGACTTCCAGGGCACCACGATCAGCCTGACGAACCCGGGCACGATCGGCACCGTCCACTCGGTGCCGCGGCTCATGCCGGGCCAGGGCACGATCATCGGCGTGGGCGCGATGGAGTACCCCGCCGAGTTCGCCGGCGCGTCCAGCGACACGCTGTCGCGGATGGGGATCAGCAAGGTCATGACGCTGACCTCCACCTACGACCACCGGATCATCCAGGGCGCGCAGTCCGGCGACTTCCTGCGCCGCATCCACGAGCTGCTGCTCGGCGAGGACGGCTTCTACGACGAGATCTTCGAGGCCCTGCGCATCCCGTACGAGCCGGTGCGCTGGGTCAAGGACATCTCCGCGACGCACGAGGACGACGTCGCCAAGGTCGCCCGGGTGCACGAGCTGATCCACGCCTACCGGGTCCGGGGCCACCTGATGGCCGACACCGACCCGCTGGAGTACAAGCAGCGCCGCCACCCCGACCTGGACATCCTCAAGCACGGCCTCACCCTGTGGGACCTGGAGCGCGAGTTCGCGACGGGCGGGTTCGGCGGCAAGCCGACCATGAAGCTGCGCGACATCCTCGGCGTGCTGCGGATGGCCTACTGCCGGACGGTCGGCATCGAGTACATGCACATCCAGGACCCCGAGGAGCGGGCCTGGATCCAGGAGCGCGTCGAGGTCCCGCACGACAAGCCGTCGCGCGAGGAGCAGCTGCACGTCCTGCGGCGGCTGAACAGCGCCGAGGCGTTCGAGACGTTCCTGCAGACGAAGTTCGTCGGGCAGAAGCGGTTCTCGCTGGAGGGCGGCGAGTCCGTCATCCCGCTGCTGGACTCGGTGATCTCCGCGGCGGCGGCCGCGAGCCTGGACGAGGTCGTCATCGGCATGGCGCACCGCGGCCGGCTGAACGTCCTCGCCAACATCGTCGGCAAGTCCTACGGGCAGATCTTCGGCGAGTTCGAGGGGAACCTCGACCCGCGCAGCGCGCAGGGCTCGGGGGACGTCAAGTACCACCTGGGCGCCTCGGGCGACTTCATCGCCGGCGACGGATCCAAGATCCACACCGAGCTGGTGGCGAACCCCTCGCACCTGGAGACGGTCGACCCGGTCCTGGAGGGCGTCGTCCGCGCCAAGCAGGACCTCCTGGACGTCGGCGAGGCCGGGTTCAGTGTGCTGCCCGTCCTGATCCACGGTGACGCGGCGTTCGCCGGGCAGGGCGTGGTCGCCGAGACGCTGAACCTGTCGCAGCTGCGCGGCTACCGCACCGGCGGCACCGTGCACGTCGTGATCAACAACCAGGTGGGCTTCACCACGGCCCCCGAGTACTCGCGCTCCAGCGTCTACTCGACGGACGTGGCCCGGATGATCCAGGCGCCGATCTTCCATGTCAACGGCGACGACCCCGAGGCGTGCGCGCGGGTGGCGCGGCTGGCGTTCGAGTACCGGCAGACGTTCAAGAAGGACGTCGTCATCGACATGGTCTGCTACCGGCGGCGGGGCCACAACGAGTCCGACAACCCCTCCTTCACCCAGCCGCTGATGTACGACCTGATCGACGCCAAGCGCTCGGTGCGCAAGCTGTACACCGAGGCGCTGATCGGGCGCGGCGACATCACGGTGGAGGAGGCCGAGCAGGCGCTCCGCGACTACCAGGAGCAGCTGGAGCGGGCGTTCACCGAGACCCGCGAGGCGGTGAAGAAGCCGCTCGAACCGGGGTCGGTGGTCAAGCCGGACGTCGAGGAGAGCATCCCGATCGACCACGGCAAGGCCGGGTCGGCGATCTCGCAGGAGACCGTCAAGCGGATCATCGAGTCCCAGGTCAGCCTGCCGGAGGGCTTCGAGGTCCACCCGCGGCTCAAGCCGATCCTCCAGCGCCGGGCCCAGATGATCGAGGAGGACGCGATCGACTGGGCGACCGGCGAGCTGCTGGCGCTGGGCTCCCTGCTGATCGACGGCCACCCGGTGCGGCTCGTCGGGCAGGACACCCGCCGCGGCACGTTCGGGCAGCGGCACTCGGTGCTGGTCGACCGCAAGACGGGCGAGGAGTACACGCCGCTCAAGCAGTTCGGGCAGGGCGTGTCGAAGTTCTACGTGCACGACTCGCTGCTCAGCGAGTACGCGGCGATGGGCTTCGAGTACGGCTACTCCATGACCCGCCCGGACGCGCTGGTGGCGTGGGAGGCGCAGTTCGGCGACTTCGCGAACGGCGCCCAGTCGATCATGGACGAGTACATCTCGTCGGGCGAGCAGAAGTGGGGCCAGCACTCCAGCGTCGTGCTGCTGCTGCCGCACGGGTACGAGGGCCAGGGCCCCGACCACTCGTCCGCGCGGATCGAGCGCTACCTGCAGCTGTGCGCGCAGGACAACATGACCGTGGTCTACCCGACCACCCCGGCGAACTACTTCCACCTGCTGCGCTGGCAGGTGCTGTCGGGGCGCGGCAAGCCGCTGATCGTGTTCACGCCGAAGCAGCTGCTGCGGCTGAAGGCGGCCACCTCGACGGTCGCGCAGATCACCGGCGGCGCGTTCCAGCCGATCATCCCCGAGAGCGCCCCGGCGGTCGACCCGGCGGGCGTGCGGCGGGTGCTGCTCACCACCGGCAAGATCTACTACGAGGTGGTCAAGGCCCGGGACGCCGCGGGGGCGAACGACACCGCCGTGATCCGGGTGGAGCGGCTGTACCCGCCGCCGGTGGACGAGATCAAGGCGGAGCTGGCGAAGTACCCGGGCCACACGGAGGTCGTGTGGGTCCAGGACGAGCCCGCCAACATGGGCGCCTGGCCGTTCATGGCGCTGAAGCTGCCGCACCACATCGAGGGCCTGAGGCTGTCGCGGGTGTCGCGCCCGGCGTCCTCGTCCCCCGCGGTGGGGTCGGCGAAGCTGCATCAGGCCGAGCAGGAGGCCCTCCTGGCCCGCCTGTTCGGCGAGGGGTAACGCACACGGTCGAGGGCCCCGGCGCGCGCCGGGGCCCTCGGCGTCCTGGAAAGAGAACGCCATGTACTTCACCGATCGGGGCATCGAGGAGCTCACCGACCGCCGCGGGGCGGAGGAGGTCAGCCTCACCTGGCTGGCCGAGCGGCTCCGCGAGTTCGTCGACCTGAACCCCGAGTTCGAGACGCCGGTGGAACGGCTCGCCACCTGGCTCGCCCGCCTCGACGACGAGGACGACTGACCCCCGTCCCCGCGTCAACGCGATACATCTTGACTTTCCCCGGTCGCGACATATCGTGTTACAGGTCAGGGGCGTACGACCGAAGGGCGGCACGATGTCACGCTGGACGATCGCCGAGCCGACCGCTCTCGACTTCGACGGGGTGGTCGCGCTGCGGGCCACGCTGATCGCGGGGAGCGTCTCGGTGCTCGCCTCGGACGAGCGGCCGTCCATCATGGTCGGCGAGGTGGAGGGGCCGCCGCTGGTGGTCGGCCACGAGGCGGGGATGCTGACGGTCACCCACGAGCGGCTCTGGGAGGGCGTGCTGAGCTGGCTGCGCACCCAGCGGTGCCGCGCGTCGATCACCGTGACCGTCCCGCACGACTGCCCCGTCTCGCTCAACCTGGTGTCGGCGGACGCCCTGATCACCGGGATGACGGCGCGCACGTCCATCAAGAGCGCCTCGGGCGAGGTGACCCTGGACGGGGTGCTCGGCGCGGTCGACGCCAACACCGTGTCCGGCGCGATCGAGGCGCAGGGGCTGGACGGGACGGTGTCGTTCACCTCGGTGTCGGGCGACCTGTCGATCGCGGGCGGCTCGGTCGAGCGGCTGGCGGCCCGCACCGTCAGCGGCCGGATCGCCGCGGACGTCGACCTGGTCGGCGACTCCCGCGTCGACGTGAACACGGTCTCCGGGGAGGTCGCGCTGCGCATCCCCGGGTCCGCGGGCGCGCAGGTCTCGCTGAACTCCGCCGCGGGGCGCATCGAGACGTCCTTCCCCGGGCTCGGCCGGCTGGAGCGGCCCGTCATCGCCGGCCTGAGCGGTGAGCTCGGCGACGGCACGGGGCGGCTCACGGTCAACACGGTGTCCGGCTCCATCACCCTCCTCGGACGCGAGGACGAGGAGCCGGAGATCACCACACCCCGAATGGAGAAGTGAGTTGAGCCCCGTTTTCGGCCACGGCCGCCTGCGGCTGTACCTGCTGAAGCTGCTGGAGGAGAGCCCGCGGCACGGCTACGAGGTGATCCGGCTGCTCCAGGACCGGTTCCTCGGGGTGTACTCGCCGTCTCCCGGGACGATCTACCCGCGGCTGGCCCGGCTGGAGTCGGAGGGGCTGGTCACCCATGAGGTGATCAGGGGCAAGAAGGTCTACTCGCTCACCGACAAGGGCCGCGACGAGCTGGAGCGGCGGATGGACGAGCTGGCCGAGCTGGAGGAGGAGATCACCGCGTCGGCGCAGGAGTTCGCGCGGGGCGTCCAGCAGGACGTCCGGCAGACGGTCCGGTCGCTGCGCGAGGAGCTCACCCAGGCCGCCCGGGAGATGCGCGAGGAGGGCAAGGCCACCTCCAAGGAGGCGTGGAAGGAGACCGGCGAGCGCCAGAAGGAGGAGTGGCGGCGGCAGAAGGACCACTGGCGCGAGCAGAAGCAGGCGTGGAAGGAGGAGTGGCGCCAGAACTGGGAGGACGCCTGGAAGACGGCGACCGGCACCAGCCATGACATCGAGCGGCTCAAGCTGGAGCGCCTGCTGCGCAAGTTCGTCGAGGACGTCCGCAAGGGCGCCAAGAAGGCCCGCCTCGACGAGGAGGGCCTCGCCTCCTGCGAGGCGCTCCTGCGGGAGACCCGGGAGCGGCTCAGGGACGAGATCTTCCGCAAGGACCGCAGGGACTGACCCGTCCGGGAGGGGTGGACGCGGGCCGCGGGAGCGGTCAACGCGGGCCGTGGCCGCCGCGACGGCCCGCGCGGCCGTCTCAGGGCGTGAAGACGATCTTGCCGAAGAGGTCCCCGTCCGCCATCGCGGCGAAGCCCTCACGGGCGCGGGAGAGCGGCAGCGTCCGGTCGATCGGCGGCCGCACGCCCGTCTTGACCAGGAACCGCGCGAGCCGTTCGAGCTGCGCGCGCGTCCCCATCGTCGAGCCGACGACCTGGAGCTGGAGGAAGAACACCCGGTTCAGCTCCGCGGGCGGCACCGCGCCGCTGGTGGCGCCCGACACCACGATCCGCCCGCCCGGCCGCAGCGACTTCAGCGAGTGGGACCAGGTCGCCTCGCCGACCGTCTCGATCACGGCGTCCACCCGCTCGGGCAGCCGCGCGCCGGGCTCCAGCGCCACGTCCGCCCCGAGTTCCCCGGCCCGCGTGCGCTTGGCCTCGCTGCGGCTCGTCGCGTAGACGCGGAACCCGGCCGCCGACGCCAGCGCGATCGCCGCCGTGGCCACTCCCCCGCCCGCGCCCTGCACCAGGACGGACCCGCCGGGCTCCAGCCCGGACTTGCCGAACAGCATCCGGTACGCGGTGAGCCACGCCGTCGGCAGGCAGGCCGCCTCCTCGAACGACAGCTCCGCCGGCTTCGGGACGAGGTTGCGGCGCGGCACGGCCACCCTCTCCGCGAGCGTCCCCGGATGGTGCTCCGACAGCAGCGTCCGCTTGGGGTCGAGGGTCTCGTCGCCGCCGCCCCGGGCGGGGTCGCCGACGACCGCGTGGACGATGACCTCGTTGCCGTCCTCGTCCACGCCCGCCGCGTCGCAGCCGAGGATCATCGGGAGCCGCTCGGCGGGCAGCCCGACGCCCCTGAGCGACCACAGGTCGTGGTGGTTGAGCGCGGCGGCCCGCACCGTGACGGTCGTCCACCCGTCCGGGACCTCGGGATCGGGCACCTCACCGGCGGTGAGCCCGGTCAGCGGCTGGTCTGCGTCGAATTGCGAAACCGTGACAGCGAACATGCCGCCACCCTAGGTCCCGCCCGTCCGCCGCAACCACGCCGCCCCACCCGACCGCGGCCCGGCCCTCACCCCGCATCCCGGGGGCGATGTGCGGCCGGGGTCCACCGCCGCGGCGGCGAACCCCGACCGGACCGACTCCGCGGATTCTCGCGGCTTCAGCGCAGTATCGCGGCCGCCCCATTCCCCGTCATCGGCGAGGCATTTCATCCGCGGCCGCGGCGCAGGCGGTCAGGCGGGCCGCGTGTTGAGCCGCTGGTCGGCGGAATTGTTGCACCGCCACTGAATGTACGGGGCGTTGTTCGCCTTGCTGCCGCCCTTGATGCTCAGGCACTTGTTGCTGTGGTGCGCGACCATCCGCATGTTGCTGACCTGGATGTTCCGGAACAGCTGGTCCCCCGCGCCGTTGCAGATCCACTGGATGACCCGCGCCCCGTCGCGCTTGGATCCGCCGGAGACCGACAGGCACCGGGCACTGTGCCTGACCTGGAGGGAGGAGCCACCCGAAACGTTGACGATCCGCCACTGCTGGTTCTGCCTCCCGACGCAGGTGTACTGGTTGACCACGGCGCCGTCCGCGGTGCTGGCGCCGGAGACCGTGATGCACTTCCCGCTGTGCTTGGCGACCAGATAGCGGAAGCCGGGAGCGTTGGCGACGGGTACCGCGCGAACATTTCCGAAGACGCCTGAGGCGAGCGCCTGAACGGCGTCCCCTTCACCGGAGGGTGCGGCTGCATGCGCGGATCCCCCCACTCCGGCGATCGACGCTGAGACGGACACCGCGATCACGGAGAGGGCCTTTGCCGCACTTAAGATCTTCATGACCGTGAACGTAACAGAGGGGTATTTGCGAGTCAATGAATTTATAAAGAGGATCCGATCCGCGGGGAATCAGACAACGGCGCCGAAAACTCCTGGGCGTCCACCGCAGAAAGGGCGACCCCGGCCGGTCGCCGGAGCCGCCCCGCGGATTCTTGGACGGTCCAAAATGTCGTTACAGCACCTTGGACAGGAAGTTCCTCGTCCGCTCGTTCTGCGGGTTGGCGAGGACCTCGCGTGGGGCGCCCCGCTCCACCACGACGCCGTCGTCCATGAAGACCAGCGAGTCGCCGACCTCACGGGCGAAGCCCATCTCGTGGGTGACCACCAGCATGGTCATGCCGTCCAGGGCGAGCTGCTTCATGACCTCCAGCACCTCGCCGACCAGCTCCGGGTCGAGCGCCGAGGTCGGCTCGTCGAACAGCATCAGCGCCGGCTCCATCGCCAGGGCCCGCGCGATCGCGACCCGCTGCTGCTGCCCGCCGGACAGCTGCGCCGGGTAGTTCCGCGCCTTCTCGCTCAGCCCGACGCGGTCCAGCAGCGCGAGGGCACGCTCCCTGACCTGGTCCTTGGGCTGCTTCTTCACCCAGACCGGTGCCCCCATGACGTTCTCCAGCACCGTCTTGTGGGGGAACAGGTTGAAGCGCTGGAACACCATGCCGATCTCGCGGCGCTGCGCGGCGACCTCGCGGTCGCGCAGCTCGTACAGCCGCCCGCCGCGCTCGCGGTAGCCGACCAGGTGGCCGTTCACCCACAGCCGTCCCGCGTTGATCTTCTCCAGGTGGTTGATGCAGCGCAGGAAGGTGGACTTCCCCGACCCGGACGGGCCGACGACGCACATCACCTCGCCCTGCCGCACCTCCAGGTCGATGCCCTTGAGCACCTCCAGCCGGCCGAAGGACTTGTGCACGCCCTCGGCCCTCACCATCGGCCCGCCGCCCTCGGGCGCGGGCACCTTCGCCAGCGGATCGCCCACCGCGTCCTCATCTCCGGTCACTGGCCGCCACCCCCGCCGCGCAGCCGGAGCAGCGGCCCGCGCGCCCGCGACTCCCTGCCGACGCCCCGGCTGAAGTGGCGTTCCAGGTAGTACTGGCCCACCATCAGGACCGACGACAGCAGCAGGTACCACAGGCACGCCATGACCAGCATCGGAATGATCTTGTAGGTGCTGGCGTAGATGGTCTGCGCGGTGAACGTCAGCTCCGAGAACGGGATGGCCGCGACCAGCGAGGTGTTCTTCATCATCGAGAGCACCTCGTTGCCGGTCGGCGGGACGATGACCCGCATCGCCTGCGGCAGCACGATCCGTCCCATGGTCTGCATCCGGGACATGCCGAGGGCGCCCGCCGCCTCCTGCTGGCCCTCGTCCACCGACAGGATCCCGGCCCGGATGATCTCCGCCATGTAGGCGGCCTCGTTGAGGATCAGCCCGAGGCCCGCCGCGAGCATCGGCGAGACGAGCGCCTGCGTCTTCCAGGTGTGGAACTCCGGCCCGAACGGGATGCCGACGCCGAGGGTCGGGAACAGCGAGCCGATGGCACCCCAGATCAGCAGCTGCGTGTAGAGCGGCGTGCCGCGGAAGAACCACAGGTAGAACCACGAGGCACCGCTCAGCAGCGGATTGGCCGACAGCCGCATCAGCGCGAGGACGGTGCCGAGCAGCATCCCCCCGGCCATCGCGGCGACGGTGAGCAGGATCGTGTTGCGGACGCCCTTGAGCACGGCGCTGGAGGTGATGTACTTGCCCTGCTCCGACCATTCCAGCGCGTCGCTGGTCAGCAGGAAGTGGACGAACATCGCGACCAGCACCAGGACGACCGCCGCCGCCACCCAGCGCCCCGGATGGCGGACGGGGACGGCCTTGATCGCCTCGGGCCGTCCCCGGCCGGCGTCGCTGTCGATCGTCATGGCTCAGCTCTGCGCGGCGTTGACCGCCGGATCGGTGATCGCTCCGCTCTCCACGCCGTTCTCCTCCAGGATCTTCTTGTAGGTGCCGTCGGCCATCAGCGCCTTGAGCGCGGCGAGGACGGCGTCCCTGAGCTGCCCGGAGGACTTGCCGAACGCGTAACCGTACGGCGCGGTGTCGTAGACCTGCCCGATGATCTCCAGCTTGCCGGTCTTCTTCACCGCGCCGCCGACGATCGGCGAGTCGGCGGCCATGGCGTCGACCTTCCCGGCGACCAGGTCGTTGTTGACCTCGGTCTGCTGCTTGCGGACGACCGGCTTGACGGGCGGCTTGCCCGCGTCGGCGCACTTCTTGCTGCGCGCCTTCAGGTCGTCCACCTGCACGGTGCCCTGCTGGACCCCGATGCTCTTGCCACAGGCGTCGTCGGGGTTGACGCCCTTGGGGTTGCCCTTGAGGGTGGCCCAGGCCGTCCCGGCGGTGTAGTAGCTGACGAAGTCGACGACCTTCTCCCGCTCCTTGTTGTCGGTGAAGGACGAGACCCCCGCCTCGTACTTGCCGGACTGGACGCCCGGGATGATCGTGTCGAAGCCCGCGTTGTGGTACTCGGTCTTCAGGCCGAGCTTGGCCGCGATGGCGTCGAACAGATCGACGTCCCATCCGACGATCTTCTGCGATCCGGGGTCGACGCTCTCGTTGGGCGGGTACGACGCGTCCGTGCCGATCGAGATCTTGCCGTCGCTCTTGATCGAGGCCGGGACCATGGCCGCGAGCTTGGCGTCCGCACTCGCCTTCGGGACGGACGAGCCCGAGTCGTCGCCGTCGCCGCACGCGGACAGGGCGAGGACGCCGGTCAGCGCGAGCGCGCTCGCCGTGAGGGCACGGCGGCGCAGAGAACCGGTGGTCACTGGTCCCCCTCCAGATGGTTTCGTCGGATCCGTAGTGGTTCGTACTGATCCGTAGGTCAGATGCACATCTTGGCGCACACCGGCCCGTTCCGGATTAAGGGTCCGACACGATCGGACAACGAGGTAACCCCGGGACAGTGCGCCTACCTCGACATTCCCCACAACCGGCCATTGATCCGCCACGCACCGTCAGCGGGCGGGCGACGGCCGCCCCCACCGCCGCCCCCGGGCCGCTTAAGGGCCGTGTGGCACAATCGGACAACGGGTGACCCCCGTACGTCGCGAGATGCCCGACCCGGTGATCAGGCCACCAGACCGTCACCACCGCGGCGGCATCGCCCGAAGGCACACTCTCACCGACAGGGGTCGCTGTGGCTGCTGAGCCCATTCCCAACGAACCGCCGAGACTCGACGACGATCCGGCCTTCCCGCTGCACCGCGGCGGGAAGCTGGAGATGCGGTCGACGATCCCCGTCCGCAACAAGGACGATCTCTCCCTCGCCTACACGCCGGGCGTCGCGCGGGTCTGCACCGCCATCGCCGAGAACCCGGACCTGGTCCACGACTACACCTGGACGTCCAAGGTCGTCGCGGTCGTCACCGACGGCACCGCCGTGCTCGGGCTCGGCGACATCGGCCCGGCCGCCTCGATGCCGGTCATGGAGGGCAAGTCCCTGCTGTTCAAGGAGTTCGCGGACGTCGACTCGGTGCCGATCGCGCTCGGCTGCACCGGCGTGGACGAGATCGTCGACACGGTCGTCCGGATGGCCCCGAGCTTCGGCGGCATCAACCTGGAGGACATCAGCGCTCCCCGCTGCTTCGAGATCGAGGACCGGCTGCGCGCCGAGCTCGACATCCCCGTCTTCCACGACGACCAGCACGGCACCGCGATCGTGGTGCTCGCCGCGCTCACCAACGCCGCGCGCCTGGTCGGCAGGCCCCTGGCGCAGCTGCGCGCCGTCGTGGCCGGCGCGGGCGCGTCCGGCATCGCGGTGTCGCGGATCCTCATCGAGGCCGGCATCGGCGACATCGCGCTGTCGGACAGCAAGGGGCTCATCTACGAGGGCCGCGACGGCCTCAACCCGGTCAAGGAGCGGATCGCCGCGGTCACCAACCGGTCGCGGCTGACCGGCTCCACCGAGGAGGCGCTGCGCGGCGCCGACGTGTTCATCGGGCTGTCCGGGAGCACCGTCCACGAGTCGTCGGTCGCCACCATGTCGCAGAACGCGATCGTGTTCGCGCTGTCCAACCCCACGCCGGAGGTGCATCCGGAGGTGGCCCGGCGGCACGCCAGGGTCGTGGCGACCGGGCGCAGCGACTACCCCAACCAGATCAACAACGTGCTGGCGTTCCCCGGCATCTTCCGCGGCGCGCTGGACGTCCGGGCCCATTCGATCACCGAGGGCATGAAGCTGGCCGCCGCGGGCGCCCTCGCCGGCATCGTCGGCGGCGACCTGTCGGCCGACTACGTGATCCCCGGCCCGTTCGACGACCGGGTCGCGCCCGCCGTGGCCGCCGCCGTGGCCACCCAGGCCCGCCGGGAAGGGGTCAATCGGATCTGATCCGGAGGACCAATGACGGGCCCGCGCCACCCGGCGCGGGCCTTTTCCCTGCCTGAGACTCCGAGCAATTCGGACACCGGACTGGCCAGTGACCCAAAGACGGTGTAATTCTCGTGTCGGGGGAATGACCCTGACGATTCGCCGATCGGGCCGGACTCTGTCGGGAGCGAATGTGGACCTCGCCTCTTACGCGGACCTGGCGGTCGATCTCGTGAACACGCAGCATCCCAGCCACGACCCGCTGCGCGATCTCGAAGGGCTGCAGGCCCTGCTGCTGCACCGCCCGCATCTCGGGGGACGGACGGCGCACCGCGATCTGGACGCCATGCGCGACCTGCGCGCCGAACTGCGCGCGATCTTCGTCTCCGCCGCGCGCGGGGACGCGGAGGACGCCATCGAGCGCCTCAACATCCTGCTCATCCAGCATCCCGTCCATCCGCAGATGACCCGCCACGACGGGCAGGACTGGCATCTGCACTTCAACGAGGGCGGCTCGATCCCCGACCGCGTCGCGGCCCGCACCGCGATGGGCCTCGCCGCGAAGATCGGCTCCCAGGGGATCGACCGGCTCGGCGTCTGCCGCGCCGAGGACTGCGGCCGGGTCTACTTCGACACGACCGCCAAGGGATCGCGCCGCTACTGCTCGGACCTGTGCGCGGGCCGTCCGAGCGTGACCGCCGCGTGCCACCCGAGCGCGCCGCGCGTGTCGGTCCCCAGGCGGCCGGCGCGGCGGAGCGGCCAGTAGCGGGCGGCGGCCCGTCCCACGACGAGCGCGTCAGGAACGGCACCGAAGTCCCAGCTGTCGCGGCGCCCCCGGGCGCCCTGGTTGTCGCTCTCCAGCCACCAGCCGACGCCCGCGCGGCGCGCCGCCCGCTTGACGATGAGCAGCTCCGGACGGCCCGGATGACGGGCGACGACGACGTCGCCCGGGGCGACCCGTCCTCCGACGCGCACGACGAGCCAGTCGCCGGGACGCAGCACGGGCAGCATCGAGTCGCCCGAGACCGCGACCGTCATGACCCGGCCGCGTGCCCTGACCAGCGCGAACAGCGCGCCCCCCAGCACGGCCAGCACCAGGCCGGCGAGTGCCGGGCGGCGTGGCCGGGCCGCTTCCATGGCCTCCCCTTTCCGCTACGTCCGCGTCGCATACTCCGGGGCCTCACGGCCATTACCCTCAGGAGGGTTCCGGGTCGCGCGGCAGCCCGGGTCTTAGGCCGAAATACCGAGCGCCCTGCCCGGACGGGCTTAAGGGCACAAGGGTAATGTCGGTGACCTGAGCATGATCCGAAACGAGGGAAGGGAATCGCAGGTGTTGCTCAAGCTTCTGCGTCCGAAGACCACGGTCTCCGCGCACTGCGACCTGCCGTGCGGTGTCTACGACCCGGCGCAGGCCCGGATCGAGGCCGAGTCGGTCAAGGCCATCGCCGAGAAGTACGCGGCCAATGAGGACCCCGAGTTCCGCGCGCGGGCGATCCTGATCAAGGAGCAGCGCTCCCAGCTGGTCAAGGAGCACCTGTGGGTGCTGTGGACGGACTACTTCAAGCCGCCGCACTTCGAGAAGTACCCGCAGCTGCACCAGCTGTTCAACGAGGCCACCAAGCTCGCCGGGGCGTCCGGTACCAAGGGCAGCCTGGACGTCAAGGTCGCCGAGGAGCTGCTGGGCAAGATCGCCGAGATCGACAAGATCTTCTGGGAGACCAAGCAGGCGTGACGCGGGCCGCGCAGACCGCGGGGGTCGTCCGGATTTCCGGACGGCCCCCGCGGCGTATTTGGGTCTAGGTCTACTGACATCTCACGACATGCATGGTCTTCTATGCGGCACATCCAGAGAGAGGATGATCCATGACCACACGGATCAAGCCCACGATGGCCGCGGTCACGCTCACCCTCGCGTGCCTGGTCGCCCCGGCGCCCTCCGCCACCGCCGACACCGCCGGCGTGCAGGACCGTTTCACCCCCGGCGCGCCCGGCGTCGGCGACCCGTACTTCCCCGAGGAGGGCAACGGCGGCTACGACGTCGGCCACTACGACCTCGCCCTCGACTACGACCCGGCGTCGAACGCGCTGGTCGCCACCGCCCGCATCAAGGCCCGCGCGACGCAGGACCTGTCGCGCTTCGACCTCGACCTCAAGCAGCTCACCGTCACCGGCGTCGAGGTGGACGGCAGGGCCGCCGCATTCACCCGCGCGGGCCAGGAGCTGATCGTCACGCCGCGGCGCGGCCTGCGCAAGGGCAAAACCTTCACCGTGACCGTCGCCTACGCGGGCACCCCGAAGCCCGCAGAGCGGCCCGACCTCGGCACGTTCGGGTGGATCAGGACCCCGGACGGCGCGTACGTGGTCTGCGAGCCCGACGGCGCGTCCACCTGGTTCCCGAGCAACGACCACCCGACCGACAAGGCCACCTACACCTACCGTGTCACGGTCCCGGAGGGCACCCAGGTGCTGTCCAACGGCGTGCCGGGCGGCGAGTGGACCCGGGGCGGCAAGTCCACGTTCGTCTGGAAGGAACGCTCCCCCATGGCGAGCTACCTCGCGATGCTGGCCATCGGGAAGTTCACCGTGCAGAAGGGCGAGACGGAAAGCGGCATCCCGGTCGTCACCGCCGTGGCCCCGAACCGCGCGGACGAGCTGAAGGGCATCCACGAGGGAACGATCCAGGCGATCGACTGGGAGGAGAAGGTCTTCGGCAGGTACCCGTTCGCGTCCACAGGCGGCATCCGCGTCGGCGTGGACGTGGCGTTCTCGCTGGAAACGCAGAGCCGCCCGATCTACGGCTACAAACCCGACACGGCGACGATCGTGCACGAGCTGGCGCACCAGTGGTTCGGCAACAGCGTCAGCCTGAGCCGCTGGAAGGACGTCTGGCTGAACGAGGGCTTCGCGACCTACGCCGAATGGCTCTGGGACGAGCAGCACGGCGGCCCGACCGTGAAGCAGACGTTCGACAACCTCTACGGCAAGGGCGACAACTGGCCGTACTACGACGAACTGTGGATCAAACGGCGGACCGGCGATCCCGGCACGGACGAGCTGTTCACGATCACCCCGTACTGGCGCGGCGGCCTGACCCTGCACGCCCTGCGCGAGCGCATCGGCGACAAGGCGTTCTTCGCGCTGATCAAGGTGTGGACGCGGGCGAACCGCGACGGCAACGTCACGACGGAGCAGTTCGTCGCGCTCGCGGAGCGCATTTCGCACCAGCAGCTCGACGGGCTGTTCAACGCCTGGCTCTACACCAAGGAGAAGCCCGCGACGTGGTGACGGACGCGGCCCGTCAGGCGCGGGCGGCCGCGGTGAGGGCGTCGCCGGTGAGCCGGTAGACGGTCCAGTCGTCCTGGGGACGGGCGCCGATCGCCTCGTAGAATCCGATGGCGGGCGCGTTCCAGTTCAGCACCGCCCACTCGACGCGCGCGTACCCACGCCGCTCGGCGACACGCGCCAGCCCGGTGAGCAGCGCCTTGCCGTACCCATGGCCGCGGACCGCCGGATCCACGTAGAGGTCCTCCAGATAGATGCCGTGGACGCCCTCCCACGTCGAGAAGCTGAGGAACCACAACGCGAACCCCACGACCGCGCCGTCGTGCTCCGCGACATGCGCGAAGACCTTGGGGTCGTCGCCGAACAGGCTCGCGCGCAGCTGCCCCTCGGTGGCCTTCACCTCGTGCAGGGAGCGCTCGTACTCCGCAAGATCACGGATCAGCCGCATGATCGCGGGGACGTCGTCAGGCGCAGCAGGTCGGATCACACACGCCAGGCTATGCGAGCGTGGCAGGTGGGACGCACGGGCCTCTCCGTGCAAATGAGGCGCCCCCGGGCGGGAGGTGGGCCCGGGGGCGCGCGGGGAGCGGCACCGCCGTGGACGGTACGGACATGGGCCGCCGGTCTAGGGGATCGGACAGGTCGCCATCACCGGATCGTCTACGATCCGGCTCCGGTAGACCGTGACAATACGGTAGTTCTCAGCGCTTGGTCCTTCTATTCGATCCAAGCCGTAGACATCACAGAAGACCACCAAATAGCCAGACAAGGCCACCCCCCAGCCCCGAACCGTTACCCAGGAGCGCGACAAACGGTACATCCACCCCAAACACAGCACGAACCACAACCGTCACGTCCCCCCGGACCACAGCCGCCGAAGGAGGGCCCCCAAGGCCCGACTTAAGGCAAACCCCCACCAGGACGCCGCGATCGCGTGCGGAGCCAGGCACGAGCGAAGCGAGGGCCTGATCGCGAAGCGAGCCCCAAGGCGAGCCGGAGCGATGCAGCGATCGCGCGTTGCCCGCCGAAGGAGGGCCCCAGGCCCGACTTAAGGCAAACCCCCACCAGGACGCCGCGATCGCGTGCGAAGCCAGGCACGAGCGAAGCGAGGGCCTGATCGCGAAGCGAGCCCCAAGGCGAGCCGAAGCGATGCAGCGATCGCCGCGCTGCCCGCCGAAGGAGGGCCCCCAAGGCCCGACGCCAAGGGCAACGCAAACAAACACAGCGTGCCGGAGTCTCGAAGCAGGCCCAGTAGGCGGTAGTTTCGGAAGCAGCAGGACCATCCTGCGAGGGAGTGACGTGACCGAGGAAACCGCTGCAATGCCGGCCAGTACACAGTTGTCCGTCCGCGACGTGGTGACCGTGAGGTTGCCCGCCGCGAGCGCCTACCTGTCCGTCCTGCGGACCGCCACCGCGGGTCTGGCGGCCAGGCTGGACTTCACGCTCGACGAGATCGAGGATCTGCGCATCGCGGTCGATGAGGCGTGCGCGATGCTGCTCGCCCAGGCCGTCCCCGGAACCGACCTGACCTGCGAGTTCGAGCTGACCGGGGATGCGATGCGCATCTCCGTGGCGGTGCTGACCGTGGACGGCCAGGAGCCCAGCCGCGACACGTTCGCCTGGACGGTCCTGTCGTCGCTGGCGGGCGAGGTCGACGCCCAGGTGGGTTCCGATGACCGGGTCACCGTGACGCTGCAGAAGCGGCGCGGTGCGGCGGGGGCCCCGTGACGGAGAAGACGACCATCGCCGGCGCCGGCAACGAGCGGTCCGAGAGCGCGGTACCGGACCGCGCGAGGGCCCGTGGGCTGTTCGAGCGCCTCGCCGAGCTGCCCGAGGGCGACCCGGAGCGCCAGCGCATCCGCGACCAGCTCGTGGAGCTGCACCTGCCCCTGGTGGAGTACCTCGCTCGCCGCTTCCGCAATCGCGGCGAGTGGCTGGACGACCTGATCCAGGTGGCGACGATCGGGCTGATCAAGTCGATCGACCGGTTCGATCTGGGGCGCGGGGTGGAGTTCTCCACCTACGCGACGCCCACCATCGTGGGCGAGATCAAGCGGCATTTCCGCGACAAGGGCTGGGCGGTGCGGGTGCCGCGCCGGCTGCAGGAGCTGAAGCTGTCGCTGACGAAGGCGATCAGCGACCTGGCCCAGCGGGAGGGGCGCGCCCCGACCGTCAGCGAGCTGGCCGCCCACCTTCAGATGAGCGAGGAGGAGGTGCTGGAGGGCCTGGAGTCGGCGAACGCCTACTCCACGGTCTCCCTGGACGCGCCGGACTCCGGTGACGAGGACGCCCCCGCGGTCGCCGACTCGCTCGGGATGGTGGACGAGTCGCTGGAGGGCGTGGAGTACCGCGAGTCCCTCAAGCCGCTGCTGGAGAAGCTCCCCGCGCGCGAGAAGAAGATCCTTCTGCTGCGCTTCTTCGGCAACATGACCCAGTCGCAGATCGCGGCCGAGCTCGGCATCTCCCAGATGCACGTGTCGCGGTTGCTCGCCCGGACCCTGGCGCAGCTGCGCGAGGGCCTCACCGCCGACGAGTGATCAGCCGGTGGAGCGCGGCCTCGTGCCCGCTCCATCGCCGTCTCGGCCGCCTTCGTCGCGGTCCGTACGGGCCGGGTCGTCGCCGGGGTCGTCGCCGGGGTCGTGGACGAGCCAGGCGGTGCTCGGCGGGCTGAGCACCGCGATCAGCGCGAGGACGGCGGCGACGCCCATCGGGACGGCGATCCCGGGGCGGTCGCTCTGCCACAGCGACCACGCGACCGGCAGCGCGAACAGCTGCGTCAGGACCGTGGGGGCCCGGCTCCACTGGTCCGCACGCAGGAGCCCCCGGGCGCAGCCCAGCATGGCGAGCCCGCCGACCAGGGCCAGGACGGTCACCCCGATGGCGCTGACGGGGTCGGCGGCGGTCCCGGCGGCGGTCTCCACGCCGGTGTACACCCCGAATCCGGCGGCCGCGGCGCCCTCCGCGGCTTCGAGGGCGGCGGCGGCGTACACGGTGATGGGACGCTTCGACACGTCCAGAACCCTACTCGGCGCCGGCGGAGGCCGGTGTCCGGACCCGCTGTGGGGAGAAGCTCCCGGGAACGGTCGATACGCTGGCGCCGTGCGCGCCATGCTCATCGCCAACCCCAAGGCGACCTCCACCTCCCGGCGGGCCCGCGATCTCCTCGCGCGGGCCTTCTCCGGCGATCTCGACCTCGTCATCGCCGAGACCTCCCATCGTGGCCACGCCACCGAGCTCGCGCGGCGGGCGGCGGCGGAGGAGTACGACGCGGTGATCGCGCTCGGCGGGGACGGGACCGTGAACGAGGCCGTCAACGGGCTGCTGGAGAAGGGCCCGTCGCCCGATCTGCCGGCCCTGGCGGTCCTGCCGATCGGCAGCGCGAACGTGTTCGCCCGGGCGCTCGGCCTGCCCGGCGACCCGGTCGGCGCGACCCGGGTGGTGCTGGACGCGCTGCGCGCGGGCCGGTACCGGACGGTCGGGCTCGGCACCGCCTGCCACCCGGGTGGCACGGAGCGCTACTTCACGTTCTGCGCCGGGGTGGGGCTGGACGCGGAGGTGGTGCGGGAGGTGGAGCGGCGCCGCGGCGCCGGCGCCAAGGCCGACCCGTCCCTCTATGTGCGCACCGCCGTCCGGCATTTCTTCTCCGGCACCGATCGGCGGCGCCCCGCGGTAACACTGGAAGTGCCCGGGCGGCCGCCGATATCCGGGCTCTTCCTCGCCTTCATCTCCAATACATCTCCGTGGACTTACATGGGTCCGCTGCCGGTGAATCCGAGCCCGAAGGCGAACTTCTCGCGGGGTCTCGACATCTTCGGGATGCGGTCGCTGGGCGTGGTGCCGACGGTGGAGGCGCTGGCCCGGATGCTGACCGCCCGGACCCGTCCCGTCCAGGGCCGTCACATGCTGAACCTGCACGACGTGGCGGAGGTCACGCTCCGCGCGGAACGTCCAGTGGCGTTCCAGTTGGACGGTGACTACCTCGGCGAACAGGAGCACATCACGTTCCGGTCGGTCCCGAAGGCGATACGCATCGTCATATGAGGCCGACCGATGCCTCCGTTAACATCAAAGCAACACGGGCGACCCACTGATGTGACACATGCGACACCCATACTTTGAGAATCCTTTCTCAAAGGTCTTGCGTGTGCCCGTGACCGGCTGACACGCTCAAAGTGCGCCGGCCGCCAGGGGTCACAACGTCGTCACTCCTGATGCCCGGTGCCGCCGAACAACCACCCCTGGACCTGGCCACCGCCGCTCCAGGTGTTCGCGACATGTGAACCCGTTCACAAACGTGGAGTGATTCCACCACCTGACGAAGGAGTGGACCGCATGGACTGGCGCCACCGCGCAGCCTGCCGTGACGTGGACCCCGAGCTGTTCTTCCCCATCGGCAACACCGGGCCCGCGATCCTGCAGATCGAAGAGGCCAAGCAGGTGTGCAAGCGCTGCGACGTCACCGACGCCTGTTTGCGATGGGCACTCGAATCCGGCCAGGACTCGGGCGTGTGGGGCGGCATGGGCGAGGACGAGCGCCGCGCCCTCAAGCGCAGGGTCCGCCGGAGTGTTCATGGCAGTGCCCTCGGCGTCGGGCGCTAGGCGCGCTGTATCCATTGCAGTGCCCTCGGCGTCGGGCCTTGGCGGCCCTCCTTCCACGGGCACTGCGTGTGATCGCTGCATCGCTCCGACTCGCCCTGGAGGGCTCGCTGCGCGATCGGATTCTTGCTTCGCTTGAATCCGGCTTCGCTCGCGATCACAACGTTCCGGCTCGTGATCGCTAAGGTTCGAACCCTCTTGCGGGCTTGCCGACCCCCTCGGGCGGTGACCTGTTAGGCCGAACGCTATGGACGGGGCGGGCCGGGGCGGTGGTGCGGGTCCACCGGGACGTCCACCACCACCTCCGTCCCGCCGCCCTCGTGCGGCCTGAAGTCCAGGTGGCCGCCCAGCTCGCCCACGATCAGCGTCCGGACGATCTGGAGCCCCAGGCTGTCGCTGCTCTCCACGTCGAAGTCCGCCGGGAGGCCCTTGCCGTCGTCGGCGACGACGACCACCAGGCGGGGGCCCCGCGTCCTCGGGCCCTCCGCGCCCTGCTGCGGCCCGTGCCCGCCGGGCGCCGGCCACTCCCCTTGGACCGGCACGCCGCCCGGGTCCGGCGCCGGGCCGCCGTCGCCGTAGCGGTGCGCCGCCACCTCAAGCGTCCCGAACCGGTTCGCCAGGCCGTGCTCCAGCGCGTTCTGCAGCAGCTCCGTCAGCGCCATCGCCAGGGGCGTCGCGACCTCGGCGGGCAGGACCCCGAAGTTCCCGGTCCGCTTCGGCGTCACCTTCGTCTCCGGCGTCGACACCTCGCCCGCCATCATGATCACGCGGTCCGCGATGTCGTCGAAGTCGATCAGCTCGTCGGGGGTGTGGGAGAGGGTCTCGTGGACGATCGCGATCGACCCGACGCGGCGGACGGCCTCGTCCAGGGCGGCGCGGCCCTCGGGGATCTGGAGGCGGCGCGCCTGGAGGCGCAGCAGCGCCGCGACCGTCTGGAGGTTGTTCTTCACCCGGTGGTGGATCTCCCGGATCGTCGCGTCCTTGGTCATCAGCTCCCGGTCGCGCCAGCGCAGCTCGGTGACGTCGCGGCACAGCACGATCGCGCCGATCCGCGTCCCGCCGACGACCAGAGGGATCGTCCGCAACTGCATGACCGACCCGTGCGCCTCCACCTCCACCTCGCGGGGCGCCCGGCCGCTGAGGACGACGCTCAGCGCCTCCTCCCTCGGCTCGCCGGTGTCGCACAGGTCCGCGGTGACCTGCCCGAGCGACTCCCCCACCAGGTCGGCGGGGAACCCGAGCCGCCGGTAGGCCGACTGCGCGTTCGGGCTGGCGTAGCTCACGCGCCCGGAGCGGTCCAGGCGCATCAGGCCGTCCCCGACCCGCGGCGAGCGGACGAGGTTCGGCTCCTCGCCCGGCACCGGGAACCGCCCCTCGGAGATCATCTTCGCGAGGTCGCTGGCGCTCTGCAGGTAGGTCAGCTCCAGCCGGCTCGGGGTGCGCGCGGAGCTGAGGTTCGTGCTGCGCTGGATCACGCCGAGGATCTTGGCGCCGCGCCGCACCGGGATCGACTCCTCCCGGACGGGGATGCCGCTCCCCCATTCCGGGTCGCCCTCCCGCACGATGCGGCGCTCCCGCCAGGCCACGTCGATCAGGCCGCGCCGTCCCGTCCGGACGACCCTGCCGACGAGGTCCTCGGGGTAGGCGGTCGGACCGGTCGTCGGCCGCATCTGCGCGATGGCCACCCAGCCGGGCACCGCCGCGCCGGTGTCGAGCACGACCGGCTGGCGGCGGGCGGGACCGGTCCCGGCGTCGGCGGGCAGCACGTCCGCCGACCGCAGCGGCACCCACAGCAGCAGGTCGGCGAACGACAGGTCCGCGAGGAGCTGCCAGTCCGAGACCAGGGCGTGCAGCCACTCCACGTCCGTCTCGGTGAGGTCGGTGTGATCGCGGACGAGATCGGTCAAGGTAGGCACCCGACCATCATCGCCGATGGGTTTTGGAGGCCCCCGGCCGTCCCCCGGGCATCCCAGACTGGGAGGATTCCGGAATGACCGCAACGGGAGACCCGCTGGCCAGGTTCCGCGACGCCGCCGTGCGCCGCGCCGACGCGGGGCTGCGCCGCACCCTGCGGCCGCGCACCCCCGACCACGACGGCCTGGTCGACCTGGCCTCCAACGACTACCTCGGGCTCGCGGGCGACCCCCGGCTCGTCGCGGGCGCGGTCGCCGCCGCCCGCGAGTGGGGCACCGGCTCCGCCGCGTCGCGGCTGGTCACCGGCACGACGCGGCTGCACGACGAGCTGGACCGCAGGCTCGCCGCGTTCGCCGGGGCCCCCACCGGGCTCGTGTTCTCCTCCGGCTTCATGGCCAACCTCGGCGCCGTCACCGCCCTCGCCGGGCCCGGCACGCTGGTGGTGTCCGACCAGGTCAACCACGCCTCGATCGTGGACGCCTGCCGGCTGTCGCGGGCCCGCGTCGTGATCGTCCCGCACGGGGACGCCGCCGCCGCCGAGGAGGCCCTCGCCGGACGCGAGGAGGAGCACGCCCTCGTCGTCACCGACGCGGTGTTCTCCGTGGACGGCGACCTCGCTCCCCTCGCCGGGCTGCACCGCGCCGTCCGCGCGCACGGGGCGCTGCTGGTGGTCGACGAGGCGCACGCCCTCGGCGTCGTCGGCGACCGGGGCCGGGGAGCCGTGCACGCCGCGGGCCTGGCCGGGGAGCCGGACGTGGTCCGCACCCTCACGCTGTCGAAGTCGCTGGCGTCCCAGGGCGGCGCCGTCCTCGGCGCCCCCGAGGTGATCGACACGCTCGTCGACACCGCCCGCGCGTTCATCTTCGACACCGGCCTGAACCCGCCCGCCGCGGGGGCCGCGCTGGCCGCGCTCGACGTCCTCGAATCGGACCCGGACCTGCCCCGCCGCGCCCGTGACCGGGCCCGGCGCATGGCAAACCTCGCGACCGGTTCCGGCCTGGAGACCGCCACCCCTGCCGCGGCCGTCGTCCCGGTGTTCCTGGGCGAGCCGCACGCGGCGCTCCGGGCCGCCGAGATCTGCGCTGAACACGGCGTCCGCGTAGGGTGCTTCAGGCCCCCCTCGGTCCCCAAGGGCCGCGCCTGCCTCCGGCTGACGGCACGCGCCACCGTGGACGAGGCAGACCTCACAAGGCTCGCGGCAGCCCTGGCGGAGGTCGCACGCTCTACCGCCCGTAGTCTTCACGCATAACATCGGGGAAAACCGATGATGAACGTGAGGAGATGCCGTGACGGAGGTCAGGGGCGGGCCCCGGCACGGGGGCGGATTCGACCACGGATTCGAACGGGCCACACTCGGGGAGATCAGCAGGCACCACGCGAGCCAGGCGCCGCGCATACCGAAGTACTACAAACTGAAAGAGCTCCTCGTGGAGCTGATCCAGTCGCTGCCCCCGGGCAGCCCCCTCCCGCCTGAGCGGACGCTCGCCGAGAAGTACGCGACGTCCCGCACCACCGTACGGCAGGCCCTCGCCGAGCTCGTCGTCGAGGGCCGCCTCCAGCGGATCCAGGGCAAGGGCACCTTCGTCGCCAAACCCAAGGTCTCCCAGGAGCTCCAGCTCGTCAGCTACACCGAGGACATGCGCCACCACGGGCTGCGGCCCGAGACCCGCATCCTGGAGGCGGGCTACGTCAGCGCCGACGAGCGTCTCGCCACCCTGCTCCGCATCCGCCCCGGGGGACGGGTCCTGCGCATCCACCGGCTGCGCCTCGCCGACGGCGAGCCGATGTCCGTCGACACCTCCCACCTGCCGGCACGCCGCTTCCCCGGCCTGCGCCGCGAGCTGCCCCGCCATCACTCCCTGTACGAGACGCTCGCCACCGCCTACGACGTCCACCTGACCGAGGCCGAGGAGACGATCGAGACCGTCCTCGCCACCCCGCACGACGCGCAGCTCCTCGGCGTGGACGTCGGCCTCCCCATGCTGCTGCTCTCCCGTCACGCCTTCGACACCACGGGCCAGCCGGTGGAGTGGGCCCAGTCCCTCTACCGCGGCGACCGCTACAAGTTCATCACCCGCCTCCGCAGGTGACCCCCGGGTGCCACGTTCGGTGACGCGAATTCCGCGATCCGACTACGCTCCGAACACACGTTCCCCACGATGACCGGAGCAGATCGCGAGGAAGGAGTCACCGAAAGTGACGGTTGTCGATCACACCGGGCCCATGCTGTTGCCGGACACGGCCTACGACATGTGGGCCCGCGGCGAACTCGACGACTTCGTCCACGCGCCCGAAAGCTCCCGGGTCGAAGTCATCGGAGGATCAGTCGTCGTGTCACCGCCCCCCGCGCTGGAGCACAACGCCGTCGTCGGCGACATCTCCTATGCCCTGGCCCAAGCCCGCGCCGGACGAGAAGGATTCCCGTGGCGTGCCGACCAAGGGACCGGACTCTCGCTCGTGGGCATCGGCGAGGGGTTCAGCCCGGACCTGGTGGTCCTTGACCGCGACGTGTACCTCGCCGCCCGGCGATCACGTGTGAAGACGCTGGTCCCCGACCAGGTCGAACTCGTCGTCGCGGTCACCTCGTCCAGCACCGCCGAGAACGACCGGCGTCCCGCGAAGAGCACGAGGAAACAGCCCGAGAGCAGCAAGTGGAACCGCTACGCGGTGGCCGAGATCCCCTACTACCTGCTGGTCGACCGCTCCCCCAAGATCATGAAGTCGACCCTGTACTCCATCCCGGACCGGGGCTCGGCCGCCTATCTGCATGAGGAGTCGTGGCCGTTCGGGGACACCGACCGGCTCCCCGATCCGTTCGACTTGGACATCGACACCTCCGAGTGGACGCCCTGGCAGGACTGAGACACCGGCTCCGGCTCCCGCCGTGCGCTCCCGTCCGGGGGATCACGGCGGGAGGCGGGTCACAGGCTCTTGGGCGGGGTCACAGGGTCTTGGAAAGGGCTTTGATCGGCATCTGGAGCTCGGTGAGGAGGTCCAGGTCCTTCTCGGCGGGGCGGCCGAGCGTGGTCAGGTAGTTGCCGACGATGATCGCGTTGATGCCGCCGAGCATGCCCTCGCGGGTGCCGAGGTCGCCGAGGGTCAGCTCCCGGCCGCCCGCGTACCGCAGGATGGTCCGGGGCAGGGCCAGCCGGAACGCGGCGATCGTGCGGAGCGCCTCGGTGCCCTCCACCAGCGGGAAGTCGGCGAAAGGGGTGCCCGGGCGGGGTGCGAGGAAGTTCAGCGGGACCTCGTCGGGGTCCAGCTCGGCGAGCTGCGCCGCGAACTCGGCGCGCTGCGCGACGGTCTCGCCCATGCCGACGATGCCGCCGCAGCACACCTCCATCCCGGCTCCCTTGACCATGCGGAGGGTGTCCCAGCGCTCCTCCCACGAGTGGGTCGTCACCACGTTCGGGAAGTGCGAGCGGGCCGTCTCCAGGTTGTGGTTGTAGCGGTGGACGCCCATCGCGGCGAGCTCGTCCACCTGCGCCTGGGTGAGCATGCCGAGCGAGCACGCGATGTTGATCTCGACCGCGTCGTTGATCGCCTTGACGCCGTCGCGGACCTGCGCCATCAGCCGCTCGTCCGGGCCCCGGACGGCCGCGACGATGCAGAATTCGGTCGCGCCCGTCCGCGCGGTCTCCTTCGCGGCCTCGACCAGCTCGGGGATGTTCAGCCACACCGAGCGGACGGGGGACTCGAACTTGCCCGACTGCGAGCAGAAGTGGCAGTCCTCCGGGCAACCGCCGGTCTTGAGCGACACGATGCCCTCGACCTCGACCTCCGGGCCGCACCACCGGACGCGGACCTCATGCGCGAGGGCGAGGAGGTCCTCCAGCCGGTCGTCGGGCAGGGTCAGGCACTCCAGCACCTGGTCCGCCGCCAGCCCCCGGCCCTCGTCCAGCACCTGCCGCCGCGCCACATCGAGGATGTCGGTCACGTGTCCCCCTTCTCCAGCACCGAATCCCGGAAGGTAGCAGGGTCGAATCCGCCGCCGAACGCCGGGGCGAGGCCCCGCCGCGCGGCGGCGAGGAACTCGGCCGGGCCGAGGGCGCCCGCGCCCTCCGGCAGCACGCCCGCCAGCGGCCGGGCGGCGATCGTCTCCAGGTCGCGGACGTTGCTGCGCATGGCGAGGTCGGGCTCGTCCGGCCACGCGCCGATCACGACGCCCGCGAGCTGGACGCCGCGGTGCGCCATCGCCTCCAGGGTGAGCGCGGTGTGGTTGAGGGTCCCGAGTCCCGGCCGCGTCACCACGACGACGGCGGCGCCGAGCCAGCGCGCCAGGTCCGCGATCGTGGTCCCCTCCTCGTCGTAGCGGACGAGCAGCCCGCCCGCCCCCTCCACCAGCACCAGCCTGTTGCCCGCGGACAGCTCCCGGACGCGTTTCGCCACGTCCGGCAGCCGGACAGGCGGGAGCCCCGCGCGGCGGGCCGCGGCGGCGGGCGACAGCGGGTCGGGGAACCGCGCGAACTCGTGGACGTCGCCGATCCCGGCGAGCCGCGCGACGTCGTCGAGGTCGCCGGGCTCCCCGTCCCCCACCCCGCTCTGGCCCGGTTTGACGACGGTGACCGGCGCGCCGCGCGCGGCGGTCACCGCGGCCAGCGCGGCGGTCACGACGGTCTTGCCGACCCCCGTGCAGGTCCCGGTAATCACGAGCACGCTCACGAGCCGCACACTAGCGCGCGGGAGCGGCGGCGTCGGGTACCGGATCCCACAGTCTTCGGCGCCGGATCTTGTCGCGGGGAACCGGCCGGGCGTCCCGCGCGTCCAAGGGCGCATGGCCGGTCCGTACGCACGTCTCAGCTGGGTCGTGGCGCTCGCCTGCACGAGCGCCCTCACCGCCTGCGACGGGGACTCCCGCGTCACCAAGCCCCCGCATTCGCTCGCGTCTCCCACCGCTTCCGCGCCGCCGTCCTCGGCCGCGCCCTCGACCGCGCCCCCCGCCGACAAGGACCCCGCCGGTGAACACCTCGTGCTGCGATGGCGCGAGACCGGAGGATTCGTCGGCAAGGGCGGCCCGGGATCCCTGCCTGACTTCTCCCTCTACTCGACGGGCCGCGCCGTGGTCGCGTCCGGGGGCGACCCCGTGGAGTACCGCCTGAAACCGGCGGCGCTCCGGCGTCTCCTGGACGAGGCGCGCGCGGCCGGTCTCGGACGCTCCCACACGACCGGCTCCGGTCAGGTCGCCGACGCGATCACCCTGGAGTTCACCTTCGGCGACGCCACCACGAAGATCATCCAGCCGGAGTCGCAGTCCGACCCCGCGGTCAGGTTCCGCGAGCGGCTGGACCCGCGCGGCTGGCCCGCCGCCGACCTCGCCGCCCCGCGCCGCTCCTACTCGCCCGCGCGGGTCGCGATCCTCGCGGGCGAGGGCGCCGACGGGACGGTCAAGAGCTGGCCCCTGTCCCCGCTCGGGAAGGGCGAGCAGTCCGCCGGCGGCATCTGCACCCTGGCCCCCGCGGCGAAGGTCCCCGACACCCGTCCCGGCATCGCGTGGCGCAGCCAGGGCAAGACCTACTCCGTCCGCCTCCGGCCGCTGCTCCCCGGAGAGTCCACCTGCCGCGACATCGCCTGACGGCCCGCCGCCGCCCGGCCGCCGGTCCCGCGTTCAGGACGGCCCGAGCGCTCCGTGAGCGGAGCAGCGGGCCGTCCAGCCCAGGGGCGTGACCTGGACGACCAGGCGGCGGCGGCACCGCGGGCAGTACCTCGGCGGTTCCATCAGCCGGGCGGCGCGGCACGCGTCGTGGTCGCCGTCGCGTGCGGGGCCGCCGCACCGGTCGCAGTAGGTGTCCACGGCGGCCCCCTCAGGCCGGGAGCGGGCGCATCCGCGCCACGACACCGGTGTCGTACGAGCCGTCCGTGAACTCGGGACGGTCGAGGAGCTCGTCCAGGAACGGCAGGTTCGTGTGGATCCCCTCGATCCGGAACGCTCCCACGGCGGCCCGTGCGCGCCGCAGGGCGTGGTCGCGGTCGTCGCCGTGCACGCACAGTTTGGCCAGCAGCGGGCCGTAGTAGGGGGTGACGGTGGTGCCCTCGGCGTAGCCCGCGTCGATGCGGATGCCGTCGCCGACGGGCTCCTCCCAGACCTTGATCTCCCCCGGTGAGGGGCGGAAGCCCCGCGGGTCCTCGGCGTGGACGCGGAACTCGACCGCGTGGCCGCGCGGGGTCGCGTCGGTGAACGAGACGGGCTCGCCCGCGGCGATCCGCAGCTGCTGCTCGACGAGGTCGATGCCGGTCACCAGCTCGGTGACGGGATGTTCGATCTGGAGGCGGGTGCTCATCTCCAGAAAGAAGAACTCCTGCGCGACGGGATCGACGACGTATTCGACGGTGCCGGCCCCCCGGTAGCCGACGGCCTCGCCGGCGCGGACGGCGGCGTCGAGCATCCGCGCGCGCAGCCCCGGGGAGACACCGGGCGACGGCGTCTCCTCGACGATCTTCTGGTGGCGGCGCTGGACGGAGCAGTCCCGCTCGCCGAGCGCGAGGACGGTGCCGTCGGGCAGGCCGAGGATCTGCACCTCGACGTGCCGGGCCCCCTCGACGTACCGTTCCAGGAGGACGCCGGGGCCGCCGAACAGGCGCTCGGCGTGGCCCCGCGCCGCCTCGTAGGCGCCGCGGAGATCGGTCTCGTCGTAGGCGGCGGCGAGGCCGATGCCGCCCCCTCCGGCGGCGGGCTTCACCATCACGGGGTAGCCGATGCGCTCGGCCTCCTCCACCGCGGTGGCCGCGTCCGGGACGGGCTCCCACACGCCGGGCGCGACGGGGACGCCCGCCTCCTTCATCAGGTTCCGGGCGTTGATCTTGTCGCCCATGCGGGCGACGACGAGCGGCGGCGGCCCGACCCAGACCAGGTCGTGCCCGGCGACCTCGCGGGCGAACGCGGCGTTCTCGGCGAGGAACCCGTACCCGGGGTGGAGCGCCTGGGCGTTCGTCCGGCGCGCGGCCTCCAGTACGGCGGCGGCGTTGAGGTAGCTGCGGGCCGGGTCGCCGGGCCCGAGCAGGATCGCCTCGTCCGCCTCGGCGACGAACGGCAGGGACGCGTCGTCCTCGGAGTACACCGCGATGGCCTTGAGCCCCATCGAGCGGACGGTGTGGATGATCCGGCTGGCGATCTCACCGCGGTTCGCCACCAGAACGGACTCGAACACCCGCGGGCCTCCTTCTGCGGTGGGGGCGGGCCGACCCGGCCGACACTAGCGCCCGCCGCGCCGCCGCGTCCGCCACGGATCGACAAAGTCGGGACGGCGGATTTGTCACCGCCCTCAGGACCGGGGGCGGCGGTCGACGACGCGGCTGAGCGCCTCGACGACGGTCGGGTCGTACTCGGCGGCGGAGTCGAGCCGCAGCCGTTCCAGGACGGCGGCGCCGCGATCGCGGTCGGCGGAGTCGCCGACGAGGTCGTCGTAGGCGTTGGCGACCTTGATGACGCGCCCGGCGAGCGGCGGCGGGACGGGACGGGACGCGGCGGCGGGGTCGGCGGCGGGGTCGCCGGCGGCGCCCTCGCGGCCCGTCCGGTAGGGGTGCGACGACAGCCGGACGATGTGGGCGACCCGGTCCAGCACGCCCGTCTGCTTGATCACCTCGGCGCCCAGCTCGGCGATGCGGCGCTGCTCGGCCGGGGAGGCCAGCACGGTGGCGCCGCCGGGGATGGGGTCGCCGAGGGACAGCTGCCCGATGTCGTGCATCAGCGCCGCGTACTCCAGTTCGAGCAGTTCCTCCTCCGACATGCCGAGCTCGCGGCCCATGGACACGGCGAGCTGCGACACCCGCCGCGAGTGCCCGGTCTCGACGTAGCCGCCGACCTCGGTGACCCGCGACAGGGCCCGGACGGTCTGCAGGTAGGTGGCGCGGATCCCGGCGTACCTGCGGAACGCGAACTGGGTGACCAGGATCGGCACCGTGAAGATCAGCAGCGCGGCCTCGCCCATCGCGGTGGTCGCGACGGCGATCAGCATGGCGGTGGCGCTGGTGGCCGCGCACAGCCCCAGCTTCGCGTCCACCTCGTCCCGCAGGGCGATGCCGAACCGCGCGCGGACGGCCTCCGCGCGGATCATCGCCGCGATCAGGACGTCGGTGAAGCAGGCCGCGACCACGGCGACGCCCATCACGGCCAGCAGCAGCTGCCAGGGCAGGCGGAACGACAGCAGCGGGCGGAAGCACAGGGCGACCACCGCGACGGTGAACAGCCGGCGCGCCATCGCGTCGGGACGCGGGGAACGGCCGACGGCGATGTGCGGCAGCGACCCGACGAGCATCCCGGCGGCGGTCACCGCGACGACCTGGAGGGGCGAGTGCGCGGCGGCCTCGACGCCGAGCGGCGCGCCCGGCGGGGCGTTCTCCGGCCCGACGCCGACCAGCAGGGCGTATCCGGTCGCGCCGGCGCTGGCGATGGGCGCGACCTCGCGGTTGCCGGGCATCACCATCCGGAACAGCTCGCCGAGCGCGATCAGCACGCCGAAGATGATCGCGACGTCGGGCTGGACGAGCCGCACGGCGGCGACCTGGGTGATCGCGACGATGACGAACAGGCCGGCCGTGGCGATGAGCAGGAGCTGGCCGGAGTCGATGGTCTGCCACGCGGCCCGCTCCCGGGACCGCATCTTGGTGCTGCTCATGGGGGGCCGTGTCACCGCCGCGCTTCGTCGCCGGCGACCTTGAGCGGGGCGCTCGGGTCGTCGTGGTCCTGCTGGGTGGTCTCGACGACGTCGTCGTCCGGCAGGACGACCGGGTCGGGCGGGTCCCAGCCGTCCCGCTCCAGCGCGCGCAGGAACGCCTCGACCATCGCCGGGTCGAAATGGTCCCCCATGCCGCGGCGCAGCTCCCGGACGGCCTCCCGCGTGGTGCGGGCGGCGCGGTAGGAGCGGGTCGAGGTCATGGAGTCGAACGCGTCGGCGACGGAGATGACCCGGGCGAACTCGGGGATCTCGTCGCCGGCGAGGCCCATCGGGTAGCCGCGGCCGTTCATCTTCTCGTGGTGGTGCATGATCCCGGCGAGCGCCTCGTCCAGGAACCCGATCTCACGGACGATCTCCAGCCCGCGCATCGGGTGCAGCTGGATCGCGGCGAACTCCTCCTCGGTCAGGGAGCCGGACTTCTGCAGCACCTTGGTGGGGACGCCGAGCTTGCCGACGTCGTGCAGCATCCCGGCGTACCGGATCGCCTCGACGCGGTCGGCGCGCATCCCGATCTCCTGGGCGATCATCACCGACCCGCGGGAGACGCGCTCGGAGTGGCCGCGGGTGTAGAAGTCCTTGGTCTCGACGGCCTGGCACAGCGCGGCGAGGGTCGCGGCGTGCGCCTGCTGCTGCGCGTGCGCCTGTTCGAGCGCCCACCGGGCGACGAACAGCGGCAGCAGCACCAGGACGGCCGACAACGGCCCGACGCGCGGCCACAGGCCCGCGATCAGCAGGCCGAACATGCCGTAGCCGAGGCAGCCGAACGCGAGCTGGCCGCTCTCGCTCAGCAGCTCGCGCGGCGCCGCCTGCCGGCTGAGCAGCAGCACGCCCGCCATCAGGGACAGGTTGACCAGGACGAACGTGGCGAGGGCACCGAGGAAGGGGCCGGTGACGTGCTCGACCCAGTGGGCCTTGCCGGGCTTGAACTCATGCCCGCCGAGCAGGTCGAAGACGGTTCCGGCGATGAAGCCGCTGATCGCGAACTGGGCGCCGTTGAACACTCGCTTCACCGGGGCGAAGAAACGCTGGCCGGTGACCAGCGCGCAGACGCCCAGCAGCGCCGCGCCCTCCGGGCCGAGCAGCACCACCGAGGCCAGGCTCGCGGCGAAGCTGAGCGAGACCCTGGCGCGCTCGACGTTCAGGCGCGCGGGCGCGGAGTCGCAGATCAGGAAGAGCAAGGCCAGCACGGCCAGCTTGGTCCAGTCCAGCTCCGCGAAGGACGACGTCGCGATGAGCCCCGCCGCGAGGGCGGCCACACCGCACACGTACGCCCAGGCAGCAGGAGGAAGTCCACGCATTGCCGCCCCCTCGGGAGTGACGAATGAGCGGGCCGCCGCCGGGATCGGTCGTGCCTGCCGGCACTAGACCCAGGACACGCCCTTGGGCATCATCAGCGACGACGACGCCGAGGCGCTCGGGTGCCGGCCGTCACCGGCCGGCATCTCACGCTTCATGCCTGCTCTGCCTCCCCCCGCCGATCCGGGCCGTCCGGCCTCGCGGCCGGCCGCCGGGACCGTCCGGTCCCGGTCCTCCCGGGCGAGCACATACCCCGATTTCCGGGGCGTGCACTTGCTCCCGTCGCTGATTTCGGCACAAGCCTAACGCTCGCGGCCCGGGCCACACAGGCAAGCAGAGAATCGTGAGCAAAGCGTGAACCAATCGTCACCTCACGTGATCATTTGTCCGTCCGGAAAGGGCCACGTCGTTTGCCTTCAAACGCTCGTCCGGGCACGCCATGCACGTGCACCACCACGAGAAGTCACAAACGCAGTCAGAATCGGGTCCGGAAAACATTCCGCAGCGCTCAGGCGCGTCCGGCGGTGCTGCGTTCCCGCGCCCAGGCGACGGTGTCGGCGAGCCCTTCGCGCAGGCCGGTCGCCGCGGTCCAGCCGAGGGCCTCTCGCGTCGGGCCGGGGTCCACCGCCATGGCGGGGAGGTCGCCGAGCCGGGGCGGCGCGGACCCTGGCTCGTCGGGGGCGCCCGCCGCGGCGGCGACGAGCGTGTGCAGCTCCCGGTCGGTCGTCTGCAGCCCCGTGCCCACGTTGAACCGTCCGCCGCCGCCCTGGTCGCCGGTGGCGCGGGCGAAGGCGTCCACGACGTCCAGGACGTGCACGTAGTCGCGGGTCTGCGTGCCGTCGCCGAACACCCGCGTCGGACGGCCCGCCAGCAGCGCGTCGGTGAAGATCGAGATCACGCCCGCCTCGCCCTCGGGCGTCTGCCGCGGCCCGTACACGTTGGCCAGCGTCAGCGTGGTGAAGTCGAGGCCGTGCAGCTCCCGGTACATCCGCGCGTAGATCTCGCCGGAGACCTTGGACGCCGCGTACGGCGAGGCCGGGCGAAGCGCCGCGCCGGGCGGGACGGGCAGCGCGTCCGGCACCCCGTACACCGCGCAGCTGGACGCGAAGACGACCTTGCGCGCGCCCGCCGCCCGCGCCGCCTCCAGCACGTTCGCGGTGCCCACCACGTTGACGCGGGCGTCGCGCAGCGGATCGGCGACGCTGACGCGCACGCTCACCTGGGCGGCGAGGTGGCAGACCACCTCGGGAGGCCGCGCGGCGACCCGCACGGCGAGCGCCGGGTCCGCGACGTCCATCTCCCACAGTTCCATGGCCGGGTTGACGTGGGAGCCCGAGGACAAGTCGTCCACGCCGACGACCTCGTGGCCGTCGGCCAGGAGCCGGTCGACGAGATGGGATCCGATGAATCCGGCCGCGCCGGTGACGAGAACGAGCATCCCCCGCACGATACCGAGGGCGCCCTGCCCCGAGGCCCGCTCAGGCGGTCTCGGTCCTCCCGGCGTCGCCGGCCTTCTTGATCTCGCCGCAGATCTCCTCGATCCGGCCGAGGACCTTGCTGCGCAGCTCGTCCGGCGCCTGCTCGCAGGCGCACGACTTGCTGACGAGCTTCTTGACGGCCTCCTCCAGCCCGTACTCGCGCAGGCAGGGCCCGCATTCGTCGAGGTGCTCGCGCACCTCGCCGCAGCCCCCCTGGTCGAGTTCGCCGTCAAGATAGGTGTACACCCGCGCGAGCACCTCGTCGCACGGGGTCTCGTGGTGGTTGCCACAACTCATGGCTCACTCACCCTCCTCATGCACCGCGTGGGCGGGCGCGGTGTCCGGCCTGCCGCACGCCTCCGCGCGGCGGACGCTCTCCCTGCTCATGCGGGGCCTCCGCTCGTGCGCGTGAGGCCACGGTCCCGAGCGTAGTCCTCCAGCATGCCGCGCAGCTGCCGGCGGCCCCGGTGCAGCCGCGACATCACGGTGCCGATGGGCGTGCCCATGATCTCGGCGATCTCCTTGTAGGCGAAGCCCTCGACGTCGGCGAGGTAGACCGCGATGCGGAACTCCTCGGGCAGCTCCTGCAGCGCCCGCTTGACGTCGGAGTCGGGCAGGTGCTCCAGGGCCTCGGCCTCGGCGGACTTCAGCCCGCTGGAGGTGTGCGACTCGGCGCGCGCGAGCTGCCAGTCCTCGATCTCCTCGGTGGCGGCCTGCTGCGGCTGGCGCTGCCTCTTGCGGTAGGAGTTGATGAACGTGTTGGTCAGGATGCGGTAAAGCCACGCCTTGAGGTTGGTGCCTTCCTTGAACTGGTGGAAGGACGCGAACGCCTTGGCGAAGGTCTCCTGGACGAGATCCTCGGCGTCCGCCGGGTTGCGCGTCATGCGCAGCGCGGCCGAATACAGCTGGTCCAAGAACGGGAGCACGTCGCGCTGGAACCGCTCCTGGCGCTGCTCCACGGTCTCCGTGGTGCCCGGTACCTGACCCACCCCCTTGACTGCGGCGACGCCGGCGGCGTCGTACCTCACAGACGATATCGGTCCGCGCGGCCTGATCACGCGGGCGGGGGCCTTGGCGTCGCCGGGCGGCGCCGTCCTCCCGGCGTTCCGCGTGGGATCGGCAACGGCCGTGGTCATCAGTCACACCTCCGCTGTACTGGTGTTTGTGAGACGGTGCAACGCCGGGGCGTCCCCGACGATTCCCTGACCGGGGGCGGCACGCGAAACGGTTTCCGGAGGTTTCCCGGAGGCCGGGTCACCCACCCCGACCTGCACGGAGGGTGATGACGGCCGCCGGACGGGGAAAGAAGTCACATACATGGCGAGAACAGGAGCAAACCGTTGCTACCGGTGCCGGCGCGACCTCCCGAGCCCACCATCGCCAGCCTGCGCGACGCCCCCTCGGAGGAGGCCGGGGACTCGCTGGCGAGCTACTGGACGTTCTACTGGGCGGTCGCGGAAGCCCAGCTCACACGCTGGTTGCCGCGCCGCCCGTCACGGGTGCTGGACATCTCGGGGGACCGCGGCCGCAGCGCCCGCCGCGCCGCCGGCGCCGGCCACTCCGTCCTGGAGGTGCGGGACCCCCTGCTGGAGCGCCCCGGTTCGGCCGGGCACGCGGCGTCCGGTAACGGGCATCGGCGGCCGGGAAACGGACGGTCCGCAAGGGGACGCGGCGCGACCGTCGTGGCCGGTGACTCCGGCGCCCTCCCCTTCGTCGCCGACGCCTCGATCGACGCCGTCATCGCCGAGAACCGCGTCCTGTCCCGCCACCTCGCCACCGAGGCGACGGTCACCGAGATCGCCCGCGTCCTGCGCCCGGGCGGCCGCGTCCTGCTGTGCGTCGACTCCCTGACCCTGGGCATGGCGCTGCTGGCCGAGCAGAACTACTGGGCGCACCTGTCGGACGTCCCGTCCGCCGAGGTCGTCCTCGTCCCCTGGCCCGACGGGACGATCACCCGCTGCTTCTGGGCCGAGCAGCTGCGCGAGCTCCTCACCGAGGCCGGCCTGGAGGTCGAATGGATCAGGCCGCGCACCGTCCTGTCCCCCTCGACCGTCGAACACGTCCTGTCCTCGGCCCCGCGTGCGCTCCCCCGCCTGGTCCGCACCGAGCTCAACGGCCCCCCGGCCGACGACTCCCTGGGAATCCACCTCCTGGCCAGCGCCAGAAGGCTGGACCGAAAAGCAACCGAACACCCACCCGAATCGAACAAGTAGTAACCAAAGCCCCAACAACCAGACCGTTGCGATCGCGTCCGAAGGCAGTTGCGAGCGAAGCAAGCAACTGATCGCGCAGCGAGCCCTCCGGGCGAGTTCGAAGCGATGCAGCGATCGCCGCAGTGCCCGCCGAAGGAGGGCGCCCCAGCGCCCGACGCCAAGGGCACCGCAATGAACACAGCGCCGCGGTTAGAACAGGGCGTCGGAATCGTTACCCGGGCTATCCCCGTCCGTGGCGGGTTCTATGAGTTGCGGCCCGTTGTTCTTGACGTTGTTGACCGCCTTGGACACCGGGTAGGCGTCCATCGTCCCGGCCATGGCGGGGACGAGCAGGCCGCGGACCTCGTCGACGTCGGTCAGCTCGGGGTCGAGCCAGGACTCCCAGCGGCCGGGTTCGACGACCATCGGCATCCGGTCGTGGATGCGGCCGAGGTCGTCGGGCGCGTCGGTGGTGATCACCGTGCAGGTCCAGACCCACTCGTCCTCGGGGCTCTTCCACAGCTCGTAGAGGCCGGCGATGGCCATGAGGGCGTCGTCCCTGGGGCGGATGAAGAACGGCTGCTTGCGCGGCTTCGGCTTCTTCCCGTTCTTTCCGGCGGGCTCGTCCTGGCCTTCGAGGGTGTACCACTCGAAGTAGCCGTCGGCGGGCAGCAGGCAGCGGCGCTTGGCGAAGGCGCGGCGGTAGGACGGCTTCTCGTGCGCCGTCTCCACCCGCGCGTTGATCATGCGGGAGCCGATGGACAGGTCCTTGGCCCAGGAGGGCACGAGCCCCCAGCGCAGCGTGCGCAGCTGGCGGACGGCGGCCTCCTCCTCGGGGGCGTCCTTGGGCCGCCGGGTGAGGACGGCGGGGACCTGCTTGGTGGGGGCGACGTTGTAGTCGGGCTCGATGTCCCCGTCGACGGCGTCGAGCTGGACCTGGAACTCGTCCAGCAGCTCCTGACGGGCCCGGGTGGTGGCATAGCGACCGCACATGCCTCCATCCTGCCCGCTTGAGGCGCTGCGCGGTGGGCATGTAGCGGGTCATGCGACCCATCACGACCTTGGCCCGCCCGTTCGTGGCGGCGCCGTACATCATGTCCGGGCTGGACGCGCTCCGGGATCCGCGCGGGCGGGCCGAGCAGGTCGGCCCGTCCGTCAAGCCGATCGCCGACCGCGTCGAGTGGCTGCCGAAGGACCCGGAGGCGCTCGTCCGGATCGAGGGCGCGCTGAGCCTCGGCACCGGCGCGCTGCTGCTGACGGGCAGGCTGCGGCGGCTGACGACGCTGCTGCTCGCCGCGCAGCTGCTGCCCGCGCTGGCCACCGAGCACCGCTACTGGACCGAGGACGACCCGGAGCGCCGCGCGAACGAGCGGTCGCATCTGCTGAAGAACGCCGGGCTGTTCGGGGCGCTGCTGATGGTGGCGGGAGAGCCGCGCCGCGCGCCGCGGACGGCGCAGCTGCGCAGGCGTGCGCGGGAGACGCAGATCCGCAGCGGCGCGGAGGTGAAGGCGCTGCGCCGCGAGGCCGCGCTCACGCTCAGGGAGGCGCGGCGCGAGGCGGCCCGGCAGGTGCGGCAGGCGCGTGCCGAGGGCGCGCGCAAGGCGGCCAGGTCCGGCAGGGGCGCCGCGAAGGCCGCCAAGACGGCGAAGGCAGCTGGGAAGGCCGCCAAGGTGGGCAAGGCGGGCAAGTCCGTCAAGGCCACGGCCAGGAAGGGCAGGGCGCTGGCCGGGTCCCGGCGCTGACTCCGGGGGCCGGTTTCCGAAGACAACCTTAAAAAAGGCTCAAGAGGGTTGAACCGTGCGCCGCCGCGTGCCCGTACTGCAGGCTGACCGCCCGTTCCCCCGACCGACGGAGACGCCCGGCCATGGCAGCACCCGGATCGACCGGACGCCGGACCGGCGGGCTGCGGAGCCTCATCCGCAGGCCCGGCGCGCCGGACCGGCCGCAGCCGAGATCGGCTGACGACGACGAGCGCATCGTCGCCGAGCTGTATCGCGACTATCACCGTCCGCTTCTGGCGTTCGTTCTGAGGCTCACCGGCGGGGACCGCCAGTGGGCCGAGGACGTGGTGCAGGAGACCATGATCCGCGCGTGGCGGAGCGCCGACCGGCTGGACGACCGCACCGCCTCGCTGATGCCCTGGCTCGCCACGGTCGCCCGGCGTATCGTGATCGACAACCGGCGGTACCGGGAGGTCCGGCCGCCGGAGGTAGGCGACAGCCCCCTGGAGCACCTGCCAATGGCGGACGAAATGGACGGTCTGCTGCACAAGGTCGTCGTGGCGGAGGCGCTCGCCTCACTCTCGCCCGCGCACCGCCAGGCGCTGACGGAGACCGTGCTGCGGGACCGGACGGTGAACCAGGCCGCTGAGGCGCTCGGAATCCCGGTCGGAACAGTGAAATCCCGGGTGTACTACGCATTGCGCGCATTGCGCGTCGCCTTGGAGGAAAGGGGCGTGACAGCATGAGCTCTCAGGTCGAGCACACCGATGTCGGCGCCTACGCGCTGGGCCTCCTGGAGGAGGCCGACCGCCGCGCCTTCGAGGCGCATCTCGCCGAATGCGGGTCGTGTTCGGGCGAGCTGCGGCAGATGGCGGGAATGGCAGAGGCCCTTTCGGGGATCGGACCGTTCCTGGAGTCGGCGGACCGGGCGGCGGACGAGCCTCCCGCGGGCCCCGGCCGGCACGGCGGAGCGAGCGGCGCGTCCGCCGGGCCGCCCGGGACGGTGCCGTCCATCAGCCCGCCCGCGCCCGGGGAGGAGGACCCGTCCGCCCCGGCGGCGCCGGTCATCGACATGCTGCGCCAGAAGCGGCGGGCCGAGCGCCGGTTCCGGCGTGGGACGTACATCATCGGGACGGCGGCCGCCGCCGCGCTGCTCGCCACCGGCGTGACCATCGGCGCCTCGCTGGACGACGGCGCCGCGCCGTCCGACCAGCACTCCGGTCACGGCCCCGCGCAGGCCCTGGTCATCTGGGGCGAACGCCACCGGGCCAGCAATGCCGCGACGGGCGCCTCCGGCGTCGTCGGACTGGAGAGCAAGGGCTGGGGGACGCACGTCGGGCTGGAGCTGCGCGGCGTCAAGGGCCCGCTGAAGTGCCACCTGGAGGCCGTGTCGCGCAGCGGCGAGCGCAGCGTCGTCACGGGCTGGCAGGTCCCGGTCAAGGGGTACGGCGTGCCCGGCTCGCCCGCCCCGCTGATCACGCACGGCGGCACCGGGATCGTCCGGGGCGACCTGAGCCGCTTCGAGGTGGTCGTCGACAACGGCGGGCCCGTCCTGCTGACCATTCCGCTCTGATTCCGCTCTGATTCCGCCGGTCATCGACCGAGAACCGCCAGGCCCGGTATTCGCACCGGGCCTGGCGTTTTTCTGCCATTAATGGCACGCTCCATCATCTTCTGCACGCAAAAAAGACCTGTCACCACTGAACCCTGGGCCCGGCGCCGTCCGTGCGACTGGTTGAAGGCAGAACAACATTTCCGCACAGCCGAAGTGACGGACGATCCTAGAGACCAGGGATAAATCGATGTCCATTCGTAAAATCGCACTTCCGGCGCTCGCCGCCGCCGCTTTCATCGCCGCCGGGGCGGGCGTCGCCGGCGCGGCGGGAATGGCCGGTGCCGCGGGCGGCCGACCCGGGACCGCCGGTGGCCGGGACGACGTGACCTTCCTCGCCGCGAGCCTCAACGGCGGCAACGAGGTGCCGGCGAAGGGCGGGCCCGCCGTCGGGGACCGTGACGGCAGGGCCCTGGCGGTGCTGCGGATCCAGGGCGACCGCCTCTGGTACGCGCTGCGCTGGCAGAACATCGCGGCCCCGACCGCCGGGCACATCCACCTGGGCGCCGCCGGGACCAACGGCGCGGTCAAGGTGCCGTTCTTCGCGGGGACCCTGCCGGGGTCGGCCAGGGCCGTGACCGGCACCGTCACGATCACCGACAAGGACACCCTCGCCCGGCTCCGCGACGACCCGGGCGGCCTCTACGCCAACCTGCACACCGGTGAGTTCCCCGGCGGCGCCGTCCGCGGGCAGCTGCACAAGCTGACCCGGCCCGCCGACCTCAACGGGGTCCTGAACGGCGGCTCCCCCTCGACGCTCCAGTCCATCGCGGACGGGGCGCAGGAGGTCCCGGCGCCGGACGGCAAGCCGACCGGCGACCCGGACGGCCGGGCGAGCGGGCTGGCCCGCGCCCACGACGGGACGCTGGCGTGGAATCTCACCTGGTCGTCGATCGCGCCGCCCACCCTCGGGCACATCCACCGGGGCGCCCGGGGCGCCAACGGGCCGGTCGTGGCGGACCTGTTCGCCGCGCCGTCCGGGCTCCCGGCGTCGGTGACCGGCATCGCCGGCGTCTCGCAGGTCGCGCCCGGCCTGGCGCGCGAGATCACGAACGCGCCCGGCGGCTTCTACACCAACCTGCACACCGCCGAGTTCCCCGGTGGCGCCGTGCGCGGCCAGCTCGCCCCCGCCCCCGGCCGCACCCCCCGGGCGTTCACCAGGGCGGTCGTGTCGGGTGGGCAGATCTACCGCTGCACCGCGCAGCCGTCCGGCGGGAACGCCTACACCCAGGAGGGCGTCGCCGCGGTGCTGGAGGACTCGGTGCGCCACAGCTTCGTCAACCCCGGGCCCGCGGGCCCGCCGCAGTGGGTGGCCCCCGACGGCAGCGCGGTGACGGGCAAGGCCGTGATCAAGACCCCGCACGGCGATGGCAACATCCCCGAGCTGGTGCTGGACGCCACGCAGACCGGCGCGCAAGGCGGCCTGCTGTCGAGCACGGCGCAGATCCTGAGGCTGAACACGGTCGGCGGCGTCGCCCCCGCCGGGACCTGCGACCCGGCGACGCGGCCCCTGGTCCGCGTCCCGTACAAGGCCGACTACGTCTTCATCGGATGATCTTCGGAACGCCTCCGCCGACCGGGGCCGATAGCCTTGCGGGTATGTCCTCACCGCACTGGCCGGCCCCGGTCGCGCACGTCCCGGTCGACGCCACCGTGCCGCTGCCCGGCTCGAAGTCGATGACGAACCGGGCGCTGGTCCTCGCCGCGCTGGCCGAGGGCCCGTCCCGCGTCACCCGGCCCCTGCGCAGCAGGGACACCGAGCTGATGGCCGGGGCCCTGCGCGCCCTGGGCGCCGGGATCGAGGCCGACGAGGCCGGCGGGGGCCACGACGGCTGGCGGGTGCTCCCGGCGGACCTCACCGGCCCGGCGCGGGTGGACGTGGGCCTGGCCGGGACCGTGATGCGGTTCCTGCCGCCGGTCGCGGCGCTCGCGTCCGGCAAGGTCGCGGTCGACGGCGACCCGCGCGCCCGCGAGCGGCCGATGGGCCCGATCATCACCGCGCTGCGGGCGCTCGGCGCCGACGTCGACGACGGCGGGCGCGGGGCGCTGCCCTTCACCGTGCGGGGCACCGGCGCGGTGCGGGGCGGGCCGGTCACGATCGACGCGTCCGGGTCGTCGCAGCTGGTGTCGGGGCTGCTGCTGGCCGCCCCGCGGTTCGAGAAGGGCGTGGAGGTCCGGCACGAGGGGCCGCCGGTGCCGTCGGCGCCGCACCTGGCGATGACCGTCCGGATGCTGCGGGACGCCGGGGTGGCGGTCGAGACCGGCGAGGACGTCTGGCACGTCGCGCCCGGTCCCGTCCGGGCCCGCGAGTGGCCCATCGAGCCGGACCTGTCGAACGCCGCGCAGTTCCTGGGCGCCGCGCTGGTGACGGGCGGCCGGGTGACCGTCCCCGGCTGGCCGGAGGCGACGACCCAGCCGGGCGACGCGCTGCGCGGCCTGCTCGCCGCCATGGGCGCCGAGGTCTCCCGGGGGCCGGACGGCCTGACCGTGCGGGGCCCGGGCGGGTTCTGCGGGCTGGACGCCGACCTGCACGAGGTCGGGGAGCTGACGCCGGTGCTCGCCGCGCTCGCCGCGCTCGCGGACTCGCCGTCCCGGCTGACGGGGATCGCGCACCTGCGCGGCCACGAGACCGACCGGCTGGCGGCGCTGGTCACCGAGATCAACGCGCTGGGCGGGGACGCGCGCGAGCTGCCGGACGGCCTGGAGATCCGGCCGAGGCCGCTGCACGGCGGCGTCTTCCACACCTACGACGACCACCGGATGGTCATGGCCGCGGCGGTGCTGGGACTCGCCGTTCCCGGCGTGCGGGTGGAGAACCCGGCCACCGTGGGCAAGACTCTTCCGGACTTCACAGGGTTGTGGGCGTCGATGCTGGCGCCCGCCTGAGACAGGGACGCGGACCACTGGCACGACGAGCACGCGACTACGACGAGGACGACGTCCGGGTGCGCCCCGGGCGCCGCGGGTCACGCCCGCGCACCCGCCGCCGTCCCGCGCACGAGGACGCCTCCCCCGGGTTCGTCACCGCCGTGGACCGCGGCCGCTACCGCTGCCTGGTGAACGCCGGGGCCCCCGGGGAGCGCGCCGTCACCGCCATGCGGGCCCGCGAGCTCGGCCGCAAGGGCGTCGTCGTCGGCGACCACGTCGCGCTGGTCGGGGACGTGTCGGGCGACACCGACACCCTCGCCCGGATCGTCCGGGTGGAGCCGCGGACGTCGTCGCTGCGCCGCACCGCCGACGACACCGACCCGTTCGAGCGGATCATCGTCGCGAACGCCGACCGGCTCGTGATCGTCACGGCCCTCGCCGATCCGGAGCCCCGCCCCCGCATGATCGACCGGCAGCTCGTCGCCGCCTACGACGCGGGGATGGACCCGCTGCTCTGCCTCACCAAGGCCGACCTCGCCGACCCCGCCGGGCTGGTCGCCGAGTACGCGCCGATCGGCGTCCCCTACGTCGTGACCCGGCGCGGCGGCGGCCTGGAGGAGCTGCGCGGCCATCTGTCCGGGCACACCAGCGTGCTCGTCGGTCACTCCGGCGTCGGGAAGTCCACCCTGGTCAACGCGCTGGTCCCGGACGCCGAGCGCGCGGTCAGCCACGTCAACGCGGTCACCGGGCGCGGCCGGCACACCTCGTCCTCGGCCATCGCGCTGGAGCTGCCCGGCGGCGACGGCTGGATCATCGACACGCCGGGCGTGCGGAGCTTCGGGCTGGCGCACGTCGAGCCGGAGAACGTCGTCCAGGCGTTCGAGGACCTCGCCGAGGGCGCGGCGGAGCGCTGCCCGCCGCAGTGCGACCACCTCCAGGACGACTGCGGCCTGGACGGCTGGGTGGAGGACGGCCACGCCAGCCGCGCCCGCCTGGACTCCCTGCGCCGCCTGCTCGCCAGCCGCGAGGGCGAGGCCGAGTAGCCGGACACGGGCCGCCGGTCCGCCCCGGGAGGCCATGTCCCCTATTTCGAGACGTTTCCCAAAACGCTCCGGGCGCCGTCCCGAGCCCGGGACAATGACCGCATGGAACGGCGAGCGGTGCTCAAGGCGGCCCTGGGCGGCCTGGCCGCTGCCGGGTGCTCCGGCGAGGACCGGCCGTCGCCCGCGCGGGCGACGCGGCCCGCCGCCGGGTCCCCTGGAGCGACCGTGACCCCTTCCGGCTGGGACGCGCTGCCCAAGTACCTCAAGGGCAGGCTCGTCCGTCCCGATGACGACTCCTACGACGAGGCGCGCCGCCTCTACATCCCCAGGTACGACGGCATACGGCCGCAGGGGATCGCCTACTGCGCGTCCCCCGCGGACGTGAGCACCTGCCTGGCGTTCGCCGTCCGGAGCAAGGTGCCGGTGGCGGTGCGCTGCGGCGGGCACAGCTACGCGGGCTGGTCCACGGGCACCGGCCTGGTCATCGACGTCTCCGCGATGAGCGCGGTGACGGTGGACGGCGGCCGCGCCACCGTCGGCGCGGGGACCCGGCTGATCGATCTCTACGACCGGCTCGCCCGCGAGGGCGTGGGCGTCCCGGCCGGAAGCTGCCCGACGGTCGGGGTGGCCGGGCTGACGCTGGGCGGCGGCCTGGGCGTCACGTCCCGCGCGTACGGGCTCACCTGCGACGTCCTGGAGTCGGTCGAGGTCGTGACCGCGGACGGGCGGATCCGGGTCTGCGACGCCCGCCGCGACGCAGAGCTGTTCTGGGCATGCCGGGGCGGGGGCGGCGGGAACTTCGGGGTCGCCGTCTCGTTCACCTTCCGCACGCACCGCGTCGGCGACGTCACGCCGTTCACCCTGCGCTGGCCCTGGTCGCGGGCCGCCGAGGCGATCCGCGGCTGGCAGCGCTGGGCGCCGTCCGCGCCGGACTCCGTGTGGACGAGCCTCCAGCTCAACAGCCGGCCGTCCGACGGCGTCCCGAGCGTGGAGGTGTCCGGGGTGGCGCTCGACGACGCCGGGCCGCACATGGACCGGCTCACCGCGGCGGCCGGCGTCGATCCCGGCACGTCCAGCGCCCGGGCCCGCCCCTACATGGACGCGATGAAGTTCATGGCCGGCTGCGCCGGGAACACGGTCGAGCAATGCCACGGCCAGGGCACCCTTCCCGGTCAGCGGCCCGGCGGCGCCTTCCCGAGGACGGACTACGCCGGCCGGTCGCACGTCGCGTACCGGCCGCTGCCGGACGCCGCGATCGGCGCGCTGCTGCGGCGCTTCGAGCAGGGGAACGGCGTCGCCGACCGGTCCGTGCTGATGGACGCGATGGGCGGCGCCATCGGGCGGGTGCGCCCCGGCGACACGGCGTTCCCGCACCGGGCCGCGCTGTTCTGCGTCCAGTACCTCGCCCCCGACGCGGCCTGGCTGGACGGGACGCACCAGGCGATGGAGCCCTACCTCGGCGGCACCGCCTACGTGAACTACGTCGACGGCTCGCTGAAGGGCTGGGCGCGCGCCTACTACGGCGCCAACCTGGAACGGCTCGCGAAGGCGAAGGCGGCCTACGACCCCGGCCGCCTGTTCAGCTTCCCGCAGGCGGTCTGACCGTCAGCCGCCGGCGGGCTCCTCGAACAGCGTGCGGGCCCGGGCCTCGGCCTCGTTCAGCGCCTTGACGTGCTCGGGGGCCAGCTCCTCCACGCACCGCGTCATCTCCTCGGTGACCTGGCTGAACGCGCTCTCCTCCGCCCCCCGCAGAGCCGCCCGGACGCTCGCCGAGCGGGCACCGAGCGCGGCCCACTCCAGCTCCAGCCGGGCGACCGCCTCGTCGAACGCGCGCGCCGTCTCGGCCCCCGCGTCCTTCAGCTCGCCGGGGATCGGGCCCCGGCCGGCCTTCCGGGCGTGGCTCGACAGCGTGGAGATGCGGCTGGCCAGGGACAGGCCCTCGCGGGCGAGCGGCAGCACCTCGTGGATCAGGTCCGTCACGGCCTTCGCCAGTTCCTCGACGCGGGTCAGCAGCGTCTGCGTCGCCTCCTCCAGCGCCGCCGACGTCCGCGCGGCGACCCGCTCCGCCACGTCCTGCTGCTGCTTGGACAGGGCGGGGACGATGTCGCTGTCGAGCCGCCGCCGCAGCTCCCGCTCGCGGGCCCCGCGGTCGCCCGGCCCGGCGCGCTCGGCCCAGTCGGCCCACACCCGCTCGATGCGCTCCTCCCCCGAGGCGGCGATCTCCGCCGTGATCTCCTCCAGGGCCTCGCCCGCACGGGCCTTCAGCCGTTCCACCCGCCCGTAGAGGGCCTCGCGTTTGAACGGGTCGTTGAGCTCGTTGAGTTGCGCCTGCAATCGACGGGACACATCGATGGCGTGCTCGGCCAGGGGGACGAGGCGGTCGGCGAGCTCGTCGAGCGTCTGGGCCCGGCGTGGGTCGGTCAGCTCGGCCACCCACCCGGGAAGGTCGTGCGCCATGGGCTCCATGCTGCCATCTCACCGCCCCGGGAACGGTCCGCAACGCCCTCGGCGCGCCCTACCGGGACGACCGAAAAGCCGGAACCGCATGGGTAAGTGTGTCGGCGCCCCGCGTGATCAGGGTAGCGTTGCACGCCGTGGCGGGCTATTCCGATGACCTGCGTCTCGCGCACGTACTGGCGGACGGGGCCGACGACATCACGACCAGGCGTTTCCGCGCGCTCGATCTCCAGATCGAGACCAAGCCGGACCTGACGCCGGTCAGCGACGCCGACCGCAGCGTGGAGGAGCAGATCCGCGGCACGCTGAAGCGGGCCCGCCCCCGCGACGCGGTGGTGGGCGAGGAGTACGGCAAGACGGGCTACGGCAACCGCTGCTGGATCATCGACCCGATCGACGCCACGAAGAACTTCGTCCGCGGCGTGCCCGTCTGGGCGACGCTCATCGCGCTGATGGAGAACGACCAGATCGTCGTGGGCATCGTGTCGGCGCCCGCCCTGAACCGCCGCTGGTGGGCGGCGCGCGGCGGCGGCTCCTGGACGGGCCGCAGCCTGACCCGCGCGACCAGGATGAACGTCTCGGCCGTCTCGGACCTCTCGGACGCGTCGATGTCGTTCTCCAGCCTGAGCGGCTGGGAGGAGCAGGGCCGCCTCGACCGGTTCCTGGACCTCACCCGCGAGGTGTGGCGGACGCGCGCGTACGGCGACTTCTGGTCGCACATGATGGTCGCCGAGGGCGCCATCGACATCTCCACCGAGCCCGAGGTGTCCCTGTGGGACCTCGCGGCGCTCCAGGTCATCGTGGAGGAGGCCGGCGGGATGTTCACCGACCTGTCCGGCGTCCCGGGCCCGGACGGCGGCAGCGTCGTGTGCACCAACGGCAAGCTGCACGCCGACGTCCTGCGCACCCTGGGCGGCGGCCAGCTCTCCCTGCGCATCTGACGGTTCCCGCGCACGCGATATATCGTGGATGACGGACGGTCCCGGAACCACGACCACGCGGCGGCCGTTCTCCCGGTAGAGCCTCGGAGGTGCAGGGATGGGAAAGAAAGTCGTCTACGTCGTCGGCGGTGTGGTGGTCTCGCTCATCGCCCTCAAGATCCTCGGCCCGCTGATCGCCCTGCTCATCGTCCTGGGCGTCGTCGCCCTGCCCGTCGTCGCCTACATGATGCTGGACCCGTCCCAGCGCAAGAGGGTGCGCGCCCAGGGCCGCAAGCGCCTCGGGAGCTGATCTCCCCGTAGGGTGCGGGGTGTGGCGGAGACAAGGATCGGCGTGGTCGGCGCGGGCATCCTCGGGCTGGCCATCGCGCGCCGGCTGACCGAGACGCGCCCGGACGTGAGGGTGACGGTCCTGGACAAGGAGGACCGCGTCGCGGCCCACCAGACGGGGCACAACAGCGGCGTCGCGCACGCGGGCCTGTACTACGCGCCGGGCTCGCTGAAGGCGACGCTGTGCCGCCGCGGGATCGGACTCCTCAAGGAATACTGTGCGGACCGGAACCTCCCCTACGAGGAGTGCGGCAAGATCGTCGTCGCCCGGAACGCCGCCGAGACGGGCCCGCTGGAAGAGATCGAGCGCCGCGCGACGGCCAACGGGGTACCGGGACTGCGGCGGCTGGGCGCCGCCGAGCTGCGCGAGATCGAGCCGCACGCAGCCGGGGTCGCCGCCCTGCACTCCCCGACCACGGCGATCGTCGACTTCCCGGCGGTCGCCCGCGCGTTCGCCGACGACGTCGTCAAGGGCGGCGGCGAGGTTCGCCTCGGATTCGAGGTCGTCCGGCTGGGCCGCAGGGGCGAGGCGGTCACCGTCGCCTCCCGCGCCGAGGAGCTCGTCTTCGACCGCCTCGTGGTGTGCGCGGGCCTGCACTCCGACCGCGTCGCCCGCATGGCGGGCGACTCCCCCGCCCCCGCGATCATCCCGTTCCGCGGCGAGTACCACCGCCTGGTCCCCGCCCGGACGGACCTGGTCCGCGGCCTCATCTACCCGGTGCCCGACCCGCGCTACCCCTTCCTCGGCGTGCACTTCACGCGCCGCGTCGACGGCGGTGTGGACATCGGCCCGAACGCCGTCCTCGCCCTGGCGCGGGAGGGCTACCGGCGGCGCGACGTCCGCGCGGCGGACCTCTGGGAGACCCTCCGGTGGCCCGGCTTCCGCCACCTGGCCCGCCGCCACTGGCGCACCGGCGTCCGGGAGGTGTACGGCTCGGCCGTCCGCCGCGCGTTCGTCGCCGAGGCCAGGTCGTTCGTCCCGGAGCTGACGGCGGCGGACGTCGTCCCCGCCCCCGCGGGCGTCCGCGCGCAGGCGGTGGACCCCGACGGCTCCCTCGTGGACGACTTCCGCATCGGCCGCCGGGGCCCGGTCACCACGCTGCGCAACGCCCCGTCGCCCGCGGCGACGTCGTCCCTGGCCATCGCCGAACACGTCACCGCGGGCCTCTGAGGGTCACCCCAGGCGCTCGACGAACGACACTCCCCCGGTCTGCACGATGGACAGGATCGTCCGGGTGCCGGGCACGTTGCGCATCGCGCCGACGTACACCCGGTCCTGGGCGTTCCGTTCCGGGCCTTCCGCGGTGGTCCACTCGCCGCCGTTGTAGTTCACGTACTGGGATCGGCCGACCCCGTTGCCGGTACCGAGCCAGACGCCTCCCCGCCCATCCGAGGCCAGGCGCGGGTCATAGTCGATCCACTCGGGGGTCGGGATGTCCTCCCAGTCGCCGCCGGTCCAGCGGAGCAGCGTCCGCCCGTTGGGGACGGCGCTACCGCGGCGGTACGCCCACGCGAGGCGGCGCCCGACGGGAAGCACCTCGATGAGTTCCTGGGCCGAGCCGTGCGGCGAGACGGTCGTGACCTTCGTCCAGTCCCGGCCGTCCCAGTGGAGGTTGTACGGCACGACGTCCCTGGTGCGCACCGTCACCCAGATATCGCGGGACGAGCCCACGTAGACGCGCCTGGGCTCGTCCGTACGGTCCAGCGGCAGGGTCTGCCGGACCCAGGCCCCGTTCTCCCAGCGCAGGACGGGGTAGTCGGGCACCTTGTAGTTCTCCATGACCGCCCACGCCGTCGTGCCGGGCGCGGCCGACAGGGCATCACCGGCACGCAGGGCCGGGCGCTCCACCTCCGTCCACTGCCTCCCGTCCCAGTGGGAGGCCCGCCCCCAGTCGTTCCGTAACGTCCAGGCGTTGCGGGGGCTGGAGGCGGCGAACAGGTTCCCGCCGACACCGAACTGGGCCGGCAGCATGGACCGCGTCCAGCCGTGCCCCCGCCAGCGCAGAAGGAGCGCCCCTGCGAGCCCTGCCTCCGCCCCGAGCAGCCAGATGTCGCGCGGGCCTGTCGCGGCGAGCGCCTCCAGCGTCCGCGGCGACGCGGGCTCGGGCAGCGGAACGTTCCGCCAGGTGGGGGCGGCCGCTGCCGCCGGGCGGGCGAGAGGCAGCGACAGCGCGGCTGCCGCGCCGGTCACCAGTGCGGTGCGGCGGCTGACGGGACCACTGGTCATCCGGACTCCTGAAGCGGGGGAAGGGTGACGGTCGCAGACAAGAAGACAAGACACCCCACCTCCCCGCAATGCTCACGACCGGATGCGGGCAGTCACCCCCCGTACGACCACCATTGTCCGGACCCGGCCGGTTTGACCCCGATGGCGGCGACCGTGCTCACGCGGTCTCGCAGCGGTCGAGCCGGACGGGCAGCCCGTCCTTCGGCGACGGCAGGGACGTGGTGTCCAGGGGCCATTCGTACCGTTCCGGCACGCTCCAGCGATAGCGCACCAGCATCTGGTGCAAGATCGCCTTCACCTGCATGCCCGCGAAGTACAGGCCGATGCACTTGTGCGCGCCGCCGCCGAACGGCGACCACGCGTACTTGTGGATCCTGTCCTCGCGGCGATCGGGCCCGAACCGGCCGGGGTCGAACCGCTCCGGGTCCGGCCACCAGTCGGCCATGTGGTGGTTGGTGAGCGTCGGGACGACCACGGTCGCGCCCTCGGGGATGTGGAAGCCGAGGATCGAGGTGTCCTTGACGACCTTGCGGGGCAGTGCCGGGACGGGCGCGACCAGCCGCAGCGACTCCTTCATCACCATGTCCGCGCCGGTGAGGGAGTCCAGCTCGGCGTCGGTGGGCGAGGCCGTCCCGAGCGCCAGGGACTCCTCGCGCAGCCGCTCCTGCCATTCGGGATGCCTGGCCAGGTGGTACGCCATCGTCGTCAGCGTGATCGTCGTGGTGTCGTGCGCCGCCATCAGCGCGAAGATCATGTGGTTGACGACGTCCTCGTCGGTGAAGCGGTGGCCGTCGTCGGTCTCGGCCTCGCAGAGCGCGGCGAACAGGTCGTCGCCGCCGTCGCGGCGCTTGGCGGGCACCTGGTCGCGGAAGAACCCCTCCAGCACTTTGCGTGCCCGCAGCCCGCGGTGCCAGCGCAGCCCCGGGACCGGGAAGCGCACGTACGCGGTGCCCGCCCGGACGGCGTCGACGAAGGCGCCGTTGACGCGGTCGCGCTCGGCCCTGCTCAGCCCGACGCCCATGAACACGTCGGTGGCGAGGTCCAGGGTGAGCTGCTTGACGTGGTCGTAGACCTTGAAGCCGGCTCCGGGCCGCCACGCGTCCAGGCCCGTGACGATGCCGGGCGCCATCGCGTCCAGGTAGGAGCGGAGCCGCGCCCTGGTGAACGCCTGCTGCATGATGCGGCGGTGGTGCAGGTGCTCGTCGAAGTCCAGCAGCATGATGCCGCGGTAGAAGAACGGGCCGATGAAGTAGCTCCAGGCCGGGCCGTTGGCGAACGCCTTGTCCCGGTTGACCAGCACGACCTCGGCGGCCTCCGGGCCCTGCACCGTGACCGTCCGCTGGCCGAGCAGCCATCCCCAGGCGACCGCGCCGTACTCGTCGTAGCGCTTGCGGGCGTAGTCGAACGGGTGCCGCATCACCTGCAGCGTGTTGCCGATGTAGGGGATGCCGGGCACGCCGGGGACGGCTTTCAGCCCGCTGCCCTCCGGCGGTGGCGCGAGGACGCTCGTCATGGACCCTCCGGCCGTGCAACAAATGAGCGATTTCTGTCGCTTTCTTGTAACGCAGCGGATGACCGGGAGTCCAGGGCTATCCGCGCGTCCCCCCGGCCGGGGGCGCCGGGCGGTAGGCGCCCGTCCCGTCCCGGACGTAGGTGCGCCCGTCCCCGCCTGCGGGGACGCCCTCCTCGCGCAGCCGCGCCGTCTGCGGCCGCCACCCGGCCGTGACGGGGATCTCGTCCACGACCCGGACGATCGCGGGACGCAGCGCGGGCTCCACCCGCAGCAGCGCCTCGGACAGGTCGACCGGCTTGAGCGCCTCCCGCTCGGCCGCGGCCACCTGCCCGGCCAGGGGGGCGCGCAGGGTGACCGCGGCCGCCGCCAGCTCGGTGTCGCCGTCCGGGATGCCGTACACGGCGACGGAGTCGACGCAGGGCAGGTCGCCCAGCGCGTCCCTGATCGGGCCGGGCGGGACGATGCCCTCCGCCGTCCGGATCAGCTCGGCGTCCCGTCCGACCAGCCAGAAGTCGCCGTCGGCGTCGCGGCGGAACAGGTCCCCGGTGGCCGTCCAGGCGTCCCCGGGCGCGAACACGCCCCGCATCGGACGCGACCCGGACGGCGCCGCGCCCGGGGCCGAAGGCCGGACGCGTGCCAGCAGCATCCCGATCTCGCCGGGCGCGCACTCGACCGCGAAGCCGTCCGCCCCCTCGGCGAGGCGGCCGCCCTCCAGGTCGTAGCGGGCGAGCCTGACGGGCGCGCCGCCCGGCATCGGGCGGCCGAGCGATCCGGGCTTCTTCCCGCTCAGGTTCACCAGGATCGTCCCGCCCTCGGTGGAGGCGTAGAACTCCAGCACCCGCGCGGGCGCGAACCGCTCCTCGACCCGCCGCCAGAGCCCGCGCGGCATGCCCGAGCCGATGAACAGCCGGACGGGATGGTGCCGCTCCCCCGGGTGCGGCGGCGCGTTGACGAGATCGCGGAGCAGCGTCCAGGTGTAGGACGCGACGGTCACCCCGTAGCGGCGCGCCTCGTCCCAGAACGTCTCCGGGTCGTAGGCGCTGGCCAGGGCCAGCCGCGCGCCGCCCGCGACGGCGCCGCCGAGGCTCATCAGCAGCGCGGAGGGATGCTGGATCGGGGTGAGGCTGAACACCGTGTCCGCCGGGGACAGCGCCGCCGACGAGGCGGTGCCGAACGCCGACAGCGCCCACCGGCGGTTGGTGACGCGCCCGGCGCGCAGGTGCTCGCCGTCCCCGGTGAACACCACGAAGGCCAGGTCGTCGGCCCTTCCCGGATTGGGCCGGTACCAGCCGGGGAGCGTCACCCGCGCGGGATCGATCAGCTCCATGTCCGGCAGCGCGCCCCGGTCGCCCGTGCCGCGCCCGCCCAGCAGGTACGCCCGGACGCCGTCCAGCCCGGCGGCGCGCCCGGCGTGCCCGGGGTCGGCGATCACGCGCGTGACCTGCCCCAGCCGCGCCTCCGCGGCCGTGTCGCCGTCCGGCCGCAGCAGCACCGCGACGGCGCCGAGCCGGCTCAGCGCCGCGACCAGGGCGAGCGCCGTCGGGCGGGTGTCCATCAGCACGCCCACCGGCTCGCCCTGCCGGACGCCGATGTCGATCAGCCCGCGGACGATCGCGTCGACGCGGGTCTTGGCGGCCTCGTGCCGGTGCGCCCGGCCCTGGTAGAGGAAGAACACCTCATCCGGCCTGCGCGCGGCCTGCTCGTCGAGCAGCAGGCCCAGCGACATGCGCGTGTCGGGCCCGATCCGCTCCAGCCGGGTGAGCCGCGGCAGGTTCTGGGCGGCCTCCCCGGCGAGCCGCCGCGTCCCGCGCACCGTCCGCGCCGCCGCCGTGAACGCCTGACGGGCCGCGTCGGCGCCCGCGCCCGCCGCGAGCCGCAGCCCGTATCCCGCCGGCCCGCCGGGCAGCCCGGCGGGCGTGGCCTCCTCGTCGCCGCTGACGGGCGTGACGATCTCCGGCAGCGCGCCCCCGTCCTCCCGCCAGCGCGCCCACCCGGCCACCGCCGGCCACGTCCGCCCGATCGCGAGACCGCCGACCACCAGCCCGAAGTGCCCGGCGCGCAGCGACGCCTCGTACACCGGCGCGCGCGGCGCGGCGCGGCGGATGCCGCGGACCATCGGCGGCGGCGCGATCTCGTCCACCTCCCCGACGAACGTAAGCACGGGGCAGGTGATGTCGGCCAGTGTCACCAGCCGGTCGCCGATGACGAACCCGCCCGTGAGCATCCGGTTGTGCTGGACGAACTGGCGGACGAACTCGGCCAGCGCCGGGCCCGGCCACGACACCCAGCCCTCCCGCTCCAGGAAGCGCCGCTGCCGCTCACGCGACGCGAGCCGCTCCCGGTCGTGCAGCTGGAGAATGAAATCGACCCGCGAGCGCACCGACTTCACCGGGCTGAGCAGCTGGAACCCCGTCCGCGTGACCCATCCGGGCACCGCGAAGGCCCCGAGGAGCCAGTCGGGGATCCGCTCGGCGCCCTCGGCCGCGAGCCGGCCCGGCAACCCGAACGGCAGGCCCACGCTCGTGTCTGACGGGCTGCCGAACGTCACCACCGACGCTATGCCCTCGGCCCGCCGGTACGCGGCCGCCTGGTAGACGAACATCCCGCCCTGCGAGTATCCGGCGAGGTGGACGTCCCGTCCGGTGATGTCCCGGATCCGGTCGACCGCGTCGTCCACCGCCAGCACGTGGTCGGTGATCGTCCGTTCCAGCCCGCCGGGCTCGCGCTCCGGCGCGCCGAAGTCCACCACCCACGGGTCGATCCCGAGCCGCCGCAGCGTCGCCACCGCGCTGACCCGCGACGAGATGTCGTACACCTCCGCGGTCATCATCAGCGGCGGGACGAGCAGCATCACGGGCCCGCCGCCCTCGCCGGGGAAGTAGTGCCGCAGCCGGTGCACCCGCCGCTCGCTCACGACCTCGTACGGCGACGCGTCCTCATCGGTGTCGAAGCCCCCGAACCGGGCGACCTCAAGGGCGTTCTGGGCCGTGGAGCCCAGGCGGGCGCCCAGTCGGAGCAGCGTGTTCGCAGCAGACGGCATCGTCGACCTCTCAGAACCTCACCGCCATGGTGTCCACAAATCCCCATTAATACCAACGATCAAGGACGAGCCCACCCCGGCGACGGGGCGTGGCCCTGTGCTCAGGGCGGGGCGTCGCGGACTTCTCGCGTGGCCTGGCGTCACGCTCTGTGCACAGAACGGTGAGAACATGCTGGCCGCGGCGTCAACTCTCTGTGTTCGCGATGTCGCTCGGATCGTCCGGTGGCCGAGACTCGGGTCGTGGGGAAGCGCGTGGGGTACGGCCGGCGACCAGGTCAGATCCATCCGGGGGGCTCGATCATGATCACAGGGGCTGCGGGGACGGTGCGGGACGCCGCGGCGGGCGCGGCCCCGGGACGCTGGTCGGCGGCGGGCGGGCTGGCGGAGCCCACGTGGCTGGCCACGAACACGGCGGTGCTGCTGGGCGACGGCACGGTGCTGCTGGCCGGTGGTGAGAACGCGCGGCGCGACGCCTACGGCGGGGCATCGGTGTACGACCCGGCCGCCAACGCCTGGACGGCGACCGGCGCCCTGACCGCGACCCGCAGGCTGCACACGCTCACCCGCCTCGCCGACGGGCGCGTCCTGGCCGCGGGCGGGATCGGCGGGCCGTTCTCGACGCCGCCGGGCGAACTCGCCACGGCCGAGATCTACGACCCGGGGACGAGGACGTGGACGCCGACCGGGAGCATGGTCCAGGCCCGCTACCTCCATTCCGCGACGCTGCTGCCGGACGGCCGGGTGCTCGCCGCGGGAGGGACGTCCGTCCGCGACGAGGAGTCGTACCGGACGCTGGACTCGGCCGAGCTGTTCGACCCGGGCACCGGCACCTGGTCCGCGACCGGTCCGATGAACGGCGCCCGGACCGGGCACCCCGCCGTGCCGCTGCCCGACGGCCGGGTCCTGGCCGCCGGGGGCATGGTGATCGTCACCAGGGACGACGCCGCGGGCACCGCCCACTGCGAGACCTACGACCCCGCGAGCGGGACGTGGCGGCCGACGGGCAACCTGGTCACGCCGCGGATCAGCGCGGCCGCCGCGCCGCTGCCGGACGGCTCGGTGCTGCTGACCGGCGGCGGGCAGGGCATCTTCCAGAACTGGGCCTACAGCCCCTACAGCCTGTCCTCGACCGAGCGCTACGACCCCGCGACCGGGCGGTGGAGCGCGTCCGCGGACATGCCGTGGGCGCTGAGCTTCCACCGCGCCGTCCCGCTGCCGTCCGGCAAGATCCTGGTGGCGGGCGGCACCGACACCGGCTGCGTGGACGTCGGCTACCGGGCGACGTTCCTCTACGACCCGGCCACGCGCGACTGGAGCGTCACCGGCGGGCTGGGCGTCGGCCGCTGGGACTTCGCGGCCGTCGCGCTCGCCGACGGGCGCGTGCTCGCGGCGGGCGGCATCGCCTTCGGGCCCCTGGCCACCGCCGACGCGGCCGCGGTGGAGCTGACCCGCACCGCGGAGATCTTCACCCCCGACCGGCCCTAGCCGGTCACGCGTCCCGGTCCGCGCCGAGGAACGGCGCCATCAGCCCGAGCAGGGCGTCAGGGCGGTCCAGGGGGACGATGTGGCCGCAATCCTCGATGACGTGGCCGGTGAGGTCGTCGGCGACGGGACGCAGCCGCCGTTCGAGGGCGTCCCCGACGGGATGGGCGCCGATGGCCATCGTGGGCACGGTCAGCCGATGCGAGGCCGCGGCGTCCCGGATCTGCCGCGCGCTGACAGGAAGGGCACGGTAGTGGGAGAAGGCGCAGCGAAGGGACTCGACGCCGGTGTAGGCGCCGACGAAGGCGTCCCGGATAGGACGTGGCACGCCGCGGCCGTGCGTGCCCGTGCGCAGGAACCAGTCGACGTACTCGGCCTCGTGCCCGGCCAGGACCGTCTCGGCGAGGCCCGGGACCGCGTGGAAGCCGAACCACCACGGCGGACCGGCGCCGGGCGGGTCCTCCGCGCCGGGCAGCCCCAGCAGCGACTCCATCAGGACGAGCCGCCGCACGCGGCCGGGCCGCCGCAACGCGAGCAGGAACGCGGGAAGGGCCCCGGCGTCGATGCCGGCGACGGCCGCAGTGGGCTCCCCGAGTGCGTCGAGGAGTGCCTCGGCGTCGGCCGCGAGGGTCCCGGCGTCGTACCCGTCCCGCGCCCGGGTGGTGCCGCCCGTCCCCCGCAGATCCGGGGCGATGACGCGAAACCCGCCGAGGCCGGCGGCGACCTCCGTCCACAGCCGCCAGGTGTGCGGGAAGCCGTGCAGCAGCAGGACGGCGGGCCCCTCCCCGGCGACCGCCACGTTGATCTCGATGCCGTTGGCCGCGACCCGGCGCGTGGCGGGCACGGAGACGGTGCCGGGCATGGCCCCTCCCGGGTGGTAACCATTGGTGACATGATGACGATAAGTAATCCCCGCTGCATGTCCAAGACGGCACTTTCCCGACAGGTGGTGAGCTCCGGGTGACCTCCTCACGGCGGCCCGCGGCGAAGGGCGACCTCTTCGACCCGCAGTGCCCGACCCGCAAGCTGCTGGACCGGATCGGCACCAAGTGGACCTCCATGGCCGTCAAGGTCCTCGCCGAGGCCGCACCGCACGAGCTGCGCTTCTCCGAGCTCCGGCGGCGGATGCCGGGGGTCTCGCAGAAGATGCTGTCCTCGACCCTGCAGAGCCTGGCGCGGGACGGCCTGGTCGCCCGCCGCGTGGAGCCGACCGTCCCGCCGCACGTGCACTACCGGCTCACCGACCTGGGCCTGTCACTCGAAGTCGTGCTCGCGGGCGTCCGGACCTGGGCCGAGGAGCACATGGCCGAGGTCGACCGCGCCAACGCGTCCGGCCCCGCCGGTCACTAGCGCGGGGTCGCCGGGGCGCGCTCGGCCAGGGACAGGGCGCAGAAGACCAGGCCCGTCACCAGGCCGGCGCACTGGACGACCGTCCCGGCGAAGGCCAGGACGTCCCCGGGGTCTCCCAGGGCGTCCCGCGCGTTGTCGGTGACGACCGCGCCGAACGACAGGAAGACCGCGATCACCGCCGGCACGATGAGCGCCCATCGCGGGCGCGCGAGCAGGGCGACCAGCGCACCGGCCGCGAGGATCACCAGCCCGGGCGGGACCACCGGGTAGTCCATGCCCCCGGCGATCTGCACGGGGATGGCCGCGGCGGCGACCGCCAGTCCCGCCGCGGCGAGCCTGCGGTTGGCGGACGAGGCGACGTACATGATCGGTTTCCTCCCGACGGCGGGTCATGACGCCGACCATCGTCCGAGGGGGACGCCGGTCCCGTCGTCATGGCCAGGGAGGCTTCCCGGCTACACCACCGGGCGCAGATCAACACGGGGCGCGTGCTCCCACCGCGCTAGGGCCGGCCGCGGGAACCCGCGATCCGCCCGGCCGCGAACCGCCACCCGAGGAGCACCAGGGCGAGGAAGGCCAGGGCGACCAGCACGAACGCGAACGCCGTCCCCTGCCCGGACACCACCCGCAGCACCATCCCCGCGGCCACGGTCACCAGCCAGACCCCGACGCCCGAGGGCACCACCGCGTCCGGCCGCCGCCAGGCCCTGACCGCGCCCCACCCCACCGCGAGCCCCACCAGGAACGGCCACGCCGTGCTCGCGAACCCCGTCACGCTCCCGGCCTCGTCATGCGAGGCCCGTCCGATGGCGACGAAGGCGAGCACACCACAGACGTCCAGCCCGCCCGCAACAAGAATCCGCACAAGGGAAAAGATAGAGGCAGGCCACTAGACCACTCCCCGCGGCACGGACATGGACAGCTCGATCCGCCCCGCCCAGCCTGCACCGCACTGACTACGACACCGGCTACATCCGAGGGCGGGCCCTCGACGCCCGCTTCGCGCGCTGCCCAGAGGTCTCTGGAGAAGAACCCCTCCATCACCTATGTGCGGATCTTCGGGGTCGATGCCCGGTACCGTCCCGAGACCGGCATGACCAGGCCCTCGGCTTCCGGGTACCGGTGCGGCGATCCCCGGCGCCACCACAGTGCGAGGGATTTGGGCAGATTCGGCTACAACGGCCGCCGCTTGGTCGCCGATGCTCCTGCGCGGTGCACCGCCCCGCCGGACGTCCTCACGCCAGGCGGCACCCGGTCGGCGACGGGATCTACATCTCGCCCAAGAGTGCGAGCCAGCATGCCTGGCGAGCGGTGAGGGCGAGTAGCCCTACCTGAACCAGCGAGGACGGTCCCGTCGCTCACCCGGACAAGATCACGCTCATGTACGTGATAACGCGTAGCTGTCACGCACATGAGCGATCAGCGCTCCGGCCGATCAGGCGATCCCGTCGGTTCGCCCGCTCTGGTCGCCTCCTGACAGGACGAGCTCATGGAGGAGACCTCGCCACGACCAGGACTCAGACCTCCCAAAGCAGATACTCCGGGCAAACAGCGACTTCGGGCAGCCCCAGGACGTGATCATCTATTGACCAGTCCAGCGGCGTCCCGGGCGCGCGACCTCGGCTCGCACACGACACCCGGCACCTCCAGCGCTCGCCGGTCGACTACCCTTCACAGCCACCCAAATGGGCACACTCGGTTGAACATTCTTCACTGTGTGTCATAGAAGTGGGCGGCGCGGACAGCCAGAGTCGATCCCAGCGGAGATGAGGGCGGCACCGCTGAACATCTCGAAGTCGGCCTCTCCCGCGAAGAGGTCAATCGAGATGAACAGGAGCATCGACATGCACCGACTGGAACGCACGATGGTCGCGGCCATGGCCGCAACGGTCACCTCGATGGCGATCCCCGCGCTGGCGCACGCCGCTGCTGCGCCGACGCAAGCGGGCGCGCTCGCCTCCTGGGAGTGCCCGCCGGGATCCGTCTGCCTGTACGACGACAGGGGAGGAAACCGCCGCTTCTATGCCAAGGCCGACGGCTGCTGGTTCGACAACATCGGCCTCCAGGGCCTGGGTGACCGGGCCGAGTCCATCCGCAACCGCACCCGCCACAAGGTGAACCTGGCCAACTGGAACGGCCGCGCCTGGGAGCACCTGGTCTCCGCCGCCCCCGGCGAGATGTTCAACCTCGGGCCGTCGGTGCGCAACAAGACCGACGCGGTGCACGTCATCTGCTGACCAAACCCGCCCGCAGCACCTCTCGGGCCCTGCGGCCATGGCCGCAGGGCCCGCCTTCCCGCGCCATGCTGACCGCGATGGGTGTGCAGCACATCGGCTCGGACCGGGTCCGGCCGTTCGGCCGCGCCGCCCCCGCAGACGGCCACGACCCGGGCGAGTCATCCGGCCGCTGCGGGCGGGACAACACGGTGGTCCTGGCCTTTGGCTCCCTCACGCCGTGCCCGATGTCGCGGTGGACGGCGCACGGCGACGTCCACACCAGCCCGCTGGCCGTACTGGTGATCGAGGCCTGGGAGCGCTCCCAGGCCCAGATCGTGCCCACACACGCCTGGTGCGGCTCGCACCACGGCTGCCAGCCGCCCTGCGAACCACAAAAGCGCGACCCCGGGGCCGAGCAGCCGTCCCCGCTGGCTGCAACCGCGAGAAGCAGCAACGTTTGTGCGTTGCTCTGAGCGACGGTTGTGGGCGTGAGAAGGGGACCGTGTCGAAGGGGTTCAACGACAGGCGGAGGAGCCGCAGGTGCAGTCCCGACCCGGGGGGTGGTGATGAACATGGATGACGGCGCCCGGCGGGACACCCGTTGATCGCCCGATGCAGAGTTCCGCTATGACATTGTCAGGTGACGACGTCGTAGATCAGGTGCGTCGCGGTCGACGTCGAGGTCACACTCCGCTGCACCAGCGTGTGCGGCGCTTCGCCGGTGAACAGCGGCGTCCCGGTGCCCAGGACGACGGGCGCGATGTGCAAGCTCAGCACATCGATCAGCCCGGCGTTGAGCGCCGAGCCGATCGTGAGGCCGCCGCCCATGAGGACGACGTCGAGGTCCTTGCCGCTCCCGGCCGATGCCGCCTCCGCGCGCTCGCGCGCGGCGGTGACGGCGTCGGCCAGGCCGGTGGTGACGAACGTCCAGTCCAGGCCGGTGAGCCGCAACGACTTCGGCGGCGAGCTCGTCACGACGACGAACGCGGGCTTGCCGACCTCGCGGGCGCCGTAGCCGGAGTCGTCGTTCCAGCCCTTCGGCCCGTCGACCACGTCGAAGAGCCGGCGGCCAAGGACGACGGCGCCCGAGCCCGCGGTCGCCTCGCGCAGGATCCGGCGGTCGTCAGGGTCGTCAGAGAACGCCCAGGTGTGCAGGGCCTCGCCGCCGGTGCCCAGACCGTTGTCGGGATCGGGGTCGGGCCCGGTGACGAGACCGTCGACGGAGACCGAGATGTCGGCGATGATTCGAGTCATACCAGGACAGACCAGGTCGGCCGCGCGAACTCACCGCTCACACCGATGAACTGGGTCAGGGAGCAGAAACATAAGTGCTTGTGTCACAACCCGTCCGCCCTGGTGGGTGCCAGTCTGGCCAAGACAAGCGCGGGCCAGCGCCGTGGCCGACGTGCCGCCAGGCAATGCGGTGAGAGGCGCCCGATCGCGGGGCTGAGTGGCCGTGCTCATGGGTGTGGGAGGTCGAGGTCATGCGAATGCTCCCGCCTGAATCGCGATCAGTCCGGCGTAGAGACCCTCGCGTGTCACCAGATGGCCGCTGAACTCGACGGGCCGGCCGGAGGCCACCTCCACATCCGGTCGGCGTCGCGCACGCGGGTCAGCCGGTGCGCCGATGACGAGCGTCGCCCAGGCCGGGGGCCCGGGTCGATGAAGGCGACGGCGGCGGATATCAGGGTGAGGGCCCGGATCGGATCCTCCGGTCGGCATCGACCACCTCCACACCCGCAACGCGGTCAGGACCGTACGAACCGGAACCTGCCGGGTATCAGTGCAGGTCAGCGAGGTCCGATCAGAATCTCCCGGGATGACAGCGAGGCCGCGTAAAGCCGTCCGGACCTGGCGGAGCGGCGTGGAGTGCCCCGCCTCCGGCAGTGGGGACGGAGGCGGGGCCGGTGTTCGGTCAGCAGAAGGCGGACAGGGAGGCGTCGGCGCGGCGGCCGACGGCGTCGAAGACGGTTACCGAGACGTAGGGGTTGTTGACGCCTCGGCAGGTGCCCTGGAAGGTGACGTAGTCCTGGTCGTAGTGGTTGGTCCGGCGGCCCATGTTGGTGTTCGAGCTGATCTGGACCTGGGTCGGGTCGGTGCCGCCGGTCCAGGACAGATAGCAGTCGAAGTGGCGGTAGTACTCCGAGCCGGCCTGGTCACAGCTGAACGCGGTGATCTCCGGGGGCGGCGCCGTGCTGCCCGGGCACCTGACCCGATCGCTTCCCGTGCTCTGCTCGACGTCGTCGATGAAGCCGATCGTCACCCCGATCACGAACGTCTGGCCGGGTGTGCAACCCACCAGGATCTGCCGGATGTCGTCGAACTGGGGAAGGGAGGCACCGTCCCTCGTCCATTGGATGAAGTCGATCCTCCGACCGTCGGTATCCGCAGGGACGGTGCAGATGACTTCGGGTGTGCCGGTCAACGTCGGCCTGCACACGGGGTCGGAAGCCTGGGCGGCGCCTGCTCCGGTCAGCAGACCTCCGAGCACCGCGGTCAGCAGCACGAGGACGGCGCCGAATCGTCGTCGCATCTGATCTCCTCTCAGGTAGACCTTGATCGATCAGTGGCCCGCGCGGACTACGCAGGTGATTCGCGCACGGGGACCCTGCGGATGCTCGGTTCCGCGAGGAAAGTCCGATCTTGTTCGGACGACGGAGTTCGCGGCAGGGGGCGTGCCGCATGCGGCCCGGATCTGGAACTACCTGCTGGGCGGCAAGGACAACTACCCGGCCGACCGGACGGCCGCCGAGCAGTACGCCGCGGCCTACCCTCCCATCAGGGACCTGGCCCGCCAGGGCCGGTCCTTCCTGCAGCGGGTCGTGCGGTACCTGGCGGCCGAGGCCGGGGTGCGGCAGTTCCTCGACGTCGGCGCCGGGCTGCCCACGGCCGACAACACCCACGAGGTCGCCCAGCGGGCCGCGCCCGACTCCCGGGTGGTCTACGTCGACAACGACCCGCTGGTGCTGGTCCACTCCCGCGCCCTTTTGACCAACCTCACCTCGCAGGGCAGGACCCACTACATCCCCGCCGACCTGCGGATGCCCGGCCCCATCCTGGACCAGGCTCGCGAGCACTTGAGCTTCGAGGAGCCGATCGGCGTGCTGTTCATGGGCGTGCTGGGCTTCCTGCCCGGCACAGAAGAGGTCCACGACGTGGTCGGCAGGATGATGCAGGAGGTCCCCGCCGGCAGTTACCTGGCTTTGTGGGACGGCGCCGACGTCCAGCCGCCCGGCTCCATCGACGTCTACAACAACAGCGGCACCCAGCCGTACCACCTGCGCTCACTGCAGGAGCTCCGCGGCTTCTTCGCCGGGCTGGAACTGGTCGAGCCCGGCCTGGTCCCGGTCTCGCACTGGCGCCCCGACACCGGCCCGCCCCCCGACGTCGAAGCCTACGGCGGCCTGGCCCGCAAACCCGCCGCGGCCGTGTAGGCCGCCCACAACCCGCGCGAAGCCACCGCCCGCATGGGCAGCCGCCGCTACCGTCTGGGCCGGGTGCCGGGCCGGTGCCTGCGCCGCATGCGCGCTCGGCTGACGCCCTCGTCCCGGCACGAGCGGGGGAAAGAAGTCCCTGTCCGTTCCGGTTCAGAACCGGTGAGCTGCTGGCGCCCGGCCGCTCGCGGGGACACCCTGGTGCCATGGGCAAACACTCAAAGCAGGTCTCGTTCCCGGCCTGCGGCGGGTCGGGCAAGGTGCCCGGATGGCAGGACGGCAAGGAGGACGTCACGTGCGGGGTGTGCAGCGGGTCGGGAAACTTTTAGACCGCGTCCCCCGGCGGCTGTTCGTCCCGGATGTGATCTGGGTGCGCGACCGCGCGGGTGAGCCGCTGGCGCCGCTGGACCGCGCCGAGGATCCGGCCCGCTGGCAGCAGTTCGTCGACGCCGACGACGCCGTCACCGTCCAGGTGGAGGACGGCAGTCCCGGCCGGTGGGCCATCCCCTACTCCACCTCCTCTTCGACCGCGCCATGGCTGATGGAGCAGATGCTGGAGGCCCTGGCCCTGGAACCGGGCATGAAGGTGCTGGAGATCGGCACCGGCACCGGCTGGAACGCCGCCGTCCTGGCCGACGCCGGCGCGGCGGTGACGAGCGTGGAGATCGACCCCGTCCTGGCCGCCCAGGCGCGCGCCACGCTGGACCGCGCCGGGTTCGACGGCCGGGTCCAGGTCATCACCGGCGACGGCAGCCACGGCGCCCCCGGGCAGGCCCCCTTCGACCGGGTCATCGTCACCGCCTCGGCCCACACCATCCCCTACGCCTGGGTGCAACAGACCCGCGACGGCGGCCGGATCGTCGTCCCCTACAGCGGCGAGCACGCCGGAGGAGTCCTGCTGGTCCTGGACGTCACCGACAACGACAGCGGCGGGGGCGGCGGGCAGGTCGCCGCCGGGCACGCCGCCGGTGAGGGCGCCTGGTTCATGCCACTGCGCGGGCAGCGGCTCCCTGCCACGCAGCTGCGGCAGATCCCCGACGGCGCGGCCGACGGGCTGAAAGTCCGCATCACCCCCGAAGGCCAGTACTTCACCCGCCCCTGACAACCCCCGGCGCCGCTCCCGCACCACCCGGACGCCTGAAAGGAGCCCGGTGCCGTGCGGCCGTCCGGCACAGCCCCCCGCGTCGGCTCATGGCGTCCTCCGCCGGGTTCTCTGCGCCATGACCACCATCGCAATCACGACGCGGGGCCGCTGCCCGGTCTGGCGGGGCGCTCACCTGGACCCGGACCTGGGGGGCGCCGCCGAGCGGGTGTCGCTGCAGGCTCCAGGTCACGAGCGCCGTGGGCTGTCCGGCTTCGGGATGGGCAAGGACGAAGTCGTACGGGTGCTCGGGCTCGTGTCCGCGACCGGCTGGCGCGGGCTGCCCCGTCGTCCGGTCAGGGGTTCACTCGGACGCCGGTCCGCCGTCGGGCGTCGCGTCGTGGTCGGTTTCGGGGTCGGCGTTGAGGAGGGACCAGATCTCGGCGAGGCCGCGGAGGTGGTCCTCGTCCAGCCGGCTGAAGAAGTGCGCGCGCAGGTCGCTGTGATGCCGGCGCCGCGCCCTGCGTATCAGCGCGCGTCCGCTGCTCGTCAGGGTCGCGTCGAAGCCGCGGCCGTCGGTGGCCGACCGCCGCCGTTCGATCAGGCCGCGGCTTTGGAGACGGTCGGCGAGGCGGGTGAACCCGCCGCTGGACATCAGCCTGCGCTGGGCGAGCTCGGACATGCGCATGCCGTTCGGCCCGGCCTCGTGCAGCAGGTTCAGGACGCTGTACTCGGCCATGCTCACGTTCAGCGGGGCGAGACCCGCCTCCATCTCGCGCCAGAGCCGGTCGTGGGCCAGCAGGAACCCACGCCACGCCTCCTGCTCCAGGTCGCGCAGACCGTCGGTCGCCATGGCCGCACGCTATCCGGATCGGGCGCCCGCGACCAACCCAAAGTATTTGCCTGCGCAGATAAATTGTGTCGAGATCGCGGGGCGGCGCTACCGCGGTGCGGCGGCCTCCCGGTAGGCGTCGGTGAACAGGTTGAGGACGTCGTCGCCGAGCGGGCAGGTGAGGTGGCCGTTCTGCCGGATCCGGCCCGGGAGCCGCTGGTCGAGGACGGCCAGCGTCCGGGGCGCCTCGGCCTGGAGGACCGACCGCTGCGGGCTGAGTGAGGCGCCGCCGTCGTTCCAGATGGTGACCAGCCCCCGCTCCTGCCCGGGAAGCCGCGGATTGAGGACCCAGCGTCCCTTGCCGATGGTGGTGAAGAGGGTGGCCAGGCCCTCGGCCTCCAGAGCCTGAGCCCAGTCCAGCAGCCGCCGCAGCGGTTCCCGGTGCGCGGGGCCGGATCCGTCGATGCCGTCGGCGAAGGACTGCGCGCCGGGTATCGGCCTGGCGTCCCGGCGGGTCGGCGGCGGCGGCGGTGGGCTCGTCACGCGCTGGGGCTCGACCAGCTGGGGCACCAGTACCCGGACGCCCTGGAGGGTGTAGGCGGTCACGGTCACCAGGTCGATGTCGAGGCGGTCGTTGGTGACGGCCTGGAGGAAGCCGGTGAGCTCGATCAGGTCGGCGGGCGCGGCGTCCAGGACCACCACGCAGCGGATCCGTCCTCCCTCCAGCGCTTCGGTCATCATGGCGTCGAACGACTCTGGGGCGGCCGAGCCGTCGCCGACCTCGGCGGCGACCGCCTCGGAGATCGACGCGTGGCCGCGTCGAGCCAGGTGGGGACGCATGAGACGGTCGAAGGTCTCGGCCGTCAAACCGAACAGTGCGGAGGCGTAGCCGAGCGTCTGGGTGAACACCTGCCTGCGGTCGGCGTTGGAGGCGAGCTTCACCTCGATCACCACGGGCCGTCCCGTCTCGGCCTCCACCGCGATCAGGTCGGCGGATCCGTGGCCGAGTTGCACCTCCCGCCCGAGGATCACCAGCGTCGGCTGGCCGGGAAGCGGGAGCATCGCCGCTCCGCGCTCGATGCTGTCGTGCAGGACCCGCTCCCGCTCGAACGGCTCGGCCTGCAACGCCACGAGGCCGTCGGCGGTTTCGCGCCAGATCCCCACCATCGATGCCCCTGTCCTCGAATTCTGCCGACAGCCTTTCAGGCTCGGCGGGGACGGACCGGCCATGTTCCGTCGATGGTGTGGTCCCTGCCCTGTGATCGCCAGTACTGGTTGAGCGAGTCGGCCCACTGCCGGGACCATTCCACTTGCCTGTCGTGCAGTTCCGCCAGGGGCGGCTCGCCGACCTGTGCGACGTAGTGGCGGGCGAGCCGCCAGGCGAGCCGGGCGGCGGCGAGGGCGTCCTCGGTGGCGTCGTGCGCGCCGTCGAGCCGCACCCGGTAGTGGCGGCAGGTCTCCTCCAGTGTCCGCTTGCCGCGGCGGCGGTCCAGCGCCCGGTCGATGATGTGCGGGTCCACGACCGGGCCGGTGACGGTGACGCCGGCGCCCAGGTGCCTGCCCAGTTCGCGGTCGAGGACGGTGAGGTCGTAGGAGCCGTTGAAGGCCACCACCGGGACGCCGCGCTCCCACGTCGTGCGCAGGAGCCGCGTGATCTCGGCTAACGCGTCGGCGGGCGCGCGCCCCTCGGCCCGGGCCCGCTCGTTGGTGATGCCGTGCACCGCGGTCGACGCGGCCGGGATCTCGACGCCCGGGTCGACCAGCAGGCGGAAGGTGTGCGTCGGACGTCCGGCGCCGACCAGCACGACCGTGGCGGAGACGATCCTGGCCTGTTCCGGATCAGCGCCGGTGGTCTCGACGTCGAACCCGCACAGCCGCCCGTTCGCCCAACTCACAGCCGCCCTCCCGGTCCGTCCGATGCACCGATCGTGGTCCATCGCGGAGCCGGATATGACCGACCGGCGCCGGTTGCCGGGAAAAGTGACCCGAAACTGACCGAGTCGCCATATGGGGTGGACGATCAAAAGGCCCGGTCCTCGATGACGAGAACAGGGCCCTCTTGCGTGGTAGCGGGGGCAGGATTTGAACCTGCGACCTCTGGGTTATGAGCCCAGCGAGCTACCGAACTGCTCCACCCCGCGGCGATGTCCCAACTCTATGGGGCGCCTGGGGCTTGCGCAAACCGGTCGGGAACCCGGCGCGGCTGGGGCGTGAACCGGGCTTTGCGGAGCGGGCCGCCGGTCAGCCCATGTGGGGGTAGCGGTAGTCGGTCGGCGGCACGAACGTCTCCTTGATGGAGCGCGGCGACGTCCACCGGAGGAGGTTGAAGACGGACCCGGCCTTGTCGTTGGTGCCGGACGCGCGCGCGCCGCCGAACGGCTGCTGCCCCACGACCGCCCCGGTGGGCTTGTCGTTGACGTAGAAGTTCCCGGCGGCGTAGCGGAGCACCTCGGCGGCATGGGCCACGGCCGCCCGGTCGTCGGCGATGATCGCGCCGGTCAGCGCGTACTCCGACACCGCCTCCATCTGGGCGAGCATCTCCTCGTAGCGGTCGTCCTCGTACACGTGGACGCCGAGGATCGGGCCGAAGTACTCGGTGCGGAAGATCTCGTTGTCCGGGTCGTCGGAGACCAGGACGGTCGGCCGGACGAAGTAGCCCACCGAGTCGTCGTAGGTCCCGCCGGCGACGATCTCGACGGACGGGTCGCCCTTCGCCCGGTCGATCGCCGCCTTGCTCTTCGCGAACGCCCGCTCGTCGATCAGCGCGCCCATGAAGTTGGACAGGTCGGCCACGTCGCCCATGGTCAGCCCGTCGGCCTCGGCAGCGAGCGCCTCCTTCAGGCCGCCGTCCCAGAGCGACCGCGGGACGTAGGCGCGGGACGCGGCCGAGCACTTCTGCCCCTGGTACTCGAAGGCGCCCCTGACCAGGGCGGTCTTCAGGATCCCGGGGTCGGCGGACGGGTGCGCGACGATGAAGTCCTTGCCGCCCGTCTCGCCCACGAGCCGCGGGTAGGACCGGAACTTCTCGATGTTGTTCCCGACCGTCTTCCACAGGTGCCGGAACGTCGCGGTGGAGCCGGTGAAGTGGATCCCGGCCAGGTCCGGGTGCGCCAGCGCCACGTCGGACACCGCGAGCCCGTCACCGGTGACCAGGTTGATGACGCCCGGCGGGAGCCCGGCCTCCTCCAGAAGCCGCATGAGCAGGACGGCCGAGTACGTCTGTGTCGGCGACGGCTTCCACACGACCACGTTGCCCATGAGCGCGGGCGCGGTCGGCAGGTTCGCGGCGATGGCGGTGAAGTTGAACGGGGTGATCGCGTAGACGAACCCCTCCAGCGGACGGTGGTCGGACCGGTTCCACACGCCGGGGCTGCTGATCGGCTGCTCGGCGACGATCCGCCGGGCGAAGTGCACGTTGAAGCGCCAGAAGTCGACCAGTTCGCACGGGCTGTCGATCTCCGCCTGCTGGACGGTCTTGGACTGCCCGAGCATGGTCGCGGCCAGCAGCGTCTCCCGCCACGGGCCGGACAGCAGGTCGGCGGCCCGCAGGAAGACCGCGGCCCGGTCGTCCAGGGACAGCGCCCGCCATGCCGGGGCCGCCTTCAGCGCGGCGCCGATCGCGTCCCGGGCGTCGTCCTCGGTGGCCGTGCCGAACGTCCCGAGGACCGAGGCGTGCCGGTGCGGCTGGACGACCGCGACCTTCGCCCCGGCGCCCAGCCGCCGCTCCCCGCCGATCGTCATGGGCAGGTCGACTGGCGCCCGCGCGGTCAGCTCGGCGAGCCTGGCCTCCAGCCGGGCCCGCTCGGCGCTGCCGGGGGCATAGCCGCGCACCGGCTCGTTCACCGGCGTCGGAACGTTGGTCACGGCGTCCATGACAGGGACCCTCCTGGTCAGCGAGAGACGAACGAACGGAGAAAGAACACGAGGTTGGCGGGGCGCTCGGCCAGGCGCCGCATGAAGTACCCGTACCAGTCGGCCCCGTACGGGACGTACACGCGCATCCGGTGCGCCTCCGCCAGGCGCCGCTGCTCGGCGGCGCGGATCCCGTAGAGCATCTGGAACTCGTACGAGCCGGGCGACCGCGAGGTCCTCGCCGCCAGCGCGAGCGCGATCTCGATGACGCGCGGGTCGTGGCTGCCGATCATGGGGTATCCGGCGCCCTCCATGAGGATCCGCAGGCCCCGCACGTAGGCGCGGTCGATCTCCGGCTTGCCCTGGAACGCCACCGAGCCCGGCTCGGCGTAGGCGCCTTTGACGAGCCGCACCCGGGAGCCCTCGTGGGCGAGGTCCCGGAGGTCGCCCTCGCTCCTGCGCAGCATCGCCTGGACGGCGACGCCGACCCAGGGGAAGTCGGCGCGGAGCTTGCCGAGGGTGTCGAGGGTGGAGTCGACCGTGGTGTGGTCCTCCATGTCGAGCGTGACGGTCATGCCCGCCCGTCCGGCCGCCGCGCAGATGGCGCGCGCGTTGTCGAGCGCGAGATCGCCGGGAAGCCGCTGCCCGAGCGCCGAGAGCTTCACCGACGCCTCGGAGCCCTCCGCGAGCCCCTGCTCCCTGAGGGCCGCGAGGAGTTCCAGGTAGGCGTCCCTCGTGGCGTCGGCCTGGTCACGGTCGGTGGTGTCCTCCCCCAGATGGTCGAGCGAGGTGCGGAGACCGGCCCCGGACAGCTCGCGGACCACGGCGATCGCATCGTCCAGGGACTCACCGGCGACGAAGCGGTCGACGACCCCCCTGGTCAGGGGGACGGTCGTCACCACACCGCGGATCCGGTCACTGCGGGCCGCCGCGAGCAGAAGGGGACTGAGCATCGGGACCTCCAACCACGAGGGACACCCCGCACGGTAGAAGCGACTCCATACGCCCGCGTATAGTCAATTGCCACTTTCAGGCCCTGATTATTTCATACAAACGTCACAAGGATCTCGGATGGCCCTCGATTTGCAGGAGATCGTGGAGCTCGCGGCGGACCTGCTGGGGGCGCCCGCCACCCTGGAGGACCGTGATTTCCATCTCGTCGCCTACGCCGCGCACGGCGACACCATCGACCCCGTCCGGATGGAGTCGATCCTGCACCGGCGCGCGACCGAGGCCGTCCGGACCCGCTTCGAGCGTCACGGCATCGCCCGCGCTACCGGTCCGGTCCGCATCCCCGCCGACACGTCCCTCGGGCAGCTCGGGCGCCTGTGCCTGCCCGCCCGCTGGAACAACGTCACCTACGGCTACCTGTGGCTGCTGGACGACCAGGAGCGCATCACCGGCGCCCGAGCCGCCCAGGCCATGCCCCTCTGCGAGCGCGCCGGGCTCCTGATGGCCCGCCAGGCCCGCGAGCGCGACGACCTCGGCTACAAGGTCGCCGACCTGCTGTCGGCGCAGCCCGACATCCGCGCGCAGGCCGCCGCCGAGCTGGCCGAGGCCGACCTGGGCGTCCCCCTGGCCGTCGCCGTCCTGCGCACCCGGACCGCCGAGCCCCTCAACCCGTGGCTGCTCCCCCATTCCGTGCTCATGACGATCTGGCAGGGCGACCACGTCCTCGTGCTCCCGGCCTCCTCCCCCCGTGCCGTCGTCGACCGGGCCCGCCGCCTCCTTGAGGAGCGCGGCACCCCGGTCCAGGCGGGCCTGTGCACCCCCTGCCCCACCCTCGGCCACATCCACGAGGGATGGCTCCGCGCCCGCGTGGCCGCCCGCGTCGCCGCGCCCGGCGAGATCCGCGACTGGACGTCCCTGGGCGTCCTCCGCCTCCTCCGCTACACCGGCGACGAGTCCCTCGCCCAGGCCACCCGGACCGGCGGCACCCGGGAGCTGCTGGAACACCCGGACCTCGCCGAGACGGCCCGCACCTACCTCGACCTGGCGGGCAACGTCCAGCAGACGGCCAAAGCCCTCAGCATCCACCGCCAGACCCTCTACCACCGGCTGCGGCGCATCGAGGAGCTGACCTCCCTCTCGCTGGCCGACGGCCAGGCCCGCCTGACGCTCCACCTGGCCCTGACCCTGACCCCCACCTCGACCCAGCCCAGTGAGGGCCGCCGGGCACCGGCCCGGAGAACTCTCGGCGAATTCCCCGCCTCCTCCCGGTTGATCTTCCGGAGGCTCCGGGAGTGTCATGGGGTCCCCCGCTCCGGGACGCGGCAGGCGTCCCCGCAGGCCCGGCGCGGGCGGCGCTCCCGCTCCCTGCCCTTCGAGGTTCCCATGACGCCCGCACCCAGTGAGGTGGGCTCGACCGCGGACAGCGCGGCCGGGTCCTTCCAGCCCCCCGCCGCCCCGGCCGCGGAGACGGCCGCGATGCCGACCGTCGAGATCGTCCTCCCCGTCCACAACGAGGAAAGAGCACTGCCCGGCTGCGTGCGCACCCTGCACGCCTACCTTCTCGACCATCTGCCGTTCCCCTGGCGCATCAGCGTCGCCGACAACGCCAGCACCGACCAGACCCTCCGGGTCGCGCGGTGGCTCGCGTCCGAGCTGCCCGGGGTGAACGTGCTGCACCTGGACCGCAAAGGCCGCGGCCTGGCCTTGCGCAGGGCCTGGGCCACCAGCGACGCCGACATCGTCGCCTACATGGACGTCGACCTGTCGACCGGGCTGGACGGGCTGCTGCCGCTGCTCGCGCCCCTGGCCAGCGGGCATTCGGACATGGCGATCGGCAGCCGCCTCGCGCCCGGGGCCCGCACCGTGCGCGGCCCGCGCCGCGAGCTGGTCTCGCGCTGCTACAACGCGCTGCTGCGCTACGGGCTCGGCGCCCGTTTCAGCGACGCGCAGTGCGGCTTCAAGGCCGCGCGGGCCCAGGTCGTCCGGCCGCTGCTGGCGGTGACGCGTGACGACGCGTGGTTCTTCGACACCGAGCTGCTGGTGCTCGCCGAGCACAACGGCCTGCGCATCCACGAGGTGCCGGTCGACTGGGTCGAGGACGTCGACAGCCGCGTCAACGTCGTCCGGACGGCGCTGGACGACCTGAAGGGCATGTGGCGGATGACGCGGCTGAAGGCTTCCGGGTCCGCCGACGTCGTGCTGCCCCGCCGGGCCGGGCCGTCCGCCGCGCATCCCGACGCGGTGCTCGCGCCCGCGCGCCGACGGGCCGTCCTCACCTGGGAGGTGGCCTGCTTCGTGGCGATCGGCGTCGTCTCGACGGCGGGTCAGGCGCTCCTGTACTGGCTGCTGCGGTCGTGGTGGCCGGCGATCACGGCCAACCTGGTCTCGTTGGTGGTGCTGACGGTGCTCAACACCGAGGCGAACCGGCGGCTGACCTTCCGCGGCTCCACGGTCGGCGCCGGGCGTGCCCATCTCGGCGCGGGCGCCCTGTTCACCGTGGGGTACTCGGTGACGTCCGCGGCCGTGCTGCTGTTCCAGCGGGTCGAGCCCGACGCGTCGCACGCCGCCGAGACCCTGGTCCTCGCGGCCGCGTCGGTGCTGGTCACCGCGGTCCGCTTCGTGGTGCTGCGGACGGCGGTCTTCCGCCGCCGCCCCGCCGCCTCCGATGAAGGCGAGTCCTCATGAGCTCCGACGTCGTCGCCTCACCCGGCTCCCGGCCGATGCCGCCCGCGGCCCGGCCGCGGTCCCTGCCCGGCTGGGCCCCTCCCGCCGCGCTCGGCGCGATCCTCGTCCTGGCCTGCGTCCTGTACGGCTGGTCCCTGGGCTCGCTGGGCTGGGCGAACACGTACTACTCCGCCGCCGTGAAGTCGATGGGCGCAAGCTTCACCAATTTCATGTTCGGCTCGTACGACCCGGCGGGCGTCGTCACCGTGGACAAGCCCCCGCCGGGCTGTGGCCACAGGTGATCAGCAGCAAGCTGTTCGGCATGCACGGCTGGGCGCTGCTGCTGCCCGAGGTGGCCGAGGGCGTCCTGGCCGTGCTGGTGCTGCACCGGACGGTGCGCCGGTGGGCGGGCGAGGGCGCCGGGCTGGCCGCCGCGCTCGTCCTCACGCTGACCCCGATCACCGTCGCGATCACCCGCAGCAACAACCTCGACACCCCGCTGCTCCTGCTGCTGGTGTGCGCGGCGTACGCGCTGACCCGGGCCGTCCAGGAGCCCGCGGGCCGGGCCGCGACGTGGTGGCTGTGCGGGTCCGCCGCCCTGATCGGCTGCGGGTTCGTGACCAAGATGCTGGCCGCGTGGCTGGTGCTCCCCGCCTTCACCCTCGCCTGGCTGATCGGGGCGGGCGGCCCCTGGATCGCGCGATTCCTGCGGTTGGCGGCGGCCGGCGCGGTCCTGGCCGCGACGTCGCTGTGGTGGGTGGCCATGGTGGCGCTGTGGCCGGGCGACCGTCCGTACATCGGCGGCAGCGAGGACGGCTCCGCCTGGGACCTCGTCGTCGGCTACAACGGCCTCGGCCGCGTCTTCGGGCAGGGCCCGGGCCCCGGCGGACCCGGTCCGGGAGGCCCGGAGCGCGGGCGGGGCCCCGGCCCGATGTTCGGCGGCGACACCGGACCGCTGCGGATGTTCGGGGACGAGGTCGGCGGGCAGATCAGCTGGCTGCTGCCGGTGTGCGCGGCGGCGATCGTGACCGCGGTCGCGGTGGCCGTGCTGCGCCGCCGCGGCCGCCTGCCCGAGGCGGCGGTGCTCCCCACCACGGGATGGATCCTGTGGGGCCTCTGGCTGGTGGTGTGCGCCGCCGTGTTCTCCCTCCAGAAGGGGATCTTCCACCCGTACTACACGACGCAGCTGGCCCCGGCGATCGGCGCCCTGTGCGGCGGCCTCGTGGCCGTGCTCGTCCGCGCGCACCGGGAGGGGGCCCGGTGGCCCGCACCGGTCGCGGCGATCACCGTCGCGCCGACGGCGGCATGGGCGGTCTGGGTGATCCGGCGGACCCCGCACTGGCACGGATGGCTGGTGTGGCCGGTGGCCGCCGCCGGGGTGGCGGCCGTCGTCCTGCTGTGCGCCGCGTCCGTCCGCCCGGCCCGGCTGCTGCCCGCCGCGCTCGTGGCCGGGGCGCTGGCGGTGCTGGCCGCGCCGGGCGCCTGGGCGGGGCTCGTCCCGTTCGGCGGCGCGTCGATGAACGGCGTCATCCCCGCCGCGGGCCCGATGATCGCTCCGCCGTTCTGGGAGGGACGGGACATGCCGCGCGACCTCCCGGGACCCGGCCGCCCGGGAGGCCCCCCGAGGTCCGGCGGCGGGCTCACCCCCGGCCAGAAGAAGATCCTCGACTACGCCCGCCGCAACGCCGGCAAGGCGCGGATCACCCTGGCCGTCGAAGGCGGGGCCATGGCCGCGTCGGGGTTCATCCTCTCCGGCGACTCGCGCGTCATCGGCATGGGCGGCTTCATCTCGGCCGACGACGCCCCGTCCGTCCGGCTGCTGGAGAGGTGGACGCGCGGCGGCGAGCTGCGTTTCGTCCTCGGCTCGGCGATGCGGCCGGGCGGCCCGTTCCCGGGGCCGCGCGGACACGCCGCGCAGCGGACGGCGTGGGTCTCCGCCCACTGCCGGGTCGTGCCCCCCGCGGCCTACGGAGGTTCCGGGGGAGGTGCCGCTACCCTCTACGACTGCGCGGCTCACTGAACCGGTTGGCGAGGTGATCGATCGTGGCCGAGCAGACCCCGCGGCGCGTGCTGGTCGTGGAGGACGAGGACGGCATCCGCGTCCTGCTGGAGTCGACGCTGCGGCTGTCGGGCTACGAGGTCGACAGCTGCGGCACCGGCCAGGACGCGCTGCTGGCCGTCGAGCGGTTCGGCCCCGATCTGATCCTCCTCGACGTGATGCTCCCGGACGTGGACGGCCTGTCCGTCACCGAGGTGCTGCGGGCCGTGGGGGTGGACACCCCGATCCTGTTCCTCACGGCCCTCGGCGAGGTCCGGGACCGCATCGCCGGGCTGGCCGCCGGCGCCGACGACTACGTCACCAAGCCGTTCAGCCTGGAGGAGGTGCTGCTGCGCGTCCAGGCGATCCTCCGGCGGACCCGCGCGGCCGACGGCGACGGGACGTCCTCCGGCGTCCTGCGCTACGCCGACCTGATCTTGGACGAGGCCGCCCACGAGGTGCACCGCGCGGGCGAGTACATCCGGCTCTCCCCCACCGAGTTCAGCCTGCTCGCCTACCTGATGGCCAACCCGAACCGGGTGCTGAGCAAGTCCCAGATCCTCGACCGCGTGTGGCGCTACGACTTCAACGGCGATGGCCGCATCGTCGAGACCTACGTCAAGTACCTGCGGCGCAAGATCGACCGCTTCGACCCGCCGCTCATCCACACCGTCCGGGGCGTGGGCTACTGCCTGCGGCTGCCGCGCGGGCACGCCGAGGCGGCGGAGCCGTGACCGGCCTGCTGCCCGGCGGACGGGGATCGCTGCGCCGCCGCCTGGTGCTGGGCGCCACCGCGCTGGCGGCGGCCGCGGTCCTGACCACGCAGGCGATCGGGTTCGTCGTCCTGCGGTCCTGGCTGCTCGGGCAGGTGGACGAGCAGCTGCGCGGGTTCCCCCCGTCCCCCAGCAAGGTCGGACGCTGGGAGCCCACCCCGCCACCGCCGGGCGTGGACCTGCCGTCCGACTTCCGCCTCTACTTCTACGACCACTCCGGACGGCTCTCGGCCCGGTCCCTGGGACGCGGACCCAAATCGGCGCCCCGCCTGCCGCACAGCGCGTCCCGGCTCCCCCTGCGCCCGGGCGCCCTCGCGACCCTCCCCGCCGTCGCCGGCGACGGCCGCTGGCGGGTGCGCCGCGGGACGACCCCCACCGGCGAGACCTTCGTCGTCGCCCTCCCCATGGACACCGTCGACGGCGCGATGTCCAAGCTGCTGTGGCTCAACGCGGTCGTCCTGATCGTGACGCTGGGCGCGCTGGTGGTCGTCGGCCGCTGGGTGGTGCGGCTGGGACTGCTGCCGCTGACGCGCATGGAGCGGACCGCGGAGGAGATCACGGCGGGCCGCGTGGACGAGCGCATCAGCGACACCGACCCGCGCACCGAGGTCGGCCGCCTGGGCGGCGTGCTGAACACCATGCTGGAGCAGGTGCAGGGGGCGCTGCGGGAGCACGAGGCGTCCGAGGCCCGGCTCCGCCGTTTCGTCGCCGACGCCGGGCACGAGCTGCGCACCCCCCTGACCGCCATCCAGGGGTTCGCCGAGCTGTCCCTGCGCCACCACGACCTCCCGGCCCGCCAGCGCCGCGCGGCCGACCGCCTGATCCGCCAGAACGCCCAGCGCATGAGCGTGCTGGTCGACGACCTGCTCCTGCTGGCCAAGCTGGACGAGGAGCCCACCTACCGCAGCGAGCCGGTCGACCTCCTCGCCATCGCCGCGGACACCATCGGCGCCACGGCCGTCCACCATCCCGAGCGCCTCATCAGGCTGAAGCCCCTCGGCGACGGCGCCGGGGAACTGGAATTGGCGGAGACCACCGGAGACCCCCACCGGCTCCGGCAGGTGGTGACGAACCTGGTCTCCAACGCCCTGGTGCACACCCCGCCCGGCACCGCGATCCACGTACGCGTCGGCACCGCCCACGCCGCACCCGACCGCGAGGGCCGGGTCAGCCCGTCCCCCGCCCTGAAGCCGGGAACGCCGATCTGCGTCATCGAGGTGGCCGACGAGGGCCCCGGCCTCACCCCCGACAAGGCCGCCCACCTCTTCGAACGCTTCTACCGCGTGGACCCGTCCCGCTCCCGCGACCACGGCGGCAGCGGCCTGGGCCTCGCCATAGCCGCCGCCATAGCCGAAGACCACGGCGGACGCCTGGAACTGGACACGGCCCCCGGCCAAGGCTGCACCTTCCGCCTAACCCTCCCCCAACCCCCAAAAGCACCCTGACCCGCCAAGAGCCCCGTCACCACCCATGCCCCAGCCGGTGGTCAGCCCATCGCCGGGCGGCGTCGGCATGCTCCCGCGCCCACTCGGCGTCATTGGCGGCAAGGTTGAGCTTCCACTTGTCGGCGAAGACACGGCTGAACAGGTCGATGGCTGCAGGGTCGGTGTTCGTCCACGCAGGGAACCGACTGACCCAACTCTCGGCCTCGGCGGGCGTGTGCCCGGCCTTCAGCAGCCAGGGAACGAGCAACGCCAGTTCCAGGAACGCGGCACCACGGCCGGCGAACGTCCAGTCCACCAGGCAGACCGACCCGTCGTCACCGAGCAGGACGTTGGCGGGATTCAGATCGGCGTGCAGCAACGTGTCGCCACCGAGGATGGTGACGTCGGCCATCGCCTCCCACCGTCGCTCGACGCGCTTGCGTTCGAGCACGGGCGGGACCGGGCGAGCCTGGAGGCCGTCGATGACCTTCGTCAAGACGTCCAGGTCCGCCGAACCCGGCGCATAGTCGGCGTGGCGGGCCTGGACATGCTCGAAGGCCAAGACGAGCCACCCCCCGGCCTCCACCGTCCAGTGGAGGCGGGGGGCGTACTCGGTGACGTGGGGATTGATCGCCGCCTCCCAGCGCAGGGACCGGACCTCCGGGCCGTCGGTGTCCGGCCCGGTCTTGCGGGCGGCCTTGAGGAACATCCGCCCACCGCGGACGTGGACGGTCGCGGCGATGTCCGCGTGGTTGCCTGCGGGCGAAGGCTCGATCCCGTGGACCGGCCCCGTATGCGCCGTGATCGCTCCGAGCACCTCGGACGGCAGATCGGACCAGTCGCCACGCATCGATCAATCCCGTCGGATCAGGCCGTGTGAGGTGGTTGTGCACAATTCTCCGGGCAGCAGGACTCGCCGTCCGTCCACCATTCCAGATCCACGCGGTACCCGGTGGCGCGCATCGCCGCCAGACCGCGCTCGGACGCCTGCCCGGAACGGATGTCCTCATCCATGATCGGCAGGTGGTGCATGTACCGGCCCGCGACACGGTCGCACACCTGGTCAAGGTGGACGGCCAGGCAGTTTCCGCCCTGCGTGTCCGGGTCGATCGCCAGCAACCGTAGCGCCATGACGGCCTCCGTCATCGGTGGTGAGGCGAAGAGAGGCACCTCGCCAACAGGCTCTCCTGCCCTTACGACCCTGGGAACTAGCCTCTGAGTGAGGGCGGCGCACGGCGTTTGCCGACAGCCGCGATACCAAGGCCCAAGCCGACCCAGCGCACCTCGGCTCACCCTCCCCCAAGTCCAAGGAGCGCCCTAGTCCGCACCCAAGACCCTCCCCGAAGGGGGCAAGGGGCGCAGCCCCAAACCGGGCGAAGCCCCGGGGGGGCAAGGGGCGCAGCCCCAAGGGGGTGTGGGGGCGGAGCCCCTGCATCGGGGGGTCCGGGGGGTCGTCCCCCCGGGAATGGCGAAGGGGCCCGCAGGGAGTGCGCAAAGCGCACGACATGCGGACCCCAGAAACCGTAGCGGGGGCAGGATTTGAACCTGCGACCTCTGGGTTATGAGCCCAGCGAGCTACCGAACTGCTCCACCCCGCGGTGATGTCCCAACTCTATTGCATGGCGGGGAGTGGTTCGAACGGTTTACTTCGGGCACTCGGGGACGGCGCCTTTGCCGGAGGTGAGGGCGTTGATGGCCTGGACGGCGTCGTGGAGGGTGTCGGCGCGGACGAGGCGGAGGCCGTCGGGGCGGGCGGACGTGGCGTCGGAGCAATTGTCCTTGGGGGTGAGGAAGAGGGTGGCTCCGGCGCGGCGGGCGGCGACCATCTTCTGCTGGATGCCGCCGATGGGGCCGACCTTGCCCTCGGGGGTGATGGTGCCGGTGCCGGCGATGAACTTGCCGCCGGTGAGGGGGCCGGGGGTGAGTTTGTCGACGATGGCGAGGGAGAACATGAGGCCGGCGCTGGGGCCGCCGATGTCGCCGACGCTGATGTCGATCTTGAAGGGGAATTTGTAGCGGTCGCCGAGGACGACGCCGACGACGGCGCGTTTGCCGGTGGGGTCGGCGACGGTGGTGAGGGTGTGCTTCTCCTGTTTGCCGGCGCGCGTGACGGTGAGGGTGACGGGGGTGCCGATCTTGCGCTTGGCCATGGTGCCGGTGATCTGGGCGACGCTGGTGACCTTGGTTCCGTCGAGGGCGGTGATCTCGTCGCCGGGTTTGAGCCTGCCGTCGGCGGGCTTGCCCTTCTGGACGCCGTCGACGACGACCTGGGTGCTGATGGGGATCTTCAGCTCGTTCAGGGCGGCGGCCTCGGCGCTCTGCTGGGAGTCCTGCATCTGGCGGGTGTTCTCCTCGTCCACCTGCTTCTGCGACTCGTCCTTGGGGAAGATCGTCTCTTCGGGGACGATCGCGGTGTCACTGGCGAGCCAGCCGCGCAGGGCGGTGAACAGGTCGATGCGCCCGCCGGGGCCGCCGCGGTAGGTGACGGTGGTGAAGTTGAGGTGGCCCTTGTCGTCGTAGGTCTGCCGGCCTTCGATCTTGATGAGCGGCTGGCCCTTGTCGTTGGTGCCGAGGGTGTTGCTGGTCGGGCCGGGCTTCAGCGCGACGTACGGCACGGGCATGAGGGAGCCGACGAGGGCCAGCGCGAGGACGAGCACGCTCGCGACGGTCAGCGTGGCGGCACGACGAGACATGGCGGAAAGCCTATGCGGCACAGGGGCCTCAGCAGGCCCCGACCCACTCGTCTCCCCCGTCGGCGAAGGTCTGGTGCTTCCAGATCGGCACCTGCGCCTTGAGGTCGTCGATGAGGCGGCGGCAGGCGTCGAAGGCCTCGGCGCGGTGGGGGCAGGACGCGGCGACGACGACGGCGATGTCGCCGATCTCGAGGTCACCGACGCGGTGGAGGGCGGCGAGGGCGCGGACGGGAAGGTCCGCGGCCACCTTCTCCATGACGGCGCGGAGCTCGCGTTCGACGGTGGGGTGGGCGCTGTAGGAGAGCCGGTGGACGGCGCGGGCGTGGTCGTGGTCGCGGACGGTCCCGACGAACACGGCGGTGCCGCCGGCGGCGGGGTCCCCGGCGGCGGCGAGGACCTCGTCCACCGACAGCGGTGTCTCGCGGACGCCGATCAGCCGGATGACGTCGCGGGTCGTCCCGGGGGCGCTTGCTTCGGTCACGTTCCGCAGGCTACCCGTCCCGGCCCGGTTCGTCCGGTTCGAAGGTCGCGGCGAGGGCCTCGGCGAGGGCGGGGACGAGGTCGGGGCCGGCCAGCACCTCGTCCTCGGCGTCGTGCCTGCGCAGCCGGAGGGCGGAGTGGCGGGCGCCGTCGCGCAGGACGCCGACGACCATCCGGACGTCCTCGCGGCCGGGGTGGGCGGCGGCGTAGGCGGCGGCCTCCGCCTCGTCGTCGGGGATCTCCTCCTCGGCCTCGGGCGGCAGGACGACCCGCTCGATCACCAGGGCGCAGCCCTCGACCGTGTCCGGCCACGCGATGGACGCGAGGGCGTCCTCGACGGCGTCCCGGTCGGGCAGGCCGGGCTGTTCGAGCGCGGCGAGGGTGTCGGCGCCGCCGGTCAGGCCGAGCTGGTCCGCGAGCTCGGGTTCGGCCTTGCGGAGCTCGGTGCTGCGCACCAGCGCGTAGAGGCAGGGCTGGGCGTCCCAGCCCCGTCCGGCCCAGTGACGTTCAAGATCGAGTACTACTTCCTCCAGAAGGCTCACGGGCCCATCTTTCCCCCAATCAGCTCGGGGAAGTGCGGGAACCCCCCGCCCAGTCGGTAAGTTGCATACACAGCACCGGCCGGTGGCCGGTGGGCGCGATCTCGATCGGAGGGGCCCTTGACCTTCCGGACTCCCGGCTTCGGGCGCCGGCTCGGAAGCGGGCGGACGCGGCTGGTGCTACCGGTTCTGGTGGCGCTGGCCGCGCTGCTGATCGCCTACCTGGTGTTCACCGCGGTCTACACCAACTGGCTGTGGTACGACTCGGTGGGCTTCTCGTCGGTGTACACGACGCAGCTGCGGGCCAAGCTCGTGCTGTTCTTCGGTTCCGGCCTGTTCATGGCGCTGTTCGTGGGCGCGAACGTGTGGACCGCGCACCGGCTGAGGCCCGCGTACCGGCCGCTGTCGGTGGAGCAGCAGGGCCTGGAGCGGTACCGGTCGGTCATCGACCCGCGCCGGAGGCTGATCGCCGCGGGCCTGCTGACGCTGCTGGCGGTGCTGACGGGCTCGTCGGTGGCGGGACGGTGGCCGGTGTGGCTGGCGTTCCTCAACCGGACGCCCTTCCACATCGAGGATCCGCAGTTCCATAAGGACGTCTCGTTCTACGTCTTCACGTACCCGTTCCTGCGGCTGGTCCTGGGCGTCGTCTTCGCGACGGTGATCCTGTCGATCCTGGCCGCGGTGATGGTGCACTACCTGTACGGGGGCCTGCGGCTGCAGGGTCCCGGCGACAAGGCCAGCCCGCCCGCGCGCGCCCATCTGTCGGTGCTGGTGGGGCTGTTCGTCCTGCTGAAGGCGTTCGCCTACTGGTTCGACCGGTACGGCCTGGTGCATTCCGAGCGCGGCGGGACGACCGGCGCGTCCTACACGGACGTGAACGCGCTGCTGCCCGCGAAGACGATCCTGGCCGTGATCGCGCTGATCTGCGCGGTGATGTTCGTCAGCAACCTGCTGCGGCGCGGCATGATGCTGCCGGGCGTGGGCTTCACGCTGCTGGTGCTGTCGGCGATCCTGCTCGGCGGCGTGTACCCGCTGCTGATCCAGCAGTTCCAGGTGAAGCCGGACGAGCTGGCCAAGGAGCGCGCGTTCATCCAGCGCAACATCGACTTCACCCGCAAGGCGTACGGGGTGGACGGGGCGCGGGTCGTCCCGTACGGGACGCGGCCGGTGACCGACGGGAAGCAGCTGGAGGCCGAGCGGGCGAAGCTCGGCGGCGTCCGGCTCCTGGACCCGAACGTGCTCGGCGAGACGTTCCAGCGGCTCCAGCAGATCCGCCCGTTCTACAAGTTCCCCGACACGCTGGACGTCGACCGCTACAGCGTCGACGGCAAGACCATCGACACGATCGTCGCGCTGCGCGAGGTGTCGGGGGCCCCTGCGGGGCAGCACAGCTGGGTGAAGGACCGGATGGTCTACACCCACGGGTACGGGTTCGTGTCCGCCTACGGCGACCATTTCACCAAGAGCAGGGTGCCGGAGTTCATCACCAGCGCGATGCCGGTCACCCCCCAGCAGAAGATCAAGGTGACCCACCCCGAGATCTACTTCGGCGAGCGGTCCGCCCCGTACTCGGTGGTCGGCGGGCGCGGCCAGCAGGAGCTGAACTATCCCGACGGGACGAGCAGGTCGGGCCAGCGCAGCAGCACCTACGGCGGCCGCGGCGGCGTCGAGATCGACTCGTTCTTCCGCAAGCTGATGTACTCGACGCGGTTCCAGGACAAGAACCTGCTGCTGTCGGGCGCGATCAAGAAGGACGCCCGGATCCTCTACAACCGGACGCCACGGGAGATGGTGCACCGGGCCGCGCCGTGGCTGACGCTGGACGGCGACCCGTACCCGGCGGTGGTGGGCGGCCGCATCGTGTGGATCGTGGACGGCTACACCTCGTCCGACGGCTTCCCGTACTCGGAGGAGATGAGCCTCGGGGAGGCCACCCGCGACACGATCACCGACACGCGGTCGGCGGTGGCGCGGCAGGCCAACGACCACATCAACTACATGCGCAACTCGGTCAAGGCCACGGTGGACGCCTATGACGGGACCGTCCACCTGTACCAGTGGGACGAGGACGACCCGATCACCAAGACGTGGATGAAGGTGTTCAAGGGCACCGTCCAGCCGCGCTCGTCGATCCCGCCGGAGCTGGAGAGCCATTTCCGGTACCCGCAGGACCTGTTCAAGGTGCAGCGGCAGATCCTGTCGAAGTACCACGTGACCGACCCGGCGGCGTTCTTCAGCGGCGAGGGCTTCTGGGAGGTGCCGGAGGACCCGAGCGCCAAGGGCAAGCGGCAGCCGCCGTATTACCAGAGCCTGCGGATGCCGGACGAGACGGCGCCGAACTTCGCACTGACCACGGTGTTCAACCCGAACAAGAACGCGCAGCTCGCGGCGTTCATGTCGATCGGGTCGACGCCGGGGTCCAACTACGGGCAGATCCAGATCCTGGAGATGCCGCGCAACGCGCAACCGGACGGGCCCGGCCTGGTGCAGAGCTCGTTCGAGACCGACACGCAGGTGAAGGGCGACCTGTTCGCGCTGAGACAGGGCGGCACCAAGACGGTGCCGGGGAACCTGCTCACCATCCCGTTCGCGGGCGGTCTGCTGTACGTGGAGCCGATGTACGCCAAGGCGGCCGGGGGGTCGGAGCAGCAGCCGTACCCGTTCCTCGGGAAGGTGCTGGTGCGGTTCGGGGGTGCCGTCGCGGCGGCCGACACCGTGGACCAGGCGCTGGACAAGGTCCTCGGCAGCCCGGGCGTGCCGTCCTCCTCCGGGGTCCCGCCGGGCGGGACGCTGACCCCCGAGGCGGAGAAGGCGATCAGCGAGCTGCGGGCGGCCGTGGACGCCTACGAGAAGGCGCAGCGGGAGGGCGACTACCCGGCGATGGGCGAGGCGTGGAAGCGGATCAGGCAGGCCAGGGACGCCCTGGCCGCCGCGCAGCAGGCCAAGCCCAAGACCCCGGCCGTCTCCCCGACCACCACGCCGTCGGCGCCTCCGCAGGCGTCGGCGTCGCCGTCCCCGTCGGGCGCTCCGCCCTCCGACTGAGGGCCCTGGCCAGGGCCCCCGCCGTCCGGCCGAGGCCCTGGGCGGACCCCTGGACGGGCGGTTCGACCCCCGAGGTCGGACGGCCCGCCCGGTGGCGGGGGTCCCCGCTCCCGGGGGGCGGGTATCAGCGGCGGCGCCTGCGGGCGCGGCGGATGGCCGCGGCGGCGCCGATAGCGGCGACGGTGGCGCCCGCGGCGGTGGCCATGGTCGCCTCCTTGCCGCCGACGCGGCGGCCGACGACGGCGTGCCGCCCGGCGGTCTCCTCCATCACGGCGCGCAGCGCGGAGGCGTTGTCGTAGAGGGGTTTCCAGCCCGCGGCCCGCAGCCGCGCGCAGTCGACGACCCACGGGTAGGCGACGTAGTGCAGGTCGGTCGCCGGGGCCGGGGTCATCCCGAGCCGGTGCAGCCGCTGCGCCATCCCGAAGGTCAGCGCGGCGGGCAGCTCGAAGCCCCGCTTGCCGGTGATCTCGGCGACCTCGGCGGGCCCGAGCCACCCCTCGCCCCCGACCGCGACGGGCCCGGTCACGTCCTCGACGACGACGACCTCCAGCGCGGACGCGAGGTCCTCGACGTGGCAGAACTGCCAGCCGGGCGTGCTGCCCTTCACCGACAGCAGCCGCGGCGCCTCGAAGTGCCGGGTGACGACGGTGTCGACGCCGGGCCCGGCCAGCGCGGCGGGGCGGACGACGGTGACCTGCAGGCCGGGGTGGGTGAGCGGCGCGTTCGCGGCCAGCTCCTCCATCTCCAGGAAGTCGCCGGCGATGGAGGCGTTGGCCTCGGCGCGCAGCGGCGCGTCCTCGGGCAGGGGCACCTCGTTGCCGGGCCCGGCCCCGTAGACCATGGCGCTCGTGACGAGGATCACCCGGCGGACGCGGGCCGCCGCCGCGGCGGTGACCACGGTCTGGGCGCCGCGGACGTTGTGGGTGCGGCGTTCGCGGGCGTCCGCCTCCGGGGAGTGCTCGACGTCCAGGTTGACGATCACGTCCACGTCGGAGAGCCGGTTGGACAGCAGCGGATCCCTGATGTCCACGACGCGCCATGTCGCGCCGGGCACATCGCCCCGGTGCGCGTCGATGGCGACGACCTTGCGGATCTCTTCCCGTTCGGCGAGCCGGGCGGCCAGCAGCCGTCCCGCGCCGGTGGCCGCGCCGGTGACGGCGACGACCGGGCCCTTGCTACGCCGAGGGCGAACCTTGCCCGTTGCCACGGAGGTGCCCCCTTCCTTGTGTACGCGACCTTGCCTTGACCGGCTAACGTTGCGGATATGAGCCCATCATGCATCCCAGGGGCAAACCGATGAGTGACACTCCCTTCGGCTTCAACCGTCCCGGCGACGGAGACGACGACCGGCCCCAGGATCCATTCAAGGGCATGGGCGGCGACATGGCGCAGTTCGCCGACATGCTGCACCGGTTCGCCGACATGATCGGCGGCCAGGGTGCGGGCGGTGCGGGCGGCGGCCCGCTGAACTGGGATCTGGCCAAGAACATCGCCCGGCACTCGGTGGTCGAGCAGGGCGACCCGTCGATCGTGGACGCCGAGCGGCGCCAGGTCGAGGAGGCGCTGCGCCTGGCCGACCTGTGGCTGGACGAGGGCACCACGCTGCCCGCCGGCATCCGGACGCCGCGGGCGTGGAGCCGGTCGGAGTGGATCGAGCAGACGCTGCCCGTCTGGTCCAAGGTGTGCGACCCGATCGCGGAGCGCATGGTGGAGTCCATGGGCGGCGCGCTCGGCGGCGGCGGGGACATCCCCGCCGACATGCAGGCGATGGCGGGCCCGCTGATCGGGATGGTCAAGCAGATGGCCGGGGCGATGGTCGGCGGCCAGGCGGGGCAGGCGCTCGGCGCGCTGGCCCGCGAGGTGACCGGCTCCGCCGACGTCGGGCTGCCGCTGGCGCCGGACGGCGTGGGCGCCCTGCTGCCCGCCGGGGTCGAGGCGTTCGGCGCGGGCCTGGAGGTCTCCGACGACGAGGTCCGGCTGTACCTGGCGCTGCGCGAGGCCGCCCACCAGCGGCTGTTCGCGCACGTCCCGTGGCTGCGCACGCACATGCTGGGCGCGGTCGAGGAGTACGCGCGGGGCATCACCGTCGACCTGTCGGGCATCGAGCAGGCCGTCCAGGGGCTCGATCTGAGCAACCCGGAGGCCCTGCAGGAGGCGCTCGGCGGGGAGATCCAGCTCCAGCCCGAGGAGACCCCGCGGCAGAAGGCGGCGCTGTCCCGGCTGGAGACCACCCTCGCGCTGGTCGAGGGCTGGGTGGACACCGTCGTCAACCAGGTCGCCGAGGGGCGGCTGCCCGGGTCGGTGAAGCTCGCCGAGGCGGTGCGGCGGCGCCGCGCCACCGGCGGCCCGGCGGAGCGGACGTTCGCGACGCTGGTCGGCCTGGAGCTGCGGCCGCGGCGGCTGCGGGAGGCCGCGGCGCTGTGGCGGACGATCGACGAGGTGCGCGGCAACGAGGGCCGGGACGCGCTCTGGGGCCATCCCGACCTGCTGCCGACCGCCGCCGACCTGGACGACCCCGACGGGTTCGTGCACGGCCGCGACGAGATCGAGGGCCTGTCCGACCTCGACATCTCCAGGCTCACCAAGCCCGTGGGCGACGACCCCGGCGACGCCAAGCCCGACGACGCCAAGCCCGACGATGCCAAGCCGGACGACGCCGAGAGCGGTGGGACCGGGTTCGGCGACGGCAAGCCCGGCGACGAGGAGGACGGGCCGGACGCCGCGGGGCCCCGCCCGTGAACCGGACGCACGGGTCCCGCGTGAGCGGCTGCCGCTACGAGCCGGACTCGTCCACGAACGTGATCCGCAGGCGGATCGCGCGGGCGACGCTGTGCTGGCACCGCCCGGTCGACCAGGAGCGGCGCCGCCGCCATCCGGCCAACTCGCGGTATCCGCGCCTCGGCCGGACGTGACGGTCCCCCTGTACGAGGACGCCCGGCGCGTCCTGGAGTCGTGGCACGCGCCCGACTCCGGCCAGGAGCGGGCGCGGCTGGATTTCCTGAGGCATCTGGAGGAGCACCCGGCGGACGGGCTGTGGCGGGAGTGCGCGGCGGGGCACATCACCGCCAGCGCCGTCGTCCTGGACTCCTCGCGGTCCCGGGTGCTGCTGACGCTGCACGCCAAGATCAAGGCGTGGCTCCAGCTCGGCGGGCACTGCGAGCCCGGCGACGTCACGCTCGCGGGCGCGGCGCTGCGGGAGGCGACGGAGGAGTCGGGCATCGACGGGTTGCGGCTGCTGCCGGGCCCCGTCCAGCTCGACCGGCACGCGGTGCGCTGCCATCCGGAGGGCACCTGGCATCTGGACGTGCAGTTCGCCGCCATCGCACCGTCCGGGGCGCGCCACACCGCCAGCGACGAGTCCGATGACCTCGGCTGGTTCCCCGTCGACGCGCTCCCGGAGCCGACCGACGACGTCGTCCGCGGCCTGGTGGCGAGGGCCCTGGCGTCCTGAGGGCGCCGCCCTGAGGGCGACCTCAGGCGCCGAGCGGGCGGCCTTCCAGGAGCGCGCGCGTGTTCTCCCAGCCCTCCAGGCCGGGGTCGAGCGACCGCAGGTCGCCGGGGGTGCGCAGGCGGTGCCAGCCGGGGCCCTGCGGCACCAGGCCGGGGCGCGGGGCGGCGGCGCGGAGCCGGGACAGCGCGTCCGGCGTGTCGAGGCCGATCCCGGTCAGGGCGGCGGCGAGCCAGCCGGGCAGCGGCAGCCGGGCGGCGAGGGCGACCAGCCCGTGCCCGTCCGCGGCGCGGCAGGCGGCGGCCGGGGCGCCGCCGAGGGCGCGGAACAGCTTGCCGATCAGCAGCGGCGGCAGGTCGGGGGCGTCCGCGGCGACCAGCGCGGCCTCGCCGGCGCCGAGCGCGTGCAGCGCGGCGAACGCCCCCGCGAGCGTCGGCTCTCGGACGATCTCCGTTCCGGGCCAGGTGACGGCCTCGGCGTCCGGCTGGTCGGGCGGGTCGAGGACGAGCGCGGGCGTGACGGACCGGAGGCCGGCGACGACCTCGTAGGTGTCCTCCAGGAGCGCGAGGCGGAACTCGGCGGGATCGACGCCGGGCGGGGCGTCCGGGGCGGAGGCGGGGAGCGAGAGCACGGCGGCGCGGCGGCCGGCGGTGCTCACCCGGCGGCCTCGCGGGGGTAGCCGCCCGGGAGGTCGCCGCCGGGGTGCAGGCCGTCGACACGGTGCAGGTCCTCGGCGGGTTCGCCGCCGGGCGCGTCGGCCTCCATCGGCAGGTGCGCGGCGGCGGCGACGCCTTCGAGGTAGCCGCGGGCGCGGTCGGCCTTCGGATAGTTGCCGACCAGCTCCCAGAAGTCGGCGCCGTGACCGGGGATGAGCAGGTGGGCCAGCTCGTGCACCAGGACGTAGTCGACGACCCAGCCGGGCATGCCGCGCAGCCGGGTGGACAGCCGGATCGTTCCGTCGTCCGGCGTGCACGACCCCCAGCGGGTGCGCTGGTTGGCGACCCAGCGGACGCTGACGGGGTCGGCGCGGCCGTCCAGGTAGCGGCGTGACAGCTCGCGTGCGCGGGACTGGAGGTCGGCGTCGCTGGGGCGCCGGCGGCGTTCCCGCTCGGCGAGCCGCTCCAGGATGGTCGCGATCCACTGTTCCTCTTCGGCCTTGCTCAGCCTTGACGGAACCATCACCACCACCTTGTCCCCGTCGCGATATGCGGACACGGTACGCCGGCGTCGGTGGCTGCGGCGGACCTCAACGTTAGGGGGCACGCCTGAACCGTACCCAAAATTTTGCGTCCTCCACAGGGGGTCTTTGACGTTATCCCAGGTCAAAGACCATGTTTTTGACAGTCGCCGGAGGGTTTCCACAGCCTTCGGGGCGGGTGTTCAGGCTCCGGTGAACCGCGGGGGGCGCCTGTCCCGCTGGGCCGCGATGCCCTCGATCATGTCCCGGGTGGCCATGGTGACCGGCTGGGCGAGGGACTCCCAGCGGAGCGCCGACTCCATGTCGGGGTGCCCGCCGCCCGACAGGGCGACCTTGGTGAGCCGGGTCGCGACCGGTGCCCGCGCGGCGACCAGCTCGGCGGCGGCGAGGGCCTCGCCGAGCACCCGCTCGCGCGGGACGGCGTGGTTGACCAGCCCGCGCGCCTCGGCCTCGGCCCCGGTGAGGGCGCGTCCGGTCAGCAGCATCTCGCGGGCCAGCGGCAGCCCGGCGACCTCGGGCAGCAGCCAGGTGGCGGCCATGCCGGGGTGCAGCCCGAGGGCGGTGAACGGGGCGAGCAGCCGGGCGTCGGACGCGGCGTAGCGCAGGTCGCAGGCCAGCGCGAGGCAGAGGCCGGCGCCGACCGCGGGCCCGTTGATCGCGGCGATCGTGGGCACTTCGAGGGTCCGGACCGACAGCCACGTCCGGTAGAACTCCAGCATCCGGTCGCGGAGGGCGGGGACGGCCTCGGCGCCGGTGTCGGCGAGCCAGGCGAGGTCGCCGCCGGAGGTGAAGGCGCCGCCCGCGCCGGTGATCACGACGCAGCGCAGTGCCTTGTCCGCGCGGAGACCGGACACGGCCGTCCTCCAGGCCGCGGTCATCGCGTCGGACATCGCGTTGCGGCGGTCCGGGTCGTTCAGCGTGAGGACGGTGATCCCGTCGGCGCGGCGCTCGACCAGCAGCACGCCGGACGGCCCATCGGACGACTCACCGGACGGCTCACCGGACGGCTCATCGGACAGCTCATCGGACATGGCCCGCAACCTATCCCGCGAGGCCGCCGGGCGCGTCCCGCGGGGCCGCGGGGGCGCCGCCCGGCCCGCCCCCCGGCGGGTGAGAAAGCGCACACTTACATCGTCGCCGCAGGTGACGCGGGCGCGCCGGTCCGGGTGACCGGGATCGGGCGCGGATGGTTGTGGCGAGAACGAGAGTGGATCACCGACAATGGACGGCGTGAGCGATCTTCCCCGCCGCGCGGTGACGCGGTCCGCAAAGCTGGCGTCCCTCCCGATCGGCTTCGCCGGACGCACCGCGCTCGGCCTGGGGAAACGGACGTTCGGCCGGTCCGCCGAGGCCGTCGCCATGGAGATCCAGACCCGGACCGCCGAGCAGCTGTTCACGGTGCTCGGCGAGCTCAAGGGCGGGGCGATGAAGCTCGGCCAGATGCTGTCGATCTTCGAGGCGGCGCTGCCGCCGGAGATCGCCGGCCCCTACCGCGCGACGCTGACGAAGCTCCAGGAGGCCGCTCCCCCGCTGCCCGCCTCGACCGTCCACACCGTCCTCGCGGGCGCGCTCGGCGAGGACTGGCGTGAGCGGTTCGTGTCGTTCGACGACCGGCCCGCCGCGGCGGCGTCGATCGGCCAGGTGCACCGGGCGGTGTGGCACGACGGCCGCGCCGTCGCCGTCAAGGTGCAGTACCCGGGCGCGGGCAAGGCGCTGATCAGCGACTTCAACCAGCTGGCCCGGCTCGGCCGGCTGTTCGGCGTGCTGATGCCGGGGCTGGACGTCAAGACGATGCTCGCCGAGCTGAAGGAGCGGGTCGCCGAGGAGCTGGACTACACGATCGAGGCCGAGTCCCAGACGATCATCCGGGACGCCTACGCCGACGACCCCGACTTCTCGATCCCGGAGGTCATCGCCCAGTCCGGCGACGTGCTGGTCACCGAGTGGATGGACGGCACCCCGCTCTCGAAGATCATCAGCGACGGCGACCAGGAGACCCGGGACCACGCGGCGCTGCTGTACTGCCGGTTCCTGCTGTCGGGCCCGAAGCGCTCGGGGATGCTGCACGGGGACCCGCACCCCGGCAACTTCCGCCTGCTGGAGGACGGCAGGCTCGGCGTCCTGGACTTCGGCGCCGTCGACCGCATCCCCGGCGGCTTCCAGCAGCGGCTCGGGCTGCTCCTGCGCATCGGCACGATGGCCGACATCGACGAGATCGAGGAGGCCCTGCGCCGCGAGGACTTCATCCGCGAGGGCGTGGAGGTGGACGCGGAGTCCCTCCAGGCGTTCCTCGCGCCGATCACCGAGCCGTTCGTCACCGAGACGTTCAAGTTCAACCGCGAGTGGCTGCGCGACATGGCCGCCCGCGTCACCGACCTGCGCCCGACCAACGTCGTCCGGCAGCTGAACCTGCCGCCCGAGTACGTGATCATCCACCGGGTGCTGTCGGCGGGCACGGGCGTGCTGTGCCAGCTGGAGTGCGAGATCCCCGCCCGCGCGGAGTCGCTGAGGTGGGTCCCGGGCTTCGCCGACGACGCGGACGGCGAGCTGGTCACGGGCTGACCCCCACCGTGGGTGTGGGGGTCGTCCCCCACAAAGATCGGCCGGAGACGATCAGGACCCCGCGCACTGATGGAATGCGCGGGGTCCTGTTCTCGCGCGTCCGGTGAGTGGGCCACCGGCGCGCTTCGGGTGCCCGCCCGGGGAGGTCCGCGGCTCGTCAAACCATCCAAGAAGGACGGGCGGCGGCCTGCGACCCGGGCGGGCCAGGTCAGTCCCGGTGCCTCTCCGGGACGTAGGTGTAGTCCTCCCCGCTCGCGGTGGGTGCGAGCAGGACGCGCCGCACGCGGGACGCCCGGGTGCGCGCGTCGCGGCGGGCGCGCCGCAGCGCGTGCACGCGGACGGCGAGACCGTCCGGGACCGTCACGGGCGTCCGCTCCCGGGACGGCTCCTGGTCGAGCGTGATCATCTTCTTCTCCACGGCGGCTGGTCACGGCCTGCCGGGCGGGCGGTGCCTGAGGCAGCGCCCGCCCGGCGGGCATCACACGGTCACTTCGTCCGGCAGCGGGTGCTTCCGGGGACGGCCACGCGGCCGCTTGCGCGGGACGATCACGCCCCGGACGAACAGCTCGCCACCCCAGACGCCCCAGGGCTCCTTGCGCTCAAGCGCCCCGGCCAGGCACTCCCTGCGGAGCGGGCACTCCAGGCACAGGGCCTTGGCGAGCTCGACGTCGGCGGGAGACTCGGCGAAGAACAGCTCCGGGTCGGTCCGGCACGGAAGCGTGAGGTCCTCCTCGCTCACTGCGAGTGCCCCCTGCATCACAGTCACCCTTGTTCCTCTCGTTGGATCTCAACGGGCGTTTCGGTGGGTTGTCTGGGCAAATAAGAAGGCCGCGGATCCGGTGTCTGGATCCGCGGCCTGGGGGCTTGCCGGTGTCTAGCTAGACCGGTCGCCTCCAGGGGTACGGACCCGACACGCCACCCGTGCGGGGGGCGCCCTTGTGGGCCGTGGCCGGAGCCTGGGTGCTGATGTCGTCGAGGTGTTCGAAGACGGTCCGCACCTGCTCGTCCTGGACTCGCTGCTCGATGCGCAGATCACGCAGTCGCATGCCGAAGGCGGAGCCCTGCCCGCCGGCAGGGGCCTCGCCGGGCCGCACGTCCGCGTCGCCGTTCGCGACGGCACCGCCGGGCTTCAGGCCCGGCCGGCTCCACACGGACGCGGCGGAATAGGCGGTGGAGTCACCAGAGCAGGCGAGGGTCCAGATCGGCGCAGATTTGATCAACATGCTCATCACCGGACGACACACCACCTCTCTGGCTACTCGGGCCGCTACCGCTGGATCCAAGATCCATCCGGACCGGCCGGCTGATTGCTCGCAACGAGCGTACGGGGACTTCCGCGAATCAATCAAGGTATTTTTGACCTGCGGTTTCGTAGGTCAGTCCACCCTCTCGCCGAAGAAACCCCGGACGCCCGGAAGGGCGTTGGAGACCCTCGGAGATCCCACGCAAACGATCATCTCACGAGTCGCGCGCGCAGGCGAGCCCCGTTCGGCCGCCCGTTCGGCCGCCCGTTCGGGCAGGGTCAGTCCGCGACGCGGATGAGGCCCTCCTGCATCACCGATACGACCAGCTCACCGCCGTGGGTGAAGACCTGCCCGCGTGCGAGCCCGCGCGCGCCGCCCGCGAAGGGCGTGTCCTGGGAGTACAGGAGCCAGTCGTCGGCGCGGAAGGGCCGGTGGAACCACATCGCGTGGTCGAGGCTGGCGCCCATCGTCCGCTTGTCGCCCCAGGCCAGGCCGTGGTTGAGCAGGACGGTGTCGAGCAGCGTCATGTCGGACGCGTAGGTCATCAGGCAGACGTGCAGGAGCGGGTCGTCGGGGAGCTCGCCGTCCACTTTCAGCCACACCCTGGTCTCCGGGGTGGCCAGGGACGGGTCCTTGGCGGCCTCCCACGTCAGCGGCGTCGCGTGCCGCACGTCGAAGGGGCGCTGCTCGGTGAACGCGCGGGCGCCCGCCTCGCCGAACAGGGGGGTGAGGCGCTCCAGCGCGGTGGGCAGCGTCTCGGGGGCGGGCGCGTCCGGCATGGGCGCCTGGTGGTGCGGGCCGTCCTCGGCGATCTGGAAGGACGCCGACAGTGTGAAGATCGCCTTGCCGTGCTGGATCGCGACCACCCGGCGGGTGGTGAAGGACCTGCCGTCGCGGACGCGGTCGACGGTGTAGACGAGCGGGACCAGCGGGTCGCCCGGGCGGATGAAGTAGGCGTGCAGCGAGTGCACGGGGCGGTTCACCGGGACGGTGCGCCCCGCGGCGACCAGCGCCTGCCCGGCGACCTGGCCGCCGAAGACCCGCTGCTGGCGGTCCTCGGGACTGCGGCCGCGGAAGATGTCGTTCTCGATCTGCTCAAGGTCGAGGAGGTCCAGCAGTGACTTCAGTGACTCCTTCACACCGGCCAGTGTTCCCTATGGCCAGGTGTGAGCGGTGTCTCACCTCCGCCTGGGGGCGCGTCACGCGCCGCAGAGGGCGAGGACGGTCTCGCCGTAACGGTCGAGCTTGACCTTGCCCACGCCGGGGATGCGGGCGAGTTCCTCCAGCGACTCCGGGGCGTGCTCGGCGATCGCCTGGAGGGTCGCGTCCGTGAAGACCACGTAGGCGGGGATCCGCTGCTCCGCCGACACCTCGGCGCGCCACTCCCGCAGCGCGATGAGCAGCTCCTCGTTCAGCTCGGACGGGCAGTCCTCGCAGCGGCCGAGCTTGCGCTCGACGGCGGCGGTGAGCGGCCGCCCGCACACCCGGCACGGCTGCGGGCCCTTGGCCGCGCGGCGCTTCGTCCGGTCGGCGGGGGCCGGGGTGTGGGTGGTGGTCTTGCCGGAGAGGCCGTCCAGGAACCGGGACGGGCGGCGGCGGCGCGCGCCGCCGGGCGAGCGCGACAGCGCCCACGACAGCGCCAGGTGGACGCGGGCGCGGGTGATGCCCACGTACAGCAGGCGGCGCTCCTCCTCGATCTGCTCGGGCGTCTCCGCGTAGACGATCGGCAGGGTGCCCTCGGCGAGGCCGACGAGGAACACCGCGTCCCATTCCAGGCCCTTGGCGGCGTGCAGCGACGCCAGCGTGACGCCCTCCAGCGGCGGGGCGTGCTGCGCGGCGGCGCGCTCCTCCAGCTCGGCGACGAACTCCGGCAGGCCCGCCTTCGGGTCGTCGGCCGCCATGTCCTCGGCGAGCTGCGCCAGCGCGGCGAGCGACTCCCAGCGCGCGCGCGCGGCGCCCGCGCCCTCGGGCGGCCGGTCGGAGAAGCCCGCTCCGGACAGGACGTGCCGGACGGTCAGTATCAGGCCCGTGCCGTCGGTCTCGGCGTCGGCGCCCGCGCGGGCCGCGCCGCGGAGCCGGACGACCGCCTCGCGCACCTCGGGGCGCTCGAAGAACCGTTCCGCGCCGCGCAGCACGTAGGGGACGCCCGCCGAGGACAGGGCCGCCTCGTACGTCTCGGACTGGGCGTTGATCCGGTAGAGGATCGCGATCTCCCGCGCCGGGACGCCCTCGTCGATGAGCTTGCGGGCGCGCCGCGCCGCGTCGTCGGCCTCGGCGACCTCGTCGTCGTACTCGTTGAAGACGGGGTCGGGGCCGTCCGGGCGCTGCGCCACCAGCTCCAGCGCGGGCCCGCGGGCGCCCTCGCGCGGGCGGTGGCGGGCGGCGCCGATCACGCCGTTCGCGAGCCGCACGACCTGCGGCGTGGACCGGTAGTCGCGGACGAGCCTGACCACCTTCGCGTCCGGGTGCCGGCGGGTGAAGTCGAGCAGGTGCGACGGGCTCGCGCCGGTGAAGGAGTAGATCGTCTGGTTGGGGTCGCCGACGACGCACAGGTCGTCGCGGTCGCCGAGCCAGGTGTCGAGGAGCATCCGCTGCAGCGGGTTGACGTCCTGGAACTCGTCCACGACGAAGTACCGGTACTGCTCGCGGACCTGGTTCGCGACCTCGCGGTGCTCGGTGAGGACCGCTGCCGTCAGCTCCAGCATCCCCTCGAAGTCGAGGAGGTTGCGTTCGCGCCTGAGCTGTTCGTACATGGCGTAGACACGGGCCACGTCCACGACGTCGGCGGACGGCCTGCGCCCCGCGCGCGCGACCGCGCCGGGATAGTCCTCGGGACGGTTCTGGGTGACCTTCGCCCACTCGATCTCACCGGCGATGTCGCGCAGCTCGGTGCGCCCGTACGACAGCCGGCACGCGCGCGCCGCGTCCGCCACCAGCCCGATCTTCGAGTCGATGATCTTGGGCGGCTCGCCGCCGACGACGCGCGGCCAGAAGTAGGTGAGCTGGCGCAGCGCCGCCGCGTGGAACGTCCGCGCCTGCACGCCGGGCGCGCCGAGCGTGCGCAGCCGGCTGCGCAGCTCCCCCGCCGCGCGGGTGGTGAACGTCACTGCCAGCACCCGCTGCGGCGTGACCACGCCGGTGAGCGTGGCGTAGGCGATGCGGTGCGTGATGGCCCGCGTCTTGCCGGTGCCCGCACCTGCCAGCACGCACACCGGGCCCTGCACCGCTTCCGCGACCGCCCGCTGGTCGGGGTCGAGTCCCGCCAGCACCGACTCTGCCAACATCCCCCCATCTTTGCAGCCGCGCGCACCGTCCCCGGGGGTAGGAATGAGAAGCGGGGGCCCGCTGTTCTCTGATAGGCGTATCGAACGGATCGCACGAACGAACGAGGGAGACGACGCACCGATGGCGACGCCGACCACCGAGCGGGCCAAGGGCCCCGCCGGGCAGCTCACCATGTACACGACGTCCTGGTGCGGCTTCTGCCGCAGGCTCAAGAGCCAGCTCGCCCGCGACGGCATTGAGATGGTCGAGGTCGACATCGAGCGCGATCCGGCCGCGGCCGACTACGTGATGAGCGTCAACGGCGGGAACCAGACGGTCCCGACGGTCACCATCGGCGACGCGGTCGTCCTGACGAACCCGAGCGCCAAGGAAGTGAAGCGGCATCTGGCCGCACTGACCCGCGAGGTCTGAGCGGCACGGGCCGTCCGTCAGAAGTGCGGCATGTCCGGCAGGCTCCCGCCGTACCAGCGCTTGATGAGCTGCGCGGCGATGGACAGCGGGCCGGGCGCGACGAGGTCCCCGGCGTCGATGGCGGCGCGGAGCTCCTCGCGGCCGTACCAGGCGGCGTCCAGGATCTCCTCCGGGTCCGGGCGCAGCGGGACGTCGCCGTCGGCCTTGGCGGTGAAGCCGAGCATGAGGCTCCGCGGCAGCGGCCACGGCTGGCTGCCCACGTAGCGGACGTCGCGGACGGGGAGGCCGACCTCCTCGTCCACCTCGCGTGCGACGGCCTGCTCCAGCGACTCGCCGGGCTCGACGAACCCGGCGAGGATCGAGCGGCGGTCGGCGGGCCACTGCGGGCCGCGGGCCAGCAGGATCCGGTCGGACGCGTCGGTCACCAGCATGATGACGGCGGGGTCGACGCGCGGGAAGTGCTGCGAGCCGTCGGCGGGGCAGACCCGGACGTGGCCGGCGGAGGCGACCTCGGTGGGGGTGCCGCAGCGCGGGCAGAACCGGTGGCCGGCGTGCCAGTGCTCCAGCGCGACGACATGCGTGAGCAGTCCGGAGTCGCGGTCGCCGAGCAGCGCGCCGACCCGCCGGAGCCCGGCCGGCTCGGCGCCCTCGACGGCGGGCAGCGGCGCCGCGACGCCGAAGTAGGCGGTGCCGTCGCCGTCGACGCCGAGGAGCCAGCGGTCGCCGTCCGGGGCCCGTCCCGGCGGGACGAACACCAGTGCCGGGGCGGGTTCGTAGGTGACGAGCGCGCGCCCGTCCTGGACGATCAGCACCCGCGTCCGGGGGTCGGCCGACGCGCGGGCGAGCCATCGGTCGTCGCGGCGGTTGAGCGCGGCCCTGTCCAGGGTGCCGCGCGCCAGGGCCAGCCACTCCAGGGGGCCGTCCTTCGCCGTCACCTGACTCCTCTCACGTCCGGGGTCCCACCCCGGTTCAGCGCAGCGCGGTGGCGAGCTCTTCCCACAGGTAGGCGGCCGCCTCGGCGCCCTTGAGCAGCAGCGGGATCTCGACCTTCTCGTTCGGGGCGTGGATCCGGTCGCCGTTCAGCCCGACCGCGACGAAGATGAGCGGCGCGTCCAGGATGTCGGCAAGGTCGGCCTCGGGTCCGCTGCCGCCCTCGCGAGTGAGAAGGATCTCACCGCCGAACGCCCGTTCCATGGCGCGGCGGGCGGCGCGGACGCCGGCGGAGTCGATCGGCGAGAAGCACGGGCGGACGCCCCCGCCCGACGTGCGCACCTCGGCGAGGACGCCGGGAGGGGTGCCGTTGGCGACCCAGGCGCGGAAGGAGTCCCGTACCGCGGCCGGGTCCTGCCCGGCGACCAGCCGGAAGGAGATCTTGGCGTGCGCCTCGCGGGGAACGATCGTCTTGCCGCCGGGACCGGTGTGCCCGCCCCACATGCCGTTGATCTCCGCGGTCGGGCGCGCCCAGATCCGCTCCAGGGTGGAGTAACCCTCCTCGCCGTACGCGGCGCGGCTGTCGCCCGCGGTGCGCAACCAGGCGTCCTCGTCGAACGGCAGCCGCGCGAACAGCGCGCGCTCCTCGTCGGTGAGCGGGACGACGGTGTCGTAGAAGCCGGGGAGGGTGACCCGCCCGGCGTCGTCGTGCAGCGACGCCAGCAGCGCGACCATGGCGTGCAGGGGGTTCGGGACGGCGCCGCCGAACGAGCCGGAGTGCAGGTCGGACGAGGGGCCGCGCAGCGTGAGCTCGACCTCGGTGAGGCCGCGCATCCCGGTGCACATCGACGGGACGTCCGCCGCCCACATCGTGGTGTCGCTGATGACGACGGCGTCGCAGTCCAGCCGCGCGCGGTGGGTGCGCAGAAGCTCGGCGAAGTGGACGGAGCCGGACTCCTCCTCGCCCTCGACCAGCAGCTTGATGGTGACGGGCGGGGCGTCCGCGCCCGACGCGGCGAGGGCGGCGCGGAGGCCGAGCGTGTGGAACAGGACCTGGCCCTTGTCGTCGGACGCGCCGCGCCCGATGAGCCGGTCGCCCTTCTCCACGGGCTTGAACGGGTCGGTCTCCCACTCCGACAGCGGCTCCACCGGCTGGACGTCGTGGTGACCGTAAACGACGACCGCCGGCGCGTCCGGATCGGCGGCGGGCCATTCGGCGAAGACGGCGGGCAGCCCGGCGGTCTCCCAGGTCTCGACGGTCGGGAAGCCCTGCTCCCTCAGGTACGCGGCGAGCCACTCGGCGGAGCGCCGCACGTCGGGGGCGTGCGCGGGGTCCCCCGAGATGGACGGGATCGCCAGCCAGTCCTTGAGGTCGGCGAGGAAACGGTCACGGCCGTCCTGGATGTGCGCGACTACGTCGTTCACCTTCATGCCCCCTCGCATGTCGTACTGTCAGGCACTGTAAAGGATTTCGGTCACTGGTCCCCCGGAGCATTCTTGATCCTCATAGATCCGCCTCTGTGGCCCGCGCGCGGGCGGGTGTGGTCGCACATGGTGAGCGACGTCTCGTACGAGGAGCTGCATGCATTCGCGGCCGACCTGGGGATGACGCCACGGGCGTTCGAGCGGGACCACTATGACGTCCCGTCGGAGCTCTACGGGGCGGCGGTCGCGCAGGGCGCGGTGGCGGTGGGCTGTCAGGAGCTTCTCCTGCGGCTGACCCAGGCCGGTCTGCGGCGCCGCAAGGTCGTGCGCCTTTCACGTTAGGCGTTCAGGAGCATCAGTTCGGTCTGTATGTTACGCCTGGCGCGGCCCTCGTAGCGCTCGCGCGCGGGCGGAGTATGGAAGAGCGCGGGCAACGCCAGGAGCCCGTTCAATATCTCCGCACGTCCGGCGCGGTAGAGCTCCTCGGGGACGAAAGCGTATTCCTCCCGGACGGCCGCCGCGTAGGCGGCGTACCGGTCGGGATCCGCGCCGAGGATCGCGAGATCGGCGTCGCACAGGACCTGCCCGTCGCGGTCGTCCGCGCCGGGGGCGTGGGTGGCGGTCAGCTCCACCAGCCGGACGACCCGCCCGACGTCGTCGTCCGCGAGGTCGGTGTCGGCCAGCATCCGCGCGGCGAGGCGGGCGCTGCGCTCCTCGTTGTCGGCGCGCTCGGGGTCGTAGACGGCGTCGTGGAACCACGCCGCGAGCCGGACGGCGCCGGGGTCGGCGGCGTGGGCGGCGAGCTCGTCCACGAGGTCGAGGACGGCGGTGAGGTGCTCGCGCGTGTGGTAGCGGCGGTGCGGCTCGCCGTAGCGGGCGTCCAGTTCCGTTCCGATGTGCCGGGTCTGCGGCCCGGCCAGGGCGATCCACCGCTCGACGAGGTCCATGGGCCCATCCTCGCGGATCCGGGGGGCGGGGCGGGACACGCGATGTCACCGATCTTGCCCGCGTCGCCCGCGCCCGGCCACTAGGGTGACAATCTCACTTAGGCAAGCCTTACCTCACTCACTGGAAAGGCCCACTGTGGCCGCCTCTGTCTACGTGGTCGCCGGGAAGGCGACCGACTCGGTGACGCACGGATTCCTGCCCGCCGCCGCGCGCCTGGGCCTGGACGCGGTCCTGCTCACCGACCGCCCCTCCGCCCACCGGCACGACGGGCCGGTCGCCGCGTGCGACGTCTCCGACTTCCGGGAGGTCATCGCCCGCGTCGGGGACGGGCCCGGCGGGATCTTCTCCAACAGCGACTTCCTCCAGGCGCCGGCCGCGCTCGCCGCCGCGTACTTCGGGCTGCCGGGCAAGGACTGGCGGGCGGCGACCCGGGCGAAGAACAAGTCCCTCATGCGCCGCCACCTCGCCCCGCTCGACCCGGTCTTCTCCGCGGACGCCTCCGCGGTCCCGGCGGACGCGCCGTACCCGCTCGTCCTCAAGCCGCGCGAGGGCGTGGCCAGCGAGGACGTGTTCCTCGTCCACGACGCGCGGGAGCTGACCGCGCGGCGCGAGGAGATCGCCGCGCGGCGCGGCGGCCCGCTGGTGGCCGAGGAGTACCTGCCCGGCGCGCTGCACACCCTGGAGACGCTCGGGGACGGCCATCGGCTGCGCGTGCTCGGATCCTTCCGGACGCGGGTGTCCCCGCCGCCGTTCTTCGTGGAGGAGCGCCTCGAATGGGCGCAGCCGCCGCCGGAGACGCCGCAGGTCCTGGCCCAGCTGGAGGCGCTGGGCGTCGGGTTCGGGGCGTGCCACACAGAGTTCGTCGTCCACGAGGGACGCGCCCGGCTCATCGAGGTGAACTACCGGCTCATCGGCGACCACTGCGACTTCCTGCTCGCCGACCTGCTCGGCGTTCCGCTGTTCGAGCAGATCCTGCGCGTCCACCTCGGCGAGCGCCTGGAGCCGGGCGGGCCTCCCCCGCCGGGGCACGCCGTCGCGGAACCGGTCATCGCCGACCGGCCGGGCAGGCTGGCCGCCGCGCCGGGCGCCGTCGAGGCCGACGACGGCGCGGTGCGCGTGGTGTACCGGCCGCAGCGCGGCGTCGGCGACGCCATCGCCCTCACCCGCACCAACCGGGACTACCTCGGGACGATCCGCGCCATCGGTCCCGACGCGGCCCAGGTCGAGGCCGCGCTGGCCCGCTTCCGCGACGCCCACACGTGGACGATCGCGTGACGGACGGCGAGGCCCGGCTGGCGGCCCGGGTCCTGGACGCCCTGCTGCGCGAGGACTACGCGGGCCTGCGCCGTCTCGCCGACCACCGGACCCTCACGCTCGCCCTTCCGGCGCGCGCCGTCCGCCTCGTCCGCGCGGACCCGCCCTTCCTCTCCGACCTCGTCGTGGACGAGACCCAGCCCCTCGGCCTCCGCGACGTCTTCGCGGCCGTCCGCGCACTCGCGGATCCGCGCGACGACGTGGCGGCCTTCGAGCGGGAGTGCCGGGAGGCGCTCGCCGCCATCCACCTGCACGAGGACGCCCGGCCCGCGGTGATGCGGCACCTCGCCCGGATTCCGGACGGCCTGCGATCAGGTCCGGGCACCTTCTACGAGACCCTCGCCGCCTTCGGCGACCATCCCGTCCATCCGACGGGCCGGGGCCGGGCGGGGCTGAGCGCGGCGGACCTCAGCCGGTACGCGCCGGAGTTCAACCCCGCCTTCCCCCTGCGCTGGGCGTCGGTCCCCAACGCGACGACCACGGGAGTGCGACCGAAATGGTGGCCGGACCCTGCCGATGTGGGACTGCCGTCGGCCGCCGACCTGTTTCCCGTCCATCCTCTGGCAGTGTCACAGGTACGGAAGGAAAGCAGGGCGACGATCGCGCCGGAGGGGTTTCTCCAGGTCGCCCCCACCCTGTCGATGCGCACCGTGGCCGCGGCACCGCTGGACCATCTGAAGATGCCGCTGCCGACGAGCACGCTGGGCCTGCGCAACCGCCGCACGATCGTCCCGGGCACGCTGCCGGACGGGGCCCTCGTCGAGCGGATCCTGCGCCGCGTCCTGGAGCGGGAGAAGTTCCCGGTCCTGCTGGCCGACGAGCAGACCTACGGCCACGCGGGCTCACCCCTCCTCGGCTACCTCGTGCGGCGGTTCCCGCCCGAGACGGCGCGCGCGCACATCGTCCCCATCGCGGCGTTAGTCGCCGAGGCCCCGGACGGCCGGCTGGTGGTCGAACGCTGGGACGTCGCGTCACTCTTCGGCGCCTACCTGTCGGCACTGCTCTCCTGGAACGTCACGCTGTTCCGCTACGGGATCGCCTTGGAGGCGCACCAGCAGAACGTGGCGCTCGTCCTGGACGACGGCCCGCCGCGTCTCCTCCTCAAGGACAACGACGGCGCCATGATCGACCCGGACGTCCTGCACGACCGTCTCGGCGTCTCACCGTCCGCCGATCCCCGCGACCTCGTCGACCGGCGGATGGTGACGCGCGACCCCGAGGCGCTCGCCCGCGTGTTCACCACCATCACCCTGCACCTGTGCGCCGCCGCGCCCGCCGCCGCGCTGGCCCGGCGCGGGCTGCTCCCCTGGCGCACGGGCCGGGCCATGATCCGCGACCGGCTCGACGCGGCCCTCGGACCCGGCGACGCGTTCCTGCGCTCCCGCACGCTGGACGCCGCGTCACTGCCGGGCAAGGCCATGGTCACCGCCGGAACCCTCGTCGACAAGGCCAGGACCGGCGCGGCCGACATCAACAAGCACTACGGCCCGCCGGGGCCGAACTACCTACGGGACGACACGTGCTGCTGACAGACCCGGCCCTGACGGCCGACGACGCCACCGCCACCGCCCTGCTCAACTGCCTGATCCGCGAGGTCTGCGCGCCCGAGCGGCAGGTCTGGCCGGACGGCGGGCGCGTCGTCCTGCGCCTGCCGCGCGCGGGCGTCGTGCTCCGCGCGGGACTCGCGCGGCCCCCCTCGGGCCCGACCTACCGGCTGGTCCCGCCCTACGAGGAACGGCGCGAGGACGAGTGGATGCCCGCCCCCTGGGACCGCCTGTCCGACCTGGTCGCCGGTGAGCTGGAGCTGGCGACCGGAGTGGCGAACCCGGAGTTCCCGGCGCAGGTCGCCGAGAGCCGCGGCGCGCTGGCCGCGATCCTCGCCGTCCGGGGCGCGGGCGACGGCCGGCACGGCGACCCCTACATCGCCTCCGAGCAGGCCCTCGTGGCGGGCCATCGTTTCCACCCGTCGCCGAAGGCGCGCCAGGGCTCCCCCAGCGAATGGCTCAGGTACGCGCCGGAGACCCGGTCCCGTTTCCGCCCGCATTGGCTGGCCGTCCCGTCGGAGCTGGTCGCCGAGGACGGTGACCCGGACGCGTTCGCGGGGCTGGAGGCGTACGGGCCGCCGGTCCCTCCCGGCCGCAGGCTGCTGCCCGTCCACCCGTGGCAGTTCTCGCTGCTCGCGCACCGTCCCGTCCTGCGCCGTGCCCTCACCGGGAACCTCGTCACCGACCTCGGGCCGTCCGACGCCGAGGCGCTGCCCACCTCGTCCGTCCGCACGCTGTACCTCCCCGACGCGGACCTGTTCTGCAAGTTCAGCCTGGACGTGCGCATCACCAACTGCGTCCGCAAGAACGCCTGGTACGAGCTCTCGGGCGCCGCCGTCCTCGACCGCCTCCTCGCGGGCGTGTTCGCGGCGCTGGACGCCACGTTCCTCAGCGAGCCCGCCTACCGCACGGTCGCGCTGGCCGACCGCCATCTGTACGAGGGACTCGGCGTCATCCTCCGGCAGGGCGTCCGGGACCTGCCCGGCACGCCGCTCCTGGCCGGGGCGCTGGCCGACCCCTACGGCACCTTCCTCGCGGACCTGCCCGCCATGGCGACCCCGGAGGGCGCCCACGCCTGGTGGGACGCCTACGTCGCGCGGGTCGCCCCGCCCGTCCTGCACGCCTACCTCGACCACGGAGTCGTCCTGGAACCGCACCTCCAGAACGTCCTGATCTGCGTCGACGCCGACGGGATGCCGGTCCGCGCCGCGTTCCGCGACCTGGAGGGCACCAAGCTGACCGCGGGGCGCTGGGACCTGGCGCACCTCCCGCCCCGGGTCGCCGAGGCCCTCACCTACGCCCCCGACCAGGGCTGGAACCGCGTCGTGTACTGCCTGCTCGTCAACCACCTGACCGAGATCGCCGCGGCGGTGGCCGACCTGCACCCCTCCCTCGGCCTCTGGCGGACGGCACGCGGGCACTTCGCCGCCCTCGGCGCGCACCCGCAGGTCGCGGCGCTGCTCGCGGGGGCACCGCTGCCCGCGAAGGCCAACCTGCGCACCCGCTGGGCGCGGACGGCCGACCGCGCCGCGGCCTACGTCCCCGCCCCCAACCCGCTGGCGGTGCCGTGATGGCCCTGGACGACGCCCGCGACCTGACCGGCCGCACCGGTCCCACCGGTCTGCCCGATCCCACGGACCTCGCCGGGGCGTCCTACCCGGCCTACGTCTACGACCTCGCCGGGCTGGCCCGTCACGCCACCGCCATCCGGTCCGCGCTCGGCGGGACCGAGCTGCTCTACGCCGCCAAGGCGAACCCGGACGCGGAGATCCTCCGCGCCCTGGCGCCCTGCGTCGACGGCGTCGAGGTCTCCTCCGGTGGGGAGATGGCCCACGTCCGGAAGGCCCTCCCGGACGTCCCTCTCGCGTTCGGCGGACCCGGCAAGACCGACGAGGAGCTGGCGCGCGCCCTCGCGCTCGGCGTCCACCGGATCCACGTCGAGAGCCCGGGAGAGCTGACGCGGCTGCAACACCTCGGCCCGGCCGAGGTGCTCCTCAGGGCCAACCTGCCCATCGACGTGCCGGGCGCCGTGCTCACCATGAGCGGCCCCTTCGGCATGGACGAGCACGCGCTGGACGAATGCGCCCGCCGCATCGCCTCGGCACCGCACATCACCCTCTGGGGGATCCACGCCCACCTGGCGTCCGGGCTGGACGCCCCGGCGCTGCTCGACGTGGCGGGCCGCATCACCGCGTGGGCGCTCCCCTGGCTGGAGGCCCGCGGCGTCACCGAACCGGAGATCAACCTCGGCGGCGGCATGGCCGTCGACTACACCGACCCCACCGCCCGCTTCGACTGGGCGGCCTACGGCGCCGGGCTCTCCGCGCTCTCCGCCACGCTGCCGCCCGGCACGCGGCTCCGGGTCGAACCGGGCCGCGCCGTCACCGCCTACCACGGCCGCTACGTCACCGACGTGCTGGACGTCAAGTCCACGCGCGGCGAGACGTACGTGATCCTGCGGGGCGGGACGCATCACCTGCGGACGCCCGCCGCCAAGGGCCACGACCAGCCCTTCGAGGTCCTCGCCCCGAGGAGCGGGCCCGCCGCGAAGGCCACCCTCGTCGGGCAGCTCTGCACCCCGAAGGACGTCTTCGCGCGCGACGTGCCCGTCCCGCCTCTGGAGCCGGGTGACGTCATCGCCTTCACCATGGCCGGGGCCTACGCCTGGAACATCTCCCATCACGACTTCCTGATGCACCCCCGCCCGGCGTTCCACTACCTGCGCTGATCACCGCGCGTCCGGCATGACGCGGGGGCGCCGCCCGCGGCCCTCGGAAACGGGACCCTTATCGCGGGCGCTCGCGGGTAGGGACGTGACGGCCGGCCCCCGTCCCCGGAGAAGGCCCGTCGACAGAAGAGAGGTCCCCTGGTGGTGCTCGACCGGGCTCTTTCGTGCGCAAGCCTCGGGCTGCGCGCGACCCGCGCCGTCCGCGACGCCGGGATGCTGGCCCCGGTGCGTCCCGACCGTGCCGCGCGGCTGCTGTTCCCCTACGTCCGTTTCGGGCCGGTCCCCGCGACGCTCGGCGCGATGTCGGCCCTGCGCTTCCCCGGCCGGACGGCCCTGATCGACGAGCGCGGCGCGCTGTCGTACGCCGGGCTCGAACGCCGGGCCGCGTCCCTGGCCACCGCCCTCCGCGCCAGGTCAGGCGACCCCGCGCGCGACAGGATCGGGATCCTGTGCCGCAACCACCGGGGATTCGTGGAGGCGGTGCTCGCGGCGTCCCGGCTCGGCAACGACGTCGTGCTGCTGAACACCGACTTCTCCGCGTCGCAGCTCGGGCGCGTCGCCGACCGCGAGGGCATCGGCCTGCTCGTCCACGACGAGGAGTTCGGCGCGCTCGTCGACGAGTCCGGCGCACCCGTCCGCAGGGTCCTCGCCTGGACCGAGGGCGGCCACCCGGAGAGCATCGACGCGCTTGTGACGGCGACCGCGCCGGTGCCGCTCAGCCCCGCCCGGACGAGCCGCGTGATCGTGATGACGTCCGGCACCACGGGGACCCCGAAGGGCGCCCGGCACGACGTCTCCCTCGGCGCGCTGCTGCCCGTCGCGCTCAGCCATCTCATGCGCGTCCCGGTCCGCTCCGGGGGCCCGATCGTGATCGCGCCGCCGCTGTTCCACATCCTGGGGTTCGCCTACACGGCGGTCGGGCTCGGGATGGGCATGCCGCTCGTCCTGTCGCGGCGCTTCGACGCCGCCGGGACGCTGCGCGCGATCACCCGCCATGACGCGGAGGCGCTGGTCGCCGTGCCCGTGATGCTCCAGCGCGTCCTGGACGTACCGGACCGCCCGCGGACGCCGTCCCTCCGCGCCGTCGTCTGCGGCGGCTCGGCGCTCCACCCGCACCTGTCCGAGGCGTTCATGGACGCGTTCGGCGACGTGCTCGTCAACGTGTACGGCGCGACCGAGACGGGCTGGGCCACGATCGCCACGCCCGGCGACCTCCGGGAAGCCCCGGGCACCGTCGGGAGGCCGTCGTACCGTCTCACCGTCAGGGTCCTCGGCGAGGACGGGCGGACGCTGCCGCCCGGCGAGACCGGCGAGGTCCACACCGGCGGCGGGCTGCGGTTCGCGGGCTACACGGGCGGCGGCGGCACGACCGTCCGGCACGGCCTGACGGGCACCGGCGACCTCGGCCACTTCGACGCCGCGGGACGGCTGTTCATCGACGGCCGCGCCGACGACATGATCGTCTCCGGGGGAGAGAACGTCTTCCCCGGCGAGGTCGAGAACCTGCTCGGCGGCCACCCGGACGTCGCGGAGGTATCGGTGACGGGGGTGGACGACGAGCGGTTCGGGCAGCGCCTCGCCGCGAGCGTCGTGCGCGTGCCCGGCTCGCGGGTGGGCGAGGACGACCTCAAGGAGTACGTGCGGAGGCACCTGGCGCGGTACAAGGTGCCGAGGGACGTCCGGTTCGTCGGCGAACTGCCGCGCACCAGCACCGGCAAGGTGCGGGCGGCGCCGCGCGGCTGACGACTCCGCCGCGCGGCTGACGGCGGCACCGCGCGGCCGACGGCGGCGCCCGGACCCGGGCCGCGGAGGATTCGGGCGCCGCCCCGCCCCGTCCCGCCCCCTCCCGTCCCGCGTCGGCGGGCCGGGAAGGGCGGTCAGGCGGCGCCGGCGCGGCGCTTGGCGGCCATGCAGATGCGGGCGAGGTCGTTGAGGGCGTCCGCGCGCCGCTCGTCCACCGACCGCCCGTCGTCCGGCCCGGCCTCCGCGAGCGTGTCGATCACCAGGGAGAACACCGGCCACTCGGCGGGACCGATGGCGCCCTGGAAGTCGACGCCGTCCGCGAGGTCGTCGAGGTCGAGGTTGCGGGCGAAGGTGGCGAGGGCGGCCTCGGCCGCCACGACGCCGATGCGCATCGCCAGCGCGGCCGGCTCGCGATCGAGGGAGCGCACGTTGCTGGAACCCATGCGCGACAACTTAGAACATACGAGCGACCCGCGTCGAACGTTTGCTCGAAAAAATCGTCCGGGAGGGTACCGCGCGACGCGGACGTCACCTGGCGACGGCGTGCTGGAACAGGTAGGTGTGCGTGAAGTGCAGCTCGCCGTCCACCTCGCTGGGCCGCATCCCGGTGGCGGGGCCGCCGGCCAGCTCGCCCTCCAGCTCCTTGCGGATCCCGGCCGCGACGTCCGCGGGCGTCCGCGCCAGCTCCAGCCAGGGCCCCAGCGGACGGGTGAACTCGAACTCCTCGGTCCGCTTCACCTCCGCGCCCGCCGCCGCGGTGATGCCGGCGATCCGCGCGGCGGTGAGCGCGGTGCCGTGCGAGGGGTCGCGGAGGCGCTCGATGCGGTCGGGGTCGCCCTCGATCCCCTCCGGCCGGACGAGGTCGGCGATGATCAGGGCCGCGCCGGGCCTGCTGACGCGGGCCATCTCCCGCACGACGGCCTCGGGGTCGGCGGCCTGGTGCAGGGAGAAGCGCGTGACGACCAGCGTGAACGAGCGGTCGAGGTAGGGCAGGGCGGTGGCGTCGCCGCGCGCGAACGTGACATTGGTGACGCCGTCGCGGTCCGCCGCGCGCTTGCCCTCGGCGAGCATCGCGGGCGTGAGGTCGAGCGCCGTCACGTGCCGGACGCGGCGGGCGATCGCGCGGGAGACGAGCGCGGTCCCGGCGGCGACCTCGAGCACCACGTCCTCGGTGTCGAGCTCCGGTTCCATGAACCGGGTGAGCCGGTCCAGGTCGCGGGTGAACGCGACGTTCAGCCGGGGGTCGGCGAACCCTGCCGCCTGCCTGGAGAACTCCCGTACGACCTTGTCGTCATGCGTCACCGTCACGCCGCCTCCCTAGGGTTGCCCGGATCATCCCCGAAACCGGGCAGGGTGAACAGAGGTGAACGGGGTTCATCACCCGACAAATCGGACACAGTGCGGTGGGTGCCGCTCAGCCGGCCGGGATGCCGTCGAGCAGCGCGGCGAGGCCCGCCGCGTCCAGCAGGTCGGCGGGACGGACGGTGACGTTCGCGCCCACGTAGTGGAACGCCGCGCTGACCTGCCCGATCTCCACCCCCGCCAGTTCCGCCCAGGCCAGCCGGTAGGCCGCGAGCTGGACGGACGCGGGCCCGGCGTCGTCCTCCCGGGGCGGGGCGCCGGTCTTCCAGTCGACGATCTCGTACCCGCCGTCCCGGGTGCGGAAGACGGCGTCCATCCGGCCCCGGACCAGCCGGTCGCCGATGACGGTCTCGAACGGGACCTCGATGTCCAGGGGCTCCCGCGACGCCCATTCCGACTCCTCGAACCGCTCCCGCAGCCGCGCCAGTTGCGCGTCGTCGGCGGCGCCCTCGTCGGCCGCGCCGGGAAGCTCGTCGGGGTCCAGGAGGCGCTGCTGGCCCCAGCGGCCCTCCAGCCAGGCGTGGAACGCGGTGCCGCGGCGCGCGTAGGGGGCGGGCGGGCGCGGCATCGGCCGGCGGATCTGGCGGGCCAGCGCCGCCGGGTCCCGCGCCAGCGACACCAGCGACGACACCGACAGGTTCGCGGGCAGCTCGACCAGGAGCCCGTCGCCGCCCCGGCCTCGGTCCCGCTCGGCGAGCAGCAGCTCGACGTCGCGGGCCCACGCCGTCATGCGGCCGCGGTCGGCGCCGGACAGCCCGTCGTTGCCCGCCCAGTGCCGCGCCCGCCCGGCCATCGCGTCCTCGACCATGCGGGCGCCCTCGACGACGGCGGCGTACCGCTCCCGCGCGGTCGCGCCGCCCCGCTCCCCCGGGCCGGCGGGCCACCGCGCCTCGTCGGGGTCGGCGAGCAGCGGGTTGGCGGCGTCCTCCCCGGGCGGGTCGGCCCACACCGCGACGGTCCCCGCGCCCGCCACGCACACCGCCCGCACCTCCTCCAGGAACGGCGAGGGGCCGAGCGGGCGGCCCGACGCGCCCCACCAGTACCCGGTGGTGATGAGCAGGGCGGACGCGCGGGTCACCGCGACGTAGGCGAGCCGCCGCTCCTCGCGCAGGTCCCGCTCCGCGCACGCCTGCTCGAACGCGGCGAGGTCGTCCTTCTCCAGGCCGTTCAGCGGGGGGAGGTCGGCGCGGTCGCCGCGCAGCATGAACGGCAGGACGCGCGGGTTCGCGGTCCAGCGGGTGGCGTTCTGCGGCGGCGACGGGAACACCGAGCCCTTCGCGGGGCCGCCGTTCTTCTGCGGCACGTACGACAGCCCCGGGACGACGACCACCGGCCACTCCAGCCCCTTGGACGCGTGGACGGTGAGGAGCTTGACGCTGTCGGTCTCGCCAACCCGCCCGGCCTCCAGCCCGAACTCCTCGGACTCGGCGGCCTTGAGGTAGGCGAGGAACGCGCCGAGCGTGGGGTCCTCGGCGTCCCCGGCGAAGGTGGCGGCGGCGTCGACGAAGGCGTCCAGGTCGGCGCGCGCTGTCACCGGGTCGAGGCCGGACCGGGCGGCGACCTCGATGTCCAGCCCGAGCGTCCGCTCCACCTCGGTGACCAGGTCGGGCAGCGGCAGCCCCACCTGGCCCCGCAGTCCCCGCATCTCGTCGCGGAGCCGCCGCAGCCGTCCGAAGCCCTCGGGCGAGTAGGCGGCGGGGTCGCCGAGGTCGTCCAGCGCGTCCACCAGGCTGCCGGTCTCCTGGTTCAGCTCGCTGACGAGCTGCCGCAGCGGGTCGCCGCCCGCCCCGCCCTCGGACGGGCCGTCACCGGGCGTGTCCCCCGAGACGGCATCGGACGTGGCGTCGCCGGGCGGAGGTGCCTCGGCGGACGGCGCCGGCGCCGCGGGAGGGGTCACGTCGCGGGCGGCCTCCTGGGCGAGCGTCCGCGCGCGCCGGCCCAGTGCGACGAGGTCGCGGGGGCCGAGCCGCCAGCGGGGCCCGGTGAGCAGGCGCGCGAGGGACGCGCCGGCCGTCGGGTCGTGCATGGCGCGCAGGGTCGCGACGACGTCCTGCACCTCCGGGACGGTCAGCAGCCCGCCGAGGCCGACGACCTCCACCGGGATGCCGCGCGCCTCCAGCGCCCGCCGCACGAGCGGGAACTGCGACCGCTTGCGGGCCAGGACGGCGATGTCGGAATACCGGAGCGGCTCCGCCTGCACGCCTCCGTCCGGGGCGGTCCCGGGATCGGCGGCGATCAGCCCGGCGACCCGCGCGGCGATCCGGTCGGCCTCCTCCTCGACGGTCGTGAACAGGGCGCACTCGACCCGGCCGCGCCCGTCGCGTCCGGCGCCGGGGACGAGCCGCGGCACCGCCGCCGTCTCCGCCCGGAGCTCCTCCTGGATCGTGGCCGCCGCGTCCAGGATCCGCTCGCCGTTGCGGAACGAGCGGCTGAGCTGGACGACGGGCGCCGGGACGGGACGGCGCCCGGCGACGGCGGGCTGCGCGGGGAAGTCGTGGGCGAACCGCAGCAGGTTCCCGGCGCTCGCGCCGCGCCACCCGTAGATGGACTGGCAGGGGTCGCCGACCGCCGTCACCGGGTGCCCGCCGGAGAACAGCGACGTCAGCAGCACGAGCTGCGCCTGGCTGGTGTCCTGGTACTCGTCGAGCAGGACGACGGAGAAGCGCGACCGCTCGAACATCCCCACCTCGGGGTGCTTGAAGGCGATCCGCGCGGCGAGGGCCATCTGGTCGCCGTGGTCGATGACCTCCCGCTCGGCCTTGGCGCGCCCGTACGCCTCGACGAGCGGCATGAGCTGCTCGCGGACGGCGTGCTTGGCGAGGATGTCGCGCTGCGGCTTGAGCGCCTTCTTCAGCGACGCGAACCGCTCGTCCAGCCACCGCCCGACCTTGCGGACGTCCTCGGGCGTGCGCAGGTGCTCCGACAGGTCGCCGGACAGCTCCATGACGGCCTTGGTGACGGTGTCGGGCTGCCATTCGACGCGGTCCATGGGCCCGTTGTAGGCGTCCACGACGCGGGAGCAGATCTGCCAGGCGACGGCCGGGGAGATCAGCCGCATCGTCGGTTCCAGCGCCTCGCGCAGGGCGTGGTCGCCGAAGAGCCGCGCGGCGTAGGAGTGGTAGGTGGAGACCATCGGCTCGCCGTCGAACAGGGTCTCGCCGCCGAGCCGCTCCAGCTCGTCGCCGGGCAGGACCTCGCGGAGCTTGTCGAGCCGTTTGCGGACGCGGACGCCCAGCTCCGCCGCGGCCTTGCGGGTGAACGTCAGCCCGAGGACCCGCTCGGGGCGCACGAACCCGTTCGCGACCAGCCACACCACCCGCGCGGCCATCGTCTCGCTCTTGCCCGACCCGGCGCCGGCGATCACCGCCAGCGGCGCCAGCGGCGCCTCGATGACCCGCGCCTGCTCGTCGGTGGGCGCGGGGATCTCCAGCAGGCGGGCCAGCTCCCCGGGCGTGATCACCGCGCTCCCCCCGGGCTAGTCGCCAACCTGTCCGCCCTCGTCGTGCACCGGGCAGCACGACCGTACGGGACACGTCCGGCATTTGTCGTTGGCGCGCGCCTGGAAGACCTCGCCCGCCATGCCGGTCGCGACGATCTCGATGAGCTTCTTCGGCCAGTCGGGGTCGGCGTCGTCGCCGGGCGGCGGCTGCTCCTGCTCGCGGGCCCGCGCGGCGAAGGCGGCCTTGCCGACCTGGACGAGCTTGGCGCCGCCGGGCTCGATGAGCCCGTGCCGCTCGAACGCGCCGAGCATCACCGCGTATTGGTAGACGCCGAGCTGCGGGTGCCGGGCGAGGTCCTCCTTCGGCACGGCGCTGCTGGAGGTCTTGATGTCGATGATGACGGCGCGGCCGTGCTCGTCGCGCTCGGCGCGGTCGATGCGTCCCTTGATGACGACACGGCCGAGGTCGACCTTGAACGACTCCTCCAGCGCGACGACCTCGTTGGGGTTGTCGCGGTGCCAGGACAGGAACTTGTCGACCATCCTGGCGGCCTGCTCGCGCTGTTTGTCGGAGTACCAGGCGCTGCGGAAGTCCAGGTCGTTCCAGATCTCGTCGAGCCGCTCGGCGACGTGGACCTCGGCGATCCCGTCGTCGGCGCCCGCCATCTCGGCGACCGCGTGGATGACCTTGCCCATGGTGCTGAACTCGTTGGGGCCGCCCTCCTGCGCGCCGACCGCCGAGGCGAGCAGCCACCGGAGCCCGCAGGTGGTGAACGCCTCGACCTGCGACGGCGAGATCGTGATCTGCTCGTCCTCGGCGAACGCGGGGCCCGGGTCGGACAGCGCGGTGATGGCGTACCAGTTCTCCGGCCTGGCGCCGCGCACGCCGGCCCGCGCGAGCCGCGCCAGGTGCCCGGCGGCGGCGCGGCGCAGCGGCCCGGGGCGGGACGGGTCGGCGACGACCGAGCGCAGGTCCGCGACCAGCGCGGGCAGCGACAGCCACCGGGTCTTCTCGTCGAGCTGGGACTGCTCGATCGCGCCGGGGAGCAGCTCGTCGAGGAACCGGGACGGCCGCTCCTCGGTGTCGTCGCCGCCGATGGCGGTGACGACGAGCCGCCTGCGGGCCCGCGTGACGGCGACGTAGAACAGCCGGCGTTCCTCGTCCAGCATCTTGGCGGCCATCGACGCGCCCGCCGCCTCCGCGCCGTCGGGCTCGGCCCCGGCGGCGTGCTCGACGAGTTCCTCGACGCCGAGCAGGGAGCCGCGCAGCCGCACGTCCGGCCACACCCCCTCCTGCACTCCGGCGACGATGACGACGTCCCACTCCAGGCCCTTGGAGCGGTGCGCGGTGAGGATGCGGACCGCCTCGCCCTCCGGCGCCTGCTCGGCGAGGGTGTCCCCGGCGATCTCCTGCGCGGCGATGTTGTCGACGAACAGCTCGGGTCCGGCCTGCGGGAGACGGTCGACGAACCGCGCGGCGTGGTCGAACAGCGCGACGACGGCGTCCAGGTCGCGGTCGGCGGCGGCGCCGCGCGTGCCGCCCTTCACGCTCTGCGCCAGCAGGGTCTCGGCCTGGCCGCTCTCCTTCCACACCGCCCACAGCACGTCCTCGGCGCTGCCCCCGTCGTGGACGCTGCGCCGCGCGACCTCGATCAGGTGCGCGACGCGCTCGGCGGGGGCCCGCACCTTCTCGTGGACGGGCACCAGCTCGCGGGGGTCGTTCACCGCCGCGACGAGCAGCTCGCCCAGGGGACGCTGCCCGCCCGACAGCTCCTCCAGGTCGCGCAGGGCCCGCTTGAGGCGCCGCATGGCGAGCGCGTCGGCGCCGCCGAGCGGGCCGGTGAGCAGGTCCTCGGCGACGACCTCGTCCAGGTAGCCCTTCTTGAGCGCCGCCCGCAGGAGGACCAGGAACGGGCGGACGGCGGGTTCGGAGACGAGCGGCACCTCGTCGCCCGCGACGACCACCGGGACCCCGGCCTGGGCGAGGGCGCGGCGCAGTACCGGGACCTGCCGGACCGCGCTGCGGACGAGGACCGCCATCCGCGACCACGGGACGCCGTCGAGGAGGTGCGCGCGGCGCAGTTCGTCGGCGACCAGGGCGGACTCCTGGCTTTCGGAGTCCGCTATCACAGCACGCACTTCGTCGGGGGGTACAGGGGGGGCGCCCCCCCTGACAGACACAGCGCGTACTTCGTCGGGGGGTCCCGAGGGGGTGTGCCGGGTGCCCGGGGTGGGCGCCTCGCGGGGCTCCGTGCCGTCGGGCGGGCGGAGCGCGCGGTGCTCGGCGGCGCCCGCGGCGCCCGCGGGCAGGCGGCGCGCGATCCGGCGGGACGCCTCCAGGATCTCCGGGCCCATGCGGCGGCACGTGCGCAGCGCGACCACCGGCGCCGGATCGCCGTCCAGCGTGCGGAAGCGGTCGGGGAACTCCTGGATGCCGCGGACGTCGGCGCCCCGGAACCCGTAGATGGACTGGTCGGGGTCGCCGACGACGACGAGGTCGCGGCCCTCGCCCGCGAGGTGGTGCAGCAGCGCCTCCTGCGCGGGGTCGGTGTCCTGGTACTCGTCGACGAACACGACGTCGTAGGCGTCGCGCTCGCGGATCCGCACCTCCTCGTCGGCGAGCATCCCGGCGGCGAGCTGGATCAGCTCGCCGTAGTCGTAGGTCGGGACGGGGTCGAGCAGGAACCGGTCGGCGTAGCGCTCCATGAAGGCGGCGATGGCGGGCCAGTCGTCGCGGCCCCGGACCCGGCCGAGGCCCTCCAGCCTCTCGGCGTAGTACTGGCGCTCGACCGCGCGGAGCGTGAAGTCGCGCAGCTCCTCGGCGAAGCCGCGGGTCGCCAGCGCGGCGCGGAGCCGCTCCGGCCAGTCCCGCGCGCCGTCCGCCAGCTCGCCCTCCAGCAGGCGCCGGACCTCCAGCAGCTGCTCGGGCCCCGACAGCAGCCGCGGCGGCGGCTCCTCGTTCAGCACCGCGTCCCGGCGGAGCAGCGCGTAGGCGTAGCTGTGGAAGGTGAGCGCGAGCGGGGTCCGCGTCGTGCGGTGCAGGCGCCCGGTGATGCGCTGCCGCAGCTCCCCCGCGGCCTTGCGGCTGAACGTCAGGACCAGGACGCGCTCGGGGTCGGCGCCGCGCGCCTCGATCCGGTCGACGACCGCCTCGACGATCGTGGTCGTCTTGCCGGTGCCCGGCCCCGCCAGCACCAGCATCGGCCCGCCCGCATGCTCGACGACCCGCCGCTGCTGCTCGTCGAGCACGGGCGGGACCGACCGCGCGGGACCCGCGCGGCGCACGAGACGGTAGGAAGCAGACGGCACAACATTTCATTGGAGCAGATCACCGGGGCTGTTCGGACCACAAAGCACGCATGTCGCGCACGAGAACCTGTGTTCCCGGTGCTCACGGGGTGGCGCGCGGCCGCTCGCGGGACCCTCGGACGCGGCTCGGCGCGCAGCACGGGCGGCGCGCCGATGACGTCGGCGTCGCAGCCCGGGTGGACGGATCAGGGCGGGCTCAGGGGGCCGCCGGGCCGGGGCCGTCCCAGCGGGCGCGGGCCATGTCGACGCGGTCGCCGGCGGGGCGCAGCGGGGTGCCCTCGGCGCGGTAGTGCTCGTGGGCGCGGATCTCGTGGCCGCTCGGCGGGCGGCCGTCCGCGCGGATGACCCGCCACCACGGCACGGCGCCGCCGTACAGGGACATGACGCGGCCGACCTGCCGTGGCCCGCCGCGTCCGACCAGCTCGGCGAGGTCGCCGTAGGTCAGGACGCGGCCCGGCGGGATCCGCTCCACGGCGTCCAGGACCGCTTCGGCGTACTCGTCGGGTTCAGCGAACATCACCCGATCCTCCCACCGGCAGGAGGCTCCTCCGGCGGGTCGGTGTGCGGGCCGGGACGCGGGTCCGCGGGTGCGCCCGGGGGCGCGAACGACGGCGCACCGGACGGCGGGCGCGCGTGCGGCGGGCCCGCCGGATCGTAGGAGGGGCGGGACGCGGACGGCGACGGCGGCCGGGCACCCTGCGGCCCGTACCCTTCCGGCCCGTACCCCTGCGAGGCGTACCCCTGCGGGCCGTGTCCCCGCGGGCGGTATTCCTGCGGGCCGAGACCCGGTGCGCCGAAGCTCCGGGGGGCGGACGGCGCGGCGCCGGGCATACCGGACAGGGCCGGGCGGGGGTGGCGGCGGGCGAAGGCGACCGAGATCGCGGCGGCCGCCAGCGTGCCTCCGGCGCCGACGGCCAGGATCGTCACGATCAGCGGCGTGACCCAGCCGGGCCGCTCGATGACCTCCACCGGGCCGGGCCGGGCGCCGCCGAACCGTTCGCGGGGCGCCTTCCCGGCGACGGCGCCGGTGCGGCCGGACGTCAGCGTGTCCGCGGCGGCGAGGGCGCGCTGGGCGTTGACCTCGCCGAACCCGACCTCCGGGTCGTACCTGCCGCCGGGCCCGTAGCGGGTTCCCGCCACGAGGGCCTGGGACACCAGCGCGGGCGGCAGCTTCGGGTGCCTGGCGCGGATCAGCGCCGCGATCCCGGACACGATCGCGCAGGAGTCGCTGGTGCCGCCGCTGACGTAGTAGTTGCCGTCCGGCGCCGCGACGGGCAGCCCCACGCCGGGCGCGGCGAGCAGGACGGAGTAGTTGCGGTTGGAGAACGGGACCCGTCCGTGCGTCGCGTCCGTCGCCGCGACCGCGATGACCCCCGGGTAGGACGCGGGGTAGGAGTAGGGCGCGAAGCCGTCGCCGTCGAGGAGCCTGCCCTCGTCGCCGTCGTTGCCGGCCGCCGCGACCACCACGACCCCCTTGCCGATGGCGTAGCCGACGGCCGCGCGTTCCTCCGAGGACTCCTGGTTCTCGCCGAGGGAGAGGTTGATGACGTCGGCGCCGTGGTCGGCGGCGTAGCGGATGCCGCGCGCCACCGCGCTCTTGGCCCGCTCGTCGGTGCGGAAGCGCCGGAAGCTGGCGTCCTCCTTCTCGCCGATCACCCGGATCGCGAGGACGCGGGCCTCGGGCGCCATCCCGATGACGCCGGAGCCGCCGCCCGCGCCGTGGCCGTGCCCGGCGATCAGCGAGGCCATGTTGGTGCCGTGCATGCGGGCCGGCTTCGTCCCCGCGTCGATCGGGGCGAGCATGTTCGGGCCCGTGGTGACCGACCCGGACAGGTCGGGGTGGCCGGCGTCGACGCCGGTGTCGACCACCGCCACCGTCACGCCCCGGCCGCGGGTGACCTTCCAGGCGGCGTGGATGTCCAGGACGTCCAGGATCGGCTTCTGCCGCCGGCGGACCTCGTCGGCGTGCGCCGTCACCGGGACCAGCCACGCCCCGGTGACCGCCGCCGCGAGGACGGCCGCGGCCGCGCGCGCCGCCCGCGCCCGGGTCAGCATCGCCACTCCCGGCTGGAGCAGTCCGGCAGGGAGCGGATGGACATCGCCCGCGCGATCGTGTGGCCGATCTGCGGCGCCACGCCGAACGGCTCCCCGGGGCGCTTCTTGGTGATGGCCTTCGCGGGGCGCCCGTCGCTCTGGCCGGAGGTGGTCAGCACCACGTACGGCCCGCCGCGGTCGAAGGTGCGGTCCTGCCGCGCGGCGTCGGTGAACGTGGCGGACGCCGTCCCGGGGAACGCGGCGGCCTTCAGCGCGGGCTGGACGGAACCCGTCCCGTCCGGGCCGTGCGAGTCGGGGAGCTCCTTGAACGCGCGGTCGGCCTCCCAGGGGTCGGGGAAGACCGCGACGCCGACCGTGACGACGATCCCTTCGAGCTGGTCGGTGTAGGTGGCGCGCAGCACCGCCTTGCAGCCGTGCTTGCGCAGCGTGGTCAGGATCCCGGCGTCGACGGCCTGCTCGCAGGCGGTGTCGGGGACGACGCCCGTGCGCGTCGCGTATTCGCTGCGGCCCTCGTCGGGGGTGTAGCTGATCCGGCCCGGGAAGACGCGCTCGACCGTCCACGCCTGCCAGCGCCGCGCCACCTCGGCGTTCGCGGCGCGCTGGAGCTCGGCGTTGGTGGGGTCGCGGTGCAGGGTCGTCCAGGCCCCGGTGAGGGCGACGGCGGTCGTGACGAGGTAGACGGCGGCGAGGACGATGGCGACGACCATCCACTGCCGCGCGCGCAGCCCCAGCACGGTGATCTTGGGGCCGGGGGGCGGCACCGCCATCCCGGGGGGAGCGCCCGCGGGCATGCCCCCGAACGGTCCGGCAGGCGGGCGCCGCGGGTCGGCGGCGGGCGGGCCGGGCGGGTACGGGGGCCGCCGCGGGGGCGGCTGCTGGGAGGAGGGCAGGAATGCCACAACAGCCAAGATTAGCCGCGGTGGACAACAATCCGCCCTGACATCGGGGTAAGGCACCCGTCCGGTGCCCGGCGGGACGCCGCCGTCCGGGAATTCCCCTGGACATGGCAAGGTTGTGCCGAGAGGACGAACACGTCCGCCCCCGTCCCAAGCCGAGCGTCAGCACAGGAGCATCCACCGTGTCGTTGCCACCTCTGGTCGAGCCCGCAGCCGAGCTCACCCGCGACGAGGTCAACCGCTACTCGCGGCACCTGATCATCCCCGACGTCGGGATGGCCGGGCAGAAGCGCCTCAAGAACGCCAAGGTCCTGGTCGTCGGCGCGGGCGGCCTCGGGTCCCCGGCCCTGATGTACCTCGCCGCCGCCGGGGTCGGCACGCTCGGCGTCGTCGACTTCGACGTCGTGGACGAGTCCAATTTGCAACGCCAGGTCATCCACCGGCAGTCCTCGCTCGGCAAGCCGAAGGTCGAGTCGGCCGCCGCGACCGTCCGCGAGATCAACCCGCTGATCGATGTGGTGGTGCACAACACCGCGCTCGACCGCGACAACGTCCTGGACGTCTTCCGCGGGTACGACCTGATCCTGGACGGCACCGACAACTTCGCCACCCGGTACATGGTGAACGACGCGGCCGTGCTGCTCGGCAAGCCGTACGTGTGGGGCTCGATCTACCGGTTCGACGGGCAGGCGTCGGTGTTCTGGGCCGAGCACGGCCCCTGCTACCGCTGCCTGTACCCCGAGCCGCCGCCGCCCGGCATGGTGCCGTCCTGCGCCGAGGGCGGGGTGCTCGGCGTGCTGTGCGCGTCGATCGGCTCGATCCAGGTGAACGAGGCCATCAAGCTCCTCGCGGGCATCGGCGAGCCGCTCGTCGGCCGGCTGATGATCTACGACGCGCTGGAGATGACGTACCGGTCGGTCAAGGTCCGCAAGGACCCCGAGTGCCCGCTGTGCGGGAAGAACCCGACGCAGACCGAGCTGCTGGAGGACTACGAGGCGTTCTGCGGCGCGGTCTCGGAGGAGGCCGCCGAGGCCGCCGCGCAGTCCACGATCTCCGTCCGCGACCTCAAGGACATGCAGGACCGCGGCGAGGACATCTTCCTGGTGGACGTGCGCGAGCCGAACGAGTACGAGATCGTCTCGATCCCCGGTGCGACGCTGATCCCCAAGGGCGAGTTCCTCGACGGCTCGGCGCTGGAGCGGCTCCCGCAGGACCGCAGGATCGTCCTGCACTGCAAGTCGGGCGTGCGGTCGGCGGAGGCGCTGGCCGTGGTGAAGAACGCCGGCTTCGGCGACGCGGTGCACGTCGGCGGCGGCGTCCTGGCCTGGGTGAACCAGATCGACCCCAGCCTCCCGTCCTACTAGGGCCGGAACGAGGACCCCGGGCCCCTGCGGGTCCGGGGTCCCGTCATGCCGGGCGCGGGTCCACCGGGCGCGGGTCCACTCCGTCGGCCGGGCGTGCCGTCAGCCGGGCGTGACCCCGGTCTGCACGGCCAGGACGGCGAGCCGGATGCGGTTGGGGCAGCCGGTCTTGCGCATCAGGTTCGCGACGTGGGTCTTCACGGTCGTGACGCCGAGGTGGAGGCGGTCGGCGATCTCCCGGTTGGACAGCCCGGCGCCGACCAGGCCCAGCACCTCCTCCTCCCGCGCGGTCAGGCCCGCGGGCGCCCGCCGCGCGTCCTCCGCCGCCTCCGCGCCGGCCTCCGCGCGGGCGCGGACCGCCTGCTCGACCAGCCGCGCGAGGACGTCCCGGCCGTAGGGGGCCTCGCCGTCGGCGGCCATGCGGATCGCGCGCAGCAGCTCGGTCGGCGGCGCGTCCTTCACCAGGAACCCGGCCGCGCCCGCGGCGAGCGCGGGGTAGAGGTGGTCGTCGTCGTCGAACGTGGTGAGCACCACGACCCGGACGGACGGCCGGGCCGCCGCGATCCGGCGGGTCGCGGCGATGCCGTCGACCCCGGGCATCCGCAGGTCCATCAGGACGACGTCGGGGTGCAGCTCCTCCACCAGCCGCGGCGCGTCCCGCCCGTCGCCGGCCTCCCCGACGACCTCCATGTCGGGCGCGGAGTCGCAGAGCATCCGCAGGCCCATCCGGACGAGCTGCTGGTCGTCCACCAGCAGCACGCGGATCACGCGGCCCGCCCGGACGGCTCGGACGGCTCGGACGGCTCGGACTCCGGCGCGGGGTCGGGGGCGGGCGCCGGCGCGGGGATCTCGGCCAGCAGCCGCCAGCCGCCGCGCTCGCGCGGCCCGGCGGCGAGGGTGCCGCCGAGCAGCTCGACGCGCTCGGTCATCCCGGCGAGCCCGTGGCCGGACGGCCCGAACGGCGCGATCGGCCCGCCGGAGGGCCCCGGACCGGCGGCGCCGTCGTCGGCGATCTCCAGCCGGACGGCCTGTCCGTCGACCCGCACCGACAGCTCCGCGGACGTGCCGGGCCCCGCGTGGCGGGCCACGTTCGCCAGCCCCTCCTGGACGATCCGCAGCACGGTCAGCCGCCGGACGGCGTCCAGCCCGGTGACCTGCGGGTCGATGGCGGCGTCGATCGCCAGCCCGGCCCGCCGTCCCCGCTCCAGCGCCGCCTCCAGCGCGGCGGGCAGCCCGGCGCGCTCGACCAGGGACACGCCGGGCTCGCCTTGGACGAGGCCGGGGTCGCGCAGCACCGCCACGAGGTGCCGCAGGTCGGCGAGCGCGGACGCGCCGGAGGCGTGCAGGTCGTCCAGGACCTCGGTCACCCGCGGGTCGGCGGACGGCAGGACGTGCCGGGCGATCCCGACGCGCAGCACCATCGACGACACGTGGTGCGCGACGAGGTCGTGCAGCTCGCGGGCGATGACGGTGCGCTCGGCCGCACGCGCGGCGAGGGTCTCCGACCGGCGCCGCCGCTCCTGCTCGGCCATCGCCTCGCGCGCCCGCCGCGCGTTCTCCCGCGCGAGCCGGATGGAGGAGCCGAGCAGCAGCGGGACCCCGATGAGCACCGAGAGCCGGAACAGCGTCGGCGGGACGTCGCCCGCGGTGCCGACCGCGTGCGCGCACAGCAGCGCCGCGACGAGGACGGCCACGGCGGCGAGGACACGGCCGCGGTGCGGGCGCAGCGCCAGCTCGAACAGCGTGAACGCGATCATCGCCTTGAGGGTGATCGCGGCGTGCGCGCCGAGCACGTCGCCGAGGACCAGCAGCGCCGCCAGCGCGACCGGCGCGACCGGCGCGGCAGGTGCGGCGCGCGACGCGGGGGGCAGCAGGCAGCCGGCGACGCAGGCCGCGAACCCGGTGAGCGCGATCACGAGGTCGGTGGCGTCCTGCGGGCGGTGCAGCAGGCACACGTCGCCGAGTCCGAGCGCGGTGAGCACGACCAGGCGCGCGGGGGCCGAGCCGCCGTCGGGGCCGCCGTGGAAGGCCCGCTCCGTCCATCGCATCAGCACGCCTCGATCGTAGGAGCCCGCCCGCCGCGACGGCTCCTCCGGCTGGAGGAGGGCCGTCCTCCCACCGGCCGCGTCTGCGGCCCGGCGGCGGAGGCGGGGCCGCCGGGCGGCGCCGAGAGTGGTGCGCGTCCGGCCTCCACGGCGAAGGGACGTGACGTGATCGGCGGGTCAGCGCGGAGGCGTGTAGGTGAGGCCCAGGGTGGGACCGACCTCGGAGAGCATCAGCTCGAACATGGGGGCGGCGTCGTCCAGGGCGAACTCCAGGTGCCCGAAGACCTCCAGGCTGACGCCGCCCTGGAGCCGGATCCAGCACTTCAGGAACTGCTGGAGCACCCCGAGCGGCAGGTCGAGGCCGAGGACGTCGTCGCGGTAGCGGCGCAGCTGCGGGCGCAGGGCGGGGGCGATCTCCTCGTCTGCGGGAATGGGGAACGGGCTCTTCTGCCACAGCTCCAGGAAGAGCGCCATGAACGTCCAGCCGAACTCGCGGGCGCACTCCTCGGCGAAGTCGACCTCCTCCTGCCGGGTGGCGCCGCGGACGGGGGTGCCGAAAAGCAGCGCGTACTCGCGCGGGTGCGCGAGCGCCCACAGGCGGAACTGGCGCGCCACCGCGAGGAACTTGCCGCTCATGTCGGTGCCCTCGACGGCGTGCATGGCGCCGTGCAGCTCCTCGGTCAGCTCGGTGAAGATGTCGCCGACGAGGTGCCGCAGCAGCTCACTGTGGCTGTCGAAGTAGCGGTACAGCGCCGGGGCGGTCATCCCCATCGCGCGGGCGATGGCCCGCAGCGAGACGGCCTCGGGGCCCTCCTCGACGAGGATGCGCCGGGCCGTCTCGGAGATCTCTTTGACCGTCGCCGCCCGCAACCGGTCGCGCCGTGTGCCCACCTCGCCCACCTTCCCTCCCGTGCCGCCCCCGCATGATTCCGCAAGAAACACCATTGACGAGAGTGAACGACATATGCAATGTTAACACCGTTAGCAGTAAACGACGTTAACCAGCGTGAGCAGCGATAACCGGGAGTGACGACGATGTTCGAACGATGGGGCCGGTGGGTGCACCGGCGGCGGCGCGCGGTGCTCGCGGTCGCGGGCGTCCTGCTCGTGATCGCCGCCGTCTGGGGGACGGGCGTCTTCGGCGCCCTCAGTTCCTCCGGCGGCTTCAACACGCCGGGCAGTGAGAGCGCCCGCGCGGCGGAGATCGCCGAGCGCGACCTCGGCCGCGACGAGGCGGACGTGGTGGTGCTCTACCAGGCGCGCCCGGGCACGACGGTCGACGACCCGGCCTTCCGGTCCTCGGTCGAGCGGGCGCTGGCCGCGCTGCCGCCCGGCAAGATCGCCTCGGCCGCCACCTTCTGGACGACCAGGTCGCCCCAGTTCGTCAGCCGGGACCGGACGGCCGCGTACGCCGTCCTGCGGCTCGCGGGCAAGGACGAGGCCGCGCGTGAGGACGTCTACGACGCCATCAAGGGCGACCTCGCGTCGGTCGGCGGCGGGCTCACCGCCAAGGTCGGCGGCCCCGTCGGCACCGGGAGGGCGATCAACGAGCGCGTCGCGTCCGACATCGGGCGGGCCGAGTCCATGGCCATGCCGATCCTGCTGGTGCTGCTGATATTGATCTTCGGGGGGCTGGTGGCGGCGAGCCTGCCGCTGGCGGTCGGCGGCATCGCCATCCTGGGCTCGTTCACCGCGCTGCACCTGCTGACCTACGTCGGCGACGTGTCGATCTTCGCGGTGAACATCACGACCTTCCTCGGGCTCGGCCTCGCGATCGACTACGGCCTGTTCGTGGTGAGCCGGTTCCGCGAGGAGCTCGGGCGGGACCCCGGCCGCGCCCGCGTCGAGGACGCGGTGGCCGCCACGATGGCCACCGCCGGTCGCACGGTCGCGGTCTCCGGCGTCACGGTCGCGGTGTCGCTGTCCGGGCTGCTGCTGTTCGACCAGAACTTCCTGCGCTCGATGGGCTACGGCGGCATCGCCACCGTCTTCGTCTGCATGATCGGCGCGCTGACCGTGCTGCCCGCGCTGCTGGCCGTCCTCGGGCCCCGGGTGAACGCGCTGCCGGTCCGCCGCCGCAAGGCCGCCGGCGCCCGGCGGGTGGAGGGCTGGTGGGGGCGGCTCGCGCACAGCGTGATGCGCCGTCCCGTGGTGTACGCGGTCGCCACGATCGCGCTGCTCATCACCCTCGGCACCCCGTTCCTGCGGATCGACTGGGGCGGCGTCGACGCCAAAGTCCTGCCCGCCGGCACCGACGCCAGGGCCGTCACCGAGGCGCTGGAGACCCGCTTCACGCGCAACGCCACCGCCCCCATCGAGGCCGTGGTGACCGGCACCGCCGACCGGCGGGCGATCCAGGCGTACGGGGACCGCCTGGACGCCCTGCCCGGCGTGACGGGCGCCGCCGTCACCGGCGCCAAGGGCACGACCACCCGGATCGCGCTGCGCTACGACGCCGACCCGAACTCCGGCGCCGCGCGGGACCTGGTCCGCAGCGTCCGGGACGTCCCGCCGCCGCCCGGCGCGCAGGCGCACGTCGGCGGGCGGACCGCCGAGATCGTCGACCAGCTCGGCAGCATCGGCGCGACGCTCCCCTGGCTCGCCCTGTTCGTCGGCGGCGTGACGTTCGCCCTGCTGTTCCTGGCGTTCGGCTCGATCCTGCTGCCGCTGAAGGCGATCGTGATGAACCTGCTGTCGCTGTCGGCGACGTTCGGCGTGGTGGTGCTGATCTTCCAGGACGGCCACCTGTCCGGCCTGCTGGACTTCACCGCCACGGGCACGATCGAGCCGTCGATGCCGATCCTGATGCTGGCGATGCTGTTCGGCATCTCGATGGACTACGAGGTGTTCCTGCTGTCACGGGTCCGGGAGCAGTACGACCTGACCGGCTCCAACACCACGGCCGTCGCCACCGGCGTGCAGCGCACCGGCGCGATCATCACCAGCGCGGCCCTGCTGTTCATCGTCGTGATCGGCGCGTTCGCGACCTCGGGGATCAGCTTCATCAAGATGACGGGCGTCGGGATGGCCATCGCGATCGTGCTGGACGCGACGGTCGTGCGGGCCCTGCTGGTGCCCGCGACCATGCGGCTGCTGGGCTCGGCGAACTGGTGGGCGCCCGGCCCGCTGCGCCGGCTCTACGGCCGGTTCGGGATCCGGGAGGGCGAGCAGCCCGCGCCGCCGAAGCCGGCCCCGGTGGGCTGACGAGGCGGCCGGGACGCACCGCCGCGGCGGGGGCGGCGGTGACGTGGGGCGGAGCGGAATGCTCCGCCCCACAGCGCTTTTCCGCCGCCCCGAAACACCCGAAAGCGGTTGTGATCTCTACCTCACGGCGCCAGACTGGACGCGATCCCCCGGCCCGTGCCGCGGCGTGACGCGCACCGCGACGGCCCCGCCCGGGGCGCTGCACCTCTTCCCTCACCCGCTCGTGGGGCGTTTCCCCTTGGAGGAACCATGTCCGTGCAGACGATCAGCGACGCCGAGACGGCGCTCGGGCATCTGGAGCGCCTGACCGACGTCCTGCGCGGCCACGGCTGGACGGTGGAGGTCTCCGCGCCCGCCGACCGGTGGCCGTCCGCCCTGGTCGCCAACCCCCGGATGCGGGCGCTGAACGAGAACGTCATCGCCGTCCTGGAGCGCCCCGGCGACACGTGGGCCTACTACTACGGCTGGGGTGAGCGGATCGCCCCGTGCACCGACGTCTCCGGCGCCGTCAAGGCGCTCTCCCGCGTCCTCGCGGTCCGCGGCGAGATCTGACGGCTCCCTTCCGCTGGTCCTCTTTTGACCCGACACGGGGACGGCGCGCCGCGGGACGGTCACGGTCCGCGGGCATGATCGTGAGCCACCGGCCGTCCGTGCGCCGGTCCTGCGGAAGAGGAAGATCATGCACCTGCCCGCCCGCGTGCCCGTCCGCGCCGCGGTGACGCTGGCCGCGGCCGGCGCCGCCGTCCTGGCGCCGCTCCCGATCCCCGCGCTCGCCGGCCCGCAGCCGCGTCTGATCATCATCGACGGGCCGACCAACGTCCACGACGCCGCCTACTCCGGCGTGCGGACGCGGGTCATCGTCCGCGAGGGGCGCCGCACCGACGTCCGGCTCACCGCGACCGGGTTCCCGGCCGCGGCCGCCGGGAAGACGTTCGGCGCCCACGTCCACCGTGACCGGTGCGGCGCCGAGCCCGCCGCGTCCGGCCCGCACTACCGCAACCCCCACGCCCGGCGGCATGCCCCGGTCCGCGAGAAGGAGATCTGGCTGGACCTGAAGGTCAAGCCGGACGGCACCGCCGAGTCGCGGACCCTCGCCCGCTGGCGGATCGCCCGTGGTGCGGCGCACTCGGTCGTCATCCACGCCCACCCGACCGACCCGAAGACGGGCGACGCGGGGCCCCGCCTCCTCTGCACCACCGTGCCCTTCTGACGTCCGCGGCGGGCGGGACGTCAGGCGGACCTGCGGCCGCGTCCCTTGGCGGGCGGCTTCTTGGCGCCCGCCTTCTCGCCCGCCTTCTCGGACGACTTGGCCGACGACTTCGCCGACCCGGCCGACGACGACCCGCGCGCGGGCCGCTTCTTCGCGCCCCCGCCCTTGCCCGCGTCCTTCTCCGCGCCGCCCGCGCCGCCGCCCTTGCCGCCGCGGCTCTTCTTCGCGGCCTCGACGCTGGCGCGCAGCGCGCTCAGCAGGTCCGCGGCGGGCTCCTCCGCCGCCTCCTCCGAAGGCCGGGTGACCTCCCGGCCCTCCACCTTGGCGTCGATCACCTGCTGGAGCGCCTCCCGGTAGGCGTCCTTGTACTCCGACGGGTCGAACTCGCCCTCCATCGACTCGATCAGCGACGTCGCCATCGACAGCTCCTGCTTGCGGACCTCGATGTCCTCCTCCAGGAACGGGAAGTCGGGCGTGCGGACCTCGTCCGGCCACAGCATCGTCTCCAGCACGAACACGCCCTCGCGGACGCGCAGCGTCGCCAGGGACTCCCGCTGCCGCAGCGCGACCTTCACGATCGCGACCTGCCCCGACTCCTCCAGCGCGTCCCGCAGCAGCACGTACGGCTTGGCGCCCTGGGCGTCGGGCTCCAGGTAGTAGGACTTCGCGAAGTAGATCGCGTCGACCTCCTCCTGCTCCACGAACTGCAGGACGTCGATCCGGCGGCTGGTCGACAGCGGCAGGTCGGCGAAGTCCTCGTCGGTGAGGATGACCATCTCCCCGCTCGGCAGCTCGTACCCCTTGGCGATGTCGGAGTACGCCACCTCCTCGCCGTCGACCGTGCACACCCGCTTGTACTTGATGCGCCCGCCGTCCTCGCGGTGCACCTGGTGGAAGGCGACGTCCCGCTGCTCGGTGGCCGAGTACAGCTTCACCGGTATCGTCACCAGCCCGAACGAGATCGCGCCCTTCCAGATACTGCGCATGATCTCTCCCTACCCAGCGCGTTCCTCCCCCTAGCCTCGCAACCTCGTTCGATTTGCTCCATAACGAGCCCTTGATCCTTTTCTTGGAGACGGGCAGCGGGTAAGACGGCGGTATGACCATGCCGTGGCCGGTCGAACCGATGATGGCCGCGACCGGGGACCTCCCCGGCGACGGCGAGCGCTGGGGGCTCGAACTGAAGTGGGACGGGGTCCGCGTGCTGGCCCATGTCGGCTCCGGCGGGGTCCGCGCCTGCGGGAGACGCGGCGGCGACGTCGCCGGCCGCTACCCCGAGCTGTCGGGTCTCGCCGACCTCCTCCCCCACAACGACGTCGTCCTGGACGGCGAGATCGTCGCCTTCGACCAGGGCCGGCCGAGCTTCGAGCGCCTCCAGCGGCGCATGCACGTCACCCGCCCCGACCCCCGGCTGATCCGCGAGGTGCCCGTCCGCTACGTCGCGTTCGACGTGCTGTTCCTCGGCGGGCGGCCGCTGTACGACCTGCCCTACGCCGACCGCCGCGCGCTGCTCGCGGAGCTGGACGTCGCCGGCACCGGGCCCGTCGAGGTCCCCCCGTACCTGCACGGGGCCGACACCGACCAGGTCAAGGAGCTGCTCGACTTCACGCAGGAGCAGCACCTGGAGGGCCTGCTCGCCAAGCGCCTGGACTCCCCGTACCGGCCGGGCAGGCGGGTCGACTTCTGGCGCAAGGTGAAGAACTTCATGACCCGCGAGGTCGTCATCTGCGGATGGAAGCCCGGCAAGGGGCGGCGCGAGGGCGGCGTCGGGTCCCTGCTGCTCGGCGAGTACGACGCCAAGGGGCGCCTCTGCTTCGTCGGGCACGTCGGCACCGGGTTCACCGACCGGGCACTGGACGAGCTGTACGGCATCCTGTGGCCGCTGCGCCGGCCGACGAGCCCCTACGACGAGGCCGTGCCCCGCGAGTACGGCCGCGACGCCCAGTGGGTTGAGCCCCGCCTGGTCGGGGAGGTCGCCTACGGCGCGCGCACCAGGGACGGGCGGCTCCGCCACCCGTCCTGGCGCGGGCTCCGCGACGACAAGGACCCCCTGGAGGTCGGGTTTGAGCAGTGAGCAGGTCGAGGTCGAGGGACGGCGGCTCAAGCTGTCCAACCTCGGCAAGGACCTCTATCCGGAGTTCACCAAGGGCGAGGTGATCGACTACTACGCGCGCGTCGCGCCGGTGATGCTGCCGCATCTGCGGGACCGTCCGTCCACCCGCATCCGCTGGCCGGACGGCGTGCACGGCGGGAAGTTCTTCGAGAAGAACGCGCCGTCGCACACACCCGGATGGGTCCGCACCGCGACCGTGCCGACGCCGGGCAGCTCCACCGGGCGTGACACCCTCGACTTCGTGGTGGTCGACGACCTGCCCACGCTCGTGTGGTGCGCCAACCTCGCCGCCCTGGAACTGCACGTCCCGCAGTGGAAGGTCGGGCCGCGCGGCAAGGTCCACGACCCCGACCTGGTCGTGTTCGACCTGGACCCCGGTGCCCCCGCCACCGTCGTGGAGGCGTGCGAGGTGGCCTGCCTGCTGCGCGCCCTGCTCGCCGAGGACGGCCTCGAATCCCACCCCAAGACCAGCGGGAAGAAGGGCCTGCACCTCTACGTCCCGATCAAGGAGTCGGCGCGCACGTCCGAGTACGCCAAGGCCGCCGCGCAGCGGCTCGCCGAGGAGCATCCCGGCCTGGTCGTCGCGAAGATGGACAAGCGGCTCCGCAAGGGCAAGGTCTTCGTCGACTGGAGCCAGAACAACCCCGCCAAGACCACCGTCGCGCCCTACTCGCTGCGCGCCGGGGACGCCCCCTCGGTCTCCACCCCCCTCACCTGGGACGAGGTGGAGTCCTGCGAGGACGCCGCCGACCTTTCGTTCACGCCCGGTGAGGTGCTGGAGCGCATCGACGAGCACGGCGACCTCCTCGAACCGCTGCTGACGGACCGGCTTCCGCTTCCCTGAGGCCGCGTCCGGTCGCGCGTTCCGCGCGGCCGATCCTCCAGCGTCACGTCCGGCCGGCGGCGTCTTTGTGTCCGAACCGGCACTCTCCGCCGTCGCGTTCCGTCACCATGGGGTCACGGGGACATCCTGCGGGTGCTGGAGGATGAGCGCTTTGTCGAAGAACCAACACGGGGTCGTGGTGCTCGGAGGGGGAACGGCGGGCGAGCACGTCGCGGCGGGCCTGGCGCGCGCGGGACGCGACGTCGCGCTCGTGGAGGACCACCTGGTCGGCGGGCGGTCGCCCTACTTCGCGTGCGTCCCGTCGAAGTCGCTGCTGATGTCGGCGCGGCGCGGCGAGACCTGGGAGCTGGCCGTCGCCCGCCGGGACCGGCTGGCCGCGCACCGCGCAGACGACCGCGCGGCGGCCCGCCTCGCCGAGGACGGCGTGACCGTCGTGCGGGGCCGCGGCCGGATCCTCGGGCCCGGCCTCGTCGACGTGGACGGGACCGAGCACGCCTGTGACGACCTCGTGGTCTGCACGGGGAGCGAGCCCGTCCTGCCGCCCGCGGACGGCCTCCCCGGCGTGCCCGTCTGGACCAGCGACGAGGCCCTGTCGGTCCCGGACCTGCCGCGCCGGCTCGTCGTCCTCGGCGGCGGTCCCGTCGGCTGTGAGATGGCGCAGGTGTACGCGGCGTTCGGGTCGCAGGTGTCGGTCGTCGAGGCGTCCGGGCGGCTGCTGACCGCCGAGGCACCGTTCGCGGGCGAGGCGCTGGCCGACTCCCTGCGCCGGATGGGCGTCGACCTGCGGCTCGGCGCCGCGCTCGCCCTGGCCGAGCGCAAGGACGCGTGCGTGCGGCTGTGGCTGTCGGACGGCGGGACGATCGACGCCGACCGCGTCCTGTCCGCCGCCGGGCGCCGCCCGCGCGTGGAGGGCCTCGGCTTGGAGACGCTCGGCGTCGCCGTCGTCCCCGGTGAGGGCGTCCCGGTGGACGAGACGTGCGCCGTCCCGTGCGCGGGGGGCGGCGTCTGGGCGGCCGGGGACGTGACCGGCGTCGCCCGCACCGCCCACGCCGCCCGGTACCAGGCCCGCGTCGTGCTCTCCAACCTGCTGGGGAAACGCCGCGAGGCCGACTACCGCGCGATCCCCCGCGTCGTCCACACGACGCCCACCGTCTACTCGGTGGGGGTCTCCCCCGGGCGGGCGGCGGAACTCGGCATAGACCTTGTCACCGCCGGGTACGACCTCGCCGCGACGGCCAGGGCGGCCGTCGAGGCCGACGACCGGGGACGGGTGGAGCTGTACGCCGACCGCGCCCGGGGGCTGCTGATCGGCGCCACCGCGGCCGGGCTCTACGCTGAGGAGTGGATGAGCGAGATCGCGCTGGCCATCCGGGCGGAGACGCCCCTGAGCCTGCTCGCCGACGTCGTGCACGCGTTCCCGACGTACGGCGAGTCCATCGAGGCGCCGCTGCGCGACCTGGCCGGGCGCCTGTGCGGAACCGCCGAGCGACCCTGAGGGAGGACGCGATGAGCGAGACCGAGGACCATGGACGGCCCGTACCCGACGATGCGCCCGTGCCGGACGACGCGCCGGAGGCCGACATCGCCGAGCAGCGCGCCGGCGTCCAGGACGACGACGAGCAGGACGCGCCGCCGGCCCGGCTGCCGTACGACGCCGACGAGGCCGACGTCACCGAGCAGCACCGTGAGGTTCGGCTCGACGAGGACGACTACCGCTGAAACGGGCCCCGCGGGCCGTCCGGCGGACGAACCGCCGAACGGGAGCGCGAGGCCGCTGCCGGAAATACACTGACCTGCGTGAAGGAACGTTCGCGGGTTCCGCTGGTGTCCCGTGAGGTTACCCGCACGTAGGATGGTGGGATCGAGTTTCCCTCGTGGCGGACGCCGTTGATCCGCCGCAACGAACGGTGATCGGAGAGTGTGGTGACCGCGACCCCGGACGCCCGCCCCCGCGGCACGAGGCTGCCGCGGCTGGCGCGCCGCAGGCAACTGCTCGGCGCCGCCCAGGAGGTGTTCGTCGCGCAGGGGTACCACGCTGCGGCGATGGACGAGATCGCCGAGCGCGCAGGAGTCAGCAAACCCGTGCTCTACCAGCACTTTCCGGGCAAGCTGGAGCTGTACCTGGCCCTGCTGGACGAGCACGCCGAGGCCCTCGTGAAGACCGTCCGCGACGCCCTGGAGTCCACCACGGTCAACAAGATGCGCGTGCAGGCGTGCATGCAGGCGTTCTATGACTTCGTCGCCGGCGAGGGCGAGGCGTACCGGCTGGTGTTCGAGTCCGACCTGCGCAACGTGGCGCCCGTCCGCGCCCGGGTCGACCGCGCCAACCAGCAGTGCGCCGAGATGATCGCCCAGGTGATCGCCGAGGACACCGACGCGCCGACCGACGAGGCGCACCTGCTCGGCATGGGACTGGTCGGCATGGCGGAGGTCAGCGCCCGCTACTGGCTGTCCCAGCACCGGGCCATCCCCAAGGACACCGCCGAGAAGATCATCGCGCGGCTGGCCTGGCGTGGCATCTCCGGCTTCCCCCGCACCGGCTGACCCGTCCCCGCCGTCCGGGCCGGTCATGGCCGGGTGGCGGGTTTCACTCGCGGCGAAGCGGCCGCGGGGGCGGGTCCGGTGATCGTCGTGCCACCATCGGAGGCGGGACCGCCGGCGGTCGGCGGGACGGATGGACGGGAGCATCGCGTGCAGGTTCGCATCGGCGTGCAGTTCGTGCCCAAGGAGCTCGTGGTCGACACCGCGCAGTCAGCCGACGAGGTCCAGGCGGCGCTGGCCGACGCGCTGGCCGCCGAGCACGGCGTGTTCGTGCTCAAGGACCGCCGCGCCGGGCGGGTCGTGATCCCCGCCGACCGGGTGGGCTACCTGGAGATCTCCGAGGACGAGCAGCGCAGCGTCGGCTTCGGCACCCAGTACACCTGAGGCCCCCGGACCCGCCGTCCCGAGGCCCCCCGGACCCGCCGTCACGGGCGTTGCCGTCGCCTTGGTCGGCCGTTGACCTGCGTTTTGTTTGAACCGGACAGTACGGGCATATCGATCTCCGACCACGGGCCGCGGGCCCACGGAAACGGAATGGATGATCAACATGCTCACGACGATCCTCTGGTTCATCGTCGTCGGTGCCGTCATCGGAGCCCTGGCACGGCTGCTCGTCCCCGGGCGCAACCCCATCGGTGTCCTGCTGACCATCCTCGTCGGCGTCGCCGGTGCGATCCTCGGTGGTGTGATCGCCGACGCGCTCGGCGCGGGCACCGTCATCGCCTTCGTCTTCGCGGTGGTCATCGCCGCGCTCGGCGTGGCGGGACTCACCGCGGCGAACGGACGCGGACGGGGCGGCCGCCGGCACGGCTGGCGGACCGGGCGGCGCAGCTTCTGACCCGGCGACCTGATCCGATGACCTGATCCGATGACCTGATCGGATGACCTGATCGGATGACCTGATCGGATGACCTGATCGGATGACCACGGTCTCCGGACTCGCCGCCGGAGACCCCCGGAGGAGGCCCCCGTCCTGCGCGGGGGCCTCCTTCTTGTCCGAGACGCCCTTGATGTCCGGAAGTGGCCGTCTCTCCCCACCTCTCTCCGCGCGTCCCGCGGGCGCCACGGGAGTCCCATTCCCCCTGACGAGCAGGGGATGGAATACATCGAAGAGACGAAACGTTAGGCTGTGTGATCGGCTATTGGTGTATGCAACTGACGGTCGGTACACTGCGTGGCGGAGTGTGACCGCACGCAGCCACAGCGAGTGACTGCGCTCAACCCCTGACTGCGGTCGCCGAGACATTTGATTGACGGCTGGTCCCTCCCGCGCGAGCGCGCGGCCACAGGAAGCGATCGGCGGGCACGCCAGGACGGCGACGGCCCGGCCGGCGGACCTGTGTCCCTGAGCCGGGCGGCCCTGATGGGCCCGTATGCGGGCCCGTCCAACGGCATCCGGCCGGCCCGGGCACCGGGCCGCGCCGCACCGGGGGAGCGAGGACCCCGCATATTGGAGGCTGAAAGCCCTGACTACCTTTCATGAACTCGGGGTCGTCCCCGAGATAGCCGATGCCCTGCGAGCCGAGGGCATCGTCGACGCGTTCCCCATCCAGGAGCTCGCCCTGCCGATCGCGCTGGGCGGCCACGACATCATCGGCCAGGCCCGCACGGGCACCGGCAAGACCCTCGCCTTCGGCGCCGCGCTGCTCCAGCGCATCGAGCACGGCGGCCGCAAGCCGCAGGCGCTCGTCGTCGCGCCGACCCGCGAGCTGGCTCTCCAGGTCACCGACGACCTCCTCGTCGCCGGTGGCAAGCTCGGCACCCGCGTGCTGTCGGTCTACGGCGGCCGCGCGTACGAGCCGCAGATCAGCGCCCTGCGCGACGGCGTCGAGGTCGTCGTCGGCACGCCGGGCCGGCTGCTGGACCTCGTCAAGCAGAAGCACCTCGACCTCTCCCAGGTCGGCGTGCTGGTGCTGGACGAGGCCGACCGCATGCTCGACCTGGGCTTCCTGCCCGACATCGAGCGGATCATCGAGCGGATCCCCGCGCAGCGGCAGACGATGCTGTTCTCGGCGACCATGCCGGGCGAGATCGTCGCGCTGTCGCGCCGGTACCTCACCCGCCCGACCAACGTCCGGGCCGAGGCGCACGCCGAGTCCGACGCGACGCCGCAGGTCGTCCAGCACGTCTTCCAGGCCCACCAGATGGACAAGCCGGAGATGCTGGCCCGGCTGCTCCAGGCGGAGGGCCGCGGGCTGACCATGGTCTTCTGCCAGACCAAGCGGGCCTGCGACCGAGTGGCCGCCGACCTCGCGCAGCGCGGCTTCGACGCCGCCGCCGTGCACGGCGACCTCGGGCAGAGCCAGCGGGAGCGGGCGCTCCGCGCGTTCCGCAACGGCAAGATCGACGTGCTGGTCGCCACGGACGTCGCGGCGCGCGGCCTCGACGTCGACGACGTCACCCACGTCGTCAACTTCGAGTGCCCCGACAGCGCCGAGACCTACGTGCACCGCATCGGCCGCACCGGCCGCGCGGGCAAGGAGGGCGTCGCCGTCACGCTCGTCGACTGGGCCGACCTCACCCGCTGGAAGCTGATCAACGGCACGCTGGACCTGCCGTTCGCGGCCCCGGAGGAGACCTACTCCACCTCGCCGCACTTCTTCGAGTCGCTCGGCATCCCCGCCGGCACCAAGGGCAAGCTGCCCAAGGACCAGCGCCACGAGCGCGCCGGGCTGGACGCCGAGGAGCTGGAGGACATCGGCGAGACCGGCAAGACCCGCACCCACATCCGCGACCGCGACCGGGACCGGGACCGCGAGCGGCCCCGTCCGCGCAACCGCAAGCGCGCCCGCACCCGCGCGGGCAAGCCCGTGGAGGGCGCCGCGGAGGCCGAGACCGCCGCGGAGGCCAAGGTCGTGGACGCGGTCGCGACCGAACGCAAGCGGAGCCGCACCCGCCGCCGCACCCGCGCCGGCAAGCCCGCCGCCGAGCGCGGCGAGGCGTCGCAGAGCGCCTGACCGGTTCCGTCCGGCAACCGCGAGACGTCCGCCAGGTCTCGCGGTTGTCGCCCCGCGGTCAGCCCCGGCGCGTGTCGCGGCCCGTGTCGCGCATCGCCAGGGCGGCGCCCGGATGGTCGGTGACCAGCACCGCCACGCGCGGATCGCCGAGGAACCGCCGCATCAGCGGCTCGGCGTTCACCGTCCAGATCATGGCGGGGAAGCCGGCCCGTGCGCACTGCCGCAGCACCCCGACCCGGGCCAGCCGGTGGTTCAGCGCGACCATGTCCGCACCGGCCCGGCGGATCAGCCCGAGCGGCGCGAAGTCCCGCGCCGCCCCGCGTTCCAGCAGCCCCCTGCCCACCGACAGGGCGGTCTTGACCTGCGGGAACCGCGTCTTGATCTCGACGAGGGAGGCCACCTCGCGGGTGGTGACGACGAACCCGTCCGGCCCGAACGCCTCCAGGCCCAGCCCGACCGCCTCGTGCTCGCAGCCGCGTTCCTTGAGGTCCAGGTGCCCCCGGGCCCGGCCGGCGATGATCTCCATGGCCTCGCCGACCAGCGGGACCGGCCGAGAGGCGAGCCGTTCCACCCGCTCGTAGGAGAGCCGGTTCAGCGGCAGCCCCCCCAGCCGCGCGTCGTGGTGGACGACCAGCTTGCCGTCGCCCGTCCGCCGCACGTCGATCTCGACGTACTCGGCCCCGGACTCGACCGCGTCCTTGAGCCCGGACACGCCCGCTTCGTCCCTCCGGTGGGCCGAGACGGCCGGCTTCGGATCCACGAGGTGGACGCTACCACCGCGCGATCACGACCCGTGTCCGCCGGTCCCCATTTAGTATGGTGGCCCCCTGTGAGCACGCCCCGGTTCCTGACCCTGCCCCCCGGTGTTAACCGGACGATCATCGAGACCCCCCGCGGCCGGTTCGCCGCGCTGGAGGCCCTCCCTGGTTCGGGTGCGACCGAGCGCTGCCCCGCACTGCTGGTGCCCGGCTACACCGGCAGCAAGGAGGACTTCCTCGCCGTCCTGCAGACCCTCGCCGCGTCCGGCCGCCGCGTCGTCGCGATCGACATGCGCGGCCAGTACGAGTCCGACGGCCCCGACGACCCGTCCGCCTACGGCCGCGCCGCCCTCGGCGAGGACATCGCGGCCCTCCTGGACGTCCTCGGCCCCGACCCCGTCCACCTGGTCGGGCACTCCTTCGGCGGCCTGATCACCCGCGAGGCCGTCCTGTCGGGCGCGCTGCCCGTGTCCTACACCCTGATGAGCTCGGGTCCGGGCGCCGTCACCGGCCCGGCCGCGGCCCGCGCCCGCGCCCTGCGCGACGCGATCCCCGAGCTGGGTCTCAAGGCGATCTGGACGATCGGCCTCGAACCCGACTACACCCGCCGCGGCGTCGGCCCCGAGATCATCGACTTCCTGAAGGCCCGCACGCTGGGCAACTCCGAGGCGGGCCTGGTCTGCATGGCCCGCGAGCTGCTCACCGCCCCCGACCGCGTCGACGAGCTCGCCAAGCAGTCCGAGGAGGGCCCGCTGCCCATCCTCGTCCTCTACGGCGAGGACGACGACGTCTGGGACCCCCGCGCCCAGGCCGCGATGGCCGACCGCCTGGGCGCCGCGAAGGTCGTCATCCCGAGCGCCGCCCACTCCCCCGCCGTGGAGGCCCCCGAGACCACGGCCGGCGCCCTCCTCGCCTTCTGGGCCAAGGCCGAACGCGCTCTCCGCTGAGGGCTTACAGCGGGGAAACGCGCCGCGCTGTTGCATGCCCCCATGACCGATCACAGCCCCTCGCCCTCCCCCATGCGGCCGTCACGGCGGACCGCGCTCAAAGCCCTCGGCGGCACCGTCGTGTCCGGGGGCGTCGCCGCGACGCCCACCGGCACCGCCGCCGCGTCCGCGCCCGGCCGGATCCCCCGCGACCTCAGGCCCGGAGGAGCGCTCGACCGGCTCGTCGCGGACCTGGCCGCCGAGGACCGGTTCTCCGGATCACTGCTGCTGACCTGCCAGGGCAGGACGGTACTGAGCCGCTCCCACGGAATGGCCGACAAGGCGGCGGGCGTCCGCAACGGCCCAGAGACCCGCTTCGCGCTCGCCTCGGTCACCAAGCTGTTCACCGCGACCGCGGTCCACCGGCTCGTCCAGGAGGGGAGGCTGTCCTACACCGACACGGTCGGCGCCCACCTCGACGGCTTCCCACCAGAAGTCGCCACGAAAGTGACGATCCACCACATGCTCACCCACACGTCCGGCCTCGGCGACGTCTTCACGCTCCCCGGCTATCCCGAGGAGTCCATGACCTGGACCAGCGCGGACGCGGTCCTCAACGGCACCGTGGACTTCATCCGCAAGACCAGGCCCGCCTTCCCGCCGGGCGCCGGGCACCTCTACAGCAACGCCGCCGTCTGCCTGCTCGGAGCGATCATCGCCGCCGTGTCCCGCCGCCCGTACTACGACTACGTGGCCGAGCACGTCTTCGAGGCCGCCGGGATGCGCGACAGCGCCTTCCACACCAAGCCGCAATGCCGCTCCGACCCGCGCATCGCCCGTCCCTACGCGAGGAACCCGGGCGAGCCCCACCGGACCGACAACCTGGAGAAGGGCCTGTTCATCGGGCTTCCCGCGGGCGACTCCCACGCCACCTGCGCGGACATGGAACGCTTCGCCCACGCCCTGCTGGACGACGACCTTCTGGACGCCCCGTACACCGACCTCATGCTCGGGGCGAAGGTCCCCCTGCCGCCCAGGAACCCGCCGACGCCGTCGTCCGCCGGGTTCGCCGGATACGGGCCGGTGACCTCGCTGAGCCACGGCCGGTGGGTCCACGGCCACGGCGGCGGCAACCTCCTCGGCGCCTCCACCTCGCTGGACATCGTGCCCGCAAGCGGCTGGGTCATCGTCGTCCTCAGCAACTACGAGGCCGGGACGGTCGAACCCATCGCCACGCTAGCCCGCCGCCTGGTCCTGGACGCCTAGACCGTGTTTCACAGCCCCGGCCCGCTTCGCTCGCCTGGCGGCTCGCTACGCGTCGGGATTGCGTCCGGCAACGCCGCCCAGGGGTCTTTGCGGGGGGCGGCTTCGCGGCCTTCGGGGCAGTGGCGGGCGAAGTCGCACCAGGAGCAGAGGGCGCCCGGATTCGGGGGAACAGGTCGTCGTGGGGGGTGTGGTCGACCGGGAGGCCGTCGCCCTGGCGGGGGCGCGGGAGGTCCCGGCGGTAGGCGTCGTCGGCGGCCGACGCCTCGGCGGCGATGCCTTCGGCGCGGCGGAGGTGGCGCTGGAGGGACTCGTCGGTGTGCTCCCAGACCGCGACGTCGCCGGTGGGGAGGTGGTGCAGTTCGACGCGGCGGCAGGGGCGGCGCAGGACGCGGGACGCGGCGACCGCGTAGATCGCGAGGGCGAGGGAGCCTCGGGCGTCGTCGGAGGTCAGGACGTGCCGTCCGGTCTTGTAGTCGACGACGACGAGTTCCGTGCCGCGGGCGTCGAGGCGGTCGATGCGGCCGGACACGGCGATGCGGCCGGTGCGGGTGGCGACGGTGCGCTCCACGCCGAGCGGCTCGTCCGCGGGGTCGAGGGTGGCGACGTAGCGCTCGGTCATCTCGCGGGCGCGTTCGCGCCATTCGGCGGACTGGGCCTCGTCGCGGAAGCCGTCGGTCAGCCAGCCCCGGACGAGGAGGGTCCCGGCGGCCTCGGGGGTGCGGCCGGGCTCGGGCAGCCGCCACCAGGCGGCGAGGGCGTTGTGGACGCTGGAGCCGACGCTGTTGTGCGCCCAGCGCGGGCCCTTGGGCGGCATCGGGCGGTCGAGGTAGGTCATCCGGTAGCGGCGCGGGCAGTCCAGCCAGGTGTTCAGCCGGGACGGCGTGCAGGTGTACAGGCGCTGGGGCATGCCTTCGAGTCCCAGTTGCTCGGCCCCCACGGTCGGGTTCCCTCTCCGTCGTCCGGTCCGGGCACGGCTCCGCCTGCGGGTCCGGCCGGGGCGGAGGGTGCCGCGTCAGTCGTCCTGGGCGAGCGAGCCCCACGTCTCCCAGCGGGCGTCCTCTTCGCCGACCGTGGTCTCCTCGCCCTGGCCGGGGAGGACCCGCAGGTCCTTGGGGAGCGGGGTGAGCAGGGCGCCGATGGAGTTGAGCTGCTTGCGCATGTCCTCGTACACGCCGCCGATGGAGCCGGGACGGCCGCGGTGCAGGGTGTCGCCCGCGAACAGCACGCCGAGCTGCTCGCTGATGACGCTGACGCTGCCGGGGGTGTGGCCCGGGGTGTGCACGATCTCCAGCTGGGCTTCGCCGATCTCGAAGATGCCGCCGTCCTCCAGCCAGATGTCCGGCTCAAGGGCCCGGAGCGCCTTGGCGTCGTCCTCGTCGTCCTCCTCCTTGGCGAGGCGGCCGAAGTAGTCACGCCAGAGGAGCCGGTCCGCGCGGTGCAGCGCGATGGGGGCCCAGTTCTCCTCGTCGTCCTCGCCCGCGGCGGCGACCTCCAGCACCACTTCGAGGTGGTGCTCGTTGCCGTCGGTGAGCAGGACGGCCATGACCTCGCGGTCGCCGACCTCCTTGAGGATGGCCTCGGCGTCGAAGGCCGGGTCGATCACGATGACCTCGTCGTCGTCGCCAACGATGTAGGTGTTGGCCTCGACGTCGTGTTCGGTGTCGTCCAGGGTCAGCGTCCCCGACGTCACCACCTGTTCGATGCGCGCGTCCACGCCACGCACCCTACCGCGATTTGCGGACCCGGTCGGGGCCCACGGCGATCAAGGACTCGTAGTCCCCGGGCGCGGTGGTCTCGGCGCCGAGGCGGTCGCCGGTCGGCGCGCCGTGGTCGTCGCTGGAGCCGGTGACGGCGAGGCCGAGGGACGCGGCGAGGCCGCGCAGGTCGGCGCGGTCGCGGGCGTCGTGGTCGGGGTGGTCGACCTCGATCCCGGCGAGCCCGGCGGCGGCGAGCCGCTCGATCACCTCGTCCGCGAAGACGTATCCGCGGCGCCGGGCGCGGGGATGCGCGAGGACGCACACGCCGCCCGCCGAGCGGACGAGCCGGATCGCCCGCTCGGGGTCGAGCGCGTACCGCTCGGCGTAGGCGCGGCCGCCCTGGGCGATCCACCGGGGGCCGAACGCCTCGTCGGCCGTCCGCACCGCGCCCGCGTCGACCATGGCGCGGGCGATGTGGGGGCGTCCGACGGCCTCGCCGCGGGCGAGGGCGCGGACCTGCTCCCAGGTGACGTCCACGCCGAGGTCGCGGAGCCGGTCGACCATCGCGCGGGCGCGGACGACACGGTCGTCGCGGATGCGGGCCAGCTCGGCGGCCAGCTCGGGGTCGGACGGGTCGAACAGGTAGCCGAGCATGTGCAGGCTGCGGCCGTCCTCCTGGCATGACAGCTCGATCCCGGGGACGAGGGTCAGGCCGTCCGGCAGCGCGGCGATGGCCTCGTCCCAGCCGCCCGCGGTGTCGTGGTCGGTGAGCGCGAGGACGTCCAGGCCGTTCGCCCGGGCGCGCCGGACGACCTCGGCGGGCGGGCGGGTGCCGTCGGAGACGTCGCTGTGGCTGTGCAGGTCGATCCGCATGTGCTCCTTTGTACCGGTCCCCCGCGTCCGGCGGCGCGGCGCGACCCGTCCCGATTCGCCGATTGGGACAGGGCGTGACTTTTCGGATTTCACGCCCAGGACTACCTTCTCGGTGATCAGTTTCGCCTCCGGAAGGAGCGGACACCGATGACCGGAGCCGCCCGCATCTCGGCCTGGCCCGGCCTGCCCCGGCACAAGCGGCACCGGCTGCGGGAGCCGTGGTTCGCCGGGCGGTCGCCCGCGAGCATCGACTGGTACCTCGCGCGCCCGTCCCCGGCCCGGCTGGCCGCGGCGGGCGTGTCCGTGGCGCTGGGGGCGTGGGCGGTCGCCGCGGGCGGCCTGCCGGAGGTGGTCGAGGCGGCGGCGTGCACGGCGCTCATGGTGCCGGCGATCGGCGCGCTGTTCGTCGCCGTGGGCGCGGTGAGCCTCCGGCTGGGCAGCCGCCGCCGGGCCCGCGGCCTCGCGCCCGGCGTCTATCTCCGGCCGGACGACCTGGAGGGACCGGCCCAGGAGGCGCTGGGACGGATCCAGCGGGCCACGGACGTGATCCTGGCGTCGTCGGTGCTCTACTCGCCCCGGATGAGCGCCGTCCTGCGGCACGTGCCGCTCCTGGACTACGAGTGGGAGTTCGCGAAGGCGCTGTACCGGGGAGGCGGCGGCCCCGCCGGGCGTCCCGGGATCCTCGCGGAGCTGGCCGAGCCGGTGGCGTCCCTGGAGTGGTTCGCCGAGCGGGTCGTCGCCGCCGACGGCGCCTTCATGCGCGTCAGCTCCGGTGAGCCCGCCGGGCCGGTGCCCTGGGACGACCTCGTGAACGGCGCCGTCAACGCGGCGATGGCGTTCCAGTACGTCGCCGCGTCGCACGACTGGGGCGCGCCCCCGGAGTCCGGGGACAGGTGGGACGGGCCGGGCGGCGGCGCCGGATCCCGTCCGGAGAACCCCGCGGCCCTGCGGGTGGGCGTGGGCGTGCTGCGCGCCCTGGCCATCGGCATCGGGCTGGTGTGGGCGCCGTCGGTCGTGCTGACCCACCGTCTCGACGGCCCGGCCTGGTGGCGGGTCCTGCTGGCGATCATCGGCCTGGGGGCGGCGGCGCCGATGCTCGGCGTGGGGATGCGCCTGGCGTTCCGGGGACGGCGGGCGGGCGAGGAGGTCCTGCATCTCGCGGGCCTCGTCCTGGCGGGCACGCTGTTCGGGACGATCGTGGCGTTCGTGGCCGCGCCGTTCGCGGGGCAGCCGTGGCTGATGCCGTCCGCGGCGGCTCTGGCGATGATCTGCATGATGGCGAGCGCCGCGGTCGGCTACGGCGTGTCCAGCCTGTCGCTGACGATGGGCGGGGCCACCCTGAGCCTCGGCGTCCCGACCTCGGTGGAGCAGCTCGCGGAGGGGTGGCGGGAGGCGTCGATCGGCACCGGCGCGTCCCGGGGCGGACCGGGCGGCTAGAGGTCGAGGCGGGGGCAGTGGGCGCCGAAGGGCAGGTCCAGGTCCATGCCCGGCTCGCGCAGGTCGAGGAGGTTCTGCTGCTCCAGCATGAGCACCCCGGCCTCGGCGGGCCACAGCACCGTCCACAGCCAGTTGCCCATCGCCTCGCCCACATAGGCGGCGCGGTCGGGTTCGGCGGCGACCGCCCACATGGAGACCGAGTGCCCGCAGGTCGCCGCCGGGCCGCTGACGTCGAGCTTGACGTGCGGCGGGCTCCCGTCGAACACCTCGCCCGGGTCGCTGCCCTCCAGCCCGGCGTAGTGGGCGCCGAGGCCGATCCCCGGCTCCTCGGCGATCACCACCATGTCGGCGGGGCCGCTGAGCAGGCCGGGCCCCGAGACGGCGACGGCGGCGGCCCGCGCGCCGCTGCGGTCGTCCCCGACGGTGACGAAGCCGGTGACCAGCCAGCCCAGCGGAAGGGGCCAGGGCACCCAGACGGGGACGCGCGCGTCGTGCACCGCGGCGGCGAGCCCCTCGGGGCCGGGACGTTTCGACGGCTGCCTCGGCAGGACCGGGCCGTGCACGCCGCACACCCAGTCGCTCGACCACAGGCTGGGCGCGCTCACCGGGCCCGCGCATCGCGGGCACATGGGCTCCGCCATCACGGTTACCCACATTGCGCGGGCACGCCCCGCCCCGTCAAGTTCCGGCGGGTAGCCGTCGGGGAAAGGGGGGACAAAATGGGGTCATGCGTGTGCGCTGCGTCGGCGGGATCATCGTGGACGGGAGCGGGCGGCTGCTCCTGGTGCGCCGGGGGCGGCCGCCCGGCGAGGGGCTGTGGTCGATCCCCGGCGGACGGGTCGAGCCGGGCGAGGACGACGCGGCGGCCGTCGTCAGGGAGCTCGGCGAGGAGACGGGGCTGGACGTCGCGGTCGGCGCGCTCGTCGGCTCGGTGGACCGCCCGGGCCCCGGAGGCGTCACCTACGAGATCCACGACTACGCGGCGACGGTGACGGGCGGGACGCTCCGCGCCGGGGACGACGCGTCCGACGCGCGCTGGACGACCCCCGCCGAGCTGCGGGCGCTCCCGGTCACGCCCGGGCTGGTCGAGGCGCTGGAGTCCTGGGGGCTCCTGTGACGCGCCCGGGAGCCTAGAGCCTGACTCGAAGTGGGCCGGGACGGGGGAACACGGTCTAGGACACGAAGCCGACGCCCGGCCTGCCGCCCACCGGGGCGGAGGCCGCGGGGTCGGCGGGGTCCGCCGGGCGGTCCGGTGGCGCGTCCGGTCCGCTGCCGTCGCCCGGCCCGGCCGTGAGGGTCTGGATCCTGCGCCGCCGTACCAGCCACACGACCGCCGCCGCGTACAGGGCCATGGGGAAGATGTCCGCCACGACGTACTGCCAGGGCACGCCGCCCTGCTCGATGTCGAGCTTCCCCACCGCCGCCGGGAAGAGGAAGGCCATCAGGTTGTTGAACACGTGCAGCGCGATGCCCGCCTCCAGGCCGCCGCTGCGGACCGTGAGCCACGCCGCGATCGCGCCGAACGCGAAGATGTCGAGGATGCCCCAGCCGGTGTAGCCGTGCCCGGCGGTGAACAGGGCCGAGCCCACGACGATCCCCGGCCACGGCGTGCGGAAGAGCACGCTGAGGGCGCGGCCGATCCGTCCTCTGAGGGTCTCCAGGGTGCAGGAGCCGACCGCCTGGAGCAGCCAGCCGCGGAAGACGTACTCCTCGGCCGCCGACTGGAAAGGCACCAGCAGCACGATCACGATCGCCGGGGCCAGGAAGCGGCCCCAGCCCACCCAGTGCTCGTCGCCGCCCGAGTCGTCGTCCATCAGGGTGCTCGCCAGCGCCGACGTCCCGTAGGACACGACGCAGAACAGCACCGCGAGGCCGCAGCAGGCCAGCAGCCACCGCCAGCGCAGCCGCCCCGCGACCGACGAGAGCGTGCCCGGCCGCCGCCGCTGGATCCCCCACGCCGCCAGGAACGCGACCGGCAGGAACACCGCGAGCGTGGCCAGGTTGAACGCCAGGTCGGCGGTCTGGTCGCCGAAGACCGCGTCCGCGTCGGAGGCGCCGGAGGTGTCGGGCAGGTCCCCGGTCACCGCGAGCTGGACGAGGATCCCGGCCACCATCAGCCCGAGCGCCAGCCCCAGCCCGAGCGCGGCGATCGCCAGGGTCCCGAGCAGGGGCCGCCACCAGCGGTGCACTGCCGTCCGCGCCATCCGGTGGAACGGCATGCCGGACGGCGCCGGCACCGTCCAGGCGCGCTTCGGCGGCTGGGCCGGGCTGGGGTAGGCGGGCAGCCCGTAGGGGCCGGGCCCCGGCGCCCCGTACTGGCCGTGGTACGGCACGGGCGCCTGCTGCGGCCGGCCCCATCCCGGCTGGGGAGGCGGGGGTCCGTGTGAAGCGGGGGGAGGCAGGGCCGGCTGGGGCCCGGACGGCGGGACGGGCGCGGGCCCCCGCCGCCCCGGAAGGCCGGGGTCGAGCGGGGCCCAGCCGTTCGCGTCCCCGGATTCCGACACGAGTGTCCCCCTACTCGGCTTCGGTGTGTGGGACGAATCGTACGTGCCCGCGGTCAGCCGCCGGGCGGTTCGAACCGCTTGGTGCGCTCCAGGCCCGCGGCCCGCCCCTTCGCGGCGACGACGAGCGCCATCTTCCGGGACGCCTCGTCGATCATCTCGTCGCCGAGCGTCACCGCGCCCCGCCCCTCGACGGTCACGGAGTGCTCGTAGGCGTCCAGGACCAGCTCGGCGTGGTCGTAGTCCTCCTGCGACGGCGAGAACACCGCGTTGCCCGCCTCGATCTGGGACGGGTGCAGCACCCACTTGCCGTCGTACCCGAGGGCGGCCGAACGCTCGGCGACCCGGGTGAAGGCGTCCACGTCCCGGACGTTGAAGTACGGCCCGTCGACGGCCTGGAGGTCGTGCGCGCGGGCGGCCATCAGGATCCGCATCAGGATGTAGTGGTAGGCGTCGCCCTCGGTGTAGCCGGGCGGCTGCTCCCCCACGGTGAGGGTCTTCATGTTGATCGAGGCCATCAGGTCGCCCGGCCCGAGGACGAGCGCCTCCAGCCGCGGCGAGGACGCGGCGATCGCGTCCACCTCGACCATCCCCCGGGCGTCCTCGATCTGCGCCTCGATGCCGATCCGGCCGACCTCGTAGCCCATGGCCCGCTCGATCTGGGTGAGGAGCCGGTCGAGCCACTGGACGTGGGAGGCGTCCCGCGCCTTGGGCAGCATGACGGCGTCCAGGGCGGCGCCGGCGCCCTCCACGACCTCGATCACGTCCCGGTACGCCCAGGGCGTCTCGAGGTCGTTGATCCGCACCACGCGGACCTTGCCGTCCCAGCCGCCCTCGTTGAGCGCGGCGACGGCGGCCCCGCGCGCCGCCTCCTTGGCCGACGGCGCGACCGCGTCCTCCAGGTCCAGGAAGACCTCGTCCGCCGCGAGCCCCCGCGCCTTGTCGATGAAGCGCTGGTTGCTGGCGGGCACGGCGAGGGTGGTTCGTCGCGAGCGCATGTGCCGGATGCTACCGAGCGGGTGTGAGACGCTGTCCGCATGGGTGACCTCAACGTGGCTCTGGTGGAGGAGGCGGCCAGGAAGTCGGGGCTGCTGTGGCTGGATCTGCCCGGCCTGCCGCAGCCCAGGGCCGCCTGGCACGTGTGGCACGAGGGCTCCGCCTACGTGCTGACCGGCGGGGAGGGCGAGCAGCCGATGCCCGGCCTCCCGGAGGCCGACCGGGTGACGGTGATCCTGCGCAGCAAGGACAAGGGCGGGCGGCTGGTGTCGTTCGTCGCCGGCTGCTCGCAGGTCGTGCCCGGGACCGCGCTGTGGGACGAGGTCGCCCCCCAGCTCGCCAAGGCCCGGCTCAACGCCGCCGACCACGAGGCCCAGGCGGACCGGTGGGCGGCCGGCTCCTGGATCGTCCGGCTCACGCCGGTGGAGGCGGCGGCGCAGGCACCGGACGCGTACGCGGCCGTCCGCCCCGTCCCGACCCCGGCGACGACGGCGGGCCCGCCGCCCCGGATGCTCGGCGGGAAGCGCCGCCAGGCCGACCGGTAGCCGCACCGCCCGCGGGCGCCGCTCACAGCGGCAGCTCGCGGCCCCTCGCGACGGAGCGGAGCTTGTCGGGGTTGGCGACCATGTGGACGGCCTCGACCCGGCCGCCCTCGGCGACGGTCGCGACGACGGTGGTCAGGGGGCCGTCCGGGCCGTCCACGACGAGCGCGGGCTCGCCGTTGAGGGTGACGCGGCGCACCCGCATGTCCGCGAACTCGATGCCCTGGTAGGCGTGGCCGACGACCGCCGTCAGCCAGCGGCCCACCTTGTCGGCGCCGTGGATGACGCGGCGCGCCGCGCGGACCTTGCCGCCGCCGTCGGTCCACAGGGTCACGTCGGGGGCGAGGACCTCCATGAGCCGGTTGATGTCGCCGCCCATGACCGCGTCGAAGAACCGCTCGGTCGCGGCGCGCCGCTCGGCGCCGCGCGCCTCGAAGCGGGGGCGGCGGGCCTCGACGTGCTTGCGGGCGCGGGTGCCGAGCTGGCGCACCGACGGCTCCGAGCGGTCGAGCGCCCGCGCGATCTCCGCGTAGGGGTAGCCGAAGACCTCCTTGAGGACGAACACGGCGCGTTCGAGCGGGCTCAGCGTCTCCAGGACGACGAGCATCGCCATCGACACCGACTCCGACATCTCGGCGCCCTCGGCGACGTCCGGGGAGGTCAGCATCGGCTCGGGCAGCCACGGGCCCACGTAGGACTCGCGCTGCGCCCGCGCGGACCGCAGCCGGTCGAGCGCGAGGTTCGTGGTGATCCGGACGAGGTAGGACCTGGGCTCGGCGACGTCCGAGCGGTCCGCCGCCGACCAGCGCAGCCAGGCGTCCTGGACGGTGTCCTCGGCGTCGGCGGCGGTCCCGAGCATCCGGTAGGCCACCGCGAACAGCAGGTTCCGGTACTCCTCGAAGGCCACCGCGGTCTCATCCATGATCGTCCAGTCTGCCGGAGCGCCGCCGGCGGGTCGATGCGGGGTGCGCGCTCACCCCCTCTGACGGGACGTACCGCCCGGGATGTGACATTCCCGTCGCCGATGTGACGCGCGCCGCACGCACGCCGGACCCGGATGAGCTGCAAGATCACGGGTAATGTCCTGCCCATGAGCGGAGCTCCGACACGGGTGTTCATCGCCCGTCTCGCCGGGATCGCGGTGTTCGACCCGGCCGGCGACCAGGTCGGCCGCGTCCGCGACGTGGTGGTCGCGCTGCGCCTCGCGCCGCGCCCGCCACGCGTCCTCGGCCTGGTGGTGGAGGTGGCGCCGCGCCGGCCGGTGTTCCTGCCGATCACCCGGGTCACCGTGATCGAGGCGGACGCGATCATCTTCGACGGCCGGCTGAACGTGCGCCGCTTCCAGAAACGCGGGTCCGAGACGCTCGTCATCGCCGAGATGCTCGACCGGACGGTCAAGTTCTCCGGCACCGGCGAGCCCGTCTCCGTGGTGGACGTGGCGATGGAGCCGACCCGCACCCGGGACTGGCTGATCGGCAAGATCGCCGTCCGCCGGGGTGGGCGGGGGCTGCGGCGGGGGGCGGGGCTGCGGCGGCGCGGCGAGACCCTGATCGTCGACTGGGACGCGGTGGAGGGGTTCTCCGCGGTCGAGCACGGGCAGGGCGCCGCCGGGCTGATCGCCGCGTTCGAGCGGATGAAGCCCGCCGACCTCGCCAACATCGTCCACGAACTGCCCGAGAAGCGCCGCACCGAGGTCGCGGTCGCGCTGGACGACGAGCGGCTCGCCGACGTCCTGGAGGAGCTGCCCGAGGACGACCAGATCGAGATCCTCGGCAAGCTGGAGGCCGACCGAGCCGCCGACGTCCTGGAGGCGATGGGCCCCGACGACGCCGCCGACCTGCTCGGCGAGCTGCCGACCGAGCAGCGCGAGGCGCTGCTGACGCTGATGGAGCCGCAGGACGCGGCGCCCGTCCGGCGGCTGCTGACCTACGAGGACGACTCGGCGGGCGGGCTGATGACCACCGACCCGGTGATCGTCGCGCCGGACGCGACGGTCGCCGAGGCGCTCGCGCAGATCCGCAACCCCGACCTGAACCCGGCGCTGGCCGCGCAGGTGTACGTGTGCCGGCCGCCGACGGCGACGCCGACCGGCCGCTACCTCGGCACCGTGCACTTCCAGCGGCTGCTCAGGGAGCCGCCGCCGACGCTGGTCAGCGGTATCGTCGACGCCGAGCTCGACCCGCTGCGCCCGACGATGTCGCTGGCGGCGGTCGCGATGTTCCTCGCCACCTACAACCTGGTCGCCGGGGCGGTCGTGGACGACGACGGGCACCTGCTGGGCTCGGTGACCATCGACGACGTGCTCGACCACCTGCTGCCCGAGGACTGGCGGGAGACCGCGATGGACGCGGGCGCCGCGGTGTCCGCCGATCCCGAGGAAGAGGCCCTGCGGGGCACCGGGGGGACGACATGACCGCACGCGAGATGGCCACGCGCCTGGACCAGCCCCGCGAGATCCGCCGCACCCTGCTGCCGCGGCCCCACTACGACCCGGAGTCGTTCGGGCGGCTGTCCGAGCGGATCGCGCGGTTCCTCGGCACCGCCCGGTTCCTCGTCTACATGACGGTGTTCGTCGCCGTGTGGATCGTGTGGAACCTGCTGGCGCCGCCGGCGCTGCGGTTCGACCCGTACCCGTTCATCTTCCTGACGCTGATGCTGTCGCTCCAGGCGTCGTACGCGGCGCCGCTGATCCTGCTGGCCCAGAACCGGCAGGACGACCGGGACCGCGTGCAGTACGAGCAGGACCGGGCCCGCAACGAGCGGTCCATCGCCGACACCGAGTACCTCACCCGGGAGATCGCCGGGCTGCGGGTCGCGCTGAGCGAGGTCGCCACCCGGGACTTCGTGCGGTCGGAGCTCCAGCAGATCATCAAGGAGCTGGACGCCAAGGACCGGCCCCCGTCCTTCCCGCGGAGCCCCCGCCTGTGAGCCCGGGGAGCCCGCTATCCGGCCGCGTGGGCGGCGAAGGTCTCGGGTTCGTCGGCGAGCTTGCCGAGGATGTGGCCGAAGGTGTGCAGATCTTCTTCGTCGAGGCGGCTGAGGACATAGTCGCGTACCCCCTGCCGGTAGGTGGGAGTGGCCTCGGCGAGCCTGTCCCGGCCCGCGGGCGTCAGCACCGCGTACAGCCCGCGGGCGTCGCTCGTGCAGGATTGGCGGACGACCAGGCCCTCCCGCTGGAGCCGGTCGACCAGCCGTGTCAGCCCGCTGCGCGACAGCAGCACCCGGTCGGCGAGGTCGTTCATGCGCAGCCGCCCGCCCGGCGCCTCGCCGAGGTGCATGAGCACGTCATAGGAGCCCAGAGCGAGGTCGTGCTCGGCCAGCAGGCCCGACTGGAGCCTGCGGGAGATCCGCGCCTGGGCGCGGAGCATGGTACGCCAGACGGTCAGCTCGGCGGCCGCATTCCGGCCGCTTGCGGCCCCGCCGCCGGGAACGTGGGCCGCGGCCATGGGGCTGGGCTGGGTGGTCACATACCCGATCGTACGGCGGCCGGACACGGCCGGTGAGGGCGGACACCCGGATTGGCGGGCACGGCCACCCAGTTCATACCATGGGGACATGGCCTCCCAGTTGACGACCGAGCAGGTGACCGCGGCGCTCGCCACGGTGAACGATCCCGAGATCCGCAAGCCCATCACCGAGCTCGACATGGTCAAGGACATCGACATCGCGGCCGACGGCGCCGTCCGCGTCGGCGTCTACCTGACCGTGGCCGGGTGCCCGATGAAGGACACCATCACCAGGAACGTCACCGAGGCCGTCGCCAGGCTCGACGGGGTCACCTCCGTCCAGGTGGACCTCGACGTGATGAGCGAGGAGCAGCGCAAGGACCTCCAGACCAAGCTGCGCGGCGGCGAGCCCGCCAAGGAGATCCCGTTCGCCAGGCCGAACTCGCTGACCAAGGTCTACGCGGTGGCCAGCGGCAAGGGCGGCGTCGGCAAATCGTCGGTCACCGTGAACCTGGCGGCGGCGCTGGCGGCCCAGGGCCGCAAGGTGGGCGTGGTGGACGCCGACATCTACGGCCACTCGGTGCCGCGGATGCTGGGCGTGCGGAACCCGCCCACCAAGGTCGAGGACATGATCATGCCGCCGTCCGCGCATGACGTGAAGGTCATCTCGGTGGGCATGTTCACCGCCGGGAACCAGCCGGTCGTGTGGCGCGGGCCGATGCTGCACCGGGCGCTCCAGCAGTTCCTCGCCGACGTCTACTGGGGCGACCTGGACGTCCTGCTCATGGACCTGCCCCCGGGCACCGGCGACATCGCGATCTCCGTCGCGCAGCTCCTGCCGTCCGCGGAGATCCTGGTCGTCACCACCCCGCAGCAGGCGGCCGCCGAGGTCGCCGAGCGGGCCGGCGCCATCGCCGCGCAGACCCACCAGCAGGTCGTCGGGGTGATCGAGAACATGTCCTACCTGACGTGCGCGCACTGCGGCGAGCGGCAGGACATCTTCGGCACCGGCGGCGGCCAGACGGTCGCGGACGCCCTGACCCAGACGCTCGGCACCCGCGTCCCGCTGCTCGGCCAGGTGCAGATCGACACCCGGCTGCGCGAGGGCGGCGACAACGGCACCCCGCTGGTGCTGTCCGACCCGGACGCCGGAGCCGCCAAGGAGCTGCGCACCATCGCCGACGAACTGGGCGGCCGCAGCCGCGGGCTGGCCGGCATGTCGCTCGGGATCACCCCGAAGGGGCGCTGACCCGCCGCCGACCCGGCACTCCGTGCCGTGCCGGGACCGCGATGACCACGCGGGGGCGCGCCCGCCGTCAGGTCGCCTCGTTGTCGTACGGGGGGCGCTCGTCGTAGGCGAGGCCGCCCACGGCCGCGTAGGAGTCGTCGTCGGCGAGGTGGCCGCCGCCGTTGCCCGAGAACGGGTCGTCGTCCTCGAAGAGGTGTTTGCGGACGAACGTCTTCGGGTTGAGGTCGGCGATGTCGAAGTCCTTGAACTCCGGGCCGAGCCCTTCCTGGAGGTCCGCCTTTGCCGAGTTGGCCATCTCGCGGAACTGCCGCAGCATCCGGCCCGCCTGCCCGGCGACCTGGGGCAGCTTGTCGCCGAAGATGACCAGGGCGAGCACGACCAGCACGGCCATCTCGCCGAGTCCGACGTCGAACAACCTGTCCTCCACAGCAGCCAAAGGGACCGGCCCGCGCGGGCCGGTCCCCCCAGCGTATCCCGGGTCCGGACGAACCGGACCTGAACAAACCGCCCCCACCCCGGGGGCGGAGCGCGTCTAGTCGGAGCCCAGCGTCACCTCGACGGTCGACTCCTTGCCCGCCCGCTGGTACGTCACCTTGATCCGGTCGCCGGGCGCGCGGCTGCGGATCTGGGCGATCAGGTCGGTGGCGTCCTCGATCGGCTTGCCGTCCAGCGCGGTGATCACGTCGCCGGGCTTCAGGCCGGCCTTGTCCGCCGGGCCGTTCTTGGTCACCGGGTCCTGCCCGTTGACGCCCTGCGGCAGGATGCGCGCGCCGCCCTGCTGGTAGCGCGGGTCGGGCAGCACGCCGAGCTTGGCCTGCTTGACGGTGCCGGTGCGGATGATCTCCTCGGCGACACGCCTGCCCTGGTTGATCGGGATGGCGAAGCCGAGGCCGATGCTGCCGCCCTGGCCCTCGCCGCCCATCGCCTGGCCGCCGACGGTCGCGATGGCGGTGTTGATGCCGATCACGCGGCCCTTGGCGTCCACCAGCGGCCCGCCCGAGTTGCCCGGGTTGATCGCCGCGTCGGTCTGGATCGCGTTGAGGTAGGACGCGTCCGCGCCGCCCTCGCCCTGGGTGGGCACCGCGCGGTTGAGGGAGCTGACGATCCCGGTGGTGACCGAGCCCTGGAGCCCGAGCGGCGAGCCGATCGCGATCACCGGGTCGCCGACGGCGATGGCGGCGGAGTCGCCGACCTGCAGGGCGGGCAGCGAGTGCTGGCCCTCCGGCTTGAGGACGGCGACGTCCGAGCTCGGGTCGGCGCCCTTGACCGTGGCGGGCAGCGTCTTCTTGTCGTTGAAGACGATCTGGATCTGCCCGCCGCCGCCCCCGGCGACGACGTGGTTGTTGGTGACGACGTAGCCGCCGTTGACGATGAACCCGGTGCCGCCGACCTCGCCCTGCGAGGACTGCACGCGGATCATCACGACACTGGGCAGCACCCGCTGGGCGACGCCCGCCACCGAGTCCGGCGGCCGGTTCTGCACCTTGGTCTCGTTGCCGGTGGCGCCGCCGAGGCTCACCGCGCCGCCGTCGTCGTCACCGCCGGTGGCCATGACCCCGATCCCGGCGCCGACCGCGCCCGCGACCAGCGCCACGATCAGCGCCACCACGGCGAGCAGGCCGAGACCGGGGCCGCGTCCCGACGAGGACGGCATCGCGGGCACCGGCGCCCAGTTCGGGCCGGTGCCGGGCGGGCCCCCGAAGCCCATCGGGCGCGGGCCTCCGGGCGGGCCCATCGGAGCGGGCGGCGGGCCCATCGGCCCCCGTCCGCCCGGCGGGACGGTCGGCGGCCCCTGGTGGGACTGATGCGGCCATCCCCCGTACGGCGGCGGCGAGCCCTGGGCGCGCGGGTCCTGGTGGTGCGGGACGAACCCGGGCCGCGGGCGGCCCTCGGGGCCCTCCACCATCGGCCTGTCCAGCGGGACGGGCGGGGGCGGCTGCGGCATGTCGCGCGGCGGCACGTCCTGGAGGGGGACCTCCTGGGGGCCCATGTCGCGCGGCGGCGTGTCGTGCAGGTCCTGGAGGAACATGTCCTGCGGGGTGTCGCGCGGGGGGGCCGTGTGCCCGGACCCGCCGAGCGACGCGTCCGGCGGGGCGAATCCCCCGGCCACCAGCCGGTCGGAGGCCCCGTCGTCCTCCGGCCCCGGCCCGGAGCCCGCCCCCGGCTTCTCCTGGGGGATCTCCCGGTCGGCCACCGTCTCGGGGGGAGCGGCCGCCTCCTGCCTCTCAGGCTCGTCGCCGGGGGAACGGTCGTCGTCCCCCGGCCGCGCCTCGACCGGACCGCGGTTGTCTTCCGTCATCCCCATCTCTCCTACCGAGCATGGTTCTCTTCATCCGCGCTCATCGTGCCCCTCGGGGCATGTGGCGAGCATAAGACCTCCCGTGACCGACCGACGAACCGAGAGGAACCGCCGCTCAGCCGAACGGGTTGGCCGCCGAGCCCAGCCGGCGGGAGCCCCTGGCGACGCGCTTCCAGAACGGCGTGCCGCCGCGGGGCAGGTTCAGGGCGACCGCCTCGGCGGTGCTCTGCGGGACGTCCGTGAGGACCGTGGACACATACCCGCCTCCCGCGGACACGGCCCACCGCCGCAGGGACTCACGACGATAGACCGTCCGTCCCCTGCGGGCGCTCTTCTGCCAGCCGATGAACCGGGTCTCGTCCAGGCTCCCGCGCTGGACGAAGACGGACACGGCCGCCAGGCCGTCGGAGTAGCTGAGGTGGACGGTGCCGTTGTCACGGCGGGCCTCGTAGAGGGTGAGCCTGCCCGGCAGGCTCTTCGGGACGGGCCAGCCGTCCGCGCGGAGGGCGGCGAGCTGCGCGCGGTCGAGCCGCTCCTCCCAGGGCGCCAGGGTCGCGGCGGGGGCGCTCGTCATGTCGGGGTCGGTGCGGTCGGCCCCCCTGGCGGGCGGGGCGGACGGCGCGGAGTGCAGCTGCGTCCGCACCCCGGACGGCGTTCCCAGGGCGATCTCGGTGAAGCCGGAGGCGACGACGCGGCGGCCGGTGGCGTCCACCAGCTCGCGCCGCAGCATCAGCCCGGTCTCGGAGTCGAGCCAGAACCGCCCGGCGGTGCTGCCGTCCGCGCGGCGCGCCTCGACGACGCGGGCGCGGCGCCCGCAGACCGCCGCGTCCGCCGCCCGTACGACCGAGTAGTTGCGGGTCAGCAGGGTCAGCGTCGCGGCGGTGAAGCCTGTGGTCTCGCCCGCGGCGGACTCGGGACGGTAGCCCTCCGTGCCCGACGGGGACACGTAGCGGGCGCCCTCGCCCGGCCGGTGCGCCACCCCGGCCTCGGACGTGGCCGAGCGGGTGCGGTTCCACGTGGTGAGGAAGCGCCGGCCCTCGTAGGGGACGCGGCGGGCGGCGTCGGCGGCGGCGCGCAGCAGCCCCACGGCGCCCGGGTCGCTGCGGACCCCCCGGGCGGGACCGGCGTCGCCGGTCAGGGCCCCGGCGAGCGCGAGCGCCCCCACGAACCCGCCGGCCATCAGGGCGCAGCGGCGCGCCCGGCCGGTGACGGTGCCCGCGATCACGGTCCCGGGGACGTCTGGACCTGGTTGACCGGGTCGGTGAGCGGGTCGGTCATCGGCGCGTCGCCGGAGGTCAGCGCGTGCTCGACGGCGAACCGGTCGAAGGCGGGGGTGACGGCGGCGGGCTCGTCGCGCCCGCCGGCCGCGTAGGAGGCGGTGCCGAACCCGATGAACAGGGTCGCGGCGCCCACCACCAGGTAACGGCGGCGCGAGTGGTCGCGGAGCACGGCGGCGGCGGTGCGGCCCGCCGGGCGGTTGTCGCGCGGGCGGCCCGCCCCGGACGGCCTGGCCGCCCGCGGTGATGATCGCGGCGGACGGGCGGGGGCGCTCTGGGAGGACTCCGGCGGACCGGGTGGCCCGGACGGACCGGGCGGCGTGGTTGGGGGCGCCCCGGCGGACCCGGCCAGCGAGCGCAGCCGCGCCACGAAGTCGTCGGTGGGAAGGTCGTCGGCGACGGCGCCACCGGATCCGGTGGTCACGGCGGGTGCGGAGGGTCCGGAGGGTCCGGAGGGTCCGGACAGCTCCCGCAGCCGGCCCTTGAGCCGCCGCAGCGCGTCCGCCTCGGCCCGGCACTCGGCGCAGCCCGCGAGGTGGGCGAGTGCGCGGTCGCGCTCCTCGTGGCCGAGCTCACCGTCGACCAGGGCGGTCAGGCTCTCCCCCAGGCAGCTCACACGCCCTCCTCACGGGAGAGCGGCCTCCTACGTCCCCCGGCAAGAGCCACGCTCATGCCCTCGCTTCGCTCCGTCATGCCGCCCCTCGTCGTCATCCATGCGCGCGCGGTCCCGATCCGCGCGCGGGCCGCTTGCCTTACACGCCCTCCGCGAGCGCCTGACCCGCCTGGTATCCGCTCCCCGTACCCGGGCCGTGCGTCCCGGCCGCCGCGGCGGCCTCGCCGGGCAGGCCGTTCTGGTACTCGTTCCTCGTACCGGGGCGCCTTCTCGTCGGGGCGCGGTGCTCCAGTGCCGCGCGCAGCTGGGCGCGGCCACGGTGGATCCGGCTGCGCACGGTGCCGAGCTTGACACCGAGCGTCGCGGAGATCTCCTCGTAGGACAGGCCCTCGATGTCGCACAGCACCACGGCCGCCCGGTATTCGGGGGCCAATGCATCGAGTGCCGCCTGCACGTCCGCGTCGAAGTTGTTGTCGTCGAACGCCTGCGCCGGGGTGGGCTCGCGGCCCTGGAGGCGCTCGGCGGCGTCGTCGGCGAGCCCCTCGAAGCGGATCCGCTGGCGGCGGCGCGCCATGTCGAGGAACAGGTTCGTGGTGATCCGGTGCAGCCAGCCCTCGAACGTTCCGGGCGTGTAGTTCGACAGCGAACGGAACACGCGGACGAAGACCTCCTGCGTGAGGTCCTCGGCGTCGTGCTGGTTGCCGGTGAGCCGGTAGGCGAGGCGGTAGACACGCGCCGAATGCTCGCGGACGACCTCGTCCCAGGACGGCGGCGCCCATTCGGCCTCGGGTGCGTTCTCGCGCGTGCGCGCTGCGTTCCCCAGCCCCTGCCTGGGGCCGACCCCCACAGCGCCTCTAAAACTCAGTGCTGCGACTCCCATGGTGCCGGGCTGTTCCTCTCTCGTGGGCCAAGGTCTCCACCTTGGAACGGCACGGTCTCGCCTGGGCTGGGGCGGTTCTGAACCGACTCTGTTCTGCGACTCGGCCCATCGGGGTGATGTGCTCCGTCGCTGGTTAGAACGCGCTGACACTCCAGATGGTTCCCTGTCAGCGATATGGTCTTTCCAGCATGAGCCAGGCGGGGGTCCCGCGAGGAGGCAGCCATCGACGCCATTCAGGCCACCCTGGCCTACGTGGAGGAATTCCTCCCCGAAGACGAACCGCTCGTGGCCGCCCGGCGCCGCGGCGAGGAGATCGGCGCGTCGCCGATCGGCCCCGCGGGCGGGGCCGCGCTGCGCTTCCTCACGACGTTGATCGGCGCCCGGCACGTGGTGGAGATCGGCTCGGGCTGCGGCGTGTCCGGGGTCTGGCTGCTGCGCGGCATGGTCAAGGACGCCGTGCTCACCAGTGTGGACGTCGAGCCCGAGCACCAGCGGCTGGCGAAGCTGGCCTACCGGGAGGCGGGGCTGGGGTCGTCCCGCACCCGCATGATCGTCGGACGGGCGCTGGAGGTGCTGCCGAGGCTCACCGACGGCGCCTACGACATGGTGTTCTGCGACGCGGTGAAGCAGGAGTACCCCGAGTACCTGACGGCGGCGCTGCGGCTGCTGCGGCCGGGCGGCGTGGTCGCGTTCGACAACGCGCTGTGGGGCGACCGGGTCGCCGATCCCGACCGGCGCGACCCGGAGACCGAGGCGATCCGCGAGACGCACCGGATGATCCGCGAGGACGAGCGGCTGGTGCCGCTGCTGGTCCCGGTGGGCGACGGCCTGCTGTGCGCGGTGAAGCGGGACTGACCCCCGGGATGGACCGTACCGGCGGGACGGGCGCCGGGGGCGGCACGTCCGGCGAGGTCTTCGCGGTAAGGAACCGGGTGACCTGGTGGGCCGTCCGGCAGCTCGTCGCGGTGCTGATCCTCTTCCTGGCCTCGGCGGGGTTCGTCGCCGGGGCCGTCATGCGCGGGACGGGCGTCGGCAGCCTGGCGTTCCTGCTGCTCGGGCTGGCGGGCGCCGCGCTGTTCGGCACGGGCCTGCTGCTGTCGGCGGGCGGCATGCTCGCGCGGCGGCCCGTCCTGGTCCTCGACGCCGACGGCGTGCGGCGGCCCGCGCGCTGGCCGCTGCCGCGCGCGGCCGGGCGCGTCCTGCCCTGGGCGGAGGTGACGGCGATCACGGCGCTGCGGCGGAGCGCGGCGCGGGGGCGCGGCGCCGAGCAGGACTACGTGGTGTTCCTGCCGACGGCGGAGCTCGCGGAGATGGCCCGCACCGCCGAGCGGCCCCGGCTCGTGGCGCTGACCATGCGGGACGTCCCGGCGACGGTGGAGGCGGCCGCGTGGTGCTTCGCGGTGGAGCCGGGCTGGGACGCGCGGCTGCCGCAGATCGTCAGGCAGGCGCGGCGGCGGCGTCCGGTCCCGCTGATCGACCGGCGCGCCCGGTGACCGGCAGGCCCGGTGCCCCCGGAGGCACGGTGACCGGGAGGCGCGGCGGTCGGGAGGCGCGGCGGTCAGGCGGGCAGGGCCGCGGCGAAGATCGGGGGCGTGGTGGGCGCGGCCGACCCGGCGGCCGGCTCGATCGTGAGCCCGACCTGGGTCGCGGCCCCGATGCCGTCCAGGAGCACCGGTCCCGACGCGCCCTCCGTCAGCCCGGCCGGGCGGGGCGCGCCGTCCCCGAGCAGCCACAGCTCGTAGGTCCGGGCGGCGGAGACGGACGGGAGCCCGGCGAGCACCACCACGGCCTTGTCCAGCCGCCGCGACACCACGACGGTGCCCTGCCCGCCCCGCCTGACGTGCCCGGTGACGGCCCGCGCGTCCGGGGCCGTCAGGACGGACGCGACCAGTTCCTGCCGGGCCTGGAGGCGGTCGGCGCGCTCGTCGGCGCGTTGGGCGAGGACGCCGAGCGCGACGGCGACGGCGAGGCAGGCCGCGGCGGCCACGGTGAGCAGCCGCGGGAGGACGCGCCCCGTCCGCCGGTGGGGCCGTGGTTCCGGGCGGGGCATCGCCTGGTGGGGGGCCACCTGGCGGGTCCGCGCGACCTCGACGAGGACGCGGGAGCGCATCCGGGGCGGCGCGGAGACCGCGGCGGCCGCTCCCAGGCGCGCCGCGGTCTCCTGGAGGCCGCGCACTTCCAGCGCGCAGTCTCCGCACCGGCCGAGGTGGTCCTCGAACCGGCGCCGTTCATCCTCCGACAGCCCGTCGAGCGCGTAGGCGCCGGACAGGGCGTGGACGGTCGGCGAGGCGTGGCTCATCGGTCCACCCCCAGGCAGTCGCGCATTCTGATCAACCCGTCGCGCATCCGTGTCTTCACCGTCCCGAGCGACACCTTCAGGAGCTCGGAGACCTCCCGGTAGGTGTAGCCGCCGTAGTAGGCGAGGGTCACGGACTCCCGTTGCAGCTCGGTCAGGCCGCCCAGGCAGCGCCGGACCCGTTCGCGTTCCATCCGCGTCTCCACCTCCTCGGCGACCTCGTCGAACGCGGGCACCGACGCCCGGTGGGCGCGCTCCTCACGGTCGGCCGCCGCCTGTGCCGAGCGGACCCGGTCGACGGCGCGGCGATGCGCGAGGGTCAGCACCCACGACATCGCGCTCCCCCGCTCGGGGTCGAACCGGGAGGCGGTGCGCCACAGCTCGACCAGGACCTCCTGGGCCACCTCCTCCGACTGCGCGGGGTCGCGCAGCACACGCAGGACCAGCCCGTACACGGGCGCCGACACGAGGTCGTAGATCCGCGCGAACGCCGCCTCGTCGCCCCGGGCGACCTGGTCGAGCAGCGCACCGGGCTCGTCCGGCGGATCCGCCGGACGAGCCCGGTGCCGGGGCCTCAGAGGCCGCACGTGACTGGTGTCCACACTTGTAGTTCGTCTCCCGGCGCCGTTCGGATTGCCGAAAGTCCGAAAAGTTTCGGGCGATCCGCCGCCGGGACGGTCAGGCGGGGGTCAGCCATTCCAGCAGGAGGCGGGTGCCGAAGCCGGTGGCGCCGCGGGTGATCTCGGCGTCCTCGAAGGTGGACCGGCCGGGTCCGGCGACGTCCAGGTGCGCCCAGGGGCGGCCGCCGACGAACTCGCGCAGGAACAGCGCGGCGGTGATGGAGCCGCCGCCGTAGCCGCCGCGGCCGATGTTGTTGATGTCGGCGACGTCGGAGTCGATGGCGGCGCGGTAGTCCTCGACGAGGGGCAGCCGCCACAGCGGCTCGCCCGCCGAGCGCCCGGCACCGGTCAGCGCGGCGGCGAGGGCGTCGTCGTTGGCGAACAGCGCCCCCGTCTTCAGCCCGAGGGCGACCTTGGCGGCGCCGGTGAGGGTCGCCACGTCCACGATGACGTCGGGGTCGAGCTCGGCGTGGGCGTAGGCGAGCGCGTCGGCGAGGACGAGCCGCCCCTCGGCGTCGGTGTTGAGCACCTCCGACGTCTTCCCGCCGAAGTGGGCGATCACGTCGCCGGGGCGCATGGACGATCCGGACGGCATGTTCTCGGCCGCCGCGACCAGGCCGGTGACGCGCGCGCGGACGCCGAGGGCGCGCAGCGCGCCCATGACGGCGATGACCGCACCGCCGCCCGCCATGTCGGTCTTCATCGTCTTCATGTTGTCGTTGGGCTTCAGCGACAGGCCGCCGCTGTCGAACGTGATGCCCTTCCCGACCAGGACGACGTGCCGCTCGGGCTTCCCCTCGGGGACGTAGGACAGCTCGATCAGCCGCGGCGGCCGCGCGGACCCGGCGCCGACGGCCAGCAGGCCCCCGAAGCCGCCCTCGGCCAGTTCCTTCTCGTCGCGGACGCGGACGGTGACACCGGCGCCGTCCGCGGCCCGCGCCGCCTGCCCGGCGAGCCAGGAGGGGTCCTTCTCACCGGAGGGCGTGTTGGCGAGGTCGCGGGCGAACGCGGTGGCCTGCGCGCGGGCGGTGCCGCGCGCGATCGCCGGGGCGTCGGACTCCGGCCCGGCCTCGGTCAGCACGGCCAGGGTGCCCAGCGGGCCCTTCGGCGACGGCGCGCCGATCGTGAAGCCGTAGCAGGCGAGCAGCGCGCCCTCGACGAACGCGGCGAGGTCGCCGTCCGGGACGCCCGCGACCAGGGCGGCCCGTCCGCGGCCCCGGCGGGCGAGCGCCGCGCCGGCCCTGCGCAGGTCGGCCGGGGACGCCTCGCCCACCCCGTACAGCAGCAGCTCGCGGACCTGCCCGCCCACCCGGACGGGGACGGACACGATCTCGCCCGGCTCGCCCTTGGCCCTGTGCAGCGCGAGCAGCTCGTCCAGCGTGAACGGCAGCGTGGCCGCGACCTCGGCGGCCGGGGCGGCGGGCCCGGAGCGGACGGGCACCGCGACCACCTCGGCCCCGAGCTCGACCGCGGTCTGCGAGACGGTGCCGGCGGCGCCGCGGATACGGGTCTCGATGGGCATGGCGGTCGGTTCCCCCTGTGTGGTCGGCGGGCGGTGTGGTGACGCGTCCTGGAACGGCGAGGGTCCCGGCGGTTCCGCCGGGACCGTCACCTCAAGCAGGGAAGGGCGGAGCCGTCAGCCCACGACTTCCTTGAGGGCCTCGCCGAGCTCCTTCGCCTCGTCGGCCGAGAGCTCGACCACAAGGCGGCCACCGCCCTCTAGCGGGACCCGCATGACGATTCCGCGCCCCTCCTTGGTCACTTCGAGCGGACCGTCTCCCGTCCGCGGCTTCATCGCCGCCATGCGTGCATCCCCTTCCTGCCTAGGGCCGCTGGGGCCTCCGGGCACCGTTGGCCACGGGGCCGCCGGTCGCATTCGCGTCATCAGTAGTGGTCCATTATCTCGTCTTCCGGGCGCGAAGTGGTAACGATCAGCCTCCAGATCGGAAGTCCGAGATCAGAGGCCCCTTCGCCGCCTGTGAAAGGATCTCCTCGGAAGGGAAGGACGGCGATGTCCGAGACCGTGTTGTACGACGTGTCCGACGGTGTGGCCACCATCACGCTCAACCGCCCGGACGGCATGAATTCGCTGACCGGGGAGATGAAGGAGGCGCTGCGCGCGACCGTCCGGCGCGCCGCCGCCGACCCCTCGGCGAGGGCGGTGATCCTCACGGGCGCCGGACGGGCCTTCTGCGCAGGTCAGGACCTGCGCGAGCACGCCGACAACCTCGCGGCGGGCAAGGGCCTGGACGACACCGTCCGCCGCCACTACAACCCCATCGTGCTGGGGATCACACGCATGGCCAAGCCGGTCGTCGCGGCCGTGAACGGCGTCGCGGCGGGCGCCGGGGCGTCGCTGGCGTTCGCCTGCGACCTGATCATCGCGTCCGACGGGGCCCGGTTCGCCACCGCGTTCACCGGGATCGGGCTCGCCCCCGACAGCGGCATGTCGTGGACGCTGCAACGCCTCGTCGGCCGCGCCAAGGCGGCGGAGCTGCTGCTGCTCGCCGAGCCGGTGAAGGCCCCGGAGGCGCTGGAGCTCGGGCTGGTGAACCGCGTCGTCCCGGCGGACGAGCTGGCCCCCGCGTCCGTGGAGCTGGCCCGGCGCCTGGCATCGGGGCCGACCGTCGCCTACGGCGCCGTCAAGGCGGCGCTCGACCACGCGGCCACGAGCGACCTGGCCTCCGCGCTGGAGAGGGAGGCCGTCCTCCAGGACGAGTGCGAGGCCACCGGCGACCACCACAACGCCACGGAGGCGTTCCTGAAGAAGGAGCGGCCCACCTTCCAGGGGCGCTGAGGGTGGGGCTGCCCCCACCCGCGACTCTGGAGTCCGCGCCAATGTGGGCGGGGGGCGTGCGGCGGTTGGCTTGAGGCATGATGCAGACAACCCCCGCCCCGGCCGCCGGGCACGTCGGCGAACCCGTGGCCGTCGCGTCCGACCTCGTCAAGTCCTACGGGACGGGCGACGGCGCCGTGACCGCGCTGCGCGGCGTCTCCGCGGCGTTCGCCCGCGGCCGGTTCACCGCGATCATGGGACCGTCCGGGTCGGGCAAGTCGACGTTCCTGCACTGCCTGGCCGGGCTGGACACCGTCACCTCCGGGACGGTCCGCATCGGCGACGTCGAGATCACCGCGCTGTCGCGCACCCGGCTGACCAAGCTGCGCCGCGACCGGCTCGGCTTCGTCTTCCAGTCCTTCAACCTGCTGCCGATGCTGACGGCGGAGGAGAACATCCTGCTGACCGGGCGGCTCGGCAACCGGCGCGCGGACCGCCGGTGGTTCGACACGATCGTGGACGCGCTGGGCCTGCGCGAGCGGCTCTCGCACCGGCCGGGCGAGCTGTCGGGCGGGCAGCAGCAGCGGGTCGCGGTGGCGCGGGCGCTGCTCACCCGCCCCGAGGTGCTGTTCGCCGACGAGCCGACCGGCAACCTCGACTCCCGCTCGGGGGCCGAGGTGCTGGGGTTCCTGCGCACGGCCGTGGACGACCACGGGCAGACGGTGATCATGGTGACGCACGATCCGGCGGCCGCCGCGTACGCCGACCGGGTGCTGTTCCTGGCCGACGGGATGATCGTGCACGGGCTCGCCTCGCCCACGATCGACCAGGTCCACGCCGTGATGCGCCGGATGGAGGGCTGAGCGGCATGTGGCTCATCGCGCGCCGTTCGTTCGCCGAGGGGTGGATGCGGCTCACCGCCACGCTGCTGGCGGCGCTGTTCTCGATCGGCCTGATCGCGGGATCGCTCCAGTTCACGCTGCGCGCCCAGGAGGCGGTGTCGGGCAGCGACGCCAGCGAGTACGCCGCCGCCGACGTCCTCGTCCAGGGCGGGTCGGTCGACCCCGACGAGGTCTACGCCGCGCCGGACGGCCGGGTCCCGCTGGCCCGGGTCGCGGGCCGTCCCGGGGTCGCCGCCGTCTCCGGCGACGCCATGGTCGAGGCGACCGCGAGCGGCGCGGACGGCCGGACGATCGTCCCGCCCGCCGGGGCCATGACCCGGCTGCGGCCGTGGCCGTCCGACGGCCGCCTCAACGCCTACCACCTGGAGTCGGGCCGCGCGCCCAGGGCGCCGGACGAGATCGTGGTCACCCGGCACGTGGCCCGCGCCGGGAAGCTGCGCACCGGCGACCCGATGCGGATGTCGCTGCCCCGCGAGGCCCGCGCGATGAAGGTCGTCGGGATCGTCACCGTCCGGGGCCGCAGCGCGGTCGCGAGCGGCGACCTGCTGCTCGCCACGCCCGAGACCGTCCGGCAGGTGAGCGGGCTTCCGCCCGGGACCTGGCAGGCGCTGTGGGTGAAGGCCGCCCCGGGCGTCGCGCCCGCGACGCTCAGGGACGGGCTGTCGCGCGACCTGGGCCGCACCGCCACCGTGCGGACGGCCGGGTCGGTCCGCGACGCCGAGTCCGCCTCCATCCGCTCCACCGGGGTCTCCATCGGCGGCTCGATCGGGATGCTGTCGTCGGTCGCGGTGTTCGTCGGGCTGTTCGTCGTGGCCAACACGTTCGGCACGCTCGTCCGGCAGCGGACGCGCCGCCTCGCCCTGCTCAGCGCGATCGGCGCCACGCCACGGCAGATCAAGCGGCTGATCCGGTTCGAGGCGCTCGCCCTCGGCGTGGTCGCCTCGATCGGCGGCGTCGCCGCCGGCTATCCCGTGTCCGCGCTGCTCACCCGGCTGTTCGCGCAGGACGGCTTCGACATCTCCGCCGCGGACGCCCAGTACGGCTGGGTCGCGCTCGCCGCCCCGGCCGCCGCCGGCGTCCTGGTCACCCAGCTCGCCGCCTGGCGCGCCGCGCGCCGCGCCGCGCGGATCGCGCCGATGCAGGCGCTGCGCGCGGCGAGCACCGAGTCCACCGGCCGCCGCCGGCCCCGGCTGCTCGGCGCCACCGTGATCTTCGGTTTCGCGGCGATGCTCTACGGCCTGACCTTCGCGATCAAGGCGGAGGAGCCGCCGGGGCCCGACCTGACCGTCGGCGTCGCCGTCATGATCCTCATGGGCTCGATGACGGCGGTCGGGGGCCTCGCCGTCCTCGCCCCGTTCTTCGTCGGCCCGCTCGGCGGGCTCGTCGGGCGGCTCGGGATGGCGGTCAGCGGCGAGGCGGGCCGGCTCGCCCGCGCCACCATCACCCGCAGCCCCCGCCGCGTCTCCTCCGCCGCCTCGTCCCTGATGCTGGGCGTCGCGCTGGTCGGCACGACCGCGCTGATGGTGCTGTCGGCGGACGCGCGCTTCGAGGAGGCCGGTGGCCAGGTGATGCGCGCCGGGCACGCCGTCGCCGCGACCGGCACGACCTCCGACGGGCCCGCCCCGCTCCCCCGGGACACCGCCGCCCGCGCCGCCCGCGCGCCCGGCGTCTCCCACGCGGTGGCGATCACCACGGCGTCCGCCAAGCTCGTCGACCCGCCGCCGAGGCGGCCGTCGCCCGAGGAGGCCCCCGAACCGGTGTACCTCACCGTCACCGGCGCGGACCAGGCGGCCCTCCCGTCCGTCCTCAGGCTCGGCGGACGGCCCCGGCCGCTCGGCGCCGGGGAGATCGCCGTCACGTCACGGGTGATGAAGGCGAACCGGCTCACGGTGGGACGGCGGATCGTCGTGCGCGGCGCCCGGGGCCAGGTCGCGCTGACGGTCGCCGACGTCTACCACGACCCGTCCCACCTGTTCGCCGACGAGGCCCTGGTGTCGCCCGCCACGATGGAGCGCCTGGACCCGGACGCCGCGACGCAGGCGGTGCTCGTCCGCGGCGGCACCCGGGAGGCCATCGGCCGCGCGGTCGCCGGCGTCCCGGGCGTCGAGGTCATGGACAAGGACGGCTACGTGAAGACCGCGTCCGGCGCGATGACCAAGGGAATGCGGGTCATATACGGCTTCATCGGCATGGCGCTCGTCCTCGCGCTGTTCGGGATGGCCACCACGGTGTCGATGAGCGTCGCCGAGCGGACCCGCGAGTTCGGACTGCTCGGCGCCGTCGGCGCGACGGCCGCGCAGATCCGCTCGATCGTCCGCTGGGAGGCCGCCACGGTCGTCCTCCTCGGCGGGATCCTGGGGATCGGCACGGCGTTCGGCACGGTCGCGCTCATGGGCGCGGCCACGGGCAGCTCGTTCCTCACCCCCGCCGCGCCCTGGTGGCTGTTCGTCCTGATCATCGCGGGCGCCGCCGCCGTGGCCCTCGCCACCTCCGCCCTCCCCGCCCGCCGCGCCGCCGCCGTCCCCGTCCTCGACGCGGCGAAGACCGGCTGAGGGGGCAGGGTCAGCGGTAGGCGCCGCGGCGGTGGCAGCCGGTCAGATGGTCGTCGACCAGGCCGCACGCCTGCATGAGGGCGTAGGCGGTGGTCGGGCCGACGAACCGGAAACCGTGCCGCTTCAGCTCCTTGGCCAGCGCGGTCGATCCTTCGGTGACGGCGGGGACGTCGTCCATGTCGGCGTGGCCGGGGGCGTCCGGGTCGGCGTGGCGCCAGATGGTGGCGGCGAGGCCGCCGGGGATGCCGAGCGCGGCGCGGGCGTTGCCGATCGCCGCGTCGATCTTCGCGCGGTTCCGGACGATCCCGGCGTCCGACATCAGCCGCTCGACGTCGGCGGGGCCGAACGCGGCGACCTTCTCGGGGTCGAAGCCGTGGAAGGCGGCGCGGAACGCCTCGCGCTTGCGCAGGATCGTCAGCCACGACAGGCCCGACTGGAACGCCTCCAGGCAGAGCTTCTCGTACAGGCCCTGGTCGTCCCGGACGGGACGGCCCCATTCCTCGTCGTGGTAGGCGACGTAGTCGGGGGCCGACAGCCCCCACGGGCAGCGGGCCAGCCCGTCGTCGCCCCGGATCGCGGTGCTCATCCGACCCGTTCTACCTCATGACGCCGACATCGCCGACAGGGCGGCCAGGCGGCGGAGCCCGAGGCCCATGAACGCGCGGACGGCCGGTCCCGCGACGAGCCAGCCCGCGCGGCCGAGCGGCCCGAGCGGCAGGTCGACGCGCTCGGCCCACACGACCCGGCTGCCCGAGCCCTCAGGCCGCACCGTGAACCAGGCTTCGCCGCGCACGACCCGGCCGGTGTGCCGGACGGCGACGCGGCGGCCGGGGCGCCAGTCGGTGATGACCATGGTGTCGAGGAACCCGACGGGCCCGACGCCCGTCCAGGCGCGCAGCTCCGCGCCCTCCTCGCGTCCGCCCTCGGCGCTGGTGAACGGCATCCACTCGGCGTGCCTCGGCCAGTCCGTCAGGACCTCGAACAGGCGTTCCGGCGGAGCGTCGGATACGGCCTCCGCATGGACGGCCACCACGCTCACGGGCGCTCCTCCCCTACCGGTTCCTCCCTCAGATCATCGCGCGGGCCGTCCCGCGGGGGCGGGGCGGGGTCCCTGTAGGCCGGGGCGCCGTTCGCGGCGGCCTGCTCCTGGATGCCGTGCAGGGCCCCGATGGGCCCGTCGGGCTCGCCCAGGCGGCGGCGCAGGTCGTCCACCTGCCGTTCGAGGAAGGCGAGACGGTCGTCACGCTCGGTGAGCGCGCCCGCGAGCCGCCGCAGCGCCTCGTCGGTCACCGGGGCCTGGTAGCCCCACAGGCCGCGCGGCAGGCGCAGGAGCGTGACCTCGGGCCCGGTGAGACGCCGTCCCTCCGGGAGCGGGAGCGGCGGGTGGTCGGGATGGGTCTCGGCCAGCTCGCCGCCCCTGCCCATGGCGAGGACGACGACGGCGCCCAGCACGGCCAGGCCCGCCAGGACGAAGACCACGACCACGTTGCACTCCGATCTGTCACCGACTCCCAACGTCCGCGCATCTCAGATCGTGCCACGCTTGGCGGCATGGGTTTGCATGAGCAGTGGGTCCTGCCGCCCGGCGCGCCCGTCCCGGACGGGGTGGCGGACGCGGGGACGGCGCCGCCCGCCGCGCGCGTGGCGGAGCTGGCGGGCGCGGGCGGGCCGGTCCTCGTCACGCTGGTGTCGGACGAGGCGGAGCCGGATCCGGGCCTGCTGGCGGCGGTGTCGGTCTACGCGTGGGTCGGCGCGGCGGCGTTCCGGGTGCCGGAGCCGCAGGCCGACGGGGTACGGCAGGTCCTCGACATGGTCGCCTCGATCCGGGGCACGCGGCCCCCGGCGGTGGCGCGCCGCGGCCTGGCGTGACCCGCCCGTCCCTCGTCCTCCCGGGGAGCGGCCCAGGAGAACGGAAGGACTGCGTGCCGGTCGCGTTCAGCCGCGGAGCTTGTTCCAGGGGCCGGTGATGGCGAACGTGGCGCCGGGGTCGGACTGCCGGTTGGCGAACAGGATGCGCCCGTCCGGGGAGAACGTGACGCCGGTGAACTCGCTCTCGTTGAGGGCGTTGCGGGCCATCGCGAACGGCTTGTTCTTCTTGGTGGTGCCGATGAGGTACTGCTCACCGTCGCCGTCCTCGGCGAGGATCACGCCGCCGCCGTACGGGGACACGGTGATGTTGTCCGGGCCGTCGAAGCGCCCGCCCGGCTTGAAGATGAGCTGGAGCTCGATCTCGTCGGTGTTCGGGTCGTAGGTCCAGACCTGCCCGGCGTGGTCGGCGGCGGCGCCGTCGGACTTGCGGGAGTAGCTGCAGACGAAGTACGCCTTGCCGTGCCCCCACCAGGCGCCTTCGAGCTTCTGGCTGCGGGTGATGCTGTCGAACTGCTTGCGGACGGACGTCTGCTTCGCCGACGGGTCGGGGACGGCGACCCAGCGGGCGTGCAGCTTCGTGCCGGGCTCCTGGACGGCCGAAAGGTCGGGGACGCCCCGGACGTTCAGCGCCTCCAGCCGCCCGCCCTCCAGGTAGGCGTGGTAGTCGCCGCGGTGCGCGCGCGGGCGGAACCGGTAGAACAGCCCGAAGGGCTTGGACGCGTCCTCGGTGAGGTAGGCGGTGAGCGTGTGCGGGTCGACGGCGACGGCCTCGTGGGAGAAGCGCCCGAGACCGGTCAGCGGGACGGGCTTGGTCCGCTTCCCGGACGGGTCGACCTCGAACACCCAGCCGTGGCTCTTCGTCTGACCTGTGAAGCCCTCGGTCTCCTCGCAGGTCAGCCAGGTGCCCCAGGGGGTGCGGCCGCCCGCGCAGTTGGTGGCCGTCCCGGCGAGGCTCACGTACTGCGACAGCAGCGTCCCGTCGCGGTCGACCTCCAGGGTGGTGGTGCCGCCGTTGGCGGCCGGGTCGTAGGTCCACTCGGGGCGGCCGACGGCGCGGGTGCCGTTGTTGCTCTGCTCGTGGTTGCGGACCAGCCGGGTGCGGTGCGGCTTGCTGCCCGGGAACGTCGCCGTCCCGTCGTGGTGGCCGGGGACGACGACGCCCTCGGAAATGGGGTCGCCCTCCACCGACAGCGTCGTGTACGTGAAGCCCTCGGGCAGGTCCAGCACGCCCTTCGGGTCGGGGATCAGCGGGCCGTAGCCGTACGCCTCGCCGACATCGGCACCCGCGGAGGTCTGGAAGATCGAGTCGAGGCTTCCGGCCAGGGCGATGGACAGCGCGCCGGCGGCGCCGCCCTTCACCACTCCGCGACGGGACACGGACATGGGCACTCCTTCTCACGTGATGGGATCACGCGGGAGCCTGGTCGGCGCTCCTGAACCGAGGATGAACGAACTCATGACGAACGGCAAACCCCCAGGACAATCTTGCTTTGGGACGTCCCGGGGGCCCCCTCACAGCTCGGCCTCGGCGTAGTCCTCGGGGGTGGCGTCGATCCGGGGCTGGGAGCGTTCCAGCAGGTCGAAGGCGTCGCCGACGTCGCCCGTCCAGCCGATGGCGTCGAAGACCTTCGGGCGGGCGAGCCCCTGCTCGACGAGCCCGGCCATCAGCTCGCGGAGCGGGTCGTACACGCCGGCCGGGTCGAGGATCACGACGGCCTTGCGGTGCATGCCGAGGACACGGGCGGTCCAGATCTCGAACAGCTCCTCCAGCGTGCCGATCCCGCCGGGCAGCACGAGGAAGGCGTCGCTGCGGCGGTCCATCTCGCCCTTGCGGGAGCGCATGTCGGGGGTGACGACCAGCTCGTCGTTGTCCTCGTCGGAGATCTCGACGCTGACGAGGCCCTCGGGGATCACCCCGACCGTCCGGGCGCCGCCCGCCCGCGCGGCCCGGGCCACGGCGCCCATGCACGACACCTGGGCGCCGCCGCTGACGAGGCTGTGCCCGCGCCGCGCCAGCTCCGCGCCGACCTCCGCCGCCAGCTCCAGATGCCTCTTGTCGATCTTGCTGCTGGAGGCGCAGAACACGCAGACCGCGAGCCCCGGGGAGCGGGGGCGCGCCGGGGGGCCGTCCTCCGCGCGGGGGTCCGGGGAGGGCATCAGGTGCCCTCCGCGGCCGCGGCCTCGACCGCCGCCGCCTCCTCCTGCAGGCGCCGCTCGGCCTTGAGGTGCGCGTCCCGGACGACCTGGACGACCTCGTCCGGGTCGTCGGTGAGGTGCACCAGGTCCAGGTCCTCCGGGGAGATCTTGCCCGACGGGAGCATGACCTTGCGGACCCAGTCGAGCAGCCCGCCCCAGAACTCGGTGCCGACGAGCACGATCGGGAACCGGGTGATCTTCTTGGTCTGGACGAGGGTGATCGCCTCGAACAGCTCGTCCAGCGTCCCGAACCCGCCGGGCAGCACCACGAACGCCTGCGAGTACTTGACGAACATCGTCTTGCGGACGAAGAAGTAGCGGAACTCCAGCCCGATGTCGAGGTAGTCGTTCAGCTTCTGCTCGAACGGCAGCTCGATGCCGAGCCCGACGGACGTGCCGCCGTTCTCGTCGCAGCCCTTGTTGGCCGCCTCCATGATCCCGGGACCGCCGCCGGTGATCACGGCGTATCCGGCCTCGTGCAGCCGGGCGCCGATGTCGACGGCGAGCTCGTACTCCTGCGAGCCGGGCTTGGTGCGGGCGCTGCCGAACACGCTGACGGCCTTCGGCAGCTCGGCGAGCAGGCCGAACCCCTCGACGAACTCCGCCTGGATCCGCAGCACGCGCCAGGGGTCGGCGTGCACCCAGTCGGCCGGGCCGCGGCTGTCCAGGAGACGCTGGTCGGTGGTCGTCTGCGGGACGGCCCGGCCGCGGAGCATGGCCGGCCCCTGCCGTCGCGTGCGGGGGTTCACTTCGGAAGTCATGCGCTCAACCGTAGCCAAGCTCCGGGCCTCTCACCTGCCGAACCGCCACCCGCCGGGCCGTCACCGGCCCGGCCGCGGGGCCTCGTCCGCCGCGACGGGCACGGGGACGGGCGCCTCCGCCCGGCGGCCGGGCAGCAGGAGCAGCGCGACCAGGGCGGACGCCAGGGCGATGCCCGCGCTGGCGAGCATGGCCGCCTGGAACCCCTCGTTCAGCGCCGTGGCCACCACACGCTCGCCACCGGCGAGGGCGTCCTCGGTGGCGGCCGTGGACACCGCGACCGCGATGGCGAGGCCGATGGCGCCGCCGACCTGCTGGGTGGTGTTGATGAGCCCGGACGCGAGGCCCGACTCCCCTGCGGCGGCCCCGGCCGTGGCCGCGATGGTGACGGCGACGAACGCCACCCCGCCTCCGAGGCCCATCACGACGGAGGGGCCGAAGACGTCCTGCCAGTAGCCGCCCGGCGAGGACATCCGGGAGAACCACGCCAGCCCGGCCGCCACGATCACCAGGCCCACGCCCAGCGGCGCCCGCACCCCGAGCCCCGTCACCAGCCGGGACCCGCCCCCGGCGCCGAGCGCCAGCGCGACCGCCACCGGCAGCATGCCGAGGCCCGCCTCGACCGGCTCGTCCCCCAGGACCTGCTGGAGGTAGAGGGTCATCACGTAGAACATCGGGAAGACCGCCATCGTCAGCAGGCCGGCGGCCAGGTTGCCGCCGCGCAGCTCCCGTCCCCGGAAGATCCCGAGCGGCACCAGCGGGTTCCGGACGCGGGCCTCCACCAGCACGAACACCGCGAGGAGCAGCAGCGCCAGCGCGCCGAGCCCGTAGGTCTGGGCGGAGTCCCAGCCCGCGTCGCCGGCGTCCACGACCGTGTAGACGAGCAGCGCCAGGCCGCCGGTCACCGTCACGGCGCCGAGCAGGTCGAAGCCGCGGACCCGCTCGTCGCGCGCCTCGGGCAGCACGGCGGGCGCGAGCGCGATGGCGGCGGCGCCGATCGGCACGTTGACGAACAGCACCGACTCCCAGCCGAACCAGTCGGTGAGCAGCCCGCCGAGGATCGCCCCGGCGGCGCCGCCCGCGCCCGCCACGGCCCCGAACAGCCCGAGCGCGCGGTTGCGCTCGGGGCCCTGCTCGTACAGCGTCATGATCAGCGACAGCGCGGCGGGCGCGACGAACGCGGCGCCGAGGCCCTGGAAGGCCCGCGCGGCGACGAGGGTGCCGGCGTTCTGCGCCAGCCCGCCGCCGAGCGAGGCGACGGTGAACAGCGCGAGCCCGGCGACGAACATCCGGCGGCGGCCGACGAGGTCGGCGATCCGCCCGCCGAACAGCAGGAACCCGCCGAAGACGAGCCCGTAGGCGTTGCCGACCCACGACAGGTCGGCCTGGTCGAAGTGCAGGTCCCCGCCGATGGACGGCAACGCCACATTGACGATCGAGGCGTCCAGGACCAGCACGAACTGAACACTGACCAGCAGTGCGAGGGCGATCCCCCGGTGCCGTCCCGGCATGTACCCGCTCCCATAAGGAAGTTGAATTCCGCTTCCGTTTCGTGCCGGGGCAGAATACGGAATCTGGATTCCGGTTGTCAATCCGTGGTTCACTGGGGGCGATGTCCACCACACAGCCCGCCGCGGTGCCCGCCCGGGGGCCCGCCACGGAGGAGCGCCCGATGCGCGCCGACGCCCGCCGCAACCGGCGCCGCGTCCTCGACGCCGCCAGGGCCGCCATCGAGGAGCACGGCGCCACCGTCCAGATGGAGGACATCGCCAAGCGCGCCGGTGTCGGCGTCGGCACGATCTACCGGCACTTCCCCACCAAGCAGGCGCTGATCGACGAGCTGACGGACCAGTGGATGGACGACGGCGCCATCAACGCGGCCAAGGCGCTGCGGATCGACGACGCGTGGGAGGCGCTCGCGGCCTTCGTCCGGCTCAGCTCGGAGGTGATGGCCCGCAACCGCGGCCTCCGCGAGATCTACAGCGACGTCTCCAAGCCCATGAACGACTCCGGCGAGGACCATCCCGAGCTGCGCGCCAACGTCGGCCGGCTCCTGGACCGCGCCCACGAGGCCGGGGTGCTGCGCGCCGACGTCGGCTACACCGAGTTCCAGGCCCTCATGTGCGGCCTGGCCATCGTGACGACCTACACCGCGCCCGGCCTGCACCACGTCTACGCCGACGTCATCCTCAAGGGCCTGCGCAGCTAGCGCCGGCCGCGGGCTACCCCTGCTCGGTCACCCTGAGCGGACGTCCGGTCAGCACGGCGAGGGACGCCGCGTAACCGGCGCCCGGCGCCAGGTCGGCGAGCCGGACGGGCGACACGGCGGCGTCGCCGTCCCACGCGATGACCTGGGCGGGCTCGTCCGGAGGCGAGACGTGCAAGGCGGACATGGGGGCCGCCAGGCCGTGCCCGGTCGCCTTCAGGACGGCCTCCTTGCGGCTCCAGTACGTGAAGAAGGCCCGCCTGCGCTCGTCCGGCGGAAGGGCGGCGAGCACCCCGCGCTCGGCCTCGGCGAGGACCTTCTCCGCCAGACGGTCCACGTCCCGGTCGCTCTCGCGCTCCACGTCCACGCCGACCTCGGCGCCCTCGGCCACCACCAGGACGACGCGGTCTCCCGAGTGCGACAGGGAGAAGTCCACGGCATGTCCGGGCAGGCGGGGCTTGCCGTGGGACCCGCCGCAATGGGGGCAGTCGGTGGTGAAGGCGATGTCGCGCACCGGCAGCCCGGTGACGTCCGCGAGGACGGTGCGGGCCAGGAAGCGCCCGGTGACGAAACGGGCCCTGTCCTCGGGACGCCGGAACCGCTCGTAGCGCCCCCGCTCCGCCTCGTCGAGGAGGCCGCGCATACGGGGCCCGTCGGCCGGCGGCGCCCAGTGGACGCGGCATTCGAGCATCTCCACGAGGGCGATGATAGGACTTGGTCCATGCAGCTGGATCTGTTCTCGGACGCGGCGGACCTGACGGCGGCGATCGTCGACATCGAGTCGGTGAGCCGGGACGAGAAGGCCCTCGCCGACGCCGTCGAGGAGGCCCTGCGCGCCCTCCCGCACCTGACGGTCGACCGCGACGGGAACACCGTGGTCGCCCGCACCGATCTGGGGCACGCCGAGCGGGTCGTCCTGGCCGGGCACCTGGACACCGTCCCGCTGAACGGCAACCTGCCATCGCGCGTGGAGGGCGACCGGCTCTACGGCTGCGGCACCACGGACATGAAGAGCGGCGTCGCGGTCGCGCTGCGGCTGGCCGCCACCATCCCCGCCCCGACCCGCGACGTCACCTACGTCTTCTACGAATGCGAGGAGATCGAGGCGGAGCACAACGGGCTGAAGCGTCTCGCGGCGGGCCGCCCGGAGCTGCTCCGCGGCGACTTCGCGGTGCTGATGGAGCCGACCGGCGGTCAGATCGAGGGCGGCTGCCAGGGCACCCTGCGGGTGGAGGTCACCGCGAAAGGCGAGCGGGCGCACAGCGCACGCTCATGGATGGGCTCCAACGCCATCCACACGGCCGGGCAGATCCTGGACGTGCTGCGCGCCTACGAGCCGTCCCGCCCGGTGGTGGACGGGCTGGAGTACCACGAGGGCCTGAACGCGGTCTTCATCCGCGGCGGCGTCGCCGGAAACGTCATCCCGGACGAATGCGTCGTCACGGTCAACTACCGGTTCGCGCCCGACAAGTCCCCCGCCGAGGCGGAGGAGTACGTGCGGGGCGTGTTCGCCGGGTTCCACGTGGAGGTCACCGACAGCGCGTCCGCCGCCCGCCCCGGCCTCACCCACCCCGCCGCCGCAGCGTTCGTCAAGGCCGCCGACGCACCGGTCCGTGCCAAACTCGGCTGGACGGACGTGGCGCGCTTCGACGAACTCGGCATCCCGGCCGTCAACTACGGCCCGGGAGAGCCCACCCTCGCCCACACCAAGGACGAGTACGTGGAACTCCCCCTCATAGCCGACTGCGAACGCCGCATGCGCTCGTTTTTGATTGCAACCCCGGCTGTATAAAAGCAACCCCGGCTGTATAGAAGCAATCCCGGCTGTATAGAAGCAATCCCGGCCCAAGCGGGCTCGCCTGGCGGCTCGCCCGCTTGACCGTGCTTGTGCGAGCGCGACATCGCTTCGCGATCAGCCCGTCGGGGCTCGCCTCCGGCTTCGCCCCGACGGGCTGGTAGCGCGCTCGCGTGACGGCTGAGGCGCTTGGACCTGCTTCCTAGCGGGCGTGGCCTGGGGACAAGGGGGCCTGCTCCGATGTGCCGATGCCGGTGCCGGGGCCGGCTTGTCCGGACTCGCCCACGCCGCCCGGGGCCGGGTCCGCCTGACCGGACTCGCCGATGCCGCCCGGAGAGGGGTCGTCCCGGCCGGACTCGCCGATGGCCTGGCCGGAGTCGGGGACGACGGGCGGGCCCGCGAGGGTGTCGCTGATCCAGGTGGCGTGGAAGGGGACCTCCACCGCCCAGGCGGCCTCCTGGCCGGGGTCGTCCTCCCATTCGGCGTGGATCGCGACGAGCCTGCCGCCGTAGATGACCGGGCTGCCGGAGTCGCCACCGTCGGGTCGCCCCGAGGTCGCCGTGGTCTCCTTGAGCTCCAGGCCGTCCTTGACGTCGCCGATGGTGCCGCCGTTGTTGCCGGTGCTGTTCACCCGCATCGTCGCGATCTTCATGTCGCCCAGGTGGCCGAAGCCGTGCAGCGCGACATTGGCGTTGATGGGCGGCACCTGGGCGCGGCGCTCGATGATCTGATTGGTCTGGGAGACGTTCTCGGTCAGCCGCGCGAGCGCGATGTCGGCGTACTTGGGCCGCGATCCGGTGCCCACGTTGTGACGGACGAAACCCGCGATCCCGTGCCTTTCACCCTGCCCGAGGCGGTGATCGCCTACATAGACGGTGAACTCGTTGACGGGCAAGGGCAGATCATCCTCGTAGAGGCAGTGCGCGGCCGTGAGAATGTAGTTCTGGGCGACGAGCGCGCCGCCGCAGATGTAGTGGCCGTTCTGGTAGATCTGCACCGCTCCCTGCACATGGGAACTCGGAACGCCACCGGTGATGGCCGAGGCCGGGGACGCGGTCAGCGCACCCGCGGCCAGTGTGGCGGCCGGCAGCGCGACCGCAATGGTCTTCCACGATTTCCTGATCTTCATCACAGCACCTTTCCGCAGCGTCGTAACACGAAAATGGAACGGTTCCTGCGCGAGAAAGTGAAGGTCACAGGAAGAGGGCCTCCCGCTTCCGCTCGGGCGCGCTCGGACTGAACACGCTTCATCTTGTTGAGATGACGGTCATCGCCGTGATGTTCGCGTAGAAGCGCAAAATCCCGGCCGATCACGATGATCGGCCGGGATCCCGGTGACGCCACCTGGATGTTCGTCCAGGAAATTCAGGTGTTCATGCCATGGTCCCTCAGGATGTCGTTGAGGGCGGCCTTGTCGTGCCGCTGGCCCTCTTCTAGGCGCTTCAGGATCAGGACGGCGGGCAGCCCGAACGTCCCGCCCTTGAACTCCTTGGTGCGGGTGCCGCCGACGGCGACGCACCAGTCGGGGATGCGCCCCCGGCTGATCTCCTCGCCGGTCTCCACGTCGATGACGGGCATGGACGCCGACAGGTTCGTGCCGGAGCCGACCATGGCGCCGCGCCCGACCCGGGCCCCCTCGACGATCATGGAGCGGCTGCCGATCATGGCCTCGTCCTCGACGATCACCGGCTTGGCGTTCGGGGGCTCCAGCACGCCGCCGATGCCCACGCCCCCGGACAGGTGGACGTTCTTGCCGATCTGCGCGCAGGACCCCACGGTCGCCCACGTGTCGACCATCGTCCCGGAGTCGACGTAGGCGCCGATGTTGGTGAACGAGGGCATGAGCACCACGCCCGGCGCGAGGTGCGCGCCCCAGCGGGCGATGGCGCCGGGGACGACGCGGACGCCGTCCAGCCGGCTCTTGAGCGGGATGCGGTCGTGGTAGCGGAAGTCGCCGACCTGGGAACGCACCATGCCGAGCACCTTGAAGCTCAGCAGGATCGCGCGCTTGGCCCGCTCGTCGACGACGACCTCGTCGGTCGCCGGGTCGATGAGCGCGACACGGGCCTCGCCGGTGTCGAGCTGGTCGACGGCGGCCACGATCGCGGCGCGCGCGTCGCCGTCGTCCGGTGTGAGGTCGGCGCGCCGCTCCCACAGCTCGTCGATGACGCCGGAGATCGGGCTGGTGAACGTTTCGGTCATGAAGCTTGAGCTTACCGACCGCCGGATCCCGGTACCGTCGTCGCGTGGCTGTTTGGGCGAGGTTGAAGACACGCCCCGCGGAGGGCTCGGGCGGCGGGCACCGTCCCCGGTGGCGCTGGACCGCGGTGGCCACGGCCGTCGTGGTCGCTCTCGGGGTGGGCGGGTACGTCCTGTTCCAGCGCGCCCGCCCCTACCTGCACGGCTCCGGCTGCGAGGTGCGCACCGCCGCCGCGGGCAAGATGCCGCTGGACCTCGACCAGGCCGCGAACGCGGCGACGATCGCGGCGGTGGCGTTCCGCAAGCAGCTCCCCGAGCGCGCCGCGGTGATCGCCTACGCCACCGCGATCCAGGAGTCGCACATCCGGAACCTTCCGGGCGGTGACCGCGACTCGGTGGGCATGTTCCAGCAGCGCCCGTCGCAGGGCTGGGGCAAACCGCCGCAGCTCCGCGACCCCGTCCAGTCCACGAGCAAGTTCTTCGACGCGCTGGTGAAGGTCAAGGACTACCTCGACCGCGACCTGCACGACGCGGCGCAGCGGGTGCAGCGCAGCGCCGACGGCCGCGCCTACGCCCAGCACGAGCCCGACGGCAAGCTGCTGGCGCGGGTCTTCACCGGCCGCGAGCCCGGCTCGGCGCGCTGCTGGTATCCGCCGGGCAAGAAGACGGCGCCGCGACGGCCTGAGGCGATCAGGGAGATGCGCCGCGCCTTCGGCGGCCGACTCCAGGTCGACGGCCCGAAGGCCGCGCCGGGCTCCGTCCCGTCCTGGGACGCGGTCAAGGTCACCAACGCCCGCGCGGGCTGGGCCGTCGCCGCGTGGAGCGTGACGCACGCGCAGGTCTACGGCCTCACCGAGGTCCGCTACGCGGGCCGCCACTGGGAGGCCGACTCGGGCCACGACGGCTGGACGAAGGACGAGGAAGCCCCCACCGACCACGTCATCATCCACTGACCCGGACGCCGTTCATGGCGTCGGGCCGGCGCCCTTCAGCCGCGCCTGGCGCGCGCCACCGGCTCAGAGCTGCTGTCGCGGATCTCTTCGATTGCGGCAGGTGAGGAGGATTCCGGCGGCCAGGGTGATCACCGACACCGCCGCCGCGGGCACGTCGCCGGAGTCCGCCAGCGGCCAGACCCAGACCTGCACGCGGTCCGGAGGGGCGCCGGTGAGGATGACCAGGAACAGATACGCGGTCGGAACCGCGGTGGCACCATGGCGCCCAAGGAAGAAGCCTCCGATAAGGGCGGCGCCTGTATAGCCGGTCAGGTTGCGGCCGGCGGCGAATCCCAGGGGTTGGACGTCCGACAACGTCAAGAGGAGCCCGAACCCGAGTGCGCAGGCGCAGACCGATGCGACGAGCATGAGCCTGTAGCGCCTGGTCGTCCGGCTGGCCACCAACTCCAGTTCCCGCGGGCCGCCGGCCAGTCCGTGCATGAGCAGCGCCACCGAGATCAGAGGCACGATGAGGGCCAGCGGGGTTCCGATCAGCGCCTCTTGCAGGAGGCTGGGTGCCGGCACCGTACTGCCACCCGATATCGCGACGACGCCCAGCATCCCGGCCAGGCCGAGGAGAATGCCCAGCAGATTGTGCGCCCGCATCCAGAGAATCATTGTGTGGAGACTTCACGCGGCTCGATGTCGCAATCGGTCAAGGCGGCCAGGTTCTGCCTGAACCAGGAAAGCTGCGCGCTCTCGGATCTGGCCAGAATGTGCTGGATCATGGCGACGTTCTCGTCTCCGACCTTGGCCACGAGCTGAGCGGGTTCCACGCCCCCCTTGACGGCCAGCCACGCGCCGACGAGGTTGTAGGCGCCGCCACCATCCGCGGCCGATCTTTTCGGGCAATCGAGTTCTGCGCTCGGAAGGAAGCCACCGGCGAGGGCGACGACGAGATCCGCTTCCGACGAATCGGGGGCCGCGACGAAGGACCACGAGGTCTTCTGGTCCGCCGGACCCTCGGTGACCCGCTCGGGACGGGGAAGCCCGGCCGCCGAAATCCTCGTCACAGCCGGGTAGATCAGGCGGGCGTCGCGATCGAGGTCCTTTCGACGCTCGTTCCACACGCACACTTGCAGCCGGGAATAGGTACGGCACACCAGACCGGAAGAACGCGGCCTCTCGGCATAGGGCCCGAGACCCTTCACGAGCCCTATCGCGATGACCGTCGCGGTCAGAGGCAAGAGCACGGCGGATGCCCGTAATAGAACGGGCCGCCTGCTGCTCGACCAGACCAGGAACGCCGCGACCAGGAGAGAACCGGCGAGGACGGCCTGAGCGGCTAGGACCCGACCGTCGAAGACCGCGTCGGTGCGGCAGCAGGCCCCGTCGTTGTACCCGGTCAGATGCCTGAGCCAGAGCGGGTCGAGCGCGACCGGATAGGCGAGCCAGAACCACGCCGCCACGAGGAGCACCGGCACGCCTATGGCCGGATGCGACCAGCGTCCGGCCGCGAAGCCGACGACGGCCCATGACGACAGGACCAGCGTCGCGGTCCCTATGACCAGCACATCGGGCGTGCCCGGCACATCGCCGAGCTTGGTGAACAGCGCGCCGAATGCCGCGAGCATCCCGACGGCCGCGCAGCCCAGCATGGGCAGCAGGGACCACATCATGATCCTGGCAGGGCCGCGGACGCCCACCCCCGGATGGACACCCGCCCGCCGGAGCCGCCACGACTCCCACGCGGCGATGGCCGCGAGCGGCGGCGAGAACGCCAGAACGGCGGCCGACGTCGCCTTGACGGTTCCGTCGCGCCAATTGTCCTCGACGAAATCCAGGCCATCGCCGAGAAGGATGACGAGGTAGACGGCGAAGAAAGGCATGACGTAGACGGCGACGGCCGAGCGCAGCCAGCGATGCAGCGGCACGTCACGCCTCCTCTGACACGAACCGCGCGTAGGAGTCCTCGATGGAGCCGGCCGTCTCCACGAACCGGGCGGTCGCGCCCGAGAAACGCACTGTCCCGTCGTCGACGACGATCACCGAATGGTAGAGGTCGGTCAGATCCTCCGTCTGATGGGTCGAAACGACCACATGGCACCGTTCACTCACCCGGGAGATCACCTCTCGGAAGGTCTCACGCTGCCGCGGGTCGAGCCCTGCGGTCGGCTCGTCGAGAAGGATCACTTCGGCATCGTGGATCAAGGCGGAGGCCAGCCCGACGCGCCGGAGCTGCCCGCCGGAGATGTTCGACGCCCGCCGGTCGGCGACGGACCCGAGATTGACGTCCTCAAGAGCCGTTACGGAACGGCGCCAGGCGTCGGCCCTGGACAGTCCCTTGAGCCACCCCGAGTAGCTGACCTGTTCCCGCACCGTAAAGCCGGGAACAGCGCGGATGCTCTGTGGCATCCACCCCACCCTGCGCCGATACGATGAGCGTTCCCTGCGATACGCCGGGTCGATCCGGTCATAGGAAACAGACCCGCTCGAAGCGTAGAGCAACGAAGCGGCGAGACCGAGCAACGTTGACTTTCCCGCCCCATTCGGCCCCAGCAGGACCGAGCATCCGGCCGGGAACTCGAAAGTGAAATCCCGCAGAACCGGCTGCCGTCGTCGGTAGCCGAATGTGCAGCGGTTGAAGGTTATCGGCATGGTCCCCTCGTACAGGAGAACGAGATGAATCCCGCCCACCGTTCCTCCGGTGGACGGGTTCACCTCGACGAAGCTCAGTAGTGGACTTGCATCCATCCCGCTGAGAAGCGATACCAGCTGGGAGGGCTACCCGAGCCGTAGATCTTGACCAGGGTGAAGTGGTACTTTCCCGACCTCTGATCACCCCACTGGCCTCGCTGCATGCGGTTCCCCCTGCATGCGTTGCCGTAGGACCGCTCCCCGTACTTCGGATCCGGACGGCCCCGCAGTTCCCGATACAGGTTGAACGTTCCCGCCGGGCTCGGGGCGTTCGACGAGCAGTACTTCATTTCGAGTGCGGTGACCCAGTCGTCCCCGTTTCGATCGTTCCAGGAACGCGACTCCCTGCCGGTGGCCCAACTGTTGATGTTGGACTGCAAGGAGCCCTCGGCACTGGCCAGAGTCGACCAGCCTGATCCCACAGCCACGGCCACGAGGGTGACCGCGGCAACCCTCACCAGACGAATCATGCCAGGCATGAATCATCCCTTCCTGATCAGCTGCCACCGTATGGTGACATACCGAACCTCGGAGACCTGTACTGCGGGGTGAGTGCCGATATTGACAGGGTTACACAAGATCGGTCAAGGCTTTCGCCAGGTTCCGAGCGGACACGTCGCATTCGAGCTGCCACCGGGGGAGGTTTTTGTTGCGGGAAGGAGGTATGGGTGATGTGCGTCCCAACCCCTCCCGATTTGCACGAGCCGTTCCGGTATCCGCGTGGCGGTGAGAGGGCGGCCGCTGCCGAGCGTGTGCCGGCCGGTGGCTTCGGCCTGGAACGGCCGCCCACTCCCCGGGACCTACTTCGTGGGGACGGGTTCGGGGACGGGCGTCGCGGCGGGCTGGTCCTGGGCCTCGCCGCGGCTGTTCGCGGCGCGGAGCGCGACGATCGCGGCGGCGGCAAGGAAGAGGCTGCTGGCCAGCAGCGCCCGCGCGAAACCCGAGGTGAGCGCCTCGGGCATGGGACGGCCGTCGGCCACCGCGTCGCCCGTCCTGGACGTGGCGAGCGCCGAGAAGATCGCCAGCCCGAGCGCCCCGCCGAGCTGCTGGGAGGCGTTGAGCAGCGCGGCGGCGAGCCCGGCCCGGTCGGGCGGGACGTTGGCGTTGGCGGCGGTGGTGATCGCCACGAACGCCATGCCGAGTCCCACCGAGGAGATCAGCAGGCCAGGCAGCAGGTCGGTCGGGTACGAGCCGTCCACCGGGATCCGTGACAGCAGGTAGACGCCGGCTCCCGCGATCAGGAGCCCGGCGATGATCAGCGGGCGGGTGCCGACGCGGGTGAGCAGCTGGGCGGTGATCCCCGCGGCCACCGCGACCCCGGCGCAGAGCGGGAGATAGGCCGAGCCGGTCTTCAGCGGCGAGTAGCCGAGGACGTTGACCATGTAGAGGCTGAGGAAGAAGAACATCGAGGTGATGCCCGCCACCGCGACGAGCATCGCGACGTCGGCCGCGGCGAGACCGCGGGTCCGGAAGATCGACAGCGGCAGCAGCGGGTTGCGCCCCCGCTGCTCGTTGACGAGGAACGCCAGCAGCAGCACCGCCGCGCCCGCGAGGCCGCCGATGGTGCGGGCCGCGCCCCAGCCGGCCTCCGGCGCCTTCACCAGGGTGAACACGAGCAGCAGCATCCCGCCGGTGACGAGGGCGGTGCCGAGGAAGTCGAAGTTCGCGAGCCGCGCCGAGCGCCGGTCGCCCTCGACGAGCACGAACATCCCGACGAGCACCAGGACGCAGACGGGGACGTTCACGAGCATCACCCAGCGCCATCCCGGCCCGTCGGTCAGCAGCCCGCCGAGCAGCACCCCGGCCGCGGAGGCGCCGCCGGCGACGCCGCCCCACACGCCGAGCGCCTTGTTGCGGTCGCCGCCCTCCTTGAACATCGTGGTCAGGATCGACAGGGTGCCCGGCAGCATCAGCGCCGCGCCGACGCCCTGCGCGAGCCGCGCGCCGACCAGCATGCCGGGGGTCTGCGCGAGCCCGCCGGCGACCGAGGACAGCGAGAAGACGACGGTGCCCGCGACGACGACCCGGCGGCGTCCGAGCAGGTCGGCGAGGCGCCCGCCGAGCAGCATGAACCCGCCGTAGGTGAGCAGGTAGCCCGACGGCACCCACTGCAGGTCCTGGACGGTGAACTCCAGGTCGCCGCGGATCGCGGGCAGCGCCACGTTGACGATCGAGGCGTCGATGAAGTCGAGGAACGCGATGGCGCACAGCAGGGTCAGCGTGATCTTGCCGCGTGCGGTCGCGAGGAAGGACGGTTCGGCCATGTCGTGAACTCCGTTCGGTGTCAGGCGCCGACAGGGGCGCGCCAGCGCGGCGCGCGGCGGTAGCGGGGGTTCCACACACAGCGGTGGAGCACCCGGACGGGGGGCGGTACGACGCCGAGGACCTTGCGCCGCATGGCGGGTTCCGCGCCGTCCAGCAGCCAGGGGAAGAACGCGGCGGCGCCCTTGAGGCCGAGCAGGCGGCGCTGCTCGGCGCCGAACGCCGCCCACTCGTCCCCGGTGAGCAGGTCCTGGACGAGCGGCAGCGCGAACTGCTCCTCGTGCTCGCAGTGCGCGCCGAGCCCGTCGGCGAGCCGGTCCGCGCCCAGCGCGAGCCGGTCCGCCGAGCCCGCCTCGACCGCCGCCCCGACGGCGTCGAGCAGCGGCTCCAGCCCGGCGTGCTCGTCCTCCATCCGGTCCAGGACGGCCGGGTCCGCCGCCTTCGCCCGCAGGACGGGCCACAGATGCGTGTCCTCGGCGGTGTGGTGGATGTGCAGGAACCTCTCGAAGCGCACCCAGCCGGCCTTCACCGCCGGGCTTGAGGCGTCCCCGTCCCGCGCCATGGCGGCGAGACGGTCGAGATCGCGTTGGAATGCGTCGTGGACGGCGTACATGAACGTCACGTCGATGCCGCTCATTCGTACCCCCTTGTCGAGCCGTGTCGCATCTATGAGGGGTCCAGGCCAGGCACATGTGACAGCGGGCCCCAGAATGAGGCCCACATCACATCCGGCCGGGTGGTGGCGCATCCTCCGGCCCACCGGCCGTCCGGGGCACCCCGGTGAGGCCCGAGTCGGCGATCAGGAAAGGCGGCGGAATCGGCGGAGCCCGCCGCTCCGCGTCTTTGAGGAGGACGGCCAAGAAAGGATCTTCAGCGCTGTTTCCGGATCCGGCCACAAAGGTGATTCCAGGGAAAGCACGGGGCCGCCGAACGCCGATGCTGGCTACGATTTCAACGACATCGGCTATCGGCGGACGGGGTGTCCTATGGCGAAGAAGCCCGAGGCCAAGGTCATCGAGGTGCACAGGCGCACGCTGTCCATAGGACCCGACTATCAGGTGTACCAGCTGAACAACGTCGCGCGCGTCCAGGTCCTGGACTGGAAACCTGATCTCGGCTACGGATCCCTTTCGAGCGTCCTAGGGAAGCTGCTCGTCACGCTCGTCGCGGCGGGCGTGGCCACGATCCTCGCGAACTCCTCCGATTCCACCTCGGGGGACGTCACGACCGTCATCAACTGGGCCGCGCTCGTGCTCCTCATCCGGTACGCCTATCAGGCGATCCGCATCGTCGCGAGGCAGACCCAGTGGGCGCTGGTCCTGGAGACGACCGGGTTACCGATCGCCGTCATCACCGGAAAGCACCGCGAACCCGTCGTCGAGCTGCACCGGTTCATCGTCAATTCGATCGAGAACCCGCCGGAGCGCGCCCAGTCGTGGCACATCGGTCACCTGAACATGGTCGGCGGCGACCAGATCAACCAGTCGGGCGAGGGCAACAAACTGGGGAAGGTGCTCAATGGGTGATTTCAACGTCGTCGGCGGCGACCAGATCAACCAGTCCGGATCCGGCAACAAGATAGGAAAGATCGTCCATTCCGAGGAGACCCGCACCGACGCGGCGCGGGACCTGTCCGAGCTGATCGCGCATCTGCGCGGGGCGGGCCTGGTCGACGCCAACGGCGACCCGACCGACATGCCGCGTCTCCGCGCCGAGGTCGCCCGCCAGCGGGGACGGTTCGGCAGGCTGGCGGACTTCCTCAGGCGCGGGGGCGAACCCGTGGCGGTCAGCGCGACCGGCGGCACCATCGCGGGCGTCGTGATCGCCGTGCTCCGCCAGCTCGCCTCCTGACCCGCGGGGCCCGCCGAGAACGTCGGTGCCCGGCCCTACGCTGAGTCTTCCGACCTGGGAGGGGAAGGCCCCCAGAGAAGATCACTCAACGCGGACTAGGGGGCACTGATGGACTTCAGGCTTGAGCTGGTGACGGTTCCCGTCTCGGACGTCGACCGGGCGAAGGCGTTCTACACCGAGAAGGCCGGGTTCAACGCCGACCACGACCACCAGGTGAACGAGCAGATCCGTTTCGTGCAGCTCACGCCGCCCGGGTCGGCGTGTTCGATCGCCATCGGCACGGGCCTGGAGGACTCCATGACCCCGGGTTCCGTGCAGGGGCTCCAGTTGGTCGTGGCGGACGCCGACGCCGCGCGCGCGGAGCTGGCCGGGCGGGGTGTGGACGTCAGCGAGGTCCACGAGTTCCCGTGGGGCCGCTTCGTCTTCTTCAAGGACCCCGACGGCAACGGCTGGAACGTCCAGGAGATCGTGCGGCCCTCCTGATCATTCACGCTCGGCGTCGAGGGGACAGGGGGCGTCCTCCAAGGTGACCGGCGTGTCCGACGTGTCGTCCGGGAGACGCAGTGTCCGCTCCCGTCCCGTGCCGAGGTCTTTGACGGAGACCTCCGTGACGCCATTGGAGTCGGTGTCCATCATGACCTCGATCCGCGGGACGCCGCGCGGCGCCGGGGGGAGGTCGAGGCGGAGGACGCCGATCCTCCGGTTGTACTCCGCGATCTCGCGTTCACCTTCGTAGACCGCGACGACCACGGACGTCTGGTCGTCGCGGCCGGTGGTGAAGATCTCGGAGCGCTTCGTCGGCAACGTCGTGTTCCGCTCGATGATCTTGGTGTGGAGGCCGCCCCTGGTCCCGATGCCCAGCGACAGCGGCGCGACGTCGAGCAGCAGGGTGTCCTTGACCTCGCCCTTGAGGCAGCCGGCCTGGAGCGCCGCGCCGACCGCGACGACCTCGTCGGGGTTGACGCTCCTGTTCGGCTCCTTACCGGTCAGCTCCCTCACCAGGCCGGAGATCGCGGGCATCCGGGTGCCCCCGCCGACCAGGACCACGTGGTCGAGCTCGTCGACGGTGAGTTCGGCGTCCTTGACGGCCCGCAGCAACGGCCCCTTGCAGCGTTCGAGCAGGTCGGCGGTGATCCGCTGGAACTCCGCCCGGGTGAGGGTCTCCCGCAGGCGCAGCGGCCCGTCCGCTGTGGACGCGATGTAGGGCAGATCGATCACGGTCTCCTGCGCGGAGTGCAGCTCGATCTTGGCCTTCTCCGCGGCCTGGCGCAGGCGTCCGAGGGCCGTCTTGTCCTCGGCCAGGTCGATGCCATGGGCCTCCTGGAAGCGTCCGGCGAGCCAGTCGCGGATCCTGGCGTCCCAGTCGTCGCCGCCGAGGAACTGATCGCCGTCGAGCGCCTTCACGTCGACCACACCGTCGCCGATCTCCGCGACAGCGACGTCGAACGTCCCGCCGCCCAGGTCGAAGATCACAATGTTGGCGTTGTCATCGCGGTACCGGTTCTCGTGGTAATAGGCCAGGGCCGCCGCGACGGGCGCGGGGATCAGGCGCAGGACGTCCAGGCCGGCGGCCCGCGCCGCCCGGCGCACCGCCTGCCGCCGCGCGGTCGTGCACCCGGCCGGGACCGCGATCACGGCGGAACCCAGCCCCTCGTCCAGATAATTCTGGGCGTCGTCCTTCAGCTTGCGCATGATCACCGCGCCGATGTGCTCGGCGCCGAGTTCGCGGTCGTCGACGACCGTCGTCCAGCCCGTGCCCAGCTCCCGCGCGGACGAGCGGACGGTCCGATCGATGTTGCCGATCTCCTGCCTGCGTGCGTTCTCCCCGACGGCCGTCCCGCCACCGGCGGTGAAACCCACGACCGACGGCAGGGCCCGCGCTCCCTCCGAGGTGGTGACCACCGTGGGATCCCCGCCCTCCAGCAGGGAGATGACGGACTCGGACGTCCCGAGGTCCAGCCCGACCGCACGGCTCCCTCCCCGCCGGACGGTCCGGAGCCGCGCGGCGACCTCCCGTCCGTCCCCCGGACGTTCCGCGGGCGTCTTGGCCAGCAGCTCGTCGATCAGATCGACCAGCGCGGGCGGCGCGTCATGCCGGTGAAGGTCGGCGCCGAGCGGTGACGTGGTCGCATGCTGGTGGCGCAGCGACGTGGGGGTGCCGCTGAAGGGCGGCACGCCGGCAAGCAGCGTGTAGAGCGTGCAGCCCAGCGCGTACAGGTCGGTGCGCGCGTCGGCTTCGAGTCCCTCGAACTGCTCCGGCGCCATGAACTGCGGGGAGCCCATCCGCCCGTACTGCTGCGTCAGGCCGATCGTCGCGCCCTCCATGTGGGCGATGCCGAAGTCGCAGATCTTCACCCGCCCGTTCTCGACGAGCATGATGTTGCCGGGCTTGACGTCGCGATGCACGACACCGGCCGCGTGCGCCGCCGCGAGCCCTTCGGCGATCTGGATCCCGTAGTCGACGACCGTCTCCAGGTCCAGGCCGACGGGATTGCGCGAGATGACCGTCTGAAGGTCCTCGCCGTGCAGGTACTCCATGACCAGGTACAGGTAGCCGTGGTGAAGGCCCTGGTCGTAGACGGTGGCGATGGCCGGATGGTGCCGCCCGTTCAGCCAGGCGATGATCCTGCCCTCGCGGCGGAGGCGGGCGTTCAGATCCTCCCGGGAACTGTCGGGGACCAGCTTCACCGCGACGGGCCGCTCAAAGGCCAGATCCAGGCCCCGCCACACGTGCCCGTTGCCGCCCCGGCCGAGCAGTTCGTCCAGCCGGTACTTGCCGTCCAGAACCTGGCCCTGCCACAAAACGCGCCTCCACCGAACCGTCTCCATGCCTTACCGGCATTGGATCAACCCGCCCGGGCCACGTCCACTGCATTAGGAAAACAGACGCCACGAAGTGATGCCCCGCGACGTCCGCACGCCAGAATCCACCTACCCCAGAAATGCGCCGCAAAATTCTTCCACGAATGACACGCCAACAGCCCCGCCCAACGAAGCGCGACCGAAAACGGCCACCGCCGCAGAAGATCACTCAGATCCTCACCCACCGAAGCCGGACGGTACCACTCCGCCTACACGTCATGCCGCCCGGCGCGGATCTCGCCCAGCAACGCCTCGAAGGCGCGACGCCCGACCCGCAGCCTGGCCCCGTCGGGATCCTTCGAGTCTCGGACGGCAAGATCAAGGGCGGCTCTGGCGACCTCCACGCAATTCCCTCCCGAAGAGTCGCTGTATGTGCTCCTGCGCCAACACAAAAGCGACGGGTCAAGCTGGCTCACAAGCCCTCCGTAGTCGTTCGATCCGGTTCCTCGCCCCACCATGACAAACGCACCCTCGCTGACTGGCCGCACGCGTCGAGCGCGTCCAGGTCCTCTGGGCCGTCATTGTTGGCCCGTGACCTCACACGCCGTTCAGCGGTCGTACCGCCCGGCGCGGATCTCCGCCAGCAACGTCCCAAAGGCGCGACGCCCGACCCGCAGCCTGGCCCCGTCGGGATCCTTCGAGTCTCGGACGGCCACCCCAGAAGGGAGTCCCGCAACCTCCACAGAGATACCGCCCTCCGAACCACTCCTCGTACCCTTGCGCCAAGCGGCGACCTCGACACAGTCCCCACCCGACGCGTCACTATGTGTGCTCTTGCGCCAGCCGACGGACGATGAATCCTGACTGCTCACGCACCCTCCAGGTACTTGCGGATCAGACCTTCGGACTCCCCCGCCGACAACGCGGTGGCTCTTATCACGTTAAACGACAACGCTATTCTGTGCACCTCGCCGGGATCCAGGATCACTTGACCGTGACCGCATGCTCCGTCCACATAGGCGATATCCGGCGCTTCAGAAAAGCTCAGCAGCTGGAACCCGCTGCTCTGAGTGACCGCGAACCCTGACGGAATGAGTTGGATGCAGAAATTTGACCGCTGGAGCATGTCAAGCAGCCGTCCGTACTGGCCATTGCGGATCTCGCCTGGAAGATCCCTGAGCACAGCCTCACGGAGAAGGACGAACAGCCAAGGCGGGTTCGGTTTCGCGAAGACCGCCTGCCGCTCCATTCTGAGGGCGACGAGCTCCTCGGCTTTCTCCTCCAGGTGTTCCGTCTTCAAGACAAGACGAGCGTGTTCCTCCGTCTGGAGCAGGCCAGGGACGACCAGTGGCGCGAAGATGCAGAGTTGTGAGGCCAGCTTCTCCACTTCGGTCAGCGGACGGAACCCGACAGGGATCAACCCTATTTTTCGCGCCTCCACGTGCTTCTCCCAGATGCGGCGGAACATGCCGTCGGCTTGGTAGTAGGTGTCGAGGTCGTCGGCGAGGCCCTCGGACGGCGGCTTCTCGAAGGTCTCGACCTTGGCGATCCACTGGGGGGTACAGCCGAGCGTTGCCGCGAGCTTGTTGCGGGACAGGCCCTCCGCCTCGCGTCTGGCGCGGAGCTCGTTGACGAACACTTCTTGGTACGCGGAGGGGCTGGTGTCACGCGAGGGTGTCATCGGGTGTCTCCCGGGTGTCGGCCCGCCTGGTGGGGGGTGTCACGCTCTCTGGCCGGGTGCCCGCTGGGGAGTGAGCGGTTCGTAGCTCAGAGTAATCGGGCGCTGCGAGCCTCGTCCTGGAAAAGACCGACGACGACCTCACAGGGACCCCACCCCCATGGACGATCAAGAAGAACTGCGGCTCCAGCAGCAGTACCCCATGTGGCACATCCGGCGGATCCCGGCGATGGACTGCTTCATGGCCACTCGCCTGGGACGGCCGCTGACACAGCGGGAGCTCTACTACGGGCTGTGCGCCACGGTTATCGAGGACACCTTTCAGGATCTCCGAGAGACCCTCTCCGGCCAGAGCAAGATCGAGGAGGATCTGTGATCCTCGTCGTCGCCCTTGCTGCTCTTTCGCTCATCGCCATCTGGACGTTCGTCAGCCTGACCCCCTCTGGCACCGGCTACAGGGGACGGCATCGTGAGAGGGCCGTCTCACAGAAGGCGCCTCCCAGGACGGGGCGCCGCGCTGTCAGTGCTCCTCGGTCGTACCATCGGACGGTCGGACGGTCGGACGGCAGGGCGACAGAGTGGCCCCGCGCCGTTCAGCGATCGGTGGCGTGACTTCTGGGCGGAAATAGCACGGCGGCGCGTGGACGAACGCGATGCGCGGCTGTTGTGATGAGCCGTGGGCAACAAACGACGCGGGTCTTCGGTGGTCCTTCGAGATCGGTCGTTGCCCGGGATGGCGGCCTATCTGGTCGTCCCGCTGCTGGTCGCCGGATTCGGCTGTGCGCTCCTGGTCGGAACCGTGAAAAGGATGCATGACACCTCGGTGTTCGGCGGGCGCGGTGTGCACGCGATCGGGACCATTGTGGCGCGGGACGGGCAGCCGGGCCCGCCGAGGACCAGCGCGATCGTTGTCCGGTTCACGGCGGCCGACGGATCCCGCCGCATTTTCAGGGAGTCGGGTGACGGCCGGGTCGGCGACACCGTGCGGGTGCTGTACGACCCGCAGGATCCAGGCAGGGCGACGACCCGCTCGCCCGCGTACCGGTGGGTCATGACGGGTGTGCTCATGGTGGTCTGCGCGGTGGTGATCCTCGTGGGGGGCGGCATCTTCGTCGTGCTGGGCCGGGATGTCCTCCGTGAGGTCAGGCAAAGGGACCGGCGGACGGCGCGTTCAGGCTCCTAGGTGGTCGGATCCAAGGTCCACAGGGCCGACATCGGCAGTGCTGACAGCCGATCTCCGAAGGAGAGTCCTCGCTCCCCGGCGTAGAGGACGATCCCCGCGCGGAACCGCTCACCCAGCCGGGCCGCCAAATGGCGTAGACCCCGGAAATCATCGCGGCGTACCGTCTCGGCGGCTTTCACCTCTACGCCGATCACACTTCCCGAAGCGTGTTCGAGGACGATGTCCACCTCGACTTTGTCGCGGTCGCGGTAATGGAAGAGCTGTACCGGTTCTTCTGCCCATGTGAGCTGGCGCGCGACCTCGCCGATGGCGAAGTTCTCCAGGAGCGGACCCACCTGCGCCGTGGGATCCATGGCCCGTTCTTCGGACAGGCCGATGAGCCGACCCCCCAGTCCGGAGTCGGTGACGATCAACTTCGGCGTGGAGATCGCACGGCTGGTGAGGTTGGAAGACCAGGCCGGAATCCGCCTGATCACGAAGACCAGCTCCAGCAGGTCCAGATAGCGGGACAGCGTGTTCCTGGGCAGTCCCATGTCGTTGGCGATCGACTGGGCCACGGAGAGGGTGCCCATCCGGGCCGCGACGACGCTCAGCAGCCGGCGCAGTTCGGCCGGACGCTCGATGTCGGAGATCTGGCGGACGTCCCGGGTGACGAGGTCCGTCACGTAGGAGTCGAAGAAGCGGGCCCGTCTGCGGCCCGGATCCCTCCGGACGGCCTCGGGGTAGCCGCCGCGCAGTGCCCTGGCGACGTAGTCCCGTTTGGTCAGCCCAGACGGCTCGACGGTGACGACCCCGTCCCGCTGGAACAACGCATCGACGAAACCGTCCGGAGCGGAATCGATCTCGCCCTGCGACAACGGCCAGAGCTCGATCGTCTCGCTGCGGCCGGGCAGGGCGTCGGGGAGGTCTCTCAGCCCGAGCAGGCGGGCTGAACCGGTCAGCAGGAACCGTCCGGGGCGGGTGTCGCGATCGACCTCGCGCTTGATGGGCAGGAGCAGTTCCGGCACCCGCTGGATCTCGTCGATCAGCAACAGCCCATCGTGCCTGACGAAAGCGCTCGGGTCGGCCTGGGCGGCGCCGCGGGTAGTGGGCTCGTCCAGGTACAGCTCGCGCGCGCCCGGCGAACGCCCGGCCACCAGCTTGGCGAGCGTGCTCTTGCCCACCTGGCGGGCACCGTTCACCACGACGACCCGGGTGTCCGCCAGGGCTTCACACGCCATGCGTTCGGCGTGCCGGGAGTAGAGACCAGAATCGACCATGCTCACCATGTTATGACAGATCAGCGCCATCACGTGGACGTTCCGCCGAAGGGGTCATGGACGTCCTGCCGAGATATTGATGGACGTTTTGCCGAAAGGAACGTGGACGTCCTGCCGCTCTGTGTGCGGGGGCTCGGCCGCCGGGTCAGACGCCCAGGCCGCGGCCGATGATCTCTTTCATGATCTCGGTGGTGCCGCCGTAGATGGTCTGGACGCGGACGTCCTGGTACGCCCTGGCGATCGGGTACTCGGTCATGTAGCCGTAGCCGCCGTGCAGTTGGAGGCAGCGGTCGACGACCCTCTTGCACAGTTCGGTGTTCCAGTACTTGAGCATCGCGCCCTCTTCGGGGGTCAGCTCGTCCCGGGTCTCCTTGGCGATGCAGTCGTCGGTGAAGGCGCGGGTGACGGTCAGCTCGGTCTTCATCTCGGCGAGGGTGAAGCGGTTGTGCTGGAATCTGCCGATCGGGCGGGCGAACGCCTGGCGGGTCTTGCAGTATTCGAGGGTCTGCTCGAACGCGGCCTCGGCGGCGGCCTGGGCGGCGACGCCGATGGACAGGCGCTCGCGGGCCAGGTTCTGCATCAGGTAGACGAAGCCCATGCCCTCCTCGCCGAGGAGGTTGTCCTTGGGGACGCGGACGTCGTCGAAGAACAGCTCGGCGGTGTCCTGGGCGTGCATGCCGATCTTGTCGAGGTTGCGGCCGCGTTCGAAGCCGTCCATGCCGCGTTCGACGATCAGCAGGCTGACGCCCTTGGAGCCCGCGGACGGGTCGGTCTTGGCGGCCACGATCACCAGGTCGGAGAGGATGCCGTTGGTGATGAACGTCTTGGAGCCGTTGAGGACGTAGTCGTCGCCGTCCCGGATCGCGGTGGTCGTGATGCCCTGGAGGTCGGATCCGGCGGCGGGCTCGGTCATCGCGATGCCGGTGATCAGCTCGCCGGAGCAGTAGCCGGGCAGCCAGCGGGCCTTCTGCGCGGGGGTGCACAGCCGGCGCAGGTAGCCGCCGTTGATGTCGTTGTGGACGGCGAAGCCGGGCCCGTGCACGCCGGACCTCGCCAGTTCCTCGTTGAGCACCGCGTAGTAGCGGTAGTCGAGGTCACCGCCGCCGCCGTACTCCTCGGGCATGTCGATGCCGAGGAGGCCCTGCCGCCCGGCGGCCAGCCACACCTCGCGGGACACGACGCCGTCCTTCTCCCACTGCCCGTGGTGGGGGGCGATCTCCTTGGCGATGAAGGAGCGGACCATCTCACGGAACGCCTCGTGCTCCGCGGTGAAGATCTCCCGTGCCATCCCGCGCTCCCCTTGTAAGTGCGTGCTGATACATCGCTAATGTAACACTGACACTGTCACATAGCTCGTGCTGGGAGGCCCGATGGAACTCACCGTGGACGAGCTGGCCGCGCGGGCGGGCGTCACCGTCCGGACCGTCCGCTACTACGCGGGGCGGGGCCTGCTGCCGCCGCCGCGGCTGCGGGGGCGGACGGGTCTGTACGGCGACGACCACCTGGCGCGTCTTGAGCTCGTGCGGGAGCTTCAGACGCTCGGGCTGACGCTCGCGGCGATCGAGAAGCATCTGCGGCGGATCCCGGCGGACGCGACGCCGGAGGACCTCGCGCTCCAGCGGGCGCTGCTGTCGCCCTGGGCGCCCGAGCGGCCCGAGGTCCTCGACCGGCACGAGCTGGACCGGCGCGTCGGGCGGCGGCTCGACGACGGGGCGCTCGCGCGGCTGGAGGCGCTGGGCGTGGTCGAGGCCGTCCCGGACGGCGCGGTGCGGGTGATCAGCCCGCTGCTGCTCGGCGTGAGCGCCGAGGTGGCGGCGCTGCCCCTGCCGCTGGACACGCTCGTCGCCTCGCACGAGGCCGTGGAACGGCACACCACCGCGCTGGCGGCCGAGCTCCAGCAGGTCTTCCAGGACACCGTCGTCCGCCGCTACCGGGAGGGCGGGCGGGCGCCCGAGGAGCGCGCCCGGCTCATAGAGCTGGCCGGGAAGCTCAAGCCCCTGCTGGCCCGGTCGGTCGTGACCTCGTTCCAGCGCTCGGTGGACAAGGCCATCCGCCGGTCCACCCACCGCTGACGGGTGTCAGGAGTCCTTCCACTCCTCGCCCTCGTACTCCACCAGCCGGGGGTGGACGAGGGTGTTGACGTCCACGTCGCGGGCCCGGCGGTCCTTGGGGAAGACGGCCGCGGCGCGCAGCACGTCGGCGTCCAGGAACCTGAGGTCGGGGACGCCGGGGGCCAGGGAGAGGGCGGGCGCCGCCGTGCCGGGGGCCGCCAGGACGAAGCCCCAGTCCCCGAAGCTCGGGACGTCCACGTGGTACGGGGTGGTCTCCAGACCGGCCGCGGCGACCGACTTCCGGATGCTCCAGAACGACCTGGGCGCGAAGTAGGGCGACCCCGACTGGACGACGATCCGCCCGCCCGGGGCGAGCGCCCGCTTGACCAGGCCGTAGAACTCGACGGAGTACAGCTTGGCGGTGGGGACGTCGTCGGGGTCGGGCATGTCCACGATGACCGCGTCGAACCGCTCACCGAGGCGGCGCAGCCAGGAGAACGCGTCCGCGTTGACGATCTCGGCGCGCGGGTCGTCCAGGGCGTGCCGGTTGAGGGACGCGATCGGCCCGTAGGTGCGGGCGAGGCGGATCATCTCCGGGTCCAGCTCGACGAGCGTGACGGCGCGGACGTCCGGGTAACGCAGGACCTCGCGCAGCGCGAGGCCGTCGCCGCCGCCGAGGATGAGGACCCGGCCGCGCGTCCCCGCCAGCACGGGGTGGACGAGCGACTCGTGGTACCGGTACTCGTCCACCGAGGAGAACTGGAGGTCGCCGTTCAGGAAGAGCCGCACGTCCGACGGGCCCGTCAGCGCCGCCTTCCGGGTGATGACGATCTCCTGGTACGGGGTGCGCTCGGCCACCGCGATCGGGTCGGCGTACAGCGCCTGCCGCGCCGACACCTCGAAGCGGTCGGCGAGCGCGTACGTCCCGCCGAGGACGGCCAGGACCGCCGCCATCGCGCCCCACAGCGCGGCCCTCGGCACCCGCCCGACCCGGTGCCGGAACAGCCACAGCACGACGGCGATCCCGGCGACCGCGTTGACCATGCCGACCAGCAGGGCGCCCTTGATGTGCCCGAACGTCGGGAGCAGCAGGAAGGGGAACGCGAGCCCGCCGACGAGCGCCCCCACGTAGTCCGCTGCGAACAGGTCGGCGACGGCGCTGCCCGCGTCCTGCCGCCGGATGCGCTGGAGCAGCGTCATCAACAGCGGGATCTCCGCGCCGATCAGCGCGCCGACCGCGAACGCGACGACGACGAGGGCGGGGACGTACAGGTCCAGCCACGCGAACGCCGCGTACAGCGCCAGCACCGACAGGCCGCCGACCAGTGCCAGCGCGCCCTCGACGACCGCGAACGCCACCACGGGACGGCCCTGGAGGGGCTTGGCCAGCAGCGACCCGGCGCCCATCGCGAAGACCATCACCGACAGGACGATCGACGCCTGCGTGACCGAGTTGCCGACGAGGTAGCTGCCCAGCGCGACCAGGGCCAGCTCGTACACCAGCCCGCAGGCCGCGCACGTGAACACGGCGGCCAGCACGAGGCTCCGCGCCGCCCGCGCGGGGACCCGCGTCCCGCCGCCGTCCCCGTCGGCGGCAGGCCGTTCCGCCGGGAGCGCGGGGGGCTCGTCGAGGTCGCGCGCGGTCAGGAGACCGCCCCGGCCACGATCGCGGCGACGGCCAGGTCGGCGGCGGCGACGACCCAGCCGGCCGGGTGCACCGCCGCGCCGTCCACGAGGGTCGCGCCCAGCCGGCCCGGGGTGATCATGTCGAGGAGGTAGAACGCGAGGACCATCAGCGCGATGCCGAGCAGCCCGTACACGGCGGTGTCGACCAGGCCGTCGCTGAGGTCGGAGTCGCTGGTGACGATCGCGGTCGTGACGATCAGGCCGGTGCCGAGCAGTTTGACCGCGAGCAGCAGCGCGGCGCCGCGGTTGCCCTCGGTCCAGATCTGGTGGCCGAGCCGTCCCGGCGTGGTGATCTCGACCACGAGGAAGCCGAGCGCCATCAGCGCGATCCCGAGCGCGCCGTAGGCGAGCGTCGCGCCGCCCTCATGCAGGATGTCGTTCATCGATTGCTCCTCACTTGCCCGACCCGGGCCCGCCGCCGCGGAACGACGCGATGCCGCTGCTGTTCCAGCCGTTCGTCCCGGGACTGCTCCAGCGCCCGCCGACATGGGAGTGGTAGCGGCCGTAGCCGCCGGACGGGGTGTCCACGGTGATCCGGCTGCCGGTCCCGTCCGGGAGGACGCCGACGACGAGCTTGGGGTAGCGCATGAAGATGCCGCCGAGCGCGCCCAGCGCCACCAGGTCGTCCACCCGGTCGATCGCCTTGTGCTTCTTGTCGATCTCCGCGGCGACGGCCGCGGGCGCCTTCGGCGACCGGTAGGTGTCCACGCCGATCCGCGAGTACTTCTTGGAGATCCACTTCTGCGGCGAGCCGTCGTCCTTCAGGACGGCCACCAGCACGATCGCGGCGATCACCGCGGCCGAGATGCCGCCGATCACCCAGAACTTCCTGCTCACGACGGCCTCACCAGCCGGCTCCGCGTCATCACGATCTCCCGCGTCTGGGGATAGGCGTGCCAGGTCCGCCAGCCGATCCCGATGTCGGTGTCCTCCACGGCCAGCGCGGTGACGGCGTGCTCGGAGCCGGGGAAGTCCCCGGTCAGCGCGTCGCCGCGGTCCGCCAGCCGCGCGCGGACCGTCTCGACGGCCCGCGCGAACGCCGCGGCGTCCGCGTGGGCGGCCGTCGCGGCGGTGAACTCGTACGCCCAGGCGGGGCGCGCGGCGTCCGCCGGGAGGCTCGCGGACGCCCGTCCGGGCAGCGGCCCGGCGCCGGCGGGCAGGCACGCCACCGTCTCGCTCAGCGGGCCGGCGATGACCTGGTGGGACGCGCCGAGCAGGCGCAGCTCGACGGTCAGGCCCGCGCGCTCGACCGGCAGGACGGCCAGGGCGTCCAGCGGCGGCAGCCCGAGCGCGAACGACAGCGCGTCGGCGCGCGCGTCCAGGTAGGGGGTGTCAAGGGTGGTGCGCAAGATCAGCTGCCCGGGTAGATCGTGAGGGAGCCGGTGGGGACGCGCTCCCCGAGCCCGGCCTCCCACTGCCCGCCGCCGTACTGCTCGAACGACAGGTAGCGTCCGCGCGGGCCCTCGTAGTCGACGTACTCGACCCGGCCCTGGACGCCGACGCCGGTCGTCCCCTCGCTGGTGTAGTCGGCCGTGCCGTGCTCCTCGCGGCGGTACTCGACACCGTCCACGACGATCGTCCTGTCACCGGGGGTGAGGTCGCCGATCTCGTGCCCGGTCCACCAGACGACCTCCAGGTCCGGGTCCTCCTCGACGGAGAGCCACACCTTCGCGCCCTCGATGGTGTCGGCGTCCAGCAGGTGCTCGCTCCAGGTGAAGCCGCCCTCGCGGAGGCGGACGGAGCCGCGCACGAAGTAGCGGGTGCCGAGGTACTCGACCATGTCGCCCGCCTTCAGCGTCCGCGGGTCGCCGGCGACCTCGTCCCCGGCCGCGAACGGGTCGCGGGGCGCCGCGGGGGCCGGGCCGCCGGACGGCGCGGGCGAACGGCGGCGGAGCAGCACCACGATGAGAACGATCAAGGCGACCAGGATCAGCGCCAGCAGAATCACGATCGCGGTTCCACCCACGGGCACCTCCGTCTTTCCGCCAGCAATGGGCACGGACCTGCGGGATCATATCGATACTTACAGGTCAAACCCATACCGCGTTCAGACGTCACAAAGTCACCACTCGTTCCATAACGAATGGGCCCGGTCCACGGGCGCGGGGCGGACGGCGCCGCCGCGCGGCAGGGGATGGCGGACGAGGACGGCGGGTGGGGTCAGAGGCGCTCGACGGCGGCGGCGACGCGCTCGTCCGTGGCGGTGAAGGCGACGCGGACGTGCCGGCCGCCGGCCGGGCCGTAGAACTCGCCGGGCCCCGCGAGGACGCCGAGGGAGGCCAGGTGCGCGACGGTGTCCCAGCACGGCTCGTCCCGGGTGGCCCACAGGTACAGGGACGCCTCTGAGTGCTCGACGCGGAACCCGTGCCCCTCCAGCGCGGCGCGCAGGGCGGCGCGGCGGCGCGCGTACCGCTCCCGCTGCTCGTCCACGTGCGCGTCGTCGTCGAAGGCCACGGCCATCGCCGCCTGCACCGGCGCCGGGACGATCATCCCGGCGTGCTTGCGGACCTCCAGCAGCCGCCTGACGAGCGCGAGGTCGCCGGTGACGAACCCGGCCCGGTAGCCCGCCATGTTGGAGCGCTTGGACAGCGAGTTGATCGCCAGCAGCCCCTCGTGGGACCCCTCGCACACGTCCGGGTGCAGGACCGACACCGGCGGGTCGTCCGGCTCCCAGCCGAACTCCAGGTAGCACTCGTCGCTGATGACGACCGACCCGCGCTCGCGCGCCCACGCGACGACCTTGCGCAGGTGCTCGGCGGGCAGCACCCTGCCGGTCGGGTTGGACGGCGAGTTCACCCAGACGATCTTCGGTGCGGCGGGGCCGAGGGAGAGCAGGCCGTCGGTGCGGACCGGCTCCGCCCGGGCGAGGCGGGCGCCCACGTCATAGGTGGGGTAGGCCAGCTCGGGGAAGACGACGCGGTCGCCCGGCCCGGCGCCGAGCAGCGTCGGCAGCCACGCCACCAGCTCCTTCGTGCCGATCACGGGGAGCACCGCGTCCGGGTCGGCGGCCGTCACGCCCGCTCGGCGCCGCAGCCAGCCCGCGACGGACTCGCGCAGCCGCGGCGTCCCGTAGGTGGCGGGGTAGCCGGGCGCGTCGGAGGCCCCCGCCAGCGCGGCCCGGATCGGCTCGGGCGTGGGGTCCACCGGCGTGCCCACCGACAGGTCGACGATGCCGCCCGCGTGCTCGGACGCACGACGCTTGTACGGCTCCAGCCGATCCCACGGGAAGTCCGGCAGGGTGAACACGACCCACTCCTCGAAGAGTACGGCGGGGATCCGACCACGAGGCCGTGGTCTCCGCGAACGCGGAAGACCACGGCCCGACCTTACGCACAGGAAACGCAGGCTCAGGGGATCGCGAAAGGCGATCCCTCAAGCCGCCCTTACTCCTCGGCCTGCGGGGGCAGGGCCGCGACGATCGGGTGGTCCTTGTCGATCTTGCCGACCTTGGACGCGCCCCCGGGCGAGCCGAGGTCGTCGAAGAACTCCACGTTGGCCTTGTAGAAGTCCTTCCACTGCTCAGGCGTGTCGTCCTCGTAGTAGATCGCCTCCACGGGGCAAACCGGCTCGCACGCACCACAGTCGACGCACTCGTCCGGGTGGATGTAGAGCATGCGCTTGCCCTCGTAGATGCAGTCGACCGGGCACTCCTCGATGCATGCCTTGTCGAGCAGGTCCACGCAGGGCTGCGCAATGACGTAGGTCACGTCAGTGACTCCTCTCGGGTTTCCGGCCCCGCCGCACGTCACGGCTCACCGCAAGCTCGCTGTGAATAGTATGGCCACCGGAGCGCAGTCGATTCGACACGGGGGTCCCACATATGACTGGCCGCTTTGCCGCGAGGCTGGTGGTCTCCATCAGCCGCGCGGACGTGGGTCAGCGGGTCTCGCTGCGCCGCCGCCTGCCAACGGGAGAGTACAGCGACGTGGTCGGCGTGCTCGAATCCTGGGCCGCGGGGACGCTGCGCGTGCGCCGCCGGGACGGCGAGGTGGTCGAGGTCCCCGAGGGCATCGTCGTCGCGGGCAAGGTCGTGCCGCCGCAGCCCCCGCCGCGCCGCCGTCCGCGCACCGGCGAGCCCGGCTGAGCGCCACGCCACTGTGGCGCCCCGGCGACCCCGCCGCTACCGGCCCGAGGGGACGGGCGCGCCGGGCGCGAGCGGGCCGGGTGCCGGGGTTCCGGGCACCGAGGTCCCGGGCCCGGGCACCCCGGGCACCCCGGGCACGGGCGAACCCGGGCCGGGCACTCCGGGGACGGACGATCCGGGCACCGGCGACGCCGGCGCGGGCGATCCCGGTTCAGGCGATTCCGGGGCGGACGGCGCCGAAGGCGACGCTCCGGGCGTCCGGGGAGGCACCGGCGGCTTGGGGACGACGGCCTCGGTGTAGGTCTGGCCCGGCTTGAGCGCCTTGCCGTGGAACATCTCCGTCACCGTCACGAACGTGAACCCGCGCCGCCTCAGCCCCTCCAGCACCTTCGGCACGGAGTCGACGGTGGGCTTGTGGATGTCGTGGAACAGGACGATGCCACCCCGCTTCGGGGCGGTGACCCCGATCCGGGTGTCACGGCTGACGCTGCGGTAGCGCCAGTCCAGCGTGTCCACGCTCCAGAGGATCATGGGAAGCCCGGCGGCGTGCCCGACCTTGGCGTTCGTGGCCCCGTACGGCGGGCGCAGCAGCGTGGGACGGACCCCGCCGGACGCCGCCGCGATGGCCTGCTGCGTGCGCTGCACCTGGGACCGCACCTCGGCCGCTGACAGGGAGGTCAGGTTGGGGTGCGACCAGGTGTGGTTCGCGAGCTCGTGACCGTCCAGCGCCATTTTCCGCACCACGCCGGGGAAACCGTGCACGTTCTCACCCAGCATGAAGAACGTGGCGCGCGCGTGTGCCGCCCGCAGCGTGTTCAACAGCCGGTCGGTGTAGGGCCCGGGGCCGTCGTCGAAGGTGAGGGCGACGCACCTGATCTTGTCGCAGTCGATGCGGCGGGGAGGCGGCGGAGAGGGCGGCGCCTTGCGGGCCTGCCCGGCGGCCTTTCTGTCACCCGCCGTCCGCGCCTTCTTCTCGGGGGCGTGGCCGCACCCCGAGACGAACAGCAGACCGGCCCCGACCATGGCGATAAGGCCAATTCTCGTCATCCGCACCACGCACCCCCGAAACGTGTTGCCTCGGGCGGCTTCATACCCTCCGCCACTCTGGTAACACACGTCACCAAGGTCCGGAAACGCCAAGATCATCACCCTGACCCACGGGAGGGGGGACTGCCTCCATAATGACTTCCCGCTTCCGGCGCCAGATCACCCGTCCCGCGTCATCCGGCAGGCCGGTCGCGTACGGCCGAGGGCATGCGGGGGCGCGGGGGCGTGCGGGGCGCGCGGGGACGACCGGAGGCGCGCGGGGGTCCGGGCCCGGGGTCAGGTGCGGGCTTCGGGGAACAGGCGGACGACGACGTCGTGGCGCCATTCGTCCTCGTCACGGCCGGGCGGCGGGCCGGGGACCAGCGTGCCGTCGGCGCCGGGCGTGAGCCGGACCGTGACGTCCGGCGTCAGGACGACCTCGTCCGGGACCTCGCCGGAGGCCGCCAGGCGCCCGGCCAGGGCGGCGAGGACGCGCGCCCACCCCTGCCCGAGGTAGGGCGGGAGCCCGGCGGCGCGGAGTTCGGGCAGTCCGCGCGCGGAGAGGCCGGCGGTGCGCAGCGTGAGCCCGCCCGGACCCTCCGCACCCATGATCCGGACCTCTCCGGTCATGCCCGCCATCGGCAACGCCGCCTCTTCCCTCCTGATTGTCCGATAAATTATGACAGTGAATTGGGCCGTGACGACGTACGACTCCGCCTTCGGGTACGTCTCCGCGCACGGCGCGCCCCTGGTCGACCTGCTCGATCCGCAGCCCGGCGAGCGGGTCATCGACCTCGGGTGCGGCACCGGGACGTTCAGCGCGGAGATCGCCGAGCGGGGCGCCGAGGTGCTGGGCATCGACGGCAATCCGGACATGGTCGCGCAGGCGACCGCGCTGCACCCCGGGCTGTCGTTCATCCTCGGCGACGCCCACGACTTCACCATCAGCGAGTCGTTCGACGCGGTCGCCTCCAACGCGGCGCTGCACTGGATGACCCGCGATCCCGACCAGGTGATCGGCCAGGTGCACGCGGCGCTGCGGCCCGGCGGGCGGTTCGTCGGGGAGCTCGGTGGCGCCGGGAACTGCGCCGAGCTGATCGCCGCCATGCAGACGGCGTGGCGCGTGTTCGGCCTCGGCGAGCCCGAGCTGCCCTGGTACTTCCCGAGTCCCGCCGAGTACGCGACCAAGCTGGAGGAGGGCGGGTTCACGCTGCGGCTGCTGGAGCACGCCGACCGGCCGACCCGCATGACCGAGGGCCCGGACGGCGCCGCCGACTGGGTCCGCGCCTACGCCGGGCGCGCGCTCGCCGACGTGCCCCCGGAGCTGGTCGAGCCCCTCCTGGACCGTGTGAACGACCTGGCGGCGCCCGCGCTGCGCCGCGAGTCGGGCTGGGTCGCCGACTATGTGCGGCTGCGGTTCGCGGCCGTCCGGAAGCCGGACGGGGCGGCGCCGCTGCCCATCGGCCCCGCGCTCTCCGACCGGCCCCTCTAGTGTTGGAGGCATGCTGCGCCTGTACGACCCCCGCTCAGGGCGGCCCGAGGCGCTCCCGGGCGGCCGGGTGCTGCGCGTCCGCGTGCTGGACGGCGCCGGCCTCCGCACGCTGATCGTCGCCGATCTGCTGAGGCGGGTCGCGGGACGGGCCGGGCGGCACGTCCAGGTCACGGCGTCCCGCGAGTTCATGGACGGCGGACCGGCGGACTATGCGCGGTACAACGTCCAGCCCCTCGACGCCGCCGGAGACGCGGCCGGGGCGGACCCGCCGGACCTGTACGTGTCCGGGGAGCGCGAACCGCCCGTGGACGGGTTCTGCGTGACGGCGCCGCACGAGACGGGCGACTGGCGCTCCGCCGGGGAGACCGAGGCCCTCGCCGTGCGGCTCGCGATGCTGGAGGCGCCCTACCGGGAGCCCCTGGACCTGTCGGCGGCGCGCCTCGCCCGGGCCCGGGGCCGCCTGGACGGGTGGCGGGGCGAGGTGGCCGGGTGGGCGTCGAGCCCGGGCCGTCCGATCGACCGTGCCTACGCGGCCAGGGCGGAGGCGGCGCTGGCGGACGATCTCGACGGCCCGTCCGCGCTGGCCGTCCTGGACGCTCTGGCAAGCGACCCGGACGTGCCGCCGGGGGCGAAGCTGGAGACGTTCGTCCACCTCGACCTGCTCTTCGGCCTGGATCTGGTGGCCGCGATCGGGCGTGCCTGACCGCGTGGTCAGGGCCCGCCGATCACGGTGAGCGTGCCGTCCATGAGCAGGTCGGCGATCGGGCGCCGGAACACGTACGCGGTTCCTCCGCCGGGCTGGTCGAACCAGGGCACGGCCGTTCCCGTCAGCGCCTCCACCGGTCTTTGCACCCGGTAGGCGTGGTACGGGCGGTTGCGCCAGTCCGGCGGAAGCGACCGCTGCTCGAAGGGCGTGCGCGCCGCGTAGACCACGTTCCCGCTCGGGCCGCCATAGCGGTCCACAGCCGTCCCCTCGGGGAGTTCCGTGGTGCGGCGGTCGCGCAGGAGGCTGAGCGGTGGTTCGCCTTCGAGCGGCTCGATCGCACCGGTCTGCTTGGGGACGGCCTGGCGCCGCTCCAGGAGCACACTGCCGAGAAGGTGCGCGGCGGCCTGGTCGGCGTCGTCGAACGAGACCGTCTTGCGCCGCTCACCGTCGCGTGTCTGGAACACCGTCCAGCGCGGCCCGTCTCGGAGGACGGACCAGGCCCCTTCGGCGGTCGCCTGGATGCGGTAGGCGGCGGGGTCGACGCCCAGGTCGCGCAACCGGCTCCTGAGGACGGCGAAGTGGTCCGGCCCGGGTGCGGGGTGGTGTTCCGGCTGGTGCTCCGGCGATGGGTGCCGGTTCGGCTCGGGCCGGGGCTCCTCCCGGACGCGCGCGGGCGCGTCGCGTCCGGTCACGGCGGCGCTCGCGGCGTCCATCGCGTCGTCGTCGACGGCCGGGACCTCGAACCCCCGGGCGCGGATGTGCGCGACCAGATCGGGTTCCGGCGGGACGCCGTGCTCGCGCAGGTAGTAGCCGACCGCGCCCGACCACACCCACGTCCCGTCGGTGTGGAAGGTGAGCGGGACGCGCGCGCCGCGCGCCGGGTCGAGCTGGTCGGGCGCGCTCGACCGCGCCGCGAGCACGACGGGCGCCCCCCTCAGGTACGCGGCCACCCGCTCGGCCTCCTCCGGCGGGACGGGCGGACGGGAGACGGCCGGACGGTCGCCGTCCGGACCGGCGTGGTCGAACACGCGGGCCTTGCGTATCCCCTCCCGCCGTATCCCTTCCTGTGGCGCCCCGCCGCCCGCCGGAGGGGGCGGGGCGGATCCGAGCCGCCGCGTCATCCACTCGGGGACGTCGCCGAGCGGGAACCGTTCGAGCTCCAGCCGGACGTCCTCGGCCGACGGCTCGCGGTTCCATTTCGGCTCGTCGTAGACGAAGCCCGCCCGGCAGCGCGCCGCGCCGTCCTCGTAGAGGATCTCGAAGTCGATGCGGGACCAGGTGGAGCCCTGGAAGGCGTGCGTCCCCGCGCGGAGCCGGTCGAGGAGCGCGGCGGTCTCCGCGGGCGGCGTCCAGACCGTCATGGTGCCGTCGGCGCCGTAGAGCATCATCGGCGGGAACTCCACGTGGCCGCCCACGGCCTGGTAGTACCCGAAGACCTTCTTCCACAGGCGCGGGGCGCGGTCGGCGACCAGGATCGTGACCCGGTCGGAGAGCAGCTCCATCTGCTCGACCGGGTTCATCGGCCCGGGGTCGGGCGCGGGACGCGCGGCGGGCTCGCGGTCCTCCAGCCGGTCGCGCAGCCAGCCGGGCATGTGGGCGCCGTCGCGCGGCATGACGATCTGGTCGCGGCGCCAGGCGTCCGGCGGGAGGGGCGGGTCCCACTCCGGGTCGAAGTCGTAGTTGTACAGGGGACGCGCGGTCTCCGGCTCGATGATGAACGTCATCGAGAACCAGGTGCCCTGCTCGGACAGGTAGTGCGCGCGGCGCAGCTCCGCGAGCAGGCCCGCCAGCTCGTCCGGGGCCCGCCCGGCGTCCCGGACCTGCCCATCGCCCGTGAGCACCGCCAGCGCGATGTCGCTCCCCACCACGGTCGCCTTGGCGCGCAGGTCCGCGCGCCGCCATCCGGGCGGCGACGTCCGCCGGACGTACTCGACGACTCGCCCCTCGATCTCCGCGATCCGCTCGTTCTGACCCGTCACCCGCGACCCCTTGGAATCCCATACCGCCCGCCGGCGCCCCGATCGACCGGCGGATGCCCGGCAGGGTATCCACCCGGAAACCCCGTTGCGGTCGAACCGGGCGTTCGGAAGGCTCGGGACATGGGCATCGACGAGCTGATCGGGCTGGAGGAACGCGGCGCGCTGCCGGAGTTCGTGCTCTTCTGGGGCGGACGCCGGGCCGAGGGCCGCCTCAGCCAGTGGTACCCCTCGCCCTTCACGCTCGACGGCGTCGAGTACGCCACGGCAGAGCACTACATGATGGCGGAGAAGGCGCGGCTGTTCGGCGACCGCCGGACGGAGGCGGAGATCCTCCGCGACCTCGACCCGCGCAGGGCCAAGGGCCTCGGACGCCGCGTCGCGGGCTTCGACGAGCAGACGTGGGCGCGGCACCGGTACGACATCGTCGTGCGCGGCAGCGTCGCCAAGTTCGCGGCCCGCGACGACCTGCGCGGCTACCTTCTGTCCACCCGCGGCAAGGTCCTCGTCGAGGCGAGCCCGCTGGACGCCGTCTGGGGTATCGGGCTGGACGAGCACAGCCCCGACGCCGTCCGGCCGTCGCGCTGGCGGGGCCTGAACCTGCTCGGCTTCGCCCTCATGGACGCCAGGGACGCGCTCGGCTGACCGTCCTCCGCCAGGGGATCGCGCCTCCGTCGCGGGATCGCGCCCGGAGTGGGTTACCGTCGGGTCTGTGACGACCCGCGCCCCCGAGTCGCCCGCCCCGGCGACCCCCGAGCCATCGCGCCCGCGGCGGGCCCGCCGTGTCCGCCGGGCCGTGGCCGCGTTCCTCGCCGTCGTGCTGCTGCTGTGCGCGGCGGTCGGCGGCATCGGCTGGTACTTCGCGGGACTGGCCGCCCAGGTCGACCACGCGGCCGAGTACCCGCTCACGATCGTGGACACCGCCCCCGGGACGGTGACGCTCGCCCGCGGCCCGGAGACCGAGCGTTCCGGCACCTGGGCGCTGGCCTGGGAGGGCGGGCGGGCGATGCTCGGCCCGGTCGTGGGCGGCGACGCCCGGCACGTCGTCCGGCGGGTGACGTCGGTCCCCAAGGGGCGCCTGGTGAAGGGCGCGAAGGCCACCATGGACCACTGGCTGTACGACGGGAACCCCAAGACCGCGCTCGGCCTGGACTTCAGGGACGTCACCTATGCGTCGCAGGTCGGTCCCATGCCCGCGTGGCTGCTGCCCGGCGCGTCCCCCAAGAGCACGTGGGTCATCGCCGTCCACGGACGGAACGCCGACAAGGCAGAGACGTTCCGGTCCATGAAGGCCGTGCACGCGACCGGCCTGCCTCTGCTGTCCATCGCGTACCGCAACGACGTGGGGGCGCCGCCGTCCGCCGACCGCAAGAACCATCTGGGCGGCACCGAGTGGAACGATCTGGCGTCCGCCGTCGCCTACGCCCGCTCCCAGGGCGCCACCGGGGTCGTCCTGTACGGCTGGTCGATGGGCGGCGCGATGGCGCTGACGGTGCTGCGCAAGGACCCGTCGTTCGTGCGCGGCGTCGTCCTGGACTCGCCCGTCATGGACTGGAGCGCCACCCTCGACAAGCAGGGCGACGCCCGCCACCTGCCCCGCTTCATCACGAGTGTGGCCAAGCGCGTCCTGGAGTACCGCATCGGCATCGACCTGCGCGACTTCGACCAGCGGCGGTTCGCGCCCCGGCTGCGGACGCCGACGCTGATGTTCACGACGGCCGAGGACGCCACCGTAGCCAACCGCCCGGCGTTCGCCTTCGCCGCGGCCGCCCCGCCCGGCATGGTCACCCACGTCGCCGCGCAGGGCGACCACACCGAGGCGTGGAACACCGACCCGGCCGGCTACGAGCGCGCCCTCACGTCCTTCCTCACCCGGGCCGGCCGTCCCTGACGGGCCCGCCCCGCCGCACCTCCAGCAGCGTCTTGCCGACCCCGGCGCGTGATTCGATCACCGCGTGCGCGTCGGACGCGCGTTCCAGGGGGAAGCGCTGGCCGATCACCGGGCGCAGCCGCCCGGCCGCACCCTCGCCGAGCGCGCTCAGCGTGAACTCCCGCAGCTCCTCCGGGGACGCGACCGGCCGGACGAGCGTCACGCCCCGCGCCGCCGCCGCGTCCTCCGGGATGTCGGCCCACTCGCCGCTGGCCAGCCCGAAGGCGACCATCCGCCCGCCGGGCCGCAAGAGCGTGAACGCCTCCCGCGCCACCTCGCCGCCGACGCCGTCGAAGACGACGTCCACCTCCCCGGCGGCCCCGCCCCATCCCGGCTCCCGGTAATCCACGGTCTCGTCGGCGCCGACCCCGCGCGCCACCTCACGCTTCGGCCCGCCGCCGGCCGCCGCGACCACCGTCGCGCCCGCCGCCTTCGCCAGCTGGACGAGCAGGGTCCCCACCCCGCCCGCCGCCGCCTCCACCAGGACGCGCTCGCCGGGCTTCGGCGCCGCCGCGCGCAGCATCATCGTCGCCGTCCGCCCGTCGGCGAGCAGGGCCACCGCGTCGTCGAGGGCCAGGCCGTCCGGCACCTCGAACAGCGCCGCCGCGTCCACCGCCGCGCGCTCGGCGTACCCGCCCGACCCGCCGGTGCCGCTCACGACCCGCCGCCCGACCAGCGCCGGATCGGCCCCCGCGCCGACCTCCGCCACCACGCCGCCGACCCCGTTCCCCGGGATCAGCGGCAGCTCCGGGCGGAACGGTGATGGCCCGCCCGACCGGAACTGCGTCTCCACGAAGGTGATGTTGGCGAACTCCACGTCCACCAGCGCCAGCCCGTCCCCGGCCACCGGATCGGGCGCGTCACCCGGGACCAGCACCTCCGGCCCGCCGAACTCCCGCAACCACACCGCACGCATGACGTCCTCCGTCCGTAGGCCGCCAGCCTGCAACCTCAAGCGCGGTCGAGGTCAATCGGGACGCAACGAATCCCTTTTCCCGCCCCACCCGCCTCTGTAAGCTTTCGCGCGTATACCGCCCCGCTGTCGGCCGACGCCCAGGGATGACGATGCGCGCCCGGTTGGTACGTCCCCCCACGCAGGGGGTCCGCCGCGCCGCCCCGATACCGGCGACGCTGCTGCTGTCACTGGCGCCGCTGCTCGCGGCGTGCGGCACGTCCCACCCGTCCTCCGGCGCCCTCAAGCCCGAAGGGTCCTTCGACACCGGCGCGGCGGCCGCCCCCACGTCGACCGCGGCGGCCCCCTCGGCGCAGCCCACCGAGCAGCTGTACAAGACGGTCCTCCAGCGGTACCGCGACTACCAGGCCGTCTACAAGCGCGTCTACGAGAGGAACGACCCCGCCGAGCTCGCCACGGTCGCCGTCAACCCGCTTCTCGCCGAGGTCACCCAGGACGTCGAGAGGACCAAGGCGAGGGGCGAGATCTGGCGTTTCGCCAACACCCACAACCCCCGCGTCTACGCCCGCTCGACCGACGGCACCAAGGTGTACGTCATCGACTGCGTGCGCACCCTCAGCGGCTACCGCTTCTCGGCCACGACGGGCAAGCGCGTGGGCGGCGGCAAGGGCGGCTCGTACCTCTACCGCTCCACCGTCCTCTACGACTCAGGCGCCTGGAAGGTCGCCGCCACCGTCCAGGACCGCCCATGCTGACGGCCTTCAGCAAAGGACATCCGATGTCTGCCCACACCCCCGCGTCCGCCCGCACCCCCGCACGACGCCGGAACGCCGTGATCGCGGCGACCGCCGTGGCGCTCCCGCTCGTCGCCGCCGTGCCGTCCGCCGAGGCGGCCCCCTGCCGGCTCCCGGAGAAACTGACCTGCGCCCCCAGGAACACCACCGGCGGGTCCGGCGGAGGCTCGCGGGGACCCGCGGGCGGAGGCGGAGGCGGCGGCCCCGTCGCGCCTCCCCCGCCCGAGGGGCTGAACGACAACGAGGCCATCGGCGTCGTCCCGGTCAACGGCGGGCCCGCCCCGGCGGCCGCGCCGCCCAGCACGGCCCAGCTCGTGGAGGAGGCCCTGAGCGCGAAGGCGTTCCCCGTGCCCGTCGTCCACACCGCGCCGAAGGGCAAGACCTACGTCCGTATGCGGACGTCGCTGTGGGTCGACGGTTTCGACGTCGTCCGCACCGACCCGGTAAGCGCGGGCGCCCAGACCGTGCAGGCCACGGCGCAGCCCACCGCCGTGGACTGGGATCTGGGCGAGAAGAGGCTGACCTGCGCCGACGGGGGCAGCAAGGCCGGCACGACCTGCCACTACACCTACCGGCGGTCGTCGGCGGGCAAGCCCGGCGGCTCCTACAAGATCACCGCGACGGTCCGGTGGCATGTCACCTGGACGTGCGCCGGCGCCGACTGCGACGCCGCCGACGGAGACCTCGGCGAGCGCACCGAGACCTCCCCGCCCGTCGCGCTGGTCGTGAGCGAGATCCAGACCAACACGGGCCAGTAGCCGCGACCGGGCACGGCCGCCTCCGCGGGCCGGGGATCGCCACCGCGCGTCCCGCGCGCGGGCACCCGCCGTCCCCGCGGGCGGGCACCGCGTCCGGGTGCCGCCACTTGCGATGCAGGGGCGGGCGGCCGGGCTGCGCTGCTATGATCGCCGCCATTGCGTGGGCGGACGCGGCGACGGACCTCGGAGTCCTCGCCAGGCGGGCAGGCGACCCGCACCTCCCCGGCTCCCCCGCGCCGCCGTCGTAGCCGACAACCGCATAGGAGACCGGTCGCCTCGGCGGTCCGCGCCGGCCTTCGACCCGCCGCACGTCCACAGTTAGGTTCCCGGTGTTGCTAACCCCTCCCAAGGCCAGATGGCCGAAGGCAGAGCCCGTCCGGGCCGCCGTCAGGGGCAACCGGCCGTTCACGGCGCTGCTCCTCGCCGGCGTCCTGCTCAGGCTGGTCGCGATGCTGGGCTACCCTCCGGCGCTCTGGTTCAACGACAGCTACGACTACCTGCGGATCGCCAACGCGCCGTTCCCGCACCCGCTGCGGTCGGAGGGGTACGGGCTCTTCCTGTGGCTGCTCAAGCCGTTCCACAGCCTGTACCTGGTGACGGGGTTGCAGCACGCGGCGGTCGTCGCGATGGCGGCGTTCGGGTACCGGGCGCTCGTCCGGGACTTCCGGGTACGGCGGCACTGGGCGGCGCTGGCGCTCGCGCCGGTCCTGCTGGACGGCTACCAGATCGAACTCGAGCACCTGCTGCTGTCGGACACCCTGTTCACCGTGCTGGTGTTCTGCGCCGTGCTGCTGATCGCGCGGCCGGGGGCGGCGGGATGGCGGCGGGCGGGCCTCGCGGGGGCGCTGCTCGGCCTGGCGGCCGTCACCCGGACGGTCGGGGTCCCGCTGATCGCGGTCGCCGTCCTGTACCTGCTCGTCCGGCGGACGCGGTGGCCCGCGCACGCGGCGCTCGCGGCGGCGTTCCTGCTGCCGCTCGGCGGGTACGCGGCGTGGTTCCACCACGACCACGGGCGCTTCGCGATGACCGGCGCCGACGGCGTCTACCTGTGGGGGCGGGCGTCGGCGTTCGCGGACTGCGACAGGTTCGCGCCGCCCCCGGACCTCGCGGCACTGTGCCCGTACGGCGCGCCGGGCGACCGGCCCGCCTCGTCCCACCAGATCTGGGAGGCGGGCTCCCCGACCGGCTGGAGGGACGGGCGCCCGTTCGACCCCGTAACCAACGACAAGGCCCAGCGGTTCGCGATGTGGGCGATCGGGAACCAGCCGCTCGACTACGCCCGGGTCGTCGCCTACGACTTCTTCGGCCGGACGTTCACCTGGCGCCGCAGCCCGTACCCGCAGCCCGGCACCGAGAACAAGTACCGCTTCCCGGAGCGCCCCGACCGCATGCGCCCGCTGCCGGTGATCGGCGGCGGGGACCGGCTGTCGGTGGTGCGGGAGTACGAGCACGGCTCGGGGCGGACGCGGGTCGTGAGCCCGTTCGCCGACATGATCCGCGGCTACCAGTCCGTCGTGAACGTGCGCGGGACGATGCTCGGGGCCGTCCTGCTGGCGGGGGCGGCCGGGATCCTGCTGCGGCGGGCGCGGCGGGGCGCCGGGCTGTTCTGGCTGACCGGGACGGCGCTGCTGGCCGTCCCGCCGCTCACCGCCGACTTCGACTACCGGTACCTGCTGCCCGCCCTGCCGTTCGCCTGCCTCGCCGCCGTCACCGCGTGGGGGCGGCGGCCGGACGCCGGGCCGGAACCCGAGCCGGCCGAGCCGGGGCCCACCGAGCGGGAGGCCGAGGTGCAGCCCGCGGGCCGCTGACCGCCGTGTCCTGCCGTGTCCTGCTGTGGCCGCCCGCCGCGGAGCGGACCACCCGAAATGGGTGATCTTGATAGATTTGACGGCTGACAGGGGGCTGCGGGCGAGCGGACTGGAGTGGCCGCACGGTGGACGACTGGGAGTGGCGCGCCTGGGTCGGCCATCCGGCGGGGCGCAAGCTCGGCGCCGCGTTCCTGGTGACCCCGACCACGCTGGTGACCTGCGCGCACACCCTCCACGGCCTGGACGAGGCGCGCGTCGGGTTCCCGGGGCTGCTGGAGGACCTGCCCGCCTCGGTGGTCGCGCGCGGCGGCTGGGACCGCGCCGGCGACCCCGGCGACGTCGCCGTCCTCGAACTGCACGAGCCCGTCCCGTACGCGCCCGCGCGGCTGGCGGGACCGGCGGACCTGCCCGCCCGGACGGCCGGCGGCCACGCGTTCACCGCCTGCGGCTTCCCGAACCGCAAGGACGACGGGGAGCGGTACGCGTCGGTCACGACGAGCCCGCACCAGCGCATGCGGCGCGAGTGGTGGGAGCTGCGGACGCTCCCCGGCCACTGGCTGGAGGAGGGCTTCAGCGGGTCGGCCGTCCACGACGAGGCCACCGGGGAGGTCATCGGCATGGTGACCAACGCCGAGCTCGGCCGCGACCGCCGCGCCTCCCTCGGCTGGATGCTGCCGATCTCCCGGATGAGGCTGTACTGGGAGGAACTGGACGACCTCCTGCCGCTCGGCTGGCTCACCTCCCCGGCGCGCCGCGAGCTGCGGACGCTGCTGGACGGCGTCCCCTTCACCGCGCCGCTCGCCCGCGACCTCGGCGCGGTCACCGGCCGGCCCCCGGTCGAGGCGCCCCGCTCGGCGTGGGACTCGGTGCGGCTCGTCGCCGAGGGCTTTCCCGAAGACCGGCTCACCCGCTACCTCGGGACGCTCGGACGCCACCTGCCCGGGCCCCGGCGCCACCACCTCGACACCTGGACGGCACGCCATCTGCGCCCCGCCCCTGGCCCGCCCCGCGCGGACACCGCGTCCGCGCTCGCGTCGCTGATCGTCCGGCTGGAGCGGGTGACGTTCGGCAACGCCTTCGACGTCACCGTGCACACCTGGATCGACGGCGCCGAGGGCCCCTCGCAGCGGACCGAGCGCGTGCGGGAGCGGCAGGTGCGGACGGCCGTCGAGACGAGCGTGGCCCGCTCGCTGCACGCCGTCGTCGACCGCGACTGGATGATCGAGTTCGCCGTCCCGGAGACCTGGCTGAGCAAGCCGTTCGAGACCTGGCACGTCGACCGCGTCAAGAAGATCGCGATGCGGAAGTACCCGGTCGTCGTCCGGGACGTGGACCGGTTGCGCCCCGACTCGATCCGCCGCGACCAGGCCCGGCTGCGGTGGCGGCTGCTGTACGAGCGCGGGCGCAGCGAGCCGCAGCGGATCGGCTGCGACGACACGCGCAAGGGCGCCGAGTTCCAGGACTGGCTGGAGGCCAACGACGACTACTGCGTCCTGGTCTACGGATGCCGGCCGGTGCGGAGCAGGCTCGCCGCCGCGCTCAACAACGGCGTCCCGGTGATGCTCTGGACGCGCACCGCCTGCGACGCGCCCGACCACGCCACCTGCCGGAACCACCGGCTCCTGGACGACCTGGCCGCCGCGGTCGAGCGCGAGCACCCCGGCGACCTGCCGAGGGTCGCGCTGGCCCTGCGCAAGAAGGCGCTCTCGGCGCCCCACGACCAGCCGCACTGCGGCCGCGACCTCACCCTGCTGTGGGACGACCCGTCCCGGCTCCCCGATCCCCCGCTCGCCATGGAGGTATAGGTGCCCGACTGGCTGCTCTACACCGGGAGCCGGCGCCCGCACGACGGCGTCGACCGCCTGCCGCCGCCCCCGCCCTGGCGGGCGTTCGACGGCGGCCCCCTCCTGCCCTTCCCGCCCGGCCCGTCGGGGAACGCGCATTCGGCGACGACGTACCGCCCGTCCGAGGACGCCGTCGAGCAGGTCAACGCGGCCCTGTACCTGCGCCGCCCGCTGCTGGTGACGGGCCCGCCCGGCACGGGCAAGTCCACCCTCGCCTACGCGGTCGCCCACGAGCTCGGCCTCGGGCCCGTCCTGCACTGGCCCATCACCAGCCGGACGACCCTCCGCGACGGCCTCTACCAGTACGACCCGCTGACCCGCCTGTACGCGGCGGGCCGCGAGGGCGCGCCCGCCGACGAGGACGTCGGCCGCTACATCCGGCTCGGCCCCCTCGGCACCGCCCTGCTCCCCTACGGCCGCCCGCGCGTCCTGCTCGTCGACGAGATCGACAAGAGCGACATCGATCTGCCCAACGACCTCCTCACGATCTTCGAGAAGGGCGAGTACGAGATCCCCGAGCTGGTCCGCCGCGCCGACCCGTCCGCCGAGGTGATGACCGCCGACGGGCCGCGCGTCGCGGTGACCGGCGGCACCGTCCGCTGCCGCGCGTTCCCGCTGGTGGTGATGACCAGCAACGGCGAGCGCGAGTTCCCGCCGCCGTTCCTGCGCCGCTGCGTCCGCGTGGACCTGCGGCAGCCCGCGGGCGAGGCCGAGCTGGCCGCGATCGTCCGCGAGCACCTCGGCCCCCTCGCCGACCAGAGCGACGACCTCGTCCGCCGCTTCTTCGAGCGCTCCTCGTCGGGCACGCTGGCCACCGACCAGCTCCTCAACGCCGTCTACCTGTGCCGCCACGCCGACTCCGGTGACCGCCAGGCCCTGGCCGACCGCGTCATGCCCTACCTGAGCGGGCCCGCGGATGACGATTGACCGGCTGCGGGACGTGCTCGGCGCCGTCGGGCCGCGCGCGCCCGACGCGCTGGAGATGAGCGAGCTCCTCTGGCTCGCCTGCCACCTCCCCACCACCGGCGGGGAACCGGAGCGCACCGGACCGGCGCCCGTCCCGCCCGCCGCGGAACCCGCGGACGCGGCGTCCCCGCCCCCGGTCCCCGCCACCCCCGGGCCTGCACCGGTCCCCCGGCCCCGGGCGGCCCTGCATCCGCGTCCCGCCAGGGGGGCGGCGACGGCGGGCGGAACGGCGGGCGGGGCGGCGGGCGGGGCGGTCGAGGTCCTCGTCCCGACGGCGCCGATGCTGGCCGACCCTCTGGGCGTCCAGCGGGCGCTGCGCCCGCTGAAGCGCCGCGTCCCGTCGCGGCACCGCCTGGAGCTGGACGAGGACGCCACGGCGGCGCGGATCGCCGACGCCCGCATGACCGGCGCCCTGAACACCGGCGCCCACAGCGTCGGCGCGCGCCGGTGGACGCCCGTCCTGGTCCCCGCGCCCGAGCGCTGGCTGACGCTGACCCTCGTCGTGGACGGCGGCCCCACCATGCGCCTCTGGCAGCCCCTCGCCCGCGAGCTCGCTGAGGCGCTCGTCCGCCAGGGCGCGTTCCGCGACGTGCACGTCGGCCACCTGGACGTCACCGGACGCGTCTCCTCCGCCGCCGGGGCGCCGCCCCGGGATCCGGGCACGCTGCTGGACGGCTCCGGCCGCCACGCCGTCCTGGTCCTCAGCGACTGCTCCGGGCCGCACTGGTGGGACGGCCGCGCCGCCCGCGCCGTCCGGCGCTGGGCGCAGGCCGGGCCGGCCGCGATCGTCCAGCCGCTGCCCGAGCGTCTCTGGCGGCGCACCGCGGCCCCGGCCTCGCCGGGCCTGGCGGTGCTGCCGCGTCCCGGCGCCGCCAACGCCGATCTGCGCTTCACCCCGTACGACGGGGCGCCGCCCCCGGGCGTCCCCGTCCCGGTGCTGGAGGTCGCCCCGCACTGGTTCGCCGCCTGGGCGCACCTGGTGTCCGGCGCGGGCCCGCAGCCCGCCGCCGTGACGACGTTGCCGTCGCGGACGCCGGGGGGCGTGCCCGTCCTGCGCGAGCGTGAGCTGCCGGTCGCCGAGCGCGTCCGCCGCTTTCTCTCGACGGCCTCGGCGGAGGCCGCGGAGCTGGCCGCGCACGTCGCGGTGTCCGATCCGTCGCTGCCGGTCATGCGCCTCATCCAGCACCGCGTGCTCGGCGGCTCCGGCCCGGGGCGGCTCGCCGAGGTGCTGCTGAGCGGGCTGCTCCGCCCGGCCGGCGGCGTCCGCTACGCGTTCGTCCCCGGCGCCCGCGAGGCCCTCCTCGACACCCTCCCGCGTCCCGAGGCCCAGCACACCCGGCACGTCCTCGAAGCCGTGTCCGCCGAGATCGAGCGCCGCGCCGGGACGGCCGCCGAGACCTTCCGCGCCCTGCTGCCCGCCGACGGCGGCCCGGTGCGGCTCGCCGCGGACACCGACCACTTCGCCCTGGTCACCGCCGAGACCGGCGCGACGCTCGCACCCGCGTCCTCCGGTCCCCCGCACCTGCTCGACCTCTACGGACGGCAGGTCGACGACCTGATCGGCCAAGGCTGGGACCGCCCACCGCAGCCCACCGCCATCGGCGAGGACGAGGACGGGGCCGCGGTCTGGGTCGACATCCTGCCCGGCGGTACTCCCGCCTCGCACGGCCTCATCATCGACGCCTCGCACGACAGCCGCTACCGGCTGCTGGAGACGATCGTCCTCGGCCTGGCGCTGAACCACTCACCCGGCACGGTCACCTTCGCGTTCCTCGATCTGGACGCCCCCAGTCCGTACTACCGGTTCCCGCTGGACACGCTGCCGCACACCACGGACGCCATCGACGGGCTTCCGGCCCTCGGAGCCGAGCGAGCGCGCCGCAGGTCGGTCCTCCGGGCGGCGACCTGGGACGCCTACCAGGCGGCCATCGCCGGTGGACGGGACCTCGCCCCGCTCCCCGCCCTGGTCGTGTTCGTCGAATCCGTCGGGCGGCTGCCGACGACGGGCCGCGAGATGGACGAGATCGCCGCGCACCTCGGCCAGGACGACACCGACCTCGGCATCCGGCTCGTCTTCCTCACGTCGGTGCGGCCGGACATACCGCCCGCACGGTGGGAGATCACGTTCCCCGGCGACGGATCCGCCCTGCTCAAGCACGAAGGACGGAAGCGTCAGACCCGTTTCCGCCCGGCGGAGACGCCGTACGCCGACATGCTCGCCCTCCAGGGCAGGATGGCGCACCGGTGGTTCGCCTCCGGAGAGCCGCAGGCGCCGTCCTGCGTGATCGGCCTCGACGAGGATGGCCACGAGGTCGAGTTGAACCCGCTCGACCCGTCCGCGGGCATGCCGCACGGGCTGGTCGTCGGGGAGCAGCCCGTGCGGCAGCGGGTGGTGCGGGCGGTCGTCTCGGCCCTCACGGACGCCTACCCTCCGTCCGACCTCGGGATCGTCTTCGCCGGGCTGGGCACGCACCCCCTCGGCGTCCAGTTCGACCTCCTCCACCAGAGGCGCTCCTACGAGGAGCTTCTGGGTGACCCCAAGAGGCTCCGCGAGTTCGTGGGCTTCCTGGAGGAGCTGGAGTCGCGTTCCCGGGCGCGGCCGGAGCGGCGCCTGCTCCTGGTCGTCGATGTCTCCCTGACGTTCTCCCTGACGTTCCCGTCCAGCAGGCCCGAGGTGGCCGAGGCGCTCCTGGCGCTGGCACAGCGGGGCGAGTCTCTCGGCGTCCACCTGCTGCTCTCGTCGACGACCGTCGAGGAGAGCAGGACCTGGAACCGGTTCCTCCCGCTCCTCGGCTGGCGCGTCGCGGCGAACCACCTGACACCCGCCGAACTCAGCCAGGTCGTCGGCCAGGGCGCGCTCGCGTTCCCCGACGGCCGCACCGCTTACCTGAAGACCCCCGGGGACGGCCCGCGCCGCTTCGAGGTCGCACTCTCGCCATCCCACGAGCAAGAGCCGCCCGACCCGCCGGAACCGCCGGACCTTCAGACGCTCACGGGTCTGTGGTGGGAGGTCGAGGACGGTCCCGAACCCGAGTGGGTCAGGAACATCCTCCGCGGGCTCCTCACCGTGGAGGAGGAGATTTTGCGGGGGCGGCGGGCCGCGGGCTCCCGCCATCTGGTCTTCCACGGTCCCCCAGAGCCGGAGATGAGGCAGACGGCGCGACGCTACGGTCAGATGCTCGCCGATCTCGGCGTCCTGCCGAACGCCACCGTGACGGACCTCTCGTGGCAGGCACTGGCCGCGTCCGGTCCCGGCGAGGCGTTGTCCAGCGTCTCTGGGATGCTCCGGCAGGCGGGCGGCGGCGTCCTGCTCCTCTACGGCGTGGACGCCCTCGCGCCCCTCATGGGCACCGACGAGGGCGAGGTCCTCGTCGAGCGGCTGATCGCGCTCGTCGAGCGGCATGGGCGCGACACGGTCGTCATCCTCAGCGGCGAACGCCCCGGGCTGGAGGAGATCCTCTCCGCCGACTTCAGGCTCGGCGCGCTCTTCCCCCGCTCGGTGAACCTCGTCCCGCCTCCCGCCGTCCCGGAATCGCCCGGCCTTCCCGAGACGCTCAACGTGGGCGATCTCCCGCCGGTCACCGGAGACCGCGTCCCGATCGGGGTCGAGGGCCTGACCCGCGCGCCCGTGCTCCTGGACTTCACGGCCGAGCCCCACCTGCTGGTCATCGGTCACGCCGGGTCGGGACGGGCCAACCTGATCCATCTGATCATCGAGGGGATCGTGACGCGGCGGGAAGGACCGCCCACCGTGTACGTCCTGGACCCCGACCGGTACCTGCGCGGGATCGCCACCGAGTTCGGGCTTAACTCACCGGTCCCCCGGGGCGTCCACTACACCTACTACACCGCGGAGTTCAAAAGGTTCCTGAACAGGCACCTGCATCAGAAGCGGCCTACCGAGAGCTTCTTCATCTCGATCGACGTCGCTTCACCGGACGACGACCCGCTCGCCCAGCTGCCGGGTCTCGGGGCGTTGGCCCAGAAGGACATGCACCTCATCGTCGCCCGCCGCCCGAGGCTCCCCGGGCGGGAGCCCGATCCGGTGGTCACGGCGATGCACGACTTCGGGGCACCGGCGCTGCTGCTGGGACGCGCCCGCGGGCAGGAGGCGGACCGCTACGGAGCCCTGATCCCGGACGAGGAGGCACCGCCGGGCCGGGGCGTGTTCGTCCGGCGCGGGGAGCAGCGGCCCGTCCAAGTCGCGCACGCCTCACCGCCCGCGGGCCCCTGACCCTTTTTGGATTGATCAGTCCATAACGTGGTAGCGTGACGGCATGGCGAGACCGCGGAAGTTCGACGAGGCACGCGCCGTGGACGCCGCCATGCGCGCGTTCTGGACGGCGGGATACGAGGCGACGTCCACGGAGGATCTCTGCGAGGCCACCGGCCTCGGCCGCAGCAGCGTCTACAACGCCTTCGGGAGCAAGCACGAGCTGTTCGAGAGGGCCCTGGACCGCTACATCGAGGAGCGGACGGCGGCGCTCATCGAGTTGCTGGACGGCGACGGGCCCGCCCGCGAGAGGCTGCGGACGCTGCTGGAGCGGACCGCCGACACCGAGACCGGCGACCCGGCCGGGTGCCTGGTCGTCAACGCCATCGTGGAGATGGCGCCGCGCGATCCGCAGATCGCCGAGCGGATCGCCCGTGACCAGGAGCGGCGGCTCGCGGCCCTGCGGGCGGCCATCGAGTCCGGGATGCGGTCGGGCGAGATCGACGCGGGCAAGGACGCGCGGGCGCTCGCGCACTTCGTCGTCGCGACCGTCAGCGGGATGCGGGTCGCGGCCCGAGGGGGTGCCGACCGGGCGACGCTGTCGGGGATCGCGGAGACGGCGATGAGCGCGATCTGACCCGGAGGGGCGGCACGCGGGCCGTCCCCTTTTTTGCGCTGATTTTGAACTGAACAATCTAAAACAGGGAGGCGATGGCCGATGCCACGGGCCGTCTACGTGCTGGGACTCGCGATCTTCGCGCAGGGCACGTCGGAGCTGATGCTCGCGGGGCTGCTGCCGGAGATGGCCGCCGACCTCGGCGTGTCCGTCCCCCGCGCGGGGCTGCTGATCTCGGCGTTCGCGATCGGGATGCTCGCGGGCGCGCCCGTCCTCGCCGTGCTGACGCTGCGGTGGCCGCGGCGGCGGTCGCTGCTGGCCTTCCTCGCGGCCTTCGCCCTCACGCACGCCGTGGGCGCGCTGACCCCCGGCTACGGGGTGCTGTTCGCCACCCGGATCGCGGGGGCGTTCGTGTACGCGGGGTTCTGGGCGGTCGCCGCCGTCGTGGCGGTCGGGCTGGTCCCCGGCGGCGCCCGCGGCAGGGCCATGGGGATCGTCGCGGGCGGCCTCACCCTGGCGACGATCGTCGGGCTCCCGGCGGGGACGGTCATCGGCCAGCATCTCGGCTGGCGCGCCGCCTTCTGGGCGGTGGCGGCGCTGTCCGCGCTCGCGATGGCCGGGGTGGCGGCGACCGTCCCGCCGGGCCGTCCCGAGGGGAAGGCGCCGCGCGTCCGGGACGAGCTGCGCGCGCTGGCGCGGCCCCAGGTGTGGCTCACGTATGCGACGACGTCCCTGGCCACGGGCGCCTTGCTGGTCACGTTCGGCTACCTCGGCGCCATGCTGACCGGCACGACCGGCCTCGCCGAGCGGTGGGTGCCGGCCGTCCTCGCGCTGTACGGCGTCGGCGCGCTCATCGGCATCACGGCCGGCGGGCGGACGGCCGACACGCGCGCCGTCCCCACCCTCTACACCGGCGTCGCGGGCCTGGCGGTCACCTCGGCGGCGCTGGCCCTGACGGCGGGCTCGCCGGTGCCCGCCGTGGCCCTGGTGTTCCTGCTGGGCGGGTTCGGGTTCGCGACCAACCCGACGCTGAACACGCGGGTCTTCGCGCTGACCGGCGGCGCCCCGACCCTCGCCGCCGCGGGGAACGTCGCGGCGTTCAACGTCGGCATCACGGCCGGGCCCTGGCTCGGCGGGCTGGCCCTGGACGCCGGGGCCGGATACCGGGCCACGGCGTGGATCGGCGCCGTCCTCGCCGTCGCGGCCCTCGGCACCGTCGCGCTGGGACACGCCGCCGGGCGACGTCCCGTGTCCGGCGCGGCGCCCGCGCGTCAGGAGGTCGGCGCCTGAGCGTCCCGGCGCGCGGTCAGTAGCAGGAGCGCGCGGGCAGGCCGTAGAGCGCCCGCCGGTGGGCGTGCTCGGCGACCGTCCAGAGGCGGCCCTGCCCCCGGTAGCAGGACAGGTCCTCCGGGCCGTGGGAGATCGTCATCCGCCGCACGCCGCCCCACTCGTCCCAGTCGCGGTACGCCGTGAGGAGCTGCCCGCGCCGCGTGCCCCGGTTGTGCGTGAACCACCACTGGCCGTGCGTGCGGACACCGCCCTGGATCTTGTCATCGGGCAGGAGCGCGATCCAGTCGGCGCGGACGTGGGAGGCGCCGCCGGTCAGGCCGCTGAGCGGCCAGGTGACGACCCGGCCGCGCGGGGCCGACGGACGGCAGTACTCGCCCGCGATGAGCACCGGGCGGTAGGTCGTCCGGTCGATGGAGAGCCAGGACGTGCGCAGCGGCCCGGCGCCCCGGCACCGGGGACCGGCGCCGCCCCGGGCGTAGAGCCAGCTCCCCGTCTGCGCCAGCACGTAGCGGAAGCCGTGCCCGTAGTACTTCCCGCCGTGCAGCCCGATCCGGTCCTCGTGCTCGGTGGAGCCCGCCCTGCTCGCGGCCAGGTCGTAGATCTGCCTCATGTCGAACTCGCGCACCCCGCGCCGCGTGTCCGCCACGTACAGCCTGTTCCCGAACCAGGCGATACCGCCGGCGTGGACGTCGATGTCGCCGAACGTCGGCCGCCCGCCGCGCGTCCCCGGCTCGACGAGCAGGACGTGCCGGTACGAGCGCCGGTCGGGGTTGACGAACGTGACCCGGGTGCTGCCCTTGTCGTGCCACGACACCAGCAGCGGGCGGCCGCCGCCGCTCCACCGCTCGTCGTCGACGGCGTCGGAGATGCCCGTCACGCCCTGCGGGACCCACGTGCGGGTGACGGAGTCCTCCCGGTCCCAGCAGTGGACGAGGGAACCGGCCGGGACGCCCGCCGCACGTCCGCAGCCGCCGCCGAGCCTGCGCTGCCCCGCGGAGCCGATCACGGCGTCGACGCCACTGCGCCGGAGCCTGCCGTCGAGCCCGCGCACGGGGCCGCCGAGGTCGGGGCCACGGCGCAGGTCGGCGTCGGACGTCCGCGGGGCGGCGGCACTGCCGGCCGGTGCGGATCCCGCGCGGGCGGCACCCGGGACCGCGGCGAGCAGGGCGGCCACGGAGACCGCGGCCACGAGGACCACGACGCACGGCCTGCGGATCCCGGTTGCTCTGCGCTGCGATATCGTCACGATTCGTAACGTAGCCCAGGACGCACCCTTTTACCGCCGCCGATAGCGCCTGCGGACGGGCAGCTTACCTAGAAATGATCATTACGTGGCGCGTGTCGGCCCGCCGCCTCCCGCGGGCGTCCCGGACGCGCGGCGGCCGCCGTCACGTGTGGCTCCGTGACGGCGGCCGCCGCTGTTCAGATGGTCGTTCAGGGAAGGCGGCACGTCCCGGAGGCGGTCTGGGACGGGTCGCTCTCGGAGGTCCCCGTCAGCCGCAGCTCCGACTTGGGGTCGGCGCCCGGGCCCGCCTTGGCCCAGACGTCCACCTTCGTGGTGCCCTGCGCGGTGGCGGTCGCCAGCGCGTTCGGCAGCCAGGCCGTCCAGCCCTTGCCGGTCACGTCGGCCTTGAGGCGGAACACGTCGGAGCCGTAGTAGCCGGTCCCGCCCGTGCCGGTGTTCTGGAGGTCCAGCGTGCACTTGGCCCAGCCGCCGTCACCGGGGGCCGCCTCGCCGGAGCCGACCTTCACGCCGCGGCGCTGGGAGCCCGCGCCGTCCAGGGAGCGGATCGCGACCGTGTACGACAGCACGCCCTTGGCGTCGCGGGCCAGGTCGAGGACGTAGAAGTGCAGCCGGTTCTCCTTGTCGACGTACTCGTACTCGCTGCCGGAGTCGGTGCCCGCGTGGTAAAGCGCGTCCGAGAGCTGCCGGTAGTCGCCGATCGTCATCTTCTGCGGCGTGCCGTCCGGCCGGACGAAGTCGACCTTGTCGATGTCCTGCGGGTTGGCGTCCTTGACCCAGATGAACGGCGCGTCGTCCGCGTTCTTGGTCTTGGCCAGCAGGACCCCGGAGTCCGTCGTGAAGGAGTCGAAGCCCATCCGGTCGACGACCTCGATCGTGTAGTTGTCGTATTTGTGCTGGGCGTCGCCGTCGCACAGGGGGTCGCTGGAGGTGTTGCAGCCCGGGCTCTTGTCACCGCCCGAGCCGAACTTCAGGTTGATGCCCGACAGCCCGCCCTTGCCGGGCTCGACGGCGCGTGCGGTGATCTTCGCGACGAGGGTGCCGGAGGAGCGGATCGTGTCCCGGTCGAGCTGGAGCACCTTGCCCGTGTCGATGATGCCGAGCTTGAGCTTGTTGCGCAGCATGTGCTGCGCGCCCATCGAGGCGCCGCCCGTCGCCGGGATCATCCACCGGCTGTGCGGGCCGCCGGGGCCGTTGAAGGTGCCGCGGCTGAGCATCTCCCAGGGGCCGCTGTAGTCGCGGCGCGCCGGGACGCCGTACGGGTTGTTGTAGTTGTCGCCGATGCCCAGGATGTGGCTGAACTCGTGGGCGAAGACGCCCATGCCCGAGCTCTCGGCCTGGATGGAGCTGCCGCTGACGGCGTCCGGCCACAACGTGGAGCCGGCCTGCCAGGACGTCCAGGGCACGTACCGGGTCTTCACCCAGTTCGGCAGCCGGGAGTCGCCGGAACCCCACGCGGCGGGCACGTCCTGCTGCGTGGTGAACTTCATCTGGCCGAACTCCTGCCAGGTGGACGACTCGTCCTGGCCGGCGCTGAGGTAGAAGACGAAGTCGTACTTCTTGGCCTCGGCCTCGCCGACGGCGGCGACCCAGGCGGCGCGCGCGTCGCGGCGCAGATCGCGCTGGCAGGTGTCGCCGGACGGGCAGCCCGAGCCGCCCTGCATGCCGTCCACACCGTACTCGTGGTCCTTGGCCGGCATCTTGTACGCGCCGAATCCCGTGAGGTCCACGCCGTACCGGCCGCCGGAGTCCTCCATCCAGTACTCGTGGATGGTGTGGCCGTTGTTCAGCTTCTGCGGCTTGTTGAGGAAGTCCTGGTAGAACTTGGCGACCTCCGAGCGCGGGACGTCGCTGGTCACGGTCGGGTTGCCGAAGATCGAGGAGTTCTTCGGCTGTGTCACCACGAACGGCTGGTTGCTGTAGTCGACCAGCACCAGCGCGCCCTTGAAGTTCTTCACCGACCCCTTGCGGGCCGGGTCGGACCATGTCGTCCCGGGGACCGCCTTGTAGTCGTCCCAGGTCATGGTGTCGGGGAGCTCATAGTTCTGGGGGTCGAGCGGACGCGGCGCGTCCATCGGGAGCACCCGTGACCGCTGGCCACGCTGCCAGGGCTGCGTCTGCGGCCAGTGCCGCATCTGCCACGGGTTGGCGGTGGGCTTCGGGATCGGAGGTCTCACCTGCGCGGCGGCCGGGCTGACCGCGAGTCCCGCGGCCAGCACCATCGCCGCCGCGGGCACCAACAGAGTCTTCTTGGCGCGCATGTCTCTCCTGTCTCAGTCGTTGCCGAGAAAGTAGAGACAAGCCGTTCTGCCGGACAACGGCCGAATTGTACGACCTTGCACGGATCGGCCTGGCATGAACCGCCCAGAAGGGGAGAATCTCTCCTTTTCAGGACGCCTTTAGCGCACTTTCCGGCCCGCCACGACGATGCCGTCCTCGTCGCTGTAGAGCCAGTCGCCTGGCCGGAACTCCACGCCTCCGAACGAGACCGGCACGTCCACCTCCCCGGCGGCGTCCTTGGCGCTCTTGCGCGGATTCGACCCGAGCGCCTTCACGCCGAGGTCCATCCCGCGCAGCGCCGCCACGTCCCGGACGGCGCCGTGGATCACCGCGCCGGCCCAGCCGTTCTGCACCGCCGAGGCCGCGATCATGTCGCCCATCAGCGCGGACGCGAGCGACCCGGCACCGTCCACGACGAGGACGCGGCCGTCGCCGGGCGTGTTGAGGACCCGCTTCACGAGCCCGTTGTCGCGGTGGCAGCGCACGGTGGAGACGGGCCCGGCGAACGCGACGCGCGCCCCGTACTGCCGGAACTGCGTCTCGCAGCTGCGCAGCTCGTCCCCGAAGTCGTCGATGAGGTCAGCGGTCCCGACATCCATGGTCACGCACCCTACTTCCCGGCATTCCGGCACAGTCGGGCACCGCCCCAGCATCCCGGACGTTAGGCTCCTACGACCGAGGCCGCCGCACCCGGCCCGGCTCCCAGGAGGCCGCCATGCAGTCCCCCGCCGCGCAGTCCCCCGCCGCCCCGCCCGCGTACGAGCCGCTCCGGCCGGGCGACCCCGCGCTGATCGGCGGCTACCGCGTGCTCGCGCGGCTCCGCGGCGGCCGGGCGTACCTGGCCACGACGCAGAGCGGGCGGCGGCTGGCGATCACGCGCCTCCCGTCGCGGCTCGCGGACGACGCCGCCCTCCGCGACCGCCTCAGGGCGCGGATCACCGCCGCGCGGCGGGTCCGCGGGCCTTACCTCACGGCGGTGTTCGACGGGCACGCCGACGAGACGGGCGCGTGGGCCGCGACCGACCACGTCCCCGGTCCCACGCTGGAGCGCGCGGTCGCCGAGACCGGGCCGCTGCCCGTCGCGGCGGTGCGGACGCTGGTCGCCGCACTGGCCGCGGCGATCCGGGCCGTCCACGACGCCGGCCTCGCCCACGGCGGCCTCGCGGCCCACACCGTCCACCTCACCGAGGACGGGCCGCGCGTCTCCGCCCTCGGCTGGGCCGGGGCGGGGGCCGAGCCCGTCCCGTCCGGCGACGTGCTGCTCCTCGGCGGCGTGGCCCACTTCGCCGCGACCGGCCGCAGCCCGTTCCGCGACGGGACGCACGACCTGACCGGCTGCCCGGACGAGCTGCGCGGGCTCGTCGGGCGCTGCCTGGCCGACGACCCGGACGACCGGCCCGGGCCCGGCGCCGTCCTCACCGCCGCGGGGGGCGCCCCGCCCGCGCCGGGCTGGCTGCCGCCCGACGTCGCCGCGCTCCTGCCCGCCTACCTGGCCGAACCGCCGTCCCGGCCCGTCGCGTCAGGGGGCGAGCGGAGGCGACCCGTCGTCCTTCCCCCGGACGCGCCGCCGCCCGCGTGGCAGGGCCCGATGCCGGGTGCCGCGGGACGAGGCCCGGCCGCGCCCGTCACCCTGCCCGACGCGCCGCGTCCGGCACGCTGACCTGCGACCGCCCGGCCGCGTGCGCCGGGGGGCACGCCGGGCGAGGGCACGCGCGCGAGGGCACGCCGGACGGGCGCGCCTCAGCCGGACAGGCGAGCGTCAGTCGGACGGTGCGTCGATCGGGCGGCCGATCAGGCGGGACAGCACGATCGCCGTCTTCGTCGCGGTGATGTTGTCCTCGCGCCGCAGCCGTTCGAGGGCCTGCTCGAGATGCTGGATGTCGCGGGCCCGCACGTGCACCAGGGCGCTCGCGTCCCCGCTGATCGTGTACGCGGCGACGACCTCGGGATGGCCGCGGACGCTGGAGTAGATCTCCTCCGGGGACGTCGCGCCGGTACAGAAGATCTCGATGAACGCCTCGGTCGTCCAGCCGAGCGCGGCGGGGTCCACGACCGCCGCGAAGCCGTTGATCACACCGTCCGAGCGGAGCCGGTCGACACGCCGCTTGACCGCCGGGGCCGACAGCCCGACCTTGTCCCCGATCTGCGCGTACGAGGCCCGGCCGTCCTCCAGGAGCCGTGCAACGATCCGACGGTCCAAGTCGTCAAGACGCAACAAATAACACCCCCCAAGTCGGTTTCCGTCATTGGTCGCCGCTTGATGCCGAACATACGCTGGAAGTGGGCCGACGGCCACCCGACCGGCCCCGGGGACCCGGCCGCCGACGAGGGTGACGAAAGGACGGCATGTCGACCGAGCAGCTGCGAGCGCTGTCGGAGGAGCACAGCGCGCACAACTACCACCCCCTCCCGATCGTGGTAGCCGACGCCGAGGGCGCGTGGCTGACCGACGTCGAGGGGCGCCGCTACCTGGACATGCTCGCCGCCTACTCGGCGGTCAACTTCGGGCACCGCAACCCCCGCCTCACCGAGGCCGCCCGGCGGCAGCTCGACCGGGTGACGCTCGTCAGCCGGGCCTTCGACCACGACCAGTTCGGGCCGTTCGTCACCGAGCTGGCCGCGCTGTGCGGCAAGGACATGGTCCTGCCGATGAACAGCGGCGCCGAGGCGGTGGAGTCCGCGCTGAAGACCGCCCGCAAGTGGGGGTACGAGGTCCGCGGCGTCCCCGCCGACCAGGCGAACATCATCACCTTCGAGGGCAACTTCCACGGCCGCACCACCACGATCATCAGCTTCTCCACCGACCCGGACGCCAAGGACTCCTACGGCCCGTACACGCCGGGGTTCCGGACCGTCCCCTACGGCGACGTGGACGCCCTCAAGGCCGCCATGGACGGCTCCACCGTCGGCGTGCTGGTCGAGCCGATCCAGGGCGAGGCGGGCGTGAACGTCCCGCCGAGCGGGTTCCTGCGCGCGGTGCGGGAGCTGTGCACGGCCAACGGCTCCCTCATGATCGCGGACGAGATCCAGTCGGGCCTCGGCCGCACCGGCACGACGTTCGCCGTCGAGCACGAGGGCGTCGTCCCCGACGTCTACATCCTCGGCAAGGCGCTCGGGGGCGGCATCATGCCGGTCTCCGCGGTCGTCGCCGACCGCGACGTCCTCGGGGTGTTCAAGCCGGGCCAGCACGGCTCGACGTTCGGCGGCAACCCCCTCGCCTGCGCGATCGGCCGCGAGGTCGTCGCGATGCTGCGGACCGGCGAGTTCCAGGAACGCTCCCGGACGCTGGGCGCGCACATGCACGAGCGGCTCGGCGCGCTGCCCGGCGGGACGGTCCGCGAGGTGCGCGGGCGCGGCCTGTGGGCGGGCGTGGAGCTGACCGGCAGGGCACGCCCGGTCAGCGAGCGGCTGATGGGGCTCGGCGTCCTCGCCAAGGAGACGCACGAGACCACGATCCGGCTGGCGCCGCCCCTGGTCATCAGCCCCGCGGACCTCGACTGGGCGCTGGACCGCCTGGAGATCGCCCTCCAGGGCTGACCCGCCGCCACCGACCACCATCAACCCCAAACCGCCATCAACCAGTGCGACACACTCGTTCCGGGCTCCACCGGTTCGCCCCGGCCCTGCTCCGAGAATGTGGTGCATGTCACCCGAAACCACCGGGCCGCGGATCGCGGTGGTCATCACCACGACCGGCAGGCCCCGCCTGCTGGACCGCCTGCTGCTCTCCCTGGCCGGGCAGACCCTCCCCCCGCACGAGGTCGTGGTCGTCGACCAGGGCACGGGCCCCGGCGCGGCGGCGGTCGTCGAGCGCCGCTCGGACCGGCTCGCGATCCGCCGCGTCGCCTCCCCCGGCGGCGCGTCCGCCGGGCGCAACGCCGGCCTCACCGCCCTCGGCCTCCTCCCGGAACCGTCCGCCCGGCCGGCCCGCACGGCGCTCGCGGCGGCGCGCCCCCGGGGGCCGCGCGCGGACGGCCCCGCCCCCGCGGCCGTCCTGTCCCCTCCCGCCGGGATCGTCGCGTTCCCCGACGACGACACCTGGTACCCGCCCGACGCCCTGGCCCGCGCGGCGCGCGCCCTGGCGGGCGGTCCCGACGTCGTCTCGGGGCGGCTGCTCGCCAGCGACGGCGACCGCGCCCAGTGGCGCTACGCCGACGAGCCGTGCCCGATCGACGCCCGGACGGTCTGGTCGCACGCGCGCACCGAGACCTGCTTCTTCCGGGCGGACCTCCTGCGCACGACCGGCGGATTCGACGAGGACCTCGGCGTCGGCTGCGGCACGCCATGGCAGTCCGGCGCCGAGACCGACCTGCTACTGCGCGCCCTGAAGACCGGACGGACGCTCACCTACGACCCGGGCATCCGCGTCTACGAGCACAACCCTGACGAGCCGGACACCTCCGACCCCGTCCACAGGGCGAGGGCACGCCACGCGGCACGCGGCGCCGGACGCGTCTACCGGCGGCACTACGGCGTCCTCACCTGTACCAGGGTCGTGGCCCGGCCGATCGGCGACGCCCTGCTGAGCGCGGCGCGGGGCCGCGTCCCCGACGCCCGCAGGCACCTGCACAAGGCCGTCGGACGTTTCGAGGGCATGACCGGGCTTTTGCTCAAGGCTCCGGCCTCTCCGCGGCGAGAAGAACCCATGTAGACGGGGCCGGTGGCATGCAAACGGTCACGGGCGGACCCCGGGTCCGTCAAGGACTCACCGCCGTCCTGCCTGCGTGACATGCGGGCGGTCACGCGCGGGCAGGCTGAGCGCATGCTGGAGAGCGGGAGAAGGCGCCGGGTCATGATCGGCTGTGGCGGGCTGGCACTGGGGGCCCTGCTGCTGCTCGGCGGCGGGGCCTTCCTGCTGCAACGCGCCTACAACGGGCAGGTCAAGCGCATCGCGGGCGCGATGCCCGGCTCGGCCGGGCGGCCGGCGTCGGGACGCGGCGAGAACTGGCTGCTGATCGGCTCCGACCGGCGCGCCGACCGGCCCTCGATGGGCGCCCGCGCGGACACGATCATGCTCGTGCACCTGTCCGGGCGCGGCGACCGGGTGTCGGTGATCGCGATTCCCCGGGACGGCTGGGTCGCCGTCCCCGGGCACGGCACGACGAAGATCAACGCCGCGTTCGCCCACGGCGGCCCGCCCCTGCTGATCCGCACGGTCGAGCAGCTCACCGGCGTGCGCGTCGACCACTACGCGGCGCTGGACTTCGGCGGCTTCGTGAAGATGACGGACGCGCTCGGCGGCGTGGACGTGACCGTGACCAAGCGCACCCACGACCCGATGCACGACCGCACCTGGCCCGCCGGGCACCAGCACCTGAACGGCCTGGAGGCGCTGGACTTCGTCCGGCAGCGCTGGAACCTGCCCGCCGGCGACCTCGACCGGATCAAGCGGCAGCAGGCGTTCCTGCACGCGCTCGCCGACAAGGCCATGGACACCCGCAACCCGATCAAGCTCGACCGGTTCCTCCGCGCGACGACCCGCTCGGTGACCGTGGACGACTCGGTCTCGTCCGGCACGCTGCGCGGCCTCGCGGGACGGCTGACGCGGGTCTCGCTGCTGGAGTACCTCACGGCCCCGGTCGACGGGCCCGCGATGAAGGACGGGCAGAGCGTCGTGCTGCTGGACGACGGGCGGGTGCGGCAGCTGTTCACCGCCGTCCGGGCCGACCGGATCGGCGACTACGTGACCCGCAACGGCGCCGCGAACGCGGTGGAGACCGTCCGCTGACCCGCCCGGCAGATCGGCAGGGAGAACATGGACTAGCGGCGGTCTGGATGGATTAGTCTGAGTGGACTAATCGACTCCGACCACGAGGCCGCCGTCATGTCCCGACCCCTCACGCCGCTCGCGCTGGCCGTCCTGCGCATGCTGTGCGACGGGCCCATGCACCCGTACGAGATGCAGCAGCGCATCCGCGACCACGCCTACGACGTCGCCGTGAAGATCACGCACGGTTCGCTCTACCACTCGGTGGAGCGGCTCGCGTCGGCCGGGCTGATCGAGCCGCTGGAGACGAGCCGCGAGGGCCGGCGTCCGGAACGCACCGTCTACGCGGTCACGAGCGCCGGGCGGGACGCCGCCCACAACCGGCTCGCCGAGCTGCTCGCCAAGCCCGCCGAGGAGTTCCCGCTCTTCGGCGCGGGCCTGGCGTTCCTGAACCTGCTGCCCGAGCCGGAGGTGGCGCGGCAGCTGCGCAACCGGGCGATCTTCCTGGAGGCACAGCTCGCCGGGGACCAGACGGCCCACGAGTCGCTCCGCAAACAGGGTGTGGAACGCTACAAGCTGATCGACCACGAGTGGACGCTCGCCCGGGCGCGCGCCGAGCTGGACTTCGTCCGGAGCCTGGCCGACGACCTGGAGTCCGGACGGCTCACCTGGAAGGACGACGGCATCACCTCATGCCACCCGCGCGACGAGCACGGGCGCGACCACCATTCCCACGCGCACTCCACCGACAAGGGGACCTCATGAGTAGATGGCGCGGAAACCCGTGGGCGATCCTGCTCACCCTCTCCCTCGGGTTCTTCATGACGCTGCTCGACCTGACGATCGTGAACATCGCGATCCCGAGCATGATCGACAAGTTGGACGCCTCGCTGGACCAGGTGCTCTGGGTCGTCAACGCCTACATCCTGGTGCTGGCGGTCCTGCTGATCACCGCCGGGCGCCTGGGCGACCGGTGGGGCAAGAAGAACCTGTTCATCGCCGGCGTCGCCCTGTTCACCGTCGCCAGCCTGGCCTGCGGGATCTCCCAGACCCCGACGCAGCTGATCGCCGCGCGGGCCGTCCAGGGCCTCGGCGCCGCGCTGCTGATGCCGCAGACCATGTCGATCATCATCGGGGTGTTCCCCCCCGAGCGGCGCGGCACCGCCCTCGGCGCCTGGGGCGCGGTGGCGGGCCTGTCCACCATCGCCGGCCCCACGGTCGGCGGCCTGCTGGTCACCAGCCTCGACTGGCGGTGGATCTTCTTCGTGAACCTGCCGATCGGTGTCGTGGTGCTGGCCCTGGCCGTGCCGATCCTGCCCGGCCACACCCCGGCCGTCCGGCACCGCTTCGACATCGCCGGCGTGCTGCTGGCCTCGGCCGCGCTGTTCTGCCTGACGTTCGCGCTCACCGAGGGCCAGAAGTACGACTGGAACGAGGGCATCTGGGGGCTCATCGCCGCCGGGGTGGCGCTGTTCGTGGTGTTCGGCCTCCACCAGCGCACCCAGCAGAAGGGCGAGCCGCTGGTGCCGTTCTCCCTGTTCAAGGACCGCAACTTCACGATCCTGAACGTGGTCGGCGCGGCCGTCTCGATCGGCATGATCGGGCTGATGCTGCCGATGACGATCTACATGCAGTCGGTGCTCGGCTACAGCGCCCTCAAGGCCGGCCTCGTCATGGCCCCGGCCTCGGTCGTGTCGATGTTCCTCGCGCCGGTGGCGGGCAAGCTGTCGGACCGCATCGGCGGCAAGTTCATCCTCATGTCCGGCCTCACCCTCTACGGCCTCGGCATGCTGTGGCTGATCGCCATCACCGACGTCGGGACGGGCTGGACCGCGTTCATGGCCCCCTTCGCCGTCTGCGGCCTCGGCATCGGCGGGGTGTTCGCCCCGATGGCCACCGAGGCGACCCGGCACGTCCCGCCGCACCTCGCGGGCGCCGCGTCCGGCGTCAACAACACGATCCGGCAGGTCGGCTCCGTCCTCGGCAGCGCCGCGGTCGGCGCCGTCATGCAGAACCAGCTCGCGTCCGCGCTGAAGGACGAGGCCGTCACCCGCTCGGCGTCGCTCCCGCCCTCCGTGCGGACCGGGTTCGTCGACGGCTTCGCCGGCGCGGCCAAGGGCGGCCTGGAGGTCGGCGCGGGCCAGACGGGCGCCCAGCAGCACCTGCCGCCCGGCGTGCCCCCGAGCGTGGCGCAGCGCGTCCAGGAACTGGCGGGCCAGGTGTTCTCCCACGGCTTCGTCCACGCGATGAAGCCGACGATGGCGCTCCCGCTCGTCATCATCCTCATGGCCGCGGTGGCCTGCCTGGGGGTCAAGGGCTACCACTCGGAGACCCCCACGAACTCCAAGCCCGAACCGGCGCCCCTGGCGGGCTGACCCCCGGAGCCCCGGCCCCCTACAGGTAGCCGCCTCTGTAGTAGATGAGAGGGGCGGCGTGGGGGGCCGGGGTGTCGAGCGTGAGGACCTCGCCGACCACGATGCTGTGGTCACCGCCATCGTGGACGGCGTGGGTGCGGCACTCCAGGGCCGCGACGGCGCCGGCGAGGACGGCGGCGCCGGTGGCGGGGCCGCGGGTGTGGGGCCGGCCGTCGAGCTGCCCGTCGAGCGCGCGGCCGCGGGTGGCGAACCACTCGGAGGCGTCGCGCATGGTGTCGGGCAGGATCGACACCGCCCACAGGCCGGTGTCCAGGACGACGTCGTGGAAGCGGGCGATCTTCTCGGCGCAGAACAGGACGAGGAGGGGTTCCAGGGAGACCGAGGTGAAGGCGTTCACCGTCATCGCGTGGTCCTCGGCGCCCGCGACGGTCGTGACGACGGCCACGCCGGTCGCGAACCTGCCGACCACCTCGCGGAACAGCGCGGCGTCGTCGCCGGGGGCACCGGCGGGGAGGGGGTCACTGGTCACAACCAGCCCACTCTACCGGCGCGCTTACGGGCGGTTACGCGCCGCCCTCCCCAGGAGCCACTGGCCCGGCGGCCCGGCGGCGGGGACGCGCATCACCCCGAGGACGGCGGCGGCCATGCCGCCGATGATGTACAGGTACCCGGAGAGGTTCGCCGAGACGACGAGGTCGCCCTCGGGACGTTGCAGCGACAGGGCGAACACGACCACCCCCCACACGATCGCGGGGATCGTCGCGCCGAGCCGTCCGCCCATGCCCCATCCGGAGAGCCGCACCATCGCGAACACCAGCGCGACGAGCACGGCCGCCACCACGGGCACGCCCGCGGGCGACCAGTCCTGCGCGAAGGAGCCGAGCAGCCCGGCGATGCCGCCGAGGAGGCCGAGCGCGGCGTAGGCGGCGCCGGACACGAACGCCTCCACCGGGCCCTCCCCCGGGCGCGGGGCGGCCCCGGCGGGCGCGTCGCCGTCGGGGGGCGCGTCGCTCCCGGCGGGCGCGTCGTCCGGCGGAGCGGGTGCCTCGTCCTTGTCCACGGACGCCAGCGTATCCAGCTCAGTCATCCGCGCCCGGCAGACCGGCGAACAGGTCGCGTTCGCGCCGTCCCGGGCCGACCGGCCCGAGCTCGCCCTTCTGGAGGACGAAGTACTCGGTGCCGAACGCCTGCTGGCCCAGGTTGTTCGACAGCGCGAAGTACGGGCCGACCTCCTCGGGGGCCACGACGATCTGGGTGCGGTGGGCGCGCAGCGCGTCCAGCTTGGCGGGCAGGTGCGCGCGGGCGTCCACGACGGTGGTGACCTCGTCGTCGGCGACGGCGCTGCCCAGCTCGTCCAGCCCGGCGACCCGCGCGAACGGCAGCTTCTTCTCGCGCATCACCGCGATGGCCCGGGCGAGGACGATCCGCGGGGTGGCGTAGGCGTAGAACTTGGCGGCGCGCCACGGCTCGGCGCCGTCGTCGTAAGACGGGTCGGCCGCGAGCTCGTGGGCGCGCCGGGCGACGCGGTGCGCCTGGATGTGGTCGGGGTGGCCGTAGTTGCCCCGGTCGTCATAGGTGACGATCACCTGGGGCCTGACCTCGCGGATGACCGCCGCGAGGTCGGGCGCGGCGGCGGACGGGTCGGCCTGCCAGAAGCAGCGCGGATCGTCGTTGGTCGCGGCGCCCATCATCCCGGAGTCGCGCCAGCGGCCCGGCCCCCCGAGGAAGCGGTGGTCGCGGACGCCGAGCGCCGCGCAGGCCGCCTCCAGCTCCCCCATCCGGTACTCGCCGAGCCTGTCCTCCTTGTCGGAGGCCAGGTGGCGCAGCTCGTCGGGGATGACCTCACCCTCCTCGCCCAGTGTGCAGGTGACGAGACAGACGTGGGCGCCCTCGGCGGCGTACTTGGCCATGGTCGCCCCGGTCCCGATGGACTCGTCGTCCGGATGGGCGTGGACGAACAGGATCCGCGGCTCCTTCATAGACAACGAGCCTACTCAGGACACGGACCTCCGTCGTTCGCCGCCCTGCTCGGACCGTCCTAATCGCCGGTGCCCTGCCCGCCCCCATCGCCGCCCCCATCGCCGCCGCCCCCGCCGCCACCGGAGGTGGGGGTGGTCGCGGGCGTGGTCGGCGGGGTGGGGGTGTCCGGCTGCTCGCTGGTCGGCGGCGTGTCGGGCGTGGTGGGCTCGCTGGTCGGGGTCTGGGGCGGGGGCGTGTCGGACCTGCGGGTGCGGGTCCGCGTCGGCTCCGGTTCCTGGCTCTCCTCCTCCGACGGCGTCTCCGACGCCGACTCGGACTCGGACACGGTCGGGGAGACCGGTGAACTCGGGTCGTTGTTGTTCCGGTTCGCCATGAACAGCCCGACGACCAGCGCGAGCACGGCGATGGCCGCGACCGCCGCGATGATCGGGAGCTTGGACTTGCGCTCGGGCCCGAAGTCGTCGTAGCCGGTGCCCCGGGTGCGCCCCCCGTACGGCGGCTGCTGGACGGGCGGCAGCGTCCCGGTGTACGCGGCGGGCGACACGCGCCGGGTCGGCCCGGCGGGCGCGCCCGCGCCCGGCATCATCGCCGCGGCCGCCCCGGCGCCCGCGGCGAGCGTCGAGCCCTCCGCGAGCATCGTGGTGGCCTGCGCCGGGTCGTCCATGCGGGTCTGCCCGGCGCCGCCCGGCCCGCTGCCGATCAGCGCCATCATGAGCTGCTGGGCGGTCGGCCGCCGCGCCGGCTCCTTGACCAGGCAGGCGGCGACGAGCCGGTGGAGGTCGGCCGGGACGCCCTCCAGCGACGGGGGCTCGTGCATGACCCGGTTGATCACCGCGACGACGGTGTCGTCGCCGAACGGGGGACGGCCGGTCGCGGCGAACACCAGGGTGGTCGCCCACGCCCACACGTCCACCGCCTCGGTGAGCGTGGCGCCCGCCACCTGCTCGGGCGCCATGTAGGACGGGGTGCCGATCGCCTTGGTCGCGGCGGTCTGCCCGGTGTCCAGGGCCCGCGCGATACCGAAGTCGATCACCCGGGGCCCGTCCGGCGCCATGATCACGTTGTGCGGCTTGAAGTCGCGATGCACGATGCCGGCCTGGTGGATCGCCACCAGCGCGGTCGCGGTGCCGATCGCGAGCCGGTCCAGGGGCGCGCCGGTGATCGGCCCGGCGTCGGTGACCTGCTTGTACAGCGACGGGCCCGGCACGTACTCGCTGGCGATATAGGGCTGATCGCCCGCGACGTCGGCCTCCAGGACCTGCGCGGTGCAGAACCGCGCGACCTGCTTGGCCGCCTGCGCCTCGCGCACGAACCGGTTGCGCGCGGACGCGTCACCGGCCAGGTCGGCGCGCAGCAGCTTGATCGCGGCCCGGTTCCCGGAGGCGTCGACGCCGGCGTAGACGACGCCCTGGCCGCCCTCGCCGAGCCGTTCGACGATCTCGTACGAGCCAAGCCGCCGGGGATCACCCGGCTGCAGCTCCGGCATGGACCACTCCTTCGGCACCCGCGACGACAACGTGGTTGGGAGGCTTCGAGCTTACGCGAGCGCGGGCCGGGCCACGGGTCTTCCCGGCCGCACGGCGACGACCCGTGATCATACGGGCACGCGGACGTCCCGCGTCGTACTTCCAGGGCCTTGCGGGGCTGGCAGACTCGGATCCCATGAGCATCAGCTATCCGCGGCAGAGCGCCCGCACCCGCCGGTTCACCCTCGGCGTCCCGCGCGCCTTCCAGATCGCGCCGGACGGCGCGCGCGTGGCCTTCCTGCGAACCAGGGCCGGCGACGACCCGGTCACCTGCCTGTGGACGCTGGACACGGCCACCGGCGAGGAGCGCCTCGTGGCCGACCCGTCCGCCCTGGACGTCCCGGGCGAGGGGGATCTGCCCGCGGAGGAGCGGGCACGGCGCGAGCGCGCCCGCGAGCAGGCGGGCGGCATCGTCGGCTACGCGACCGACCGGGCGATGAGGCAGGCCGTCTTCACCCTGGCCGGGCGGCTGTACGTCGCCGACCTCGGCTCGGGGGCGGTCCGGGACCTGCCGGCGCAGTCGCCGGTCTTCGACCCCCGCCCGGACCCGGCCGGGCGCCGTGTCGCCTACGTGTCGGGCCGGACCCTGCGGGTCATCGAGATGGACGGCACCGGCGACCGGGCGCTCGTCAACCCCGAGACCGACCAGGTGTCCTACGGCCTCGCCGAGTTCGTCGCGGCCGAGGAGATGGGCCGGATGCGCGGCTACTGGTGGTCGCCGGACGGGGGGACCCTGCTGGCCGCGCGGGTCGACGAGACGCCCGTGCAGCGCTGGCACATCGCCGACCCCGCCAACCCCGACCGGCCGCCCGCCGAGATCGCCTACCCGGCGGCGGGCACGCCCAACGCGCTGGTCTCCCTCGTCCTGCTGAAGGTGGACGGCGGGCGGACCGCCGTCGCCTGGGACCGCGGCGAGTTCCCCTACGTCGTGACGTCCGCGTGGGACCGGCACGGCCTGCTGATCGTCGTGCAGCCGCGCGACCAGCGGTCGCAGCGGGTGCTGAAGGTGGACCCGTCCAACGGGGAGACGGCGCTGCTGCACACCGAGCATGACCCGGTGTGGACGGACATCGTCCCCGGGATCCCCGTCCGGACCGGCGGCGGCGACCTCGTCTGGATCACCGAGGACCACGAGACCGACACGCGCCGGATCACCGTCGGCGGGAAGCCGGTCACGCCGCCCGGCCTGCAGATCCGGTCGGTCCTCGGGGTGGAGGACGGCGCGATCCTGTTCACCGCGTCCGAGGAGCCCACCGAGATCCACGTCTACGCCTGCGAGGCGGGCGAGGTGACGCGGCTGACGGAGGGCCAAGGCGTGTTCGGCGCCCTCCGCTCCGGCGGCGTCACGGTGGTCACCGGGTCCCGCCTCGACCGGCCGGGCTCGGAGACGGAGGTCCGCGGGCCGTCCGGCACCCACCCGGTCACGTCGTTCGCCGAGACCCCGGTGATCACGCCGCGGGTCGAGCTGCTGCGCCTGGGCGACCGCGAGATCCGCACCGCCGTGCTGCTGCCGGAGGGCTGGGAGCCCGGCCACGGCCGGCTGCCCGTCCTGCTGGACCCGTACGGCGGGCCGCACGCTCAGCGGGTCCTCGCCGTCCAGCGGATGTACTGCGAGGCGCAGTGGCTGGCCGACCAGGGCTTCGCGGTCGTCATCGCCGACGGCCGCGGCACCCCGGCGCGGGGGCCGGTGTGGGAGCGCGCGGTGCGCGGGGACTTCGTGGAGCCCGTCCTGGAGGACCAGATCACCGCGCTGATCGAGGCCGCGCGGCGGCACCCCGACGCGTTCGACCTCGACCGCGTCGGCATCCGCGGCTGGTCGTTCGGCGGCTGGCTCGCGGGCCTGGCCGTCCTGCGCCGCCCGGACGTGTTCCACGCGGGGATCGCCGGGGCGCCCGTCACCGACTGGCGCCTGTACGACACGCACTACACCGAGCGGTACCTCGGCCATCCCGACGAGGAGCCGGAGGGCTACGCCGCCAACTCGCTGATCGAGATGGCCGGGGGGCTGGAGCGCCCGCTGATGATCATCCACGGGCTGGCGGACGACAACGTGGTGGCGGCGCACACGCTGCGGCTGTCGTCGGCGCTGGTGGCGGCGGGCCGCCCCCACACCGTCCTCCCGCTGTCGGGCGTGACGCACATGACCCCGCAGGAGGTGGTGGCGGAGAACCTCCTGCTGATCCAGGTCGACTACCTGAAGACGGCCCTGGCCCGCTGACCTGGCCCGCTGACCTGGCCCGCTGACCTGGCCCGCGGGACGGGTCCCGCGGGCCGGGCCCCGCTGGGCCGGGGCCTCTCAGCGGCCGCCGTGCCAGGACGACCAGAGCGCCGCGTACGAGCCGCCGACGGCGATCAGCTCGTCGTGGGTGCCCAGCTCGGTGATCCGGCCGTCCTCCACGACGGCGACCCGGTCGGCGTCGTGGGCCGTGTGGAGGCGGTGGGCGATCGCCACGACGGTCCGCCCGTCCAGCACGGCGGCCAGCGAGCGCTCCAGGCGGCGGGCGGCGCGGGGGTCGAGCAGCGACGTCGCCTCGTCCAGCACCAGCGTGTGCGGGTCGGCCAGGACGAGCCGGGCCAGCGCGAGCTGCTGCGCCTGCGCGGGCGACAGCGTCTCGCCGCCGGAGCCGACGACGGTGTCCAGGCCGGGGCCGTCCCAGTCCACCGCCTCCAGCACCTGCGCGACCTCGGCGTCGGACGCGCCGGCGCGGGCCATCACGAGGTTCTCGCGGACCGTGCCGCGGAACACGTGGTGCTCCTGCGTGACGAGCGCGACGTGGCCGCGCAGCTCGTCCAGCGGCAGCCCGGTCAGCGGGACGGCCTCGGCGGAGCCGACCGTCACCGACCCCGAGCGCGGGCCGTCCACACCGGCGAGCAGGCGGCCGAGCGTGGACTTGCCCGCGCCGCTCGGCCCGACCACCGCCAGCCGCTCCCCCGGCCGCAGGTCCAGGTCGACGCCGTGCAGGACGTCCAGGCCGGGCCGGTAGGAGTAGCGGACGCCGCGCGCGGTGAGCCGCTCGCCGTCGGGCAGCCGGTCGCCCGGCGTCCGGTCGGGCGGGACGTCGCCCACGCCGAGCAGCCGCGCCAGGGACGCGCCGCCGAGCTGGAGCTCGTCCAGCCAGGACAGCATCGTGTCCACGGGCTCGATGAGCTGCTGCGCGTACAGGGTCGCGGCGGTCACCTGCGCGAGCGAGGCCATGCCGTTCATGTAGAGCAGGCCGCCGACCAGCAGCGTCGTCACGACGGGCAGGACGAACCCCATCTCGGCCGCCGGGTACAGCACCATGCGCAGGCGCAACGTGTACCGCTCGGCCTTGTAGGAGTTCCGTATGTCGTCGTCGCCGCGCGCGTGGCGGCGGTCCTCCAGGCCGAGGGCCTCGACCGTCCGGGCGCCCTGGACGGTCTCGGTCAGCCCGTCCGCGATCCGCGACCACGACGCGTTCTCCCGCAGGTAGCCGCCGTGGGCGCGGGGCAGGTACCAGCGCATGACCGCCACCAGCATCGGGACGGCGACCAGCGCGGGCAGGGCGACCAGCGGCCCGTTGAGCAGCAGCGCGCCGACCGTGAACGCGCCCACCACGACGGCGACGAGCGTCTCGGGCATGGCGTAGCGGACGGACGTGCCCAGCGTGTCCACGTCCCGGGACGCGCGGGTGACCAGGTCGCCGGTGCCCGCGCGCTCGACCCGCGACAGCGGCAGCGCCAGCACGCGGTCGACGAACTCCTCGCGCAGCTCGGCCAGCACCCGTTCGCCCAGCGCCGCCGACGCGAGATACGCGTACCAGGTCAGGATCGCCTGGACGACCACGAAACCGGCGATGGCCAGGCCGGTCGTGTCGATCGCGGCCCGGCCGTCGCGGACGTTCTCGACCAGCTCGCCGAGCAGCCGCGGCGTCACCAGTCCCGTCACGGCGGCCAGCGCGTGCAGGCCCAACACCGCGGCGAGGTACCGCGGATGCCGCACGACGAGCCGCCGCGCGTAGGCGCGCACCTGCGCGGGCGTCGCGACCGGCAGCGTCGCCGCGCTCATGTCCCCGCCTCCGAACTCATGTCCCAGTCTCCGAACTCAGCTCGCCGTCGCCGCACTCACGACGCCTTCTTCACGCTCACATCGCCGTCTCGGCGGTCACGGTCGTCGCTTTGTCGGCGGCCTCACCGCGGGTGACGGTGGCCGCGTAGCGTTCGTCGGTCTCCAGCAGGTCGCGGTGGGTTCCCTCCGCGACGACACGTCCGTTCCTTATGAACGCGACGTGGTCGGCCCGGTCCAGGAGAAGCGGGCTCGTCGTGCACACGATGGTGGTGCGGCCCGCGCGCGCTTGGCCGAGCCGTCCGGCGATGCGGGCCTCGGTGTGCGCGTCGACCGCGCTCGTGGGCTCCACCAGGACGAGGACGTCCGGGTCGGCCGCGAGCGCGCGCGCCAGGCGCAGGCGCTGCTGCTGGCCGCCGGAGAACTCCCGCCCGGCCTCGGCGACGTGGGTGTCCAGCCCGGCGGACGCGACGACGTCCTCGGCGCAGGCCGCCCGGATCGCCGCCCGCAGCACGTCGGGGCCGCCGCGCCGGGCGTCCGCCGGCGCGAGGCTCTCGGCGAGGGGGCCGGAGAAGAGCCGGTCCTCGTTCACCGCGACCAGGATCCGTTTCCGGACGTCCGCGACCCGTCCGAGCGGCACGCCCCCGAAGTCCACCTCGCCCTCGGCGTACCGGCCGAGCCGGTCGGCGACGGCCTGCGCGTCGCGCGGGTCGGCCGCCGCGACGGCGGTCACCCGCCCGGGGCGCACGACCAGCCCGGACGCGATGTCGACCAGGTCGGCGGAGGCCGCCGGGCGGGCGGTGCCGGTGGCCGGCAGCTCGGGCTCGATCGCCAGCAGCGCGGTGACCCGCCCCGCCGCGACCAGCCCCTTGGTGATCTTGCCGGCGGCCTCGCCGAGCGTCTTCAGCGGGATGATCAGGAACACCGCGTAGCCGTAGAACGTGACGAGCTCGCCCACGCCGATCGTCCCGGCCGCGGCGAACCGGGCGCCGACCCACGTGACCAGCGCGATCAGCAGGCCCGGCAGCAGCACCTCGGCGCCGTTCATCCGCGTCTCGGCGCGCGCGGCCGCCACGCCCGCGACGCGGACCCGCTGCGACTCGGCGCGGTAGCGGCGGGAGAACAGCGGCTCGCCGCCGATGCCGCGCAGCACGCGCAGGCCCGCGACCAGGTCGGTGGCGTGCGTGCTCAGCTCGCCGACCAGCTCGCGGTGCTCCAGCTCGCGGTCGCGGTAGGGGCGCAGCAGCGGCGCCGCGGCCAGCAGGATCAGCGGGACGCCCAGCAGCACGATCAGGCCGAGCGGCGGCGAGGCCGTCAGCAGGATGCCCGCCACGACGACGATGGCGACCACGGCCCCCGCCCCGCGCGCGACGATGTCCAGGGCGTCCCCGATGTGCGCGACGTCCGAGAGGCCGATGCTCACCACCTCGCCGGCGCTCAGCCGCTTCGGCAGCGTCCCGCCGAGCCGGGTGGCCTGCCGGGTGACGAGCTGCACCGTCCGGTACGCCGCCGACAGCCAGTTGAACACCGCGTAGCGGTGCCGGACGACGCCCGTCACCGCCGTCAGCACGCCGAGGCCGAGCAGCACGCCGGACCACGCCAGGAGGGCGCCCTCGTCCCGCGCCACGACGCCGTCGCCGATGGCGCGGCCGATCGCGGCGGGCATCAGGGCCTGGCCCAGCATCCAGGCCACCCCGAGCACCGCGCCCGCGGTGCTGCTGCGCCACTGGAGGCGCAGCGTCCACAGCAGGTAGCGGGAGGGTGAGCGTCGATCGGGGCTGCCCGGATCTTTTTCCGGCAACGGTTTCACCGGACGAAGATACGCATCCGGTCACACGAAGTTCGACTCGTTTTTCCGGAACGGGCCAGTACGGTCAGACCTGCGGTCAAGACGTGCCCGGGACCTGCGGGACGTCCCGGGATGGCAGTCGAGGGGGGTGCGGGGGGCCGAGAGGAGGCGCTAAGGTCGGAGCGTATGGAGCGAAGCCTCACGCTCCTTGAGCCGGGAACCTGGCGGCTAGGCAGACGCCGCTGCCCCGGCGCGGTCCGGTCCTCCCATTCCTGCGCGCAGGAATAAACCGGAACGGTCCGGCCGTTGCCAGTGCCGTTGCCATGCCGTCGCCAGCCCCGACTTCCGGAAGCCTTGTGAGCACAACGAGTCACCAGACGCATTCCCTCGCGCCAGGGGCAGAGGACATGATCGACCTGCTCCTCATCGACGACGACCCCGCCGACGTCCTCATGGTCGAGAAGATGCTCGCCGACAGCGGCCTGGACATCCAGATCACCGTCGCGGCCGACCTCACCGCCGCCAGGCGCAGGCTGACCCGGCGCACCCAGTGCATCATCGTGGACCTGTCCACCCCCGGGATCGACCGGCTGGACGGGCTGCGGCACGTGCTGGCCATGTCCGGCCCCGCCGCCGTCGTCGTGCTCACCGGGCTGGACGACGCGCACCTCGGCGTGCGGGCCGTCGCCGCGGGCGCCGAGGACTACCTGGTCAAGCAGGAGGTGGACGGCCCCCTTCTCGCCCGCGCCATCCGCTACTCCATCGAGCGCAAGCGCGCCGAGGAGACCGAGCGGCGGCTGGTGGAGGCGCGCATCCTCGGCCGGGAGAACGCGCGGCTGGAGCGCGGGCTGCTGCCGGTCCCGCTGATCGACGACCCGTCGCTGCGGCACCACACCCGCTACCGGCCCGGCCGGCGGCGGGCGCTGCTCGGCGGCGACTTCTACGACACCGTGCAGACCGAGGGCGGCGCCGTCCACCTGATGATCGGCGACGTGTGCGGCCACGGCCCGGACGAGGCGGCGCTCGGCGTCCAGCTCCGGATGGCGTGGCGGACGCTCGTGCTGGCCGGGCACACCGGCGAGCAGCTGCTCGGCACCCTCGACACCGTCCTCGGCCACGAGCGGCGCAGCGAGGAGATCTTCACCACCCTCTGCATGATCACCATCGCGCCGTCGCGGCGGACGGCCCGGATGCACCTGGCCGGCCACCCGGCGCCGCTGCTGTTCCGGGAGCGTCCCGGCAACGGCGGCGGCGAGGTCGCGGCGCTGCCCGAGTACGCACACGGCCCGGCGCTCGGCCTGGTGCCCTCCGCCGAATGGCCGACGACCGAGATCGACCTCGGCGAGTCCTGGGGTCTGATGCTCTACACCGACGGCCTGATCGAGGGCCGCGTCGGGCGGGGCTCGGCGCGGCTCGGCACCGACGGGCTGGTCCGGCTGGCCCGCGGCGCCCGCGCCAGGGGCGCGACCGGCCGGTCCCTCATCGACGAGCTGGTCACCGAGGTGGAGCGCCTCAACGGCGACGCCCTCACCGACGACCTCGCCGTCCTGCTCCTGTCCCGGCGGGCCTGACCCGCGGCCACCGGCCTGGCCGCTCCTCCGGCGGGGGCTGGTCGCTCCTCCGGCGGGCCGATCGCGGGTTCGGACCGCCCCCCGAACGGGTCAATGTCGGGTGTGTCACTGGGTGGGCGGTTCCCAGAGTCGGTATGAGGTCACTCACTTTCGTGTCCGGCCCGTGACGGCCCGCAGGCCCCGGCCGCTCGCTTCATAGCCTGCGGCTATCGAAACGAGTGCCCTGATGACTTGGAACTCTTTCCCCAGGTAGACGTAGCGTGCGCGGTGTGTCTATAGCGATACCTGCGATCTACCGATCGACCGTCGGGAAGAAGGCCGTCATGGCCGTGACCGGCGGAGTCCTCGTGTTGTACCTGGTCGCGCACATGGTCGGGAACCTGAAGATCTTCCTCGGGGCGGAGGACTTCAACCACTACGCGCACTGGCTGCGGACGATCGGGGAGCCCGCGGTACCGCACCGCACCGTCCTGACGCTGGTCGAGGTCGTGCTCGGCGTCTCGATCATCCTGCACATGTGGTCGGCGGTGTCGCTCGCCCGCCGCGCCTCCGCCGCCCGGCCCGTGAAGTACCAGGCGAAGAAGAAGTCCCACGCCCAGGGCTACGCCACCCACACCATGCGGTACGGCGGCGTCATCATCGCCGTCTACGTCGTCTGGCACCTGCTGGACCTCACCTTCTTCGTGGTGAACCCCAAGGGCGCCGACGCCACCCCCTACGACCGGATGGTCGCCGACTTCGACCCGTCCCGCTGGTACATCACGCTCTGGTACGTCATCGCGCTGCTGCTCGTCGGCCTGCACCTGCGGCACGGCATCTGGAGCGCGTTCCAGACGCTCGGCCTGCGCACCCCGCGCAGCGAACGCACCCTGCGGGCCCTCGCCGGGACCGTCGCCTCGGTGGTGACGCTCGGCTTCGTCTCCGTCCCCCTGTCCATCACGTTCGGGTGGGTGAGCTGACCATGAACGACGACTTCTACAGGTCCGGCGGTCCGATCGCCGACACCAAGGCGCCCTCCGGCCCGATCGAGGACCGCTGGACGAGGCGCAAGTTCGAGGCCAAACTCGTCAACCCGGCCAACAAGCGCAAGAAGAAGATCATCATCATCGGCACGGGGCTCGCGGGCGGCTCGGCCGGCGCGACCCTCGGCGAGGCCGGCTACCACGTCCAGCAGTTCTGCTTCCAGGACAGCCCGCGCCGCGCCCACTCGATCGCCGCGCAGGGCGGCATCAACGCCGCGAAGAACTACCGCAACGACGGCGACAGCGTGCACCGGCTGTTCTACGACACGGTCAAGGGCGGCGACTTCCGCGCCCGCGAGTCCAACGTGCACCGGCTCGCCGAGATCTCCACGCAGATCATCGACCAGTGCGTCGCACAGGGCGTGCCGTTCGCCCGCGAGTACGGCGGCCTCCTCGACAACCGCTCCTTCGGCGGGACGCAGGTCTCCCGCACCTTCTACGCCCGCGGCCAGACGGGGCAGCAGCTCCTCCTCGGCGCCTACCAGGCCCTGATGCGGCAGGTCGAGGCCGGCAACGTCGAGCTGTACCCGCGGCACGAGATGCTCGACCTGATCATGGAGGACGGACGGGCGCGCGGCGTCGTCGTCCGGAACCTGATCAACGGCGAGATCAAGCACTACACGGCGGACGCGGTCGTGCTGGCGTCCGGCGGCTACGGCAACGTGTACTTCCTGTCCACGAACGCGATGGGCTCGAACGTCACCGCGTCCTGGCGCGCGCACCGGCACGGCGCCCTGTTCGCCAACCCCTGCTACACCCAGATCCACCCGACCTGCATCCCCGTCAGCGGCGACCACCAGTCCAAGCTCACGCTGATGTCGGAGTCGCTGCGCAACGACGGCCGCGTGTGGGTGCCGAAGAAGGGCGGCGACGGGCGGCGCCCGTCCGACATCCCCGAGGACGAGCGCGACTACTACCTGGAGCGCATCTACCCGTCGTTCGGCAACCTCGTCCCCCGCGACATCGCCTCCCGCGCCGCCAAGAACGTCTGCGACGAGGGACGCGGCGTCGGTCCCGGCGGCCTCGGCGTCTACCTGGACTTCGCCGACGCGATCGCGCGGCTCGGCCGCGGCACGGTCGAGGCCAAGTACGGCAACCTCTTCGAGATGTACGAGCGCATCACCGGCGAGAACCCCTACGACACGCCGATGCGCATCTACCCGGCCGTCCACTACACGATGGGCGGGCTGTGGGTGGACTACGACCTTCAGTCGAACATCCCCGGCCTGTTCGTGATCGGCGAGGCGAACTTCTCCGACCACGGCGCGAACAGGCTCGGCGCGTCGGCCCTGATGCAGGGCCTCGCGGACGGCTACTTCGTCCTGCCCAACACCATCGGCGATTACATCGCCCGCAACGACCTCCCGCCGGTCGCCGGCACCGCGGTCGCCGAGGCCGAGACCCGCGTCACGTCCCAGATCGAGCGGCTGCTGTCCATCGACGGCGACCGGTCCGTCGACTCCTTCCACCGCGAGCTCGGCCACATCATGTGGGAGTACTGCGGCATGGAGCGCACCGAGGAGGGCCTGCGCAAGGCGCTCACCCTCATCCCCGAGCTGCGCGCCGAGTTCTGGACGCGCGTCAAGGTCACCGGCAAGGGCGAGGAGCTCAACCAGCAGCTGGAGAAGGCCGGCCGCGTCGCCGACTTCCTGGAGCTCGGCGAGCTGATGGTCATCGACGCGCTGCACCGCACCGAGTCGTGCGGCGGCCACTTCCGGGCCGAGAGCCAGGACGAGGACGGCGAGGCCAAGCGCGACGACGACCGCTTCGGCTACGTCGCCGCCTGGGAGTGGGCCGGGGAGGGCGAGCAGCCCGTCCTCCACAAGGAGGACCTGGACTTCGAATACGTCAAGCCGACTCAGAGGTCGTACAAGTAATCATGAAGCTCACACTGCGCGTCTGGCGCCAGAGCGGCCCCCGGGACAAGGGCGCGATGGTCGAGTACAAGCTCGCCGACATCTCCCCCGACGCCTCCTTCCTGGAGATGCTGGACGTCCTCAACGAGAGGCTCATCGCCTCGGGCGAGGAGCCGGTGGCCTTCGACCACGACTGCCGCGAGGGCATCTGCGGCATGTGCTCCCTGGTCATCAACGGCACCCCGCACGGCCCCGAGCGCGCCACGACCACCTGCCAGCTGCACATGCGCAAGTTCAAGGACGGCGAGGTCATCGACGTCGAGCCGTGGCGGGCCCGCGCGTTCCCGGTCGTGAAGGACCTGGTCGTGGACCGGTCCGCGTTCGACCGGATCATCCAGTCGGGCGGGTTCATCACCGCGCCGACCGGCACCGCCCCGGAGGCGCACTCCACGCCCGTCCCCAAGCCGGACGCCGACGCCGCCTTCGAGGCCGCCGAGTGCATCGGCTGCGGCGCCTGCGTCGCGGCGTGCCCCAACGGCTCCGCCGCCCTGTTCCTCGGCGCCAAGGTCACCCACCTCGGGCTGGTGCCGCAGGGCCAGCCGGAACGCTGGGACCGGGTCGTGTCCATGCTCGACACCCACGACGGCGAGGGCTTCGGCGGCTGCACCAACACCGGCGAGTGCACCGTCGCGTGCCCGAAGGGCATCCCGCTGGACGTCATCGGCCGCCTGAACCACGACTACCTGAAGGCCACCGCGGGCGGGAAGAAGAAGTAGCCCGCGCACGGCCCCGCTCCTGAGGCCCCGCTCCTGAGGCCCCGCCCGGCCGTCGTCCGGGCGGGGCCTTCGCGTGCTCAGGCGAGGAACCCCTTGTAGTTGCGTTGCTGCAACCGGCTCTCGACCTGCTTGACGGTGTCGAGGCCCACGCCGACGACGATGAGGATGGCCGTCCCGCCGAAGGGGAACTGGTCGCCGACGTCCAGCAGCGCGAGCGACACCATGGGGACGAGCGCGACGAGGCCGAGGTACACGGCGCCGGGCGTGGTGATCCGGGTGAGGACGTGGTCGAGGTACTCGGCGGTCGGACGCCCGGGGCGGACGCCCGGCACGAATCCGCCGTACTTCCTCATGGTGTCGGAGACCTCCGCCGGGTTGAATGTGATCGCGACGTAGAAGTAGGTGAAGAACACGATGAGCGTGAAGAACGCGGCCATGTGCCAGGGGTCGGCCTGCTGGAGGTAGGGCTGCGTTCGCTGGAGCCACGTGACGTCCGGCCACAGCTGCGTGGCCAGCACGGGAAGGTACAGCAGCGACGAGGCGAAGATCACCGGGATGATGCCCGCCTGGTCACCTTCAGCGGGATGTAGGTGGACGTACCGCCATACATCCGGCGTCCCACCATCCTCTTCGCGTACTGGACGGGGATCCGGCGCTGGGCCTGTTCGACGAACACGACCCCCGCCATGATGGCCAGGCCCACGAGGACGACCAGCGTGAAGACGAACCCGTGCTTGGTCTGGTAGATGCCCCACAGCTGGCCGGGGAAGACGGCGACCACCTGGGTGAAGATCAGGATCGACATGCCGTTGCCGACCCCGCGCTCGGTGACCAGCTCGCCCAGCCACATCGTGACGGCCGTCCCGGCGACCATGCAGATCACCATCGTGCCGATCGGGAAGACGCCGTCGTCGTGGAGGACGTCCCCGGACGACCGGAACAGCTGCCCGCTGGACGCCATCGCGACGATGCTCGCGGCCTGCAGGACCGCCAGCGCGACGGTCAGGTAACGGGTGTACTGGGTGATCTTCGTGGTGCCGGACTGCCCCTCCTTCTTGAGCGCCTCCAGGCGGGGGACCACGACCGTCAGCAGCTGAAGGATGATGCTCGCGGTGATGTAGGGGTACACGCCCAGCGCGAACACCGACAGCTTCAGCAGCGCGCCGCCGCTGAACAAGTCGAGCAGGCCGTAGAGCTGGTCGCCCTCCTTGGCCGCGTCCGACGCCTCCTTGACGGCCCGGACGTCCACGTTCGGCGCGGGAAGGTTCTGGCCGACGCGGAACACGACGACGATGAACAGCGTGAACAGCAGCTTCTTGCGCAGGTCGGGTGTGCGGACGGCCCGCGCGAACGCGGTCAGCACGCCGCGTCCAGGTCGGTATCGAGGGCCTCCGGCGCCGGAAGGTCGCGGGCGGGCTGGATGTGGGTGAGCTGAATCCGGGCGGGCTGAATACGGGCGGACTGAATCCGGGCGGGCTGAATCCGGGCGGGCGTCGAGGACGCCCGCCGCGTGGCGATGCGGTGAATGACAAGCCTCCATACGGGCATGCCGCAGCGTCCGCGGGACGTCGCGGCTGATGACTGTGAACGTCAGGAACCCGTGATGGTGGGAGGCCCTCGGACCTGGACGGCGGACAGGTGAGCCGACTTCGGCGGCACCGCGCACGGTGCCGCGGCGAAGGCCGGACGCGTCCCGCGGCCGGGAGAAGAAGTACCCGCAGGCAGGACGGCATGCTGGGCATGTGCCCCGGTGTGGGAGAGCGGTTTCGCGTCGGGGGACGGCCCGTACCGGTGCCACAGGTAGGCGGCGTCGGCCGCGGTCCAGCGGTTCCAGACGGCCGTCGCGCGGCGGTCCCGGTTCACGGCCGCCCTGGCGGCGGCCTCCCTGCTCCCCGCGCCGTTGGCCGCGGCGGCGGTCCCGGCGCGGATCACCTCGGCGACGCCGGAGCCGGGGACGATCGAGAGCGTCGCGGTGACGGCGAGGCCGAAGAAGCCCGCCAGCAGCGTCAGCAGACGCCGCTGCCGGGAGGTGCGGCTGTTCACACCCGCCCTCCCCTCGGCCGTCCCGTCGTACGAACCGTACATCGCGCGCCGGGCGGAGATCACCACGAACGGCCCATCCCGCCGTGACGGCCTTCGCGTATCCGGACCCCGATGGCCAGATCCTCACGAAGGTTGACATCCAGCTCACTTTTCGCCGAACAGGACGTCCCGCAGGCTGACCGGGTGATCAGAATCCCTCATCCGCACCGCGCGTGGCCGGTGGCCGCCGTCGCGTTCGTCGCCCTGGTCGGCGCGGCGGGGTTCCGGGCGACGCCCGGCGTCCTCATGGTGCCGCTCCAGGACGAGTTCGGCTGGTCGCGGGCCACGACGTCGGCGGCCGTCTCGGTCAACCTCGTCCTGTACGGGCTGACCGCGCCGTTCGCGGCGGCCCTGATGGACCGGTTCGGCGTCCGCCGCGTCACCGCCGCAGCGCTGACGCTCGTGGCGGCGGGGAGCGGGCTGACCGTGTTCATGTCGGCGAGCTGGCAGCTCGTCCTGTGCTGGGGCGTGCTGGTGGGCCTCGGGACCGGGTCCATGGCGATGGTGTTCGCCGCGACCGTGGCGGGCCGGTGGTTCGTGCGGCACCGCGGCCTCGTCATCGGCGTCCTGACGGCGGGCGGCGCCGCCGGGCAGCTGGTGTTCCTCCCGCTGCTGGCGTGGCTCACGGACGCGCACGGGTGGCGGCCCGCCTCACTGACGGTCGCGGCCGCCGCGCTCCTGGTGGTGCCGCTGGTCGTGCTGGTCATGCGTGAGCGCCCCTCGGACGTGGGCCTCCTGCCCTACGGCGCCGCGCAGGCGGAACCCGACCCGCCGCGCACCGGCGACGCCGCCCGCACGGCCCTCCGCGCGCTCACCGGGGCCTGGCGGACGAAGGCGTTCTGGCTCCTCGCCGGCGGGTTCTTCATCTGCGGGGCCTCGACGAACGGCCTCGTCGGCACCCATTTCATCCCCGCCGCGCACGACCACGGGATGCCGGAGACGACCGCCGCCGGCCTGCTCGCCCTGGTCGGGGTGTTCGACATCGCCGGGACGGTGGCGTCCGGGTGGTTCACCGACCGGCTCGACAGCCGCGTCCTGCTCGGCTGGTACTACGCCCTGCGCGGCCTGTCACTGCTCGTCCTGCCGGCGCTGTTCGCCGACTCGCCGCACCCGAGCATGCTCGTCTTCGTCATCTTCTATGGCCTGGACTGGGTCGCGACCGTCCCGCCCACGATCGCGCTGGCGCGTGAGGTGTTCGGGCCGTCCGCGGGCACGATCGTGTTCGGCTGGATCTTCGCGTCCCACCAGCTGGGCGCGGCGGCCGCGGCGGCGGCCGCGGGGCTCCTGCGCACCTCGCTCGGCTCGTACACGCTGGCCTGGTGGGGTGCCGGGGTGCTGTGCCTGTTCGCCGCCGGGATGTCGATGTCGATAGCGCGCGCTCCGGCGGCACGTCCGAAAGTGCCCGAGCCCACCGGCGCCTGACCGCCTCAGGCGTTGACGAGGTTCTCGACCCCTGCCGGGAGGCTTCCCGCAAGACCCGCCTCGACGAGGAACGTCTCCAGAGTGTCCTGGAAGGCGCGCGCCGCGTGGGTCAGCTCCACGTCCTTGCGGTGGGCCAGCGCGATCGTCCGGAGCAGGCCCGGGCCGTGGTGGCGCCGCGTCGCCTCGTCCTCACCGTCCAGGACGAGAGGGGTCCCGCGCAGCCCGGGCCGCCCGGCGAGGACCATGCTCGGGACGACCGCGATCCCGAGGCCCGCCTCGACGAACCGCAGCACGGCGTCCATCTCGCCGCCCTCCACGGCGAACTTCGGCTCGAAACCGGCCGCCCTGCACGCGCTGATGGTCGCTTCGCGCAGGTCGTAGCCGGGCCGGAACATCACCAGCGGACGGTTCCGCAGGTCCTCGATGCGCAGGAACGACCGGCGGGGCACATGCGCGGCCCTGGACGCCCGCTCGCCCACGCCCGGACCGGCGGGCGAGGCGACCACGAGGTACTCGCGCAGTATCGGGGTGGTGTCCAGCGGCGGATCCCCGTGCAGCGGCAGGATCACCAGGGCCATGTCCAGCGAACCGCGGGTCAGCTCCCGGACGAGGTCGCGCGAGCCGCCCTCCTCGACCAGCAGCTGGATTCCCGGGTAGGCGTCGTGGAAGCGCCGCAGGACGTCGGCCAGCAGCCCCGCGCACAGGGACGGCGTCGCGCCGAGGCGCACCCGCCCGCGCCTGAGCCCGGCCAGCTCCTGCACCTCCACCCGCGCGGTGTCGACGTCGGCGAGGATCCGCTTGGCCAGCGGCAGCAGCGCCTCCCCCGCCGGGGTCAGCGTGATGTTCCCCCTGGCGCGGCTGAAGAGGGAGACGTTCAGCTCGGTCTCCAGGGCGCGGATCTGCTTGGACAGCGACGGCTGCGCCACATGCAGCAGCTCGGCGGCCTGGGTGAAGTGGCGTACCTCCGCGACCGCGACGAAGTAGGCGAGCTGCTGCAACTGCATCCTGCACAGAGTACGGGTCACGCTTCGGGCCGCTTGTAGCCGCCCGTCCCGTTCGGGCTGTTCAGCCCCCCGCGCCGGGGATCACTTGGCGTGCCGCCGGAGGGCCTGGAGGTCGTGGACGATGACGCGCCGCCGTCCCGTCTCGATCCACCCGTGGCGGCGGAGCGTGCGCAGCGCCTTGCTGACGGCCTCCCGCGACGCCCCCACCCAGCCCGCCAGCTCCTCCTGCGACAGGTTCAGCGTGATGCGGACGCTCTGACCGGCCGGATCCGCCCCCGCCTGCCCGTTCACGCCGCCGCCCGCCAGGCCCCCGCCGCCCGCCGGACCCCCGCCGCCCGCCGGGCCCGCGCCGGCCACGCCGCCGCCCGCCGCGCCGTGCCGCTCGTACGGCACGCCGAACCGCTCGGCCAGTTCCACGAGCCGCTGCGCCACGCGTCCGGTCGCGTCGAACATGCCGAACTCGACACGTTTGCGGTCGGCGTCGCGCCAGCGCTGGCACAGCGTCCGCATGATGAGGATGGACACGCGCCCATGCGCCTGGAGGAACGCCATGAACTCCTCGGCCGTCACGGCGAGCGCCTGCGCCGGCTCCAGCGCCGCGACCGTCGCCGAACGGGGGAACCCGTCGATGGCGGCGAGCTCCCCCAGCAGCGCGCCGGGCCCGCGCACCGCCAGCAGCGCCTCCCCGCCGTGCTCACGGTAGGAGAACGCCTTGACCCGCCCTTTGAGCAGGACGGCGATCCAGCTGGACTGCTCCCCTTCGATGAACAGTGTCTCCCCCCGGTCGAAGTCACGGACGCGACCGCGTGATTCCAGCTCGACGCGTTCCGCCGGAGTGAGTTCGGCGAGGAACGAGCCCGGTTCAAGGGCGCTCATGTCCCCCACGCTAAAGGGAACGAGGTTCCATGTGTCACCCGGTGAGGAATCACGAATGCGTCACGCGTTGTGTGCACTTCTCCCTGTTCGCCGTCCTAGAGGTGCGCGAAGGTTGGACCCGGCGTGTGCGGCCGAGAGGTCGCCCAGCGGCCACGGCGTTCATTGGGGAACGGCGGTACGGCGGGCGGCGGTCCGGGGGCGCGCCGCCCGCTGTGGTGTCCCGACACCGTCCGCGCCCCTAGCCGTCCTGGCCGGTCCCGAGAATGGGCTGGCCGATGCCGTGCAGGTTGCCTTCGCTGTCACGGAACCATGCGGCCCGTTCGCCTCGTCCACCGGCGGACGGGTAGTTCCCGGTGACCTCGGCGATCCCGTCCACGGTGCGCAGGCCGGGGACGTCCACGTCCTCGAAGACCACCCCGCGCCGCCGCATCTCCGCGACCGCCGCCTCGATGTCGTCGACACGCCAGCCCATCTGGGTGTGCCCGCCGGACGGCCGTCCCGCCGACTGGAACACCGAGAAGCCGCCACTGCGGGTCTCGTAACGCAACCCGCCGGGCCGTGTCTCCACCGGCTCCAGTCCCAGTTTCTCGGCGTAGAACCGCCTCGCGCGGTCGAGATCCTGCGCAGGCAGCCGGGACGAGACCGAGGCGTCCGCGAGCGACCACGCGTCCTGCCGTCCCTCACCACGCGCCGCGCCCTCGGCCTGCTCGACGCGCTCGGCCTGCTCGGCACGCTCGGCACGCTCCTGGCGCGCCACCCAGTAGGCGTCCGTCAGCTCGATGATCTGGACGTGGTTGCCGTCCGGGTCGATGACCGTCCCGAACCAGGCCCCCGCCTGGTCCCGGTACTCCAGCGGGGCCAGCCACGCCACCCCCATCGCGTCGAGGTGCCGCGCCACGCTGCGCGCGTCGTCGACGTGGAAGTTGAGGATCACCCGCGACGGTTCCACCGCCTTGCCCGCCACGTCGTCGCGCCCGTCCACGAGCAGCCCGACTCCGCCCAGGCGCAGGAACCCGTCCATGTCGGCGGTCACCCCGAACGCCGTCTCGTACCAGGCGCGCAACCGGCCGGGCTCCGCGCTGGCCAGCAGCACGCTGCCGATCTCGGGCACGGCGCCCCTCGTCGTCTGCGTCACGGCTCTCCCCCTGGGTCGTCGATGTGCCGTCCCTCATACAGACCGGCCGCCCCGCTGGAACTCATCGCGTCGTCCCCCGGAACACCGGCGCCCCCCGGCGCAGCGCGCAGGGGGGCGTCGGGTCGTGATCGGGGAATCAGGCGGACGGGGTGTCCTGGCCCTTCTTGACGATGCCCAGCTTGCTGCCGAGCCAGACCACCGGGTCGTAGCGGCGGCCCACCACGCGCTCCTTCATCGGGATGAGGGCGTTGTCGGTGATCTTGATGTGCTCGGGGCAGACCTCGGTGCAGCACTTGGTGATGTTGCAGAAGCCGAGGCCGTGGTCCTCCTGCGCGATCTCACGCCGGTCCGCGGCGTCCGCCGGGTGCATCTCCAGCTCGGCGATCCGCATGAGGAAGCGCGGGCCCGCGAAGCCGGGCTTGTTCTCCTCGTGGTCGCGGATCACGTGGCAGACGTTGTTGCACAGGAAGCACTCGATGCACTTGCGGAACTCCTGCGAGCGCTCGACGTCCACCTGCTGCATGCGGAACTCGCCCGGCTGCACGTCTCCCGGGTCGAACGAGGGGATCTGCCGCGCCTTCTCGTAGTTGAACGACACGTCCGTGACGAGGTCGCGGATCACCGGGAACGTGCGGACGGGCGTGACCGTGATGGTCTCGTCCGGCTCGAACGTCGACATCCGCGTCATGCACAGCAGCCGCGGCAGGCCGTTGATCTCCGCCGAGCACGATCCGCACTTGCCGGCCTTGCAGTTCCACCGGACGGCGAGGTCGGGCGCCTGCGTGGCCTGCAGCCGGTGGATGATGTCGAGGACGACCTCGCCCTCGTTCACCTCGACGGCGTAGTCCTTGAGCTCGCCGTCGCCCTCGTCGCCGCGCCAGACCCGGAACTTGGCCTCGTAGCTCATCGGTCGCCCTCCTGCTTCCCCGCCACCTGGGCGGGCAGTTCCTCGGCGGTGAGGTACTTCTTCAGCTCGTCGCCCTCGAACAGCCTGATCAGGTCGTCCCGCATCGGCTCCATGGGCTGCCGCCTGAGCTCGACCCGCGGCGAGGAGGGGTCGCCGGCCAGCCGGCAGACGAGGTTGACCTTGCGCCATTCCGGCGACATGCCCGGATAGTCGTCGCGGGTGTGGCCGCCGCGGCTCTCCTGCCGCTCCAGCGCGGCCTTGGCGATGGCCTCCGACACGATCAGCATGTTGCGCAGGTCCAGCGCGAGGTGCCAGCCCGGGTGGTAGCCCCGGCCGTCGTTGACCGCGACGGGCTCGACGCCGACGTTCGCGACGCGGTCGCGGAGCTTGTCCAGGGACTCCAGGGCCTGCTCCAGCTCACCCTCCTTGCGGATGATGCCGACCAGGTCGTTCATCGTCTGCTGGAGCTCGGCGTGGACGGCGTAGGGGTTCTCGCCGCCCTTGCGCGCGAACGGGGCCAGCGCCTCGTCCGCCGCGGCCTGGACCGTCTCGTCCGACACCACGGGACGTTCGGCCAGCGAGTCGACGTACTCGGACGCGCCGAGCCCGGCCCGCCGCCCGAACACGAGCAGGTCGGTCAGCGAGTTGCCGCCGAGCCGGTTCGAGCCGTGCATGCCGCCCGCGACCTCGCCCGCGGCGAACAGCCCCGGGACCAGCGCCGCCGCCGTGTCCGGGTCGACCTCGACGCCGCCCATGACGTAGTGGCAGGTCGGGCCGACCTCCATGGCCTCCTTGGTGATGTCGACGTCCGCCAGCTCCTTGAACTGGTGGTGCATCGACGGGAGCCGCTGGACGATCTCGGCGGCGCCGCCCGGCATGCGGTCGACGACGGTGAGGAACACACCGCCGTGCGGCGATCCGCGACCGGCCTTGACCTCGGAGTTGATGGCCCGGGCGACCTCGTCGCGGGGCAGCAGCTCGGGCGGCCGCTTGTTGTTGTCCGGGTCGTCGTACCAGCGGTCGCCCTCCTCCTCGGTGGTCGCGTACTGGGACTTGAACACCTCGGGGATGTACTCGAACATGAAGCGCTTGCCGTCGGAGTTCTTGAGGACGCCCCGGTCACCGCGCACCGACTCGGTCACGAGGATGCCCTTGACGGACGGCGGCCAGACCATCCCGGTGGGGTGGAACTGCACGAACTCCATGTTCAGCAGCGTCGCGCCCGCCAGCAGGGCCAGCGAGTGCCCGTCGCCGGTGTACTCCCAGGAGTTCGACGTGACCTTGAACGCCTTGCCGATGCCGCCGGTGGCCAGCACCACCGCCGGCGCCTCGAACACCACGAACTTCCCGGTCTCGCGGACGTAGGCGAACGCGCCGCAGATGCGGTCGCCGTCCTTCAGCAGCCGCGTGACCGTCGTCTCCGCCCACACCTTGAGCCGGGCGTCGTAGTCGCCGTGGTCGCGGTGGTCCTCCTGCTGCAGCGCGACGATCTTCTGCTGCGCGGTGCGGATCAGCTCCAGGCCCGTCCGGTCGCCGACATGCGCCAGCCGCGGGTACTCGTGCCCGCCGAAGTTGCGCTGGCTGATCTTGCCGTCCTTGGTGCGGTCGAACAGCGCGCCCCAGTGCTCCAGCTCCCAGACACGGTCGGGCGCCTCCTTGGCGTGCAGCTCGGCCATCCGCCAGTTGTTCAGGAACTTGCCGCCGCGCATGGTGTCGCGGAAGTGCACCTGCCAGTTGTCGTTGGGGTTGACGTTCCCCATCGCCGCGGCGGCGCCGCCCTCGGCCATCACCGTGTGCGCCTTGCCGAACAGCGATTTGGAGATGACCGCCGTCTTCTTGCCCTGGAGGCGGGCCTCGATCGCCGCCCGCAGCCCGGCGCCGCCGGCGCCGATCACCACGACGTCGTAGGCGTGCCTCTCGATCTCAGTCATGATCCCTTGGCCTCAGTTGACGATGCGCAGGTCGGAGATGGTGCCGCCGGCCACCAGCGCGACGTACAGATCGGCCGCCACCAGCGACCCCAGCGTGATCAGGGCGTACATGCCGTGCCGCTGGTTGATCTTGGACACCCATCCCCACATCCGGTACCGGACGGGGTGCTTGGAGAAGTTCTTCAACCGCCCGCCGACGATGTGCCGGCACGAGTGGCACGACAGCGTGTACAGCCAGAGCAGCACCACGTTCGCGACCAGGATGACGGTTCCGAGCCCGATGCCGAAACCGCCGTCCTTCCCGTGGAAGGCGCGGACCGCGTCCCACGTGTTGATGAGGGAGATGAGGAAGGCGGCCATCCAGAAGTAGCGGTGCAGGTTCTGGCCGATCAGCGGGAAACGGCGCTCCCCGGTGTACTTGGCGTGCGGCTCCCGCACCGCGCACGCGGTGGGCGCCGCCCAGAACGACCTGTAGTACGCCTTGCGGTAGTAGTAGCAGGTCAGCCGGAACAGCAGCAGGAACGGCAGCGAGATCGCCGCGAAGGGGATCCAGCCCCTCGTCCCGGCCGGGAGGAACGTGCCGAACTCCGCCGCGTCGCCGGTGTGCCCGTCCACCGTGACGTTGTTGCAGATCTCGTTCAGGCACGGCGAGTAGAACGGCGTCAGATAGTGGTACTCCGGGACGTAGAAGGCGGAACCCCAGAACGCCCGGACGGTCGCGTAGACCACCCACGCCGTGAAGATCACGAACGTGGTGATCGGATAGAGGCGCCAGTTGTCCTTCCGGAGCGTGCGTTCCTTGATCTGGGCGCGCGATTTGGCCGGCGCCTCCACAGTGCTCATCGATCGCTCTCCTGAGCTCGGGTCGTCGTGTCCCCGTACCACGGGTCCGAGCGCACCCATGCGGCCGTCGCGCCTCGGCCGGGGCCTGCCGCATGCGGGCGGTGACGCCTCGTGTGCGCTTCCAGCGAAGCGACCCTACGCCACCTGCCGGGCGCTGTGACATACATAACAAGCAGACCTGCATGTGACCCTGACCACAGACTTTAGACCCGAAACCGCCCCCCGCACCGCCCGGCTTCCATAACCAGTCGTTATGGCCGAACGGAATCGAGACGAGCGTTCCCAGGCATGACCCGCACCCCCCGCCGACCCGCCACACGACCATCACGCAGAGTAATCACGATCATGATGGCGGCTCACCCACAAAGCCACCCCGCCTCGCCGTCCGGGCGAGACAGGGTGGTTGCTCCGCGGGTGTGATCAGTAGGCGTCGGGATAACCGACGTCGAGGTGCGCGGAGGTCAGCGACGTCCACCCGGAGCCGTTGAAGCTGTCACAGCGGACCTGGTCACCGGGCACGCCGACGCGGCGGCAGAACGACACCGTGCCGTTGGCGTTGGCGAGCCAGCCCCGGTCGGAGTCATACCCCCAGTCGCCGGCGGGCGCGTTGGCAGTCGTCCAGCCGTTCCCGGTCAGGACATGGCACACCAGCGTCTGCGAGGACGGAATCCCCGCACGCCCGCACATCGCGGGTCCGTCGCCGGTCGCCACGAACGCCCGGTTGTCGGGATAGCCGACGTCGAGGTGCGCGGAGGTCAGCGACGTCCACCCGGAGCCGTTGAAGGTGTCACAGCGGACCTGGTCACCGGGCACGCCGACGCGGCGGCAGAACGACACCGTGCCATCGGTGTTGGGCACCCATGCCCGGTCGACGGCATATCCCCAGTCGCCGGCGGGCGCGTTCACGGTCGTCCAGCCACTTCCGGTCAGGACATGGCACACCAGCGTCTGCGACGACTCGAGACCCGCACGCGCACACATCGCCGGGCCATTGGCGGTCGGCAGGAAAGCCCGGTTGTCGGGATAACCCACGTCCAGATGCGACGACGTCACCGACGTCCAACCCGAACCATTGAACGTGTCACACCGAACCTGATCCCCCGGAACCCCCACCCGCCGACAATACGACACACTCCCATCACCATTCGCCACCCACGAACGATCAGAGTCATAACCCCAATCACCCGGCGGCGCATTCGACGTGACCCACCCACCACCCGTCAACACATGACACACCAACGCCTGCGACGACGCGATACCCGCACGCGCACACATCGCCGGGCCATTGGCGGTCGGCAGGAAAACGCGGCCGTCGGGATAACCCACGTCCAGATGCGACGACGTCACCGACGTCCAACCCGAACCATTGAACGTGTCACACCGAACCTGATCCCCCGGAACCCCCACCCGCCGACAATACGACACACTCCCATCACCATTCGCCACCCACGAACGATCAGAGTCATAACCCCAATCACCCGGCGGCGCATTCGACGTGACCCACCCACCACCCGTCAACACATGACACACCAACGCCTGCGACGACGCGATACCCGCACGCGCACACATCGCCGGGCCATTACCGGTGCGCAAGTAGGCACGGTCTCCGGACTCGGTGGTCGTCTGCACGAAGAGGCTCGTCGGCGGGGCGACGCCGTTCTGGTTCCGCGCGATGACGGCATAGGTGTACGCCTGCGCGGGCGAAGCCTGGGAATCCAGATAGCCCGTCCCGGTGACGGTGGCCAGGACCACCCCGTTGCGCGTCACCTGGTAGTCGGCCGCGTTCGCTCCCAGCGCAGGCTCACGCGTGAACCGTGCTGGAGAGCGGAGATCGCGCCAGCCTGGCCGGGGAGCTGTTGTTGCGTCTCGGTGGGAGAATCCCGAACGTGGATGAACTCCGCCGAGGCGAATTTGGCGGCGGACCGCTCGATCCGCCGCCGTGAGGAGTACCCGTAGGCATCGGTGATGTAGGAGTCCTCGCTGATCTCGATGTACGCCGAGGTGACGACCTCGACATAGGCCACATGGCCGTAGCCGCCGTCCCACTGTGCGATGGAACCCACCACCGGATTGGCATCGACGGTGACACCCGCGCCGCGGGCCTTCTCGTCCCAATCGGACGCGTTGCCGATCGCTCCCGCCCAGGGTTTGGACGCGCCGTTCGCCGACAGCCGATATGCTGTGTAGCTGACACAGTTGTGCCCGGGGCCCCATGAACCCCACACGCTCTGCCCGCTGTAACCGGTGCCCGACAGGCAGCTGTAACTGCCCGACTGGCACAGGACGGTCTCTCCCCCGGCCGCCAGCGCACGGGTGGGTAAGAGCATGTCCACAGCCATGACGAAAAGGACGACGAGCAGGGTCGGCGGCATCAGCGGAACCCGGAGCCTCCCGAGCGATCCGGCCGGTAAAGGCGATGAACGTCCCAGCGCGAAGATCGAATTCGGGCTCTTTCCGGGCACGCGCATTCAGACTCCTTCGCGACGGTTTCCTTCCCTGGCCGGGACCAGCGCGACAGCCCTCGTCCGGCAATTGACAGGAAAGCACTGAATTCGACAAAGTCCAGGACTTTCATGTGGCCGAGTGTGGCCCTCCGGGAACCGTCCGGGTGCACCCCGGAGACCGTCTGGACGTCTCGCGCGGTGACCGCGGCCGATTGATTTCGGAACGCGTGTCAACACAACGGGCCCGCCGCGCATCCAACGAGAGGGGCCACACCCCCGTGCTGACCGACGACGTGCCCTCTCCAGGGCCCATCTCAGACAGGACCGGATGAGCGACAAAGACCCCAGCGGCGACGACCTCGCCGGGGACACCGCCGCCGACGAACCGGCGGGCACCTCCGCGCCGGAGGAGGTCATTCCCGACCCGGCGGAGGCGACCCCCGCTCTGGAAGAGGTCACCTCCGCGCCGGAGGCGGCGGCGCCGCGAGCCGGTCGGACCCGCCGCCGGACGATCCTGCGGCGCACCGCGATCGGCATGACGGCCGTGCTGCTCCTGGCGGGCGCGGGAGCGGTCGTGCTCTACCGCGACCTGGTCGGCGGCATCGACCAGAAGCACGTCGGCGGGCACCTCGGCGCCAACCGTCCCAAGAAGCTCAACAAGAGCCTGAACGTCCTGCTCATCGGCTCCGACACCCGCGAGGGCGACAACGCCAGGTACGGCGCCGCCGCCGGGATGTCCGGGGCGCGGTCCGACACCGCGATCCTGCTGCACCTGTCCCCCAACCGCGACCAGGCGGTCGGCGTCAGCTTCCCCCGCGACTCGATGGTGAAGATCCCCGAGTGCGAGAAGGAGAAGGGCGGCACCGTCCCCGCGCAGTTCGGGATGCTGAACGCGGCGTTCGCCTACGCGGGCCCGACCTGCACCTGGAAGACGCTGGAGTCGCTGACCGGCATTCACATCGACCACTTCGTCCAGATCGACTTCTCCGGTTTCAAGCGGATGGTGGACGCGCTCGGCGGCGTGGAGATCTGCCTCGACCGGCCCGTCGACGACCCCCGCGCGGAACTGCACCTCAAGGCGGGCAAGCAGACGGTCAAGGGGGAGGACGCCCTCGGGTACGTCCGCGCCCGCTACTCCCTCGGCAACGGCTCCGACCTTGAGCGCATCGAGCGGCAGCAGCGGTTCATGGCGGCGGTCGTCGACAAGGCCACCGGCGGCTCGATGCTCACCGACCCGGCCAAGACCTACAAGTTCCTGAAGGCGGCCACGAAGTCGATGACGACCGACGACGAGCTGGACCTGTCCACGATGCGCAGGCTCGCGGACGGCCTGAAGGGCATGAGCGCCGGGCAGGTGCGGTTCGTGACGGTTCCGGTCGAGGGGTACGCGGCCGACCCGAACCGCGTCCAGTGGGACATGGAGCGGGCCAAGCCCCTCTTCGCGGCGATCCAGCACGATGACGACCTGCCCGCCGAACCGGTCGCGCAGAAGCAGAAGCCACCTGCGCCGGCCGAGGTCAAGGTGACGGTGGTGGACGCGGGCGGCGACGCCCGGCTGGTCGAGCGGACCGTCCGGCAGCTCGGCCGCCGGGGCTTCGACGTCGCCGCGAAGGTCGAGAAGAGCCCTGCGGCGGCCGAGAGCCGCATCGTCTACGCCCCCGCCGCCGAGGCGCAGGCGTCGGCGCTGGCCCGGATCGTCCCCAATGCCCTCCTGATCCCGGACGACCGCGCCCCCAAGGACGGCGTGCGCCTCACCATCGGGACGGGCGGCGTCCGCCTCACCCCGCCCCCGCTCAAAGTCGCAGGGGGTGTCAAGGCCGGCCGGAAGAGCCCCTGCGGATAACGGTCCGCACCCCGCGGCGGCGCGCCGGTACGGCCTTGCCCACAGGCGGGCCGAGGCGCGTTCCAGGCTCTAGAGTTTTCCCGTAGGCGGCCCACCCTGGAGGCGACGGCGATGACGCACCCATCGAACCCCGGTCACCCACCGCGCCCTCCCGGGCACGGCTCCCAGGGAGACCCGTACGCACCTCCCCAGCCCGTCCCGGGCCAGCGTCCACCGAACTACCCCCCTGGCCCAGGCCCTCAGGGTGGATTCCTCGGCAGCCCCCAGAGCGGACCCCAAGGTGGACCCCAAGGTGGGCCTCAACGCGGGCCGCAGGAGTGGGCACCGGTGGAGCGGTCGGACAAGGGGCTGATCGGTGCGCTCCTCGACGCCAACTTCAATCATCTTGTGACGCCGAAGCTCGTCAAGCTCTTCTACGTTGTGGCCCTGCTGCTGATCAGCCTGCAGTGCCTGTTCGACCTCGGGCTCGGATTGTGGGTGACCACCTGGGACGACTTCTGGGCATGGGGGGTCGTCGTGCTCATCGCCACACCGCTCGTCTGCCTGTTGGAACTGCTGCTCGTCCGCATCTTCCTGGAGGCGGTGGTGGTCCGGTTCAAGACGGCCGAGCATCTGCGGGTCATCAAGGACAAGATCTAGACGGGCGGGCAGGTGGGCGAATTCGGCGGGCCGGGGGACGGCGGGACGACTCCCCCGCGCGAGACGCGGCGCGATGCCGGGGCGACGCGGCGGGATCCGCGGGTGCCCGGGCCCCGGGAGGCGCCTCCGGGCGGCGCGGGGGCCACCCGGCGGGACGGGGAGGCGGCGGGCGGGTCGCTGATGCGGTTGCCCGCGGCGCTCGCCGAGCGGTACGAGGCGGTCGCGGAGCTGCCGGTCCAGGGCGCGGAGTCCGACCTGCTCCTGGTGCGGGAGCCGGGCGGCGCGGACGAGTACGTGGTGAAGATCTTCCGCCGCGGGTACCGCGCCGACCGGGAGGTGTGGGAGAAGCTGCCCGGGCTCGACTCCCCGCACGTGCTGCGGATCCTGGAGACCGGGCACGCCGACGGCCGGGACTACGAGATCACCGCGTACGCGCCGGACGGCAACCTCCGGGCGCTGATGGCGGGGCCGCTGCCGCCGGAGACGGTCGCGGAGATCGCGGCGCAGCTCGCGGCGGGGGTGGCGGCGCTGCACCGGGCCGGCATCGTGCACCGCGATCTCAAACCGGAGAACGTGCTGGTCCTGGCCACGGCGCCGTTGCGGGTGGCCATCGCGGACTTCGGGCTGAGCAAGGTCCTGGACCAGAGCGTGGTGTTCGCGTCGTCGTCGCGGACGCTGGCCTACGCCGCCCCGGAGTCGCTGTCCGGCCAGGTGTCGCCGGCCCGTGACTGGTGGTCGCTGGGGATGATCGTCCGGGAGCTGGCGACCGGGCGGGCGCCGTTCCTCGGGCTCAGCGAGACCGTGGTGGTCGACCACCTCGCGACGCGTCCGGTGCCGGCGGACGACGTCGCCGACCCGCGGCTGCGGCTGCTGTGCCGGGGGCTGCTCGCGCGCGATCCGCGCCGCAGATGGGCCGCCGAGCAGGTCACCGAGTGGCTGGACGGAGGATCGCCGCCGGTCGCCGAGGAGACGCACGCGCCCCCCGGCACGGGGCTGCCGTTCAAGGGACGCCGCTACGCCGACCGCGCCGAGCTGGCGCGCGCGCTGGTCGAGGAGTGGGAGCATGCCGCGCTCTACTTCTTCGGACGCGGGGAGACCGGCGAGGCGTGGCGGAGCCTGCGGGAGTGGCTCTCGGACGTCCAGGACGACGGCCGGATCGAGCTCATCGACGGGTATCTGACGGCGCGCCTGCCGCCGGATGTGAAGCTGCTGCATCTGGTGCGGTGGCTGGATCCGGCGCTGCCCCCGCACTACCTGGGCCGGAGGGTGACGGCGGAGGACCTGCCGGGTCTCGCCGCGCTGGCCGCCGACCCCGGGCATCCCGACCACCGCACCGCGTGCCTGCTGGGCCGGGGCCTGTGGGAGCAGGATCTGCTGCGTGTCCTGGCGGGGTTCGAGGGCGCGGGCGAGCTTGCGCGGGTCGGTGACCAGTGGCGCGCCCACGTGGCGGCCTGGAACGACCTGGCGCGGTGGCTGCGGGGCCAGGCCGCGGGACCGCCCGGGCTGGCGGCGCGGCTGCCCGACGCGGGGACGGACGGAGCGGGAGTGCGGGTCGCGGGCCCGCCCGGTCCTGCCGACGACCCGCCTGTCGTCCTTTTCACACTGCTCGCCCTGGCGGCCCGTCCCGCGGAGACGCGCAGGTTGCTCGCGGACGCTTCGGCCAGCGCGCGCGCCGCGGTGGCCGAGCCGGTGCCGTGGTTCGCCTGGCTGGCCGACGGAGCGGGCGATGATCCGCTGCGGCATCTCGCCGTGGTCCGGGCCGCACCCGAGGCCGTCCTGGAGACCGAGTCCCGGGCCCGGGACCGTCATGCCGCCGAACGGCGGGACGAGGCGTTGCGCGCGCAGTGGGCGGAACAGGAAAGGCTGCGTCTTGCAGGACGCGGCGCGGCCATGACCCGCGCCGTCCTCTGGACGCTCCCTCTGCTCGCCCTGTGGCTGCTCGGAAGCGCCGTCGTCGATGCGCTGTTCGGAGGCGTGGACGGTCCTCGGACCACGTCGGCCGGATTCCATCTCCAGAAGTCGTCGTGGGTGTCGTTCAGCCTCCTCGCCGTTTTCTCCGTCCTCGCGTGGGCGGTGCACTGCGCCTGCGAGGTGGTGGTGGCGCGCGCGCAGGGCAAGGACTACCTGCTGTATGGGCCGTGGTCGTGGATGTCCAAGGTCCTGGGAGCGGGCGGGCGGGGCCTGTCCAAGGCGTCCCAGACGATGTCGGGGGCCGCGCAGCGCACCGGACGGCGCGGCTGCGGTGTCCTCCTCCTCGCCGGGACGGTCCCGCTACTGATCATTCTGTTGCTCCTCGGGGCCGTGACGTCCGTGGCGGCCCTGCTGTGGATCCTTCTTCTCCTCGCGGTCCCCGCCGCGCACGCGGTCGGCGCGGGACTGCGGCTGCACCGGTGGCGGGAGGACCGCGCCGCCGGACCCCCCGGCGTCCGTCCGGCAGGCCCGGCCGGACGCCCCGCACATCCGACCGATCGCCCCGGAGGGACAGCATGAGCAGCGGCGTCGAGGCCGACATCGCCCTGGACGCGGCCGTGATCCTCACCTTGGGGATGAACCGCGTCCTCGGCCGGGGCGCGGGGCTCGCCGGGCGGGGCGCGGAGGCCCTCGCGGCGCTCGCCGCGGGACGGGCCGAGGCGCGGGCCGCCGCGCTCGCCGAGGTCAGGACGCACGAGCGCGCGCTCCGCGAGGTCGTCGAGCGCAACGCGCGCATCGCCGCGCTCGCCGAGACCCGAGCACGGATCGGCGCGGACGTCCCGCTGCCCGCGCCGCTCCAGCCGGACGAGCAGTCCCCCGAGGAGCTCGCCGCCTGGTGCGCCGCGACCGATCCCGCGCTGGACGAGGCGGAGCGGCGGCTGTCGGAGCACCTGGCCGCACAGGTGACCGCGCAGGTGTTCGCCGTCCCGGACGCCGGGTTGCAGACCGACACCGGCCAGGGCGCGCCGCCCGCGCCGCGCGTCCAAGACGATGTGCGAACGACTCTGGAACGCGTCATGACCCGGCTGCTGCCCGACACCGGCGACGAGGAGCGGCGCGCGGTCGCGGAGGCCGCCCGGCTCCTCGCGGGCGCTGGCACCGCGGACGAGGCGGAGACCGTCCTGCAGGAGGTGCGGCTGCGGATCCAGGCCGCCAACCGGCGGACCGAGGAGCACCGGGAGGCCGGGCGCAGGCGCGCAGCCGAGCGGGACGCCGCCGAGCAGGCCGAGGCCGAGCGCCGCTACGTCCTCGACTCGATCACCACGGCGTTCGAGGACATGGGCTATGAGGTCCACAGCGGTTTCGAGACGCTGACGGCCGACGACGGCGCGCTCGTGCTGACCAGGGGCGGCTGGCCCGACCACAGCGTGAAGATGCGGGTCGACGACGCGGCGCACGTGCGCGCCTCGATGGTGCGCGAGCGGCCCGCCGAGAGCGAGGACGACCGGCGCGTGGACGTCGAGCGCGAGCGCGAGTGGTGCGAGGCGTTCGAGGCCGCGCGGGAGCGGCTGGCCGAGGCCGGGATCGGCTCCGAGGTGGCCTGGCGGATGGACCCCGGGGTGCGTGAGCTGCCGGTTTCGGACGGATCACGGCAGACTAGGGGACGTGCCGGGCGGCGTGAGCGTCACCGGGAGCGTGATCGATGACGGTTCGGGGGCCCGGCGGGGGCAGGGTCGGAACGGAGTGGAGCGAGCCTGATGAGCATTGATTCGCCGACCCTGGGCGGGCGGCTGCAGGGCTGGCCGCCGTTCATCCGCGAACTGGACGCGACGCTGTCGGTGCACTCCCAGTACGTCCTGTCGGGCAACCTCTACGACAGCTTCCTCGCGCCGCCGCTGGAGGGCGGCGGGCCCGCCCGGCTGCTGCCGCTGCGCGGCCTGCTGTGGGAGACGCTGCGCTCCAGCGGCGCGTCCTGCATGATCGTCTACGACCCGGTGGACGGCCTGCAGGTCTACCCCGACACCGGTGACGAGATCGCCGAGGAGGCCGAGCGGGCCGCCGACCAGCTGCTGGGCAAGCGCAAGCCGGACGAGAAGCCCTCGCTGGAGGGGCTGACGCGGCAGCTGGCCGCGGTGGCGCGCCCCGCGGAGAACATCCGCGCCGCGTTCGTGATCGACTCGGCGTCCCGGATCGCCCGGACCCCCACCGACCTGGAGCCGGCGGAGCGCGACTTCTTCCGGTTCTGCGCGAAGCTGTCGCGCAACGCCCGTCCGGTCCGGGTGGTGGGGGCGCGGCCCAAGCCGCTCTACAACCCGATCCTGTGGCTGGTGGAGCGGCCGGGCGACCTCCCGCCGTGGCTGACCGCCGACAACGAGAACGTCCGCGAGATCACCATCCCCCGCCCGCACCTCGGTGACCGGCAGGAGACCGCCCGGCTGCTGGCCCGCGCGTTCGGCGTCGGCGACGTGGGCGGCGACGACGCGGCGGCCGCGGCGTGCGACGCGTTCGCCGAGCAGGCCGACGGGCTCACCCTCCAGTCCATGATCGAGGTGACGCGGCTCGCCAAAGAGCGCAACGTCGATCTGGCCGACCTGCCCGACGCGGTCCGCACGTACAAGCTGGGCGTGCTCGACAACCCGTGGAGCCGCGGCCACCTGCGGCGGCGCGTGCTGGAGGGCGAGAAGCGCGTCCCGGAACGGGTGATCGGGCAGCCGCAGGCCGTCACCAAGACCCTGGACATCCTCAAGCGGGCGGTGCTCGGGCTGTCGGGCGCGCAGGCGACCCGGTCGGGCAGCAGGCCGCGGGGCGTGCTGTTCTTCGCCGGGCCGACCGGCACCGGCAAGACCGAGCTGGCCAAGGCGATCACCGAGCTGGTGTTCGGGGACGAGTCCGCCTACCTGCGCTTCGACATGAGCGAGTTCTCCGGCGAGGGCTCCGGCGACCGGCTGATCGGGTCGCCGCCCGGATACGTGGGGCACGAGGCGGGCGGCGAGCTGACCAACGCCGTCCGCGAGGACCCGTTCCGGGTGATGCTGTTCGACGAGATCGAGAAGGCGCACCCGCGGATCCTCGACAAGTTCCTGCAGATCCTGGAGGACGGCCGGCTCACCGACGGGCGGGGCAACACCGTCCACTTCTCCGAGTCGATCCTGATCTTCACCTCGAACCTCGGGATGTACGTCCCGGGGCGCGACCTGACGACCCGCGACGGCGCCGCCTCCTACGCCTCCGCCGCGCGTGTGCAGAACATCACGCCCGGGATGACCTACGACGAGGTCCAGCAGCGGATCAAGGGCGCCGTCGCCGAGCACTTCACCGAGGTCCTCAACCGGCCGGAGCTGCTCAACCGGTTCGGCGACAACATCGTGGTGTTCGACTTCATCTCCGACGAGGCCGCGCACAAGATCTTCGACCTGCAGTTCGCGAACATCTGCAAGCGGGTCGCCGAGGAGCACCGGCTCGTCCTCGCGGTGAAGGGCGACGCGCTCCAGACGCTCCGCGGCTGGTGCACGGACGAGCTGGACAAGGGCGGACGGGGCATCGGCATGGCCCTGGAGTCCTACTTCGTCAACCCGCTGGCGCGCGCGCTGTTCGACCGTGAGCTCGTCCCGGACGAGCGGGTCACCGTGTCCGGGATCCGCCGCGAGGGCAGCATCGTCCACCTGGAAGTCCAATGACGGACGCCGAATCCGGAAGAGACGATCCCGGGTGGGACGGTCCCGGTCGGGACGGTCCCGGGGAGAGCCTGCTCCTCGCCAAGGCCCACTATCCGGTCACGACGCTCGGCCCCGGCACGCGCGCCGGGATCTGGACGCAGGGTTGCACGCTGCACTGCCACGGCTGCCTCTCGCGTGACACGTGGGACGCCGATCCCGGCAAGGCCGTTCCGGTCAGGGCCATCCTGGGCTGGCTGGAGTCGCTGCCGGGGCCCGTCGACGGCGTGACGATCTCGGGCGGCGAGCCGTTCCAGCAGCCGTCCGCGCTGGCGGCGCTGCTGCGAGGGATATGCGCATGGCGGGACGGCCTCCAGCATGAGACGATTAGGTTGGACATATTGGTCTACAGCGGATATGTCTACTCTCGGCTCTCGCGGACCGAAGCGATGCGGGAGATCCTGAACATGTGTGACGCCGTGATCACGGGGCCGTACGTCGACCGGCTCAACCCGGGGGGGCGACACTCCGAGAGTGGCTCTCTACTCTGGAAGGGGTCGGCCAACCAGCGCGTCGTGCCGCTGTCCCCGCTGGGACGCGAACGGTACGGGGCACTGGCCGGCATCGGAGAGACTAGGCAAGACGCAGAGTCTGGAGAAGCGGCAGGGCCCCGAGTGCAGGTGTCCGTGGACGAGGGGCCGGAGGGAAGGCGGGTGTACTACATCGGGATCCCGCGAAGGGGTGACATGGATCACCTCACGTCGAGGCTCGAACGCGCCGGGGTGCGCGCGGGGGATGTGTCATGGCGACCTTGAACTGTCCTGTCTGTGACGAACCGTTCCAGCCGGGCGATCTGCTCTGCCTGAGCTGCGGGGCCAACCTGGCACGCGCCGGCAGCGCCCACCAGCACGCTCAGGGCGGCTACGGCGGCCCGCAGCAAAATGCCCCCCAGTACGGCGGACCCCAGCAGGGTGGTCCCCAGCACGGCGGCCCGCAGCACGGGGCCCCCCAATACGGCGGCGGTCCCCAGCAGGGCGCACCTCAGTACGGTGGCCCCCAGCAGGGCGGCCCCCAGCAGGGTGCCCCCCAGTACGGCGGACCCCAGCAGGGCGGCGCGCAGCACGGCGGCCCCCAGCACGGCGGCGGACCTCAGCACGGTGGCCCCCAGCACGGCGCTCCCCAGCACGGCGCCCCCCAGCACGGTCAGCAGCCGTACCAGCAGCAGCCCCAGCACGCTCCGCACGACCCGTACCAGCAGCAGGCCCCCCAGCAGCAGGCGCGCGACCCGTATCAGAACGCGCCGCAGCAGCAGGGCCCGCCCGGGCAGTCGCAGGACCCGTGGGGTGCGCCGCAGCAGCAACAGCAGCCCGACCCGTGGGGCGCCCCCATGCCCCAGCAGTCGCAGCAGCCCTCCGGCCCGCCTCAGCAGCAGGGCCCTCAGGACTACGGGCAGCCCGACTACGGACAGCAGCAGGGCCAGCACGGCGGTCAGCCGCCCGCGCAGCACCAGCAGCAGTCCCCCGATCCCTGGGCCGCCGCGCCGCAGCCGCAACAGCAGCAGCCCGACCCGTGGGGCGCGCCCCCTCAGCAGGACCAATACCAGCAGCAGAACCAGTACGGCGCCCCCCAGCCCGGTCCAGGCGACCACGACTTCGGCGCGCCGCCGGCCCACCAGCACGAGAACCGCCCGGTGATACCTCCGCCGCACGGCCGTGAGGCGACGCTGCTGCCGCCGGACCACAGCCCGTCCCGGTCACAGCCGCCGAGCGACAGCACCGCGTTCATGTGCCCGTACTGCGAGGCGGTCCTGACCAACCCGGGCGCCGCGCAGTGCGACTCGTGCCTGCGCGCGCTGCCGCAGAAGGGCACGCCGGTCCTGCGGATCCAGTTCCCCACGGGCGAGCTGAAGATCTCGGTGGGACAGCACCTCGTGCTGGGCCGCGACGCGGGCCAGTCGCCGGTGGCGGCCACGTTCACGCAGTACGACAACGTGTCGCGGCGCCACTCGACGCTCTGGCTCGACCCGTCCGGCACCGCCTGGGTCCGTGACGAGGGCTCCACCAACGGGACGTTCGTCAACGGCGAGCGACTCCCCCGCGGCGTGGAGGCGCCCCTCCGCGACGGCGACCAGCTCCGCCTCGCCGCGGACGTGACGGGGACCGTCCAGCTCAGCTGACGCGGAGCGGAGCACGAAGCGAACGATGACGGCGGCGGCCCGGGGATCTCCCCGGACCGCCGCCGTTTTCGGCCCGTCCATAAATCGCGGGCGAGAAGCGGGGGCCGCCTGTGCGGGCGGCCCCCGCTCCCTCTAGCGCTCGGTCGGCCGGGAAGGCTCGGCCGCCGCGGTCGGCCGCAGCGCTCGGTCCGCCGGAACGCTCGTCTGGCTTCTGCCGGACTCGGTCTTCTGTGGTGCCCGCCCCGAACCCGGCTAATCCGCGGGTCAGCCGGCGCGCTTGGTGCGGGCGCGGGTGCGCTCGCGCTCCTTGGCGTCCAGGACGACCTTGCGGATGCGGACGGCGGCCGGGGTGACCTCGACGCACTCGTCCTCACGGCAGAACTCCAGGGCCTCCTCCAGCGACAGCAGCCGCGGCGGGGTGAGCCGCTCCAGCTCGTCGCCGGTCGAGGACCGCATGTTCGTCAGCTTCTTCTCCTTGGTGATGTTGACGTCCATGTCGTCGGAGCGGGAGTTCTCCCCGACGATCATGCCCTCGTACACCTCGGTGGTCGGCCCGACGAAGAACGTTCCGCGCTCCTGCAGGTTCGTGATCGCGTAGGCGGTGGCGGCGCCCGCGCGGTCGGCGACGAGGGACCCCGACGGGCGGGTGCGCAGCTCGCCGAACCAGGGCTCGTAGTCCTCGAAGACGTGGTGGGCCATGCCGGTGCCGCGCGTCTCGGTCATGAACTCGGTGCGGAACCCGATCAGGCCCCGCGCCGGGACGAGGAACTCCATCCGGATCCAGCCGGTGCCGTGGTTGGTCATGTGCTCCATGCGGCCCTTGCGGACGGCCAGGAGCTGCGTGACCGCGCCCAGGTGCTCCTCGGGGATGTCGACGGTGAGCCGCTCGACCGGCTCGTGCTTCTTCCCGTCGATCTCCCGGGTGACGACCTGCGGCTTGCCGACGGTCAGCTCGTAGCCCTCGCGGCGCATGTTCTCGACGAGGATCGCCAGGGCGAGCTCGCCGCGGCCCTGTACCTCCCAGGCGTCCGGGCGCTCGGTCGGCAGGACGCGGATCGACACGTTGCCGACCAGCTCCCGGTCGATCCGGTCCTTGACCATCCGGGCGGTGACCTTCGTGCCCTTCTCGCGGCCCGCCATCGGCCCGGTGTTGGTGCCGATCGTCATCGAGATCGCGGGCTCGTCCACGGTGATCAGCGGCAGCGGGCGCGGGTCGTCCGGGTCGGCGATCGTGTCGCCGATCATGATCTCGGGGATGCCGGCGATCGCGATGATGTCCCCGGGCCCGGCCTCGTCGGCGGGCCTGCGGGTGAGCGCCTCCGTCATCAGCAGCTCGGTGATCTTCACCTTCTCGACGCTGCCGTCGTGCCGGCACCAGGCGACCTGCTGGCCCTTCTTGATCGTCCCGGCGTGCACGCGGCACAGCGCGATCCGGCCGAGGTAGCTGGAGGCGTCCAGGTTCGTGACGTGCGCCTGGAGCGGCGCGTCCGGGTCGTAGGCCGGCGCCGGGATCGTCTCGGTGATGACGCCGAAGAGGGGCTCCAGATCCTCGCTGTCGGGCATCTGCCCGTCGGCGGGCTTGTTCAGCGAGGCCCGCCCGGCGCGGCCGGAGGCGTACACGATCGGGAAGTCGATCTGGTCCTCACCGGCGTCGAGGTCCATGAACAGCTCGTACGTCTCGTCCACGACCTCGTCGATGCGGGCGTCGGGACGGTCGGTCTTGTTGACCACGAGGATCACCGGCAGCCGCGCGGCGAGGGCCTTGCGCAGGACGAACCGGGTCTGCGGCAGCGGACCTTCGCTGGCGTCCACGAGCAGCACGACGCCGTCCACCATCGACAGCCCGCGCTCGACCTCACCGCCGAAGTCGGCGTGGCCGGGGGTGTCGATGATGTTGATCGTCAGGCCGTTGTGCCGGACGGCGGTGTTCTTCGCGAGAATGGTGATGCCCTTCTCGCGCTCCAGGTCGTTGGAGTCCATGACGCGGTCGTCGACGTCCTGGTTCTCGCGGAAGGCACCGGACTGCCAGAGCATGGCGTCGACCAGCGTCGTCTTGCCGTGGTCGACATGGGCGACGATCGCGACGTTCCGGAGGTCGTCTCGCGTGGAGATGGGCATGCGGGCTCGCCTTGCGTGAGAGTTCAGGAGTCGCCGCAGACGCGCGGCAGGCCCCATTCTACTTGGCCGGGCGCCCGACCCCGCCCGAGTAGGACGTACCGCCCGTCACACGGTTTTCGGATTGGCCAACTTTGCCCATCCTTTGTACTCTCCCTCAAGATCCGGTCGTCTGGAGGCCCCGCCCCCCGGGGTCTGCGGCCGGAGCGCCGAGTCTCCCACCGCGGAGAACCGGGGACCCACCATCCCTGGGGTGAATCGACGCACGTCGTAGGGCGCCTCCTGGCCCGAACCCGTCAGCTAACCCGGTAGGCGCGCAGGGAGAGGAGAACACCGGCTTGGCACCGGATTCCCACCGGCGGCGCCGCCGCGCGCCCGCCGCCACCGCGGCCACCGTCATCCTGATCGCCCTCGGCGCCACCGCGCCGATCGCCGCGCACGCGGCGCAGCCGTTCGGGGCGCCGTCCCCGGACCCGCTGCCGACCTCGGAGAGCGGCCTCCGCAAGAGCCTCGGCGAACTCAACGTCGAGGCCGAGAAGCTCACCGAGAAGTACAACAAGACCCGCGTCGACCTGGGCAGGGCCCGCAAGGACGAGCAGGCCGCCGCAGAGGCCGCCGCCGCCCTGGAGGCCCAGGCCGCCCCCGCCCGCGAGCGCCTCGGACGGCTGGCCGCAGCGAACTACATGAGCGGCGGGCCCGACGCGATCTTCGGGACGGGCGGCTCCACCGACGGCCTGTCCGACCGGGCCTACCTTGCCCAGAATCAGGCCACGGCCGTCGCGGCCCTGCGCAAGCAGATCGACCAGGCCTACCAGGCAAGACGCGCCGCCGAGGCCAAGACCGCGCAGGTCCGCCAGGCCGCCGCCCAGGCCGAGGCCGCCCGCCGCGCCGCCAAGGCCAAGGTGACGGAAGTCACCAAACGGCTCGACAAACTGACCACCACCCACATCAAGGACCCCCGCACCGGCCTTTCGGCGACGATCAAGGGTTCCGGCCTCCCCGCCAAGATGGCCCGCAAGGCGCTCACCAAGCTCGGCTCCCCCTACGTGTGGGCCGCCGCCGGGCCCGGCACCTTCGACTGTTCCGGCCTCGTCGTCTGGGCATACGCCCAGGTCGGCAAGCCGGGCCTCCCCCATTACACCGGCGACCTGCTCGCCCTCGGCCACCGCGTCTCCCGCGGCTCCCTGCGCTCCGGCGACCTGGTGTACTTCGGCAGCAGCGTCCACCACATGGGCATCTACCTGGGCGGAGGCAAGTTCCTGCACGCCCCGCAGACCGGCGATGTGGTGAAGATCTCCAACCTCTCCGACCGCTCCGACTTCGCCGGCGCCAACCGCATCGGTTGATCCCGGCCGCCTGGGTCGGGTCAGGGGTGCCAGGGATGGGAGTGGGCCAGTTCTTCTATGACGGGACGGTCCCCGGGGAGCCAGTCGACGTCGTAGAGCTCGGCGGGGGTGAGCCAGCGTAGTTCGAGGTGCTCCAGGGCGCGTGGCTTGCCCTGGATTATCTCGGCCGTCCACACCCTGAGGAGACTGCGTTCGCTCAGGCGCCAGTCGCCGCCGATGCGGCGGCCCAGGCGGACCTTGATGGCGAGTTCCTCGTGGCACTCGCGGACGAGGGCGTCCTCGTCCGACTCGCCCGGGTCCACCTTGCCGCCGGGCAGCTCCCATCCGCCGGCCATGTGCGGCGGCTCCGCGCGCTGGGCGCTGAGCAGCCGTCCGTCCGAAATGATCGCGGCACCCACCACGACGAGGTCGATCGTCACCAGCTCCTTGGGTTTCCTTCCGCAACGTTCACTCTGAGACGGTGGCGCGGGCCGGGCCGGTTCCGTTCACGACGCGTGTCGCGTCCCGGACGATCGCCTCCAGGTGGCCGCCGTGCGCGCCGCGCCAGTAGACCCGCCCGCACTCGGCGCACCGGCCGTAGACGTCGTAGCTGCGGCGGGTGCCCGCCTCCAGGTCCCGCTCGATGTCGCGTTTGTCCACCTGGACGAGGGGGCCATTGCAGGCGGTGCAGCGCGTCCAGGGCGCCAGGGCGGGCGCGAACCGCTCCAGGAGGTCGCGGAGCTGGTCGTCGGGGCGCGAGCCGCGGACGTACGCGCCGAACCACAGGGCGCGGCGGCGGAGCAGGCCGCGGTCCTGGGTGAGGAGCACGCGCCGCTCCGCGTTGGCCTGGACGACCAGCGCCGGGTCGTCCATGTCGTTGTGGTAGGCGGTGTCGAGGCCGAGGAGGCGCATGCGCCGGGCCAGCGTGCCCAGGTGGACGTCCAAGAGGAAGCGGGGTGCGGCCTGCCCGGGCTCCAGCGGGACGGGCTGCGGACGCGGCACCGCCTCCACAAGAACCTCGTCCCCGGCCGCGGGACGGGACGCCGGCTCGACCCGCTCGCCGCGGATCGTCATCGGGCCGGCCTCGGGCAGCGGCACGCCGAGCGACTCCACGAGGTGCCCCAGGGTCGAGGTCCCGTCGTAGGTCACCCGGCGCGCGGGCTCGCGCCGGGCGGCGGGCAGGAACATCAGCAGGTCGTCGGCGATCCGGATGTGTATCTCGGGCTCCACGCCGCCAGCATGACACGGGACCCGCCCGATCCCCTCCGGATTATGCGGCCGGGCGTCCCGCCGAGGCGGCCAGGGAGCCCAGCAGGGCCGGGACGTCCTGCCCGCCGAGCGGCACCGCGCGGAGCACGTCGGACGTGGTGAACCCCGCTGACCGTCCGGTGACACTGTCGGCAAGTTCCCCTGAATTGCCGGATCGGGCAGTGACGGGCGGGGGGTCCGCGGGCGACACTCACCCTATGAGCTCCCCCCGCTACCGCATGTTCGTGATCGCGCCGCTGCTCGCCGCCGGGCTCCTCGGCCCGGCTTCCGCCCCCGCCTCGGCCGCCCCCGCCGCCGTCTCCGTGACCGGCGTCCACGCGCAGGCGATCCCCCCGATCTGCGAGACACGGCTCCCCGAGCAGGCCGGCGACACCATCGCCCTGATCGACAAGGGCGGACCCTATCCGTACCCGCAGGACGGCTCGGTGTTCCAGAACCGGGAAGGCCACCTGCCCGCGAAGCCCCGCGGCTTCTACCACGAGTACACGGTGAAGACCCCCGGCAGCCCGGACCGCGGCGCGCGCCGCATCATCACGTCCGGCGATGAGGGCCACGATGGGATGTACTGGACATCCGATCACTACCGCACGTTCTACGACATCGACTTCGGCTGCTGAGCGCTACTGGGCCGCCAGCTCCGAAAGCTTCTTCTGGAGGTCCTTGCGGGCCAGCGGACGCGTCGTCCCCACCCAGTCGGAGCGCTTGTAGGGCTTCACCCCGATGTTGGGCACGCACGTCGAGCAGCTCGCCACCACCATCTTCCCGCCGCCAATCACCATGCCGACGTGCCCGGGGTTGTTGGACGAGGTGCCGGGTCCGGAGTTGAAGAACACCAGGTCGCCGGGCTGCTCCTTCCCCTTGGCGATCTTCACGCCGAACGGCCACTGCTCGAACGTCGTCCGGGGGATCGCCACCCCGGCGGACCGGTAGGCCGCCTGGAGCAGGCTGGAGCAGTCCCACGCGTCCGGGCCGGTCGCGCCGAAGATGTACCGCTTGCCGCGCTGCGCCATCGCGAACGCGATGATCCTCTGGACGAGCTCGCCGGCGTTCGCGGGGAGGTCGTTGTCCTGGCACTCGACGCCGTTGGACTGGACGACCTCGAAGTCGCCGCCGACATACTTCTTCGCCCAGTCCAGGACGAGGTTCACGTAGTCCCACGAATGGTTGTACATGAAGATCGCGGTACGCATCCGCTGCGGTGCGCCGTTGTGCTTGAGGTAGGCGGCGGCGGTGGGGATGGCGTCGGCGGGGTCGTAGCGGTCCTTGCGCCCGTCCTTGTCGCCGTCCACAGCGAACGCCTTGAAGGTGGGCGCAAGGAACTGCATGGGCCCGCCGGCGCCCGCGTAGTTCTCGCCGCTCTTGACGCCCGGGAGGTTGGACGTGCCGTGCCCGGTCTCGACCTTCCCGATGCCCGCGAGGACGTTCCACGGGATGCCGTACTGGCCGCCCGCCTTCTTGTAGAAGCCCAGGTAGTCGGCGGGGATCGCCCTGGCGTCCGTCGCCGCGGCGGGTTGCGCGTTCGCCTGGGAGACGTCCACGCAGCCGCCGCCCACGCCGCCGCCGAACATGAACTGGCTCGCGCCGAACAGCACGGGCACGAAGATCATCGCTATGAAGACCGCCGTGGCGACGCCGAGGGCCGCCACCGCCATGAGCCGCCGGGGGGTCATCCCCGATCACCCGTGTCGCCCGCCTGGCCCGCCTCGGCGGGCTGGAAGGAGTAGACCTTCAGGGATCCCCCGTCCCGCGCGACCGTCACGGCGTACTGCTTGCTGTCCGCGCCGTCCTTGCCCGCCCTGGTGATCTGCTGCTTCCCGGTCACCAGGAAGATGATCGAGTTGTCCTCGATGTCGCGGACCCGGTCCAGCGTCGAGGACCCCACCGCGACGACCTGCTGCTGCCGGCGCTCGTCCAGGATGCCGGGCGCCGCCGCGCCCCGTGCGAGCTCGCCGCGCAGCTCGTCGGTGACGAGTCCCGACAGCCGCCCGATGTACGCCTGCGGATTCTCGTCGAAGCGGTACGTCCCGTACGCGGCGACGAATCGCTGCGCCAGGTCCGCCGCCGTCGCGAACTCCTGCCGGGAGAACGGCAGCAGCCGGTACACGTCGAAGTCGCCCGGGTTCACGGCGCTGTGGATGCCCGCGGGGGGCGACGCCGGGCCGGTCGGACCCGCGGTGGCCGAGACGGCGGCGCTCGGACGGTCCGAGGGATCGTCCTGCTCGTCGCCGGGAGAGGCGACCGTCAGGTACACGCCGACGAGCGCCAGCGCCACCACAAGCCCGGCGAACAGGACCTTGCGCTGCCGGTCGTTCAGGTTCATCACTCGTCCCGATCCGCCTCACCGGACGGGCCTTCCACCGGACGGAGCCAGAACGGGATCGGCGGTCCCTCTCCGGACCCGCGCTTCCCGCCCCACAGCGGCGGGGGCTGCTGCCGCCCGCCCGGCCCGGGTGCCGCGGACGGGCCCTGCCCGCCACCGGAGCCACCGGCGCCGCCGCGCGGCTTGGGGACGTTGGACGCCGGGTCGGCCGCAGGTGCGCCGCCACCGGAACCACCACCGGATCCCCCTGCGGAACCGCCGGAACCTCCTGAGCCGCCGGAGGACGAACCGCCGCCGGAGAACCAGCCGCCGCCGGAGCCCGAGTCACCGCCGGATCCACCTCCGGCCCGCCCGCGCCCTCGCTCGGCGGAACCGGACGAACGTCCGACACCACCGAACCAGCCGCCACCGCCTCCCGAGTCGCCACCGGCCCCGCTCCCGCCGCCATTGCCTCCGCTCGAACCTCCGGATCCACCGGATCCACCGGATCCACCAGAACCGCCCGAGCGGCCGTTGGAGCCCTTACCGCCCGAGCCGCCTCCGGATCCGGCGGTCACGTCGGAGCCTCCGCCGCGTCCTGTCCAGGACGTGGGACGGACGGTGCCCTTGCCCGAGCCCGCACCCGACGACGATTTCCCGCCGCCCGCACCGGCCGCAGCCGCACCACCCGCACCGGCACCACCGCCCGCGCGCGCGCCTGCGACGCCAGCACCCGCGACGCCCGCGGGACGCGCGGCGGAGGTGCCGTTCGCGTCGGCGTGCGTGTCGCTGAGGGAACCCGCGCGGGACGGAAGGTTCAACGGAGGCGCACCGCGCCGTGAACGCCCCTGCGCGGCCGCGGCGCCCGCCGTCCGCGGCTTGGCCGCGAGGACCGGCGCCTCCCCGGGCGAGGGCCCGTCCCCCGCCCCGGCCACGGCGACACCGGCCCGCCGGTCGGCGGTCACACCGGCGCCCGCGGGCACGTCGGACTGCGCGCCCGCGGCACCGGCCTCGGACGTCGCCTCGCGCTTGGCCCAGCGGCCGAGCCGGTACCCCGCCGCGCCGGGCACCACGGCGCCCGCCACCGCGGTCGTGCTGCGGCGCGCCTCGGCGACCGACTTGTCGAGCTGCGTCTCGCTCTTCTCGCGCGCCCCGACCGCCGAGTAACCGACGGCGGAGAACAGGTGCTGGAACGGCTTGCGGTAGATGAACGCCGCGAACGTCACCAGCGCGATGAGCAGGATCTGCAGGCCCCAGGGCAGCGTCTCGCCGAGGATCAGCCCGTACGCCCACAACAGCAGCGACAGCACCCCGATGAGCGCCGCCTGTTTCAGCAGCATCGACAGCAGCAGTTCCAGCCACCGGACGGCGATCACCCGTCCGATGCCCGGATGGATCCCGATGCCGAGGAAGATCGGCCCGGCGACCAGCAGCAGCAGGAACGCGATCTTCACGACGATCAGCGCGATCGCGATCACCATGATCAGCAGCCCGGCGACCAGCGCGGCGAACAGCCCGCCGAACGCGACCGCGAGCCGGTTCTGCCAGTTCTTGCCCTGGAAGAGCGAATAGCTCCCCGGATGGTTCTCCTTGATGTCCTTCGTGACGTCCTTGTAGGCGTCCGACTTCTTGCCGAGATCGACCTTCTGCCCGCCGTACGTCTCCGGCATGTCCACGGCCTGCGACCACAGCAGCTTGTCCGCGTTGTCCTTGACGATCTTGGCGTTGGGGTCGGTCGTCCCGAACTCGCCCTGCAGCCACGGCTTGCAGACCAGCGCCACCCACAGCCCGTTCGCGTTGCGCGTCGTCGCGTCCAGGTTCGCCGACGCCGCCGGATCCTGCTTCCCGGCGGGCGGCGGGACGCAGGTGCCGCCCTTGGTGTCGCTCTGCGGCAACGCCGCGTTGAACGCCGCGCTCGTCGCCTCCGACACCTTCGTCCCGAGCGTGGTGAAGTCCGCGGGCCGCGCGACCAGCCAGATCAGCGCGACCATCGCCGCGACCATCCAGATCACGCCCTCGGTGACCTTGCTCGCCCGCCTCCGGACGAGCCCCCACCAGGCGAGCCACATCGCCCCGAGGATGACCACCCACGACCAGTACCGCGCGTTGAACGTCTTGCCCATGCCGCTGATGACGCCGTCGACGGTGTCCTTCAGCCAGCCCAGCAGCGACTCCGACGCCGCCGCCTGGTAGACGCTGATCGTCGTCCGGTCGATCGCCCGCACGAGGGTGAACGTGGTGTTGGCGAGGGCGTTGCCCATCATCGCCATCGCGTCCGAGCAGCCCATGTCGACCGCGTACCAGTTCTGCCCGGCCGTCCCGTACCGGTCGTAGTACGTCAGCTGCTCGACCGGCGCCTTCCTCAGCTTCTCGCTGGGATAGTCGGGCGGCTTGATGAGCCCGTCCGTCCCCGACCCGTACTGCTCCGGGGATGGAGTGTCCGCCGGACGGCACGGATCCGACCCGAACGGCCCGGCACCCGCCATCGGCGACAGGCCGACCATGAACAGGGTCACGACCATGACGAACAGGACGGAACGGCGGCGGTTCCGGCGGGTGCCGCGGGCACGGCGGCGGGCGCCGGGACGGCTGGTGAGATCGAGCCCTTCACCGGGTGAGCGCTGCAGGCGCGCCATCCGGTCGCGGGGACTCCTCATCGACGGACCTCCTCGACCTCGGCCCCCGCGGTGGTGAGTTCGGACGGACCCGGATGGGGCCGGGTCGGGTTGGTGTCCAGCCAACGCTGCAGTTCCTCGGAGATCAGGTCGACGCCGATCCGTCCCGCCCGGCCGTCGAGGTCACGGAAGATGCATTCGCCGTTGCCGAGGTTGCGCAGCACGGCCTTGTGCTCGTCGGACGCCTCGACCCCCAGGAGCGACATGACGTTGCCGACCTCGACGCGTTCGGTGGAGCGGAAGCAGAAAACCGACGACAGGCAGTTGGTCACCTGCTCATTCAAGAGGTCACCCGCGTTCTGCGAGACCAGGATCAACGCAGTGTTGCGGGATCGCCCCATGCGCGACACTTCCGGCACCAGCTTGGCGCCTTCCGGTGTCGATGTGATGGCCCACGCCTCGTCCAGGAAGATGGCCTTGGGGAGCCGCCTGTCGAGACCGTGCATGAGCCTCCGCGCGAATTGCGACACCAGGTACATCAGCGCGACGGAGAGCCGCTGCTCGTAGGAGTAGTCCTCGCGGGAGATCGCGACGTCCGGCAGCGTCAGGCCGCCGAGCGTGAACACGGTCGTCCAGCCCGCGCTGTCGATGCGCTCGCCGCCGGACGGGTCGAAGCACAGCCGCGCGAGCCGCATCTCCGACATCGACCGCAGCACCGCGCCGAGGTTCTTGGACGCCGGGTCGGCGGCGGCCTCCAGGTAGTCGACGACCCGCCCGAGGGACGGCCGGTCGGCGTTCGCGACCGCGCCGACCGCCTGGATCATCGCGGACTCGCGCTCCTCCGACATCCTCGGCAGCAGCAGCCGCAGCGTCTCGGTGGCCATCGTCTTCTTGGCCGCGAGGTCGTCGCCGAACGAGAACGGGTCCAGCAGGCCGGGCGCCGCCGATCCGAGCGGCAGGGTGCGCGCCTTGCGTCCCCGCGCCTTCAGCAGCTCCACCAGCGACTCGGCGTCGCCCTTGGGGTCGATCGCGGCGACCGTGACCCCCCGCAGCGCCATCTGGTAGATCAGCAGCAGCGCGAGCGTCGTCTTGCCCCCGCCCGGCTCCCCCGTGACGGCCACCGCCGTCGGGCGGTTGCGCGCCGCGGCGACCAGGGGGTCGAAGTGGACGATGGACCGGGCCCGCCCCAGCGTCTCGCCGATGTAGGGGCCGATCCACCCCTCGGCGTTCTCGTCGGGACGGTCGCCGAGGTCGACGGTCGCGACGGGCATCCCGCCGGCGATCGTGCGGAGCGGCTGCCGCTGCGCGTACGCGTTCAGCCGGATCCGGTCGCCGGGCAGGGACTCCAGGAACAGCGAGAACTGGTCGCCGGTCGAGTTGACCACGTCGATGCCGATGTCGCGGTAGTGCTCCACCACCGCGTCCACCCGCTGGGCCAGCAACTGCTCCGTCGCCGCGGACACGATCAGCCGGTGCCACCCGTACACGAAGGGCAGCCGTTCCTTGGTGATGCCGTGCTCCAGCATCCGCGCCGCGTCGATCTGCTCCGCGAGCGCGATCGGCGCCTCCGCGCCCGCCTCCCGGATGTGCTGGTCCATGTCCCGCGCGTGCGCCAGTTTCCGCGAGACGTCCTTGGACGCCTTGGCGGGCGGGATCAGCTTCATCCGCGCGCTGATCTCCACCGGGAACGGGAGCGCGTCGGCGTAGTGGAACCACGGCTCGCCGTCGGGGAACGGCATGACGTCGGGGAACCGCGCGAACGACAGGTACGCCACGTAGGACGCGGCCGTCGCGCCGCCACCGGCCCCCGTGAAGTTCGGCTGCTCCACCCGCAGGTACGAGCGCCCGTTGTGGATGGCGCCCTCCACCAGCGACTCGATCTCGCCCTTGCCCCACGTCCGGCGCGGCACCGCGGACGGCGGCGGGTCGGCCAGCGAGCCCGTCACGGCGTGCTGGAACAACCACGCCACCTCGGTCGAGGTGGCGTGCCGGGCGTAGAGGGCCGACGCCCCTAGGGCGCGGCCGATCCGCTCGGCCTGCTCCGTCCAGCGGCCGATCTCCTTCTTGTCGACCGCGTCGTCGTTCACGCCGAGGACGCTCTCGCTGCGCTTGTAGAACCCGAGCAACTGGGCCAGGACCCCGCCGGACAGGTGCGCGCCCATTCCCCGCGGCCCGAGCCGGACGCCCAGGTAGACCTCCTTGGTCCAGAAGTCCTTGGCCCACACGTGCGCGTAGGTCTCCTCCAGGTACTCCCGCCACCCTGATCCGGCGTCGGACGTCCGGTCCAGCGCCAGCGCCCACTCCGCCGCCGGATACGTCCGGTGCGCGATCCTGAGGTGCACCTCCGCGTCCTGCATGCGGATGCCCGCGAGCGCGATGGTGATGTTGGTGGCGAGCGCCTCGCGCTCCTCACCGGTGGTGAACTCGTACGACACCGTTGGCAGACGGAAGTACGCCCAGGCCGCGTTGTCGGTGAGCAGCACGCGGTCGTCGAAGTACCGCACCGCCAGCCGGCTGGACTTGCTCATGCCGTCCTCCCGACCACTGATTGTCCCGGTGCGCGCCGGCCGGTGAAGGGTTGGCCGGGAAAGTGTTTGCCTTCCGGACGGTCAGCAACATCAGGCGTGCCGGCCAGGCCCGGCCGCGCCGTGCCGCTCCGCTCCGCTCGATGCCCGCGGGGGGCGCTCATCGGGTGGCCTCCTGCTCCTGCTGGAACTCCTGGTAACGCTCGGGCACGACGGTGAATCCGCCGGCGACCACGCCGGCGAGGGCAAGATAGGCACGCCGTGTCGGCGCGCGCAACGACTTCAGCTCGTTGCGCGGCGCGCGGTCCATGCTGAGGTGATCGTCCCACGGGATGCGGACGAGGGCCCGGCACCGGCCGCGCGCCACGGCCTCGGCCTGCTCGACGTCGTCCATGCTGCGGCGGCTGACGCCGTTGATGACCGTGACGGCACGCGACCGCAGTTCCTCGTATCCGTGCCCGTCCAGCCACTCGAACGTCATCGCCACCGCGCGCGGCGCGTCGGAGCTGGCCGGGGCGACCAGCACGATCTGGTCGGCGTACGGCAGCACCCGCGCGACGACGGCCGCCGCCGCGTCCAGCAGCGTCACCGAGTAGAACCTGTCGATGGTGCGGATCGCCAGCGCGTAGTCGCGGTCGTCCAGCGCCTGGAGCGGGTTCTTGCCCGCCGCGACCACGTCGAGGCCGGACTTGGCCTGCGAGGTGTACCGGCGCATCGCGGTCAGGCTGCCGACCTGGTCGGCCCGCGCGATGAGCCCGGTCAGCGTCTCGTTAGTCTCGCTGCGCGTCCGCCGCGCCAGCGCCCCGGGCCCGGGGTTCACGTCGATCGCGACGACGGGCTCGCCGTTGTGCTGCGCGAACGTGTGGCCGAGCATCAGCGAGGTCACGGTCTGCCCGGCACCGCCGGTGCATCCGAGCACGACGATGTGGCGGGTGCCGTGGAACGGCTGCTGCAACCGCATCTGGTACTCGGCGTCGACGTCGCCGTGCCCGCCGCCGACGGCCTGGATGAGCCGCCGGAGCCCGCCGGTCGTCACCTCGTGCTCGGGGTCCGGCGGTGTGATCGCGGGACCGGACGGCGGCGGCGCGGGCGGCGGCGGCAGCGGACGCGGCCGCACCGGCGAGGCGGGGCCCGACCGGACCTCCCGCGGTGGTGCCTGCTCGTCCGCCTGCGGCGGGACCGCCATCGGACGCGGCGGCCCGGCATGCGGCGGCGCCGGCGGCTGAGGTGCCGCCTGCCGGGGCAGCGTCGGCGGAGGCACCGCGTGCGGGGGCGGCCCGGGCGGCGGCACCGCGGGCGGCTGTACCGGCTGCGGGGGCATCGCCCGCGGTGGTGGCCCCTGCGGAGACGGCGGCTGCTGGGGCGCCGGGGCCGGGGCCTGCGGGCGCCCGGCCGCGGGGGCCGGACGTGCTGGGTTCGAGAGTCCCTTGGACCACGGCTTCGGCGGCTCCTTGCGGGGCGGCGCCGGGGGCTGCGGCCGCTCGGCGGCAGGCCGGGCACCGAAGGCCCCGGGGACCATCGGCACGTCCGGCCGCGTCACCGGCGCCGGGGGCCCCGGTTGCCGTTCCTGCACCGGTATGCCGGGCTGCCGTTCCTGTCCGGGGGCGTCGGGCTGCCTTTCCGGGGCGGGAGTGTCGGGCTGCCGTTCCGGGGCCGGGGTGTCGGGGCCGCGCTGCGGACGAATCCGCCGCACCGACTCGTCCGGGACGATCACGGGCCGCGCGGGGGCGGGCCGCGAAGACTCCCCCACCCCGGCGACCTTCTTGTCCCCCGGCTCACCACCAGCAGGCTGCGACGGACGCGCCGCCGCCCACGGCTGCGCAGAAGCACCGGCCGCCGGAGCGTCAACAGGCCAGGGCGCCTCCTCGGCCTCAGGCTCCTGCGGTACCGGACCCTCCTGAGCCACAGGAACAGCAGGCGCAGGCGCTGAGGGGTTCCCCACGACCTTCCTATCCCCCGGCTCCCCGCCAGCGGGCTGCGACGGACGCGCCGCCGCCGCCCACGGCTGCGCAGACGCACCAGCCGCCGGAGCGTCAACGGGCCAGGGCGCCTCCTCGGCCTCAGGCTCTTGTCGCCCAGGGCCCTCCTGAGCCACAGGAACAGCAGGAGCAGGCGTCGAAGGGTTCCCCACCCCCACAACCTTCCTGTCCCCCGGCTCACCACCAGCAGGCTGCGACGGACGCGCCGCCGCCGCCCAAGGCTGCGCAGAAGCACCGGCCGCCGGAGCGTCAACAGGCCAGGGCGCCTCCTCGGCCTCAGGCTCCTGCGGCACCGGACCCTCCTGAGCCACGGGAACGGTGGGGGCAGGTGTCTGGGGGGTGTCCTGAGGCGAACCCTCGTCCGGGGCCGTCTGACCCGTTTCTGGTCGCGTCTGCGGCTCCTGTGCGGGGACGCTCTCGGCGGCCGTGTGCTCGGGCTGCGGGGCGTCCTCTTGCGCAGACGGTTCGGCGGCGGGGGCCCTCTCTTCGGTGGGCTGGTCGGATTCCTGGCGCGGCTGCTCACCGGCGGGTGTGGCCTGGGCGTTCGGCGAGGGCGACGCGGAGACGATCGAGATTCCCAGGGGCGGGGTGTTCTCGCCGTCGCCTGGGACAGGGGACTCCTGACGTGCCCGCTGCCGCTCATCGGCGGGCGCGGTGGCACTGCTCACGGGCGACGCGGGCTCGGGGGGCGGCGCTGTTTCCTGCCTGGCGCGCACGGCGGGTTGCTGTGGTGCGGCCTGAGGCGGCTGCGTGTCGGCGGGGCCGGGGGCCTGGGCGGCTTGCTGGACGGGCGCGTCCCCGTGACGTTCGGTGGTCGGCCGCGCGGTGGGGGCCGGGGGCTGCTGGGGGATGTCGGGGCGCGTGGGTGCCGGGGGCGTGGCCTGCCAGAACTCGGCGGGCTCGCCGGGGCGGCGGACGCCGGAGGCCAGGGCCCGCTTGCCGGAGCCGGGGGTCTCCAGCTGGGGGGTCGCGGGCGGGCGTTCGATCTCCTGGTGCACCACGAGGACGTCGTCTTCGTGCGAGATGTCGCGGGTGGTGCGGCGCCAGGGCTTGGGCTGGCGCGGGGGGACGCGGTGGCCCGCGCGCGCGTCCTGGCCGACGAACTCGGCCGGAGGTACGCCGGTGACGGGCGCCTCGGCGGGTGGCGTGTCGGCGGTGGCGACGTGGAGGTCGGCGCGCGCGACCTGGACGTCGGGAGGCGCGCTGCGCGCGGCGGGGACCGCGGGGGCCTGCGCCTGGATCGGGGTCGCAGGGGTCGGTGTCGCCTGCGGGCCGCGTTGGGCGGCGTACTCGGCGAGCGGCTGCGGCGCGGAGGCCACGGCGGGGCTCTGGCCGAGGACGGCCGGGATCCGCTCGTGAGCGGGCACCGGTTCGGGCGCGGGCGCCGCCTCGGCGGCCTTGCGCTTGCGGCGGGACTTGATCGCGGCGCGTTCGTAGGCGGCGACCGGCGCCGGGGCACCGGGACGGCGCCACACGCGGGCGACGATGACGACCTCGCGGGGCTCGCGGATCGGGGTGAGGCGGCACCAGGTGCGGGGCTCGGCGAAGTAGCGGCCCTGGGAGAGCAGGAGCTCGGTGAGCCGCTTGCCCTCGATGACGGGCCGGGTGGCCAGCCAGGTGAGGACGCCCGGCGGGACGATGTAGAGAACGTGCCAGGGTGACTCGAAGGGGATTCCGGCGACCTTCAGCAGCACGATCCAGGGGACGAACACGCCCGCGAACACACCGATCTGGACCAGCGGCAGTGGCATCGGAAGCCGCAGGTCGTACAGCTTGTAGAGCCGCTTCTCGATGCGCCAGATGCTCGTGTACGTGCGTAGATCCACGCCCCTACTCCCTAACTGTGCAAGCACAGTGTCGACTGCCGGGCCCCGCGCGGGGCCCTCCGACCTCGGTGTCCGCCGGTACGGAGATCAGGTGATGTCCACTCCCAAAGCCTTGGCTATCGCCTTGGCCGTCGTCTCGATGATGTTCGGTACGTAGAAGACCACCCCGATCCCGATCGCCAGCACGATGAACTGGACGAAGCGCGTGATCTCGCGCGTGAACAGAAAGAAGATCGCCACAATGGAGACGATCACCAGGAAAAGGGGACCGAAAATCTGGCGGAGCCAGTCCGCGAGCTGGTCGGTCTTGAGTTCGTCGTTCTCGGGCGCCGCCAGGATCTCGTGCGGAATCGACGCCATGATGTGGTGCAGCATCGACTGGTTACCTTCCTTGGTCGGCGGGGGCTGATCTGCACGGTCGGGTCATGTCGCGGCCTCTCATGATGCGTTCGGTTGCGTGGTGCCGCGAATGTCTCGGACGAGCCACTTCGTCCCCCTCTTCACCATGGCGAGCTGGTAGGTCTGCTCCAGCTGGCCTCCTCCTCCGACGGTGAGCTGCCACACGACCGTCGCGGTGACGGTGCGCTCGCCCGGGGAGCCCTTCGCCGCGACGACCTCCTTGACCTGGACGAACGTCACGGAGCTGGCCAGCCCGGCGATGGTCGTCCCGTCGGAGAAGCGCGACAGGGCGGCCTGGTTGCCGGTCGCGTACTCCTGGAAGAAGGTGCCGAGGAAGGGCTGCAGCTCGGCCTCGAGCGCGGTGTCGCGGTCCTGGACGCCGCTCTGGGGAAGCTGGGCCTTGGTCGGCGGGGGAAGAAGGGCGGGACGGGCGGAGACGACCAGCGAACCGGCACCGTCGGCGTACACGGGAACGGCGAGGCGCAGCCATTTGTCGGCCGTGCGGGCGAGCAGCGTCACGGTGGCGTTGCCGGCGTCACGCACGTCGACTCCGGCGACCTGGACGGACTGGACCTGCAGCGTTCCGACGCCGTCCCAGCCGAATTGGGCGTCCGCGCCGTCGGGGAGGAAAGTGCGCAGCTGCGCCTCGCGGGCGGGCGCGTTCTTCTGGTCGTAGTTGAGGTAGACATTGGCGAACTGGAGCGCGAACGCGCCGGCGGAGCTGCTCGGGAACTGCACGCCCTTCACGGGCTTCTGGGCGGTGCCGGGGGACGCGGTGTCGTCGGCGGTGAACCGCTCGAACGGCGCGCGGATGCCGTTGACGAGGATGACGAGGATGACGGCCCACAGCACGGCGCGTCCGGCCCAGACCCACCAGCGGCCGCCGGAACCGCCCCAGCGCCCGCCGCGCGAGCCGCCGGAGCCTCCGCGGCGCCGGTCGCGGTCCGCCGCGTCCCAGGGGTCGGCGGCGGGCATGGCGAGCGCCCGGCCGGGCGCCGCCGTCTCCTCGACTACGGCGGTGTCACGGCCGCGTGCAACGGCCGACCTGCGAGCCATCCTGCCTCCGCTCGCGCCTCGCCCCCGGTCGGCGCGGTCATGTGTGCCTGGTCCTGTGCTGGTGGCCTCTTTCTGAACCCACCCCGGGCCCAGCGTAACCACGAGCGTCAATTGTTCCAGCGCATCGCAGCGAAGCCCAGCCCCGGCACGCGGTTGTGGATAATGCAATCCACCTCAGCAGGAACAGGGAAGATTGCCAAACGGTGACGATCCCCTACCCCAGCCTCCGAACGAGGCGCGTTAGGACGTTCCGGACAAGCACCTCGGATCGGAAGGTGCTTGGTGACGTGGTGGCGAACACGACCGCAATCTCTTCCCGAATGAAACCGGCAAACTATCCTTCACGGGACATATCACCGTAGAACGCGCAGCTCATGGACGTTCTCCAACATCACATGTAACACCCGTCACAATCGCTGCACAACCCCCCGACACGCCCGCCCGGCCCGCCCCGTCCGTCCCGGGACGCCGTTCTCGACCCGCCGTGTCCGCCCGGTCACGCCGCGTACCCCCGCCGACGCTCCGGCGAGGGCACGCGAGGGGACGGCGTCAGACGTTGAAGCGGAACTCCACCACGTCGCCGTCCCGCATGACGTACTCCTTGCCCTCCATGCGCACCTTGCCCGCCGTGCGGGCGGCCGCCATGGACCCGGCGCCGGTGAGGTCGTCGAACGAGACGACCTCCGCCTTGATGAAGCCGCGCTGGAAGTCGGTGTGGATGACGCCCGCGGCCTCGGGCGCGGTGGCGCCCTTGCGGATCGTCCAGGCCCGCGACTCCTTGGGACCGGCGGTCAGGTACGTCTGGAGGCCGAGCGTGGCGAACCCGATCCGGACGAGCTGCGACAGGCCGGACTCCTCCTGGCCCATGCCCTGGAGCAGTTCCAGCGCCTCGTCGTCGGGCAGCTCGATCAGCTCGGCCTCGATCTTGGCGTCCAGGAAGATCGCCTCGGCGGGCGCGACGAGGTCGCGGAGGCGGGCGCGGACCGCCTCGTCCGGCAATTCCTCCTCGTCCAGGTTGAAGACGTAGAGGAACGGCTTGGCGGTGAGCAGGTGCAGCTCGCGCAGCAGCGCCAGGTCGATCCCGGCGTCCGCGGCGCCCGCGAAGAGCGTGACCCCGCCGTCCAGGAGCTTCTGGGCGGCGTTGACGGCGTCGACGACGGCGAGCTTCTCCTTGTCCTTCTTGGTCCGGGCCTCCTTGTCGAGACGCGGCAGCGCCTTCTCGATCGTCTGGAGGTCGGCCAGGATCAGCTCGGTGTTGATCGTCTCGATGTCGCGGGACGGGGCGACGTCACCGTCCACATGCGTGACGTCGGCGTCCTCGAAGGCCCGGATGACCTGGCAGATCGCGTTGGTCTCGCGGATGTTGGCGAGGAACTTGTTGCCGAGCCCCTGCCCCTCGGACGCGCCCTTGACGATGCCGGCGATGTCCACGAACTCCATCGTCGCCGGAATGATCTTCTGCGAGCCGAAGAGCTCCGCGAGCACCTCCAGCCGCGGGTCGGGCACCCCGACCACGCCGACGTTGGGCTCGATGGTCGCGAACGGGTAGTTCGCCGCGAGCGCGTCGTTCTTGGTCAGCGCGTTGAACAGCGTGGACTTGCCGACGTTGGGCAGCCCGACGATTCCGATGGAGAGGCTCACGGCCGTCAAGTTTATGGGTCCGGCGTGCCTGCTCCCGACGACGATCAGGTGAACCTTTCCGGCGCACTAGGACGGATCGGGAGCAGCGCCTGGGAGCGGTGGGGTCAATTGTCCGGTCCGGTGGTCGTTTCCGGCGCGTCGCGGTCACGGTTCGCGCGTCCGCTGCCACGATGAGCGGATGGATCTCGCGCTGTTCGCCGGACTCCTCGTCGGCGCCGTCTTCGGCGCCGTCGCCGGGTACGCGCTGGCGACGGGGCGGCAGGGCGCGCTGATCGCCAGGGCGCGGGCGGCGGAGGAGAAGCTCGCCTACGCCGAGGAGCGGATGGCCGAGCACTTCGAGAACCTGTCGGCCAGGGCCCTGGACGCCAGCAACCAGCGCTTCCTCGAACTGGCGGACGCGCGGCTCAAGGCCGCCGGGGCCGAGGCGGCGGGCGAGCTCCAGCGGCGCCAGCAGGCCGTCGAGCATCTCGTCGCGCCGCTGCGGGAGACCCTCGCGAAGGTGGAGGAGCAGCTCCGCGAGGTCGAGACGGGCCGCCGCGAGTCGCACGCGATGCTGGCCAAGCAGGTCGACTTCGTCCGGCAGAGCTCCGACCAGCTGCGCCGTGAGACCCAGTCGCTGGTCCGGGCGCTGCAGCGGCCCGAGGCGCGGGGCCGCTGGGGCGAGTTGCAGCTCCGCCGCGTCGTGGAGATCGCGGGGATGGCCCACCACTGCGACTTCGACGAGCAGGCGAGCTCGGCGACCGCCGACGGGACGGTCCGGCCGGACATGGTCGTCCGGCTGGTCGGCGGCAAGAACGTCGTCGTCGACTCCAAGGTGTCGCTGGCCGCCTACCTCCAGGCGGCGGAGAGCGGCGACCCGGTGCGGCTGGACGCGCACGCCCGGCACCTGCGCGACCACGTCGACCGTCTCGCCGCCAAGTCGTACTGGCAGGCGTTCAGCCCGGCGCCGGAGTTCGTCATCCTGTTCATACCGGGTGAGGCGTTCCTTGCCCCCGCGCTCGACCGCGACCCCGGGCTGCTGGAGTACGCGATGAGGCGGCGCGTCCACATCGCCACGCCGACCACCCTGATCACGATGTTGCGGACGGCGTCGTACGCCTGGCAGCAGGCCGCCCTCTCCCGCAACGCCCGCGCGGTCTTCGAGCTGGGCAAGGAACTGTACGAGCGGCTCGGCACGATGGGCCAGCACGTCGACGAGCTGGGGCGCGCGCTGACCGGCGCCATCAAGTCCTACAACCGGACGGTCGGCTCGCTGGAGACGCGCGTGCTCGTCAGCGCCCGCCGCCTGAACGAACTGGGCGTTGTAGAGAACTCCTTGAGCGCCCCCCAGCCGGTGGAGGAGAGCCCGCGCGCGCTCTCGGCCGCCGAGCTGACCGCATACGACCACGAGACCCACGACGGCCTACCCGGCGACCACGAGTCAGGAAAACGGCAGCCCGACGACGGGCAGCCCCATGACCAGCAGGGCCCGGAGGTACCGGCGCCCGGCGTCCCGTTCGGTGAGGAGCCCTTCGACGAGCACGACGGCGATCACGACGGCGAACCGGTAGGTTTCGCCGGACGGGCCATCCCTGATCAGCTCGATCAGCGAGAGAGGTGGCAATGAGCAACTCGACGGTGGACGACGCGCCGGGGGGCGCGTCGCCGGCCCCAGGGGGTCCAGTGCGACGTCAGCGCGGTGCGTCCTCGCGGGCGCGCTCGGACGCCGCGTCCACGGCGCCCGTCACCCTCACCGGCCGCGGCGGGATCGTGGTGATGTTCGCCACCGGGCTGGCGTGCGCGCTGCTCTCGCGCTGGCTCGGCGTCGGCCTGCTCGCCGGCGGCGGCTTCGCGGCCGGCTGCGCGCTCGCCGCGTTCGCGACCCGGCCCGCCGACCTGCTGACCCTCGCGGTGAGCCCGCCGCTGGTGTTCTTCGCCGCGACGTTCACCGCGGTGCTCGTCGACACGCTCGGCGACGGGTCGCTGCTGCGCGGCCTGACCGTCGGGGTCCTGACGTCGCTCGCCGCGACCGCGCCCTGGCTGTTCTTCGGGACGCTGCTGGTGCTGGTGATCGGCCTCTTCCGCGGGCTCCCGGCGAACGTGCGGGAGCTGCGCGGCAAGCTCGTCGGCGTCCGCCTCTTCGAGAAGGAGGAGAACGCGGACCCGGTCCAATGGGACGAATCGTCCTGAAGCAACCCCGGCCCGCGGGTCAGACCGGGGTGATGCGGAGGTCCTTGCGGAGTTCGTGCGGGAGCGCGAAGCGCATGCTCTCCTGGACGGACTCGATCTCCTCGGCCTCCCCGTAGCCACGGTCGGACAGCCATGCCAGGACGTCCTGGACCAGCTCGTCCGGGACGGAGGCGCCGCTGGTGACGCCGACCGTGGTGACGCCCTCCAGCCAGGCCGGGTCGATGTGCTCGGCGTAGTCGACCAGGTAGGCGGCGTCGGCGCCGTGCTCCTTGGCGACCTCGACGAGGCGCACCGAGTTCGAGGAGTTGGTCGAGCCGACGACGATGACGAGCTGCGACCGGGCCGCCATCTCCTTGACCGCGACCTGCCGGTTCTGGGTGGCGTAGCAGATGTCGTCGGAGGGCGGGTCCGTCAGTTTCGGGAAGCGCTCGCGGAGCTTCTCGACGGTGGCGATGGTCTCGTCCACCGACAGGGTGGTCTGGGAGAGCCAGGCGACCTTTTCCGGGTCGCGGACGGTCACGTTGGCGACGTCGTCCGGGCCGTCCACCAGGTGGATGTGGTCGGGGGCCTCGCCGGTGGTGCCGATGACCTCCTCGTGGCCCTCGTGGCCGATCAGCAGGATGTCGTAGCCCTGGGCGGCGAAACGGACGGCCTCCTTGTGGACCTTGGTCACCAGCGGGCACGTCGCGTCGATGGTCCGCAGGTCCAGGCCCCGGGCCTCCTCGTGGACGACGGGGGCGACGCCGTGGGCGGAGAACACCACGATCGAGCCCTCGGGGACCTGCTCGGTCTCGTCCACGAAGATCGCCCCGCGCTCCTCCAGCGTCTTGACGACGTGGACGTTATGCACGATCTGCTTGCGCACGTAGATCGGCGCGCCGTACTTCTCCAGGGCGATCTCGACCGTCTGCACGGCGCGGTCGACGCCCGCGCAGTAACCACGCGGCTTGGCGAGCAGGACACGGCGCTGGCTGTTGGTCATGGGTCTATCGTACGAGTCGTCCCCTCCGCTCCGTGCTGGGCGGGACAAGGCGTCCGGTTCGGCGTGTCCCGGTGCCGCGAGGCCGGAAGCCCTGGTGAAGCCCGCTGTGTGACCCACTCCACGCGGCCCCCGGACAGAAATCCGTTAACCCGGGGTGACCACGATCGCACCCATGGGGCAAAGTGAAAACCGACGAGACGATGCCGTCCGACCCTCTCCCGTGTCGGGACGGCAGGAAGAGGAAAGACGATGACGAGATCGCCGCGCCGCCTCAAACAGCAGGTCCGGGACACGGTGGGCGAGCAGGTCCGCGACCTCCCGCTGCACGCCGTCCGGCTCGCCATGTTCGGCGTGGGCCGCGCCCTGCTCCTCAGTGACCGGGTGACCCGCGACTACAAGGAGATCACGGAGGGTGGCGGTGTGCGGCCGGTGATCGGCCGGCTCCGCACCGACGTCCAGAACACGGCGGGACGGCTCGCCGGGCGCGTGGTGGAGCGGGTCCGCGGCGAAGAGCCCGAGCCCGGACCGGAGACGGACGAGCACCGGACGGCCCCGCGGCACGCCGGCGGGCACAAGGACGGCGAGATCTCCATCGGCAAGCCCGCCGAGGCCGGGCACGCGCCCAAGCACGCCCGTCCCGAGCCCGGGCCGGCGAAGCCGGTGGCCAAGCCCGCTCCGAAGCCCGAGGTCGACCGGCCCGGGCCGGAGTCGGCCGCCCAGGCGAAGCCCGCCCCCAGGCCCACCCCGGACCCCTCGCCGAAGCCTGCTCCGAAGCCGGAGCCGAAGGGCAACGCCGCGGACGCGGACGGCCAGAAGGCGGGCAACGTGGCAGACAGAGTGGCAGACAAGGCGGCGTTCGACCCGAAGCCCGAGGTCAAGCCCGCCGCGCAGGCGGAGGCCGAGCAGGCCGCCAAGGACCTTCCGGTGCCCGACTACGACGCCGCCACCCTGCCGCAGCTGCGCGCGCGCCTGCGGGGCCTGTCGGCCGACCAGGTGAAGCTGCTGCGCGAGTACGAGCGCAAGCACGCGTCCCGTCCCGAAGTGATCAAGATGTACGAGAACCGCATCGCCAAGCTGAACGGGCTCAACTGACGCGGGCGCTGTGGAGCGCCCAGAGGGCGCGGAATGAACGGCCCCCCGGGATCCCGGGGGGCCGTTCGCCGTCCCCGGCCCCGCCGGGCTCAGGGGGAGGCGAAGAGCTTGTCGAGGGCGGGCAGCGCCGCGGCGACCGCCGCGCGCTCCTCGTCCGTCAGAACCGCGAACCGTCCGGCCAGGAAGTCGATCCGCCGCGCGCGCCCGGCGGCCAGCTGCCCGCGTCCCGCCGCGGTGAGCCGGGCGGTGACGACGCGGGCGTCGGCACCGTCCCGGCCGCGCTCGACGAGGCCGTCGCGCTCCAGCCGGTTGATCTGGGCGGTCATGGTCGGCAGCCGGACGCCGTGCTCGGCGGCAAGCTCCGTCATCCGGCGCGGCCCGTGCTCCAGTGAGCCGAGCACCGACAGCTGCTGGCTGGTGATGGGCTGGTCCGCCCCCGCCTGGCGCAGCATCAGCACGACGTGGCGCAGGCGCAGGTTGAGCAGCTCGGCCAGCTCGCGATCGGAAACGGTCACGGTCGCTCTCCTCATTACTTAGCCAATCTAAGTTAGGGTGTCCAAGCATTTCCGGGGTGCCGGGTGTTCCGCCGGTCACACCCGCGCCACACCGTAGGCTTCCGGCATGGCGATGGAGACCACGGCCGAGTCCCCCGTCCCGGTGCGGACCGTCCTGCAGGCGGTCGGCGGCTGGATCGGCAAGCTGGGACGGATCTGGGTCGAAGGCCAGATCACCGACCTCAACGCGCGCGGCGGGACCGTCTACATGACGCTGCGGGACCCGGTCGCGAACATGTCGGTGCGGGTCGTCGGGCCCCGCACGGTGGTCGAGGCCGCGGGCCCGGCGGTGACCGACGGCGCCCGCGTCGTCGTGCACGCCAAGCCCGACTTCTGGATCAACCGCGGGACGTTCTCGCTGAGCGTGCTGGAGATCCGCCCGGTCGGGGTCGGCGAGCTCCTGGCCCGCCTGGAGCGGCTCAAGCAGGTCCTGGCGTCCGAGGGCCTGTTCCGGCCCGAGCGCAAGCGGCCCCTGCCGTTCCTGCCGTCCAAGATCGGGCTGATCTGCGGCCGCGACTCCGACGCCGAGCACGACGTCCTCCAGAACGCGCGGCGCCGCTGGCCCGCGGTCGCCTTCCAGGTGGAGAACACCGCCGTCCAGGGCTCGTACGCGGTCGGCGAGGTGATGGAGGCGCTGCGGAAGCTGGACGCCGACCCCGCCATCGACGTGATCATCATCGCGCGCGGCGGCGGCGCGATGGAGGACCTGCTGCCCTTCTCCGACGAGGCGCTCGTGCGCGCGGTCTCCGCGGCCCGCACCCCGGTGATCAGCGCGATCGGGCACGAGCAGGACGGCCCGATCCTGGACCTCGTCGCGGACGTGCGGGCCTCCACCCCCACCGACGCGGCGAAGAAGGCCGTCCCGGACGTGCGGGAGCAGCTCCAGCTCGTCCGGCAGCTCCGCGACCGGGGCCGCCGCTGCCTGGCGGGCGGCGTGGAACGCGAGCTGGCCTGGCTGAAGGCCGTCCGGTCGCGTCCCGCGCTGGCCGATCCGGTCCGGGAGGTGGAGCGCCAGTCCGAGCGGGTGCTCGCCCTCCGGGACCGGACGCGCCGCTGCATCGCCGGCGCCCTCGACCGCTCCGGCGACGAGCTGTCCCACACCCGCGCCCGCCTCCTGGCCCTGTCCCCCGCCGCGACGCTGGAACGCGGGTACGCGATCGTCCAACGCCGTGACGGGACGGTCGTCCGGGAGCCCGCCGACGCCGAGGACGGCGAGCGGCTCCTCGTCAGGCTCACCGGGGGGCGCCTGGACGTGACGGTCTCCGGCGACGGGACGTCCTGACGATCCGCGGGGGGCGGGTAAAGCGTCCCCCCGGGATGAAAGGGTGGGGCGGTGGCCGAAGAGAAACTGTCGTACGAGCAGGCACGGGACGAGCTGACCGACGTCGTCAAGCGGCTGGAGGCCGGGGGGCTGACGCTGGAGGAGTCCCTGGGCCTGTGGGAGCGGGGCGAGAAGCTCGCCGCGATCTGCGAGGAGTGGCTGGAGGGCGCCCGCGCCCGCCTGGCCGCCGCCATGACCCCGCCCGACAACGGGGGCGCCGGCGCCCCCGCCCCCTTCTGATCCCGCACGGGGCGGCGGCCCGCCGCGACCACGCGGGGGCGTGGTGCGGCGCTCAGGGCCGTCCGGTCGGCCCGCGGGCCCTCGGGCGGGCGGGCCGGGCCGGAAGGCAAGCTAGACCGCCGTGTCGAAGTTGATGGAGCTGTAGGCGCGGAGCTTGCTGAGCTGGTGCTCGCTGGAGATGGTGCGGATGGTGCCGCTGCGCGCCCGCATGACCAGGGAGTGCGTCACGGCGGTGCCCTTGCTGTAGCGGACGCCGTCGACCAGCTCGCCGTCGGTGATCCCCGTCGCGGCGAAGAAGACGTCGTCGGAGGTCACGAGGTCGTCGGTGGTGAGCACGCGGCCGAGGTCGTGGCCCGCGTCGGTCGCCTTGCGCCGCTCCGCCTCGTCCTGCGGCCAGAGGCGGCCCTGGATGACGCCGCCCAGCGCTTTGATCGCGCAGGCCGCGATGATGCCCTCGGGCGTGCCGCCGATGCCGAGCAGCAGGTCGACGCCCGTGCCCGGACGGGACGCCATGATCGCGCCGGCGACATCGCCGTCCAGGATGAACTTGATCCGGGCGCCCGCCTCCCGGACCTCCTTCACGATGCCCTCGTGCCGCGGCCGGTCCAGGATGCAGACGGTGACGTCGTGCGGGGACGAGCCCTTGGCCCGCGCGATGGCGCGGATGTTGTCGGCGATCGGCCGCTCGATGTCGACGGCGTCGGCGGCCTCCGGCCCGGTGACCAGCTTCTCCATGTAGAAGACGGCGGACGGGTCGAACATCGACCCGCGCGGCGCCACCGACAGCACGGCGATGGCGTTGTTCATGCCGAGCGCGGTCAGCCGCGTCCCGTCCACCGGGTCGACCGCGACGTCGCATTCGGCGCCGCCGCCGTCCCCGACCTCCTCGCCGTTGTACAACATGGGCGCGTTGTCCTTCTCGCCCTCGCCGATCACGACCACGCCCCGCATGGACACGGTGTTGATCAGCTGGCGCATGGCGTTAACGGCGGCCCCGTCGGCGCCGTTCTTGTCGCCCCGCCCGACCCAGCGGGCCGCGGCCATGGCGGCGGCCTCGGTCACGCGGACCAGCTCCATCGCGAGGTTGCGGTCCGGCGCGGCGGGCTCGGTCTCCAGCGGCGAGGAGACGGTGGTGTCGTCGGTCATGGCGGGGCGCCCCTTAGGTCGGTGGTCACTCGGATTCTCTGTGGACCGGACGGCGGCCGACAAATTGGACCAGACCAGAGCCGGTGCCCGGTGGACGCCGGGACAACACCGGGAGACGGAATCCGGCGGCCGACGAGCATGAAATCGTTTCCCCCGCGCGAGAGGGCGTAATCTCAAGCCTCATGAGCAGCGACATCGACGTCTCATCCGGCGGGGTGGCCCAGGGCGGCGCCGCGCGGGCCGCCGACGCCCCCGCGCGGACCTCCGACCGGGGGGCCGCGACCCGCAGCGCCCTGCTGGCCGCGGCCAGGGACGTCTTCTGCGAGTCCGGCTTCGCGCAGGCCGCGGTGACCGACATCGTCGCCAAGGCCGGCGCCAGCGTGGGAAGCCTCTACCACCACTTCAACGGCAAGGCCGACCTCTACCTCACGCTGTTCGAGGAGTTCCAGGCCGGGCAGCAGGAGCGCACCCGGGAAGCGATCAACGCCCTCCGGGAGGCGGGCGAGGCCGACCCGATGCGGCAGTTCATCGCCGGGGCGGGCGCCTACCTCGACGGCTGCGTGGCCGAGCGCGCCGTCGCCCGGCTGTTCATCTCCGGGGACGGCCCGCCCGGGTTCGACCGGGTGATGCGGCAGCGCCTCGACAAGTGGGCGCGCCGCAACGCCGCGCTCTTCCACACCGAGGACGGCGGGGTGGACGACGCCCTGGTCATGGTCCTGACCGGGGCGATGGCGGGCGCCGTGTCGGAGATCTCCCTGATGGACGACGAGGGCGCCGCGCGGAAGCTGGCCGACGAGGTCATGGGGATCCTGGGCACGATCAGGAACCCCCGTACGGACCCCCGTACGGGGCAGCGCTGACCGTGCGGGATCCTGGAGGGGTGACCGACAAGATCCCCGCCCCCGCCGAGGGCGCCGAGGACACCGCCGCGGGCCCCGGCACGGGCGCCGGCCGCCCGGGACCGGAGGACGGGCCCGCGCCCATCCCGGTGTCCCCGGCCGTCCACAAGCGGCTGACCACCGGGCTCGGCGGCTTCACGATGGCGATGGGCGCCTGCCTGCTGATCGTGCTGGCGATCTTCGTCATCACGCCGCGCAGCAACAAGGAGGTCCTGCCGACCGTCGACTACGGCTCGCAGCTGTGGGCGATGCGCAACGACGCGCCCTACACCGCGTACGCGCCGGAGGGGCTCCCTCCCGGCTGGCGTCCGACCAGCTCCCGGCTGCACGGCCTCGACGAGGCCGGGAAGAAGCCCGTCGCCTGGCATCTGGGGTTCGTGACGCCCAGCGACGAGTACGCCGCGCTGGAGCAGAGCAACGAGAAGGCGTCGGACTACGTCCCGCGCATGACCAACAACCGCAACCCGCTGGGAACGCAGCAGGTCGGCGGGGTCACCTGGACCAAGTACCACCGCAAGGACAAGAAGGCGAACTCGCTGGCGCGGACCCTGCCGGACGGGGTGAGCCTCGTGGTGACCGGCACGGCCTCCTACGAGGAGCTGGCGATCCTGGCGGCGTCCCTGAAGCCCCTGGTCAAACAGGGAGCGAGCCCCAAGCCGTCCGCCTCGCCGACGCCCTAGCGGCGTCCGCCGCGGACGCCCTAGCGGCGCCCGAGCGGCGTCCGCCGCCGAGGTGCTCAGCCCTGCCGCCCGCGGCCGAGCCGTCCCCGCACACGGTCGCGGAGCGAGCGTCTGGGCGCCCTGGCCCGCACCGAGCCGAACACCAGCGTGCCGCCGACCTCGATCGTCGGCCCGTCGGACGCGGGCCGGGTGCGCACCTCGCGCGTGCTGAGGATGGTGCGGCCCGTCACGTCCACGCGGACGCCCTCGGGGACCAGCAGCCGGATCCGCCCGCCGAGCACCAGCGAGTCCAGCACGATGTGCCGCCGCTGGAGGACGGCCTCGCGCAGGTCCAGCTCGACCGTCCCGAACAGGGCCAGCAGCGGCAGCTTCACCGGCACGACCCAGCGGCCCTCGCGGCGCGTCCGGCCGAAGACCACCGAGACCGGCCGGTCGTCCACGAGGATCGGCTGCGCCTCCTCCGGGCTGAGATCGCCGGTGAGGCCCGTCAGCTCCCCCAATGTCCGGGCCTCGTACGCGCGGGACGCGCGGTCGGCGTGCTCCTCGGCCGTCAGCCGCCCGTCGGCGAGGGCCTCGGCGAGCACCGACGCGACACGCTCGCGGTCGGCGTCGGAGGCGCGCAGGTCGCGGACGCGCGTCGGCTGTTCGGCGGCCGGACGACGGGGGATGTCCACATCTAGAGAGTAGCGGCCGGACTGCCCGGCCCGAGAAAACCAGTGGGGTTCCCGCGGCCCCCTACCTAGGGTGACGGGCATGACGGTGCAAAGGGACGGCGGGGCGACGCCCGCGATCAGCCTGCGCGGCGTCGTCAAGCGTTTCGGTGACTTCACCGCGGTGGACGGGCTCGACCTGGAGGTGCCCGCCGGGAGCTGCCTCGGGCTCCTCGGCCCCAACGGCGCGGGGAAGTCCACCACGATGAAACTGCTGACCGCGCAGGCCCTGGCGGACGAGGGCACCATACGCGTGCTGGGCTTCCCGGTCCCCCGCGAGTCGAAGCGCGCGCGGGCCGCGATGGGGGTCGTGCCCCAGCAGGACAACCTCGACGAGGAGCTCACCGCCCAGGAGAACCTGGAGGTCTTCGCGCACCTGTACCGGGTGCCGCGCCGGTCGCGGCGCCAGGCCGTCGACGACGCGCTCGCCCTCGCCCACCTCACCGAACGGCGGCTCACCAAGGTCGACGACCTGTCCGGCGGGATGCGGCGCCGCCTGCTGATCGCGCGCGGCCTGGTGCACCGCCCGGCCCTCGTCCTGCTGGACGAGCCGACCGTGGGCCTCGACCCGCAGGTCCGCGCGGAGCTGTGGGGCCTGATCGACGGGCTGCGCGCCGCGGGGACGACCGTCCTGATGTCCACGCACTACATCGAGGAGGCCGAGCGCCTCGCCGACGAGTGCGCGCTGATGTCGCACGGCAAGGTGATCGCCCGCGGCACGCCCGCCCGTCTCGTCGCCGAGCACGCCGGGGAGCGGGCCGTCGAGCACTACGGCCCGCCGGACCGTCTCTCCGACGTCGAGCGGCTCGCCCGCGGCGCCGGACTCCCCACCCGCCGCACCGGCCCGTCGGTGTCGGTGCTGAAGGCCGAGACGATCCCGCCGTCCCTGGACGAGGAACTGGGCCCGGACGGGGTCCGCCGCGCGTCCAGCCTGGAGGACGTCTTCGTCGTCCTCACCGGGGAGCGTGTGGAATGACCACGGAGCGCGCGCCACGGCTGCGGCGGTTCGAGCTGGCGCCCGTCCGGGGGATCTGGCGGCACGAGCTTGCCCTCTACAAGCGCTACTGGAAGTCGCAGTCGTTCGCCTCGATGGTGGAGCCGACGTTCTTCCTGCTCGCCTTCGGCTACGGGTTCGGCTCGATGGTCGCCGCCATCGGCGACTACCGCTACCTCGACTTCGTCGCGACCGGCGTCGTCGGCACGGCGGTGCTGTTCACCTCCGTGTTCCCGGGCATGTTCAACGGCTACATCAGGCGCGTCTTCCAGCACACCTACGACGCGATGCTGGCCGCCCCGGTCGACGTCCACGAACTCGTCACGGCCGAAGCCCTGTGGATCGCGGCCAAGTCGTCGATCTACTCGTGCACGCCGCTGGTCGTGGCGCTGTTCTTCGGCCTCGACCCGTCCTTCGGCATGCTCCTCGTCCCGTTCGTCTCCTTCTTCGCCGCCCTGGGCTTCGGCCTCTTCGGGATGTGGACGTCCTCGATCGTCCCGTCGATCAACTCCTTCGACTACGTGATCACCGGCGTGGTGACGCCCCTGTTCCTGATCGCCGGGACCTTCTTCCCCGTCGGCGCACTGCCCGGCTGGGCCCGGAACGCGGCCCAGGCCAACCCCCTCTACCACTGCGTGGAACTGGTCCGCCACGCGGTCTTCGGCCTGCACCCCCTGGCCGACCTGGGCCACCTGGCCGCCCTCGTCCTCTTCGCCGCCCTCATGTGGCTGATCGCCGTCCGCGGAATGCGCAAAAGGCTCGTGGACTGACGAGACGGTAGCGCTGGTGAAAGCCAGCTAGGCTCTCGCGAATACTTTTCATGTTTTGGCGGGAGGCGGGGCTGGTGGGTGGTCGTGACCGTCGGGCCCGGTACGGGGCGTATGCGGCGTTCGCCGTGCAGGGGTTGTGCTTCGCGTCGCTGGTGACGCAGGTTCCGCGGATGCAGGAGGAGCACCACCTCAGCGACGCCACGCTCTCGCTGGTGTTGTTGATGGTGCCGCTGGTCGCGGGGGTCGGGAGCGTCGTGTCGGGGGCGCTGTTCCAGCGGGTCGGGAGCGGGACGGTGCTGCGGGTCTCCCAGCCCGCCGTGGCGGCGACGATCGCGGTGATCGGGCTCACCGGCGACGACGATCTGGCCCTGTACGCGGCGGTCGCGCTGTTCGGGTTGTTCGTCGGCGCGGTGGACGCGTCGATGAACGCGCAGGCGGTGGCCGTCGAGCGGCGGTACGGGGTCAGCCTGATCACCGGGTTCTACGCGGTGTGGAGCGTCGCGGGGATCGCCGGGGGGCTGTGGGCGTCGCTCGCCAACAAGGCGGACCTCTCGCTGTTCACCGGGTTCGCCATCGCGGCGGGCGTGGGCGCCGCCGTCTCGCTCGCCACCGGGCATCTGCTCTACGGGCGCGCGGAGGAGGGCGACGGCCCGACGGCCGAGGAGCTCAGGGCCGCGGGGCACAGCGTCCCGTGGCGGCCGATCCTCGTCGTGGGGGCGGCGATGGCCGTCGCGTATCTGGCGGACTCGGCGATCTCCGGCTACGGCGCCAAGTACCTGGACGACGAGCTGGCCGGAAGCGACTGGGTGGCGCCGCTCGGCTACGTCGCCTACCAGGTCGCCATGGTGGCCGGCCGCGCGGTCGCGGACCTGGCCGTGCGCCGGTCGGGGCCGGTCCGGGTGGTGCGGCTCGGGGGGATCGTCGGCATCGCGGGGATGGCCGGGGTGGTGGCGGCCCCGGACGCGGCCGTCGCGATCATCGCGTTCGCGGTCGCCGGGCTCGGCCTCAGCGTGATCGCGCCCGTGGCCTTCACCGCCGCCGGACGGGTCGATCCGACGGGGCTCGGCATCGCCGTCGCACGCGTGAACATCTTCAACTATGTCGGATTCGTGCTCGGCGCGGCCGTGGTCGGCGCCATCGCCCCCGTCAGCGCCGACCACGGGCTGCGCCTGGCCTTCATCGTGCCCGGGCTGCTGATCCTCGTCGTCCTCGCGGCCGCCGGGGGGTTCGCGCCGGCCCGGTCACGCGTCCTCTAGGGCGATGATGGCGCGTTCGCCCTCCAGCTGAGCCTGTTCGGGCGTCATGTCCTGCAGTGCGCGGCTCAGCGCGACCTCGGCGGCGTCGGCCGCCGCGCGGAGGGTGACGGCGTGCTCCTGTGCGCGCTCCAGGTCACCGAGACCCACGCAGTCGAAGGCCACCTGTGCATCGTGACCGGCCATCTTGAGCTGCCGCGCGGCCTCTTCCAGACTCATCCATACCTCCTACACCGGGGACCGTGGTCCTACCCACGAGCATCGGGGGCAATCGCCTGCCCCAGCAGTTCCGCCGCTTTGACCAGCCGCGCCTCGCCGAGCCGCGCGTAGCCCAGGACGAGCGCCGGGGCGGCGGCGTCCGCGCGGCCCGTGGAGCGCATGGGACGGGCCCCGGCGACCGAGACACCGGCACGGGCGGCGGCGTCCACGACCCGGTCCTCGTCGCATCCGCGGGGAAGCTCCACGTACAGATGAATGCCCGCGGAGACGCCGTGAACCACGGCGCCGGGAATGTTCTCGCGGATCGCGGCCGCGAGCGTGTCCCGGCGTGTCCGGTACCGGCGCCGCATCGTGCGCAGATGCCGGTCGTAGGCGCCGCCGCGGAGGAACTCGGCGAGCGCGTGCTGCTCCAGGACGGGCGCGCCGAGGTCGGTCCGCCCGCGGTGGGCGCGCAGGCGCGCGGCCAGGTCCGGCGGGGCGACCGCCCAGCCGAGGCGGAGAGCGGGGGCGAGGGACTTGCTGACCGAGCCGAGCAGGACGACCCGGTCAGGGTCGACGCCCTGGAGGCAGCCGACGGGCTCCCGGTCGTAGCGGAACTCGGCGTCGTAGTCGTCCTCGATGACGACGCCGTCGACGGTGCGGGCCCACGCGATCAGCTCGGCGCGGCGGGACGGCGACAGGACGACGCCGGTCGGGTACTGGTGCGCGGGCGTGACCAGCACCGCGCGCGCGCCCGACCGCGCCAGCGCCTCGACGCTGAGCCCCTCGCCGTCGACCGGTATGCGGACCGTCCGGACGCCGGCGGCCTCCAGCATCGGCAGCTGCCGGACGCTGGTCGGGTCCTCCACCGCGAGCGTCGTGTGGCCGTCCGCCCCGAGCAGGCCGGCGAGGGCCGACAGCCCGTGCGCCACCCCGTTCATGATCACTACGCGGCCGGGGTCGGCGTGCGCGGCGCGGACGCGGCACAGGTACCCGGCGAGCTCGGCGCGCAGCGCGGGGACGCCCGCGGGGTCGGGGTAGGTGAGCGCGTCGTGCGGCAGCGTGCGCAGCGCGGCACGGGCGGCGGCCAGCCAGCGGTCCCGCGGGAAGCCCGACAGGTCGGGATTGCCGGGCGACAGGTCGTAGTCGTGCGCGTCGTCCGCCGCCGCGCAGGGGAACGGCTCACCCCCACGGTGGAACGGCCCGGTCCCTTGTGGGGGGACGACCCCCCACGCCCCCCGGAACGGCCCGTCCTCCGGGTCGGAGGGCATCGGGTAGGAGAGTGCCGGGCCGCCCGCATCGGGACGGGCGAGCGGCGCGATGCGGGTGCCGTCGCCGCGCCGGGCCACCAGGAACCCCTCGGCGGTGAGCTGCTCGTAGGCGGCCACGACGACGCCGCGCGAGACGTCCATGTCGCGTGCCAGGTCGCGGCTGGAGGGCAGCCGGGTCCCGGCGGTCAGCCGGCCGGACCGCACGGCGGCGCGGAATCCCGCGGCGATCTGGGCGGAGAGCCGTCCCGCGGCCCGGTCGAGCGGGAGATGAAGGTCGGTCACATCACGTTCAGCGTCCGGACGCGGGGCTGGTGTCACGGTCCGTCGTTTTGGTCCAGATCGGCGGGACGGCATTGGCCCTGTCTCAGGGTCCAAACACCCTTTAACGTGCCATGTCATGACCTCGAACTCCAGCGCGCGCGGCATGGCCGGCGCCGGGACCGCCATGTGCCTCGTCGGCTCGCTGACCGCCGTGTCGGCGACGATCTCCCGCTACCCGGTGTTCGGCGGGCAGGCCGTCCGGTACGCGGCGGCCGCGCTGATCCTGCTGCTCGTCACGCGCCTGTCCGCCGGCCCCGGGCGGTGGCCCACGGCGCGCGAGTGGGCGCTGCTCGCGGCCCTGGCGGCGACGGGGCTGGTCGCGTTCAACGTGTGCATCGTGGCGGCGACCCGGGACACGGGCCCGGCCACGATCGGCACGGTGATCGCGACGGTCCCGATCGTGCTGGCGCTGGTCGGGCCGCTGCTGGAGCGCCGCCGTCCGGCGCCCGCGGTGGTGCTGGCGGCGTGCGTGGTGGCGTCCGGTGCGGCACTGGCCAACGGGCTTGGCGGGGGCAGCGTGCGGGGGCTGCTGCTGTCGCTCGGCGCGCTCGGCGGCGAGGTGTGCTTCTCGCTGCTGGCCGTGCCGCTGCTGCCCCGGCTCGGGCCGCTGCGGGTGTCGGCGTACTCGGCGGGCCTGGCGGCGCCGATGCTGCTGGCGGCCGGGCTGGTCACCGACGGGTCCGCGGTCCTGCGGGCGCCCACGGCGGCCGAGGCGGCGGGCCTGGCCTACCTCTCGGTGATCGTCACGACGGTCGCGTTCCTGCTCTGGTACGACTCGCTCGGGCGCCTCGGCCCCGACCGCGCGGGCCTGTTCGCGGGCGTCATCCCGGTCAGCGCGGTGCTCACGACCGTCGCGCTCGGCCTCGACCGCCCGGGACCGGCCGACCTGGCGGGGGCGGCGCTCGTGGCGGCGGGGGTCGTCGTCGGGCTGCGCGCCCGGGTCGTACCCTGTGAGGCGGCCCCCATCGGAATCGCGCGAGGACCTGCCTGAGATGCCTGAATTCTCCTACACCGACCTGCTGCCCCTCGGCCCGGACGAGACCGAGTACCGGCTCCTGACGTCCGAGGGCGTGTCGACGTTCGAGGCCGGCGGGCGGACGTTCCTCCAGGTCGAGCCGGAGGCGCTGCGGCTGCTCACCGAGACCGCGATGCGCGACATCTCGCACCTGCTGCGGCCGGCGCACCTCGCGCAGCTGCGCCGGATCCTGGACGACCCGGACGCCTCCCCGAACGACCGGTTCGTGGCGCTGGACCTGCTGAAGAACGCGGGCATCGCGTCCGGCGGCGTCCTGCCCATGTGCCAGGACACCGGCACGGCGATCGTGATGGGCAAGCGGGGCCAGCACGTCCTCACCGACGGGCGCGACGAGGAGCACATCTCCCGCGGCGTGTACGACGCGTACACGAAGCTGAACCTGCGCTACTCGCAGATGGCGCCGGTGACGATGTGGGACGAGAAGAACACCGGCAGCAACCTGCCCGCGCAGATCGAGCTGTACGCGGCGCCCGGCGAGGCGTACAAGTTCCTGTTCATGGCCAAGGGCGGCGGCAGCGCGAACAAGTCGTTCCTCTACCAGGAGACCAAGGCCGTCCTGAACCCGACGCGGATGATGGCGTTCCTGGAGGAGAAGATCCGCTCGCTGGGGACCGCGGCGTGCCCGCCGTACCACCTGGCGATCGTGGTGGGCGGCACGTCCGCCGAGTACGCCCTGAAGACCGCCAAGTACGCGTCGGCGCACTACCTGGACGCGCTGCCGGCCGAGGGCTCGCCGCTCGGGCACGGATTCCGCGACCTGGACCTGGAGCTCCAGGTGTTCGAGCTGACGCAGCGGCTCGGGATCGGCGCGCAGTTCGGCGGCAAGTACTTCTGCCACGACGTGCGCGTGATCCGGCTGCCGCGGCACGGCGCGTCCTGCCCGGTGGCCATCGCGGTGTCGTGCAGCGCCGACCGGCAGGCCCTCGCCAAGATCACGGCGGAGGGCGTGTTCCTGGAGCGGCTGGAGTCCGACCCGGCGCAGTACCTGCCGGAGACGACCGGCGAGGAGCTGGACGACGCGGTCGTGCACATCGACCTGAACCGGCCAATGGCCGAGATCCGGGCGGAGCTGACCAAGTACCCGGTGAAGACGCGGCTGTCGCTGACCGGCCCGCTGGTCGTGGCCCGCGACATCGCGCACGCCAAGATCAAGGAGCGGCTGGACGCGGGCGAGGCGATGCCGCGGTACCTGCGCGATCACGCCGTGTACTACGCGGGGCCCGCCAAGACGCCGGAGGGATACGCCTCCGGGTCGTTCGGCCCGACCACCGCCGGGCGGATGGACTCCTACGTCGAGCAGTTCCAGGCCGCGGGCGGCTCGCTGGTCATGCTGGCCAAGGGCAACCGGTCCCAGCAGGTCACCGACGCCTGCGCCGCGCACGGCGGCTTCTACCTCGGTTCGATCGGCGGCCCCGCGGCCCGGCTCGCGCAGGACTGCATCAAGAAGGTCGAGGTCCTGGAGTACGCGGAGCTCGGCATGGAGGCGGTCTGGAAGATCGAAGTGGAGGACTTCCCCGCGTTCATCGTGGTCGACGACAAGGGCGGGGACTTCTTCGCCGACACCGCGGGGCCCGTTCTGAGGATTGGCAGAAGGGGATAACACCCGGTAGATCACATTTATTGGTCTAAAATCCAACTCGGTAGCGAGGTCTCACCGCTGACCGGCTGGCCACTCCGGTATCTTTTCCGCCATGTCTCAGTCAGAGCGCTTCGTGCTCGCGACGCGCTACCGGCTGGTCTCGGAGCTTGGTCAGGGTGCGAACGGCACCGTATGGAGAGGGCACGACGAACTCCTTGACCGGCCCGTCGCGATCAAGGAGCTGCGGCTCCCCCACGAGCTGTCCGAGGACGACCGGGTCGTCTTCTACCGCCGCACCCTCCGCGAGGCGCGCGCTCCCGCCCAGCTGCGCACGCACAACATCGTCGAGGTGTACGACGTCGTCATCGAGCAGGGCCGGCCCTGGATCGTCATGGAGATGATCGAGGCGCCCAACCTCGAACAGCTCATCGTGCGGTCCGGGCCGCTGCCGCCCGACCGCGTCGCGCACATCGGCCGCTCGCTGCTGGACGCCCTCGGCACCGCGCACAAGGCCGGGATCGTGCACCGCGACCTCAAGCCGAGCAACGTGCTGCTGGACGGCGACCGGGTCGTCCTCACCGACTTCGGGCTGGCGTTCTCCTCGGGCTCGGCCAGCCTCACCAAGACGGGCCACTTCATGGGGTCGCCCGCGTACGTGGCCCCCGAGGTCGCCGCCGGGGAGAAGGCGACCCCCCGGTCGGACCTGTGGTCGCTCGGCGCGACCCTGTACGCGGCGCTGGAGGGCCGTCCGCCGTTCGAGCGCGAGAACGTGATGGCGACGCTCAGCGCGCTGGCGACCGAGTCCACGCCGCCCCCGCAGAACGCGGGCGCGCTCGCGCCGATCATCACCGGGCTGCTGGAGAAGAACCCCACGCGGCGCCTGAGCCACGCCCGCGCGGCCGACCGGCTGGAGCGCGTGCTGGCCGGGCCCCGGTCCGGCCGCGGCCGCCGCTCCCCGACGCCCCGCTACCGGATGATGGTCGTGATCGCGCTGATCGGCGCCACCGTCGCGTCCTGCGGTATCGGCGCCACCGCCCTCATCGTCGGGATGATGCGGGAGAAGCCGGGCGCCTCCCCGTCCGCGTCGACGTCGGGCACCGTCGACCCGCCCGTGCGCGGCACCCCGCCGCCCGGTGTCACGGCCAGCACGCTGGCGGTGCGCGCCCGCACCTCCGGGTGCCGGATCTTCGTCGCGATGCCCGGGGACGTGATCACGGTGCTCACCGACGCGACGCTCACGATCGGCGAGGTCCGCAAGTACGACCAGTCGCTGCTCAACGCCGTCATCTACGACGCGTCCGCCTGCGACGTCTGGGTGAACGGACGGCAGCAGCCCCTCGGCAACCCCGGACAGCGCAAGAGCTACAACCTGAACAGGACCGGCGGGGGCTGACCCGCCCGGGAGCGGACGCCGCCGGGAATGGGCGGGACGTCCGCGGAGCTGCCACCGATGACGGCGTTAGATTCGTAGTCGGAGGTGGCTTCTCGCATGACCGATCAGGAGTCGACAGGGCAGGGGTTCCGGGTCGAGCGCGACTCAATGGGCGAGGTCCAGGTGCCCGCGGCGGCCAGGTGGCGGGCGCAGACCCAGCGCGCGGTGGAGAACTTCCCGATCTCGGGCCGGACGCTGGAGCCCGCGCACATCGCCGCGCTCGGCCACATCAAGGCCGCCGCCGCGGCGGTCAACGCCGAGCTCGGCGTCCTGGACGGCGACGTCGCCGCCGCGATCAGGGAGGCGGCGCTGGAGGTCGCCGCCGGGAAGTGGGACGACCAGTTCCCCGTCGACGTCTTCCAGACGGGCTCGGGCACGTCGTCCAACATGAACGCCAACGAGGTCGTCGCGACGCTGGCACAGGAGCGGCTCGGCCGCCCGGTGCACCCCAACGACGACGTGAACGCCTCTCAGTCGTCCAACGACGTGTTCCCGTCCTCGATCCATGTCGCGGCCACCGGGGCCGTCCTGAACGACCTCGTGCCCGCGCTGAGGCATCTGGAGGCGGCGCTGGGGCGCAAGGCGGCCGAGTTCGCGACGGTGGTGAAGTCCGGGCGCACCCACCTGATGGACGCGACGCCCGTGACGCTGGGGCAGGAGTTCGGCGGGTACGCCGCGCAGGTCCGCTACGGCGTGGAGCGGCTGGAGGCCGTCCTGCCCCGGCTGGCGGAGCTGCCGCTCGGCGGCACGGCGGTCGGCACCGGGATCAACACGCCGGAGGGGTTCGGCGGCCGCGTCATCGCCGAGATCGCCCGCGTCACCGGCCTCCCGCTGACCGAGGCGCGCGACCACTTCGAGGCGCAGGGCGCGCGGGACGGACTGGTGGAGGCCAGCGGCGCGCTCCGCACGATCGCGGTCGGCCTCACCAAGATCGCCAACGATCTGCGCTGGATGGGATCGGGGCCGCGCGCCGGGCTCGCCGAGATCCGGCTGCCCGACCTGCAGCCCGGCTCGTCGATCATGCCGGGGAAGGTCAACCCCGTGATCCCCGAGGCGGTCGCGCAGGTGGCGGCGCAGGTGATCGGGAACGACGCGGCGGTCGCGTTCGGCGGCGCGTCCGGCAGCTTCGAGCTGAACGTGATGCTGCCGATGCTGGCCCGCAACGTCCTGGAGTCGATCGCGCTGCTGGCGAGCGTGTCGCGGCTGCTCGCCGACCGCTGCGTGGACGGCATCGAGGCGGACGTGGACCGGCTGCGCGAGTACGCCGAGTCCTCGCCGTCGATCGTGACGCCCCTCAACCGCTACCTCGGGTACGAGGAGGCGGCGCAGATCGCCAAGCAGGCGCTGCGGGAGCGCAGGACGATCCGCGAGGTCGTGCTGGAGCGCGGCCACGTGGACGAGGGGCGGCTGACGGTCGAGCAGCTCGACGAGGCCCTGGACGTCCTGGGCATGACCAACGCGTCACGGGGCTGACCCGTGACGCGCGGCCGGCCCGTGATGCGCGGACGGCCCGTGGTCAGTACCAGCCCACCGACTCGGAGTGGCTCCAGGCGCCGCAGGGGCTGCCGTAGCGGCCCTTGATGTAGCCGAGGCCCCACTTGATCTGGGTGGTGGCGTTGTTCTGCCAGTCCGGCCCGGCGCTGGACATCTTGGTGCCGGGAAGCGCCTGCGGGATCCCGTAGGCGCCGGACGGGTTGGCGGCGTGAGTGTTCCAGTGGCTCTCCTTGTTCCACAGGTTCACCAGGCAGCCGAACTGGCCCGACTTCCGGAAGGCGGCGCCGTAGCCGGGCATGAGGCGCTTGGCGATGGCCTGGGCCTGGCCCGCGGGGACGGGGTCGCCGGTCGGGCCGCCGCCGCTGCCCCCGCTGCCGCCGCCGCCCTTGTCGTCCTCGGGCTTCTTGGTCGGGAGCGGCTTGCCCTTGGGCTGGAGGGACGGGCCCTTCCCGGCGCCCTCGCGGACGGCGCGGGAGGCACGGTCGAGCGCCTGCTTGCGGCGCTGCTCCTCCAGGACCTTCGGGTCGACCTGGGGGACCTCGGCGTCGGCCAGCGGCTTGGAGGCGACGGTGGCCTGGTCGGCGCCGTCGTCGCCGCCCGTCAGGGCGAGCGCGGCGACCGCGCCGCCGCCGACCACGACCGCGGCGCCGGCGAGGACCGCGGCGATCCGGACGCCGTTGCGGCGCCCGGCGCGTGCCTTGGGGGCGTCGGACGGCGCGGACATGGCCGCCGGTGCGGCCGGGCCGCCTCCGGGCGGGGTGAACGCGATCTCGTCCGGGACGCCGGCGAAGGCGTCCGTGCGCGGCGACTCGGGCGCGGGGACGGAGCCGAGGGACTGGAAGCCGAGCGTGTCGCCCGCGGGGGCGGGCTGCGCGGGCTGGGAGCCGGCGACCTTGATGTCGTCGTTGGAGGCGAAGTCGTCATGGGGGGCGAAAGGCCCGTAAGGCGCGCCAAAGGGCCCACCTGACCCCTGGGGGGCGAAGCTTTGTCGATCGTCTCGCCTAGGGGACCCGGGGCGGTCTCCGGACAAGGCGGTCCTTCCGACGGTCGCACGCGCATGGACGCGCGCACGAGCTGTTTCCACCCTCGGCCCGGCCGTCCGGAAGGCGGACGGCCACGGGCCCCGCCCGGCGTCGTCCGCGGCGCGCGTTGTCGGGGGCGCGCACTGGCCGGATGCCGGTCTGGGGGTGCTTACGAGGGGACACAATGCCCGAGTCCGGGGGCTGCTCCGCAACCAGAATGGGACAACTCACCCCCGCGCGGAGCGTTGTCAACTCAGCGCGAACAGCGCTGAAACGGCGAGGAGACCTGGGGTTCTCGGCCCTCTTTCCGGCATGTGTGACGTTCATCACATATCAACGCAGCGCAATTGGATTCTTACATTACGTAAAGGCCGCGGAGGCCGTGCCCGAGGGCGCGTGAGAAGCCCCGGCGGCCCGTTCCTCCACGTGGCCGCCGAGACTCACGGGCGGGCGCCGGTCAGGCGCCGACGTCGCCGAGCATGTCCGTCACCAGGGCGGCGATCGGCGACCGCTCGGACCTGGTCAGTGTCACGTGCGCGAACAGCGGGTGGCCCTTGAGACGTTCCACCACCGCGGCGACGCCGTCGTGCCGTCCGACCCGCAGGTTGTCGCGCTGCGCCACGTCGTGGGTGAGCACGACCCGCGAGCCCGCCCCGATCCGGGACAGGACGGTGAGCAGCACCCCGCGCTCCAGCGACTGCGCCTCGTCGACGATCACGAACGCGTCGTGCAGCGAGCGGCCGCGGATGTGGGTGAGCGGCAGGACCTCCAACATGCCACGATCCAAAACCTCGTCGATGACGTCCGGCGTGGTCACCGCCGACAGGGTGTCGTAGACGGCCTGCGCCCACGGCGACATCTTCTCGTTCTCCGAGCCCGGCAGGTAGCCGAGCTCCTGCCCGCCGACCGCGTACAGGGGCCGGAACACCACGACCTTGCGGTGCCGGTGCCGCTCCATGACGGCCTCCAGCCCGGCGCAGAGCGCGAGGGCGGACTTGCCGGTCCCGGCGCGCCCGCCGAGGGAGACGATCCCGACGTCCTCGTCCATCAGCAGGTCCAGCGCGATCCGCTGCTCCGCCGACCGGCCGCGCAGGCCGAACACCTCGCGGTCGCCCCGCACCAGCTTGACCGACTTGTCGGGCAGGGTCCGCCCGAGGGCCGAGCCGCGCTCGGACAGCAGCCTCAGCCCGGTGTGGCAGGGCAGGCCGAGGGCCTCCTCGACGTCCGCGCCGCCCGTCTCGTACAGCTCCTCGACCAGGCCGGCGGGGACCTCCAGCTCCCGCATCCCGGTCCAGCCGGACTCGACCACCGCCAGCTCGGCGCGGTACTCCTCGGCCGCGAGGCCGACGGCGGACGCCTTCACCCGCATCGGCAGGTCCTTGGAGACCAGCACGACGTCGCGGCCCTCCTGGGCCAGCCAGCCCGCGACCGACAGGATCCGGGTGTCGTTGTCGCCGAGCCGGAACCCGTCCGGCAGGACGCTCGGGTCGGAGTGGTTGAGCTCGACGCGCAGCGTGCCGCCCTGGTCGCCGACGGGCAGCGCCTCGTCCAGCCGTCCCTCCCGCACCCGCAGGTCGTCCAGCGTGCGCAGGGCCTGGCGGGCGAAGTAGCCGAGCTCCGGATGGTGGCGCTTGGCCTCGAGCTCGGAGATGACGACGATGGGGAGTACGACCTCGTGCTCGGCGAACCGGGTCATCGCCCCCGGGTCGGCGAGCAGGACGCTGGTGTCGAGGACGTACGTGCGCCGGTCCGGGACGCTCGTCCCGGACGGGATCCCGGAGCCGGGACGGCGCGGGGAGGTTGTGGCCACTCGATCTCCCTGACTATGGGGAACCAACCGGTGGCGCGACAGTCCGCCCCCGTACGGCCCGCGCCCCCGCTGGGGGACGGGCCTGGGGCGGTGATCAGGGCTTGACCGTCAGGAACCGTAGCGCCGGTGCCGCGCGGCGTACGAGCGCATGGCCCGGAGGAAGTCGACCTTGCGGAAGTCCGGCCAGTGGACCTCGCAGAAGTAGAACTCCGAGTGGGCGCTCTGCCAGAGCATGAAGCCGGAGAGACGCTGCTCCCCCGAGGTGCGGATGACCAGGTCCGGATCCGGCTGGCCGCGCGTGTAGAGATGCTCCGCGATGTGCTCCACGTCGAGGACCTCGGCGAGTTCCTCGATGCTGGTGCCCCGGCTCGCCTGCTCGACGAGCAGAGAGCGCACCGCATCAGCGATCTCACGTCTACCTCCATACCCAACCGCGACGTTCACAATCAGGCCGGGAGCACCGGATGTGGCCTCACCCGCATCTTTCAGGACGCGGGCGGTCTTATCGGGTAGCAGGTCGAGGGCGCCGACGGGCTTGACGTGCCAGCCGTCGGCGGCGAGCCGGGTGACGGTGTTCTCGATGATCTCCAGCAGCGGTTCGAGCTCGGCGGCGGGGCGGCCCAGGTTGTCGGTCGACAGCAGCCAAAGCGTGACGTGCTCGACGCCCGCCTCGGTGCTCCACTGCAGCAGCTCGGAGATCTTCTGGGCGCCGCGCTGGTGCCCGGTGTTGACGTCGGCCAGCCCCATCGACCTGGCCCAGCGCCGGTTGCCGTCCAGGATGACGCCGACGTGCCGGGGGGTGATGTCGGTGGGCAGGGACGCCTCGACGCGGCGCTCGTACATCCGGTAGACGGCGTCGCGGATCGCCGCGTACGGGCCGCTGCGGCGGATCGCGGACGCCAGCGCGGCACCGTCCGAGGGGTTGCGCCTGATCCCGTCCCGGCGCGCCCCGCCGCGCGACATCCCGCTTCGCCGAACCCCCATGCAGGCATCCTTTCGAGCGCCGGTGCACAGCGACAGTCCCTGACGCGGCCGGCATGTGACGGGCCGGCACCCGTGATGGGTCGCTGCGATCGCGCTCAATTATGGCCCGAGGGGGACACTTCTCCCACCGTTCCGGTGATATCAGGCTTGCGGGCCGGCGGCACGGGCGCGCTCGACGTACTCCAGGGCCGTCCTGAGCTCGGAGAGCCACTCGTCGGTGTTCTTGCCCACGAGGCGCACGCACCACGCGAGGGCGTCGCTGCGGCTGCGGGCCACGCCCGCGTCCACGAGGGTGTCCAGGACGCGCCGCTCCGGCTGCCGCAGCCGGGTCATGACCGGCACCGACAGCGTCGTGAACATCTCGCGCCGGTCGCCGCAGTCGGCGCCCCAGGAGACCTTGTGGCCGAACCGGTGCTCGGCCTCGCGGGCGATGGCGATGCGCTGGTCGCGGGTGTCCTCGCGGAAGCGCTGGATGTGCCCTTCCGCGAGGGCGGCCCGCTCGGCCTGCGAGGCGTCCGGCCCGGCCTCCGGCTCGGGCAGGCGGCCGACGACGCTGACCTCCTCGCGGTCGACGACGACCTCCAGGGGTCCCTCGAACCAGCCCTCGGGGAGCCGTCCGGAGAACCAGCCCCGTAGCTGCTCCGCCGTTTCACTCGTAGTCATGTAATCAAAATTACAACCCCGTCCGGACCGGCGCCAGCCCCGGCCCCGATTGACAGTGGACATCTTTTGAAAGTTACTGTCATTTAATACTAACTTTCAATTGGAGGCCGCTATCATGGAGGTCCCGTACGCCCGGCGCTGGCTCGGCCTGGGCGCCCTGGCGCTGGCGATGCTGGCGCTCGGCTTCGACATGACGATCCTCAACCTGGCGCTGACCACGCTCTCGGAGGAACTCGACGCGGGCACCAGCGCCCTTCAGTGGATCGTCGACTCCTACCTGCTGGTCTTCGCCGCGCTGCTGCTCCCGGCGGGCCTGCTCGGCGACCGCTTCGGCCGCAAGCGGCTGCTGCTGGCCGGGCTCGCGGTCTTCGGCGCGGCCTCGCTCGCCGGCGCGTTCGCGGGCGGCGCCGCAGGCGTGATCGCCGCCCGCCTGTTCATGGGGCTCGGCGCCGCGGTCGTCACCCCGCTGTCGATGTCGATGCTGCCCGCGGTGTTCCCGCCCGCGGAGCGGACGCGCGCCGTCGCGGTCTGGTCGGCCTCGATGGCGCTCGGGCTGCCCCTCGGCCCGCTGCTCGGCGGCTGGCTGCTGGAGCACTTCTGGTGGGGCTCGATCTTCCTGATCAACGTCCCGGTGGTCGCCGCCGGCGGCGTCGCCATCGCGCTGCTGCTGCCCGAGACCAGGGATCCCGCCGCGCCCCGCGTGGACGGCAAGGGGGCGGTGCTGTCCATGGGCGGGCTCGCCGCGCTCGTGTACGGGGTCATCGAGGCGCCGGCCCGGGGCTGGGGCGACCCGGTGGTGCTCGCCGCGCTCGCCGCCGCGGCGCTGCTGCTGGCCGGGTTCACGCTGTGGGAGCGGCGCGCCCCGGAGCCGATGATGGACGTCCGGCTGTTCCGCGACCCGGCGTTCGTGTGGCCGATGGTCGCCGCCGTCGCCGCGAACCTGGTGATGGCCGGGGTGCTGTTCGTCCTGCCGCAGTACCTGGAGGCCGTCCAGGGCAACGGCGTGCTCGGCACCGGCGTGCGGCTGGTCCCGATGCTGCTGGGCCTGCTCGCCGGCGGGATCGTCACCGACCGCGTCGCCCCGCGCACCGGCCACAAGCCGGTCATCGTGACCGGGCTGCTGGTGATGGCGGCGGGCCTCGGCTGGGGCGCCCTCACCGACGCCTCCGACTCCTACGGCACGACCTGCGCGTGGCTGGTCGTCCTCGGCCTCGGCTGCGGCCTGACGCTGATCCCGTCCATGGACGCGCTGATCGCGGCCCTGCCCGAGGACCAGGCGGGACGCGGGTCCGGCCTCGTCCAGACCCTGCGCCAGACCGCGGGCGCCCTCGGCGTCGCGGGCCTCGGCAGCCTGCTGTCGGCCGTCTACCGCGGCGGCGTGTCCACCGCCGGGCTCCCCGGCGACGCGGCCGGCGCGGCCCGCGACTCGATCGGCGGGGCGGCGGCCGTCGCGGACCGCCTCGGGGACGGCGCGCTGCTCGCCTCGGCCCGGGACGCCTACGTCCAGGGAATGGACGCGGTGCTCGGCGCCTGCGCCGTCGCCGCGCTGGCCGCGGCGGCGCTGCTGTGGGCCTTCCAGCCGCGCCGCGCGGCGCGGGATGCGGGCCCCGGCGCCGATGACAGAGAATCGGACCATGAGCACGCCGCTTCCTGAGTACGCGATCGACCGGCTCCGCGACCGTCTCGACCGGCTGCCGCTGCGGGAGCGCAAGAAGCTCAGGACCCGGCGGGCCATCCAGGACCACGCCCTCCGCCTCTTCAGCGAGCGGGGCTACGACGAGACCACGGTCGAGCAGATCGCCGCGGCGGCGGAGATCTCGCCCAGCACGTTCTTCCGCTACTTCCCGACCAAGGAGGACGTCGTCGTCACCGACGAGTACGACCCGATCATGGCGGAGATGTTCCGGGAGCAGCCCGCCGAGCTGTCCCCGATCGAGGCGCTGCGCGCGACGTTCGGCGAGATCCTCCCGCAGATGTACCAGGACGAACTGGAGACGATCACCGCGCGGATGCGGCTGACCGCGACCGTCCCGGCACTGCGGGCCCGCACGTTCGAGTCGCTCCGCGAGGGCACCCACGCCGTCCTCAAGGAGATCATCGCCGAGCGGGTCGGCCGCTCCACCGACGACCCGGACGTGAAGACCTTCACCTGGGCGGTCCTGGGCGTCCTCCAGGCGGCGATGTACGAGTGGCTGGACGGCGCCCCGATCGAGGAGCTGCCCGCGCTGGTGGACCGCAACCTGGAGTTCCTGTCCCGCGGCTGCCCGCTGTGACCCGCCGTCCCGGCCCGGCCGTCCGGCCGGCTAGCCCGCCAGGCGGGCTGCCATCTTGGGGCTGACGCGGACGGCGCCCCGCATGTTGCGGGTGTAGACGTTCTGGATCTGGACGACGGTGCCCGTCCTGGGCGCGGCCAGCATCTTGCCGTTGCCGAGGTAGAGCGCGATGTGGGAGATGTAGCCGGGCGCCGTCGGGTCGTTGGCCCAGATGAGCATGTCGCCCGGCTCGGCCTTGCCGTAGGGGATGATCCAGCCCGCGCGCGCCTGGTCGGCGGCCACGCGCGGGAGCTTGATCCCGGCGCGGCCGAAGGCGTACAGCATCAGGCCGGAGCAGTCGTAGCCGTGCTCGGCCTCGGACTCGCCGCCCCACACGTACGGCCAGCCGAGACGGGAATAGGCGGCCTGGATGACGGTGCGGACCTGGGCCGCGGTCATGACCTGGCCGCGCGCGGTCGGCGCGCTCCCGCCGGACTTCGGATAGTCGATCTCCGGGTTGACCTCGACCGCCTTGGTGCCCTTGGGCAGCGACTTCCTCAGCTTCTTGATGAAGGCGGCGGGCCCGCTCTTCGGCACGCTGATCAGCATCGCGTTGGAGGTCGGCATACCGAGGGCCTGCGCGGTCGCATGCGAGACGACCGCGTCGACGTCGCCGATGCCCATCGTGGCGTACGCGCCGACGCGCAGCGGTGTCTGGTTCTGCCGCCCGCCCACCGGGACCTGGCTGCCGAGCTGCACGCCGCCGTCGCTGCCCATCGTGAAGGAGATGGCGACGTCGCCCGCGGCCACGTTGCGCCACAGGGCGTCCGACTGGGCGGTCGGCTTCGGCGTGTAGTTGCGGAACGTGGACGGCTCGACGCCCATCAGCCCGACCCGCTTGCCCGCGACCATGCCCTGCACCGCGTCCACGATCTCGACGCCCTGGACGCCCTTGGTGGTGCGGACCTTCTGCACGACGTCCTCGGGCAGGGTGGTCTGCGCGGCCACGAGGACGTGCGGGGTGAGCCGCTTGCCGAGCGGCGCCACGGCGGTCGGCGAGAGGTCGGACGTGCCGGACGCGGCGACGAACCGGGCGTACTGCTCGGCGCGGGGGGCCTGGTCACCGTCGCCGTGGCGCGCCGCGAGGACGGCGCCGTTGACGGCCAGGGTCGTCAGCGCGGAGACACCGATGATCGTCGGCAGGACCCGGCGGTTCGGCTTTCGCACTGCGACGCTCCCTCGTTCATCGGCAACCCCGGGCTCCACTGTGACCCAGCAACGACTATGGCTCAGAGGGGCGACCATCGTCCAGGTACCCGGCAGTCCGCCGGTCACTCCCGCACCACACGCCCCCGAAGCCCTGCCGCACCTCCGCTACTACTAAGTAACATCTCGGGTCGGTGAGATCAAGGTCACGTTCTCATAAATAGGGCCCGCCGTTCAATTCCCGCGAAGTTCGCGGATCAGGTCCGCGGGCGCCGTCACGGGCAAACGGCAGGTGAACCCGCGGCACACGTACGCCGCGGGGCCGCCGTCGACGAGCCCGCGGCCCTCCAGCAGCGGCACGCCCGCCGCGTCCGGCGGCCCCACGCTCACCACCGCGCCCGGCGCCGCCGCCATGAGCGCGGTCCGGTGCAGGGCCCGGGTGCGCCCGTCGTCCCGGTCCCCGATCACGGCGATCTCGACGGGTCCCGCCACGTGCGCCTCCGCCACCGCCAGGCCCCAGCCGGCGAACCGCGCGTGCTTCTCCGCGAGCGGCCCGGCCGGCGCCAGCGCCGCGCCCGCCGACTCCCGGTGCCAGTCCGATCCCGTCAGCGCCGCGAACGACAGCAGCGCCCCGGCCGCCGCGAACTGCCCCGACGGCGTGGCGTTGTCGGTCGGGTCCTGGGGCCGCCGGAACAGCCGCTCGGCGTCGTCGGCGGTGTCGTAGAACCCGCCCGAGCCGTCCGCGAACCGCTCCAGGACCGTGTTCAGCAGTTCCCCGGCGAGCCTCACGTGCGCAGGGTCGCCGCTTACCGCGTGCAGGGCCAGCAGCCCTTCGGCGACGTCGGCGTAGTCCTCCAGGACGCCCGCGTTCGCCCCAGCGGACCCATCGCGGGATGTCCGCACCAAACGTCCGTCCCGTATGTGCACATCGAGGAGGAGCCGCGTCACCTCCTCCGCCGCCCGCACCAGGTCCGGACGTTCGAACAAGGCGCCGCACTCGGCCAGCGCCGCCACGGCCAGCCCGTTCCAGGCGGCGACCACCTTGTCGTCTCTCGCAGGCGGGACCCTCTGCGCGCGCGCCGCCAGCAGGGCCGTCCGCACACGCTCGTACCGCTCAGGATCCTCCGGGTCGCTCAGGAGCTGGAGGACGGACGTCCCATGCTCGAACGTCCCGGTGACCTCGAACAGCGCCTCCGCGTACGCGCCGTCCTCCTCGCCGAGGACGTCCCGTAGCTGCGCCGGGGTCCAGACGTAGTAGCGGCCCTCCTCGCCCTCGCTGTCGGCGTCCAAGGCCGAGGCCAGACCGCCCTCGGCGGTCCGGAGGTCGCGCAGCATCCAGTCGCACGTCTCCAGGGCCACCCGCCGCGCGAACGGCGTCCCCGTCAGCCGCCACCAGTGCGCGTACACCCGCGCCAGCAGGGCGTTGTCGTAGAGCATCTTCTCGAAATGCGGGACGACCCACTCCGCGTCCACCGAGTAGCGGGCGAAGCCCCCGCCGAGCTGGTCGTACATCCCGCCCCTGGCCATGGCCTCCAGGGTGTGCCCGGCCATCGCGAGCGCCTCGGGGTCCCCCGTCCGCGCGTTGTGCCGCAGGAGGAACTCCAGCGCCATCGACGGCGGGAACTTCGGCGCGCCGCCGAACCCGCCGCGCGCCGCGTCGTAGGAGCCCGCGAGGACCCGCACCGCGTGCGCGAGCTGCTCCTCACCGGGCGCCCCGTCCCCCGCCAGGGCCGATCCCCGCGACGTGAGCGCCGCGACGACCTGCCTCCCCTGCCCCACCACCTCGTCGCGCTGTTCCTTCCACGCCTTGTCGACGGCCTGGAGCAGCGCCCGGAACTGGGGCCGCGGGAAGTACGTGCCGCAGTAGAACGGATGGCCCTCCGGGGTCATGAACACCGTCATCGGCCAGCCGCCCTGCCCGGTCATGGCCTGGGTGGCCTCCATGTAGACGGCGTCGATGTCCGGCCGTTCCTCCCGGTCCACCTTGATGTTCACGAACAGCTCGTTCATGACGCGCGCGGTCTCACCGTCCTCGAAGGACTGGTGGGCCATGACGTGGCACCAGTGGCAGGCCGCGTAGCCGACGGACAGCAGGACCGGCGCGTCCCGCCGTCTCGCCTCGGCGAACGCCTCGTCCCCCCACTCCCACCAGTCCACCGGGTTGCCGGCGTGCTGGAGCAGGTAGGGGCTGGTCGCGTCCTTGAGCCGGTTCATGCCACCGATCCTGCCCGATCCGGGCGCGGCCTCACGCGTCCAGATCGGCGAGGGCGGCCTCGATCGCACGGTGGAAGGTGGGATAGGCGTAGATCATCTCGCGGAGGGCCGCCGTGGTGGCCTCGGTGTGGACGGCGACGGCCAGGGCGCCGAGGACCTCGCCGCCGGACGGGCCCGCGGCGGTGGCGCCGACCAGGGTGCCCCACTCGGGGTTCGCGACGAGCTTGATGAAACCGTCGTTGCCCACCTTGTGGATCCAGCCGCGGGCCGACTCGGGGATCTGGGCGGTGCCGGTGCGGACCGGCAGGTTCTGGTCGCGGGCCTGCGCCTCGGTGAGGCCGACGGACCCGATCTCCGGGTCGGTGAAGGTCACCCGGGGGACGGCGCGGTAGGAGGCGGGCGGTCCCTCCTCGCCGAGGATGTCGCGGACGGCGACGGACGCCTGGTACATCGAGACGTGGGTGAACGCGCCCTTGCCGGTGATGTCGCCGATCGCCCAGACCCCGTCGGCGGCGCGCATACCGCCGTCCACCGGGATCTGCCGGGCGCCCTCGTCCAGCCCCACCACGTCCAGGCCGAGGCCCTTGAGGTTGGGACGGCGGCCGGTGGCGACCAGGAGCCGGTCGGCGGTCAGCCGCTCGTCGCCGAGGTGGAGGGCGAGCTCACCGCCCTCCTGGGACGTGCCGGTGACCTTGACGCCGGTGCGGACGCCGATGCCCTCGCGCTCGAAGACCCTCCTGAGCAGGTCGCCGGACTCGGGTTCCTCGTTGGCCAGCAGCCGGTCACCGGCCTCGACGACGGTGACGCGGGTGCCGAAGCGGGAGAAGACCTGCGCCATCTCCACGCCGACGACCCCGCCGCCGAGGACCAGGAGCGAGCCGGGGGCCTCGGTGGCCTCGACGGCCTCGCGGTTCGTCCAGTAGGGAAGGCCGTCCAGGCCGTCGATCGGCGGGGCGGCCGGCGAGGTGCCGGTGTTGAGCAGGACGCCGCGGCGGGCCCGCAGCACCCTGCCGTCCACGGTGACCTCGCGGGGCGCGGTGATGCGGCCCCGGCCGCGGACGAGCGTGACGCCCTTGGCGGTAAGGCGGTCGGCGGCCGCCGTGTCGTCCCAGTCGTCGGTGGCCTCCACGCGGATCCGCTTCGCGACCGGTGCCCAGTCGGGGCCCACAGTGGCGCTCCCGGCCATGCCCGGGACGCGGCCGCCCTCGGCGAGCAGCCCCGCGGCGCGCACCATCATCTTGGTCGGGACGCACGCGTAGTAGGGGCATTCGCCGCCGACCAGACGCGACTCCACGGCGGCCACCGAGAGCCCGGCCTCGGCGAGCCTGCCCGCGGCGTCCTCTCCCCCGGGACCGAGCCCGATCACGACGACATCGACATCTTCAGCCATGCCCGGAATCCTGCCCAGAAGCGGCCCGCTGTCACGCACGCGCCGCCCGCCGCCGCGGCAGCGGGACGCGGTCCAGGTCGCGGACGAGGGTGATCTCGCCGTCGAACACGGCGGCGGCCTCGTCGCGGAAGCGATGCTCGTCGTCGGTCCCGTAGCGCTCGGAGAAATGGGTCAGGACGAGATGCCGCACCCCGGCGTCCGCCGCGACCCGCGCCGCCTGCGCCGAGGTCAGGTGCCCGTACTCGGCGGCGAGGGCGGCGTCCTCGCCGAGGAAGGTGGACTCGATGACGAGCAGGTCGACCCCGTCCGCCAGTTCCGCCACGCCCTCGCACAGGCGGGTGTCCATGACGAACGCGGCCTTCTGCCCCGGGCGAGGGACGCTGCACTCGTCCAGGGTGACCGTCCGGCCGTCCACGGCGACCCGGCCGTCCCGCTGGAGGCGCCGGACGAGGGGCCCGCGGACGCCGCGCGCGGCCAGCTCGTCCGGGAGCATCGTCACCCCGTCCGGCTCCTCCAGCCGGTACCCGTACGCCTCGACCGGGTGGGACAGGCGGCGGGCGACCAGCGTGAACGGGCCGTCCGCCAGCACCGCCCGGTCGCCGGACACCGGCCGCTCGCGGATCACCCCCGTGTCGTGGAACACCGACGCGTGCCGCAGCCGCTCCCAGTACCGCGCGCCGCTCGCGGGGAACGCGGCGTCCACCGGGTGCGCGACACCGTCGCGGGCGATCCGCTGGACGATCCCGGGGACGCCGAGGCAGTGGTCGCCGTGGAAGTGCGTCACGCAGATCCAGGTGATGTCGCTCGCGGAGACCCCGGCCAGCGACATCTGCCGCTGCGTGCCCTCGCCGGGGTCGAACAGCAGGCCCTGGCCGTCCCAGCGCAGCAGGTAGCCGTTGTGGTTGCGGGACTTGGTGGGCACCGCGCTGGCGGAGCCGAGGACGATCAGATCACGCGCCGACATGCCCCCATCGTGCCGGGTGGGGAACCGGGCAAGCGCCCGGCCATCCTGACCGGGCATGCCCGCGATCGGCGGGCGGGGCGAGGTCAGGGGGCGAGCGCGGCGCGGCGCCCGGCCGCGGCGTCCGCCTTCGGGCTCGGGACGGACGCGTACAGCGCCACCGCCCGGTCCAGCGCCGCGCCCTCGGCTGCGGCGTCGCCGCGCAGCCGGGCGGCGTCGGCGATGTGCACGAACGCGTCGCCCTGCTGCTCGACGGCCTCCTCCGCCCGCATGATCTCCAGCGCCTGGCCGAAGAAGTTGATCGCGGTGACGGGACGGCGCATCCGCAGGTACGCCTGCCCGAGGCTGATCAGCGACCTGCCCCGGTTGTAGCGGTCGGGCTCGGGCAGCGCCGCGAACCCGTCCGGCAGGGGGGCGAGCAGCTCCAGCGCCCGGTCGAGCGCCCCCGTCTCGGTCAGCGCCCGGCCGAGGTGGTGGCGGGCCACAAGGATCTCGCGGGGGTCGCCCTCCCGCTCGGCGCGGCGCAGGCCGTCCTCCAGGGCGTCGGCGGCCTCCGTCCAGCGCTCGCGCTCCAGCAGCGCCAGGCCCTCCGCCCCGACGGCCCCCTCACCGGCGAGGTAGTGGTCGAGGACGCGGCGCAGCGCGGCCTCCCGGACCTCCTCGGGGTCCTCGCGCTCGGCGAGCTCGCGGGCGTGGTCGCGCAGCGCCCCGGGCAGCGTGAACCGCCCGCCGTCCTCCTCGGCCAGGAGCCCGCGCGCGGCGAGCGTCCCCAGCAGCCGCCGGGCCTCGTCCCGGGGCAGGTCCGCGAGCGCCGCCGCCGCCCGGGGCCCGACGTCCTCGCCCGGGAGCATGCCGAGCAGCCGCAGCAGCCGGGCGGCCTCCGGCGGGAGGTCCCGGTAGGCGTCCTCGAAGTTCGCGCGCACGTCGAGGGTCCTCCCCGGCGGGACGCTCATCCAACCCGCCCGGACGGGCCCGCGATCATCTCCCCGGGCGTGCCGGGGACCGGCGCGTCAGGCGCCGCCGGAGGGCCGGTCGCCTCCGGGCCCGGGTTCGGGCCTCACCGCCGCGCCGCCGGACGGGGCGGCCGCCCGGCCCTCGGACTCGGCGGCTGCCCGGGCCGCCTGGGCGCGCTCCCATTCCTGCTGCTTGAGATCGGCCTCCCGCGGCGCCTGGATCTTCTTCATCTGCTTGTTCATCGAGCGGATGAGGAACACCGTGGCGACCACCAGCGCCAGGAACACCCCGAAGCCGAGCAGACCGGGACTGACCGTGTCGTCGTTGAGCGGAACGGCGAGTGGAAGCACTACAAAGACACCTTCTCCCGGATGCCGGCGAACAGATCGTCCTCCGGCAGTTCGGTGTCGACCAGGGACCTGGCCAAATGGTAGTCCTCCGTCGGCCATGCCTCCCGCTGGACGTCCATCGGGACGACGAACCAGAAGCCGTTGGGGTCGATCTGGGTGGCGTGGGCGAGCAGCGCCTTGTCGCGGGTCTCGAAGTGGTCGGCGCAGGGCACCTTGGTCGTCACGGCCCAGAGCGGGGGCACCTCGTCCTCGTCGAACCGTTCCAGCCACTCGGCGTAGGGCGACTCCAGCTCCGCCTTCAGCATGGCCGCGTGCAGCGCGAGGATCCGCTCCTTGGTGAACGTCATGTGGTAGTAGAGCTTCAGCGGCTGCCAGGGCTCGCCCGCGTCGGGGTACCGCTCCGGGTCGCCCGCGGCCTCGAACGCCTCCACCGACACCTCGTGGCACTTCACGTGGTCGGGGTGTGGGTAGCCGCCCTTCTCGTCGTAGGTCAGCATGACGTGCGGACGGAAGTCGCGGACGGCCCGCACCAGCGGCGCCGCCGCGGTCTCCAGCGGCTCCAGCGCGAAACAGCCCTCCGGCAGCGGCGGCGGCGGGTCGCCCTCCGGGAAGCCGGAGTCGACGAAGCCGAGCCAGCGCTGCCGGACGCCGAGGATCTCCCGCGCGCGCGCCATCTCCGCCTCGCGGACCTTGCCGATGTCGGCCTTGACCTCGGGACGGTCCATGGCCGGGTTCAGGATGTCGCCGCGCTCGCCGCCGGTGCACGTCACCACGAGCACCTCCACCCCGTCCGCGACGTACCGGGCCATCGTGGCCGCGCCCTTGCTCGACTCGTCGTCCGGGTGGGCGTGCACCGCCATCAGGCGCAGGGTCTCCGCGCCCCCGCCCGGCCGTTCGAGCGTCGTACCGTCGATGACCTCGGACACCTGGGGATCTCCCTCTCCGCGAACTGGACAGACAGCGCCGAGGCAGGCCCCGGTTCGGGGCACGCGCCGCGACAGACGAGAATTGTCCCTGACAACGTCCGCATCCCGCACGGAGATTCCCGCCATGACGACCAGCGTGTCCGGAGCAGAGGCGCCCGCCGAGCCGAAGCGCGGCCGGCTCGGGCTCGTGGTCATCGGCGTCGTGACGGCGGTGGCGGCGGGCGGCTTCGGCATCCTCGCCGGTCACGCCGGGCAGACCCCCGGCATCGTCCCGCAGACCATCACCTACGAGGTGGTGGGCGACACCACCGTGAAGATCGACTACTCGGTGGCCAAGTCGAAGGGCGACGAGGTCCGCTGCAAGATCGACGCCTACGACGAGAACTTCGCGGTCCTCGCCGAGAAGGAGATCGTCGTCCCGGCCGGGACGTCCGGCGTGACGAGGGCCGACACCCTCCAAACGCCGAGGCGGGCGACCGGCGCCCGCGTGAAGGACTGCCGCAAGGTCTGAGCACCCCACCGGCACCGGCTACGGACGCCCGGAACGCCGAAGCGTGTTTGGCCGGTTGCAGACGCCGACTTCAGGGAACCTTTACCCGCACACACCGGATAGGCTAGAGGTTTCACCCGGCCGCACTTCATGTCGATGTGGCGCCCTCCCCTGTCGGGGTGGGCGAGGATCGCAACATGTGGATGAGGAGTACCCGTGACCGAGACCCGCGCTGACAACGTCACCTGGCTGACCCAGGAGGCGTACGACCGGCTCAAGGCTGAGCTGGACCACCTGTCGGGCCCGGGCCGCATCGAGATCGCTCAGAAGATCGAGGCGGCGCGGGAGGAGGGCGACCTGCGCGAGAACGGCGGCTACCACGCGGCCAAGGAGGAGCAGGGCAAGATCGAGGGCCGCATCCTCCAGCTCCAGGGCATCCTGGAGAACGCCCGCGTCGGGGAGGCGCCCCGCACCGAGGGCGTCGTCGGGCCGGGCATGACCGTCACCGTCGCGTTCGAGGGAGACGACGAGGAGGTCACGTTCCTGCTCGCCTCCCGCGAGGAGAGCGGCGCCCCGATCGACGTCTACTCCCCCAAGTCCCCCCTGGGCGCGGCGATCAACGGCAAGAAGGTCGGCGACAAGGCCACCTACACCCTCCCCAACGGCCGCAGCATGACGGTGGAGATCCTCGACGCGACCCCCTACGCGGGCTCATAGCGCTGCCTTCGGCGTCAGGCGTTGGACGCCTTCCTTCCACAGGCACCGCGGTGATCGCTGCATCGCTTCGGCTCGCCTGGGGGCTCGCTGCGCGATCAGATTCTCGCTTCGCTTGAATCTGGCTTCGCACGCGATCACGGCGGGTTTCGTTGCTTCTCCTCCTTGCAGGGTCGGTGGTCTGGTCCATGGCTGGGTCGGCGGTTCTATCCGCCGGGGCGGGCGCGGGCCACTGCTCTCACCAGGGGGAGGGTGCGGTAGGTGACCTGCTCGGCCAGGGAGATGACCGAGGACGCCCGCTCCACGCCCGCCACGTCCACGATCACGTCGATGACGCGCTGCAGGTCGGTGTTGCTGCGCGCGACGATGCGGCAGAGCATGTCCCCCGGGCCGGTGATCGTGTGCAGCTCGATCACCTCCGGCACCTGCGCCAGCCGGGTGGCGACGGGGTCGTGCCCGCCCGCCTGCTGGAGCTGGAGCGTCACGAACGCCGTCACGCCGTAGCCGAGCGCCGCCGGGTCGATGTCGGGGCCGAAACCGCGGGTGACGCCGTCGCGGGCCAGCCGGTCCAGCCGCGCCTGGACGGTGCCGCGGGCCACCTTGAGACGCCGGGACGCCTCCAAGACGCCGACCCGGGGCTCCGCGGCGAACAACTCGATCAGCCGTCCGTCCAGCTCGTCGATCGACACCGCGCCTCCCGTTGTGGTCATCCTGTACAGAGCCGCCGGTCAGAGCCTATGCGTGCTGCACAGATTGCTCAGCGTTTCGTTCCACTGTTGCGCACGTTGTCGCCCCTTGTCGAGATTAGGTGGCATGGATGAGTTTCCGGTCAAGGGCATGGACGCCGTCGTCTTCGCCGTCGGCAACGCCCACCAGGCAGCGCATTACTACTCGACCGCCTTCGGCATGCGGAGGGTCGCCTACCGCGGACCTGAGAACGGCCTTCGCGAGGAGGCCGTGCATGTACTGGAGTCCGGGAGCGCCCGGTTCGTCTTGCGCGGACCCACGCGGGCGGGCACCGAGGTCGGGCGGCACGTCGCCGCGCACGGCGACGGCGTGGTGGACCTCGCGATCGAGGTGCCCGACGTCGAGGCCGCCTACCGGCACGCCCTCGCCCACGGCGCCACCGGACTGGAGGAGCCGAACGTCCTGGAGGACGAGCACGGCAAGGTGACGGTCGCCGCCATCGCCACCTACGGCGAGACGCGGCACTCGCTGGTCGACCGCTCCCTGTACTCGGGCCCGTACCTGCCCGGCTTCGAGGCGGCCGATCCGATCGTCGAGCCGCCGGACAAGCGGATCTTCCAGGCGATCGACCACTGCGTCGGCAACGTCGAGCGCATGGACGAGTGGGCCGACTACTACCACCGCGTCATGAACTTCACGGACATGGCCGAGTTCGTCGGAGCCGACATCGCCACCGAGTACTCCGCGCTGATGTCCAAGGTCGTCGCGGACGGCACCCGCAAGGTGAAGTTCCCCCTGAACGAGCCGGCGGAGGGCAAGCGCAAGTCGCAGATCGACGAGTACCTGGAGTTCTACGGCGGCCCGGGCGTCCAGCACATCGCGCTGGCGACCAACGACATCCTGGCGTCGGTCGACCGGATGCGCGCGGCGGGGGTGGAGTTCCTCCAGTGCCCCGACTCCTACTACGAGGACCCGGAGCTGCGCGCGCGCATCGGCCAGGTGCGGGTCCCGATCGACGAGCTGCAGAAGCGCCGCATCCAGGTCGACCGCGACGAGGACGGCTACCTGCTGCAGATCTTCACCAAGCCCGTCCAGGACAGGCCGACGGTGTTCTTCGAGCTGATCGAGCGGCACGGCTCGATGGGCTTCGGCAAGGGCAACTTCAAGGCGCTGTTCGAGGCGATCGAGCGGGAGCAGGAGCGCCGCGGGAACCTGTGACGCCCCGTCCCACCGGTCGGGGGCTCGGCCCCGGACGTGCCGCGCCGCGCCCGGGGCCGAGACCGGAGGTCACTCCGGCAGCCCCTTGGATGCCCTGACCGGTCCGTCCACGCATACCTCCGGGTGACATTGCACCGTCCCGGACGGGCACACTGTGTGGCCATGAGCGAACCGCCCCAGAAGCCGCAAGACTGGCAAGCCCCCGACACCGCCCCGCACCAGGACGAACCCGCCGACCGTCCCCCGCCGTACCAGGGCTCGTACGGCAGCGGACCGGCCGGGGCCCAGCCGCTGCCCGCCTACCCCCAGCCGGGTGGCGCGCAGCAGCCCTACGGGCAGCCCGCCTACGGCCCTCCCGGGCATGGCGGCCCGGGCGACCACCTGGCGGGACGCTGGGCCCGGCTCGGCGCGGCGCTGCTGGACGGCCTGATCGTCGGCGTGGTCTCGCTCCCCTTCCTCATCCAGGCGATCCGCTGGGACCGGCTGAAGGAGATCTCCGAGTCCGGCGAGACCGCCACCCCGTCCGACATGTACGACATCCCGCGTCTTCTCATCGGCTACGCCGTCGCGTTCGTCCTGGGATTCGCCTACTACACGGTCCTGCACGCCAGATGGGGGCAGACGGTCGGCAAGCGGGCCGCCGGGATCCGGCTGGTCCGCGCGTCCGACCAGGCGGCGGTCGGCTGGGGACAGGCCGCGGCCAGGCAGGGGTTCGTCTACCTGATCACGATCGGCACGGCCGTCCTCAACCTCCTCGGGCCCGCCGGGGGCCTGGTGGGCATCGCGGGACTGCTCGACAACGCCTGGATCCTCTGGGACGCGCGGCGTCAGGCCCTTCACGACAAGGTGGCCGGGACGATCGTGGTGAAGGCCCCTTCGTGGGCGCCCAATCCGTACGCCAAGCACCCGGTCCCGGGTGATCCCGGCAATCTTTGATCATTCAAATGTAAATTTTCCCGGCGCTCCGGGCGCGGCGACGTTTAGGCAGGGTCTGTCCGGCCCACTTTGACGGCATGACGCAACCGCCGAACGACCCCGCGCCCGGGGAAGAGCCGGAGCACCGCCCCCACTCTCAGGAACCGTCCTACGGCGGGCAGGAGGACCCTAGAGGGCCCGGCCCGTACGAGGGTCCCCCCTATGGGGGCCAGCAGCAGCCTGGTTATGGACAACAACCCGGTTACGGGCAGCAGCCTGGTTACGGGCAGCAGCCTGGTTACGGAGAACAGCCCGGATACGGGCAACAGCAGCCGGGATACGGCGAGCAACCTGGCTATGGGCAGCAGCAGCCTGGGCAGGGCGGGCAACCCGGGTACGGCCAGCAGCCCGGCTATGGGCAACAGCCCGGATACGGGCAGCAGGAGCCATATCCCGGGACGCCGGGGGCCGGGGGGCTTCCCCGGTACGGCGGGGGCGCCGGCGAGTACGTCGATCCGGCGGCGGGGCTGGCCAGCCGGTGGGCGCGGCTGGGAGCGGCCATCGTGGACGCGATCCTCCTCGGCATCGTGACCGGGCTGGTGTCGCTGCCGTTCGTCGACTGGGGCCGCGTCTTCGACCCGGACGAGGGCGACTCCTTCTACGACGGCGGCCAGGCGGCGTCGAACGCGTTCGGCATCGTGCTGGGGTTCCTGTACTTCTGGCTGATGCACGCCAAGTGGGGGCAGACGGTCGGGAAGAAGCTGCTGAAGATCCGGGTCGTCCGGGAGGAGGACGGGGGGCCGATCGGGTTCGGGAGGTCCGCGGGCCGGTCGGCGTTCTACACCGTCCTCGGCGGGATCTGCGGGTGCATCGCGCTGATCGACGTCGCATGGATCCTCTGGGACCAGCGCAAGCAGGCGCTGCACTGCAAGGTCGCCCACACCGTCGTGACGAAGGCCGATCGGCACGCACCCGACCCGTACGCCCGCCGCTGAGGCGGTTGAGCCTGTCCTTCCGAGTTGCCCAGCGTGCCCGATCACGGGCAGGCTGGTCGGTGTGCATAAGGCCGGAAACACGCCCAGTCCCCGCCGCAACGGCACGCGCGTCGCGTTCCGCGCCGCGGCCGGGCTGGCCGCTCTCGCCGTCGCGGGGTCGCTGACCGCCTGCCAGACCCCGTTCGGCGACGAGGACGACCCGGGGGCGGGGACGTCGGGCCCGCCCCCCGCCGCTCCCCCCGACGGCCCGGCCGTCTCCGGACCGGCGGGCCCCACCAGCGCGGGCGACACGTACGTGCCCGGTGACGGCAACGGCGGCTACGACGTCCAGCACTACGGGCTGAAGCTGGCCGTCACGCCGGGCGGCGCGAAGGAGCTCGACGGCACCGCCACCATCACCGCGACCGCGACGGCGCGGCTGGCGCGCTTCAACCTCGACCTGACGGCGCTGGACGTCTCGTCCGTGACGGTGGACGGGGCGCCGGCGCGGCAGCAGCGCGGCGGGAGCGAGCTGGAGATCACCCCGGCCAAGGCCCTGGAGAAGGGCGCGAAGTTCACGACGGTGGTGAAGTACTCCGGGACTCCGCGGCCCGTGTCCGACCCGATCCTCGGCAAGTACGGGTGGGTGCGCACGCCCGACGGGGTGTTCGTGGCGTGCCAGCCGAGCGGCGCGCACACCTGGTTCCCGAGCAACGACCATCCGAGCGACAAGGCGGCGTTCGACTTCGAGGTGACCGTGCCGCCGGGGCTGACGGCCATCGCCAACGGCGAGCCCGAGTCCCCGCTGCCCGGATCATCCGGCGGCGGCGCGCCCAGCTCGGGCCCGGGCGGGGGCACGCCGCCCGGCGGCTCGCAGGACCCGACGGTCGTCCCGGCCGCCGCGCGGCTGGCGACCACCACCAAGTGGCACGTCAAGGACCCGATGGCCACGTACCTGGCGACGGTCACCGTCGGCCGGTTCGATGTCCGGACGGGCCGCACCGCGGGCGGCGTGCCCGTCATCACGGCGGTCGACCCGACGCTGCCCACGGTGAACGTCGATACCTTCCACAAGCTGAACGCCCAGATCACCGAGGAGTGGGCGAAGCTGTTCGGCCCCTATCCGTTCACGTCGACCGGCGGGCTGATCGACAACGCGGGGGTCGGGTTCGCGCTGGAGACGCAGACGCGCCCGGTGTACGGGGCGTTCGGCCTCCAGCCGACGATCGTCGCGCACGAGCTGGCGCACCAGTGGTTCGGCGACAGCGTGAGCGTCACGCGCTGGCAGGACATCTGGCTGAACGAGGGCTTCGCGACCTACGCCGAGTGGATGTGGGACGAGAAGACCGGCGGCCGGTCGGTGAAGGAGCACTTCGACGAGCTGTACGGCGACCCGGGGAACCGGGAGCTGTGGGACGTCCCGACGGGCAACCCGGGCCGCGGGCAGATGTTCGGCAGGTCCGTCTACGACCGGGGCGGGCTGACGTTGCACGCGCTCCGCACGAAGGTCGGGGACGCCACGTTCTTCAAGATCCTCCAGGCGTGGACGAAGGAGCGGCGGCACGCCAACGCGACGACGCCGCAGTTCATCGCGGTGGCGGACCGGGTGTCCGGGCAGAGGCTCGACCCGTTCTTCGACGCGTGGCTGTTCAAGCGGGGCCGTCCGTCCCTCTGAGGACCGTCCGGGGCGGGTGAAGAACGGGCAAGGACACGGTCAAGCACGGCCGGGCGGCACGCCTCCGGGACGTGGCCGGGCCATGATCTGCCCGTGAGCGGCCCACCTGGACGGATGACCACGGCGCTGGCCGCCGCGACCCTGCTGGTGTCGGCGCACGGCGCCTCCGCCACGGCGGACGGGCCGCCCGGCGCACCGGGCGCCGCCGGGATCGGCGACGCCTACTTCCCCGGCGCCGGGAACGGCGGCTACGACGTCGCCCACTACGACGTCGCGCTGGCCTACGCCGGGCCGCGGACCGGCGAGGTGGACGCCACGATCGCGGTGACCGCGCGTGCCACGCAGGACCTGTCGGCGTTCAACCTCGACTACAGCGGCCCCCGGATCGTCGGCGTGACCGTCGACGGACGGTCCGCCCCGTACACGCGCGCGGGCCAGGAACTCACCGTCACCCCCGGCGCGGCCATTCCCGACGGCCGGACGTTCACGACCATCGTCCGGTACGCGGGCAGGCCGGGGCCCGTCCGGAAGCAGGGCGCCGGGACGTACGGGTGGGTTCCGTCCAAGGACGGCGCGCTCGTCGTGGCCGAGCCGGACGGCGCGCCGACGTGGCTGCCCGTCAACGACCATCCCCGCGACAAGGCCACCTGGTCGTTCCGCGTCACCGTCCCGAAGGGCCTGCGGGCCCTCGCCAACGGCACGCCGGGCCCCACCGTCCAGGACGGCGCCACCACCACCTACCGGTGGGACGAGCGGTCGCCCATGGCGACCTACCTCGCCACGGTCGCGATCGGCTCCTTCCAGGTGCGCGAGACCATGGCCGGGCGCATCCCCGTGATCACGGCGGTGGACCCGAAGTTCGCGGCGTCCGCCAAGGAGCTGGAGAGCCGCACCGTCAAGGCGCTGACCTGGGCGTCGAGCGTCTTCGGCCCGTACCCGTTCGCGACGGCGGGCGGGATCGTGGACGACGTCCGTCTCGACTACGGGCTGGAGACGCAGGAGCGGCCCGTCTACGGCGGCTTCGTCCCGGACGACGACTTCGTCGCCCACGAGATGGCGCACCAGTGGTTCGGCGACAGCGTCAGCGTCCACGAGTGGCGCGACATCTGGCTGAACGAGGGCTTCGCCACCTACGCCGAGTGGCTGTGGCGCGAACACGGCGGCAAGGACTCCGCCAAGAAGATCTTCCAGCGCTACCACGCGCAGCCGGCGGGCTCCCCGGTCTTCGTCCCGCCGCCGGGCGACCCCGGCGCGAGGCACCTGTTCGGCTTTTCGGTCTACGTCCGCGGCGCGATGTGCCTCCAGGCCCTGCGCGACCGCGTCGGTGACCCGGCCTTCTTCTCGATCCTGCGGACGTGGGCGGACGCGCGGCGCGACTCGTCGGCGACGACGTCCCAGTTCATCGCGCATGCCGAGCGCGTTTCCGGCAAGAAGCTCGGAACCCTGTTCACCGCGTGGCTGTTCACCCCGGGGAAACCGGAGAAGTGGTGATCTACAACCGGACTTATCCGACAATTCCACACCGGGCCGGTCGCTCCTAGGGCGGATCGCTCTTGCGAACCCGCAGCCCACCAGAAATTCTATGGCTTCATGACGAGGACGAGGTCCATGACCAGAACCCCCAAAGCGCTGTCCGCCGTCGCGCTGAGCGTCGCCGCGGGCCTGCTCGTGCCGGCCGCGCCCGCCGACGCCGCCGGCCATTTCACCCCCGGTGCCCCCGGCGCCGGGGACCCGTACTTCCCCGATATGGGCAACGGCGGCTACGACGTCGCCCATTACGGCATCGGCCTGAAGTACGACCCGAAGACGAAGGCCATCACGGCGATCACCCGGATCACCGCGCGGGCCACCCAGAACCTTTCCCGTTTCGACCTGGACTTTCTCGGCCCCCTGAAGATCTCCTCGCTGAGGGTGAACGGCCGCACGGCGTCCTACGCGCGGACGGGCGCGCAGGAGCTGGTCATCACGCCGCGCAAGGGGCTGCGCAAGAACCACCGCTTCACCGTGACCGTCGCGTACTCGGGCGTCCCGCAGACCGTGCAGGACCCGGCGCTCGGCACGTCCGGGTGGGTGCCGACGCCGGACGGCGCCGTCATGCTGAACCAGCCGACGGGCGCGGCCACGGTCTTCCCCGTGAACGACCACCCGACCGACAAGGCGACCTACACCTTCGTCCTGACCACGCCCAAGGGCATCACGGCCCTCGCCAACGGCAATCCCGCGGGCAGCCGCACCCGGAACGGCTGGACGACGGCGCGCTGGGAGGTCCGCGATCCGATGGCCAGCGAGCTGTCCATGCTCGCGATCGGGAGGTTCGACGTCCTCACCGGACGCACCCGCGGCGGCGTCCCGAACCTGACCGCCACCGACAAGGTCCTCGGCATCGGCCCGGACCTCGCGAAGCAGTTCCTCGACCAGACCGCGCAGGTCACCGACTTCCAGTCGTCCCTGTACGGCCGCTACCCGTTCACCGCCACTGGCGGGATCGCCGTCAAGGCGGGCATCGACTACGCGCTGGAGACGCAGAGCCGCCCCGTGTACGACATGCGCCGCGGCGGCGCCATCCCGAGCGGGACCCTGCTCGCGCACGAGCTGGGCCACCAGTGGTTCGGCGACACGGTCTCGCCCAAGCGGTGGGCCGACATCTGGCTGAACGAGGGCTTCGCGACCTACTCCGAGTGGCTGTACTCGGAGAAGTTCTCCGGCATCCCCGTCCAGAAGAGCTTCGACGACGCGTTCTCGGCGCCGCCGACCAGCTCGCTGTGGAAGGGCAAGGTCTCCGACCCGGGCCGCGACGGCATCTTCGACGGCCTCGTCTACGACCGTGGCGCCATGGCCATCCACACCCTGCGCCGCACCATCGGCGACAAGACGTTCTACCGGCTGCTCAAGGCGTGGCCCGCCGCCTACCGGCACGGCAACGCCTCGACCGAGGACTTCGTCCGCTTCGCCGAGCGGCTCTCGCACCGGAGCCTGCGCACGTGGGCCACGACCTGGCTCTACTCCGAGGGCAAGCCCCCGCTCAGCCACCCGAAGGGGAGTTGACCGCACGAGTCCGTGCCAAGGACCCCGGCCACCACGCGCACGCCACCGGCCCGCGTGAGGCGACGCGGAAACGAGCCTCACGCGGGCCGAACGCCGAGCGAGGACGTCCTCGCATCGCCGCGCCGGGGCCGGATCAGCTGCTGATCGTGTAACCCTTCTCGCGCAGGCGGCCGATGACGTCCTCGGAGTGGTCGGCGCCGCGGGTCTCCAGGTGCATCAGGACCTCGGCCTCCTCGACGTGCAGACGCGCGGCGACGCGCTCGTGCATGACGTCCAGGACGTTGACGCCGAGTTCGGCCAGCTCGCTGAGCAGCGTCACGAGGGCGCCCGGGCGGTCCTTCAACCGGCACCGGACGACGAGGTAGCGGCCGGTGCCCGCCAGGCCGTGGCGCAGCACCTTCGACAGCAGCAGCGGGTCGATGTTGCCGCCCGACAGCAGCACCACCACGGGCGTCCGGACGGCGTAGGAGTGTTCCAGCAGCGCCGCGACACCGGCGGCGCCCGCCGGTTCGACGACCTGCTTGGCACGTTCGAGGCAGAGCAGCAGCGCCTGCGAGATCGACTCCTCGGTCACGGTGACGACCGCGTCGACGAGCTCGGTGAACAGGTCGAAGGTGAGGTCGCCGGGGCGTCCGACGGCGATGCCGTCCGCCATCGTGGCCTCGATCTCGACGCGGGTGGGGCGGCCCGCGGCGAGCGAGGCGGGGAACGCCGCCGCCCGCTTGGCCTGCGCGCCGACCACCTTCACGTCGTGGCCGCCGGTCTCCTTCGCGACGCCCTTGAGCGCGACGGCGATGCCCGACATCAGCCCGCCGCCGCCGACGGCGCCCACCACGGTCCGGGCGTCGGGGCACTGGTCGAGGATCTCCAGCCCGATGGTGGCCTGCCCGGCGACCACGTCCGGATGGTCGAACGGGTGGATCAGGACGGCGCCGCGCTCGGCGGCGTACTCCTCGGCGGCGACCAGGCAGTCGTCCACGGTCGGGCCCGGGAAGACCACGTCGGCGCCGTATCCGCGGGTCGCGGCGACCTTCGGCAGCGGCGCGCCCGCCGGCATGAAGACCGTCGCCTTGCAGCCGAGCATGGACGCCGCCAGCGCGACGCCCTGCGCGTGGTTGCCCGCACTGGCCGCGACGACGCCGCGGGCCCGTTCGGCGTCGCCGAGCCGGGCGATCCGCACGTACGCGCCGCGGATCTTGAACGATCCGGTGCGCTGGAGGTTCTCGCACTTCAGCAGGACGGGCCCGCCGATGGCCTCCGACAGGACCCGCGAGCGGATCAGGGGGGTGGTGACGGCCACGTCACGGAGCAGCTCACGCGCGGCCCGGACGTCGTCGACGCTGACGAGGGTCATAGCCCCGATCTTCCCATGACCTTGATCAGTCGGCGCTCCAGTAGCGGTCACCTGCGAAGACCAGGGCGGCGGCGCCGATCAGGCCCGCGGTCTGGCCGAGGGCGGCAGGGACGATCCGGACCCTGCGCGCGAAGTCCATCCGCGCGTGCGCGCGGAACGCCTCCTCCAGCGGGTCGAACAGCAGCGCGCCCGCCTGGGAGACGCCGCCGCCGATCGCCGTCACCTCCAGGTCGCACAGGTGGGTGGCGGACGCGACCGCGACGCCGATGGCGTGGCCGGCGCGGCGCATCGCGGCGACGGCGACGGGGTGGCCGCGGCGGGCGTCGGCGGCCAGCTCGATGCCGGTCACGTCCGGGCTCCCGGGACGCCAGCCCTGCTCCTGCGCCCACGCGACGAGGCCGGGGCCGCGCGCGACGGCCTCCAGGCAGCCCCGCCCCCCGCATTCGCAGGGCGGCCCGTCGGGGTCGACGACGACGTGGCCGATGTGCCCGGCGTTGCCGCTGGCGCCGTCGACGAGCCGCCCGCCGAGGACGAGGCCGCCGCCGACGCCCGTCGACACCACCATCCCGAGGACGTTGCCGCGGCCGCGTCCCGCGCCGCGCCAGTGCTCGCCGATCGCGACGCAGATGGCGTCGTTGTGGACGCGGACGGGCAGCCCCGGGTACCGGTCGCGGAGCCGCGCGCGCAGCGGGAACCCCCGCCAGGCGGGGATGTTGAGCGGGGACACCTCGGCGCCGGGCCAGGTCATCGGGCCGCCGCAGCCGGCGCCGACCCCGGCGAGGGGCGGGTCGCCCGCGTCGGCGGCGAGCTTGCCCAGCAGCGCCTCCAGGGTCCGCCACAGGCCCTCGGCGTCCAGCGCCGTCCCGTCCGGGGCGGGGCCGTCGGGGGTGGCGACGCGGTCGTAGGCGGCGACGCGGCCGCCGGGCTCGACGAGCGCCGCGGCCATCTTCGTCCCGCCGATGTCGACGGCGAGGACGGGCGCCTGGCCGGGCGCGGCGGGGTCGGTCACGCGGGCCGCCCGAACGCCAGGATGGACGCGGTGAACCCGTGCACGTGGTTGCGTCCCGCGACGGGGCCGATCTCGCCCGAGGCGAAGAACCCGCCGATGCCCGCGGGCCCGAACGCGCGGTCGAGCACCTTCGCGTCGTGGTCGGAGTCGGGGAACATCGCCTGGCCGCGCCCGTTGCAGGAGAACAGCAGCGCGCCCTCGACGGGCGCGAGGTCGAACCGCTCCAGGAGCGCGGCGAGGTCCTCCTCGGCGGCGCCCGCGTCGCGGACCTGGAAGCGGACGGTCCGCCCGACCTCCACGACGTCGCCGATCGCGATGGCGCCGCTGTCGGTGTCGGCGCCCACCACCCCGCGGACGAGGAAGTCGCCGTGCTCGTGCTCGTCGGCGTACTCGTCCATGGCCACGCCGATGAGCAGCCCCTGCCCGGCGAGCTCCTGGTCCTCCTCGGGCAGCCCCACGACGATCTGCTCCAGCTTCTCCAGCGCCGGGACGCCCGCCAGCTCGTAGAGGACGTTCTCGTCGGCCCGCGTCACGACCATGTCGGGCCCGATCGGGCGGGCGCCCTGGCTGACCACGGTGGCGGCGGCCACGTCGCCGCCGATCACCACCCCGACCGCGCCGTCGTCGTAGACGTCGCCCCCGACGAACAGCCGGGTCTCGCCGCGCTCCTCGCCGCCCGCGAGGCCGCCGACGAGCGGCAGGCCGGGCAGGGCGTCGTCCGAGCGCTCCACGAACGCGTCCACCGGGAAGCTGAACGGGTCGGCGAGCAGCACGGCCACCACGTCGTCGGGCCGACCCTCCGGCATCCCGACGACGATCAGCCGGTCCTCGGCCTTGAGCGTCTCCAGCCGGTACGGCTCCAGCCGCGCGCCGGGCAGCACCGCCGCCCACGCGCTGACCGCGCCCGTCTCCTCGACGCCGCGGCCCGCGCCGATGACGCCGGACGCGCTGCACCCGAGCACCAGCGCGGGCGCGGCGGCCGCGGCGGCGTGCCGCGCCGCGGCCGCCACCTCGTCGGGGTCGTCGCCGCGGACGAACACGCACACCAGGTCCGGTGCCGCGCTCAGCGGCGCCAGGGCCTGCTCGACCGCGGACCCGGCCGCGCTGGTCAGGTCCGGGCCGAGGGCCAGGCCATCACCGAATCGCGCCATCGGCGCCGCCTCCCTCTCCGCGTTCACCGGCTCGCCTCACATCTCCAGTCTCCCCCGCCGCGCGCCGGACACCCAACACGTCGCCGGGCGTGGGACGAATACCGGCGTGAGGGTGCGATTCCCCGTACCGGCGACGTAATGTCGATCGCGTGCGTTCATCCACACCTCGCGAGACCACACTGGGCGATCTGCGCACCAGCGGTCACGTCCAGCGATCGGTGAAGGCCGAGATCCGCCACAACCTGCTCGCCCGGCTGAGGGCCGGCGAGCCGCGGTTCCCGGGGATCCTCGGATTCGACGACACCGTCCTCCCCCATCTGGAACGCGCCCTGCTCGCGGGGCACGACCTGGTGCTGCTGGGCGAGCGCGGCCAGGGCAAGACGCGGCTGATCCGCACCCTGGGCGGGCTGCTGGACGAGTGGACCCCGGTGGTGGCCGGCTGCGAGATCAACGACCATCCGTACGGGCCGGTGTGCGTGCGCTGCCGCCGCCTGGCCGCCGCCGAGGGCGACGCCCTGCCGGTCGCGTGGAAGCACCGGGACGAGCGGTACGGCGAGAAGCTCGCCACGCCCGACACCAGCGTCGGCGACCTCATCGGCGACGTCGACCCGATCAAGGTGGCCGAGGGCCGCACGCTCGGCGACCCCGAGACCGTCCACTTCGGGCTCGTCCCGCGCACCAACCGCGGGATCTTCTCCATCAACGAGCTGCCCGACCTCGCCGAGCGCATCCAGGTGGCGCTGCTCAACGTACTGGAGGAGCGGGACGTGCAGGTCCGCGGGTACGCGCTGCGGCTGCCGCTGGACGTGCTGCTCGTCGCGTCCGCCAACCCCGAGGACTACACCAACCGGGGCCGGATCATCACGCCGCTGAAGGACCGCTTCGGCGCGGAGATCCGCACCCACTACCCCCTCGAACTGCGGGCCGAGCTGGACCTGATCCGGCAGGAGGCCGACTTCGCCGATCTCGCGGGGTTGCCCGCGGAGGTCCCCGACCACCTGGTCGAGGTGATCGGGCGGTTCACCCGCCTCGTCCGGGAGTCGACGGCGGTGGACGCCCGCTCCGGCGTGTCGGCGCGGTTCGCGCTCGCGGGCGCGGAGACCGTCGCGGCGGGGGCGGTGCGGCGCGCCGCGCTCACCGGCGAGGAGCGCGCCGTCGCGCGGGTCTGCGACCTGCCGGCGGTCGTGCCGTCGCTGATGGGCAAGGTGGAGTTCGAGGTCAGCGAGGAGGGCCGCGAGCAGGAGGTGCTGGAGCACCTGCTGCGCCGGGCCGTCGCCGAGACCTACCGGCGGACGCTGGGCGCCGCCGACCTGACCGGGCTGCTGGACAAGTTCGACTCGGGCGAGCGGGTCGAGTCGGGCGAGCTGGTCGCGGCGGCCGAGCTGCTGCGCCGAATCGGCCAGGTCCCCGGGCTCGCCAAGATCATGGAAAGGCTGGGCATGAGCGGGGAGTCGCCCGGGCAGGCGGCGGCCGCGCTGGAGTTCGCCCTGGAGGGGCTGTTCCTCACCAGGCGTCTGTCGAAGGACGTCTCCGATGGACGAGCCGACGGGACGGCCACCTATCGCACCTGAGGTCTCCACGGGCAAGGAGGGTCGATGAGCGGTTACCGCTACGGCGCGTACGAGGACGGACCCGATCCGCTGGCCCCGCCGTACGACGTCCGCGACGCCCTGGACGCCATGGGCGACTCGGTGCTGGACGGCACCCGCCCCGACGACGCGCTGCGGGAGCTGCTGCGGCGGGGCCTGCCCGGCGCGGAGGGCCGCCGTGGGCTCGATGACCTGCTCCGTGAGGTCCGGGAGCGGCGCCGCGCGCTCCGCAACCGGGGTCGCCTGGACGGCACCCTGGAGCAGGCGCGCGCGCTGCTCGACACCGCCATCGGCCAAGAGCGCGCGGAGCTGTTCCCCGATCCGAGTGACGAGGCGCGGCTGCGCGAGGCGGAGCTGGACACGCTGCCGGACGACACGTCCCAGGCGATCCGGCGGCTCTCGGACTACGAATGGCGCTCCGACGCGGCCCGTGCCACGTTCGAGCAGCTGAAGGATTTGCTGCGGCGCGAGGTGCTGGACGCGCAGTTCCAGGGCATGAAGCAGGCCCTGGAGAACCAGGATCCGGCCGCCATGCAGCGCGTCAAGGACATGATGGCCGCGCTGAACCAGATGCTGGAGCGCGACGCGCGCGGCGAGCACACCCAGGAGGACTTCGACCGGTTCATGGAGCAGTACGGGGACATGTTCCCCGACGCGCCCCGGAACCTGGAGGAACTGGTCGACGCGCTGGCGCGCCGGGCCGCCGCGATGGACCGGCTGCTGGCCTCGCTCAGCCCCGACCAGCGCGCCGAGCTGGCGGGCCTCATGGACCAGGCCATGCAGGACGCGGGCCTGGCGATGGAGATGACCCGGCTCGGCGACGCGCTGCGGGCGCGCCGTCCCGACCTCGCCTGGGGCGACGCCGAGCAGATGACCGGGCAGAACCCGCTGGGGATGGGCGACGCGACGACCGCGCTGGCGGAGCTGGCCGACCTCGCCGAGCTGGAGTCGGCGCTCGGCCAGGAGTACCCCGGCGCGCGGCTGGACGACATCGACGAGGACGCGGTCCGCCGCGCGCTCGGCCGGCAGGCCGTCGACGACCTGGCCGCGCTGCGCCGCATCGAGAAGGAACTGGAGCGGCAGGGCTTCCTCCAGCGCCGCCGCGGGAAGCTGGAGCTGACGCCGAAGGCGGTGCGGCGGCTCGGCGAGACCGCGCTGCGCCGGGTGTTCTCCCAGCTCACCTCGGGCCGTCAGGGGGACCACGACCAGCGGGACGCGGGCCAGGCGGGCGAGCTGACCGGCGCGAGCCGGGAATGGCGGTTCGGCGACGAGCAGCCCCTGGACGTCGTCCGGACGGTCGGCAACGCGATCCGCCGCAGCGCCATGGACGGCGGGCGCGGCCCCCTCGACGGCGGGCTCGTCACGCGCGTCCCGGCGACGGCGGCGGGCCCCGCGGCACCGGCGCCCGCGGTGCCCGCACCCGCGGCACCGGGCGCGCCGGACCGGACGGGCCTGGGGGGCGCGCGGCGTCCCGGCGGCGTCAGGCTCGGCGTGGACGACTTCGAGGTGCACGAGACCGAGCGGCGCACCGGCGCGGCCGTGTGCCTGCTGGTGGACCTGTCGTACTCGATGGTGCTGCGCGGGACGTGGGCGGCGGCGAAGCAGACCACGCTGGCGCTCCACACGCTGGTGACGAGCAAGTTCCCGCAGGACGCGATCCAGATCATCGGGTTCTCCAACTACGCGCGGGTCCTGCACCCGACGGAGATGGCGGGCCTGGACTGGGACATGGTCCAGGGCACCAACCTGCACCACGCGCTGATGATCGCGGGACGGCATCTGGACCGGCATCCCGACTTCGAGCCGATCGTGCTGGTCGTCACCGACGGCGAGCCCACCGCGCACCTGCGGCCCGACGGGCGCTCGCTGTTCGACTACCCGCCGTCCACCGACACGCTGGTGCTCACGCTCGCCGAGGTCGACAAGATGACCCGCCGCGGCGCCTGCATGAACTTCTTCATGCTCGCCGAGGACCGGCGGCTCGTGTCGTTCGTGGAGGAGGTCGCGCGCCGCAACGGCGGCCGGGTGTTCGCCCCGGACGCCGATCGGCTCGGCGAGTACGTCGTCAGCGACTACCTGAGGGTGCGGCGCGCCCGGCGCTGAGGACCCGCCGCGGGGGGAACGGGGCTAAGGTCGGCGTCATGTCGACTTCCGACCGCCTGCTCCTGCTCCTGCACATCGGTTTCGCGATCTTCACGCTGGGGCCGCTGACCGCCGCGACCATGTCCACCCCCCGCTACATCCGCAAGCGGAACGTGGTCGTGGTGCGCTACCTGCACCGCACCACGCAGATCTATGGTGTCGCGACCCTGGGGATCTTCCTGTTCGGCCTGGCCCTCGCGAAGGGCGACCTGGCGCAGGTGTGGTTGTCGGTGTCGATGACGCTGTTCGTCGTGGCGCTGGTCCTGCTGCTGATCGTGGAGCGCGACCAGCGGAAGGCGTCGCACCTGCTGGAGACCGCCGCGGCCGCCGGTGCGGCGGCGGCCGGTCCCGCGGCCGCCGCGTCGGCGACGCGTCCGGAGGGCGAGGCGGAGAAGGCGCGGGAGGAGGACGCCGGGAAGGACGTCCCGGCCGCGGGTCAGGCCGCGGCCACGCCCGCGGCGCGCGGCGACGTCGCGCAGGTGGAGCGGGGACGGATCGCGGCCATGTCCGGCGTCGTCGCCCTCATCTGGCTGGTGATCCTCGTCCTGATGGTGTGGAACGGCTGACCGTCATTTCATGTGCGCGTCGAGCCAGTCCACGATCTGCGGGTAGGTGTGCTCGTCCTCCAGCAGCCCGGACGCGTGCATCTCACCCTGGACGACCTTCACCGTCGCGGGGACCCCCGCGGCGCGCAGCGCGGCGGCGAGGCCGGTGCTCTGGGTGACCGGGACGAAGTCGCCGCTGGCGTGCATGAGCAGCATCGGCGCGTCACCCCCCGAGACGTGGTTGGTGGTGTTGGCGTCGTCCAGCCGCTTCCAGCACGGCGCGCCCGCACGCCCGCCGGGCACGCAGCGGACGAGGTCGACGACGGCCTTCCGCAGCATCCGCTTCGCGGGGACTGCGCCGGGCTCGGCGCCGTCCTGGTAGGCCAGGAACGGGTTGTTCGGCGGTGACAGCGCGATCACGCCGCGCACCCGCTGCCCGCCGGTGCCGTAGGTGCCGAGCTGGGTCGCGAGCATCCCGCCGGAGGACGAGCCGATCACGGCGATCCGGTTCGGGTCGAGGTTCCAGACCTTCGCGTGCTTCCGCATGAAGTCCAGCGCGGACATGGCGTCGTTGCGCTGCGCGGGCCACACCGCCTTCGGCGCGAGCCGGTAGTTCGACGCGAGGACGACGTACCCCTCGGCGGTCAGCCGCCGCGCGAGGTACTTCCAGCTGCTCTTGTCGCCGCCCTGCCAGTAGCCGCCGTGGATCACCAGGACGGCGGGGCGCGGCGCCGCCTTGGGCGCCGACGGCCGCCAGTAGGCGTCGATCCGCTGCCGGGACGCCTTGCCGTAGGCGTAGGTCTTGAACTTCGGGAGGCGGGGCGTGACCATCACGGCGCTGCCGGAGACGATGCCGTCGGTCGTCCCGACGCCGCCGGAGGAGCCCCCGGACGGCGCGGACGGGGACGCGGGCGGCGTAGTGGCGCCGGTCTCTGGGCTGCCCGACGGCGCGCCGGTGCCCGTCTCCTCGGACGGCCCGACGGTCGGCGCGGGCTTGGCGGGGCTCGGACCGGGGGCGGTGGCCTCGGCCCCCGTCGGAACGGCCAGCGCGGCCAGACATGTCGCGGCGAACGCCGCACCACACACCAGTACTTTGCGCACCCCGGGCCCTTTCTTGATGGAACCTGGCGGGCACATCATAGATGTTTGATCAAGTCCGGTGCGGGAAGGATGGGCAGTTCGTCCCATCGCCACCCGCGGGCGGCCGGTCGTCCCGCACCGGCCGCCCAGGGTGTTCTCGCAGGTCAGGATCGTTCCAGGGTCAGTCCAGCGCCTGCCGCAGATCCCGCAGAAGATCGGCAGCGTCCTCGATACCCACCGACAGCCGGACGAGGTCGCCGGGCACCTCCAGCGGCGAGCCCGCCGCCGACGCGTGCGTCATCCGGCCCGGGTGCTCGATCAGCGACTCGACGCCGCCGAGGGACTCTCCGAGCGTGAACAGCTTCGTCCGCTCACAGACCCGGACGGCCTCCTCCTCCGACGCCATCTGGAACGACACCATCCCCCCGAACGCCTTCATCTGCTTCGCCGCGACGTCGTGGCCGGGGTGCCCGGGCAGCCCCGGGTACAGCACCGTCCGGACGGCGGGGTGTCCGGTGAGCATCTCCACGATCCGCTCCGCGTTGGCGGAGTGCCGGTCCATGCGCACGCCGAGCGTCTTGATCCCCCGCAGGGTCAGCCACGCGTCGAACGGCCCGGCGACGGCCCCCATCGCGTTCTGGTAGAACGCCAGGCGCTCCCCCAGCGCGGCGTCCGCGGCGATCAGCGCGCCACCGATGACGTCGGAGTGACCGCCCATGTACTTGGTGGTGGAGTGCACGACCACGTCCGCGCCGAGGTCCAGCGGCCGCTGGAGGTACGGCGAGGCGAAGGTGTTGTCGACGACCAGCAGGGCGCCCGCGTCGTGCGCGACGACGGCCAGCGCCCGGATGTCGGCGATGTTGAGGAGCGGGTTGGTCGGCGTCTCCACCCAGATGATCTTCGTTTCGGGACGGACCGCCGCGCGGACGGCCTCGATGTCGCTGAGCGGCGCCGGGTCGAACGTCACCCCCCATGGGCCGGCCACCTTCGCGAAGAGCCGGTACGTCCCCCCGTAGGCGTCGTCCGGGATGATCACGTGGTCGCCCGGCTCGCACACCGCGCGCACGAGGGCGTCCTCGGCCGCCAGTCCCGACGCGAACGCCAGCCCCCGCTCGCCCCCCTCGATCCCGGCCAGACATACCTCCAGCGCGGTACGCGTCGGGTTCGCCGACCGGGAGTACTCGTAACCGCCCCGCAGTCCCCCGATGCCGTCCTGCTTGTAGGTCGAGACCTGGTAGATCGGCGGCACGACCGCCCCCGTCACCGGGTCGGCCTCCTGCCCCGCGTGGATCGCCAGGGTCTCGAACCCCTGAACCTCGTTGTCCATGGGAACGAGGCTATCCACCAGCGAGCCCTCCTGGAGGAGGAGGAGCTCCCCCGTAGGTATCACGCCCTAATTCGGCTCGGGGGTTGACCACAAGAGGGTGTCCGTTCCCTACCGTTTTACAGGTACCTCTAACCCACCCTTGATTGAAGGAAGACGCATGTTCGCTCGGCTCGCGCGCTTCGTCGTGAGACACCCGTGGTGGACGATTGTCGCCTGGCTCGTCGTGGCCGCGGTCGTCATCGTGTTCTCCCCCAAGCTGACCACCGAGTCCGACCAGGGCGACTTCCTGCCCTCGAAGTACGAGTCGGTCCAGGCGATGAAGGTGGCGGAGAAGGCGTTCCCCCAGCAGGAGGACACCTCCTCGCTGATCGTCGTGAAGCGGTCGGACGGCAGCCCGCTGACCCCGGCGGACAACGCCCGGGTCGACCAGGCCGCCAAGTCCCTCAACGCCAAGAAGCCCCCGACCGTCCAGGGCTTCGCCACGGGGGCGGACGCCGTGGCCCCCAACAAGGCCGTCCAAGTGATCATGGTGCCGATGAAGGGCACCTCCACCGAGGACAGCGAGAAGCAGGGCGACGCGGTCAAACAGATCCGCAAGGACCTGCCGGCGCTGCTCAAGGGCAGCGGGCTGGAGGCCAAGGTCGGCGGTGACGTGGCCGGCTTCGTCGACAACGAGGACTCCTTCAACAAGTCCTTCGAGATCGTCGGCATCGCCACCTTCGTCCTGATCATCGGGTTGATCCTGCTGATCTTCCGGGCACCGATCGCGGCGATCCTGCCGATCGTCGTGATCATGTTGACGATGCAGCTTTCGATGGGCCTCATCGGGGCCGCTTCGAAGGTGTTCGGCTTCTCCGGGGACGACAGCCTCAACACCATCATCCTGATCGTCCTGTTCGGCATCGGCGCCGACTACTACCTGTTCCTGATGTTCCGCTTCCGCGAGCGGCTCCGGGCCGGGGACGACAAGAAGACCGCGATGATCACCGCGGTGGAGCGCGTCGGCGAGGTCATCTCCTCGGCCGCCGCCGCCATCGCCGTGACGTTCCTGGTCCTCCTCCTCGCGACCTTCGGCGTGTTCAGCGCCTGGGGCCCGTCCCTCGCCATCGCGGTCGTCGTGATGGGCATCACGTCCCTCACCCTCTTCCCGGCGATCGTCTCGCTGCTCGGCACGGCCGTGTTCTGGCCGTCCAAGGCGTGGAAGAAGCAGCCGAAGGGCACCGTCTCCGCGGCGATCGGCCGCGGCGTGGGCCGCCGTCCCGCCGTCGCCGCGCTGCTGGCCGGCGTCGTGATGGTCGTGCTGGCCGCCGGCACCTTCGGCTTCAAGGCCGACTACGACTTCGCCGCGGGCTTCCCGCAGGACACCGAGTCGGCCCAGGCCACCAAGGACATGGAGAGGGGGTTCCCGCCCGGCCTCACCACGCCCGTCCAGGTGTTCATCAAGAGCAACGACGGGAAGCCGGTCACCGGGGCGCAGCTCGCCTCCTTCAGCCAGGCCGCCAAGTCCGCGCCGGGCGTCGGGAGGGTGCAGGAGCCCGTCCAGAACGCGGACAAGTCCGTCGCCCGCGTCGACCTGGTCCTCAAGACCAACCCGGTGTCGAACACGTCCATCAGCCTGGTCAAGAACGACCTGACCCCGGCCGTGCACAAGATCGCACCGGAGGGCACCCGCGCCTACGTCGGCGGTCAGACGGCGATCTTCGCCGACATCAACACCGTCAACAACCGCGACCTGTCGGTCATCCTGCCGGTGGCCGCGGTGCTGATCGCGCTGATCCTGGCCCTGCTGCTCAGGTCGGTGGTCGCACCGATCTACCTGGTCATCTCGGTCCTGCTGGGCTTCGCGGCCACGCTCGGTTCCGCGGTGTACGTCTTCCAGGGCGCACAGGGGGAGGCCGGCGTCACCTTCCAGCTGCCGATCGTCCTCTACCTGTTCGTCCTGGCCATCGGGACCGACTACAACATCCTGATGACGGCCCGCCTCCGGGAAGAGGCGAAGGAGGGCAACGAGCCACGCCAGGCCGCCGCCCTCGCCGTCCAGCACGGCGGCCCCACGGTCGCCGCGGCGGGCCTCATCCTCGCCGGCACCTTCTCGGTCATGATGCTGGCCCCGGTCTCGATGCTCAAGCAGATGGGCTTCTCGGTCGCGATCGGCATCGCCCTGTCGGCCTTCGTGATGTCGGCCTTCCTCGTCCCGGGCATCACCGCCCTGCTGGGCCACAAGGCCTGGTGGCCGGGCCACGGCGACGAGCCGAAGAAGAAGCTCCAGGGCCCGCAGGACCAGGTCCACCAGTACGCCCCTTCGGGCTACCGCCCGTAGGGCCACAGACGTCGGGTTGTGGGACCCCGGTCAGAAATGCCGCCCACAGGCCAGGGCCCCACAACCCGACACCCTCACCAACGAGACCCCCGGCGAAAGCCGGGGGTCTCCTCGTTGGATCCCTACTCCCAGCGGAACCGCAGATCATCACACTCGACCACGATGACCCCGCCGGTGAGCACGACCTCATGGCTGCACCCGCGCCCCAGCGGAAGGACCTCGTCCAGCACCCGCCAGTTCCAGCCCCTTGACACACCGCGGACTGGAGAAGTCGTAGTGCCCGGCGTCCAGCGCGAACTCCCGAGCCCCCTCCGGCAGACTCCCAGCCAACACCGGTAACTCGGCCAGATAAGCACTGACATCAACCGAGAACCCCACCCGCCCCGGCCCAGAGATCACCCGCCGAGTACCACTCGCCGATATGACCTTCCGATCCCAAGGTCTGTATGACATCTTAGATAAGGCGAGATTGCTCTTCCAAGCCCTCGGCGTGGCGCCAGGCCCGACCGGACAGAACATTGAGTATCAGGGTCGCCGCCTCGTGTGACATTGACTGCACCAGCGCGACTCCGGGCTTGAGCGCAAGAATCTAGCGTCCAGCGCGCTCACCCTGTCACGGCCTTTCACCTTCCCGTATCTCGAAGATCCAGCCCCGCTTGCCGGCCTCCTCGATGATCTCCGCGAGGAGCTCGCGTTTCCGCTCCGGGTCCAGCGGAGCGCCGTCCTCCCAGTGGGTGATGTATTCAGGGAAGATCAGGAAATCCGGACACCTCTCTAGAAGCGCTTCACCGACGACCTTCAGCCTCCTCTCATCGACATCGACCAGGACCAACCCCCTGCTAGGCCACTGCAACTGCATTTCTCACCCTGTCGATGATGAGCCCGGCCTCCGTCATGGAGTGCGCCAGGCTCCTACCCGTAGTCACCGTTCGCCACGTCACTGAGGAAGTCCGCCCAGTAACTGCCTGCGGCGAGTGATGGTGGATCCATCGAGGCGATCCGCTCGCGGATGGCCTCCGATACCGCGACCCAGCGTTGGACGTAGTCCTCGTCCATTTCCTCGTCCGCCCCATCGTCCAGATACTCACATCCGGAGATCAGCTCCTCACTCACGGCCATGATCTCTAGGAACGAAGCGAGATCCGAATTGATGAGCGACATCCCACCCCCCGCCTTAGGAACTTCCCAGATCGAGGAGCCCGCGGCCGAGATGCAGATTAGATCACCATCCCGCGTGAACCCTATGCCCACGGACTGCTCGGCTGAGAGCAGAGCCGACCGGAGGTCCTCAACCGCCTGGAAGCAATGGAAGAACCTGGCAGGGAGACTCTCTACGATCGGCTCGAATTTGAGCCCGGGACGCTGCTCAATCCGTCTCTGCAGGGGGATGCTCCCGTGTCTCGAATATCCATCCTCGATCGCGCGCCTCCTCGATGATCTCCTCGAGGAGCTTGCGCTTCCGGTCCCGGTCCAGTGGAGTCCCGTCCTCCCAGTGGGTGATGTACTCAGGGAGATCAGGAAATCCGGTCGCCTCTCCAGAAGGGCCTCTCCGATGACCTTCAGCCTCCTCTCGCCGACCTCGACCAGCACCGTTCCCCTCGTCGGCCACTGCAATCGCATCTCTCACCGCGTCAAACGATGGCGAATTCATTCAGGTGATCCACTCAGGCGAACGGATCGACTTCATCGACGAGCTCATCCTCGGGTTCATCGAGACGCTTTCCATTGGCGCGACCGGGGACCCAGTCGATATTTTCCGGCCGGTCCCCCGTCCCCAGACGGCAGAACTCCTCCACGGCCGCCCGAACCCGTGGAATTGGAAGGGCGCAGCGCGGATCAAAGAACAGCGGATAGCCGGGGTCCGAGACGACGCGCGGATCGAAGTCAGGCGGTTCAGGATTATCGGAAACCCAAACACCGTCAGAGACGCCCTCCCTCCGGGGACTGTCGTCAGTGATCCCCCAGACAAGGCCACCGTAACCGGTCGAACCGTTCAGAGCGACGCGGAGGAAATTGTCCGATACCGCATTCTTATCGCTATGCTCCTCCTCTGCAAAGCAGAACCACGCCACATCACCCGCCACATACCAATCACCAACGCGACGTTCCGGCCTAAGGGCGTCCATGACATCAGAGACAAGGCGGTACCTATCTTTCCGACTCTCGGCGTGACGCCAGACCCGACCGGACATGACACTGAGAATCAGGATCGATCACCTCTCCAAAATCGTTCACTTCGCACGTTAACGGGCCGCTCTGCCCGTCAAGCGGACGGAAGACATCCCGCCCGACCCATCGGGAAACCATACTGTCATGGACGAGCCATTGGGAAGTATCGCCTCTACTGCATTACTACACGAGAACACTCCGGTGCACGGACCGTCGGCATTATTGATCACGACGTCGGCGGACTGGATACCGCGCTGGCGCATGAACCATGCGATCTTCGTCTCCACGTGGGTGATCGATGGATGAGGTCCGGTCAACGGATTCGCGATTTCAGAAGACCCCATGAGAAAGTCATCGATGTCTCCCGATATGGCGCTTCCACCACTCCTGACCGGCTGGCCGATCGCCGTGACGCCATCGTCGGTTATATTGACGACCTGCCCCCTGGTCGGGGCATCCCTTCCGCGCGTCCCAAGGCCCCGGGCAACGCTTTCGAGCGTTGTGCAGTTGTGTACCAGAACCGGCGTCTCCCCGGCCGACACATAGTACGTACTGAGGTTCGAGACGGTGAGGTTGTGGACTCGTTGGTCGGGGCTCGTACGGGCCTTGACGGCGGTGACCTGGACGTAGGTGCCAGCGCTGGTGCGCAGCCACATCCCCGGTTCGAGGTCACGGGCCCGGACCCAGGCGCCGGTGTCACCGGCCACCCAGAACGGATGCTCGTCGGTGGCGATCACCGTGCCCTGTGATCCCGCATTCGGGAGGGCGGCGGGGGCGGCCGCCGTTCGCCGTTCGCCGGTCTTGGGGAGCCAGTGCGCAAAGCGGCCGTCGACAGTGATCTGTACGAGGTTCTTCTTGCCCTTGCTCGTGATGGTGTCCTGGACGGTCTGGACCTCGGCCCTGCCGGTCGTGGAGTCGGCCGCGAGAACCTTGTCGCCCTTCTTGACCTCGTTGATGGGCCTTCTGGTCCCGTCCGCCATCACGACGGCGGTTCCGGGCACGAAACTGCTGCGGCGGCAGAGCTTGAGGATCTTGGACAGCCATCTGATGCCGCGAGGGAGCTTGGCGGCGGGGAGGCCCGGAAGAGGAACCCCGACGACGTAGCCGACGGTGCGGCCGGCTCTGTAGGACGGGCTGTCACGGTCGACCGGCACGCGGGGGATCCGGAATCTGGGGGCCTTGTGCTGCTTGGGCGGGTCTCCTGCGCTCGGCCTTTCCGGGCCGGCGGGGTTCATTCCCATCCCTATGAAGGCCGCGGTGCTCTTCTTGAGGTCGTGGGCGGAGTTCCTGGCGTAGTTCGCGGCCGCGTAGAGGTCGTCGAGCGCGGCCTGCATGGCTCCTTCCACCAGGCCCACGATCTGCGTCGGGAGGTTGGTGACGCGCTCCTTCGGCGTCGGGGTCTTGTGGCCGCAGGTGATGGGGTTGCGGACGCAGGGCGGGAGTGGGAAGAGGCCGTCGGGGTCGCTGGAAGTGACCGGGTTGTTGCCGCCGTAGGCATAGGCGTTCAGCAATTGCGGGTCGCCCGTGTCGACGACGGGGTCGGCGGAGATGAAGCGGCCGTTGTTGGGGTCGTACTCCCGGGCGCCCAGGTGGGTGAGGCCGGTCGGGTCCTTGGTGCCGCCCAGGAAGCCCTTCTGGTCGGGCCAGGTCTCTTCCTCGATGGTGCCGCGGGCTTGTCCGAATGGGGTGAACCGGCGAGTGATGGACTTCTGGTCGGTGGCATTGACCGCGACTTGGGAGGTCCCCTGGTGGTCCCCGGTCAGGTACCGCACTCCGGAGGCGTCGCGCATGGCGACGGTCTGGCCGTTGTGGTCGTAGTAGCGGGTGCCGACCGCGGTCGCCGAGCCGTTGGTCGCGCGGAGTTCGGTGCCGGGCAGGTAGAGGGTGGCGCCGGTGAGGTCCTTGCGGATCAGGCGGTTCCCGTCGGCGTCGTAGACGAACCGGACGGTGGCGTCCCCCTGGGTGATCTTGTCGAGGTCGCCTTCGCTGTTCCACTCCAGGGACTGGGTGGTGGTTCCCACGGTGCGGGTCGTGGGGTTTCCCGCGGCGTCGTAAGCGTAGGTCTCGTCGTTGGTCTCGGGCCCGGTGATGGGGTTGGCTCCGGTCTGGTCGACCTTGCCGAGCATGTGGCCCTTGACGCTGCCGCCGACGTCGGGGTCGCCCTGGTAGCGGTAGTCGCGGGTGGAGATCTGGGTGCCGGCCTGGTTGTAGAACTCCTCCTTGGCGCGGCTGCCGTCGGTCTTGTAGGTGTAGTGCATCCGGTACGGGGCGGGGCCCGCGGACGTCGAGGGCGACTGGGGGCAGTCCGGCGTCGCGACGGCCCAGGCGTCGGTCATGCGGCGCAGGTGGTCGTACTTGAAGCACTGGGTGTCGGTTCCGGCGTTGGAGACGTCGGAGATGCCCAGGATGTTGCCCTCGTCGTCATAGGTGTAGGCGGCGTTGCGGTCGTAGCCCGCGACGTTCTCGCGGCTGGTGCTCGACCCGGCGAGGCGCTGGGTGCCGTACTGGTAGGTGAGGGTGTTCCAGGTCCGTTTCCCACCTGTCCCGAGCTCGATCAGCTTGGGCTTGCCCGTGGGCGTGTAGTCGGTGTGCCCGACGTAGGTGGCCTGGGCGCTGGTCAGGCGCGTCGGACGCTGATAGTCGTCGTAGGCGTGGGCGAGTGTCTCCTGAGGGAGCCCGCCCGCCGCCGGGAGGACGTCCTCGCGGACGGTGCCGTCGAGGTTGTAGGTCTGGGCGTGGGTGTAGGTACCGGCCAGCGGCCCCTCGGACACGGGGATGGTCATCGCGGTGGATTCCGGACGGCCCAGGACGTCGTAGGAGGGCACGGCGCTGACGTAGTCGCCGTTGTCGCCGTGCCGGGTGGCGGTCGCCGGCTTGCCCTTGCCGCGGACGGCGGTGTCGTAGGTCCACGACGCGAGCAGCCTCCCGGCCGCCGAGCCCTCGCGCGTCTGCGTCCTGCGCCCGAGCGCGTCGTAGGCGTGGAAGATCGTCTTGTTGCGGGCGTCGGTGGTGGACTCGATCTGGTCGAGGACGTCGTAGGTGAGGGTGCTGGTGCCCGTGTCGGGGTCGGTGCTCCTCGTCCGGCGGCCCCGGAGGTCGAAGGTGTTGGCCCAGGTCTTGCCGGACGGGTCCTTCACCGTGGTCAGGCGCCCGGCCGGGTCGTAGCCGTAGGTCGTCGCGTCGTAGGCGCCGGACGGGGCGTCACCCCGGTACTGGCGGCGTTCGGTGACCTGGCCGCGGGCGTCGGTGATCTGGGCGGTGGGGGTGCCGCCCTGCGGCGGGTCAACCGTGATCCAGTTCCCGCCGTAGCCGATGGTGGTGCGCCATTTCTCCTGGGTGGTGCCGTTGCCCGTGAGGAGGCGTTCCACCGTCTGGCGGCCGAGGCCGTCGTAGGAGAAGTGGCTCTGGGTCTCGACGTTGCCGGGTGCGTCGACGCCGAACAACGCGGTCTCGGGGGCGCCCGCCGCGGAGTAGGGCGCGTACGTCTTGGCGACCTGGCCGCGGTCGTCGTAGAAGGTGTCGGTGATCAGGCGGCCCCCGGGGCCGGGCGCCTGGACCTGGCGCGGACGCAGATGCCCGTCGTACAGGGTGATGGCGACGCGCTGGGGGCCGGTGTCGGCGAGGGTCTTGGTGGTGACGGCGGCGATCTGGCCGTCGGCGATCCGGTACGCGTGCTCAAGGTTGGGGATGTCGCCGGCCGTCTTGGAGCGGTTGGGGAGCCAGACCTTCTGGAGCCGGCCGAGCGCGTCGTACGCCAGATCGGTGCGCAATGGCCTGCCCGCGCCGTCGGTGTTGTTGTTGTCGGTCTTCGCGATCGGCGATCCCCAGGCCGGGTCGAGGTCCTCAGTGGCCGACAGCCCCGCGGCGCCCGGGGACGGGGGCGGCGACATGACGGTGGTCCTGCTGGTCAGCCCGTTGGTGTTGGTGTATCGGGTGGTGGTGGTCTGGTCGGCGGCGTTGGTAACCGTGAGGGTGCGCCCGAAGGTGTCGAAGCTGGTCTTGGCGACCGTGCTGTAGGTGGCCCGGCTCCCGTCGTGCTCGGCGATCCTCTCGGTCTGCGTGACATTGCCCTTTGTGGGCGCGTCACCGAAGCCTCCGCCGTCGTAGAAGGCCCGCGCATCGGCGATGACGTGCTTGGACCGATCGGGTTCGGTGGCACAGGCGACCGACACGGTTTCGGCCCGGGACTGGTAGGAGACCATCCATCTGGCGACGTTGTCGGCGTAGCCGGTGCGGGTGCACCTGTCGTCGGCGGGGAGGGCGACGTCTCCGAGGTCGTCGACCTGCTTCACCCGGCCGACCTTGGTGAAGTCGGTCTCGAACTCGCTGACGATCTTGGTCTCGCGCCAGGCGCCGCCGTCCATCGCGGTCCAGGTGCGTGAGTTCCCCACCTTGACGGCGTTGGCGGTGACGGTCCCCCAGGAGCGGGTACGGGTCGCGGTCTGGTGGCGCCAAGCGGTGTTGACGGTCTTGTCGTGCACCGCGCCGCCGGGGGCGGTGTAGTTGACGGTCTTGAGGGTGAAGCCCTCCAGTCCCTCGGCGTCGGTGTGGGTGCCGCCTTCGCCGTCGGGGACGGTGACGGTCTTGGTCCCGCCGTCCGGGCCGGCGCGGTCGCCGTGCATGCCGCGCAGGTAGTAGGCGTCGGCCTGGGTGGACGGGCCATCCGGGCTTCCGGTCCTGATGCGGATCTGCCCGTAACCGCGCCATTGGGACCAGGTCTTGAACTTCTCGCGTGTCAGCCCGTCATCGTCGTCGTAGTGCCATGCCGCGCCGCCGATGTAGTCGTAGAGGGTGGCCATGTCGGGCGCGTGGCCGGTGCGGTCCTTCTCGGCCACGGACGTGACGACGTATTTGTTGAACCAGTCGGTATAGGGCGTCGTCTGGCCGGGCGGGTGCCAGATCGAGGGGAAGCAGCGTTTGGTGTTGCTCTGTGGTGTCGGGGGTGCGGTGCGAAAGCATTCCTGGCCGGTGTAGCCGATGTCGATCTGGCCGCCGGACTCGTCGAAGATCTTGCTGACGCGGTAGCGGGTGTAGGGCGGGACGCCGTCACCCGCCTGGTCGACGCGGTTGGCCTTGGCGACGTGGTTGAAGGTGACCTTGGGCAGTGCGAGGTCGTCGGCGGTGGTGGCGCCGGCGAGGCCGGTGTGCTGGATGCCGGCGGCGAGCAGGTCACGTTCGTCGGTGTCGGCGCCCCATCTGTGGTCCAGGGTCCAGGAGTCGACGTTGCGGTAGGGCCAGCCGGCGCCCTTGTTGATCTGGGTGGTGACCTTGGTCAGGCGCTTGCGGGACCAAAAGGTGGGCGAGGTGGAGCCGTGCCCGTCCTTGCACGGGGTCTTGGCCTCGCAGTTCATGTCCCAGGGGACATCGGCCCACTGGCCGGGATTGGTGGAGATCTTGGCCGGGGCGCAGTCGAACGCGGTGGTGGGGATGCAGCGCTCGGAGACCTCGAAGTTCACCCGGGCCGCCGGGGCGCCGACCATGTTGTTGCCGCGCAGGCCGTACTCGGCGCTGGTGAGGTGGCCGCCGCGGGTGTAGGGGGTGGCGTCGGCGGGGTTGAGGTTGCGGCCGTAGTGGTTGGTCTCGGGCTGGTAGTGGTAGGCGATGGCGTTGTCGTTGGAATCGAGGACCATGTCCAGGTTCCAGCGCCATGCCTGCTGGCACCAGGAGTCGGCGAATCCGGACGCCTTGTGGCACGGTTCGCCGTCGTCGTCGCCGAACACCGGGACCGTCCAGGCCGAGTTGGTGGCCGCGCCGCCCGAATCGCTGCCGGGCAGGTGGTTGCGGCCGAAGAAGTACTGGGTGCCGTCGGTGGTGGTGACCTTCCAGTACTCGCCGTCGTCGTCGCCGTTTCCGGTCTTGGTGTCGGTGAGCCGCTCGAATCTGGTGCCGTCGTCGTCTTTGAGGCGCCAGGTGCCGTCGGCGGCCTTGATCAGCTCACCGCCCTTGCCGTTCCAGGTGACGACCGCGTTCTCATATCCCCAGCACAGGTCCCCCGGTGGCTTTCCGCCCGGCCCGTTGGGGACGCCGTCGTCCTCACACGCCTTGTAACGGCGCTCGATGAATCCGGGCGAGAACTCGAACCCCTCCCCCGCCCACGACGGTTGGTTGTTGGTGTTGCCCGTACGGCCATCGACACTCTGCGCCGAATATCCGAGTTCCACCGCTGGGACGAGATCCCCGGGAACGGGCGGCACGCGCATCGGGTAGGTCCAGGTGAAGTCGCCGGTGTTGCCGGTGACCGCCCACGTTGCCGACGCTTCCAGCTTGGTGGCCTTGAAGTCGCCCTGGGAGCCCTCGGGTGCCGCGACGGCGGCGAGGACGGTGGGGGTCGCCACGTCCGCTGTCAATGTCCTGGTCTCGCCGTTGTTGGTGGTGGCGACCGGTGTCGAGGTCTGGCATTCGGGTTCGGCCGGAGTGGTCAGCGCGCACACGGGGAGCCGGACCAACCGGAGCCTGCTGCCGTAGGAGCCGCCGAACGCCTGGGCGAAGGCGGAGTAGTCGACCCGGACACCCACCCGCTCAGCCGCCGCCTTCCCGTCGGGGGTGAGGGTGAACACCAGCCCGTCGACACCCGCGCGCCGGGCCGCCGCGCGGTCCAGCACGGCGACCTTCGCCCGCCCGCCCGTCACTGTGACGTCGGTGCTGCCGGGCTTCGGCCAGGACGCATTGGGCCGCGCAACCGACCGGGTCGCCGGATCGGGCGTGCGCGGACGGACCTTCAGATCCTTGCCACCGACGGTGCGCTCGTGGTCGGCGACCTTCGGACGTTCGGAATGCGGCGGGTCGGCATGCGCCGCCGGAGCCGTCGCCAATCCGGCCGCCATGACGACGCTCACACCGGCAGATACATGTCGCAGTGACCGCCGCATACCCAGGAACAGCCGCCTGCGGGACGGATTGGACGCAGAACTGAACAGCACGCCGCTTCTCCTCGGGGGTATTGGGAGCGCCGGGATGAACACGCGGACCGCGCGCCTCCCGCACACCTCACGAGGTTGTCAACTCACTGAAACCATCGGTTGTCAAGGTGGATCGATCAAGCCCTCAAAGCGGACTTCAGGACACCCGAACACGCGTTCGTCCTGGCCACGGAGAAGTTCGGGGCCATGTGTGGACGCCGTGACAACCGGTCGCGCCCTACGAACGTCCGCGCGCCCGAGAAAGCAAGATTCACTTAACTTTCAACCGAAGTCATGAAGAAGGTCAGGATGACTTGTCCGTCCGTCCGAAAGATGTGACCCTCGGTCGTGCCAGAGCCGTATGATCACGGGAGAGAATCCATGGCACGAGCAAATCCCTCCCCGCCACCGCCCCTCTTCCGAAACCTTTCTCCATGGCGGCGCGCTTTCGCCTCGCTGGGGCTTTCCGCCGTGTCCGCCCTCGTCCTCACCGCCCCGCCCTCCGCCGCCACCGCCGACACCGCACCGGGGCCCGGCGAGCCGGTCACCATCACGGCCGACGACCTGCCCACCTGGCAGACCGACGGCGTGGTGTGGACCATCGCGATGCTCGGCGACACCGTTTACGTCGGCGGGAACTTCGACCACATCCGTCCGCCCGGCACCAATCCCGGCGACCCTCAGGAGCAGCCTCGAAGGAATCTGGCGGCGTTCAACGCGGCCACCGGCCTGCCGCTGGCGTGGGCTCCGACCGTCGAGGGAACGCCCTTCACCGACACCACGCACCAGTTCGACTGCGACGACCTCGGCAACAACCGGTGGAACTGCGACGCCGTCTGGGAGCTCAGGCCGAGTCCCGACGGGACCCGGCTCTATGCCGGCGGCGACTTCACGAAGGTCGATGGGCAGCGCCGCGGGAAGATCGCCGCGTTCGACCTGCCGTCCGGCGGTCTCAACGGCTTCGCCCACGAGTTCAACAGCCGGGTCAAGGCCCTCGCCGTCACCGCCACCACCGTGTACGCCGGGGGATTCTTCATCAAGGTCGACGACATCCGGCGCGAGCGCCTGGCCGCGTTCGCCGTGTCCGGCGGCGCGCTGACCGGGTGGGCGCCGACCGCCGACCGCGGCGTCCACGCCATGATCATCTCACCGGACGGCGGCCGGGTGGTCATCGGTGGGGACTTCGACCACCTCAACGGCAACCTGCCCCACGGCCTCGGCGCCGTCCGCGCCGACACCGGCGCGAGCGTCCCCTGGGCGACCGGCGTCGACCGCGTCTCCGACAGCCGCCGCTCCTGGGTCACCGACCTGGTGAAGGATAACGAGGCGATCTACGCCTCCGCCAACGGGCAGAGCACCTTCGACGGACGCCTGGCCGTCAACCCCGGCGACGGGACCCTCCGCTGGATCGACAATTGCCTTGGCGCCACCCAGGCCATCACGGTCATGGACGGCCTGCTCTACAGCGGTTCCCACGCCCACGATTGCAGCAGCCAGCCCGATGGCTTTCCCGAACTCGTCCCGGGCATTCCCTACCAGCGCCTTCTCGCCGAACCCACGCATCCCGATCCCGCCCGCTTCGACACCCCGCCACTGCTGCACTGGTTCCCCAACACCAATGGCGGTCCCACCGCCTACAACCAGGGTCCCCGCGCCCTGGACAACAACGGGAAGTACCTGTGGGCGGGCGGTGACTTCACCAATGTCAACGGTGAGAAGCAGCAAGGGCTCGCGCGGTTCGCGAGCCTGAGCGTCGCCAAGGACGTCAACCCGCCGGAACCCGTCCGCAAGCCCGCCGTCGCCAAACCCGACGGCACCACCGGGCAGCTTCGCGTCACGTGGGTCCAGACGTGGGACCGCGACAACAAGAAGCTCAAGTACGAGGTGATCCGCGACGGCACCACCGTCGTCCACACCGTCGAAGCCGAGTCGAGGTTCTGGGATCTGAAGAGCCTCACCTACACCGATACGGGACTCGTGGCGGGCAGTTCGCACACGTATTCGGTCCGCGCCATCGACCCGTTCGACAACCGGGTCCGTTCGCCCTCAAGCGATCCCGTCCAGGCCGGATAGAGGCCCGCAGGGCCCGGGCGGGCCCGTGGTCCGCCCGGGGCCTTTGGTCAGCCGGTGGCGACGGCGTTCATGTACCAGGTGGTGTGGGGCAGCCATTGCTCGCCCCAGCGCCAGTCGTCGTCCTTGCCGGTCTGGTCGTATCCGTGGTCCCACAGAATGCCGCTGCCGTCGTCGTTCTTTCCGGTGATGCCGTTGACGATGCCTCCGGCGGTCTGGAGGAACTGCCACGACCCGAGCCAGAAGTACTGCGGGTTGTTGCGCCCGGATCCGTCGAGCATGCAGACGTCGTAGGGGTTGGCGCCGAGGATCCAGTTGAGCTGGTCGGCGGCGTAGGAGCGCAGTTCCGCCGCGAACGGGGGGTCGTCGGAGAACTGCCGGGCGGCGAGGCGGGCGGCGGTGGCCAGTGAGGCGATGCGCGCGTTCTCGCCCTGCCACCACTGGTCCTTGGTCCGCGGGGTCACGTTGTGCGGGAAGAAGAACCGGCCGGCCCGGTTGCCGTCCTTGTCCTGGACGAGCTGGCGGGCGTACCCGAAGGGGTTGCGGACCTCCCTGGTGACCGCCAGCTCGAACCGCAGGGACCGGCGGACGGCGTCGAGCGCACGGTCCCTGGCCCGGCCGTCGGCGATGGCGGCGTAGGCGAGCAGGGCGACGACCGGGAGTCCGGCGTCGGACGGGTGGAAGTACGGGCGGTCCTTGTCGTCGGCCCGCCAGTAGTCGCGGTAGCGGCTCCACGACACGAGGCGGGACGCCAGGTTCGCCGCGCGTTCGTCCGCGGACGCCCTGTAGGAGCCGTCCTTGGTGGCGCGATACAGCTCGATCGCGGCGAGCAGCGCGTTGTAGTCGTCCTGGATGTTCTCCTTGCCGTCATTGGTGAGGCGGACGTTGTTGGCCTGGAGATAGGCGAAGGCGTCCTTGGCCGCCGACAGATAGTCCGCGTTCTCGTAGTCGCCGGAGACGTCGTGCGTGCTCGCGATGGCCAGCGCGGCGATGGCCACGCCGCCGCCCTCCCGGTAGTTGACCTGGGCGGTGCCGAGGGTGCGCTTGAGCGGGTCCTTCGGCGGGCCGGGCTGGCTTATGGAACTGTAGAACGACTGCCCGGGAACGTGGACGCGGCGGATGTAGTCGGCTCCATAGAGCGCCTCGTCCTGCAACCAGGTGCGCAACTGGGTGAAGTTGTCGTCCTTGCGCGCGGTCAGTTCCCGATGGGAGACGAACAGCGACCAGGCGGTGAGCGGAATCTGCAGCGTGTTGAAGTAGGAGAGGTTCGACAATTGCGTGAAATGTTTGCCGAAATCGCCGGTCGCGTCGTACCATCCGCCGTGGGCGTCGACACTCTTGCCGGTGGTGCCGAGCGGCACATGGCGGTCGAACTTGTCGTACTGGCCGGAGCACCGCCAGCCCTTGAAGTGGCGGACGACATGCGCGAGCGTATAGCGCTCCAGCACGGTGGCCGCGATCCGGAACTGCGCGGAACGGGCCGGGCCGACGGCGACGTAGTAGTCGCCGGGGCGCTCCACCTGCGAGAAGTCGGCGGTCCAATAGTTGCGGCCGTCCCAGTCCGCGACCGTGCCCGCGTCCTCGGGCCGCCCGCTGTGGACGGTCTGGCCGCTGCCGGCGTCCACGATCTCGAACCGTTCGGGGGCCGTGCGCGCCGTGATCACCGCGCGTTTGGGGGCGCCGGGGTCGTACCCGACGTTGTTGACGAAGATCTGCGTCGTCGCGTCGTGGTCCGGCGCCGCCGCGGCCTCGGCCGGTGCGCCGGCGGGTGCCACCGCGGAGGCGGCCGTGTACCCGGCCCCGACGGCGGCCGCGCCGATCAGAAAGCGACGGCGACCGTGTCCTGTGCTCATGCTCCACCACCCTGTGTCGTTGGAGCCCCCGTCGCCTCCCCCCTGCCGGCGTAATTCTGTTAAGAACAGTGCAATATTCTGTGATCTTGCGGTGAGGGTCAAGAGGGGGACGACCGGATGATCGGGGGAGGCGGGCGGCCCGCGCTGCTCCGCCGCATCAACGAGACGACCGTGCTGGCCCGGCTGCACCAGGCCGGGCCGCTCCGGCTGGGCGACCTGAGCGACCGGACCGGGCTGTCGCGCCAGACGGTCGCGCAGGTCGTGGCCTCCCTCGCCGGGGACGGCCTGGTCGAGTACGTCGAGGCGGGCCGGGAGGCCCCGCGCTCGCCGGGGCGCCCTGCCCGGCTCGTGCGGCTGCGCCCGGACGCCGCCCACGTCGTCGGCATCGACATCGGCCCGCACCGGACGCTGGTCGTGGTCGCCGACCTGACCGGCCGGATCGTGGCCGAGGACCGCGGCGACAGCAGCCGCCTGCGCGGCCCGGACGAGATGCTCGCCCACGTCCGCGCACGGGTCCGCGCGGCGCTGTCGCGCGGCGGGGTGGCCCGGGAGACGGTCCGCGCGGTCGTCGCCGGGACTCCCGGCATCGTCGAGGCCGAGCACGGCGTCGTCGTCAAGGCACCCGACATGCCGGGGTGGACGTCGATCGACCTGGCCGACCGGCTCCGTCCCGGTTTCGAGTGCCCGGTGATGGTCGAGAACGACGTCAACCTCGCCGTGCTCGCCGAGCGCTGGCGGGGGCACGGCCGCGACGCCGGGATCGTGGTCGCGGTGCAGTGGGGCGGGCGCGTCGGCGCGGGCATCCTCGTGGGCGACCGGCTGCTGCGCGGCGCGCACGGCGCCGCCGGTGAGATGGGGTTCCTCCCCGGCGGCGGGGGGCCGCCGGTCGGCGCGGCGCCCTTCGGCCCGTTCGAGCGGAGGGTGGGCACCGCCGCCATCGCCGAGCTCGCCGGGGACGACGCCTCGCCGGAGGACCCGGGGGCCGCGACCCTGACGGCCGCCGCCGCAGGGGATCCGGCGGCGCTGGAGGTCGTCGACACGATCGCGGCGCGGTTCGCCGAGGGGCTGGCGCCGCTGGTCCTCATCCTGGACCCCGACCTGGTGGTCATCGGCGGCGGTGTCGTCCGCGCCGGGCCCGCGCTTCTGGACGCCCTCGGACGTCACCTGCGGGACCGGACGCTCGTCCGCCCGGCGCTGGCCCTGTCCGCCCTCGGCGACCGGGCCGTGGCCCTGGGCGCCGCCCGCCTGGCCTTGGACGACGTCGAACGCCGGCTCTTCACCGTCCGGTCGTGACGGCCCCGGGTCAGTGACCGTGCATGACGTGCTTGACGCGGGTGTAGTCCTCCAGCCCGTACTGGGACAGGTCCTTGCCGTAACCGGAACGCTTGAACCCGCCGTGCGGCATCTCGGCCACCAGCACCATGTGGGTGTTGATCCACACGCAGCCGAAGTCCAGGCGCGCGGCCAGGCGCATGGCCCGCCCGTGGTCGGAGGTCCACACGCTGGAGGCCAGGGCGTGGTCGACGTCGCAGGCCAGCCGCAGCGCCTCGTCCTCGTCGGAGAACCGCTGGACGGTCAGCAGCGGCGCGAAGTTCTCCTCGCGCACCACGGCGTCGTCCTGCCCCACGCCGGTGACGACGGTGGGCGCCAGGAAGAAGCCGCGCTCCCCCACCCGGTGGCCGCCGGTCGCGACGGTGGCGTGCGCGGGCAGGCCGTCCAGGGTCCGCAGGACGCGGGCGAGCTGGCCGGCGTTGTTCAGCGGGCCGTAGTAGGCGTCGTGGTCGGCGGGTGGGCCGGTGCGGACGGCGGCGGCGCGCTCCACCAGCCGTGCGGTGAACTCCTCGTACACCTCCCGCTGGACGAGGACGCGGGCCGCGGCCGTGCAGTCCTGCCCGGCGTTGAAGTACCCGGCGCCGACGATGCCGTCGGCCGCCCGGCCGAGGTCGGCGTCGGCGAACACGAGCGCGGGCGCGTTGCCGCCGAGCTCCAGGTGGGTGCGGGCGACCCGGTCCGCGGCGGCGTGGGCGACCTGCACGCCGGCCCTCGTCGACCCGGTGATCGACACCATGGCGGCGGCGGGGTGCGCGACGACGGCGCGGCCGGTGTCCCGGTCGCCGCACACGACGTTGAGGACGCCCGGGGGCAGTGCCCCGGCGGCCAGCTCGCCGAGCATCGCGGCGGTCACGGGGGTGGTGTCGCCGGGTTTGAGCACCACGGTGTTCCCCGCCGCGAGGGCGGGCGCGATCTTCCACATGGCCATCAGCAGCGGGTAGTTCCAGGGGGCGACCTGGCCGATGACCCCGACGGGCTCGCGCCGCACGTAGGACGTGTGGCCCGGGGTGTACTCGGCGGCGCCGATGCCCGGCAGCAGGCGGGCGGCCCCGGCGAAGAAGCGCAGGCAGTCGGCCGCCGCGAACACCTCCTCGGTCCGGGTGGCGGCGACCGGCTTGCCCGTGTTGCGGCATTCAGCGGCGACGAACGCGTCGGCCCGCTGCTCCAGGAGCTCCGCGCAATGCAGCAGGGCCCGCTGCCGCTGCCCTGGAGGCGTGGCGCGCCAGACGTCGAACGCCCTGATCGCGGCGCCGTAGGCGTCGTCGACGTCCTGAACTCCGGACAGCGGGGCGCTGCCGTACACCTCGCCGGTGCACGGATCGACCAGGTCGCCGGCGCGCCCGTCGGCGGCGGCGCGGAGCTCGCCGTCCACGATGTTCCGGACGGTCACGGACCCGGTCACCGGCCCGTCCTCTGGAGGAGGGCGAGCAGGTCGTAGGTCACGTGCGCCGCCGCGATGCCGGTGATCTCGGCGTGGTCGTAGGCGGGGGCGACCTCGACCACGTCCGCCCCCACCAGGTGGAGGCCGTCCAGCCCGCGCAGGACCTCCAGCAGCTCACGGCTGGAGAGCCCGCCCGCCTCGGGCGTCCCGGTGCCGGGCGCGTACGCGGGGTCGAGCACGTCGATGTCGATCGAGACGTACACCGGGCGGTCCCCCAGCCTCGCGCGGACGCGTCCGATGACGTCGTCGATCGGCTGCCGGGCGAAGTCGCGGGCGTGCACGGCGGTGAAGCCGAGCCGCTCGCTCTCGTCCAGGTCCAGCCGCGAGTACAGCGGGCCGCGGAGCCCGACGTGCGCCGAGTGGGCCGCGTCGATCAGCCCTTCCTCGCTGGCGCGGCGGAACGGCGTGCCGTGGGTGTAGGGGGCGCCGAAGTAGGTGTCCCAGGTGTCCAGGTGCGCGTCGAAGTGCAGCACCGCGACCGGGCCGTGGCGTTCGTGCTGGACGCGCAGCAGCGGCAGCGCGATCGTGTGGTCCCCGCCGATGGTGATCAGGCGGCGCCGGGTGCCCGACAGGGTCCGGGCGGCGTCCTCGATCGCGGTGATCGCGGCGTCCAGGTCGAACGGGTTGACGCCGGCGTCCCCGGCGTCGGCGACCTGGCCCACCGCGAACGGCTCGACGTCCAGGGCGGGGTGGTAGGGGCGCAGCAGCCGGGAGCCCTGCCGCACGTGCGCGGGGCCGAACCGGGCGCCCGGACGGTAGCTGACGCCCGAGTCGAAGGGGACGCCCCAGATCAGTACGTCGGCGTCGGGGACGTCGGTGAGCCTGGGGAGCCGGGCGAAGGTGGAGTCGCCCGCGTAGCGGGGGACGCGCGTCGCGTCGGCGGGGCCGACGGGCGGGGTGTGCGGGGAGGTCACGGGGTCTCCAGGATCTCGGCCGCGGCGCGGCGGCCGCTGTCGATGGCACCGTCGATGAAGCCGGGCCAGCGGTGCGCGGTGTGGGCCCCGGCGAAGTGCACGCGGCCCTCCGGCGTGGCGAGATGGCCCTCGTGGGCGGTGATCTGCCCGGCGCGGAACGTGGTCCACGTCCCCCGGGACCATTCGTCGTGGACCCAGTCGTGCGTGGCGGTGGCGACGATCTCGGCGGCGGGGGCGAACTGGCGGACGGCGCGCCGCACCGCGGCCGGGTCGTCGCCGTCCACATGGTGGCCGCCCGGGGCGAAGCACACCAGCAGGACCCCTTCGGGGAGCGTGCGCATGGCGCCGACGTAGTCGAAGTCCGTCCCCCAGCCGTAGCCGCTCAGGTCCTCCGGGACGCCGCGGGCCAGCGCCCAGATCTTCTGCCCCTGGCCGGCGTGGTTCTCCTTCGAGATCGCCAGCTTGGCGGGGGCGAGCGCGGGTTCGAAGTGGATGTCCTGGAGCACGCCGAGCGGGACGGTGATCAGCACGCGCCGGGCGGTGGCGGCGCCGCCGTCGTAGGCCACGGCCACGTGGTCGTCGTATTGGCGCACGGACCGCACCGGCGAGGACAGCCTGATGTCCGCCCCGCCGTCGTCGGCGAGGGCCCGCGCCAGGGACGCGGTGCCGTCGGTGAAGGTCTGGCCGAGGACGCTGGCCTCGACCATGCCCCAGAGCGAGTTGTCCATGGCGGCCAGCCAGCGCAGCACGTCCAGCGCCGATCCCGTGTCGGCCGAGGCGTTGCCGCAGCCGCAGAGCCAGGAGATCAGCAGCTCGCGGGCGTCGCCCTCCAGGCCGGCGTCGTCGGCCCACTGCCGGATCGGCACGTCGAGGTCGGCCAGGCCCTGCCCGGACAGCGGCCGGTCCACGTCGATGCGGGCGCCCGCGGCGAGGAGGGCGCGGACGGCGTGCTCCAGCCGTCCCAGCTCGGCCGGGGGGACGGGCAGCAGCGTGTCCAGCACGGTGCCCCGGTTCGACCAGGTCATCCGGCCCGGCAGCTCACTGCCGGTGATCGCGATTCCGTAGCGGCGGGCCTCGGCGGAGACGAACGTCTGCTGCGGGACGATCCACGTGCCGCCCATTTCCAGGCCGCAGCCGCCGATGAGGTCCGTCCGGTACCAGGTGCGGCCGCCGATCCGGTCGCGCGCCTCCAGCACGCGGACGCGCCTGCCCGCGGCCCCGAGGTCCCGGGCCGCGGTCAGGCCCGCGAATCCGGCGCCGATCACCACGACGTCGGCGTCGACTTGCGGTTGGTTCATGGCAGAGACGTCTCCAGGTGAGGGGCGGGCGTCCGAGGCCGGGACGCCGGATGCCCGCTCACGCTAGGGCGCCGCCGACGGCCGGTCGATGGCCGGAATGTCCAACGACTCCATGCGGGCTTCGACTCCTTGTCCAGCTAGGTGCGGGCCGGCGGGGTGTGCGCGAGGACGTCGCGCGTCTCCAGCGCGAGCCACAGCTCGTGCCGCGTGGCCGCCGAGGCGATCGGCCTCCCGGTGAGCCGTTCGACCCGGTCGATGCGGTTGCGCACCGTGTGCCGGTGCACGCCGAGACGGCCGGCCGCGACGTCCCAGACCCCGTTGGCGTCCAGCCAGGTCCGCAGCGTGGCGAGGATCTCCCCATCGGGGTCGGCGGCGTCGATCGGGGCGAGCACGGCGTCGGCGAACGCGGCCAGCAGGTCCGGCGGGCCGAGGGTGAGCAGCAGGCGGCCGATGCCGTGCCCGGTGGCCTCGGCGGGACGGCCGAGCCGCGCGCTCGCCGCGAGCAGGGACCGCGCCTGGCGCAGTGTGATCGCGGCGGTGCCCGGGTGGAAGGCCGATCCGATGCCCGCCGGACGGCCCGGGGCGAACCGCGCGAGCACCGCGGGCACGTCGACGCCGTCGACCGCCAGCGCCTCGACGATGTCGCCGTCGAACCGGACGAGGCCGCCGGGCAGGGCGAGGGAGAGGTCGGCCGCCAGTTCCTCGGCCTCGCCGGGCGGCGCCTGGACGGCCAGCCCGCGCAGGTTCTCCGTCGAGACCTCCAGCGCGGCGAGCAGCCGCCCGGCGCGCTCCTCGGAGATCCCGCCCGACACCAGCCTGCCCATGGCGGCGGTCCGCGCCCGCCGGTGCGGCTCGCGGGCCAGGTGCCGGCGCTCCAGCTCCATCGTCAGCAGGGAGACCAGCGCGGCGTCGAGCAGCCGGTGCCCGCCGCCGGGCGGGCCGGCCAGCAGGACGTGGCCGCGCAGCCGCCGCGCGCCGATCGGCTGGACCCCCACGGTGAGGTCGGCGGCGTCCACGACCGCGCTGCCGCGCAGCCCGCGGGGGGTGATCTCCTCGATGATCGTGCGGGCGGCGTCCAGCAGCCGCCCGGGGGCGTCGCCCACGGCGGCCAGCTGCCGTCCGAGGGCGTCGGTCACCACGGCCGGCCGCCGGGTGGCGTCCAGCCACACCTTCAGGATGACGTCGAGGCCGCCGCCCGAGGCCGCCGCCACGGTGAGCCTGCGCTGCACGTCGGCGGTGTGCTCCAGCGCCCGCCGCTCCTCGGCGGCCCGCGCCGCGAAGACTGCCTTGGTGACGGCGATGAACGGGACCTCGTCGGGTACCGTGAGCAGCGGAAGGCCCGCCTCCTCCGCCGCCTCGACCAGGTGCGCGGGGGGCCGCCGGTGGGGCTGCCCGCGGCCGAGGCCGAGCGCCAGGGCGGCGGCACCGCCACCGACCACGTCCCGGACGAACCCGTCGCAGGAGGAGCGGTCGACCGGCAGCACCAGGCCGGTCGTCATGAGCAGCTCGCCGCCTTGGAGCCACTCCCCCGGCCGCAGCATCTCCGAGACGTGGGCCGCCTCGATCACCCGGTGCCGTCCGGCGGCCCCGGCGACGAGGCTCAGGTGAAGGTCCCGGACGGCGAGCAGATCCCCCACGGTGAACGGCATGGACATAGTGTCCGGCATCACACCCGATGCTTCGACACCACGTCGATCGACCAGGTCTCGGCACGTCACCTACTGTCACCGCACCGCCGACCCGCCGGTGCACACCGCCCGGCGCGCGGCACGCGAGACGACGACGGAGGACGTGCCATGAACGAGAACGACACCGCCGGGACCACCCCGGCCCCTCCCCCCGGCGGCACGGACGCCTCCCACGGCACGGACGCCTCCAACACGGACGTCTCCAACACGGACGCCGCCGACGACGCGCGGCTGCGTGAACTCGGCTACGAGCAGCGGCTCAGCCGGCGGCTGGGGGTGTTCGGGTCCGTCGCCATGGGCTTCGCGACGGTCTCGCCGGTCGTGGGCCTGTACGCGGTGGCCCTGGTCGGGACGGTCGTGGCGGGCCCGATGTGGGTGTGGACGCTGCCGATCTGCTTGGCGGGCCAGTGCCTGCTGCTGGCCGTCTACTCGGAGCTGGCGTCCCAGTTCCCGATCTCGGGCGGCCCCTACCAGTGGACCCGCAGGCTGATCGGGCCGTCCTACGCCTGGCTGACCGGGTGGGTGTCGCTGTGCGGCTACCTGGCCGCGAACACGACCATCGCCTACCTGTCCACGCCCTGGTTCCTCGCGCTGTTCGAGATCACGCCGACACCGCGCCTTCAGGTGGCGGTCGCGGCCGTGTTCATCCTCGCGTGCTCGCTGGTCAACGCGCTGGGCATCGACGTGCTGCGGCGCATCCTGAACGCCGGCATCGCCGCCGAGGCCGTCGCGTCGGTGGGAGTCGGCCTGGCCCTGCTGCTGGCGTTCCGGGAGCAGCCCTGGTCGCTGCTCACCGACACCCTCGGCGCGGAGGCGGGCTCGGGCGGGTCGGTGTCCGCGGCGATGCTGGCGGCGCTCGCCGTCGGCGGATGGGCGTTCGTCGGCTTCGACGCCACCACGATGTCCTCGGAGGAGACCCGCAACGCCGCGCGCCACGTCCCCCGCGCCATCTGGTGGGCGCTGCTCAGCGTCGGCGGCCTGGTGATCCTCAACGCGTTCGCGGCCACGCTCGCCCACCCCGACCCCGCGAAGATCGTGGCGAACCAGGACCCCGACCCGATCACCACGGCCGTCATCACCTCGTTCGGGGACTGGTCGTCCAAGCCGTTCATCTGCGTCGTGATCATCGCCTTCATCGCCTGCGGGCTCGCCGCGCAGGGCGCCAGCGCCCGCGCCGTGTACTCCGTCGCCCGGGACGACGTCCTGCCCGGCTCGCGGTTCCTGCGGATCGTCAACCGCAGGCAGGCACCGATCGGCGGCACGGTCGCGGTGACCGCCGTGGGCTGCGCGGGCCTTCTGCTCGCCCTCGACAGCTCCGCCATCGGCAGCCTGATCACGTTCGGCACCGCCGGGCTCTACCTGGTCTTCCTCCTGGTCGCCCTGGCCGCGCTGATCGCCCGGGTCCGCGGCACCTGGACACCTGCCGGGCACATCCGGCTGGGCACCGCGGGCACCGTCGTCAACGCGCTCGCCGTCGTCTGGCTGGCCTTCGAGTTCGTCAACATCACCTGGCCGCGCACCATCCTCGCGCCCCCCGGCGCGCCGTGGTATCAGATCTGGGCCGCGCCGCTGGTCACGGCCGGGCTGCTGGTGATCGGCGTCCTGTATCTCCTCACCGCCCGCCCGCAGGACAAGGTCCGCGTCAGCAGCGCCTTCGCGGACCGCGGCGAGGAGGTGACGCGTTGACCGCGGCCGACCTGGTCATCCGCGACGCCGTCGTCCACACCCTCGACGCCGCGCGGCCGCGGGCCACGGCCCTGGCCGTCCGGGAGGGCCTGATCGTCGCGGTCGGCGACGCCCGCGACGTCCGCCCCCACATCGGCCCGCGCACCGAGGTCGTCGAGGGCCCAGGGCAGGCCGTCACGCCCGGCCTGGTCGATTCCCACCAGCATCCGCTGCTGGGGGTCGCCGGTAACCGGGGCGCCGACGCCGGAGGGTTCACCACGCTGGACGGGCTGACCGGCGTGATCCGCCGGGCCTGCGAGGGGCTCCCCCCGGACGCGTGGATCGTCGTGACGGGGGTCGAGTACAGCGCCCTTCCCCCGGAGGCCATGCACCGGCGGCTGATCGACGACGCCGTCGGCGGGCGGCCCGCGTTCCTGTGGTCCGCCGACGCCCACAACGCGCTGATGAGCACCGAGGGGCTGCGGCGCGCCGGGATCACCGGCCCGGTCGGCTTCGGTGACCGGGCCGAGGTCACGGTCGACGGCGACGGCGTGCCCACGGGACGGCTCCACGAGCTGTCGGCGGTGCTGCTCGGCTACGGGGCGGTCCCGCCGCCGGACGCGGGCGAGCTCGCGCGCGACGCGGCCCGGCTCTTCGCGGCGCAGGCCGCGGCCGGGATCACCGGCGTCCACGTCCCCGACCTGTGGCCGGGTACGGCGGCCGTCCTCGACGCGCTCGACGACGGGGACCGGCTGCCGCTGCGGGTCCTGCTCGCCCCCTGGGCGCTGCCCGGCGACGTGGAGGAGACCCTGGACACCGTCCGGGCGCTGCGGGACCGCGGCCCCGGACGCCGGTGGCGCACCGGCGCGGTCAAGTTCTTCCTGGACGGCACCATCGACGGCGGCTCGGCCTGGCTGCACCGTCCGGACTGCGCGGGCGAAGGCCGGTTCCCGGTGTGGGAGGACCCCGGACGGTACGACGCCGCGGTCCGCCGCGTGGTCGAGCTGGGGCTGCCCTGCTTCACCCACGCCATCGGCGACCACGCCGTCACCCACGCGCTCGACTCCTACCGGCGCGCGGGAGCACCGCGCCGGGGCCGCCACCGGATCGAGCACGCCGAGATCATCGACGACGCCGACATCGCCCGGTTCGGCGAGCTCGACGTCGTCGCGTCCATGCAGCCCACCCACCTGGACTGGACGCTGCCCGACCACACCGACAACTGGTCGCGGCGGCTCGGGCCGGACCGCTGCGGGCGCGGCTGGCGCTGCGCCGACATCGTCCGCGCGGGCGGCCGCGTGGCGCTCGGCTCCGACTGGCCCCTCACCTGCTACGACCCGCGCGTGATCATGGCGGGCGCGGTCCTGCGCAGGCCGGCCGGGCGGCCTGACCGCCGTCCGGTGGGCGGCGACCAGGCGCTCACCCCGGCCCAGGCGCTCGCCGGGTACACGGCCTGGGCCGCCTACGGCGCGGGCGAGGAGCACCTCGCGGGACGCATCCGCGAGGGCCTCCGCGCCGACCTCACCGTGTTCGGCGGCGACCCGCTCGCCACGCCCCCGGACGAGCTGCCCGACCTGCCGGTGACGATGACCGTCCTCGGCGGCCGCGTCGTCCACCGGGCCTGACGGCGTCCTCCCTGCCTCTCAGTAGTTCCCGGCGAGGAAGGCCAGGAGGTCCTGGCGGGTGACCAGGCCCTTGGGCTTGCCGTCCACGAGGACCACGGCGGCGCCCGACTTCTCCAGGACCCCGACGGCCTTGCTGACCGGCTCCCCGGAGCCGAGGGTCGGGAGCGGCGCCGACATGTGGAGCTCCACCGGCTCGGTCAGCTTCGCGTGCTCCTTGACCAGGATGTCGAGCAGATCGCTCTCCACCACCGAGCCGACGACCTCGGCGGCCATGACCGGGGGCTCCTCCTTCATCACGGGGAGCTGGGAGACCTCGTACTCGCGCATGATGGAGATGGCGGTCTGGACGCTCTCGTGGGGGTGGACGTGGACGAACTCGGGCAGCGTCCCGCCCTTGCGCGTCAGGACCTCGCCGACACGGGCCTCCTCGGTGGACGGGGTGAGGAAGCCGTAGTCGGCCATCCACTCGTCATTGAAGATCTTGCTGAGGTAGCCGCGCCCGCCGTCCGGGAGCAGGACGACGATCACCGCGTCCGGGCCGGCCTCGGCGGCGACGCGGAGCGCGGCCACGACCGCCATCCCGCAGGACCCGCCGACCAGCAGCGCCTCCTCGCGGGCCAGGCGGCGGGTCATCGTGAACGAGTCCTTGTCGGAGACCGCGATGACCCGGTCGCAGATGCCGCGGTCGTAGGTCTCGGGCCAGATGTCCTCCCCGACGCCCTCGGTGAGGTACGGGCGGCCGCTGCCGCCGGAGTAGACCGACCCCTCCGGGTCGGCGCCGATGATCTGGACCGTGCCGCCGGAGACCTCCTTCAGGTACTTGCCGGTGCCGCTGATCGTTCCGCCGGTCCCGATGCCCGCGACGAAGTGGGTGATGCGGCCCTCGGTCTGTTCCCACAACTCAGGGCCGGTGGTCTCGTAGTGCGAGACGGGGTTCTGCGGGTTGGAGTACTGGTCGGGCTTCCACGCGCCGGGGATCTCGGCGGCGAGCCGGTCCGACACCGAGTAGTAGGAGTCGGGGTGGTCGGGCGAGACGGCCGTGGGGCACACGACGACCTCGGCGCCGTACGCGCGCAGGACGTCCACCTTGTCCTTGGCGACCTTGTCGGGGCAGATGAAGACGCAGCGGTAGCCGCGCTCCTGCGCCACGATCGCGAGCCCGACCCCGGTGTTGCCGGACGTCGGCTCGACGATCGTCCCGCCGGGTCGCAGGGCCCCGGACCGCTCGGCGGCGTCGATCATGCGGACCGCGATGCGGTCCTTCACCGAGCCCCCGGGGTTGAAGTACTCCACCTTGGCCAGCACCTGCGGGCCCCTGCCGCCGGTCACCTTGCGGAGCCGGACGAGAGGGGTGTTCCCCATCAGCTCGACGAGCGAGTCGTGTACGTGCACCGCGACGTCCTTGTCGTTCAGCGTGTCGGTCATGGGCCCGTTCCGCCGCGTCCACCGCGGGTGGAACGGGACGGAGAGCCCGGGGGGCTCCCGTTTCCGACGGTAGCCGAGAAAGGACGGCACGGCATCAACGTCCCCGGGCGGGGGTAAAAGACAGTTACGGAGGGTCAGCGGGGTATGTGGAGAGCGTTCACAGCGCGCCGGATCGCGGCGGCGGCGGCCTACGGGGGCGGGGGCATCACGGCCCTCGGCGGCATCACGTTCGGGCTCGTGGTCGTGGAGGCCAGGCTCGCACGCAAGATCATTCAGGCGACACCGAACGGCGACCCGCCGGTCGCGGACGGCCTCTACGGCGGGACACTGGGCGGGTCACCGCTGTCACTGGTGATGATCGGCGACTCGACGGCGGCCGGGCTCGGCGTCCACGATCCGGAGGAGACGCCCGCGGCCCTGCTGGCGGCCGGGCTGTCGGCGATCGCGGACCGTCCCGTCCGGCTGACGAACGTCGCCCGGCCGGGCTCACGCTCGCACGCCCTCCCCGAGCAGGTCGGGCAGGCACTCCAGGTGCGCCCCGACCTGGCCGTCATCATGATCGGCGCGAACGACGTGACCGGCCGCGTGCCCGCCGCCGAGTCCGTCCGGCACCTCGCGGACGCGGTCGGCCGGCTCCGCGCGCACGGCTGCCACGTCGTGGTCGGCACCTGCCCCGACCTGGGGTCGGTCAAGCCGCTGATGCAGCCGCTGAAGTGGATCGCGCGGCGCGCCAGCCGCCAGCTCGCCGCCGCGCAGACGATCGCCGTCGTCGAGCGGGGCGGGCGCTCGGTCTCCCTGGGCGACCTGCTCGGACGCGAGTTCGCCGCCGACCCCCGCACGATGTTCAGCGAGGACCGCTACCACCCGTCCGCCCGGGGCTACGCCGCCGCGTCCGCCGCCATCCTGCCGTCGATGGCGCACGCGCTCGACCTGGAGCCCGACATGCCCGACCCCCTGCTCGGCGAGGGCGTCCTCCCCGTCTACCTGGCCGCCGCAGAGGCCGCCGAGGTGTCGGGCACCGAGGTCTCGGGCGCGACGGTCGCCGGACGCGACCGCGGCCCCCGCGGCCGCTGGGCCACTCTCCTGCACCGCCGCTCCGTCCCCGACCTCCCCACCATCACCCCCAACGCCACCTGAACATCACCAACGGGCAAGATGGCGCAGCCACGCCCATCCCGCCTCGGCGGCGCGAGTCCGGAATCCCCGATGCTCCCGGGGGCCGTAAAGGGCCTTGTACTCACGGAACATCGTCCAGAGAGCGGCCAGGCCGGTGACCGCCTCGGCGGGCGCGGCATCCCAGGTGGGCAGACCCGCCACAAGCGCCTCCGCCCGCGCGGGCGTGTGCCCGGCCTCGACAAGCCGGGGAGCCAGCAAGGCGGCGTCGACCCACCTCGCTCCCCGGCACGCGAACGACCAGTCGATGACGAAGGTCTCGCGGCCGGTGGCCAACAGATTCCCGCTGTGCAGGTCGTAGTGCAGCAGCTCGTCCCCTTCCAGCGCCGCCCAGGGGAGAGCATCGAGCGCTTCGGCGTACGTGCCCCGTCGCGAACCGCCGAGCCCCTCGGCCAGAAACGCCGCAGCCGTCTTCTTGAGCATCTCCAGATTCACCGAGACCGGCGGCAGCACACCACCCGATCCCTCGATTCGCGACACGGCATCGAGCACACCAGGCAGATCGCGAGACCCCGGAGACAGATCGGCGGACCGCCCGCCGTCGACGAAGTGGAAGAGCAGCAGCAGCCAGCCTCCGGCCTCCCCCGACCACAGCATCGGAGGCGCCGGAACCCCGTCCGCCATCCCGAGATTCGCAGCTCGCTCACGGAGGTGGAGCCGCACAGCCGGCCCGTCCCGCGGAATGGCCTTGAGGAAGGCGCTCTCCCTGCACTCGGTGTCCAGCCGCGCCGCGACCCCCGGCATGATCCCGCGCTCCGCCGATTCAGCCTTGAGGACGGCCCCGCACCGAGCCTCGATAGCGTTCCGCGCCGCATCGGACAAATCGTCCCACTGGAGTTTATGCAAACTTACAACTCCTTCGGAGAATCAAAGCGGGCCGTCTGCGTCGGGTTCCAGACGACGCATTGGCCCTTGGGGTGACATATCGGGCCCTTTCCGGCCTGCCAATGGTCCCGGCGGGTTTGGAGGTGCAGTCATTTGACTACTTTCGGCAATGCATCGCTTCGTAGTGTGATACACCCGAGGTGACTGCGCCATCCGGCCTTCACCCCCGGAGGGGACCATGGCAACAAGAAGCGAGGCATACGACGCCCCGGCCATCCGTGCATTCGCGAACGAGATGACCGCCTGGCGCGAGGACGCCGGGCTGACGAAGACGGCATTCGCCGACCTTCTCGGCTATACCGCCCAATGGATCTGCCAGGTCGAAGGGATGAAGAGCATCCCGTCCGAGAAGTTCGCCCTAGACGTCGACACCTACTTCAAAACCAATGGCGTCTTCCAGCGCCTATGGCTGCTCATCAACGACACCCGCTTCCTGGCCGTCCTCCCTCCAGGCTTCGCGGAGTTCGTCCAGCAAGAAGCCCTCGCATCGACGTTGTACACCTTCGATCCACTGGTGATCAAAGGGCTGTTCCAGGCGCCGGAGTATGCCCGCGCGGTCCTGAAGTCCGGCCGCAGCGAGAGCGAAACCGACGCCCTGGTCACCAGTCGGATGGAGCGCCAGCAGATCCTCACTCGCGCCAACCCGCCTCGCGTCGTCGCGATCTTCGATGAATGGGCGGTCCGCCGCATCGTCGGCGACCAGCAAGTCATGCGCAGCCAGCACCGTCATCTCGCCGACCAGGCTCGGCTCTACAACGTCTCGCTTCAGATCGTCCCCATGGCTGCGGGCGCATATGCGGGGCTACCAGGAGCGTTCACGATTCTCAGCTTCGATGACGCTCCCGACGCCGTCTACACCGAAGGGCATGTGAGCGGACATCTCACCAACCACCGGGCCACTGTTCAGGAGTACCGTCGACGCTACGATCTGATCAGGAGTGCGGCGATGTCAGCCGATGACTCCCTGGAACTCCTGAACGCCGCGTTGGAGGGAACATGATCAGAATGAACCTCTCGTCCGCGAACTGGCGTAAGAGCAGCCGGAGCACCGACACCGGCGGACAGTGCATCGAGGTCGCCGACGTCTCTTGGATCAGGAGCAGCCACAGCGGTGACACGGGCGGGGAGTGCATCGAGGTCGCCGACCTCACCTGGGTAAAGAGCAGCCACAGCACAGACACTGGTGGTGACTGCGTCGAGGTGGCTCGGGTCGATCCGGCGGTGGCGGTTCGGGATTCCAAGGATCCTGATGGGCCGAAGCTGGTTCTCGACGCCGGGGAGTGGCGGGCGTTCCTCTCCGAGGTCAAACGGGCCCTGTGAAGGTCTGAGCAGAGGACCGGGGCCCGTCCGGTCACCAATGACGAGCCCCGGTCGTTTTCCGCGACCCCTGCCCCGCCGCCATCCGCGCAGAGGCGGCCCGGCCGGGCGCGTGGTTACAGTCTGTGTCCTCCTGGTCCCGCTCGCATGGGGCGCGTGTCACAGTGGGGCCGGGATTTGCGGGTGGCGTGCCGTTTGCGCCTATTGGACACTTTGTCGGCGCTGAGCGGGACCCGGCGTGGGCGTGCGTCGAGGCCACGGGCTAGATTGCTTGTGACCGGCGGGTAACGCGGTCTCCGCGGGGAGCCCGCCCGGCAGACCGGCCCGCTGAGACAGGAGTCCCGCACATGCCCGAGGCAGTCATCGTCGCCACCGCGCGCTCGCCGATCGGCCGCGCCTTCAAGGGGTCGCTCAAGGACATTCGGCCCGACGACCTCACCGCCCAGATGGTCACCGCCGCGATGGCCAAGGTCCCGGAACTCGACCCCTCGCAGATCGACGACCTGCTGCTCGGGTGCGGGCTGCCCGGCGGGGAGCAGGGGTACAACATGGCGCGCGTCGTGTCCGTCCTGCTGGGCTGGGACGGCGTGCCCGGCGCGACCGTCACGCGGTACTGCTCGTCCTCGCTCCAGACGACCCGGATGGCCCTGCACGCGATCAGGTCGGGTGAGGCCGACGTCATCGTCTCGGCCGGGGTCGAGACCGTCAGCCGCTTCGCCAAGGGCAGCAGCGACGGGCTGCCCGACACGAAGAACCCGGTGTTCGCGGGGGCCGAGGACCGCACCGCCAAGGCCGCCGAGGGCGGCGCGCCGGTGTGGCACGACCCCCGGGAGGACGGCGCCGTCCCTGACATCTACATCGCGATGGGGCAGACCGCCGAGAACGTCGCCTCGATCCGCGGGGTGACGCGGCGCGCGCAGGACGAGTTCGGCGTCCGCTCGCAGAACCTCGCGGAGAAGGCCCTCGCCAACGGGTTCTGGGAAAGCGACATCACCCCCGTCACGCTGCCGGACGGGACGGTCGTCGCCAAGGACGACGGGCCCAGGGCGGGCACGACCTACGAGAAGGTCTCCGAGCTCAAGCCGGTGTTCCGCCCGGACGGGACGGTCACCGCGGGCAACTGCTGCCCCCTCAACGACGGCGCCGCCGCGGTCGTGATCATGAGCGACGCCAAGGCCGCCGAGCTGGGCGTCACGCCGCTGGCGCGGATCGTCTCGACCGGCGTCACCGGCCTGTCCCCCGAGATCATGGGCCTCGGCCCGGTGGAGGCGTCCCGCAGGGCGCTCGCCCACGCGGGCATGACGATCGCCGACATCGACCTCGTGGAGATCAACGAGGCGTTCGCGGCGCAGGTGCTGCCGTCCGCGGAGGACCTCGGCATCGACCTCGACAAGCTGAACGTCAACGGCGGGGCCATCGCCGTGGGTCACCCCTTCGGCATGACGGGCGCGCGGATCACCTCGACTTTGCTCAACGGGCTCCGGTTCCACGACAAGCAGTTCGGCCTGGAGACGATGTGCGTCGGCGGCGGGCAGGGCATGGCGATGGTGCTGGAGCGCCTGTCCTGACGGGCGTCCGGGCGTCCGCCTCGTGGAACGCGCGAACCCGCAGGTGGCCCGCGCGCGGGTCACCTGCGGGTTTCCGGAGGATATCCCCGTTACGAATGATCTACGTAACGTAAAAGATAGGTCCCCGTTAGGGGGTTGTCACATCCCGGCCGCTGTTGCAGAGTCGGCAGGAAGAGCCCCGCGACCTGGAGGTGCCAATTGTCACTGAACCACTCGCCGGAGACGCACAGCAAGCTGATCGCCCGCATTCCGCAAGTCACAGGACGTGACATCCCCGAGTGGTTCACCGCCATCGAGAACGGACCGTCGTTCTCCCGCTGCGAGGAACGCTGCACCTGGCTGGCCGACGAGCACAACCTCTCCCACGGCTACGCCGCGGCGCTGGTGCGCGAGCACGAGCGCGCGCGCCGCGCACGCCACTACTGACGAAACCCATACGAACTTGGTGGGATCCCGCCAACGGACGTCCTCCGCCGTCGTGCCGGACCGCCGCCACGACCCTGGCGCAGAGATCCCACAACGATCAGCCCCTCCGCGCGTGCGGAGGGGCTGATCGTTTCCGTGGGTCCCTGCCGGGAGGGTCAGTCCCTGCCGGAGAAGTAGGAGAGCAGGCGGAGCATCTCCAGGTAGATCCACACGAGGCTGAGGACGAGCCCGAACGCGCAGTACCAGGCGAACTTCTCCGGCGCGCCGGAGCGGACGCCCTGCTCGATGGCGTCGAAGTCCAGCAGCAGGAAGAAGCAGCCGACGAGGATCGCGGCGACGGAGAACACGTAGGCGAGCGGATTGCCGGGGTCGCGGATGCCGATCCCGTCGTCCCCGCCGAAGACCTGCACGATCACGTTGACGAGCATCAGCCCGATCAGCGCGAGGCCCGCCGCGATGACGAACCGCCCGAACTTCGGCGTGACGCGGACGATCCGCAGCGCGTACACCGCGAGCGTCGCGCCGAACGCCAGCGCGGTGCCGACCACGGCCTGGAGGGCCACCCCGTGGTAGATGTCGTTGTAGGAATGGCTGATGATGCCGACCGCGATGCCGTAGACGGCGGCGAATGCCAGCACGAGGGGCGCGTTGGCCTTGCGCCCGAACGTGATGAAGGCCCAGATCCCGATCTCCGCGAGGAGCGTGACGATCAGGACGGGTGCCGCGAGGCTGGTGGGCACCAGCGCCCACGCCAGCGCCGCGGTGATCATCAGTGTGGCCAGCGTCATGAACCCGCGGACGACGACGTCGTCCATGGTCATGGGCCGCGTGTCCGGTGGCGCGTACCCGGGCGGCGCACCGCCGGGGGCGCCGTAGGGCTGCGTGCCGTACTGGCCGCCGTAGGGCTGCGCGCCGTAGCCCGCGGTGCCGTATCCCGGGCCTCCGGCCCGTTGGCCGAAGGCATCACCCCGGAACGCCGGGTTCCTGCTCTCCATGTGGAGCCTCCATGTTGGCCGACCTGACGACCAGTCTAAGCGGCTGACGCACATCTGATCGGGACCGGCGCCCCGAAGGCGTCCGGCCGGTGCCCCTGGCAGGGCGCCGGCCGGTCGTCGGGTGCCCCTGGTCGGACTCGAACCGACACATAGGCTCTTTTAGGGAACCTGCCTCTGCCATTGGGCTACAGGGGCGGCGTCATCATACCGGGACATCATCGGATGTCCCGCGGTGTGATATTCGACTGAGACCACATTCGCCCCAGAAGCTCCGCCGATTCCCCTCTGCGGCCTACGCGGGTTCACGAAACCGCAGGTCAGCCGCTTACCATGCCTTTCTGTGTAAAAGTGGACACACTAGGAAAAGGTGCACCTTAACGGCTTATTACGGCGCGCCCTTCCACCAGCGTGGTCCCCGCGCGCCCATCCCGGTCACGGCGAATTGCACAGATTTCATTCATACCGATGCGTCCACTCTCGAACGCCAGAGCGGACGCCGCGAGATACAGCAGCCACACCCGGGCGCGTCCCGTCCCGGCGAGCTCCGCGCACTCCGCCCAGTGACGTTGCAGGTTGGCCGCCCACGCCCGCAGCGTCCGCGCGTGGTGCTCGCGCAGCGCCCCCACGGCCCGCACCTCCAGCCCCGCGTCCTCCAGCTCGCCGACGATCGCGCCGAGGGGGCGCAGCTCGCCGTCCTCGGGGAACATGTAGCTCGTCGTGAACGTGCGGCGGATCTGGTGCGGCCCCGGGCGCCGCGCCGGCTGGTGCAGGACGAGGCGCCCGCCCGGCGCGAGCAGCCCGTACAGCCGGGCGGTGGCGCGGTCGACGGACTCGATGCCCGCCAGGCCGACGATCGCGTCATACGGCCCGTCGCCCGCCTCGGCCAGGTCCCAGCCCCGCGCCTGCACGTCGCCGTCCACCTCGGCCGCCACCGCGCGGACGTGGTCGGCCTGCTCGGGGGTGCGGGTCAGCCCCACCACGCGGGCGCCGCACTCGGCGGCGGCGTACCGGGCGAACGCGCCCCACCCGCAGCTGAGGTCGAGCAGCCGGGCGCCGGGGAACAGCCCGAGCCGCTCGGCGACCGAGCGGTGGGCGGCGTCCCGCGCCTCGTCGAGGTCGACGGCCTGGTCCCACAGCCCGGTACCGTGCGCCAGCCCCTCCCCGAACAGCCGGACGAGGAACGCAGCCGACTCCGCCATCGGCTCGGCGGCGCGGCCGGGTGAGAACTCCTCCGGCGGCGGCTTCGGCTCGGGGCCGACGGCGCCGAGCATCACCGCCGTGCGGACGATGTCCCGTTTGTCGTCGGCGCTCAGCCGGATCGGCCGGTCCCCGCTGCGCATCACCTGCTGGACGGCGTCCAGCGCGGCGAACACGTCGCCCTCGATGTCCAGCTCCCCGGCCACGTACGCGCGGGCGAGCCCCATCTCGCCCGGCTTCCACAGCAGCCTGCGGAGCGCCCGGCGGTTCCGGATCACGAACGCGGGGGCGCCGTCCGGGCCGGTGGAGCTGCCGTCCCACGCCCGCACCTGGATCGGCAGCTCGTCGGCGGCCTCCCGGCCCTCACCGAGCATGATCTTGGTGAGCAGCGGGGCGAGCCGGGAGGCGACTCCGGTCACGGGGGCGCGCCTCCTCGGGGGGCCGGTGTCAGGTGTCCTTGCGCCTCCCGGCCGCCAGCTCGAACTCCTGGCGGGGCCACTCCAGCTCACCGAGGGAGACGATCTCGCGCCGGAAGAACAGGGCGAGCGTCCAGTCCGCGGTGATCCGGAACTTGCGGTTCACGGTCGGCATCCGAGACAGATGGTATGTGCGGTGCATGAGCCAGGCGAGGACGCCCCTGAGTTTCACGCCGTAGACGTTCGCGACGCCCTTGTGCAGGCCGAGGCCCGCCACCGAGCCGACGTAGGCGTGCACGTACGGCTTGCGGGGCTTCCCGCGCAGGTCCGCGACGATGTTGTCGGCGAGCCGCTTCGCCTGCCGGACCGCGTGCTGGGCGTTGGGCGCGGTGAAGTCCCCCGTGTCGGTCAGGTCCGGGACGGCCGCGTTGTCGCCCGCGGCGTAGACGCGCTCCAGCCCGTCCACGGTCAGCTCCGCCGTCGCCTTGATGCGGCCCTTGCCGTCGAGGGGGAGGTCGCTGTCGCCGACGACCGGGTGCGGCTTCACCCCGGCGGTCCACACGAGCGTCCCGGCCTCGAACTCCTCGCCGTCGCTCAGCACGATGTGCCGCTTCTCCGCCGACTTCAGCAGCGTCTCCAGCTTGACCTCGATGCCGCGGCGGCGCAGCGCCTCGGCCGTCCAGCGGCCCATCTCGGGTCCGACCTCGGGCAGGATCCGGTCCGTCGCCTCGACCATCATCCAGCGCATGTCGCCCGCGTCGATGTTCGGGTACCACTTGCACGCGTCGCGGGCCATGTCCTCCAGCTCGGCCAGCGCCTCGATGCCCGCGAAACCGGCGCCGACGAACACGAACGTCAGGGCCCGCCGCCGGATCCGCTCGTCGTCGGGGTTGGACGCGGCGATGTCGAGCTGGTGCAGGACGTGGTTGCGCAGGAAAATGGCCTCCTCGACGGTCTTGAAGCCGATCCCGCACTCGGCGAGGCCGGGGATCGGCAGCGTCCGCGAGACCGAGCCGAGCGCCACCACCAGCAGGTCGTAGCCGATCCGCCGCTCCGGGGCGCCGGTCGAGTCGGCGCCCGCCGGGCGGACGGTGACCGTCCGCGAGGCATGCTCGATCCCCGTCACGAACCCGTTCAGGATCCGGCAGCGGCGCAGGACCCGCCGCAGCGGCGCCACGACGTGCCGGGGCTCCAGGTTCCCGGCGGCGGCCTCGGGCAGGAACGGCTGATAGGTCATATAGGACTGCGGGTCGATGACGGTCACCACCACCTCGCCGCGCCGCAGCTCGGACCGGAGCCTCTTCTGCAGGCGCAGGGCGGTGTACATGCCGACGTACCCGCCGCCGATGATCACGATGTGCTGGGCGTCGTCCGTGGTGCGCTCGGATGGCATAACGGGAGCGATACCCGCATAGGCGTCCAGCTCACCCCGATCGCGGACCGGACGGGCCCGGACGGCCGGACGCGGGGCCCGCCGGCACTCAGATCATCCGGGGCCCTCGGCCCCGAACTTCTCTCCCTCCCCCGGCATCACATGGATGTACCGCCAGAAAGACAACGGCGGGGACAGGGCCGGACGGGGGCGTCAAGCGGCCGGGACCGGCGGGCCGCAACAGGGGTCGGCCCTCACCCGGCGGCCGCTTGGCCCAGGCCCTGCCCCGCCGTCATCCATTCCAGGGGGATCTCACATGCACCGCATCATCTGGGGAACGCTCGCCGCCGCGGCCCTCGCGACGTCGCTGACGGCCTGCGGCTCCTCGTCCAACGCGGGCACGACCTCGGCGGGCGGCACCCAGCCGACGTCGCCCGGCACCCCGCTCTCCGACGGCCCGACCACCGGCACTCCCGGCGCCGGTGCTCCCGGTGCCGGGACGCCCGGTGCCTCGGCGGGTGCGGGCGGCAACGGCCACGGGACGGGCGCCGGAGGGCTGCGCTGCACCACGCCGATGCTCACGGCGTCGCTGACGGGATACGACGCGGGCGCGGGACAGCGTTACCTGACGCTCGTCCTCACCAGCAAGTCCTCGAAGCCCTGCACCACCGGCGGCTGGTCCGGGCTCGCCCTCGCCGGCCCGGACGGGCCCGTCCCGACGCAGGTCGTCCGCGAGGGGACGGCGCGCACGATCACCCTGCCGCCCGGCGGCAGCGCCTACCAGAAGCTGCACTGGACCGTCGCCCCCGCGTACGACGAGGACGAGGAGACGTGCCGGCCCACCGCGACCACCCTGAGGGTGATCCCGCCGAACGAGACCACGCGGCTGACCGTCCCGTGGAAGTACGGCCAGGTCTGCCAGCACGGCCGCATCCGCACGACCCCGCTCTCGCTCACCCGCTAGGGCGGCCGGTCACGCGTAGTCGCGGGCGCGGGTGAAGACGTCGTCGAGCATGGCCTCGGTGACCCGCCCGGTGAACGTGTTCTGCTGGCTCGGGTGGTAGCAGCCGAGCATCAGGACCGGATCGCGGCGGGCCACCGACGGCGGCGGCTCCAGTTCCACCTCCGCCCCGTGCCCGAACGCCGGGCGGGGACGCGGCAGCCCGTACCCGGCCTCCCGCAGAGCGGGCCAGACGCCCTGCCACGCGAACCCGCCGAGGCACACGACGCACCGCACGCTCGGCGCGACGAATCCGACCTCGCGGGCCAGCCAGGGCAGGCAGGCGGCCCGCTCCTGCGGGGTGGGCTTGTTGTCGGGCGGCGCGCACCGGACGGTAGCCGCCATCCGCGCGCCGATCAGCCGCTGCCCGTCGTCCGCGCGGACGCTCGTCGGCTGCGCGGCGAGCCCCACCCGGTACAGCGACGCGAACAGCCAGTCGCCCGACCGGTCGCCGGTGAAGATCCGCCCCGTGCGGTTCCCGCCGTGCGCGGCGGGCGCGAGCCCCACGATGAGGATCCGCGGGTCGGCGTCGCCCCAGCCCGCGATGGGTCGCCCCCAGTACCTCTCGTCCGCGAAGGCCCTGCGCCGTTGCACCGCCACCCGCTCCCGCCATTCGACGAGACGGTCGCAGGCGCGGCACACCGACTGACGGGCGCACAGCCCTTCCAGATCGGGCGCCTTCGCCGCCAGATCGACGACGTCGCCGGGGTCGTGCGCGACCGGCGTACCGGGCCCGGCGGGGTCGCCCGGCCACCCCGACCCGGGCGGCACGAACGGAGGGTTGCCCATAACCCAATTCTCCCATGTACCCAAGATGGTGGCGGGGAGTGGCCGACTGTGCGCGTGACCGATCAGTAGCAGTGCTGATCTCGATACGATGCGTTGGCCGGTCGGGGAGGCGGGTGTCCGGCGCGCCATTGCGAAGCGGAGGCATGCCTTGTCGCAACCGGGCTGGTATCCCGATCCTTACGGAACCGGCAGCCTGCGCTGGTGGGACGGACAGGTCTGGACCGAGCGCCTCAACCCGGAGCCGGCCGGGCCTCCCCGCCTGCGGGCACCCCAGCCGCCGCGTCAGGAGCCCGTCCAGGAGCGGGACCCCTACTATGCGGCGCCGCTGGGCCAGGTGAACGACTGGGGGAGGCAGCCCGCCGTCCATCCGGTCGAGGTGAACGTGCGCGGCATCCGTCTCCACGCCGACGACCAGGTCGTCTCGTACGGGACGTCGGCGCTGCCCTGGCCCCGGGTGGAGTGGGTGGCGTACTGGGCGGCGCAGGTACCGGCCGACATCGGACAGCGGGTCTGCACCCGGTGGATCTTCCAGGCGGGCCGTTTCCCGTTCCACGGCGGCCCCCGCGTCGAGGCCGTCATCGACCCGGACGCGATGCCGGGGCGCCCCCTCGGCCCGGAGGGCGAGCCCGAGCGGATCTGGGGGCGTCTCATCGAGCTGTGCCAGATCTACGCCGAGCAGCGGCTGGTCGCCGAGCTGGCCGGGCGGGTCAGGGCCGGCGAGTCCATCGACGTGGCGCAGGGGCTGACCGTCCACCCGGGCGGCGTGCGCGGGAACCGGGTGTCGCTGAGCTGGTCGGCGATCTCCGGCGCCGTCGTGGACGGCGGGCGGGTCTGGATCCAGCAGTCCAGCAACTCCTCGCCGGTGCTCTACGTCCCGCAGCAGAACCCGAACGCCGTGCTGATCCCGGCGCTGCTCGCCCAGTTCAGGCAGTAGGCACGGCGGCCCGGGAGCCCGGGAGCGGCCCGGATCCCACGGGTGCCCCCGGATCCCGGGTCCCCGGATCCCTGGGGCGGAGCAGGATGCTCAGACCAGGGACCAGGCGAGGCCGTCCAGGATGTCGTGTTCGCTGACGACGACCGCGCCGAACCCGTACTCCCGCATCACGCGGTCGAGGATGAGCGCGCCCGCGCCGATCACGTCGACCCGTCCCGGGTGCATCACGCCGAACGCGGCCCGCTCGGCGCGGGTGGCGTGCAGCAGCCGCCGCGTCACCTCGTGCACCTGCGTGCCGGTGATCCGGGACAGGTGGATCCGGGACGAGTCGTACTCCGGCAGGCCGAGCACGATCCCGGCGACGGTGGTGACCGAGCCCGCGAGGCCGACCAGCGTGCGGGCCTCGTCCACCGGGACCGCCTCGCGGACCTGCGCGAGCGCGGCGTCGATGTCGGCGACCGCGTCGGCGATCTGCTCCGGCGACGGCGGGTCGCCGTCCTTGAAGTGCCGCTCGGTCATCCGGACGCATCCGATGTCGACCGAGCGCGCGGCGTCGGCGCTCGAACTGCCCAGCACGAACTCGGTGGAACCGCCGCCGATGTCCACCACCAGGTAAGGACGGGCGGGACGCAGCCCCGCCAGGTCCCCGGTCGCGCCGGTGAACGACAGCGCGGCCTCCTCGTCCCCGGTGATCACCTCCGGCACCACACCGAAGATGTCGACGACGCCGTCGACGAAGTCGGACCGGTTGGCGGCGTCGCGGGTGGCGCTGGTCGCCACCACGCGGGTCTTGACCGGGCCCCCGCCCGCCTCGGCGCCGTGCCGCTCGATCAGCCGGGCGTAGCCGCGCATCGCGGTGAACGTCCGCTCCAGGGCGGCGGGCGACAGCCGCCCGGTCCGGTCGACGCCCTCCCCGAGCCGGACGATCTCCATCCGGCGCTCCACGTCGGTGAGCGTGCCGCCGTCGTCGCCGGGGGTGATGTCGGCGATCAGCAGCCGGACGGAGTTGGTCCCGCAGTCGATGGCGGCGACACGCGTCACTGGGCCTCCTCGGCGGTGCGGACACAGGAACCGGAGCGCCACCAGTCCGGCAGCGCCTCCAGCGCCTCCCGGCCGAACGGGTTGGAGCCGGGCACGGCGAGTTCGTGGGCGATGAGGGCGTGCAGGCACTTCACGCGGCCGGGCATGCCGCCCGCGCTCTGCATCCCCTCGGGCAGCGGCTCGATACCGTCCTCGCGGGCGGCGTCGCCGCGGCGGCGCAGGTAGTCCTCGTGGGCGGCGGTGTAGCGGGCCTTCAGGGACGGGTCGTCCGCGAGCCTGGCCTGCATCTCGCGCATCATCCCGCCGCCCTCCAGCGTCCCGATCGCCGAGGCCGCCTTCGGGCAGGTGAGGTAGAACAGCGTCGGGAACGGGGTGCCGTCGGGCAGCCGGGGCGCCGTCTCGACCACGTCGGGCCGCCCGCACGGGCAGCGGTGGGCGACCCGCCGCATCCCGCGCGGCTCGCGGCCGAGCTGGGCCGCCACCGCCGCCACGTCGTCCGCGTCGATCTTGGCGGGCATCTCAGAGACCGTTCCAGTCCCGGACACCCGGGCATCCGCGGCGTCCGCGGCGGCCTCCTGAGGGGACGGCCCCTCGGGCTCCCCAGCCATGGCGCCGTCACCCTGGGGGGACGACCCCCCGGACCCCCCGGACGCTGCCCGGGGAGAGCGTTCCTCGATCATCTGTGTCCCCACCCGCGGATCCTGCGATCCCTGTCGCGCGTGCTCGCCGCCGGAGACGCCGGCGGCCGTCAGCGCGGCCGGTCGGCGGCCTCCACCGACCGCCACAGTGTCTCGTACCATGGCGGCCTGCTCGGCGTGCCGCCCTTGCGCGTCTGCTGCCCCTCGCTCCCGCCGCCGTCCAGGACGATGTAGCACTTCACGTCCGGACGACAGTAATGGAGCCTTCGTGTCGCCTCACGCTCAATGTACGACTTATCCCCTAGTTGTCGCTTACGTTGGGCGAGCTCGTCCACGTGGCGGCGGGCGAGGCCCTCCTTGTGCTCGAGATCGGCGATCTCCTTGCGCTGGGCGATGTACTCGCGCACGGGGTAGGCGAGGCTCAGCGCGATGGCGCACACCACGACCGCGAGGATGGCGGCGCGGCTGGTCAGCGCGGGGTTGCCGCGGCGCCCGCCGTCGCCCTCGGACTCGGCCCGCTCGGCCCGCTCGGCCCGCTCGGCCCGCGCAGCCCTGGGGCGGGCCTTCTCGTCCTGCGCCATGGCGTGTCCCCTGCCTGTACGAGAGCTGTTGCCGGGGTCCGGGGGCGCACCCCCGGGAGGGCGGGTGCCCGGCGTGCGGACGTGCCGGACGCCGGGCCCCGTCCGCGTCAGCCCCGCGCGCCGAACCTCGGGAACGCGGCGGCGCCGGCGTAGCGGGCCGCGTCGCCGAGCAGTTCCTCGATGCGCAGCAGCTGGTTGTACTTGGCGACGCGGTCGCTGCGGGCCGGGGCGCCGGTCTTGATCTGGCCGCAGTTCGTCGCGACGGCCAGGTCGGCGATCGTGGTGTCCTCGGTCTCACCGGAGCGGTGGCTCATCATGCACCGGTAGCCGCTGGTCTGCGCGAGGGACACGGCGTCGAGCGTCTCGCTGAGGGTGCCGATCTGGTTGACCTTGACCAGCAGGGCGTTCGCGGCGCGGTCCCTGATGCCGCGGGCCAGCCGCTCGGGGTTGGTGACGAACAGGTCGTCCCCGACGATCTGGACGCGGTCGCCGACGGCGGCGGTGAGGCCCTCCCAGCCGGCCCAGTCCTCCTCGTCCAGCGGGTCCTCGATGGAGACCAGCGGGTAGGCGCCGAGCAGCTCGGCGTAGTAGGCCGCCATCTCGTCGGCGGACCGCTTGGTGCCTTCGAACGCGTACAGGCCGTCGGCGTGGAACTCGGTGGCGGCGACGTCCAGCGCGAGCGCGATGTCGCGGCCGGGGGTGAAGCCCGCCTTGCCGATCGCCTCCACGATGAGGTCGAGCGCGTCCCGGTTGGAGGGCAGCTCGGGGGCGAAACCGCCCTCGTCGCCGAGGCCGGTGTTCAGGCCCCGGGACTTCAGCACCGACTTCAGCGCGTGGTAGGTCTCGGCGCCCCAGCGCAGCGCCTCGGAGAAGGTCCCCGCGCCGATCGGCGCGATCATGAACTCCTGGACGTCGACGTTGGTGTCGGCGTGCGCGCCGCCGTTCAGGATGTTCATCATCGGGACGGGCAGCAGGTGCGCGTTGGGGCCGCCCACGTACCGGAACAGCGGGAGCCCGGCGGCGTCGGCGGCGGCCCTGGCGACGGCGAGGCTGACGCCGAGGATCGCGTTGGCCCCGAGCGCGGACTTGGCCGGGGTGCCGTCCAGGTCGAGCAGGAGCTGGTCGATCAGCCGCTGGTCGGAGGCGGGGTAGCCGACGAGCTTGTCGTCGATGGTCTCGTTGACCGCCCGGACGGCGTTACGGACACCTTTGCCGCCGTACCGCTCGCCGCCGTCGCGCAGCTCGACGGCCTCGAACTGGCCGGTGGACGCTCCGCTCGGGACCGCGGCCGACGCCTCGGTCCCGTCGGCGAGCAGCACCTCGACCTCGACGGTCGGGTTGCCGCGGGAATCAAGGATCTCCCGGGCGATTACGGCCTCGATCGACGACACGGCGACTCCCTGATCATGAATGGTGCGGTGCGGTCACCGAGCCTATCCGGCGGCTCCCCAGGCGGCCCAACTGGCTCGCCGTTCTCAATTGGGGCGGCTGTTACGAAACCGTTCCGGGCAAGCGACTTGACGAAGGTATTGCCGACCTTATCTACTGTTCACGTCAAACCGACCTGAGAAGTAGGAAAACATGACATTGCATCGCAGACTCGGCGGACGCATCGCCGCGGTGGCACTGGCCGTTCTCACGGGGGCGGGGACGCTCAGTGCATGCGGCGATGACGACGGCGGCTCCGGCGGCTCCGGTGCGGCGACCCAGCTCAAGCTGGGGTACTTCCCCAATATCACCCACGCCACCGCCCTGGTGGGCGTGGAGAAGGGGATCTTCACGAAGCACCTCGGCACCGCGCCCAAGACGGCGACGTTCAACGCGGGGCCCGCGGCGGTGGAGGCGCTGTTCTCCGGTGCGATCGACGCCACATTCGTGGGGCCGAATCCGGCCATCAACGCATGGGCCAAATCACACGGGAAGGCCGTCCACATCATCTCCGGCGCCGCCTCCGGCGGTGTCTCGCTGGTCGTCAAGCCCGGGATCAAGGGCGTCCAGGATCTCAAGGGCAAGAAGATCGCCACGCCGCAGCTCGGCAACACGCAGGACGTGGCGATCCGCTACTGGCTGAAGAAGAACGGCCTCACCGCGAACAAGGACGGCAGCGGCGACGTGAAGGTCGTCCCGCAGGAGAACTCGCAGACGCTCCAGACCTTCGCCCAGGGCACCATCGACGGCGCGTGGGTCCCCGAGCCGTTCGCCTCCCGGCTCATCCTGGAGAGCAAGGGCAAGAAGCTGGTCGACGAGAAGACGCTCTGGCCCGGCGGCAAGTTCGTCATCACGAACCTGCTGGTCAGCCAGAAGTTCGAGAAGGCGCACCCGGACCTTGTGAAGAAGCTCCTCCAGGGCGTGGTGGAGAGCAGCGACTTCATCAACCAGAACCCGGCAGAGGCCAAGACCGTCGTCAACTCCGCCCTCGGCAAGCTGAGCGGCAAGCCGCTCAAGCCGGAGGTCCTCGACTCGGCGTTCAAGGAGATCCAGTTCACGACCGACCCGGTCGCGGGCTCGCTGTTCGCCGGGGCCCAGCACGCCGAGGAGATCGGCCTGCTGGAGAAGACCGACCTGAACGGCATCTACAACCTCACCCCCCTCAACGAGGTGCTCAAGGCGAGCGGGAAGGCACAGGTCAGCGACAAATGACAGCGGCCACGGCGGTCCGCCTCAGTGAAGTGTCGAAGGCGTTCGGAGCCGGCAAGGCATCCCTGCTGGCCCTGGACCAGGTCTCTCTGGACGTGGCGCCCGGCGAGTTCGTGTGCCTGCTCGGTGCCTCCGGGTGCGGCAAGAGCACGCTGCTCAACCTGGTCGCCGACCTCGACCGTCCGAGCGCGGGGACGATCGACAAGAACGGTGCGCGCGTCGCGCTCATGTTCCAGGAACCGGCCCTGTTCCCGTGGCTGACCGTCACGGGGAACCTGGAGCTGGCCCTGAAGATGCGCGGGGTGCCGCGCCAGGACCGCCGTGGCCGGGCCGCCGAACTGCTGGACTCGGTGCACCTCGGCGGGTTCGCCAAGAGGCGCCCGCACGAGCTGTCCGGCGGGATGCGGCAGCGGGTCGCGCTGGCCCGCGCGCTGGCCCTGACCGTCGAGGCGGACAAGGCGGCGAAGGAGGCGGAGGGGTCCGGCGGCACCGTCCTGCTGATGGACGAGCCGTTCGGCGCCCTGGACGCCATGACCCGCGACCTGCTGCACGACGAGATCGAGCGGATCTGGCGGACGCGCGGCCTGACCGTGCTGTTCGTCACCCACAACGTGCGGGAGGCGGTGCGGCTGGGCGACCGGGTCGTGCTGCTCAGCAGCCGCCCCGGCCGGGTCGTGGAGGAGTTCCCCGTCCCCATGGAACGTCCCCGCAGGATCGACGCGACCGACGTGGCCGCGCTCGCGTCGACCATCACCAACCGGCTGCGCGAGGAGGTCGGCCGCCATGGCGCATGACGTGAAGTCCCACAGCGCACCCGCCCCCGAGGTGACGGCGCCCGGCGGGAACCTCGACCGGGAGATCGCCGGGCTGGACGCCCTGGAACTCGGCGGCGGCACGTCGCGCCGGGTGCTCCAGCGGGTCTGGTCGGCGACGTGGCCGATGGTCAGCGCCATCCTCATCGCCATCGCCGCCTGGCAGATCGTGGTGTGGAGCGGCTGGAAGGAGCCGTGGGTCCTGCCGGGGCCGGCCGACACCCTGCCGGTCTTCAAGGACCAGATCACCAGCTCCCGCTTCTGGGACGCGGTGGCGCTGACGATGCAGCGGGCCCTCGTCGGGTTCGCGCTCGCCGTCGCGATCGGCGTGCTGATCGGCGCGCTGGTGTCGCAGTTCCGGGTGCTGCGCCGGGCGTTCGGGTCACTGATCACCGGCCTCCAGACGATGCCGTCGATCGCGTGGTTCCCCCTCGCGATCCTGCTGTTCCAGCTCAGCGAGAGCGCGATCCTGTTCGTGGTGGTGCTCGGCGCCGCCCCGTCCATCGCCAACGGGCTGATCGCGGGCGTCGACTACACGCCGCCGATCCTGCTGCGCGCCGGGAAGGTGATGGGCCTGCGGGGCCTGAACCTGTACCGGCACCTGATCATGCCGGCGTCGCTGCCGTCGTTCGTGGCGGGCCTGAAGCAGGGCTGGGCGTTCGCCTGGCGCAGCCTGATGGCGGGCGAGCTGCTGGTCATCATCGGCGACACGACCTCGCTCGGTGTGCTGCTCTCGCAGGCCAGGGAGCTGAACAACACCGCCGACATGATCTCGTACATGATCGTCATCCTGATCATCGGCATCCTGATCGACCAGCTGTTCGGCTTCGTGGACCGCTCGATCCGCACCCGCTGGGGCGTCGACCAGGACTGAACGATCTTTTTACCCCCCGACCACGGTCGCGTTTGCCCCGCTCTGGCAAGAAAGAACGGGTAGTGGCATACGCACTGTGGAGGTCGCCATCCCTGTCCGGCGCCGCCGGTCCCTCGGGGTCCTGACCCGCCGGATCTGGCAGGTCGCGCTCCGGCACCCGGAGATCCGCGTCCGGGTGACGCTGTCGGCGGTCCTCTCGGCACTCGTGCTGTCCACGGCGCTGTACGTGGTCCTGCTGGCGGTGGTCCGCCGGCAGGTGGCCAACGACATCGTGGACGACCTGTCCCGCGAGGGCCGCCGCATCGGCACGCTGCTCCACACCGAGACGCTCGGCCCGCGCCTGTCCTCCGCCTACGTCCGGCGCGTGCAGATCCAGGACGGCGAGGGCCAGGTGATCGCCGCCAGCCGCCCCATGGAGGGGCGGCCCCCGGTCCGCTTCCCCGCCCCGGAGGGCGACGCCCGGCGCGCCGGCCGCAGCTGCAAAGTGGACGCGCCGGGCGGGCACTGCTTCCTCGTCGTCGTGACCCGGGAGGGCGTGGGGCAGGACCAGCGCCTCGTCTACACGCTGGCGCCCGAGCCGGGACTGCTGCCGCGGCCGCTGCTGGCGGGCCTGCTGGCGCTCGGCATCCCGGTCATCATCGGGCTGGTGGGCTGGGGCACCTGGATGTCGGCGAGCCGCACCCTGCGCCCGGTCGAGGCGATCCGCCGCGAGCTGGACGAGATCACCGCCACCGACCTGGAGCGCCGGGTGCCGGTGCCGCCCCGCCGCGACGAGGTGGCGCTGCTCGCCCGCAGCGTCAACGCGACCCTCGACCGGCTGGAGAAGGCGGTCGCACGGCAGCGCGCGTTCGTCTCCGACGTCTCCCACGAGCTGCGCAGCCCCCTCACCGGGCTCCGGATGGAACTGGAACTGGCCCTGTCCGCCCCGGACGCCACCGACCTGCCCGAGACGCTCCGGGCGATCCTCGACAACACCGACCGGCTCACCGCCGTGGTGGACGACCTGCTCGCCCTCGCGCGGCTGGAGGCCGACAGGGACTTCGCACGCGAGACGGTGGACCTGACCGAGCTGGTGGACCAGGAGGTCCTGCGGCGCCCCCGCCGCGCGCAGGTGACCGTCCTGTCGGAGGGTCCGGTGCGGGTCAACGGCGGCCGCAACGAGCTGGCCCGGCTCCTGACCAACCTGATCGACAACGCCGACCGGCACGCCGAGAGCGCCGTCACGGTGATCGTGGGCACGGCGCTGCCCGCGATCGCGCTGGTCGAGGTGATCGACGACGGCATCGGCATCGCCCCCGAGGACCGCGAGCGGGTCTTCGAGCGCTTCACCCGGCTCGCCGAGGGCCAGCACCGCGACGCCGGCGGCACCGGGCTCGGCCTCGCCATCTCCCGCGACATCGCCGAGGCCCACGGCGGCACCCTCGCCCTGACCGACCGCGCCGACGGCTCCCCCGGCGCCCGCTTCGTCCTGCGGCTTCCTAGGACAACCTCGGCCCAAGAACGCTCGCCTGGCGGCTCGCGTCCTTGACCGCGCTTGGGCGAGCGCGACATCGCTTCGCGATCATCCCGTCGGGGCTCGCCTCCGGCTTCGCCCCGACGGGCTGGTAGCGCGCTCGCGTGACAGCTGAGGTCACTCGCTTCCGTGTGAGAGTTCTTGTGGGCCGAGGCGCTAGGCCGTGTTCCAACGTCCCGGCTCGCTATGTCACCGGTCCTGGGCGAACGCGGCATCACTTTGCGATCTGCCCGGCTCCGCCCGCCTTCGGCTTCGCGGCGCCTGGCAAGTCACGCGTTCCGACAGGCGCTAGCCGAGTTCGGTGAGTTCGTCTTCTAGGCGCTGGCGCTCGGCCTCCAGGACTTCGATCTGACCGGCCAGTTCCTCGCGGGCGGCCAGGTCCTGGCCGCCGTCCACGAAGTCGCGGGGGGCCTCGGGGGGTGGCGTGAGATCCGCGCGCAGGCGGGCGAGGTCCTCGTCGATCACGCGGAGCCTGTCCCTTCTCTCGGCGTCGTTCATGGTCCTCCTCAGATGCGGATGACGGTCTTGCCGCGCGCGCCGCCCACCCGGTTGTCCGCCAGTGCCTCGGGCGCCCGTTCCAGCGGCACCTCGCGCTCGATCATGACGCGCAGCGTGCCCGCGTCGATGAGGTCGGAAACACGCTCCAGCAGCGCGGCGGTCGGCTTGCCCTGGAAGTTGATGCCGCGGATCTCCTGGGCCGCCATCGAGTCGGGGTTCACCGACCACGTGGTGCTGAGGTAGGTCCCGCCCGGGCGGAGCAGCCGCGCGAGCGTCTCGATGCGGGCGGTGTCGCTGACCATGTCCAGCACGACGTCGACGCCGTCGGAGTGCGCGGCGAGGACCTGCTCGTTGAGGTCGCCCGCCGAGTGGTCGACGGTCTCGGACGCGCCGAGCCGCCGCATGGTCTCCGTCATGTCGGCGCGGGCCGTGGCGATCACCTTGGCGCCGGTGGCGGCGGCGAGCTGCACCACGGCCTGGCCGACGCCGCCGGTCGCGCCCACGACCAGGACGGTCTGCCCGGTGTCGACGTGCGCGGCCTCGACGAGCTCCAGCGCGCTCATGCACGCCGTCGGCACCGCCGCGGCCTGTGTGTAGATCATGCCCTCGGGCATCCGCGCGACCGGGCCGTCCTCGGCGGCCAGGGTGTACTCGGCGTAGGTGCCGAGCCCGCGCGTGACGCCGAAGAAGGAGCCGTAGACCTGCTCGCCGTGGCGCAGCCGGGTCACGCCCTCGCCGGCCTCGTCCACGACGCCCGCGCCGTCCAGGCCGAGGACGAGCGGGAACGTGGCGTCGACGTCGTCCTTGAGCGCGCCGTCGGCGACCTTCCAGTCGAGCGGGTTGAGACCGGCGGCGACCAGCTTCACCAGGATCTCCCCCGGGCCGGGCTCCGGCCGCGGCACGCGCGTCAGCGCTGGCGTCGCGCCGTATTCGGACACGGCGATGGCTCGCATGTCGATCGTTCCCCCCGATCGGATCCATCGGGGCGCAATGCCCCGGAACCCGATCTACCCGACCTCCGGACGATCACACGGCCGAGCAGGGAAAGGGCAGGTCAGGCGGGGTTCTCGCGCTGGTCGGGCGGGGTTCCCGCGAGGTCGGGCGGCGTGGTCGGCGAAGGGAAGTCCGGTGGCACCGGGACCTGCTCGCCGCCACCGCCGCCACGGGGGTCGCGGGGACCGCGGGGCCCGGGGCCGCTGCTCGGACGCAGCGTGATGGTGTCGCCCGGCTCGGCGGAACCGGCGGCCGGGGACGTCTCCGCGACCGTGCCCTTCTTGTACCTGTCCGACTTGACCGGCGGGCCGAGGCGGACCTTGAAGCCCGCGCCGCGCAGGCGGACGACCGCCTCGCGCAGCCTCATGCCGCGGACGTCCGGCACCCGCACCCTGTCCTCGCCCGAGCCCCTGCTGAAGAAGTGGTCGGGCGGGCGGTGGAAGGAGCCGGCGGAGGTCTCCGACAGCGCCCCGGACATGCTCTGCTGCCAGATCGGCGCGGGGATCGTCGCCCCGAAGACCGCGCCGTAGCAGCGGCCGTCCATGCAGAGGTTCTCCATGGGGTACCGGTAGCCGCCGCGCGGATCGCCGACCCACACGGCCGCCGCCAGCTCGGGGGTGTACCCGGCGAACCAGGCGGCGGAGAAGTTGTCCACGGTGCCGGTCTTGCCCGCCGCGGGACGGCCGAGCCCGAGGCCCTTCGCCGTGCCCTTGGTGAGGACGCCGCTCAGCACGTAGTTCACCGCGTCCGCGACGCCCTTGTCGATCGCCTGCCGGCAGTCGGCGCCGGGGACCTTCATCTTGCGTCCGGACGCGACGGTGACCTGCGTGATCGCGATCGGCGCGCAGTAGCGGCCCCGGGCGCCGAACGCCGCGTAGGCCGCGGCGAGCCGCAGCGGCGAGACCGGGTTGAACCCGAGCGTGAACGACGGGTACTGCTCCAGCGCCTGGCCGTTGGCCTGCCGCATCCCGAGCCGCTCGGCCATCTTGACCGTCTCGCACAGCCCGACCTTCCGCTCCAGCGCCAGGAAGAAGGTGTTGACCGAATGGTGCGTTCCGGTGACGAGGCTGAAGGTCCTGCCGCCCTCCCCGTCGGCGGAGTTGCGCAGCTCGCTGTCGGGGTCGTTGCGGGCCTTGCCGTCGCAGTCCCGGTAGCCGACGGGCGTGAAGCTGCTCGGTGCCAGCAGCCGGGTGCCGAACGGCAGGCCCTCGTCCAGCGCGGCGGCGAGCGTGAACGCCTTGAACGTGGACCCGGCCTGCATGCCGATGCTGGACCCGTGGCTGGCGTCGGCGGCGAAGTTGATCCAGGTCTTGCCGCGCTCGCGGTCCGGGCCGAGCGCGCGGTCCACGACCAGCGCCTTGATCTTGCCTGTGCCGGGCTCGACCATCGCCTCGGCGGCGGCCTTGTGGGCGGAGTTGCGGCGCGGGACGTGCGCGTCCACGGCGCGCTGCGCGGCCCGCTGCGCATGCCGGTCCAGGGTGGTCCGGATCGTGAGCCCGCCGCGTTTGAGCAGCTTCTCCCGCTCCTGCGGGGTGGCGCCGAACACGGTGCTGGTGAGGATCTCCCGCTGGACGTAGTCGCAGAAGAACGGCGCCGAGCTGGTCACGCATCCGCTCTGGACGTGCTGCACGCGCAGCCCGATGGGCTCCCGGACGGCGGCCTCCGCGGCGTCCTTGTCGAGCCAGCCGAGCTCGGCCATCCGGCGCAGCACGATGTCGCGGCGCTCGCGGGCCGCGCCCGGGTGGTGGACGGGGTCGTAGGCGTAGGGGTAGCGGATGACGCCGGCGAGCAGCGCCGCCTCGCCGAGCTCCAGCTTGGACGCGGGCTTGGAGAAGTAGTGCCGGGCCGCGGCCTCGATGCCGTACGCGCCGTCGCCGTAGTAGGCGATGTTGAGGTAGCGGCGGAGGATCTCGTCCTTGGAGTAGCGCTTCTCCAGCGCCACCGCGTACCGCAGCTCGCGGATCTTGCGGGCGGCGGAGACCTCCTTGGCGGCGCGCACCTCGGCGGCGGACTCGGCGGTGGTGAGCAGCAGGTTCTTGACGTACTGCTGGGTGATGCCGGATCCGCCCTGCGTCACCTGGCCGTTGGACAGGTTGCTCGCGAGCGCGCGCAGCGTCCCCTGGGAGTCGATGGCGCCGTGCTGGTAGAAGCGGCTGTCCTCGATGGCGAGGATGGCGCGCCTGGCGACGGGGGCGATCCGGTCCAGCGGGACGTCCACGCGGTTCTGGTAGAAGAACGTCGCGAGGACGGAACCGTCGGCGGCGAGGATCCGGGAGCGCTGCGGGACGCCGGAGGTCGTCAGGCCGTCGGGCTCGCTCTCGAACCAGCCGGCCGCGTCGCGGGCGCCGACACCGGCGGTGCAGGCGGTGGGGAGCAGCATCAGGGCGACGAGCACGCCCGCGAGCCCGCCCAGCGCACCAAGGCCGCGGAGCGCGCGCGCCTTCTCTGCGCGCGTCGTCGTCGCGGCGAACACCCGGCGCCGGCGGCGTCCTTGTAAGGGGCCGCGCCCCGGAGGGAGACGCCGCCCCAGTGAGGGGATGGCGTCCCCGCCGTCGCTTTCCGCCTCGTTCGGCACGCGCCTAGGGTAGACGTGCGTTCCCCGCCAGACCACCCCATCCGCGATCTTTCGGGTTATATCCCCCGAATCAGGCGTCTCGCTCGCGTCGTTCCCAGGCTCGGACACGATCGCGGAATACCCGCGATACCGCGCGCAACTCGGCCTCCGGATCAACGCCCCGCCCGACCGCCTCCCGGACCAGGCCGAAAAGCCGTATCCCCAGGTCGTTCCCGGTGTCGGCGCCGTTCCCCGCAGCGGGACCGGCCCCGTTCCCCGACGCCTCCCCGGGCTCGGGCCCGGCCGGCGCGCCGATCCGCGCGGCCCGCCGCTGGAGCTGTGCCGCGAGCGACAGCGCGGGCTGCCCCATCGGGACCCCGTCCAGCGCCGACGCCTCCTCGCCGCTGCGCTCCGCCCGCTCGGCCGCCTTGATCTGCTCCCAGTTGGCGTTCACCTCGTCCGCGCCGGAGACCGTCACGTCCCCGAACACGTGCGGATGGCGGCGGACGAGCTTGTCGACGATCCCGCCCGCCACGTCGTCGATGGTGAACGCCGTCTCGTCGTCGCGCTCGGCGGCCACCACCGAGTGGAACGCCACCTGCATCAGCACGTCGCCGAGCTCCTCGCGCAACGCCCCGAGGTCGCCGGACTCGACGGTGTCGAGGACCTCGTACGCCTCCTCCAGCAGGTACGGGACGAGCGTCGCGTGCGTCTGCTCGCGGTCCCACGGGCAGTCGCGGCGCAGCGTCTCCATCACCGAGACGAGGTCCAGCAGGCGCGCGCCGGGCAGGTCGTACGACCCGTGCAGCACCTCCACGTCCAGCGGGTCGTCCACGACGAGCGCGCCGATCTCGCGCATCAGCCCCTCGTCGCCCTCGGGGGCCGCCACCCACACGACGTCCCCGCGCCGCGCCGCCGCGACCAGCGCGGCCGCGTCCGGCTCGTCCGGCTCCTCGGGGACGACCCCGGCCTCGCGCAGGTAGGGCAGCAGCGGGTGGCCGGCGCGCGCCAGGACGCGCGCGCCCGAGCGGAGCACGTCCCACGCCTTCCAGGTCAGCAGTCCGGGCGCCACCCGGTGGGTGGTGGCGAGCAGGGTCAGGCTCATGTGCGGCCGATACCCGATTCCGGCGTCGACAGCCGGTACAGGACCGGCCCGACGTTCCCCTTGACCGGGTCGAACGTCCCGTACCGGGGATTGACCTCGATGTGCATGCCGTCGGCCGTGCTGCGGAACAGCTCGTTCCAGCGCTTCCCTGCCGCCGCGGTCTGGAGGCTCTGCGGGTTGCCGTCCGCGCCGAGCCGCTGCATGACGAGCCGCTGCGTCGCGATGAAGCGGGCGAGTTCGCGGGTCCTGTCCCGGGGCAACCCGCTCGCCAGCGTGATCGACCCGGCGCCGCCCTTCTCGTTGAGCAGGTCGACGGCCTGGTCGGTCTGCCCCTCGGGCACCGCCACGCCCTGGGTCCGCGCCATCTTCTCGGCGACGCGGAAGTTGACCAGCAGCGTCAGCGCGTCCCGCAGGTCCGACTCGCCCGACTCCGAGCCCATCCCGTCGGCCGGGTTGATCGACCCGGCCCGCATCCGGTTGGCCAGCGGGTCGTCCTTGAACTGCTCCCGCCAGTCCCGGACGGTCTGGCTGAGCGCGGTGACGGTGATGCGGTCGTCGCCGACCACGGCGGCGGTGCCCGCCTTCGGGGAGCCGCCACTACAGCCGGCCAGCGCGCCGGCCGCCACCAGGGCGGCCGCCGCGGCCTTCACGGACCTACCGAGCACGGGGACCCCATCTCGTCGCTGTCTCGTCGATGATCAATTCCGGACCGCGCCAGCCTAGACGCGGACCGGTTCGAGGAACAGTGCCTCCACCAGGTCGGTCGCCCACGCCAGCAGCTCCTGGTCGCGCAGGGGGCGGCCGCCGAGCGGCGCGGTCTTCGGCGCCGGCACCAGCAGCGTGTCCGTCGCCGGTTTGAGGATGCTCTTCGGGTACAGGCGCTGCAACCTGACCTGCTTGGAGTCGGGCAGGCTCACGGGCGTGAACTTGACGAACGTGCCCTGGAGGGTGACGTCGGTGAGCCCCGCCCGGCGGGCCTTGGCGCGGAACCGCGCCACCTCAAGCAGGTTCAGGACGGGCACGGGCAGCGGCCCGAAGCGGTCCTTCAGCTCCTCGTGCACGCCCTCGATCTCGTCCTCGGACGTGATGGCGGCGATACGGCGGTAGGCGTCCAGGCGGAGCCGCTCCCCCGGCACGTACTCGTGCGGCAGGTGCGCGTCCACGGGCAGCTCGACCTTGGTCTCGACGGCCTCCGGCTCGCCGCCGCCCTCCTTCAGCTCCCGGACGGCCTCCCCCACCATCCGTACATAGAGGTCGAACCCGACTCCGGCCACGTGCCCGGACTGCTCGGCGCCGAGGATGTTGCCCGCGCCGCGGATCTCCAGGTCCTTCATCGCCACGTACATCCCCGCACCGACCTCGGTATGCTGCGCCAGCGTCGCGAGCCGCTCGTGCGCGGTCTCGGTCAGCGGCTGCTCCGGCTGGTACAGGAAATAGGCGTACGCGCGCTCCCGCCCGCGGCCGACCCGCCCCCGCAGCTGGTGGAGCTGCGACAGCCCGTACATGTCGGCGCGGTCGACGATCAGCGTGTTGGCGTTCGGCACGTCCAGCCCGGACTCCACGATCGTGGTCGCGACCAGGACGTCATAGTTCTTCTCCCAGAAGTCGACCATGACGCGTTCCAGCTCGTGCTCGTTCATCTGGCCGTGCGCGACCGCGACGCGCGCCTCCGGGACGAGCTTCGCCAGGTTCGCCGCGACCTTGTCGATCGACCGGACCCGGTTGTGCACGAAGAACACCTGGCCCTCGCGCAGCAGCTCCCGCCGGATCGCCGCGGCGATCTGCTTCTCCTCGTAAGGCCCGACGAACGTCAGGACGGGGTGCCGCTCCTCGGGCGGGGTGAGGATCGTCGACATCTCCCGGATCCCGGTGAGCCCCATCTCCAGCGTCCGCGGGATCGGCGTCGCGGACATGGCGAGCACGTCCACCTGCGTCCGCAGCCGCTTCAGCTCCTCCTTGTGCTCGACGCCGAACCGCTGCTCCTCGTCGATGATCACCAGGCCGAGGTTCTTGAACCGGGTCTGCGACGACAGGATGCGGTGCGTCCCCACCACCACGTCCACCGCGCCCTCCGACAGCCCGCGCAGCGTCTCGCCGATCTCGCCGTCGGTCTGGAACCGGCTCATCGGCTTCACCACGACGGGGAAGGGCCCGAACCGCTCGGAGAACGTGGACAGGTGCTGCTGGACGAGCAGCGTCGTCGGGACGAGCACCGCGACCTGCTTGCCGTCCTGGACGGCCTTGAACGCCGCCCGCACCGCGATCTCGGTCTTGCCGTAGCCGACGTCGCCGCAGATCAGCCGGTCCATCGGGACGGGCTTCTCCATGTCGCCCTTCACCTCGTCGATGGCGGCGAGCTGGTCGGGCGTCTCCACGTAGGGGAAGGCGTCCTCCAGTTCCCGCTGCCACGGGGTGTCGGCGCCGAACGGGTGCCCGGGGCTCGCCATCCGCGCCGAGTACAGCCGGATCAGCTCCCCCGCGATCTGCTTGACCGCCCTGCGGGCCCGGGACTTGGCCTTCTGCCAGTCGGCGCCGCCGAGCCGGTGCAGGCTCGGCGCCTCGCCGCCGACGTAGCGGGTCAGCTCCTCCAGCTGGTCGGTCGGGACGAACAGCCGGTCGCTCTTGGCGTACTCCAGGATCAGGTACTCGCGGGTGGCGCCCTGCACCGTCCGGCTGACCATCTCCACGTACCGGCCCACGCCGTGCTGCTCGTGGACGACGTAGTCGCCCGGCTTGAGCTGGAGCGGGTCGATGCCGCCGCGCCGCCGCGACGGCATCCGCCGCATGTCCTTGGTCGAGGACCGCTGCCCCGACAGGTCCGTCTCGGTCAGCACCGCGAGCTTGGCCGACTCCCACGCGAAGCCGTTCTCCAGCAGCCCGGTCGCGACGGTGACCAGCGACGGCTCCGGCGGCCCCGGGAGGTCGGCGAGCCGCGCGCCGAGGCCCTCCTCCCCCATGAGCTGGACGAGCCGCTCCGCGGGCCCGTGCCCGGCGGTGACCATCACGACGTGCCAGCCGCCGTCGATCCAGCCCTTGACGTCCCCGACCACGCGGGAGGTGTCGCCCCGGTACGCCTCAGCGGGCTGGACCCCCAGGTTGAGGGCGTCCCCTTCCGGGTTGAGGGCTGTCACGCTCCAGCGGGGCAGGCCCAGCTCCACGCTGTGGGCGCGGACGTCCTCCAGCGTCCGGAACGCGGCGGCGCCCAGGTCGATGGGCGCCTCGCCTCCGGCGGCCGCGTTGACCCAGCTCGCCTCCAGGAACTCCTGGCTCGTCCGGACGAGCTCGACCGCGCGGGTCCGGATCCGCTCCGGCTCGCAGACCAGCAGCACCGACCCCTCGGGCAGCAGGTCGGTCAGCAGCTCCATGCTCTCGGCGAGGACGGGCGAGAACGCCTCCATCCCCTCGACGGTGTCCCCGTCGGCGATCCGGCCGAGGATCTCCTCCAGCGCCGGATGCTCGGACGCCAGCCGCCGGGCGCGCCCGCGCACCTCCTCGGTCAGCGGCAGCTCCCGGCACGGCGGAGCCCACAGCCCGTCCCGCGCCACTTCGAGGGAGCGCTGGTCCGCCGCCTTGAAGTAGCGGATCTCCTCGACGGTGTCGCCCCAGAACTCCACCCGCAGCGGATGCTCCTCGGTGGGCGGGAACACGTCCAGGATCCCGCCGCGCACCGCGATCTCGCCGCGCTTCTCCACCAGGTCGACGCGGTGGTAGCCGGCGTCCACCAGCCGCCGGACGGCGTCGTCCATCTCGGCGTCCTCGCCCGAGGACAGCCGCACCGGCTCCAGGTCGGCCAGCCCGGACACGATCGGCTGGAGCACCGCCCGGATCGGCGTCACGACCACGTCCAGGCCGCCGCCCCGCCCGGGGCCCGCCCCCGCCTCGCGGGCCGGGTCCCCGGCGCCGGGGTGGACGAGCCGCCGCAGCACCGCGAGCCGCTGCCCGACGGTGTCCGAGCGCGGCGACAGCTTCTCGTGCGGAAGCGTCTCCCACGCCGGGAAGTGCGCCACGCGGCCGGGGTCGAGCAGGCTCGACAGCGCCGCGGTGAGGTCTTCGGCCTCGCGGCCCGTCGCGGTGACCGCGAGCACCACGCCGCGCCGCCCCGCCGGGGCGCCCGTGGCACGGCTCAGCGCCGCGGCCAGGATCGGCCACAGTGCGGGCGGCGCGACGACCTCGTGGTCGGTCCGCGCGCGCTCCAGCGCGCGCGCCAGCCCGGGGTCGGTGCACGCAAGGTCGACAAGTCCGTTGAGCGTCATTTCGCCAGCTACCCGATCCGCCCCTCAGGGGGCCGCTCCGGCTGTCCCGCCGGTTCCCGCGCGAGCCCCCCGTCCGGTCTCAGGGCAGCCCGAAGTACCGGAATCCCAGCGGATCCCGGTGCCGGATACCAGGGTACGCGTCCCTCGGGGCGCGACACGACGCCACCCAAGAATGGGCAAATAGCGGACACAGCGCAGTCGGGCGATTACGCTGCGAGACTGTGACCGATCTGCGTACGCCGCCGGTCAGCGACGGCGATCTCTTCTCCGAACGCGCCCGCCAGTACGCCCTCGAGAAGCCCCTGCAGCGGATCCACATCCTGGAAGCGGGGTGCGGCTGGGGGGCGGGGCTGGAGCTCGGCGACCGCGACCGCCAGGTCACGGGCGTCGACCTGGAGTCCCCCGAACTGCGCGCCCACACCTGCGAGCGCACCGATCTCGACACCTGGTACCTGGGCGATCTGCGCACGGTGCCGATGCCGCCGCGCGCCTTCGACGTCGTGCACGCCTCGTACCTGATCGAGCGCGTCCCGCACGCCGAGCTCGTCCTCGACCGGTTCGTCGCGGCGCTGAAGCCCGGCGGGCTGCTGCTGGTCCACCTGCGCGACCGCAACACCGCCTTCGGGTTCCTCGACCGGCACCTCCCCCGGTGGATGCACGCGTCCGGCCGCCGCAGGAAGTCACGCGCCGTCCGGGCGGCCCGGGCCGCCCGCGGCGCGCACGCCCGCGTCGCCTACCCCGCCACCGATTCCGCCGCCGATTCCGCCGCCGGCGCGGACACGCCCGCCCAGCCGCCCCCGGTGACGTCCGCCGGGGCACTCGCCGCCCGGACGGAGCCGGGCCCGCGCCCCGAGGCCCGCCGAACCGCCGAACCGCCCGCCCGGCAGGACCCCGCCCGGCAGGAGGCGCCGCCGCCCGCCGGGTTCCCTCCGCGGCCCGAGGACGAGCCGTCCACGCGGCGCCCGGAGCCGCGGCGGCGGCACCGGGCCGCGGCCAAGGACGCCGACGCCCGCTCCGCGCGGGCCAGGATCGCCCACCCGCCCCGCGCGGTCTACGACCGGGTCGCGTCCCGGCAGGGCATGCAGTGGTACTGCGTGATGCGCGGGCTGGTCGTCGCCGAGGAGTACACCTCCCGGCAGGCCATCGACGCCCTCGGGGCCGGAACCGGCCTCGCCGACCTGCTGTGCCGCCTCGTCTCGGCGTTCAGCCGCGGACGCCTCACCGCAGACCACAGCGAGGTCACGCTGGTCATCCGCAAACCGGAGAACCGGTTCGCCAGGGTCATCTGAGCCGCCCGGCCCGGGGCGGGGATGCGCCCACCGGCGCCCCCGCAGTATTTTCTCCTGGTGGGACGGGGCGCGGGGTGGCGTCCGCGTGCACACGACACTGGCACATGACACGGATCGGCCCGGCCGCGCGCCGGGCGGGATCGGAGACTGCGGTGACCGCCGACACCGGCCTACCCGACACGCTGCGCGACCTGCCCGCCTGGACGCCGGACGCGCGCGAGCTGGCCGACATGGAACTCGTCCTGGCCGGGGTGTACCGGCCGCTGACCGGGTTCCTCGGCTCGTTCGACACGGCGATGGTCATCGCCGGCGGGCGGCTCTCGGACGGGACGCCCTGGCCGGTGCCCGTCACGCTGGCGGTCCCGAAGGAGCTCACCGACCACGAGCGGATCGTCCTCCAGGACCCGGAGGGCGTGCCGCTGGCGGTGCTCCGGGTCACCGAGACATGGCAGGACCCCACGGACGGCGGGTGGCGGCTCGCGGGGCCCCTGGAGGCTCTCCGCGCGCCCGCGCACGGACCGTTCCACGGCCTGCGCCGCCGTCCCGACGAGGTCGAGCCCGGCGAGGGCCCCCTGCTCGCCGTCGCCACCGGCGAGCCCCTGCACCGCAAGCAGCTCGGGCAGCTGCGCCAGGTCGCCGAGCGGCTCGGCGCCCGCGTCCTGGTCCTGCCGCTGCTGAGCGGGGAGCACGATGAGTCGCTCGTCCGCGCGCTGCTGGGGGTGCGCAAGGAGCTGCCCGAGGGCGCCCGGATCATCCCCGTTCCGCTGCCCGCGCGCGGCGACGACCCGGACCGTGACGTCCTCCTGCACGCCCACGTCGCCGCCGCCTACGGCGCCACCCACCTGCTCGCCGACCGGGAGGTGGACGGCACCGCGATCCCCGTGGCCGTCCCCGAGCCGTGGGCCTACGACGCCGACGTGGAGGTCTGGCGGCCCGTCGCGCGGATCGAGCCCGACCACGTCCAGGCGGAGCTGACGCCCGAGCGGCTGGGCGAGCTGCTGGACGCCGGGGAGCCCGTCCCCGACTGGTTCACCCCGCCCGCCGTCGCCGCCGAGCTGGCGCTGGCGCGCCCGCCCAAGCACTCGCGCGGCATCACGGTGTTCTTCACCGGCCTGTCGGGGTCGGGCAAGTCCACGGTCGCGCGCGGGCTCGCCGACGCGCTGGTCGAGCGCGGCGGCCGGACGGTCACGCTGCTGGACGGGGACGTCGTGCGGCGGCTGCTGTCGGCCGGGCTGACGTTCTCGCGCGCCGACCGCGACGCCAACATCCGGCGGATCGGCTTCGTCGCCGCGGAGATCACCCGGCACGGCGGGGTCGCGATCTGCGCGCCGATCGCGCCGTACGCGGCGACCCGCGCCGAGGTGCGCCGCATGGTGTCGGCCGCCGGGGACTTCGTGCTGGTGCACGTCGCGACCCCGCTGGAGGAGTGCGAGCGCCGCGACCGCAAGGGCCTGTACGCCAAGGCGCGGGCGGGCCTGATCCCCGAGTTCACCGGCATTTCCGACCCCTACGAGACGCCCGACGACGCCGACCTGACGCTGGACACTTCCCGGACGACGCCCGAGGAGGCGGTCGCGCGCGTCCTGGACCTGCTCGTCGAGGGCGGCTGGGTCAGGCCGGAGTAGCGTCCGGGCCACCCCCAGGAGACCGGGCCGTCCTGGGGGCGCCCTGTCGGGCATGCACGATCTTCGTCCCCGTTTATCCCGCGTCACCCGGGTTACCGCCGTGATACGACGTCCTTTAAGGTATTAGGGGTTTTTCCGATATAGCTGGTAGGTCATGGCGATGGACTTCGATTGGACGATGGCGGGCGGCTCCTTCCTGGTCGCGATCGTCGTCGGGCTGACCGGGATGGGCGGCGGCGCCCTGATGACGCCGATGCTCGTGACGTTCTTCGGCGTGAGCCCGCTCGCGGCGGTCTCCAGCGACCTCGTGGCCGCGGCCGTGATGAAGCCCGTCGGCAGCGCCGTCCACTACCGCCAGGGCACGATCAACATGCGGCTGGTCGGCTGGCTCTGCCTCGGCTCGGTGCCCGCCGCGTTCTCCGGCGTGCTGCTCGCCCGCGCGATCGGGCACGGCGCGCGGGTCGAGGACGTCATCAGCAAGGCGATGGGCGTCGCCCTGCTCATCGCGGCGGCCGGGCTGGTCGTGCGCGGCTACCTGGCCCACCGGGCACGCTCCGGCGCGGACCCCGCGGACGGCGGCACGCCCGAGATCACGATCCGGCCGGTGCCGACCGTGCTGGTCGGCCTCGTCGGCGGCCTGGTGGTCGGGATCACCTCGGTCGGCTCCGGATCGCTGATCATCGTCGCGCTGCTGGCCCTGTACCCGGCGCTCAAGGCCAACCAGCTCGTCGGCACGGACCTGCTCCAGGCGGTCCCGCTGGTGTTCGCCGCCGCGCTCGGCCACCTGCTGTTCGGCGACTTCCGGATGGAGGTCACCGCCGCGCTGCTCGTCGGCTCGGTCCCCGGCGTCTACCTCGGCTCGAAGGTCTCCTCCCGCGCCCCCGGCGGCCTGATCCGCCGCGTCCTCGCACTGGTGCTGGTCGCGTCGGCGCTGAAGATGTTCGGCCTCGGCGCGGTGCCGCTGGCCTGGACCATGGTCACGCTGGCCTCCGCGACCGTGGCCTTCTGGCTCGTCCAGCGCTCCCGGTCCACCCGGGCCGGGGACGGCGGGGACGCGGCGCGGGACGCCTCAGCCGACCAGCTCGTCCACTGACCCCTGCTCCGGGTGGGGGGCCGGCGGCCGCTCCTCCGGGACGGGGTCGGTCCTGCGCAGCGTCCGCCACAGCATCGCCGCCGAGACCAACCCGCCCGCGCCCAGGCAGTAGGGGGCGATGGACGCGTGGCCCGGATCGGTGATCAGCAGCACCAGCAGGACCACCAGCCCGCTCGCGCTCTCCACCCCGCGGACGGTGAACACGGCCCTGGACATCTTCCGGGCCGTCGCCAGGCTGGCCAGCGGCAGTGTGCACGCGAAGCAGACCGCGTAGACGCCCCAGCCGACCAGCGCCACCCGGTCCACCGCGAACGACCCGCCGGTGACCAGCGGGCCGAGCCAGTCGACCAGCAGGATCCCCGCCAGGCTCATCACCAGCGCGATCACCGACAGCAGCACGCAGACGCGCACCGCCCGGCGGGCGGGCATGGGCTCACCGGTGCGCTCGGCCTTGGCGAAGTCGCCGAGCAGGAACCCGCCGGCGCCGTTGACGAACGTCAGCGCCGGCGCCAGCAGCAGCCGCGCCGCCTCGATCCCGGCCAGCGCGGCGGTCGACGCGAACGCGGCGATCATGACGCGGGCGAGCAGCAGCGACCCCGGCCGCAGCCCCGCCTGCACCGACCGCCACACGGCGAACCCGGCGATCTCCCGGAACGCGGTGCCGCGCATCGGGGCCAGGGCGTACTCGGGCGCCGGCAGCCGCAGCCGGGCCAGCACGATGGAGACCGCGCAGCCAGCGCACATCGCGGCCAGCATCAGCTCCAGCGAGGCGGCCGCCCCGAGGGCCAGCGCGCCGCCGAGGGTTCCGAGCGTCACCACCAGGTAGGAGGTGTCGTTGAGGGCCAGCCGCCAGAACTCCATCCGCGCGGTGAAGATCCGCCGCCCGGTCTCGTTGAGCAGCCAGAGCGCCACCAGCAGCGCGAACATCCCGATCCCGGCCGGGCCCGCGAGGCCCATCACCGCGGTGACGGCCGCGCCCGCCACCGCGCCCGCGCCGACCGTGACGCACACCGACAGCAGCAGCGCGCCCCGGATGCGCGGGTCGAACCGGTCGAACACGGTGAGGCTGTCGCCCACCCAGCTCGTCTGCACCGCCGTGATCATGACGAGGACGGACACGAACAGCGCGTAGGCGCCGTACCCGGAGGGGCCGACCGTCCGCGCGCACAGCGCCTGGACGACCAGGCTGCCGCCCGCCGTGACGAACTGGACGGTGACCGCGCCGCCCGCCGACGCCAGCAGCCGGCCCGCCTTGCCGCGGAGCCCTCCGGCCCCGCCCACGCCCCGCCCTGAAGGGGCCTGGTTCACCTGTCCACGTCGTAGTGCATCAGGGACGTGTCGCCTTTTCCCTTGCCGGACCCGCTGCCCTGCTCCGGCTTCCCCGAGGAGGGCTTGCCGGAGGAGGACTTGCCGGAGGACGAGGTCCCGGAGGAGGGGCCCTTGCCGCCGAGGAGGGACGCCGGGTCCTCGGCGGTGCGGGTCGGGTCGCCCCCGCCGTCCGCCCACAGGTCGACGGGCAGGTCGGAGGCCGGGCCCTTCTCAGGGTCGGACGGGGTCTCACCGGGCGGGGGCTTGGCGCGGGTGCCCTTGCCGCGCGGAGCCTTGCCCGGCGTGGACGATCCGCTGCCGCCGCCCCGCGTCCCCCGGGACCCCGACCCCGAGGAGCCCGACCCGTTGAGCCGGGACCTGCCCCGGTCGCCGGACGGGGCCGGGGCCGGGGGCGGCGGAGTCGCCGGCGCCGTCGCCGGGACGGCCTGCGTCGCGGACGCGGACGGCGTGGCGGGGACCGAACGGGAGCGGTGCGTGCCCCGTCCCCGCCCGGACGACGGCGCGGCGGACTCCTCGGGCCGCTCGCGCAGCGCGTCGCGTCCCTCGGGCGGCAGCCCGCCCACCCGCACGTCGGAGATGTGCCTGCGGCCCTGGTAGGACCGCCCGGCGGGAAGCTCCGGGACCTCCGCGGGCCCCTGGCCGCCGCCGAGTGCCAAGCCGGGCGCGGCCGGCGCGCCGCCGAGGTCGGGGAGCGGCCCGTCGGCGGCCACCGGACCGCCCGCGGGCCGCCGCGGACGGGCCGACGCCCGCAGGAACGACACGACGCACGCGATGATCACGCCGAGGGCGAGGCCGATCGCCCCGTTCTGCGGCAGCTTGCTGGGCGTCGGCGCCGACGGGTCTGCGGTGTCGAGGAACTGGACGCCGTCGTTGGTCTTGGACCGGGCCGACAGCAGCCCGCTCTCCTCGGACTGGAGCTTGGTGAGCTGCGCGGCGAGCAGCCGGTAGGAGCGGCTCCCGGCCTGGGTCAGTTCCATGTCCTGCGTGACCTTGGTCTGCAGGGACTTGATGCTCTTGATCTGCTCGTCCAGCTTGCCGGTGTTGGTGGAGATCGTCACGTCCTGGTACGCCTGCAGGACCGAGTTGGCGATCACCGCGGCCTCGGTCATGCTCGCGCCGGTCGCGGTCACGATCACGACGCCGCCGTCCGGCTTGCTGGAGGTCTTGACCCGGCCGCGCAGCTGCTCACCGGTCAGCTTGGGGCCGCGCTTCTCCCGGACGAGCTGGGCCGCGCGGGCCATCACGGGCGTGGACCCGGCGAACGCCGCCCGCTGCGCGGTGTAGGTGGCGTACCCCTGGCCGGAGACGACGCCCATCCGCAGCGCGTTGTTGTTGTTCGTCGGGTCGGTGACCGCGAACCTGGCGGTGGCCGTGGCGCTGCCGAACAGGATCTGCGTCGCCGCGACGGACGCCAGGACGCAGGCCAGCACGATGATGAGCGACATCAGCCGGTAGCGCCAGACGGCCTCGACAAGGCTGATCTCCGGGGTGGCGGGGGTCTGTGCTGTCATCGGGTGGTGAGTCCTCAGGAGGCCGGGGGCAAGGTCGCTGATGGGGCCGCGGTCAGGCCGTGCACGGCCGCGCGCAGCTCGCGGTGGTAGCGGTCCGTGCCGAACCGCAGGGCGGCGTCGGCCCTGGCCCGCTTGGCCATCGCCAGGGCGCCGTCCCAGTCGTCCAGCAGCCGGGCGACGCCGTCCGCCAGGGCGGCGGGATCGTCCGGCCGGACGACGACACCGTTGTCGCCGTCGGTGAAGATCTCGACGAGGCCCTGGGTGGCGCAGGCCACCACCGGACGCCCGGCGAGCATCGCCTCGACCGCGCCGTTCCCGAAGGATTCGACGCGCGAGGGCACGATCGCGATGTCCGCCTCGGCGAACGAATTCCAGACCGAGGAGCGGAAGCCCGCGAAGACCACGGAGCCGTCGTCACCGACCAGGGTCCTCAGCTCCTCCTCGAACCACTCGTAACCAGGGTAGACGCTGCCGACCAGTGTCAGGTTAACCTCGTACCCCCGCTGCCGCAGCAGTTGGACGGCCTTGACCCCGATGTCGGACCCCTTGCGCTGTGACAGCCGTCCCACCAGGACGATCCTGGCCGGCGGGCCCGGTTCCGCCCGCGGCGGCGCCGGCTCGTCCGGCGGCCCGTCGACGCCGTTGTAGATCATCTGGGTGCCGGAGCCGCCGACCGCGGCGGCGCTCGCCCGGCTGTTGACGACGACGGAGCGCGCGAGGCGCAGGGGCGCGTACAGCAGCGTCCGCATCGGGCGCGGCATCCCGTCCTCGGCCTCGTGGACGTGGCAGAGCGCGGGGACCCGGGCGAGCCGTCCGGCGAGCAGCCAGAACGGGAGCGTCACGGTGTTGACGTAGAGGGCGGCGGCGCGCTCGCGGCGCAGCAGCCGCCGGGCGCGGGGCAGGGCGCGGGCGGCGGCGAACATCAGCCGCACGAGCCCGGCCGGGGTCAGGTACGCCTTGCGCAGGACGGGCACCGGCAGCACGACGATCTCCGCGCCCGCGTCGCGGAGCACCGCCGACAGCGGCCCGTCCTCCGGTAGCGTGACGACGACGCGCCACTCGGCCGCGAGCCCCCGCACCGACTCGATGAAAGTCCGGTCGGAGCCGTACAGGTCGGGTGACGGGTGCGCCAGCACCACCGTGGAACGTGCGTCCCGTTCGGCCACTTGCCCTCCTCCAGGCACCCTGACCTATCCAGGGCACCAGTCTCCCGCAACCTTCAGATTAACTGTTATTTGCCACCAAGACGTGCGACGCCCCTTGCGCATAATCTGTGCGGATCGTAACGAGAGCGTCCTGCAAACAGAGTGGGGGTCAGAGTGCGCATCGCCATGGTAGGTACACGCGGAGTACCTGCGCGATACGGCGGCTTCGAAACGGCGGTGGAGGAGATAGGCAAGCGGCTCGCGGCGGGTGGCCATGAGGTGATGGTCTACTGTCGTGGCGAACGCCATCCCGAACCCGAGTACCTGGGGATGCGGCTCATCTATCTCCCCGCCATCGAGAAGAAGGTGGCCGAGACCCTCAGCCACACCGGCCTGTCGGTCCTGCACGCGTTCCGCGGCAAGATCGCCCGCGAGGGCGCCGACGTGGCGCTGGTGTTCAACGCCGCGAACGCGCCGCTGCTGCCGGTGCTGCGGACGCTGCGGATCCCGGTGGCCACGCACGTCGACGGCCTGGAGTGGAAGCGCACCAAGTGGAGCGGTACAGGCCAGCGCTACTACCGTGCCGCCGAATCCATGGCGGTGCGCTGGTCGGACGCCCTGATCGCCGACGCGGTCGGCATCCAGGAGTACTACCGCGAGAAGTTCGGCGCGGCGTCGGTGTTCATCCCCTACGGCGCGCCGATCCTCGCCTGTACCGACACCGCCAAGCTGGCGGAGGCGGGCTACGAGCCGGGCGGGTTCCACCTGGTCGTGGCACGGTTCGAACCCGAGAACCACGTGCACCTGGCCGTCGAGGGGTACCGGCGGAGCAGCGCGCGCAAGCCGCTGGTCGTCGTAGGGTCGGCCCCCTATGCCGACGAGTACACCAACCGTGTCAAAGAGCTTGCGGGCGACGATCCGCGCATCACCTTCCTCGGCGGCGTGTGGGATCAGGACCTGCTGGACGCGCTGTACGCGGGCGCGCTGACCTACGTCCACGGGCACTCGGTCGGCGGGACGAACCCGTCGCTGCTGCGCGCCATGGGGGCCGGGGCGTCCGTGCTCGCCTACGACGTGAACTTCAACCGCGAGGTGCTGGGCGAGGAGGCGGGCCGGTTCTTCGGCGACGCGGCGGAGCTCACCGAGCGGATCGAGGCGGCCGAGGCCGACCCCGGCGCCGCGGCCGACCGGGGCGACGCGGCGCGCAAGCGGGCCTCCGAGCGGTACGTCTGGGACGACGTGGCGGCCGCGTACGAGCGGCTCTGCTCCGACCTCGCCGAGCGCAGGCTCACCCGCAAGACCGTGCGCGCGAAGTGAGGAGCGGACGATGACGGAGCGTGAGAAGGCCGAGCCCGCGGGCACCCCGCCCGCGGGAGCCGGGCACGGGATGGCCACATCCGGCCACGAGTTCATCCGGCCCGGAATGGGGACCCGGAACGTCCTCATCCCGGCCCGGTCGCGGCGCGGCGCGCTCGCGGGCGTGTCGCTGATCACGCGCTCCAAGACCGTGGCGCTGGCCGCGCAGTGGGCGTTGTACGGCGCGGTCGCGGCGTTCGGGACGCGCGTCGTCCCCGGGCCGCGCGTCCGCTGGGAACCGCCGGGAGGCCCGGAGCGCTGGGAGGCGCTGGCGACCCGCGTCGGGCCGTTCGACGGGCTGGCCCTCTACGAGCGCCCGCAGGCGTCACGGACGGGGCTGGCGGCCGTCCTGCTGCGCTCGGGCAGGCCCGTGGGCTTCCTCAAGCTCCGCGACGAGCCCGGCGAGCTGGACCGCGAGGAACGGGCCCTGTCGGCGTTCCCGGGAGGCCGGGCGGAGGGGTTCCGGGTGCCGCGGGTGCTGGACCGGGGGGAGACCGCCGGCTGGCACTGGATGGTCATCGAGGCGATGCCGCCGCGGCCCGCCCGCCCGGTCCGCGGCGTCGCGCTGGAGCCGCTGCTGACGGACCTCCAGCGGCGGCTCAAGGAGGTGCTGCCCCGTCCGCAGGAGGTGCCGGCGCACTGGGTACCGATGCACGGCGACCTCACGGCGTGGAACCTGCGCCACTGCGGGCCCGGCGAGCCGTGGCTGATCGACTGGGAGGACGCCGCGTGGGCGCCGCCGGGCGCCGACCTCGTCTACTACGAGGCGACGCACACCACGGTGTTCGGCAAGCCGTCGAGCCCGGGGGCCGGCCGGGGGCACGCGGAGGCCGCGGAGTTCTGGCTGAAGCGGGTGGCGCTGCGGTCCGACGCCGACCACGACGCGCCGATGAAGGCGCGGCTGAGCGAGGTGCTGCGGTCCCTGGGCCCGCACGTCCCCTGAGAGACGGCGCCTGTGCTGCGGGCCCGCGGCCGCTGAGCGGCGGCGGGCCCAAGACGAGGAACACGCCCCGGCATTGCCGGGGCGTGTTCCTGTTGGTCAGGCCGTACGGCCTCTGACGGGCGGGGGCCCGGTCAGCCGACCGACGCGGAGGCCGCGCTGGTGAGCGTGTTGCCCAGCGCGTCCTTCACGCGGATGCGGTAGGTGTGCGAGCCCTTGGGCGGGTTGGTGTCGGTGAAGGTCAGCGTGGGCCGCACCCAGAACGAGGAGTTCTTCGTGATCGTGGTGAGCGGCGTGGTGCCGGCGTCGCGCAGGACCTCGTAGGTGAGCGCTTCGTTGTCCTGGTCCCAGGTGGTCTTCCAGGACACCTTGATCTGCGTGGACATCCACGACTTCGACGCGGTCGGCGCGGCCAGGTCGGCCTTCACCGGGCCGGTCTTGTTGGGCGCCTTGGCCTTGACGGCGAACCGGACGAGGCCCTGCTGGGCCTTGCCGTTCACCTTGGGGAACTCCCCGCCCATCGCGACGTAGTCGTCGTTGCCCGTGACGGCCCAGGCCGCCTGGTACTGCTTGGTGAACGTCCCCTGGGACAGGGTCGGGAACCAGTGCAGCAGGCTCGGGATCGGCTGGTTGCGGTAGTTGCTGTTGGAGCCGGGAGGCGCCTTGTCGGTACCGGTGGCGACCTTGGTCTCGGCGAGCGCGCGGTGCCACGTCGTCGGCCTGGTCTCGGGGAACGCGCCGAGCGAGGAGCAGTCGTGCGCGTGCGAGACGCTGTAGAGCGCCTGGCCCTGCGAGAAGACGCCGTAGGTGGCGCCGTAGCAGTTGTCGAGCCAGACCAGGTCGCCGGTGGCGGCCTTGGCGGCGAACCGCCCGTCGAACCAGTGCCCGCCCTCGCCGTCCGCGGCGCCGAAGACGGTGTCACCGGACACGAACAGGTCCGTGACGTAGGAGAAGTGGGTGCTGTCGAGCTTGGTGGGGATCGGCTTGCTGCTCCACGGCAGGGACGCGCCGGTGGTCGTGTTCACCGCGCCGATGCCGACGTGCTGGGCGCCGTTGAGCTTCTGGAAGCGGCCGCCGATGAGGACGCGCTCATTGCCGGGCGCCATCGCGAGGGCGTAGACCTCGTTGTCGTCGGCCGTCGGGCGCCAGGTGTCGACGTTGTCGCCGTTGGAGGCGTTCACCGCGGCGAGGCGCGTCCGGGACTTGCCGTTGACGTTGAAGAAGTTCCCGCCGAAGTACACGGTCGAGTTCGTCGCGGCGATGCCCCGGACGATGTTGCCGACCTTGGGGTCGAAGGCGTCGACCAGGGCGCCGGTCGCGGTGTCGAACGCGGCGAGGCGGTTGTGCGCCTTGCCGTCCACCGTGGTGAACTCGCCGCCGACGTACACCCGCTTGCCGTCCGGCGAGGCCACGATCCGCAGGCCCTGGCCGTTCAGCGAGTGCGCGAACGAGGTGATGAGGTTCCCGGTGGCCAGGTTGAACGCCAGGATGTTGTTGCGCGTGACCTCGCCCGCGCCGCCCACGGCGACCCCCGGCGGACGCGCCTTGGTGAAGTTCCCGGTCGCGTAGACCGTCGTCCCGACCGTCGTCATGCTCCACACGACGCCGTTGACCTGCCACGTCGGCAACGGATCGGCGCTGACGGTCGTCGGCGTGCCGCTCGGCGGCACGGTGTCGGCGCCGGCGGTCGTCGCCGGCATGAAGGACGCGCCCGCGAGCGTGAGGGTCGCGGCGGCCGCCAGACCCGCGCGCACGCCCGCCCGGCGCTGTCGCATTAGAGCTTTCACGAGTCGGATCCCCTAGCCCATCAGACCCTTGTGACCCCTACGGCCACTCTGGATCTGGAGAGCCTAGCGGTCTCCCCGGACGGCGCATCGGCGCCCTTATGAAATCGTGACCGAATTCATGGAACAAGCGACTTCGGGCGCCTTGGTGATCGAAGTCATCGACGTCGCGGAAAAGAAAGACGCCCCGGGATGTCAACCCCGGGGCGCTTTCATGCGTCAGCGATTTCTCCACCGATGTCCGGTGATTTCCGTCAATCGGCGACGCGGACCGCCCGCAGATCGTCCACCGACACCACGACGGGTGCGTTGGTGGTGTTACCCGCGAGATAGGTCCATACGCCGATGGAGCCCGCGGACTGCAGCCCGGCGGTCGCGTCGGTTCCGGTGAGCTGCCAGTCCGGCTCGGCCGCCCCGTCCGCCCACGCCTTGGCCTTCAGCGTGGTGGGCGAGGTGCCCGTCACCTGGAGCCGCACGTGCAGCCGCTTGCCGGGTTCATACGTCAGCCCGGCGACGGTCTGCTCCGCGACGATGTCGGTCTCGGCACCGCCCGCGCCCAGGCGGCTGAGCTTGAGGGACACCACCCCGGACGGGCGCAGCCGGAGCCTGGCCCGGTAGTCGCCCTCGGTTCCCACGCGCCGTCCGATGGCCGCCAGGTAGACGCCGTTGCCGGTGCCCTCCTTGTCCAGTGCCGCGGTGAACGTCAGGTCGGTGTCCGCGGACGAGACGCCGTTGAGGTAGCCGCCGCCGCTGTTGCCGGGGGCGCCCAGCTCGATGTGCCCGGTGCCGCCCACGGACAGCACGCCGCCCGAGCCGTTCCGGGTCCAGGCGCCGCCGGTGTCGGCGCTGCCCCACCCGCCGGTCACGGTACGGCCGAACTCGTCGGCCGCGAGCGTGCTGGACTTGGCCGCGACGGTGTGCAGCACCTCGTTCGCCGCGCCCCGGTCGTCGGTCACCTTCAGCTTGACCGTGTACTCCCCGGCCGACGCGTAGGTGTGGGACGGCTTGGCACCGGTCCCGGTCTGCCCGTCGCCGAAGTCCCACGCGTAGCCCGCGACGGACCCGTCGGCGTCGGCGGAGCCCGACCCGTCGAACGTGCATGCGAGCTGGTCGCAGGACGAGGTGAACGCGGCGGTCGGCGGCTGGTTCGGCTGGACGGTGCCGGTGCCGAGGCCGTGGTGCCGCGTCACCTCCGCCGCCGTCAGCGCGCGCGGGTAGACGGCGACCTCGTCCAGCGTCCCGCTGAGGAAGTTGCTGGTCGGCTTGTTCGGCCACCCGCTGAGGTTGTCGCCGCCGACGCGCCAGTAGCCCGCGTAGGTCTCGGCCGTCTTCGCGGCCGGGTCGGCGGCCTTCTGCGCGCCGTCCACGAAGATCTTGAGCCCGGCGCCGCCGTCGAGCGTCCCGACCACGTGGTGCCACTTGCCGTCGTTGAACCCGGTGCCGCTCTGGACGGTCTTCGTCGCGCCCGGGTAGACGCCGAACACGACCCGCCCGTCGTTGGTCATGTACAGGTGCCGGTCGTACTTCGCGCTGAGCCCGGACGCGGCGTTCCCGTACCCGATGATCTTCCCGCCGGACTTGGAGGTGGTCTTCACCCACGCCTCGACGCTGAAGCCCTGCCGGGTGGGCGCGGCGCCGCTGCCGGCCGTCCCGGAGGAGGTGCCGTTGAACGCCAGCGCCCGGTCGGCGTCGCCGGAGATCGCCCCGGCCTGGCCGCGCACCACGCCGGTGCCGATCGTGAGGTCGTTCACGCCCGCGTAGTCGAATCCGGGGCCGCTGCTCTCGCCGAGGCGCCAGTAGGCGCTCGCGCCGTCACCGGTGATCTCCCCCGCGTACGGGCCGGGGGTGCCGCTCCCCGGCGTCGCCGCGTTGGACGCGGCGCCGGTCACGGCGTTGCCCGCCGAGTCCACCACGCGGATCTTGTAGGTGTGGGCGCCGGACGGAGCGCTCTTGTCGAAGAACGCGGCGTTCGGCTGGTCCCAGAATGTGGACGCCTTCTCGACCGTGCCGATGGGCGTCGTCCCGCTGTCGCGGAACACCTCGTACTTCAGGGACGCGTTGTCCATGTCCCAGGTGGTGTTCCAGGACACGCGGACGCTGCCGTCCGCCATGCTCTTCGCGACCGGGGTGCCCAGATCGGCGGCGACCGGACCGGCCTTGTTCGGCGCGCCGGCCTTGAGCGCGAACCGGACGAGACCCTGCTGGGCCTTGCCGTTCACCTTGGGGAACTCCCCGCCCAGGGCGACGTAGGCGTCGTTGCCGGTGACGGACCAGGCCCCCTGGTACTGCCCGGTGAACGTCCCCTGCGCGACGGTCGGGAACCAGTGCAGCAGGCTCGGGATCGGCTGGCCGCTGTAGTTGCTGTTGGCGCCGGGGGGCGCCTGGTCGGTGCCGGTCGGGTAGGTCGTCTCGGCGAGCGCACGGTGCCACGACTGCGGCTTCGTCTCCGGGAACGCCCCCAGCGAGGAGCAGTCGTGCGCGTGCGAGACGCTGTAGACGGCCTGGTTCTGGACGAACATCCCGTAGGTGGCGCCGTAGCAGTTGTCGAGCCAGACCAGGTCGCCGGTGGCGGCCTTGGCGGCGAACCGCCCGTCGAACCAGTGCCCGCCCTCACCGTCCGCGGCGCCGAAGACGGTGTCACCGGACACGAACAGGTCCGTCACGTACGAGAAGTGGGTGCTGTCCTTCTTCGTCGGGACCGGCTTGCTGTTCCACGGCAGCGACGCGCCGTTGGTGGTGTTCACCGCTCCGACGCCGACCTGCGCCGCCCCGTTGAGCTTCTGGAAGCGCCCGCCGATGAGCACGCGCTCATTGCCCGGAGCCATGGCCAGGGCGTAGACCTCGTCGTCGTCCGCGGTGGGACGCCAGGTGTCGACGTTGGCGCCGTTGGAGGCGTTCACCGCGGCGAGGCGCGTCCGGGACTTGCCGTTGACGTTGAAGAAGTTCCCGCCGAAGTACACGGTCGTGTCCGTCGCGGCGATGCCCCGCACGATCGACCCCACCTGGGGCGCGAAGCCCTCGACGAGCGCGCCGGTGGCGGTGTCGAAGGCGGCCAGGCGCTGGCGGGCCTTGCCGTCGACCGTGGTGAACTCACCGCCGACGTACACCCGCTTGCCGTCCGGCGAGGCCACGATCCGCAGTCCCTGGCCGTTCAGCGAGTGCGCGAACGAGGTGATCAAGTTCCCGGTGGTCAGGTCGAACGCCAGGATGTTGTTCCGGGTCACCTCACCGGCGCCGCCCACGGCGACCCCCGGCGGACGCGCCTTGGTGAAGTTCCCGGTCGCATAGACCGTCGTCCCGACCGTCGCCATGCTCCACACGACGCCGTTGACCTGCCACGTCGGCAGCGGATCGGCGCTCACGGTGGGCGGCGTCCCGGCCGGGGGGTCGATGTCCGCGCCTGCCGGGGCGGCGGTCAGGGCCGAGCCGCCCACCAGCGCCAGCGAAAAGGCGGTGAAGGCGGCTGTGGCCGTTCTGCGTGCACGCGAGGCACGCCAATGCGAAGGTACAAGTCTCACTGGGTGGTTCCCCTGCCATCCGCTCCCGTGCCCCCCAACGGACACGCGAGTAAAGGCAGGGTAACGGAGTCACCGCACTACACTGGTCACCCCCAGGCCGGTTTCGCACGGGGCCCGCCCTCCGCCCTTGACTTTCCCAGTCCGACCACATTCGAGGAGAGCCGCATGTCCGACCGAGGATCCCGCCTGCCGAAGGGACCCGTCGCGACGGCCGCGACGCTGGCCCTGGCGCTCGCACTGGCCGGATGCGGCGGGGGCGGGGACAAGTCCTCGGGCAAGCAGGCGCCGCCGCCCCCGCCGAGCACGCAGCCGGAGTCGTCGGCGAACGCGGCCCCGGGCGCGCTGGACCTGAAGTCCTCCACCGGCCTGCGCAAGCCCGTCACCTACAACGACAAGATCACCGTGAAGATCAGCGGCATCCGCTACGTCAAGAACAAGGCGGACGGCCCCGGCCAGATCGCCGGGCGGGTGCTCACGATCTTCACGCTGAGCTTCGCGAACGGGTCGGCCAAGCCGCTGGACCTCAACCAGGTCCGCGTCGTGGCCAAGTACGGCCCCCGCAAGGCCGAGGCGAAGCCCACGTCGTACGCGAACATCAACGACTTCTACGGCACGGTGGCGCCGGGCAAGGACAAGAAGGCGTCCTACGCGTTCGAGATCCCGCCCGCCGGCTACAAGTCGGTCGCGCTGGGGGTCAAGTTCGACGCCCAGCACCGCGCCGCGCTGTTCGCGGGAGCGCTGCACCCCTGAGCCCCGCGACCCAGAGCAGTTCCGGGGGTGCGGGGGTCGCCCCCCGCAAGAGACAGAGCAGTTCCGGGGGTGCGGGGGTCGCCCCCCGCAAGAAACAGAGCAGTTCCGGGGGTGCGGGGGTCGCCCCCCGCGGGAGACCGGAACGGTGACTGGAGTGGCCGGACGGCCCCGTGGTCGGTACGTTCCTTATGTCAGGGCTTTCCGGGGGTAGGGAGTCTCACCATGCCGCACAGCTCGAACCGGACGACGATCGTCCGGGTGCTCGCACTGCCGGTGATCGTGAGCGTCGGCTTCCTCGGCTGGCAGATCCCGCGGCAGGACGGGAAGGCACCGGTGTCGTCGCTGCCCGCGCGGCCCGGCGCGGCCCCCGTGGGCAGCACGTCCTACAAGGTCCCGGACGGGGCCGTGTTCGTCTCACCGTCCGGCGACGACGGGGCGCAGGGCACGCGCAAGCACCCGCTGCGCACCCTCGGCAGGGCGATCGGCAAGGCCCCCGCCGGCGGGACGATCGTGCTGCGCGGCGGCGTCTACCACGAGAGCGTCACCGTCCCGCGCGGCAAGCGGCTGACGATCCAGTCCCACCCCCGCGAGGCCGTCTGGTTCGACGGCAGCTCGCGCGTCTCCGGATGGGCCGCCGAGGGCGACGCCTGGGTGCACGGCGGCTGGACCGCCCGGTTCGACTCCAGCCCCACCTACACGCCCGGGGCGCGGCCCAGCTCGGACGTCGACTTCCAGTTCGTCTCCCCCCGGCATCCGATGGCCTCCCACCCCGACCAGCTCTGGCTGGACGGGGCGCCGCAGAAGCAGGTCGGGTCCCGCGACGAGGTCGGGCCCGGCACCTTCTACGTCGACGAGGGCGGCTCGCGCCTCTACGTCGGCTCCGACCCGCGCGGCCACGACGTCCGCGCGAGCACGCTCGGCAAGGCCATCACGATCGACAGCGAGGGGAGCACCCTGCGCGGCATCGGGGTGCGCCGCTACGCGACGTCGCTGCCCGACATCGCCACGGTCCGGGCCACCGCTCCGAAGATCACCGTGGAGAACGTGGTCGTCACCGAGTCGGCGACGACCGGCCTCACCGTCGTCGCCGCGCACGGCCGCGTCCGGCACGTCACCAGCTCCGGCAACGGGCTCCTCGGCATCCACGCCAACACGGCCGACGACCTGCGGCTGGAGGGCGTGCGCCTGGACCACAACAACCGGGAGCGGTTCAAGTACTCGCCGGTATCGGGAGGCTTCAAGATCACCCGGTCGCGCAAGGTCGCGGTGGTCGACAGCACGGTCGCCGACAACCTCGGCAAGGGCCTGTGGATGGACGAGTCCGTCTACGACATCACGATCACCGGTTCCCGGATCCTGCGCAACGCCCACCACGGCATCTCCCTGGAGCTGAGCGCGAAGGCGGTGGTCGCGGGCAACGTCATCAGCGGCAACGCCGGCGACGGGATGAAGGTGAACAACACCTCCGACGTCCGGATCTGGAACAACTCGATGGCGGGCAACGGCCGCGCCGTCTTCCTCGTCCAGGACCCGCGGCGCCGCGACGACCCGGGTGTGCCCGGCCGCGACCCGCGCCAGAAGGGGCCGGACCCGGCCATGACCTGGCGGATCGGGAAGACCACGGTGAGCAACAACACCTTCGCCGACGCCCGCCCGGACACCCCCTGCCTGCTGTGCGTCACCGACCACACCGGCGAGCGCACCGCCGCGCAGATGAACCTGACGGTGAACGGCAACGTCTACGTCCGCCCGGACGCCGCCAACCCCCGCACGCTGATCCTGTGGTCCCGGCACTCCTTCGCCGACCTTGGCCGCTTCCGGACGGCGACCGGGCAGGAGACGCGGGGCGCGTTCCTCGGCACCGCGACCGCCGCCCGCACCGAAGGCGACCTCGAAGACGCCGTCGCGCCGGGCGCCGACGCCAACAACGCGATGCCCCTCCCCGCCGACATCGCCGAGCTGCTCGGCGAGCCGAAGGGGACCCGCCACATCGGCTCGTTCTCGTTCTGAGTCACCGGCCGGCCCCCGCGGGGGACCGGCCGGGCCCAGGACGGGTCAGGGGCGGGTCCAGGGGAACGTGCGGCCCAGGAGCGCTTCCAGGTCGGCGTTGAACGGCGCGTAGTGCTCGGCGAGACGCTGCCGCGTCGCGGGGTCGAGGTCCTGGCTCGGCGCCGCGTTCCACACCTTGACCGCCGACGGGGGCAGCGGCGCCGGTTCGAGGCCGAGGAACACCGCCACCTCGTCGCAGGCGGCCTGCGGGTCGGCGTAGAACTCCTCGGCCGCCAGCACACGGACCTGCTCGGCGGGGAAGTGCTCCATCCAGCGCCGCAGGTGCGGGGCGTACTCGCCCTGCGCCCGGTAGGACTGCTGCTCGTGCGCGTAGCTGAGGTAGCCGGGCTCGGAGACGATCCGCTCCTCCTCGCCGTCCAGGCGCCCGGCCTCCGCCTCCAGGGCCTCCTCGAACGTCGCGAGGTCCTCGGCGTTCTGGCGGCGCCGCTCCCGGTAGTGCGAGAAAGCCCGCTCGATCGGGTCCCGCAGGACGAGGAGGATCTTCGCCTCCGGGACGTCGCGCCCGGCCCGCTCCGCCGCCAGGGGGTGGAACAGGTAGTACGGCGACCCCTCCCCCACGACCTTGCCGGAGCGGCGGCCCGAGGTCGGGAAATGCGACCGGTACCAGGTGGCGCCCTTGTCGTAGTTGGAGTCGAAGTAGTGGACGCCCTTGGTGTGGTTGTCCTTGGGCAGCAGCCGCGCGTTCGGGAACAGCGGCATCACGTTCGGATGCTCCAGCAGCGTGTAGTAGAGCGACGTGGACCCGCCCCGTTTCGCGCCGATCAGGAGGAAGTCGGGGCCGGGCCGCAGGGCGGCCGTGCTCATCCCGTACCCGCGGATCACACTGCGGCCCGCGGACACGACCGGGCCGGGCAACGTCGCTCGATTCACAGCGGACAGATTACCGGCCCGCCGCCCGTATTCTTGGACACGTCTTTAGAGCCAGTGAGGGCGCCCATGACCGTGAAAGGGATCTTCCCCCGCCGGGCGGCGCCACCGCCCAGCGCCGGGTGGTGGGCCGTCGCGCTGCCGCTCGCCCTCATGCTCGCCAGCGACTACAAGCTGCGCAGCCGCGAGGTCGACCAGGCGGTGGGCGGCAGCGCCGACCTGACCGTCCTGATCGAGGTCGCCGTCTACGGCATGGCCGCGCTGTACCTGGTGTACCGGTTCGGCCTGCGGCCGCCGACGCGGCGCATCTCGGGCCTGCTGTTCGCGGCGTGGATGTTCTGCGCCTACGTCGCGTTCTCGGCGCTGTGGTCGCCGTTCAAGTCGCTCGGCATGGTCCGCGGCACACAGCTGATGATCACGATGCTGCTGGCGCACATCCTCGCCACCCGGGCGACGCTCGCGGACCTGCGGCGCCTCGCGCACGTGTTCATCGGCATCGTGATCGTCTCGGTGGGCATCGGCGTCGCGCACCCGTTCCCGCGCACCCGCCTCACCGAGGAGCGCTTCAACTGGCTGTACGTCCACCCCGTCCAGGCGGGCGTGTACCTGGGCATCGCGGTGCTGCTGACCGTCGGGTACCTGATCCGCTGGACGACCCCCCGCGACCGGCTCTGGCATCCGGCGATCTACGTGGGGGCGCTGGCGGTGCTGACGGGCGCGCTCGTCGCGACCGGCACGCGGGGCGCGGCGCTGGGCGCCGCGCTCGGCCTGGTCGTCATGCTGGCCACGGCGCGCGGGCCGAAGGGCCGGGTGGACGTGGTGGTGATGGGCGCCGCGGTCGCCGTCCTCGGCGTGCTGGCGTTCTCCGACTCGATCCTGGCGTTCGTGGCGCGGGGCGAGTCCGCCGAGACCCTGTCCTCGCTCAACTCCCGCACCGACCTGTGGTCGCTGGCGATGACGGCCTACGCCGAGGAGCCGATCTTCGGGCGGGGGCTGGGCGCCTCGCGCGGGCTGTTCCTCGACGACATCGGCCTCGGCGGCGGCCACAACGCGTTCGTCAACGCGCTGGTGGACAACGGGACGGTCGGCACGGCGGCGTTCGTGACGCTGCTGCTGACGCTCGCGTTCGTCCTGCTGATGCTGGCCCGGCACCGGACGCTGCGCGCCGACGCGGGGATGCTCCTCGGCATCCTCGGCTTCTTCCTGGCCGACAGCATCACCACCGAGGGCCTGGCCGCGCCCGCCAACGTCTCCAGCGTGTGGCTGCTGCTGCTCGTGGCCTGGGCGGAGACGATGCGCAGGCGCGGCGGCGACCCACCGCCCGGTGCACCGGGGGACGATCAGGCGGCGCGGGTGCGGGTGTCAGCCACGGTTCCGGCGTCCCCGCACGTAGAACACGCCGCTGAGCAGCCCTAGCAGCACCAGCCCGATGAGCGCCCCGGTGCCGAGCAGCCCCCCGGGCGGCCCCGACTCGGACGGGAACGACACCGGCGAGCTCTGGTCGTTGACGGACACCGTGCCGGACGGCTGCGGCACCCCGGCGCCGGTCGCGGAGGCCGCCCCGGTGGGCAGCGCGATCGAGCGGAAGACCGGGCGCGTTCCAGGGTCGGCCATGACGGCGCGCCGGCCGTCCGCGGACACCCCGAACGCCGCGCCGGTCATCTTGGCGGACGTCCGCACGACCTGCCCGGCCTTGTCCCTGATCCCGCCGAGCACCCGCAGGTCCCGGGTCGTCTTGAGGACGACCCGGCCGTCGCGGGTGAACTCGCCGCCGCGCACGGGGTACGACAGCGTCCGCAGCCGGGTCAGCTCGTTCACCTGCGGGCCGAGGACTCCCGGCAGCGCGAACACGGCCGCGGCGGTCGCGCCCCTGGTGATGATGTAGACGCGGCTCTCGGCGGGGTCGGCCAGCAGCGCGCCGCCCTGGTGGCCCCCGTCGGGGTAGCGCAGCCTGAACGACTTCACCTGGAGGGTGCCGCCCGTGAGCGCGGCGGGCTCGGGCACGCGGTGCAGGGTGAGGCTCCCGGCGCGTCCCTCGTCGAGGTCCCCGACGAACAGCCCGGACTCGCCCGCCCCGTTCTTCACGATGGTGATCGCGGTGAGGCGGGTGGTGACGGCGCCGGCGAGGGTGTAGGCGGCGCGGGTGCGGCCCCGCGCGTCGAGGGCGAACAGCAGGGGGCGGCCGGAAGCGGCCCCGATCGTCCACCAGATCTCCGGGTGGACGACGCCCGCGACCAGCCCGGCGGGGACGGCCAGCCGGGGATCGGCCGCCCGGAACGCGGCCGTCGCGGCAACGGTGCTGGTCACGGCGGGGGTGGGCTTCGGCGTCGGCGCGGCCGCCGCCGGCGGGCCCGTCAGGATCGGGCCTGTCAGGACCACGAGCGCCGCCGCCGCGCTGCCGGCGGCGAGGTGGGGCGCACGCGGAGAGTGTGCTCTCACTGTGTGACGTCCATCTCTGCGGGGGACCGTGTGGCATTCTTGCGCATGTGGATCCACTCGGCATCAAAGGTACTTACATGTTCACCCCGCCCGTGCACGGTGATGAGCGCGGGTCGTTCCATGAGTGGTTCCGGAGCGACGACCTCCGGCAGCATGCCGGGCACAGCCTGAACCTGGCCCAGGGCAACTGCTCCATCTCGTCCAAGGGTGCCCTGCGCGGCATCCACTTCGCGGACGTTCCGCCAGGGCAGGCGAAGTACATCACCTGCCTGCGCGGCGCGATCCTGGACGTGGTCGTGGACATCCGTGTGGGCTCGCCCACGTTCGCCCAGTGGGAGGCGGTGCGGCTGGACGACAAGAACCGCGCCTGCCTGTACATCGGCGAGGGGGTCGGCCACGGCTTCCTGGCGCTCACCGACGACGCGACCGTCATCTACCTGTGCTCGGAGCCGTACACGCCGTCCCGCGAGCACGGCGTCCACCCGCTCGACCCCGAGATCGGCATCGAGTGGCCGTCGGACGTCGAGCCCGTCCTGTCCCCGAAGGACGCCGAGGCGCCGACGCTGGAGGAGGCCCACCGGGCCGGCCTCCTCCCCGACTACCAGTCCTGCCTCGACTACTACGCCAAGCTGGGCTGACAGGCCCCTCACGGAGTTTCAGCGGTCAAGCGGGTGAGCCGCCTGGCGAGCCCGATGGGGCCGTGATCGCGGTGAAAGCAGCCTGAAGGGCTTCTTTCCAGTCGCGCATGGGCGGCAGGCCGGCCTCGGCCCAGCGCGCGTGCCCGAGGACGCTGGACGCCGGGCGCGCCGCCGGGCGGACGAACCGGTCGCTGGTCGTCGGCCGCACCCTGGCCGGGTCGAGGCCGAGCAGCGCGAACACCTCGCGCGCCAGCCCGTACCAGGTCGTCCGGCCGGAGTTGGTGCCGTGGTAGATCCCGGCGGGGGCGCCGGAGCCCGCCAGCGCGATGATCCGGTCGGCGAGGTCGCCGGACCAGGTGGGCTGCCCCGCCTGGTCGTCGACGACGTCGACGGTGTCGCGCTCGGCGGCCAGCCGCGCCATCGTCCGGACGAAGTTGCCGCCGTGCGCCCCGTACAGCCACGCGGTGCGGACGACGTAGCCGCGGCCGTAGCCGAGCACGGCCCGTTCCCCGGCGAGTTTCGTCCGGCCGTAGGCGTTGATCGGGGCGGTCGGGGCCTCCTCGGGGTAGGGGGCCGTGGCGGTGCCGTCGAAGACGTAGTCGGTGGACACGTGGACGAGCCGCGCGCCGATCTCCGCGCAGCCCGCGGTGATCGCCTCGACGGCGGTGCCGTTGACCGCGAGCGCCTCGTCCTCGTGGGTCTCGGCGTCGTCCACGGCGGTCCAGGCCGCGCAGTTGACGACGACCAGGGGCCGGTGCCGCCGCAGGGCCTCCCCCACCGCCGCCGCGTCGGTGATGTCCAGTTCGCCGCGCCCGGGGGCGACGACGTCGTCCAGCCGGGCGGTGAGGTCGGTGCCGAGCATCCCTCCCGCGCCGGTGACGAACCAGGTCATCGCGCGTCCTCCGACCGCTTGCGGAGCGGCTCCCACCAGTCGCGGTTGTCCTCGTACCAGCGGACGGTCTCGGCGAGGCCCTCCTCGAAGGGGACCTGGGGCGCGTAGCCCAGGCGCCGGAGCCTGGCGTCCGACAGGGAGTAGCGGCGGTCGTGGCCCTTGCGGTCCTCGACGCGCTCCACCCGGTCCCAGCCCGCGCCGAACGCGTCCAGGAGCCGCCGGGTCAGCTCCAGGTTGGACAGTTCCGCGGTCCCGGCGATGTGGTACACCTCACCGGGCTCGCCGGCCTCGGCGACGACCTGGATGCCGCGGCAGTGGTCGGACGCGTGGATCCAGTCGCGGACGTTCCCGCCGTCGCCGTACAGGGGCACCGTCCGGCCGTCCATCAGGTTGGTGACGAACAGCGGGATGACCTTCTCGGGGAACTGGTACGGCCCGTAGTTGTTGCCGCAGCGGGTGATGGAGACCGGCAGCCCGTGGGTCCGCGCGTAGGCGCGGGCGATCATGTCGCCGCCCGCCTTGGCGGCCGAGTACGGCGAGTTCGGCGCGAGGGGGGCGTCCTCGTCCCAGGAGCCCTCGTCGACGCTGCCGTAGACCTCGTCGGTGGAGACCTGCACGATCCTCGGCGTCCCCGCGTCCAGGCACGCCTGCATGAGGGTCTGGACGCCGAGGACGTTCGTCCGCACGAACTCCCCGGCGCTCTCGATCGACCGGTCGACGTGCGACTCCGCGGCGAAGTTCAGGACCACGTCGTGCCCGGGCACGAGGCCGGCGAGCAGTTCCGCGTCGCAGACGTCCCCGTGCACGAACGTGTACCCGCCCTCGACGGGCTCCAGGTTCCGCAAATTCCCCGCGTAGGTGAGCTTGTCCAGGACGGTGACCTCGGCGCCCGCCCACGCCGGGTACGCCCCGCCGACCAGGTCCCGCACATAGTGGGAGCCGATGAATCCGGCCCCGCCCGTCACCAGGATCCGCCGCGCGCTCATCTGCTGATCTGCACTTTGCTGTGGTCTCCCAACACGAGACGGTGGGCCTTCGGGACTCGGGGCGCGGGCGTGACCTCCGCCTCGCGGCCGATGAGGGAGCATTCGATGCGGCCGACGCCGTCGATGGACGCGCCGCGCAGGACGATGGAGTACTCGATCTCGCTGTCCAGGACCCGGCAGTCCCGGTCGATGGAGGTGAACGGCCCGACGTAGGAGTCGCGGACGGCCGAGCCGGCGCCGACGATCACCGGGCCGACGATCCGGGACCCGGTGACGTGCGCGCCCTTCTCCACGACGACCCGGCCGATCAGCTCGCTGGCCTCGTCGACCTCGCCCTCCACGCGGGGCTCGACGCTCTCCAGGACGAGCCGGTTGACCTCCAGCATGTCGGTGACGTTGCCGGTGTCCTTCCAGTAGCCGGTGATCACCGTGGACTCGACCCGGTGGCCCTTGTCGATCAGCCACTGGATGGCGTCGGTGATCTCCAGCTCGTTCCGGCGGGACGGCTTCAGCGCCGCGACCGCCTCGTGCACGGCGGGGCTGAACAGGTACACGCCGACGAGCGCGAGGTCGCTCTTGGGGAACTCGGGCTTCTCCTCCAGCGCCACGACCCGGCCGTCCATGTCCAGCTCGGCGACGCCGAAGGCGCGCGGGTCGGACACGTGGGTGAGCATGATCTGGGCCCGCGGCCGCTCCGCCCGGAACCGCTCCACCAGCCCGTCGATGCCGCCGACGACGAAGTTGTCGCCGAGGTACATGACGAAGTCGTCCTCGCCGAGGTACTCGCGGGCGATGAGGACGGCGTGGGCCAGGCCGCGCGGCGCGTCCTGGACGAGGTAGGTGACCTCCAGCCCGAACCGCGAGCCGTCGCCGACCGCCTCGCGGATCTCGGCGGCGGTGTCGCCGACGACGATGCCGACCTCGCGGATGCCCGCGTCCCGGATCGCCTCCAGCCCGTAGAACAGCACCGGCTTGTTCGCGACGGGGACGAGCTGCTTGGCGGAGGTGTGGGTGATCGGGCGGAGCCGGGACCCGGCGCCGCCCGCCAGCACGAGGGCCTTCACGCGGCGGCCGGGAGGCGCGGGGACCGGGGGGAGGGCAGGTTCAACGGGACTCCAAACGGGGCGGGTACCGGGGCCGGGGGATCGACACCCGAGGTTACCGGCACCGGCGCCCGGTGGCGCCGATGCGTCCGGCCCTGGCCGCGCAGGTCAACGCCAGGGCCGGGTTCCGCGTCGGCTACCGCGCGCTGGTGATCATCCCGGCGGCGACGGTGTTGTGGGTGGCCTCGTCGATGAGGATGAAGCCCCCCGTCAGCCGGTTGCGGCCGTAGTCGTCGACGAACAGCGGCTGCGTCACCCGCAGCGAGACCCGGCCGATCTCGTTCAGGCTCAGGCGCTCCGCCTGCTCGTCGCGGTGCAGGGTGTTGACGTCCAGCCGGTAGTGCAGCTCCTTGACCATGGCCTTCGCCGTGCGGGTGGTGTGCTTGATCACCAGTTTCATCCGCGGCGACAGCGGCCGGTCGGGGGTCATCCAGCACACCATCGCGTCCAGGTCCTGCGCGGACTCCGGCCGGTTGTGCGGCCGGGCGATCATGTCGCCGCGGGAGATGTCGATGTCGTCGGCGAGCCGCAGCGTCACCGACATCGGCGCGTACGCCTCCGCGACCGGCCCGTGCGGGCCGTCGATGTGCGTGATCGTCGTGGTCAGCCCGGACGGCAGGTGCACGACCTCGTCGCCGGGCTTCAGCACGCCGCCCGCGACCTGCCCCGCGTAGCCGCGGAAGTCGTGCAGGTCGGGGTCGGTGGAGGCGTGCGGGCGGATCACGTACTGCACCGGGAACCGGACGTCGATCAGGTTGCGGTCCGAGGCGATGTGGACGTGCTCCAGGTGGTGCAGCAACGACGACCCCTCGTACCACGGCATGTTCACGCTGCGCTCGACCACGTTGTCGCCGTGCAGCGCCGAGATCGGCACGAACGTCAGGTCGGTCACCTCCAGCTTGGAGGCGAACGCGGTGAACTCGTCCACGATCTGCTCGTAGACGTCCTGGTCGTAGTCGACGAGGTCCATCTTGTTGACCGCCACCACCAGGTGCGGGACCTGGAGCAGCGTGGTGAGGAAGGCGTGCCGGCGGGACTGCTCCAGGATGCCCTTGCGCGCGTCCACCAGGATGATCGCCAGGTCGGCGGTGGACGCGCCGGTCACCATGTTGCGGGTGTACTGGATGTGCCCGGGGGTGTCGGCGATGATGAACTTGCGGCGCGGCGTCGCGAAGTACCGGTAGGCGACGTCGATCGTGATGCCCTGCTCCCGCTCGGCCCGGAGGCCGTCGGTGAGCAGCGCCAGGTTGGTGTACTCCTCGCCGCGGTCGGCGCTGGTGCGCTCCACCGACTCCAGCTGGTCCTCGAAGATCGACTTCGAGTCGAACAGGAGCCGCCCGATCAGCGTCGACTTGCCGTCGTCGACGCTGCCCGCCGTCGCGAACCGCAGGATGTCCATGCTCTTGGGGGTGCCCTGCACGGTGGCCATCAGAAGTAGCCCTCCTTCTTGCGGTCCTCCATGGCGGCCTCGCTCGCCCGGTCGTCGGCGCGGGTCTGGCCCCGCTCGGTGACCCGCGTCACCGCGATCTCCTCGATCACCTGCTCCAGCGTCGAGGCCGACGACTTCACCGCCCCCGTGCAGGACGCGTCGCCGACCGTCCGGTAGCGGACCGTCGCCTCGAACGCCGGCTCGTCGTCGCCCCGGTTGGCGTACGGCAGGTCGGCCAGCAGCATCCCGTCGCGTTCGAACACCGCGCGGGTGTGCGCGAAGTAGATGGACGGCAACTCCAGCTCCTCACGCCGGATGTAGTCCCAGACGTCCAGCTCCGTCCAGTTGGACAGCGGGAACACCCGGACGTGCTCACCGCGGGAGATCCGGGTGTTGTACAGGTTCCACAGCTCAGGCCGCTGGTTCTTGGGGTCCCACTGCCCGAACTCGTCCCGGAACGACACCACCCGCTCCTTCGCGCGGGCCTTCTCCTCGTCCCTGCGGGCGCCGCCGAACGCCGCGTCGAACGCGTTCGACTCGATCGCGTCCAGGAGGGTGACGGTCTGCAACCGGTTGCGGGACGCGCGGCGCCCCTTCTCCTCCACGACCCGCCCGGTGTCGATCGACTCCTGGACGGACGCGACCACCAGCCGCACCCCCGTCTCCGCGACCCGCCGGTCACGGAAGTCGATCACCTCGGGGAAGTTGTGGCCGGTGTCGACGTGCATCACCGGGAACGGGATCGGCGCCGGCCAGAACGCCTTCTGGGCCAGGCGCAGCATCACGATGCTGTCCTTGCCGCCCGAGAACAGCAGCACGGGCCGCTCGAACTCGGCCGCCACCTCCCGGAAGATGTGGATGGACTCGGCTTCGAGGACGTCTAGCTGGGATAGAAGGTAATCGCAACGCTGCATGGTATACGGCTCTCTCCACGCTGGTCGGGCGGATGCACCGGTGGCACGGGGGTCGGCGGAGCGCCTTCCCACCGGATCGAACGTCTCCTCGCCGGGCTTTCGTCCCGCCGGGGCGACGGAGGGGCGGTTACGGCAGGGCACCGTCCAGGTCCCGGATGCCGGTCAGCAGCGTCGGCGCCGACGAGGGATGGCACACCAGGATATCCGGCAACCGGGGGTCCTCCCGGTTGTAGGCGAGCGGCGATCCGTCCACGCGCGAGGCGTGGGCGCCGGACGCGAGCGCGACCGCCGCGGGCGCGGCCGAGTCCCACTCGTACTGGCCGCCCGCGTGCACGTAGGCGTCGACCTCGCCGAGCAGCACCGCGGAGATCTTCGCCCCCGCGGATCCGATCGGCACCAGCTCCACGTCGATCCCGCCGGGATCGCCTCCGGAGCCCGGTCCGCGCAGGTCGGCCGCCAGCCGCCGGACGAACTCGGGCGGCCGGGTGCGGCTCACGGCGACGCGCAGCTTCCCGGCGTCGGGCGCGGGCGCGTGCAGGGGCACCTCGCGGGGCGGCCCGCACCGGCTCCCGGCGCGCGGCCCCGACGTCCCGGGCTCCCCCGGGTCGTCCCGGACGAGCAGCGCCCCGCCCGTCGCGTCCGTCCGCAGCGTCAGGCCCTGCGCGGGAAGCGCCACGGCCCCCGCCACCAGCCGGCCGCCGCCGGCGTCACGTTCCCACAGCGCCACGTGGACGGCCCAGTCGCGGCGGCCCTCCTCGGAGAACTCGCGGGTGCCGTCCAGCGGGTCCACGATCCAGACGCGCCCGGCGGTGAGCCGCTCGGCGTCGGCGGTGTTGGCGGTCGGGGCCCGGCCGTCGCCCTGCGCGCGCTTGCCGGCGACCGAGGAGCGGCCTTCTTCGGAGAGGACGGCGTCGCCGGGACAGCGCTCGGCCAGCGCCGCCATGAGGTACTCGTGCGCCCGCAGGTCGCCCGTGTCCTTGAGGGCCCGCGCGTCGGCGAAGCCCACCTCGTCCCGTACGCCCAGCAGCAGACGCCCGGCCGTCGCGGCGAGCTCCGCCGCCAGCGCATGGTCGTCCGCCGCCACACCGCTGGGGGTGGTCCCCCCATGGGCGGCACTGTCCGTCATCCCTCGATCACGTTCCCGACTCGAAAAGTTCTCTATCGGCCCGGCCCCCTGGGGCCCGGCCGAACTACAGTCTCATGGATACCCGATGACGGCTTGTGCCAGGGTGCCAGGATGGGGCGCCTCAATAGGCGCCCGAACCGCGGAACACCGCGGACCAGGTCTTCCACATGATCTGCAGATCGAGCGCCAGCGACCAGTTGTCGACGTAGCGCAGGTCGAGCCGGACCGACTCCTCCCAGGTGAGGTCGGAGCGCCCGCTGACCTGCCAGAGGCCGGTCAGTCCGGGCTTCACCACGAGCCTGCGGTAGACGTCGCCGCCGTACTGGGCGACCTCCTCCGGCAGCGGCGGACGCGGCCCGACCAGCGACATGTCGCCGCGCACCACGTTGATGAGCTGGGGCAGCTCGTCGAGCGAGTAGCGGCGCAGCCACCGGCCCACCCGGGTGATCCGCGGGTCCCGCTTGATCTTGAACAGGACGCCGTCGTTCTCGTTGTTCTCCATCAGGGCGCCCTTGCGGGCCTCCGCGTCCTGCACCATCGTGCGGAACTTCAGCACGGTGAACTCGCGGCCTCCGCGCCCCACCCGGACCTGCCGGAACATCACCTGGCCCGCGCTGGTCACCTTGATCAGGAACGCGACGACCAGCATGAGCGGGCTCAGCAGGAACAGTCCCGCGAGCGCCGCCGTCCTGTCGAACAGGCCCTTCAGCACCTTGCGGCCGCCGTCCAGCTCCGGATGCTCGACGTGCAGCAGCGGCAGCCCCGACACCGGGCGGATCGAGATCCGCGGGCCGGTCACGTCCATCAGCGCGGGCGCCACCACCAGCTCGACGTCGTCGCGCTCGATCTGCCACGCCAGGCGGCGCAGCGCCACGCCGTCCATCTCCGGACACGCCAGGACGGCGACGGAGTCCGCGCCGATCCGGTCGGCGACGGCGGCTGCCTGGCCGAAGTCGCCCAGCACCGGCACGCCCTCCACCTCGCTGACGGCGTCCTCCCCGGACGCCAGCGCGGGCGGCAGGCACACCGCCGCGATGTCCATCCCGTGGTAGCGCTTCTGCTGGAGCAGCCGGATCAGGTCGGCCACGGACGTGCGGTGCCCGACGGCCACCACCCGCCGCATGCACTCGCCGTTCCATCGCTTGCGGTGGAGCCACTTGCGCAACCGATACCGCGCGACGACGGCGAGGAACGTTCCGAGGGGCATGGCCATGACCACGTAGCCGCGAGCGACCTCGGTCTTGGTGGCGTAGGCGAGGATCGCGAGCGTGGCGGTGAAGACGAACCCGGCGCGCAAAACCCGGTGGAACTCCTCGTAGCCCACGCCGATGTACCGGGGCTGGTACGCCCGGCACAGCATCAGTATCGGCACCCACAGCACGGGCAGCGCCACGGTCAGGGCCACGTAGGGCGCCGTCGGATCGCTGGGCACCCCCGGGAAGCGGAGCACGAACGCGATCACCCCGGCCGCCAGCATGCTGAGGAAGTCGAGGGCGCCGGCCAGCCGGCGGTACCACCCACTCCAGCTCTGCGACTGGTGGCGACGTTGCTCGTGGCTGATCGGTGACTCGGATAGAACCTTGTCAACGACGGCCATACGCCCTCACCAACCTTTGTAACGCGCGCCCCGGAAAGCTCGATCCACCTCGAAGACGGCTGAAGGGCGCTTCAGGTTCACAAACAACCTGAACCTCATTAGTGATGCATCTTACGAGCGCATTGCCATCACGCCAGACCCAAGTCGGGCTTCCGCGTCAAAGCGGTCGTGTCCCAATCCGGTCAGCTCGCGTGGAAGGTGTTCTGCGCCGCGGCCAGTCCCCCGCCGACCAGCGCCTCCACCGCGTCGGCGGCCCGATCCACCTCAAGGGCCAGATCCCTACGCTCCACGGCGGAGAAGTCTTTCAGGACGAACGCGGCGGCGTCCATCCGCCCCGGGGGACGACCCACCCCAAATCGGACACGTAGGTAGTCCTTCTCCCCTAGCGACTTGGTGATGGACCTCAGACCGTTGTGACCGTTATCACCGCCGCCCTGCTTCAACCGCAACACCCCAAAGGGGATGTCCAGTTCGTCGTGGACGACGACGATCCGCTCGACGGGAACCTTGTAGAAGTCCCGGAGCGCCTTCACCGGACCACCGGACTCGTTCATGAACGTCCGCGGCTTCGCCAGCACCGCGCGCGCGCCGCCGAGCCGTCCCTCCAGGACGTCCGCGCGGGCCTTGTGCGACTTGAACCGCCCCCCCGCGCGCTCCGCCAGGAGGTCCAGCACCATGAACCCGGCGTTGTGCCTGTTGCCCGCATAGGACGGCCCTGGGTTGCCCAGTCCGACGACCAGCCAGACGTCCGCGTTCACCACTGCTCCTTACCGGCGACGGCCCCCGCGGATGCTCCCGCGGGGGCCGTGGCATTGCTCTTGGGGGCTACTCGGCGGCGGACTCGCCCTCGCCCTCGGCGGCCTCGCCCTCGCCCTCCTCGCCTTCCGCCTCGGCGGCCGGCTCGGTGGAGACCGTCGCGTCCACGATCTGGACGATCAATGTCTCCTCGTCGGCGGCCAGCGTGGTGGCTGAGGGCAGCTTCAGGTCCTTCGCGAGCACCTGCGAGTCGATCTCCAGGCCGGTGATGTCCAGGTCCACCGACTGCGGGATGTGCGTCGCCTCCGCCTCGATCGAGATCTGCACCTCGGTCTGGACGAGCCGCCCGCCCGCCACCACGTCGCCGACCACGTTGACGGGCAGGTCGACGACGACCTTCTCGCCGCGCTTGACCAGCAGCAGGTCGACGTGCTCCAGGAACCCCTTGATCGGGTCGCGCTGCACGTCCTTCGGCAGCGCCAGCTCCGACCCGCCGCCGAGGCCCTCGATGGTCAGCAGCACGTTGGGGGTCTTGAGCGCGAGCATCAGCTCGTGGCCCGGCAGGGAGATGTGCTGGGGGTCGGTGCCGTGACCGTAGAGGACGGCGGGCACCTTGCCGGCCCGGCGGGTGCGCCGCGCGGCACCCTTACCGAACTCGGTGCGCGGCTCGGCGGCAATGCGTACCTCGGACACGGCGAAAACTCCTCGTTGTTGCGATCCACGGCCGTCCGGCATGGACGTCCGCTGCGGACAGAGCGAATCAGGCGATGCTCGATGCGTCAGGCGCCTCGAAGATTCTTTGCGTTCCCCAGGGAGTACGGCTCCAGATCAGGCACCGCACTGGACGACCCGGGGCTTACGCGGATTGAACAAGTCTAGCCGATGGCCGCGACGCGCAAAGCCAGCACGGTAGGGCGGGCGGCGCCGGAGCATCCCCTCGACACCGGCGAAGACCGGCTGCCCGGTACTAGCTGTGTCCTCCGAAGAGGCTGGTCACGGAGCCGTCGCTGAAGACCTCGTTGATGGCGCGGGCGACGAGGGGGGCGATGGAGAGGACGGTGAGCTTGTCGAACTGCTTGTCCTCGGGGATGGGGAGGGTGTTGGTCAGGACGACCTCGGAGACCCGGGAGTTCTTCAGGCGGTCGACGGCGGGGCCGGAGAGGACGCCGTGGGTGGCGGCGACCACGACCTTGGCGGCGCCCTGGTCGAAGAGGGCGTCGGCGGCCTTCACGATGGTGCCGCCGGTGTCGATCATGTCGTCGACGACGACGCAGGTGCGGCCCTTGACCTCGCCGACGACGTCGAAGACCTTGACCTCGTTGGCGACGTCGGGGTCGCGCTTCTTGTGGATGATCGCCATCGGGACGCCGCCGAGGCGGTCGGACCAGCGTTCGGTGACGCGGACGCGGCCGGCGTCGGGGGCGACGACGGTGACCCGGGAGGTGTCGAGGCGGCTCTCGAAGTGCTGGGCGAGCAGGTCGAGGGCGAACAGGTGGTCGACGGGGCCGTCGAAGAAGCCCTGGATCTGCGCGGTGTGCAGGTCGACGGCGATCAGGCGGTCGGCGCCGGCGGTCTTGAACAGGTCGGCCATCAGCCGGGCGGAGATCGGCTCGCGGCCGCGGTGCTTCTTGTCCTGGCGGGCGTAGCCGAAGAAGGGCGCGACGACGGTGATCCGTTTGGCGGACGCCCGTTTCAGCGCGTCCACCATGATCAGCTGCTCCATGATCCACTGGTTGATGGGCGCCGTGTGGCTCTGGATCACGAAGGCGTCGGAGCCGCGGACCGACTCCAGGAACCGGACGAACGTCTCACCGTTGGCGAAGTCGTACGCGGACGTCGGCGTGAGCTCGACGTGGAGGTTGTCGGCTACTTCCTTGGCCAGGTCCGGGTGGGCTCGGCCTGTGAAGAGCATGAGCTTCTTCTGGCCGCTCGCTTTGATCCCACTCACCTCTGACAACTCCCCCTCAATGGAACTCTTCCTTCACGTGGGGTGTTGTCCCCACTTCCGCGCATCACAAGGGTCTCTGTGCCGCACGGTCGTCTTCAGTCCGTGTTGTCTTGTGGCTGTGGGGAACGCCGCTGTCCCTCCACCTCCCCGCCGGTGGGCGGGGCAGTCCTGTGATCGCGGACGGGGCGTCCCGTCCGCGCGAGGGGCCTACCCCTCGGCCTCCCGCGCCGCGCGCGCGGCCTCGGCCGCCGGGGTGCCGGGCCGCTTGCGCTCGACCCAGCCCTCGATGTTGCGCTGCCGGGCCCGCGCGACGCCCATCGCGCCGGCGGGGACGTCCTGGACGATCACCGAGCCGGCGGCCGTGTAGGCGCCGTCCCCGACGGTGACGGGCGCGACGAACATGTTGTCGCTGCCGGTCTTGACGTGCGATCCGATGACGCTGCGATGCTTCTCGACGCCGTCGTAGTTCACGAACACCGAGCTGGCGCCGATGTTGGAGTGCTCGCCGATCTCCGCGTCGCCGACGTAGGTGAGGTGCGGGACCTTCGTGCCCTCGCCGATGTCGGCGTTCTTCGTCTCGACGTAGGTGCCGATCTTGGCCTTGCGCGCCAGCACGGTGCCGGGACGCAGGTAGGCGTAGGGGCCGACCGTCGCCTCGGGGCCGATGACGGCGCCGACGCAGACGGCGTTGACCACGTGGGCGCCCTCCCCGACGCGGGTGTCGGTGAGGGTGCAGCCGGGGCCGACCCGGGCGCCCTCGCCCAGGTGCGTGGCGCCGTGGAGCTGGGTGCCGGGGTGGACCTCGGCGTCGGGGGCGGCGGTCACGCCCACGTCGATCCAGGTGGTGGCCGGATCGATGATCGTGACGCCGGCGCGCATGTGCGCTTCGAGGATGCGGTCGTTGAGCTGCCGGCGCGCCTGCGCGAGCTGGACCTTGTCGTTGACGCCCTGGGTCTCCACCCAGTCGGCGGCCAGGTGGGCGCCGGCGCGGTGCCCGTCGCCGCGCAGGATCGCCACGACGTCGGTGATGTACTCCTCGCCCTTGGCGTTGTCGGTGGTCACGCGCTTGAGCGCGTCCTCCAGCAGGGCCCCGTCGAAGGCGTACATGCCGACGTTGATCTCGTTGATGGCGCGCTGCGCCTCGTCGGCGTCCTTGTGCTCGACGATCGCGGAGACGCTGCCGTCCGCCGCCCGGACGATCCGCCCGTACCCGGTCGGGTCGGGGATCTCGGTCGTGAGGACGGTCGCGGCGTTGCCCTCGTCCTCGTGGGCGCGGACGAGGGCGGCGAGCGTCTCCCCGCGCAGCAGCGGGTGGTCGCCGTTGGTGACGACGACGGTCCCGGTGAGGGCGCCGGTCTGCTCCAGCGCCATGCGGACGGCGTGCCCGGTGCCGCCCTGCCGCTCCTGGACGGCGGCCTCGGCGTCGGGGGCGTTCCCGGCGAGATGCTCGATGACCTGTTCCCGGCGGTGCCCGACGACCACGACGAGGCGGTCGGGCCCGAGTTCACGGGCCGCGGCCAGGACGTGGCCGAGCATGCTGCGCCCGCAGAGCTCGTGGAGCACCTTGGAGGTGCGGGACTTCATCCGGGTTCCCTCGCCTGCGGCGAGGACGATGACGGCGGCCGGGTGGCTGGCGGCGCTCACTAGGAGGCTCCTCGGCGTCGCGGACGGGTTCCTTGGTCGGGCTGTCTACCTGCTGTAACAGCCCCATGGCAGGCCACAGCGCGCCCGACACGGGAAGGATACCGCCCGCCGCCGCCGGCTCGGCCGCCGCCCACCCGGCGACCGGGCGGCGGGCATCGGGGGACAGCTCCGGCGCAAGGACTCGAACCTTGTCTAAGGGCACCAAAAACCCTTGTGCTGCCAATTACACCACGCCGGATCAAAGACGACAGTTCGGGCGTACTTCGAACGGTCCGGGCGTCCACGATACCGAGCCGCCGGGGCCCGCCCCACCCTATTGCTCCCGGCGGACGTCCACCCGGGAAGCCGGGGGCGGGACGGGCGCCGCCTGACCTGTTTGTCCGAAACGGTTTAGAACCGCCGGTCTGAGGCACCTCCTTTGCGTGCCGCCCCGGCGGCCACAGGGCGCGGACGGCACCGGCCTCCGCGAAGACGTGACGGCCGACGAGGAGGGAGTCCGATTTCCGCACACGTCACGGTCGGCCGCCCGGTCGGTGAACCTTCGGCGCGGTCCGAGCGTTCTGCCTGGACGAGGGTGTCCGGCCCTCTCCCCTGCGGTACCTGCGGGACCGGCGGCACGAACGAGAGCTTTGTGGCCCGTGGGGCAGATTCACACTGATTTTACCGTTCACCACTGTCCAACCTACGGAGGCGTAGGTTACGGTGGCGTAGGTAAGGCTGCCCAGAGAAGCAAGGAAAGCGGTGAGTACATGACCACGGCCCCCGCCATCGACCCTCCCCGGCCACGGCCACGACCCGAGATCGACCCGGATCAGCAGGGAAACGCCGAGCGGGCGCTCGTGGCGGTCTTCACCGGCGTGCCCTTCCTGGCGCTGTTCGCGGCCGTCCCGCTGGCCTGGGGCAGGTTCCTCGGCTGGACCGACGTCGCGATCATGGCCGTCTTCTACGTGCTGTCCGCGGCGGGCATCACGATCGGCTACCACCGCTACTTCACCCACGGGTCCTTCAAGGCCAAGCGCCCATTGAAGATCTTCATGGCGCTCGCGGGCAGCCTCGCCATCGAGGGTCCCGTCATCACGTGGGTCGCCGACCACCGGCGCCACCACAAGCACTCCGACAAGGAGTTCGACCCGCACTCGCCGTGGCGCTTCGGCGACGACTGGAAGGCGCTCAGCAAGGGCCTCGTCTGGGCCCACTACGGCTGGCTCTTCGACGCCAACCGCACGTCCAAGCCGCGCTTCGCCAAGGACCTGCTGGACGACCGGGACATGGTCCGCATCCACAAGGCGTTCCCCGGCCTGGTCGCCGTGTCGTTCCTGCTGCCCGCCGCGCTCGGCGGCCTGCTCACCATGTCGTGGGCGGGCTTCCTCACGGCCCTCTTCTGGGCGGGCTTCGTCCGGATCACGCTCGTCCACCATGTGACGTGGTCGATCAACTCCATCTGCCACACCTTCGGCAGGGAGGAGTTCGAGGTCCGCGACAAGTCCCGGAACGTGTGGTGGCTGGCCATCCCGTCCCTCGGCGAGTCCTGGCACAACCTGCACCACTCCGACCCGACCTGCGCGCGCCACGGCGTCCTCAAGGGGCAGATCGACATCAGCGCCCGGATCATCTGGGCCTTCGAGAAGGCGGGCTGGGCGTACGACGTCCGGTGGCCGAACCGCGACAGGCTCTCGGCCAAGCGCACCAAGCAGGCAGATTGACCGCCACAATTGAGCCCGTGACAGAACCCGCTCCCAGGCCCCGCAGAAAGCGGATGACCGGCAAGGAACGACGCGAGCAGCTCCTGGACATCGGGCGGACGCTGTTCGCCGAGCGCGGCCTGGACGGCACTTCGGTGGAGGAGATCGCCTCCGCCGCCGGCGTTTCCAAGCCCGTGGTGTACGAGCATTTCGGTGGCAAGGAGGGGCTGTACGCGGTCGTCGTCGACCGGGAGTTCGAGAAGCTCCTCAGCCTCGTCACCGAATCGCTGATCTCGGCGGTCCATTACCGGAGCAAGCTGGAGAAGGCCGCCCTCGCGCTGCTGGAGTACATCGAGGAGAGCCCGGACGGCTTCCGCATCCTCGTCCGCGACTCGCACGGCGGCACCGGCACCGGCAGCTACGCCAGCCTCCTCAGCGAGATCGCCGGTGAGGTCGAATACATCCTCGCCCAGGAGTTCGACCGGCACGACTACGACGACAAGTTCGCGCCGCTTTACGCGCAGAGCCTCGTGGGCATGGTCGCGCTGACCGGGCAATGGTGGCTGGACGTCCGCAAACCCCGCCGCGAAGAGGTCGCCGCCCACATCGTCAACCTCGCGTGGAACGGCCTGTCCGGACTTGAGCCGCGCCCCTCTCTGGATCCCCGCCGCCGCCGCAAGGAAATGGAGCGGCTGGAGAAGCGCGCCGAAAAGGCGGCGGCCAAGGCGGAGAAGGCCGAGGAGAAGGCCGCCGCCAAAGCCGAGAGGGCACAGCGCAAGGTCCGGCGCGAATCCGACGCCGAGCCCCAGGAAGGCTGAACCCCCGGGTGACACCGGTGGCCGTCCGGAGTTCGTCCGGACGGCCACCGGCCGGGGTCGCCGCCGCCGGGTCACGGCGCCGGGTCTTCGGATGACGCCCGCCTCCCGGGCTGGCACACCGCAGGGGAACGAGTCGCTTCCCCCAGAAGGCGGACGTCACCACGTCTAAGGGGCGTTCCGGCGCGCGATGACGAACACCCGCCGGAAGGGGAAAACGGTCCCGTAGGGGGCCGCCGGGTACGCCTCGCGGAGCAGATCCCGGTACGAGGCCAGGAACTCCCCCTGTTCCCCCTGGTCGAGGACGGTCAGGATGGGTCTCAGAGTGGTGCCCTTGACCCATTCGAGGACGGGGTCATCGCCCTGCAGGACCTGCGTGTAGGTCGTTTCCCAGGCGTCCACCGTGCAGCCGTGCCGCGTCAGCAGGTCCAGATAGCCCGCCGGGCTCATGATGGGATCGGTCTGCAGGACGCTCCCGATCCGGTCGACCCATCGGTCCGACCGGCACAGCATCCGCAGCAGCGCGTGGCTGGGCTCGTCGAAGTTGCCGGGCACCTGGAAGGCCAGGCGGCCACCGGGGGCGAGCGCGTCGACCCAGCGCGGCAGCAGGTCACCGTGCCCGGGGACCCAGTGCAGGACGGAGTTGGACACGATGACGTCCACGGCCCTGTCCGCCCTCCATGTCGCGACATCGGCGACATGGAAGTCGAGCCGTCCGGGGATCGCGTGCCCCCGCGCGGCGGCGATCATGTCGGGCGAGCTGTCGAAGGCGTCGATGAAGGCCCCCGGCCAGCGGACGGCGAGCGTCGCGGTCAATTCCCCCGGCCCGCACCCGAGGTCCACGGCGTACCGGGGTTCCTCGCCGCAGATCCGCCCGACCAGCTCGGCGAAGGGCCTGGCGCGCTCGTCCCCGAAGATCCCGTACTGCGCGGGATCCCACTCGGCATCTCTCGACATCAAGACACAGGATGCCCGGCCTGTATCTTGATGTCAAGAATCCCATGCCCGTCAGTAGTCGACAGCAAGGGCCCTTCCGGTCCTCGGCGGGGGCCTTCGCCGAACTGGTAGACCTCCTCAAGCGGTAGTGCCGGAGCGGCCTTCCAGGGGCACGTCGCCGTAGAGCCAGGGGCGGGCCCCGGCGTTGTCGTCGGACGGGTATCCGACGTCGAACTCCACTGCCGCGTCGAGGCGGGCGACCGTGTCCTCGGAGAAGGTGACGGAGGAGGCGCCGAGGTCGTCCCGGAGTTGCCCGGCGTCCCGTGCGCCGATGATCGGGTGGATCGCGCGGGACCGGGCCTGGGTCCAGGCGATCGCCACCTGCGAGGCGGTCACGCCCAGGTCGGCGGCGACCTCGCGGACGGCACGCGCGGCCTTCCGGTCGCGGGGCGTGAGGGAGGCGGGGTCGACGCGGGTGCCGCTCGGGGCTCGTCCGTCCTCGTATTTGCCCGACAGGATTCCGGCGGACAGCACCCCGTACGCGGCGACGCTCAGCCCGTACGCCTCGGCCAGGGGCAGGAGTTCCCGCTCGACGTCGCGTTTGAGCAGGCTGTAGCGGACCTGGATACCGGCGAACGGCGTCCAGTCGCGCCACTCGGCGAGGGTGTTCGCGCGGGACACCAGCCACGCCGGGAGGTTGGACGCACCCACATACAGGACCTTCCCGGCGCGGACGGCGTCGTCCAGTGCCCGCATGGTCTCCTCGACCGGCGTGTTCTCGTCCCAGGTGTGCACCCAGAACAGGTCGACGTAGTCGGTGCGCAGCCGCCGCAGGCTCGCCTCCAGCGAGAGGGTGAGGTTCTTGCGGTGGCTTCCGCCCGAGTTCGGGTCCTTGGCGTCGCGGGTCAGCGTGTACTTGGTGGACAGGACGAAACCGTCGCGCCGGTCCTTGAGGACACGGCCGAGCATCGCCTCGCTGTCACCGTAGGCGGACGCGGTGTCGATCACGTTGCCGCCGGCGTCGGCGTAGACGTCGACCAGTTCGCGTGCCTCGTCCGGGCCCTTGAAGGTCATCGCGCCGAGGAACATCTCCGAGACCCGCAGGCCGGTCGGGCCGAGCAGCCGGTACCGCATCACGCCACCTCCGGCACGGACGGCCGAAAGGCACCAAAATGGGATGTCATGGTGAGAGGCAGGGATGGCATGCCGCGATTCTGCGGCCCGGCCGGGCCGCGAGGGAGGCCGGGCGGAGACCCGCCCCGCGAGGGCCACCCTGGCGGACGTCCGCGGCGGTCGTCTCGATATCAAGACAGGTAGGGTGTCGCCATGGAGGATGAGGTCGACCGGCTGGTCGGGGCCTGGAACGCCGAGCGTCCCGACCTCGACGTGCTGCCACTGCACGTCCTCAGCCGGGTCTCACGCCTCGCGCGGCACCTGGACCGTGCCCGGCGGGCGGTGTTCGCCGCGCACGACCTGGAGTCCTGGGAGTTCGACGTCCTCACCGCGCTGCGCCGGGCGGGCGACCCCTACCAGCTCAGCCCGGGACGGCTGCTCCACGCGACGCTGGTGACGTCCGGCACCATGACCAACCGCATCGACCGGCTGGCCGCGGCGGGCCTCGTCGAACGGCATCCCGACCCGCAGGACAAGCGCGGCGTGCTCGTCCGGCTGACCGGGGCGGGCATGAAGCGGGTGGACGCGGCGTTCGCCGACCTGCTCGACCGGGAGCAGGCGATCTTGGAGGGCCTCACCCCCGCCGAGCGGCAGACCCTCGCGAGCCTGCTGCGGACGCTGCTGGTCCCGTTCGACTCCACCCCGGCATAGGAGCCCTTTTCGACCCGTCCGGCCACGCACGCGAGCGCGCTACCAGCCCGCGGGAGGCGAAGCCGGAGGCGAGCCTCCCGCGGGCTGATCGCGAAGCGATGTCGCGCTCGCCCAAGCACGGTCGAGTGGGCGAGCCGCCAGGCGAGCCCACTCGGGCCGGGATTGCAATGAGTTCAGCCCACGTCTTCTGCCAGCATCAGCCATTCCTCTTCGACCTGGGCGGCCTCGGCCTGGATCTCCTTGAGACGGCCGTCCAGTTCCTGGAGTTTGGCGTAGTCGGTGGCGTGCGCGGCGAGGCTCTCGTGCAGCGCGGCCTCCTGCCCGGCGAGCTTCTCCAGGCGGCGTTCGAGGCGGTCGAGTTCCTTGCGCGCCTTCCAGTCCTGGCCGCCCTTGGGCTTGGGCGCCGGTTCGGCGGGCGGCGCGGTCTCGGCGGGACGGGACGGGGCCGTCCCGGCGGCGCGGCGCTCCAGGTACTCGTCGACGCCGCCGGGCAGGAGGGACACGCGGCCGTCGCCGACCAGCGCCACCACGTGGTCGGTGATCCGCTCCAGGAAGTACCGGTCGTGGCTGACGACGACGAGCGTGCCGGGCCAGCCGTCGAGAAGGTCCTCGACCTCGGTGAGCGTCTCGATGTCGAGGTCGTTGGTGGGCTCGTCGAGGAGCAGGACGTTCGGCTCGGCCATCAGCAGCCGCAGCACCTGGAGCCGCCGCCGCTCGCCGCCCGACAGGTCGCCGATGGGCGTCCACTGCCGGTCTCCGGGGAAGCCGAGCCTTTCGAGGAGCTGGCTCGCGGTCCATTCGCGTTTGCCGACCGTGATGCGGCGGCGGATCTCCTCCACCGACTCCAGGACGCGGCGGGACGGGTCCAGCTCTTCGAGGTTCTGCGTCAGATGCGCGAGCTGGACGGTCTTGCCCCGCGTCACCTTGCCGGCGTCTGGGGTGACCGAGCCGTCGAGGAGGCGCAGGAGGGTGCTCTTGCCGCTGCCGTTGACGCCGACGAGGCCGACCCGGTCGCCGGGTCCGAGCCGCCAGGTCATCCTCTCGAAGAGGGAACGGTCTCCCAGCCGGACGGTGACGTCCTCGATGTCGTAGACGGTCTTGCCGAGCCGCGCCGTCGCGAACCGGGTCAGCTCGACCGAGTCGCGCAGGGGCGGCTCGTCCGCGATGAGGGCCTGCGCGGCGTCCACCCGGAACTTCGGCTTGGACGTGCGGGCCTGCGGGCCGCGGCGCAGCCACGCCAGTTCCTTGCGCAGCAGGTTCTGCCGCTTGGCCTCGGTCGCGGCGGCGATCCGGGACCGCTCGGCCTTGGCGAGGACGTAGGCGGAGTAGCCGCCCTCGTAGCGTTCGACGTTGCCGTCGACGACCTCCCACGTCCGGTCGGTGACCTCGTCGAGGAACCAGCGGTCGTGGGTGACGACGAGCAGCGCGGACTTGCGGGCCTTCAGGTGCCGGGCCAGCCAGTCGATCGCCTCGATGTCGAGGTGGTTGGTGGGCTCGTCCAGGATCAGCAGGTCGGACTCGGGGACGAGCAGCCTGGCCAGCGCGATGCGGCGGCACTCACCGCCGGACATCCCGGCGAGCGGCGCGTCGAGGGCGAGGCCGGTGAGCAGCCCGCCGAGGATCTCGCGGGCGCGGACGTCGCCCGCCCATTCGTGCTCGGCGCGGTCGCCCAGCACGATGGAGCGGACGGTGGCGTCCTCGGCGAACTCGTCCCGCTGGGTCAGGAACCCGAGGCGCAGCCCGCGGGCATGGGTGACGCGCCCGCCGTCGGGCTCGGTCTCGCGTGCCAGGACGGACACGAGCGTGCTCTTCCCGCCGCCGTTGCGGCCGACGACGCCCACGCGGTCTCCGTCGTCCAGCCCGAGGGACACGGCGTCGAGCAGCGGCTTCGGCCCGTACGCCTTGGCGACGTTCTCAAGATTGATCAGATTCACGGCGCTTCAAGCCTATTGCCCCCCGGCGGCCGCTCGTGCGGTGCGGCCGGGCGCTCAGAGCCCCGACGGGTCGTCCGCTCAGGGGCCGGGCGGGCCGGGCGGACCGGGCGGGCCCTGGTACGGGCCGGGGCCCGGGGGCGGCGGGGCGTGGCCGGGCGGCGGGTACGCGCCGTATCCGGGAGGTACGCCGGGGCCCTGGCGCCTGCGCCGGGACGTCGCGACGACGATGACGATCACGACGGCGCCCACGCCCAGGAGCATGACGACCATCAGGAGCAGGAACTCCATCAGTCCGAAACTGGTCGCCATGCACGGCCTCGCAGGGGGTGTCGCGGATCGGGGGTCAGCTCTCGTGCCTCGACATCAGGCTAGTCCCCTGCGGGTGCCCTTCGGCGGACGAACCGGGCGCGTCCCTGCGGATGGCGCGGTCGTGGCGGACCGTCAGGGCGGCCAGCGCTACCAGCATGGCGATGGCCAGGAGACCCAGCAGCCCGGACAGATACGTCATCGCTCCACCTCGTCCGCGGAATCGGCGTCACCGTTCAGACGTCCCGCCGACGGCGGTGGTTCGCTTGTGTGACCACAGCAGCTAGTGGCCCGCAGTCACACTACTGTGGCCCCTGGGACAGGACCGGAGGCCCGGACGATCGTCTCCGCGACGCCCGCGCCGTCCAGGTCGGCGGCCAGCTCCGCGGCGTGCTCGTCGTTCGAGGCGAGGAACGCGCAGGTCGGACCGGATCCGGAGACGAGCGCGCCGATCGCGCCGAGGTCCCGCCCGGCGGCGAGCGTCCGGCGCAGGGACGGGCGGAGCTTGAGCGCGGCGGGCTGGAGATCGTTCACCAGGGCGGCACCGAGGTTCTTGGCGTCGCCGGTGGCGAGGGCCGCCATCAGGTCCTCCGAGACCTGCGGCCGGGTGCCCGGGCGGCTGTCGGCGGCGCGGATCCGGTCGCATTCGGCGTAGACGGCGGGCGTGGACAGGCCGCCGTCGGCGGTCGCGAACACCCAGTGGAAGACGCCGCGGGCGAGCGCGGGGGTGAGCCGCTCGCCCCGGCCGACGCCGATCGCGGTGCCGCCGAGCAGCGCGAACGGCACGTCGCTGCCGAGGTCGGACGCCAGATCCAGCAGGTCGTCCCTGGTCAGGGCGGGGTCGTCGCGGTCGTCCCAGAGGCGCGCGCAGGCGACGAGCGCCGCGGCGGCGTCGGCGCTGCCGCCCGCCATGCCGCCCGCGACGGGGATGGCCTTGCGGATGCGCAGCGCCACGGCGGGCTCGACGCCGAGCCGCGCGGCGACGAGGAGCGCCGCCCGCGCCGCGAGGTTGTCCGCGCCGGTGGGGACGCCGTCGACCGCGACCCGCGAGTAGGGGGCGCTCTCGACGGTCACCTCCAGCCGCCCGGCGGGCGCCGCCGTCACCTCGTCGAAGAGGGACACGGCGTGGAACACGCTGACGAGGTCGTGGTAGCCGTCGTCGCGGATCGGCCCCACGCCGAGCTGGAGGTTGACCTTCGCGGGGACGCGTACGCTCACTGCGGTCACGCCACCGAAGCGTACGGGACGCGGCGGACCGCCACGTCCGCACGCGATCAGTCGCTGGTCACCGGGAGGTTGCGGGGGTTGAAGTAGGGGGTGGTGGCGAGCTCGCGGAGCGCGGACACCGCGCGCTTGTCACCGGTCACGGAGAAGGCGCGGCGCTTGTCGCGGGCGTCCTCGGCCTGCTCGTCGGAGTCGAAGTAGACGACGGCCTTGATCTGCGGGTCCTGGAGGGTCTTGGCGGCCGCGCGGAGCCACTCGGCGCGGCGCTCCCCGTAGGACCGCGGGACCCCGAACTCCGCGATCATGATCGGCTTGGCGCGTCCCCGGGCCCACTCCATGAACAGCTTCACGGCCTCGGACAGGTCGCGGTAGTCGTAGTCGCCGCCCGGCTGGGCGTCGGCGCAGATCCAGTCGACCTCGCCGTCGCCGGGGTAGAAGGACCCGGCGTTGCCGGAGCCGAAACCGCGGGCGGACGGGCACCACACCCAGGCGACGTTGTCCACCTTCTCCTGCTTGAAGATCGCGCGCAGGTGCTTCCAGGCGGCGATGAAGTCCGTGGCGGAGTGCACCTTCGCCTGCGCGCTCTTCTTGTCCATGTCACGCGACCAGCGCAGGAAGACCGGCTTGCCGGTGGCCTTGATCGCGCGGGCACGGTCCCGGATCAGCTCGTCGTGGGTGCCCTGGACGATCTCCCTGGTATCGGCGCCGCCCCAGGTCAGCAGCAGGTAGCGGTTGCCGTCGAGGACGGAGGAGTCCAGGTCGCCGGGGAAGGGCGCCTTCCAGCCGGCGTAGTTCTGGACGATGTCGAGCTGCCGTCCCAGCTCCCGCTCGAACCCGACGACCGGCGCCATACCGGGCCTGTCGGCGTCCTTGACAGCGGGCTTGGCCGAGGACCCGCCGGATGGCGTGGCCGACGTCCGTCCCGGTGAGGGGGCCTTGGGCCCGCCGCCGATGCCGGGGGGCACCCAGGCGCCGAAATAGGCGCCCTTCTCCGGCGGTGTCGGGGCGACCCCGGCCCGCGCGGTCGTCGTGATCTTCGGTGCCGCGCCCGCCCCGCTGCTACAGCCCGCCGCCGCCAGGACCGCCAGAGCCGCCATCACGATCGGCGCCCCCGCGGGCACCCCCGCCCGCGCCGTCCGCGAACGCGCCTTCACCATCGCCCTCCGCCTCTTCCGGATCTGTCGTGCCCCCGGGTCCGGCCGCAGGGGGATTTTGGGCTCCGCCCAAAGGACCATACTCGGCAATACGGGCGAAGGCGGCCACGTCCAGCGCTTCGCCCCGAGCTCGTGGATCAACGTCGGCGGCGCGCAGCGCCCGCTCGGCCTCCGCCGCCGACCCGGCCCACCCCGCCAGCGCCGCCCGCAGCGTCTTGCGGCGCTGCGCGAAGGCGGCGTCGATCACCGCGAACACCCGCTCCCGGCTCGCCGTCGTGGGCGGCGGCTCGCGCCGGGTGAACGCCACCAGCCCGGAGTCGACGTTCGGGGCGGGCCAGAACACCGCGCGGCCCACCGCCCCCGCCCGCCGGGCCTCCCCGTACCAGGCGATCTTCACCGACGGCACCCCGTAGATCTTCGAGCCGGGGGCCGCGACCATCCGGTCGGCGACCTCGGCCTGGACCATGACGAGGGCGCGGCGCAGCGACGGCAGCGACGCCAGCAGGTGCAGGACGACCGGGACGGCGACGTTGTAGGGCAGGTTCGCGACCAGCGCGGTCGGCTCCGGCCCCGGCACCGCCGTGACCTTCATCGCATCGGCGTGGACGATCTCCAGCCGTCCGGCGAGGTCCGGTTCCCGCGCCGCGGCCGTCGCGGGCAGCTCCGCGGCGAGCGCCGGGTCGATCTCCACCGCCACCACGCGCCCCACCTGCGGCAGCAGCGCCAGCGTCAGCGACCCGAGTCCCGGCCCGACCTCGATGACGACGTCGTCCGGGCGCAGGTCCGCCGTCCGGACGATCCGCCGGACGGTGTTCGCGTCGATGACGAAGTTCTGCCCGAGCGTCTTGGTGGGCCTGATGCCCAGCCGCCCGGCGAGGGCCCGCACGTCCGCCGCCCCCAGCAACCCTTGTTTCTCCCCCACGAAACAAGTGTCTCAAACCTACGAGAACAAAAAGCGTCCACAGTTGGGCCACTGCCCCTGCCAACGCCCGTTGACCTTGTTGTAAAGAAGCTGCGCCCGGTACGTCTGCTCGCCCGCGCTCGCGTCGGACGGCCTGCCCTTCCCCCCGACCGACGCCCACGACGCCATCGAGAACTGGTACAGCCCGTAGTACCCGGCCGGGTTCACGGCCTTCGGGTTGTTATTGGACTCGCACTTGGCGAGGCCCTGCCAGTTCAGCCGCGCCGCGGAGCCCCCACCGGCCGACTGCGGCCCGACGGCGAGGATCCGCGCGACGGGCTTGCGCTTGACCTTCTCCGAGATGACCGTCTTGACCTTCTTGCCCTTGCGGCGGACATAGGCGGTCTGCACGATCTTCAGCCCCGGCCTGCCCTTGCGGAGCTCCTTCTCACTGAACGGGGCCACCGACGAGCTCTTCTTGCGGACGGTCGGCGCGGCCACCTTCACGACCTTCGTCACCGGCGCCGACAGCAGCCGCACCACCTTGATCACCTCTCCGGCGGGCCGGTCGCGCGGCGGCGCGACGAGGTCGTGCGGGCCGAGCGGGATCTTCGCCTGGTCGAGCACCTGCTGGACGGTCGTCCCCGTCGTCATCGTCTCGGTCTTCTTCTTGTCGACCACGATGACGATCTTGCGGGGGGCCGGGGCGGGGGCGCTCGTCCGGGGAACGTCCGCGACGGGCGCGGCCTTGCCCTGCGCGCCGGATCCGCCGCCCCCGCCGCAGGCCGCGGCGAGCAGCGCGGTCGCCAGCAGGACGGGTACCGCAGGGGTCGTGGGGGCTCGACGCACCGTTCTCCTCCAAGGCCGGCCGGGCTGGGGGGCGCCCGTCTCACCGCGCCAGAGAGTAGGCCAGCCAACCGTTCTCCGCCACCTCAACGCCCCCAAAGGTCACTTCGGGGGGCGAAACTTCCGCCTCCCACGCCAGCTCACAACGCCCCCACGTCCGACACCGACCCCGAGGATGGCAGCCCGCCAAGCGTTGCGAGCAACGAATGGCGCCCACGCTCGAAACGCGTTCGGTCGCTCCCCGGATTCGGTCGGCTGTGGCCGGGCACGGCGCAACGGACAGGTTGCGGGTGCAGAGCGCGTGCGGTCGTTCTCTGTCCTGTTCTCGCGGCCGGGCCCCGCGCGGGGGTTCGTGTGCGGCGCGGGGACTTGAACGGCTGAGAGGCTCTGAGCCCTGATGTCGGGCGGACAGCCCGCAGGGGCGATGGGGCTACCAGGGGCCGAAGGTGCGTTCTCCGTTTTCGGCTATGGCGGTGCAGAGGTCCGTCACGTCCACGTCCTTGATCTCGGCCATTGCGCGGACGGTGTGCGGGATCAGGTACGAGGCGTTCGGCTTGCCCCGGTGCGGGATCGGCGTCAGGAAGGGCGCGTCCGTCTCGACCAGGACGAGGTCGAGCGGCGCGGCGCGCAGGGCCGCGCGGAGGGGGTCGGCGTTCTTGAACGTCACGTTCCCGGCGAAGCTCATCAGGTAGCCGCGCTCGGCGCAGATCTCCGCCATGCGCTCGTCGCCGGAGTAGCAGTGGAACACGACGCGGTCGGGTGCGCCCTCGTCGAGGAGGATCGCGAGCACGTCGTCGTGCGCCTCGCGGTCGTGGATGACGAGGGCCTTGCCGGTGCGCTTGGCGATGTCGATGTGGCCGCGGAACGACTCCTCCTGGGCGGTCTTGGGCGCCCAGTCCCGGTAGTGGTCCAGGCCGGTCTCGCCGATGGCGCGGACCTTAGGGTGGGCGGCCAGCGCGGCGATGTCGTCCAGGACGGCGTCGGAGATCCGCGTGGTCTCGTTCGGGTGGATCGCCACGGCGGCGTAGACGTCGTCGAACTCGGTGGCGGTGTCGACCGCGAACCGGGAGGACGGCAGGTCGCAGCCGATCGTGACGATCCGCGTGACCCCCGCCGCCTTCGCCGACGCGAGCTGCTCCTCCACCGGCGTCCCGACGATGTCGAGATGGCAGTGGCTGTCGAACACCGCGACGGGCAGCCGGTCGGGCAGCGGCGGATACGAACGGGCGGCCTGCCCGTCCTGCTGGTCGCGGGTCACGGCTGCTCCAGGCGGGCGAGTTCCTCGTCCACCACGGACGTGTCGAGCTTCTTGAACAGCGGGACCGGCTTCTCCAGCGGGACGCCCGCCTTGATCGGCGTGGACTCCCAGCGGCCCTGCGTGGCGTAGTCGCCGGTCAGGATCCGGTAGTCCGGGCCGCCCTCCTCCGACACCGTCTTCAGCTCCGGCATGCCGCTCCACACCCCGTCGCCGCCGAGCATCTCGTACACCTTCTGGGACGAGTTCGGCAGGAACGGCGTGAGCAGCGTTTTGGCGTCGTCCACGACCTGGAGCGTGGTGTGCAGGATCGACTGGACGCGGGCCGGGTCGTCCTTCAGCTTCCAGGGGGCCTGGTCGGACAGGTACCGGTTCGCGTCGCGGACGACGTCGAGCGCCTCGGTGATCGCGTTCTTGAACCGTGACCGCTCCAGCTCGGCGCCGACCGCGGCGAACGCGGTGCGGCTGCGCTCCATCAGCGCCCGGTCGGCGTCGGTGAGATCGCCGGGCCCGGGGATCGCGCCGAAGTTCTTCGCCGCGAGGTTCACCGACCGGTTGACCAGGTTGCCCCAGGCCGCGACCAGCTCGTCGTTGTTGCGGCGGACGAACTCCGACCAGGTGAAGTCGGTGTCCTGGTTCTCGGGACCGGCGACCGCGACGTAGTAGCGCAGCGCGTCCACGTCGTAGCGCTCCAGGAAGTCCTTCACGTAGATGACGACCTGCCGGGACGAGGAGAACTTCTTGCCCTCCATCGTGAGGAACTCCGACGAGACCACCTCGGTCGGGACGTTGAGCGCGCCCAGCGAGCCGGGGGTGCCGCCCTTGTCGCCCTGGCCGCTGTAGCCGAGCAGGATCGCCGGCCAGATCTCGGCGTGGAAGACGATGTTGTCCTTGCCCATGAAGTAGTACGACAGGGCGTCGGGGTCCTGCCACCAGGCGCGCCACGCCTCCGGGTCACCCGACCGCCGCGCCCATTCCACCGATGCCGAGAAGTAGCCGATGACCGCGTCGAACCACACGTAGAGCTTCTTGGCCGGGTTCTCGCGCCAGCCGTCCAGCGGGATCGGCACGCCCCAGTCGAGGTCGCGGCTGATCGCGCGGGGCTGCATGTCGTCCAGGAGGTTCAGCGAGAACTTCAGCACGTTCGGGCGCCAGTCGCCCTGCTTGCCGCGCAGGTACCGGCCGAGGACGTCGGTGAAGGCGGGCAGGTCGAGCATCAGGTGCTCGGTCTCGACGAACTTGGGCTTCTCGCCGTTGATCCGGCTCACCGGGTTGATCAGGTCGATCGGGTCGAGCTGGTTGCCGCAGTTGTCGCACTGGTCGCCGCGCGCGCCGTCGTATCCGCAGATCGGGCAGGTGCCCTCGATGTAGCGGTCGGGCAGGGTCCGGCCGGTGGACGGCGAGATCGCGCCCATGGTGGCCTTGGCGAAGATGTAGCCGTTGTCGTACAGGCCCTTGAAGATCTCCTGGACGACCGCGTAGTGGTTGCGGGTCGTGGTCCGGGTGAACAGGTCGTAGGACATGCCGAGGCCGTGCAGGTCCTCGGCGATCACGGCGTTGTACCGGTCGGCGAGTTCCCGGGCGGTCACGCCCTCCTTGTCGGCCTGCACCTGGACGGGGGTGCCGTGCTCGTCGGTGCCGCTGACCATCAGGACCTGGTTGCCCGCCATCCGCTGGTAGCGGCTGAACATGTCGGCGGGCAGCGCGAAACCGGAGACGTGCCCGATGTGACGGGGCCCGTTGGCGTACGGCCAGGCGGGCGCGGCCAGGATGTGTCGGCTTGACGAGGACATGGAATCAAGGGTAGTCGCGTCCGCCCCCTCGCCCGCACGTTTATCGCGCCTGTGGATAACCCTGGCCCCTGAAGGGTTCCCGAGGATCCCCGACCAGGGCCTCCGAGCGGTCTCTGACGCGAGTAGCCTGGTCCGGCGTTCCGGCGGCACCGGGACTTCGGGCGTAGAGCCCCCCGGCGCCGCGGGACCGGCGGCACCAGGACCCTAGCGAGGCAGAAGCGAGGCATGGCCCAGACCACGGCCGGCGAGCCGTCCGTCAAGGAACCGACGACCCGGCGGGACGAGCCGCCCCGGCCGCTGGCCCGCGCGCTGCGGCGCGTCCGGCGGACGCGGCGCGCCGTGTGGCTGGCCCTGCTGGTGGCGGCCTGCGCCGTGCTCGCCCAGTGGGTGATCATGACGCCGCCGCTGTACTTCGACCCGTACTACGTGTGGCTCGGCGCCCGCGACTGGCCGGACGTCCCGCTCACGCAGTGGCCGTTCGACGAGGTCCCGCACCAGGTGACCCGGATCGGGCTGGTGCTGCCCGCGCGGCTCGTCCAGGACGTCCTCGGACCCGGCCAGGCCGCCTACTTCGTGATCGCGGCGCTCGGGGGCTGCGCGTTCTTCGCCGGGACGTACCTGGTCGTCCGGTCGCTGTTCGGGGACCTCGCGGGGCTGGCGTCCGCGCTGGTCCTGCTGATCAACCCGTTCTTCACCATGACCAACCCGTTCGGCCACGACATCACCTGGTCGACCGGCGTGATGCTGCCCGACATGCCCGGAGCGGGGCTTTTCACCCTCGGAATGGCGGCGCTGATCGTCGCGGGCCGCCGGACGGGACGCGCCCAGACCCGGTACCTGGTCGCCGCCGGGCTGCTCATGGCATCGGCGTTCCTGGTCCGGGAGTTCCTCGCCTTCCTGTTCCTGCCGATCCCCGTGTACCTGTGGCTGCTGCGCATACCGTGGCGCCGCAACATCACGATCGGCGTGCCGATGGTCGCGGTCCTCGCGGTGAACCTCGTCCACAACGCGGTGGTCTGGGGTGACCCGCTGGCGGGCCTGCTGTCGGCGGCCGAGCACGGCGGCCAGTCCCGCGACTACGTGACGAGGGAGCTGGCGCTGCGCTCCTTCCTGCGCGCGATGCACGACTGGCAGCCGCTGGGCACGGTCTTCGTCGGGCTGCTGGTGCTGACGGCCGTCGGCTGCGCCGTCACCCGCGACCGGCGGCTGGCGCTCGTCCTGGTGTGGTTCTTCACCCTCGCCCTGCCGCTGACGGTGCTCTCGGGGGTCCTCGACCCGAACAGCATCTCGCTGCGCGCATGGCTGCCGCGCTACTGGTTCGCGGTGCTCCCCGCGCTGCTCGCGGGCGGTTTCGGGTCACTGATCCTGATGGCACGGATGCTGCCGGACGGCCTGGCCCGGCGCCTGCGCGTCCGCACGGTGATCGCCCCCGTCCTGGCGGTGGCGCTCGGCGGGACGTACGCGGTGTCCGCCGTCCGCGCCGTCCCCGACCTTCCACGCGACACGGCCTGGAACGAGCTGCGCGGCTACCTGGGCGATCACGGCGACATCCGGCTGATCTGCGCCGACCGCCGCCTGGCGCAGACGCTGACGTTCTACACCCGCGACATGTGGGGCGACCCGATCTGGAACGGCGAAATCCGCGACTTCCCGCACTACATGCCTCAGATCCCCCGCAACGCCCTCGAAGGCCCGATGCTCTTCACCCGCTGGCGCGGCCAGGAATCCCCGATAGCCGCCGGCTGGCGCCCCGCCCCGGCCCAAGGCTGGACGCTCATGTGGCACTCCAGCGACAACGTCCTCCAACTCTGGAACCCACCCCCCGGCGCCGCGGACTAACCGCAAGGCCCACGACACAGCGATCGCGCAACGCCCGTTGAAGGAAGGGCCGCCAAGGCCCGACCGCCGAGGGCGATGCACTTGAAAGGGAGGCGCTTAGGCGCCTGACGCCGCGGGGGGTGCGATCCATGCGACCCAGTCGCCTTCTGGGGTGCGGCGGCTGTCGGTGACCTTCCAGCCGTCGGGGGCGCCGCCTGGCCAGGTGGCGGTGGCGGGGACGTTCTTGGGCCAGGACAGGACGACCATGTCGACGTTCTGGGGTGGTTTCGTCCAGCGGGCGTCGAAGATGCTGCCGTCGCTCCACCAGGCCCAGTAGTAGTGGGACAGCCGGATCGTCCAGGGGACGTTCCAGTCGAGGGCGATGGACCGGGTGTGCGGGAGGTCGGCGCGGCCGCGCAGGTCGGTGTGCGCGGTCGTCTCGCGGACGAGCGGGCGGGCGATCCGGTCGGTCGCGGTCACGACCGTGGCGAGGGCGACGGCCGCGAGGAGGCCGGCGAGGACGAGGGGGCCCGCCTCGCGGGAGGGGCGGCGCAGTTGCGTCGAGAGGACGGCCAGGCCGAGCAGGGTGAGGCCCGCGAGCGTCGCGTGCCAAAGGCGGAACGACGTCCAGTCCCAGGTCAGGAACGAGGTCTCGGGGAAGTCGTAGCGGGTGTAGGTGTAGCGGCTGAGCCGGTCGCCCGCGTACCACTGGACGACGCAGGCCGCGAGGACGGTCAGGACGGCCGCCGAGCACACCGCCCGGGGCAGCATGCGCCGCGGGGCGCGCAGCAGCACGGCGACGCCGACGGCGACCAGGATCGGGGTGACGCAGGCGAGGTAGCGGCCGTAGACGTAGTTGCCGATGCGGTACTCGACCGGAAGCGCCGCCGATGTGGCGAACGCGATGCCCGCGACGATCGCGAGGAGGCCGAGCGCGAGGGCGCGCAGCCGCGCGGGCGTTCCCCGGCGGACCGCCGCGAAGGCCACGGTGACCAGGCCGAGCGCGGCGAGGCCGCCGGTGGCGACGGCCTGGTACCAGACCTGGCCGGTGCCGAGCGACAGGGTCCAGGTCATGCCGTCCTGGGTGGTGAGGCGGCGGGCGAGGTTGCCGCTGAGGTCGTTGTCACCGGCCGGGTACAGGTGCGGCAGCAGCGAGTGGTTGAGGAGCGTCCCGGCGAACGTGCCCGCGAGGGCGACCAGTGCGGCGGACGCGGCGGCGCGCCAGGGGCGCCACTTGCACAGCACCGCGGCGGCCAGCAGCGCGCCGTGCACGACGAGGAAGATGGCGCCGCGGGTGTGCGAGGTGTAGGCGAACACGACGAGAAGTGACGCTCCCGCCCCGTACAGAGTGACGCGGTGGGGCGGGGCCGTGTTCGGCGCGGTCAGCCATGCGTGGACGAGCAGGAGCCAGCCGAGCAGCACCACCGGCAGGACCGCGTCGGTCAGCACGAACTCGGAGTAGAACAGCACGCCCGGCAGCAGCGCCGTGACGTGCGCGAACACGTACGACCAGCGCCGCCGCACGTGGAGCGCGCGCAGCAGCAGGTACGCCAGCGGCAGCATCAGCGCGCTGACGAGCGCGTTGATCACCAGCGCGGAGCGGTAGACGGTGACCGGGTCGTCGCCGATCCAGAAGGCGGGGGTCAGCAGAAGGGGGTAGCCGCCGCGGTAGACCGTCCCGTACGACAGGTCCGCGTCGGGGCCGCCGGTGAGGACGCGGGCGGCGAACAGGTAGCCCGCCTCGTCCGGCGTCGCCACCGGCATCGTCTGCCCGGACGCCAGCCAGAGCCGTACGGCGACCTGGAGGACCCAGCCGAGCAGGAACAGCCACACCCAGCGGCCGCGGCGCGCCGGCGCCGGGACGGTGCCCGTGCCGGACGGCTCGGCCCGCGGGCGGGCGGTGCCCGCTCCGGCCCGCAGGGGCTCGATCTCGGTGCTCATGGTCGTCCTGCGCGCCGGAGGCGCGCGGTCAGGGGAGGAAGATCCATTGCCGTACAAGCCTGTCACAGTCCGGACGGGGCGGCGTCCGCGGGCCGGGAACGTTCAGGAAGTTCTCGGCGACCGGCACGCTCCGCGCCGCCGCGTTCATGGACCCGGCCGCGGGCGGCGCGGAGCGGCCCGCCCTCAGCTGTCGGACCTGTCCCCGGCCTTTGCGGAGTTTCCCGGCTTTCCGGACTTCACGGCCTTCTTGGCGGACGCGGCGGTGGCACCGGGACCGGCCGCCTCCAGCGTGGCGGCCTCGCGCTCACCCGCGACCTTCTGGGCAGCGGCGTCGACGACGCCCGCGGCCTCCTCCGCCGGGTCGGTGAGCGGCGGGTGCTGGCGGCGGCGGATGCCGAGGATGCTGACGAACAGCGAGGCGAAGATGGCCTGGAGGCTCATCACCAGCGCGGTCGCGGCGGGCACGACGATGCGCAGCGAGTGCCGCGGGTCCAGCTCGCCGAAGCTGTTGACGCGCCAGTGCAGCAGCGACGCGACGAGACCGCCGAGACCCGCGACCGCGAGCAGGCCGCCGAGCAGCAGGCCGCGTTCCAGGCTCCACCAGTCGATGATCCTCTGGACGCGCCGGTCGTGCGGCAGGAACCCCTCCTGCATCGCGTACACCTTGGTGAGCAGCGCGAACAGCACGGCCTGGAAGCCGATCACCAGCGCGGCGGACGCCCCGACGAGGGTGTCGACGTCGAAGGCGACCTCGCCGACCGTGACCGGCCCGGTGGACAGCGCGATGCCCGCGACGAGCCCTAGCGTCATGAAGACCAGGCCGGGGATCAGGAACAGCCAGCGCGGGCTGTAGAGCATGAGGAACCGCAGGTGGCGCCAGCCGTCCCGCCAGGTGTTCAGGTGCGGGGCGCGGGACCGGCCGTCCGGCGACAGCGTGGTCGGGACCTCGCGGATGTCGTACTTCTGCAGGGTCGCCTTGACGACCATCTCGCTCGCGAACTCCATGCCGCCGGTCTGGAGGCCGAGCCGCAGGATCGACTCCTTGTTGAACGCGCGGAGCCCGCAGTGGAAGTCACCGATCTTGCTGCGGAAGAACAGCCGCCCGACGAAGCTCAGCACCGGGTTGCCGAGGTAGCGGTGCAGCGGCGGCATGGCGCCGGGGGCGATGCCGCCCTTGAACCGGTTGCCCATGACGAGGTCGGCGCCGTCGCGCAGCTCGTCCAGGAACGGGCCGAGGGTGGCGAAGTCGTAGGAGTCGTCGGCGTCGCCCATCGCGACGTAACGGCCCCGCGCGGCGCGGATGCCGCCCATGAGGGCGTTGCCGTAGCCCTTGTCGACCACCGGGACGACCCGGGCGCCCGCGTCCCGGGCGAGCTGCTGGCTGCCGTCGGTGCTGCCGTTGTCGGCGATGACGACCTCGCCGTCGATGCCGCTGTCCTCGAAGAAGCGGATCGTCTTGCGGACGCACGTCTCGACCGTCTCCGCCTCGTTCAGGCATGGCATCACTACGGAGAGTTCCACGCGATCTCCTTCGTTACCCCTGGTGACCGTCTGCGGTGTGATCCACTAATCTCACGTGTGTTCCGCCGGGCGGCCCGTCGTCGTTCATGATGCCTGCCGGGAACGGGAGATGACGGGCGCTCCCCACAAGAGCGCCCGTATCGTGTTGCTCACTTGCAACCGAAAAACCATCCCCGCCACGGTCGCGGGCGGCAGGCTAGGACGTCAAGCATACGGGCACGGCGGCCCGGAAAGGTTGGGTCGGCTGTGACGCGCGCGGGAATTGCATTGCCAGAGGGCGGTACACCGGACAGCGAAGGGGAGGTGCGGTAGTGGCGGGCGAATCGCCGCACGGCACCGTGCTCGACGAGAGCGCGCCCGGGGAGGCGGCGCCCGGCGAGGCCGCGTCCGGCGACACGCCCGGGATCACGATGACCGTCACCGATTCCGCGACCGGGGTCGACACGGGCCCGGACGCGGCGGCGGGCGCGGGGACGGCCACCGGCGCCGGCACCGACGCGGCCGCCGATTCCGGGGAGTCGCCGGGGGACGGGACGTCCTCGTCCGGCGACGAGGGACGGCCCGGCCGCGCGGCCGGGCTGTGGGCGCTGGTCCGCCGGCACCCCGCCTTCACTGTGATCATTGCCACAGCGGCGCTGCTGCGGCTGATCGCGATGATCGGCTATCAGCCCGCGATGTTCTTCAACGACAGCTTCGACTACCTGCACGTCGCGATGGAGCCGTTCCCGCACCCGCTGCGCCCCGACGGCTACTCGTTCCTGCTGCTGGCGCTGAAGCCGTTCCACAGCTTCGCGCTCGTCGTCCTCGTCCAGCACCTGATGGGCCTGGGGATGGGCGTGATGATCTACGCGCTGCTGCGCCGCAGGTTCGGCCTGCCCGGCTGGGGCGCGGCGGCCGCCGCCGCGCCGGTGCTGCTGGACGGCTACCAGATCCAGCTTGAGGAGCTGGTGCTGTCCGACACGATGTTCACCTTCCTGGTGATGTGCGCGGTCACGCTGCTGCTGTGGCGCGACCGCCCGACCTGGAAGGTCGCCGCGTCGGTGGGCCTCATCGTCGGCGTCGCGTGGCTGACCCGGTCGGTCGGCATGCCCGTCCTGCTCGGCGTGCTCGCGTACATGCTCATCCGGCGGGCCGGCTGGCGGCTCATGGCGGTGACGCTCGTCGCGTGCATGCTGCCCGTCCTGGCCTACATGGGCTGGTACAAGGCCGACAGCGGCAAGTTCGCGATCACCGAGAGCAACGGCATCTTCCTGTACGCGCGGGTCTACAAGTTCGCCGACTGCCACAAGATGCACGACCTGCCCGTGAGCGAGTACCCGCTCTGCACCGAGCCCGCGAACCGGCTGCCGAACTCCCAGGACGGCATCTGGAACGCGCGCTCCCCCCTCAACCGCTACACCGGCAAGCGGTTCAGCCCCGAGAACAACGCGCTCGGCAACGACTTCGCCAAGCGCGCGATCGTCGCGCAGCCCGTCGACTACCTGCGTGTCGTCGCACACGACTTCTTCAAGGTGTTCCGGTGGGAGCGGACCGTCTTCCCGGACGAGGCCACCTACCGGCAGTACGAGTTCCGCAAGACCGGGACGCCCCTTCCCGACTGGCACATGGACGCCGACTCCACCGCGTCGGGCGAGGCGCACGCCTACGAGGACGGCGACGCCCGCACCCAGGTCGTCGAGCCGTTCGCCGGTGTCATCCGCGGCTATCAGGACCATTTCTACCTGCGCGGCACGATGCTCGGCGGCATCCTGCTGATCGGCCTCGCCGGGATGGTCGCGCTGTGGCGGCGGCTCGGCGGCGCGGCGCTCCTGCCGTGGACGCTCGCGACCGGCCTGCTCCTGGCGCCCGCGGCGACCGCCGAGTTCGACTACCGCTACGTCCTGCCGGCGGTGCCGCTGGCGGCGCTGGCGGCGGGGATGGCCTTCACGCCGGAGACCCGCAACGGCGCCGCCGTGCTGCTGCGCCGCGCCCGCCGCCTCACGGCACGGCGCAGCGACCGCAGCACGGTGTCGGCCATTACGGGGTCCGCCACCACGGCGTCCGTCACCACGGGGTCCGCCACCACGGGGTCCGCCACCACGGCATCCGTCACCACGGGGTCCCCTGCGCCGAGCACTGCTGACGCGGGTTCCCCTGCGGCGGAGGACGCCCCGGCCTGAGCGGCGCGGGACGGCCCGGCGTCACCAGGCGTGGAGGCGGCGGAGGTGGAAGACCATCGCGATGTCACTGCCGTCGCGGGCCACGGGCACCTCGGTATGCCTGCCGAGCGGCGTCGAGAACACCTTGACGTTCTGGCTCTGGCACCGGGGGCACACGTGGTCGAACCAGGGGGTCATGCACCGCTGCCCGCCCCGCTCGTACACCGTGGCCTCGCCGCCATGCCCATCGTCATAGTGGCGGACCTTGAACTTCTCGTTCCAGGTCGTCCCGCATGCTTCGCATTCGTAGACCCATACTTCGTGACTCGACCATGCGTCGTGCACGGCCGTCACCCCCTCGCGACGCGGGTGCGCGCTCATCCCGTGGTCACGCCGAACGTGACGCTGGACGCGTTATTCCCCGTATTGCGTGGGTTGGACCGCTCTGCGGAAGTGATTATTTCCTGGCCCCGACGACGGCGTCGTAGACGACGCGCTTCGGCAGGCCGTTCTCCCGCGCGATCTCCTGGATCGCCTGTTTCCGGGGGGTCCCCGCGTCCTCCCGGACGGCCACGGCGGCGGCCAGGTCGGACGGGTCGGACAGCCCCTCGGGCTCGGGCGCGCCGCCGACCACGAGCGTGATCTCGCCGCGCACCCCGTCCCGCGCCCACGCCGCGAGATCGCCGAGCGGCCCCCGGCGGACCTCCTCGTAGGTCTTGGTCAGCTCGCGGCAGACGGCGGCCGGCCGTCCCGCGCCGAACGCGCCCGCCATGGCGGTGAGGGTGGCCTCCAGCCGGTGGGGCGCCTCGAAGAACACCATCGTGCGGGGCTCGCGGGCCAGCGCGTCCAGCCGCCGGGCCCGCTCCCCCGGCCTGCGCGGCGGGAAGCCCTCGAAGCAGAACCGGTCGGTGGGCAGCCCCGACACCACCAGCGCGGTCGTGACGGCGGACGGCCCCGGCAGCACCGAGACGGGCACGCCCTCCTCGACTGCGGCGCGGACCAGCCGGTATCCCGGGTCCGACACGCCCGGCATGCCCGCGTCGGTGATCACCAGGACGTCCCGCCCGGACAGCAGGTCCTCCAGCAGCTCGGCGGCGCGGGCCCGCTCGTTCTGGTCGTAGTACGACACCACCCGCGCGGACAGCTCCACGCCCAGGTCGCCCGCCAGCCGCCGCAGGCGCCGGGTGTCCTCGGCGGCGATCACCGGCGCGGACGCCAGCGCCGCCCGGAGCCGCTCCGACGCGTCCTCGGGCCGTCCGATCGGCGCCGCCCCCAGCAGCAAGGTCCCCATCACGCCGTCATTGTCCCATCCGTGCCCGTTCCAGGCGTGCCCCGCGAGAGCACCCCTACGATTGCAGGATGGCGACGACGGATCTGGCGACCGCCCCGGCGACCGCGCCGCGGCGGCGGGCGCCCACCCTCCGCGAGTGGCTCGCGCCGGTGATCCCCGGCAGCGCGCTCCTCGGCTGGCTGGGGCCGCTGCTGGTCACGGCGTTCGCGGGCTACCTGCGGTTCTACCGGCTGGGCTCGCCGAAGGCGGTGGTCTTCGACGAGACGTACTACGCCAAGGACGCGCTGGCGCTGTGGAAGTTCGGCTGGGAGCACAACACCGTCGACAACGCCGACAAGCTGCTCATCGCCGACAGGCACGCGGACATCTGGTCGGACGGGCCGTCGTTCGTGGCGCACCCCCCGATGGGCAAGTGGATGATCGCGATCGGTGAGTGGATGTTCGGCGCCACGCCATTCGGCTGGCGTTTCATGCCCGCTCTGGTCGGGACGCTGTCGGTGCTGATCCTGTGCCGGGTCGCGCGCCGGATGACGGGCTCGACGCTCCTCGGATGCGCCGCCGGGCTGCTGCTGGCGCTGGACGGCCTCCAGTTCGTCACCAGCCGCGCCGCGCTGCTGGACATCTTCGTGATGTTCTGGGTCCTCGCCGGTTTCGCCTGCCTGGTGAACGACCGGGAGCGCTCCCGCCGCGTCCTCGCCGAGAAGATCGAGGCCGGGTCCCTGGCCGCGCGAGGCCGGAACGGCCCGTTCCTCGCGCACGGCTGGCGGTATGGCGCGGGCGTGTGCCTCGGCCTCGCCTGCGCGACCAAGTGGACGGGCGTGTTCTACATCGCCGCGTTCGGGCTCATGGTGGTGCTGTGGGACTACGGCGCCCGCCGCGCCGCCGCCGTCCGCAGGCCGCTGACCGGCACCCTGCTGCTGGAGGCCGGGCCCGCGTTCGTGCAGCTCGTCGTGGTGGCGCTCGCCGCCTACCTCGCGTCCTGGTGGGGGTGGATCTTCAAGCCCGGCGGGTGGGGGCGCGGCGAGGCGTCCGGGAACCCGCTGTGGCGGCCGTTCGAGGCGATGCCGAAGCTGTGGCACTACCACAAGGAGATGTGGCACTTCCACACCGGGCTGGACGCCAAGCACCCCTACCAGTCGTGGCCGTGGGACTGGCCGATCCTGCGCCGTCCCGTCGCGTTCTTCTACACCGAGCCCAAGGGCGGCTGCGGAGCCGCGCGCTGCTCCCGCGAGATCCTCGGCATCGGCACGCCCGCGCTGTGGTGGGGGGCGCTCGCCGCGCTCATCGGCGTCCTGTTCATCTGGCTGGTCCTGCGCGACTGGCGGGCGGGCGCGATCCTGGTCGGCTTCCTCGCGGGCTGGCTGACCTGGTTCCCCTCGGCCTTCGCGGACCGCACGATGTTCCTGTTCTACGCGACGCCGATGATCCCGTTCATGGTGCTGGGGATCGTCCTGGTGCTCGGCTACCTGGTCGGGCCCGCGCCCGCCGCCGCGGTGGGCGCGCACGCGCCGTCCGTCCCCCGGGCGGCGTCGGCCGACGACGGGTACGGCTACGCCTTCGACGAGTACGGGCCCGGCGGCGGGGCGTCCGCCGTCCGTCCGCCGCCGCCCGCCGCGGGGATGCGCCGCGTCGTCGGGGCGGCCGCCGCGGGGGCGTTCCTGCTGGTGGTGCTGGCCAACTTCGCCTACTTCTATCCGATCCTGGCGGCGCAGACCCTGTCCTACGACGACTGGCACGCGCGGATCTGGTTCGGCACCTGGATCTGACGGCCCGGCACCGCCGGAGGGCCGTCAGGCCCAGGCGGGCGGCGGGGCGGGACGCAACGTCCGGGCGCCCGCCAGGCAGAGCAGGAGCGCCAGGAGGCCCCCGGCCCCGGCCCCGGCGAAGGCCCCGGAGACTCCCGCGACGTCCTGGCCGAGCCCGGACACGGCGGAGCCCAGCGAGCCGCCGGCGCCGACCGCGGCGACCACCCACGCGAACGCCTCGGTGACGGTGCCGCTCGGCGCGAGCCGGTCGACGAGGGTGAAGCTGCAGGCCAGCACCGGCGCGAGGAACACGCCGCTGATGAAGGCGAGCACCGACATGGCGGTGAGGCCCGGCACGAGGACGAGCGGGAGGTACCCGGCGGCGAGCGCGGCGAGCAGCCACGGCAGCCTGCGGTGCGGCTCCCCCGACCAGGGCCGGGCGCCGTAGACGATCCCGCCGGCGAGGGCGCCGCCGGACATGGCGGCCAGCAGCAGCCCGGACGCGACACCGGAGTCGAGCCGCTCGGCGTAGGCGACGACGGCCACCGCGTACACGCCGAGCGCGATGCCCGCGCAGGCGAGGGAGGCCAGCAGGACGCGCAGCCCCGGGGAGCGCAGCGGCCCGGCCCAGTCGGAGGCGCGCGGCCGGCCCCGCCACCGCAGCGAGGGCTCCGACAGCGCGACGACCAGCGTCCCGGCGATCCCGAGGAGGCCGGTGAGCAGCAGCGCCGTATCGGTTCCGGCCGCCGCGGCGGCGACGACGAGCAGCGGTCCGACGGTGAACAGGATCTCCTGCGCGGCGGCGTCGAGCGCGTACGCGGCGTCCACCTGCGCGGGGCCGTCCAGGACGTCCGGCCAGAGCGCCCGGAGCCCGGCCTCCAGCGGCGGGGTGGCGGACCCGGCGAGGAGCACCGCGCCGGCGGACAGCGGAAGCGGGTCCGCGCCGACGGCCGCGAGCGCCGCGAACCCGGCGGCGGAGGCGAGCGCGGCGGGCAGGAGGACGCGGGTCTGCCCGTACCTGTCCATGGCGCGGCCGAGGACGGGCTGCCCGGCGGCCATCGACAGGCCGAGCAGCGCGGCGAGGGTGCCGGCCAGGGGGTAGCCGCCGCCGTCCGCCCGCACGTGCAGGACGACGGCGAGCATGCCCATCCCGTTCGGCAGGCGCCCGAGCAGGGTGCCGACGAGGAGCCGTCCCGCGTAGGGCCGCCGCAGGAACCCGGCATAGGCGCGCATCCGTCCGCCCCCCGTGAAGTCATACGTATTACCCGCGCCATCATACGTATCACCCGACGGCCTTCCGGCTCTAGTCTGTTTCCCGTTCCGTCATTCCGCGGGGAGGCGCAGGTGCCGGCGACGAGCCGTCCCACCAGCAAGGACGTGGCACACGAGGCCGGGGTCTCGCAGTCCACCGTCTCCCTCGTCCTGGGCGGGAAGTGGACGGGACGGGTGTCGCCCGCGACCGCGCGGAGCGTCCACGACGCCGCCGAGCGGCTCGGCTACCGGCCGAACCAGGCGGCGCGGAGCCTGCGCCTCGGCACCACCCGCACCGTGATGCTCGTGGTGCCGACCCTGACCGCGCCGTTCTTCGGGCCCGTCTACACCGGCGCGGTCCGCGTCGCGGCCCGGCACGGCTTCGGCGTCGTCGCCTACGTCTGGCCGGACGACGCGGGCCCGGCCGACAGCCCGTTCGCCGCGCCGCACGAGGCGATCGACGGGATCCTCGCCTCGTCGATGGCGGTGGACGCGCTCGCCGGGTTCCGCGGCACGCCCGCGGTGATGCTCGACAGCGACCCGTCCGGCTCCGTCCCGACCGTGGGGTTCGACGTCGAGGACGGGATGCGGGCGGTCGTCGCGCACCTGTCCGGGCTCGGCCACCGCCGCGTCGGGCATGTCGCCGCGGGCGTCGACCAGTGGACGTTCCGCGCCCGCGCCCGCGCGCTCACCGAGGGGATCCGCGCGCTGCCGGGCGGCTCGCTGTCCCGCGCCACCTGCGCGATCGAGGTCGGCTCGGCCAAGGCCGCGGCGGCGCGCCTGCTGACGAGCCCCGACCCGCCGACCGTCCTGGTCTGCGACGACGACCTGATCGCCGCGGGGGCCTACAAGGCGGCACGGGCGCTCGGCCTGGAGGTGCCGTCCGACCTGTCGGTCACCGGCTTCGACGACGTCCTGCTGGCGACGGCGCTGGAGCCGGAGCTGACCACCGTCGCCGTGCCCGCCGAGGAGATGGGGGCGCGCGGCATGGAGACGCTCCTGGAGCTGCTGGACGGCCGGCGCCCGCCCCGCCGCGTCCTCCCCGGCGTCCTGAAGGTCCGGGGCTCGACGGCCGCCCCGGCGCACCGGTAGGTCAAGAAAACGGGTGAAGAGGGTATAGGGGGCGCATGGCATCGCATCCGTCCGAGACCGACATCGATCAGCACCCCGGGAACCGGATCGGCAGCGCCCCGCCCCGGACGCGGGCCTGGCGGGACGGGAAGGTCCAGGCCGAGGGGTTCCCGGTCGCGGAGGTCAGCGACTACCTGGAACGCCCCGGCGTCGTGGTGTGGCTCGACCTGTGCGGCCCCGGGCCCGCGGACCTGCGCGTGATCAGTGAGGAGCTGGGGCTCGACCACCTCGCGGTGGAGGACGCCGTGTCCCGGCACGAGCGGGCGAAGATCGACCGCTATGACCGGTACGCGTTCCTCAACGTCTACGTCCCCCGCGTGGACGGCGGCGACCTCGTCCTGCACGAGGTGTCGGCGTTCCTCACCGAGCGGGCGCTGGTCACCGTGCGGCAGGACTGCGGGTTCGACGTCGACGCCCTCATCCACCGGTGGGACGAGAGCCCCGACATCGGCGAGACCGGTGCCGGGTTCCTGCTGTACGGGCTGCTCGACCTGGTCGTGGACCTCCAGCTCGACGCCGTCCAGTCGCTGGACGACGAGGCGGACGAGGTGGAGGCGCTGGTGTTCGACGACGTCTTCCCGGTCAAGGAGATCCAGCGGCGGAGCTATCGGCTGCGCAAGAACCTGGTCGCGCTGCGGCGGGTCGCGCTGCCGATGCGCGAGGTGGTGAACACGCTGCTGCGCCGGGACCTGCGGCTCGTCGCCCCCTCCCTGGCACCCTACTTCCAGGACGTCTACGACCACACGCTGCGTGTCGGCGAGTGGACCGACGGCCTGCGCGACCTGGTCGCCAACCTGCTGGACACGCGGCTGGCGCTCCAGGGCAACCGGATGAACGAGGTGATGAAGAAGGTCACCAGCTGGGCGGCGATCATCGCCGTGCCGACCGCCGTGACCGGCTTCTACGGGCAGAACGTGCCCTACCCGGGCTTCTCCGAGCATGACGGCTTCGTGGTCAGCACGATCGTCATCATCGTGTGCAGCGTCGGCCTCTACGTGATCTTCAAGTGGCGCGACTGGCTGTGATCACCCGCCGTCCGTGAAGCCGTCTGGAGGGCCCGTCTCACAGGTCCCGGAGGAAGGACGCGGTGATCGGCGCGCAGACGGGCAGGAGCACGCGCAGCAGCACAGGCATACGCACGCGCGCCCGCACAGGCGATCGCACGAACGCCGGCGTGGTGGAGCTGATCGAGGCGGCGTTCCACGACGCCGGCGTGACCGGTTTCCTGCACGCCGCCGACGTGGACGGCGGACGCGACGAGGCGGCGCCGATGATGGCCGCGGGGCGTCCCGCGAGGCCCATGTGATGCCCGTCACCGGCCGTATCCGGCCGGATGCTTAACAAGCCAGTCCCAATACCCGAGATGCGCCTGACCGCTAAACCAGCACCCACTCCGGAAACGTAGGCTGTACCTCTGCTTTGATCACTCTTGGGGAGAATTCGTTGCGGCTGCCGGAGCATCTGGAGCTACTGCTCACCGACGAGCCGGTGCTCGACGTCTACTCGTACGGACCGTGGCGCGTCCCGGACGGTCTGTTCGAGGAGATCGCGTCCCGGATCGACGCGCTGGCCGCCGATCCGAGGGCCGCGGACCTGACGACCGACGAGCACAAGCTGCTGACCCTGCCCGCCTCCCTCGTCACGGCGGAGATCTTCGGCATCCTGGCGTTCCTGCCGGGCGGCGGCGCGATCAAGGCGGGCTCGTGGTCGCAGCTGCCGGAGCGGCTGCTGCACCGCCACCTGGTGAACCCGGGGCCGCTCAGCACCCGCATGACGCGGTGGGACGCGCCGGGCGGCCGGTGGCGGCCCCCGGTGGACTGGCTGATCGAGGCGCCCGACCGGGAGCCGGCGATCGAGCTGGCCCGCGAGTGCCTCGCCGTCCTGGAGGGCATCGAGCCGCTGGACGAGCGGCGCAAGGCGCTGCTGCGGCTGTACGACGACCCGCCCGCGTGCGATGTGAACCTGCCCAAGATGGAGCTGCGCGAGCACTGGCACGCGCACGCCGACGACGCCGCCGTCGCCGCCGTCCCCGAGCTGCTCGGCCCGGTCGGCTACCTGGAGTGGGTGTGCGCGGGGCTGATCGCCGCGTACGCGCACCTGGTGGACGTGGCGCCCCGCGAGGAGACGGTCGAGTCGCACCTGATCCAGCTCCTCCTGCAGGGCAGCCTGGACAGCGTCCCCGCGGAGCTGGCCGCCGCGCTCGGCGAGGACCGGTACCGCGAGCTGCAGCAGCGGTTCGCCGGGGAGCGCCGCGGCTTCAAGGCCGGTGCCTGGCAGGAGCAGACGCGGGCGTGGCTGGTCCGGGCGCTGGTGTCGGGCGCGGCGGACGCCTGCCGGGCCTGGCTGGACATGGCGATGCGGTTCGTCGCGATCGTCCAGGGGCTGCCGGGCGACCCGTGGTTCCCGAAGGCGGAGTGGATCCCGGTGGGGCAGTTCCAGACCGACCTGCGCCGCCTGTACGCGCCGCGCCGCCGCGTCGTGAACCCGCTGACCGAGTCGCTGAAGGTGCCGGCGGGCGCGCAGGGCGAGCCGAAGCCCCGGCCGGAGCTGGAGACCTCGCTCATCGGCCAGCCCGACGTCACCCTCGCGCTGGACGAGCTGACCCGCGGCAAGGACCCCGTCCGGCTGCTGATCGCCGGGCCCGACGGCACCGGCAAGCGGGACGCGGCGCAGGAGCTCGGCAAGGCGCTCGCGCTCGGCCGCGACCCGCTGTGGGTCACCGACAACCTGCTCGCCGGGCAGCGGCTCTCGGACGCGGTCGCCAAGCTGCACGCCGACGCCCGCGACTGCGCCGGCGACCGGCTGCTGATCATCGAGGGCCTGGACGGCATCGTCGCCGACCCCGGCAACGGCGAGGCGCTGGCCGCCGAGCTGCACCGGCTGCTGGCCGTCCACGCCGACCTGCAGGTCGTGGCGCTGTGCGACGCGGGCGGGGACGAGCGGATCCGCGAGATCAACCCCGTCCTGCCGCAGCGGTTCCGGATCGCGCGGACCCGCCCGTTCGACGCCGCCGGGCACGCCGAGCTGTTCCGCCGGGCGCTGGACCGGCACGGCGTCCGCGGCACGCGGCAGGCGCTCGACGCGGCGGGTGCGCTGCTGGCGGCCACACCGCCGATGCAGACGCTCCGCAACGCCCGCCTGGCGCCCTACCTGGCCGAGCAGGTGGTCGCCTCCGTCCGCGCGAGGACCCCGGCGGGCGCGGAGGCCGTCGCCCGCAAGCAGGACGTCCCGGGCACGCTCGACACGTCCCGGTCCACCGGCAACCCGCTCGCCGAACTGCGCGACCTCACCGGGCTGGAGACGGTCAAGCACGAGATCGCGCTGCTGGTCGCGGGCACGCACGCGGCGCGGCTGCGCACCGAGTCCGGCCTGTCCATCACCCCGCCGACCCGGCACATGGTGTTCACCGGCAACCCGGGGACGGGCAAGACGATGGTGGCGCGACTGCTCGGCCGCATCTACAAGCGGCTCGGGGTGCTGTCGTCCGGGCACCTGGTCGAGGCGTCCCGCGCCCATCTCGTCGGCGAGTACATCGGGCAGACGGCGCCGCGCACCCGCAGGCTGGTGGAGCGGGCGATCGGCGGCGTCCTGTTCATCGACGAGGCGTACACGCTGACGCAGTCGCCGCTCAAGGGCGACTACGGCCACGAGGCCATCGCCGAGCTGGTCAAGCTGATGGAGGACCACCGCGACGACCTCGTGGTGATCGTCGCCGGGTACCAGCAGGAGATGGCGGAGTTCCTCCTCGCCAACCCCGGGCTGGACTCGCGGTTCCCGAAGCAGCTGCACTTCCCCGACTACACCGACGACGAGCTGATCACCGTGTTCGGGCAGCTCGCCGCCGCGGACGGCTTCCGCCTCGCCGAGGGCACCGAGGACGTGCTGCTCGCGATGCTGCGCCGCGCGCCCCGCGGCCCCTCCTTCGGCAACGGCCGCCTGATGCGCAACATGCTGGACGTGGCGGTCGCGAACCAGGCCGACCGGGTGGCGTCCGCCGCCGTCACCGCCAGGCGCGACGCGGGCAAGGGCGCCAAGCCCCCGAAGGGCCCGTCCAAGAAGGAGCTCATCACGCTCACCGCCGAGGACCTCCCGCCGCTGCTGGAGCACCCGGAGGAGTTCTTCGGTCTCTATCTGTAGCGGCATACGGTCATGGCCGCGCGGATGGCTACCTCTGGCGCCGGGAGGGGTATGACCCTGGTGGCTTCCCCGCCGCTGTGAGGAGGCTGCCGTGGACGCGACCGTGCCGGGTAACTCCAGGGCGCAGGACGCGCCGGACGCGCCGCACCGGGCGCACCGGCCGCGCACTCCGGACGAGGACAGGCGGCGGCTGCCAGGGGTGCTGAGCGGGATCGCCGACAGGGAGACCGCCCGCCTGCGCGACGGCACGCGCCCCTGGGAGTGGTGGCTGGAACGCGCCGTCCTGCATGGCCGCCGGTACGGGTACACCGACACGCTGCTGATCGCCGCCCAGTGGCGGGCCGCGACCGACGTCCGCTCGTACGAGGAGTGGCGCGCCGTCGGCCGCCAGGTCCGCAGGGGTGAGACGGGCATCCGCCTGCTCTCCCCGCCGGGCGGTCTCCGCGCGGTCTTCGACGTGGCCCAGACGGACGGGCTCCCCCTGCCGCCGCCCGCCCGCGTCTCACCCCTTGGACTCCCCTCAGACCGGGTCGGCGAGCTGTCGGCGGCGCTCCGCGAGCGCCACGGCGCGGACCGGATCGAGGCCGACTCGGCGGCCTTCCTGGTGCTGGCGTGGCTCGGGCTGGAACCGCGTCCTCCGGTCTTCCCGGTCAACGCCTTCTGGGCGGGGGCCGAGACCGGCGACCGGATCCTGCGCCTGGGCAGGCGCGTGTACGAGACCGCCCTGGACCCGTCCGCCGGCGGGGTGATGGCCGCCGCGCACCGGTTCTTCCGCGCGCGGCTCGCCGGGAGCTGGGTCCCCGCCTACCTGGCGGGACGCGGTTTCCCCAGGGGCGCCCAGCGGCGCTGGCGGATCGGCTGGGCGCCGCCGGGCCCCGCGGCGCTGACCGGCCACCTGCGCGGCCTCGGCCACGCAGACGAGGACGTCGTGGCCGCCGGACTGGCGCGCAGGTCCGGCGACGGGCGGCTCTTCGACACGTTCCGGGACCGCGCGATGTTCCCGATCCGCACCCCGGACGGCGCGGTGGCCGGGTTCATCGGCCGCCGTCCCGACGGCGGGGACGGCCCGAAGTACCTCAACGGGCCCGGCACCGACCTGTTCCACAAGTCGGAACTGCTCTTCGGGCTGCACGAGGCGCGCGGCGCGCTGGCGGCGGGTGCCCGCCCGGTCCTGGTCGAGGGGCCGCTGGACGCCGTCGCGGTGGCGCTCGCCGATCCGGCCGGGCACGCGCCCGTCGCGACCTGCGGGCTCTCCCTCACCGGCGCCCAGGTCGGCGCGCTCGGCGGCATCGCCGACCTCGGGGTGACCGGCGTGCTGGTGGCACTGGACGGCGACACGGCGGGACGTTCAGGGGCGATCCGGGCCTGGGAGACGCTCGCGGGCGTCGGCGGGCCGCTGGATCTGGCGGCCCTGCCACCCGGCCGCGACCCCGCCGACCTGCTGCGGGACGGGGGCCGCGCCGCCGTCCGCCGCGCCCTGGCCGCCGGCACGCCGCTGATGGACCTGGTCGTGGACGCCGCCATGGACCGGGCCGGGGGCGGCCTCACGACCGCCGAGGAACGGCTCGCCGCGATCCGCGCCGCCGCGGCGGCCGTCACCGCCCGGCCGTCCGGGGCGGCACGCCAGGCGGTCCGGATCGCGGCCCGCGCGTCGGTCCCCGCCGCGCTGATCACCGAGGCGCTGATCGACGCGGCCGCCTCCGGTTAGCCCCCCGCGGGCAGGACGCCCCCGGAGGCGAGGCGCCCGGCCGCCTCGAAGAGGAGGTCCTCGGACCCGGCCCTGGTGACGAGCTGCGCGCCGACCGGAAGCCCGCCGACCGTCCCCGCCGGGACGCTCAGCGCGGGCAGCCCGAGGACGTTCCACGCGCAGGTCAGGGCGATCAGCAACGGCGTGAGCGGCCCGAACGCGCTGTCGGTCGCCCCGATGGGCGGCGCGGTGAGCGGCATGGTCGGCAGGACGAGCAGGTCGTAGCGGTCCAGGAGCCCGGCGACCTCCGCCCGGATGTCCTCGCGCTCGCGGGACGCGCGCACGTAGCTCCATCCGGGCGTGCGCCCTGCGCGCTCCAGCCGCTCCAGGGTCGGCGGCTGGTACAGCCCCGGCGCCCTGGCGACGCGCTCCGCGTGGACCTCGTACGCCTCGCTGTCCTGGATCGCCGCGAAGATCCGCCGCAGCGCCCGCAGGTCCACCGTCTCGGACGGCGCGTCCGGGAACAGCGCGCGGACCGTCCGCTCCACCTCGGGGTCGATCGCGTAGGGCTCGATCCAGGCCGCCCGCCCGCCGGACGAGGCGCCCCTCGGCGCGGGGAGGTCGGCGAGCGCGCGGTAGGCGGTCCGGCAGTCGGCGGGGGTCGCGGCGAGCACGCCCACGTGGTCGAACGACGTCGACAGCGGGAACACGCCGCCGGTGGGGATCGCGCCGAAGTGCGGCTTGAACCCGCTGATCCCGCAGAACGCGGCCGGGATGCGCACCGAGCCGCCCGTGTCGGTGCCGATCGCGAACGGCACCATGCCCGCGGCGACCGCGACCGCGCTGCCGCTGGACGACCCGCCCGACATCCGCGTGGGGTCGTGCGGGTTGCGGCACGGCCCGTCCGCCGAGACGTCGCCGCCGCCCCCGTACGCGAACTCGTGCGTGCCGGTCTTGCCGACGATCACGGCCCCGGCGGCGCGCAGCCGCGTCACCACCGCCGCGTCGCGCTCGGCCACGTTCCCGGCGAAGTGCGCCGAGCCCATGCCGGTGGGCAGGCCGGCGACGTCGATGATGTCCTTCACCGCGACCGGGACGCCGTGCAGCGGGCCGCGGTCGGCGCCGGACGCGAGCTCGCCGTCGGCGCGGCGGGCGGCGGCCTCCGCGCCCTCGGGATCCAGGGTCACGAACGCGTTGAGCGACGGATCGACCGACTCCAGTGCGCGCGCGAGCAGCCCGGCCGCCGTCTCGGTGCCCGAGCGCAGGCCGGCACCGAGGTCCGCGATCGTCCGTCCCGCAAAGAATCCCGCCATACCGCCTCCTATCAGGTGTTCCGCACGTCTGCGTAGCATCGCAGACCGGTGCCCCCCGGCTCACCCGCCCCCGCAGGACGGGTCCGCGCGCGCCGCGCCGCCGTGATCGTCCGGTCACCGTCCGCTCACCGCAGGCCGCGGACCGTTCGTCGACCGCCGTCCCGGTCCGGCCGGTCTACGCGCGAGTACGCGGCAAGCTTCATCGCACCTTGTGGAGGTGCTCCCACCGGTGCGCTTGGGGGCGGGGCGGGGGCCGCCTGGCCGCCGCCCCCGCACCGGGAGATCCGCACCCCGGGGTGGGGAGACGAGGCCGCGGCGGCGCGGTAGAAGGCGCGCGCCCGCCGCCGTGGCCTCCTCGCCCCCAGGCCAGTACTGTCTAGGGCGTGGACGCGCCGGAAGACGCCGGCCGACCGGCGCGGCGCAGCGGACGCCGCCCTCCCCCGCTCCCGTGCCGGGCCGCCGGGGCGGTGTGCGCCCAGGCGCACGCCGTGAGGGCACCCGGAGGCTCCCGTGACGACGACCGCCGCCGACCGGGCGATGATCTGCTCGGCCGACCACCGCGCGTCCTCCGCCGGGCTCGCGATCCTGCGCGCCGGCGGCTCCGCCGTGGACGCGGCGGTCGCCGCGGGCGCCGTCCTCGCGGTCGTCGCGCCGCAGCGCGGCGGCATGGGCGGTGACCTGTTCGCGATCGTGCAGGCGGGCCCGGGCCCGCCCGAGGTGATGAACGCCTCCGGCCGGACGGGTTCGGGCGCCGATCCCGAGATCCTGCGAAGCGAGGGGCACCTGCGGATGCCCATCCGGCACGACATCCGCTCGGTCCCGGTCCCCGGCTGCGTGGACGGGTGGCTCGCGCTGCACGGCCGGTACGGGAGGCTGCCGCTCGCGGAGGTGCTGCGGTCCGCCGTCCTGCACGCCGAGCGGGGCTTCGCCGCCACGCCCGGCCTGGTCGCCGCCGTCGCGTCCGCGGCGGGCGCGCCCGGCGCGTGGCGGCCCGCGTGGGCCGACCGTCCCGCCGGGGTCGTGGCGCGCCCCGGCGCCGCCCGCGCCCTGCGCGCCATCGTGGACGAGGGGCGCGCCGGCTTCTACCAGGGCGAGTTCGGCCGCGGGCTGCGCACCCTCGGCCGCGGCCTCTACCGCGCCTCCGACCTCGCCGAGCCGGACGCGGAGTGGCGGCGGCCGCTCGGCCTGCGCGCGTTCGGGCACGACGTGTGGACGGCCGGGCCGAACTCGCAGGGCTACGTCCTGCTCCTCGGGCTCGCGCTCGCCGAGGGCCTCGGGCTGCCCGGCTCCCCGGACGACCCCGCCTGGGCGCACCTGCTCGCCGAGTCGGCCCTCGCCGCCGCCGGGGACCGCGCGGAGGTGCTCCACGAGGACGCCGAGGGCGAGGCGCTCGTCCACCCGGACCGGATCCGCTCGCTGCGCTCCGCGATCGACCCCGTCCGGCACTGGCGGCGCCGCGGCACGATCGTGTCCGCCGACACCACCGTCGTGTGCGCGGTGGACGAGCGGGGCACGGGCGTCTCGCTGCTCCAGTCCAACGCCAACGGCCTCGGCTCCCTGCTGTTCGAGCCCCGCACCGGCATCAACCTGCACAGCCGCGGCATCTCCTTCGGGCTGGCGCCGGGCTCCCCCGCCGAGTACGGGCCGCGCCGCCGCCCGCCGCACACGCTCGTCCCGGTGCTGGTCACCCGGCCGGACGGTGCGCTGCGCGCCGTCCTCGGGACCACCGGCGGCGACATCCAGCCGCAGATCCTCATGCAGCTGCTGGTGCGGGTGCTGCGCCACGGCGCCTCGCCGGACGCGGCGCTCGCCGCCCCGCGCTGGCGGCTCGCGACCGGCCTCGGGCGGTTCGAGACCTGGCGGGGCCGCGCCCCGATCCGGCTCGACCTGGAGGACGGCGCCCCTGCCGCCTGGACCGGGGAGCTGCCCGGTTACGGCCACCTCGTGCGCGCCGCGACCGAGGACGACGAGTTCGGCGAGGCCCAGTTCATCGAGGTCGCGCCGGACGGGACCGGCCTCCGCGGCGCCGCCGAGCCCCGCACCCCGCACAGCGCCGCCCTCGGTTACTGAAGCCCGATCGGGGGGACGTGATCTCCGGGCGGTGCGCGGGCGCACCCACCGGGCACACATCCAGGGCACGAGACCGAGACCGCAAGCACCGGGAGGCACACGCATGACCGAGGCCGTCGCGATGACCGACGACGACGTGCGGCGGATCGACGCCTACTGGAGGGCCGCGAACTACCTCTCCGTCGGGCAGATCTACCTGCTGGACAACCCGCTGCTGCGCGAGCCGCTGCGACCCGGGCACATCAAGCCGCGGCTGCTGGGCCACTGGGGGACCTCGCCCGGCCTCAACTTCTGCTACGCCCACCTCAACCGGGCGATCAGGACGCGCGACCTGGACATGATCTACATCATGGGCCCGGGGCACGGCGGCCCGGCGGCGGTCGCGAACGCGTGGCTGGAGGGCACCTACAGCGAGGTCTACCCGCAGGTGTCCCAAGACGCCGCGGGCATGGCGCGGCTGTTCCGGCAGTTCTCCTTCCCCGGCGGCATCCCCAGCCACGTCGCGCCGGAGACGCCCGGCTCGATCCACGAGGGTGGTGAGCTGGGCTACTCGCTGGCGCACGCCTACGGCGCCGCGTTCGACAACCCCGGGCTGGTCGTGGCGTGCATCGTCGGCGACGGCGAGGCCGAGACCGGGCCGCTGGCGGCGAGCTGGCACTCCAACAAGTTCCTTGACCCGGTGACCGACGGCGCAGTCCTGCCGATCCTGCACCTGAACGGCTACAAGATCGCCAATCCGGCGGTGCTGGCGCGCATCCCGGAGGAGGAGCTCGTCCAGCTGTTCGACGGCTACGGGTACCGCCCGGTCCTGGTGAGCGGTGACGATCCGGCGTCCATGCACCGCAAGATGGCCGTCGCCCTGGATCAGGCGCTGCAGGAGATCGCCTCCATCCAGGCCGCCGCGCGCGACGGCCGCGCCTCAGGAGGCGACCCCGATCGCCGCCGCTGGCCGATGATCATTCTGCGGTCCCCGAAGGGCTGGACCGGGCCCAAGGAGGTCGACGGGCTGCCCGTGGAGGGCACCTGGCGTTCGCACCAGGTTCCGCTGGCCGGGGTGCGCGAGAACCCCGAGCATCTGGCGCAGCTGGAGAAGTGGCTGCGCTCCTACCGTCCCGACGAGCTGTTCGACGACCAGGGCCGCCCGGTGGAGGGGCTGCGCGCCCTGGCGCCCGCGGGCGAGCGGCGGATGAGCGCCAACCCGCACGCCAACGGCGGCCTTCTGCTGCGGCCGCTGACGCTGCCGGACTTCCGCGACTACGCCGCGGAGGTCGGCAAACCCGGCACCACGCTCACCGAGCCCACCCGGCGGCTCGGGGCGTTCCTGCGCGACGTCGTCAGGGCCAACCCGTCCGACTTCCGCATCATGGGCGCCGACGAGACCGCCTCCAACCGGCTCGGCGACGTCTTCGAGGCCACCGACCGCGTCTTCGAGGGCGAGCGGTACCCGACCGACGAGCACCAGGGCGCGCACGGCCGCGTCATGGAGGTGCTCAGCGAGCACCTGTGCCAGGGCTGGCTGGAGGGCTACCTGCTGACCGGGCGCCACGGGGTGTTCACCAGCTACGAGGCGTTCATCCACATCGTGGACGCGATGTTCAACCAGCACGCCAAGTGGCTCAAGGTGACCCGGGCGCTGCCGTGGCGCCGCCCGATCGCGTCCCTGAACTACCTGCTGTCCTCCCACGTGTGGCGTCAGGACCACAACGGCTTCACCCACCAGGATCCCGGCTTCCTGGACGTGGTGCTGAACAAGAAGCCGGAGATCGTCCGGGTGTACCTGCCGCCGGACGCCAACACCCTGCTGTCGGTGGGCGACCACTGCCTGCGCTCCCGCGACTACGTCAACGTGGTCGTCGCGGGGAAGCAGCCCGCGCTGAACTGGCTGCCGATGGACGCCGCCATCGCGCACTGCGCCCGCGGCATCGGCATCTGGGAGTGGGCCTCCACCGACGGCGGCGCCGACCCCGACGTCGTGCTGGCCTGCGCGGGCGACATCCCGACCCTGGAGACCCTCGCCGCCGTCGACCTGCTCCGGCAGCTGTTCCCCGAGCTGCGCGTCCGGGTCGTCAACGTCGTCGACCTGATGCGCCTGCAACCCGACCGCGAGCATCCGCACGGGCTGCCCGACCGCGACTTCGACGCCCTGTTCACCACCGACAAACCCGTCATCTTCGCCTTCCACGGCTACCCCTACCTGGTCCACCGGCTCACCTACCGCCGCGCCGGGCACCACAACCTGCACGTCCGCGGCTACAAAGAGGAGGGCACCACCACCACGCCCTTCGACATGGTCATGCTCAACGACCTGGACCGCTTCCACCTGGTCATGGACGTCATCGACCGCGTCCCCTCGCTCGGCGGGCGGGTCGCCCACATCCGGCAGCGGATGTCCGACCGGCGCTTGGAACTGCGCCGCCACACCCGCGAGCACGGCGAGGACGCCCCCGAGATCCGCGACTGGACCTGGCCCTACTGAGGGGACTCCGATGCGCGTCCTGACGGTCAACCCGGGGTCGAGCAGCCTGAAGCTGAGCCTGCTCGACCCCGGCGGCACGGTCCTCACCGAGGCGTCCGGCGCCGGGCACGAGATGGCGCCGCTGGTCGCGGACATGCCGCGGCCGGACGCCGTCGGGGTCCGGTTCGTCCACGGCGGCACGGACTTCACCGCGCCCGTCCGCGTGGACGACGCGGTGACCGAGCGGCTGCGCGCGCTCGCCGACCTCGCGCCCCTGCACCAGCCGGCGTCGCTGCACGCGCTGTCGGAGATCACGGCCGCGCTGCCGGGCGTCCCGGCCGTGGCCTGCTTCGACACCGCCTTCCACGCCACCCTCCCGGAGGCCGCCGCCACCTACGCCCTCCCCGCCGAATGGCGCGAGCGGTTCGGGCTGCGCCGGTACGGGTTCCACGGGCTGTCGTTCTCCTACGCCGTCCGCCGGGCGGGCGAGATGCTCGGCGCCGACCCCGCCGCCCTCCGGATGGTCATCTGCCATCTCGGCTCCGGCGCGTCCCTGGCCGCCGTGGCGGACGGCGTGTCGGTCGACACCACGATGGGCTTCACCCCGCTGGAGGGCCTGGTCATGGCGTCGCGGGCGGGCAGCATCGACCCGGGCATCCCGCTCTGGCTGATCAAGCACGGCCTGTCCGCCGGGGACGTGAACGACATGCTCGAAGGCGGCTCCGGGCTGCGCGGCCTCACCGGCACGGGCGACATGCGCCGGATCCGCGAGCTCGCCGAGGACCGCGACGCGGCGGCCCTCGCCGCCCTGGACGTCTACCACCACCGCCTCCGGGCCTGCGCCGCCGCCATGACCGCCTCCCTCGGCGGCCTGGACGTGCTGGCGTTCACCGGCGGCGTCGGCGAGCACGACCCGTCCGTCCGGATGCGCCTCGCCGAGGACCTCGCCTACCTCGGCACCGCCGTCGACCCCGGCCGCAACGCCGCCGCGGACGGCGACGCCGACATCACGGCCGAGGGCGCCGCCGTCCGCGCCCTTGTGATCACCGCACGCGAGGACCTGGAGATAGCGGCGGGAGTCCGGCACGCCCTGAGCGGCAGGTGAGAATATAGGGACATGCCGCATTCCGTATGCCGTACCTGCGGAAACCCCCTCCCGGCGTCGGAAGGCAGGCCGGGGCGCGCCCCCGAGTACTGCTCGGCGGCCTGCCGCCAGAAGGCGTACCGCTCGCGGCAGGACGGCGGCGCCTCCGTCCACGATCTGATCTCCACCATCGAACGCCAGGTGAAGGGTCTCACCCCCGAGCACCCCGAACCGTTCTACTCCGGCGTGCGGACCCTCGCCTCCTCGGTCGGCAGGCTCCGCCGCATCGCCCAGGTGGCCCGGGACGCCTCGCGAACCGTCACGCCCGCCGGCGTGACGAATGCCGCCGCGCCCGCGGCGGATTCCGTCACAGGGCCGCCCGTGACGGAACCCGCGCCGGGCGTCCCCGCGCCGGGGCCCGGCGAGGCGGCGGCGATCCGGACCGGCGACGAGTGGTCGTTCGCCGCCCTGGTCGAGCCGTACCGGCGCGAGCTCCAGGTGCACTGCTACCGGATGGTCGGCTCCTTCGACGACTCCGAGGACCTCGTCCAGGAGACGCTCCTCAAGGCGTGGCGGAACCGCGGAGGGTTCGAGGGGCGGTCCAGCCTCCGCGCCTGGCTCTACAAGATCGCCACGAACGCGGCCCTGGACCTCCTGCGGCGTGACGGGCGGCGCCCGCGGACGTACGGCGCGAGCCCCGTCCCGCCGTCCGGCGGCGTGACGGCGCCGCCGTTCCTGCCCTGGCTGCAGCCTTTCCCCGACGAGGGGCCCGAGGCGTCCGCGGAGTCGTCGGAGACCCTGGAGCTGGTGTTCCTCGCGGCCATCCAGCACCTGCCGCCGAGGCAGCGCGCCGTCCTGATCCTGCGGGACGTGCTCGGCTGGCCCGCCGCCGACACCGCCGCCGCGCTGGACCTGACCGTGGCGTCGGTGAACAGCGCCCTCCAGCGGGCCCGCCCCGCCCTGCGCGGGCGGCTGCCCGCACGGCGCCGGGAATGGCGGCGCGGCGCTGACCCGTCCGCCGCCGAGAAGGCCCTGCTCGACCGGTACATGAGGGCCGCCGTCGACGGCGACACCGCCGCGATGGCCGAGATGCTGCGCGAGGACGTGCGGATCACCATGCCCCCGAACCCGCTGTGGTTCGGCGGCCGGGAGGCGATCGTCGGAATGCTGGCGCGGACGTTCGACCCGTCCTCCCCGGCCTACATCGGGCGCTGGCGCCACCTGCCGACCCGCGCGAACGGGCAGCCCGCGGCCGGCGGCTACGTCCAGCGCCCGGGCACCCGCGTGTACCGGGCGCAGGTCCTCGACGTCCTGCGCGTCGAGGAGGGCGTGATCGCCGAGATCACCTCCTTCGAACCGCACCTGTTCCCCGCCTTCGGCCTCCCGCTGACGCTGACCGATTAGTTCTCCGGGCCGGCGCGTCTCAATGTCCGTTCGCTCACCACCGAGAACGGAGAACGGCCATGCTGGAGAACAAGAACGCGATCATCTACGGCGGCGGCGGCTCGATCGGCGGCGCCGTGGCACGGACGTTCGCCCGGCACGGCGCGACGGTCCATCTCGCCGGGCGCACCCGCGCGACGCTGGAGGCCGTCGCCGCCGGCATCACCGCGGCGGGTGGCCGCGCCGAGGTCGCCGTCCTGGACGCCGCGGACGAGAAGGCCGTCGAGGAGCACGCCCGGCAGGTCGCCGAGGAGGCGGGCGGCCTGGACGTCTCCCTCAACCTCGTCCCCCGCGGCGACGTCCACGGCACCCCGCTGACGCGGATCGCCGCGGGCGACTTCCTCCGTCCCGTCACCGCGGGGATCACCACCAACTTCCTCACCGCCCGCACCGCCGCCCGCCACATGTCCGAGCGGGGCTCGGGCGTGATCCTCACGCTGAACAGCGGCTCCGCCAAGGGGAGCCCCATGATGGGCGGCACCGGCCCGGCGGACGCGGCGATCGACGCCCTCGTCCGCAACCTGGCGCAGGAATGCGGCCCCTCCGGCGTCCGCGTCGTCGGGATCTGGACGGCCGGGCTCCCCGAGACCATGACCCGCGAGAAGCTCGCCGCCCACGGCGCCGCCATGGACGACGCCGCCTACGACGCCCTCATCGCCCGGCTGGCCGAGATGCGGATGCTCCGCCGCTCCCCCACCCTCGCCCAGATCGCCGACACCGCGGCGTTCCTGGCCTCCGACGGCGCCGCCGCCATCACCGCGACCTTCGTCAACGCGACGTCCGGCATCTTCGCCGACTGACGGGCCGGTCCCGGCCGCTCAGCGGCCGGGCCTGCCGCCCCCGGCCCGGGCGCGGCGTTCCTCGTCCTCCAGGAGCGGGCCGATGCGGAACGGGACCTGGTGGGTGAGGACGATCGAGGTCGTGCTGCGCCGCACGCCCGGGCAGGCGAGGATCGAGTCGATCACCTCGTGCAGCTGCTTGCCGTCCGGGGCCGCCGCGCGGGCCAGCAGGTCGCCCTGGCCCGTGATGCCGAGCACCTCCAGGACGCGGGGGATCGCGGCGAGGGCGGAGGCGGCCTCGCGGAGGCGGCCCTGGGCGACCTCCAGGGTGACGAAGGCGGTGAGGTCGAAGCCGAGGGCGCCCAAATCGACCTCGCGGCCCCGGTGCCCGATCACGCCGTCGCGCTCCAGGCGCTCGACGCGGGCGTGCGCGGTGTTGCGGGCTATCCCGAGCCTGGCGGCCAGCTCGGTGACACCGATGCGGGGCTGCTCGACGAGGCGGCGCAGGACCTGGATGTCGAGCAGGGTGAGGCGCGTCACAGTGCTCACCTCCGGCGGGGAACTCGGCTCCGACTTGAGCGATCCGCTCAATTGTGACGTTCTCATCTTGCACGACGCTCAGCGCGGAGGCTGAATGCACGCATGACCACCATCGTTGCCTCGGGAAACCCGCTCCGCGACCGGCTGGAACTGGAGCGCGGGCGGATCGCCGCCGGCGGTGTGCAGGCCCTCGTCCGGCTGCTGCTCGACCAGCGGCGCGCGGACGCCCGCCGGGGCTGGCGGACCGCCGGGCTCGTCTCGGGGTACCGGGGGTCGCCCCTCGGCGGGCTCGACCAGCAGCTCCAGCGGGAGGCGGCGCTGCTCGACGCCCACGACATCCGGTTCGTGCCGGGGGTGAACGAGGAGCTGGCGGCGACGGTGGTGTACGGGTCGCAGCTCGCCGGGCACCTGCCGGGGCCGCGCCACGAGGGGGTCTTCGGCCTCTGGTACGGCAAGGCACCGGGCGTGGACCGCTCCATGGACGCCTTCAAGCACGCCAACTGGCTCGGCACGGCCGAGCGCGGCGGGGTCCTCGCGGTGGTGGGCGACGACCCGTCCTGTAAGTCCTCGACCCTGCCGTCGGCGACGGAGGGCGCGCTCGCCGAGGCGTTCATGCCGGTGCTGGTCCCCGCGTCGGTCGGGGACGTGCTGCGGCTGGGCCGCGCGGGGTTCGAGATGTCCCGGTTCAGCGGCGCCTGGGTGGGTCTCAAGGTCGTGACGGACGTCGCCGACTCCCACGAGGTCCTGGACGTCGCGCCGGTGCCGGACCACATCGTCCCCGGCTTCGAGTGGCGCGGCCGGCCCTGGAGGCCGACGCGAAGGCCGGGCGTGGACCTGAAGGACACGACGTCGCTGGAGCCCGAGGTCCTGGACGGGCGGCTGCGCGCCGCCACCGCGTTCGCCGCCGCGAACGGCCTCGACCGGATCGAGGGCGCGGCGGACGCGGCGCTCGGCCTGGTGGCCGCCGGGCGCACCTACCTCGAACTGCGCGAGGCGCTCGACCGGCTCGGGCTGGACGAGGACGCGCTGGCACGGCGCGGCGTCCGGCTCCTGCGGCTGGCGCTGGTCCACCCGCTCGACCGGGACCGGATCCGGGAGTTCGCGGACGGGCTCCGCGAGATCGTCGTCGTGGAGGAGAAGCGGGCGTTCGTCGAGACGCAGATCCGGGACGTGCTGTACGACGCGGCGGAGCGTCCCGCCGTCCTCGGCAAGCACGGCCCGGACGGCGCCCCGCTGATCCCGGCCGACGGGGGCCTCGACGCCGACCGCATCACCAGGGCGCTCGCCCGCCTGCTGGCCGACCGGATCGGCGAGGAGCACCTCGACCTGCGCGATCCCGTGCTGCGGCCGCGCAAGCCCGCGCTGAACCTGGTCTCCGCCGCGCGGACGCCGTTCTTCTGCTCGGGCTGCCCGCACAACCGGTCGACGGTCGTCCCGGACGGGTCGGTCGCGGCGAGCGGCATCGGCTGCCACGTCATGACCGTGTTCAACGACCGCAGCATCGGCACGACGCAGATGGGCGGGGAGGGCGCGATGTGGGTCGGCGCCGCGCCGTTCAGCGACACCGCGCACATGTTCCAGAACCTCGGCGACGGCACGTTCTTCCACTCGGGCGGCCTGGCGGTCCGGCAGGCCGTCGCGGCGGGCACGAACATCACGTTCAAGCTGCTGTACAACGCCGCCGTCGCGATGACCGGCGGGCAGGACGCCGACGGCGGCGCCGACCCCGCCGCCGTGACGCGGATGCTGCACGCCGAGGGCGTCGCGAGGATCGTCGTGGTCGCCGACGACCCGTCCCGGTACCCGCGCGGGACGCACTGGGCGCCCGGCGTCCGGGTCCGGCACCGCGACGACCTCGACGCCGTCCAGCGGGAGCTGCGCGAGGTCCCGGGCGTGACCGTGCTGCTGTACGACCAGGCGTGCGCCGCGGAGACGCGCCGCAAGCGCAAGCGCGGGCAGGCGCCGGACCCGGCCGCCCGCGTCCTGATCAACGAGGCGGTGTGCGAGGGGTGCGGCGACTGCGGCACCGCGTCGAATTGCCTGAGCGTCGAGCCGGTCGAGACCGAGTTCGGGCGCAAGACGCGGATCGACCAGACGTCCTGCAACAAGGACTACTCGTGCCTGCACGGCGACTGCCCGTCGTTCCTCACCGTGGTCCCGGGCGGCCGGGCCGCCGCCGCGCCGATGCTCGCGCCGATCGGCCCGCAGCCCGAGCCGGCCGCGCGCCCGGTGTCGGCGGACGTCCTGCTCGTCGGCATCGGCGGGACGGGCGTCGTCACCGTCAACCAGGTCCTCGCGACCGCCGCCCTGCTCGACGGGCGGCACGCCCGCGCGCTCGACCAGACCGGGCTCAGCCAGAAGGCCGGGGCCGTGGTATCGCACCTGCGGATCGGGGACGCCGACCGCGACCGCCCCGGCATGGTCGGCGCGGGCGGCGCCGACGCCTACCTGGTGTTCGACTCCCTCGCGGGCACGGCCGAGGCGAACCTGCGCCGCTGCGCGCCCGCGCGGACCGCCGCCGTGGTGTCCACCAGCGAGGTCCCCACCGGGCGGATGATCACCGACACGTCGGCGGCGCTGCCCCCGGGCGCGTCGCTGGTCCGGCGGATCGCCGACCGGACGGACGCCGCGCGGCTCGTCGCGCTGGACGCCCTCGGGCTCGCCGAACGATGGTTCGGCGGCACCACCACCGCCAACTTCGTGGTGGTCGGCGCCGCGTACCAGTCCGGGTTGCTGCCCCTGTCGGCGACCGCGATCGAGGAGGCGCTGGCGCTCAACGGCGTGCAGGTCGAGGCGAACGTGCAGGCGTTCCGCGCCGGGCGGCGCCTCGTCCTCGACCCCGGCTTCGCCGACGGCGCGTCCGTGGAAGCCGCGCCCGCCGACGACGCGCAGACGGCCGCCGACCGGCCGCTGGACGCCACCGCCCCGGCCGCCCTGGGACTCGTCGCCGCGTCGGGCGCGGACGGCGAGCTGCTGCGCGTCCTGCGGATCCGCGTCCCCGACCTCGCCGCCTACCAGGACCTGACGCTGGCAAGACGCTACCTGGACGCGGTCGCCCGGGTGGCGGACGCCGAGCGCGCCGCGGGCGTCCCCGGGCAGCGGCTCGCCGTCGCCGTCGCCCGCAACCTGTACAAGCTCATGGCCTACAAGGACGAGTACGAGGTCGCCCGGCTGCACCTCGACCCGGCGCTGGCCCGCCACGTCGAGGAGCGGTTCGGTCCCGGCTCGACCGTCCGGTACATGCTGCATCCGCCGGTCCTGAAGGCGCTCGGACTCCAGCGGAAGATCGCGCTCGGCCGGACGGCGCGTCCCGCGTTCCGCGCCCTGCGCGCGATGCGGCGGCTGCGCGGCACCCCCCTCGACCCGTTCGGCGCGACCGCGCAGCGCCGCGCCGAGAGGCGGCTGGTCGCCGAGTACGGCGCGGTCGTCGCGGAGCTGGTCGCGGGCCTGGACGGGGACCGGCACGACCTCGCGGTGCGGATCGCGGAGCTGCCGGACATGATCCGCGGCTACGAGGACGTGAAGACCGCGGCCATCGCCCGCTACCGCGAGGAGCAGCGGGCGCTGCTCGCGTCCTGGCGCGCCGCACCGCACCCGCGGGACACGGGCACGGACAGGGACACGGGCACGGGACGGGACGCGGAGGGGGACGCGGGGCGTGCCGGGGCGATGACCTGAGGGCGGCTCAGGTGCAGCCCTCGAACTGGGGGATCTCCGTGATCGACTGGTCGAGGCCCGTCCCGGCGAACCACTTCGCGATCAGTCGCCGGGCGGTCCCGTCCTGGTACATCTGCGTGATCGCCCGGTTGAGCGCCTCGCACCCGCCGATGTCGCCGCGCCGCACCCCGATGCCGGTGTTCTGCTCGCTGATCCGGGCCTTGACCAGCCGGTAGCCGCGGCGCTCGCGCCGGATGAGCCCGGCCAGGATCACGTCGTTGGTGGTGATCGCGTCGACCGTCCGCGCGCGGATCTTCGCCATGCACTCGTCGTAGTTCCGCGCGGTGACGATCTCCGCCGTCATCCCGTGCACCGCCTGGAGCCGCTTCACCGGGTCGGCGCCCTCGACCGCGCAGAACCGCCGGCCCTTCAGGTCGCGCACATCCTTGGCGGGTTCCTCCGTCCGGACGAGGATGTCCTGGTAGGAGGCGTAATACGGCCCGGCGAAGGAGATCATCGTCTTGCGCTCGGGAGTGACCGACAGGGTCGCGAGCACCATGTCCGCCCGCCCCGAGGTCAGCAGCGGGATCCGGTCGGACGCGTAGGACTGGACGAAGCGGACCTTGCGTCCGATCCGGTCCGCGACGTACCGGGCGACGTCGATGTCGAAGCCCTCGAACGTCCCGTCCGGGCGGCGTTGCCCGAGCCCGGGCAGGTCCGGCCGCACGCCCACCACCAGGGTGTCCTTGTCGAGCAGGGACTCGCCGCCGCCATCCCCGCAGGCCGACAGCAGCCCGCCCAGCAGCACAAACGTCGACAGCAGCCGCATCGGCCTTCCAGTTCGCACACCGGAGATGATCCCGGGTCCGCCGCCACAGTCAAGTCGCGTCCCCGGAGGAGCCCTTTGACTGTCAAGGACCTGTCGCGGTTCGGCACTGGCGCAACCTGGCCACGGCCGAACAATCGCAGGTCAAAGGCCCTCTAATCGTGCATAACCGAAAGAGCTGGAAGGGACTTCCGATGAATCTCAAGCGGATCGCCATCGCCGGGACGGTCGCCGCGGCCGTCGTCGCGGGCGGCACTGCGCTGGCCGCCCCCGCGTCGGCCGACACCACGTCCTACGCCGCGCCGTACGGCTACTGGCCCGTCCTGCGGCAGGGCCAGACCAGCGAGAACGTCCGCGCCCTCCAGTGGTTCCTCAGCTGCGACGGCTACGACCAGCCCGCCCCCTCGCACTTCGGCCCGAAGACCCGCGCGAACGTGGTGGCCTTCCAGCAGCGCTACCTGACGTCCTTCGACGGCAACGTCGGCGCCCAGACCTGGCGGGCCCTGCTCACCCACGCCGCGCCCACCGGCTACGGCCAGAAGAACAACTGCGTCAAGGCCCTCCAGGTGCTGCTCAACAAGTGGCGCTACAGCGACGACCTGCCCATCACCGGCTACCACGGCCCGCGCACCAAGCAGAAGCTCATCCGCTTCCAGTCCGGGCACGGCCTGCCCGCGACCGGCACCCCCGACCTCCGCACCTACCACAAGCTGATCGCGACCGCCTCCGGCAGCTGACCGGCGCGCGGGACGCCCTCCTTCCAGCGACCGGCGGATCCCGGCGGCCAGGGCGTCCCGCCGGTCCACCGGCGCAGGCTCGTCCCGAAGGCGTTCGCGCCCCGCCAATGACCGCCGGACGCGATCAGCTCCCGTAAGGGAAGGGTGTCCGGCCGGGACTTGCGATCACAGGTCGAGCAGGCCGGATCCATGCGAGCCGGTGCTAACGGCGGACGCGAGTCCTGCCCGCGTAGGGCTTGAAGGTCAGGTACTGGACGAGGATCGCCGTGTTCGTCCCGGCCCTGGCGGGCAGCCCGCTCCGCCAGTCGACCAGGCCGTTGAAGAGGCTCCCGGGACCGCAGCCTCCGGCCCTCGGCGCCGAGAACGCGTTGTCGACCAGCGTCATCTTGTAGGTGGGCGGGTCGGAGGCGACGTCGACGGGCGGGCTCCCGGTGATCGGCTTGTTCGGGAGCGGCGGCCTCGTCGTGCCGACGGTCAGCGAGAGGGTGACGGGATCGCCCCCGGTGCCGATCGAGCACCGGTCGCCGACCAGCGGGTTCTGGACGCCGATCCCCAGCTTGAGCCGGAGCAGCGTCTGGGCGTCGACGTTGAACTCGGGGGGCGCGGCCAGCACGGGCTTCGCGGCCACCTGGAGGACGGGCAGCACGTCCGTGCCCGGGACGCCGAGCACGCCGCCGTCCACCCGGATCGGGTCGCCCTTCAGCGGGACCACGACCGACTTCTGTTCGAGCGTCTCGGGGTCGTAGCCGAGCGCGTACGTCAGCCGGAGCGGCTTGACGATCGCCTGGTCGATCCGCCCCACCTGGAGCCGCCCACCGGCGATCACCGCGACGTTGCAATTCCACAGGGACGGGTCGGCTCCCGCGGGCAGCTTCGGGCAGTCCTCGAAGCTGAGGCCGGGGGGCAGCGGTTCGCGGGCGGCGGCGGACGGAACGGCGGCGGACGCGGGGACCGCCATCGTGCCGAGCGCCACGCCGACCGCCAGCGCGGCCGCGCGCCGCGCGGGCCGCGCGTTCATGGGGTGCTTCCCCGCGCCCCGGCCGGCCGGGGCGGGATCTTGGTGTACGGGCGGTAGCCCACGTACTCGGAGAAGATCGCGGTGTTCTTCCCGGCCGCGGACGGCAGCGCCGCCTGAAGGTCGACCGCCCAGTTCAGCGCGCCCGCCAGGCCGCAGCCGTGGGCGCTCGGGACGGCGAAGGAGTTGTCGACCATCGTCGCCTTGAAGACGGGCGGGTCGGTCGACACATCGACCGGGTAGCTGCCGGAGATCGGCTTGTTGGGGGGCGGCGGGCTGGTCTTGCCGAAGGTGAGGCGCAGCTTGACCGGCGCCGCGTCCGAGCCGATGGAGCAGGACCGTCCGAGGACGGGGTTGCTCACGTTGACCTTGAGGTTCAGCAGGACGTCGCCGTCCCGCAGGTCCATGGCACCGGCGTACTCCGGCTGCGCGTACACCGCGGTGAGGATCGGGTCGCCGAAGATGCCCGGTTTGACCAGCATCTTCGCGGCCTCGAAGCCCCCGACGCGCACCTTCTGCTCCAGGGTCTCGGGGTCGAACCCCACCGCGTACGTGATGGTGATCGGGGACGTGAGCCGCTGGTCGAAGCGGCCGAAGGTGAACTGCCCGCCGTTGATGACGGCGACGTTGCAGTTCCAGAAGGACGGGTCGGCGCCCGCGGGCAGCGCCGGGCACTTGGCGAAACTGAAGGTCGGGAGCGGCTCGGCCGACGCGGGCGGAGCGAGGACGGCGGCGGGCAGGACGGTGGCGGGCAGGGCGGCGGCGAGGGCGAGAACGGCTCGTGCCGGCCGGCGGCGCGAGCGGAACGGGGATCTCACGGCGTTCTCCAGGAGGCGGGGGACGGGGAGCACGGGTGCGGCGGCTGTCAGGGCCCGAGGAGGAGGTCGGCGCCGCCGGGTGAGGTCAGGAGCTGGTAGCGGCCGTTGGCCGAGGCGCTCGCGGGGCAGCCGCTGGTGTTCTCGGAACTGGCGACCTTCTGGAGCGACTGGCCCTTCAGCTCACCCTGGGAGTGCGCGTTCGCGGTGTCGGGACGGGCGGGGTTGTTGCCGTTGAACAGGTCGATGGTCAGCGGGGCGCTGCCCGTGAGCCCGTAGTGGCACGTCTCGGTGCGGCCCAGCGACTTGAGGTTCAGGACGGCCTTGACGTCCACGCCCGGGTTCGGCGCGTTGATCTTCAGAACGCCGTCACGCCCCCCGCTCACCGGGTCGTGGACGACGGACCCGCCGGTGTAGGGCAGGTTGCCCACGGTGATCGTGTCGCTGCCGCCGAAGTTGTTCGTGCAGCCGCTGAGCGCGAGGTCCTTGAGGGAGCCGGAGGTGCCGTCGGACACCACCGCGGCGACGAGCGTCGCGCTCGTGCAGGTGGTCGTGATCAGGCCGACGCCCGGCCCGTTCCCCGACAGCCGGGTGCCGTTGATGTTGGTGGCCTTGACGTCGCCGCTGTAGGGCTTGCCGCCCGAGGTGATCGTCGTGGAGAGGGCGGGCGACGGGGCGGGGGCGGTCGCGGCGGGGGCGGTGGTCGCGGCGGCCATCAGGAGGGCACCGGCCCCGAGGGCGGGGAGCAGGAGCGTGAACGGTTTCGGCACCTCGGCTGTCCTTTCACGTGCGGTCGTCGTGGCCCCCGCACCGAAACATAAACTGAAACGTTTCTCAAGTACGCCGCCGTACCCGATGTTTGGTGAAACCCTTTTCGGCGTCGGAGTACCGTGACGTACCCGGTGTCCTTTTCTGAGGCGGGACGCCCGGACGCGCCTTTCCGGACACCGCCCCCGATGGCCTGATACGGCCACACCAAGAAGGGGGCGAGGGGCGGACTAGCGCTGCTGCTCAGGCTCCGGCGGCACGGGGAGGACGAACATGCCGACCAGGCCACGCCACAGGGTGGGGAGCAGGTGGGCCTCGCCCCGGCTGATCCTGCTGTACACGACCTCGTGCACCCCGCCGACGATCACCTCGGCGGTCAGTTCCGGCTCCGGGCAGCCGGGGTACAGCGCCAGCAGGTGCGTCACGATGGTCGCGTTGAAGTGCTGCTTCACCTCGTCCCGCCGCGCGACGGCGTCCGGGCCGGCCGCCATCACCTCCACGACGCACATCCGCGCGGCGAGGGGCTCGGCGGCGAGGAAGTCCAGCAGCGCGCCGAGGCCCGCGCGCAGCCGCGCGTCGGGGGCCGCGTGCGAGTCGAACGCGGCGGAGACGGCGTCGACCAGCCGCGAGGCGACCGAGTCGTAGGCCGCGAAGAACGCCTCCTCCTTGTTCCGGAAATGCTCGTAGAACGTCTTCTTGGACACGGCCGACGACGTCACGACGGAGTCGACGGTCAGCTGCGCGTACCCCTTCGAGCCGACGATGTCGATGACGGACCGGAGGATGCGGGCACGCTGGTTGCCGGCCACATAGCTGCGCGAAAGGCGATGGCGCCCGGACGGCAGCCGTGCCGCGCCCTGCGCCCGGCGCACCCCGTCGACCTGTTCCATGCTCAGCCCGCCGCGTCGGTTCCGTGTACCTGACCGTTCCCCACGGCGATTCTAGTTGCCGCGGGATTCCGGCCCCCGCGGCGATTCCCATTCCTGCCGGGCCTGCCGATCCCTGCGGGCCTTCCTCGGAGCGCTCCGCACCCCAGTGGGCGCCTCCCTCCGGATGGAAGGCGCCCACCGTGGCGAGGGGGCGACGGGACGAACCGGACCGCCTGGCGGGCCGTCCGGGTCAAGGTTTCGTCCGCGCCCGGGCTCTTCTGGTCGTGCTTGCAGGGGTCGTACTGTCGATGGCCTTGCTCACGAGGTTCCGGCGACCGCCTCCTGTTCTCTTTCGGGGATGTGCTCGGGGCCGGGAAGGCTCTGCCGCGGCCGGGAGCGCCGCGGGGACATGCCGAGCCCGGCCGCCGCGGCGGCGACCATGAAGGCACCGACGACGAGCCAGGCGTGCACGTAGCCGGTGTGGGCGTCGTCGTAGCCGCGCGGTGCGCCGAGCACCGCGACGGCCAGGCTCACGCCGAGGACGCTGCCGACCTGGCGGCTCATGTTGACGACGGCGCTGCCGGTCGCGAACCGGCCGTCCGGCAGGTCGGCCGCGGAGGCCGAGAGGATGGTGGGCAGCGCCAGGCCGACGCCCGTGCCGCCGATGAGCCAGCCGGGCAGCAGCTCGGACGCGTACGCCGGGGTCTGCCCGAGACCCGTCGCGATGAGCGCGACGCTGAGCGCGCACATCAGGCACCCGGCGGCGGTGATCCGGCCGACGGGGACGCCGCGGGCGGCCAGCTTCCCGGCGATCAGCGCCATCGGCGGGACCATCAGCGGGCCGGGCGCGACGCCGAGGCCCGTGCGGATCGCCGAGTAGTGCCAGATCTGCTGCATCCACAGCACGCCGAGGAGGAGGTTCGCCGCGAAGGCCACGGTGAAGAGCAGGATGGCCGCGTTCGACCAGAAGAAGGTGCGCACCGCCAGCAGGGACGGCTCGATCACCGGCGACGGGTGGCGCACCGAGCGGGCCCAGAAGCCGCCGAGGACGACCACGGCGGCGGCCACGGCGAGCAGGACGCGCTGCGCGGGCCAGTCGTTGATCTTCACCAGGGCGAGCGCCAGCAGCGCGATGCCCGCCGTCAGCACCGCCGCCCCCGGCAGGTCGGGGACGCGCGCCGCGGCGCCCTCGCGGGAGTCGGGGACGCAGCGCAGCGCGAGCAGCACCGCGAGCAGGCCGATCGGGACGTTGACCTCGAACACCCAGCGCCACGACGCGTCCACGAGGACGCCGCCGAGCGCCGGGCCGGCCGCGGCGGCGAGCGCGGAGGAGGCCGACCAGATCCGCACCGCGCCGGCCCGCCGCCCGGGCGGGAACACCGCCAGCAGCAGGCCGAGGCTGGTGGGGATGAGCGCCGCCGCGCCCACGGCCTGCAGGACGCGGAACGCGACCAGCCACCACAGGGAGGGGGCCGCGGCGCACGCCTGCGAGGCGAGCGTGAACACCACGAGGCCGGCCAGCAGGCCGGACTTGCGGCCGTAGCGGTCGGCGAGGCGGCCGAGCGGGACGAGCAGCGCCGCGAACACGATCGCGTAGCCGTTCAGCACCCAGGACAGGTCGGCGAGCGACTCCCCGCGGAAGTCGCGGCCGATGTCGTCGAAGGCCACGTTGACGATGAACAGGTCGAGGCCCGCCATGAAGGAGGCGACGCAGAGCACGGCGAGCGCCGGCCCGGAGCGAACCTGACTTTGTTGCACCATAGTCAGGGAGGCTAGCGAGGAGGCTGACTTTGGTCAATAGAAGTCAGGTGGATTCGCTGCGTATACTCGGTACGTGACGATCACACTCGAGGGGCACTTCGCCGACCGGTCGGCCTGGTCGATGCAGAACTGCCCGGTGGCCAGGACGCTCTCGGCGCTCGGTCCCCCGTCGGCGGTCCTGGTGCTCAGCGAGGCGTACTTCGGGACGAACCGCTTCGGGGACTTCGTCCGCAATCTCGGCATGACCGAATCCGCGGTCACGGCCCGCCTGCGCCATCTGGTGAAGGCCGGGCTGCTGAGCAGGGAGCCCTACCAGGAGCCGGGCCAGCGCACCCGCTACGAGTACCACCTGACCAAGATGGGACTCGACCTCGCGCCGACGCTCGTCGGGCTCATGGAGTGGGGCGAGACCTACCTCCCGCACGAGGAGGGCCGCCAGGTCATGCTCACCCACGCCGGCTGCGACGAGCCGGTCGCGTCACAGGTCCGCTGCGCGTCCGGCCACGACGTCCCGGTCGGCGAGATCATCATGCGCCCGCCCCGCGAGCCCGAGCCGTGGTCCCCGGAGCCCGGGGAAGCGGACGTCCAGGATGGCGGGGATCACGCCTGACCCCGGACGCCCGCCCCCAGCACCGGGCGACGCGTCCTGCGCCCGGTTGCTCCTCACTCTTCCACAGGGGACCGCGCGCGGGGGACGGCTTCCCACAGGCGCAGTCCCGGCGCTGTCCGCGCCCCCGGCGGGCGGTCCGTGGCGTGGCCCGGCCCGGGTCCGGGCACGGGTGCGCCGCTGGCGAGCCGCAGCGCGTGCTCGACCACCGCGACCAGCACGTCCTTCGCCGACGTCTCCTGCCGGGCGTCGCAGAGCAGGACGGGCACGTGCTGGTCGATGTCCAGCGCCGTCCGGACCTCCGGCGGCTCGTAGCGGTCGGCGCCCTCGAAGCAGTTGACGGCGACGACGAACGGCGTCCCCTTCTCCTCGAAGTAGTCGATGGACGCGAAGCTCGCCGTGAGCCGCCGCGTGTCGGCGAGCACCACCGCGCCGAGCGCGCCGCGCGACAGCTCGTTCCACATGAACCAGAAACGCTCCTGGCCCGGCGTCCCGAACAGGTAGATCGCGACGCCGTCGCGCAGGGTGATGCGGCCGAAGTCCATGGCCACGGTGGTGGTGGACTTGGCGGCCACGCCGTCGAGGTCGTCCACGGCGGCGCCCGCGTCGGTGAGGGCCTCCTCGGTGCGCAGCGGGCGGATCTCGCTGACCGCGCCGACGAGGGTCGTCTTGCCGACCCCGAACCCCCCGGCGATGAGGATCTTGAGCGCGACACGGGGGCCGTCGTAGCGGTCGTCCGTCCCGTCGCCGGGAGGGCCGTCGGGCGGGGGGTCAGAGCGCGCGGAGTTCATCGAGCACCCTCCTGAGCAGGTTCTGGTCGGTATGGGGCTGGACGGACGGCTCCGCCCACCGCTGGACGCGCACGAGACCGGAGTCCAGCAGGTCGCCCGCGAGCACGCGGACGACGCCGAGCGGGAGGTCGAGTTCGGAGCCGAGGTCGGCGATGGTGTGCGGGCGGCGGCACAGCGCGAGCAGGCGGCGCTGCTCGCGCGACATCCGGCCGGGCTCGGGCGGCCGCCCGCCGGTCGCGACGAGGATCGCCACGATGTCCAGCGGCTCGCCGGTCGGCCGGGTCCGGCCACGGGTCACCGCGTACGGGCGGACGATGGGACCGGCGGCGTCGTCCAGCCACCGTTCCCGCCCCGGCGTCCCCGAGCCGCCCGGACCCCCGGGAACGCCGGGCACCCCGGGAACGCCGGGCACGCTAGGGACGCTGGGGTCCATCGGGGATCACCGGGATCCAGGTCCCGGTCCGCCCTGTCTCAGGCCGGTGGACAGCTGCTTGCCGACACGCTTGACCAGCATCGTCATCTCGTAGGCGACGAGGCCCGCGTTCGCGCCGACGTCGCTGAGCAGGGCCAGGCAGCTGTTGGCGCCCGCCGGGACGACGAAGAACAGTCCGCCCTCCATCTCGACGAGGGTCTGCCGGATCCCCCCGGAGTCCAGCTGCGGCCTGGCCCCGATGGCGAGGCTGTGGAACCCGGCGGCCAGCGCGGCGAGGTACTCCGCGTCCTCGCGCCCGACGCCGCGCGAGGCGCCCATGACCAGGCCGTCGCGGGACAGCACGACGACCTTGCGGACCTGCGGGACGCGGTCCACGAGGTCGTCGAGCAGCCAGCCCAGCTCGGCGGCGACACCCTGATACGTCATGTTCTTCCCTCCATACCGTCTGCCGGCCCTTCGTCCTCGCGGCCCCGGAGCCATCCCGCCTGCAGTGATGCGAACAGGTCGCGGGACGCCTCCGCCGAGCGCTCCTCCCACGCGACGAGCGCGTCGCCGGTCTCCGGCGGCGCGGGTCGCGCCGGAGTCCCGGTGTCACGCAGCTGGGGAGCGAGGCTGGCCCGCCGGACGCGGCGCGGCAGCGGTGCGCGCCCGTCCCCCGGCGGTGCGCCGAACGACACCGGCGGGTCCGGAAGCGGGGTTCCGGACACCGGGGTTTCGGACGACGGTGTTTCGGTGAACGCGCTGAAGGCGCCCGTCCCGTGCGCGGGACCGGAAGGCCCGGACAGACCGGCCGGCGGAGGCGGCCCGGGTGCCCTGGGCGGTACGGACGGCCCCGGCGGCGCCCCCGGTGGCATCACCGGCGACGGCGCGGACGGCGGCGGCATGGACGGCGGCGGCATGGACGGCGGCTGCGCAGGGGAGGGCGGCGCGGACGGCCCGTCGTACGCGACCGGCGCGTTGAGCATGGCCGTGGACGTCGGGTAGACGCCGTTCGAGCCGTTCCCCGGGACGTGGTCCACGCGGAACGGCTCCGTCGGGACCGGCCGGGCGACGGGGACGTCCCACCGGCCGCCCGAGACCGGCGCCGCCGGTGCGGCGGTCCGGGCCGCGGGCGCCGCGGCGACGGGCTCGTCGTCGGGCTGCTCCACGTCCACGATCAGCGGCGGGGGGATCAGCACGACCGCGCTGACCCCGCCGTACAGGGACGGCTGGAGCGCGACCTTGATGCCGTGCCGTCCCGCGAGCCGCGCGACGACGAACAGGCCGAGGCGGTCGGTGACGGCGAGGTCGAACTCGGGGGGCCGCGACAGCCGCAGGTTCAGCGCGTCCAGCTCGGCCTGGTCGAGCCCGATGCCGCGGTCGATGATGTCGACCGCGAACCCGTTCGCGCCCATCTCGCCGCGGACCAGCACCTCGGTCGGCGAGGGCGAGAACACCGTGGCGTTCTCGATCAGCTCGGCGAGCAGGTGGATCACGTCGGCGACCGTCTCGCCGATCACGGCGGCCTGGCCGGAGACCACGACGATCTCCACCCGGGTGTAGTCCTCGACCTCCGAGACGGCGGCGCGCAGGACGTCCTCGACGTGCACCGGCTTGCTCCAGCCCCGGCCCGGGGACGTCCCCGACAGGATGACCAGGCCCTCGGCGTGGCGGCGCATGCGGGTGGTGAGGTGGTCCAGGCGGAACAGGTCCTCCAGCGCCTTCGGGTCGGACGCGCCGCGCTCCATCTCGTCCAGCATGCGGAGCTGGCGGTGCAGCAGCGACTGGCTGCGCCACGCGACGTTGAGGAACACCCGGCTGATGCCCTGCCGCAGGTAGGACTCGCGGACGGCGGTGTCGATCGCGGTGTACTGCACCTTCGTGAACGCGTCGCCGACACGCGCGACCTCGCGGCTCTTGCCGATGACGAGCGGCGGCGCCTCCGCGTCGACGTCCACCTCCTCGCCGCGGCGCAGCCGGGCGACGACGCCGGGCAGCCGGTCCTCGGCGAGGTCGAGGGCGGCCCGCTGCAGGTCGCGCAGCTCGCGCGACAGGCTGCGGGCGGCCAGCAGTGACAGCAGGATCGACGCGACCACCGCGAGGAGCCCGAAGCCGCCCGCGAGGACGAGCCGCAGGACGATCCGCTCGCCGATGGGCTTGGCGAGCTCGTTCAGCGCAAGGCTCGCCTGGGTGACCTTCTGCTCCCACGCCTGCGACAACAGTGTGGTGTTCGCCGCCCAGTCACCGGCCTCGGCGGGCAGCCGGTCGCCGCGGGAGTTCACGATCGCCGACTCCGCCGCGCGGTAGCGCTGGAAGCCGTCGGACGCGGCGAGCTGCCGGAGCGGCGCGCGGATGTCCGCGCCGAGGTCTGCGAGCCCGGAGTCGAACTCCTGCCGGCCGTTGGCCGCCCACTGGACGAACGCGGTGTGCTCGGCGGGGGTCAGCCGCCCGTTCTTCGCCATCGCCGCGGTGACCAGGGCGTCCTCGCGGAGCATGTAGGCGCGCGCGTTGCCGATGGCGATGAGCGCGCGGCCCTGCTCGAAGATGGCCAGGTCGTTGACCGCCACGAGGCCGGTGAAGACGCGGATGACGTCGTCGAGGACGGTGCTGTAGGAGTCGATGACCTCCAGCGTCGGGACGCGCCCCGAGTCGACCTTCGCGCGCAGGCCGCGGAGGCCGTCGAGCGACCTGACGGCCTCGCCCAGCCGCTGCTTGGTCTCGGGCTTCGCGGCGTCCATCGCGTCCGCGGACAGCGCCGACTGCCGGAATTTCGCCTGGACGGCGCTGACCCGCGCCCGCTGGGCGCCGAGCTTCTGCCGGTCCTGGGGCGTGCGGGTGCTCAGCGCGACGACGCTGAGCGAGCGTTCCTGCTGGAGCTGCCCGACCAGGTAGATCCCCGGCAGGCCCATCTTTTCGTAGGTGGTGGAGAAGTCGTACTTGTCCTGCGCCGCGCCGAGCGTGATGTTCGCGGCGAACGCCCACAGGGCGATCAGCGACACCAGCGGGACGAGCAGCAGCGCCGTGATGCGCAGCCGGATGGGGCGCCTGCGCCGGCGCCCCTCCGCCGGGCGGCTCGCAGCCATCAGCTCACGTCCCCGGCTCGGGATGGAACACGGCCGACGGCCGTGTCCCGTCCAGCGCGGCCCGGGCGACGAGGTCGCGGAGCCGCTCGGTGATCATTTCGACGGCCTCCGCGTGCCCGCGCGCCGCCTTCTCCCGTGTGGTGTAGCGCCCGATATCGGCGTGCATCGCCAGATCGGACACGATCGTCTGCCATAGCAAAGGTCTCCCATTCGCCGCGAATCCCAGGTCGGTCACGGTGAACCAGGTCGAGACGACCACGACGACCCCGCCGACGCGGATGACGTCCTGCGCGAGCAGCCGCCCCCGTACGTCCAGGAGGAGCCGCTGCGCCTCGTCCGGCGTGACGCGTTCACCGTCCGACCGGTACCAGTCCACGGACATCGCACATCCCATCGCCGCCGGTCCGCGCCGTTTCCGGGTCGGCGCGCCGGCAGGTAGACGCGGGCATGCCGGTGTTACGCGCGTGGCCTCCCGCCGCCCGCGTGACCGGCGGGACACAGCGCCGCGGCGCTCAGTGCGAGGGCCGCTCGTCGCGCGGCCAGGCGCGCAGCTCGCACCAGACGGACTTCCCGGAGGCGGTGTGGTCGGTGCCGTGCCGCTCGGCGATGACCGCGACGAGGAACCAGCCCCGTCCCGTCTCCTCCATCAGGTCGATCTGCCGGGCCCGCGGGACCGCCGGGCTCGTGTCGTGGACCTCGATGCGCAGCCGCGACCCCGCCCGCAGGAGGCGCAGGCGCAGCGGCGCGCCCGGGATCGTGGCGTGCTGGACGGCGTTGGTGACGAGCTCCGAGACCAGGACCTCCGCGTCGTCGCGGACGTGCCCGATGCCGGAGGCGGTGGTGACGGCGCGGCTGAAGCCCCGCGCCCGGGGGACCGAGTCGTGCACCGCGGGCAGGCTCAGCTCGCCCAGCGGAACCGGGGTGCGGGCCACCGCGGCGGGCGGTGCGACCGCCGTGACGGTGCCGGCGTGCTCCGGCGTTTCGGCTTGTGCCTCGTTAGGCAACTCGATGGTGTGGTGTTCGCCCGACATATGGAACGCCTCCTTGACTAAGGCGTAGTGGCCCGGCTGGGGGCCACGCGGGGGTAGGTGTCGCCGCCGGCGCCGTTCGGGCGAGCGCAGGGGCGATGTGCGGGAGGACGCGGCCGGACGGCCCGCGGGCGGGTGTCATGCCGGTTCGCCTCCCTCGGCGTTGGCACCCGCCCTGGCGCGCAGCAGCCGGGCGGTGCTGGTGAACCACTCGTGGTTCTCCTGCTCGAACCGGCGGCCCCGCAGGCAGGTCAGGTACGGGCCGATGGGTGCGGCGCTCCGCAGGAAGGACTCCTCGTCGAGGTCGCCGCGCAGGTGTCGCAGGGTGTGCTCGAAAAGCTCGATCTTGGCCGCGGACGCCAGGGCCCGCTCCTCCAGTTGCGCGATCACCGCGTCCGCCGAGATGTGGTCCACGGCCTGCACCATGACGAGCAGGTTCTCGCGGATGATCCCGGGTTTGGCCGGGGTGGCGGCGAAACGTTCCAGTTCGTCGACACCGGCCGGCGTGACGGTGTACACGCGTTTGTTGGGGCGGTCGTGCTGGATGATCTGCCGTCCGCTGATCAGGCCCTCGGTCTCCAACCTCGACAGCTCCGAATAGAGCTGCTGCGGTACGGCATGCCAGAAGTTGGAGACCGACAAATCAAAGATCTTGGCGAGCTGGTAGCCGCTGTACTCACCGTCGAGCAGCGCCGCCAGCACCGCGTGACGAAGTGCCATCGGCCGTTCTCCCCGCCTTGACTCAGGGTTGCGGACGACGTTAGCAGACAAAGAGCTGAATAGTCATGCTTTTGACTATGATCCGATTTTCTGCCCTTTTTCGGACAGTCTTTCGGTCATTCTTCCGGCGCCGAATCGACGTCGGCCCTCTCGGCGCCGCCGGTGCCGGTGGCCTCCGCCGCGGTGTCGCGGAGGGCGGCGACCCCGCTCTCGACGTGGCCCGCCAGCTCGGTGATCCGCCCGTCCAGAAAGTCCTGGCGGGTGTGGCGGCGCTGCGTCTTGCCGCTGGTCGTCCGCCGCACCGATCCCCGCCCGCAGAGGACGACGCTCAACGCGGGCAGCTCGAACGTCCGCGCGACGCGCGCCTTGATGAGCATCGCCAGCTCGTCCAGGGCCGTCCCCCTGGCCAGCCGCGTGCTGACCTCCTGCACGAGGACGACGTGCTCGGTCCCGGCGTCGACGGCGAACGCCGCGGCGGCGCCCGCGGCCGGGTGGACCGCGCGCGCGGCCTCCTCGATGTCCTGCGCGTGGATGTTGCGGCCGTTGACGATGATCAGGTCCTTGATGCGCCCGGCGATGAACAGCTCGCCGTCGCAGGTGAAGCCGAGGTCCCCCGTCCGCAGGAACGGCCCGTCCCCGTCGGCGGTGAAGGCCCCGAAGGTCTCCCGGGTCTCGTCGGCCTTCTTCCAGTACCCGGCGGCGACGCTGCCGCCGCGCACCCAGATCTCCCCGACGCCCTCGTCCTCGACCGGCACGCCGCCCGCGGGATCGACGACCCGCACGTCGAGCGTGACGGGCCGGCCGCAGCCGACGAGCCGCCGCGCCGCGCCGCCCGGCGCGAGGACGGCCTTCTCCTGCGCCAGGGCCTCCGCGTCGAAGCCGCGGATCACCGGGCCGGTCCCGAGCGGGGCGGCGGTGATGAGGAGCGTCGTCTCCGCCATGCCGTAGCACGGCATCCACATCTCGGGGCGGAACCCGACCGGCGCGAACCGCTCGTTCCAGCTTTCCAGCGTCGCGGCGCGGACGGGCTCGGCGCCGTTCTTGACGGTCCGCAGCGACGTCAGGTCGAGCCCGTCGAGCTGCTCGTCCTTGACGCGGCGCAGCACCAGGTCGTATCCGAAGTTCGGCGAGAGGGTGATCGTGCCCCGGTGCCGGGTGATCATCTCCAGCCAGAGCGCGGGCCGTTTGATGAACGTGATCGGCGAGGTGAAGACGTACCGGCAGCCCAGGTAGAGCGGTTCCAGGAACTGCCCGACGAGCCCCATGTCGTGGTAGTGCGGGACCCAGCCGACGCCGACCGTCTCCCCCGAGCCCCCGATCCGGCGCTTGATCTCCTCGCCGTTGTGGAGCAGGTTCCCGTGGGAGACCATCACCCCCTTGGGCTCGCCGGTGGAGCCGGAGGTGTACTGGAGGAACGCGAGGGTGTCGGGGCCCATCTCCGGCGCGGTCCAGGCGTCCGGGTCGCCGGACTCCGTCTCGGTGTCGAGGCAGCGGACCCGGCCGTCCAGCCCGTCCTCGGCCAGCCATTCCTCAAGCGCGGGCCTGTGGGCGGTGTCGGTGAGGATCCAGGTGATGTCGGCGTCGTCGATGATCCGCCGGGTGCGCCCGAACCGCTCGGCGTCCAGCGCCGGGAGCGGGGCGGGGACGGCGATGGCCCGCGCGTACAGGCAGCCGTAGAACCCGGTCAGGAACTCCAGCCCCTCCGGATATAACAGCAGGACCGCGCGGTCGCGTAACCCCCGCCCCTCCAGGAGGCGGGCCAGCCCGCGGGCACGCCTGTCCATCTCGGCGAACCCGAGCGTCTCCTCCCGGTACCCGCGTCCCCACACGGGCCCGGCCACCGCGCCCGCGGCGGGGCCGGTGCGCGCCCGCTGCTCACGGACGAAGGTGAAGCCCCGCTCGTCCCCGTGAAGGAGGACGTTCCGGCGGGCGGCCGACACGAAGTCGGCGGGCCGGTCGGCGCGAAGGCCCCGGGGAGGGCCTGCCTGGGACGGCATCGCCGGTCACTCCGCCTTGCGCAGGAGCGGACGGCCGCGCTCGGCCATGGACAGGAGCGAGAACCAGCGGCGCTCGTCGAACCCGAGGAACATGGCGTCCTCCAGAGTGGGCAGAAACCCCTCGGACAGGACGGTGTCGGGCTGGACGCGTTGCAGAAGCCGCTGCAAGCAGAGGACGAGCCACTCCCCGCCCGCGAAGGGCCCGCCGAACTCCTGCCGATTGTGCACCCACGTTAGCATGCAGGAGACCATCGCATGCAGCTCGCAGTAGCGGCGTGCGCGGCCGAGGGCGGCCACCGACGTGGTGTCCCCGGCGGCGGCGCGGATCCCCTCGTCCAGCGTGGTGCGCATGCCGCCGATCCCGGCCAGCAGGTCCTTCAGCTCGGCCGCGACGCCCGGGGCGGCGTGGGTGTTGGCCGCGGTGAGCACCTCGTCGGCGATGGCCTCGAACCGCTGCCCGACCTCGTCGCGCCCCTCGTTGGTGAGCTGGAGCAGCCGTCCGTCGGGCGCCCACGCGGGCGGCGTGCGCGTCCAGGAGAACAGGTCGGCGAGCAGCTCCGCCTCGTCGCCGGTCTCCTCCGGCGGCGAGACGAGGAAGGGGAGCTGTCCCGCGACGTTGGCGAGGTTGACGTGCGTGGTGCCCTCGAAGATGCTCGCGATGGCGTGGTCGCGCTGGAGCTTCTGGAACACCCCGTGGGCGACGCCCTCGCGCAGGTAGCCGCGGGCGGCGAGGACCGTCCCGATGCTGGCGACGACCTCCTCCCCGAGGACGGGGACGAAGTACTTCACGATCGACGACCACAGGCTCAGCCGGCCGGGCGCGATCGTCAGCGCCCGCGCGACGGGCAGCGCGACGCACTCGGCGATCAGCAGGTCGAGGTGCGCCTTGACGAGATGGTCGCGGATGACCGGGATGTTGTAGATCCCGGAGCCGTAGAGGGTGCGCTGCCGCGCGTACTCGATCCCGATGCGGACGACCGCGTCCATGGTCCCGACGGACAGGGCGGCGATGGCCGTCCGCGTGATCTGGAGGGTCTTGAGGGTCTGGACGAGCCCGGAGCCCTTCCTTCCGATGACGCAGCTCGCCGGCAGCCGCGCGTCGGAGAACGCGACGCCGCTGAGGTCGTGGCCGCGCAGCCCCACCGTGCGGACGGGCGGCAGCACCGACCAGCACTCGGGGGCCAGCTCGCGCTTGTCGACCAGGAGGAGGGAGAAGTCGCGCGTCCCGGTCCGGGCGTAGGTGGTGACGAACCGGCCCTTGGTCGCGTTGCCGACCGGCCATTTCGTCCCGTTGAGGACCAGCCCGTCGCCCTCCTGCTCGGCGCGCGACTCCGAGGCCATGACGTCGCTGCCGTGGTCGGCCTCCGAGACGCCGAAGCAGGCGAGGTCGCCGCGCAGCACGCCGTCGGCGACGGTCCGGCGCTGCGCGTCGTCGCCCCACAGCCAGACGGGGTTCACCGCCAGCAGCCCCGACCCGTACATGACGGCGACGGTGACGCTGCGCCGCGAGATGCCGCGGGTGACGAGGAACAGCTCCTCCAGCGTGGTCAGGCGCCCGCCGAGGCCGCTCGGCACCAGGTAGGCGGGGAACCCCCAGGCGCGGACGGCGTCGACCGCGCCGGGCGGGATCTCGTCGCGCTCCTCGGCCTCGACGATGGCCTTGTAGGAGAAGGGCCCGGCCTCGTCGTCCATCGGATCGCCGAGATAGGCGTCCAGGTCGGCGGCGATCCGGTGCGCAGGGGACAGCACTGCGCGTGCGGGGACCTTTCTGTCCATGTCTTCCTTCGACTCCCTGTGGATGTGGTGTCGGACGGCCGGCCGGGCCGGGAGAGGGGGCCGGGCGGGGCGGCGACCTGGCCGGCATGGGCCGCCCCGCTCAGGGGGGCGTGCCCGGTTCCTCCATCCGCCGTCCCACCGCGCGGGCGAGCGTCATCGCCGCGGGCAGCGGGCGGACCATGACCGTCAGCCCGGTGACGAGTCCCTCCTCGCCGAACCGGACGAGATCGAGTCCCTGGAGGGACTTGCCCATGACGCGGGCGCTGAAGACCAGCGCCTGGGAGGGCGGGTCCCCGCGGCTGACGAGGTCGTCGGTGTAGCGGAAGTCCTCGAACACCTCCAGCAGGACCCGCAGCAGCGCGGTGACGGCGTCGCGTCCGTGGTAGGGCTTCACCATCACCGGGCTGTGGAACTCGATGTCGGGGTCCAGGGTCCGCGTGATCGCGGCGAGGTCCTTGGACTCCACCGCATGTCGGAACGTTCCGGGAATCGTCACCTGTGCTGCTCCCCTTGCCTTCCTCTTCGGACGCCCCTCCTGCCGGGCGTCTCTCCTGCAGGACGCGCTCTTCTCTCTGGCACAGGTCCCTCCGGCGCGGTCCGTGGTCAGGGCACCGTCCGGGCGGGGAGCGCCCGCGCCAGGTCCTCGGCCCAGGCGCGGTACCCGGCGGGCGACGGGTGGAAGCCGTCGGAGGCGAACAGCCGGCGGTCGCGCGCCATCGCCTCGTCCATCGGCACGTGGACGGCGCCGGCGGACCGCGCGGCGGCGCCCGCGAGCCGGTCCATGGCGCGCGCCCGCGCCCCGAGGACCAGACGCAGCGGCCGCGGGACGGCGGGGAACCGGTGCACCGGCGGCATGCCCGCCACCAGCACCGTCGCGCGCCCGTACCGGTCGCGCAGCGCGGCGACGAGCGCCGTCATGTCGTCGGCCCATTTCCGCAGCGGGCGCCCGCGGACCAGGTCGTTGACGCCGACGGCGACGACCACGAGGTCCGTCGCGCCGCCTGCCCCGCCCGTCCCCGCGGCACCTCCGGCCGGGTCGTGCTCCGGGGGCGGGCCGCCGCGCGCGGGGATGAGGTCGGTGATGACCGTGCGGACGGTCGCGCCGTTCCGCCCGGCGACCGACCAGGCCACGCTCCGGCGGAGCCGGTCCCGCAGCGCCTCGGCGAGGAAGCCGGGGAGCGCCTGCGCGTGCAGGGACGCGCCCACGCCCGCGGCCGTGGACTCGCCGATCACGACGAGCCGGAACTCCGGCTCCGCGCCGCCCGCGACGCCCGCGCCGTCCGCGACGCCCTGCTCGTCGCCCGCCGCCGGATCGAGACGGGGGGTGCGGCGCACGGTCCACCACGCCTGGGCGAGGAGGACCGGCGCGAGCGCCACCAGCGCCACCGGCCGCGCGACGCGGTCGACGGCGATCGGGACGAATGGTCTGTTCATTCTTGTCCTCAGTCATCGGGCCGCCCCGAGGATCAGACGGTCCGCCCTCCGAGCAGATCTCTGGCGATATGCGCGACCACCTCGGCGACATAGGAATGCCCGGCCGCGTTCAGATGGATGCCGTCGGGACTCCACATCGACGGGTCGCCGACCTTGGACACCGATTCCCGATTCGGGAACGTCGTTCCGGACGCACGGGAGACGCGGTCCAGCTCGGCATTGAAGTCGGCGATTCGCTGCACGACCCGTTTTCGCCGGAACTGCGACATCGGCGACCTCTCCAGGAATGGGGGGCGCGGCACCGGAATGGCGATGGCGACGGCACCGCTCTCCCGGGCCCAGCCGAACACCTCCTCCAGCCGCGCGGCGACGCCGGCCCGCTCGAAGCCGTTCAGCGCGTCGTTCATCCCGCAGCCGAGCATCACCAGCCGCGGGTCCAGCCCGCGCGCCCGCGGCAGCTGGACGCGGACCACGTCCTCGATCGTCGCGCCGGGTTCGGCGAGGTTGCGGACCCGGTCGCGGGGGATGTCCAGGTGGCGGGCGAGCCGCCCGGCCCAGCCGATCCAGCCGCCCGGGGGGTCGGGGGCGGGGTCGTGCCATCCCTCGGCCACGCTGTCGCCGAGCACCACCATGGGGCGCCCGGCGGCGCCGGCCTCCGGCCGGCCGGCCCTCACGCGACGAGATCGAGCAGGTAGTCGGTGAGCGCGGCGACCGTCTCGCGGCGCCGTGCCTCGGCCACGTCCACCTCGACCTGCAGGTGGTCCTCGATGTCGCTGATGATGCTGATCGCATAGACCGAATCCACGCCATAGCGGGCGAGCTCGACCCCTGGATCGATGTTTTCCGCGGGCCTGTCGAGGTAGAAGGCGATCCTGTCAAGAAGCCACGTTTGCAGCTCGCCGCGGGAGATAATTTCCGACCCGTTCACCGCATTCCTCCTCTGTCAGAGGATCTTCCAAATCAATCGCGATTGCCGTCGGAGACGAGCACACCGCAAGATACCGGCTCAATGATGGCGTGTCTCAGATTCATATGTGAACGATCGGACACAAGGATGTCACTGTTTCGTAAATTAAGTCAGCCATGCGGTAAAACGGAAGATTTCTACTCAAGGGTAACTATCTCCGTTAACCGCGGGCCGGGAGCGCTCCGGGGAGCGGGTTCACGCAGGTCCCGGTGATCCGCCCGTCTCCCGGACGGCACACGAGGACACGCGACCTGCACGCTTCCCCGTCCGGCCCCGCCGTCCGCCCCTCCCGTCCAGGCACGTTCCAGGCGAGTTTCGGACAAGCGGACACGGCACTCTCGGGCGCACCGATCAACAGGGCCGCCGGTGCCGTCCCGGAGGCCGGAACGGCCGTGGAACGGCCGTCGAACGGGTCGTAAGACGGGCGGCGGGCTCGCGGCGCGCGCTCAGCAGATGCGGGGAAGGGGGTCGCCCACCAGGACGTCCACGACGCGGGTGCCGCCGAACGACGTCTTCAGCAGGACGAGCCCTGGCGGTTCCTCCTCGACGCGGCCGATCACGGCGGCGCCCGCTCCGAGGGGGTGGGCGCGGAGCGCGGCCAGGGCGGCGGCCTCGGCCTCCCCCGACACGACGATCACGGCGCGGCCCTCGCAGGCGACGTACAGCGGGTCCAGGCCGAGCAGCTCGCAGGCGCCCCGGACGGCGGGTCCCACCGGCACGGCGTCCTCGTCGAGGGCCACCGCCACGCCCGCGTCCACGGCCAGCTCGTTGAGCACGGTGGCGACGCCGCCCCGCGTGGCGTCGCGCATCCGGCGCACGGCACCGGGGCAGGCGGCACGGAGATCGGCGATCAGGCCGTTGAGCGGCGCGGTGTCGGAGGCGACGCCGGCCTCGATGCCGAGATCGCCGCGGGCCAGCATCACGGTGACGCCGTGCTCGCCGATCGGGCCGGTGACCAGGACGGAGTCCCCGGGCAGCACCTCACCGGACGGCGCGGACTCCACCACGCCGACGCCCGAGGTGGTGATGTAGCAGCCATCGGCCTTGCCCCGCTCGACGACCTTGGTGTCGCCCGCGACGATCCCGACGCCCGCCTCCCCGGCGGCGCGCCGCATGGACGCGGTGATGCGGCGCAGGTCGGCGACGGGGAAGCCCTCTTCGAGGATGAAGGCCGCCGACAGGTGCAGCGGCGTCGCGCCGGCGACGGCGAGGTCGTTGACGGTGCCGTTGACGGCCAGGTCCCCGATGTCGCCGCCCGGGAAGAACAGCGGCGAGACGACGGAGGCGTCGGTGGTGAAGGCGAGGGCGGGGCCGGCGGCACCGTCCACCGGGAAGACCGCCGAATCGTCCAGGCGATCCAGGAGGGGATTGCCGAACGCCTCGCGGAACACCGCCTCCACCAGCGTGCGCGTCGCCTTGCCGCCGGCGCCGTGGGCGAGGGTCACGCGGTCCTCGCGCAGCCGCGGCCGGGCGGCGCGGGCCCGCTCGATGCGGTCGAGGACCTGTTCTTCGCGGACTTTCACCGGGTCGCCTCCTTGACGCGTTCACGGGTGAAGCGGCCGAAGTTGTAATAGGCGGCGCAGGCGCCCTCGGAGGACACCATGCAGGTGCCGATGGGCGTCTCGGGTGTGCAGGCGGTTCCGAAGACCTTGCATTCGTAGGGCTTCAGGACGCCCTTGAGCACCTCGCCGCATTGGCAGGACCTCGGGTCGGCTACGCGGCTTCCGGGGATGTCGAAAAGGCGCTCGGCGTCGAAGGAGGCGTCCTTCATGCGGAGCGCGGAATGGGAGATGAAGCCGAGCCCGCGCCATTCGAAGTAGGGGCGGGGCTCCATCGTCCGGTTGATGGCCTGGAGCGCCTTGGCGTTGCCGTCCCAGGGCACGACCCGCCCGTACTGGTTCTCGACCTCGCAGCGTCCCTCGGCGAGCTGGGTCAGCAGCATGTGGATCGACTGGAGGATGTCCAGGGGCTCGAATCCGGCGACGACCAGGGGCTTGCCGTAGTCGCGGGTGATGAACCCGTAGGGGCGGCAGCCGATGACGGCCGAGACGTGACCGGGGCCGATGAAGCCGTCCAGCCGCAGGTCGGGCGAGTCGAGGATGGCCTTGATCGCCGGGAGGATCGTCACGTGGTTGCAGAACACCGAGAAGTTCGCGACCCCGGCGGACGCGGCGCGCAGCACGGTCATCGCGGTGGACGGCGCGGTCGTCTCGAACCCGATGCCCATGAACACGACGCGCCGGGACGGGTTCCGCTCGGCGATCCCGAGGGCGTCCAGCGGCGAGTAGACCATCCGGATGTCGGCGCCCGCGGCCTTGGCGTCGAGGAAGGAGCCGCGCCCGCCCGGGACCCGCATCATGTCCCCGAACGTCGTCATGATCACATCCGGGCGGGAGGCGATGTCGATCGCGTCGTCCACCCGTCCCATCGGGATCACGCACACCGGGCAGCCCGGCCCGTGGACGAGCGAGACCGCCTCCGGCAGGTAGTCCTCGATGCCGTGCTTGTAGATGGTGTGGGTGTGGCCGCCGCACACCTCCATGAACGTGTACCGGCGGCCGGGCTCGCACAGGGCGGCGATGGAGGCCGCGAGGGACCGCGCCTTGGCGGCGTCCCTGTACTCGTCGACATGGCGCATCAGCCGATCCTCGATTCGCGGAACGCGTCGATCTCGTCGTCGTAGGCGTCGCCGAGGCCCTCCAGCAGCGCGAGCGTGGCGCGCGCCTCGTCCTCGTCGATGCGGGACAGGGCGAAGCCGACGTGGATGAGGACCCAGTCCCCCGCCGCGAGCGGCGGGCCGTCGAGCAGGCCGGTGTCGACGGCGCGGCGGACGCCGCCGATGTCGACCGTCGCGAGCGGACGGTCCGGCGCGACCTCCACGATCTCCCCGGGGATCGCCAGGCACATCAGAGGGCCTCCTGGGTGAGCTCCCACAGCGCGTGGTAGATCGTCGTCTGCGCCTCCTGGATGCGGTGCACCGAGGTGGACGGGACGACGAACAGGTGGTCCAGGCCCGGCGTCCCGGCCATCTGGCCCCCGCCGTCCCCGGCGAGGCCGACCGTCACCATGCCGCGCCGCCCGGCCTCGCGCAGGGCGGCCAGCAGGTTGCCGGAGTCGCCGCTGGTGGACAGGGCGAGCGCGATGTCGCCCCGGCGGCCGAACGCGGCGAGCTGCCGGGCGAACACCACCTCGAACCCGACGTCGTTGGACAGCGCGGTGAGCACGGCGGCGTCGGTGGTGAGCGCCAGCGCGGGCAGCGGCCGGGCGGGCGGGCCCGGGTTGACGAACAGCGCGGCGACGTCCTGCGCGTCGGTGGAGCTGCCGCCGTTGCCGAAGGTGAACAGCCGCCCGCCGGAGCGGAACGCCTCCGCCATCCGCGCGGCGCAGGCCGTGAGGTCGTCGCCGCACCGGTCGAGGACGGTCGCGCGCAGCGCGACGATCTCGCGGGCCTTCTCGGCGGTCGAGCGCCGGACGTCCGCCAGCACCGCGTCCAGCCCCGCGCCCGCGGGCCCGCCGCCCGGCCCGCCACCGTCGCCGCCTGGCCCGCCGGTGTCCAGGAACGGATAGAGCTGCTTCATCCCGGTCATGTCATGACCCCGATCGCCTCCTTGGCGTGGACGAGGACGGTGTCGCCCTCCGCCGCCTCCACCAGCGCGACGCTGACCCGCTCGATCCGCCCGTCACCGGCGTCGACGTCGGCGAGCCCGCCGTCCATGAGCCGGACGATCCGGACGGCGACGGCCTCGTCCGCGCACGTGACGCAGTGGCCGTCCTCGCATCCGGTCATGGCCGGGCCTCCCCCGCGAGGACGTCCGGCCGCTCCAGGAACACGTGCACCACTTCCCACAGCAGGTGGTAGGCGGTGACGTGCACCTCCTTGACCACCCGCGGGTCCCCGGACGGGACCACCACCAGGTGGTCGACGACCTCGCCCCCGGCGAGCGGCCCGCCGTCGCCGCCCGCCAGCGCGACGGTGAGCATGCCGAGCGCCCGCGCGCCGCCGAGCCCGCGCAGGACGTTGCCGCAGCGGCCGTCCGGCGTGATGCCGAGGGCGATGTCGTCCGGGCCGCCGAAGCAGCGCAGCTGGTGCGCGAACACCTCGGCGAACCCGGCGGACGCGCCGACGCCCGTGAGCGTGGCGACGTCGCCGGTGAGCGACAGCGCGGGCAGCGCCCGCTTCCCCACGATCACCGGGTGGACGAACTCGACCGCCACGTGCTGGGCGTCGGTGGCGGCACCGCCGTTGCCGAAGGTGAACAGCCGCCCTCCGCGATGGAACCGCTCCGCCATGGCGTGGCAGGCGGCGGCGATGGCCGCGGCGTCCCCGGCGAGCGCCTCGCCGGGGCCCGTGCGGCGCCCGAACACCCCGGCGGGCGTGACCTTCTCCCTGACCGGCGCCATCCCTCACATGCTCTCGGACTTGATGTACCGGCGCAGCGCCGGCAGTTCCTTGACCACCACGACGACCGCCAGGACCAGCAGCAGCGCGGTCATGGCCCGGACGATGCCGGGCCGCGTGCGGATGCCCTTCCTCATGTGTCCGCCTCCTTTCCTTCGTGCCCTCCGGGCCTTCCGGCCCTGTCGGCTTCCTCCGCCAGCAGCCGCCCGACCAGCGCGACGGCCTCGTCCACCGCCGCGGCGACCGGTGCGCTGAGCTCCATCTCCCAGGTGTCCTCGGTGACCGGGCCGGACGGTTCGCAGGCCACGAGCAGCACCCGCGGGGGCATCGGCCCGCCACCGGCGGCGGCGAGCCGCAGGACCCGCGCCGGGTCCAGCCCGTGCCCGTCCACGGCCACGCCGTCGAGGCCGCCGGGACCGGGCTCGACGAGCGACACGGTGCCCGGCGCGTGCCCGCGCGCCGCCGCGTCCACGAGGACCGCCGTGCCGTAGCCGTCCTGGAGCGCGTACATCAGGTCGATGCCGCGGATGCCGAAGTCGACGACGTCGACGCCCGGCGGCACCGGCCGCTCCAGCAGCCTCCGGGCGACCTCCACGCCGAAGCCGTCGTCGCCGTGGAAGACGTTCCCGATGCCCGCGACGAGCACCCGCCGCGCCGGGGCGTCCCCGGGCAGCGGCTCCACCTCGTCCGGCCGGACGAAGAACCGGTGGCCCAGCTGGTTGCGGGCGCCGAGGTCGCGGCCCGGGTCGTCGTCGACGGCGACCACCAGGTGCAGCCCGCCCTCCATGTCCTCCTCGACCCGCTCGACGGTCGCGGACCGCCCGGCCAGCGCGAGGCCGAACACGTCGGCGCCGCCGCGCGGGCGGAGCCGGACGCGGCTGCCCGCCTCCATCGCGTGCCCGCCCACGATCGCGCGCCCGTCCGGGGCGGCTCGTTCCCGGCCGTCCGGGAGCGGCCCGGTCACCAGGCGTCCGTCCGCGGGTCGCGCATGGTGCCGTGCAGCGCCAGCAGCTCGTCGGAGGTGAGCGCGGCGCAGCGGTCGAGGATCTCCTTCGCGCGCGGGTCCGTCGACGCCATCTCCCGCCGCTCGTCCTCGGCCAGGCCGAGCACGCTCGCGATCAGCAGCCGGTCGATCTCGCTGCCGTCGAACAGGTCGCCGGGGCTCTCCGGCGACACCCGCGGCCAGTCGTACAGGACGATCGGCGCGGCGAGCACGGTGTGGCGGCTGCCCGGCTCGCCCACCAGCACCGGCCACAGCCCCTCGTTGCGGCACGTCGCCGCCGCGGCGGCCAGCCGCCCGGGCGGGTCGGTGGACGACGCGAACGCGCCCGCCGTGGTCGAGGCCACGAGGTGGGCGCACAGCATCCCGGCGTCCACGGCCTCGTCGCGGCGGCCGCCGTCCGCGCCGCCGCCCATCGTTTCCGTGCCGAGGGCGGCCGTGTTGACCACCTCGGCGCGCAGCCGCACGACGCCCGGGGCGACCTCGGCCGCCGAGACCTCCATCATCCCGTCCAGGCGCTCCCACATCCGGACGAACCAGGCGTCGGAGGCGCCGGGCGGGCCGATCGGCTCCTCCTCGGCGCCCGCCGCCACCGCGACCGGGACGCGGACGGGCGAGCGCAGCAGCCGCGCCACCCGCAGGCGGCCGCTGGTGATCTCCCGCTCGCGCGCCTCCTGCCAGGTCGTGTACGTCTCGCCGCCGACGGCGACCTCGTCCACCGGGGCGTCCCCGCTCATGGCCTGCCGCCGGACGGCGTGCAGGAACCGCAGCGTGACCTCGACGTCGGCGCCGGGGGCGGTCTCCAGCAGGACCTCGGACGACACCGTCCAGCGGTCGCCCTCCCGCTCGGCGTAGGCGCGCGGGTAGACGCCGCCGATCGTCCAGCGGCGCCGGTTCTTCAGCGCCGAGCGCCGGTAGGGCCACAGCAGGTACCCCTCGTACAGGACGGTGTCCGCGATCGTCCTCACCGGGTCCATCCGCGCCGCTCCCTCCCCTGCGCCGACGCGGCCGACAGGCCGCCCGGCGGCTCGGCCAACAGCAGCAGCTCGTCGACCGCGTCGTCGAAGGACGGGTGCGCCCGGCGCGCCCGGTAGGCGGCGAGACGGTCGAAGCGGTCCTCGTCGAGGCGGAGCCAGCGCGCCGAGCCGTAGTACCGGTCCATCAGGTCGCGCCACAGGCCGATCGGCAGCTCCCCCGTCGCCTCGTACTGCCAGGAGATCTGCCCGGTCCGCAGCGCCCCGGCCTCGTCGGGGTAGAAGACCGTCCCGCTGAACGACAGGTCGATCGGCACGTCGCCGTCCCGCAGCGCGTTCAGGTACTGGTCGGCCGCCACCTGCATGTCGTGGCCGCACGGCAGGCCGAGCGTCAGCTCCGTCGAGCCCCGGAACGCCGGGACGGTCGCGGTGATGCGCGCCCAGGTCAGCCCGTGCAGCGACCGGTCCCACAGCTCCGGCGGGCCGAAGACCCCGGCGAGCCGGTCCTGGTCCTCGTCCTCGTAGCCGCGCCGCGCCGCAGCGATGCTCACCACGGTCGTCAGCAGGACGCACTGGACGGGCCCGCCGTCCGCGCGCCGCAGCCCGACCCGCAGGTTCAGCGTCGGCGTCGCCGCGAACCGCTCGGGCTCGATGCCGAGCAGGTCCAGCGCCAGGTCCGGTGTCGGGCTCATGGCGGGGACAGGTTCGGCATGCCGGGCAGGATCGGGTCCCGGTCGGCCGCGTTGATGCCGGTGGACCGGCGCGCGGTCGAGGTCCCGTCGGGCAGGTGGCCCGCCTGCTTGCCGTAGTTGCCCTCGCTGTTGCCCTCGTGGACGCCGCTCGTGTGCGACGGCTTGTCGGGCGTCACGTCGGGCCTGCCGACCTTGATCATGGTCCGCCCCCCATCTCCTCGAAGAACCCTCCGATGCGGGTCCAGACGGCGTCGCCGCCGCCGAACCCCGTCCAGTGCTCCCGCAGCAGCGCGGTGAGCCGGTAGCAGTCGTCGAGCGGCAGGAACCAGTGCCCGGCGGCGCCCCGCGCCCGGTCGACGACCAGCGCCTCCACGTCCGGGCGCAGGTCCGCGAGGACCGGGTTGGCGTCCACCAGCCGCCGCCAGCTCTGGGGGTGGACGTCCGCGCGCAGCGCCCCGGCGGGGCCCGGGTAGCGTGCGGTCACGGCGCCCGCCCGGTCCAGGGTGAAGAACGCGAGCTCGACCGGGACGCCGAGGCCCGCCCAGAGGGTCCCGTCGAGGCGGAACCCGGTGAGCCTGCGCCGCGTGTCCGGGATGAGGCGGTAGTGCCGTCCGGGTGCGTCCGCGCCCGGTGCGTCCGCGCCGTCGAACCGGGCGTCGTCGAAGAGCAGGGAGCAGGCGCGGCACGCGCACGCCAGTTCCGCGTTGGTGAGGTCGAGCAGGTGCCGGTGGACGGCCGGCAGCGGCTCCGCGCACAGCTCGCACCACTCGGCGGGTCCCGCGGCGGCCTCGCCGTCCCCCGCGCCGGGCTCCGCCTGGGCCCCTGCCTGGGCCGCGGCCTGGGCGGCGGCGTTCGCGAGGGCCGCGAATCGCGGCGTGAGCAGCCCCGGCGACGACCCGGAGGTCATACGCGGCTCCGCAGCCGGTCCAGCGGGATCAGCACCGGCTCCGGCGCGGGCGCCTGGACGTCCACGCGGTCCAGTTCCGGCGCCGCCGCGCGCACCGCCCGCACCACCGCGTCCCGCACCGGCCCGGCGGGCGCCGTGCGTCCCTCCGCCGCGATGACGAGCTGGACGGCGGCGCCGTCGATCCCGGCGACCTCGACCGTCGTGCGGTGCCCGGCCAGGTAGGACTCCATCGCGCCGAGCGCGCGGCCGACGCGCACCTCCGGCGGGTCCGGGTGCAGGCCGTGCAGGAGCAGCAGGTGGTTGATCAGCTCGTCGCCGGTCAGCGCGGCGTCGGCGCCCGCGCTCGCCGCGATCCGCTGCACCCGCTCCAGGGCCTCGCCGTACAGTTCGACGAGGGCCCGGACGGTCCGGCCCGCGTGCTCGTCCAGCCGTCCGAGCATCTGCTCCAGATGGCGGACGTGGTCGCGGACGCGGTCGTCGTCCCAGCTCATCCCTGGTCTCCGGGGGACCGCTCACCGAGCATCGGGGAGTGGGTCCGCTGGATCGTGCGGCCCTCCCCCACGTACATGTGCACGCCGCAGGGCAGGCACGGGTCGAAGCTGCGCACGGTCCGCATGATGTCGATGCCCTTGAAGTCCTCGGGCCCGTTCTCCTCGAAGATCGGCTGCCCGGCGACCGCGTCCTCGTAGGGGCCGGGCGTGCCGAGGGAGTCGCGCGGGCTGGCGTTCCACGGCGTCGGCGGGTACGGCTGGTAGTTCACGATCTTCTTGTCGCGGATCACCAGGTGGTGGGACAGGACGCCGCGCACCGCCTCGTGGAACCCGGCGCCGATCGCCTCGTCCGGGACGTCGAAGTCGGTGAAGACCTTGGTGTTGCCGGATCTGACCTCGGTCAGCGCCCGCTCCGCGAAGTACAGCGCCATTCCCGCCGCGTAGGCGATGAAGTAGGCGCGGGCCCGGTCGCGCTCGATCGTGTTGGCGTACTGCGGAGGCTTCCACTCCAGGTTGACCTCGGGCATCCCCGGCGTCTTCGGCAGGTCGATCTTCACGCTGTGGCCGGTGGAGCGGACGTAGGGCGTGTCGACCACCCCGGCCAGCGCGGTCGCCCACAGCCGCGCGAGCGGCCCGCCGCCGGTGTCGAGGGCCAGGTGGTCGCCGCTCGCGGGGTCCAGCCAGCGCGGGCTGACGACCCAGCTGTACTTCCCGCCGTCCAGGTCGCGCTTCTGCGGGCGCGGCAGGGTCGTCTGGTTCCACGGGTGCCGCTTGTCGACGATGTTGCCGAGCGGGTCGTGGGTGACGAACGTCTCCTCGTCCTCCCAGTCGTCGTAGTAGGAGCTGCCGAGCAGGATCCGCATACCGAGGTTGATGTCCACCAGGTCGGTCGTGACGAGCTGACCGTCCACCACGATGCCGGGGGTGACGAACGCGGCGCGCCCCCATTCGCTCATGTGGCGGTACTCGTAGTCGCAGACGTCAGGGTTCTGCAGGGCGCCCCAGCAGCCGAGCAGCGTCCGGCGCCGCCCGACCTGGTCGTAGCCGGGCAGCGCCTCCAGGAAGAAGTCGAAGATGTCGTCGTTCATCGCGACGGCGCGCTTGACGAAGTCGAGGCACCGCGTGAGGCGGACGAGGTAGTCGGTGAACACCTGCGGCGTCGCGACCGTCCCCACGCCGCCCGGGTAGAGCGTGGACGGGTGGACGTGCCGCCCCTCCATCAGGCAGCACATCTCGCGGGTGATCCGGCTGAGGACGAGGGCCTCCTTGTAGATCTCGCCCTCGAACGGGTTGAACGCCGCCATCAGGTCGGCGATCGTCCGGAAGCCGTGCACCGACCCGCGCGGCGCCTCGGTGTTCTTGGCGCGCGCCAGCAGGCCCGGGTTCGTCTCGCCGACCATGCGCTCGCAGAAGTCGACGAAGACGAGGTTGTCCTGGAAGAGCGTGTGGTCGAACATGAACTCGGCGGCCTCGCCGAGGTTGATGATCCAGTCGGCCAGCGGCGGCGGTTTGATCCCATACGCCATGTTCTGTGCGTAGATCGAGCAGGTGGCGTGGTTGTCGCCGCAGATGCCACAGATCCGGCTGGTGATGAAGTGCGCGTCCCGCGGGTCCTTGCCCTTCATGAACACGCTGTAGCCACGGAAGATCGACGAGGTGCTCCGGCACTCCGCCACCTCCCGGTTGGCAAAGTCGATCTTGGTGTAGATACCGAGGTTCCCGATGATCCGTGTGATCGGGTCGAACGCGACCTCGACCAGGTCGCCCCTCTCGCCGGCCATGTCGCTCCCTGTCTGCTCCGGTCCGCGTTCACCCGTGTCCGCTGGTCAGTTCTCGTGCGGCCAGCGCGGCTGATAGCCGCTCGTCAGCGCGACCTCGTTGTGGCGCCACTTCGGTTCCCTGTTGACGTTCTTGTTCGTGATGGACCGCATCGTCCGGATGAACGGCCCGTACGATCGCAACATCGTGGAGGACAGGCTCGCGCCGGGCGGCTCGTCCATGAACGGCATGAACTTGTCGGGGAACCCCGGCATCGTGCAGCCGATGCAGATGCCGCCGACGTTGGGGCAGCCGCCCACGCCGTCCATCCATCCGCGCTTGGTGACGTTGCAGTTCACGACGGGGCCCCAGCAGCCCACCTTCACCTGGCACTTCGGCGAGTTGTAGTCGCGCGCGAAGTCGGCCTGCTCGTAGTAGGCGGCCCGGTCGCAGCCCTCGTGGACGGTCTTGCCGAACAGCCACGTCGGACGGTGCTGGTCGTCCAGCGGGATCACCGGCGCCAGGCCCGCCGCCTGGTGCAGCACCCACAGGAGCGTCTCCATGAAGTTGTCGGGCTGGACCGGGCAGCCGGGCACGTTCACGATCGGCAGGTCGCCCGCGGACCGGAAGTCCCAGCCGAGGTAGTCGGCGAGGCCCATGCAGCCGGTCGGGTTGCCCGCCATGGCGTGGATGCCGCCGTAGGCCGCGCACGTCCCGATCGCCACCACCGCCCAGGCCCGGTGCGCCAGCCGGTCGATCCACTCGTTCAGCGTGATCGGCTCGCCGGTCTCGGGATCGTTGCCCATGCTCGTCCAGTAGCCGTCCCCGTTGATGTTCTCGTTGGGGATGGAGCCCTCGACGACGAGGATGAACGGCTCCAGCTCGCCCCGCGCCGCCTCGTGGAAGACCTTCATGAAATCGTCGCCGGTCTCGTAGGCGAGGACCTTGTTGTGCAGGTGGACCTTCGGCAGGCCCGGCACGGCGCCGAGGACCACGTCCTCGATGCTCGGCAGCGACGCCGCGGTCACCGAGACCGTGTCGCCGTCACAGCTCATCCCCTCGGACGTCCACAGGATGTGGATCTCCTCCACCCCCTGCGCCGCCGGCGCGACGCTCACCATCGCTTCCCCCTCCCGCCGGGCAAGGCCAACGTTCCTTCTCCGGGGGGATGATCTCCCCCTGCCCCGCGGAAAACCCGCGAAACACAGCGCCGGTAAAAGAGGCTTCTTCGTGAAGATGACGTTTGACCTGGGAAGATACCGGGCAGCTAGCGAGCGCCACCACGAGTCGAACGGACGCGGCGTGCACGAACTGGCCATCACCGAAAGCGTGATCGACGCAATTTCTGGACAAATGTCGGAAATGCGGGTTTCCGTGGTCCATCTGGAGATCGGCCGGCTGTCCGGCGTGCTGCCGGACGCCGTGCGCTTCTGCTTCGAGCTGGCGGGCGAGGGCACCTGCGTGGCCGGAGCGCGGCTGGAGATCTCCGAGCCCGCGGGCACCGGGACCTGCCGGGCCTGCGGCGCCGCGTTCACCGCCCGCGACCCGCTCGCGCTGTGCCCGTGCGGCAGCGCCGACGTGACGATCACCGGTGGCGACGGGCTGAGGATCACGGCGGTGGAGGCCGGACATGTGTGACACCTGCGGCTGCGACGCGGACGGCGCCGTCCGGCTGACGACCCTCGGGCGGTCCCGCTCCCGCGTCGTCACCCTGGAGCAGGACGTCCTGGCCCGCAACGACGACCTCGCCGCGCGCAACCGCGCCTGGCTGGACCGGCGCGGCATCACCGCGATCAACGTGATGAGCTCGCCCGGCTCCGGCAAGACGACGCTGCTGGAGCGGACGGTCGCCGACCTGGGGCCGGACCGGGCGGTCTCGGTGATCGAAGGCGATCAGGAGACCCTGCTGGACGCCCGCCGCCTGAGCGCCGCCGGCGCCCGCACCGTGCAGGTCAACACCGGGGCGGGCTGCCACCTGGACGCCGCGATGATCGCCCGCGCGCTGCCGGAGCTCGGCCCGCCGGACGGCTCGACGGTGTTCATCGAGAACGTCGGCAACCTCGTCTGCCCCGCCCTGTTCGACCTCGGCGAGCGGGCCCGCGTGGTGCTGATGTCGGTCACCGAGGGCGCGGACAAGCCGCTGAAGTACCCGCACATGTTCCGCGGCGCGGACGCGGTGCTGCTCAACAAGATCGACCTGCTGCCGTACGTCGACTTCGACGTGGACGCCTGCCGCGCCGCCGTGCTGCGCCTGTCGCCGGGCGCCCGCGTCCTGCCGGTCTCCGCGACGCGCGGCGACGGCCTGGACGGCTGGTACGGCTGGCTCCCCGGCGCCGCCGCCACCGGCCGGTGGCTCGCGCCCTGAGACGAGCCGGAGTCGCCCGCGCGGCCGGTACGTCCGGGCCCCGGAACGGGTAAGGCGGGCCCGGATCGAGTCCGGGCCCGCCTCGTCGCGAGCGTCTCTGGGGTCAGCAGTACTTGTACGACCCCGTCCGGCCCCACGAGCACGAGTCCGCCGCCGAGCCGTTCGGGTAGCGGAGGTAGGCCGTGTCACCGGTGTTGTTCCACACGTAGGAGGACCTGCCCCAGTACCGGTGCGTGGCGTTGTTGGTGCCCTTGCCCGTGTGGACGTACACCGACTTGCGGCCGCCCAGGCTGAACGAGCCGAAGGTGTAGGTGTAGCCCGTCTTGTCGCGCAGCTTGTAGCCCTTGAGCTGCTTGGACGTCCGCGCGGTGTTGAAGAGCTGCACCCACTCGCCGTTCAGCGACGCGTTGGAGCGGTTGTCGCTGCCGGGCGAGTCGTAGTAGACGCGGTAGATCTGCACCGCGCTCGCGGCCTCCGCGGGCCCGGCGGCCAGCAAGGCGGCCCCCGTGGCCCCGGCGATGGCGACGGCTCCCATGACGACGAGTCTCTTCACCCCGTGGTTCCCTTCTGTTTGGTGAGTCCCTAGATGTATCGGTTGGTCACCATCTGTGGTGGCCGTTGGCCACCTGCGGGCCCGCCGCCAACCCAGGGACGTGATCACACGTCTGCGGAGGGCGCCTCCGCCGCCGTCAGAGCCGACGGGGCATGTCTGGGATGTGCAAACCGTGGCGTCTGCCACAGGAAAGACGGGGACGGCCTGGAGGAGGTTCACTCACCGCAAGTGAAAGGAGCCGTTCACATGCCCGAAGCCGCCGGTTCAGAGTTCTGGAAGAACCTCAAGCCGATCGAGAACTCCCAGAAGCCCGACGCCCTTCCCGAGGTGTACCTGTCCAAGGTCGCCACGGACGACGACCGGTACTACGTGCCGTTCACCGAGACGGTCGGATCCCGGCCGCTGTGGATCAACGTCAAGGACAACACCTGGTCCGACATCCTGCGGTCCAAGGAGGCCGGTCTCGTCAACCGGCACTACCACCCGCACGAGGTGTTCGCCTACACCATCTCCGGCAAGTGGGGATACCTGGAGCGCCCCTGGACCGCCACCGCCGGCGACTTCATCTACGAGGCGCCCGGCGAGGGCCACACGCTCGTCGCCTACGAGCACGAGGAGCCGATGAAGACCCTGTTCATCGTCAAGGGCCCGCTGGTCTGGCTCGACGAGAACGGCGACCCCGAGGGCTTCTTCGACGTCCACGACTACATCGACATGTGCCGCAAGCACTACGACGCGGTCGGCATCGGCGCGGACTACGTCAACGCCCTGTTCCGCTGATCATGACCAAGACGGAGACGCTGACGCGCGGCGCGCGCGCCACCGCCGACCGGTACGAGAACAAGCTGCTGGCCATCCTGTTCCTGGCCTTCGGCTTCGTGTTCTTCGACCGGCAGGCGCTGGCGTTCCTCGCGCCCTACATGGACGACGACTTCGGGCTGTCCAACTCCCAGCTCGGCATCCTGTCCGGGGTGCTCGCGCTGACGTGGGCGCTCTCCGGGATGTTCGCCGGGAGCCTGTCGGACCGGCTCGGGCGGCGCAAGCCGATCCTCATCGGCGCGGTCCTGCTGTTCTCGCTGTTCTCCTCGGCGTCCGGCCTGATGACCGGGTTCATCGGCCTGCTGGGCGCCCGCGCCCTGATGGGCACGGCCGAGGGCGCGGTCCTGCCGATGTCGCAGTCGCTGATGGTGGAGGCGTCCCGGGAGTCGCGGCGCGGCCTCAACATGGGGCTGCTCCAGGGCTCCTCGGCGGGCCTGCTCGGCGGCATCGTGGCGCCGGTGCTGGTGGTCTGGCTCGCCGACACCTTCGGCTGGCGGACGGCGTTCTTCGTCACGATCGTCCCCGGGCTGGTGGTCGCCGCGCTGATCGCCAAGTACGTACTGGAGCGCCCGCCGGTCGAGCGCGCGGAGACCGCACCGGCCGGTGCGGCGGTCCGCGGTGCGCCGGTCAAGGCGGCGAAGGTGCCGGTCAGGGAGGTGCTGCGGCTGCGCAACGTGGTCATCTGCATGCTGATCGCCCCGTGCTACCTCACCTGGTTCGTCACGCTGATCACCTTCACCCCGAAGTACCTGACGGACGAGAAGGACTGGGGCTCGGGCACGATGAGCGCCGTCATGACCTGCCTCGGCGTCGCCTGGGTGCTGTGGGGGTTCGCGACGCCCGGGATCTCCGACCGGATCGGGCGCCGGCCCGCGCTGATCGGGTTCACCGCCCTCGCGGTGTGCTGCCCGATCGCGGTCGTGTACGTCCAGAGCCCGGTGCTGCTCGGCACGCTGATGATCCTCACCTACACCGGCCTCGGCTGCTTCACGCTGTTCATGGCGACGATCCCCGCCGAGACCGTCCCGCGCGCCGCGCTCGCCACCGCGCTCGGCGTGATCATGGGCGTGGGCGAGCTGGCGGGCGGGTTCCTCGGCCCGCTGGTCGCCGGTTGGGCGTCCGACACCTGGGGGCTGCAGTCCGCGATGTTCATCGCGGCGGGGGGCGCCGCGCTGGTGGTCGCCCTGTCCTTCGGCCTCCGCGAGACCGCGCCCGCGGTCCTGCGCCGCCGGGGGGTGGCCGCGTGAAGGCGGCGGTCTGGTACCGGGCCCGCGACGTCCGGGTGGAGGACGTGCCGTCCGCCGCCCCCGGCCCCGGTGAGGTGGCGGTCACCGTCGCCTACTGCGGGATCTGCGGCAGCGACCTGCACGAATACGCCGACGGCCCGCACGCCATCCCCGTCGGCACCCCGCACCCGGAGTCGGGACGGGCGGCGCCGCTGACCCTCGGGCACGAGTTCAGCGGGACGGTCGCGGAGGTCGGGCCCGGCGTGACCGGGTTCTCCCCCGGCGACCGGGTCGCGGTCGAGCCGCACTACCGCTGCGGCGACTGCGCGCGCTGCCGGGCGGGCGAGTACAACCTGTGCCGCCACTTCGGGTTCGCCGGGCTGATGGGCGACGGCGGCCTCGCGGAACGCGCGGTCGTGCCGTCCTACATGCTGCACCGGCTGCCCGACGGTGTGTCGCTGGACCAGGCGGCCCTGTTCGAGCCGGCCGCGGTCGCGCTGCACTCGATCAGGCGGTCGGGGCTGCGGGACGGGGAGAGCGTCGCGGTCGTCGGCCTCGGGCCGATCGGGCTGCTGGTCGTCCGGCTCGCCGCCCGGTACGGGGCGGGGCGCATCGTCGCCTCCGACCCGTCCGGCGCCCGCCGTGACCTGGCGCTGCGCCTCGGCGCCACCGAGGTCGTGGACGCCGGGGCCCTGCCCGCCGGGGAGGCCGACGTCGCGTTCGAGGCCGTCGGCACCGAGGGGACGCTCCGCGACTGCCTCGGCGCCACCCGGCGCGGCGGCCGCGTCGTCCTGGTCGGGCTCGGGGGGACCTTCGCGTTCGACGCGTTCGCGCTGGTCAACAACGAGCAGTCGATCATCGGGACGGTCGGCTACCGGGACGTCCATCCCGAGCTGATCCGCCTCGTGGCCGAGGAGGGGATGGACTTCACCCCGATCGTCACCTCGACCGTGCCGCTCGCGGACGTCGTCCGGGACGGCTTCGAGACCCTGCTGGACCGGGGTTCGCCCCAGGAGGAGATCAAGGTGCTGGTGCGGCCATGACCGAGGGATTCGAGCCGGGGCTGTTCGCCGGGCGGCGGGCGTTCGTGACCGGCGGCACGTCCGGGATCGGCGCCGCCACCGCCGTGCTGTTCGCCGAGCTGGGCGCCGAGGTCACCGCCCTCGGCCTGCGCCCCGCCGACGACGAGGAGCTGCCCCGCCACCCGGGCGTCCTGGTGGTGGAGCACGACGTGCTGGACGGCGGCGGGCTGACCGGGCTGATCGCCGACACCGGCGGCCTGGACATGCTGGTGAACTGCGCGGGCGTCAGCCACGACCGGGACGAGTACGACCTGGAGCGCTGGCGCCGCGTCCTGGAGATCAACCTGACCGCCACCATGATCGCCTGCCAGGCCGCCCGGCCCGCCCTCGCGCGGGACGGCGACGGGGGGCGGGGGTCGATCGTGAACATCTCGTCGATGTTCGCCTTCACCGGCAGCCGCGACCGGCCCGCCTACAGCGCCAGCAAGGGCGGGATCTCCCAGCTCACCCGGTCCCTGGCGGCCGAGTACGCCGCCGACGGCGTCCGGGTGAACGCGGTCGCCCCCGGATTCGTCGTCACCCCGCTGGCCCGGGGCCTGATGGACGACCCGCCCGCCGCCGAGGCCGTCCTCGCCCGGATACCGTTCGGACGGTACGGGCGGCCGCGCGAGGTGGCCGCCGCCACGGCCTTCCTGTGCTCCCCCGCCGCGTCCTACGTCAACGGCGCGATCCTTCCGGTGGACGGAGGCTACCTGGCCGTATGACCCTCATCAGCGCATAGGCTCCTTCAAGGACCAGCCAGAGCCCGGGGAGGAGCGCACCATGCCGGCACCCGCACTCATGACCAGCCACGCGACCACCGAGGACATCGATCCGCGCGAGCGCATCGAGTTCTGGGAGGAGTACAACCGCAGGGCGCTGGTCGGGCTGTCCTGCACGTCCTACTCCGAGCGGGGGCTGCTGGCGCGGCAGGCCAACTTCCAGCTCGACGACGTCCGGCTGGCCGAGATCAGCGGCAACGCGCACGCCGTCGAGCGGACCCCGCAGGTCGCCAAGTCCGCGCCGAAGGACTCGGTGTTCGCGACCCTGCTGGTCAAGGGCGAGGCGGTCTTCCTGCACGAGAACGGCTGCCTCGCCGCGACCGCCGGGGACCTCGTGGTGTACGACACGCGGCGGCCGTACCTGTTCGGGTTCTCCTCGACCATGCGGCAGTTCCTCGTCGACATCCCCCGCGACCGGTTCGTCGAGGAGTGCATGGCGGGCGGCGTCCCCGCCCCCATGCTCTTCGGCCGCGGCACGGCCCGGGAGGGCGAGCTGATCGTGGCGCTGCGCGCCGTCCTGGAGAACCCCGGCTCCGGCGCGCGCGGCACCGTCCTGGACCTGATCAGGCTGCTGGCCGAGGGCCGGTCCGGCGGGCGGCCCGCCCCCGCCGCCTACCAGACCCAGCTGATCATCGCGAAGGACTACATCGAGCGGCATCTGCACGACGCCTGCCTCACCCCCGGCCAGGTCGCGGGGGTGATGGGGGTGTCCGTCCGGCACCTCGGGCGGATCTTCGAGTCCGCGGGCACCACCCCGGCCAGGCACATCCTGGAACGCCGCCTCCAGCGCGCCCACGACGACCTCAGCGCCCCGGGTGCCTCCGGAACCACCATCGCCGACATCGCCTACCGGTGGGGATTCTCCAGCCAGGCCCACTTCGCCCGGCACTTCCGCGCGCGTTTCGGACGTACCCCCACCGAGGCCCGTACCCTCTCCTGACCCGGGACGGCGGGACGCCCGACGCGGCGCCCGATACGGTGCCCGACGCGGCGCCGGACAGCGTGCCCGACGCGGCGCCGGACGCGCAGCGCCACGGGGGGACCTGCCGCGGCCTGGGCCGCCTGCACGGTTTCATGATCCGAACGCGGCGAGGAACTTGTCGCGGAACGCGCTCATCGGCCACACCGGGGCGTCCGGCCCGGGCCTGAGGCCGTCCTGCCAGCCCCATCCGGAGATCCGGTCCAGGACCCGGCGGTCGCGGGCGACCACGGTGATCGGCACGTCCCGCCCGGCGCCCGGCCCCGTGATCGTCGAGGCGGGCTGGTGGTCGCCGAGGAAGACCAGCACGAGATCGTCGTCGCCGTAGGCCCGCACGTACGAGATGAGGCTGTTCAGCGAGTACTCGATGGAGCGCCGGTACTCCTCGCGGATGTGCGCGGGCCACGGCGGGTTCTCGTCGGTGACCATGGGGTCGAAGACCGAGCCGTCCCCGACGTCCTTCCAGTCGACCAGCCGCGGGATCGACGCCCACGGCGCGTGACTCGACACCAGCGCCGTCTCCACCATCACCGGCTCCGTCCGCGCCCGCTCGGACCGCTGGATGGCCGAGAGCGTGTACTGGTCGGGCATCGTCGCGTAGCTGAACCGGGGCCCGTGGTAGCCGATGTTCCGGGAGTCGTAGACCTTGTCGTAGCCGAAGAAGCCGCCCTCCGGCCAGGTCCGGACGAGGGCGGGCATCGCCGCCGCCGTCCGCCACCGCGCCCGCTGGAAGGCGCGGTTGAGGGTGAGGCGGTCGCTGCCGACCAGCGTCCGGTACCGCTGCTGGTTGTCGATCCACAGCCCCGACAGCAGCGTCGCGTGCGCCAGCCAGCTCCCCCCGCCCGCCGTCGGCGAGGTGAGGAACCCGCTGCGGGCCGAGAACCCGGCGGCGCGCAGCCGCTTCGTCCCGGCGTCCAGCACCGCGTCCACCTGCGGCGCGTACTGCGGGTCCTCGATCACGTCCCGCCCGTAGCTCTCGACGTAGGCGAGCACGACGTCCTTGCCGCGCAGGCCCGTCAGCAGCCGGTTCCCGGGCGTGCCGCGGTAGGCGTCCTTGGACGCCTCCTTGGCGAACACCTTCTCGTCCAGCAGGCTCGTCCGCACCTCGCGGGCGTGGTCGAAGGCCAGCACCGCCGTCCCCCCGGACGCGATCGGCACCCCCGGGACGAGGTGGGCGCCGAGCGCCGCGCACGCCAGCCACGCCGTCCACAGGGCCGCCGCCCCGCCCACGGTCTGCCGCCGGTACCCGGCCGCGAGACGGCTCAGCCGCATGACCGACAGCGTCATGAGGACGAGCACGGCGACGGCGAGCACGACCACCCCGGCGATCGCGGCGACGGCGCCGCCCCGGCCGAGCGAGGTGTCGAGGAACTCCACCGCCGGGCGCAGCAGCACCCAGTCCAGGACGAGGTCGAACGGCCGGACGAGGACGGCGTCGAAGCCCACGTCCACGACCTTCACGATCGTCAGCAGCCCGAGCAGGGCGCCCGCCACCGCCGCCACCACCCGGCGCGGCCGCGGCGGCAGCACGACCAGGACCACCGCGCCGACGATCCCCTCCACCGGCACGCGCAGCAGCGCCCCGGGCGTGAGCCGTGCGAACTCGCTGGGAACGACCAGGGCGGCGAAGACGAACGCGCACGCCAGCCCGGTGACGACCCGCCCCCAGACCCGGCGTGCCCGGGATCTGCCCGCCGCCTGTCCCTCCCCGGCGTCCAGGACCGCCGTGGCGTCCTGGCCCTCGGCGGTGTCCGGGTGTTCCGTCTTCATCGCGCCCCCCGCAGATGACCCCTTCACCACCTTGAGTACGTCACCGAATACTCGGCCGGTTCAACCGACGCGCCGTCCCCCGCAAGCAAGATCCTCGCGAGGTCGGGCGGCGCGGGCCGCGACGGGGGTCAGGTCTCGTCGTCCGGCAGGTCCTTCAGGGAGGCGCGCGCCTGCTCGGCGAGCTCCTCGGAGAGCAGGACGTCCATGTGGACGTCGAGCGCGGCCAGGGCGAGCCGCCGGTATCCGGCGGGCGAGAGGGTGTCGGCGCCCAGCACCCGGGACATGTGCTCGTGCAGGACGACCAGGCCGAATCCCATGCCCATCATCACCGCCGAATAGGCGTGCAGATCGTCGGTGGTGGGCTTGGACATGCCCGGGTCGTCCCGCTGGAGCAGTTCCTTGTTGAGGGCGACCGCGTCGTCGAAGAGCGCCGCGGCCCTCGGCGAGCCGTCGACCAATACGCGCGCGAGGTAGCGCCGGATCGCGACGCCCGCCCGCATCGCGACGGCCATGAACCCGGGGTCGCCCATCCCGCCGTCGAGCGCCTCGTGCTCGGCGCGGCGGAACACCTCGATCGCGTACTCGTCGCACGCCTGCCGCAGGCTCTCCTTCGTGCCGAAGTAGTGCTGGACCAGCGCGGGCGAGACCTCGGCGGCCTTGGCGATGCCCCTGATCGTGGCGCCCCGCTCCCCGTGCTCGGCGAACTGCGCCAGCGCCGCGTCCCTGATCCGCACCCACGTCGTCTCTTCCGGGGCGTCCTCCCCCATCTCCGCTTCCACCAGCCTGTACACGTGTCCAATGATGATCGGATCGCCGCCATCGTACGTGTGTACAGTAGGGCCGACAAGCGACTTCGCGTGAATTGCCCGTCCGGTCGGCGAGGTCGGCCCTCGCGGTCCGGGGCCACGGATCGGCAGGTTGCCCGAATGGTCCCCCGGAAGCGGGACTACCGGGCGGGCAGGCCCCAGAACGGCCCGCGCAGGCCGACCTCCGCGAAGTAGGCGGACGCGGCGGACGGCTCGCGGCGCCGGTAGCCGCGCTCCAGGCGCCCGGTGTACCAGTTCCGCGCGAGCCGCCACAGCGTCGCCAGGTCCATCGTGTAGCCGTGCTCGTGGCCCGTCCGCTCCAGCCACGCGCGGACGCAGTCGTCCGAGCAGAACAGCCGCTGGTTCGCGCACGAGCGCACGACGTCGTCCCAGACCCGCTGGACGGGGGTGAGGAAGTGGGCGACCTGCCCACCGGACGGAGGCGCGTCGCGTCCGACGGCCCAGGCGTGCGCGGTGCCGCAGGCCGGGCAGCGCGTGGCGACCAGGACCTCCGGCTCGTCCGGGAGGAGGTGCGGCATGGCGAAGGAGTCCCAGGCGCAGCCGCCCCACCACAGCGTGTCCCGGCCCATGACGGAGAAACCGAGCGGGACGGACGTGAACGGGTGCGCCAGGACGACGCGGTCGCCGTCCTCGGCGTCCAGCACGATGTCGCGGCTCGCGTGGAGGGCCCGCATCGCGCGCCTGACCTCGTCCGCGGTGATCCCCAGGTGCGCCGCGATCTCGCCGGGCCGAAGCGCGCTCCCCTCCTCCGCGAAGCCGCGGTAGATGGCCAGCCGGACGTCCTCGACCATGCCGCCTGCCGGTTCCTCCGTCATCGCGCCTCCCAGCGGTGAGCCGATCATCCGCACGAGTGTCGCGTAGGACTCCGGCGGTGCGGCGTCAGCCTGGGGCGGCCGCCGTGGTCAGCGGGTGGGCGTCGAGGCGTTCGAGCAGCTCGCGCAGGCGCCCGGCGTCCGCCTCCGGCAGCGGGCGCAGCGGCGGACGCGGCGGGCCCGCGTGCCGGCCCTGGATCTCCAGCCCCGCCTTGATCGTCCGGGGCAGCCCCCGGTCGACGATGAGCTTCAGGAACGGCAGCAGCGCCTCCAGCAGCGCGTCGGCCCGCTCGGGCGGCCCGTGCAGCGCGGCCGTGTGCAGGTCCAGGCACCACCGCGGGAGCAGGCACGGCGCCGCGGTGCACCAGCCGGACGCGCCCGCCCGGAACGCCTCCAGCGCCACCGGGTTGCTGCCGTTGTAGACCGACAGCGTCCCCTCGGACAGTTCCAGGATCTCGCGGAAGCGCGCGACCTCGCCGGAGCTCTCCTTCACCATCGTGATCGCGGGGATCCTCCGGGCGAGGGCGACGACGGTCGGCGGCGTCAGGTCGACGCCGCTGGTGGCCGGGTTGTTGTAGAGCATGACCGGCAGGCCGGTCGCCTCCGCGACGGCCGCGAAATGGCGTTCCAGCTCGTCCTCGGTGAGCTGCCAGTACTTCTGCGCCAGCACCATGATCGCGGTGGCGCCGTGACGCTCGGCGAGGCGGGCGCGGCGGACGGCGGTCCCGGTGCTCCAGTGCGAGACGCCGACCACCGTCGGGACCCGGCCCGCGACGGTCTCCAGCGTCGTCTCGCAGACGGCGTCCCATTCGGCGTCACTGAGGTAGGCGCTCTCCCCGGTGCTGCCGAGCGGCGCGACGGCGTGGCAGCCGCCGTCCACCAGCTCGGCGGTCAGCCCGCGGAGCCGTTCCAGGTCGAGGTCGCCGGTTTCCGGCGCGAAGGGCGTGACGGGGTAGCCGATGATCCCCGCGACCGGCGGCGCCGCCATCAGATCTCCGTCCCCTCGGCGACGCAGTCGGGGTGGGCGCGCAGGGCGCGGCGCGCGTAGTAGGCGAAGTTGGCCTGGTTGCGCCGTTCGCTGGACGTCCAGTCGTGGGCCTCGCGGGCCAGCTCGGGCGGCAGCGGCCGGATGGTGCCCGCCGCCATGGCGAGGAGCTGGAGCCGGGCCGCGCGCTCGATGAGGATCGCCAGGTGGCACGCCTCCTCGACACTTGCGCCCGTCACGAGCTGGCCGTGGTGGGCGAGCAGGATCGCCCGCTTGTCGCCGAGCGCGGCCGAGATGATCTCGCCCTCCTCGTTGCCGACGGGGATGCCCGGCCAGTCCTTGAGGAAGGCGCAGTCCTCGTAGAGGGGCGTGGTGTCCATCTGGGAGACCATCAGCGGCACCTCCAGCATGGCGAGGGCGGCGGTGTGCAGCGAGTGCGTGTGGACGATGCAGTTGACGTCCTCGCGCGCACGGTAGATCCAGGAGTGGAACCGGTTCGCCGGGTTGGGCATGCCCTGCCCTTCGAGGACGTTCAGGTCCTCGTCGACGAGCAGCAGGTTCTCCTCGGTGATCTCGTCGAAGCCGAGGCCGAGCCGCTGGGTGTGGTAGGTGCCCTCCCGCGGGCCGCGGGCGGTGATCTGCCCGGCGAGGCCGGAGTCGTGGCCGCCGTCGAACAGGATGCGGCAGGTCAGCGCCAGCTTCTGCCGGACGGTCAGCGTGGAGTCGCCGAAGTGCTCGCGCATCTGCCGTTCGGCGCGGCCGACGACGGTGTCCTTCGTGTCGCGCAGTGTCGATGCCATGTCCGCTCCCTTTCCAGGTGAGGAAACTTCGACCACTATATGACACAAGGTTTCCTTCACCAAGGGGCCGGCGGGACGCCCCTGATGGGGACATGTCCCCAGGACGCCATACTTGGATGTCCGCCGGGCCGTCACCGGGCCCGCGGAGCGGCGTGAAAGGCGGCCACGGTGATCAATCGGGTGCGGGAGCTGCGCAAGGAGCGGCTCATGACGCTGGAGGCCCTCGCCGAGCGCGCCGGCGTGACCAAGAGCTACCTGTCCAAGGTCGAGCGCGGCCAGAGCACGCCGTCCATCGCCGTCAGCGCCGCGCTCGCCCGCGCCCTCGGCATCTCCCTCGACAGCCTGTTCGTCGACGCGGAGCAGCTCGCCGACGTCACCGTGACCCGGGCCGGTGAGCGGCGGCCGCTCACGCCCGACGACGAGGCCGGGTCACGCTACGAGGGCATCGCGCTCCAGGCCAGCACCAAGCGGATGACGCCGTTCATGCTGTACCCGCCGCACGACGCCGGTCCCGTCCCCTTCCGGGACCATCCGGGCGAGGAGTTCCTGTTCGTGCACCGGGGGCGCGCCGAGCTCCTCTTCCCGTCCCGCTCCATCACGCTGGAGCCGGGCGACTCCGTCTACTTCAAGGCCACGAACCCGCACAAGGTCCGCTCGCTCGGCCCGGAACGCGCCACGATCCTGCTCATGCTCTGCGACGACCGCGGCGATCACGACACCCCGCACCCCCACATGCCCTGACCCGGCGGTCACGGCCCGCTGTGGACGAGGGGCGCCCACAGATCCGGCCGGTCCGGGTGCTCGTCCCGCAGGCCGAGCGTCACCTCGTGCAGGACGGACGCGGCGTCGTCGGCGACCGGGGTGCCCGGCAGCCCCCGGTAGAAGCGCCGGGCGGCGGACACCGCGACCTCGTCGGCCAGGGGCCACAGGCTCGCCACCACGTGCCGGAACCCGGCGAACTGGAACGCCGAGGCCAGGTGCAGGACCTCGTCGGCGTAGCGGGTGCCGTGGTCGGCGGTGGAGCAGGCCGACAGGTAGGCGAGCTCCGCCCCGTCCAGCCGCAGCCCTCCGACCTCGGGGAGCCGCAGCGTCCTGTCGTGCAGGCGCAGCCCGCCGTCGGCCTGCGAGACGGGATCGGCGACCGCGTGGCAGGCGAAGTGCGCCCACGTCGCCTCGCCGAGGGCGGACAGGACGCGTCCGGCGGTCGCCTGCTCGTCGGCGAGCACCGGGCCGTCCAGCACGGCGGCCTCGCGGGCGGCCCCCGGCAGGTCCCGAAGCCCCGGGGTGTGGTGCAGCGCGACGGTGAGGTGGCGGCGGGAGGTGGCCGGAGGACGGTCACGGGCGTCTCGCAGCGCCCGCAGGGACGGGACGAACGACGACACCATCGCGTCGAGCGCCCCCGGCTTCCCGGGGTGCCCTGCGGCGTGCAGCGGCAGCAGCCCCAGCAGGCCCGTCGGCAGCCACCACACCCGCGCGGCCCCGTGCGGGCGGAGCGTGCGGAGCGCGTGCGCGACCGGCTCGACGGCGGTGTCCCACAACCAGCCCAGCACCTGCGGGACGACGCGGCGCCTGCGCAGCACGCCGGCCAGGGAGGGGCCTCCGCCGACCGCCGCGAGCAGCGCCGCGACCCGCGCCTCCGCCTCCGTCCGCCGCAGGCCGGGCAGCGTCACCGGGACCGGGTCGCCGTCGGCGCGGACGATCACCGCGTCGCCGCGGTCCCGCCCGGCGTTGACCAGCACCGCGTACCCGCCCTCGGCGGCGGCCCGCAGGTCGGCGAGCCGCGGCGCCGCCAGGAACCCCTCCAGGCCGGGCAGCGCGCGGATCTCGGCGAGCAGCGCGTCGTGGTCGGCCCACCAGCGCCGCCGCTCGCCCGCGGGGAAGTCCGGCGTGTTGAGCCGCTCGCACACCCAGCGGAACCGGCCGGCGAGGCGGGGGTCGCGGTCCTCCAGCGCGGCCAGGCCGGCGCGGGTGTTCGCCTGGCTCGCGAGAAGGACACCGCGGCCCAGCTCCGCGAACTCGACCGCGCCCGCGGCGTCGCCTACGGCGCAGTGCGCGGCCACGCCCGTCCCGACGAGCCCGCCGTGCTCGCCGATCCGGTGCTGCTGGTCGGCCCAGCCCGCCTCGCGTGGGGCGACCGACGGCAGCAGCGCGGCGGCGCCGTCCAGCAGGGTCACCGCGAGCCGGTCGTCCCCGGCGGCCTCCGCGAGCGCGCCGGCGGCATGGTGGGCGGCCACCCGGTCGGCCGGGGCCACCGTCCGCGCCTCCCGTGCGGCCGCCGCCAGGGCGTGCAGCCGCTCCGGCCCCGGCGGGCGTCCCCCGCCGTCGAGACGGTCGAGGTAGGCGGCGCAGAGCCCGGCCGTGAGCGCCGCCCGCTCGGGATGGTCGGCCGGGACGCCCGCCAGCGCCCGCTCGCCGAGGTCGACCGCGGCGTCCACGTCGGCGGGATCCCGGTCGAGGCGGTACCGGGCCAGCCGCGCGCCGGCGAGTCCGGCCAGCCGTCCGGGCAGGTCGAGGTGGCAGTCCGGGGTGGCGGCCACGGCGCTCTCGCCGAGGTCGATCGCCCGTTCCAGATCGGCCCGGTCTCCTGCGTGGGCGTGCCTGCGCAGGTGGGCGGCGGCGAGCCGGGCCCGCCGTCCGGCCAGCGCGACGTCGTCCGCGCCGGTGCCCGCCAGCGCCCGCCCACCGAGGTCGATGGCACGGTCCAGGTCGGCGATGTCGCCGGTGGCGCGGTACCGGCGGCGGTAGGCGCGGCCCAGCAGCGACGCCCACTCCGGCGTCTCCCCAGTCCCTGCCGCGACCCGCTCTCCCAGCTCGATCGCCTGGGCGAGGTCGGCGAGCACGCCGCTCCGGGCGTAGCGGGTCAGGTGGATTCCCGCCAGCTCCATGGACGCGCCCGCCCGTCCGGGATGTCCGTCCGGGATCGCCGCGAGCGCCCAGGCGCCCAGCGTCGCGGCCCGGTCCAGGTCGGGGCCGGTGCCCGTGCCCAGGTAGCGCCGGTGGAGCGCGGCGGCGAGGCCGCGCAGGACGTCCGGCCGGCGCGGGTCCTCCTCCGGCAGCGCCGACAGGGCCCGCTCGGTGAGGTCGACGGCGCGGTCCAGGTCGCCCGGGGCCTGCCCGTGCCTGTGCCGTTCGAGCAGGACGGACGCGACGGACGCGAGGTGGCCGGGCCCCTCGGGGTCACCGTCCGGCAGCGCCGCCACGACGCGCTCGCCGATCTCGGCGGCCCGCCACAGATCCGCCTTCGCGCCGGAGGTCTCGTAGCGGCGCAGCAGGGAGCGGCCGAGACCGGCGAGGACACCCGTGCCGGCCTCGCCGCCGGGCAGCGCCGCCGCCCGTTCCGCCAGGTCCACCGCCTTCTCGATGTGCGCGGGGTCGCCGGTGTGCCCGTGGTGGTCCCGGTAGGCCGTCCCCAGGTCCGACAGGAGCGCGGCGCTGGGCCCCTCCATGTCCAGGACCCGCTCGAACAGGTCGATGACGCGCCGCAGGTCGGCCGCGTCCCCGCGCAGCAGGTACCGGCACCGGTACGCGCGGGCGAGGTGGGCCCACGGCTCGGTGGCCTCCTCGCCGTGCGCGTCCGCGATCGCCACGGACTCCTCCCCCGCGGCGACGGCCCGGTCGAGGTCCGCCGCCGTCCCGTCGCGTTCATGACGGCGGCGGAAGGCCAGGCACAGGTGCGACAGCCGGGCGCCACGGACGAGCCCGCGCCGGGGCGCCGCCCCGGCGGCCGGTTCCATCAGCAGGATGGCCGCGTCCAGCAGCGCCGGGTCGGAGCCGCCGCCCGCCGAGGCGCGCAGCAGCACCGTCCCCGTCTCCGCCTGGTCCTCGGCGTGCGTGGCACGCCCGACCAGGGTGTTCACGTCCAGCGGGACGGCGTGGTAGTCGTCGGCGACGGGTTCCAGGCACAGCAGCGCCCTGGCCAGGTCGGCGAGCCCGCGTCCCTCCCCCGCCGCGCGGTACCGCAGGTGGTGCAGGCGTCCGAGCACGGTGCTCGCCGCCGTGAACCGGGCGTCGAGCCACGGGGACGCGGTGTCGAGGTCGACCGCCCGCACCGCCGTCCACAGCGCCGCCGCGTCCCGGTCCGCCTCCGCGGAGAAGAGCACGCCCCGGTCGCGGGTCGCCTCGTACTCCCGGACGAGGTCCTCCGCCCTCGCGGTCAGCTCGTCGAGCGGCATCGGGCGCCCCGCCCGCTACCGGGCCGGGTCCAGCCGCAGGACGCGCGCCGGGGCGTCGCCGCCGCGGCCGGCCGCGAGCAGGAGCCCGCCGTCCTGCCCGGCCACCAGGTCCACGGTCTGCGGCAGCCCGCCCGCCGCGTGCTCCACCCTGGCGAGGACGGCGCCCGACTCGACGTCCCAGGCCAGCGTCTCCCGGCCGCTGGTGGCCGCGACGACCGCGCGCAGGTCGGGCAGCGCGGCCAGCGCGACGCCCGAGTCGCCGTCCTCCGACACCTGCAGGGTCCGGACGGCCCGCCCGGTGTGGCCGTCCCACACGTGCAGGGTGCGCCCCGCGACCGCCGCGACCCGGAACGAGTGGTCGGCCAGGGTCGTCACGGCCACCTCGGGCATCCGCGAGAGCGCGCCGCCGGTCTCGACGCGGAACTCGTGCAGCTTCGCCTTGGCCGTGGCGTCCCACACGTGCACGGCGGCGCCGTCGAAGTCGTCGACCGCGGCGGCCACGCACACGTGACCGTCCGACAGCGCGGCCGCCGCCACCGACCACACCAGATGGACGCGCGGCTCCCCCACCTCGAAGGCGCCGAGCGGCAGCTTCGTCCCGGGGTCCCAGAGGCGCACCGCCGCGTCGTCCCCGCCCGTGACCAGCCAGGGCACCTCTCCCGGCGGGCAGGCCCAGGCGACGGAGTTGACGGGGCCGTCGTGCGCCTCGATCTCCTGGAGGGCCTCGCCCTCCCGCACCGACCACGCGCGGGCGAGTCCGTCTTTGCCGCCCGTCGCCAGAACGGCCCGGCCGTCACCGAGCACCGTCAGGGCGACCGACAGCACCCACTCGCTGTGCCCGGACACCCGCTGGACGCCCTCCCCGCCGCCGATGCTCCAGACGTGGGCGCCGTCATCGTGCGCCGAGGCCAGCAGCCTCCGGCCGTCGGGCAGCGCGGCGAGGGACAGCGCGTTGGCGCGCAGCTCCGGGTCCGCGAGCGTCCAGGCGGCCGGGGTCATGTCCTCGACGTCCACGGACGGCGCCCAGTCCCTCGGCCCGGCCGTCATCGCGCCCACCGGGCCCAAAGGAACGGAGGGACCGGGCGTCTTCGGCCATTCCATGCGCGGAGGCAGGCCGTAGAGGCGGTTGTATTCGTCCAGGTCGCCCTTGTCGAGGATGGTCCCGTCATCGAGCATCGCGACATCGCCTGAGCGCTTCGATTTGCGATCGACCTGTATATCGAAGATGTCTGTGGCCTTGTAGGGGAAGTCCATGTCCCAATTGGCGTACACGGTCTCCTCATATTCCACCTCGGCCGCCGCGCGGTCGAGATGGTCGACCGCGCGGTAGTCCGATCCGGGATCGCGGGCCGTGACGACCGCGTGCCGCCGGACGCCGTCCAGCGGATCGTCATAGGCGACGACCTCGATGTACCCGCCGAAGATCTTGTGGGTCTCGGTGCTGCGCAGCGTCGTGCCCGCGCTGATCGCGGCGAGGTGGGCGTCCCAGAGCCGGTCCCTCTGGTCGCCCCAGCACCCGTACAGGCACGCGTCGTCGTTGATGTCGTAGAGGACCCGCGACCCGTCGGCGCGGCACACCGCCAGGAACGGCGCGGAGTCGGCGGCGACGCTCTCCCACCGGCCCTCGTGCCGGCCCATCAGCCCGCGCGCCGCGTCCCAGGCGGCCTGCTTCCCGTCGAACGCGCGGGTGCCGAACCCCATGTGCCGGACGTACCATCTCCCGTCGGAAAGCGTCCCGACCTGGACGTTCACGGGGCCGTCCATGGGACCGTGATCCGTCAGCGCCCATTGCGCGACGGGCCGGTACCGCCCCTCGTCAAGGGCGATGTCCTCGTTCTCCACCCGCAGAATCCTAACCGCGCGGCCGGTACGGGTTACGGGGCTTGGAGAATCGGGACTTGACGTCCTCCCGCCGCCGAAGGATAACGTTCCCGTCCCGTGGAGGAAATGCGCGGTAATCCCGCCGAACGAGTGGCGCTGAGCGCGTTGTGCGACGAACTGCCGGCGCTGCGGGAGCAGTGCGCCGCGGAGCCGGAGGACAAGCGGCTGCTCCTGACCCGGATCGAGGCCGAGGCCCGCGCCCGCCGGCCGATCCTGGCGCTGCTCGGCGAGCTGCTGGGCACGGGCGCGGAGGACACCGGCGCCGTGCGCGGCCTGGGCGCCGGGCTGCCGGGCGCCGGACCCGGCCGGGCCGACGAGGAGCGCTTCGGCTGCCCCGACGGCGCCTGCGACCGGACGGCCGTCGCCGTCCCCGCCGGTCCCGTCCCGCACTGCGTGCTCACCGGCCTGCCGATGTCCGGGCGCTGACGGCGTGGGCAACTTCTTCGGTGAGCTGGCGAAGAAGCTGGCCGAACGCTGGGTGGGCCTCCTCGCCGTCCCGGGCCTGCTGTTCGTCGCGTGCGCGTGGGCCGGCGTCCGGCTCGGGTGGGGCCACGCCCTCGACACGGGCCTCCTGGCCTCGAAGGCGACGGCGCTCGGGTCCACCCTGGGCGGGAAGCCCGGGCCGTACCGCGTGCTGGTCCTCGCCGGGCTGCTCCTCGCCTCCTGCGGCGTCGGCCTGGTGGTCCAGGCGCTCACCGGCCCCGTCCGCGCCTGGTGGCTGGGGCAGTGGCCGCCGGGGCTGCGCTGGGCCGGACGCCGCCGCACCGCCGCGCGGGCCGCACGCTGGCACCGGCTGGTGGCGGCCCGCAGGGAACTCCAGGACCGCCATCCGAAGGCGACCCGCACGTCCGGCCAGCAGGCCGCGATCGACGCCGCGGCGGACCGCGTCAACCGGCTGGCCCTCGCCGTCCCCGCCCGTCCCACCTGGATGGGCGACCGCGTGGCCGCCGTCGACCAGATCGCCGTCGATCGCTACGGGCTGGACCTCCGGTTCGGCTGGTCCCGCCTCTGGCTGGTCCTGCCCGACACCGTCCGCGCCGAGCTGGTCGCCGCCAACGGCCAGTTCGCCGCCACGGTGGTCACCGCCGCCTGGGCGCTGCCCTACCTCGTCCTGGGCCTCTGGTGGTGGCCGGCCCTCCTGATCGCGCTCACCGTGGGCCTGACGGGATGGACCCGCGCCCGCGCCGCGCTGGCCGAGCTGACCGACCTCGCCGAGGCCGCCCTGGACCTGCACGGCCGCACCCTGGCCATCACCCTGGGCACCGTCCCGCCGGACAGCTTCGGCCCCCTCACCACCCCCGAGGGCAGGCAGGTGACCCGCCATCTCCGCAAGGGCCGCTGACTCCTGCCGGCAGGAGCGTCCCGGCGCGAAGGCGTTCTACGGACGGGACGCGCGGTTCTCCTTGCGGCGGACGAACTTCAGCCCCGACCAGGCGTCCCCGAGCGCCGCGACCTTCACGTCGACGACGCCCAGCGGCAGGAAGAGGTCGCGCAGCGCGTTCTCGGTGATGTCGCTATCGTGTCCGGCCGCCCGCCTGGGCCAGGCGATCCAGACCATGGCGTGGTCCGCCAGGTCCGAGACCAGCCGGGCGGCCTCGGCGGCCAGATCCACGTGTTCCCGGTAGAAGGCCACGGTGACATCGGCGTCCGCCGTGCCGCCGTCGGCCACCACGCAGCCCTCGGGAAAGTCGGGGACGTCCCACGACTCCGGGCGGTGGGCCAGGTGCACCCGATGGCCGGGCTTGATGCCGATCTTCTTGGCGAGCGGGGTGCCCGAGTATCCGGAGGAGGCCACGGGCCAACCCTAGCCACGTCCACGCCGCCTCCGCCGACGGCTGCGCACTGTGGCCGGACGGACGCGCGCTGTTGACAGCCGGCCGCCCGGAACCTTGGCACTTTCCTCTCTTGGCCGGGGCCGGCGAACCTCCGCATCATCCGGGAAACACCGCCGGGCACTTACTCCCGCAGGAGACTCCCGTGAGATCCCGCATCCTCATGACGGCCGCGGCCGTCATCGCACTCCTGGCCGTCCCCGCCACGACCGCGACCGCGTCCACCACGACCGCGTCCACCACGACCGCGTCCACCGTGTCCCGTGCGACCGCCGCGCCGGGCGGCGAGGGCGGACGGCCCGTCTTCGCCGGCGGCGGCGTCCGCTGCACCCTCGGCTTCAACGTCCGCAAAGGCGGCGACCACCACTTCCTCACCGCGGGCGGCTGCGCGAAGACCGGGTTGAAGATCTACGGCGATCCGGCATTGACGATCGAGCTCGGCACGGTCGTCGCCGTCACCGCCAACGCCGTCGCACTCGTCCGCTACGTCGAGCCGCAGGTGGAAAGGCCCGGAAGCGTGCACACCCACCCCGGGTCGCAGGACATCACGGCGGCGGACGTCCCGGCCGTGGGACGGCGGGTCTGCCGCAGCGGCCCCATCACCGGCATGCGCTGCGGCTCGGTGACGGCGGTCGGCCTGACCGTGAACTTCCCCGAGGGCACCATGACCGGGCTGGCCAGGACGACCATCTGCGCGGAGCCCGGCGACACCGCCGGCGCGCCCTACTTCTCCGGCTCGCTCGCGGTCGGGCTGGGCGTCGGCGGCAGCGGCACCTGCGGCAGCGGCGGGACGTCCTACTTCCAGCCGGTCGGCGAGGTCCTCAGCGCCTTCGGCGTCAGCGTGTACTGACCGCCGGGCGAACGCACAGGGGCCGGGGAGGAACGGCCTCCCCGGCCCCGAGCGGGGGCTATCCGGAGATCTCCTCGGAGAGCTGGCAGCAGCACCGCTCACCGGCCTGGCAGGTGTGCCCGGTCCTGCCGCCCTGGACGAACGCCGCGGGCACGGCGGCGGTCCGGGCGCCGGACGGCCGCTCGTAGACCACCCGTCCCGCGACCACCGTGGCCGTCACCGGCATCTCGTCGAGGGCGTGCGGGTCCCGGGTCAGCAGGTCGCCTCCGACGACGCAGACGTCGGCGGCCATCCCGCGTTCGAGGGTGCCCTTCCAGCGCTCCGCGTGGTCCTGCCACGCCGCGGTGCGCGTGTACGTGGCCAGGGCGTCCGGCAACGCGATGCGCTCGGCCTTGCCGGCGACGCTCCCGTCCGCCCCCTCCCGCAGGAGGGCCGTCATCACGCCGCGCAGCCAGTTCGGCGCCACCACCGGCGCGTCCGACCCGGACGTCACCTTGACGCCCGCCTGGATCGCGCTGCGGTAGGGCCACTGGTACTCCGTGAGCTCCTTCCCGATGATCGATTCGAGCACCCGCCCCTGGAGGTAGAGGATCTCCGCGTTCAGGTTCGCGCCGATGTCGTGGCGCGCCATCGTCCGCAGCGTCCGCGCCGACGGGAAGTTGCAGTGGATCACATAGTGGCGCAGGTCGGCCCGGTGCCAGTGGGCCCCTCCCGCCTTGACGTACCCGGCGACCACGGCGTCGGTGGTGGCGTCGCCGCACGAGTGCGTCCCGACCTGGAACCCGGCCTGCACCGCGATCTTGATCATCTCGTGCAGGTTCGCGAGCTGCTCGGCGGGCGAGGCGCCGTCGATGGTGAGGCTGCCGTTGGCCCCGTTCAGGTACGGCTTGTTCATCCACGCGGTCCTGAACCGGGGGATGCCGTCCGCGAAGACCTTCACGCCCGCGACGCACAGGACGTGGGGGTCGACGCCGCGCAGCGGCTGGTAGGCGTCCAGGACGCTCCGCAGCGACTGCGGCCCGCTGCCGCTCCCCAGCAGCGCGGTCAGGCGCAGCGGCAACGCGCCGGCGCGCGCCTTCTCCGCGTAGATGTCCAGCGTGGACCCGTCGATGCCCGGCTCGGTGGCGCTCGTGACGCCCAGTGAGTGCAGCACCTTCACCGCGGCGTCGATGGCCTGCGCGCGCTCTTCCCGGGAGAACGACGGGACGATGTTGCGCACCAGGCCCTGCGCGGTCTCCCGCAGGACGCCGGTGGGCTCGCCGTTGGCGTCCTTGTCGATGACGCCGCCGGGCGGCGGCACGGTGTTGCGGGTGATCCCGGCCTTGCGCAGGACGACCGTGTTCACCGAGGTCGCGTGGCCCGAGAAGTCGTTCAGGATGACCGGGTGGTTCCCCGAGACGGGGTCGATGTCGGCGGCGACCGGAGGCCGCGGCAGCCGGAGCTCCTGCCAGCCCCGCCCGCGGATCCACGAGTCCGGTGCCGGCGCCGCCTCGGCCGCCGCGCGCACCACGGCGACCAGCTGCTCGATCGTCGCCGTGTCGACGTTGATGTTGAACGGCGCGACGCTCAGCCCCTGCGAGGCGAGGTGCAGGTGCGAGTCGTTGATGCCCGGGAGCACCGTGCCGCCGCCCGCGTCGAGGACCTTCGTCCGGCTGCCGGTGTACCGCCGCATGTCACGGGACCGGCCGACGGCCAGGACGCGCCCGTCCCGGATGGCGACGGCCTCCGCCTTGCGGAAGTGCCCGTCGAGGACGAGGACCCGTCCGTTGTCGATGATCAGGTCGGCGTTGCCGTCCCCGTGGCCGGTCCCCGCGTGCGCGGTCCCGGCCGGGAGCATTCCCGTGGCCGCCGTGCCGGCGGTCACGGCCGCAGCCCCACGCAGTACTTGGCGACGGTCCATCTCAGGGGTCATGACGAGTTTCTCCTTGGGGACTCGTGTCGAGATCTCTCCTTGTCCCGCCCCGGTCCTTTCACCGGTGCGCGCACGTCTGCGGCGCGGCCCACGGACGCTTCGCACGGCGGGACTGGCATCGCCGCCCGCGCGCCCGGAGGGATGCGGGCGGCGGTGCGGCCGGCCGCCCGCCCCGGCGTGGCCGGTGGTGGGCGGTGAGGGGGTGGTGGCCGGCTTCGGCGAGCGTCAGCGAGCCGGTCTCGGAGGTGCGGTGGCACCGTTCCGCCGGGCGACGGAGGGCATGTTCAGGTCCGCGTCGCCTGGTGCGAGAAGGGGTTCTGGTCTGGCTGGACCGTGAAAGGCCCGGGATAACGCGGCACGCCGGCCGTGGAGGAAGAACGGTTCAGGCAGGACCGGAACGGACGACGGAGGTGACATGCCCGGGACCTCCCTGAACGGGTGACCGCGACGATTGGGGACAGTGTCCCCAGCGGTGTTGATGAAGTCAACACTTGACGGAATCGAATTGCCGTGGAGGCTCGACGGCACCGCGACCCGCCGCATTGGACGCCATGCTGTCACCTGCGAATATGTCACCAGAGTCAGCCGGGCGGCGACACTTGATGAAGTCGGAAGTCAAACGTCCGTGCTGGGTGTTGTAGTCGTCACCACTTGCAGTCGTCCGGAGGGGTTCGGCGCGGCCACCGGCACCGGCGCCCGTCCGGGGACGCGGCGGGTCGGCATGATCGCGGCGGACGGGGGAATGCTGAGGTGCCGTGAGCACACCCCCTTCCTCCGCCCCGTCCCCCCGCGGCGGCTCAGCGGTCCCGCCCCGGTCGCCCCGGGGGGACCTGCTGGTCTTCGCCAACGCCAATGCCGGCACGCACGACGCCAGGACCCTGGAGCGCGTCGCCGGCCTGCTCCGCGACGCCGGACGGCGGGTCACGGTGTGCCCGTGCTCGGCGCCGGACGACCTTGAGCGGGCCCTCGACGCGCACACCCCCGGCCGGGACGGGCCCTCCCCGTGCGCGGTGGCCGTCGGCGGCGACGGGTCCGTCAACCGCCTCGTGTCGGTCCTGCGCCGGCGTGGCGGGCTCGGCCTGTGGACGGTCGGCCTCGTCCCCATGGGCACCGGCAACGACCTGGCGCGCAACCTGGGCATCCCCCTCGACGCCGACCGTGCGGCGCGGCTGCTGCTCGACGGCGGCGAGCGTCCGCTCGACCTGCTCGCCGATGACGCCGGCGGCGTCGCGCTCAACGCCGCGCACGTCGGCATCGGCGCCGCCGCCGCCCAGAGCGCCGCGCGCTTCAAGCCCCGCCTGAAGGCGCTGGCGTTCCCGGTGGGAGCGGTCCTGGCGGGCCTGCGCCATCCCGGGTGGCGGCTGCGCGTGGAGGCCGACGGCCGCGTCGTGGGCGAGGGGAAGTTCCTGATGGTCGCGCTGAGCAACGCCTCGGGCATCGCCGGGGGGACGGCCGAGCTCGCCGCCGACGGGCACCCCGGCGACGGCGTCCTGGAACTGGTGATCTCGGCCGCCACCGGCCCCCTCGCCCGTGCCGGTTACGCGCTGCGGCTGCGGGACGGGACCCACCGGGACCGCGACGACGTCCTGCACACCACCGCCCGCAGCGTCACGATCAGCGGCGAGGAGTTCCGCGTCAACAGCGACGGCGAGGTGTCGGAACCGGTCACCCACCGCGCCTGGACGCTGGAACCGGGCGCCTGGCGCATGATCGCCCCGCCCCGGGACCCGGCCCCCCGCACGGCCTGAGCGCGCCCGTTTCCGGGGACCGGCCGAACCCCGTCCCGCCCTACTGGCTGCTTCCGGCCCGCAGGTCGCGTTAGCGCGGAATCCCGTCCGGCGCCTGTCGGCTCCTGCTTACTTCTCGCCGCGACAGTCATCGCGGTGATGAGAGGCGGGCGCCGCCTCCCGGGCATCGGATACGTGATCGTGCGTGCTCGGCCAAAGGAGGGGCGATGGCGGCGTTCAGGGTGGGCGGCAGGCTGGCGAAGCTGGCGGTCCTGGTCGGCTTGCTGGTGGTCACGGCCTCGGCCGTGGCCTTCGCGATGACGTCGCGCTCGGATCCCGACGGCGCCGACTGGCCCTCGGGCGGGCAGAACACCTTCAATACGCGCGCCAATCTGGACGAGCATGAGATCGGCACGTCCAACGTCGGGAAACTGGCCGTCCGGTGGAGCCACAAGATGCCCGGCAACGTCTCGGCGACGCCCGCGGTCGTGGACGGAGCGGTCTACGTGCCGGACTTCGGAGGCTCCTTCACCAAGTTCGACGCCGAGACCGGAAAGGTCATCTGGCGGCACCAGGTCTCCGAGTACAACGGTGAGGCGCACACGTATTCGCGGACCTCTCCGGCTGTGTCCGGGGACACCGTCTACATCGGCGACCATTACGGGCTGCACAGCACAGGAATGGCGTCGCCCGTCACGACCAACTCCTCGCAGCTTCTGGCGATCAACACCAAGACGGGCGAACTGCGCTGGAAGACGGTGCTCGACACCCAGTACTCCAGCTGGGTCACGCAGGGGCCCGTGGTCCACGACGGCGTCGTCTACCAGGGCGTCTCGTCCGGCGAGACCGACCAGGCCATCCACACCGACTTCACATGCTGCCGGTTCCGCGGCAACATGGTCGCGGTCAGCGAGAAGACCCACAAAATCCTCTGGAAGACCTACATGGTGCCGCCGAACGGAGGCAAGCCCGGCGGCTACAGCGGCGCCTCGGTCTGGGGCGGCACACCCGCACTGGATCCCGTCAACAAGACCGTCATCGTCACGACCGGGAACAATTACCTGGTGCCGGCCTCGGTGGAGAAATGCCGGAAGAAGGGCGGGACACCCGGCGAGTGCTTCTCCCCGGACAACCACGTGGAGTCGATCCTCGCCCTGGACCAGCGCACCGGCAAGATCCGCTGGGCGTCCGGCGCCAGGATCTTCGACTCCTGGACGTCGGCGTGCCTGCCGGGGGCGCCGCCGAACAATTGCCCGGTCGACCACGGCCCCGACGCCGACTTCGGCGACGGCCCGCACATGGCATGGATCACGCGCGGCGGCCACCGGCAGCTCGTGGTCGGCGGCGGCCAGAAGAGCGGCATCTACTGGCAGCTCGACGCCGCCACCGGCAAGGTGCTGTGGAGCGCGGCCCCGGCGCCGGGCGGCCAGCAGGGCGGCATCCAGTGGGGCAGTGCGACCGACGGCCGCCGGGTCTTCACCGCGGAGTCCAACTCGCTCAACGTCAAGTACCGGCTGCCGGACGGCCGGACGATCGACTACGGCTCGTTCTCGGCGCTGGACGCGGCCACCGGCAGGCTCCTGTGGCAGGTACCCGACCCGTCCAAGGGCCATGACAAGGCACCGCTGACCTACGCGAACGGCGTCCTCTACGGCGGTTCGACCTCCGGCCACATGTACGCCATGGACGCCGACACCGGGAAGATCCTCTGGGACTACAAGGGCGTCGGCTCGTCCCTGGCAGGCCCCGCGGTCGTGAACGGCTTCGTCTACTGGGGCAACGGCTACACCGCCGACTGGGCGACCGAGGGCAGCATGTTCTACGCCTTCGCGCTTCCCGGGAAGTGAGCCGGGGCAGTCCTTGGGAGCCGGGTCAGTCCTTGGTGGACGGGCGTCCGGCGACCAGGTCGCCCACCGCGTTGCCGAGCCGCTCGATGGGACGCCGGTACCGCCGCTCGCGGATCCGGGCACGGCGCTCCTTGCGGGACCCAGCCGGGTATCGGTGACGGGCCCAGAGCGAGTCCGGACGCGCGAGCCGGATCGCCCCGACCAGGGCCAGCACGCCGACGAACAGGCCGATCAGACCCGTCCAGATCTTGCCCTTGAGAAGCGCCACGACCGAGACACAGAGGTCGAACAGGAGCACGAAGGCGACGTTCCACAGCCCGCCGCCGGAGGATCCGCCCTCTTCGACGACGTCGTCCACCCCCAGCGGCCGCAGCCCCAGCAGCAGCAGCCCGCACAGCGCGACGGTGATGAAGACGACCTCGACCGAGAGCCTGCCCTGCTCGCTCCAGTAGACGTCCTCCAGGTGCAGCACCAGGGCGAACTCGTCCAGCACCAGCGCCGCACCCGCCCCGAAGAGCGCGGCGGCGGCCGCGGCCCATCCGGACGACCCGTCGGTGATGGCCAGGCCGCCCACCCCGCCCACGCACATGAACACCAGCCCGAACACCACGTGGTGGACGTGCTGTCCCCCGGGCGTGACGTTCCCCGGCCACCACCGCACCTGCCGCCGGATCATCCGCACGCTGAAACGGATGAACAAGAACGCGGCGATGAACGCCACGAGAAAGCAGAACAGCCTGAGCCGGCCCGTGTCGGCGATCTCCTTCGTGAACCACTCCCCCATGCGCGGCACCTCCAGGTGCTACCTTCCCCACCACACCCCGAAGGGCGCCGCACATGGCGAACGCCTGACCATCCCATGGGAGGACACGCGTTCCCGCAATGCTTGAACCCGCTTATCTTCACGCGGAGGCCAACAAACGGCCGATCGCCGCGAGTACATGATCAGATGTGGGCCGTATGGGAGATCGCTTCGAACTCGCAGAGAAAGAGCCGGCGATATGAGACTTGGGGTGACTCGCGTAATCACGGCGATCGGGCTCGTGGCGGCGGCCGCGTCGACCGCGCACGCCTCGGCGGCGCACCGCGCACCGGGTTCGGTCCTGGTCGACGAGCCGTTCACCGGGGCCACCGCGGACGCGCGCTTCGTCGGCTACGGCGCCGCCTGCCTGACGGGGGCGGCCCGGGGACCTGCGGCGGCGGAGGGCACGAACCATCCGCTCGGACGATGCCGCCGTGACCCGGCCGGGCCCGTGCCACCGGGCAACGCGGCACCGCGCGGATATCTCCAGCTCACCGACGCCCACGCCGAGGAGACCGGCGCCGCCCTGTTCGACTCGCCCGTCCCGTCCGAGGACGGGATCCAGGTGACCTTCGAGCAGTGGCAGTACGGCAACACCACACGCGCACCGGCCGACGGCATCTCGTTCTTCCTCACCGACGGCGACCAGCGCCTCACCACACCGGGCGCGTTCGGCGGAAGCCTCGGCTATGCCCAGAAACTGCCGGGAGGCAATTCCTCCGCCCAATTCGTCCCGGGGGTCAACGGCGGGTACCTCGGCATCGGCCTCGACGTCCTCGGAGAATACTTCGGCGACGGCGAAAGGCGCGGGAACGGCTGCGACAGGCACTCTCCGGCCGGCACCCTGCACCCGTCCGCCCCCGGCCCCAATATCGTGACCGCCCGCGGCCCGGGAAACGGCGTCGAAGGATATTGCCTGATCGACGCCACGACCGCCAACAAGTCGTCCACCGGCCCTTGGCCGTCGTCGCTTCCCGGGCAGTTGCACGGCAACCTGAGGAAATTGCCCGCCGATGCCACGCCGAAGCGCGCGGACGGCCTGCTGGACCCGGCGAAACGGACCGTCCGCGTCACGGTGACGCCCGAGCCGAACCCGATGGCCACGGTAGAGATCGACTTCCGCAACGGCCGCGGCTTCCAGCGGGTGCTGAGGTTCCACGCCCCCGAGCCGATCCCCGACACCTACAAGTTCGGCTTCGCCGCGTCCACAGGCCCGCTGACCGACGTCCAGCTGATCCGCCGCGTAGTCCTGCGCACCCCACCCGACTGACCAACGAACACCCAGAAAACGGGCCACCAAGGACGACATCCAACGTCGACCTATAGGTGGCCCGGCGTCGTTCCTGGGCGGGTCGTCAGGGGTCGGGGGTGGGGCCTGGGTGGTGGCTCTGGCGGTGGGTGGCGGTGGGCGGGCCGGTCGCCGTCCAGCTGGCGAGGAGGTCGATGGCCGCCGGGAGGGGGATCCGGCTTCGGTGGTGTAGATGAACAGGGTGGTGTCGGGGTCGCCGGGCGGGGTGAGCGTCTCGTACTCGACGGTCAGGTCTCCGACGAGGGGGTGGCGCAGGCGCTTCGAGCCGTGGGTGCGCTGGTGGACCCGGTGCTGTTCCCACCACTGGTCGAACTCGCGGCTGTGCTCGCGCAGGTCCGCGATCAGCTCGACCGTGGCGCGGTCACCGGGGTCGCGTCCGGCCTCGAACCGCAGGCTCTCGACCGCGGCCCGGGCCTGGTCCGGCCAGTCCACGAACAGCGTCCGGGCGTCCTCGTCCAGGAACATCCAGCGCGCGTAGTTGCGCTGGACGGCGGGCATCCGGTCGAAGTCGGCGAACAGCGCCCTGGCCATCGCGTTGGCGGCCAGCACGTCGGTGCGGCGGCCGAGCACGAGCACGGGCTCGCCGTCGAGGGCATCGAGGAGCTGGTGGAGCCCGGGACGCACACGCTGCACAGCGCGGGGGCGCCGGCGGGCCGGTGCCGCCGACAGGGCGAAGAGGTCCGTGAGATGTGCGCGTCCCGCCGCGTCGAGTTCGAGGGCACGCCCGATCGCCTCGACGACGGCCTTGGACGGCGTGACACGCCGCCCCTGCTCAAGACGGGCGTAGTAGTCGGTGGACACCCCGGCCAGCAGCGCCACCTCCTCGCGGCGCAGGCCGGGCACCCGGCGCACCCGGCCGTCCGGCGGCAGTCCCGCCCGTGCCGGGTCGACCTGGGCCCGGGCCCGCCGCAGGAAGTCGGCGAGTTCCTGATTGGCCTCGGTCATGAGGACCAGTGTCCCCCCGCTCCGCCGGTTCGCGCCTGGACCTGTGCGTCCTAGGTCGCCGGGTCCGCGGTCGCGGCGGGCCCGAAATGGGCGTCCGCAGCGGATCACGGTGAACCACGCTTGAGCCATGAAGTGGCCGCGCCGCACGCGGAATTCGCCAACGCCGGATTCGCCGTCGACTTCGCCTCCCCTGACGGGATCCTTCAGCCACTCGACCGGCACAGCGCCGATCCGGAGGTCGCCGGAGCGGACTGCGCCCGTCACGTGGAATACGCCGAGAAGGCCCTGCGGGAATTCGGGCCGCTGCTGAAGCTCCGCGACGTCGGCATCGACGACTATGCCGCGGTGGTGCTGCCCGGCGGGCACGGCCCGGTGGTCGACCTCTACCGGGACGCCGACCTCGGACGCCTGCTCACCGCCGCCGACCAGGCCGGAAAGCCCATCGGAGCCGTCTGCCACGGACCCGCCGCCCTGCTCTCCGCCGTGGACGCCGAAGCCGGGTGGCTGTTCACCGGGCGGAGGATGACGGCTTTCACCAACGAGGAGGAGCAGTTGTTCGGCACCGCGGAAGGTGCTCCGTGGCTGCTGGCCGACCGGCTGCGCGACATGGGCGCCGACCATTCCGGCGGACCCGCCTACCAGCCGTTCACCGTCCACGACAGGAACCTGTTCACGGGCCAGAACCCGGCATCGAGCGCCCCGATGGCCGAGGCCATGATCGCCGCGCTCGTATAACGCCTTCGGGGGCATGTGCGTCCGCCGTCCAGCCGGTCATGCTTTCATCGGAACGCCTGTATGCCGGTGAGCGCGCGGCCGACGACGAGGGTGTGGATCTCGGAGGTCCCTTCATAGGTGAGCACCGATTCGAGGTTCGCCATATGCCGCATCACGGGGTACTCCAGGGTGACGCCGCTGGCGCCGAGGACGGTCCGGCAGGTGCGGGCGATGGCGAGGGCCTCGCGGACGTTGTTGAGCTTGCCGGCGCTGACCTGCTCCGGGCGGAGGACGCCGGACTCCTTGAGCCGGCCGAGGTGGATCGCCAGCAGCAGGCCCTTGCCCAGCTCCAGGGCGGCGTCGGCGAGCTTCTCCTGGGTGAGCTGGAAGGATGCCAGCCGGCGGCCGAAGATCTCGCGTTCGACGGCGTAGGCGATGGTCGTCTCCAGGCAGTCGAGCGCGGCGCCCAGCGCGCCGAAGACGATCCCGAGGCGTGCCTCGTTCAGGACCTGGAGCGGACCGGCCAGGCCGAGGGCGCCGGGGAGCGCGGCGTCCGCGGGCAGCCGGACGTCCTGCAGGACGAGTTCGCTGGTCACGCTGGCGCGCAGCGAGAGCTTGCCGCCGACCTCGTGCGCGGTGAAGCCGGTGGTCCCGGCCGGGACGAGGAAGCCGCGGATCCCGTCCTCGGCCCGTGCCCACACCACGGCGACGTCGGCGATCGACCCGTTCGTGATCCACATCTTGGTCCCGTCCAGGACCCAGTCGTCGCCGTCGCGCCTCGCGCGCGTGCGCATCCCGGCGGGGTCGGAGCCGAAGTCGGACTCGGTCAGGCCGAAGCACCCGATGCGCTCCCCCCGCGCCATGGCGGGCAGCCATTCCTGCTTCTGCTCCTCGCTCCCGTACCGCCAGATCGAGTACATCGCGAGTGAGCCCTGCACGGACACGAGGCTGCGCAGCCCGGAGTCGGCGCCCTCCAGTTCGAGGCAGGCCAGGCCGTACGCGACGGCGCCGAGCCCCGCGCAGCCGTGACCTTCCAGATGCATGCCGAGCAGCCCGAGGGATCCGAACCGCCTGGCCAGGTCCCGTGCGGGGAACCGGCCCTCCTCGAACCACTGGGCCAGGTGGGGGCGCAGTTCGTCGTCGCACATCCGGCGGACGGTCTGGCGGATCTCGCGTTCTTCGTCGGTCAGCAGACCGTCCACGGCGAACAGCGCGGACGGGTGGACCGGTGATGGTGTGTTCACGGCGCCCACTCCATCACAAATCCTATTTTGGATCCAGTATTGATTATCCAAAATCTCTGACCTAGGGTCCTGCCCGAGAGGTCCTGGGAGGTCCCGGTCGGCGGACCGCCGAAGGTCCTCGACCCCGACGCGGCTTGGAGCACTACGGATGGACGACCACCACGGCACCGGCACGGCGGACGGCGCGCTCTCCGGCGTCCTCGTCGCCGACTTCACCCGCGTGCTGGCCGGGCCGTACGCGACAATGCTGCTGGCCGACCTCGGCGCGGAGGTCGTCAAGGTCGAGCGCCCCGGGACGGGCGACGACACGCGGGCGTGGGGACCGCCCTACGCGGACGGCGAGGCGACCTACTACCTCGGCCTCAACCGGAACAAACGGTCGATCGCGCTGGACCTGCACGATCCCGGCGACCGAGAAGTCGCGCGTGCGCTGGTCGCCCGCGCGGACGTCCTCATCGAGAACTTCCGTCCCGGGACGATGGAGCGGCTCGGCCTCGGCCACGAGCAGGCGGCGGAGCTCAATCCCGGGCTGGTCTACTGCTCCATCACCGGGTTCGGCACCGGCAAGGGCGCCGACATGCCCGGCTACGACCTGGTCGTCCAGGCGGTCGGCGGCCTGATGAGCGTCACCGGCGAACCGGGGAACGAGCCCGTCAAAACAGGCGTGGCGCTCGTCGACGTGATCACTGGGCTGCACGCGGTGGCGGGTCTGCTGGCCGGGCTGCGGCATCGCGACCGAACCGGCCAGGGGCAGCGGGTCGAGGTGTCGCTGCTCAGCTCACTGCTCTCGGCGCTGACCAGCCAGGCCGCGGCCTACGTCGCGGCCGGGGTGGTGCCGCGGGCGCTGGGCAACCGGCATCCGAGCATCGTCCCGTACGAGGTGTTCGAGGCCGCCGACCGTTCGATGGTCATCGCCGCCGGGAACGACCGCCAGTTCCGCGCGCTGTGCGCGGTCCTGGAGCGGGACGATCTCGCGCGTGATCCGCGCTTCGCCACCAACCCCGGCCGTGTCACCGACCGGGAGGCGCTCGTCGCCGCCCTGTCGGAGTCCCTCGCGCGGCGCCCCGCGGACGCCTGGTGCGAGGCGCTCACCTCGGCGGGGGTGCCGTGCGGCCCCATCAACGACCTCGCGGCCGCCTTCGACCTCGGCGCGAGCCTCGGGCTGGAGCCGGTCGTGCAGGTGGACGACCCCGGACGCGCGGAGAGCGTCCCCCAGGTCGCCAACCCGATCCGGCTCGGCGCCACCCCGGCGCGCTACCGGCTGGCGCCGCCCCACCTGGGAGAGCACGACGCATGGGTTCGTGAGATATTGGGCCGATGAACCCGGCCGAGGGACATCGCAGGCCACCGACGGCGCAGGAGTTCGTCCTCACCGAACTCCGGCGCGCCATCACCACGGGCCGGTTCCGTCCTGGCACGCCGGTCCGGCAGGACGCGATCGCCGAGGAGTTCGGCGTCAGCCGTGTCCCGCTGCGCGAAGCCCTCAAGACCCTCCAGGGCGAGGGGCTGGTGGGCTATCGCGCCCATCGCGGCTACTTCGTCGAGGAACTGTCCCTGGACGATCTGCGCGAGGTGTACCGGATTCGCGAGCTCCTGGAAGGCGAGGCGATCCGCAAGGCCGTCACCCGGCTCACGCCCGAACGGCTGCAAGAACTGGAACGCGCCCAGGACGAGGTGGAGCGTGCCGCCGCCGACATGGACGTGCTCACCATGGCCGCGGCGAACCGCAACTTCCACATGACGCTCTTCGAATGCGCGGGCATGCCCCGTCTGACCCGGCTGATCGCCACCCTCTGGGACGCCACCGACGCCTATCGCTCCATTTACTACGCCGAGGACGACAACCGGGAACGGGTCATCGCCGAGCACCAGGCCACCCTCGACGCCCTCCGCCGCCGTGACGCGGAAGAGGCCCGGAGAATCCTCGACGTCCACCGCGCCCACGCCGTCTCGGCCCTGGAGCATGTGCTGTCCGAACACCCATCACCCGCCTAACGCGCGCTCACCACACACCCGGGCGGCGGTATTTCCGTAGGCGTCCAACACGAATCCCGTCGCGTCAAAGAATGGCTTACGGACCGGCACGACCCGCGTCGCAAAGTTGAGACACGCCGGACGCCCGACCTGCGGCGATACTGGGGACGCCGAGCATGCGACGTGTCCTTCAGACGTCCGCGATGCCCGGGCTTCATGGCCTTCGCTAGTAGGACGGACTACGCGGTGTTCGAATACTTTCCCGGCAACTACGTCTGGAACATGACGGTCAACCACGCCATCGTTTCGGGAGCCCGCATCGGCGAGATCGACCAGATGTGCCGGCCCCTCCTGGACGCCTCGAAGGCCGACGGGAACGACGCGTCCGCGACCGAGGCGTTCCTCGCCTCGTGGCGCGTGGTCGCCGACCGCCTCGTGGAGCAGGCGAAGGCCGATGAGAAGGCGGGCCACCTCATCTCGGCCGGTGAGAAGCTCGGCCGCGCCTCCATCTACTACCTGACCGCCGAGCGCATGCAGCGTCCTGGCGCGCAGGGGCGGGAGGATCTGTACCGCAAGGTGGTGGACACCTTCCGCCGGAGCATCGAGTTCGGACGCGAGAACTGTGAGTTCGTCGAAGTCCCCTACAGCGCCGACGGCCGGGACACCACCTTCCCGGCGCTGTTCATCCGCGGCGAAGGCGACGGCCCGCGACCCTGCGTGGTGGAGTTCAACGGACTCGACTCGACAAAGGAAATGGTCTACGGCAACGGGCTCGCGCAGAAATTCGCCAAGCGCGGCATCTCAACACTGATCATGGACCATCCCGGTTCCGGTGAGGCCCTCCGGCTGCGCGGGATGACCGGCTCCCATCAAAGCGAGAAGTTCGCCACTGCCGGTCTGGGCTACCTCGCCTCGCGTGACGACTGCGATGCCGGCCGGTGTGGCGTGGCGGGCTGGTCGCTCGGCGGGTACTACGCGCCGCGCGCCGCCGCTTTCGAACCGCGTTTCAAGGCGTGCGTCTCCTGGGGCGCGATCTACTCGTGGGCCGAACTCGGTGCGTACAGGGAAGAGCGGGGGACCCAGCCGTCGGTACCGCACTTCGCCGAGCACATCGCCTGGGTGTTCGGCCTGAAGAACCTTGAGGAACTCCCGCCTTTCGCGGCGAAGATGAGCATGGCCGAGCACAGCCACCGGATCACGATGCCGTACCTGGTGATCCACGGTTCGAACGACCGCCAGATTCCGGCCCTCTTCGCCCAGAAGCAGTTCGACGCCGCGGTGAACAGTTCACGGAGGGAACTGCACATCGTCACCCCCGAGGAGGGCGGCGTCGAGCATGTGGGCTTCGACAATCCGACCTTCACCACGTCCTACATCGCCGACTGGCTGGCCGAGACGCTCGCCTGACGGACCGCTCACGAGCCGAGCCCGAGGGCGGAGAGCTTGCGGTAAAGGGTCGCTCGCGAGATACCGAGTTCCTTCGCCACATCACTGCGCCGGCCGTCGGCCGCACGCAGCAGCGCGGCGATCGCCTCCCGCTCGACGTTCTCAAGGTAGGTCAGCCGCCGCCGCGGTCCCGCACCGCGAGCGGGACGAAGATCGTTCCGGGTGATCCGCCCGCCGGTGGCCGTCGCATACGACTCGTCCAGCACCTCGAAGAGTTCACGGATGTTCCCGGCCCAGCAGCGACGCTCCAGCTCCCGTACCGCGTCCGGCGTGACGGAGACGCGTCGCTGCCGGCGGGTGCTCCACGAGCGCACGAGATCCGCGATGTCGGAGACGCGGTGGGCCAGGCTCGGGAGGTCCACCGTCACGAGCCGCGGGACGGACGGCGGGAGGCCGGTGGCGCACACGAGCAGGACCCGGCAACCAGCCGTGACATGGGCTTCGAGCGCGGCCTGCCACTCGACGACCCCGTGCCCGGCCGGGTCGATGCCATCGACCACGACGGCTCGGGCGTCGGCCGGGACGGCCGGGATCTCGCCGGGTCCCCGCGTCGATGCGTCGATCATCGACACCAGACGCGGGTCCCGTGCCCAGAGCAAGGCCGCAGTCACCGCCAAGGCGGACTTGCCGCTGCCTTCAGCACCGGTGATGAGCACGGGACGGCCGCTGGCGACCGCGTCGGAAACGGCGCCGACCGCGTCGATCCAATGCAAGCTCCGGCCGGGAAGGGCGGAACGCACACTCGACGCAAGGGCGTCGGCCTGTGGCGAGGACTTCGGCGCCCGCGACCGCTGCCCGGCCGGTTTCAGTTGCAGCGCCGCACCGCCGCCGTCGACGACGCGGATGAGCGCGTCGACCGGTGCGCCCGAGCCGCGCCCATCGAGGAGCAAAGTCTGCCGACCTTCGGCGACGGCCCCCTGGACCATCTCCCAGAGCTCGTCGTGCGGGTATCCGGCAAGAAGCCGGTCCACCTTGTTGTTCGCCACCAGCAGCCTGCTGTTGATCGCGATCATCGGGCGCCGCCGCCCCCGGCGCTCGATCCGCATGAACGAATCCATCAGGGCACGGTCCTGGCGCGCGAACCCGCTCGCGAGGAGCTCACCGGCCTCGCGCGCCGCGCGGGACACCAGAGGCAGCATCAACCCGGGGGGCGCGCCGGTGAGGGACACCAGGTCGAGGACTCCCGCGACGACCCCGGTCGCGGGATTGACGATCGGGGCGCCCGCGGCGATGACGTCGTCGAAGGTGCTGTTGTAGTGCTCGGTCCCGTCCACGAACGCGGGGACGCCGTCCTCCAGCGGCGTCCCGAGGCCGGTCGATCCGACATGGGCCTCGTCGAAGACCGCGCCGGTGACCGAACCCATCTCGTCGAGCCGCCGTTCCATCCGGCACCCCGTGCTCCAGCGCCCGACGATGACGGCGTTCCGGTCGATCAGCAGCATGGCCAGGTCGTCGGAATGGAACTGGCGCATGAGATCCGCGGTGACCGGACGTACCGCACGCAGCAGGGCGCTGTCGTGGTCGAAATGCCCATCACTGAAATGGCTCACGGTGCCCGCGGCTGCGACACCGGCCGCCTTGGAACGGCGCCAGGAGGCGAGGGTCTCGGGCCGAATCCCGGCCGTCTCGACACCGTCGCTGATGAACGCGTCGCGTGCGGCCGCGATGAACTCCTGGCTCAGTGCTTCCACAATGGCCATAGTGCCTACTCCTCCTTGCAAATGGGCTACCGCCGACCCACGAAGAACCGCACTCCCCTGGCGACCACGCCTTTCGCCTTTGACCGAAGGTCACCGTGACCGTCCACATGATTGATCATGCTTACTGAACCTCGTTCACTGTAGCTATACAGCCTATCAGGACGTAACCACCCTGCCCGCAGCCATCTCGGGCACGGTGACCGTCGCCCGGAGCGGCACCTGACCCGTCTCGAATCAAGATCACATGCGGTTCCACCTCGTGCGGCTCGCGGGCACGTCGGACAGGCTCACCGCCGCCAGACCGCCGACAAGCCCTCGTCCAGGGGCTCACTGTGCAGTCAGATTGAACAATCTGATCGCTATCACTTGACATCCACGCCGCGAGCTTCTTAATGTACGACCACGGCGTTCGCCAGCAGCCGTTCCGGCATCGGAGGAAGGCGCGGATTCGCACCGTCCTCATGAATGGATCATGGCCGCCCCGTGGTGGGCTTCGACCCTCTGAGACCTATTCCGGCGACCAAGGAGATGGCGGGAAGCCCATGCCTCTGACAATTCGGCATTACTCGGAAGTCGAACCGGTCAATCCGTTCGGCCCGGTGACGTGGGGCAAGACGCCACGGCACCGACGGATTTTCGGCACGGAACATGACAACGCATGGCGCGTCGATGCCGGATACAACGAATACCCGGCTCCTCGCGTGGGCGGCCCGGTCATCTACAACGACGACGAGATCTGCTACATGCCGTCAGGCGATCACGTCCAGCTGCTGGCCTCCGGGAAGCTGCTGCACGTCCGGGCGGGATCGTTCATGCTCCGCCTTGAGGGCGCCGTCAGCTACGTCATCATGCCCGAGGAACTGACGAGCATCTGCTTCCACGCGCCCGGCCGGCCCCCGGGCTGGCGTCCGCGTTACGAGCCGACCACCGAGACCGTGACGGGCGATCCGATCTGGGTGCATCCGGACGACTTCGCGGCGTTCGACGAGCCGGAGGCCGAGGTTCCCGGCACCGTCGCCACCAAGGTCATCTTCGGTGCGGACGTGAGTCCCCGCGCGCAGGTCCGGTGGACCGTGATGGAGCCGGGCTCGCGGGTGGCCGCCGGGCCCGGGAATGCCGAGCGGATCCTGGCCGTGGTCGAGGGTGAGGCGACGATCGGGCAGGGAGATCGCGAATCGGCTACGGCCCGGGGGACGTTCGTCCAGTGGCCGGCGGGCGAGACGCTCACCATCGGCTCTGCGGAAGGCGCGGCCTACTTCGTCGTGTCGGCCCCCGTGCTCGAAGACACGGCGACCGGAGACACGGCGATCGAGGACACGGCGTGAGCGCCGCGGCCGAGCCGATCCTCGCGCCTGCCAAGGCCACGGACGCCAGGCGATCCGGCCTGTTCCCTGTGCGGGGCTGGGTGGGACTCGCCTTCATCGTCGCGATCGTGGCGCTGCCGTGGGTGGTGCCGGACGCGGCGCAGAGCCCGGACGTCCTCCGGTCCCCGTCGGCCGGCCATCTGCTGGGCACCGATCGGTACGGCCGGGACACCCTGCTGCGGACGTTGAACGGCGGGCAGGCGATCACGCTGATGGCCGCCCTCGCGGGCGCCATCTCGGTGGTCCTCGGCACGGCGCTCGGGGCGACCGCCGCCTACGTCGGCGGCTGGTCCGATCGGCTGCTGATGCGATTCACCGACCTGTTGCTGGCGACCCCGCCGCTGCTGGTGATCCTGGTGATGGGGAGCGCCGTGCCGCGTTCGAACGTGGTCCTCACGGTGGTGATCGGGCTGCTGCTGGCGCCCGGCGTCGCCCGGGTCCTGCGCGCCGTGAGCATGCCGATCGTCGCGCAGGAGTTCGTCGCCTCGGCGGAAGCGGCGGGGGCCTCACCGCTCGAGATGCTGACGCGCGAGATCTTCCCGAACATCCGCGCCCGGATGGTACTCGAATGGGCGATCCGGAGCAGCATCGCGGTCCTCGTCCTGGCCGCGACGAACTACCTCGGTGTCGGCATCGTCCCCCCGTCCCCCGACTGGGGGCTGGCGTTGAACGACGGCCAGCCGATCCTCAGCACCGCGCCGTGGGTCTGCCTGGCGCCCGCGACCGCGATCGTCCTCCTCGTCATCGCGATCAACGTGGTGGCCGACGCGACGGGGGAGCGATGGCTGTGACGTCGCCACTCCTCGCCGCCGCCGAGATCGAGATCGTCCCGGCGGACGCCCCCCGGAGCCCGGTCGTCCACAACGCCTCCTTCGAGCTCGCCAGGGGCGGAAGTCTCGGCATCTGCGGGGAGTCGGGCAGCGGGAAGACGGCGCTGGTGCACGCGTTGCTCGGCTACTCCCGCGAGGGTCTGGACCTGACGGGCGGCACCGTCACGATCGGCGACACCGGGTCGCCGCTGCGCCTCCGCCTCGGACACGACGACTTCCGGAAGGTCCGTGGTACCCGCATCGCGCTGGTGCCGCAGGCGGCGAGTTCGGTGCTCGACCCGATCATGACCATCGGCCGGCAGCTCATCGAGGTGCTCCACGCCGTCTCGGGCAAGGACGCCGACGTCCACGCCCGGGTGCGGGAGATCCTCGAAGAGGTCGGCTTCGAGGAGCCCGGCCGTGTCCTGAAGCGCTACCCGCATCAGCTGTCCGGTGGCCAGCGTCAGCGGATCAACCTCTGCCTGGCGCTGCTCGGCGACCCGGAGATCCTCGTCCTGGACGAGGCGACCACCGACCTCGACGCGATCACCCAGCGGCGCGTCATCGAACTGATCCGGCGGCTGAAGGCCGACCACGGGCTGACGCTGATCGCGGTGAGCCACGACCTCAGGGTGCTCGCCGATCTGTGCGAGGACCTGATCGTGATGCGACGCGGAGTCGTCGTGGAGCAGGGCCCGACCAAGAACGTCCTCGCGGCGCCGTCTCACGAGTACACGGAGTCCCTGGTCCGGCGCTTTCGGGAAGGCCCGCTCGCCGGGTATGAAAGGGCGGACCGCCGGACGAACCCGGACGACTCCACACCCATTCTCGACGTCCGGGGCCTGCGCGCCGCTCACAGGGATTTCAGCAGTGGCCGGGCCCGCTCCGTCGAAGTCCTGCACGACATCTCGCTCGGTCTTCAGGCCGGCGAGTCGCTGGGCATCGTCGGAGAGAGCGGGAGCGGGAAGTCGACCTTCGCCCGATGCGTCCTGGGAATCCACGCCGAGCGCACCGGTGACCTGCTGTTCGGCGACGCGCCACTGGTCACGAAGGCCCGTAAGCGGAAGGTGGACGTCCGCAGGTCACTGCAGATCGTCCTGCAGAACCCGGACTCGACCTTCAACCCGCGTCTGACGATCGCCCAGTCCATCGGGCGGCGCGTTCGGAAGTTCGAGGGACTCAAGGGCGAGCAGGCCGAAGAACGCGTTCACGATCTGCTCGGCGAGGTCGGCCTGGAGCCCGGTCTGGCCGGGCGCTACTCGTCCGCGCTGAGCGGCGGGCAGCGTCAGCGGGCATCGATCGCGCGGTCCCTGGTCGGCGATCCACGGCTGCTGGTGTGCGACGAGGTCGTGTCCGGCCTGGACGTGGAGTCCCAGGCGCGGGTGATCCAGCTGCTCAGCCGGCTCCAGGACGAGCGCGGGCTGACCCTGGTGTTCATCTCGCACGACATCAGCGTCGTCGCGGCGCTCACACAGCGCATCGCCGTCTTCCGGTACGGGGAGATCGTCGAGCTCGGCCCGGCGGACCAGGTCATCAACAACAGCACGAGCACCTACACCAAAGAGCTCGTGGAAGCAGCGTTCATCTCCGAGTAGTCGTCAGAGGAGCCCAACCGCGATGGAAACAACTCGTCGTCACGCGCTAGGAATCATGGGTGGAGGTGTGGCCGCGCTGCTGATGTCCGCGTGTGCGGGCAGCGGCAAGACCTCCGGGGCGGGCAGCGGCGCGCAGGCCAAGACCGGCGGCACGCTGAAGGTCGCGGATTATCTCGGGGGCGCGACCGACACCCCGGACCCGCTCACCACGGTCTACTCGGGAAGCATGGCCGCCTGCCTCTACGATCGCCTGACCTCGTTCAGCGGGCAGACCGGATTGCAGCCCGAGCTGGCAGAGTCGTGGTCGAGTTCGGAGGATCTCAAGACCTGGACCTTCACACTGCGCAAGGGCGTCAAGTTCCACAACGGCGCCGACTTCACCGCCAAGGACGTCGTCCACACCTACAAGCGGCTGATGTCGCCGTCCTCACCGCCGAACCCGCAGACGACCTGGCAGAACCTCATCGACGAGGACAGCGTGGTGCAAGGCGACGACGAATACACCGTCGTCTTCAAGCTCAAGGCCGGTGCCTGGGACCTGCCGTATCTGGTGAGCCACGCCTATGGCGCCATCGTGCCGGACGGCTTCACCAGCGAGCAGCTGAAAAAGAATCCCGTGGGGACCGGGCCGTACAAGTACAAGAGCTTCGTCTCGGGCCAGAAATTCACCGGGACCAGGCACGCCGGCTATTGGCGCACCGGTTTCCCCAAGCCCGACGCCATCGCGATCACCAGCGTCGTCGACGTCGCGCAGCGGCTGAACGGCCTGCGCTCCGGGCAGTTCAACATCGCGCTCAGGCTGGATCCGGTGGGCGCGAAGGCGGTGAAGGGGAACCCGGAGATCACCGTCGCGCATATCCAGACCGGTGGATTCACCCAGCTGAACATGCTGTGCAAGGGACCCCTGGCCGACGCCCGGTGCCGGAAGGCGATGAAGCTGGCCATCGACCGTCCGGCCCTGCTGCAGAGCATGTACCTGGGCTGGGGACAGGTCGGGCAGGACCATACGATCGCCCCCAACTCACCCGTGAACCCGGCCCTGCCGGTGATCAAACGGGACGTGGCCCAGGCGAAGCGGCTGCTGGCCGAGGCCGGGCACCCGGACGGGATCACGGTGGACGTCCATTTCGTGAGCGGCAGGTCCGGTCAGAACATGGCGCAGTTCTACCAGGCACAGGCCGCTGCCGCGGGAATCAAGATCAACCTGGTCCCGACGCCGCCCGCCACCTTCGTCGAGGGGATCCTCGGCCAGAAGTTCCCGATGCACGCGGGGCAGTACGAGGAGCGACCGGGCATCGCCCTGACCGACATCATCTTCGGCGAATGGGGCAGCACCAAGAAGTCCTACGCGCTCTGGAGCAACGCGGAGTTCCCCGCCCTGTCCGCCCAGGCGAGGGCTGAACCGGACGTCGCCAAGCGCAAGGCGCTCTATGTGAGGCTGGCGCGGCTCCTTGAGGACGACGGGAACCTGATCGTGGCGTGCTACGAGCAGAACGTCGTGGCCACCAGGGGCGTCACCGGCTTCCAGATCTCGACCCTCGGCACCCAGCCGGAGTGGTCGACGGCGCTGTCCCGATGAGTTCCGCGACCGTCGAGCGGCCCGCGGCCGCCACCTCGGCGGAGGGCTCCCGGCCGCTGCTGCGCTGGATGCTCGGTCGGATCCTGGGTGGTCTCGGCGTGCTGGTGTTCCTCTCGGCGGTCGTGTTCACCGCGACCAACGCGATTCCGGGAAGCATCGTCGACGCGCTGCTGGGAACGGATGCGACGCCGTCGGCGCGCGCGCAGCTGGAGACGCGGCTGGGCTTGGACGACCCCTTCTTCGAGCGCTACCTCACGTGGGCCGCCCACCTGCTCTCCGGCGACTTCGGCCATTCGCTGGCCGACGACAGCGCCATCGGACCGCAGCTGTGGTCGGCGGCCGGGCACTCGCTGATCCTCGCGGCCGTGGCCTCGGTGGTGACGATCCCGGTGTCCATCGCGCTCGGCACCCTCGCGGGGCTGAAGCCGGGGTCGGGGCCCGTCAAGGTCGTGAACGGGCTGTCGTTCCTGCTGCTCTGCGTGCCCGAGTTCGTGCTGGGCATGTTCCTGGTCCTGCTGTTCGCCGTCTGGATCCCGGCCTTCCCCGCCATCAGCGGCGTCGACGGCGGATCGTCCATGGCGGAATGGGCGGCGGCGCTGGTGCTGCCGGCGTTGACGGTGATCCCCGGCAGCGTCGCGTTCCTGATCCGGGTGCTGCGTTTCCAGGTGGCCGACACCAACCGGGAGGACTTCATCCGGATGGCGCCGCTGCGCGTCGGATACAGCCGCCGGAGGACCATCGGCCGGCACGTCCTCCCGAACACCCTGGCCCCGACGGCGAGCGCGATGGCGCTCAACCTCGTCCACGTCGTGACCGGCCTGGCCGTGGTCGAGACGCTCTTCCAGTATCCCGGGCTCGGCATGCTGCTCTACAACTCGATCGGACTCCACGACATCCCCGTCGTGCAGGCGTGCGCGCTCGCCATCGGCGCGATCGTGATCGTCCTCAACATCGTCGCGGACCTGATCGCACGCCTGCTCGACCCGCGGGTCGGCACCTTGGAACAGGCCAGATAACAACGAAAGGCAAGTGCGCATGTCATTGACCATCTTCCAGACCGATGCCATGACTCCCCCGGACAGCGGCGCTCCCGGCTGGACGCCGAGCGCCGACTACCGGCGGGTCGTCGACCGGACGGAGCACGGCGCGACCGCCGTCGACGGATGCCTCAACAAGTACGTCGGGCCCCGCGCGGCCGGACCGGTCCTCTACCCGGGCTACGTCGAGGTGTGCTACCTGGTCCAGGGCGATCACACGCAGCTGCTCGCGTCCGGGGAGCTCATCGACGTCCCCGGTGGCACGTTCGCCATCCGCTACGACGGGGCGACCAGCTACGTGATCACCCCGGAGTCGCTGACCAGCGTGTGCTTCTTCTCGCCGGGCCGCCCCGCGGACTGGCCGGGCCGGGGCGCCGCCACCAGCGAGACCGTCAAGGGTGATCCGGTCTACATCGATCCGAAGAAGCTCGACGCGGCTCCGGAACCCGAGACCGTGACCGGGACCGCGCGCACCCGGGTCGTGCTGTCGTATTCGGAACTCCTGCCGGTGAACGTGCGATGGACCGAGATGGACGCCGGCGCCAGGATCGGCCTCGCGGCGAGCGCCGAGGACCGGATCCTCTACCTCGTCGAGGGTTCCGTCCGCCTGACCGATGCCGCAGGCGAGCATGGCGCCGACGCGGGGGCGTTCGTCCAGTGGCCGGCGGGAGAGGCCCTCACCATCGCCGCGGAGGGGGCGGCGACGTACTTCACCGTCGGTTCACCTGACGGCGTGGCGTCGGCCTGAACACGGTCCGCCGTCCGGCCGGGCTCTCCAGCCCCTGATCTGGTGCGGTGCCGGGTGCCGACGCCCGGCACCGCACCTCCGCCTCACCCCCGAGCGCAGGGAAGACGCGTGCGATCGTCGATTTCGCGTGAGGGCGGGTACTCCGGGTAGTGTTTAGTGGCATCAAATAGGGTGGCTGTGAGGTGGACGGGGGCGGCGTGATGCAGGAGCGGATCGGACCGGGACTGCGGCAGGCGCGGCAGGAGCGCAAGCTGAGCCTGCGCAGCGTCGCGTCCGCGATCGGGATCTCCGCCGGCCTGCTCTCCCAGGTCGAGACCGGCAAGTCCCAGCCGTCGGTGAGCACGTTGTACGCGCTGGTGAACCACCTCGGCATCTCGCTGGACGAACTGCTCGGCCTCGGTGGCCAGAGCGGGCAGCACGCCCGGCCCGCCGTCCCCGGAGGGGCGCCCGCGTCCCACATGTCCCCCTTGTCGCCCTCCGGCGTCGTCCAGCGGGCCGCCGACAACCCGGTCCTGGAAATGGCCAACGGCGTCCGGTGGGAGAGGCTGGCCGTCGGCGGGCGGCCGGACGTGGACGCCCTGCTGGTCACCTACGATCCCGGGGCCGCGAGCTCGGTGGAGCGCAAGCTCATGCGGCACAGCGGCATCGAGTACGCCTACCTGTTCTCGGGCGAGCTGACCCTGTTGCTCGACTTCGAGCAGTACGTCCTTACAGCAGGGGACTCGCTGTGCTTCGAGTCCACCAGACCGCATATGTACGTGAATCAGGGTGAAGAGCCCGCCCGTGGGGTGTGGTTCGTCTCCGGCCGTCACGATCTCGACCACACCCGGGAGTGGGTGGCTTCACGCCTCGGCGACGCCGTCCCCGGGGCGTCCTCCGGCCCGTCGAACGCGGTCGAGGCGCTCGACCTGCTCAGCACGGCGGGACCGTCGTCCCCCCGGGCGTCCGCGACCGAGTCCGGCCCGGAGGACGAGCCGGACGGACGCCAGGACGACACCGGCCGCTGACCAGCGGCTCGTCCCGGAATCACCGACGTGGCCGCTCCCGTTCCCCGAGGTCCTGCTGCTCACCGCACGGCTCCGCGCCTGCCCTTTCCACAACGCTGTTTGCTATTAGTTGACACTACTCCACATTCGTTCAATTATATTGAACACTAGAGAGGGCGTCGCTGCCGTGCCGCGCAGCCGTTCTCGTCATCGGCGACAGAGGAGCCTCGGTGCCACACAAACGACCCGGTCACCCGGCGGCCCGCCCGGAGCACGGCCGCACGCTCCCAGGCGCGCGGATCGCAGGAGACGCGCGGTGCTGATCGGATTCGCCGGACTCGGGCGCATGGGCCGGCCCATGGCCTCCCGCCTGGCGCGGGCCGGGCACACCGTCCTCGCGCATGATCCGGCGCTCGACGAGGCGGCGGGCCTCACGATCGTGGACTCGGCGGCCGGGCTCGCCGACGCGCCACTGACCATCAGCATGCTGCCGGACGAGGCGACGACGCGGGACCTGGTGGTGAACGGGCTGGCGGGCACCGCGCCGGACCATCTGCACGTGGTGATGGGCACCGTCGGACCCGAGCTCGTCCGCGAGCTGGCCGAGGCGACGGACGTCATCGACGCGCCGGTGTCCGGGAGCGTGTCCATGGCCGAGACCGCCACGATCACCACCATGGTCGGAGGGACCACGGACCAGTTCCACCTGGTCCGCCCGGTCCTGGCGGCGATGACCTCGGCGCAGTTCCACGTGGGTCCCGTCGGCGCGGGTTCGACGGCGAAGCTCGCGGTCAACACCGTGCTGGCCGCGCTCAGCGAGGGCGTCGCCGAGGGGATGCTCATCGCGGAGGCGGGCGGACTCGACCTCGCCGTCTTCTACGACGTGCTCCGCAACAGCGCGGCGGCGGCACCGTACGTCGGGTACAAGCGGGAGGCGTTCCTGTCACCGGCCTCCGCCGACGTCGCCGCCCCGGTGTCCTTGATCCGCAAGGATCTCGGCCTGGCCCTCGACCTGGCCCGCCGGCGGCGGCTCAGCCTGCCGGGGGCCGAGGCGGCGTTCGCCGTGCTGGACGACGCGATGGCGACCGGCCTCGGCGAGGCGGACATGGCCCAGATCCTCGCCGCCCTGCGCCTGCGCAACGCCGCCCCTGGAAGGGAGACGGACCGTGACCGGTGACACCACGCCCGCCGACGTCGAGACGGCGATCCGTGCCCTGGAGGACGCCCGCTACGCCGCGATGATCGCCGGCGACGTCGACCGCTTCGCCGCCCTCGCGCATCCCGACCTGGCGTACACCCACTCGAACGCGGTCGTGGACACCCTGGACTCCTACCGGGAGAAGGTCCGGTCGGGCTATTACGTGTACCACCGCATCGACCATCCCGTGGACCGGATCCTCGTGCACGGGACGACCGCCGTCGTGGTCGGGGAGATGCACGCCGACATCACCGCGGGCGGGACCCGCAAGACGCTGGCGAACCGTGCCATCGCCGTGTGGGTGTTCGAGGACGACCGCTGGCTGCTGCTTGCCTACCAGCCCACCGTCCTCCCCGAGCCGGAGCCGCGCCGATGAGGGCGTTCACCTACGACGCGCTGCCCGGACGCGTGGTGTTCGGGTCCGGAGCCGCCCGCGACGGGCTGCCAGGTGAGGTCGAAGCATTCGACGCCGAGCGGATCCTGCTCGTCTCGTCCTCTGCCGATTCCGGTCTGGCCCACGAGCTGTGCACCCCGTTCGCCGACCGGATCGCGGCGACATTCTCCGCGATCCGCCCGCATGTCCCCCTCGACGTCGCCGAGCAGGCTCGCGAAGCCGCCGCCGACGCGCACGCCGACCTGGTCCTGTCGATCGGAGGCGGATCCACCACCGGTCTGGCCAAGGCGGTCGCGCTGACCACGGGCCTGCCGATCGTCGCCGTCCCCACCACCTATGCGGGCTCGGAGGTCACACCCGTGTGGGGCCTGACCGAAGGGACCCGCAAGACCACCGGCACCGACCCGCGCGCGCTCCCGCGGACCGTGATCTACGACCCCGACCTCACCCTGACCCTGCCCGTACCGCTGTCGGTGGCCAGCGGCCTCAACGCCATGGCCCACTGCGTCGAGGCGTTCTGGGCCCCTCGGCGCAACCCGGTGTCCAGCGCCGTCGCCGAGGACGGGATCCGCAACCTCGCCTCGGCCCTGCCCGCGATCACCGCCGACCCGGCCGACCGCGACGCCCGTGCCGGCCTGCTGCTCGGCGCCTACCTCGCCGGTTCGGCGTTCGCCGTCGCGGGGTCCGGGCTGCACCACAAGATCTGCCACGTCCTGGGCGGTGCCTTCGACCTGCCGCACGCCCAGACGCACGCGATCGTGCTGCCGCACGTGCTCGCCTACAACGCCCCGGCCGCCCCCGAGGCCACGTCCCGCATCGCCTCCGCGCTCGGCCGGCCCGACCCGATCGAAGGGCTCCACGGACTGGGACACGAACTCGGCGTGCCCGATGGCCTGCGGGAACTCGGCCTGCGCGAAGGCGACATCGACACCGTCCTCGACGAGATCCTCGCGCTCGCGCCCGCAGACAACCCGCGCCGCGTCACACGCCAAAGCCTGAGGACGCTGCTGCACGCGGCCTGGACCGGCTCGGCGAAGGAGACCGCATGACCGCCGAACGCACCATCGACCAGGAACGAGCGGTGACCGAGGAGGTCCTCGCCTCCTTCGACGGAACCGCCGATCCGCGACTCCGCGAGGTCATGCGGTCCCTGGTCCGCCACCTGCACGCCTTCGCCCGGGAGGTCCGGCTCAGCGAGCGCGAGTGGGAGACGGCGATCGACTTCCTCACCCGCGCCGGGCACATCACCGACGACCGCCGCCAGGAGTTCATCCTGCTGTCCGACGTCCTCGGACTGTCCATGCTCACCGTCGCGATCAACGAGCCGAAGGTGCCTGGCGCGACCGAATCGACGGTGTTCGGGCCGTTCTACGTCGACGGCGCTCCCGAGGTTCCGCTCGGTGGCGACATCGCCCGCGGAGCGGCAGGCACCCCGTGCTACGTGTCAGGACAGGTGCGTTCCGTGGACGGCGGCCCGGTCGCCGGAGCGCGGCTGGACGTCTGGGAGGCCGACGAGGACGGCTTCTACGACGTCCAATATCCCGGGGACCGCTCCGTCGGCCGCGGCCGGCTGCGCTCCGGCGCCGACGGCGAATACCGATTCTGGTCGGTCCTCCCTGCGCCGTACCCGATCCCCTACGACGGCCCGGTCGGCGATCTGCTAGCGGCCACGGGCCGGGGTCCGATGCGTCCCGCGCACCTGCACTTCAAGGTCACCGCCCCGGGCCACCGGCCCTTGATCACCCACATCTTCGTCGCGGGCGACCCGTACCTCGACCGCGACGCGGTCTTCGGCGTGAAGGACGGCCTCGTGGTCGAAGCCGAGCACCACGCGGCAGGCCCGGCCCCTGACGGCTCCCACCCAGAAGGCACCTGGACGAGCATGCACTTCGACCTGGTGCTGGTCCCCGAATCGAAACTCCCGCGCTGACGCCCGGGCCCAGAGGCATCACCCTCGACCGACCGACTTCGTCCCAGCCCTCGAAACCCGCGGAGAACGACCATGCCGCCACCAAGATCCGCAACCACAGGCACCCCGCCGACGCACGCCATCCTCAACGTCCTCAGGAACGGCTCATGACGGCCACGATGCGGGCCGCCGTCTATCACGGGCCCGGTGACGTGCGCATCCAGCGGGCACCGATCCCGCAGCCACGCGAGGACGAGGTGCTGCTGGCGGTCCGGCGGAGCGGCATCTGCGGCACCGACGCGACCGAGTGGACGAACGGCCCGGTCATGGTGCCCTTGCACGCCCGGCATCCCGCAAGCGGACATCTCGGCCCGATGATCCCCGGACACGAGTTCATCGGCGAGGTCGTCGACAACGGCTGCGGACTCCGCGCGGGCACACTCGTGGCCGCGGGCGCCGGAGTCTGGTGCGGCCACTGCGATCGCTGCGCCGAAGGGCGCACCAATATCTGCCGGAACTACTACACCCTGGGCCTGAACGCGCCGGGTGGGCTGGCCGAGTACGTCGCGGCACCCGCACGCACACTGCGGCCGATTCCGAACGGGCTGTCCCCCGACGCCGCCGCTATGGCGCAGCCGCTGGCGGTCGGCCTGCACGCCGCGCGCCGCGCACGCGTCCGCGACGGCGACTCCGTGGTGATCATCGGTGCCGGAGCGATCGGCACGTTCGTGCTCGCGGGCCTGAACCATCTACAACGAGCCGACGTCACGGCGATCGACCTGCCAGGCGCCAAACTGGATCGCGCCACCGCCCTAGGCGCGGCGCACACACTGTCCGCCCGCGAGGACGTGGTCGGAGCGATCCTGGACGCCACCGCAGGCCGGGGCGCCGACGTGGTGATCGAGGCCAGCGGAGCACGGGGGCAATTCGAGAACGCACTGCGGATGGTGACCACCGGCGGCCGGGTCCTGGCCGTCGGCCTGCCCAAGGAAAAGCCGCAAATCGACATGTTCACACTCGCACTGCGCGAAGTCACTATCGACTCCACCGTGGCACACGTGTGCGACGAAGACCTCGGCCCCGCCCTAGACATCCTGTCCACAGGCACACTCGGGCCTCTACTGCTCGACTCGGTCATTCTTTTGGAGGACCTGGTCCCCCGAGGTCTCGAACCACTAGCGACCGGCCAAGTGGACGGCAAAATCCTCGTAGCACCCACAAGCATCACCGGCTGACCTCTTCCGTACCGCATCGGAAGAACGTCTCCCCATCCCGCGAAAACCCCCACCGTCCAGCCGAACACCCTCAACATCCCCAGCAAGCCCCTACCGGCGCGTCCCACGCCATCATTCTGACCGCCAACAACAACGCCAGCGTGCCCGAAGACGACGGCACGTCCCTACGACACCCCGGCGCCGAGCTCGCACATCACGAAGGGCCCGAATAGACTGAGCGGGGACGTCCTTGCGGCGCCGCTCGCGGAGCGGCGCCCCTTTCTCACCCCGCGCGCGAGGCGCAGCGTCCACTCCGCCCTTTGGAGACTGACACCTCGCGACGGACGAGGGGCGCCGGTGCATCGCATGGCGAATTCAGACGGGCTCGGCCCAGTGTCCAGCTGCAATCACATCGAGGTGATCGACAAGATCGAAGTCCTTCACCGTCAGCCTGTGACCGGCATCGTGCGTGGTGATCGCGAATCGGATGCGTGCCAGGTGATGTGGATATCGGGATTGTGCCCGATCTCGCAGGCCTTGGGCCGTGACGTACATCGCCAGGTGCACCGTCGCGCTCCCAGCCCGGCCGGGTCTCCAGATGCTTAGCGATCTGTGCGTCCGTCGAAGGCTCGGGACTGGACACGACTACCTCCCTTTGAAGACTTTCCTTTTGCCTGAAGCTGCCAGCCTGGACGTCGGCGACATCACGGAGCGGGCAGCGGTCGTGTCCGGCCTGGAGTCCGAACAGTCTCGGTACTACCTGCAACACGCACTCGGATTCCAGGTCCACGATGAACGTCATCCACACCATGAGCGGCGGCATGGTCGCGCCGACATCGGCTGGAAGGGTGAACAAGATGACTGACTGGACCAGGCTGCGCTACGTCGTGGTGGACGTCGAGGGCAATGGCCGACAACCGCCCGACCTCGTCGAGCTGGCGGCCGTCCCGATCGTCAACGGGAAGATCGGTGAACCGCAGAGCTGGCTGGTACGGCCCGAATCGCCGATCAAGCACTTCGCGAGCCGCATCCACGGCATCAGCAATCGGGACGTGGCAGATGCGCCGAGCTTCGGCGTCATCAGGCACGACGTGGCCGCGGCGCTATCGGACGCTGTGCTCGTCGCCCACAACGCGCACGTGGATGTCGGTGTGGTTCAGCGCAAGCTCGACGACTGGCACGTGCCCGAGGTGCTCGACACGCTGAAGCTCGCCCGCCGGCTTCTGCCCGACGAGAAGAGCTACAAGCTCGGCTCGTTGGTCGAAGCTTTCAAGCTGGCCGAGGACTTGCCGGAGGATCTCCAGCCGCACCGCGCCACCTACGACGCGCTCGTCACGGCCCGGCTGTTCGTGCTGCTCGCCGCCCACCGGTCGATCGAGGACCTCCGTGGCCAGGCACCAGAAGGGGGCAACGATGAAGCTTCGACCCTTTTCTGATCGCCCGCGGGGTGTCTTCGCCAGCGTCGATGGGCCGAGTGGTGCCGGAAAATCGACCATCGTGCACCACCTGGCGCAGCTGCTCGTGGCCAATGGCGAGGACGTCCATGTCACGGTTGAGCCATCGACCGGACCGATCGGGGTGCTCTGCCGGGAACTGACCGAGACGACCACCGGCCACACGCTGGCCTGTCTCTACGCGGCCGATCGCTACCACCATGTCGAGACCGAGATCCGGCCTGCGCTCGAGGTCGGACGGACGGTCATCTCTGACCGCTTCCTACCGTCTGGCCTGGTGATGCAGCGCTTCGACGGCATCGATCCGGCGTTCTTGTGGCAGATCAATGCCGAGGTGGAGCGGCCCGACCTGGCGGTGATCCTGTACCGGCCTGTCGGCCGAGACCCGCGAGTTGCTCGCGGCCATCCGCAAAATGCTCGACCCGCCGTTCCCGGCCGCGCCGGGCGGCGGGGGCGAGCGTGACGACTTGCTGCGCATCCGCCGGGCCGTAGTCGTCAGCACGCTGGTTTTCGGCCGGGACGGGGAGTCCTCCGCCAGCCAAGAGGTCGCCTTGGCCGCGCGGATCCTCCGTGGCGACCTCGCCAAGAAGCCCGTCGACTACGCCGTCAAGGGCGAGTCGGTCAGCACCATCGCGTAGCGATACTCCCAGTCGATCTCCTGCGGATGTCGCTGCGAGACCACCGGCTCCCACAGCTCACGGACGTACCACACTCGGAATCACCTCGGCCGCGTCGTTGTGGCGCGCCGAGTCGTGACTGCAGTCCGCGCGCTACGTACCGGAATGACGAGGACTGCCGAGAGCGCTCTCGCGACCACCTGACGCGTGGAGAGAACCTGCCCCGGCCGTGTCGGCGGTGGGCCTCCAGCCGTTTGAGGGCAGGCGCCTTCAGACCTTGCCGGAGCCGTTGCAGCCTGGGCAGTTCCGCTCTTCGGTCTTGTTGTCCACGTTGTAAATCTGCTTTCCAGCGCCATTGCATATGGAGCAGTTGACGGTTTTCGCGTGTTTGCCCATATCAGGGACCCTCCAACCGCTGCGCCGGGTCATCAAGCCATACCCTTGTCCCCTCACGGGTCGATGAGAGACCGAAACGCTCCTTCCCTGGCCTCCCCCACTCGATCCACCTCTGGTATACGGCGACGATCTCGTCCCATAGGTCGCGCGGACCGGTCATCTCGACCTCGGCCACCGGTTGCCCGGGACGATGGACGACCAGCGCGCGTGACCGGCCGTCACGAGCCATCAGCCGGTAGGAGCCATCGTCATTGGCGAATCCGCCGCCCTCCACGCCGGGTAGGCAGCCCGCCAAGGCGACCTGGAATCCCTCTCCGGCCTCGGCGATCTCGCGCGGCGCCGTTTCGGTCTGTGAGGTGCGCACGTCCTCCTCGGCCGGGTTCGGTGGCCTGCGCTGTCCGCGTAGCAGCATGAACCCGCACGGCTCGCCGAGCCGCCCGGACGCCGTCCCGTCATCGGCAACGGTGAGCTTGACCAGATGGCCTGACCTCCACCCGGGCATCCACGGCAGCACAATCGCCCCGCCGGGTCTGGTCTGCTCCACCCACGCATAGGGGATGTCGGCCGTGCCGACTGTGACGTGCACCCGGTCGTAAGGGCCTGCTGCGGGCCAGCCCTGTGCCCCGTCCGCAGTGACGACCTGGGCCCCGACTCCGGCGGACTGCAGGTTCTCGGCCGCCCGCGCCGCGACGGCGGCGTCGATCTCGACGCTGACGACGTTGCCCTCGCCCACCCGGTGAGCCAGCAGGGCCGCCGTCCATCCGGTCCCCGTGCCCACCTCCAGCACCCGGTCCCCGGGACCGGCGTCCAGGAGGTCCAACATCGCGGCGACCAGGTGCGGCGCCGATGTCGAACTGGTGGCGACCGCGCACGGGTCGGCGCTGGTCTTGGCCACCAGGTCGATCGCGCCGTCGTCGAGCTGGACGCCTATCGCTGTGTCGCTGTGCACGACCTCCCACCAGCGTTCGGGGTCGGCGGTCCGGTCGATCCACGATGCCGGGTCGTCGATGACCGGTCCCACCACGGCGATGTCCGGGACGAACAGGTCGCGTGGCACCTCCTCCAGCAGCCCTTTCCAGCGGGCGTCCGTCTGGACGTCGGGGCCGGTCACGGTCCCGCGCCCATGAAGTCGGCCAGGTCGTGTCAAGGGTCAGATCCCCGCGGTCAATGCCCGCAACTCACGCGCGGCTGGAAGCGACCGAGCCTGTTCGTCAGGCAACGCCTTGCATACAGAGCCAACGAGGGTCTTCATGGTGGACGTGCGGTGATCCAGGGGAAGAACCGCCAAAGCCTGAGCGGCATCGCTCACCCCGTCGTTTACGCCGCCTGCGTTGATACAGGCCCATGCGGTCTTAAGCTCGCCGATCACCTGATTGCGTGCTCCGGATGTGCTCGTGGGCCTCTTCGGCAGCTCGTCATACAGACTCGGATCTCCGAGATTCAGTCGGACGTTGGTGCGCTCTCCGATGTAGCGTTGCTGAGGCCATCCCCAGATGGCGGCTTCGTCCCCGGTCACGTCTGCAGGCAGTCGACCGTAGAGTTCATCGAGATCGCCTAGTGCCTTCTGGGCGCCTGTCCGGTCCCCCTTCCGGGCGAGGATCACGGCGCGTGTCGCCTGCGCTTCTGCGAGTCCGGCGCTTGGGCGGCCTTGGGCAAGCTCTATTGCTCGCTGGGCTTTCTGCAATGCGCCGGGACGCGTAGTGGTGGCACGGGCTTGCCGAGCGCGTGTGTACACCTCCAGATGCCGATCACCTGCGCTTGCGGCGGCTGCGTGTGCCGTACGCCACCAGCGGGACGCGAGAGGGTTGTCGAGTTCTTCCAGGGCCATCGCCATCAGCGCGGCGAGTTTGGCCGACACCCGGTGCATATCCGCCCGGTCAAGGTCGGCCCGGTTGTCCAGGGTGCGGCGGATGTCGGCGACGTCGACCGACAGCACGCCAACGAGGGCAGCCGGAGGCATGACGCGCAGCGCGTAGGCATGATCATTGACGGTCTCCTCCCAGTCGTCGACGGTGAAGGAATCGCGGACGTCAAGCGCCCGCCCGAAACCCGAGAGCAGCGTCTCCAGATGCTCGGCGGGAATCGCGGCCCCCGAGCCCGTGACCATGAGCAGGTTCAGCAGCGCGCGACGCTCCATGTCGTCATCCCTTGCGTGCGAAGGTTCCGAAATTAACACGTTAGCGCGCGGAATGGCCCATGCATCCTCTTCAGGGACGACCTTGCCAATGTCACGTTTCGTATCCGACAGGAGGACGGCGCCGTCTTCGTAGAGACCTGGAAGAAGTCCGAGTAACTGGCCGGGGATGCGGAGGCCGTCGCGAAAGGACTCGACCTCATCGATCGTGTATCGCTTACGCCGGCCACGGTGAATCAAGGACACGTTGCCCTGGCTGCTGTCGATCAAGAGCGCCACGGCCTCCTGCGTGAGCCCGGTCGCGGCCCGGTAGATCCGCAGGACGGTATGGAGATCCCGGCGCTTCAAGGCGTCCCGCATGGCGGGCTCGGTCCAGAAGCGTTCCGGGAGGGCGGGGGGTTGGCCCGTACGGGCGCGGGCCTCCCAGGCGCAGGAGCCACAAAGATCACCGGGGCTGTATCGGTTGAGATCTTTTCCGCATTCGGAACACTTGCGCGATTCGGTCATTTCACGTCCCTGAGCAGGCGGTACAGGGATAACGGAATTTGAATACTCGCACTCCGATGGCCCGGATGCACGCGGTTGGCTTCACTCGGTGATGCGGGGCCACGTGCCGCAGCCACCGAAGTTCCCCGTGTGGTTCGCAACACCCGATGTAACACCAGCGGTGCGTGGCCTCGCCCAAGACACAGGGCGGCCCCGGAATCGCGGTGTTAGGAGCACCGGCCGGGGCCTGACCGGAAGGAAGTCCGGCTATGGGACAGGGTAACGAACCGGGCGGAGCGGCCATGGGCAACCGCCTCGATGGCATCGAGCAGCGGCACGCCCGCCCGAGGCTGACCGAACTGAAGGCGGTCTTGGAGGGGCACCGCTTCAGCGTGGACTTCGAGACCGACCCGCTGCGCATCGTCGTGACCAGGCCGGGCGACCGCACGGGCGCGAGGCAGACGGTCACGTGCAAGCCGCGCGTCACCGACCAGGACCGGATGTGGTTCTTCGACGAGGCCAACGGCGAGCCGATCGCCGAGGACACCCACATCGTCGACGCCGCGGTCATCATCGCGGGGAACCTGTCCCCGGCGCCGTGAGCGGCGGAATCGGCGCGCCCTACCTCGATCTGCTCGCGCGGGTCCTGGCCACCGAGGGATGGGCGGTACGCCGCCGCTACGAGCAGGCGCCCCCGCGGCTGCGTGTGCTGTCGCCCGGCCTTCCCGCGGTCGGGGAGAGCGTCACCGTCGAGACCGGTGAGGGCGGGGTGCCCTGGTTCGTCGCCTCCACCGGTGACCCGCTCGCGCCCTGTCACGACCTGCCCGGAGCGGTTGCGGAAATCGGCACGCGGCTGGCCCCGCAAGCCATCGCGGCCGCCGTCCGGCGAGCGGCCGGCACCGCAGAACAGCGCGAACCTCCGCGCTGGGTGACCAGCAGGGTCCGGACCTGGCAGAGGCGGATGTGATGGACGAGCGAGACGAACTGAAGGTAGAGCCGTTCGGGCCCCTGGACGCGCTGTATGCCGCGGTGCGGCGGCGGGCACCGCAGATCGCGGCGACGTGCGCGGAAACACCGGTGGAAACACCGGAGACGCTCGATCTGCGGGAGCTGGGCAAGCTCGGGTTGCGGCTGTGTGTGAGCTACCGGGATCGCCCGGCGCGGCGGATCGCCTGGGACAGCGTGTCCGAGACCTACGTGTGGTCGTCGGGACCGGACGCCGGCGCAAGGCTCGCCGCCGATGTCGAGCAGGCGGCGACGCGGATCGCGTGGGCCCTCGGCGCGCCGATCTCCCCGGAGCCGCCCGCCGGATAGAGCTGGGGCGGCTGCGCTTCGCACAGGTGACCGCTGGCGCAGCCGTCCCGCCGCGGCCCCGGACCGGGCGCGTAGCGTCCGGGGGCCGCGGTACCACGTGAGACGCCCGAGAAGCTGCGAGCCATGGGAAGGCACGGCGTCTGATGATCGGTGAGATCATTCCGCGCACCTGGCAGGCGACTACCTGCTGCAGTCGGGCTGGATGGCGCGCGGCAAGAAGACGTCCTGGTGGCCGGCGGTCGCGCACGGACTCGCCTACACCCTGCCGTTCGCCGCCCTGACCCGGTCGCCGCTGGCGCTGCTGGTCATCGGCGGCACGCACATCGTCATCGACCGCTTCCAGATGGCCCGCCATGTCGGGTGGGCCAGGGATCACCTCGCCCCGCGCGGCGCCTGGCCCGACAGGGCGGCGCTCGGTGTTCGGGCCGAGGGGAAGGAGCATGCGATCGAGATCGTCGCCGACAACACCATGCACCTTCTGATCAACACCGCCGCGCTGACCTGGCTCGCCTAGCAACGGACTTCGCCGCCGCTGGGCTCGATCACCAATCAGACCTGGACGAGGCTGAAGTGACGGTCGGCTGGCAACTCCAGCGCATCCGGGGGCGGCTGCTCCACCGCGAGACCAAGACCGAATCCTCGGACGCCGTCATGCCCCTGCCGGACATCTGCGAGACCGCCCTCCGCGAGCGCCGGAGAGACCAGCAGGCGGCTCGTGAGGAATCACAGCCAGATCTCGGTCACCATGAACATCTACAGCGAGGTCTCGTCCGCCGCGACCCGCCAGGCGCTCAAGCGGCTCGGCAAGAGCCTCGACTCGCAGCGACCGGGGTCCTAGCCGTACCGCGCTGCTGTACTTTGCTGCTGTACAGGCATCGAAAAGGCCGGTTCTGAAGATCGGAACCGGCCTCTGACCTGGGGTGGAGCTGAGGGGATTTGAACCCCTGACCCCCTCGATGCGAACGAGGTGCGCTACCGGACTGCGCTACAGCCCCGAGGACTCCGTAAGGTTAGCAAACTCCGGGGTGTGCTCGCGCACGTGATTCACTCGCCGACGGCGCGGCGGTCGTCGGCGTACTGGTCGAAGACCTCGTCGGGGGTGACGAGCTCGATGACCTCGGCGGGCTCGGTGGCCTGCTCGGCGAGGCGGGCGGCTTCGCGGGCCCTGGCGCGGGCCAGGGCGCGGGCCTCGGCGGCGGCCTGGCGGCGGGCGGTGTCCATGCCGACGGCGACGCGCAGCAGGGCGAGGTGGCCGGTGAGGAGGGCCGCCGGGGGCAGGACGGTCCACCAGGGGGCGACACCGGACGCGATGACGGCGGCGACGGTCGTCAGCAGCAGGGACAGGCCCGCGGTGCGGCGGCGGCGCCGGGCGATGACGGTGGCGCGGCCCGCGCGGCGGCGGGGGGCGGGCGCCTCCTCGCGCGGGGCGTCGCCGGGCTCGGGGACGGTCTCGGTGTCGTCCTCGGCGGCGGGCTCCTCGGGACGCTTGTGGAGGAGCCGGGTGATCCCGGCCTCGCCGTCGCGGCGCAGCCACATCGGGACGAGGACGACGGCCCAGACGGCGACGATGGCGAGGTAGAGGACGGCGCTGCTCACCGGCTCACCGCCGTTCCCAGGGCACGCTTGACAGGCGGGCCGACTTTCGGCGCGCGAACGTGCAATGGGAGCAGGGTCACGCCCCGCACGGTACGAGCCGGTGTCAGAGGTTGACGAGCATAAGGGGCGGTGTGTCGCGAGATCGAGTCCGCCGTTACTCTCCGTTTGCCGAGCCTTCTCGTTCGCAGGATTCTTACGGGCGGAAAGTCAGCCGGACGTCACGACGTCGAGCGGGGAAAGGCCCGGTTGCGTTCGGCGAGCCAGCGGGCGCGCAGGCCGCCGGGGACGTCCTCGACGGTGAGGGCGTAGCAGATGTGGTCGCGCCAGGCCCCGTCGATGTGGAGATGGCGGCGGCGAATTCCCTCCTCCCGGAATCCGAGCTTTTCGACGACGCGGCGGCTCGCGGTGTTCTCCGGGCGGATATTCGCCTCGACGCGGTGCAGGCCGACGGTGAAGAAACAGTGATCGACGGCGAGTGCGACGGCGGTGGGAATGACGCCGCGTCCGGCGGCCTGGCGGTCGACCCAGTAGCCGATCTGGGCGGAGCGTGCCGAGCCCCAGACGATCGCGCCGACGGTGAGCTGCCCGGCGAACCGGCCCTCGTGGGTGACGACCCAGGGCAGGGCCAGGCCGTGGCGGGCCTCGCGGCGCATGGTGTGGACCATGCTGATGTAGGGGCCGAGGCCGCTGCGGAACAGCGGGGTCTCGGGGTTGGTGGGCTCCCAGGGGCGGAGCCAGTCGGCGTTGCGGACCCGCAGCTCGCGCCAGGTGGCGGCGTCGCGATGCCGTAGCGGGCGCAGCCCCACAGGGCCCTCGGTCAGGGTGACCGGCCATCCCCGCAAGCGTTCCACGGTTCCATGATTCCCTGGCAGGACGGGTGGACGCCATCAATTGTCGCCGAGAATTCCGCCGCGGAGCACCTCCAGGAGCCTCGCGACCTCCTGCGACACGGCCGTCCGGGCCGATCCGAGGTAGCGGCGGGGGTCGACGAGGCCGGGGGCGTCGCCGAGGGCGCGCCTGATCTCCGCGGTGAGGACGGCGTTGAGGCGGGTCGCGATGTTGACCTTCGTGAGGCCGTGCCGGACGGCGGCGGCGAGGGTCTCGTCCGGGACGCCGGACGAGCCGTGCAGGACGAGCGGGACGGGCACGGCATCGCGCAGCTCGGAGATCAGCGCGAGGTCGAGGACGGCGTCGCGGGTGATCATCCCGTGGGACGTGCCGGCGGCCACGGCGAGGGCGTCCACGCCGGTCGCGGCCACGTAGGCGGCGGCTTGGGCGGGGTCGGTGCGGGCGCCGGGGGCGTGGGCGCCGTCCTTGCCGCCGACCTCGCCGAGCTCGCCCTCGACGAGGACGCCGCGGATGTGGCACCAGCGGGCGACCTCGGCGGTCGCGGCGACGTTGTCGTCGTAGGGGAGGGTGGACGCGTCGAACATCACCGAGCCGACGCCGAGCTCGACGGCCTCGTAGACGAGGTCGATGGACGTGGCGTGGTCGAGGTGGACGGCGACGGGCACGGCGGCGCGGCGGGCGGTCGCGAGCGCGGCGGCGACGACCGGCGCGGCGGCGCCGTGGTACTTCACGGTGTTCTCGCTGATCTGGAGGATGACGGGCGCGGCGGCGGCCTCCGCACCGGCGGCGATGGCGGTGGCGTGTTCGAGGAGGACGGCGTTGAACGCGCCGACGCCGGGGCCGCCGGCGATGATCTCACCGGTTCCTACGAGGGGCATGGGACTCCTGCCGGGTGTCGAGGGCGTCGATGACGACTTCGGGGAGCAGGCGGGCGTATTCGCCTGCGTCGAAGTCGCCTGCCACGGGGGCGCGCACTGCGGACGCTGAGAGCGCCACCGCGTCCCGTAGCAGGGCGGGCCAGGGAGTGGACGAGAGCAGTGCGCGCGCGGTGGCTGCCACTACGGCGTCTCCCGCGCCGGTTGGGTTCCCGGAAATGCGCTTTGGCGGTTTGGCGTGCCAGGCGCCGTCGGGTGTCACGCCTAGGAGGCCCTCTTGCCCGAGGGACACCAGAACAGCGCGCGCGCCTGCCGCTTGTAGCGCACGGGCACCGGAGAGGGGTGGTCGTCCGGTGGCGCGGACGAGTTCGTCCGCGTTGGGTTTCACGACAGTGGGTCCTGCGGGGACGCCCAGGGAGAGCGCGTCGCCGTCGGCGTCCAGGATGACCGGACGGTCGGCGAGCCGGGTCAGCAGGGCGTAGGCGTCCCGTGGCACGCCCGGCGGCAGGCTTCCGGAGAGGACGACCACCTGTGCGTGCGGCAGGAGGGCCCGGTAGTGCTCCAGGAATCCGTCCCACTCCCCCGGCGTGACCTCGGGCCCGGCCTCGTTGAAGACGGTCGCGCCGGACGTGTCGGAGGTGACGGTGAGGGTGTGCCGGGACGTCCCGGCGATGGGGAAGAACGCGTGCCGGAGGGCCGATCCGTCGAGGTCGGCCCGGATGGCGTCCGCCGTCGCGCCTCCGGCCAGCCCGGTGATCAGGACGTCCTCGCCCAGCGCGGCGGCCACGCGGGCGGCGTTCACGCCCTTGCCGCCCGCGCGCCGGTGCGCCGCGCCGACGCGGTTGGAGCCGCCCCACGCCACGCGGGCCATCGCGTAGGTGACGTCGAGCGCGGCGTTCAGCGTCACGGTGAGGATCACAGCCAGCGCCCGCGCTTCATGACCCGGGCGACGGCGAGGTCGTCGTCCAGGACGAGGAGGTCGGCGTCCTTGCCGGGTTCCAGCGAGCCGACACGCGAGTCGATGCCCAGCGCGCGCGCCGGGGTCAGTGCCGCCGCTTCGGCCGCCTGCGCGATCGGCACGCCGACGCCGGTGACGGCGTGGCGGAACGCGTCCGCCATCGTGATCGTGCTGCCCGCGATGGACGACCCGCCCGCGAGGGTCGCCCGCCCGTCCCTTACCCGGACGTCCATCACGCCGAGCCGGTAGTCGCCGTCGCCCATCCCGGTCGCCGCCATCGCGTCGGTGATCAACGCGACGCGGCCGGGGCCGGCGGCCCGGAAGGCCAGCGCGACCACACCGGGCTCGACGTGCACGCCGTCGTTGACGATCTCGACAGTGACCCGCGGGTCGTTCAGCGCGGCGGCGACCGGGCCGCCCTCACGGTGGTGCAGCGGCCGCATCGCGTTGAACAGGTGCGTCGCCACGCGCGCGCCCGCGTCGAAGGCCGCGCGGGCGACCGCCCCCGGCGCCTCGGTGTGCCCGACCGCCGCGATCACGCCCGCGTCCGCCGCCGCGCGGACGAGTTCTAACGCGCCCGGCAGCTCCGGCGCCAGCGTGATCATGCGGACATGGCCGCGCCCGAGGCCGGCGAGGTGCCGGAACTCGGCGATGTCAGGGGGTCTGAGCAGCGCCGGGTCGTGCGCGCCGCAGCGTTCCCGCGCCAGGTAGGGGCCTTCGAGGTGGATACCGGCGATCAGGCCGTCGGCGGCCGGGCCGGCGAGCGCGGCGACGGCGTCCGCGAGTTCCCGCCCGGTGCCGGTGACGAGGCTCGCGATCGTGGTCGTCGTCCCGGCGGCGAGGTGGAACCCGGCCACGCGCCGCGCGTCCTCGTCCGAGCCGCTCTGATAGGACGCCCCGGCCCCGCCGTGAACGTGCATGTCGACGAAGCCCGGGACCACATAGCGCCCGCCGAGGTCGATCTCGTCGGCGCCCGGCGTCTCTGCGGTGCGCGGAGTCTCGGCGGTGCGCGGCGTCTCGGTGGCATGCGGCGTGGTGGCCGGTGGCCCGTTCGCGGCGATGCGGCCGTCCCGGACGTGCAGGTCACCGCGCCGGACGCCGCCGGGGAGGACGAGGCGGCCGTCCCGCAGGACGATCACCGCGCGTCCAGGATGACCGAGCGGGTCAGGTTGCGGGGCGTGTCCGGGTCGGCGCCGCGGGAGCGGGCGGTCTCGACGGCCAGCCGCTGGACCCGGACGAGGTCGGCGAGCGGGTCCAGCCCGCTCGTGATCATGGTGCCTCCGGCGTCGGTGACCTGGCGGGCCAGCCCTGGCGGCGCGTCGCCGAACATCCAGGTGACGCGGCCCGGACCGGTGACGCTGATCGGGCCGTGCCGGTACTCCATGGCCGGGTACGACTCGGTCCAGGCGCCGGCGGCCTCGCGCATCTTCAGGGCCGCCTCGTGCGCCAGCCCGGCCGTCCAGCCGCGTCCGAGGAAGGTGAGCTGCTCGGCGCGGACGGCCACGTCCGGCAGCGGCATGGCGAGCGCCCGCGCCGCGTCGGTGATCACTCCCGTGAGGTCCTCGCCGAGGTGGGCGCGCAGCAGGGCGAGCTGGGTGGTCGCGAAGCGCGTCTGCACCACCGACCTCTCGTCGGCGTAGCCGAGGACGACGGCCTCGTCGGCGGCCGACATGACGGGCGTCGCGGGATCGGCGGTGATCGCCGTGGTGGGGATCGTCCCGCGGACGTGGGCGAGCACGTCCAGCACCTCGGTCGTCGTCCCGGAGCGGGTGAGGGCGAGGAGCCGGTCGTAGGCGCGGCCCCGCGGGTACTCCGACGCCGCGAACGCGTCGGTCTCGCCGTGCCCGGCGGCCTCGCGCAGCGCCGCATACGCCTGCGCGACGAACCAGGACGTCCCGCAGCCGATCACGGCGACGCGCTCACCCGGTCGGGGCAGCCTCGGCGCGAGCCCGGGGGCGGACGCGGCGGCGCGGCGCCACAGCCCGGGCTGGGAGGCGATCTCGGCCGCGGTATGACCGGCTTCTGCCACGTCTGCCATAGAGATGCCCCTTTGCTCTCCTTTGCTTGTTAATGAGTTTTTCATAGGGAGATAGCGCATAAAAGACCATCAGTGTGCATCGCTAGAATCATTTCGTGACCTCGCCCCGCATGTCCGTCCGATCCCCGGCCCCCCTGCCCAGGCCCGCACCGGCGCCCGCACGCGCGGAGGAGGGCTTGCGTGGCCAGGCATGAGCGCTGGAACGCGCTCCTGGAACTGCTGTCGGAGGCGGGGCGGCTGACCGTCGAGGAGGCCGCCGCGCGGATGAAGGTGTCGGCCGCCACGATCCGCCGCGACTTCGACCAGCTCGCGCAGCAGCAGATGCTCACCCGCACGCGCGGCGGCGCCGTCGCGCAGAACGTCAGCTACGACCTGCCGCTGCGCTACAAGAGCGCGCGGCACGCCTCGGAGAAGCAGCTGATCGCGGCCGCCACCGCCGAGCTCGCGCGTCCCGGCTCGGTCATCGGGCTGAACGGCGGGACGACGACCTCCGAGGTCGCGCGGGCCCTCGCCACCCGCGCCGACCTGCACGCCGAGGGCGCGTCCCCGGCGATCACGATCGTGACGAACGCGCTCAACATCGGCAACGAGCTGGCCGTCCGGCCGCACGTCAAGATCGTCCTGACGGGCGGGGTGCCCCGGCCGCAGTCCTACGAGCTGACCGGCCCGCTCGCCACCGGCATCTTCGACCACGTGACGCTGGACGTCGCGATCCTCGGCGTGTACGGGGTGGCCGTGGAGCACGGCGCCACCTGCCACAACGAGGGCGAGGCGGACGTCAACCGCCTCATGGCCGAGCGCGCCGAGAAGATCGTCGTGGTGGCGGACGGCTCCAAGATCGGCCGCCGCGCGTTCGCCAAGATCTGCGACACGTCCCGGATCGACGTCCTGGTGACGGACGGCACCGTCGCCGAGGACGACGTGGCGGCCTTCACCGAGGCGGGTGTCCGGGTGATCCGGGCCTGACGCGCCGCGCCCGGAGGGGGCCGCTCAGTGCGCGGCGGGACGGGGGTGGTCGCCGCCGCGGATCTGGTCGACGGCGTGCGCCAGGACGCGCCCGAGGACGGTCATGCCGTCGCGGACCCCACCCGTCGAGCCCGGCAGGTTGACGATCAGCGTGCGGCCCGCGACACCGGCCAGGCCCCGCGACAGGATCGCCGTGGGGACCTGGTCGCGTCCCTCCGACCGGATGGCGTCCGCCAGGCCGGGGATCTCGCGCTCCAGCACCGGCCGCGTCATCTCGGGCGTCCGGTCGGTCGGGGTGAGGCCCGTCCCGCCGGTGGTCACGACCACGTCGTAGCCGTCGCGCACCGCGTCCCGCAGGACACCGGCGACCGGCTCGCCGTCCGGGACGACCACGGGCCCGTCCACCTGGCAGCCGAGATCCTCCAGCATCTCCACCAGCACCGGCCCGGACCTGTCGGCGTACACGCCCGCCGCCGCCCGGTTCGACACCGTCACCGCCATCGCCCGCATCGTCATCCCTTCACCGTCCCGCCCGCACCGTCCTCGCCGTCCTCACCGCCGTCGCTCCCGACCCCGCCGGGGACCTCAGGGGGAGTCAGGGCGGCGCCAGACGCCGGTCTTGCCGCCGGTCTTCTCCTCGACCCTGACGTCGGTGATGACGGCGGCGGGATCGACGGCCTTCACCATGTCGACCAGGGCGAGCGCGGCGACGGAGACGGAGGTGAGGGCTTCCATCTCGACGCCCGTCCGGTCCGCGGTCCGCGTGGTGACGGTGATCGCCACACCCTCGTCCTCGATGGCGAGGTCCACGGTGACGCCGTGCAGCGCGATGGGATGGCACAGCGGGACGAGGTCGGGGACGCGCTTGGCGCCCATGATCCCGGCGATGCGCGCCACGGAGAGGGCGTCGCCCTTCGGCATGTCCCCCGCGCGCAGCGCGGCGACGCACTCGGCGGACAACCGGACGAAACCCGTCGCCGTGGCGGTGCGGGAGGAGACGTTCTTGGACGAGACGTCGACCATGCGGGCCGCGCCCTTCTCGTCCAGGTGGGTGAATTCGGTGCCCATTGCGCTCATGACGGCAACCTCATCACATCGACGTGGGAACCGGCGGGCATGGCCTCGGCCTCCTCCGGCAGCACGATGAGCGCGTCGGCGGACGAGAGCGAGCCGAGCTGGTGCGAGCCCTGCCCGTCGGCCGGGGTGACGGCGTAGTGGCCGCGGTTGAAGGAGAGCCGCCCGCGGACGTAGTGGCGCAGCCCCGCCGGGGACTTGACGTCCGCCCCGAGAACGGCGCTGACCGTCGGCAGCGGCTCGGGACCCAGCCCCTGCATGGCGCGCAGCGCAGGACGGACGAAGACCTGGAAGGAGACGTAGGCGCTGACGGGGTTGCCGGGGAGCGTGAAGACCGGGACGCCTTCGAGCAGCCCGAAGCCCTGGGGCCTGCCGGGACGCATCCGCACCTTGTGGAACTCGACCGTCCCGGTGCCGCTCAGCACCTCCTTGACGACGTCGCGGGTCCCCATCGAGACGCCCCCGGAGGTGACGATGGCGTCCGCGCGGACGAGCTGGTCCCGCAGGGCCTCCATGACCTTCGCGGGCTCGTCCTCGACCGTCGCCTGCCGGTAGCCGACGCCGCCCGCCTCGACGACGGCGGCCGTCAGCATGAAGGAGTTGGACTCCCAGATCTGGCCGTCGCCGAGCCGCTCGCCGGGTTCCCGCAGCTCCGTCCCCGTGGACAGCACGACGACGCGCGGCCGCGGCCGGACGACGGCGCGGGACCGGCCCACGGCGGCGATCATGCCGATCTGCGCGGCGCCGAGCCGGGTGCCCGCGTCCGCGACGACCTGCCCGGCGAGGACGTCCTCGCCCGCGCGGCGGATGTAGTTGCCCGGCGACGCCGGACGCGAGACCCGCACGGTGGCGTTGCCGCCGTCCGTCCACTCGACCGGTATGACGGCGTCGGCCCCGGCGGGCATCGGCGCGCCCGTCATGATCCGCGCGGTCAGCCCCGGCCGGATCGCGGACACGCCGGGGTCGCCCGCGAGGATGTCCCCGACGACCGGCAGGACGACCGGCTCCGCCTCGGTGGCGCCCGCGATGTCGGAGGCGACCACGGCGTAGCCGTCCATCGCGGAGTTGTCGAACGGCGGCAGCGGCACGGGCGCGGAGACAGGCTCGGCGAGCACCGTCCCCTGCGCCTCCAGCAACGCCAGATCGAGCGGCGCCAGGACGGGGACGCTGCCGAGGATGTCCGTCAGATGCTCGTCGACCGATCTCATGCCCACGCACACAGTCTGACGTGTCGTCCGGGGTCCCCGGCGCATCCCACGCCGCCGCGCACCGCCATCCCGTCCCGCGACCGGACCGTCCGGGCGGTCCGGGACGACCGGCACGACCGGGCGGGCCGGGACGACCGGGCGGGCCGGCCCGGAGACCGGCCGTCAGCGCGGGACGGGGAGATCACTGATCGTGCTGGCGGACGAACTCGCGCAGCCACGGCATGAACTCCGGCGCCAGGTCGGGACGCTCGGAGGCGAACTGGACGACCGTCCGCAGGTACTCCAGCTTGTTGCCCGTGTCGTAGCGGCGGCCGCGGAACTTGACCCCGAACACGCCGCCGCCCTGGTCGGCGGGGGTGTCGGCGAGGGTGCGCAGCGCGTCGGTCAGCTGGATCTCGCCGCCGCGGCCGGGCGGGGTCTTCTCCAGCACGTCGAAGACCGCCGGGTCGCAGACGTACCGGCCGATGATGATCCAGTTGCTCGGCGCCTCGTCGGGGGCGGGCTTCTCGACGAGGTCGCTGATGCGGACGACGTCGTCCTCGCCGGTGGCCTCGATGGCGGCGCAGCCGTAGGACGAGACCTGGTCGGGCTCCACCTCCATCAGCGCCACGACGCTGCCGCCGTGCTGCCCGCGGACCTCGATCATCCGCTTGAGCAGCTGGTCGCGGGCGTCGATCATGTCATCGCCCAGCAGGACCGCGAACGGCTCGCGGCCGACGTGCTGGCGCGCGCAGTGCACCGCGTGCCCGAGGCCGCGCGGCTCGCCCTGCCGGACGTAGTGCATGATCGCCAGCTCGCTGGACTCGCGGACGGCGCCGAGCCGCTCGTCGTCGCCCTTGGCGCGCAGCGCCTCCTCCAGCTCGTAGGCGCGGTCGAAGTGGTCCTCGATGGACCGCTTGCTGCGTCCGGTGACCATGAGGACGTCGGTGAGGCCGGCATCGACCGCCTCCTCGACGACGTACTGGATCGCCGGTTTATCGACGATCGGCAGCATTTCCTTGGGTGTCGCCTTGGTGGCGGGCAAGAATCGGGTACCGAGGCCGGCCGCCGGGACGACCGCTTTGAGCACTGGTGCAATGTCGGCCATGAGAAGACCCTAGTCATCCGTGAGGACCACAGCGTGCACGACATAGCGACGAAGACCCGCCTCCGCGCGGAGCTCCTGGAGAAGCGTGCGATGATGCTCCCCGGCGCGCGCTCCGAGGCCGGGCGGGCGATCCGGGACGCGCTGCTGTCCGTTCCCGAGGTCGAGATGGCGGGGACGATCGCGGCGTATGTGTCGATCGGCGCCGAGCCGGACACCCGCGGCCTGCTGTTCGCGCTCTGGAAGCGCGGCGCGTACGTCCTGCTGCCAAAGCTCCTGCCAGACGGCGACCTTGACTGGGCCTCCTACGAGGGTCCCGACTCCCTGGCGCCGGGCCCGCGCGGCTGCCTGGAGCCGACCGAGCCGCCGCGCGGGCCCGGTGCCGTGGCCAGCGCCGATGTCGTCCTGGCTCCGGCGGTCGCCATCGACCGCACGGGGATGCGCCTGGGTCGCGGAGGCGGCTCGTACGACCGCGCGCTGGCGCGGGTGGGCCCGGCGATCTTGACGGTGGGGCTGGTGTACGACGGCGAGCTTGTGCCGGAACTGCCCGCGGAGTCCCACGATCAGCGTGTTCGCAGCGCCGTGACCCCTTCCGGAGGTCTGCTCAGGTTCACCTGATCAGTGCGACCGGTCCATCCGCACCCTGCCTGACCTGCGGACGTGGCCGCTTTGGGCCATTCTGCGCCCTCGCCGCTCACGCGGCTTCCGGTCCATGCGGATGCGAATCTGCGGCGGACGGAGGCAGACGGAGGCACACGGAGGCGGACGGAGGCGGACGAGGCGGATCTGCGGCGGACGGAACGGCACACAAGGCCGCCCGGTGGCGGCCGAAGCTTGTCGCCTGGGCGCGACGACATCGCCGGGGCCGTACGGGGCGCGAGGTGCAGAACGTTGTGAACGGGGTAAACCCGCAGGTCAAGCGATGCCGGACAGCGCCCGCGACATCCTGTCCCTCAACCACAAGTGTGCGATTTCTCCATGAATGTGTAGGATTCCTAAACGATCAACTTTGACGACCCCGGAAGGGCGGGATGTGCACCTAGACATCTGGCTACTCCTCGGGGCCACGCTCGTACTCAGCGCCATCGTCGCGGTCAGGCTGTCGCACCAGGCGGGCCTGCCCACCCTGCTGGCGTACATGGGCCTCGGCCTTCTCATCGGCGAGTCCGGCCCCCTCCACATCGACTTCGACAACGCCGAGCTGGCCGAGACGCTCGGCCTCGCCGCCCTCGTCCTCATCCTGGCCGAGGGAGGCATCACCACCAGCTGGCGGCACGTGCGGCCCTCGGTGCCCGCCGCGCTCAGCGTGTCCACCCTCGGCACCCTGATCAGCATCGTGGTGGTGGCGGCCGCCGCCATGTGGCTGATCGACCTGGACTGGCGGCCCGCGTTCCTGCTGGCCGCGGTGCTCGCCCCGACCGACGCGGCCGCCGTGTTCTCGGTGCTGCGCCGCCTCCCGCTGCCGTCCCGGCTGACCGGGCTGCTGGAGGCGGAGTCCGGCTTCAACGACGCCCCCGTCGTGATCATCGTGATCACGCTCAGCTCGCACGCGGCCGCCCCGAACCTCGCCGAGCTGTTCGGCGTCATGGTGTACGAGCTGATCGCCGGCGGCCTGATCGGCATCGCCATCGGCTGGCTGGGCGCGCAGGCGCTGCGCCGCATGGCACTGCCCGCGTCCGGCCTCTACCCCATCGCCGTCTTGTCGCTGTCCGTCGGCTCCTACGGCGCGGCCACGCTGCTGCACGCCAGCGGATTCCTCGCCGTATACGTCAGCGCGCTCGTCCTGGGCAACGCGCGTCTACCCCACAGACCCGCCACACGTGGTTTCGCAGAGGGGATCGGTTGGCTCGCCCAGATCGGGCTGTTCGTGATGCTCGGGCTCCTGGCGTCGCCCAGCGAACTGCCCGGGCAGATCGTCCCCGCACTGGTGATCGGGTTCATCCTGCTGCTGGTCGCCCGCCCGGTGTCGGTGGTGCTGTCGACGATCGGTTTCAGGCTGACGTGGGGCGAGAAGCTGTTCGCGTCCTGGGCGGGCCTGCGCGGCGCCGTCCCGATCGTCCTCGCCACCATCCCCATGGTGAAGGAGGTCCCCGACGCCGGACGGCTGTTCTCCATCGTCTTCACGATCGTCGTGGTGTTCACGCTCTTGCAGGGCCCCACGCTGCCCCTTGTGGCGCGCTGGTGCCGTCTGGAAAGCGACGAGCAGGCACGCGAACTGGACGTGGAAGCGGCGCCCCTGGAGGAACTCCACGCGGACCTGCTGGAAGTGCGGATCCCGTCCGATTCGCAGCTGAGCGGTGTGGAGATCTTCGAACTGCGGCTGCCTCCGGGCGCGTCCGTCACCCTGGTCGTGCGGAACGGGTCGAGCTTCGTCCCGGAACCCACCACGCCTCTGCAATCGGGTGACACCCTCCTGGTCGTGACCACCGATGCGGTACGGGAGACGACCGAACGCCGCCTGCGTGCGGTCAGCCGACGCGGCAAGCTGGCGGGCTGGTTCGGCGAAAGCGGAATCTGACCAACGGCACTTGTCCTGGCTCTTGCCCTTGCACTTGCCCTGGCGCTTGTCCGGTACCGGCACCTGACCAGCCGACCCGGCCAGCAGGCTTGGCCCGGGCCCCGCCCGCGTGGAGCGACTCCAGGCGCGGGGCCCGGGAACAGGGCGAGGACGATTCCCGTTCCACGCATGGGTACCATTAGCAGTCGTTCAGAGTGAGTGCCAGTCCGGACACCACCGGGCTGAGTCAGCGAGGAGGAACCGTGCCGACGTATCAGTACGTTTGCACCGAGTGCGGCGAGCCTCTTGAGGTCGTGCAGAAGTTCAGCGACGCCGCGCTGACCGAATGCCCGGCTTGCAGCGGCAAGCTGCGCAAGGTCTTCTCCGCCGCGGGGATCATCTTCAAGGGCTCCGGCTTCTACCGGACGGACAGCCGCGGCTCCAGCAAGACCTCGACCGCGGGCGCCTCGTCCAACGGGTCCTCCTCGAACGGCGATTCGGGCGGCTCGAACGGATCGGCCGAGTCGAGCGGGTCCGGCGACTCGGCCAAGGCCGGCACCTCGTCGTCCTCGTCGGGCGACTCCTCGTCCTCCGGCTCGTCGACGTCGTCGTCGTCTTCGTCCTCGTCGTCCGAGAAGGTCGCCTGACCCTCTGGGACGCGCGCACGCTCCCCCCGCACCTGCCCCGAGGGCGCCGAGCCGGGAGCGCGCTCTACCGCGCCCAGGCGGCGCCACACTGCCGTCCGGTGCACGGCACAGAGGCGGCCCGAGGCGAACCAGAGGCGGGCCGAGGCGTACTAGATCGCGTTCGGAAGCCTCAGCCCACGTCAGACGTCTGAGCCTTCAAGTAGGGCTTCAGCGGACACCCAGCACCCACAGCCGAGGGCCCTGGTCAGACCAGCTCTGACCAGGGCTCTCGTCACATACCGCATCGCAGACCCCGACCAAGCCGATCGACGGGCACTCCACTGAAGGGACGAGGGCTCCGGCAGTCGTCTCCGACGTGCTGCGCATGCGTTTCGGCGCCGCCTACATCTTGAGGGGTAGCCCCTCGATCGTTTCTGCCTCGTGCGAGGTAGCGCATCTCCCAACTCACGCCCGACGCGCGCCCGGCCGTCCGCGACGACGATTGTTGCGATGGCGAACACATCGGGACGACTCATCCGACGGCCACCGAAACGGCCGCACGGCCCCCGGCCAGGGCCCGCTTGACAAGACTCCATAATAGAGAGACTCTTTGAGCGAGAAGCTCACTCCCCTGAGGAGCGAGGAGTCAACGCGATAGTACTTGACTTCTCTCTCCTAACGAGACACTCTCCTACTGAACACGACATATCGCGATCTGCCCGGGATGTCCCGGTACAGGAGAAGGAACCATGAGCGCACCCAGCCCAGCTCCCCCCAGAACGGCGTCCCATCGCCTTGCCGGATTGATCGCCGGACGGCGCACCAAGTGGGCCGTGCTGGCCCTGTGGATCGTCCTGCTGGCCGCCCTCGGGCCCCTGGCCGGCAAGCTCGGCGACGTCGAGAAGAACGACGCGGCGGCATGGCTCCCGGGCGGGGCCGAGTCGACACAGGTCGTCGAACTTCAGGAGAAGTTCCGCAAGGACGAGACCATGCTCGCCGTGGTCGTCTACGAGCGGCCGGGCGGGATCACCGCCGCGGACAAGGCCAAGGCCACGTCCGACCTTCCCGGGCTTGAGAAGCTTCCCGGCGCGCAGAAGGCGCAGGGACCGTTCCCGTCCAAGGACGGCAAGGCCCTGCAGACCCTCGTGCCCTTCACCGACCAGGACGTGACCGGTGCCATCGACGGTGCGCGCGATCTCGTCAAGCGAGGGCCGCCCGGGTTGAACGCGCACGTCACCGGCCCCGCCGGCGGCGGCGCCGACATGTTCGCGGTCTTCGAGACCCTCGACGGCTTCCTGCTCATGGCCGCCGGCATCGTCGTGATCGTCCTGCTCCTGATCATCTACCGCAGCCCGATGCTGTGGTTCGTCCCCGTCCTGAGCGCGGTGTTCGCCCTCGGGCTCGCGCAGTCGGTCGTCTACCTGCTGGCCAAGAACGCGGGCCTGACCGTGAACGGGCAGAGCGCCGGGATCCTGACCGTCCTGGTCTTCGGCGTCGCCACCGACTACGCGCTCCTGCTCGTCGCCCGCTACCGCGAGGAACTGCACCGGCACGAGGACCGGCACGAGGCCATGGCGTACGCGCTGCACCGCGCCGCGCCCGCCATCGTCGCCTCCGCGGCCACCGTCGCGGTGGGCCTGCTGTGCCTGATGCTCGCCGACATGAACTCCACCGCCGGGATGGGCCCGGTCGCCGCCGCGGGCGTCATGACCGCGCTGGCCTCCATGGTGACGCTCCTGCCCGCCCTTCTCGTCATCTTCGGACGCTGGCTGTTCTGGCCGCTCGTCCCCCGGTACGACGCGAAGTACCTGGAGCCTGAGGCGTACGAGTCGGAGCACGGCATCTGGAGCCGCGTCGCCGGCCTCGTGGGCAAGCACCCGCGCGCGCTCTGGGCCCTCACGTCCGTCGGACTGCTCGCCCTCACGTTCGGTCTCGGCTCGCTCAAGGCAGAAGGGCTCTCGGACGCGGGCCAGTTCACCGGACGTCCCGACTCCGTGGTCGGCGCCGAGATCGTCTCCAAGCACTACCCCGCCGGTTCCGGCGCCCCCGCGGTCGTCATCGGCAAGGCGTCCGAGGCGGGCCCCCTGGGCGCGGCCATACAGAAGACCTCTGGAATCGCCGAGGTCGGCAAGCCCGTCACCGCGGGCGGTCTCGTCCAGTACGAGGCGACCCTGCGCGACTCGGCCGACAGCAAGGCCGCGCAGGACACCATCGACCGGCTGCGCGACGTGGCGCACTCCGTCCCGTCCGCGGACGCGAAGGTGGGCGGCACCACGGCCACGGCCCTGGACATCAAGCGGGCCTCCGACCGCGACAACAAGGTCATCATCCCGATCGTGCTGGCCGTGGTGTTCCTGATCCTCATCCTGCTGCTGCGCGCCCTGGTCGCGCCGCTGCTGATGATGGGCACCGTCGTCCTGTCGTTCCTCGCCTCGCTCGGCGCCTGCGCCCTGGTCTTCCGGCACGGCTTCGGCTTCGAGGGGACCGACACCGGCTTCCCCCTGCTGGCCTTCATCTTCCTGGTCGCGCTCGGGGTCGACTACAACATCTTCCTGATGCACCGCGTCCGCGAGGAGTCGCAGAGCCTCGGCACGCGCCGCGGGATCCTGCGCGGCCTCACCGTCACCGGCGGCGTCATCACCTCCGCCGGGCTGGTCCTCGCCGCCACCTTCGCCGCGCTCGCGACGCTGCCGCTGGTGGCGATGGCCGAGATGGGCTTCGTGGTCGCGTTCGGCGTCCTGCTCGACACGCTGATCGTCCGGTCCCTGCTGCTGCCCGCCCTGTCATACGACATCGGACGGCGCATCTGGACCCCTGGCCGCCTCTCCAAGCACCACACGGCGCCCGAGGAGCCCCGCGTCCTCGACCCGATCGGCTGATGGCGCGACCCCGCGAAATCCCCCGGAGGCCCGGCCACCCGGCCGGGCCTCCGGCACGTCTTCGCGGAGTTATCCACAATCGGCGGAGGGCCTGCCGGGTGCCGGTGGGGGGTGGCTAGTGTCGGCGACATGTCCACTTCGCCTTCCGCAGGGCCCGCCGCCGAGATCGGGGTGATCGGCGGCTCCGGCTTCTACTCCTTCCTCGACGACGTCGAGGAGGTGCGGGTCGAGACCCCTTACGGTCCGCCGAGCGACCCGATCGCGGTCGGCGAGCTCGCCGGCCGCCGCGTCGCGTTCGTCCCCCGGCACGGCCGTGACCACCGCTACCCGCCGCATAAGATCCCCTACCGCGCCAACCTGTGGGCGCTGCGCTCCCTCGGCGTCCGCCAGGTCCTCGCACCCAGCGCCGTCGGTTCCCTCGCCCCCCACCTCGGTCCCGGGACGTTGGCCGTCCCCGACCAGCTGGCCGACCGCACCCACGGCCGCGCCCAGACCTACTACGACGAGGGCGCCGCGGTCCACGTGTCGTTCTCCGACCCTTACTGCCCGGCGGGCCGCCGCACCGCCGTCGGCTCCGCCCGCACCGCCGGCTGGGACCCCGTCGACGGCGGCACCCTGGTCGTCATCGAGGGCCCGCGCTTCTCCACCCGCGCCGAGTCCCGGTGGTTCGCCTCCCAGGGCTGGACGCTCGTCGGCATGACCGGGCACCCCGAAGCCGTCCTCGCCCGCGAGCTGGCGCTCTGCTATACCCCGCTGTGCCTCGTCACCGACCTCGACGCCGGTATCGAAGAGGGCGAGGGCGTCACCATGGACGAGGTGCTCCGCGTCTTCGGCGAGAACATCGGCCGCCTCCGCGCCCTCGCGGCGGACGTGATCGCGACCCTGCCCGCCGAACGCACCTGCCCCTGCCCCCGAGCCCTGGACGGCATGGAAATCCCCCTGGAGCTGCCATGAGCGCCCGCCTGGCACGTCTACGGCGACCCCTGGCGGCCCTCTTCGCCGCAGCCGCCGCCGCGTCCGCCCTCGCCGCCCTGCGCCCCGGCCCGTTACCGTCCATCCGCGTCCTCGCCGCCGCCCGAGACCTCCCCGCCGGGACGACGCTCCGCCCGTCCGACCTGCGCCCCCTCGCCCTCCCACCCGGCGCCGTGCCGTCCGGCGCCCTCCGCACCGGCGCGACCGGCCGCGTCCTCGCCGCACCCGTCCGCCGAGGCGAACCGCTCACCGACGCCCGCGTCCTAGGAGACGCCCTGCTGCGCGGCTACGCCTCCGGGACGGTCGCCAGCCCCATCCGCATATCCGACGCTGCCACCGTCCGCCTGCTCCACCCCGGCGACCGCATAGACGTCCTCAGCACAGGCCCGTCCCCCACTGACGCGAGGCCGCCCGACGATGAATCCCAGAGCCGGGACCCCGCCCGCGTGCTGGTGTCGGGCGTGCCCGTGGTGACCGTCCCGCCCAGGGAGGACGGCAACGCCCAGGAAGGAGCCCTCGTCCTAGTGGCAACCGACCGCCCCCAGGCCGCCACCCTCGCCTCCGCCGCAGGAACCCTCTCCCTAACAATCACCGGAGGCTAACCCCGCTCACACCCACCACACCAACAACACCAGCACAACAAGCAAGCCAGCCTCCACCGCGAACCCAGCCGCACGCCCCGCCCCCAAACCCCCGACCACCCGAGACGGCCGACCAACTAGCAAGCGACCCACAACCTGCTCGACCGACCAACCGAGCCCCGCCCGACCTTCCACACCTACCCGCCGCCTGACACCCGACCAGTCGACCTACGACAACCTGATCACCCAACACACCCGAGCTGCACCCGACTGGCCGACCGACCGGCAGGCCGAACGGCCGACCGGACGGCCAGTCCGAGGGGCCGAAAGTCAGGGGGCCGAGGAGGCTGAGGGACCGACCCGCGACACACAATCGCCCTTCCCACAACCACCTGATTGGTCGACCGGGCCGAGCACTCGAACGGCAATCAAACCGAACGGCTGACCGATCGCCCCCCACACCCAGCACGAAGCCGGAAAACCGACCCGGGCACAAGCACCCCTACCGAGCACCCCACGACGAAGCGAGGGACCGTCCATGGCTCGACCGAGAGCATCCAGCGAGCGAAAGCACCCGGCAAGCGGGAAGCAAGCAAGTGACTGGAAGCGGCAGACCGGGGTAACCAGCGGCCGCGAGCACCAACACCCATTTCATCCAGCGCCCGCCCGACGCTCATCCAGCGTCCGCCCGCCCCCCGTCCAACGCTCATCCGGCGCACGCACCGCCGCCGTCCGGCGACTGCCCGACGCCCAACGCACATCAAACGCCCATCCGCCACCCGCCCGACGCCCGTCCAGCGCCCATCCGGCGCACGCCCGCCGCCGTCCGACGCCCGCCCACCGCACATCAAACGCCCGCCCGCCACCCGTCCAACGCGCGTCCAACGCTCATCCGGCGCTCGCCCGCCGCCCCCCGGCGGCCGCCTACCGCCCGCCCAACGCTCATCCAGCGTTCGTGCGGCGCTCGCCAGACGCCCCTCCAACGCCCACCCGACGCTCGCCCCCCGCCGTCCGACGCACGCCCGACGCCCGACGCACGCCCGCCCCCCGCCCGCCCAAACATCCGTCCGCCGCCCACTCAATGCTCGCCCGGCGCACGTCCAACGCGCCCGACGCCCGCCGCCCACCCGGCGCGCGTCCAACGCTCATCCGGCGCTCGCCCGAAGCCCTCCGGCGACCGCCCGACGCCCGACGCCCGACGCACGCCCGCCCCCCGCCCGCCAACACCCGTCCGGCGCCCACCCGACGCTCGCCCGGCGCCTATCCGGTACCCCCCGATACCGATCCGGCTGATGGCGCGCTGACTTGGCAAAGGAGGTGACCCTTCATTACCATCCGTGGCCGTCCGGGGACGATTTCACCGAGTCGCGGCCTGCTGACCAGCGGAAAGCCGGTCCGCCCCTGGTGAGGCGCCCCCGGCGCGACGCGTGTCCCGGTCCGTGGGATGCGGCCTCGACCCCCTGGAGCGTCCTGTGAGCGGCTTCAAGAAGTTCCTGTTCCGCGGCAACTTGGTCGACCTCGCGGTCGCGTTCGTCGTCGGCGCCGCCTTCGCCGGCCTGGTCAAGGACTTCGCGAACTCCTTCATCAACCCGCTGATCGCGCTGATCGGCGGGAAGCCCGACTACACGCGCCTGGCGGTGACGATCGACGGCACGAAGTTCCCCTATGGGATCTTCGTGACCTCGGCGGTCACGTTCGCGATCACTGCGGTGATCGTCTACTTCCTGGTCGTCCTGCCGACGTCCAAGCTCATCGAACGCATGGACCGCGGCAAGGAGGCCACCGAGCGGGAGTGCCCGCAGTGCCTCAGCGACATCCCGGTGAAGGCGCTGCGCTGCAGGTTCTGCACCTCCGAGGTGACGCCCGCCGCCGAGATGCCGCGCTGAGTCACTGGTCGTCCGCCGTACCGAACTCCCAGTGCCATGGTTCGAACGGGTTGCTGTAGGCCCACGCGGGGTGCAGCCAGCCGTACGTCTTGGCGTTGGCCTCCAACCAGTTGAACTGGGCGGACCCGGAGTTCTGCACCCCGCCGCACAGGTCGACGGCCTGTCCCTTGCCGTGGTTGCTCGTCCCGGGCACCGCGGCGAACCCGGGCCGCTGGGCATACACGCGATGCTGCTCGGAGAGGCTGCGGTAGGAGTCCGTGACGCATATCTCGCGGCCGAACCGCCGCCGGTACGCGGCGTTCAGCTTGTAGAAGGCGAGGGCCGCGTCCGCACGCAGCTCCTTCCCCTTCTGCGGCAGCGGGCACAGGTACTTCGCCGGAATCAGCCCGTTCGGGAACCTCTTGGCATCGGCCGCGAGCCTCTTGTCGCAGCCGAGCTCGAGCCGCTTGGCGGGGCTCAGCTTGCTCAGCATCAGGCTCAGCCGCTTAGTGAGCGCCGCCGATGTCTCCTTCAGCCCGTCGATCTGCTGCTGGACGCGGGTCTGCTCGATCGCGTTGCGCGACTGGAGGTCCTGCGCGGTGGACGCCAGCTCCCGCCGCCGCTTCTGGAGCTCGTCGGCGCGGTCCACGAGAGCCTGCTGGGATTGGGCGAGCAGCGTCACGTCAGCCGTCGACCGCAACGCCGCGTCCGGCGCGCCCCCACCGAAGATCGCCATGGACCCGGCGGCACCGCTCTGCTGGTAGGACGCGTTGGCCAGCCGCGCGAGCGGCAGCCGGATCCGGTTGAGCTCGGCTTCGGCCGTCGCGAGATCCTTGAGCGTGCCCCGCAGCTTCACCTGCGAGGCCGCGAGGTCCTTCTTGCGGTCCTCCATCTGCGTCGTCGCCTTCTCCAGCTCCGAACGAGCCTTCGACGCCTCCCGCCGCAGCGACTCGACCGCATCACCCGGCCCGGCCGCGCGGCCGACGCCCTGCGGTGCGAGTACCGCCACCAGGAAGACCGCGGTCAGCGCCGCCGACCGAGGGTTAGGCACGGTGGTTTTCCTCCTGATGCCCGAATACGGAACAGCGGCAGAACGGTACTACATGTTCACCGATGACCTAGGCGTAACGGGATCAGCGAGCCCAGTAACCATGCTCAAGGCACCAATTCCGCCAGAAGGGCACATAGCCCCACCCATTGGGACACGGCGGACGGGTCTCCCTCGGCCGGGTCGGCCTGGGCGAGGGCGCCTTCTTGCGGGGCCGCTTCACCACCGGCGCAGGCGGCCTCACCGGAGGCTGCGTCTCCGCCTGCGGCCGAGGCTGTGGCGGGATGTACTGCCCATACGTCGGCTCCGCCTTCGGCGACCCGGGCGCCAGGGGCTGTGCCGTCCTCCCCGCGCTCTGCGGCCGCTCCGCGGCCGGCTCGTCCCGCAGCCCGAAGGCGATGACGGTGGCCACCAGAACGGGCACGACGAACGCCCCGGCGATCACTGCCCTCCGCCGTCCGCGAGGCGCGCCCTTCTGTTCGTCAGGCGCTCTGCCACCTGCCTGCCCGCGATGCCGACCCTTCACGGCACCGAAGCGTACCGACAGCACCCCCACCGGGCCTAGGGCCCGAAGCCGCCCATAAGAAGGAGCGCGCAACTCCCCCCTTCCCCTACCCTGTAGGTGCAGTCCGCTACGCTCTTCCGCGAGCGACGACATGCCTCCGTAGCTCAGGGGATAGAGCACCGCTCTCCTAAAGCGGGTGTCGCAGGTTCGAATCCTGCCGGAGGCGCCACCCCCACAATGCACTGACCGGCAGAAACCCTCCTTGCATTGCCCGGGGCGTTTGGGTGTGGTGGGCGCCCGGAGGGCTGCTCGGCCTGCTGCCCGTCCACGCCGCGGGCCACTACACCCCGCACCCCCGACCCCGACCCCGACCACCGCACCGTGAAAGACAGGGTCGTCTCCTCCTACACCCCCACCATCGGCACCTTGGCCTACGCCCGCCGGCACACCACCACCCTGCCACCGGCAAACGCCGCAAACTGTCGTATGAGGAAGAAGAAGCGTTCTGGGCCTTCGCCCCGAGGTCTTGAAACTGACCGGCGTCCGCTGCAGGAGCTCCTAGAATTCACCCACCACGGCGTCACCGAGTACCGGCTGCCTACGGGCCCTAGCTACCGGGTCAAGAACCGCCTCGCCACCGTCGATACCGAAGCGACAGCCAGAAGCTGCACTTCAACCTCCGCGCAACTACAAGCGGTCTTCAGTCGGCGCCGGATCCCAGCACGCCTGGCTAGAGTGGTGTTCACTCAGCATCATCCGCGCACATCTTCAGGCGGCACGCATGACAGGAAGGCTCTGCCTTCCCCGGATTGGGACTCGGCTACGGGAAAGTGCGCATCTGCGACAGTGATCCACGGTGGCCCCAAGCCTTCGAGCAGCTCGCGGCCGAACTGCAAGCCGCACTCGGAACGACGGCGGTGGCAATTGAGCACATCGGCTCGACCGCGGTTCCCGGCCTCGCCGCCAAACCGATCCTCGACATAGCAGTCGCGCTCATCCCTCGGACTGAGACCAAGGAGGTCATCGCGGCGCTTGAGCCGCTCGGCTACATCTATCGCGGCGACAAACGCGACCAAGGCGGTCTGCTCTTCGTCCTCGAAGACCGCCCGTTACGCCGGATCGCCCACATCCATGCCGTCGATCACGATGACGCACAGTGGCGCCGCTGGCTCTTCTTTCGCGATCTCCTGCGCACCGACCCGGCCACCTGCGCCGGATACGACCGACTCAAACGCGAACTCGCCCACCGGCATGCTCACAACCGGCAGGCCTACACCACCGCCAAAACGTCCTTCGTCACCACGTCACAGACACCCATCGCCCAGACCGACGACACAACCCGAATCTGAACCTGCGAGAAGGGCCGCCGCCGACAACTCCCGGACGGCGTGGTCCCCTGGGAGAGGACCCAGCACCGGACGGCACTGGTCCCGACCCTCGCTGCCCGTTCTGGGCATCCGCCTCCGAGGCGCGCTTGCCGCCTTGCCTGCAAGAGCCGGAGGACGGGCATGCTCCAACGCATGGACTGAGCTGGCAGCCGAAGGCTGGTTCGCGAGTCGACGGCATCGACTCCACTCTGCGGTAGTGATCGACAAGTGTCAGGAAGCCCAGCGTCTCCAGAGATGACACGCGAAGTCCATCTCGGCGAGCGTCTTGAGCAGCAGCGAACGCTCTCGCAACCACCTCAAGACGGTGGCGCACTCCTCCAGCTCGGGGCCCTCATTGGCCGGTGTGATGGCCCATGGGTACAAGATTATCGGCCTGTCCTCGTCTCTCCAGTACCTCGACCTGAAAGAGCACCTGGCGCGACACTGGATGTGAGATCGACACACAGACAGGTCGTTTGACCTGTGCCGACGGGCTGGTCTTGGCGATTCAGTGACCCTCGTGGCCGCGTGTCCGTTTTATCTTGGCCAGCACGTCTTCCCTGGTTTCGCGACCGGGTCGAGGCGTTCGTGCTTGACTCTGGTGAACGCGTTAAAGGAATTACACCGACGAGAGGACACAAGGGCGTATGAGCAATCACTCACAGTCTGCTTTGGACCTATATACGCTCGGTATCCTGCTGATCGCAGAGGTCGTGGGTGGCTCCGCAGCCGTCCTGACGTACTGGGCGCAGCAGGAGTTGCCCCAGGCACTGTTAGCTGGAGGGGCGGCCTGTGGTGCCGCCATCGTCTGGGCTCTGGCCGTTTTCAAGCGTCCTCCACCTGAACGGGATCCGGGGGACACGCATTAGTGGCCCCGCGACCCACTGATCATCTCCCGCGTTCCCGGGATGGCGGTAGCCTCCCGGGGACGGTGGCCGTTCCCTGCGCATGCGGGGTTGACTCCGCGTTGAAGGAGTTCGTCACCTGCTCCCCGCGCCTGCGGGGACGAACACGGCCGCCGTCGCTCTTCTAGCACGATCGGATGCGCTGGGTAGCGAGTTGTCCGAGGCTGGTCCGGTTGGTCAAGGCGCCTGACGGCTTGGGGGCAGGCGGGTTGGATGCTGGTGTGCTGGATGTGGTGGCAGGGCTGGCGCAGCTCGGGTCGGAGTTGTCTGAGGGTGCGCGGCAGGTGTGGGCCAAGCATGATCGCGATGAGGATGACTGGCTGCCGTTGTGGCGTCATCTCGCAGATAGCGGTGCTGTCGCGGCGCTGCTGTGGGACCAGTGGCTTCCGGTGCAGGTGCAGGATGTGATCGCTGCAAGCCTGCCCGGCGGCGCGGAGGATGCGCGGCGGCTGGTGGTGTGGTCGGCGGCGACCCATGACATCGGGAAGGCGACGCCGGCGTTCGCGTGCCAGGTCGAAGTGCTGGCCGACGGTATGCGCAGGGCCGGTCTGGATATGCCGCTGCGTGGCCAGATGGATGATCGGCGATTGGCTCCGCATGGGCTTGCGGGGATGCTGCTGCTTCATGAGTGGCTGATGGAGCGGTATGGCTGGCGGAAGCGGTGGGCGTGGCAGTGGGCGGTTGTCGCAGGTGGTCATCACGGTGTTCCGCCATCGCCGTCGCAGATTCGGGAACTGGCCGCGCGCCCGCGGTTGCTGCGCTCTCCCGGCAGCGCGGGGGCATGGCGTGATGTGCAGTGGGAGTTGCTGGAGGCGTGCGCGCGGGCGTGCGGGGTGGACGAGCGCCTGCCGCAGTGGCGTGAGGTCAAGCTTCCTCAGCCTGCGCAGGCGTTGCTGACGGGCGTGGTGATCGTCGCTGATTGGATTGCCAGCAACGTCGACCTGTTCCCCTACGTCCGCAAAGCCCAAGGCAGCAGCGATGACCAACGGGTTGAGGCGGCGTGGCGGGGCTTGGCGCTCCCCCGGCCCTGGCGGGCTGCCGCCCCCGGTTCCGATGTGGCGGAGCTGTTCACGTCCCGGTTCGATCTGCCGGCGGGTGCGCGGATCCGGCCTTTGCAGGAGCGGGCGGTGCAGGTCGCCGACGGCATGGCACCGGGATTGATGATCATCGAGGGGCCGATGGGGGAAGGGAAGACCGAGGCCGCGCTTGCGGTGGCGGAGATTTTCGCGAGCCGGTCGGGTGCGGGTGGGGTGTTTGTCGCTTTGCCGACGATAGCGACGAGTAACGCGATGTTTTCCCGGGTGTTGCGCTGGTTGCGGCGGTTGCCTGATGCGCGGGACGGCGCGGGTGCCTGGTCAGTCCAGCTCGCCCATTCCAAGGCGGCGCTGAATGAGGACTTCAGGGCGCTGACGTGGGCTGATTTACGGGCAACGCGCGGTGTGCAACCGGACGAGGAGGGCTCGGACGGCGCGGCGGTGTTGCTGGCTCATCAGTGGCTGCGCGGCCGTAAGAAGGGGATGCTGGCCTCGTTCGGAATCGGCACGATCGACCAGCTGCTTTTCATGGGCCTGAAGAGCCGGCACCTTGCTTTGCGGCATCTGGCGCTGGCGGGCAAGGTTGTGATCATCGATGAGGCGCATGCCTATGACGCCTACATGAACTCCTACCTGGATCTGGTGCTGTCCTGGCTGGGCGCCTACGGGGTGCCGGTGGTGGTGCTGTCGGCGACTTTGCCTTCTGGGCGCCGCCGCGAGTTGGTGGAGGCCTACTGCGGTGCCGGTGATGGGGACGCTGCCGGTGAGGCGGCCGGGTATCCGCTCATCACGGTGGCTGCCAGGGGCGGGCAGAGCGCCGTTCACGAGGTGCCGGCATCGGGGCGGCGCACTGAGGTGCTGCTGGAGCCGCTCGATGACGATCTTGAGGTGCTGGGCGATCGTCTCGACCGCGCGTTGGCCGCGGGCGGGTGCGTGCTGGTGGTGCGCAACACCGTGGACCGCGTGCTGCAGACGGCGGCGTTCCTGCGGGGCCGGCTGGGGGCAGGGAACGTCAGTGTCGCGCATGCCCGTTTCCTTGATCTGGACCGGATGCGCAAGGACGCCGATCTGGTGAAGCGGTTTGGTCCGCCGGGGGCGAGTGGTGACCGTCCGGACGGCCCTCATGTGGTGGTGGCCAGCCAGGTGGCCGAGCAGTCGCTGGACATCGACTTCGACCTGCTGGTGTCGGATCTGTGTCCGGTCGATCTGCTGTTGCAGCGGATGGGGCGGCTGCATCGTCACCAGCGTGGTGAGGGGCAGAGCGATCGTCCCGAGGGGTTGCGTCAGGCCCGGTGCCTGGTGACCGGGGCGGACTGGGGCGCTGCCCCGGTGGAGCCGGTGGCGGGTTCTCAGCGGGTGTACCAGCGGCATGTGCTGCTGCGCACGGCCGCGGTGCTGTGGCCGCTCCTGACGGGGGTGACGCCGGCGGAGCGGACGGTGCGGCTGCCTGAGGACATCAGCCCGCTTGTCCAGAGCGTCTACGGACCGGCGGCCGCAGGTCCGCTGTCGTGGCAGCCGGAGATGGATGCCGCTCACGCCCGGTACCGGGTGCACATCGAGAAGCAGCGCAAGAAGGCTGAGGGTTTCCGTCTGGCGGCGGTGGGGCGGGACGGTAGCGCGCTGCTGGGCTGGATCGACGCCGGAGTGGGCGACGCCGACGACACCCCCGCCGGACGGGCGCAGGTCCGCGACGGCGTGGAGTCGCTGGAGGTGCTGGTCGTCCAGCGCCTGGCGGACGGGACGGTCCGAACCCTCCCGTGGCTGGATGCCGGAAGGGGAGGGTGCGTTCTGCCCACCGACGCTGTGCCTGAGCCGCGGCTGGCGCGCATCGTCGCAGCGTGTGCTCTGCGGCTGCCGTTCCAATTCACCATTCCTGGAATCGCCGAGCAAGCCATCGCAGAACTGGAGGAAGAGGTCATTTCGGCGTGGCAGTTCCGGGACAGTTCCTGGCTCGCCGGAGAATTGATCTTGTTTGTTGACGAGGACTGTCGTACCCGGCTGGCAGGTTACGAACTGAGTTACCACCGCGACGATGGCCTAAAGGTCACCCCCGCAGGAGCGGGGCGGACGGCGCGGCATGCGGCAAGGGCCGAGCCCGCGCTGGTGTCGAGTGAGGCTCCGTCTTTCGACCTGACCCGCCAGGCCTGGATCCCGGTGCTCGGCGCCGACGGCACCAGCACCATGGTGTCGCTGCGCGAGGTGTTCGTTCAGGCCCCCGCGTTGCGCCGTCTGGCCGGGGATCTGCCTACGCAGGATTTTGCGTTGATGCGGCTGCTGCTGGCGATCCTGCACGATGCACTCGAGGGCCCGCAGGACCTGGATGAGTGGGAAGAGTTATGGAGTGGCGATCTCCCGGTCAGCCGGATCCAGGACTACTTAGACGAGCATTGCGGGCGTTTCGATCTCCTGCATCCGCGGACGCCGTTCCTGCAGACGCCTTCGCTGCGCACCGCCAGGAACGAGGTGTCCTCCCTCAACAAGATCGTCGCTGATGTGCCCAACGGCGCCGCGTACTTCACGATGCGGGGGCGCGGGGCAGAGCGGCTCGGTTTCGCGGAGGCTGCGCGGTGGCTGGTGCACGTGCAGGCTTTCGACACCTCGGGGATCAAGTCAGGAGCGGTCGGGGACCCGCGAGTCAAGGGCGGCCGGGGCTATCCGCAGGGCGTGGCGTGGGCGGGCAACCTCGGCGGTGTACTCGCCGCGGGCGAGGATCTGCGTGAGACGCTGCTGCTCAACCTCATCGCCTTCGACACCACCACGCTGCGCATCGACCCGGAGAAGGACCGTCCGATCTGGAGGCGGGAGCCTCTCACCGCCGCGCCGATGGACGAGGCCGAAGCCGTCCGTCGGCCATACGGGCTGCGGGAGCTGTACACCTGGCCATCGCGCCGCGTCCGGCTGCACTTCGACGGCCGAGGGGTGCACGGCGTCGTCCTGGCCTACGGGGACGCCCTGGCGCCGGGAAACAGGCACGCCGAGGAGCCGATGACGGCGTGGCGGCGCAGCCCCTTCCAGGAGAGGAAGCTCAAGCAGCCGCAGGTCTACCTGCCGCGGCTGCATGATCCGTCCCGCAGTGCTTGGCGCGGCCTGGGCGCACTGGTCGCGGGAAGGGCCCAGGGCTCTGAGCAGCGCCAGGAGGCGGCGCAGATCGTGCAGCCACAAATCCTGCACTGGCTGGCCCGGCTGACCACCGAAGGTCCGCTTCCGCCGGGCTTCTTGGTGCGGACCCGGCTGATCGGCGCAGTGTACGGAACACAGCAGTCGGTCATCGATGAGGTGATCGACGACGAGATCCGGATGCCTGTCGTACTGCTGCACGAACAGGACGCCGAACTGGGTATGGAGGCGATCGACGCCGTCTTCGACGCCGAGAACGCCGTCGCCATCCTCGCCGACCTGGCCGCCGACCTCGCCCGGGCCGCTGGCGATGCGGCCGAGCCACGACAGGACGCGGCCCGCGGCCAGGGGTTCGGCTCGCTGGATGGCCCGTTCCGCCACTGGCTCGCCGCACTGGAACCAACCGATGTGCCGCGGGCGGCCCGGGCCACCTGGCAGAGGGTCGCGCATCAAACGATCCGCGCCCTGGGCCAAGCCCTGGTCGAAGCCGCCGGACCCTCCGCCTGGGAGGGCCGCGTCGTGACCACCAATGACGGACGCTCGGTCTGGCTGAGCTCTACACGCGCCGACCAGATCTTCACCGCACGGCTCGCGAAGGCCTTGCCAGGTGCGCGAGCCCACGACGCCAAGACGGACGCCAAGACGGAGGCCCCGGCATGACAGCGGCACCCGATGTCCAGCAACCCGCGGACTTGGTGGAGAACGCAGCCGGCCGGTTCATCGCCGAGGTGCAGCAGGGTTGCCTGGCCGACAGGTCTGCTGCCGTCGGTGCCCTGGCCCAGCTGCGCCGAGGTGCGGGCAAGCTGCCTCAGGACGTTCCCGACCTGTGGGGCGTCACCGGCGCCGAGCGATTGTTCCAGCATCCGCTCCTGTCGCGTGACGACCAGCACGCCGCCCACGCCGAGGCGGCTTACGTCCTGGCAGTCACCCTCTACGCCCTGCACCAGCAGTCACAAGGCAGCCCGATGCACAAGAAGGGCGTGGACCTAGGGCAGGCGGTCCGGCGGCTGATGCCACCGAACGACATCGACGAGCCGATCCGACGGCGGTTCGTCCGGGCCGGCACCGCCGCGACCCCCCAGGCCCTGGCCTACAGGCTCCGCGAGATCGTCTCCCTGCTGCGCGGGCAGGGGATCCCGCTGGACTACGGCCGGCTCGCCCGCCAGCTCTACCACGCACAGACCCCCGACGGCATGAGCATGGTCCGCCGCGACTGGGGCCGCAGCTTCCACACCTACAAAGCCGACAGCGGCAACGACGCCTCCATAGACAAGGACAGCGCATGACCACCCCACGGACCATCGTCGAGGTGCACGTCCTGCAGACCGTCCCGCCCAGCAACCTCAACCGGGACGACACCGGCACCCCCAAGTCCGCCGTCTATGGCGGCGTGCGCCGGGCCCGCGTCTCCAGTCAGGCGTGGAAGCGCGCCACCCGCCGGGCCTTCCAGGACATCTTGGACCCTCATGACCTTGGAGTCCGGACGCGTCGTCTGGCCGAACTGCTCGGCGGCCACATCCGCGGCCTGGACGACTCCATCCCCCAGGCCGATGCGTGGGCGCTGGCGGCCGAGACCATCACGGCCGCCACCGGCGCCAAGGTCGAACCCCCCAAGCGCAACGCCAAAGACGACAAGAACGGCAAGCCGCAACCGGCACCAGAAGGCAAGTACCTGATCTTCCTCAGCACCCGCCAGCTGGATGCCCTGGCAGAGCTGGCGGTGCAGGGCCGCGAGGACATCAAGGCATTTTTCAAGGAAAAGGAGAACAAGGCCGCGGCCAAGCGGCACGCCAACAGCCGCCACTCGATCGACATCGCCCTGTTCGGACGGATGGTCGCCGACAACACCGACATCAACGTCGATGCCGCCGCGCAGGTCGCCCACGCCATCAGCGTCCACCGCGCCGATGCCGAGTCCGACTACTACACCGCCGTCGACGACCACAAGGAACGCGAGGAAGACGACAAGGGCGCAGGCATGATCGGGACCGTGGAGTTCAACTCCGCGACCCTCTACCGCTACGCCGCCCTCGACGTCGACCTGCTCCGCACGAACCTCGGGACGGGCCTGCGCGAGAACGAAACGCTGGACGCGCCCGTCCGCCGTGCGGTCGAGGCGTTCGTGCTCGGGTTCACCCAGTCCTTGCCCACCGGCAAGATCAACACCTTCGCGCACCACACCCTGCCCGACGCGGTGGTGCTGAAGGTCCGCTCATCACGCCCGGTCAACTTCGTCAGCGCGTTCGAACGGCCCTGCCAGGCCGACCAGGACACCGGCGGGCACGTCCGCGAGGCCAGCCAGCGGCTCGCCAAGCACATTCCCGCGATCGAGACCGCCTTCGGGGCAGACGAGGGCACCCTCACCTGGGTGACGCGCGCCGGCGACGACACCCAGGCCTTGGCGGCGCTGGGCACCGAGCTGCCGCTGCGAGACGCGGTGAGCGCTGTCGGCACGGAGGTCGAGCGGCGGCAGAACGGCTCGGCATGAGCGTCCTGCTCCTCCAGCTCGCCGGCCCGCTCCAGGCATGGGGTTCCTCGGCGCGCTTCGCCAGGCGCACCACCGAGCCGGCCCCCACCAAAAGCGGCGTCCTGGGACTGCTGGCCGCAGCACTCGGCCGCCCCCGCACCGCCGACCCCTCCGACCTGGCCGCGCTGCGGTTCGGCGTCCGCATCGACCAGCGCGGCACCCCGCTCCGCGACTTCCAGACCGCCCACGACCTCGATACCGGCGACGCCTTCCCGATCTCCGAGCGGTTCTACCTTGCCGACGCCGTATTCGTCGCCGCCCTCCAAGGGCCACACCAGCAACTTTTCGAGCTGCTCCAAGCACTCAGGCAACCCGTCTACCTGCCCTACCTGGGCAGACGGTCCTGCCCACCCTCACGGCCGATCGAGCTGAGCCTGCAGGAGGACCTCGAACTCCAAGCCGCACTGGAAGCCGAGACCTGGCGGGCATCGCAGTGGCATCAATGGCGCCGGCGCGACGAGCCGCGCGTGACGCTTGAGCTGCTCATCGAGCCCGATGGTGAAACCGGACGCGTCGACCTGCTCCGCGACCAGCCGCTCAGCTTCGATCCTGCACACCGCCGGTACGCCTTCCGCGGCGTCCGCAGCTCGACCGCCACCGTGCCCAACCCGTGTGCGCCCCAGCCCCTCGCACACGACCCGACATCCGCCCTGAGGAGCCAGTGAGATGTACCTGACGCGCTTCCGCATCAACACCGGACGCGTCGGCGCCCGCAAGCTGCTGGCCTCCCCCCAGACCATGCACGCAGCCGTCATGACATCCTTCGCCGAGCCTCCGGCGCCCGGCGGGAACGGCCCCCGTGTCCTGTGGCGGCTCGACGCCGACGGCAACTCCGCCACACACCTGTGCATCGTCAGCCCCCTGCGCCCCGACCTCACCCACCTGGTCGAGCAGGCAGGCTGGCCCACCACAGCCCGCTGGGACACCTTCGACTACACGCCCTTCCTCCAACGCCTCACCCCAGGCGACACCTGGAGCTTCAGGCTCACCGCCAACCCCGTCCACAGCATCCGCCGCAACCCCGGCGAACCGACCAAGGTCACCGCGCACATCGGCCCCGCACACCAACTGGGCTGGCTCCTCAAACAGCAGGAAAAGGGCGGCTTCAGGGTGTCGGAGAAGCCCCCCGGAAAACAGCTGATCCCCGGCCACGACACCCACGACCTGCTCATCCACGGCCGCCGCCAGCTCCGCTTCGCCAAAAAGGGCAACAAAGACCAGGTCACCGTTGTCGCCGTCACCTTCGACGGACGCCTGCACGTCACCGACCCCGGCGCCTTCCGCGCCACCCTGACCCGCGGACTCGGCCGCGCCAAAGCCTACGGCTGCGGCCTGATGACCCTGGCGAAGGACTGACCGATGTCGACCGTCGGCAAACGCGGCGCATCCTCACCCCGCGAACTCACGCGCATGAGCGACCGGCTCTCCTTCATCTACCTCGAGCGCTGCACCCTGCACCGCGACGACAACGCCATCACCGCCGAGGACACCGAAGGCATCACCCACATCCCCTCCGCCACCATCGGCACCCTGCTATTGGGCCCAGGCACCCGCGTCACCCACCAAGCCATGAGCGTGCTGGGCGACAGCGGAGCCGGAGTCGTCTGGGTCGGTGAACAAGGCGTCCGCTTCTACTCCGGCGGACGCTCCCTCAACCGCTCATCCACACTGGTAGAAGCCCAAGCCACCAAATGGGCCAACCGCCGCAGCCGACTCGACGTCGCCCGCGCCATGTACCGCATGCGCTTCCCCGGCGAAGACCCCGCCGGACTCAGCCGCCACGAACTACTCGGCAAAGAAGGCCAACGAGTCAAAGAGCGTTACCGCTACGAGGCAACCCGCGTCGGCCTCCCCTGGACCGGCCGCCGATACCGGCCCGGGGACTTCGACGCCGGCGACACCGCCAACCAGGCCGTCACCGCCGCCGCGCAATGCATGTACGGCGTCGCCCAGACCACCGTCTCCGCCCTCGGCTGCGCTCCCGGACTCGGATTCATCCACTCCGGCCACGAACTCGCCTTCGTCCTGGACATCGCCGACCTCTACAAAACCGAGATCGCCATCCCCGTCGCCTTCGAAGTCGCCGCAGACGGCCCCGACGACATCGGACCACGCACCCGCCGCGCCATCCGAGACCGCATCAACCACCTCAAGCTACTCCAGCGATGCGTCACCGACATCAAGCAACTGCTCCTACCCGACGACACGACAGCCGACCCCACAGCAGACGACACCGACCACGTCACCCTGCAAAGCGATCACGGCATCGACGTCGCCTCAGGCCGCAATTACGCCGAAGACGTGAACTGGTGACCGTCCTCATCCTCACCAACTGCCCCGCCGGCCTGCGCGGCTTCCTCACCCGCTGGCTCATGGAAATCGCCCCCGGCGTCTTCATCGGCGGCCCCTCAGCACGCATCAGGCAAGCCCTCTGGGACGGAGTCCACCAGTACGCCGACACCGGCCGAGCCCTCCTCGCCTACAGCACCAACAACGAACAAGGCTTCACCTTCGAGACACGCGACCACAAATGGCAACCCATCGACCACGAGGGGCTCACCCTGATCCGCCGACCCAAGAACCAGCCCACCATCTCAGCAACGCCTTCACCAACCGGCTGGAGCAAAGCCAGCAAACGCCGCCGATACGGCAAACGCTGATCGACAAACCCCGGCAGAGTTCCAATCGCCTTACCCGGGTACCTTCCCGCCATGGCCACTCCCATAGCCCCAGCCTTATTGCCCGCCAAAAAGGGGGTTCGTATAGCAATGTCCGATTTTAGAGAAGTGCTCAAAAGCAGGCTCCGCCGCGGATAAACCCCCAGGTCAGGAAGTCTGCTCCCCGCACGCGCGGGGATGGTCCCCCGTCGAACACCGTCGTCGCGGAGACTGGGTACTGCTCCCCGCACGCGCGGGGATGGTCCCGACCGCCCACGCCCGCAGGGCGGCGACGATCGCTGCTCCCCGCACGCGCGGGGATGGTCCCTGGATCCGGAACCCGACCCGGATGAGCTGGCCCTGCTCCCCGCACGCGCGGGGATGGTCCCGTTCTCGCCTTCGACCCCGGCCGCCGCAGGTCCTGCTCCCCGCACGCGCGGGGATGGTCCCCAAGATCGCTAAGGCGGTGGCCTGATGACGTACTGCTCCCCGCACGCGCGGGGATGGTCCCTCCGCCACCGGGGGCCTTCGCCGCATCAGGCGCTGCTCCCCGCACGCGCGGGGATGGTCCCGATTGGAGACGTGACGCATAAGCTCCGCAACGCTGCTCCCCGCACGCGCGGGGATGGTCCCCTCGTCGACGAAGCGATCCGTGCGCTGCGCGACTGCTCCCCGCACGCGCGGGGATGGTCCCTCGTCAGTCTCGCCTCCGATCGAGACGACGGTCTGCTCCCCGCACGCGCGGGGATGGTCCCGACAGGACCAGGCCGGTCCCCGCGCACAACACCTGCTCCCCGCACGCGCGGGGATGGTCCCGCACTGCTCACGCGGCCACGAGTGGACGCCGGCTGCTCCCCGCACGCGCGGGGATGGTCCGCCAGCAGCTCCAGCCCCGCCGGGCCGTACAGGCTGCTCCCCGCACGCGCGGGGATGGTCCCGCACGGACCGCCTTGTCGGTGGCCGGGCCGAACTGCTCCCCGCACGCGCGGGGATGGTCCCCGCAAGGGGTTGCTGCGCTCGGACCTGCTGACCTGCTCCCCGCACGCGCGGGGATGGCCCCCCCACAATTTCAGCAGGTATTTCGCGGCGAACTGCTCCCCGCACGCGCGGGGATGGTCCCGACGACGAGGACGGGGGCCTGGCCGGGCGCTGCTGCTCCCCGCACGCGCGGGGATGGTCCCGAGACCCCGGTCACCGAGTTCGGCAAGGTGATCTGCTCCCCGCACGCGCGGGGATGGTCCCGTGCATCCCGGGTGCACCCGCCTCCCGGATGCCTGCTCCTCGCACGCGCGGGGATGGTCCCCCGTAGACCACGACGATCGCGATCATTGGGCGCTGCTCCCCGCACGGGCGGGGATGGTCCCGACCGGCGCCCGAGCGGCTGGCTCGTCACGCTCCGCTCCCCGCACGCGCGGGGATGGTCCCTGGATCCGGTTGCCGTCCGGCCCCGTGGTGATCTGCTCCCTGCACGCGCGGGGATGGTCCCACAAGGTGAACGACCGGTGACGGCCAAGTGGTCTGCTCCCCGCACGCGCGGGGATGGTCCCCAGTGGAAGACCTGACTCAGATTTCTGAGTCCCTGCTCCCCGCACGCGCGGAGATGGTCCCACGACGGACGGGTCCGGGAGCTTCCAGGCTCGCTGCTCCCCGCACGCGCGGGGATGGTCCCTCGCGGATCTCGCCGTTCGTGTCGCCGCTACTCTGCTCCCCGCACGCGCGGGGATGGTCCCGCGGACGTGCCGCTCGTCCTTGAGTGGTGCCCCTGCTCCCCGCACGCGTGGGGATGGTCCTGCCGCGCTCGGGTAGAACAGGTGGACGTCCAACTGCTCCCCGCACGCGCGGGGATGGTCCCCCGGCGTAGACGAACACGCTGCCGACGCCGATCTGCTCCCCGCACGCGCGGGGATGGTCCCCCGCAACCACCGGAGTGCGGGCCCGCACGGGGCCCCTCAGGCGGTAGCGGTGACCTGCAGGCAAAGCTCGCCACGCGTGGCCCTGTGCTCGCACATTGCTCGCACGAACGGCTCCACAGAAGACCTCACACAGCGCCACCAGACCCAAGCGCGAAATGCTTCGATGAGCTCCTGACCACTAGAAACTCTACAGACCGCATGATCCGCAACGCACACCAAGGATAGGGAGCACACTCCTAAAGCGGGTGTCGCAGGTTCGAATCCTGCCGGAGGCGCCAAACCTAAGTGCGCTGACCAGCTGAAACGCAACGGCCGGAGGCGCGTTCGCCATTCCGGGTGCCATCCGGAGGCCGAGATGGCACATAGGGGGCACCATCGGCCTCCCCCAGTTCCTTCGTGGCGCTCCGACGAATCTTGGGCCGAATTCCGGCGCGGTTGTCGCGCATCCACCACACCGGGCGGGTGACATGGGGCGGCGTGGTCATTGTGGACTCCATCACGGCGCAGCCCCCTGGTCAGAACCTCAGGCCGAATTCTGCGGACGGCTGGAGGAGCGTGGCCTCGGTCAGGTGACAGCGCCGCAGCGGGTGTGCTCGTCCACCCTCGCCACCGCGCGGATCCTCTGCTCCGACCGACCGGTGACCGCTCTCAGGTCGGCACCTGCAGATGCGCGTCCTGCAGGTCCGCGATCCGCAGAACCGCGCCCCCATGGTTTGCGCCCCGAAGGTCCGCGCCCCAAAGGTCCACGTCCATCAGATTCACGTCCTCGCGGAACCGCGCCCCTCAGAAACGGTGTCCGCCGACACCGCGTCCCGCAGTTCGGCGTCCCGCAGGTCCGCATCCCGCAGGTCCGGACGCGGGCGGCCTCGACGACGGGCACCGGCCAGCGCAAGGGCGCAGACTCGGTGTCGGCCCCCCGCAGCCGCCACGCCGTCGAATACGGCATCACCCGCCTCGGTGGCTGTTCCCCGGCGCCGCGCAGGAGAGCTCCTGTCCCCAGGCACTCTCCTGCGGGGACAACCGGTGGACGGTGCAGGTGTTGCCCGCCGTTGCCCTGTTGTCGGGTCAACACGGCAACACCGGTGGGGCATCCGGATGGGGCCACAAGGAGGATCGGGACCGCATTTGGCGATAGGGCCGATGACCTGCAGCGATACCAGGTCACAGGCCGGACGGAGTCGGCGGGGCGCTCTGTCCGGTCTGATCAGGTGACGAGCCGCTGATGACCAGCCGGAATGCTGGCTATCGCTTGAGCCCGTACCGATGCCTCCTCGTGGTCGGAATAGGTCCTGCCGGGGAATGAGGCCGGATCAGCCCTTAGTCTTCGGTGCAGCCGAAGGCGATCACACTCTTGGGGACGTCGGCGACGCCGCCGATTTGGCAGTTGTAGCTGGGGCCCTTGTAGCCGCGCACGACCGACGGTCCGAGGTAGCCGCCTTGCTGCACTGCGCCTGCTGAGGCGCGGCAGGCGGCCTCGCCGTGCACGACGCCATTGTTCTCGGTGGTGAACTCACAGGTGTAGGTGGGGATGGTGTCGGCGGACGCGGTAGGGCCCAGCGGCGCCAGGGCCAGCAGCCCGATCGTTGCGGTGCCCAGCGCGAGCGCGGGACGGGTGATGCGCATAAGGCTTTTCCTTTCGCTGGTGAGGGGCGACGGCGCGGCGGCCTTCGGTCGCCTGGGAGCAGTGGGAGCTGCGGAAGGACACACCGGCCATGAACCCGCATTCACGTTATGTAGTTGATCTGATGCATATTGTTACCTACGGGTGGACTTCCGTCCTGCTTCTCGGCGGTGACCTCCTGGTGCTCCCGGGCTAGTCCCGCCTGCCCTGCACCGCCTGCGGCCGACGACTGCCCCTGGAGGGGCGCTGCGGTCGGTGGACGTAGTACAGCAGCGGGATCGCCGCCGGCGCCGCCCAGGCCGCTCGCGCCAGCGGTATCCCTTTGATCCGGGCGACGGTTGCGCCGACTCATACCGCCCCACTCCACCGCGGCGGCACGGGGCTCTCGCCCTCTCTTGGCACTGCCGCCGTACTGCCCGGTTGATGGCCAGGACCGGCCCCGCGCTCGCTCTGATGGTCGTGTGCGCGGGATCAGCGACGTCCTACGGTCGGGTGCGTGCGGACCTCGACAGAGCGGCGAGCGACCGGTGGATAGGCGCTCGCCCCGGCATCCCCGGGACCGCCTCCACCCCTACGTCGATCTGTGTGACAGGCGCCTGATCCGCGCGGACCTTACCGGCGTGAACCTGACCCGCGCGGTCTTGGCGCGCGTGCGCTGAGCCGTGCGCGCCTTGTCGGCGCGGACCTGTCCACCGCCAACCTGATCGGCGCGGACCTCACCGATGCGGACCTGACCGGCGCGAGGCTGAGCCGTCTCCCTTCGTCGTCCGGCGATCGTCTGCCCGGCGTCCGCCTGAGCGGCGCTTGCCTGAACGGCGTGGAACTGATCGGCGCGGACCTCGCCTCCATGAATCTGAAGGGCACGGCCACCCACAGCACTTGGGTGCCGGTCAGGTCCGCCTCGATCAAGTGGCCTGGGCGCGGGTCGAGGCGGACGAGGTTGGCCGGAGACCGCGCTTACGGAGGTGACGTTGTGGCCGAGGGGATGGGCGGGCGTGGTGCTGCGACGGTCGATGCAGATCGTGCCAGGTGTGTACGAGGTGGTGCGCGAGGAGGATCCCGGCGGCTTCAAGGATCCGGCCATTACACGTCCGGCTCAGCCGTTGAGTCGGGCATTACACGCCTGGCTCAGCGGCTGGCGGTCGGGGCCGAGCCCTATGCCCGTTGCCGGGGTGGACGGGCTTGGTCCGGGCGGTGCGGGCGTGGTTTGGATTATTCGGATGCTTTCTGGGCGACCTGTTGTTGGTGGGCTAGGGTGGCCTTGGTGAGGGTTTCCATTCGGCGGCAGGCTCGTCGGTAGAATCTGATTTGTGTGAGTCGGCCGAAGAGGACGAAGCCTAGGCGCACGATGGGGTTGCGGATGGGAGCCCGTTGCGAGTAGGAGTGGATGTGGAACTCTACTTCGCCGGTGTCTAGCCATTTGCGGACCTCTTGGTCCATCTGGCCGCGTTCTAGGTGGCCCTGCAGGGTGCGGTAGTTCCAGCCCCAGACCCGCGCGCGGCGTCCGTTTTGTTCGATGACTCCGTCCACGACGTTGCCGACACGGAGGCCGAGGTGGAAGCGCAGTCCATAGAACCGGCCCTCCAGCAGCATGTTCCGGCCTGGTTCGGGCGGGCCCGAGCGGCAGATCTCGCGGATGATGCCGGGGTCGGCGTACTGGTAGTCACGGACGAGGTCCCGGGCGGTTTCCCAGCTTCCACCGGGAATCGGCGGGCCGGGCGGCTCTGCCGGTAGCGGCTGACGGTAGTCATCGACGCGCCAGCCGTTCCCAGCGCGGTCGGGAGGTCGGCGCGGGTCGAAATTGAGGGAAAGACGGGACAGGTTCGCGTGGAGTCGTTGCATTCGCCGGCGGGCGCGCCTGCTCTTTCTCATGAAAAGTGCTTTCTCACGCCGCCTATGAGGGCGTGCTGTTCCGGCTTGCTGGACGGCGTTGTACGTGGGGGCGCGTACCTGCTGGAACAACCCGACGGGACGCAGTCCTTTGATGGGGTTGCGCGTGGGATTGAAACGCATCGGTGCGGTGTCGTCGTTTCGCGCTGGACCTTGGAGGCGCAGTTCGCCGAAGGGCTCCCAGGCGCCGAACTCGGTGGCGACCACGAGGTCCAGCATCAGGGGCCGCTCGTCCAGGGCGCGTGCGAGCTTCGGGAGGCCCGCCGGGACGGTCCGGGTCGGCCTTGCCACCGCGCCTAGCAGAATTTTGCGGTCGCCGGCCCGGTATGGCAGCAGTGAACCGTAGAACGCCGGGCTCCACCTGGTCGCGGGGCGGAGGAGGTGGCGTCCCAGTCGGGTGTGCCCGGTCGTGGCCAGAAGCAGTTCCGATTGTGCTTCGTCGGCCGGGTGTTGACGCCATCGCAGTGCCAGGCCCAGTATGTCCGGGAGCATTGGCGGCAGGCCCACCGCGCGGGAAAGGCGCACTCGGCCCCGCAGTTGCGTGCGATCGTCGAGAAATGGAACGCCCCAGTATTGGGACGTGCCGTGCAAGAGCAGCGTGGCGTCGAACACCAGGCCCCTGGGGTGCAGGGGGCGGTCGCGAAATCGTGTCGCGAGGACGAAGGTCCGCGTGAACGCCGTGGTGAGCGTGCGGGCGAGAAGCCCCTGTCGGCCGGGCTGGGAGATGTCCGCCCGTTCGGTCTGGACCTCCACGTCGCCGACCTTGTGCCCGCCGGAGAGTTCGGCGACCCGGCCGCAGAAATGCGCCCACATGTGCAGTTGCATCTCCTTCGCGAGACCCACCTTCTTGTAGAGGATCTCCGCCAGCCGGTCACCGCTTCGCGCCCAGGACTCGACCGTGAACTCGAGACCGCCCCTTTCTGTGCTCCGCGCCCGGAATTCGATCTCCCCGGCCTCCATGTGGCCGCTCAGCGTCGCGAACCGGAAGGACTCCGGTGTGCGTTCCACCACCCGGACCGGGCAGTTCCAGGGGCCGGGCATGTGGACGACGTACTCGTCTCCCAGTTCGAGGGGCTGGGACGCGCCCGAGGTCTTGTCGAAGACGGCGACCTCGACCGGTGACGCGGCGTTCAGATCGACGCCCAGGTGCTCGATCAACTGTGCAGGCGTCATCGGGCTTCCGGAGATGCGGACCGTGTAGCGCCGCTGGTACATCGGCCCGACGCCCTGGCGCGAATCCTGCACCCTGTCCCCGTCACGACGCGGGGGCCGCTCGGGCTCCGGGCCCGTGCGCAGCCGGCGCCGCGGTATCCGCCGGGAACGACGGAGCCACCGCCATCCGGCGATGCCCATGCCCGCCGGCCAGCGCGCCGCACGCGCGCGCCGCCGCCAACGTACTCGCACGGTGCCCCTCCGCGTCACCTCGGCGTTCCTGTCGGGCAGGCCCTACCCTGACCGGTTTGACCGAACCTCGGAGATGAGCGGCGGCTTCGACGGAGATCGCCGTGTACCGTTCGCCCGCTGCCCCGCCGTCGATGCCGGGCAGCGGGCGTGATCCGCGGGTCAGCGGGGTGGGGTGGAGTGGGTCAGGGTGATGACCGAGACGGAGTGGGAGCCGGTGTTGGTGACGTAGAGGTAGTCGCCGTCCGGGCCCGATGCCGTCCAGCGGGGGTCGTCGCCGACGGCCACGTCGCCGATGACGTGGTTCGTGCGGGTGTCGAAGATGCTGACGGTGTCGGAGCCGGAGTTGGCGACGTAGGCGATGCGGCCGCCGCGGTAGAGGTTGATGCCGCGGGGGTTGGCGCCGACCGTGATCGTGTCGGTGACGGTGCGCGTGCGGGTGTCGATGACCGAGACGGTCCCGCCGATGGTGTTGGAGATGTAGAGGGTGCGGCCGTCGGGGGTGACGAGGGCGCCGCGCGGCTCGTCGCCTACGGTGATGGTCGCGGCGACCTTCTGGGTGCGGGTGTCGATGACGGAGACGTTGTCGGAGTCGGAGTTGGCGGAGTAGGCGAAGCGGCCGTCGGGGGTGAAGGCGATGCCGCGGGGGGACAGGCCGACGGGAATGGACGCGGTGACGGCGTGGGTGGCGGTGTCGATGACGGTGATGGCGCCGGAGCCGGTGCTGCTGACGTAGGCGTGGCGGCCGTCGGGGGCGACGGCGACCCAGCGGGGGGCGTCGCCGACGGTGACGGTCTTGACGACCTTCCGGGTGCGGGTGTCGATGACCGACAGGTCGTCGGAGTCGCGGTTGGGGATGTAGACGAACGCTCCGTGCCGCACGAACGCGACCCCGTAGGGGAACTTGCCGACGTCGATCGTGGCGATCGCCTTCCGGGCCTCCACGTCGATGATCGAGACGGTGTTGGATCCGGCGTTGGCGACGTAGGCGGTCTCGTAGTCGGGGTCGAACGCCACCGCGCGGGGGTTGAGGCCGACGCCGATGGTGGCCAGCACGACGGGCTTCCAGGAGGGATGGGCCGCCGGGGCGGTCTGCCCGGCGGGGTGGTCGGCGTTGGCGGGGACGGTCAGGGCGCCGGCCGTGAGGGGCGTCACGCCGGCCAGGAGCGCGAATGCGGTGAGACGGATTCTCCAGGAACGATTGCAGGACGTCATCGCGGGGTCCTTTCGGAGAGGAAGGGGCGGGTCACCCCGTGGGGGTGCTTCTCGGGGCGACGGCCGCGGGGGCGGCGGGTGCGCGCTGCTGGAGGGCCCGGGCGTAAAGGGCGGCCATGACCATCAGGGCGACGGGGAGGACGTAGTCGCCGTCGCGTTCCACGAATTGGAACCAATCCTGCCCGACGAGGGGCCGGAGCAGTTCGGTGAAGAGTTTCCAGGCCAGGACGAACAGCAGCAGCGCCCGCCACGGTTTGATCAGGACGGCCAGTCCAAGAAGGATCTCGAAGGTCCCGAACGTGACCATGAGATGGGCGGACTCGACCGTGGACCGGGTGATGCCGAAGAAATCGAAGAAGTCGTACCAGTAGGGCTTGTCCTCGAAAGCGCCGAATCCGCCGTGGCCGATGAGGAGCAGTGCCAGGCCACCGCGGGCGGCCCAGTGCGCGGCGATGAGGGCGTGGTCGGGCACGGCGCCCGGCGCGTCGGCGCGCTGGAGCCATCCGCGGACCGACCAGCCGCCCAGCCCGACGAGGATCAGCAGGGCCAGGGGCATCCCGTAGTTGCCGCCACGCTCCAGGAACTCCCACCAGCCCTCGCCGACGGCGGGGCGCAGCAGCGCGGTGAACACGCCCCATACCGTGGCGTGCAGCAGCAGGATCCGGGCGGGCCACACCAGGACGAGCAGGCCCACGCTGATGTCGATGGCGCCGGTGATGTAGAACATGTGGTCGAGGGCGAAGTCGGCGGAGATGCCGAACAGGTCGTAGTAGGGCAGCCAGGCCCGCGAGCGGCTCAGTCCCGCCCACCCGTGCCCGACGTATTCCACGGCCACTCCGATCCGCAGCAGCCAGTAGAGCTTCGTCAGGGTCGGGGCCTGGGTCATGGCCTCCCACCTGTCGGCCCATTCCGTCCGGGTGATCTGACTCATCTTGAACACCGCCAATCACGGTTGATGTGTCCGGACACCGAGGAAGGTAGACGCCGAAAGAAGGAAATAAAAGAGGCGGAACTGCCAATCCTAAAGCGCCGGTAAAGCCCTTAGAAAATGGCAAGGAGAGGGTGTATCTCAGTGCTTTCGACCGGTGCGGGCGCCCCTTTTCGCAATTATGCGCGGGGTGGAAGGGAAGGGCGCGTCATGGCGGTGGGCCGACGTCGCGCCGGTCGTGGGCGCCCCGGGCCTGACGCGGCCGGGCGTGGGCGGCGGGGCGTGGGTGATGGGAGCGGCGGGTGATGTCCGTCCCGCCGGTCAGCGCGGCAGGGTCACGCGGGCGGAACGCGCCGGGGGTGCGGTGGAGCCTTGGGCACGAAAGCCTCCGGGGAGCGGGGAGCGGGCCGTCGGACGGCGGCCTTGACGCATGAAAACACATCAACGACCATTGACTCAATGGCGATTGACCCATCCTCGCTGCGGGGGCGGGCGGCGGCGCATCACGCGCTGGGCGACCCGGCGCGGCTGGCGATAGTCGAGGCACTGGTGGTCGGCGACCTGGCTCCCGGGGAGCTCGGTCACACGCTGGGCCTCCCGTCCAACCTGCTGGCCCACCATCTGCGGGTGCTCCAGGCGGCGGGACTGATCGGGCGGACGCGGTCGGACGCCGACCGGCGCCGCACCTACGTACGGCTGATCCCCTCCGCGCTGCGGGCGCTCGATCCGGTCACGCCGCTGACCGTGCTGCGGGTGGTGTTCGTCTGCACCCGCAACGGTGCCCGGTCCCCGCTGGCCGCCGCGATCTGGGCGGACCGCTCCCCGATCCCGGCCACCTCCGCGGGCGTCCGGCCGGCCCCGCGCGTCCACCCCCGCGCCGTCAGCACCGCACGGCGGCACGGGCTGCGGTTGCAGAGCCACGACACCGCCCACGTCGACGACGTGCTCACGTCCACCGACCTGATCGTCACCGTCTGCGACAACGCCCGCCGGGAGCTGGGGCCCGCGCCCCGGCGCACCCACTGGTCGATCCCGGACCCCGGCCCGGCCGGCACCGAGGAGATCTTCGAGGAGGTCTTCGAGCAGCTCGCCGAACGCATCGACTGGCTCGCCGGAATCACGGTCCCGCCTTCCGCCGACCCCGCCACCACAGCCTGACCCGTCGGCCGCTCCCCCGGGTGCCGTCGGACGGTCACGCGAGGCGACGCCGGGCGCTCGTGGCGACGACCCTCACCGTGCGGCCCGTCGCCCTGATGTGGGCGCGGGGTGGACGTCCTGCGATGTCAGGATGCTCGGCGGTGGGCGGTGATGATGGTGTCCAGGTTGGCGCGGGTCGCCGCCAGCTCGTCGATGGCGGCGCCGATCCGCTCGCTCTGCCTCACCAGTTCGTCGACCAGTTCGGGGCAGCCGGGAACCAGCACGCCCTCGTCGTCGACGACGCAGGGCAGCACCTGGACGATCTGCGCCGTGCTCAGGCCCGCCGCGAGCAGCGTCCTGATCCGCCGTACCGCCGCCACGTCCGCGTCGCCGTACACGCGGTAGCCGCTCGGGCGCCGTTCCGGGCGCAGCAGGCCCTGGTCCTCGTAGTACCGCAGCGCGCGCTCGCTGACGCCCGTCCGCCGCGCGAGCTCTCCGATCCGCATCCCGGCTCCAGGGTTGACTCTGACATCAGCGTGAAGGTTTAGCTTAGCCGCCATGACATCCGTGACCGTCCTGGGCCTCGGCCCCATGGGCCACGCGCTCGCCGCCGCCTTCGCCGCCGACCACCCCACCACCGTGTGGAACCGCACCCCCGGCAAGGCGGACGGCCTCGACGCCGCCGTCGCCGCGACCGCCGCCGAAGCGATCACGGCCAGTCCGCTCGTGGTCGTGTGCGTCCTGGACTACGCGGTGGTCCGGTCGGTCCTCGACGCCGACGCCCTCAGGGGCCGCACCCTGGTCAACCTCACCGGGGGGTCGCCGGGGCGGGCTCGTGAGATGGCCGCGTGGGCCGCCGGGCACGGCGTCGCCTACCTCGACGGCCTGATCATGGGCGCGCCCGCGGACATCGGCGGCCCGGACGCGACCCTGCTGTTCAGCGGGCCGGGCGACGTCTACCGGGCGCATCGCCGCACGCTCGCCGCGCTGGGCGGGAACGCCACGCACGTCGGCGAGGACCCGGGACGGGCCGCCGGGTTCGACGCGTCCATGCTGGACGCCTTCTGGACGTCGATGATCGGGGTGGTGCACGCGTTCCGGTTCGCCGCCGCGGAGGGCATCGCCCCGGCCGAGGTCGCCGGCCACATGAAGGTGTCGACCGGGCTACTTCCGGACCTGATCGACGTGGTCGCCGAGCATCTCACCGCCGACGACTATCCGGGCGAGGAGTCCACGATGCTCTCGGCGGCGGCGAGCATGGACCACGTCCTGGACGCCATCCGGGCGCACGGCCTCGACAACGGGGTTCTCAGCGCGGCGCGGGCCGCCGTCCAGGAGGCGATCGACGCCGGGCACGGATCGGACGGATTCACCCGGCTCGCCGCCCTCTGACCGCGGACGGGTCGGCGCCGTCGTCCTGCGGGCTTGCGCGGCCCGGTGACCTCGATCGCGTCAGGCGTCGTGATCATGGTCTCATGCCGGGAGATCGGCCCTGCTCAGGGTCGGCCTCGGGCGGGATCGGGAGGTGCCCGCCGCCCGGACGAGGCCGGGCGGCTGGAGGCTTCGGTACTGCGCCGGTTCATCCACGTCGGCTCGTGCCGACAGAGCTCAGCGATTCGTCAAAGCGAGGGAACACGTGAATACGAGGCCATGGCACGATACGGAAACGGTGATCTTCGGCACACAGATACATCGGACTCGGCCACACTTGCCACACACCGGGACACTCATGACGTCCTCCTCAGGGGGATGCTTACCCGTCCCCTTTACCCGCCATAACAAGATTCATCGCGACCCTGCGTGATCGGCCTTTCACGAACCTCGCCCTGGCGCCGATTCAAAGGCGGTGACAATGGGCTTCTCGGAGAGGCCGACCGGCCAGGCGCGCCGCGATCACCGCGGCGAAGGTGGGACATTCGTGGACGTCCTCGTGCGGGCACGCCAGGCCGTGGGCGATGGCGGTGCGCGCCACCTGGGCCTGCTCGATGCGCCTGTCCAGCTCGGCGAGCTTGCGCCGGTGCAGTTCCCGCCAGCCGGCACCGGCCGACGTCCGGGACGCCATCAGCTCTCCGAGCTCCCGCAGCGTGAAACCGACCTCGCGCAGGAGCAGGATCTCGGCGACGAGCTCGACCGCGGACGGCGGATACCGCCGCCGTCCCGAGACCCGGGCCGGCGCCAGCAGGCCGACGTCCTCCCAGTAGCGCAAGGCGGAGGTGGCGACGCCGGTGCGGCGCGCCAGCTCGCCGATCGTCAACTGATCTTCCGGCATCGTGACGTCAAGCGTACGTGAGGCCGCCGACGACGGGCCCGCGGATGGGCGGCGCGTGCGCGACGGCGCGACGGCGCGGTGCCGCGGTGCCGCGGTGCCGCGGTGCCGCCCGAGGAACGGCACCGCGGCCGGGCGCTGTCAGGCGCGGAAGGCGTCGGCGTGCTCGGCCGCCCACTGGGCGAACGTCCGCGCCGGGCGTCCGGTGATCTCCTGGACGGCCGGGACGACCGTGTAACCCACCTCCGGCGTGTTGCCGAGCGCCTCGACGAGGAACCCGATGACCGGCTCGGGGGTCCCCTCGCCCCGCCACTTCTCCTTGGCCTGCTCGACGGTGAGCTCGACGAAACCGATCTCGCGTCCGATCGCGGCGCCGAGGGCGGCGACCTTCTGCGGGATCGTGACGGCCTCCGGGCCGGTGAGGGTGTAGGTCCGCCCGCCGTGGCCGCCGTCGACCAGGATCCTCGCCGCGCTCGCGGCGATGTCGGCCTCGTGGACCATCGCGCTCAGCCGGTGCGCGAAGGGCTCGCGGATCACGCCTTCGGCCCGCACCGCCCCGGCCCACCACTTGAGCGTGTTCGACATGAACTCGACCGGGTTGAGGAAGGTCCACTCCAGGTCGCTCGCGGCGACGGCCCGCTCAAGACGGCCCTCGTCGCGTCCGCCGAGGACCGTCACCCGCCGCACGCCGCTCCGGACGGCCAGGTCCACGATCTCCTGCCCGTTCTCCAGGGCGGCGTAGTCGTCGCCGCCGAAGTTGATGAGGTGCGCCGCGGTGACGCCCTCGAAGACCGGCGCCAGGGTCTCGGTGACCGCCATGTCACCCGCGACGACCTCGACCTCGCCGGGAAGGCCCGCCGCGGCGGGGTCGCGTGTCAGGGCGCGCACCTTCTGCCCGCTCGCGAGCAGTTCGCCGACCAGCAGGCGGCCGACGGTTCCGGTCGCTCCGGTCACCAGGATCGTCATGGTGTGCTCCTCGCATCTCAGAACGGAACGTTCGGTTCCACTATAACAGAACGGAACGCTTCATTCCACAGATGGCGAGCTCGCGCCAGCTTCAGAGCGGGGAGGAGATGGGCGCGGGCGGGCGCGGACGTGCGTCAGGTCAGTCCGACGCGGCGAAGGCGCCGTTGAGCTGCTCCAACATCCCCTGCATGTCCCAGTTGAACCAGCTCTCCGCGATCTTCTCGTCGCGGAACCGGAGGGTGACCTGGCCGGTCACCTCGAAGGTGCGGCCGGTCGGCGCGCTCCCCTGGTACTCGCCGACGTGCCGTCCCCGCACCGTGAACCTCGCGCACACCAGGTCCCCCTCGGCCACGAGTTGCTCCACCGAGTGCCGGAGCCCGAACGCCGCGGCGACACCCCGGTACGTCTCGCGGGCGTCGGCCAGCCCGACCGACTCGCGGGGCATCGCCGGGTCGTGCTCGACGTAGTCGGGCGTGCAGAGTTCTCCGTACTCGGCCACGCGGTCCCCGTCCCGGTCCTCCTCCAGGAACCGGCGGGCCGTGGCCTTGTGGCCGATGAGCTGATCGAGCACCATGTCGCCTCCCAGGCGCAAGGACCGTCCTCCCCCGGCGGAATGTCCGGAGGCCGGTCGGCATAACCTCACGCCCGTCCCATGAGTGACCAGAACCGCGATGCCCGCATCGGCTAGGGTCGGCCGATGCCCGCGCCCGTCCTCCGCACCGACCGGCTCACGCTGCGCCGCTGGCAGCCGGGCGACCGCGCGCCCTTCGCCGCGCTCAACGCCGACCCGGAGGTCATGCGGTACTTTCCCGCGCCGCTCACGCGGCGGGAGAGCGACGCCATGATCGACCGGATCGACGCCGCCTTCGACGAGCTCGGCTTCGGGCTCTGGGCCCTGGAGATCACCGGGACCCGGCGGTTCATCGGCCTCACCGGGCTCGCCGTGCCGTCCTTCGAGGCGCACTTCACGCCCGCCGTGGAGATCGGCTGGCGCCTCGCCCGCTCCGGCTGGGGGCACGGTTTCGCCACGGAGGCCGCCAGGCGGGTGCTCGATTTCGCGTTCGACGACCTCGGCCTCACCGGGGTCGTCTCCTTCACCTCCACGGCCAACCTCCGTTCGCAGGCCGTCATGAGACGCCTCGGCATGACGCACGACCCCGCCGACGACTTCGACCACCCCGGGCTTGAGGAAGGCCATCCCCTGCGGCGCCACGTCCTGTTTCGGATGTCGGCCGCGAACCGGGCCGTTCGGGCCTGATCACGTAGGCGGGCGGGGCGGGCGGCTAGGGAAGTAGCCTTGGCCGGTGTTCTCGCCCCAAGGGCCGTCTCTGCGCGAGCTGGCCGTCCAGGCCCTGTCCTCGGTCGAGCGCGGTTACGACCTGCTCGCCCCGAAGTTCGACCACACCCCCTTCCGCACCCCCGACGGCGTTCTCGACGCGACGGCCGATGCCCTGCGCGGGTCCGGGCCGTTCGAGGACGGGCTGGACGTGTGCTGCGGCACCGGCGCGGGCATGCGGGTCCTCGGGCCGCTGTGCCGGGGACGCGTCGCAGGGGTCGACTTCAGCGCCGGCATGCTCGCGCAGGCCCGCGAGGCGCATCCCGGGGCCGGGTGGGTCCGGGCCGAGGTCCGGGATCTGCCGTTCGCCGAGGAGTTCGATCTCGCGGTGAGCTTCGGAGCCCTCGGGCACTTCCTGCCCGCCGAGCGTCCCGCCCTGTTCGCCGGGGTGCACCGCGCGTTGCGGCCGGGCGGGCTGTTCGCCTTCCCGATCAGCGCGCCCCTGCCCGTCACGTCGCCCTGGTACTGGGCGCTGCTCGGGTTCGACACGGCGATGCGGGTGCGGAACGCCCTGTGGCGTCCGCCGTTCGTCATGTACTACCGCACCTGCGCGCTTCAGGCGGTCCGCGACGACCTCGCCGCCGCCGGGTTCACCGTCACGACGGTGCCGCTCCCGGCCCTCGGAGTGCGCGAGGGCGGCGTCCCCCGCTGCGGCCTCGTGCTCGCGCGCAAGGGCTAGGACGGCCCGCGCCGCCCGGCCGTGCGCCCGGCTGGATCTTCAACCGGCGATGACGTCCGGTTTGCTCCCCGATCGATAGCGTCGGATGGGGGGAGGTGGCGGGTGTTCGGCCAGCGCAAGACGTGCATCCAGGTCGTCAAGGGCCGGACGCGGGACGCGGCGGGCCTGCGGGAGGCCGCCGACCGCTGGTACCGGGACGTCGCCCCGGGCGCCAAGGGGTGGCTCGGCACCACCGGCGGGGTGACCGACGACGGCGTGTACCTCAACCTGCTGCGCTTCACGTCCCCGAGGGCCGCCCATCGCAACGACAGGCGGCGGGAGCAGATGCGATGGTGGGACGAGGTCCGGGGGCTGTTCGTCGGCGAGGTCACCGTCGAGGAATGCTCCGATGTGGAGACGTTCGGGCAGGGCGACCCGGACGAGGCCGGATTCGTCCAGATTCTGCAGACCCGGGTCCTCGACCGTGACGCGGTCCGCCCGTTCGTGACCGAGGAGGCCGAGCACACCCTGGCGCGGCTGCGGCCGGACATGATCGGCGGGCTGTTCTGCATAAGCCCCGGCGGCACCTGCACCGGCGTGGCCTACTTCACCTCCAGGGAGGCGGCCCGCAAGGGCGAGCGCACGGACATGCCGCCGGAGTACAAGGCCTGGCGTGACGAGCAGATGGCGCATTTCGACGATGACGCCGTCTTCCACGACCTGCGTGATCACTGGTTGCAGTCCCCGTGACGCCATCGCGGTCAGGGTCCCGCCTCAAGGTGAGGGCCCTGACCGCGATGGGACGACCGGGTTACTGCCGTTCTCCCGTGTTGGACGTCCAGACGATCGCGTGCTGGTCCAGGTCGTCGCCGGACAGGCGCGCGGCCACCTTCCCGCGATGGAAGACCAGGACGCGGTGGCAGATCATCGCCAGCTCCTCCAGGTCGGTCGAGGCGAGCACGACCACGGCGCCGTCCGCGGCCGCGGCGCGGATCAGGTCGTGGATCTCGGCCTTGGCGCCCACGTCCACGCCGCGGGTGGGGTCGTCGAGCAGCAGGACCGACGGGGAGGCGTCCAGCCATTTCGCCAGCACGACCTTCTGCTGGTTGCCGCCGGACAGCAGCCCGGCCCTCTGCTCGATGTCCCGGCACCGGATCCGGAGCCGTTCGACGTGCCCGCGGGCCCGGTCCCGCAGCGCCGACCGGCGGACGACCACGCCGTCGCGGCTCAGGCCGATGGCCCTCACCTGGCCGATGTTCTCCCAGATCGGCTGGTCGAGCATCAGCCCGCGGTTCCGGCGGTCGCCCGAGACCACCGCGACGCCCGCCGCGATGGCGCGGCGCAGGCCGCGGGGCACCGGGCGGTCGCCGGGGAGCCGGACGGACCCGCGGGTCGGCTTGCGGAGGCCGGCGACGAGTTCGAGGACGGCCAGGTGGCCCGACCCGGCGAGGCCCGCGACCCCGACGATCTCACCGGCGGGCACCCGCAGGTCGACCTCGCTCATCACGCCCTCGACCGACACCTTGTCCAGCCGCAGCTCCACCTTCTGGTCACCGCGGGCGGCCGGCACCGCCGGGGGTGCCGGTTCCCGCTCGGCACGCGGGCCCAGCATCGCCGAGACGATGTCGTCGATGCCGAGGCTCTTCCGGTCGGCGCCCTCCAGCACCGCGCGGCCGTCCCGCAGCACCGTGATCACGTCGCAGAGCTGCATGACCTCCTCAAGGATGTGCGAGACGAAGACCACGCCGACCTGGCGCTGCCGCAGCACCTGGAGGATGCCGAGCAGCCGGTCCGAGCCGTCCCGGTCGAGCGCCGAGGTCGGCTCGTCCAGGATGAGGACGCGCGGCTCGGCGATCAGCGCCCGGGCGATCTCGACGAGCTGGCGCTGCCCGAGCGAGAGCTCCCCGACCGGCGTGCGCAGGTCCACGTCCAGCCCGAGGCCGTCGAGGGTCGGCCGCGCCGCCTCGGCCATGGCGCGCCGGTTCAGGAACGGGCCGCGGCGCGGCTCCCTGAGCGGGAAGAGGTTGGCGAGCACATCGAGGTCGGGGAAGAGGTTCAGCTCCTGCGACACGACCGCCACCCCGTGGCGCACGGCGTCGGCCGTGTCGTGGAAGGCGACGGGACGCCCGTCCAGGGTGAGGTCCCCCGAGTCCGGGCGGATCGTCCCGGACAGGACCTTCACCATGGTCGACTTCCCGGCCCCGTTCTCGCCGAGCAGCGCGTGCACCGAGCCCGCCTCGACACTGATCGTGCCGCTCGCGAGCGCGGTGACGCCGCCGTAGGACTTGCTGATGTCCCGTGCCTGTAGTACCGCCATGGTGCTCAGTTCGCCTGTTCGAGCGGCTTGAGGTACTTGGACGGGTCGGACAGCTGCTGCTGGGTGATCGCCTTGAAGTACGCGGTCCGGCTCTGCTCGTTGACCTGCCGCTTCATGATCTCGTCGATGTTCGCCGAGTTGATGACCAGCGTCCCCGGGTTCCACCAGCCCTCCGGCAGCTTGGTGCCCTTGCGCTGGTGGTCGATGAGCAGCTGGAGCGCCACGTAGCCCTTCAGCCAGTGCTCGGGCGAGGACAGGGCGAACAGCGACCCGTCCTTGACGGCCTTCAGCGCGGCCGGGTCGATGTCGCACGATCCGGCCAGGAACTTGCGGCCGGTCTGCTTCTGGATGAGCGGCAGCGAGACGCCGTCCTGGCCGCCGACACCCAGGTAGGCCATGGCGTTCGGGTTCGCCTTGACGATCGAGTTCCAGGCGTTGTAGTTGTCGGTGGGCTCGGACTTGGCGTCGAACGGCCCCTTGATCGTCAGGTTGGGCCGCTCCTTCTTGATGACGGCGGTCAGTCCCTCGATGCGCTGCTCGAGCAGGCGGAGGCCGGGGATGTCGTTGCCGATGACGACCTCGCCCTTGGCGTCCTTCGGGACGCGCTTGATGAACTCCTCGCCGAGCGCCCGCCCGACCTCGGTGTTGCTGTTGCCGACGAAGAGCGTCGTCTTCGTGCCGGCCGGGGGCGCGGCGTCCACGGCGACGGTCGGGACGCCGTCGTCGTCGGCCTGGACGAGGGGACGCACGAACAGGTCGGGCGCGAGGCTCTGGAGCCCGATCCCGTCGCGGGAGTTCCGGATCGCGGAACGGAAGAGCTGGACCTGGGCGGGCCCGTTGACGCCGGTCGGCGCGGCGGCGTTGAGGGTGACCTTGCCGTCGGCGGCCGCCGCGGCCTTGGCCCCGAACGCCATCTCCTGGAAGGGGTTCTGCGTGGTGCTCGCGTAGATGAAGCCCATCTTCAGCGTGCCGGACTTCTTCTTGCCGGAGTCGCCGGAGTCGCTCGACCCGCATCCCGCCAGTGCGACGGAGCCGATCAGCACGGTGGCCAGGGTAAGAGATTTGATCTTCACGTTGCCCTCCTCAGAGGTGTTCAGAGTCCAAGCAGGGCGTCGTCACGTCGCCGCCGTCGCCGCACCAGACTGTCGAGTGCGACCGCCGCGAGAATGACTCCGCCGGTCGCGAACGCGCTCCAATTGGCGGGAATGTTGAAGTACTGCAGGCCGCTCGTGACGACGCTCAGCAGGACCGCGCCGAGGCAGGCACCGATGACGGTGGCGCTTCCGCCGCGCAGGGGCGTCCCGCCGATGATGGCGGCGGCGATCGCCTGGAGTTCGAATCCGGTGCCGATGTTGGGGTCACCGGAGGTGAAGAAGGCAAGCCCGAGCACACCCGACAGGCCCGCGAGGAGTCCGATGAGGACCAGTGCCTGGAGACGGACCCGCGGGATCGAGATCCCGGAGAACGTCGCCGCCTCGGGGTTCGAGCCGATCTCGCGCACCCGGTACCCGAACGGGGTGAACCGCAGCACCAGGGTAAGGAGGACGGCCACCAGGACCAGCACCCACACGCTCGTGGGGACCCCGAGGGTCTTACCGCCGAGCAGGGTGAAGAACGAGCTGTCCAGGGGGAGCCCGGTCACCTGCTGGCCGCCGCTGAGCGCGAGCGCCAGTCCGCGGAAGACCGACAGCGTGGCCAGTGTCGCCACGATCGCGGGGATTCCGATGAACTGCACGATCAGGGCGTTGACGAGGCCGAGCCCCGCGCCGAGCAGGATGCCCAGCCCGGCGGACGGCCAGGCCGGCACACCGTGGTTCATGAGCAGCCCGGTGCAGATCACCGTCAGCCCGAACGTCGACCCCACGGACAGGTCTATCTCGCGCATCGAGAGGAGATAGGCCATGCCGCAGGCCAGGAGCCCGACGTAGACCGACGACTGTAGGGTGTCGAGAAGCTGCCCCGGCCGGAGGAAGTCCGGATGCAGCACGCTGGTGAAGATGATCAGGACCAGGGTGGCGACCAGGACGCTCGTCGCCTCCCCGCGTCCGGCTCTGACGGCCAGCACCGGAAGCCGGCCGAGTGCCGATGGAGTGGTCTTTTCTTGGCTCCGAGGTGCCCGTTCGGCTTTTTCCTCGGTGTCGGACTGACGGTCCGCGGTCACGGCGACCCCCTTCCTCGTCCGCACTGGACGCTTCGGGCAAGTTCACCTGCTCTGCCGCCGGTGAACTTGACTGTGGCGGAACAGTCCTTGTCTGTGACGGCACGGCATGTCCGATCTGCGACGATGAGACGACCTCCACTTCGGTCACACAGTGACAAAAAACCACAGAGCACCCGAACACGCACTGCGACGGCGTGCTCGCCCGGTGGTGTGACGCGACCGGTGACGGGCCGGCCGTGAAGGGATGATCGGACGCCGCGCCACGGGAGTCAATCGTCCCGCTTTGTAGCGGTCCTGCCACGCGAACGGGGAAGAAAGATCAGCACCGTGCCGGCCGCCCCTGTGCCGCAGAATGGGGGGATGGCCGGATGTGACTGCGGGACCGGTGTCCGCTACCGGGAGTGCTGCGGGCGGCTGCACCGCGGGGAGGCGCGGGCGGGGACCGCCGAGGAGCTGATGCGGTCGCGGTTCAGCGCGTTCGCGCGGCGGGACGAGGCGTACCTGCTGCGCAGCTGGCATCCGGCGACGCGGCCGGAGCGCGTCGACGTCGGCGCCGGGCCGCGGTGGGTGCGGCTGGAGATCGTCCGGACGGAGCGCGGAGGCCCCGGAGACGACAAGGGGACCGTGGAATTCCGTGCCCACTACGCCGCGGGGAACGAGCGCGGGGAATTGCATGAGGTCAGCCGCTTCGTACGGCATGACGGCGAGTGGGTCTACGTCCGGGGCAAGGCCCGGGAGTGACATTCCCCCCTGCGGGCGAACCGGTTCGGCCGCGCGGGGGAAGAGCGGCGGGGGCGGCCGCTGGGAGCGTGTGGGGGCGGGCGAGCGGCGTCCGCGGAAAGGGGACCCACATGAGGTACGGGAAGCGCGCGCTCCTGGCCGGGACGGCCGTGCTCGCGACGGCCGCCATGGCAGGGACGGGGAGCGCGATGGCCCAGGACGGGACGCCCGGCGCGCGGCCGGGGGCGGCCGGGCGGGAAGGGGCTCCGGGGCCGTTCAAAGAGGCCCATGTCACCGGGGACGCGTGGCTGAAGTTCCCCGCCGATCCGGAGAACCCCTACCGGCGGTTCATCGTCGACGCGCACGGCGGGCCGTGGAAGCTCGTCAACGGGAAGATCGTGTTCGGGGCCGCGCGGGGAACGGTGAAGTACGACCACTACTCGCCGGACGAGCCCGGCGGGCCGTCCCGGCACCACTGGGGCTGGATCAAGGTCGACTACGTGATGGCGACCGGGCCCATCGCGATCGTCTCGGGGATACGGCAGGACGACTCCCCGGCGAACGAGAAACGCGCGAACCTGACGTTCTATCAGTCACCGCGCGGCCACAAGTGGGACCGGGCGGGCTTCTCCTGGGGCGTCACGCTGGCCCAGTGCCAGCAGATGGGGAGCGGTCCCGCACCGCACAGCGCGAACAGTTCCGGGCCCTTCGGGAAATGGCTGGAGGGGTACACGGTGAAGGACGCCCCGCTGCCCATCCCGGACGGTGAGTTCGAGCAGCCCGACCTGCCGCCGGACTGCAAGTTCGGTCAGCAGGCGAGGCGCGGGCGCGGTCACCGCCCCGGTCCTGGTCGCGGTCGCGGTCGCGTCCTGATCGTCAGGACGTCCAGCATGCCCTCGATCGTGGTCGTCCATGGGTAGCGCTCGGCGCGGGCGCGGGCGGCGGCGCGCCGCCGGGCGGCCGGGACGCGCAGCACCTCCCGCACGCCGTCGGCGAACGCCGCCGCGCACGGCGCCGCCCCCGCCCCGGCGCCGGGGACGAGCAGCTCGCGCGCGGCGCCCCGGTCGGCGGCGACGACGGGCGTCCCGCAGGCGAGCGCTTCGAGGACGGCCAGGCCGAACGACTCGATCGGGCAGGTCGCGAGCGCGACGTCCGCCCGCGCGAGGAGCGCGGCCACGGCGGCGCGGCCGCCGACGTGGCCGTGGAACCGGACGGGCAGCCGGTCGCGTTCCGCCCAGGCGCGCAGGCGGGGGCCGCACGGCCCGTCCCCGACGACGTCCAGCCGCGCCCGGACGCCCCGGCGCGCCAGCTCCGCGACGGCGCCGATCGCGAGGTCGGGCCGCTTCTCGGCCGACAGGCGCCCGAGATGCACGAGCCGCACGGGCTCCCCGGTCCCGTCCCCGGCCGCGTGCGGGATGGCGAGAGGGCGGAACGTCGCCAGGTCCACGCCCAGCGGGACACGGTGCAGCGACGGCGCGCCGATCCGCGCGAACTCGGCGGCGGCGAACGCGGAGGTGACGACGATCGCGTCGAACGAGGCCGCCAGCCGCCGGTTCCAGCGGTCGGCGACGGCCTCCAGCGGCACCCAGCCGGGCGTGCGCGGCCCGAGGATCGCGTCGAGCCGCTCGTGCGAGAACAGGACGGTGCGGACGCCGCGCCGCCGCGCCCACCGGGCCGCGACCGTCAGGGTCGCCTTGTCCGACACCTCGATGACGTCCGGGCGGAGCCGCCCGAGCACGCGCAGCACGGGACGCGGGTCGAGGACGAGCCGGTACCCGGGCGCGACCGAGGGCCCCGGCACGGTGATGACCGGCCCGTCCGGGGTGTCGCGGCGCGTGTAGGCGGGGCCGGGGACGACGAGGGCGCGCCGGTGCCCGGCCGCGGCGTAGCCGGAGCCGAGCATGTCGACGGCCGTGCGGAGGCCGCCGGAGACGGGGCTGTAGAGGTTGGCGAGCTGGACGATCCTCACGCCGTCACCAGGGTCTCGTACGTCACCGGCCGCCCGCCCGCCGCGACCGTCGCGTCGATGGCGGCGAGCGCGGCGCGGCGCAGGCCCGGCCTGCCGAGGTCCGCCGGATGCAGCGCGATCCGGAACGGCACCCCCGTCCTGGCGAACGCGCGCGCGGCGCCGGTCATCACGCGGGCGCCGGTGCGCTCCCCCGCGCCGCCCGGCCGGTGCGACAGCGCCGGCATCCGCCGCACCGGGCCGCCCGGCAGGCTGTGGACGCCGAGGTGGCTCGTCCAGTACGTGAATCCCAGCGCCGACAGGGCCTTGCGGGTGCCGGGGGACGCCAGCCAGCCCGGCGGCGTGAACCCGACGACGTCGATCTCCGCCTCGGCGAGCAGGGCCAGCCCGGCGCGGAGCCGCCGGACGGCCTGGACGCCGCTCAGCGACCAGAACTCCCCGGCGCCCCTGACCAGCGCCCGGTCGACGCCGCGGCGCCACAGCGGCCCGCCGGGCACGCCCTCGTGGAGGTAGCCGTGCAGGGCCAGCTCGTGCCCGCGGCCGGCGGCGGAATGCAGGAACGCGACGAGCGGCCCGTCGCCGGGCAGCGCGGCCCGGCCCCCGAACGGCCCGGGGATGACCAGCAGCGTCGACGGGATCCCGCGCTCGTCCAGGTCGGCGAGCCAGCGGGCGGTGGCGTCCGCGGTGCACGGCGCGACGTCGTGGATCGACACCACGAACGGGAAGCCCCTCACGCGGCGCTCTCCGCGCGCCGCTCGGCCGTCCCGTGGACGAGGGCCCTGTAGTGGTCCATCAGCCCGCCGCAGACGGTCTCCCAGTCGCGGCCCCGCACCGACTCCACCGCCTGGGCGGACATGCGCCGCCGCGTCCGGGCGTCGTCCACGAGGGTGTGGACGGCCGCCCGCAGCCCGGTGCCGTCGTCCGGGGCGTAGAGCAGGCCGTTCACCCCGGGGCGGACGAGGTCCAGCGGGCCGCCCGCCGCCGCGGCCACGACCGGCACGCCCGAGGCGAGCGCCTCCTGGACGGCCTGGCAGAACGTGTCGTCCGCGCCGGTGTGCACGAACACGTCGAACGAGGCGACCAGCTCCGACAGCTCGGTCCCGGTGCGGAATCCGGTGAACACGGCGTCCGGCATGCGGCGGCGCAGCCGTTCCTCCTCCGGCCCGTCCCCGACCACCACGACCCGCGCGCCGGGGACGCCGACGAGCCGCGTGAGCATCTCGGGACGTTTCTCGGCGGCGAGCCGCCCGACGAATCCGACGATCGCGCGGCCGTCCGGGGACAGGCGCGCGCGCAGGCGCTCCGACCGGTGGGACGGGTGGAAGCGGCGCCGGTCCACCCCCCGGCCCCAGTGCGCCAGCCGGGGCACGCCGCGCCGCTCCAGCTCCGCCAGCACCGGCGAGGACGGCGCCAGCGTCAGGTCCGCGCGGCCGTGCAGGCGGCGCAGCCACCACCAGATCGCCGGGCCGGTGCCGCGCAGCCCGTACCGGCGCGCGAACCCGGCGACGTCGGTCTGGAACACCGCGACGGCCGGGACGTCCAGGCGGCGCGCGGCGGCGAGCCCGGACGCGCCGAGGACCAGCGGCGACGCGAGGTGGACGACGTCCGGCGCGAAGCCGCGCAGCGCGGCGGTGACGCGGCGGGTCGGCACGCCCACCGCGAACGTCGGATAGAACGGCAGGGCGACGCCGCGGACGGGCTCCACCGGCGCCCCGGCGTACGAGCCCGGCGCGGGGCCGGGGGCGACCACCAGGGCCTCGTGGCCGTGGGCGGCGAGGTACTCGAGTACGCGGCACACCGAGCCCGTGACCCCGTTCACGCGGGGGAGGAACGACTCGGTCACGATGGCGACCTTCACGGCAGGGAGGCTGTCCGGGGCGCGCGACATCCCGACCGCGCCCCGACACCGGCGAGGCGAACATCACGAGAACGTAAAAGTCGTCTCGGTGATCGCGCCGTCGCGCTCAGCCCCCGCCGGGCGGGGCGACGAACCCCCTGATCGACCCCAGTCGAGGGCCGCGGCGGCGTTGCCGAGGATCAGCCGCGATACCCGGCCCGGACGGTCATGCCCCGCTGTCGGCGAATCATCTCGCGGACACGCCGCCCAAGGCCCGCCCCAGGCGCCGCCGCACCGCGTTGTAGCCCGAGAGCGCGACGACGAGCAGGCCGGTCAGCGCCGCCCCCGTCACGGCGGCCACCGGGACGGCCCACATCCAGCCCAGCCAGTACGGCGCGAGCGTCAGGTAGGCGAGGACGAGGATCACGCCGCCCGCGCCCGCGAGGGGGGCCGCGATCGTCCGCGGGTCCATCGGGATGCCGTAGGCGTCCCGGGCCAGCCTCGCGAACGTCGCGTCCCCGGGGGCGAGGAACTCCGCGAGCGCGGCCACGCGCTCGATCGCGGCGGAGCGCCGGAGCGGGCCGCCGGTGTTCCTGCGCGCCTCCCGCCTGAGCGCCCCGCCCAGCCGGGACGCCAGGTGCGCCCGGGTGGCGGCGGGGAGGCTCAGCCCGGCGAGGTTTCTCAGGGCCAGCTCGACGCGGTCGAGGGCGAGGCCGGGGACGTTACGGAGGTCGGCGGGCGCAGCGTCCGGCGGCGGGTCCGGCAGCTCCGCGGTCAGGGCCAGGACGGCGCGCAGCACCTCCGGAGGCACGGCCGGGGAGCCCGTCTCGCGCACGGCGAACGCCTCGTAGCGGGCCGTGACGACGGGGTCGCCGGGCTCCAGCTCCAGTGCCGTCAGGAGGGCCTCCCGCGCGTCCGCCGGACCGGCGCGGCCGTGCGTCTTCCGGCCGCCCCGGTCGAGGGCCAGCTCCCGCGCGTAGGCGCGGCGGATCTCGGCGTCGCCCGGCTCGACGTCGTGGGCGAGCTGGAGGTCCTGGAGGCCGGGCCTGCCCTCGGCGAGGTTGGCCCCGGCGCGGTACCGGAGGCAGCGCGCGTGCAGGGGGTTCAGGGCAAGGCCGCGCTGGGCCTGGTAGAGGGCGAGGCGGGCCCGTCCCTCGCCGAGACTGCGCCGGGCCCGCTCCGCCCACTCGTCGGCGTCGCCGCCCGGCAGGACCCCGGACGCGGCGGTCTCCAGCACGGCCGGGGACAGGCCGCGCAGCGACTTCAGCGCCTCGGCGGCGGTCGGGCGGAGGACGGGGTCCCGGGCGAGCCCCCGCCGCACCGCGTCGAGCAGCGGGGGCGCGAGGCCGTCGAGGAGCGGCCCGCCGGGCTCCGTCCGGTGCTGGACGGTCCAGTGGCCGGTGCCGTAGGGCGGGGCGCCGGACGCGGCGTACGCGACGGTCGCGGCCCAGGCGAACACGTCGGCCGCCGGGCCGGGGCACTCGCCGAGCAGCAGCTCGGGCGCCAGGTACGGCAGCGTCCTGCGCGTCTCGTCGTCGGCGGCCCGAGGGTACCGCCCCGCGGGGAGCGCGATCCTGTAACCGCTGACGCGCGGCCCGTGCGGGCCGAGGAGGATGGTCCCCGGCTTCAGGTTCCGGTGGGTGACGTTCTCGGCGTGGAGGTGTTCCAGGACGGCGATGACCGCGACCGCGACCTCCTCCAGGGACGCGCCGCGCAGCGGGCCGTCCCGCCGGACGGTGTCCTCCAGGGAGGGGCCGTCGACGTACTCGATGACCAGGTAGGCGGGGTCGGCGTCCGGGTCGGCGTCGAGGAGCGCGGCCGTGCAGCGCCGGTCGAGCCGCCGGAGCGCGGCGATCTCGCGGCGATACCGCCCGGGGACCGCGCCGTCCTGGCGGCACAGGAGCGCGGGGTCGACGACCTTGACCGCGACGGGCGCCCCGGTGACGTCCTCGCCGAGGTAGACCGTGCCCATGCCGCCCGCGCCGAGCCGTTCCTTCACGGTGTACCCGCCGACGGAGGTGGGGTCGCCGGCTCGCAGGGCAGTCCGCACGCGCTCTCCTCGTCCTCCGGGGTCACCGCATGTTCCCGTGCGGGGATCGGTCCGCGGTATGTCCCCGGGGGGACGGTTCGGCTTGCCGGGACGGGAGTCTCGGTGACGGCGCCGTCCTCCAGGCTCAGCACCCGGTCGGCCTCGGACAGCAGCGCGGCGTCGTGGGTGGCGACGAGGACGGTGACGCCCTCGCTCGCGACGACGGCGCGCAGCAGCGGCATGATCGCCGCGGCCGTCTCGGAGTCGAGCTGGCCGGTGGGCTCGTCGGCGAGGACGAGGCGGGGCCGGTTGGCGAGGGCCCGGGCGATGGCGACGCGCTGGCGCTGCCCGCCGGACAGCTCGTTCGGCCGCTGCCCCGCGTGATCGGCGAGGCCCACCATCGCCAGCAGGACGCGGACGCGCTCGTCGCGTTCGGCCGGGGCGGTGCGGGCGAGGCGGAGCGGGACCTCGACGTTCTCGGCGGCCGACAGGACGGGGATCAGCCCGTGCGACTGGAAGACGAACCCGACGGCGTCGCGGCGCAGGGCGAGCAGCGCGTCCTCGGAGAGGGCGCCGACGTCCCGGCCGTCGACCCGGACGGTGCCGGAGTCGGGGACGTCCAGGCCGCCGATCAGGTTGAGCAGGGTGGTCTTCCCGGAGCCGGAGCGGCCGCGGATCGCGACCAGCTCGCCCCGGGCGGCGGTGAAGGACGCGCCGCGCAGGGCCGGGACCTCGACCTTGCCGGACCGGTAGACCTTGGTGAGGCCCTCGACCGCGACCATCGGGCCGGTCATCGGTCCTCCTCCCGGTCGGGCCAGACGCCGACGTGGTCGTCCTCCAGCGCGAGCCGGACCCGGTCGCGCATGTCCAGGGCCTCGGTGAACCCGCGCGGCAGCTGCACGCGTCCGGCGCGGTCCAGCACGGCGTACTCCTCGCTGACGCGGGTGCCGTCCGCCTCGTCGCGGCGGCGGACCTCGCTGCTGGTGCGGCCGTCGCGGATGCCGACGGTGCGGTCGACGCGCTCGGCGACCCGCGCGTCGTGGGTGACGACGACGGTGGTGGTGCCGAGCTCCTCGTTGACGCGGCGGAGCGCGCCGAAGACCTCGGCGGCGGTGCCGGTGTCCAGCTCGCCGGTCGGCTCGTCGGCGAGGACGACGTGCGGCTCGTTGGCGACGGCCACGGCGATCGCGATGCGCTGCTGCTGCCCGCCGGACAGCTCACCGGGCCGCCGTCCCGCGCAGTCGCCGACGCCGAGCATCCCGAGCAGCTCGGCGGCGCGGGTGGCGCGGGCCCGCCGCGACCGCCCGGCGAACCGCATCGGCAGCTCGACGTTCTGGACGGCGGTCAGGTACGGGAGGAGGTTGCGCCCGGTCTGCTGCCAGATGAACCCGACCTTCTCGCGCCGGAACTCCAGCCGCTCCCTGGAGGCCATCGTGAGCAGGTCCGAGCCCGCGACGCGGGCGACGCCGGCGGTCGGCACGTCCAGCCCGGACAGGATGTTGAGCAGGGTGGACTTCCCGGACCCGGAGGCGCCGACGACGGCGACCAGCTCACCCGGGTCGATCAGCAGGTCCAGGCCCTGGAGGGCGACGACCTCGACGCCGTCGGTCTTGTAGATGCGGACGAGGTTGTCGCAGACGATGTGCGCGCCCTCGCCGTAGGCGGGGCCGCGCTCGGCGGCGCGGCGCTCCAGCTCGGCCAGGCCGGGGGCCCCGCCCGCCTTCCCGGTGTCCGTCCTCGCTGTGTCCATCCTGCCCGTGTCCATCCTCCCCGTGCCCATCCTCTCAGTCTCCCGTCCTCAGGACGGCGGCAAGATCATGCCGGGTGTCGAAGGCGCGGTCGACGGCCACGGCGGTGGCGGCGGCCAGCAGCAGGACGGCGAGCAGCGCGGGCAGCGCCGCCGGGTCGGCCGCGTGGTTGGAGACGGCGTGGCCCCCGGTGTAGGGGCGCAGGTCCACGACGGGGCCGGTGACGCCGGGCAGCAGCAGCCCGAGCACCCACCCGGCGCCGGCCGCCGACAGCAGTACCGGGGCGATCTCCACCACGGCGAGGCGGCGGCCCTGCCGCCGGGTGAGCCCGAGGACGTGCAGGTGGGCGAGGCCGCGGCCGCGGGAGCGCGCCTCGACGACGAGCACGAGCAGCACGGCGAGCAGCCCGTAGGCGGCGCCGAGGAGCGCGGCGTCCCGGAAGGTGTCCTGGACGACGCCGACCATCGGCGCCCGCCTCATGCCGTCCAGCACGTCCCGCCTGACCTGGACCTCCCGATAGGGGTCGCCGCCGAGGAGCCCCGGCGGCAGGGACGCCTGGAGGGCGCCGCGCAGCGCGGCCGTGCCGGGGTCGCCGCGGACGTACACGGTGCTCGGGACCGCGCCGGTGCCGGTCAGCGCGCGGAAGGGGACGACGACGAAGGGCGTGCCGTGCGGCACGCCGGGGAAGTCGTCGATCCGCCCGGACGGCTCGACGCGGATCTCCGGGAAGTTGGGGCTGCTCAGCGTGAGGGGCCGGGTGCCGAGCTCGCCGGCCGCGGCCGGGGACAGCAGGGCGCCGCGCGGGTGCGCGGGCAGACGGCCCGGCGCGACCCTCTGGTAGCCCTCCAGGTCGATGGCGATCAGCGTGACCCGGACGGGCCCGGACGCGGGCCGCAGGTCCCGCACGATCCGGGCGGGGACGGCGTCCCGCACACCGGGCAGCGCGCGGACGCGGGCGACGGCGCCCCGGTCGAGCAGCTCGGCGGAGACGCGGGCGTCGGCGCCGACCACGGCCCACGCCGCGCGGTCCTGCCCGCGCTCCAGGGCGGCCCCGACGGTCGCGGCGAACCCGGCGACGGCCGCGGCGAGCAGCAGCACGACCAGCGGCAGCGCGCCGAGGACGCCCTGCCGGGACGCGCGGGCGACGCCGACGAAGGCGACGATGCCCGGCCCGCGGCGCATCGTCCGGCCGAGGGCCCGCAGCAGGTACGGGTAGACGCGCAGCACCAGCACTCCGGTGGCCGCGCCGAGCAGCACCGGGACGGCGGCGATCAGCGGGTCGGCGCCGGCGCCGGCGCCGCGTCCGCGCAGCAGCACGACGCCCATCGCGGCGAGCACGATCAGGAGCGCCTCCAGGACGAGCCTTCTCCGGGAGGGACGCGCCACGACCAGGTCGCCGCGGCGCCCGGTGACGGCGGCGAGCCCGCCGCCGCGCTCGCCGGCGCCGTGGTCGCGGACGATCGTGACGGCCGGCAGCGCGAGCACCAGCACGACGAGCGCGCCCACCGCGCAGGCCGACGCCGCCTGGGGCGGGCCCGTGTCCAGGAGCAGCCCGGCGCCGGACCCGGCGGCGGCCGCGGGCAGGACGGCCAGCGCCGGAAGCCCGCAGGCGGGCGCGGCGAGCTGGCGGAGGGACGCGCCACGCGCCCGCATCGTGGCGAGCACGGGGCCGAGCCGCCGTCCGAGCATCCCGGCGCCGAGGAGCAGGACCCCGGCGGCGATCGCGGCGAGCCCGCTGAGCGTCAGCGCGATGACCGCCTCGCCGCTGCGCAGCTGCCCGGCGTAGGACCTCAGCCGGGCGTCCAGCGCGGTGACGACCGCGCAGGGGAAGAGGTCGCCGCGGTTCCGCACGGCGGCGCGGTACGCCTCCAGGTCGGCGGCCATGCCGGAGGCGGTGCCGCGGCCGACCGCCCCGGCGTCCACGGGGAACCGCCAGGAGACCGTGAGCCTGCGGCCGGGGGCGCCGTGCGCGAGCCGCCAATACCCGCCCCCGCTGGCGAGCGCCGTCCCGATGTGGACGCGGACGCCCTCGCCGCGCAGCTCCGTCCTGACCCAGAGCATGTCGGCGCGGGCCGTCCAGTACGGGTCGGCGGCGTCCCGCGGCACGTACACACCGGCGACCCGGGCCCGCAGGCCCTCGGCGCCCTGCCGCGGGGGCGCTCCCGCGTCGCCGCCGGACAGGTCCAGCGGCGTCCCGGGCCGGTAGCCGAACCTGTCGGCGTACGCCTTGGAGACGGCGACCTGGATCTCCTGGCCGCGCTTCCCGCCTGGGCCGTCGGCAGGGCCGTCGCCGGGCGGGTCCTCCGGCGGCGTCCCCGCGACGAAGCGGACGCGCTTGAGCGCGCCGGGATCCCAGGCGAGGGTGACCAGGCGCGGTTCGAGGAACGGGCCGGCGGTGGCCATCTCGTTGGTGCCGACGGACGTCTCGGGCGCCCCGACGACCCGCCGGAGGTCGGCGGGCAGGTCGTCATACCAGGTCGCGGACCGCACGGTCACGTCATCGGCGAGCGGCAGGAACCGGCCCAGGGTGGCCGCGTCCGTCCGCGCCTCGACCCGGACGTCCTGGCCCGACACCGCGGCACCGGCGGCGCGGTCGTACCCGGCGGCGACACGGGCCGGGACGGTGACCGCGAGCAGCGCGGTCACGAACGTCATCGCGGCCAGCGCCACGAGCGGCGCCCGCTGCTCGCGGGCGAGCCGCGCCCACGCGCCGTTCAGGAGCGGGCCGTTCATCCGTCCTCCCCCGCGCGCAGCCCGGCGCCGAGGTCGCGGCGGCGCAGCACGCGGATCACCAGGGGCAGCACCAGGCCGAAGCCCGCGGCGACCCCGCCGAGCATGGCGAGCACGACCGGCCACCGGACGACCAGGTCGGCGGGCGGGTACGGCGGCGCCGCCTGCACGCCGAGCACGATGTGCGGGATGACCAGCCGCGCCACGACCAGGCCGAGCAGCAGCCCGCCCAGCAGGCCGACCGCGACGAGGAACGCCTGCTCGACGGCCAGCATCCCGGTCATCTGCCGGGGGCGGACGCCGAGGACGCGCAGCACGGCGAACTCCCGGGCGCGCTCGCGGACCGACACGGCGGCGTTCACCGCGAACGCGATGAACGCGAAGACCAGCGCCGCGCCGAAGCCGAGGACGAGCGCGCCCTGGAGCGCGGCGCCGAGCGGCGCGTCGCGGAGCCGGGAGCGCAGCGCGGCGCGGTCCCCGGCGACGGTGCCCCAGGCGGGGTGGGCGGCCATCGCCCGCGCGGCGGGGGCGGTGCGGCCGTCGCGCGCCGACGCCCACCACTCGCCCGGACGGGTGCTGCCGGGCGCGGCGCTGGCGGCGGCGAGCCGCAGCTCGGTCAGCGTCGGCAGGTCCACCAGGACGGCGGGCCGGCCGGGCGGCGTGCCCGGCAGCGCGCGGACGATCCCCGCGACCCTGACCGGCTGGCCGCCGTCGGCGGTGTCGAGGGTGACGGTGCCGCCGGCGCCCACGCGGGCGCGCCTGGCCGTCTCGGCGGTGATGACGCCGGGCACGGCGGGCTGGACGCGCTCCCCGGCGGGCCGGCGCGGGCCGGGAGGCGACGTGGCGGCCATCGCGTGCAGGGTCCTGCCGGTGCCGATGTCCCAGCCGTGGACGCCGGGGGTCGCCGGGATCCTCAGGGTCGGCGTGACACTCCCGGCTCCCTTCCCTGCCGCCTCCGGGGAGCGGGGGTCGTCGGCGGGCTCCTGCAGCAGGTTCCAGCGGATCCCGGCGGGCGCCGTCGCGTCCCCGGTGCCCTCGCCGCGCACGCGCAGCACGCCGAGTTCGAGCGGCCCGGACCGGTCGTTGTCGTCGAAGACGTAGTGCAGGCCGCGCAGCGACAGCGGGTAGGACGGCAGCCCTCCGGGACCCGCCAGCTCGGCGGAGTCGACGGCGACGGTCCGGGTGCGGCCGTCCGGCCGGAGCCCGTCCAGGACGACCCGCTGCGCGAGCCCCCGCGCGTCCTCGATGGTGGCCGCCACCTGGTAGGTGCCCCTCAGGGGCGGAGGGTCGGGGTCCAGCTGCGGCGGGGGCTTGCCGGGCAGCCTGCGGAGCCGCAGGTCGAACAGCAGCCGTCCGGGACGCCCGGGGAACGCGAGCGCGGGCACCGCCGGGCGGGCCCGGGCCAGCTCGCCGAGCCGCAGCCCGTCCCGGAGCCCGGGCCCGACGCGCAGGATCGGCGCCAGCGCCCTGGTGTCGGCGGCGAGCAGCGTCCCGGCGGTCGAGCCGACGTTGGCGTCCTCGCGCAGCACGGCGGTCGCGGCGGTGACGCCGGGGAGGGCCGCGAACCGTCCGCCCTGGCCGAGCGCGGCCGGGGCACCGGGCTTTCCGGACCGCTCCAACCTCAGGTCGGCGCCGGTCTGGAAATCGGCCTGGTCGGATTGTGAACGGCGCCAGGTCGCCATCGTCGTCACCGACAGCACCCCCACGGCCATGGCCATGACCAGCAGCAACGCCGGTCCCGCGTACCGGAGCGGGCGGCGGCCGACCTGCCGTGCGCCGAGCGCGGGCGCGAGGCCGCGGCCCCCGGCGGTGACGCGCTCGGCGATCCGCGACGCGACCGGCACCAGGCGCAGCAGCAGCACCCCTCCGGCGAGGAGCGCCAGCGCGGGGCCGGACACGATGACCGGGTCGATGCCGGACGTGCCGCCTGCGGCACCGTCCGCGCCGCTCGTCCCGCCCGTCCCGCTGGCGCCGTAGCGGGAGAGCTGCCAGACCGCGAGGGCGGCGACGAGCAGCAGCGCGAGATCGCCGCCGGACCCGCGCAGCCTGCTCCGCGCCGTCCGGCCCATCCCGGCCTGCACCTCGACGAACGTGCGGTTGGCGCCGCGCAGCGTCGGGACGGTCAGCGCGACCGCGCACGCCACGGCGGTGACGGCCGAGACCGCCCACAGCGGCGCGAGCGGGCCCGCGTCCAGGTCCAGCCCGGCCGCCCGCACCGCCGGCGCCCTCCCGGCGAGCCGCAGCAGCGGCGCCGCCAGCAGCGGGCCCAGCACCGCGGCGGGCAGCACGATCAGCGCCCCCTCGGCGAGGCCGAGCCAGGCGAGCTGGCGCATCCCGGCGCCGCGGGTGCGCAGCAGCGCGACCCCGCCGCGCCGGTGGTCGGCCAGCAGCCGCGCGACCAGCACCCACGCGTACCCCGCCAGCATCACGAGCTGGAGCACCGGGATCAGCATCGTCGACCGCGCGACCATGACGGCCCCGTGGAGCCGGTCCGTCAGCGCTGGGAGGTTCGTCACCGTGGTGTACTGCGTCCCGCCGCCCTTCTCCAGGGCGGCGCGGGTCCCGGCGACGCGGCGGCCGAGCGCCGCGAGGTCCCCGGTGTCCACGTGCCGCAGGTCGGGCATGACCGTCCACCGGGCGTCGGCGCCGGAGCCGGTGAAACGGCCCGCGAACACCTCGGGCCGCACCACGAACGGCCCGTACGTCGTGTAGTCGAGGCGCTCGGCCCCGGTCGTGATCAGCCGGTCGCCCTGCCAGAAGTAGTCGTCCTGCCGGTTCACCTCGAACAGCCCGACGACCTTCACCCGCACGGCCGACGCCGTGTCGACGCGTCCGCGGAGGGAGAGCGGGTCCCCGACGCCGACCCGCAGCGTGCGGGCCGCCGCGCCCGGCAGGACGGCCTCGACCTCGGCGCCCCGCGCCGCGTTCCCGCCGGGCCAGCGCCCCTGCGTCAGCCGGGCGTGCTGCTCGATCCCGGTGAAGCTCTCGAAGGCGGTCAGTTCCGGGTGCTCGCTCCGCTCCTGCCCGGGAAGGGTGTAGGAATCGCTCCGCACGCCCACCGAGACGGTCAGCGGAATGTCCCGGTACACCTGGCGCAGCGCCCCGTCGACCTGGGCGCGCGCGGCGTCGAGGCCACCGCTCGGGACGTGCCCGGCGATCCTCGTCCCGGCCGAGTCGAAGGCGGCCTCGGCGAGGGTGCGCCGGAGCCCCTCCCTCGTGACCGACCCCGTGTAGCCGTACAGCGCGGCGAGGACGGTCGTGGCGAACAGCGCCGTCGCGCAGGCGGCCAGGACCAGCGTCCGGTCACCGGCCATCCGCCTGGCCACCAGCCCCGGATGCCACATAGACGCCGATGATCAACGACGGGCGCGAAGGCGACAAGCCCGTCCCATCTTTCTTTTACCTTTCGCAACATTCCGCGGTCCGGCCTCGCCGATTCCCGTGACGGGTTCCTCACCGTTCGGGATTGGGCGCCGAATTCCCTGGGGTACAGGGGGAACAGGACGATGGAAGGAGCGCAGGTGCCCCCCGTGCCCGAGGAGTCTCCAGCGCCCGATTCGCCGGTGATCGATACGACCGTCCCGCATTCGGCGCGTATCTGGAACTACTGGCTGGGCGGCAAGGACAATTATCCCGTCGACCGGGCCGCGGGCGACCGGTACGTCGAGGCGTACCCCGGCATCCTCGACATCGCGCGCGGCGGGCGTGCCTTCCTCACGCGGGCCGTCCGCTACCTGGCGGGCGAGGCCGGCGTCCGGCAGTTCCTCGACTGCGGGACGGGCCTGCCGACCGCCGACAACACCCATGAGGTCGCCCAGCGGGTCGCCCCGGAGTCGCACGTCGTGTACATCGACAACGACCCGCTCGTGCTGTCCCACGCGCAGGCGCTGCTCACCAGCGCCCCCGAGGGCGCCACCAGCTACGTCGAGGCCGACCTGCGCGACCCCGACGGGATCCTCGGCCTCGCCGCGGCCGAGCTGGACTTCGGCGAGCCCGTCGCCCTGCTGCTGATGGGCGTGCTGGGGCACCTGGGCGACCACGGCGAGGCCCTCGGGGTCGTCCGGCGGCTGGCCGCCGCGCTGCCGCGCGGCGGCTACCTCGCGCTGTACGACGACACCGACACCGACGACGCGCACAACCTGGCGCAGCAGGAGTACGACGACACCGGCGCCGTCCCGTACCGGCTCCGGCCGCCGGAGCAGATCGCCGCCTACTTCGACGGGTTCGACCTGGTCCCGCCGGGCATCGTGCGCTGCGAGCGGTGGCGGCCGGAGCCGTGCGGGCGCGGCGAGCCCGTCCGGACGTCCACCCTGTGCGGGGTGGGCCGCAAGCCCTAGACCTCGCCGCGCACGAGGGCGATCAGCCGGTCCAGCACCCGGGCGTCGGCGGCCAGCCCGTTGTGCGCGTACTCGCTGGTCACCCACGTGCGGATCCCCCGGATCGCCGCGGCGGTCTCCAGCGACATGTCGCGGTCGACGTACATGTCGTCGTGGTAGACGGCGGCTGCCACCGGGACGGTCGTGGCCGCGAGCCGCTCCGCGTCGTACAGCGCGGGCCACTCCGACTCGGCGATCAGGTCCGCGCACTCGCGCAGCGGGATCAGCGCCGGGTCCTCCTCGAACAGCCGCCGGTGGATCGTCTCGCCGAGGAACCGGAACGGGTCGGCGTGCGGATCGAACTGGGGGAACTCCGCGAGGACCCGGTCCGCCGACCAGCCGGACCGCATCCCGTTGCCCAGGCACGCCTCGTGGACGACCGCGTAGAGCGGGTGCGTGGCGAACGACACCGCGTCGCCGACCTGGTGCAGGAACGTGTCCGACAGGCGGCCGTCCGGGAGGAACGCCTCCTCCAGCAGATAGTGCAGATCGTCGAAACGGGACGAGTGCCCCAGGTCCATGCCGACGGTCTGGAAGCGCCACGCCGACAGGCGCTCCCCGCCCGGGAGTCGCTCGTCGGCCTCCTCCAGGCGCGCGACGATCCTGCGCGCGACGTCCTGGTCACCGGGGTAGCGGGCGAAGTACCGCTCGTTCGCCGCCGCGATCCTGCGGTAAGACGCCCGGTACCACTCGTCCGGCGTGGCGGTGAGGCTGGGCAGGCCGCCGGTGATGAACACCTCCCTCAGCCCCTCGGGGGCGAACGACAGGTACGTCACCGCGCAGAAGCCGCCGAAGCTCTGCCCGAGGACGCTCCACGGGCGGTCGCCGACGAGGTGGCGGCGCAGCAGCTCGGCGTCCCGCACGATCGAGTCGGCGCGGAAGTGCCGCAGGCAGGCGGCGGCCTCCTGGGGATCGGACGGGAGGGTCTGCCGGTTCGCGGGCGTGCTGCGGCCGGTGCCGCGCTGGTCGAGGAGCAGCACCCGGTAGTCGCGGAGCGCCCGGTCCAGCCAGGCCCCCGACCCCGCGCCCGGCCGGTTCGCCTTGTAGCCGGGGCCGCCCTGGAGGAACAGCAGCCACGGCAGATCCGCGTCCTCCTTGCCCGCCGCGGCGACCTCACGCGCGTAGACGCGGACGGACGGCCCGTCCGGCGCGGCGTGGTCGAGCGGGACGTCCAGGAAGTGGTCGGTGCAGACGAGGCCGGGGCGGCGGAAGGTGATCGTCATTCCCCCACTATCACCATCGGCGATCGAGCCGGTCCAGGATCGCGCCGGGGTCGAGCGCGGCGCCCGCGTCCGCCGCCGCGGCGAACGCCCCGTCGCCCAGCGCCGCGCGGACCCGCCCGGTGACGCGGCCGATGTCGTCTTGCTCGGCGGGCCCGGGGCGCAGCCCCGACGCCTTCCGGATCGCGGCCGCCTTGCCGAGCAGCTCCGCCGCCTGCTCGTGGCGGCCCCGCAGGCTCAGCGCCGCCGCCAGGCCCTCGACGGCGAACACCAGGTCGCGCGGCGCGTCCAGGGTGATCGCGGTGGCCAAGGCGTCGCGCTGGAACTCCAGCGCCGCCGCCGCGTCACCGCGCGCCTCCGCGACGTGCCCGAGCCCGGTCTGGAGCAGCGGCAGGAACAGCGGCGGGAACTCCCCCGGCGGGACGGCCTTGAGCAGCCGGGTGAGCCGCTCCTCCGCCTCGTCCAGCCGCCCGTCCCGGCGCGCCGCCAGCGCGAGGACGATCTCGGCGAACGTCACCGCCTGCGCGTGCCCCTGCTCGGAGGCGATCCGCAGCGCCCGCCCGGCCAGCCGGCGCGCCTCGTCCTGGGCGCCGCGCAGGTGCGCGACCCACCCGCGCCACGCCAGCCGGACGGCGACGTCCGGCCACAGATGCAGCTCCTCGGCCATCCGCTGCGCCTCGCCGTGCAGCCGGTCGGCCCGGTCGTAGTCGGCGGTCAGCTCCGCCATGCCGCCGAGCCACTCCAGTGCCTGCGCCCGCCCCCACCGGTCGCCGAGGTCGCCGAACAGCGCGCCGGCCCGCTCGGCGTCGCGCCCCAGGGACTCCGGGTCGCCGAGCGCATGCGCCTGCTTGGCCCGCAGCATCAGCGCCGCCGCCTCGCCCCACGTGTCGCCGGACGCGCGGAACGCCGCGAGCGCCTCGTCCAGGACGCCCGCCGCCACGGCCACGTCGTCGATCTCGAACCCGGCGAAGGAGAGGAACCACCGCGCCCACGCGGCGAGCGCCGCGTCACCGGCCTCGTCGGCGAGGCGGAGCGCCGCGTCCCGGCGCGCCGTCCAGTCCGTCCCGGCACCGGCGAGCGCGCCGAGCCCGGCCCGCCACACGGCGGCCCGCGCCCTCGGCCAGGATCCGCCGCCGTGCTGCGCGAGCGCCGCGTCCAGCGACCGCAGCGCCTCCGACAGCCGTCCCCGCAGGAACCAGTACCAGCCGAGCGCACCCGCCATCCGCAGCGCCGAGTCCGCGTCACCGCGTCCCGCCGCCGCGTCGAACGCCGCCCGCAGGTTCGCGGTCTCCACGTCCAGGACCCGCAGCCACCGCGCCTGGTCGTGCCCGCGCAACAGCGGCTCCGCCCGCTCCGCCAGCCCGGTGTAATACCGGACGTGCAGGTCACGCGTCCTGTCGTGCTCCCCGGCCTCCCGCAGGCGGTCCGCGCCGTACGCGGCGACCGACTCCAGCAGCCGGTACCGGGGCCCCTCCCCCGGACGCTCGGACATCACGACCAGCGACCGGTCGACCAGCCGCGCGAGCACGTCGAGGACCTCCGCCGGGGGAACGTCCCCGCCCGCGCAGACGGCCTCGGCGGACTCCACCGCGCAGCCGTCCGCGTGCACGGCGAGGCGCCGCAGCACGGCCCGCTCCGGCCCGGTGAGCAGGTCCCAGCTCCAGTCGATCATCGCGGTGAGCGTCCGCTGCCGGGGCGGCGCGCCCCGGCGGCCGCCCGCGAGCACCCGGAACCGGTCGTCCAGGCGCGTCACGAGCCCCTCCACGCCGAGCGTCCGGACCCGCGTCGCCGCCAGCTCCAGCGCGAGGGGGATGCCGTCGAGCCTGCGGCACAGCACCGCGACCGCCGCGGTCGTCCCCGCGTCCAGCCGGAACCCCCGCGACGCCGCCTCCGCCCGCGCCGCGAACAGCCGCACCGCGCCCGCCCGCGCCGCCTCCTCCGGCCCGTCGTCCGGGCCGGGCACCTCCAGCGGCGGGACGGCCCACACCACCTCGCCGGGCAGCCCGAGAGGCTCCCGGCTCGTCGCGAGCACCCGCACCCCCGGGACCCGCCGCAGCAGCCGCTCCGCCAGCTCCGCCGCCTGGTCGATCACATGCTCGCAGTTGTCCAGGACGAGCAGCAGCCGCCGCGCCCCGAGCGCTGCCGCGAGCCGGTCGAGGGACGTCCCGTGCTCCCCCGGCCGGTCCCGGACGTCCAGGATCGCCGTCACCGTCTCGGCCAGATCCGGCACCGTCGCGCGCTCCACCCCGGCAAGCTCGGCCATCCACACACCGTCGGCGAACGCGTCCGCGAGCCCCGCCGCCGCCTCGATGGCCAGCCGGGTCTTGCCGACCCCGCCGGGACCGGTCAGCGTCACGAGCCGGTCGGCGCCGAGCCGCGCGCGGATCTCGGCCACCGCCCCCTCCCGCCCGATCAGCTCGCCCGCCGGGACCGGCAGGTTCGACCGGGGCCCGTCCAAAGCCGGATCCTGCGTCAGGATCGCCTGATGCAGGGCGACCAGCCCGGCCCCCGGATCAAGGCCGAGCTCCTCCGCGAGCAGCGCCCGCCCGCGCTCGTAGCTCTCCAGCGCCTCGTGCTGCCGCCCCGCCCGGTACAGCGCCCGCATATGCGCGGCCCGCAGCCGCTCCCGCAGCGGCCGCGCGGCGACCGCGTCCCCCAGCTCCCCCGCCAGCGCGCCGTGCTCGCCCAGCGCGAGACGCGCCTCCGCGTGCTCCTCCAGGGCCGTCCACCGCAGCTCCTCCAGCCGCGCGGCGGCCGCCCGCGTGAACGGCTCGTCCGCGAAGTCGGCGAACGCCTCCCCGCGCCACAGCCCCAGCGCCTCCCCCAGCAGCCTTGCCCTGGCCCGCGCGTCCCCGGCCCGGCGCGCCTCGTCCACCAGCGCCTGGAACCGCCGCGCGTCCACGTCCTCGGCCGCCAGCAGATGCCCCGCCGGACGCGACACCACCAGCGCCCGCGCCCCCGGCTCGGCGTCCTCCAGCACCCGCCGCAGCTGCGACACCTTCGCCGACAGCGCCCCCGCCGGGTTCCCCGGCGGCTCCCCGCCCCACAGGTCGTCGATCAGCCGGTCCGCCGGGACGGGCCGCCCCTCGTGCAGCAGCAGGTCCGCCAGCAGCGCCCGCACCTTCACCCCGGGCACCGTGACGAGCCCCCCGTCGTCGGTCCAGACGGCGACCGGCCCCAGCACCCCGAAACGCATGGCCGCACGATACGGGACGGCCGGGGACCTCAGAGTTCGGCGGCGAGCGCCCACCACCAGTGATGGGCGGGCGTGCCGGGCGGTATCGCCCTGGGAGGCAGCGGGTCCCCCTCCTGCAGGGCCTCCCGCAGCTCCTCATCGATGTCGTCCATCTCCTCCTGGTCGACCAGGGACAAGGCGGCACTGCCCAGATAACCCTCGAAGAGGACTTCGAGCGCCGACCGGTAGAGACACGCCCCGAACGCCCCAGCCCGGGCGGCCGCGGCGTAGCTCTCGGCCTGCGACACATAACCGGCCAGCCGCCCGCGGCGCTCGCCGACGAGCCCGGCCAGCTCCGCCCGCCGCGCCTCGTCCCCGCCCTCGGGGAACCCCAGCCCGGTGGCGAAAACCAACAGCATGACCTGGTCGAACGGCTGCTCCGCCCGCAACTCCGCGATCGCCTCGGCGAGATACCCCTCACGGGTGCCACCGAAGACGTAGATCGGAACGTCGGAATCAGGCCACCCGAAGGAGTCCAGCCACACCGAGCCGTCCGCCGCGACCCGCACGGCCGCCTCCAACGTCACCGTGATCCCCGCCGCGACGGGAGCCTCCCGGCGGAACACCAGCCGCCGCGTCCCCGCATCGGTCGTGTGCGCCGCCAGCTCGCCCTCGGCGACCGTCCGTCCGGCGGCATCGTGATACGGCCTGAACGGCGCCCCGTCCCCCCGTTCCGCGGCGGGAAGCTCCGAGATCCGCCGGATCGACACCGCGGCCGCCTCCACCGGCGACTCGAACCCGACGCGCCCCGCCAGCGCCCGCACCTGCCCCGGCACGGTCGCATCACCAAGCCCCACATCGACCCGCGCCCCGGTCCGCCCCAGCGCCTCGATCTCCCCGACGTCCCCCCGAAGCCGCCGGTTCATCTCCTCCGGATCAAGACGAACCCGCCCGGCCGCAGGATCCCGCTCACTGGCCATGCCGCCCCCTCCACGTCCTCAACCCGGCACACCAAAGCACCAGCATCCCGCACCCCTCACCCCGGCGCCGCAGAACACCAGCACTCCCCATCCCCACACCGCAAAATGCGGCTTAGGCACTCTCGCATGGTCATAAAGATTGGTTCGAGCTTCCACCACCAATGCGTCCGGGCAGCCCAGGAGGGAATCTTCCTCCAGCGCATACGTTTCCCCATTAACGGCGTAGGAACTCACCGCGGCCTGCACGCGATCGCCACGCAAGACGCCGACCAGGGGGATCCACCGTCTCCAGCCACGCCACGCGCCCACGCATCCCGTCGAGCCGCTTCCGCCACGTCCCGCCGAGTTCTTCGCCCACCGCCGTCATGAGCAGTACCGGCTCTCAGTGGCAGTTGCCTGCACGGATCAGCCCGGTGCGGTGAAGCACCAACATTTCTTGTCCCCGCACCTCAGCCAATCAGCCGTGCCCGGCGCGGAGCTCTCGTCATCCTCAAGATCGCCTGCATATATGCGCCTGCGGTACTCGCGCATTGTCAACTTGATCGGGTCGGGCTTCCACCACCACCAGTGCGACCGAGGCGCCCAGGAAGGGATCTGCGTCCGGTGAACGGGAGTGGCGTCGTCGGCCACGTCCCGCAGTTCCTCGTCGAAGTCCTCGACGGCTTCTTGTGTGAACTGATCGACGATGACCTCGTCATAGTCGTCCATCAGCATCTTGAGCGCGGACCGGTGCTCACAGGCCTGCCGATAACGATCGACACGACCCCGCAGCGCGTTCTCCTCGCCGTCGCTGGCAAAAATGGACAAGCTCACCTGCGCACGCTGCCCCTGCAGGACGGTGACCAACTCAGGTCGGCGCACCCGAGCCCGGAGGGTTTGTGCCTCGCCCGGATCGGCCGACCCCCACTGGGCTAGATCACCATAGACGGACAGAAGGCTCTCCATCACTGCCCTGCCCTCGTCGTCCTGGCCGTCCGGATCCACCGCCTCGAGCCAGGCCGCACGCTCGCGCATACTGCTGAGGCGGTCTCGCCACGCTTCTTCGAGGATTTCTCTGACAGCAGACACTAGACATCACCGTCATAGATCTTTTGTTCACCGAAAGTCGGCATGGTAAGTCTACCGTCCGGCCGTACTGTCACCAGCGCCTCCAGCCTGCGGTTGCCCACCTTGCGTATGTAGAGTTGGCGCTCCACACCATCCACGAACTTGCTCTCCACCATCCTTCCTTCGCGGACGGTACGTTCGGCGCTGTCCATGAAATCACGAACATAATTGCCATGGCGTTCTTCCGGTGGAAGTTCACTGTAGTGTTTACGCGCATGGTATGCCGCAGACGTCTCGTGCCCCATACCGATCTGGCCGGCCTGCCTGCGCACGGCATCCACCCTAGCGCCCTCTGAAAGGGTCGGATCGATACGTGCATTTTCCGGGTTCGGTCGGCTCTCGTGTACCTGCCTTTGATCCAGCTCCAGTTCTTCCCGGATATCAATGTTCTTGAAACGCTCGCCGGCATGCTGCGCATTGCTCTTGTTCCCCTGCTGGAGAACGCCGTCGTGAAGGTCTTGTTTGACTTGCTTCATCATCTCGTCGAAGCGCGCCTTGTAGTACTCGAAACGGTATGCGATCTCGCGCGGATTGTCCGCCCCCTCTATCGCGAACCGCAGCGCATCCGTGTGTAGATCAGGATTCGCCTTGAGGACCTTCTTCCCGAAACCCTGCTTGAGCGCAGATGCGAGCCGCTGCCACTGATCACCGTCGCGCGGGTTGTCGCCACGCAGCCGGTCGATGTCCTCGGAGGAGAGCCCGCCCTTACGGAGGGAGTCTTCGAGATCGTCAGCGTCCTTGAGCTTCTGCTCCCGCTCGGGGTCGGGCTCGTCGTTTCCTCCGTCGGGGTCGGCGTCACCCGGCGGGTCGTTCGGCGGGTCGTTGGGGTTACTGGGACTGCCGTCACCTTCGGGGGCGTTCTGGCCGTCGGGTTTTCCGTCTCCCTCTGGGGTGCCATCGCCCTCTGGCTTCCCGTCTCCCTCTGGGGTGCCATCGCCCTCGGGCTTGCCGTCACCGTCTGGCGTGTCATCGCCGTCCGGCTTGCCGCTGCCCGGGGTGCCGTCACCGTCCGGCTTGCCGTTGCCGCCGGGGGTGTTGTCGCCTTCTGGCTTTTCGTTGCCGGTGGGGTTGTCGTTGCCGTCTGGCTTTCCTTCGCCGCCGGGGGTGTTCTCGCCTCCGGGGTCGCGGTCGCCTGGGGTGCCGTTGCCCTTGGGGGTTCCGGTGTCGTTCTCGCCGCCCGGGGTCCCGGGGTCGCCTTCTTCTCGGCCGCCGACCTGGGCCGGTTCGCGGTCGGGGAGGGACTCGGCGTCGTCCAGGGACTTCTGGAGGTCGTCCAGGTCACCGGAGTCGGGGTCGAGCTCGTTGGTCTTGTCCTGGAGCTCTTTCGTGGTCGGGCCGGAATCGGTGTTCGTGGACTCGGTGCCGCCGTCGAGTTTGCCGTCGCCGTCGGCGTCGCCGGGACGGCTGTCGTGGTCGTCGCCGCCTCCGCCGCCGTGTCTGCGGCCGAGGAGCTTCTTCACGAGGGCGCCGACGCCGATGGTGGCGACGTTGATGGCGGTCGTGGTGATGACGTAGCCGGGGCGGTCACCCCATTCCCGCCATGGGACGAAGGAGTGGGCCATTTCCTTCCAGTTGTGGCCCAGGTTCGACCAGAAGTGGGAGTCCTTCTCCCAGACCCAGCCGTTCTCGCCGTGCAGGCCGACCAGGCCGCCGATCTCCTCTAGCTTGCCCATCCAGGCGTTGCCGAGGTTCGACCAGAAGTGGGAGTCGCCTTCCCAGACCCAGCCGTTCTCGCCGTGCAGGCCCACGAGGCCGGCGATTCCGGTGACGAGGCCGCTGCCCATGTCCCAGACGGCGCCCCAGGCGTCCTCGTACCAGGGCTTGTCGTGCTCCTGGGGCTTGGCCCACGGCGTCTCGACGTCGGTGGGGGCCTTGCCGAGGCCGTACCCCTTCTGGCCGGTGCCCGGCTTGCCGTCGGCGGGGACGAAGGTGGTTCCGCCGAAGATGCCGGTGATCTTGTTGGCGCAGGCCCGCTCGGCGGCCTGGTACTGGGCGAGCGCCGCGAGGACGTCGTTGTTGAGCTTGTTGTGCTCGTTGACCTTGTCCTCGTCCTTGCGCCAGTCGTCGTCGTCCGCGATCTTGTTGCGGAACGACTGGGCGTTGCCCTTGAGGGTCTGCAGGCGGCCGATGATGGGACGGATCTCGCCGGCGAAGGTGATGAGCGCGTCCCCCACGGTGGTCACCTCGGACCTGAACGCCTCGCCGGCGGCCGCGACCGGCTTGGTCGCGTTCAGGAGCAGGCCCTCCTCGGGGGCGTTGTAGTACGGATCGAGCGCCTTCCAGCCCTTGTCGATGTCGTGACCGGTGTCCGCGATCCGCTGCCCGTCGGTCCTCAGGGCGCGGCCGGCGGCGTCCACCTCGTCGGCGTTGGCCTGGGGGATCGGAATCGCGTTCGGATCGATCACACCGCTCAAGGTCGCACCCCTCGTCCTCGTCCCTTGGCCACAAGGACCGCCCGCGATCCCGGCGGCGCGGAGTCCCCTGTGAGATGAATCACGGGCGCCGCGTCACTTTCCGATCTTCGGAGCCGGCGCGTTGGCGGCCTGCCTCTGGGCCTCCTGGACCATCTCGTAGTCGGCGTGGTTGTACGCCTTGACCGCCTTGACGGCGCCCTCGATGCAGCTCGCGGTCTTGGTGACCATGCCCTTGAGGCCGGGCCTGGTGTGCTCGACGTACTCCTTCAGCGCGGCACCGATCGGCTGGCTGGCCGCGGCGGTCCCGGCGTCGCCGACGTGGTCGCCGAAGTCGGAGAGCTGTTTGACCAGGCCGCCGTCGCCTTTTCCGCCCTCGCCGGCGACATAACCGCCCACCTTGCCGACGACGGATCCCACCCCCGGGCCGTCGATGTCGTAAACGCTCATCTGCCGCGTTCCTTCTCCTCGGGCGGGGAAAAACGATCGGGCCGAAAATTGCCTGGCGGGACGGCCGTGAATCCGTGCCGAGCGTGCCCGGAATCCCGGATGACCTGCGCGAGTTCGGCCAATGAGGCGTCGATGCGCTCGGACTCCGCGGCCACGTCGGCGCTGAACCGGACGGTGGCCTCGGTCAGCCCGGCGATCGCCTCCTCCGCCGTGGCGGGGACGGCCTCGGGCGCCTCGTCCCGCACCTCGTGATCGGGCGCTTCGGGGGGCTCCACCAGCTCGAACTTCATGGCCTCTTCACTGCTCCGGGGGGTCCGGCCTGCCCTAGCCGATCGTCCAATGGTGACCACTCGGGATGACCTCTGTAAAGTCACTTTCGAAACTCAGGCCGATCTGCCGCCGGGGAACCACGGACGCCTTTCCGAAGTCCTACTCTGAGGAGACATCGGTCTTCGATGACGGTGGCGCGGGGGATCCGGACGAACTATCGTCGAAGACCCCTTTCATCGGCGCGCGGAGACGTCACGACCCGACTGGCAGGTGGACACGATGGGACGTTGGGACCACGGGCAGGAAACACTGGTCACCCTGGCCAAGAACACCGGGACATCGGGCGAGGAGCTCGCCGGGCTCGTCAAGCAGCTGATCGCGGCCGCGGAGCCGCTGTCGGGCAAGTTCAACGGCGCGGGCAAGGCCGCCTTCGACAGTTTCAAGGCCCGGTCGGACCAGATCACCGCCGATCTGAAGGCCGGCCTCACCAGGGTCAACGTCGGCCAGATCGGCATGGAGAAGGCATTCGCGACCGGTGACCAGCAGATGGCCGACGAGGCGGGGCGGATGATGGCCGCGGCCAACTTCGACGGCGCCAAGTTCCGGACCACCTGAACCGCGGCTATCCGCCTTAATTGCGACGAACCGCCTGAACTGAGACGAAGGGGACAGCAACGTGGGAGCCAACGGCCGCCGCAGCTACGACACCGGCGCCTCCGGTGAGGCCCAGGCCAACATCCAGGCGATCGTGTCCCGCCTGGAGGCGCTGATCGGCACGCGCGACACCGACGTCAAGACCGCCCTGGCCGACTTCCAGGCCACCGGCGTGGACGAGGAGTACCGCGCCAAGGAGATCAAGTGGCACACGGCCGCCAACGAGGTGCGTGAGATCATCCGGCTGGTCAAGGCGACGCTGGAGAGCAACGACGAGCACGCGCAGACGGCGCTGGGCAAGGCGGGCGCCGCCGTCCAGGCGATCTGACGCCGCGGGCGGAACCACGGGGTCACCAGGCGGAACCACGGGCTGACCAGGCGGAACCACGGGGTGACGGGGACGCGCGGCGAGCGCGTCCCTTCGCCGCACGCCGCCGAGGGCGGGCGGTGACACCCCGGCGAGGGGCGAACGGGACGAAGGCGGAGGGGACACGCCCTGGCACGCGACTACGACACCCAGCTGCTGGAGTCGGTGGCGGTGCGGCGCCGGCGGCTCCGGGACGCGCTGCTGTTCGGGCCGCAGCGGACGCGCCGCAGCTTCGACGAGAACGTCGGGAAGATCGTCGCCGGGCTGTGCCTGGCGGCGGTGCTGTGCGCGGGGACGGTCGGCTGGTCGTTCCTGCGGTCGCGGCTCCAGGAGCAGAAGCGGGAGCAGGCGCGGCAGTCGCAGCAGGGGGCCGTCCCGGAGGGCGCCGCGGCGCAGGTGCCGGCCGACTGGGTGGGGAGCCAGGTCACCTTCGCGCGGCTGCGTGCCGCGCTGACGCAGGCCGGTGTCCCGAGCACGCTGTACGTCCTGCCGGGGCAGCCCCGGCCTCCCGCCCGGCGGGCGTCCAGCTACTACGTGGTCGCGCGGGGCGCGGACCAGTTCACCGGCGGGATCGTCGAGTTCGAGCAGGGCCGCGTCGCCGCGCAGTTCCCCACCGAGGACGAGGCGTGCCGGTGGCTGTACGGGGAGCTGGCCGTCAAGGAGACGCCCCCGCACGTCCTCACCCCTCAGGGCGAGCAGGAGGCCCTGCGGCAGGGGACGGCGCTCGCGGCCGACGCCCGCGCCAAGATCAACCTCGGGGGCGGCGCGGCGGTCGCCTACCCGCTGCCCCAGGGACGGTTCGTGGACCAGTTCGGCCAGGAGAGCGGGTCGGTGCTGTTCCCGTTCGGCATGCCGTTCGCGCAGCGCGGCCTTCCTCCGGCGGCGCGCGCCGGCGCGGTCCCCGGGGCCCCGCCGGGGTACCTGCGGTACCGGGTGGTCAAGCCTTTCCTGGTCACCGCGTCGATCTCCGCCGCGGCGCCGCGCAGCCCGGGCGGCGGCGTCCGGTTCACCGTGAACGCCGGGCTGTTCCCGCGTCCGCCCGCGCTGCCGACGGTCCGGTGGCTGATGCGCAACGGCTACCTTGAGCGGGTCTCCGGCACGGCCGTGCCGGGGTAGACCCGGGATGTCCTCGAAGGCAAGCCGTCCGTCCCCCGGACGACCGATGATGGAAGGGTGCCATGACCGCGTGGAGCCGGGTCACTCTCGTCGGTGAGCACCGCAAGGTGGACATGGTGCTCCCCGCCCAGGAGCCGATCGGCGCGCTGATGCCCGAGGTCCTGGAACTCCTCGGGGACGTGCCGCAGAGCCCGCCCCGGCTGCGGCACCTGGTCACCGCGACCGGGGACGTCCTCGACCCCGGGGCGAGCCTCGCCGACCGGCGGGTCCCCGACGGCGCCGTCCTGCGGCTCGTGCTGTCGGACGAGCCGATCCCCGCGCCCGTCGTCCACGAGGTGCCGGAGGTCGTCGGCGACACGCTCGACGCCCGCTTCTGGCGGTGGAGCCCGGTGGCCGCCCGCTGGAACGCGACCGCCGCGCTCATGGGCCTGTCGTTCGCCGTCGGCGTGCTCGTCGTGGTGCGGCTCGGCGGCGGCGCGGCGCTGGGCGTCGTGGGCGCGGTCGCGGCGTCCCTCGCGCTCGGCGGGACGGCGGCCGGGCTCGCCGGGCAGGAGCGTCTCGGGACGGCGATGACCCTCGCGGGCGGCGTCACCGCGACGCCGGCGCTGTGGCTGGCCGCGGACCTGTACGACTGGGAGGGCTGGGCGCTGTGGGGCGGTCTCGCCCTGACCGCCGCGGCGGTCGTGCTGCTGCTCGGGCTCGGCTCGCCGCTCGGCCGCGGCGGGCTCGTCGGCGGCGGGCTCGCGGCCGGGCTCGCGGCCGTCGGGACGGCCGGTGCCGCGCTCGGCCTGGACGGCGGACGCGTCGGCGCCGTCCTCGCGCTGACCTGCGTGGTCCTGCTGAGCGCGCTGCTGCGGGTGGCGCTGTCGCTGTCGGGGCTGACCTCCCTCGACGACCGGCGCGGCGCGGGCGGGGTGGTGGCGCGCCGCGACGTGATGAACGCCCTGGACGGGGCGCACCGCAGCATGGTGATCGCGACCCTGGCGGTCGCGCTCGCGGCCGCCGTGGCGGGGATCGGCGCCGTCGCCGACTTCGACGTGTGGACGGCCGGCCTGGCGGGCCTCCTCGCGATCGTGGTGGTCAGCCGCGCCCGAATGTTCCCGCTGATCCTGCAGAAGACCGCGCTGTTCTCCTCGGGCCTCGCGATCGTCGCCGCGCTCGCCGTCCAGTGGACGCGTCACGTCACGTGGGGGGCCGGGCCCGCGCTGGGTATGCTCCTGGCAGGACTGGTGATCCCGGTCGTGGTGCTCACGCGGGAGCAGCCCGAGCACGTGCGTGCGCGGCTGCGCCGCGTCATGAACCGGATCGAGGCGGCGGCGGTGGCGGCGGTCATCCCGGTCGCCGTCGGCACCTTCGGGACCTTCGAACGTCTGCTGGAAACCTTCTGAGAGGACACGGGTGGCAGACCAGGACCGGGACGGCCTTCGGCCCGAGCCTGACGCGACCGCCGACCGTCCCTCACCCGCCGCGCGCCGTCACGGGCGGCCTCCGCCGCTGCCCCTGCTCCCGCCTCCGCTTCCGTCCCCGGAGCGGAACGCCGAACCGGAGGCGATGGTCTGGTACACCGCGATCGACACCGGCGCCGAGACGGCCCAGGACCCTCCGCAGGACCCGCCCCGAACCCCGCCGACTCCCCAGGATCCGCCGCCGGTTCGGACGCAGGTCCCGCCACCGGCCTTCGGCGGACGGCCTGATGCAGCGGTGGCCCGGCCCGTCCCGCCGCCCTCACGTCCCGCCGCACCGCCCCCGCCTCCGCAGCCGCCCCCGTCTCCGCTCTCGGCTCCGCGTCCGCTCTCGGTTCCGCCGGTTCCCGCGGCTCTGCCGACGGAGCCCGTCCGTCCGGAAGACCTCGTCTCAGGCCCGGTGCACGGCGACTCCCTCCTGCGGCGCGTCGGACGCGGTGCGATGCGCCCGTTCCGGTCCGCCGACGAGGTGCACGCGGTCACCGAGCACGGCCGGTGGATCCAGCATCCCGTCACCACGGGAAGGCGCATCGCGGTCATGGGCGTGCGCGGCGGCTCGGGCAAAAGCACGGTGGCGGCGCTGATCGCGTCGGCGTACGCGCGTCACCGGGACGACCGGGTGCTGGCGCTGGACCTCGACCCGGAGCTGGGGACGCTCCCCCTCCGGCTGGGCGCGCGGGCCGAGCACTCGCTCGCGGACCTTGCGGAGGAGGACCTCGGCACCGCCACGTTCGAGCAGGTCCGGCCGTTACTGACCGCGCTGGGCGACCGGCTGTGGGCGCTGCCCGCCACGCGGGGACGGCTGGGCGCGGGCCACGTGGACGCCGAGCTGTACCGGTCCGCGGGCACCCAGCTCAGCCGGTTCTTCGGGATCACGGTCGCCGACAACGGCGCCGGGATCCGGTCCCGGCTGCACCAGGCCGTGCTGGCCTCGGCCCACGCGCAGATCCTCGTCGCGCCCGCCACCGTGGACGGCGCCGCGCGGGTCGGCCGCGTCCTGGACTGGATGGCGGTCGGCGGCCTGGAGGCGCTGCGCCCCCGCACCCTCGTCGTGTTCACCGCCCGCTCCCCCCACAGGGCGGGGACCGTGGACGTCGACCGCGCCGCCGGGATCCTCGCGGAGATCGGCGTGGCCGCGATCAGGCTGGGCTTCGACCGTCAGCTGGCCGTCGGGACCACGCTCGACCACGGGCGGCTGGCGTACTCCACCCGCCTGACGGCCATCGCCATCGCAGCCGAGGCGCTGCGCCGCGCCGTCGCACCCTGACGGAGCCGGAGGACGAGGCCCGCGGACGGTCAGCGACGCCGCCAAGGCGTCCACGACCGGCGCCGCCACGACCGCGAAGCCGACGCCGAAGCAGCCGGAGCCGAGGCCGCGGGCGGCGTGGCCGACCGAATCGGGTCGAACCGGTCCGCGGCGGCGGGGTCGAGCCGTCTCAGCGCGCGGCCGCGGCGCCACCAGAACACCTCCGGCGACGAGGGATCGTCGGCGTTCGCGTGCATCTCCCTCACGACCTGGGAGAAGACGTCGAGGACGTCGCCCATGCCCGCCGAAACGATCGGATAGAGCAGGAGGGTGCTGTGCGAGGGGACGGCGAGCAGCGCGCCGGGCTTCCCGGCGTCGGGGATGAAGCGGTCCACCTCGGTGATGAGCGACGAGACGTACCGGCAGCCGGGCTTGCTGACGACGCGGACGGACTCGCTCGCCGTGAGGGGCTGGTCATGGACGCCGACGTCGGCGAGCTCCCCCTCGTAGGTGTTGGGCACGGCGATGTCGCCGAGCCGCCTGAGGCCCAGCAGCGAGGCCCTGGCCCGGGTGAGCGGCCCCCCGTACTCGGGGTGCTCGATCACGACCATGGCGTCGAAGTGGTCCCCGGCGGAGGTGACCAGCAGCCCCTCCCGCTCGGCCTCGGTGAGCTTGGGCACGATGCGCAGCCGGAGCAGCTTGCGGACGTCCCCGAGGAGCTCGATCTCGGCGATGGCCATCGCCGCGAGGTCGCCGACCTCGCGGAGCCAGTCCTCGACCAGCCGCGGCCACGCCGTCCGCTCCGCCCGCGCGCACCGCTCCAGGACGGTCCAGGTGGTGGCGCTCGGCTCGAACCGGCCCACCGGGAGGACGACCCTGGCCAGCGGCGCCTCGAAACGGGCGGCCGGGTTGATGACCGGCAGCAGGTCCTCGATGAGGGCGTGCACGTCGGCCGACACCTCGAAGAACTCCATCGGCACTCCCTGGCGGAGGGCTCCGCATGACCACAAGACCGACATTAGGGTGGGGCGGGGACCGCTCGACGGGGAGGGGTGGCAGGAGTGACGACCCGGGCAGTGCACCGACCCGCGCGGACGGTCCACCCCCACACCGAGCGGGAGCCCCGACAGGTCGAGGCCCCTCCCACTCTTCCGGAGGCGGGCGGCACGGGCAACCAGATCATGACGATCCTCCCCATGGTCGGCATGATGGGCTCGCTCACGATCATGACGGTGATGCGCAACCCCGCGTTCATGGCGTTCGGTGCGGTGCTGCTGGTCGTGGCCGTCCTCGGGGGCGGGGCGCTGCTGCTCTCGCGCCGCGGGCAGGTCACCCGCCAGCGCAAGAACCAGCGTGAGCGCTACCTGGAGTTCCTGGAGGGGCTGCGGGAGGAGCTGTCGGCGCAGGAGCGGGAGGACCGGGCGCGGGCCCGGGTGCTGGACCCGCCGCCGGAGGCGCTGTACGACGTGGTCCGCGATCCGGCGCGGCTGTGGGAGCGGCGCCGTACGCACGCCGACTTCCTGCGGGTCCGCGTCGGCACCGGCCTGATGCCCGGGCATCCCCTGGACCTGGGCGAGCAGGGCACCGCGCTCAACCCGACGGACCCCTTCATGTCGTCGGAGGCGCGGGCGCTGGTCGAGCGCTTCCGGACGGCCCCGGACATGCCGCTCACCCTGCCGCTCGACCTGGCGGGCGATGTCAGCGTGATCGGCACCCGCGCGGACACGCTGCGGCTGGTGCGCGCCCTGCTCGCGCAGCTGATCGCCTTCCACGCGCCCGAGGACGTCGCGATCGGGGCGGCCTACGGCGGCGCGTCGGCGGACTGGGACTGGATCAAGTGGCTGCCGCACGTGCTCGATCCGCACCGCCGCGACGGCGGCGTCCCCGCCCGGCTGATCGCCTCGTCCCCGCTGCGGCTGGCGGCGCTGCTGGCCGACGACCTGCGCGAGCGCACCGACTTCGCCGCGGAGGTGCGCCGCGGGCTGGGCAGGCGCGACTCGTTCCGGCTGCTGCGCCGCTTGGTGGTGTTCCACGACACCCACGGCGAGGTGGCGTCGGAGCTGGTCCGCCCGGACGAGACGGTGCCGCCCGCCGACCTGGCCGTGACCGTCGTGCACCTGCTGTCCGACCGGACGCACGAGCCCGGCGATGTGAGCGTCCGGATCACGGTCGACGGCGACCGGATCCGCGTGGACGACCTGCGGGGCGCCGGACCGGCCTCCCGTGGTGGGACGAACGCCTACACCCCCCAGAACAAACCGGTGACGATGGCCGGTGCGCTCGACGAGGTGCCGCCGGGGATGCTGGAGGGACTCGTCCGGATGGTCGCCCCGATGCGGCTCTCGCGGGAGTCGGCCGAGGAGGGCGCGGCGCAGGGCGGCGAGGTCGACTTCGCCTCGCTGCTGGGCGTGCGGGACCCCGGCGACCTCGACGTCCCGCGGCTGTGGGCGCCGCGCGGCGAGCGCGCCTTCCTGCGCGTGCCGGTCGGGATCGACGACGCGGGACGGCCGGTGATCCTCGACCTGAAGGAGGCGGCCAGCCTCGGCATGGGGCCGCACGGCCTGTGCGTGGGCGCGACCGGGTCCGGCAAGAGCGAGCTGCTGCGGACGCTGGTGCTCGCGCTGGCGGGCTCGCACGGGCCCGAGCAGGCGAGCATGGTGCTGATCGACTACAAGGGCGGCGCCACCTTCGCGCCGTTCGCCGACCTCCCCCACGTCGCGGGCGTCATCACCAACCTGGAGGACGACGCCGGGCTGATCGAGCGGGTGTACGCCAGCCTGTCCGGCGAGGTGCAGCGGCGGCAGCAGGTGCTGCGCGACGCGGGCAACATCGCGAGCATCGGCGACTACAACCACCGGCGGCGGCAGCGCCCGGACCTGCCGCCGCTGCCGCACCTGCTGGTCATCATCGACGAGTTCGGGGAGCTGCTCACCGCGCGCCCGGACTTCATCGAGCTGTTCCTGTCGATCGGCCGGATCGGGCGCAGCATCGGCGTCCACCTGCTGCTGTCCAGCCAGCGCATCGAGAGCGGCAAGCTGCGCGGCCTGGAGACCTATCTGTCGTACCGGATCGGGCTGCGGACGTTCTCGGAGGAGGAGAGCCGCACGGTCCTGGACACCCCGGACGCCTTCCACCTCCCGGCGCTGCCCGGCTTCGGCTACCTGAAGGTCGACACCAGCATCTACCGGCGTTTCAAAGGCAGCTGGGTGTCGGGGCCCTACCGGGGCGCGGTGGCGGCGGCCGACGAGGCGTCCGGCCGTCCGCCGGTGCTGCCCTACACCGCCTACAATCTCGGCGGCGGGGCCGGTCCGGGGGCCGGCGGCGGTGAGGCGGACCTGCCGGAGCGCACCATCGGGCCGACGCTGCTCGACGTGATGGTCGGGCAGCTCGCCCGGCAGGGCGGCCGGGTCCAGACCATCTGGCTGCCGCCGCTGCCGGCGCTGACCACGCTGGACGCCGTCACCGGCCCCGTGCGGATCACCGAGCGGGGCATGCGGCTGCCCTCCCGGAACGGGCCGCTGCGCGTGCCGGTCGGGGTCCTGGACGACGCGCGCCGCCAGTGGCAGGGCGTGTGGGACCTCGACCTGACGGCGGCGGGCGGCCATGTCGCGATCATCGGCGGGCCGCAGACCGGCAAGACCACCCTGCTGCGCACGTTCGTGATGTCGCTGGCGCTGACCCACACGCCGGACGAGGTCGCGGTGTACGGCCTCGACCTGGTCGGCGGCGGCCTCCAGGTGCTGTCCGGGCTGCCCAACGTGGGCGGCATGGCCGGGCGTGCCGACCTGGAGCGGATCCGCCGCACCGTCGAGGAGGTCCACGGGATGCTGGAGCACCGCATGGAGGTGTTCCGCCGGCACGGGATCGACGGCGTCCAGCGGCTGCGGCGGATGCACGCCGCGGGCCAGGTGCCCGAGCTGCCGTGCGCGGACGTCGTCCTGGTCGTCGACGGCTTCGGCGCGATCCGCGAGGACTTCGAGGCGATCGACGGGATGGTCTCGGACCTGCTGCAGCGCGGCGGCGGCTACGGCATCCACCTGGTCGCGGGGATGCTGCGGTGGAACGACGTGCGGATCGCCGCGCAGTCGACGTTCGGGCAGCGGGTCGAGCTGCGGCTGAACGACCCGTCGGACTCGACGGTCAGCCGCAAGCTCGCCGAGACGATCGGCGCCGACGTGCCGGGCCGCGCCCTCACCGACGCGGGGCTCTTCGGCCACGTGGCCGTGCCCGCGCTCGGCGGCGTCCCCGACCCGGCCGGGCTGGGCGCGGCCGTCGAGTCGGCGGTCGGCGCGATCCGCAACGCCTGGACGGGCGAGGGCACCCCGCAGGTGCGCGTGCTGCCGCACCGGCTCCCGGCCGCCGACCTGCCCGGCCCGGACCGCGAGCCCCGGCTGGTCCCGATCGGGGTGGAGGAGCGCGCCTTCGAGCCGCTGCTGCTCGACCTGTTCGACGCCGACCAGAACCTGATCGTCCTCGGCGACGGCGGCTGCGGGAAGTCCAACCTGCTGCGCCTGGTCGCCCGCCAGCTGATCGCGCGGTTCACTCCCGAGGAGGTCGTGTTCGCCGTGATGGACCCGCGGCGGTCGCTGCGCGAGGTGGTGCCCGAGCCGTACCTGGGCGGCTACGCCACCACGCCCAGGGTCTGCGCCGGGCTCGCGGGCGGCGTCGCCAAGGAGCTGGAGGAGCGGATGCCGGACGACCCGTCGGCGGCCCCCAGCGGGACGGCGTCGCACTCCCCCCGGGTCGTCGTGCTGGCCGACGACTACGACCTGCTGACCACCGCGGGGCGGCAGCCGCTCGCCCCGTTCGTGCCGTTCGTCCCGAGCGGCCGCGACATCGGCCTGCACGTCGTCGTGGCCCGCCGCGTCGCCGGGGCCGGGCGCGGGCTGTACGACCCGCTGTTGCAGGCGATGCGGGAGACCGGGAGCGGTGCCCTGGTGATGTCCGGGGACCGGTCGGAGGGACAGTTGTTCCCGCGCCTGTACGCCGAGTCGCTGCCGCCGGGCCGGGCACAGTGGGTCCGGCGCGGTGAGGGCGCCCGGCTCGTCCAGACGGCGCTGCTCGGTGAGGAGCCCGTCCCGTCCGTTCCGTCCGGTGAGGAGCATCGGTGACCTACGACATGGTCGTGTTGACGCAGCGGGCCCCGGACGTGCGGGCGATCGTCGACAGCATGGTGGCCGCGGGCGAGACCCTGCGCGTGCGGGGCGGCGGGGACGGCGCGGTCATCCGGCTCTGCGACGACGACGGCCGGCCGCTGGTGAGCATCGAGTCGGCCCAGCGCGTCGACGTCGAGGGCGAGGCCGGGCGCCTGCTCGGCGAGAGGGTGGACGCGGGGCTGACCGTCCCGTACTGGTGGGTGGAGGTCCGGGCGTCGGGCGGGGACGCGCAGGCGCCGGTCCTCGCGCACCGGTTCGCCGACGCGTTGGTCGGCCGCCTCGGCGGGGCGGTCTGGCCACCCGGCGGGCCGGAGACGGCGGCGGAGGGGGAGGCGCGTTGAGCACGCACCCGGCGGTCGACATCGCCACCGCGAAGAGCGCCGTCGTCATCCAGGACCGGCCGCTCGTACCGCTGTCCTCCTGGCTGACCGACGCGATGGCGCACTGCGCGGACACCGGCCAGGCGTTCCAGATCCTCACGCCGCACGACGCCCGGATCACCCTGCCGCTCCGGCTGGCGATGGGCGGCCCGCGGACGCGGTGGGTCGTCCAGGAGCCGGACGACGGCTACTTCGACGGCTTCACCGGGTTCCCGCTGACCTGGGACGGCGCCGAGTTCGTCCCCGCGGACGCGGCGAAGGCGGGGCCGTCCGGGACGTTCCTGCGGGAGGAGCCGGGCGAGCGCGGCCACCACCTGCTCGTCGGCCTCCGGGTCGTCCACGACGCCGCGCCGGGGCTGGAGCTCGGGGCGGTGGCCGAGGACCTGGCGCACGCCCTCGCCGGGACCGCGCCGCGCGCCTGGGGCACGGCCGAGCCCGCGCTGTCCCGGTGGTCGCCGTCCGAGCTGACCGATCTGTGCAGACGCCGCTCCCCCCGGTCGACCTCGCTGGTCTTCATGGGCCCGCACGGCCCCGCGGCGGCGGCACCGCCCTTCGGGGGCACCCTGCGGGTCACGCGGGTGACCTCGGGGGTGAAGGAGGCGGTCACGTTCGCCATCGCCCTTCCCGCCGGGGCGGAGCCGCCGCTGGAGGAGCTGGAGGAACTCGCGGGAAGGTACGCGCGGACGGGGATCCTGCGGACCCTCAACGTCCAGTGGACGCCCGCGCTCCCCGACCTCACCTACCCGAGCCGGGCGATCGGCGTGCCCGTCCCCCTCGCCCTCGGCGTCGGCCCTGAGGGCGCCGCGGAGATCGGGACCGGGCGCGCGTCCGTCCCCGGCGCCGACGCGAAGGAGATCGGCGACCCCGCCGCGCCCGGCCTGTGGTTCGTGCTGGCCGACGGCGACGGCACGGGCGCCTGGTCACGGTTCCGCGACCTCATGGACCACCTCGCCGGGCCGGGCGGAGCGGCCGCGCGGCGGGGCTGAGCCCGCACGCGGAGCGGACCGTAAGAATCCCGTAAAAGGGTCGGGGCACGGTAGGTCCCATCGAGCCGAAGGCACGAAAGACCCTGGAGCAGACCATGCGAAAGATCATCAATTCGACGTACGTCTCCCTCGACGGCGTCATCGAGAACCCGCAGAACTGGACGTCGGCCTACTTCGACGAGGAGGCCGCCGCCTACGCCCGGGACCTGCTGTTCTCCAGCGGCGCACTGCTGATGGGCCGCCGCACCTACGACGGCTTCGCCGAGGCGTGGCCGTCGATGGAGGAGGCGACCGGCGACTTCGGCGTCCGGATGAACAACCTCCCTCATTACGTCGTCTCCGACACGCTCACCAAGCCCACCTGGAACAACACCACGATCATCAAGCGCGCCGACACCGTCGCCGAGGTCGGCCGGCTCCGGGAGGAGGACGGCCAGGACGTCCTCCAGTACGGCTTCGGCCCGGTGTCCCGCGTCCTCGCCGAGAACGGGCTGCTGGACGAGCTGCGCCTGTGGATCCACCCGGTCATCGTCGGCGCCGGCGACCCGTCCGAGCTCCTCACCCACAAGGACTTCTCCGCGTCCTTCGAGCTCGCGGGCACCACGGCCTTCGCGTCCGGCGTCCTCGTCGCCACCTACACCCCGGCCAAGAAGTAGGCGCCCTCCCGGCCGCGCGGACGCGGCCGGGCAGGCGGTCACAACTGGGTGAGGATGTGGTGGAGGATCGCCGGGGTGCGGGCGGGGGCCTGCGCCTGGACGCCCAGGCGGTTCATCACGTCGCGGTAGCGGACGACCTCGGCGGGGCGGTCGGGGTAGAACGCCCCGGCGAGCTGCTCGATGTAGACGACGTCGGGCAGCTCGGGCTCGGCGAAGCGCAGGATCGTCACCGGGCCGCCCTCCCCGGCGTGGCCTCCGGCGGCGAACGGCAGCACCTGGACGGTGATGTTCGGCTCGGCGGCCAGCTCCGCCAGGTGCCGCAGCTGCGCCCGCATCGTCGCGGCACCGCCGACGGCGCGGCGGAGCGCCGCCTCGTCGAGGACCGCCCAGAACTTCACCGGGTTCTCCCGGGCGAGGACGCGGGCGCGCAGCATCCTCAGCTCGACGCGGCGCTCGACCTCGTCGGCGGCCGCGTCGGCGTGCCGGGCGCGGATGAGCGCGCGGGCGTAGTCCTCGGTCTGCAACAGGTCGGGGATCGCCTGGACCTCGTACGCGCGGACGAGCTCGGCGCCCTGTTCGAGCCCGAGGTAGGGCTCGAACCAGGTCGGGACCACGTCCCCGTAGCGCTGCCACCACGCGGGGGTGTTGGCGTGCTCGACCAGTTGCAGGAGGGGCTCGCGGCGGGCGGCGTCGGTCACGCCGTACAGGGTCAGCAGGTCGGCGACGTCGCGCTCCTTGAACCCGACCCGGCCCAGCTCCATCCGGCTGATCTTGGAATGGGAGCCGCGGATCTCATACCCCGCGGCCTCGGTGGAGATGCCGGCCGACTCGCGCAGCCTCCTGAGCTGCGCGCCGACGAGCATCCGCAGGACCGTCGGCCCCGGCAGCCCACGGCCCTGCGCCGCGAGCGGGCCGGGCGGGCCGGGCGGTCCAGGCGCTGCGGACATGCCGAATCCGGGCGGCGGGTCTCCCACGGGGACGCCTCCTTGGGCGCGAGAATTCCTGCCTTCGAGGCAAAGTTACTCGGATAAGCGGGGCGCCCCCAAGGGGAGAGGATCATGACCCTCGTCTCCTTCCCTCTGACCTGGCACGATGCGGTCGCGAGAAAATGCCGGAGCAAAGTTCGTCCACGATGTCGATCCGGCCGCCCGCTCTTCGACGCGTTCGGTGAAGGGCCCGGGAGACCCCGGGACGCGAACAGGAGGCAGCACGATGCGTTTCATGATGATGACGACGGACAGCGGCGAGCAGGCCGGCCCGCCGGACGAGAACCTCCAGGCCGAGATGGGCGCGTTCATCGCCGAGATGTCCCGGTCGGGCGTGCTGCTCGCGACCGGCGGGCTGGAGCCGCACGGCACGCGCATCACCTCGTTTGGCGGGAAGGTGACCGTCACCGACGGCCCGTTCACCGAGGCCAAGGAGTCCGTGGTCGGCTTCGCGCTGGTCGAGGTGCGCACCCGGGAGGAGGCGATCGAGCTGTCCCGCCGTTTCTGGCGGATCGTCGGCGACGGTGAGGGCGTCATCAAGCAGGTCTTCGGCCCGGACGACCCGTTCCCCGAGGGGTGATCCTCCGGTGAGCTTGCGCGGCGGGCGGCACGGGTGCTGTCATCGGCGGCGTGACGGCTTCCGGGGTGCGGGCGGGCATCGACGCGGTGTGGCGGATGGAGTCCGCGCGGATCATCGCCGGGCTCGCCCGCATGGTCCGCGACGTCGGCCTCGCCGAGGAACTGGCGCAGGACGCGCTGGTCGCCGCGCTCGAGCAGTGGCCCGAGTCAGGCGTCCCGGACAACCCGGGCGCCTGGCTCATGGCCGTCGGCAAACGCCGCGCCATCGACCGGATCCGCCGGGAGCGGCGGCTGGAGAGCAAGCTCGCCGAGATCGGGCACGGGCTGGAGGCCGGGGAGCTGCCGCCGGAGTTCGAAACCGTCCTCGATGAGGAGCGCATCGAGGACGACGTGCTCCGGCTGGTGTTCACCGCCTGCCATCCGGTGCTGTCCACGCAGGCGAGGGTGGCGCTCACGCTGCGGATGCTGGGCGGGCTGGCCACCGACGAGATCGCGCGGGCGTTCCTCGTCCCGGAGCCGACGGTCGCGCAGCGGATCGTCCGGGCCAAGCGGACGCTGACGGAGGCGGGCGTGCCGTTCGAGGTCCCCGAGGGCCCCGACCGGGCGGCCCGGCTGTCCTCCGTGCTGGAGGTCGTCTACCTGATCTTCAACGAGGGGTACACGGCGACCGCGGGCGAGAACTGGGTCCGCGCGGAGCTGTGCCAGGAGGCGCTGCGGCTCGGCCGGATCCTCGCCGGGCTCGCCCCGGACGAGCCCGAGGTGCACGGGCTCACCGCGCTGATGGAGATCCAGGCGTCCCGGACGCGGGCGCGGACGGGGCCGTCCGGCGAGCCCGTCCCGTTGCGCGAGCAGGACCGCGCGCTGTGGGACCGGCTCCTCATCCGCCGCGGCTTCGCCGCCCTGCTGCGGGCGAAGGAGATCGGCGGGCCGCCGGGCCCGTACGTCCTGCAGGCCGCCATCGCCGCCTGCCACGCGCAGGCCCTCACCGCCGAGGACACCGACTGGCGACAGATCGCGTCGCTGTACGGGATCCTCGCGCGGGTCGCGCCGTCCCCGGTCGTCGAGCTGAACCGCGCCGTCGCAGTCGGCATGGCGGACGGCCCGGCGGCGGGCCTGGCGCTCGCCGACGCCCTGGCGGACGAGCCGTCCCTACGTGGCTACCACCTGCTGCCGAGCGTGCGAGGCGACCTGCTCGCCCGGCTCGGACGCCCCGAAGAGGCCCGAGCCGAGTTCGAACGCGCCGCCGGACTCACCCGCAACGCGCCCGAACAACGAATCCTGCTAGCCCGGGCGGCCTCCCTCCGCACCCCCTGACAACAACCCGCCACCCGCCCACGCGCGGGAACGGGTCGTGCGGACGCGCTGAGGCGGCCTTGCACGGACACGGCCGCGGCCCTACATGGACACACTGAAGCGACCCCGCCCGGACACGCTGAAGCGACCCCCACACGAACACGGCCGCGTCCCTGCACGGACGCACTGAGGCATCCCTGCACGGAGACGCTGAAGCGGCCCTGCACAGACACAGTGAGATGGCCTTGCACGCACACGGCCGCGTCTCACATTTGGGCGTCCCCATATGAGCCGGTGGCAGCCGGTGGTGGGACGGGGACGGGCTCGGGCGGGTGTGGTGGCGGTTGGAAGGCGGCCGTCGGGTGGGGGTGGGTGACGGGTGGCCCTCCGAACGCGCCTTGATCTCCGGCGCCGGGGCCGGGTGGGGGCGGCGCCTGGTAGGGATGAGGGCCGGGGCACGGCGCGGGCCGTGCGGGAGGGAGGGACGCGTCGTGATCGCTCGTCCGGACGTCGAGGCCGCCGCGGAACGGATCGCGGGACGGGTCCGCAGGACGCCGCTTCTGGCCGTCGACGCCATTCCCGCCGCAGGGGAGGCCGTGTCCGCCGAACGGATGTGGCTGAAGCTCGAACACACCCAGCACACGGGCTCGTTCAAGACACGCGGCGCGTTCAGCCACATCCTCGCCGCTCAGGCCGCCGGGCGGCTCCCCCGCGTCGGCGTCGTGGCGGCCTCGGGCGGCAACGCGGGCCTGGCCTTCGCCTACGCCGCGGCCCGGGCGGGTGTGCCCGCCGAGGTGTTCGTCCCGGAGACCGCGCCCGCGGTGAAGGTCGCGGGACTGCGGGCGCTCGGCGCGGCGGTCGTCCAGGTCGGCACCCGCTACGCCGACGCGCACGAGGCCGCCACCAAGCACGCCGCCGACACGGGCGCGCTGTTCTGCCACCCTTACGACCAGCCGGACGTCTGCTCCGGCCAGGGCACGCTGGGGCTGGAGATCCTGGAGCAGACGGGCGGCGAGGTCGACACCGTCCTGCTGGCGGTCGGCGGCGGCGGCCTCATGGCGGGCGTCGCCGCGGCGCTGGAGGGGCACGCGCGCGTGGTCGGCGCCGAGCCCGCGAACGCGCCGACGCTGGAACGCGCCCTGCGCGCCGGGCGCCCCGTGGACGTGGAGGTCTCCGGGGTCGCCGCCGACTCGCTCGGAGCGTCGCGGCTCGGGGACATCGCCTACGACGTGGCCGCCCGCACGGACGTCCTGCCGGTGCTCGTCACCGACGAGGCGATCGTCGAGGCCCGCCGGTTCCTGTGGAGCGGGTACCGGCTGGCCGTCGAGCACGGGACGGCCGCGGCCGTCGCCGCCCTCCGCGCGGGCGCGTACCGTCCCGCCCCCGGCGAGCGCGTGACCGTCGTGCTGTGCGGTGCGAACACCGACCCCTCGAATCTGGTCACATGACCTCCTGAGCAGGTCGTGCAGGGCGCGGGCCTCGCGGACGACATTGGACGAGCCCGGGCGGGCCGCCAGCTCCTCGATCTCGGGAATGCGGCCGCGGGCGCCCGACCAGCGGGCCGTGCGGGTGCCGAGGCCGATCAGCCGGTCGTGGGCGTGCAGGGGACGGCGGCCGGGGCCCGGGTGCAGGACGGGTAGGGCGGCGGCTGTCACGTCCCACACCCGGGCGTAGGCGCCCGCGTCGGCGGCGCGTTCCAGTGCCTCGACGACGCGGACGAGCCGGATTCGCCCTTTCAGGGCGAGGTGGCCGATGCGGCGGCCGAGCGCGGTGGCGGGCAGGTCCCCGCGGGCGGCCAAGGTCATCAGGGCGCGGTCGGCGTCCCCGGCCCGCCGCTCGGCCAGCGCCCGCGCCAGGCACTGCGCGACGACCTCGGGGTGGGACGGGTCGTCCCAGAGGCCCAGCAGGCGGTCGGTGTCGGTGTGCTCGCCGGCCCATCGGGAGTTGAACTCGCGGCGGGTCAGCCAGGCGGCGACCGCCGAGGCGCCACTCAGGGTGCCCGCGCCGACGGCGCGGGACGCCGCGGCGTGGTCGTCGATGCCCTCCCAGGGCTCGCGGCGCGAGCGGACCAGCGTGACGTGGCAGGGGAGCTCTCTGGCGACCGCGCGCCGTTCCGCGGCGCCGGGGGCGCGGACGGCGCGGGCCAAGCCGTGGGCGTCGCGGGCGTCGATGAGGCCCGCGATCTCGGCCCAGGCCGCGCCGGAAGCGTCGGCGTCCGCGATGGCCTCGGACGCCTCGGCGGGTGCGTGCACGGCTGGGCTCGACATGCCGGGCACGCTAGAGGACGCCTCTGACAGTCGGCGTCGCCGCAGGTCAGGGCACTAGCTCAGGACGCGAGCTCAGGGCGCCGCCGGCTCAAGGCACCGGCTCAGGGGGCCGTCCGCGCGAACTGCAGCGGCATCGCGCGGAAGACGGGCCCGGGCTCGGAGGACGGCACCGCCGCCTGCGCGCCGCAGAGCGCCTGGGTGGCGTGGGCGCCGAGGGCGCTGTCGATCGGGTCGGGCACCGGGGCGCCGTCGGCGTCGAGCCGCTGGTACTTCGTGAGGTTGACGCTGAAGGAGACCTGCCGCCGGCCGTCCGCGCTCGTCAGCGACTGGGTGCCCGCGCCGAAGACGATGCCGTTGTGCCCCCAGTACGTGCCGCACGGCGCGGTCAGGGAGTAGATGCCGAGGCCGTATTTCATGGTCACGTTGCCGTCGGTGTCCTTGACGGGCACGGTCTGCTGCATCTGCGCCAAGGAGAGCGGGCTGATGAGCCCGCCGGTGAACAGCGCCCGGTAGAAGGTGTTGAGGTCGTCCACGGTGGACACCAGCGAACCCGCGGTCCAGGCCCAGCTCATGTTGAACGTGCTGTAGTCGCGCGGCGGGTCCAGGTGCCGGTAGAGCGACTCGTACATCCGCGGGTGCGGCCCTTGGATTCCGGGGCCGGACGGGAAGTACGTGTGCTTCAGACCGGCCTTGCCGATCACGTTCCGGGTGATGTACGTCTCCGCCTTGGTGCCGGTCACCTTCTCCAGGAGCAACCCGGCGGCGATGTAGTTGGTGTTGGAGTACGCCCAGTGCTCGCCGGGGTCGCCGGTGGGCGGCGCTTGCAGCCCCCAGTCGATGAGCTGTCTCGCGCTGACCGTGCGGAGGCGCTCGGTGTCCAGGCTCTTGGACGACCATTCGGTGATGGACGGGAACGCGTAGACGAGATAGTCGCCGATGCCGCTGGTGTGGTTCAGCAGCATCCGGACGGTGACCTGCTGTCCGCGCTGCCCGGGGAACACGTCCGGCAGGTAGGTGCCGATCGGCGTGTCCAGCTGGACGGTGCCCTTCTCCACCTGCTGGAGGATCGCGGTGGCGACGAACGTCTTGGTGATGCTTCCCACGCGTGTCTGCATGCCGTCGGTGACGGGGCGCCCGGTCCGCGCGTCGGCGGTGCCGGACGCGCCGTTCCACCGCTTCTCGCCGTCCCGGACGGCGGAGAAGATCCCGTACATGCCGGCGTCGTGGACGGCGTCGAGCGTGGCCCGGAGCTTGGCGGGCTCGATGCCGGGCGCGGTGCCGCCGGGGGCGTCCGGGGCGATGAAGGCGGGCCCGGGGGCGGGTGCGGGGAGCATGGCCGCTGCCGACCCCTGGACAAGTCCCAGCGCGAGCACCGCAGCGACCCCCATCGCCGTCCCTCGCGTCGCGCGCCGTCCCGGACGCCCCGCCGGGCGTCCCCCCGTACCGGTGGCCGCGGGCCGTATGGCCCGTACGAACCGCCTCGCCGTCATCCTCGTCTCTCTCCAGTTCGCGTTACGTCGACAGAAGTCTTCTCGGAGACCCCCCACAGTGTCATCCCACCCGGGGAGGAAATCGATGTGATTCCGAAGACGGCGTGCTTGCCGGAGGCAGGGCAGGCGGTCGGCGCCGCCGGCCCGGAGAGGGTCAGCCGAGCAGGTCGGCGAGGGTTTCGCGGCGTGACGGGTGGCGCAGCTTGTGCATCCCCTTGGACTCGATCTGCCGAATTCGCTCGCGGGTCACGCCGTAGACCTTGCCGACCTCCTCAAGGGTCTTCGGCTCGCCGCCGGCGAGCCCGAAGCGCATCGAGATGACGCCCGCCTCGCGTTCGGTGAGCGTCTCCAGGACGGCGTCGAGCCGGCCCCGCAGCATCGAGGACGCGACGACGTCGGCGGGGTCGCCGCCGTCGGGGTCCTCGATGACGTCGCCGAGCTCGCCGTCGCCGTCCTCGCCGAGCGGGGTGTGCAGCGACAGCGGCTCGCGGGCCTGCCGGCGCAGCCACTCCACCTTCTCGGTGGTGACGTCCAGCTCGGTGGCCAGCTCCGCCGAGGTCGGCTCGCGGCCGAGGTCCTGCGCCAGCGTCCGGCGCAGCCGGGTCATCCGGTTGAGCACCTCGACGACGTGCACGGGGATGCGGATCGTGCGGCTCTGGTCGGCGAGCGCGCGGCTGATGGCCTGCTTGATCCACCAGACGGCGTAGGTGGAGAACTTCAGGCCGCGCCGGTACTCGAACTTCTCGACCGCGCGGATCAGCCCGAGGTTGCCCTCCTGGACGAGGTCGTTGAGCGGCAGCCCGTGGCCCATGTAGCGCTTGGCGAGCGAGACGACGAGCCGCAGGTTGGCCTCGACCATGTGCTCCTTGGCCCGGACACCGTCGGCGACGATCCACGCCAGGTCCTCGCGGTCCTCCCGGGACAGGCCGGGTCGCGTCTCCAGCCGCTCGCGGGCGAACAGTCCGGCCTCGATGCGCTTGGCCAGCTCGACCTCTTTGTCGGCGGTCAGCAGCGCGGTGCGCCCGATGCGGGACAGGTAGTCCTTCATCGGGTCGGTGAGATCGCGGGTCGCGGCCGCCGCGCGGGGAGAGGGCACGCGGGGGGACGCGCTGGGGGCGTGGCTGGCGTTCAGGGCGGTGTCCTTTGCTCGTCCGGCCGGGAGGGAACGGGTCACCTCGTTCGGGTACCCGCGACCCCCGCGACATAAACTTAGAACCGACCCATTAATATGTCAGTAATAAACTTAGGTCGGAGTATGCGATGATGACGGCATGGGACTCCGTGAGCTGAAGAAGCAGCAGACCAGGCAGAACATCGCGCACCAGGCGACGCGCCTGTTCCTGCGGCACGGCTTCGACCAGGTCACGATCGCCGACGTCGCGGCGGCGGCCCAGGTGGCGAAGATGACCGTCACCAACTACTTCCCGCGCAAGGAGGACCTGGCCCTCGACCTGCACGAGGTGTTCGTCGGGCTGCTCGCCCGGACGGTCGCCGAGCGGGCCCCGGGCGAGTCGGCGCTCGCCGCGCTGCGGCGGGGCTTCCTGGCCGGGGTGGCACGGCACGACGCCGTCATCGGCTTCTCAGAACCGGACTTCGCCCGGATGGTCACCGCGAGCCCGGCGCTGGTCGCGCGCCTCCGCGAGTTCCATGAGGAGCGCGAGGACGCGCTGGCCGCCGTCCTCGCCGAGGAGACCGGCGCCGGGCCCGGCGACCTGCTGCCCCGGCTGGTCGCGGCGCAGTTCGGGGGCGTCCACCGCGTCCTGTTCCACGAGACGCTGCGCCGCACGCTGGACGGCCAGGACCACGACGGCATCGCGGTCGCGCTGGCCGAGTCCGGGCGGGAGGCGTTCGACCTCCTCGAACCCGCCTTCGCGGACTACGCCGTCCGCCCGCCGTCCTGATCCGTGCCGTGTCCTGATCCGTGCAGTGTCCTGATCTGTGCTGTGTCCTGATCTGTGCTGTGTCCTGATCCGGCCGTCCGCGCGGCGCGCCGTGGGGCGCCGCGAGGGGCGCCGCGCGGCACGGCCGGGCCACGAGGTCCGGATCAGGAGATGACGAGCAGCAGGTCGCCCGCCTGGACGGCCGTCACCCCCGGGACGGCGAGCCGGGCGACGGTGCCGGCGCCCGGCGCGGTGATGGCGGCCTCCATCTTCATCGCCTCGATGGTGGCGACCACGTCCCCGGCCGCGACCTCGTCGCCCTTCGCCACGCGCAGGGTCACCGACCCGTCGAACGGCGCGGCGACGTGGCCGGGCTCGGCGGGGTCGGCGCGCTCGACGGGCGGCGCGTCCGACACGACGGACCTGTCGCGGACCGAGAGGGTCCGCAGCTGGCCGTTCACGGTGCAGATGACCTGGCGGACGCCCGCCTCGTCGATCCCGCCCACGGCCTCCAGGCAGGCCAGGACGCGCACGCCCGGCTCCAGGTCGAACGCGACCTCCTGCCCGGTGCGCAGCCCGTACAGGAACGCGCTCGTGGGGAGGACCGACAGGTCGCCGTAGGCCGCGCGGGACTCGCGGTACTCCTTGGCCGGTCCTGGGAAGAGAAGCCGGTCGAGTGTCTCCCTTACCTCGGGGCCTGCGAGCGCCTTCTCTTCTGCTCCGTCGAGTTCGGCGCGCGCGGGCGTGTACTGGCGTCCGGCCAGGGCCTTGCTACGGAAGGGCTCCGGCCAGCCTCCCGGCGGGTCGCCCAGTTCGCCGTTCAGGAACCCGATGACGCTGTCGGGGATGTCGTAGCGCTCCGGGTTCTCGGCGAAGTCGCCGGGGTCGGCCCCGGCGGCGACCAGGTGCAGGGCCAGGTCGCCGACGACCTTGCTGGACGGCGTGACCTTCACGAGCCTGCCGAGGATCCGGTCGGCCGCCGCGTAGAGCCGCTCGATCTCCTCGAAGCGGTCGCCGAGGCCGAGCGCGACCGCCTGCTGCCGCAGGTTGGACAGCTGGCCGCCGGGGATCTCGTGCTGGTAGACGCGTCCGGTGGGCGACGGCAGGCCCATCTCGAACGGCGCGTACACCTTCCGCACGGCCTCCCAGTACGGTTCCATCACCGTGAGCGCGTCCAGGTCGATCCCGGTGGCGCGGCCGGTGGAGTCGGTGGCGGCGACGATCGCCTGGAGCGGCGGCTGGCTGGTGGTGCCCGACAGGGGCGCGGCGGCCCCGTCCACGGCGTCCACACCGGCCTCGATGGCGGCGATGTACGTTCCGAGCTGCCCGCCCGCGGTGTCGTGCGTGTGCAGGTGGACGGGAAGGTCGAACCGTTCACGCAGGGCCGTCACCAGTGTGCGCGCGGCGGGCGCGCGGAGCAGCCCGGCCATGTCCTTGATGCACAGGATGTGGACGCCCGACTCGACGAGTTCTTCTGCGAGGCGCAGGTAGTAGTCGAGCGTGTAGAGCCGCTCCTCAGGGGACGACAGGTCGCCGGTGTAGCAGAGCGTCCCTTCGACCAGCGCGTGTGTCTGGAGGACGGCGTCGATGGCCGGACGCATCCGCTCGACGTCGTTCAGGGCGTCGAACACACGGAAGATGTCCACGCCCGTACTGGCCGCCTCCTTGACGAACGCGCGGGCGACCGAGTCGGGGTAGGGCGTGTAGCCGACGGTGTTGCGACCACGCAAGAGCATCTGGATGCACAGGTTCGGGGCGGCTTCGCGGATCGCCGCCAAGCGGTCCCACGGCGACTCGCCGAGGAAGCGGAGCGCGACGTCATACGTGGCTCCGCCCCACGCCTCGATGGACAGAAGCTGTGGTGTCATCCGGGCGAGGTATGGCGCGGCCGAGCGCAGGTCGTAGGTGCGTACTCGTGTGGCAAGAAGCGACTGGTGCGCGTCCCGGAACGTGGTGTCGGTGACGGCCAAGGCGTCCTGGGCGCGCAGTTGTTCCGCGAACGCGCGCGCGCCGAGGGCCAGGAGCCGGTCACGTGAACCTTCGGGAAACGGCCCCTCCGACGTCAGCGGCGGCAGCTTCGTCGCCGGGTCCAGTTCGGTGGGCGCGTCCCCGTGCGGCTTGTTCACGGTCACGTCCGCCAGGTAGCGGACGAGCCGCGTCGCGCGGTCGCCGCTCGACCGTGCCGTGAGAAGCTCCGGATGGTCGGCGATGTAGGATGTGGTGACCCCGCCGGCGCGGAAGTCGGGCTCGTCCAGCAGCGCCCGCAGGAACGGGATGTTGCTCGCGACGCCCCGGATGCGGAACTCGGCGACGGCCCTGCGCGCGCGCCGCACGGCGTCCTCGAACGTCCGCCCGCGGCAGGTCAGCTTCACCAGCAGCGAGTCGAAGTGCGGCGTCACCACGGCGCCCGCGTGCGTCGTGCCGGTGTCGAGGCGGACCCCGGCGCCGCCCGGCGACCGGTACGCGGAGATCTTCCCGGTGTCGGGACGGAACCCGTTCGCCGGGTCCTCGGTGGTGATGCGGCACTGCACCGCGAAGCCCGCGACCGTGACGTCGTCCTGCGCGATCCCGAGGTCGGCCAGGGTCTCCCCGCCCGCGATGCGCAGCTGGCCCTGCACGAGGTCGACCCCGGTGACCTCCTCGGTCACGGTGTGCTCGACCTGGATGCGGGGGTTCATCTCGATGAAGACGTGCTCGCCCCGCTCGTCCACGAGGAACTCGACGGTGCCCGCGTTGACGTAGCCGATCTCGCGGGCGAACCTCACCGCGTCCGCGCACAGCCGCCCGGCGACCGCCGCGTCCAGGTTCGGCGCGGGCGCGATCTCGACGACCTTCTGGTGGCGCCGCTGCACCGAGCAGTCGCGTTCGCGCAGGTGGACGGTGTGCCCGGCACCGTCCGCGAGCACCTGGACCTCGATGTGGCGCGGCCGGTCCACCGCCTGCTCCAGGAACACGGTCGCGTCGCCGAACGCGCTCTCGGCCTCGCGGCGGGCCGTGGCGACGGCGGCCTCCAGGTCCTCGCGGAGGTCGACGCGGCGCAGTCCCCGGCCGCCGCCGCCCGCCGCCGCCTTCACGAACAGCGGGAAGCCCACCTCGTCGGCGGCCGCCAGCTCCCGGCCCGGCTCGGGTGTCACCGACCGGAGCACCGGCAGGCCCGCCCGCCGCGCGGCGGCGACCGCCTCGATCTTGTTGCCCGCCAGGCTGAGCACCTCCGACGGCGGTCCGACGAACGTCAGCCCGTGGCGCTCGCACGCCTCCGCCAGCTCGGGGCTCTCCGACAGGAACCCGTACCCGGGGTAGACGGCGTCGGCGCCGACCCGCAGCGCCGTCCGGACGATCCCCTCCACGTCCAGGTAGGCGCGGACGGGATGTCCGTGCTCCCCGATCTCGTACGCCTCGTCCGCCTTCTGCCGGTGCAGGGACAGCCGGTCCTCATGGGCGTAGACGGCGACGCTGGCGATGCCGAGTTCGTAGGCGGCGCGGAACGCCCGCACGGCGATCTCACCCCGGTTCGCGACGAGCAACTTTGTGATCACGTGCTTCTCCCAGGACGGGGCGGGCGGCCGAATCTCCGGATACCTACCCAGTGGAACGGCGGAGAAGGGTGGCCGGACGGCCCCTGACCGGTGAACAAAGTGATAGATGACACCACTTGGGAAAAACGCCCGAACGTTCCGCCGGGGCACGCGGGCCTGAACAGGCCGGGACCGGACGCGCGCAGCGATGCCCTCCTCCGCAAGCGCGGCACCCGCGTCATACGGACGCTCTAGTCTGTTCGCGCCGGATTGGTGTGCTTAGAGGGGAAAGCAGTGCGGCTGCCGGAGAAGCTGGAACTGCTCGTCAGCGACGAGCCGGTCCTCGACCTGTACTCCTTCGGCCCGTGGCGGGTCCCCGACGGCCTGTACGACGACATCCGCGCGCGCATCGACAAGCTCGTGGCCGACCCGCGCTGCTTGGGGCTGACCACCGACCAGCACTCACTGCTCACCGCGCCCGCGCCGCTGGTCGTCGCCGAGCTGATGCTGGACGTCGACTTCCTGTGCGGAGCGGCGGCCGTGAACTCGGGCACGCACTCCCGGCTCCAATACCAGTTGTTCGGCCGCTTCCACCGCGAGCCCCGTGAGCCCTTGCGGACGGTCAACGATTGGGGTGTCACCAAGGGCGGCTTCCGTCCGCTGGAGTGGCTGGAAGAGGCACCGGACCAGGACCTCGCGCTCACCCTGGCGCGTGAGGCGCTCGAAGTCCTGGAAGGGCTGGAGCCCATCGACCAGCGGCGCCGGGCACTGATGCGCCTCTACGAGAACCCTCCTCCCGGGCTGGACCTCAAGTCGCCCTTGCCCGAGCAACGCGACCTGTGGGCCGCGCATGCGGACGACGACATCGTCGCCATCCTGCCGGAGCTGGCCGGGCCGATCGGCTACCTGGAGTGGGTGTGCTCGGGGCTGCTGGCCGTCCACGAGCACCTTCTGGAGGTCGCACCCCACGACGAGTCGGCGGACGAGATGCTCGTCCACCTGCTGCTCCAGGGCGGGCTGGAGCAGGTGCCCGCGGAGCTGTCCGCAACCGTCACCGAAGACCGTTACGGGGAGCTCCTCGAACGGTTCGCCGCCCAGCGCGCCGGGTTCAAGCCCCACCCCTGGTACACCGGCACCCGCGCGTGGCTGGGCCGGGCCCTCGGCGCGGGCGCGGTCGAGGCGTGCCGCGCCTGGCTGGACATGGCGATGCGCTTCACCGGCGCCGTCCAGGGCTTCCCGGACGAGGCGCAGATCCCCGAACCCGAATGGATCCCGGTCGGCGAGTTCGAGGAGGACGTCCGGCGCCTGTTCACCCCACGCCGCCGGATGGTCAACCCGCTCGCCGCAGGCGTGGGCAAGACCGCCTCCACACGCGCGCGCCGCGCCCGCAAGGCCGAGGTCGGCTCCGGACTGGTCGGCCAACCGGACGTGGTCGCAGCGCTGGAGGAGGTCGCGTCCGGGTCGGGTCCCGTCCGTCTGATGCTGGTCGGCCCCGACGGCACCGGCAAGCGCGACGCCGCGCAGGAGATCGCCCGGCTGCTGCGCGAACGGCAGATCACCGAGCCGCCGCTGTGGCTGGCGGGCGACTTCTTCGCCGCCAAGGAGGTCTCCGCCGCGACCACCCACCTCTACAACGACGCCCGCGACTCCGCCGGGCACCGGCTGATGGTCATCGACGGCCTGGACGACATGTCCCGGGACGTGCGCAGCGGCGAGGCCATCGTGGAGGAGCTGCACCGCGCCCTGGACGTCCACGACGACCTGCACGTCGTCGTGCTGTGCGAGCCGGGCGGGGACGAGCGGATCCGCGAGGTCAACCCCGGGCTGGCGCTACGGCTCCAGGTCGTCCCCACGCATCCGTTCACCGCCGAGGGATACGCGGAGCTGTTCAACCGGGCCTTGCAGCAACGCGGGGCGCGCGCGCACAAGCGGGCCCTGACCGCCGCAGGGGAACTGCTCGTCTGCACCCCGCCCGTCCGGAACCTGCGCAACGCGCGTCTTGCGCAGCGCCTCGCCGACGTGGTGGTCGAGGCCGTCCGCGAACGCACCGGGCCGGGCGAGGAGCTCGTCGTGAAGCGTCCGGACGTGCCCGCCGCGTTCGACGTCTCCGGCACCCCCGGCGACCCCCTCGCCGAACTGCTCGCGCTGACGGGCCTCGGCACCGTCAAGCAGGAGATCGAGCTGCTCACCGCGGGCGTGAAGGCGGCCAAGCTGCGCCGCGAGGCCGGGCTGCCCACCCCCGCCCCGCCCGCCCGGCACATGGTGTTCACCGGCAACCCCGGCACCGGCAAGACCGTCGTCGCGCGGCTGCTCGCCCGCATCTTCAAGGACCTCGGCGTGCTGACGTCCGGGCACCTGGTGGAGGCGTCCCGGTCCCGCCTGGTCGGCCAGTACGTCGGCGAGACCGCCGTCAAGACCCGCGCGGTCGCGCGGCAGGCCGTCGGCGGCGTGCTGTTCATCGACGAGGCGTACGCGCTGACGCAGAGCGGCATGTCCGAGGACTACGGCCCCGAGGCCGTCGCCGAGCTCCTGAAGGTCATGGAGGACAACCGCGACGACCTCGTCGTCATCGTCGCGGGGTACGAGCGCGAGATGCAGCGGTTCATCTCCTCCGACCCCGGCCTGGCCTCCCGCTTCCCCAGCACGATCCGGTTCCCCGACTTCACCGACGACGAGCTGATCGAGATCTTCACCGGCCAGGCGCTCGCCGCGGGCCTGGAACCGGCCCCCGCCACCCACGCGAAGGTCGCCGGGCTGCTCCGCAAGGCGCCCCGCGGCCGCTCCTTCGGCAACGCCCGCGTCATGCGCAACCTGTCCGAGCGCGCGACCGCGCTCCAGGCCCGCCGGGTCACCGCCAAGAAGCGCGCCACCCCGCGCGACCTCGTCGCCCTCCTGCCCGACGACATCCCCGACAGCCTCAGCGGAACGTCCCGCGTCCTGCCCGCGACCGACCCGCTCACCGAGCTGGACGCCCTCGTCGGCCTGCGCGACGTCAAAAGGGAGGTGCACCTCCTGGTCGCCGAGGCCCGCGGCGCCGAGCTGCGCCGCGGCGCCGGGCAGCAGGTCGCGACCCCGACCCGGCACATGGTGTTCACCGGCAACCCCGGCACGGCCAAGACCACCGTCGCCCGGCTCGTCGCGTCCGTCTACGGGCGCCTCGGGCTGCTCTCGTCGGGCCACCTCGTCGAGGTGGCCCGCGCCGACCTCGTCGGCCCCTACCTCGGCCAGACCGCCCCGCGCGTGCGCGCGGCGGTCGAGCAGGCCCTCGGCGGCGTCCTGTTCATCGACGAGGCGTACGCGCTGGCCGGCGACGCCTACGGGCAGGAGGCCGTCGCCACCCTCGTCCAGCTGATGGAGGAGTACCGGGGCGACCTGGTGGTCATCGCCGCCGGGTACGAACGCGAGATGACGGCCTTCCTGACCGGCAACTCCGGCCTGGAGTCCCGCTTCCCCAAGCGGCTGCGGTTCCCCGACTACTCCGACGCCGAGCTCGTCGCCATCTTCGAGCGCCTCGCCGCCGCCGAGGGCCTCGCCCTCGCGCCCGACGTCCCCGCCCGGCTGCGCGACCTGCTCGGCGGCGTCCCGCGCGGCCCGTCGTTCGGCAACGGCCGCCTGATGCGCAACCTCCTGGACGCCGCCATCGCCGTCCAGGGCCAGCGTCTCACCTCCGGCGACCGTCCCGACGACGACGAGATCATCACCCTGCGCGCCGCCGACCTACGCCCCGCCACCCCGCCCTCCCCCACCGCCGTCGGCCTTTACCTCTGACTCCGGCGGCGAGACCACCCGACGCACAGGGCCAGCAGGTCCCTCATTCACACCGATCCGAGCAGAGCCGTCTAGGTAGCTACGCGACCTAGAAAGCCACGCCAGCCTAAAAAAAGAGAACGATCATTCGGAATACGAGAACGATCTTTGCGGTTGCAACTAGTGTGCGAGACCCGCTGAACCGGGCGGCACACCCCGCTCGTACGGATGCCCATCCACGACCCGCGGAGGCGACATGCAGAGCAGCATCCTCAGGCCCCGGACCGGTACCGGGCGCGCGCTCGTGAAGTCCACGTCGCTGCGCGCCCTCGCGGTCGCCGCACGGCTGGAACGGGAACACGCCTTGGAGGTCCCGCCGGGCCATGACGAGGGCCGGGCGGACGACCGTCCCGCGCGACGGTCCCCCGACCCGGCCTGAACCCATCTGACAGACGAGGCCCCCGTGCACCCCACGGGGGCCTCTTTATTTCGCGCCCAGTTCGAACACTCTGTGGACAGCGGCGCGCGCGCGTTCCGCGCCAAGGGCCTCGACCATCGCGGTGAGGTGTTCGCCACCGAGAGGGGCGAGCAGCGCATGTGCCACGGCCTCGGAGTCCGGGACGGTCCGATCGAGCAGGACGGCCAAGTGCCGGTGCCAGAAGCGGTAGGCGCCGATGCGATAGCGGGCGCCCGGCGAGGCCGTCTCCGACATCCGCACCAGGGACAGGTGGTCCAGGACGTAGTCCAGGTAGGCGTCGGCGAAGGCGTGCAGGCGCTCGGACGGCGGGACGGCCTCGTCCGTCCCGCCGGGACCGAGCGGGGACGGGCCGGACAAGATCGCGTCCTGCAACTCGCGTTCGCGATCGTCCAGCAGAGCGGCCGCCAGGCCGGCCTTGTCGCCGAAGCGGCGGAAGAGGGTCCCCTTGCCCACCCCGGCGGCCGCGGCGACCGCGTCCATCGACACGGACTCGACCCCCTGCTCGGCGAACAGCCGCGCGGCGGCGGCGAGCACCTTCGCGCGGTTGCGGGCGGCGTCCGCGCGCTCCCGGGGCGGCGGCGTCCGCATCAGTTCGAGGTCCCGGACCCCCTTGCCAACCGGACCGTGGTCCATTAATGTCCTCCCCATCGCTTCAAACGGACTATAGTCCACTTACCTCGGGAGGGGCAATGACCGCCACCATCGACCGCGTCGGCCTGCACAACGCCATCAAGGACGGCTCGGTGACCGTCGTCGACGCGCTGCCCGCGTCCTACTACGCCCAGCAGCACCTTCCCGGCGCCCTCAACCTCGTGGAGGACGAGGTCGCCGACCGTGCGGCGGCCCTGCTGCCGGACAAGGACGCGGCGATCGTCACCTACTGCTCCAACACCGCGTGCGCCAACAGCAAGGCCGTCGCGCTGCGTCTGGAGAAGCTCGGCTACACCAACGTCCGCACCTACCGCGAGGGCATCCAGGACTGGACGGAGGCGGGCCTCCCCACGGAGACCGGCTGACCGGCCCGATCCGGGGGTGTGGGGGGCGTCCCCCCACGAGGGATCAAACCAGCGGCGGCCGCCTCCCCGAGGCGGCCGCCGCATTGTTTATCTGGAAGCGCGTAGCCCCCTGGCCCCGGATTCCCGGATGACCGGGAACCCGGGGCCCCAGCAGGTGGGAACGCGGGAGAAGCTAGTTTCGGGAGGCGATGAGGTGGTCGAAGTCGCCGTCCTTGGCACCGAGGATGAGCGCTTCGATCTCGGGGCGGGTGTAGATGAGGGCGGGGCCTTCGGGGTGGCGGGAGTTGCGCATCGCGACCTGCCCGCCGGGCAGTTCGGCGAGCTCGACGCAGTTCCCCTGGGAGTTGCTTCGCCGGGACTTCAGCCATTGCGCGCCGAGGAGCTTGGTGGCGGGCATGCCGTTGTCGTAGTCGTTCGTACCGGCCGTGATGTGGCCGTGTTGGGTCTGGAGCATCATGTCTCTCTGAGAAGATCACCAAGAAGCTCGACGGTGCGCTCCGGGGTCGCACTGTCGACGCAGAGGCGTTCCATCGCCTGCAGATACGTGTCGACATCGTCGCGCTTGTCCAGGTACATCGCGCCGGTGAGGTTCTCGACGTAAACCACGTCCGGCAGATCCTGCTCGGGAAAACGCAGGATCGTGAAGGCGCCACCCTCGGCGGCGTGCCCGCCGAACCTGAACGGCATGATCTGGATGGTGACGTTGGGCAGCTTGGACATCTCGATGAGATGCTCGAACTGGCCCCGCATCACTTCCGGTCCGCCGATGGGGCGCCGGAGCGCCCCCTCGTCCAGTACCGCCCACAGGCGCGGTGCGTCCGGGCCTGTGAGCCTCTCCTGGCGTTGCAGGCGCAGCTCGACGCGCTGGTCTATCTCGTGTTCGGCGGCTCCGGCGTTGCCCAGGCGGATGACCGCACGCGCATACCCCTCCGACTGCAGCAGTCCCGGGACGAACTGCAGTTCATATGTGCGGATCAACGCCGCCGACTCCTCCAGGCCCACGTAGGTCTGGAACCAGTTGGGCAGAACGTCGTTGTACCGGTGCCACCAACCGGGGGTGTTGGCCTCCCGCGCCAGCTGTAGCAGCGACTCGCGTTCGGTCTTGTCGCCGACGCCGTACAGCGTGAGCAGGTCGTCCACGTCTCGTTCTTTGAAGCTGACGCGCCCGAGCTCCAGGCGGCTGATCTTCGACTCCGACGCACGGATGACGTAGCCGGCGTCCTGACGGGTCACGCCCTTCTCTTCGCGCAAACGGCGAAGCTGTGACCCGAGCAGGATCCGGCGGACCGTCGACCCGCTTCCCGGCGTCTCTGGAGTCACGCCCAACCTCCCGGCTTCATGGCGGACAGCGAACCTAGTGTGCCACTGGCCTCAGTGTCCTGCGGTTACCTCCGATCACCCGTGCGCATCCGCGTCGTCCCCACACCCTCACAACCCGGATGCACGTGCATTGGGCCTTGCATTCGCACGCTACGATGCGCAGGATAACGCACGAGACTTCCGAGCCACGGTTGCACAACGAGATCACTCTGCGGGGTCCGGGGAATGACGTCACGGCACGCGCACGACGACACACGGTGGGAGCTCGGCCCCGTCGCGGGGCCGGTGAGCCCACAGGCCCCTGCCGCGCAGTCGACCGCCGTGCCCGAGTCGCACGATCTGCCGCCGCTTCTGGCCAGCGGCCTGAGGGCGCTGACGGCGATGGAGTTCCCCGCCGTCTCCTTCACGGTCACGCCGGATCCGGAGTCGGTCACCGACGCGCGGCACTTCGCCCTGTCATGCCTCACCGATTGGGGTGTGCCGGTGCTGGCCGACGACGTCGGGCTGGTGGTCTCGGAACTCGTCACCAACGCGTTGCGGCACAGCGGCAGGGCGACCGGCGGGCGGCCCGGCGGCGACGTGCACTGCGAGGGCGTGTACGACGACCCGGCCGACCCGCTGGGCTCGGCGCCCTCGGCGATCAGGCTGCGGCTCGTCCACCGCGCGCCGTGGTTGCTCTGCGGGATCCTGGATTCCAGCCGGGCGGCGCCGCGCCGCAGGGAACCCGACTACATCGCGGAGACCGGGCGGGGCCTGCACCTCGTCGAGTCGTTCAGCGTGCGCTGGGGCTGGCGGACGCTGCCCCAAGGCAAGATCGTCTGGGCGCTGTTCCGTTCTCCGTGACGTCCAGTGGCCGCGCGGGGGTAATCATCAGTCCCCCGGGGTATAGGGCCTTTCCCCCGGTGAGCGGCAGGAAGGGAGCAACGGTGGACTTCGCCGTCGAACACCGCACCGAGAAGGGCGTCACCGTCGTCAAGATCAGCGGCGAGATCGACGTCTTCACGAGCCCCCGGCTGCGCGAGGCGCTGCTCGACATCATCGAGAACGGCGGCCTCCACCTGGTGGTGGACCTCGGCGAGGTGACGTTCCTGGACTCCACCGGCCTCGGCGTCCTGGTCGGCATCTACCACCGCCTGCGCGCGCGTGAGGGGACCATGTCCTTCGTGGGGGTGAACGACCGCGTCCGCCGGGTCTTCCACGTCACCCAGCTCACCAAGATCTTCGTCCTGCACCACTCTCTGGAGGACGCGATCGCGGCGCACGAATCCACTGCGTCCTGAGGCTCCGCTCCCACCCCTCGCACGTGCACCAACCCGGTACGGTGAGACAGAGATCAAGCCCGCCGCCGGGGCCGTCCCGAATGACGCGCGCGGTGCTGTCCACCAGCCGACCAATCGAACGGACGGGAGCGCTCCGTGGCAGAACAGCCGCTGCATGAGCACACGCTCGGCAATGGCATGCGGGTGGTGGTCTGCGAGGACCATGTCGTACCGCTGGCCGCCGTCAACCTCTGGTACGGCGTGGGGTCGCGGCACGAGCGCGCCGGTCGCACCGGGCTCGCCCATCTCTTCGAGCACCTCATGTTCCAGGGGTCGGCGAACGTCGCGGAGGGCGAGCACGCCGCGTTGCTGGAGAGCGCGGGCGCCGCGTTCAACGCCAGCACGTCCTTCGAACGCACCAACTACTACGAGACCGTGCCGGTCAGTCATCTGGAACTCGCCCTCTGGCTGGAGGCGGACCGGATGGGCACGCTGCCCGCCGCGCTGACCCAGGCCAACTTGGACAACCAGCGTGACGTGGTGAAGAACGAACGGCGTCAACGCTATGACAACCAGCCGTACGGAACCGCCTTCGAGCGGCTGTGCGCGCTGACGTTCCCCCAAGGGCATCCGTTCGCGCACACCCCCATCGGCTCCATGGACGACCTGGACGCGACCACCCTCGAAGACTGCACCGACTTCTTCGCCACCTGGTACGCGCCTGGGAACGCCGTCCTGTCGGTCGTCGGTGACGTCGATCCGGAGAAGACCCTGCAGGCGGTAGAGCGCTACTTCGGCGGCATACCCGCGGGCCCGGAGCAGCCGCGCGCGCGCGCCGGGGACCTCGGCCCGCTGTCCGGTGTGAGGGAGGAGACCCTCGACGAGGAGGTCCCCTCCCCCGCCTACTTCGCGATGTTCACGCTCCCCACCGACGGCGGCGACGACATCGAGGCCGCGGAGCTCGCCGTGGAGATCCTCGGCGGCGGCTCCGGGTCGCGCCTCTACGACCGCATGGTGCGCCGCGACCAGATCGCCACGGAGGTGTGGGCGGGCGTGACCCGGCTGGCGACCGGCCAGTCCCTCGCCATCGTGGACGCGATCGGGCCGGAGCCCGACAAGATCTCCGCCGTGCTCGACGAGGAGCTGGAGCGGTTCGCCGCCACGGGACCCGACGCCGACGAGACGGCCCGCGCCACCGCGCAGGCCGAGCGCGGCTTCCTGGAGCAGACCGAGACCGTCACCGGGCTCGCCAACGCCCTCTCCCAGAACGCCACCCAGTTCGACGACCCCCGCCGGGTCTTCACCGCCCCCGGCCGCGCCGCGGCCGTCACCGGGGACGCGATCCAGCAGATGGCGTCCCGCTGGCTCGCGCCCGGTGCCCGCACCGCCCTGACCTACGGAGGTACGCCGTCGTGAGCGGACTCACCCTGCAGCCCCGTCCCGTCCCCGGGCCGGTCCCTGCGTGGGCGTTCCCGACCGGTTCGGCGGGACGCGTGCCCGCGGGCCCGGCGACACTCCGCGTCGACATGCCCGGACGCCGCCTGGCCGCGGTCCGGCTCGTCCTGCACGCGGGCGCCGGACGCGAGCCGATGGGCGCCGACGGCGTCGCGGCCCTCGCGGCGCGGGCGCTGATGGAGGGCACCGAGCCCGGCGGCGGCACCGCGCTGACCGCCGCGTTCGAGCGGCTGGGCGCGAGCCTGTACGCCGTCGCCGACCTGACCGCCCTGCGTGTGGCGCTGGACGTCCCCGTGACGCGGCTCGGCCCGGCGCTGGAGCTGTTCTCCTCGGTCGTGCGCCGCCCGGCCCTGGACGACGCCGACATCCGCCGCCTCGTCCGCGAGCGGCTGGAGGAGATCGCGCAGGAGGACGCCGACCCCGGCTCGCGCGCCGCGCGCGAGCTGCGCGCGGTGATGTTCCCGGAGCGGGCCCGCGCGTCCCGGCCGACCGGCGGCTCGCGCACCTCGGTCGACGCGCTCCAGGGCGAGGACGTCCGTGCCTTCTACGGCTCTGTGGTGCCCGCTGAGGCGACGGCGGTCGTCACCGGCGACCTCGCTGGGGCGGACGCCGACGCGGCGCTCTCCGACGCTCTGACGGACTGGGCCGGGACCGGCGCCCCGCTCCCCACCGCCGACACGATCCTCCCGGAGTCGGCCGCCCGGATCGTCGTGGTCGACAGGCCCGGGTCCGTGCAGACCTACCTGAGCATCGGGCACGGCGTCCCCGACCGCTCCCACCACGACTGGCCCTCCCTGATGGTCGCCTCGCACGTGCTGGGCGGCGGCCTCACGTCACGGCTCAACGCCGTACTGCGCGAGGAGAAGGGCTACACCTACGGGATGCGGGCCGGCCTGCTGCGGATGCGCCACTGCGGCCTGTTCGTCGCGCAAGGCGCCGTCCACACCGAGGTCACCGCGGACGCCGTCTCCGACGCCCTCACCGAACTGCGCGGCGTCGTGTCCCGCGGTATCGACGCGGAGGAGCACGGCGCGTCCGTGCGGGCCCTGGCCGACCGTGCGCCCGCCGAGTACGAGACGGCCCGCGCCGTCGCCGCTGAGCTCGCCGACGCGTCCGCGAACGGGCTGGGCGCCGACTATCCGAGCGCCTACCTCGCCGCCGTCCGCGCGTCCACCCCGGACGGCGTCGCCCGCGCCTACCGCAAGCATGTCGACACCGAGGCGCTGACCGTCATCGCCGTCGGCGACGCCGCCCAGATCCGGGAGCCGCTGGAGAAGCTCGGCTACGCGACGGTCACCGTCACCGCCAAGGAGGAATGACGGCGGGCGGGTGCCTTTCCCTCTACCGCCTCTCTAGGACGGCCTTGGTTTCTGCCCTAGTGTTTCGCGTGCGGGCGTGAAACCGATGGCATGGTGGATTCCGTCTGACATGTGCGAGGAGCGACCTCGCTGTCCGGAGAGGGGAACGGCCGGTGTCCTACGGGCGGATGGCAGGCGGGTACGGAGCGGGAGGACCCTCCGTCGACACGATCCTGTCGGAGCCGAACTGCCGTCCCGGCGGTGTCGTGGCGGGCAAGGTGCACCTGCGCGGCGGGGACCGTCCCGTGGAGATCCGGCACGTGACGCTGGCGCTCATGCCGCGCATGCAGGACGGCTACGGCGGGGAGACCGCGGGCCCGGAGGTGTACCGGGGCGCGCTCACCCGCGGCTTCACGCTGGAGACGGCGGGGCAACGCGACCTGTCGTTCTCCATACCGCTGCCCTACGAACTGCCGTTCACGACCGTCCTCGGACACGAACTGCCGGGGTTCACCATCGGGATGTGCACCGAGGTGGACGCCAAGGGCCAGCCCGACCCGGGTGACGTCGACCCGATCTCCGTCGAGCCGCTGGAGTCCCAGCAGTGGGTGCTCGCCTCGATCGCCCGCCTCGGCTTCCAGATCACGAACGTGACGTTCGAGTCGTCGAAGCTGCGCGGGATGTCGCAGCAGCTGCCGTTCCACCAGGAGATCCACCTCGTCCCGCCGCCCGCGTTCCAGGGACGGCTCGGCAAGGTCGGCCTCAGCTTCATCGCCAGCCCGCGCAGCATGGCGTTCGCGCTCCGCGCCGAGGACCGCTCCACCCCGTCCGACGAGTCGTTCGGCGTGTTCCAGGTCGGGCACGCCGAGGCCGCCGAGACGGACTGGAACGCCAAGATCGGCGAATGGCTCGAAGCGGCCGCCGCGCTGCCCCGCGCCACCGGGCCCTCACCCGGTCCCGGACGGTCCGGCTCCGCGCAGGGCACCCCGCCCCCCGGGCAGGCGCCGCTTCCGCCACCCGGCGCGCCCGCGCAGTTCCCGCCACCCCCTCCCGGACAGCAGCCCGCGGCGGCCTCCTACGGCGGACCCGGCGAGTACGGGCAGCCCGGCAACGTCCAGTTCCCGCCACCGGCACCCGCGCCCGGCCAGTCACCGGCCCCCATGCACACGCCAGGGCACGCCCCTCCGCCCGGACCCACCCCCGGGAACGCTCCTCCGCCCGCACCCATGCCGGGCCAAGCGCCCCCCGTGCCCGCCTTCGGAACCGCACCCGGCTACCCACCCGGCCCTGGGCAGGCGCCGCCCGGCCCCGGATACCCGTCCCATCCCGGTTACCCACCCGGCCCCGGCAGTGCACCGGCCCACGCGCCGATGCCCGGTCACGTACCGCCGCCGTCCTCGGGCCGCGGCCCCCTGCCCGCCCCTCCGCCCGCGCCCGGGACCGTCCCACCCCCGGCACCGGGGGCCGCGCCGTATGCGCCCGCAGGCCCACCCCCGGCCTTCCCAGGCCCAGGCGCGGCGCCCTACCCGCCCGCCGCCCACGGGCACCCGGCTCCGCCGCCCGCCCACGTCCACGGCCCGCACGGACACCGAGGGCACCACGGCCACGGCATCGCGGCGGCCGGGCTGATCGGTGGCGCGGCAGCAGCGGGGATTGCCGGCGGCATGGCGATCGGCGCCGTCGGAGATGCCGCAGTAGGCGCCGCGGGTTACGCCCAGAACATCGCGGGCTACGCCGCAGGAGTCCCGGTGGACGCGTTCGGCAACGCCGTGGCCGGATACGCCGGACAGGTCGCGGGCAACATCGCGGGCAACGTCGTCGGCAACGTCGTCGCGGACGCCGCCAACGGGGCCATGGGCGACGTCGCCGGCGAGGTCGCCGGGGGGATCGCGGGCGGTGTCGGCGAGATCCTCGGCGGGCTCCTGGGCGGGCTGTTCGGCTGACCCAGGGAAAATGCCGGGCCATTCGGACGAGATCCGCCGCACGCCGGGTCCGCGTGCCGTCCGCTGGTTAAGGTCGAGAGCGCAGCCCGCCTCCCGAGGAGCCACATGACCACTGTGATCCTTGTCCTGCTCTGCCTGGCCATCGCCGGGCGCGAGCTCTACCTGTCCTCCGACAAGCGCCTCCCCCGCGCCCTGGCGGAACTGCGCGAGCTGCGGACGCAGGTGGCCGACCTGAGCAAGCGCCACGAGACGCTCAGGGCGGAGGTCGACGCGGCGGGCGAGCCCCCCGGCATCGCGATCCCGCACCCGTCCGACGACGACGTCTCCGGCCGCGTGGAGCAGGTCGCCGCACGCATGGAACGGCTGGAGAAGGAGGTCGGCGAGATCGGCGCCGGGCTGGCGGGCCTCGACCTCGAACGCGACGCCCAGCGCGCCCTTGCCCGCTCCATGGACGCCGTGGAGCAGGACATCAACGAACTGCACCGGGAGATGCTCGACCGCCTCGACCGCGAGGAGGGCGTCGTCACCGGCCTCGTCCTCAGCGAGGAAGGCGAGGCCGAGGCGCTCCTCGCCGAGGCGTACGAACGCTGCGCGACGGAGTACGGGCTGCGCATCCGCATCCGCGACCAGCGTTCCGGGAAGGCCGCGAACGGCGCCTACCGGGGCACGGTCTACCACCTGTCCGGACGCCGCCCCGGCCCGCTCGCCGAAGAGCTGTTCTCCTACGCGCGCGGCCTCTACGACCCGCAGGACCCGTCCGGCATGAGCGCGCTCCTCACCGAGCTGGCGCATCTGCGCGGCGGCGGCGTGGCCCGCTTCGGCCCGTTCACCGCCGTCCGCACGACCAGCGCGCTCGTCTGCGGCCTCCTGCCGGACACCGACGAACGCGTCGCGCCGTCCGAGCCGTGGGAGCTCGCGGGCTACATCCGCGAACTCCCCGACGACCTCCAGTGCGACCTGTCCTGGCTCCGCCCCGAGAACTGATCAGGGCCGGACGAACCGCGGCGCGGCCGTGTCGTCCACCTTGAACGCGAGCAGGCAGCGGGGCGTTCGCGCGACGTCGGTCTGCAAACACAGCCCGACCCCCAGATCGGGATCGACGAAGACGACGCGCCGCAGAGCGCGCAGCGCCCTCCGCGTGCGCGCGCGGGTCTCCGGCCGCACCACCTCGTGCAACGTGCCCGTGACGACACGTCCCGCGTACCGCCACAGCGCCGCCGAGTCCAGCACCCGCACCCCCGCCGACGTCAGGTTCGCCACGATCACGACGCCGCTGTCGTCCTCCTCCCCCGAGACGGCCGGGACGGGCAGCGCCCCGTCCCCCGGCGCCAGCGGACCGCCGACCGCCCGGTGGTAACGCAGGGGGTCCAGGGTGTCGATCACGAACGCCCCCGCATAGGGCCGGGAGGCGCGCGGCACCCCTGACGTCCCCTTGGACGCGCTGCGCACGTTGAGATGCGCGCTGAGGTCGAACACCATCCCGGCGTCGTCCAGCCAGGCGGGCAACCCGAGCTTCGCCGCGGCCCGCCGGTCGAGCCCGTCGATGGTGCGCCACAGCTCGTCCGTGCGGCCCGACAGTGCCGCCGCCATGCCCAGCCCGGGGAAGGCGCCTTCCAGCACGGCCAGCATCGCCCGCCACGTGGAACTGCCCACGAACTCGGCCACGAAGGCGTCCGCCAGCGCCTCACGCCGCTCCGGATCCGCCATAGGTCCGGGCCGCCCCCCGGGCGGCTCGGTGGCCAGCCCCCGCTCAGGCAGCCGGGGAGTCCACCGCACCTCGCGGCCACCCGGCGGCTCCGCCGACAACCCCTTCCTCGGCAGGAACGGCTCGTCCGGCGCGGTACTCCCGGGGTCGGCGGCCCCCTCACGGCGAGCCGCCCCCCAGGACACGGGCCCCGCCCCGTAAGGAGCCGATTCCACAGTGCCCGCATGCGGAGCCCACGGCGCCCCCGACGGCGCCTCATCAAGCGCGGAAGACCCCACAGAAGGCCGCTGCCTACGCTCCGACGACACGGTCCCGCTCGACGGCGCCTCACTGGACGGCGTGCCCTCACCCGTCCAGTGCGACCCAGCCGTCGAAGCCGCCTGCGGCACCGTTGGCCCCGTCCCACTCCGCTCACCCGCGGAACCCACGTCCTCTGGCGCATCCGACGACGCCCCCGCCGCATACGGAGTCCACGGCGAGCCCGACGGCCCATCATCAAGCGGCGAGGAACCAAGCGAGGACCGCTCACCCGCAGGCGCCCCACTCGACGGCGCATCCCCAAGCGCGGACGGCGCCCCCGACGCAAGAGGCGTCCACGAGGAACCCGGCGACGGTTCATCGAGCGGCGAGGAGCCAAGCGAGGACGGCCCGCCCGCAGGCGGTTCGCTGGACGGCGTCCCTTCACGAGCCCACTGCGACTCCGCAGACGACGCCGACGAATGCGGCGCACTCGACGACGGCGCGTTCTCAGGCGCTGACGGAGGCCCCGGCGCAAGAGGCGTCCACGAAGAGCCCGACGGCCCCTCATCAAGCGGCGAGGAACCAAGCGAGGACCGCTCACCCGCAGGCGTCCCACTCGACGGCGCATCCCCCAGTGCGGACGGAGGTCCCGGCGCAAGAGGCGTCCACGAGGAACCCGGCGACGGTTCATCGAGCGGCGAGGAGCCAAGCGAGGAGTGCCCACCCACAGGCGCTCCACCAGATCCGCCAGGCTCCGCCTCAGGCGCGCTTGGGGGCTCTTGTGAGACGGGAGTCCACGGCGTGGCCGATGGGGGGTCGTCGAGCGGCGAGGAGCCCAATGGGGCTTGCTCGGGTGTGGTCGGTCGGTCTGGGACGTGTGGGGTCCATGACGCGGCGGACGGCGTCTCGTGGATTGGCGTGGGGGCCGAAGGCGGTGGTGTCTCGCTGGACGGTGTCTCTCTAGGAGCCCAGTGCGCTTCCCGTGAGGGGGCGGTCCAAGGGGATGCCGGGGGGACTTCACTCTGCGGTGGGAGTTGTTCCTCGCGGGTGGAGGACGGCTCGCCGCGTGGTGCGTCTGCTTGGGGCGACTCCGGCTGGGGTTGCTCTTCGCGTGCGCTGGGGGGCTGTACGGGGAGTTGGAGTTCGCGGGTCCACTGCGCTTCTCGCGACTCGGGGTTCCAGGTGGTCTGCGGCTCGCTGGGCGGGGGTTGCGGGAGAGGGTCCTCGCGGGTGGTGGACGGGTCCGGCGGGGCGTTCGTCGGGGGCGGTCCGGACGCCTCCGTATAGGGGGTCCACGGGTCGTCTTGGGGGGGTTGTGCCGGTCTTCCTGCAACGTGGACGTCGCCTGGGTGGGGGACGGGGGGGTCGGGGTCGTCCTTTGGGTCGTGCGGGCCGGAGTTCACGTTGTCGATCCTGCGATGAGAGTGGGGTCGGCGGCAAGCGGAGTTCAGCGGCCGGTCGCGCCGAAGAGGGCCGCGCACAGGGCCTCCGGACGGTCCTCCGGGAGGGTGAGGACGGTGTCGTCCAGGCGCAGGCGGACGGGGACCTCGCGGCGCATCGGGTCTTCGGCGCCCTGGGCGGCGGCGATGTCCTGGAGGCCGACGGAGACCGTTCCGGGGAGGTCGACGGTGGCGGGGCGTCCGTCGGCGCGGAGTTCGTCCAGCCACAGGTCGAGGAGGCGGCGGGCGAGGCCGTTGAGGAGGCGGCCCCAGGGGTCGACGAGGTGCGCGGGGACGTTCTCGGTCTGGATCTCGGGGAGGCCGAAGCGGGCCAGGCCACGGGTGGTGAACCAGAAGCCGCCGGGGCCGGACGTGTGCGGCAGGAGCATCCAGTCGGTGAGGCGGATGGCGCCGGCGGGGCCCGGGAGGGAGCGCCGGAGGTGGTCCTGGGTGAGGATCTGCGGGGTGAACACGTCGATCACCGGGGCGGACACGGCGGCGGCGACGGCCCCGGCGACGGCGCGGGCGGCCCATTCGTGGGCGGGCGGCCAGCCGGGAGGGTAGGCGGCGCGGACGGCGAGGAGGTGGGAGGCGGCGCCGATCGCCGCGCGGTCGGCCGGGGTGGCGTTGTAGACCTCGGGCAGGGGCGGGAAGTCGGCGGAGGGGCGGTGGTCGAGGGTGAGCATCGGGCTGTCGAGCATGCCGCGGACGAGGTTGCGGAGGGGAAGGTCGACGTGGCGGGCGATCTGGTCGTGGGCCAGGGCGGCGGGGTCGGCGACGGGCTCGGCGAACGCGACGGCATACGTGCCGTACAGGGTCTCAGGTACGGGCAGTGACAGTTTCTCACCCAACTCGTCCCCCGGCGGGCTCCTCGATGCGTTTCCCTCGATCAGAGCCGACGGCGGAGTTGGAAAGTATCTGTCGCAGCGGCGACAGTTACCTCCCAGGTCCGCGAGGGAGGCCCACGACCACGCCTAACGCGGGAGTGGGTGCTCGAACCAGACCACCTTTCCTTGGTCGGCGCGGTGGGTGCCCCAGCGTTCGGCCAGATGGCTGACGAGCTGGAGGCCGCGGCCGGACTCGTCGGTGGCCTCGGCGTGGCAGAGCTGGGGCATGTCGTGGCCGTCGTCGTAGACCTCGCCGAGCAGGGTCGTGCCCTTGATCAGGCGGAGGCCGATGGCTCCGGCGCCGTGGACGAGGGCGTTGGTGACCAGTTCGGTGACGAGGAGCTGGACGGTGTCGGTGATGCCCTCCATGCGCCAGCCGGTGAGCCTGGCGGCGACCTGCGCGCGCGCCTGCGGGACCATGCTGGACCTGGGTTCCAGCTCCCAGGTGGCGACGTCGTCCCTGGAGATGCCGTCCAGGCCGACGGCGACGATCGCGATGTCGTCGGCGGGGGTCCCGGCGCCGAGGGTGGCCAGGAGGGTGTCGCAGGTCCGGTCCAGCGGGCGGGGGCCGCCGGCGAGCCGGGCGCGCAGTTCCTCCAGGCCCTGCTCGACGTCGCGGTCGCGGCGTTCGAGCAGGCCGTCGGTGCACAGGACGAGCTGGCCGCCGTCCTCGACGCGGAACTCCATGGTCTCGAAGGGCTCGCCGCCGACGCCGATCGGCACCCCGGCCGGGACGGGCAGGACGCGCGACTCCCCGCGGGGCGACACCAGGACCGGCGGGACGTGCCCGGCGTTGGAGATCCGGCAGCTCCCGGCGATCGGGTCGTACACCGCGTACAGGCAGGTGGCGAGGTAGCCCTCGCCGAGGCGTCGGGCGAGGACGTCGAGCTGCCGCAGGAGGATGTCGGGGCGCATGTCCTGGGCGGCGATGGTGCGGACGGCGGTGCGCAGCTGCCCCATGATGGCGGCGGACGTGAGGCCGTGGCCCATCACGTCGCCGACGACGATGCCGAGACGGCAGCCCGGCAGCGGGATGGCGTCGAACCAGTCGCCGCCGACCTGGGCGGCCTGGCCGGCGGGCCGGTAGCGGTAGCACACGCGCGCGCCCGCGACCTCTGGCGGGTCGTCGGGGAGCATGCTGCGCTGGAGTTCCTGCGCGACCTGGACCTCGCGGTGGTAGAGCCGCCCGTTGTCGATGGTGAGGGCGGCCCGGCGGGCCAGTTCGTCGATCATGGCGCGGTCGAGCTCGTCGAAGCCGGGGCGGTCGGGTTTGCGGAGGAGCTCGAAGGTGCCGAGCACGCGCCCCCGCGCGATCAGCGGGACGATCAGCAGGGCGCGACCGGTGAGCAGCGGCCGGAGGTCGCGCCCGCCGAGGGAGGCGGCGATCTGCCCGGCGCGGTCGCGGTCGACCCGCGGGAGGTGGACGGGCCGCCCGGTGCGCATGGCCTGCACGCACGGGGTGCGCTGCCGCAGGTACAGCGTCTCGTCCTCGGGGACGGCGCCGTCCCAGCGCCCGGGCTCCTCGTTGTGGACGACGGCGACGCGGCGCATCACGGTGGTCTCGTCGATGTCGATGACGGGCGGCGCCGAGTCGGCGACGACGTCTTCGAGCAGCTCGACGGCCGCGAAGTCGGCCAGCCGCGGGACGAGCACCTCCGCGAGCGTCCGGGCGGCCTGCAGGTGGTCCAGCGAGCTGCCGATCTGCTGTCCGGCCTCGCTGAGGAAGGTCAGTGGCTCCCTCACGGCCATCGTCTCCCATCCCTGTTCGGGGCGCGGATCGGTTCTGGGGGGCGCGGCGCCGGTGGCCGCGCGGGCGCGGACCCGGAGCGCGCGCGGCACGTCGCCCCGGTAGGGGGCGATCGGCAGGCGGACGCGCATGCTCAGGTTGACCGCCGGGCTGCCGAGGCCGAGCACGCGCGAGGCGATGGGGTCGGCCTCGGCGTCGGTGACGGGGAGGAGGCGGGCGAGGTGCCGGGCGAACGTGGCGGTGTCGCCGCCCTTGGACGGCGGGGCCAGCGCCGGTTCGACCCGCAGCAGCCGCGCGCCGGCCGCGCGGCGCGCGGTGCCGTCGGGGCGGGCGACGAGGACGTCGTCCAGCATGAGGCCGAGGCCGTCTTCGCGGAGCCTTCTGAGGTCGGCGGCCAGCGCGAGGACGCGGATGCCCGCGTCGCCGGGCCCGCCGTGGAGCCCGGGACGGTTGATCGGGTACACCCACCAGCCGACCTCGGCGAGTTCCCCGTTGTCGACGCGGGGCACCGTGCTGGCGGCGCACCAGGCGTGCCCGAACACCTCGGCGGGCTCGAACGCGCCGCGGTACTCCCGCGGCAGCCGCAGAACCTTGGTGAGCGGGCGGCCGAGGGTCTGGCAGCGTCCGACACCGAACAGGTCGACGGCGGTGGGGTCCCAGTGGGCGATGCGGGCGCGCGCGTCGAGCGAGATCATGGCCATGTGCGCGACGCCGAGCAGGTGCTGTTCCAGGAAGCGCGGTATGTGGAGCTCGCCACGGGACGCGTCCGGCTCGGAGGTGTAGACCGCGGACTGTTCCGGCGAGGGCGCGCCCCCTCCGGGCACGCCATCGCCGGTGTGCGGCGGTGACTGACTTCCGGTGATGCTCACGCGGACACCTCCCTGGGAGGGAACTCGGCCGACACGTTCCGCAACCCGCAGTGAACGAGACATTACTCCGAGTGAAGATCCACTGCTCGCATTCCCGCTAAACTGATACGGGTGAGTGCTCACTCATCTGAGTGGGCGTGCTACTGTCCAGCCCGGGAAGGCGAGGTGGCGACGGGTGGCAGCGGTGGCGGAGCCGATGCGGGACCGGATCCTGGCGGCGGCGATCGAGGTGATCCGGGGCCGTGGCATCACGGCCGCGACGACGAAGGAGATCGCTCGCAAGGCGGGCGTCTCCGAGGGCAGCCTGTACAACCACTTCGCCAACAAGACGGCGCTCTTCGCCGCAGCTCTGGCCGAGGTGACGGGTACGGCACGGACGGCGATGGCCGCCCTGATGGGGTCGGCGGGCCAAGGGACGGTCGAGGGCAACCTCGTCCGCCTGGCCGCTGACATGGTCCGCTTCTACGGCGAGCTTCTTCCGATGACCGGGCCCGTCCTGGCCGATCCGGAACTGATCGCCTGGCTGAGGGCGGACGGCCCCAGGAAGGCGCAGGAACTCGTCGGCGCCAAGTCCCGTGGACGTCCCGGGGGTGGCCCTCCGGCGGGCCTTCCGGGCACCCCCGGCGGACCTCCCGCCGGGCCTCCGGGCGGCGCCACGGCGGGTCCCGTTCTCGGCCACGCAGCCCTGATCGGCTACCTGGAGGCCGAGCAGCGGGCGGGGCGCATCGTGGACGGAGCGCCGCTGCCGTTCCTCGCGGCGGCGCTGCTGGGCGGCTGCCAGCAGCACGCCTTCCTGATCCGCCTCGCGGGCCCGGAGACGGTGGCCGCCGGGGCCCGGCTGCCGGACGATCCGGAGAAGTTCGCGACGACACTGGTCCGGGCGGTCATGGCCGGGCACCTCTCCCCCTGAGGACCAAGGAATGGCGCGTTCCAATGTCTGACGGACGTTCCAACTAGCCTATAGGTGCACAGTCATCCCAAAATGACCGAATGCGGCAAACGGCGCTAATGCCACATTGACACCATCCGTCCCCCGGCAGAAGATCACGCGACCCCCGTTGTGATCCATGCCAGGGAGGCGCGATGACGCGCACGGTTTTCCGGCACGCCACCATCCGGCGCAAGAGACTCACTCCCGTCCTGGCCGCCGCCGCACTCCTGATCGGAGCGCTGGCGGCCGCCCCCGCGAACGCCGCCCCCCAGACCCCGGGCCAGGGCGGCGCCGTGGACGTGTACACCGGTGAGCTGACCACCGAGCAGGTGCGGCTCTTGAACCGGTCCGGAATCGACCAGGAAGACGTCAGCATCGGCAGGGGCCAGGGCGACCGCGTCCACGTCGAAGCGGTTTTGAACGGCGCCCAGTTGGCCGAGCTGAACAAGCAGGGTCTGCACCTCACAGTGAAGAAGGTGCAGGGCAAGGACGTCACCCAGCGTCTCAGGGCGGCACCCCCCAAAGTGTTCCGCCCTTACAGCGGCCCAGGGAACATCCACGATGAGCTGGTGAAGGTCGCCTCCGACCATCCGTCCATAGCGACGGCCGTGGATCTCGGGAAGAGCGTCCAGGGCAAGCCCATCACCGCCGTCCGGGTGAGCAAGAACGTGCGGACCCTCAAGGACCGCCAGCGGCCCGTGGTCGTCTACCAGGCCGCCCAGCACGCGCGCGAGTGGATCACACCGGAGATGGTCCGCCGCCTTCTGCACCACTATGTGGACGGCTATGGCAAGGACCCGAACCTCACCCGGATCATCGACACCACGGACCTGTGGTTCCTCCCCGTGGTCAACGTGGACGGCTACGACCTGACGTTCACCGACGGTTTCCGGCTCTGGCGCAAGAACGCCCGCGACAACAACGGCGACGGCAAGGTCACCGTCGGTGACGGCGTCGACCTGAACCGGAACTTCACCTACAAGTGGGGCTACGACAACGAGGGCTCGTCCCCCCGGCCCGCGAGCGAGGTCTACCGCGGCCTCTCCGCCGCGTCCGAGCCCGAGACGAAGGCACAGATCGGCCTCTACCAGCGGCTCCGCCCCGCCTACCTGATCAACTATCACTCGGCGGCCGAGCTCCTGCTGCACGGCGTGGGCTGGCAGGCCCTGACCCGCAGCCCCGACGACGTGGTCCACGACGCGCTCCTCGGTGACATCGACCACCCGGCCGTCCCCGGATACACCCCCGAGCTGGGCGCGCAGCTCTACACGACCAACGGCGACACCGACGGCGAGGCCGACAACAAGCACGGCGCCCTGTCGGTCACCCCGGAGATGGCGACGTGCAAGACGGCGGCCAACACCTTCCCGGACGACGAGTGGACGCCCGAGAAATGCGGAAGCCTCTTCGAGTTCCCGGACGACGAGAGGCTCATCGCCCACGAGTTCCAGAAGAACCTGCCCTTCGCCCTTTCCATCGGCAGGTCGGCGCACACACCGGACAGTCCTGTCTCGGCCACCGGGCGCACCGTTCCCGACTTCGAGACCAACGGGTTCACCACCTCGTTCGGGGAGAGCCAGGAGGTCCGGGCCTACATCCGCCGGTCGCTCCGCGACAAGGAGCTGCACTACCGGATCAACGGCGGCCGCGTCCGCGACGAGGAGGTCCGCGAGTGGCGCGGCGGTGAGCGGTACGGCGACGAGAACGACCACTACTTCGCCGAGTACAGGGGCGAGGTCGCCGACCAGGAGCCGGGCGACAAGGTGGAAGTGTGGTTCTCCGGCGAGAGGGGCCGCGGGCGCGTCGAGAGCAAGCACTTCACCTACACGGTCCGTTCCCAGCACCGGGCGGACGTCCTGGTGATAGCGGACGAGGACTACAAGGGCGTCAACCCCACCTACCCACCGGGCACGAAGGCCCCCAAGTACGCGCGCCAGTACGCCGACCTGGTCGAGTCCGCCGGTCACAGGCCGCTCGTATGGGACATCGACACCGATGGGGCCCCGCACGATCTCGGCGTCCTGAAGCACTTCAAGGCCGTCGTCTGGTACCTGGGCGACAACCGCCTCACCCAGGACGCCTCCGATGAGCCGGTCAAGACCCACCAGGGAGACGCACCGGACTCGCAGGTGGCCGACCGCGCCAAGGACCTGCTGCTGTCCGTCCGCTCGTACCTGAACGAGGGCGGCAAGCTGCTCCACACCGGCGAGACGACCGGTTACACGGGGCCGATCAGCCAGCTGAACGGCGGCGGCATCTACTACGGCCTGAAGGGGCACCCTGAACGGCCGTGCGTGGTCACCGGCAACTACCGGGACGACTGCGAGCTGCTGTCGGACGACTTCTTCCAGTACTACCTCGGCGCCTACGAACGGCAGCGGGCCGGGGCGCCGACCGGGTTCACCGGGACGGGGCGCCCCTTCGAGGGCGTCACGTCAGGGCTGGGCGGCACCACGTCCAACCCGCTCAACGAGGCCGGCCGCTTCCAGGTCACCTCGGCGGTGCTGCCCGAGGACTCCTTCCCGCAGTTCGCGAGCCGGAAGGCGGGCGACTACCTCGGTGGCGGCGGCGCCCCCGACACCGCCTCGTCGGTGGTGACCCCGGACTCGGTCCTGTTCGGCTTCGGCATCGAGCAGGTCACGACCCCGGCCGAGCAGAGGACCCTGGTGGCCAGGGCCCTGAGCCACCTGCTCGGCTGACCCAGGGACCCTCTCGCCCCCGAGGGTCCCGAGAACCGAGGGCCCCGGCCACCTCCACCGGCCGGGGCCCTCGGCATGTCCGCCCCACCTCTCCGTCCGGTGCCAGCCCAGACCGGCCCGCCGCCCTTCCAGCCGTCTGACCTCTCGCTGACAGAGCATCTGACCACTTGACCTTAAGATGTGATGGACGCCACGCAACCTTTAGACCGCTCCCCTGCGTCTTACTGAGCAGGGAACACCACTGACGAGTGGAAGCGCCTGATCGGGCAAGGCCCGCGACGTCCCGTAGGAACGGGGTCGCCTGGCAGAGCACCGGCCCGCGCGAACCCCCGGCATTCCACGGAACCGGGACCCCACATGATGCCGGTACTCCGCAGGGAGGACGGCACGGCGCCGCGAGAACCGTTCGCTGCACCGCGTCCGAAGGCCGGCTCCGAACCCGTCGGGAACGGTGGCACGTACCACTAGCACGGGGGGCGGCTCGTCCGCCCGGTCAGCGCGCGCCCCCGAACGCGCGCCCGCAACCGGCCCTCACGGGTCACGACCTACGGGGAGAGATGATGACCGCTGTCACCATGCCTGTCCGCCGGAACGCCGAAGGAAACGCGAACGGCGAGAAGACCGAGCGCTACGAGCGCGACGTCCTTCCCCTCGCCGATCCTCTTTACATAAGCGCCGTGCGGATGACCCGCAACAGCGCCGACGCCGAGGACCTCGTCCAGGAGACCCTGGCCAAGGCGTACGTGAACTTCCACCAGTTCCAGGAAGGCACGAACCTCAAGGCGTGGCTGCACCGCATCCTCACCAACAACTTCATCAACACCTACCGCAAGAAGCAGCGCGAGCCCCAGCGCGCCGGCTCCGAGGAGCTGGAGGAGTGGCAGATCGCCCAGGCCGAGGCGCACGCGGCCGGCTTCCGGTCCGCCGAGTCCGAGGCACTCGACCGGATCCCGGACTCGCAGGTCGTGGCCGCGCTGCGCGCCCTGCCCAAGGACTTCCGGGACGCGGTGTACCTCGCCGACGTCGAGGGCTACCCCTACAAGGAGATCGCCGAGATGATGGGCACCCCCATCGGCACGGTGATGTCCCGTCTGCACCGCGGCCGCAAGCAGCTCCGCGAGGCGCTCGCCGACCACCGCCGCGCCCACATCCTCGCCGCGTGACGGACTAGACGAACACGACGGACGCCTGTCCCTGCCCGACCCCCCACCCCGACCCCCGCCACCTGCTCCCCGCCACCCGCTCCCCGCCCCCGGGCCTCCCACCGGCCGCGATCCCGCAGTTCCCCCGTGACTGCGGGATCGCCCATTTCCCGGCACGGTGGGTAGTCTTTCGGATACAGTGAGCGATGGTCCGTCCGATCGTCGGGGAGAATTCGATGGCTCGTCCTGTCATTGCCGCCTTCCGGGCGGCGGCGCCCGCGCTCGCCGCGCTCGCCGTCGCCGCATACGCCGTTCCGGCCCACGCCGAAGCGCCCGCCGCGTCTCTGAGGCTCACGCTGACCTACCCGGGGCGGCAGGCATCCGCCACGAAGACCGTGACGCTCCGCTGCGGCCCGGCCGGCGGCGACCACCCCGACGCGGCGCGGGCCTGCGCCGACCTCGACGAGAACCGCGGCGCGTTCGCCCGGTCCCCCGACGGCCGCGCCTGCACCATGATCCACGCCCCGGTCATCGCCCGAGCCGAGGGCCGGTGGCACGGCAGGGCCGCCCGTTTCCGCACCGAATACGGCAACGAGTGCGAGATGCATGCCCGCACGGGGAAGATCTTCGCTTTCTGACGCGCTCCGAGCCGCCACAGGTCCGCTTCCGAGCCGCCACCGGCCCGCTCTGAAGCGACCACCGGCTCGCTTCTGAAGCACCGGCAGCGCCCCGGGCACCGCCGTCCAGGCCCGCTCGCCGGGAGACCGACCTGGGCTGATTCCTCCTTCACCGCATAGGCGCGCCCACTGTGGGTAAACGCGCGTCACGGCTCCGCGAGCCGCCGGGACCCCAGGAGGATGTGCGTGCGATGCCACGACGAGTGAGCGACGTCATGACCGTGACCCCCCAGGCGCTGCCACTGGACGCGACACTCTACGAAGCCGCCCGCGTCATGCGCGACGAGGGCATCGGCGATGTTCTGGTCACCTATGCCGGGCGCCTGTGCGGGGTGGTCACCGACCGCGACATCGTGGTCCGGGCCGTCGCGGAGAGCCGCGACACCTCCCTGACGCCCCTCGGCGACGTCTGCACCGCCGACCTCACGACCGTCCGTCCCGAAGACGACACCACCACCGCCGCGCGGCTCATGAGCGAGCAGGCCGTGCGGAGGCTCCCGGTCGTGGACGCCATGTACCGCCCCGTCGGGATCGTGTCCATCGGGGACCTGGCCGTCGCGAACGGCGAGACCGGGCCGCTGCACGCGATCAGCAAGGCCCCGCCGAACAACTGACGCAGAGATCACCGAACGAGCCCCGCAGGCACCAGGACCGGGGTGAGCACCGAGGCGGCTATGAACTGGGGAGATCGGTACCTTGCCGGGCGGAAGGGGGCGGTACCGCCGGGCCGGGGCAGCCGGGCACGCAGGATAACGTCGGAGGGGTGACATCCACGGAAACGGTCCTGACGGACCAGCTCGCGTTGGAGATCGCTCGGCTGGGGGTGGTCGGGGAGTCCTCGGACGTGGGAACGTTGCACCGCATCACCGAGCTGGCCTCCCGCGCCGTCCCCGGGTGCGCGGGCGCCGCCGGCGTCCGCTGGGCGCTGCCGCGGACCCCCGAGGGCGCCCTGTCGCCCGGGCCGGGCCTTCCGCCGGATCCCGTCCAGGACTCGCTGCCGTCGCCCGCGGGCACGACGGGCCACCCGCCGGTCCCGGCGCCGTCCCCCGAGCCCGGCACCGGCCCGGGCCTGGAGCGGCCCGAGCCCCTCGCCGCCGCGGCCAGCCACCCCGACCTCGCCGAGGTGACCGACCGGCAGCTGTCGCGGGGCCGCGGCCCGGTCTTCGACGTCGTGCTCGGCCGCCGCGCGCTCGGCTCGAACGACCTGCTCGCCGAGACCCGCTGGCCGGAGGCGACGGCGGACATGCTGCGCCGCGGCGTCCGGTGCTTCATCACCTCCCCCCACCTCAACCCGCCCGTCCTGGTCACGCTCACGCTGTACGGGGTGACGCCCAAGTCGCTCGGCTCGGGCGGGCACGCGCTGGCGGCGCTGCTGGTGGCGCAGGGAAGCGCGGCGGTGTCCAATTCCCAGCAGTACGACGTCGTGCACCGCACGGCAGTACAGTTGCAGGAGGCGGTCGAAGCGCGCGCCATCGTGGACCAGGCGAAGGGCATCATCATGCACGCGCTCGGCTGCGACGCCGATGAAGCGTTCGCCGAGATGCGGCGGATCTCCCAGACGCGTCATGTGAAGCTCACGGCGCTCGCCCAGCGGATCGTCGGCGACCAGGGCCTCTCCTAGGCCATGAACTAGGCCCCATGCGGAGAAGAAGAATAAGCTGCGGACAGCGGATCCCGAGGATCGCGGGTCCGTCCCACCCAGAGCACGAGCCGAGCTGGTTTCACCGTGCCTCACGGACAAGGGGGAGACCGGATGCACGAAAAGCCTGACCAGCTCGAACCGGAGACCCTGCTGAGGGAGATCTCCGATCTTGAGGGGCGCATCGGCGAGCTGCGCCAGGCCGCCGGCATGCCCGAGCCCGACCTGCGCGCGACGCTGGACGCGGCGCTGGTCGAGCTGGAGCTGGCCCTGACGGCGCTGCGGACGATGGGCACCGAGCAGGGCGGCGAGCGGGGCGGGTCCGCGGCGGCCGAGAACGAGCGGCGGGTCCTGCGGACGGTCTTCCAGGACGCGCCGGTGCCGCTGTTCCTCCTGGACCGCAGCACCAGCGTCCGGCGGGTCAACCGGCAGGCGGCGTCGCTGCTCGGCACGTCCTCCGGCTACGTGTCGGGCAAGCAGTTCACGGCGTTCTGCGACCTGGCGACCCGGGCGGCCGTGCGCTCGCAGCTCGCGGCGGTCGTGCGGACGGGGCGGCGGCGGCGCGTCCAGGTCCGGTTCCTGGGCCGCGACCATCCGGTCGACGCCGTGGTGACCATGGCCCGGGTGTGGATCCGCGGCGAGCCCGACCCGATGGTCGTGGTGGCCGCCGGTCCCACGAGCACGCCGACCGAGGGCAGTTCCCAGGGCCTGCGGGGCGAGCCCGCCAGGCAGCCGAAGGCGGCGAAGGCCGCACCGGCCGCGCAGGGCGACGACGAGGCCGTGGCCACGATCGTCCACCGGATGGACGTCCTCGCCACCGCCAGCGAGCTGCTGCTGGACGAGCCGGTCTTCAACGAGACCGTCGCCGTGCGGCGCTGCGCGCGGCTGCTGGCGACCGAGCTGGCCGACTGGGCGTTCATCGACCTCACGGGCCCGAACGGGACCGGTCCCGGCGGGGGCCAGCCGGGCGCGGCGAAGGCCGCGGCGGCCGCTCCGGCGCTGCGCCGCCAGGTGGTGATGGGCCCCGCGGACGAGCACTCCGTCGAGGCCGTGGGGCCCCTGGAGGAGCTGGAGCCGGCCCAGGGCACACTGCCGCACACGGTGTTCGTCACCCGGCAGAGCGCGCTGCGCCCGCACGTGGAGAACCTCGACGTGCTCGGCGTCTTCCCGGACGGCACGCCCGTCTGCGCCAAGATCGGCGCGACGTCGGTGCTGTGCGTCCCGGTGGAGGACGGCGACCGCTGCATCGGCGCGATCACGCTGGCGGCGAGCGGCGACTACGGGCCGTTCGACCTCATGGACCTCGGCGTCGTCCAGCGGCTCGGCCGGTACCTGGCGCTGGTCATCCGGGCGGCGCGGCTCTACCGGCGCCGGGCCGAGGTGGCCGAGACCCTCCAGGCCGGGCTGCTGCCGAAGTCGCTCCCGGCGATCCCGGGCGTGAGCGTGGCGGCCCGCTACATGACGGCGACGCGCGGCGCCGAGGTGGGCGGCGACTTCTACGACGTGTTCCGCACCCAGAGCGGCGGCTGGGGCCTGATGCTCGGCGACGTGTGCGGCAAGGGCGAGGACGCCGCGGCGGTGACCTCGACGGCCCGGCACTGCGCGCGGCTGGCGGCGCGGTGGAGGGACCGTCCCGGTGAGATCCTCGCCATGGTCAACGAGGCGCTGCTGGACGAGGACCGGTTCGTCACCGCCGTGATGGCCGGGCTCCAGATCGACACCGAGCGCGTGACGGTCTCGCTGGGCACCGCGGGCCACCCCCCGGCGATCGTGATCCGCGCCGACGGGGTGATCAGGTCGGCGTCGCGGGGCGGCGTGCCGCTCGGGCTGTTCGAGGACTTCGAGGCCGGGCTGGACACCATCGACCTCGGCGTGGGCGACACCCTCGTCCTGCACTCGGACGGGGTGCTGGAGGCGTGCGACCTGCAGCGGATCGAGTTCGGGCAGGAGCGGCTGCTGGAGGCGCTGGCGGCGCACTCCGCCGACCCGCTGGAGGAGATGCTGGTGGCGGTGGAGCGGGTGCTGCTGGACTTCTGCGACGGCGATCTGCGCGACGACGTGTCGATGCTGGCGCTGCGGGTGGACGCCCCCACGCTGGACTGATGGGGTTTTGGTCGGGTAAAAGGCCTTTATGAGTGTTGATCCCGAACCCAAGCACCGGAACGAGACCCGGCACGAGCGACTCGACCGGCAGCTCATGGAGCTGCTGCAGGGTTTCCGCGTCGCGGTCACCGGGGTGCAGGTCCTCTTCGCGTTCCTACTCACCGTGCCGTTCTCGGCGGGTTTCGACCGCGTCGACCGGTCGGGGAAGGTCCTGTTCTACGTCGCGCTGTTCGGGGCGGCGCTCGCGTCCATCTGCTTCATCGCGCCGGTGTTCCAGCACCGGATCCTGTTCCGGCTCGGGCAGAAGCCGCTGCTGATCCGGCGCGCCAACCGGTTCGGGATCTACGGCGCGTTCGCGCTGGCGATCTCGATCACCGCGTCCGCCACCCTGATCGTCGAGACCCTCGCCGCGGAGGACGCCTCGGACGCGGCGGCGGTCGCCACGGCCGCCGTCGTCCTGGCCCTGTGCTCGTGGACGTGGTTCATCCAGCCCTACCTGACCCGCATGAAGGCGAACGGCCGTGCCGCCGACGACGGGGACGACGACGGAGAGGACGACGACGAGGGCCGGTGAGGCGCGGCCCCCGCCGTCCCCGTCAGTACGCCTTGCCGAAGATCACGCGCTTGCCGTAGGCGGACGGCTCGCCGCACCTGACGCAGGAGCCCGTCTCCTCGGGGGCGTCCGCGGCGATGACGCGCGGCGTCGCGGCGGTCTCGGCCTTGATCTCGTCCTCGCAGGCGGCGCGGCCGCAGTGGAACGCGCGGGCCCAGCCGCCCGCGACCTGCGCGCCGAAGGCGTCCCAGGCGTCCACCTCGGCGGTGCGTTCCTCGCGGAACGTCTCGGCCCTGGCGAGCAGGAACGCCTGGAAGTCGGAGAGGATGCCGGGCAGCACCTCGGGCACCTTCTCCAGCGGGATCTGCTCCTTGCCCTGCCCCTCGACGGTGGGCAGCCGCCGGACGACGGTCGCGACGCCGCCCTCGATGTCGCGCTTGCCCAGCTCGATGCGGACGGGGACGCCGCGCATCTCCCACTCGTTGAACTTGAAGCCCGGGGAGAGCTGCGGGCGGTTGTCGTCCACGTGGACGCGGATGCCCATCGACTTGATCGCCGCGCCCAGCCGCCGCGCCTCGGCGGCGGCCTGCTCGCCCTGCTCCTTGCGCCCGATCGGGACGATCACGACCTGGTAGGGGGCCAGCCGCGGCGGCAGCACGAGCCCCTTGTCGTCACCGTGCGTCATGATCACTCCGCCGATCATGCGGGTGCTCATCCCCCAGGACGTCGTGTGGGCCAGCGTGAGCCTGCCCGCCTCGTCCTGGTACTGGATCTCGAACGCCTTCGCGAAGTTCGTGCCGAGGTAGTGGGACGTGCCGGACTGCAAAGCCCGCCCGTCGCGCATCATGCCCTCGATCGTGTACGTGCGGACGGCGCCGGCGAACCGCTCGCCGGGGGTCTTCTCCCCCGCCACCACCGGGATGGCCGCCAGCTCGCGCGCCACCGCGGCGTAGGCGTCCAGCGCCCACATCGTCTCGCGCATCGCGTCGTCCTCGTCGGCGTGCGCGGTGTGGCCCTCCTGCCAGAGGAACTCGGTGGTGCGCAGGAACATCCGGGGCCGCATCTCCCAGCGGACGACGTTCGCCCACTGGTTCAGCAGCAGCGGCAGGTCGCGGTGCGAGTCGATCCACTTGGCCATGTACTCGCCGATGACGGTCTCGGAGGTGGGCCGCACGACCAGCGGCTCCTCCAGCTCCTTGCCGCCCGCGATCGTCACGACCGCCAGCTCCGGGGAGAAGCCCTCGACGTGCTCGGCCTCGCGCTTGAGGTAGGACTCCGGGATGAACATCGGGAAGCAGGCGTTGTCGTGCCCCGCGTCCTTGATCCGCCGGTCCAGGTCGGCCTGGAGCAGCTCCCACACCCGGTAGCCGTACGGGCGGATGACCATCGTGCCGCGAACCGGACCGCGGTCCACCAGCTGCGCCTGCACGACCAGCTCGTTGTACCAGGCGGAGAAATCCTCGCTCTGCGGCGTCACACCTTCTCGACTCACGGCACTCAGAGTACTGACTGGAGACGCCCGCCACCGACGCAATAACCCTTCGCAGCCCCGCCGTTACCCTCGCCGAATGCGCCGGTCCCGGCTGGGCGACCGCTGCTCAGGGGCCCTCGGCGTCGAGGTCCTGGACGCCGTCGTCGCGCACGTCCGCTCGAAATTGGTTTGACGGGCCCGAGCGCGGTTCCGGAGACTCGACCGCGGAATCGCGGCCCTATCGCGGCCGCCGCGCGTTCGAGGGGGGACCGTGGGGCACGTCGAGGTCGGCCATGTCGGCCATGTGCTGCCGGACGGCCGGGTCCTCCTGGACGACGTGTCGTTCCGGGTGGGCGAGGGTGTCACGGCCGCGCTCATCGGCCCGAACGGCGCCGGGAAGACCACCCTCCTCAAGCTCATCGCCGGTGACCTCGCCCCCCAGGACGGGACGGTCGCGCACAGCGGCGGCCTCGGCGTGATGCGGCAGTTCGTGGGGAACGTCCGGGACGGGTCGTCCGTGCACGACCTGCTGCTGTCCACGGCGCCGCCGCGCGTGCGGGAGGCCGCCGCGGCCGTGGAGGCGGCGGAGCTGGTGATGATGGAGCGCGACGACGAACCGGCCCAGCTGCGGTACGCCACGGCCCTCGGCGCGTGGGGCGACGCGGGCGGCTACGACATCGAGGTGCTCTGGGACGCCTGCTGCGTCGCGGCGCTCGGCGTCCCCTACGACGGGTGCCGGTGGCGGGAGGTCGGGACGCTGTCGGGCGGCGAGCAGAAGCGGCTCGTCCTGGAGGCCCTGCTCCGCGGCCCGGACGAGGTCCTCCTGCTCGACGAGCCCGACAACTACCTGGACGTGCCCGGCAAGCGGTGGCTGGAGGAGCGGCTGCGCGAGACGCCCAAGACCGTCTTGCTGGTGTCGCACGACCGGGAGCTGCTGGACCGGGCCGCCGACCGGATCGTGACCGTCGAGGCGGGCAAGGTGTGGGTGCACGGCGGGCGGTTCGCGACCTACGCCGACGCGCGCCGCGACCGCAACGAGCGGCTTGAGGAGCTGCGCCGCCGCTGGGACGAGGAGCACGCCAAGCTCAAGCAGCTCGTCCTCATGCTCAAGAACAAGGCGACGTTCAACGACGGGCTCGCGTCGCGCTACCACGCCGCGCAGACCCGGCTCCGCAAGTTCGAGGAGGCCGGGCCGCCGGAGATCCCGCCCCGCGACCAGAGCATCGCGATGCGGCTGCGCGGCGGACGCACGGGCAAACGCGCGGTGATCTGCGAGGACCTGGAGCTGACCGGGCTCATGAGCCCGTTCGGCACCGAGGTCTGGTACGGCGAGCGCGTCGCCGTCCTCGGGTCCAACGGCTCGGGCAAGTCGCACTTCCTGCGGCTGCTGGCCGCCGTGGCGGAGACACTGCCGCGCGGCGCGACCCCGGTCGAGGCCGTCGCGCACACCGGCACGTGCCGACTCGGCGCCCGCGTCGTCCCGGGGCTGTTCGCGCAGACGCACGCGCGCCCCGACCTGGCCGGGCGCACGCCCTGCGAGATCGTCATGACCGAGCACGCGCGGCAGCGCAACGACGCGATGAGCGCCCTCGCCCGGTACGAGCTCCAGTTCTGCGCCGAGCAGCCGTTCGAGACGCTGTCGGGCGGGCAGCAGGCGCGCCTCCAGATCCTCCTGCTGGAGCTGGGCGGCGCCACGCTGCTGCTCCTGGACGAGCCGACCGACAACCTGGACCTGGCCAGCGCCGAGGCGCTCCAGGAGGGCCTGGAGTCCTACGAGGGTACGGTCCTGGCCGTCACCCACGACCGCTGGTTCGCCCGCTCCTTCGACCGTTTCCTGGTGTTCGGATCGGACGGTTCGGTCTACGAGTCGCCCGAACCGGTCTGGGACGAGACGCGCGTCGCCCGCCCACGCTGAGATCTCCAGGGGTTTGAGCTGATCAGCGGGCTACCCAACGGTTGCGAGGGATGGGTAGAGTGCCCGGGTGCGGGTGGTGGTGACGGGGGCGGCTGGGTTTGTCGGGAGCCATGTGGCGGACGCGTTCGCGCTCGCCGGGCATGAGGTGGTCGCCGTCGACGCCCCGGCGCGCTCGCTGGCCCCGGACGTCGCGCGGCGGACGTTCGACGAGGTGGCGGCGCGTCCCGGGGTCCGGGCCGTGCCCGCCGATCTGGCGATGGACGACCTGTCCGCGGTCGCGGCGGCCGACGTCGTCGTCCACCTGGCGGGACGGCCGGGCGTGCGCAGCTCGTGGGGGGCGGGGCGCGCGGCGGCCGAGCGCGACAACGTCCTCGCGACCAGGCGGCTGCTCGCGGCGTGCGCGGCGCGGCCCGCGCGGCTGCGGCCGCTGGTGATCATCGCGTCCAGCTCGTCGGTGTACGGGTCGGCCGGGCACCGCCCCAACCGGGAGGACGACCCGCTGAACCCGGCCAGCCCGTACGCGGCCAGCAAGGTGGAGGTCGAGCGGCTCGCGGCGCTGGCGGCGCGGGACGGGCTGCGGACCGTCCTGCTCCGGTACTTCTCGGTCTACGGCCCCCGGCAGCGGCCCGACATGGCGTTCCACCGGTTCGTGGAGGCGGCGCTGGACGGGCGGCCGCTGCCGGTGTTCGGGGACGGCCGCCGCTCCCGCTCGTTCACGCACGTCCGGGACGTGGTGGCGGCGACGCTGGCGGCGGCGGGCGCGGACCTGCCGGCCGGTATCGCCGTCAACGTCGGGCACCACGAGCCCGTGGCGGTGCGGTCGGCGATCGGGCTGCTGACGGGCGTGCTCGGCGTGCGGCCGGAGATCCAGCGGGAGGCGCCCGTGGCCGGTGACGCGGCGCGGACCTGGGCCGACACCGGCCGGGCCGCGCGGCTGCTCGGCTGGACGGCCCGCACCGGCCTGGCCGAGGGCCTCGCCGACCAGATCGCCTGGCACCGGGCGCTGCGGGCGCAGGAGGTGCCGGCATGACAGGAGGCGCCGGGGCGGGACACCGGGCGGCCTACTTCGCGTTCGACAGGTTCCCGTCGAGCAAGGGGTCGGCGGTGCACATCGCGCAGATGGCCGACGAGCTGTTCGCCTCCTTCGGCGGCGGGCTGCTCGGCGTGCTCGGCGGCGGTGGCCTGCCCCGCTACCAGCGGGAGGGGGACCGGGAGATCGCGCGGTTCGACGCGCAGATCCCGAACCTCATCGACCGTGCCGAGGCGTTCTCCGGCTGGGTCGCCGACCACCTGGAGCCGCACCGGGAGACCCTGGAGGTCTGCCACGTCCGGGACCCGTGGAGCGCGCTGCCCGTGGTCGCCCTGCCCGGGCGGCGCCGGGTGGTGTACGAGGTCAACGGGCTGCCGTCGATCGAGATGGCGCACACGTGGCCGTGGGCGTCGAAGGCGGCGCTCGGCAAGATCCGCGAGCTGGAGCGGTTCTGCCTGGAGCGCAGCGACGCCGTCGTGGTGCCGTCGCGGGTCATCGGCGCGGCCGTGCGCGGGCTGGGCGTCCCCGAGGAGCGGATCCGGCTCGTGCCCAACGGCGCCGACGTCCGCGAGCGCCCGGAACGCCCGTCCGGCGCGCCGGAACGGTACCTCGTCTACGTGGGCGCGTTGCAGCCGTGGCAGGGCCTGGACGTGCTGATGCGCGCGTTCGCGCGGCTCGCCGACCTGGAGGGGCTGCGGCTGGTGGTCTGCGCGTCCGTCCCGGAGCGGCGGGCGAAGCCGGTGCGGCGGATGGCGGAGCGGCTCGGCGTCGCCGGGCGGGTCGACTGGCGGTTCGCGCTGCCGCACCACGAGGTCGCGGCGTGGCTGGCGCACGCGGAGGTGTCGGTGGCGCCGCTGACGGGCTGCGCGCGCAACCTCGACCAGGGCTGCGCGCCGCTGAAGGTGATCGAGTCGATGGCGGCGGGCGTCCCCGTGGTCGCCTCGGACCTGCCGGCGGTGCGCGAGCTGATGGCCGACGGGGAGCACGGACGGCTCGTCCCCGCCGACCGTCCGGCGGAGCTGGCGCGGGCCGTGCGGATCCTCCTGGAGTACCCGGAGGAGGCCGCGGCGATGGGCGAGCGGGCCCGGCGCCGCATCGCGGACGGGCTGACCTGGGCGCACTCACGCGCCGAGCTGGCCTCGGTCTACCGCGCGGTCATGGCGGGCGGACGGGACGCCCGGAGCGCACGGGACGTCCCGGACACGCCGGGAGCAGGACGGGACGTGCCCGGGGCACGGGACGCGCGGAACGCGGGCGCCGGCGCGGCGCACCGAGCAGAACGGTAGGTGGTGTCGTCATGTTCTGGCGCAAGCAGCGCGCGGCGATCGAGCGGTTCCACCCGCTGCACAGGGCGCTCGTCCTGGAGCGCGGCTTCACCGTGTCGCTGTACCGGGACGACTGGGAGCCGGTGATCCAGAGCCTCGCCGGGCACGACCAGCACGTGCGCCGCCGCAAGTGGGCGCCGCCGGAGCGCGCCGCAGGGGTCGTGGTGCCGCTGCTGCGGGTGCTGGCCGCGGACATGCGCCCAGAGGGGGTGCTGTCGGTCGCCGCCGACCTGCGCGGCACGGACGTCGCTGAGAAGAACGGGCCCGCCCACGAGCTGCCCGTCCAGCGGCCGGTGCTGTCGGTGAAGCAGTGGTACGCCGTGGATCCGTGGCTGCGGGTGCGGGCGGAGCTGCGCGACGGCAGCGTCCTGGAACTGGCGGTCACCGAGCGGCTGCGCAAGCGGCAGATCCGCAAGCGCAACCCCCGGGGCAAGATCAAGGTCAAGGGGAAGTCGAAGTCGGTGCACCTGGTCCGGGTGACGCGGCGGCTGCCGAAGGGCGCGGCGATCAGCCGTCCCGGCGCGCCGCCGCCGGAATGGATCAAAGTGCAGGTCAGGCAGGGGAACCGGATGGTGATCCGCACGAACGCCAAGATCAACGGGTCGCGGCCCGACGCGCAGCTCACCGAGGGCATCCTGCTGGTGTCGGCGGAGCCGTTCCGGTGGACGCCACCGGGGACCGCCGCGCCGGGCGCGAGGAGGACGACATGACCCCCTGCATCGTGACCACCGGGTTCTTCGTGCTCGGCCGCTGCGGGAGACAGGCCGTCACGTCCTGCCCGCAGTGCGGGCGCGCCGTCTGCGCGCAGCACGCCGCGCCCCAGAGCGGGCACTGCCCCGAGTGCATGGCCGCCCACGGGTACGGGTCGCAGAACCCGTTCGACCCGTCCTGGACGGGCGGGTACAGGCGGCGCTTCTACGAGCGGAGCTCGCAGACCTACAGCGACACCTACTGGTACTCCTCGTTCGACGAGTTCGACCGCGGCGCGTTCAACCCCGGGGACGACTACTCCTACGGCGAGGGCGACTTCGGCCCGGACGACGGCACCGGGTTCGTGGACAGCTGATGGCGCCGGAACGTCCTTCGGTCCTGTGGGTCACCGAGCACTATCCGCCGAGCCAGGGCGGCATGGCCCAGTCGTGCGACCGGATCGTCCGGGGGTTGCGCTCCGCGGGCGCCGAGGTGGACATCGCCCATCTGACGCGGCGGGACCGGCCGTGGGCCGTGACCCGCGAGCACGGCGGGCGGCTGCTGACCGCGCCGCTCGGCGACGACCCCGAGCACGCGCTGCGCCGCCTCTGGACGACCCTGACCGCCGAGCCGCCCCCCACCGCCTACACCCACGTCGTCGCGTTCGGCGGCGTCTACCCGCTGCTGGCCTCGCCCGTCCTGGCGCGGCTGCTGGGCGCGCGGCTGATCACGCTGCTGCGCGGGAACGACATCGACGTCGGCGCGTTCTCGCTGCGGCGCCGGGGCGTGCTGACCGACGCGCTGCGGGCCTCCGCCCGCGTGTGCGTCGTCGCCCGCTCGCACGGGCCGCTGGTGTCGGCGCTCGCCCCGGACGCCCCTGTCACGTTCGTCGCGAACAGCGTCGACACGGCCCAGTGGCGCATCCTGCCGTCCGAACGGGCGCGCGGCGAAGCGTGGCGGGCCGGGAACGTCGCACCCGGCCGCCGGACGATCGGCGTCATCGGCCAGCTCAAGAACAAGAAGGGCGTCGGGTTCCTCCTGGACGCCCTGATCGCGTCCGGCCGCGCGGACGCGTTCCACCTGCTGCTCGTCGGCGAGGTCGAGGAGGGCGTCACGCGATGGCTGGCGGAGCGGGCGGAGACCGTGCCGCACTCGTTCCTGCCGTTCCTGGAGCGCTACGACCTGCCCGCCGTGTACGCGGGCTGCGACCTGGTGGCGCTGCCGTCCTTCTACGACGGCATGCCGAACGTGGCGCTGGAGGCGGCGGCGCTCGGCGTCCCGCTGCTCGCCTCGGACGCGGGCGGCCTCGCCGACGTCGCCGACGACAAGATCGGCTTCACCTTCCCCGCCGGGGACGCCGAGGCGTGCCGCGACGCCATCGGCCGGGCCGCGCGGGCGGACGCGCAACGGCTGGCCGCGCTCGGCGCCGCGGGCGCCGAGCGGATCCGGCAGGACTTCACCCCGGCCGCCGAGACCGCCGGGTACCTCGCCGTCCTCGACGAGACCCGTTGATCGTCTGCTACGCGCACGGCGACGGGCTCGGGCACCTGACGCGGCTGCGGGCCGTCCGGCACACCCTGGCCTGGGACGACGAGGTCACCGTGGTCACCCGCTCGCCGCACGCCCGCGACCCCCGGATCGCGGGCGGCTGGCGGATCGCCGCGTCGCTGGACGGCCTGGCCGCGGACGACCTCGTCGTCGACGCGTTCCCCGCCGGTCTCCAGGGCGAGCTGCGGCGCCTCCCGGACGGCGTCCGCGTCACGCACCTCGCCCGGCGGCTCCGCTGGGACGCCTACCGCCCGCTGCTCCCCGCCGCCCCGCCGCGCTTCGGCCGGACGTACGTCCTGGAGCCCCTCGAACCCGCGCACGAGGAGTACCTCCGCGCGGTGTCGGACGAGGTCGCGCCGCTGCGCCTGGCCGATCCCCCCGCGGAGCCGCTGGACGTGGACGGCTGGCTCATCGTCCACGGCGGGCCCGCCGCCGAGATCCTCGAACTGGTCGCCTACGCGCGGGACATGGCCGCCCTGGAGGGCGTCCGGCCGCCGATGGCCCTCGTCTCACCACGCCGTCCGGACGGTCTGCCCGCCGACGTCGCGCACCTGGACGCCTACCCGGCGTGCCCGCCCGGCCCGCGCGTGGAACGCATCGTCACGGCCGCCGGGTTCAACGCCGTCCGGCAGTTCGCGCCCTGGCGGGACCGGCACCGGATGCTGCCGTTCCCGCGCAGCCTGGACGACCAGTTCGCACGCGCCGCCCACGCCGCCCGCACCAAGGGCACCCCGCCGTCGCCCTAAGCACCGCCTGCCGGGAAACCGAGATCGAACGCGACCTCCACGTCGTCGGCGAGGCGGAGCGCGCCGAAGAACGCCGAGTACGGCTTGATCCCCCAGCGGCTCTGCCGGACGGCCGCGCCGCCGCGCACCCGGCCGCCGTCGAACACGGCCTGGACGCGCACCGGCTTCACCACGCCGAGGATCGCCAGATCGCCCTCCACGTCGTGCTCCCCGCCCGCGGCACGCCCGCCCCCGCCCACGGCGACCGCCGTCGAGCGGAACGTGATCCTGGGGTGCCGCCGGGCGTCCAGCACGGTGCGCAGGTTCCGGACGATGTCGGCGCGGTCCTGGTCGGTGAGCGGCTTCACGCCCCCGGTGCCCTCCCGCACCTCCAGGCCGTCGACCTCGACGTCCACCTCGACCGACGACTCCTCCGGCGGCTCGCGGACCGTGACCGCCGCCGTCCACCGGGTGGCCTCGATGGTCAGGTCGTGGCCCGCCCTCCGGCCGAGCCCGCTGCGGCCCGTCCTGATCAGCAGCCGCCCGTCGTCCGGGCCCAGCTCGTAGGTTCCCTCCGGTACTGCCATGCCCTCAGACTGCCATGCCGCCTGGACCGGCCCGCTTCCGCCGTCCGGCGGGCGGCTCAGCGCGTGCGCGCGCCCTCGCGCAGCCGCTCGGGATCGATCTCGCGGCCCGGCCACCGGCGCAGGTACTCGGCCTCAAGCTGGTTCATGCGCCGGGTGTGCTCCCCGAACGCCTGGTCGGAGGCGTGCCGGAGGGCGTCCAGCCGCGTCTCGTACAGGTGTCCCAGCTCGCGGAACAGATCGTCGTCGCTGAGCTCGCCGGGGTCGATTCCCGTCTCCATGTAATGGTTCCCTCCAGCAGCGCGGCTCTGGCCCGTGTCGGCGGCTCCGGTCGAAGCCGCCCCTTCCCTACCCGGTCGCCTCCGGGCAAACCGCGAAGACGCGCAGGGCCGTCGCGTGCTTGGCGAACCGGACGGCGGCGGGCAGGGAGGTGACCTCGCCGTCACGCGCCAGCCGCAGCCCGCCGTCCGGGCCGGTCAGCTCCAGGCCGCCCGTGCGCCACGCGCGGTAGCCGGGGATGATGCGCAGGTGCCCCGCCATGACCGCCGCGACGGCCCGGACGCGCGGGACGCGGCGCCCGGTCATGACCATGCGGACGTCCAGCCGCCCGTCGTCCATGCGCCTGCGCCAGGTCGGCGCGGGGCCGCGCGAGCCGTAGACGCAGTTGCCGACGAACGCCAGCCAGACGCGGCGCGGCCGTCCGTCCACGGTGACCTTCACGGGCTCGGAGTGCCGCAGGGTGCGGACGGCGGCGACGGCGAGCGCGGGCCACTTGCCGAGCCGCCGCTCCAGCCGCTCGCGGCGGTCGACCAGCTCGGTGTAGGCGCCGAAGCTGGCGGTGTTGAGGAAGAGGTGCTCCTCCTCCTGGCCGGGGGCACCGGAGACGGGGGCCACGTAGGCGACGTCGACACGCCCGAGGCACCCGCGGCGGTACGCGGTGATCGCCTGCATAGCGGTCTCCAAGCCGAGCGCCCTGGCGAAGTGGTCGAACGTGCCTCCGGGGACGACGAGGAGGGGGACGTCATGCTTGAGCGCAGCGCGCGCGCCCGCGTTCACGGTGCCGTCCCCGCCGATGACGGCGAGGACGTCCGCGCGTTCGGCCGCCTCCTCGAAGACCTTGTCGAGGTCCTGGTCGGGCTCCAGCTCGATGATCTCGGCCGCCGGCAGCTCCTGGCGGATCAGGCCGACCGCCAGTTCCGCGTTGCCGGGCAGGAAGCCCCGCCCGTTGCCGCCCGAGCCGCCGCCGGAGCAGGGGTTGAGGACCGCGACGACGCCGCGTCCGTCGGCGGTGACCCGCGCCTCCTCCCCCTCGGCCCGCACCACGAGGGCGACCGGAGGGCGGGCGGGCCAGACCAGCCTCGTCCCGAGCCCGGCCAGCGCGCCGATCCCGGCGCCCGCCAGCACGTCGCCCGGATAGTGCGCCCCGGTGTAGACGCGGGAGAAGGCGACCGCCGCGGCCGTCAGCGCGACCGGGCCCGCGAGGGCGGCCGGCGCCTCCAGCGCCACCCCCATCGCGAACGCCGCGGCGGACGCCGAATGACCGGACGGGAAGGCATGCGAGGTCGGCAGCTTCCAGCGGATCCGGATCGGCGGCACCAGGTCCACGACGGGCCTCTTGCGGCGGAACGCCTGCTTGCCGAGGAGGTTCACCACGGGGCTCGCCACCGCGACGGCGACGGACCCCCGCAGCGCGGCCCGGCGGAGCCTCGCCCGGCGGCTGAGCGCCAGGACGCCCGCGGTGGTGAACCACAACACTCCGTGATCGGCGGCCCGCGACACGCGCGGCAGGACGTACTCCAGGCCGGGGAGCCGGGCGGCGGCCACACGGTCGAAGGCCCAGCGGTCGACCCGTCCCAGGCGGGCGAGGACACCGGTGCGGGTCTCCCCGGAGGACGGCCGGCGCCGGCGGAACAGGGGGCCGGCCGGCACGGACAGTGACCGGGGCCTCGGCCCCCGATGGTTGACGCGCATGACGGGGGTATCCCCTGTGCCGACGACATGATTCCGTAAAGATCTCAAATCGGGGGTCACATGCGGGCGAACGTCACTCACACATCGTCGACTGCAATAGGCTTCCCGGCATGAGTCACCCGGAACGGCTCGGTTCCCCGGGTGGCGAGTCGGTCGGCACGATCGCGGAGCCTCCTCACGTGAACGAGACGCTGGCCGCCTACGCCGCACGGTACGGGCTGAAGCAGAGCGCCGCGCGCCCCCCGCTGCGCAGGTACCTGCACGATGTGTGGGCTCGGCGCAACTTCATCTGGGCGTTCGCGTCGGCCAAGAACATCTCGATGTACACCGAGTCCCGGCTCGGCCAGCTCTGGCAGCTTCTGACGCCGCTGCTGAACGTCGCGGTCTACTACCTGATCTTCGGCGTCCTGCTGAAGACCAGCCGCGGCGTCCCGGACTTCATGCCGTTCCTGGTGACCGGCGTCTTCATGTTCGGCTTCACGCAGCGGTCGATCACCGCGGGCTCCAAGTCGGTCGGCGACAACCTGTCGCTGATCCGCGCGCTGCACTTCCCGCGCGCCACGCTCCCCCTCGCCATCGCGGTCGTGGAGCTCCAGCAGCTCCTGCTGTCCCTGCTGGTGCTCGTGGCCATCGTGGTCGGTTTCGGCGAGCCGATCACCGTGCACATGGCGCTGTTCCTGCCGGTCCTGATCCTCCAGCTGATGTTCAACGTCGGCGCGAGCCTGATCGTCGCGCGGCTCGGCGCGTTCAACCGGGACATCACCCAGCTGCTCCCCTTCATCATGCGGACGTGGCTCTACATGTCCGGCGTGATCTTCAGCCTGCCGTCGCTGATGAAGGCCGGGTCCACGCTCGACAGGCACCCGTGGGCGGCCGAGCTGCTGAAGGCCAACCCCGGATACGTCTACGTCGAGCTGAGCCGGCACGTCCTGCTCGGCAAGTACCGCGACCACGTCCACAACGACCTGCACATCCACTCGACCACCCAGCTGTGGATCTACGCGCTCGCCTGGGCCGGGGTCGCGCTGGTGGGCGGGTTCGTCTTCTTCCACCGCGCCGAGGAGCGTTACGGACGTGGCTGACACAGTGGGCGCACCGCGGACCGGCGGGCCCGTCCGGATCGATCCGGACCGCGAGCCCATCGTCGTCGTGGACGATCTGCACATCATCTACCGGGTGTTCGGGGCGGGCGGCAAGGGCAACGCCGCCAGCGCGTTCTCACGCGTCCTGCGCCGCGAGGGCCGCCCGTCGATGACCGAGGTGCACGCCATCAAGGGCCTGTCGTTCGTGGTCTACCGCGGCGAGGCCGTCGGGATCATCGGCACCAACGGCTCCGGCAAGTCGACGCTGCTGAAGGCCATCGCCGGGCTGCTGCCCCCGCACAGCGGCGGCGTCTACACCGACGGCCAGCCGTCGCTGCTCGGCGTCAACGCCGCCCTGATGAAGGACCTCACCGGCGAGCGCAACATCGTGCTCGGCTGCCTGGCGATGGGCATGTCCCCGCAGGAGACGAAGGCCAAGTACAAGGAGATCGTCGACTTCGCCGGGCTCAAGGAGGGCTTCATCCAGTACCCCATGCGGACGTACTCGTCCGGCATGGGCGCCCGGCTCCGGTTCGCCATCGCCGCCGCCAAGACCCACGACGTGCTGCTCATCGACGAGGCGCTCGCCACCGGCGACGCCAAGTTCAAGGTCAAGAGCAAGCGCCGGATCGAGGAGCTGCGGCGCGAGGCCGGCGCCGTCTTCCTCGTCGCCCACCAGCTGGACGTGGTCAAGGAGACCTGCGACCGCGTCATCTGGATCGACGAGGGGCGCATGCACATGGACGGCGACCCCGCCGAGGTCATCGCCGCCTACACCGAGGCCAGCGGGAAGTAGCCGTCCCGGCCCCGCCCCGTCCCTGATAGAGATGGGGTGACACGCAGATCGCCGACGAGGAGGCCGCCATGCCCGGCAAAGCGCCGCTCCCCCACGAGCACCTGCCCGAGGTCCCGTCGTTCACCGTCACCAGCGAGGACGTCGCCGACGGCGAGCGCCTGCCCGACCGGCACGTCTTCGACGACTGGGGCTTCGGCGGCGGGAACGAGTCCCCGCACCTGAGCTGGTCCGGTTTCCCGGCCGGGACGAAGAGCTTCGCGGTGACCTGCTTCGACCCCGACGCGCCCACCGGAAGCGGCTTCTGGCACTGGGTGCTGTTCGACATCCCCGCCGACGTGACCGAGCTGCCCTCGGGAGCGGGCTCCGCCGGCTCCACTGCCGGAGTGCACGCCCGCAACGACTACGGCACCAAGGCGTTCGGCGGCGCCGCGCCGCCCCCGGGCGACCCCCACCGCTACGTCTTCACCGTCCACGCGCTGGACGTGGAGTCGCTCGGCATCGACTCCGACGTCTCCCCCGCCGTCGCGGGCTTCAACATCACCGCGCACACCCTCGCGCGCGCGTCCGTGATCCCCGAGTACGGCACCTGACGCCACGATCACGCGAGGCGGTCCGGACCGTCAGCGGCGCCCCGGATTGTCGCGATCGCCGGGATCGTCGCGTTCGCCGGGGATCTCATCCGTCGGTACGGCGGCCCCGGACGAGCAGCCGGAGCAGCCACGCCTGCGCGAGCCCGGCGCCCGTCGTGCTCAGGAAGAACAGCGCCTGGTCCACCGGCTGCGAGACCTCTCCCAGCAGGTCGGTGAGCCACAGCGCCGGGATCGACAGGGGCGCCGACACGAGGGCGAGCCAGATGCCGACGAACCCCGGGTCGTCGGAGAACAGCCCGACGGCGGCGACGACCAGGGTCACCGCGATCACGAGCGCGGCGTAGCCGCCGGGGAGGACGATTCCGAGCCGGCCGGACCGGCGGCGCGCCGCGGCGGCCGAGAGGTGGGTGAACATGGCTCGATCGTGACCCGGGCCGTGGAACATCGCCTGAGTACTCCTACTCAGTCTGGGCGAGCAGTCAGCGAGAGGGATCGGAGTACCGAGCGGAGGACGATCGTGCCGAGCGCCGCCGAGTACCTGGACGCCTGGGGACGGGACAACACCGTCACCTACCCCCGCCAGCAGTGGATGGAGGTGCTGCCGGCCCCGGCGCGGGCCTATCCGGACGTCGGGTTCCTCCCGGTGGACCTGTCGGACGTCTTCACCGCGTTCATCGAGGGTGAGGTGCAGTTGTACGACGAGGTCCGCGTCCGGGAGCCGGGCGGCGGGCCGCTGCGCCTGCTGCTCATCGGCGTCGTGCCCGGGGACCCGGCGGCGTGGTACCTGTTCGACACCGAGACCGGCCGGGTGGTGATGCTGGACACGCGGGAGCGGGCGATGAAGGCGGTCAACGCCGCCCTCGCGCACTTCATCGGCTTCCTCTACGAGTTCGCCCGGTTCGTCGACGCCGATCCCGGACGCCGGGGGCGCGGCAAGCGCGCGGAGCGGCTGCGGGAGCGGTTCATGGAGATCGACCCGGCCGCGTTCACCGATCCGGGGGCGTGGTGGCCGTCGGTGCTCCTCCGGCTCGGCGCCAAGGAATGACCGGCGTCCAAGGATGACCGGCTTCAGGGAATGACCGGCGCCAGGTGGTGAGTGGCGTGCCCGCCTGCCCGCGGCGGACACGCCACGGCCGTCACCGCTCGAAGGGGAAGCGGTCGGCGAACGCGGGTTTCAGGTCGTCCAGCCAGACCGCGTCGGGGTCGTACTGGGCGTAGAAGGGCTTGCCCACCAGCTCGGCGTCACGGCACTGGATGAAGTGGAGGGCGAACGCCCTCTCCCCGAACAGGTCGACGATCCCGTCCACGCAGACCTTGCCGGGGGTGGCGGACATGGACGGGCCCCGGACGGTGCGGGCCAAGCCGGAGACGTTCTTGTAGGCGTCCCGGAAGATCTCGTACGCGCGGACGAGGGGCACCGCGAAGTAGTCCTGGGGCCCGGTGTCGCGCTCGACGAACAGGTAGTACGGGATCAGGCCCATCCGGGTCTGCGTCCGCCACATGTCCTCCCAGACCGCGGCGTCGTCGTTGATCGTCCGGATGAGCGGGGCCTGCGTGCGGATGATCGCGCCGGTGTCGCGGATGCGGCGGCACGCCTCGGCGACCATGAGGGGCTCCAGCTCGCGCGGGTGCGTGAAGTGGGCCATGAAGGCGAGGTTCTTGCCGGACTCGACGACCTGCTCGAACAGCCGCAGCATGTCGTCGGCGTCCGGGTCGGTGACGAACTTCTGCGGCCAGTACGCGAGGGATTTCGTGCCGATCCGGATGGATTCGAGCTGCTCCAGGTCCAGGAGGGGCTCGATGTAGCGGCGCAGGACGGGCTCGCCCATGATCATGGCGTCGCCGCCGGTGAACAGGACGCTGGTCACCTCGGGGTGTGAGACGAGGTAGTCGCGCAGGGCCCCGACGTCGTCGCCCGCCATCTTCAGGTCCGCCTCGCCGACGAACTGCGCCCAGCGGAAGCAGTACGTGCAGTACGCGTGGCAGGTCTGCCCCTGCTTGGGGAAGTACAGCACTGTCTCGTCGTACTTGTGCTGCATACCAGGGATCTTCCCGTCGCCGAAGCTCGGGATGTTGAGCTCCATCTGGCCGGCGGGGTGCGGGTTGAGCTTCATCCGCACCGCGTGCGCGGCGGCCTCCACCTCGGCCTTCGGGGCCTCGCGGCGCAGCAGGTCCGACAGGTGCGCGACGTCCTCGGCCGGGAGCATGTCCTCCTGGGGAAAGACCAGCCGGTACATCGGATCGTCGGGGGCGGCCGACCAGTCGATGAGCTCCTCGATGACGTACGCGTTGGTCCTGAACGGCAGGACCGTCGCCACTGCCCGGGTCGCGAGCCGCTGCGCGGGCGAGAGCCCCGCGCGAGCGGTCAGCTCGTCGAGGTGCTTCGCCGTGAAGGCGCGGAACTTGCGACCAGTGGATCGCACCGCGGGAGCCGCGTCGTTCACCAGTGTCACGTGTCGGTACTCCTTGAAGTCAGCGGGGAGACGCACCCCGGGGCGTTTCGTCACAGGCCGTGATCACAGAGCCGCCGGATACCTCCTTCGAATGGTTTAGAGCTGATTCGTCCCGAATTGATACCCCTTCCAGGGTACGAAGAAGCTGGTCAAGACAATGCAGACAAAGCGCCTCGTCATCATCGTGGACCGCCGCCCGGTTGTACAACGACTACGGGACGTCAACCTCTCCGTCGAGGCCGCGTCCTGGGGATTCTCGGAAAACCCCGCCTCACGTACCGGGCACCGCGAGGGTCGTCGATACTGGCAGAGGGCAGGCCGGCCGGTGGGAGGGGGCCTTCGAGTGGACGCGGACGAGGCGGACGGCGCCGGGCCGGGCACCGTCCCGGCCTGGGTGATCTCCCTGGCCGTCATCGCGGCGGTCTCCTACGGGACGTTCCTGCTGGAACACGCGCTCAGCCCCGAGCTGGACCGCGTGAACGGCTACGTCAGCGAGCTGTCGGCCTCCGACCAGCCCTATCACCTGATCTACAGCGGCGGTGACCTGGTCACCGGCGTCCTGACGATCGTCGTGTCGCTCGGATCGCTGCGCAGGCTGCGGCGGCGGCCCCTGGCCACGACCGGCTGGGCCTTCCTCGGGCTGTTCGGGGTGTGCGCCATAGGCGACGCGACGTTCCCGCTGGACTGCGCCCCCAGCCTGGAGACGTGGTGCGCCCTCCGCGAACGCTCGGAGAACGTCTCCTTCTCGCACGAGTTCCACTCGGTCACCAGCAGCGCGGTGATCGTCTGCGGGGTGATCGCGCTGTTCACGCTGTCGATGGCCGCCCGCCGGTACGGCTGGTGGCCCGCGCTGGCCCGCTGGGGCTGGCTGCTCGCGCTGGCCGAGACGGTCTTCGCGCTGAGCACACTGCTGGCGATGTACATGGGCCAGTGGCTCGGCATCATCCAGCGCGTCCAGATCACCATCCTGTGCCTGGGCCTGCTGACCATCGCCTGGTCCCTGCACGCCGACCGGCGGGACGCGGCCCGCGCCGCGCGGGGCGTCCCGTCCGCACGAGAGAAGACGCCGCTATGACCGGGACCGTCCCCTCCGGCACGCCCGCGGAGATCCTCAACATCGGCCGCGAGCAGGTGCACGCCGTCGAGACGGGCCCGCGCGACGGGCCCGTCCTGCTGCTCAGCTCCGGGCTCGGCGGCGCGTGGTTCGACTGGCGGCCGAGCGTGGAGCTGCTCCGGGAACGGCACCGGGTGATCGTCTTCGACCGTCCCGGCCTCGGGCTCAGCCCGGCCGCGGTGGCCGCGCCGTCCCTGCGCCGCGACACCGCGATCCTCGCCGCGCTCGCCGGGCGGGCCGGGCGCCCGGTGGTCGTCCTCGCCCACTCGATGGCGGCGTTCCACGCCGAGGCGCTGGCCAGGCGGCACCCGGACCTCGTCCGAGCACTGGTGCTGATCGACCCGAGCACCGAGCGCGACCCGCGCGCCCCCGTCCGGCTCGCGCGGCCCCTGCACCCCCTCACCAAGGCGGCGGGCGCCGTCCTCGGCGCCACCCGGCTGGCGCGGGTCCTCGGGCCGCTCGGCCGCCGGATGGTCCTCAAGCGGACCAGCCGCCGGGACGAGCCCGTCCCGGCCTCCGTCGTCCGGTCCGTCTACGGGCGCGGGACGGTGCTCGGCACGGTCATGGCGGAGGAGATCGCCTACCGGGAGATGGCCGCCGACCTGGAGTCGCTGCGCGAGCGGCGGCCGTTCCCGCCCGTCCCGCTGGCCGTCATCACCGCCCTCGGCGACGTCAAGGACCCGGAGAAGGCCCGCGAGTGGTCGGACGGGCACCGCCTGCTCGCCGCCATGAGCCCGCACGGTAGCCAGGTCGAGCTGCCCGACGCGCTGCACATGGTCCACCTCGACCGTCCCGACGCGGTCGCCGACGCGGTCGCCGCCGTGCTGGCCCGCCGGGCGGAGGAGACGGCGAGGCCCGGGGAGACGGCGTGAGGCGGCTGCTCACGGCGGCGGCGCTGGCGCTGCTCGTGCCCGCGCTGCCCGGCTGCAAGGTCATGCAGCGCATCTCGGACGGCTCGTACAACAACGCCGTCACCGACGGCGTCGTGGCGGAGCTGCACGACCGGGGCGTCCGGCTCGACGGCCGTCCCTCGTGCACGACGCAGGACTCGGGCACGTCGGTGGTCCACGTCCAGTGCACCGCCAGGACCAGCACCGGCGAGCCCGTCGAGGTGACGGGCGTGGCCGACGACGCCGACACCCGGCGCCCGCGCGAGACCTACGTCGTCACCGTCGGCGGGCGCGAGGTGCTGCGCAAGGACTGCCTCGGCCTCGGCTGCCGCTGACCGCCTCCGGGACGCCCTCAACGGCGGCCAACGAATCGGCATGATCACGGAAAACCCCCACTACTCCATGCATGTGCGACCCTACGGTCGGTGATGTCACCTCTTATGGAGATGACTCGCAAGAAGGCACTGATCGTGGGACCGGCCGCGCTGCTCGTCCTCGCCCTGGCGGGGGCGGCCATCGCGTACCTGATGCTCTCCGGTGACGAGCTGCGGTACAAGACGCAGAACGCGCTGCGCAAGGCGCTGCCGACGACCGCGGCGGCCGAGCTGCACTCGCGCGGCGTGCAGCTGACGTCACCGCTGAAGTGCAAGGACCTGCCCGGCTGGACGAAGAGCAAGCTGCGCGCGTCCTGCACGGGCACCACCACCGACAGGCAGGACGTGCAGGTGCTCGGCAGCGGCGAGGAGAAGAGCGGCAAGGCGTACTACACCATCCTCGTGGGCGGCCGCCCGGTGGTGCAGAACGCGCCGTGCCTCGGCGCCGACTGCCGCCACGAGGACGGCTGACACCGCGCCTGCCACGGGGTGACGATCGCCACCAACGGCCCGGGCTTAGTCAAGGCAGGGGAAGGAAGGTCCTACGATGCGGTGAGCTGCGTTCTTGCGGCCCACCACGTCCTTCCACCCTCCTGGAGCGGCCATGACCGGCAAAGGCGAGCCGCCCCGAACGGCGGCCCGCCGCCCGGCGGCGGTCCGGCCGCTGCCGATCGCCGTCGACACGATGGGCGGCGACCACGCCCCCGGCGAGGTCATCGCGGGCGCCGTCGAGGCCGTCCGCGAGCACGGCGTCCGGGTCGTGCTCGTCGGCCGGGCGCCGCTGATCCGCCGGGAGCTCGACCGGCACGGGACCGTCGGCCAGATCCCCATCGTGCACGCCGACGAGGCCCTCGACATGGGCGAGGGCGCGCTCGCCTCCCGGCGCAAGCCCCGCTCGTCCGTCGCCATCGCCTGCCACCTGATCAAGCAGGGACGGGCCTCGGCGCTGGTGTCGGCGGGCAGCACCGCCGGGGTCGTCGCGACGTCCCGGCTGCGGCTGAAGGGCCAGCAGGGCGTCATGCGGCCCGCCATCGCGGTGACGCTGCCCACCCGCCCCCGCCCGACGATCCTGCTGGACGCGGGCGCCACCGTGGACGTCAAGCCCGAGGGCCTGGTGCAGTTCGCCGCGCTCGGCACCGCGTACGCGCAGATCCTGACCGACCTCGAACGGCCCCGCGTCGGGCTGCTCACCATCGGCTCCGAGCCCGGCAAGGGCGACAAGGTCACCAAGCGCGCCCACGAGCTGCTCGCGGGCGGCAGCCACGGCATCGAGTTCGCCGGGAACGTGGAGGGCCACGACCTGCTGAGCGGCGCCGTCGAGGTGATCGTGACCGACGGCTTCACCGGGAACGTCGCCCTCAAGACGATGGAGGGCGCCATCCGGACGGCGTTCTCGGAGATCCGCACCGCCATGACGTCCAGCCCGCCGGCGAGGATGGGCGCGCTGCTCCAGCGCCGCCGCCTCCAGGAACTGCGCGACCGCCTCGACCCCGACAGCTACGGCGGCGGCGTCCTGCTCGGGCTGAACGGGACCGTCGTGATCGCCCACGGCGCCTCCCACGCCCGCGCGATCACCTCGGCGTGCGAGCTGGCCCACCGGCTCGCCGCCGGACGCATCGTCGAGCGGATCCGCGAGCAGGTCGCCGCGACGCGCACGTCCCGCTTCGGGCGCTGGACGCACGGCGAGCGGGACGGCGCCGACAAGACGCCCGACAAGCCGTCCGACAGGACGCCCGACAAGCCCGCCGCGCCCCCGGCCGCCGACACGCCGCGCGAGGGCGAGCCCCCCTGGCCGCTCAACGGGGACACGTCCCCGGAGCGATCCGAGCCCCGGCCCCCGCGGACCGAGTAGCGGACCGGGCAATGCGTTCGAGGACGGCGCCTCCGCGCCGATAGCCTTGGGGCATGCCCGCTCCGCAACTCGTACTCGCCGCCCGGGTCCAGGCCGCGCTCGCCGCCGCCTTCGGACCGTCGTACGCGGACGCCGACCCGGTCATCCGGCCGTCGCAGTTCGCCGACCTTCAGGCCAACGTGGCGCTGCCGCTGGCCAAGAAGCTGGGCCGCCGGCCGCGAGAAGTGGCGGACGAGATCGCCGCGCACCTCGACACCACCGGTGTCATCGCCGACGCGCAGGTCAGCGGGCCCGGATTCCTCAACCTGACGCTCAGCGACGACTGGATCGCCATGCAGGCGCAGCGGGCGCTGGAGGACGCGCGGCTCGCCGTCCCGGTCGTCGACAGGCCGCGGAAGGTCGTCGTCGAGTACTCCTCGCCCAACGTGGCCAAGGAGATGCACGTCGGGCACCTGCGCACCACGATCGTCGGTGACGCCATCGCCAGGATCCTGGAGTTCCTCGGCCACGACGTCATGCGCGACAACCACGTCGGCGACTGGGGCACCCCCTTCGGGATGCTGATCGAGCACCTCCTCGACCTCGGCGAGGAGGCCGCCGCGCGCGACGACGCGTCCGTCCGGGACCTGACGTCCTTCTACCGGGTCGCGAGGGAGAAGTTCGACGGGGACGCCGAGTTCGCCGACCGGGCGCGCAAGCGGGTGGTCGCGCTCCAGGCGGGCGACCCCGAGACGCTGCGGCTCTGGCGGATCCTGGTGGAGGTCTCCCAGCGCTACTTCGACTCGGTCTACAGGCGGCTCGGCGTCACGCTGTCCGACGACCACATCCGGGGCGAGAGCTTCTACAACGACCTGCTCGCCCCGACCGTCCGGGAGCTGGAGGACAAGGGCATCGCCGTGGTCAGCGACGGTGCGCTGTGCGCCTTCCCGCCCGGGTTCACCGGACGCGAGGGCGAGCCCCTGCCGGTGATCATCCGCAAGAGCGACGGCGGCTACAACTACTCCACCACCGACCTCGCCACCATCCGGTACCGGGTCGACAACGACCACGTCGACCGGATGGTCTACGTGGTCGGCGCGCCGCAGTCGCTGCACTTCCAGATGGTGTTCGCCGTCGCCCGGATGGCCGGCTGGCTCGGCGACGAGGTCGAGGCCGAGCACGCGCAGATCGGCAACGTCCTCGGCACCGACGGCAAGATCCTGCGGACCCGGGCCGGTGGCACCGTCAAGCTGTCGGAGCTGGTGGACGAGGCCGTCGAGCGGGCCGCCACCGAGTTCGACAAGATCCCGCACGACGAGTCGTTCGACGACGCCACCCGCGCGGCGATCGTCGAGGCCGTCGGCGTCGGCGCGGTCAAGTACGCCGACCTGTCGGTGGCGCTCGACAGCGAGTACGTCTTCGACCTCGACCGGATGATCAAGTTTCACGGCAAGACCGGCCCCTACCTCCAGTACGCGACGGTGCGGATCCGGTCGATCTTCCGCAAGGGCGGCGTGGACCCCGAGTCGGCGACGGGCCCCATCGTGATCGGCAACGAGGCCGAGCGGGCGCTGGCGCTGAAGCTGCTGGACTTCGGCTCCATCGTGGCCCAGTCGGGCGAGACCAGCGAACCGCACCGCCTCGCGGGCTACCTGTTCGAGCTGGCGCAGGCGTACACGGGCTTCTTCGAGACCTGCCCCGTCCTGAAGGCACCGGACGAGCCGACCAGGGCGTCCCGGCTCGCCCTGTGCGCCATCACGCTCCGCACGCTGGTCACCGGCCTCGACCTCCTCGGAGTCCCCACCCCCGAACGCATGTAGGGGCGTCGTGCTTGTTTTTTTCAATCCCGGCCCGACCGGGCTCGCCTGGCGGCTCGCCCGCTCGACCGTGCTTGTGCGAGCGCGTCATCGCTTCGCGATCAGCCCGTGTGAGGCTCGCCTTCGGCATCGCCTCACGCGGGCTGGTAGCGCGCTCGCGTGACGGCTCGGGCTTCTCGCCAGGCCGGAAAGCACCGCGCTCGCGTAAAGGCTCGGGCCCCCTGCCGCCACGCCGGGAGCCCCGCGCTCGCGTAGAGGCTCGGGCCCCCTGCCGCCAGGCCGGGAGTCCCGCGCTCGCGTAGAGGCTCGGGCTCCTTGCCGCCACGCCGGAAAGCACCGCGCTCGCGTGACGGCTCGGGCTCCTTGCCGCATCGCGTTCGTGCGGCGGCTCGGGTCTACTTTTGGGGGTGGGCGGGGGCGCCTGCGGGGGTGGTTCCTTGGGTGGCGGGCGCGTTGGGCGGGGTCACTCTTGGTCTGGACTGCCGGGCGCACAGTTCCCGAACCGCCGGGATGACCTCCAGGGCGAAGGAGGTCAGGTGGTCGGGGTCTCCGGCGTACAGGAACGAGTCGATGCCGTGCCCGACGGCCAGCTCCGTCAGCTCGTACACCCACTGGCGGGGCGGGCCGTGGAGGAAGCCGCGGGAACCGCGTACGTCGAGGGCGCCTTCGAGGAGGTAGACGCGCCGGATGTCGGCGGGGTCGCGGCCCGCGCGGGCGGCGGCCTCGTCCAGCCGCCGCTGCCCCTCGGCCAGCCGCTTGGGCGGGACGAGCGACGACGGGGCGATCCACCCGTCGGCGACACGGCCGGCGAGGTCCAGGCCGCGCGGGCCGGTGACGCCGAGCCAGATGGGGATCGGCGTCTCGGGCGCCGGGCCCGGCCGTCCGGCGGCGAACCGGTAGTGCTCGCCCTGGAAGCGCAGCCCCTGCTGGTCGCTCCAGTGCAGCCGGATGACCTGCACGGCCTCCTCCAGCGCGCGGCGCGCCTCGGCGGCGCCGAGCCGCGTGCCCCCGTACGCCTCGATGCCGTCCCAGGACGTCCCGGCGCCGAGACCGAGCAGCACACGGCCGCCGCTCGACCGGTCCAGGGTGGCGATGGCCTTGGCCAGCGCGGCGGGCGGCCGCAGCGGCAGGCACGCCACGGCGGGCAGCACCCGGATCCGTGTCGTGACGGCCAGGACCGTCGCCATCAGCGCGTGCGTGTCGGCGGTGCCCCGCCGGTACGGGTGGTCGCCGATGCCGAGGAGGTCGAGACCGTAGCGGTCCGCGTCCTGCGCGATACGGACCAGGGGCCTCGCCGACTCGGGTGCGAGGGAGAGGCCGAAGCGCAGCGGACGCCGCCGGCCCGCCCCGATCACTGCAGGTAGCCTTCGACCTCGTCCGGCGGTCGGACACCGGTGTCGTCCGGGTCCTCGCCCGCCTCCAGCCGGGCCCGGCGGCGGCGCAGCAGGTCCCAGCACTGGTCCAGCGCCACCTCAAGGTCCTCCAGCCGCCGGTGCTCCTCGTCCCGTCCGAGATCGCCGCGCTGGTAGCGCTCGCGCAGGCGCTGCTCCTCGCCGACGTAGGCGTCGATGCGCTTGAGGATCTCCTTCTCGTCCATCGGCTCCCCCTGTCCGTGGCTGGACTCCGGCAGAGCCCCGTCCCGCGGGCGGGCAGGGGCTCCGCACCCGGCACCGGCGGTCAGCGGCTCCGCTCGGCGGCGCCCGTCAGGCCGGACAGGAAGCCGCCGTCCGAGCTGGTCGAGTGCTGGAGCGAGCCTCCGTTGGTCTTCGGCTCGACCATCGGCCCCGGCGGTGTCGCGGCGGCGGTGTCGCGGCGGGCCGGTGCCTTGCGCGCCGTGGTCTTGCGGGTCGTCGCGGACTTGGACGCCGTGGCGCGCGGCCTGGCCGCGGTGGTCCGCGACGAGGTCGACGTGCGGGCCGCGGACGTCTTCGGCTTGGCCGCCGACGACCTCGACGTGGACGCCTTGGCCCTGGACGTGGCCGTCTTGCGGGCCGGGGACGACTTGGCCGCCCCCACCCGCGCCGATGCCGTCGACCTCGACCGGCCCGTGGCCGCCGTGGACGACTTGCGCGCCGTGGACGTGCCGGACGTCGTGCTCCTGCGCGCCGTCGACGCCCGTGTGCCCGAACGCGAGCCGGTGCTCCGCGCCGCCGTGCTGCGTGAGCCCGTGCTCCGCGAGCCGGTGCTGCGTGAGCCGGTGCTGCGTGAGCCGGTGCTGCGCGAGGCGGTGCTCCGCGAGCCCGTGCTACGTGAACCCGTGCTGCGCGAAGCGGTGCTGCGCGAGCCGGTGCTCCGCGCGGCGGTGGACCGCGAGCCCGCGCGGGCGGTGGTCGACTTCGCCGTGATCGTGATGACCTTGGCCGCCGAGTCCATCGCCTTGGCGGCGTCGGTCATCGCCTTGGTCGCGGTCGTCATCGCCTTGGTCATGGCCGTCATGGCCTTCGCCGACGTGGACGCCTTGGTCGCGACCGACTTCATCTGCGTCGCGGCGGCCTTGGCCTGGCTCGCGGCCTTGGTCACGCGGGTGGCCGCCGCCGAGGACGTCCGGCCCGACGCGGCGCTCGTGCGCCTGGCGGTGGTCCTCCCCGAGGTGCCGGTCTTGCGCGCCGTCGTGGACGAGCGCGCCGTCGAGCGGCTCGACGCCGTCCTCGCGGTGGTCCGGGACGCCGACGACCTCGCGGCGGACGACGTCCTCCTGGTGGCCGGCTTCTTGGCGGCCGTGGACTTGTTCGCTGATGTGCTCTTCGTACGACTGGCCGTACCTCGGCTCGACGTCGTACGCGATGCGGTGTTGGTAGGCACTGATCTCCCCCCAGTGATGATCAGTTACGGGGAGATCTATTCCACACTTGGTGACGCTCTACACTCACTCCGTCATTTCCGCGTCAGATCCCGGCAGGATGCCAGACGGTCTTGGTCTCCAGGAACGCCGTCATGCGACCCGTGCCGGGCGCGTCCGTCCAGTCTCCGGGGGTGGAGCGCAGGACGCGCTTGAGGTTGCCCGCGGCGGCCTGCTGGAGCGCCCGGACGTCGCCGTCCGCGGCGCCGGTGAGGTCGATGGCGTTGACGTCCATGTGCGAGGCGAGCCAGGGCGCCAGCTCGGCGCGGCGGCCGGTGAGGATGTTGACGACGCCGCCGGGCAGGTCGGAGGTGGCGAGGACCTCGGCGAGCGTGACCGCCGGGAGCGGCGCGGGCTCGGAGGCGACCACGACGGCGGTGTTGCCGGACACGATCGCCGGGGCGACCGTCGAGACGAGGCCGAGCAGCGGCGAGTCGGGCGCGACGACCGCGACGACCCCGGCCGGTTCGGGGGTGGAGAAGTTGAAGAACGGCCCGGAGACGGGATTGGAGGAGCCGGTGACGGCGGCGAGCTTGTCGGCCCACCCCGCGTACCACACCCACCGGTCGATCGCCGCGTCCGTCTCCGCGGCGGCCTGGGACTTGCCGAGGCCCGCCTGGCGCAGCTCGTCGACGAACTGCGCGCGGCGTCCCTCCAGCATCTCGGCGACGCGGTAGAGGATCTGGCCGCGGTTGTAGGCCGTGCGGGACGACCAGCCGCCGAACGCCTTGCGGGCGGCGACGACCGCGTCCCTGGCGTCCTTGCGGGACGCCTGCGAGGCGTTGGCCACGAAGTTCCCCTTGGCGTCGCTCACCGGGTACGACCTCCCGGACTCCGAGCGCGGGAACGCGCCGCCGATGTACAGCTTGTAGGTCTTGCGGACGCTCAGCCGGTCAGGCATCGAGGTAGCCCTCCAGTCCATGGCGTCCGCCCTCGCGGCCGAACCCCGATTCCTTGTAGCCGCCGAACGGGGAGGCCGGGTCGAACTTGTTGAAGGTGTTGGCCCACACCACTCCGGCGCGCAGCCGCTGCGCCGTCCACAGGATCCGGGAGCCCTTCTCGGTCCAGATCCCGGCGGACAGCCCGTACGGGGTGTTGTTGGCCTTGGCGACGGCCTCGTCGGGCGTGCGGAACGTCAGCACCGACAGCACCGGCCCGAAGATCTCCTCCTGGGCGATGCGGTGCGACTGCGCGACGTTCGTGAAGACCGTCGGCGCGAACCAGAACCCCTGCGCGGGCAGCTCACAGGGGGGCGACCAGCGTTCGGCGCCCTCCTCCTCCCCCGCGCGGGCCAGTTCCTCGATCCGCTGGAGCTGGGCCGCGGAGTTGACGGCGCCGACGTCGGTGTTCTTGTCCAGCGGGTCGCCGACCCGCAGGGTGGCCATGCGGGCCTTGAGCCGGTCCATGACCTCGGCGGCGGCCGGCTCCTGCACGAGCAGCCGGGATCCGGCGCAGCACACGTGGCCCTGGTTGAAGAAGATGCCGTTGACGATGCCCTCGACGGCCTGGTCCAGGGCCGCGTCGGCGTACACGATGTTGGCCGCCTTGCCGCCGAGCTCCAGTGTGAGCCGCTTGCCGGTGCCCGCGGCCGACCGCGCTATCTGGCGTCCGACCTCGGTGGAGCCGGTGAAGGCGACCTTGTCCACGCCGGGGTGCTCCACCAGCGCCCGCCCGGTCTCGCCGGCGCCGGTGACGATGTTGACGACGCCGGGCGGCAGGTCGGCCTGCCGGCAGATGTCGGCGAACAGCAGCGCGGTGAGCGGGGTCGTCTCGGCGGGCTTGAGCACGACCGTGTTCCCGCACGCCAGCGCGGGGGCGATCTTCCAGGCGAGCATGAGCAGCGGGAAGTTCCACGGGATCACCTGGCCCGCCACCCCCACCGGGCGCGGGTCGGGCCCGAACCCGGCGTGCGCGAGCTTGTCGGCCCATCCGGCGTGGTAGAAGAAGTGCGCCGCCGCGAGCGGCACGTCGACGTCCCGCGACTCGCGGATCGGCTTGCCGTTGTCGATCGACTCCAGCACCGCGAGCTCGCGGGACCGTTCCTGGACGATCCGCGCGATCCGGTACAGGTACTTGGCGCGCTCGGCGCCCGGCATCGGCGCCCACACGGTGTCGAACGCGGTGCGGGCCGCCTTCACCGCGCGGTCCACGTCCTGCTCGTCGGCGCGGGCGATGTCGGCGAGGACGGTCTCGTCGGACGGGTTGACGGACTTGAACGGCTCACCGTGCCCGTCGGTGAACTCCCCGCCGATGAACAGCCCGTAGGACGGGCGGATGTCGACGATCGCCGCGGACTCGGGGGCGGGCGCGTACTCGAAGACCATGGTCAGTCCAGGGTGAAGTAGTCGGGACCGGCGTACACCCCGGTGGAGAGCTTGCGGCGCTGCATCAGCAGGTCGTTCAGGACGCTGGACGCCCCGAGCCGGAACCAGCGCGGGGTCAGCCAGTCCGGCCCGGCGGTCTCGTTCACCAGCACCAGGTACCGGACGGCGTCCTTGGTGGTCTTGATGCCACCGGCCGGTTTGACGCCGACCTGCCGCCCGGTCTCGGCGCGGTGGTCGCGGACGGCCTCCAGCATGACCAGGGTGACCGGCAGCGTCGCGGCGGGCGCGACCTTGCCGGTGGAGGTCTTGATGAAGTCGGCGCCCGCGCGCATCGCCAGCCACGACGCGCGCCGCACGTTGTCCAGCGTGGCGAGCTCCCCGGTCTCCAGGATCACCTTCAGGTGGGCGCCGCCGCAGGCGTCCTTCACCGCGACGATCTCCTCGAACACCTTCGCCAGGTCACCGGCCAGGAACGCGCCCCGGTCGATGACCATGTCGATCTCGCTCGCGCCCGCCTCGACGGCGGCCCGGGTGTCGGCGAGCTTGGCCGCCAGCGGCGCCCGGCCGGACGGGAACGCGGTCGCGACGCTCGCGACGCCGATGCCCGTCCCGGCGAGCGCCGTCACCGCCACCTCGACCATGTCGGGGTACACGCACACCGCCGCGACCTTCGGGACGGACGGGTCGGACGGGTCGGGGCGGGCGGCCTTGGCGCACAGGGCGCGCACCTTCCCGGGCGTGTCCGCGCCCTCCAGGGTGGTCAGGTCGACCATCGACACGGCGAGGTCGATGGCCTCGGCCTTCGCCGTGGTCTTGATCGAGCGCGACGCGAGCCGCGCCGCCCGCTCCTCCGCGCCGACCTGGTCGACGCCGGGGAGCCCGTCCAGGAACGCGCGCAGTCCGGCGGCGCCGGTGAGGGTCTCCGTTGACACGTCCCCAGCATCGCCGATGTCCGGCGGCCGCACAAAACGGGCCCGCTCCGGCTCCGCACAGGGACGGCCCTTCGCCGCCTCCGGAGCGGGCCGGGTGTCACGTCTCGTCGGCGGGAAGCGAGAAGAGGCGGATGTGGAGGGGGCGGGCGCCGGGCGGCGCGTCCTCGGGCCCGTGCGCGTGCCGGTGCAGCAGGGCGACGTAGTCCTCGAAGAACGCGGCGAGGCCCTCCTCGGTCATGTGGGCGAAACCGCGCGAGAGCCGCGCCCAGGCGGGCTCGCGCTCGTATCCGGCGGGGAGCCGGGCGAGGATCTCCATGTCCTCGGCGTGCCCGGCGCGCAGCAGCTCGGCGAGGACGGGACGGTCCTGCGGGGCGAGCGCCTCCGGCGGGGGCATCCGCAGGTCGCGCTGCCCGGCCGGGCGCCACCAGCGCTCCCGGCCGCCCGAGCGCTCGGGGACCTCCTCGATGAAGCCGTGCTTCTCCAGCTGGCGCAGGTGATAGCTGGTCGTCCCGGTGTTGGCGCCGAGCACCTCGCCGATGGTCGTGGACGTGGCCGGGCCGTGCACGCGCAGCCGGTGCAGGATCCGGCGCCGCAGGGGGTGGCTCAGGGCCTTGATCCGCCCCGGGTCGTCGAGGATGACGGGCTCGGCATCGTCCTTCATGGCCGCAGTCTAGTTGTTGACAGACCACCAGATTAGAGTCTTAAAGTACTAGGAGAATAGATGAATGGAGGTGGCCGATGATCGAGTTCCATCTGGACGCCGGCTCGGGGGTCTCCCCGTATCTGCAGCTCGTCCGCCAGGTGCGGCACGCGCTCCGGCTCGACCTGCTGCGGGAGGGCGACCAGCTCCCGACCGTCAAGGACGTGGTCGCGCAGCTGGCGATCAACCCGAACACCGTCCTGAAGGCGTACCGGGAGCTGGAGCACGAGGGCCTCGTCGCGGCGCGGCCCGGCGTCGGCACGTTCGTCACGCGGACGCTCGCCGACGCCTCGCTCGCCGCGCACGGGCCCCTGCGCCAGGACCTGCGGCGCTGGCTGGCCAAGGCGCGCCTCGCCGGGCTGGACGACGAGAGCATCGAGGCGCTGTTCATGACGACCTTTCGGTCCGGCGCTCAGGAGGACATAGCGTGAGCGCCGTCCTGAAGGCCCAGGGGCTGGGCAAGAGGTACGGCAGGCGCTGGGCGCTGTCGGACTGCACGCTGGAGATCCCGCCCGGCCGGGTCGTGGGCCTGGTCGGCCCGAACGGCGCGGGCAAGACGACGCTGCTGAACCTGGCGGTCGGGCAGCTCGCCCCGTCCGCGGGCGCCATCGAGGTGCTCGGCGGACGGCCCGCGAGCGGCCCCCGCCAGCTCGCCAAGGTCGGGTTCGTCGCGCAGGACACCCCCACCTACGCCGGGCTGAGCGTCGACGACCACCTCAGGCTCGGCGCCCGCCTCAACCCCGGGTGGGACGGCGCGCTCGCCCGCGAGCGGATCGGGCGCCTCGGCCTCGACCCGTCCCGCAAGGCCGGGAGGCTGTCGGGCGGCCAGCGCGCGCAGCTCGCGCTCACCCTCGGCGTCGCCAAACGGCCCGAGCTGCTGATCCTGGACGAGCCCGTCGCCGCCCTCGACCCGCTCGCCCGCCGCGAGTTCCTCTCCGGGCTCATGGAGGCCGCCACCGAGCACTCCCTGAGCGTGATCCTGTCCTCGCACCTGGTGTCGGACCTGGAACGGGTCTGCGACCACCTCATCGTGCTCGTGGACTCCCGCGTCCGCGTCGCCGGAGACGTGGACGACCTGCTGGCCTCCCACCACCGGCTCAGCGGGCCCCGCCGCGACCCCGCGCGGCTCCCGGCGGGCCAGGAGGTCGTCACCGCCAGCCACACCGACCGCCAGAGCACACTGCTCGTCCGCTCCGAGGGCGCGATCCACGACCCCGCCTGGACGGTCGGGCAGGTCGGCCTGGAAGACCTCGTCCTCGCCTACATGACCCCGAAGACCCCCGACCGCCCCGCCCTGGAGGCCCTCCGATGATCTGGCTGACACTGCGCCAGTTCCGCGTCCAGGCCCTGATCGCCGCGGGCGGCCTGGCGGTCCTCGCCGCCGTCCTCACGGCCACCGGCCCGGGCCTGTCCGACGACTACGCGAACGGGCTCGCCGCCTGCACCGCCCAGGGCGACTGCACCCGGTTCAGCACGCGGTTCTTCGACGAGCGCCGCGCCTACTTCTTCGGCCTGGCCTCGCTCGTGATCGTCGTCCCGGGGCTGATCGGCGCCTTCTGGGGCGCGCCGATCATCACCCGCGAGCTGGAGTCGGGCACCCACCGGCTGGTGTGGAACCAGAGCGTCAGCCGCACCCGCTGGCTGTCGGTCAAGCTCGGCCTGGTCGCCGCCGTCGCCATGGCCGCCGCCGGCCTCGCCTGCCTCGCCGTCGCCCTGTGGTCGGATCCCCTGGACGAGGCCGCCGGCAAGCGCCTGCCGCGCCTGTCACCGCTGATGTTCGACGCGCGCGGCATCGCGCCCATCGGGTACGCGGCGTTCGCGTTCGCGCTCGGCGTCACCGTGGGCGTCCTCGTCCGCCGGACGCTGCCCGCCATGGCGATCACCCTCGCCGTCTTCGCCCTCGTCCAGATCGCCGTCCCGCAGCTGGTCCGCCCGGACCTCATCCCGCCGAAGCGGGCCACGATCACGATCACGCCCGAGAACGTCAACGACCTGTCGCTGACCCCCGACGGCATGTCGGTGTCGGCGGGCCTCGCGGACCCCGAGGCATGGACGCTCTCCAGCCACACCGTCGACGCGTCCGGCCGGCAGGTCAGGTGGCTGCCCCGCGCGGCGGCCTGCCAGCCCCCGGCGGTCAGGCCGGCCGACGGGAAGCCGCCCGGCCCCGACCCGCGCTGCTTCGCCGAGATCGCCCGCCTCGGCTACCGGCAGCAGATCACCTACCACCCGGGCAGCCGCTTCTGGGCCCTCCAGTGGAGGGAGACCGGGCTGTTCGCCCTGATCGCCGCGGGCCTGTCGGGTTTCTGCTTCTTCTGGGTCCGCCGCCGTCTGTCCTGACCCGCGGGGCCGTCGCGGCGGATGTTCCGGCACGATCCCCGGGGACGAAATTCGAGTGGGAATGTCCGATCTTTTTGGCATGCTTGTGACGTGAGCGCGCACGCGATGAGTCCCCTGCTGGTCGGAAGGTCGGCCGAGCTCGGGGAACTGGAGGACGCCCTCGCCGCCGCCCCCGGCGCCGTCCTGGTCGGGGGCGAGGCGGGCCTGGGCAAGACGCGCCTGATCCGCGAGTTCGCCGCCCGGCTGGAGGGGCCCGGCGGCCCGCGGGCCCGGCTGCTGGTCGGCGGCTGCCTGGAGCTCGGCTCGGACGGCCTGCCGTTCGCCCCCTTCACGACCGTGCTGCGCGGGCTCGTCCGCGACATCGGGATCGACGGCGTCGCCGGTCTCGTCCCCCGCGGTGACACCGGCGGCCTGGCGCGGCTGCTGCCGGAGTTCGGGGAGCCGGAGAGCGACGCCGCGTCCGGCGAGGAACGGGCCCGGCTGTTCGAGGTGGTCCTGGCCCTGCTGGAGAGGCTCGCCGAGCGCGGCCCGGTGGTGCTGGTCATCGAGGACGCGCACTGGGCCGACCGCTCCACCCGCGACCTGCTGGCGTTCCTCGTCCGCAACGTGGGCGCCGTCCCCCTGCTGATCGTCGCCACCTACCGGACGGACGAGCTGCACCGCACGCATCCCCTGCGGCCCCTGCTGGGGGCGCTGGAGCGGACCGACCGCGTCCGGAGGCTGGAGCTGAGCCGGCTGTCGCGCGCGGAGGTCGCGGCGTTCGTCGCCCAGACCCTCGGTGACACGCCGCCGCCCGGCCTGGTCGAGCGGATCGAGGCGCGCAGCGAGGGCAACCCCCTGTTCGTCGAGGCGCTGCTGGACGACGACGGGACGCTGGCGTGCGAGCTGCCCGAGTCGCTGCGCGACCTGCTGCTCGCGGGCGTCCAGCGGCTGCCCGACGAGACGCAGGACGTCCTGCGCGACGCCAGCGGCGGCGGCACCCGCATCGAGCACGCGCTGCTCGCCGCGGTGTCCGGGCTCGACGACACCGCGCTGACCCGGGTGCTGCGGCCCGCCGTCGCCGCGAACGTGCTGGTCGTCGACGGCGACGGCTACGCCTTCCGGCACGCGCTGATCCGCGAGGCCGTCCACGACGACCTGCTGCCCGGCGAGTACACGCGCCTGCACACCCGGTACGCCGAGGCCCTGGAGAACGCCCCCGGGCTCGTCCCGTCCGGGCGGCTCTGGGTGGAGCTGAGCCACCACTGGCTGGCCGCCCACGACGCTACGTGGGCGCTGGTCGCGTCGTGGCGCGCCGCCGCCGACGCCCGCAAGGCGCTCGCGTACGCCGAGTGCCTGGCGATGCTTTCGCGCGTCCTCGAACTGTGGGACCGGGTGCCCGACGCCGCAGAGCGCATCGGCGCCGACCACTGCCGCGTCCTGGAGGACGCCACGGCCGCCGCGGACATGGCGGGTGAGTACGACCGCGGCATCAAGCTCGCCACGGCCGGGCTGCGCGAGATCGGGGCCGGGGACACGGCCGCCGACGGCGCGGACGCACGCGCCCGCACGGCCGCGCTCCTGGAGCGCCGCGCCCGGATGTGCTACCAGGTGGCACGCCCCGGCTTCGTCGAGGACCTCCAGGCCGCGGTCACGGCGCTGGAGGGCACCCCGCCGACCGCGCTGCACGCCCGGGTGCTGGCCACGCTCGCCACCTACGTCCGGCTGACCACCGACATCGGGCAGGCGCGCACCGCGGCGAAGGAGTCGCTGGAGATCGCCCGCAAGCTCGACGACCCGGTCACCGAGGCCGAGGCGCTCATGACGCTGTTCTGCGCCGACCTCGACTACGGCTCCCAGCCCCTGGAGCTCTCCGAGGTGGAGGAGGCCGCGCTGAGCAGCGGCAACCACCGGGTCACGCTGCGCTACGCCGTGATCAAATCCCATTTCCTGGAGGGCGCCGGACGGCACGAGGAGGCCGCCGAGGTCGCCCGGATCGGCAAGGAGCAGGCCCGCGAGTACGGTGTCAGCCGCACCCAGGGCACGTTCCTCTGCATCAACCAGGCCGAGCCGCTGGTGTCGCTCGGCCGCTGGGACGAGGCCCTCTCCGTCCTCTCCCACGCCGTCGAGCAGGAACCCGCCATCACGACCCGCACGTCCCTGCTCGTCCTCGCCGGGGAGATCGCGCTGGCCCGCGGCGACATCTGCGGCGCCCGCGAGCAGCTCGCCGGGGCGCGCGAGGTCATGAACCTCAAGATGAAGTGGCTGAAGACGCAGGACTACTTCGCCACCCTGCGGCTCGACGCGCGGCTGGCGCTCGCGGAGGGCCGTCACGACGACGCCCTGGACGCCGTGCGCGAGGTGATCGGGCACGCCGGGCTGCCGGACGAGGCCCGCTACACCTGGCCGGTGCTCATCCTCGGCGCGCGGATCTGCGCCGGGCTGGGCGACGCCGCGTCCGCCGACCTGGACGCGATCGTGGAGCGCGCCGCGACGCTGCGGACGGGCGGCCCGCTGCTGCACGCGCTGCGCCTGACGTTCGACGCCACCGCCGCCCGCGCCCGCGGCGTCCTGGACCTCGCCGCCTGGGACGCGGCGGCCGCCGCGTGGGAGGCCCTCGGCAACCCCTTCAACCGGGCCGAGGCGCTGACGGGCGCCGCGGAGGCCGCGCTCGCGGGCGGCGACCACGACGGGGCCTCCGACCGGCTGCAGACCGCCGCGGACCTCGCGGCGGGCCTCGGCGCCGGCCCGCTCGCCGAGCGCGTCGACGACCTGCGCCGCCGCACCCGCGGGCCGCGCCGCACCGGCGCGGACGCCGCGGCCCCGCTCGGCCTCACCCCCCGCGAGTACGAGGTGCTGCGCCTGGTCGCCGACGGCCGCAGCAACCGCGACATCGCCGAGACGCTGTTCATCTCCGTCAAGACGGCCAGCGTCCACGTCTCCAACATCCTCGGCAAGCTGGACGTCGCCACCCGCGGCGAGGCCGCCGCCACCGCCCACCGGCTCGCGCTGTTCGCCGCGATCGCGAGCCGGGAGGGCCCGTCCGTCACGCGCCGGCCGTCACGCGAGCGCGCCACCTGACCGGCGGGGCGGCGCCGGAGGCGTCGTCTCAGGTGGCCAGCGTCAGGGTGCGCTGGATCTGGGCGGCGGTGGCGCGCATCCGCTGCGCGGCCGCCTCGATCTTCGGGAGGCGGCCGGGACGGCAGGAGACGGCCAGCGCGCCGACGGGCCCGGTGCCGTCGGCGACCGGGACGGCGGCGCATCCGGTGCCGAGGGCGTACTCCTCGCGGTCGAGCGACAGGCCGTCGGACGTGCACAGCGATTCCAGCAGCCGCCGGGGCTCGGTGATGGTGTGCGGGGTCAGGTCGACGAGCGGGTGCCGGGCCAGGTAGTCGCGGCGGCGGTCCTCGTCGAGCTGGTTCAGCACGCACTTGCCGATCGCGGTCGCGTGCGCGGCGTCGGCGAACCCGACCCACAGGTCGACGCGCGGGGTGCGGGGGCCGTCGGCGACGTCGATCAGCTGGATCTCGTCGTCCACGTGGAGGCTGAAGTAGGCCGCGACGTTCAGCTCGTCGCGCAGGCCCGTGAGGACGGGGCGGACGGCCGCGAGCACCTGCTGCATCCGGCTCCGCCCGTGCAGGGACTGGACGCGGTCGCCGAGCACCCACACGCCGTCCGACAGCCGCGTCGCGTAGCCCTCGTGGGCGAGCGTGCGCAGCAGGTGGTAGGTCGTGGCGAGGGGCAGCCGGGCCTCGCGGGCGAGCTGCTTGGCGGGCGCCCCGCTCGGATGCGACGCCACCGCCTCCATGAGATGCAGGGCACGCTGCACGGAGGCGATCAGAGTGGGCCTGCGTGGCTCATCCATCACGCACAGCGAACCCTTCAGGCACGGGCGGGTCAAGGACTTTGGCGGTACACGTCCATTGCATCACTTCTGATGGTCGTTAGGAATGGTTTCGTGAATCGCACGCGACACGCCAGTCCCCCACCACGACTACTCCGAGGTCAACCGGGGAGTAGCTTCGGGACGGAGGAAGTCGCTTCAAAGGAGCCGGCATGAGCCAGCCGCGTCACAGCGCCGATCCCGTGGACGAACGGACCGCCCGTAAGGTCGCCGAGGAGGCGCGCGAAACCGAATGGCGGTCCCCCAGCTTTGGGAAACAGCTCTTTCTGGGTGATTTCCGTCTTGATCTTGTTCATCCGCATCCGCGGCCCGATGACGAGGCACGACGCCGGGGTGAGGATTTCCTGGCCCGGCTCACCGAATTCTGCGCGACGAAGGTGGATCCGGTACTGATCGAGCGCGAGTCACGCATTCCGGACGATGTGGTCGCGGGATTGCGGTCGCTCGGCGCACTCGGCATGAAGGTCCCCGAACGTCACGGCGGCCTCGGGCTCAGCCAGCTCTACTACGGCCGCGCCCTGATGGTCGTCGGATCGGTCAGCCCCGCGCTCGGCGCGCTGCTGTCGGCGCACCAGTCCATCGGCGTTCCCCAGCCGGTCAAGATGTTCGGCACGCCGGAACAGAAGGACACCTGGCTGCCGCGCTGCGCCCGCGAGATCAGCGCGTTCCTGCTCACCGAGCCCGACGTGGGCTCCGACCCGGCGCGGCTGCGCGCCACCGCCGTCCCGGACGGCGACTCCTACGTCCTCAACGGCGTCAAGCTGTGGACGACCAACGGCGTCGTCGCCGACCTCGTCGTCGTGATGGCGCGCGTCCCGAAGTCCGACGGGCACCGCGGCGGGATCTCGGCGTTCATCGTGGACATGGCCTCGCCCGGCATCACCGTCGAGAACCGCAACGCGTTCATGGGGCTGCGCGGCATCGAGAACGGCGTCACGCGCCTGCACGACGTGCGCGTCCCGGCGGCCAACCTGATCGGCGAGGAGGGCGCCGGCCTGAAGATCGCGCTGACCACGCTCAACACCGGGCGGCTGTCACTGCCCGCGATCTGCGCGGCGGGCGCCAAGTGGGCCGCGAGGATCGCGCGGGAGTGGTGCGGGGAACGCGTCCAGTGGGGCCGCCCGGTCGGCGAGCACGAGGCGGTGTCCCGGAAGATCGCGTTCATCGCCGCGACCGCGTACGCGCTGGAGGCGATGCTCGACCTGTCCGGCCAGCTCGCGGACGACGAGCGCAACGACATCAGGATCGAGGCGGCGCTGGCCAAGCTGTGGTCGTCGGAGATGGCCTGCCGCGTGGCCGACGAGCTCGTCCAGCTGCGCGGCGGCCGCGGCTACGAGACCGCCGAGTCGCTCGCCGCCCGCGGCGAGCGCGGCGTGCCCGCCGAGCAGCTGCTCCGGGACCTGCGGATCAACCGGATCTTCGAGGGCTCCACCGAGATCATGCACCTGCTGATCGCCCGCGAGGCGGTGGACGCGCACCTGGCGGCGGCGGGCGGCGTCATCGACCCCGGCGCGTCCCCCGGGGAGCGGGCGCGGGCGGCGGCCAAGGCGGGCGGGTTCTACGCGCGGTGGCTTCCGACGCTGGTCACCGGCCCCGGGCTGCGGCCCGGCTCCTACGGCGAGTTCGGCCCGCTGGCGCGGCACCTGCGCTACGTCGAGCGCGCGTCCCGCAAGCTCGCCCGGTCGATCTTCTACGCGGCCGGGCGCTGGCAGGGCGGCCTGGAGTACCGGCAGGGATTCCTCGGCCGCATGGTCGACATCGGCGCCGAGCTGTACGCGATGAGCGCCGTGTGCGTGCGCGCCCACGCCGACGCGTCGCCGGACGGCCCCGTCACCGGCGCGGGCCGGGGCGGCACCGGGCCCGCGGCGGCTCCCGGCGAGTCCGCCCCGCTGCTCGCGGACGCGTTCTGCCGGCAGGCGCGCGTCCGCGTGGAGGAACTGTTCGAGGGGCTGTGGCGCAACACCGACGCCATGGACGTCAGGCTGGCACGCGCCGTCCTCGACGGCCGGTTCGCCTGGGTGGAGGAGGGCGTGCTGGATCCGTCCATTCCCGGGCCGTGGATCGCCCCGTCCGACCCCGGCCCGAGCGGGAAGGGGACCGTTCACCGGACCATGGGATGACTCTCCGTCGCCAAAAGAAAACTATCCGCATGCAATCGGAGCGCAAAGGAGATAGTTTTCTCACCGGTGACCGACCGCGGCGTACCGCCCGTTCCCGGATCGGGCGGTGCGCTGCGGTTTTCGCTGCGGTTTTCACCGCGGAGGGCGCGACGGGAGAGGAGCGGCGGCGCCATGCTCAGCGTCATCCTCGACGACACGCGCGACGCGGCGCGCAACCTCGCCTTGGACGAGGCCCTGGCCCGCGCCGCCGCGCTGCGCGCCCGCGCCTCGCGCGTGCCCGCCCGGCGCGTGCCCGATCCGCTGCGGTCCGTCCCGCATGTCCCGGGTCCGCGCACCGCCGTGCGGCGCGGCGAGGACCCGCCCGACGCGGCCGAGGACCGGCCCGCACGCCCCCAGCCGCCCGTGCTGCGCGTCTGGCAGAGCTCGCCGAGCGTCGTGGTGGGCCGCTTCCAGGACGTCGCGCGCGCGGTAGACCTGGTCGCCTGCGCCGGAGACGGCATCGACGTCGTCCGCCGCGCGACCGGCGGCGGCGCGGTCTGGTTCGACTCCGGGACGCTCGCGTTCAGCCTCGTCCAGCGGCCGGGCCACCGCGTCTCGCTGGACGCCCTGGTGGTCGCGGCCCTCGAAGGGCTCGGCGTGGCGGGCGAGGCGCTGCGCGACGGCCGGGTGGTGCAGGGCGCGCGGCTGCACACCAGGGGCGCCTGCCTCTCCCACGTCGCCGTCCAGGTGCGCCCGGCCCCCCGCCACGCCGGGGGCCGCGCCGCCCACCGCTGCACCGCGTCCGGCGGACGCGCGGGCGGGGCGGCCCGGCCCGCGCTCGCCGACCTCGGGCCGGGCATGACGGTGGACGCGGTCCGCGCCGCGGTGCTCGGCGCGGTCATGGACGAGTTCGGCGCCGTCCGCACCCGCCGCCCGGACGCGGTCGAGCGTGCGGTCCGTGACCATCTCCACGCGGTGCGCTACGGTGATCTGGCCTGGCATCTCACCGGTCCCCGTGCGGCGGCGGCGAGGCAGTTCAGCGGACGAACGTGACCGTCGCGCCTCAACCCACCCGTACGGATGGGTAGACTGTCCCGACCTTGCGCCAGAGATCGGACCATTCCGGGGGGATCCGGTCCCTCGATCCGGCGAACGAGAAGCCGAACGCCAACGCACCCAGCGAGCGGGAAGTATGCAGCCACCTGGTCAGAAGAAGTCCATCGCAGGCACCCTCCTCAACCTCGTCGGCACCCGGGAGAAGCCCGGACCGGCCGGCTCCCCGGCGGGTGAGGGCGATCTCGTCCAGCCCGCCGCCGGTGAGGGGGCCCTGGAGAACCACCTCGGCGGTGACGAGGCCCGCAACTACCGCAGGTACGAGTACGAGACGGTCGCCCCGCACGTGGGACGCTCGCTGCTGGAGATCGGATCCGGGCTCGGGCACTTCTCCGAGCAGTTCGCCGGGCGGCTCGACTACCTCGTCGTCAGCGACAACGACCCGTACTGCGTGGGCGAGCTGCGCAAGAGGTACGAGGGCAACGACGACGTCGAGGTCATCGACCTGGAGCTGCCGGCCGAGGTGAACATCCGGCAGAAGGTCGACACGGTCGTCATGATGAACGTCCTGGAGCACATCAAGGACGACACGCAGGCCCTGCGCGACCTCGCGGCCGTGACGCTGCCGGGCGGCCGGATCGTCATCTGGGTCCCCGGCTACATGCAGCTCTACGGGGACTTCGACCGTAAGGTCGGGCACGTCACCCGCTACACCCCGGCGACGCTGGAGGCCAGCGTCCGCGCGGCCGGGCTCGTCCCCGAGGTGCTCAAGCCGATCAACTTCCTGGGCGGCATCGCCTGGTGGTTCGCCGTCCGCCGCGGCGGCGCCGGCTACCCCGACCCGAGGCTCGTCAAGATCTACGACCGCACGGTGGTGCCGCTGACGCGCGGCATCGAGCGGCTGATCCGGCCGCCGTTCGGCCAGACGGTCTTCTGCGTCGCGCGCGTCCCGCGCTGACCGGCCTCCCCAGAACGTCCCGGAAGGGCGGACCCGTGGAAGGGTCCGCCCTTCCGTGCTTTTCGGGGCCGCCGCAGGGGGCCGCTATGTCCGTCATCTGACTGACCTCGGACGATGACGGTTCTCGGTATACCGATTCGGGGGCGGTCCTGATGCGGGGACGGCGCCGCGCCACCAGACTGGGCAGTGGCCGGACGGGTCACGGGTCGCCTCTCCAGGCGGAGAAGCACCGTCTTGCTTCCGCGGACCGTGACCACGAAGGCCAGCCACTGAAGTTCCCGTGTGGTCCGACGGTCCGGTGGCGGGAGCCCGGGAGGGGAGGCTCCCGCCATCGGACCCCCCAGGGGCCGTCCGGTGCACCCCGTCAGGACAGCCGCTCGATGATCGTCGCGTTGGCCTGGCCGCCGCCCTCGCACATGGCCTGGAGGCCGTAGCGGCCGCCGGTGCGCTCCAGCTCGTGGAGGAGCTTGGTCATCAGGACGCCGCCGGTGGCGCCCAGCGGGTGGCCGAGGGCGATCGCGCCGCCGTTGGGGTTGGTCTTCTCCAGCGACGCGCCGGTGTCCCTGGCCCATGCCATCGGCACCGGGGCGAACGCCTCGTTGACCTCGAACACGTCGATGTCGCCTATCTTGAGCCCGGCGCGGGCGAGGGCCTTCTCGGTCGCCGGGATCGGGCCGGTCAGCATGTAGACCGGGTCGGAGCCGCACACCGCGAGGGTGTGGACGCGCGCCCGCGGCGTCAGGTGGTGCCGCCTGACGGCCTCCTCCGAGGCGATCATCAGCGCGGACGCCCCCACGGAGATCTGCGAGGCGACGGCGGCGGTGAGGTCCCAGCCCTCGCGCAGCGGCTGGAGCCCGGCCATCTTCTCCAGCGAGGTGTCGGGCCGCGGGCCCTCGTCCTTGGCGAGGCCGGCGAAGGGCGCGGTCTCCCGGTCGAAGTAGCCGGCCTCGATGGCCTTGCCGGCCCGCCGGTGGCTCTCCAGCGCGTACTCCTCCATGTCCCGGCGGCCGAACCCCCACTTCTCGGCCATCAGCTGCGCGCCGCGGAACTGGGAGACCTCCTGCATGCCGTACCGCTCGGCCCATCCCTCGCCGTAGGGGAAGGGCATGCCCTTCTCCATCGCCAACGTGACCGAGGAGCCCATCGGGACCATGGCCATCTGCTCGACGCCGGCCGCGACGACCAGGTCCTGGGTGCCCGACAGCACGCCCTGCGCGGCGAAGTGGATCGCCTGCTGGGAGGAGCCGCACTGGCGGTCGATGGTCACGCCGGGCACGCCCTCCGGCAGCCCCGCCGACAGCCACGCGGTGCGCGCGATGTCGAGGGACTGCGGCCCGACCTGCATGACACAGCCCATGATCACGTCTTCGACCGCGGAGGGGTCGGCGCCGGTGCGGTCGATGAGTTCCTTGAGCACGTGCGCGCCGAGGTCGGCGGGGTGCACGTCCTTCAGGGCGCCCTTCTTCGTACCGACGGGGGTACGGACCGCACCGACGATGTACGCCTCGGCCACTACGCCTCCCATGCAAAGAGTTGGGGTTCCGTCCCGAAACCGAGTGGGATTCGGTTGTCAGTACGAGATTACATCGCGGACGCCGCGACGCCATGTGAGCTGGATCTCGGAGCCATATCACCTGCGCGTGGCGCCGGGCCGCGTGTAGATCTCACGGCCGTCCGCGTCGTCGCCGAGGCACGCGTGCGACAGCCGCGTCAGCAGCTCCGCCAGCTCGGGATGCTCCTCGGGCGACCAGCCGTCCAGATGCCGGGCGAGCCCGTCGCGGCGCGCGGCGAAGAGCCGCTCGGCGGTGGCGCGCCCGGACGGGGTGACGGCGAGCACGCCGTCCTGCCGCACCACGTGCCCGGCCTCGACGAGCCGGTCGACATACGGCCTGCCGTGCTCGACCGAGACGCCCGCGCGCTCGGCGAGTTCCGCGCCGGTGACCGTCCCGTCCTTGGCGATCCTGCACAGCGCCCACACGCTCCCGGCGGGCAGGCCGACGCCCGCGTGGCCGCCCAGCCGGTCGTAGAGCTCCAGTGCCCGCGGGTCCCTGCGCATCAGCCCGCTCAGCGCGCGCTCGATCTCGTGCCGGGACGACCGGACGGTGGGCGCCGCGCCGAACCCCTCGCCATAGTCGGGGGCCTGCGACGTCGCCCGCAGGGGGACCTCGCGCAGGAACAGCGTGAGCAGGAACGCGGCCCCCGCCACGGGGACGGCCCAGAGGAACACGGTGTCGATCGACTGCGCGTACGCGTGCAGCACGCCGTCCTTCACCTGCTCCGGATACCGGTCCAGCAGCTTGGGGTTCCCCTGAACCGCCGCGGGGTCGAACCCCGGCGGCAGAAGCCGGTCCTTGGCGAGGTCCTCGACGTGCGCGGCGAGCCGGTTGCTGAACACCGACCCGAACACCGCGACACCGAACGAGCCGCCGATCTGCCGGAAGAACGTCACCCCGGACGTCGCCGCGCCCAGGTCCTCGTACGACACGGCGTTCTGGACGGCGATGACGAGCACCTGCATGACCAGCCCCAGCCCGAACCCGAGCAGGGCGAACCGCAGGCTCATGGACAGCGTCGAGGAGTCCTCGTCCAGCCGCGAGCACAGGTACAGCGCCACCGCGATGATCGGCGTCCCGGCGACCGGGAAGACCTTGTACCGGCCGAACCTCGTGATCAGCTGCCCGGATCCGATCGAGCTGCACAGCATCCCGAGCATCATCGGCAGCAGGTGCACGCCCGACAGCGTCGGCGAGACCCCGTGCACCACCTGCAGGAAGATCGGCAGGAACGTCAGCGCGCCGAACATCGCGAACCCGACCGCGAAGCTGATCGCCGATCCGAGCGAGAACACCGGGTCGCCGAGCAGCCGCGGCGGCATGATCGGCTCGACGGCCCGCCGCTCGACCAGCAGCCACACCCCGATCAGCGCGACGGCGGCGGCCCCCAGGCCGATGATCTGCGGCGAGATCCAGTCGTAGCGGGTGCCGCCCCAGGTGGTCATCAGCACGAGGCCGACCGACCAGCCGACGATCAGCAGGATGCCCGGATAGTCGATGCGGTGCCGCTCCCGCCGTTCCGCCGCGTGCAGCACGGCCGCGATCACCAGCAGCGCCACGATCCCGATCGGCACGTTGATGTAGAACACCCAGCGCCACGACAGGTTGTCCACGAACCACCCGCCCAGCAGCGGACCGCACACGCTCGCCACGCCGAAGACGGCGCCGAACAGCCCCTGGTACCGACCCCGCTCACGCGGCGGCACCACGTCCCCGACGATCGCGACGACGAGCACCATCAGCCCCCCGCCGCCCAGCCCCTGCAGCGCGCGGAACCCGATCAGCTCCGTCATGTCCTGCGCGATCCCGCACAGCGCCGAACCGGCCAGGAAGATCACGATGGACGTCTGGAACAGCCGCTTGCGCCCGTACTGGTCGCCGAGCTTGCCCCACAGCGGCGTTGACGCCGTGGCGGACAGCAGGTACGCCGTGACCACCCACGACAGGTGGTTGAGCCCCCCGAGGTCGCTGACGATCGTCGGCAGGGCCGTGGACACGATCGTCTGGTCCAGCGCGGCGAGCAGCATCGCCAGCATGAGCGCGCCCAGGATGACGTACAGGTCCCTGCCCCGCGGCATCTCCCGCTCGTCCCGCGCCGCCGTCTCCGCCGTCATAGAAGGCCCCCTCCGCCGGATGACCTACCCACCCGGCACCGGAGATCCCCCGCCGATCCACGACGCCCGCGCAAGGCCACCCGGCGGCCGAACACCTCTATGGTTCTAGGAGGCGGCACGTCCCTCCGGAACGAAGGTGGCCATGGAAGGCATCCTGAGCCTCGTCGTCATTTCCCTCCTCGCCGCGTTCTGCGTGCGGTGGGCGGCGGTGCGGCTGCGCGTCCCCGCGCCGACGAGGGTCGCGGTGATCATCGTGTTCGTGCTGGTCGTGGGTGCGCTGTACGGCGAGCATCTCAACGGCTGACCGGATCGGGCCCGCATTTTCCGGCGCCGCGGGCCGAACTTCCCGCCCGGTCCGGGAGTCATACGTGGCGAAACCGGCTTCACGTCCGTTCGTCCCGGGCGGGGCGGGCGGCACCCGTCCGGTGAGGCCGGCCCGAGCCGAGGGAGGGCACCCGTGCCGCATCCGGCGACCGCGATCCAGGACAGCGGCCGCGCGCTCGCCCCGCATCTGAGGCGACTGCTGGACTTCGCCGAGCCCGGCCGCGACGACGTCTGCCTGGACGTCTCGCGCGGCGACGGGCCGATGCCCGCCGCGCTCGGGCCGAGGGTCCGCCATGTGACCGCCGTGAACGCGATGCCGGCCGCCGCGCCCGCGGGACGGGGCGGCCGGATGACGACCGTCACCTTCGGGACCGGTCCGGTCTCTTGTGGGGGGACGCCCCCCCGCACCCCCCGCAACAGCCCGGTGCGGATCACCGACGGGGACCTGCGCCCCACCCCGCCGGCGCCCATGGAACGTCCCAGAGGCGCCGGGGGGCCGGACGGCACGACCGTCCGCGCGGACGCCACCGCGCTGCCCTACAGGGACGACACCTTCTCACTCGTCACGGCCCGGTTCTCGCTCTACAACCTCGGCGAGCCCGAGGCGGTGCTGCGGGAGCTGCTGCGGGTGTGCCGGCCCGGGGGACGGCTGGTCGTCGCCGACCTCGTCCGGGGGAACCTGGCCGGGCCCGACCGCGACCGGATCGAGCGGCTGCGCGACCCCCGCCATCCGGGCACGCCGTCCATCGCCCGGCTGACCGAGATGGTCACCTCGGCGGGCGGCAGCATCCGCCGGCTGGACGTGTTCACCGTCGAGCGGCCCGTCGAGCCGTGGCTGGACGGCGCGCACGACGACGCCGCCGCCGACCGCATCCGCGAGGCCCTCACCGACGAGGTGGACGGCGGCCCCCGCACCGGCGCGAAGCCCAGGATCATCGGCGGGGAGCTGTGGTTCACCCAGTCCTGGGCGCACCTGGCCGCCGAGCCCATCCCCTGACGCGGGGAGGGCCGTTCAGGGGACGAGGACGGCGGCGCCGGTGAAGCGGTCCGCCGCGAGGTCGGCGAGGGCGCGGTCCGCCTCGTCCAGCGGGTAGGGCCGGGTGGTGACCGACACGTCCAGGCGGGCGGCCAGCGTCAGGAACTCCTCGCCGTCCGCCCGGGTGTTGGCGGTGACCGAGCGGACCTCGCGTTCCTGGAAGAGGTGGCGCCCGTAGTCCAGGGACGGGACGTCGGACAGGTGGATCCCGGCGATGGCGAGGACGCCGCCGCGGTCCAGGCGCTCCAGCGCGGCGGGGACGAGCCCCCCGGCCGGAGCGAAGATCACCGCCGAGTCCAGGGGCGCGGGGCCGGTGTCGAAGGAGTCGCCCGCCCAGGAAGCGCCGAGGTCACGGGCGAGGTCGCGGGCGGCGGGGCTGCGGGTGAACACGTGCACCTCGGCGCCCTCGGCGAGCGCGATCTGCGCGGCGAGGTGCGCGGAGCCGCCGAAGCCCCAGATCCCGAGCCTGCCGCCCGGGGGCGGAGCGGCGCGGCGCAGGGCGCGGTAGCCGATGATTCCCGCGCACAGCAGCGGAGCGGCGCGGACGTCGTCCAGGCCGTCCGGGAGGGGGTAGGCGTAGGCGTCCGCCGCGAGCGCGAACTCGGCGTACCCGCCGTGGGCGTCCCAGCCGGTGTAGACCGAGCGGGGGCAGAGGTTCTCGGCGCCGCGGCGGCAGAAGCGGCACGCGCCGCACGTCCCGCGCAGCCAGGCCACCCCGACCCGGTCGCCCGCCGCGCGCAGCGTCCCCGGGCCCGCGTCCACGACCTCGCCGACGATCTCGTGTCCCGGTGTCACGCCCGGCAGGTGGACGGGCAGGTCGCCCTCGGCGACGTGCAGGTCCGTCCGGCAGACGCCGCAGGCGAGGACGCGGACCAGCAGCTCGCCGGGTCCCGGTGACGGGACGTCGCGGTCGGCGCGGCGCAGCGGCCGCGCGGCGATCGGCGCCGGTGTCCCGACCGACCAGGCGCGCACGGCTACGGGGTGAGGGGGAGCTCGAACCAGACGGCCTTGCCCGCCGACGTGGGCCGGGCGCCCCAGCGTGTCGCGAGCTGGTCGACCAGGTAGAGGCCGCGGCCGCCCTCGTCGGTCTCACCGGCGCTGCGGATGCGCGGCAGCCGCATGTCGGAGTCGAACACCTCGACCCAGATGGCGTCGGCGCCGCGGCGCAGCCGGAGCCGGAACTCCTTGGTGGGCGGCTCCCGCCGGCCGAGGTCGGCGCCGAGGTCCCAGTCGTCCTCGTCGAAGGCGCCGCCGTCGAAGGCACCGGCCTCGAAGGCGCCGGGGGTGAACTCGGTGGCGTTGAACTGGACGGGCGGGGGCGCGCTCAGCGGCTCGCCGCCGCGCCCGGGGGACCCGGCGGGCACCGGGACGACCATCTCGCGGCGCGGGGCGGGCGTCGCGGTCGCGTGCAGGACGACGTTCGTGACGACCTCGGACACCAGCAGGCAGGCCAGCTCGGCCTGCTCGTCCAGCATTCCCCAGGACGCGAACGCGTCGGCGGCCATCCGCCGCGCCTCCGACACCATGATCGGCTCGGCGGGGAAGGTGCGCTCCTCGACGGCCAGCTCGTCGGGGGCGGTGCGGATCACCACGATGGCGACGTCGTCGTCGATATCGCCCGGCACGGCCTCGTAGGCGGCGTTGGCGATCGCCTCGACCCCGCCGCGCGCGACCGCCTCGACGGCCGCGCGGACCATCTCGCGGGACTCCTCGCGCGTGTAGTAGTCGCCGTCGTCCTTGGGGCGCCGGTCGATGAGCCCGTCGGTGTAGAGGACGAGCGTCGCGCCCGGCTTGAGCACGGACGTCTCCTCGTTGTAGAGGATCTCGCCGCCCATGCCCGGCCCGCGGACGCCGAGCATCGCGCCCTCGCTCTCGAACGACAGCTCCTCGACGCGGCCGTCCACCACCAGCAGCGGCGGGTCGTGCCCGGCGTTGGCGAACTCCAGGACGCGCGACCACGCGTCGTACACGAAGTAGGTGCACGACACCAGCGGCGGGCGGACGAGGTCGTCGCTGTTCCAGCCGGACCGCATCCGCTCGGGACGGGTCATCGTGCGGACCCATTCGTCCAGCTTGCGGAGGATGTCGGCGGGCGGCTTGTCGTCCTGGGCGAAGGCGCGCAGGGCGGCGCGGAGCTGGCCCATCACCGCGGCGGCGCGGGCGCCCCGGCCCTCGACGTCGCCGATGACGAGGCCGACGCGGCCCGCCGACAGCGGGATCACGTCGTACCAGTCGCCGCCGACCTGGGTCTGGATGCCGTGCCCGTGCGACTCCAGCGGCCGGGCGGGCTCGTACCGCCAGGCGATCTGGAGGCCGTCCAGGTGGGGCGGGCGGTCGCCGGGCAGCAGGTGCTTCTGGAAGGCGAGGGCGGTCTCGCGCTCCTCCTCGAACAGCAGCGCGTTGTCGACGGCGAGCGCGACGCGGCTGGCGATCGCGCCGAGCAGGTCGCGGTCGAAGCTGTCGTAGTGCGGGTCGGGCCGCTTGGACAGGTTCGACAGGGCCAGGCTCATCACGCCGAGCAGCTCGCCCCGCACCAGCAGCGGCGCCGAGATCACCGAGGTGATGCCCATCGCGTCGCCGAGCCGCCGGGACTCCTCGCTCGGGGCCGCGAACCGGTGCTGGATCATGTCCTCGACGAGGACGGCGTCGCGGCGCGCCATCGCCTTGGCGCTGAAGTGCCCGGGCGGGTAGGAGACGGGCTCGCCGACCTCGGCCCAGGTGCCGGGCGGCGGCTCCCAGCCGCCCGCGTGCCGGGACACCCGCCGGTAGAGCCGGTCGCCGCTGAACAGGTCGATGAAACAGTGGTCGGCGAACTGCGGGACGAGGGTGTCGGCGACGCTCCGCAGCGTGCTCTCCACCTCCAGGGATCCGGCGAGCCGCTCGCCGATCCGCTCCATCAGCCCGTACCGCTCCTGGTCGCGCTGGTTGGAGCGCAGGGCCTCCCGCGCGAAGATGACGACCCCGTCCACGGCGCCGGACGGGTGCCGCAAGGGGACGGCGTGCGCGCGCGTGTACACGGTGGTGCCGTCACCGCGCAGGTTGCAGAACGTCCCCTCCCAGACACCGCCCTTGAGGACGTGCTTGGCCAGCTCGGTGGCCTGCTCGTGGTCCTCCTCGGCGATGCCCAGCGACAGGATCGAGTGGCCGATGACCTCGTCGCCGCCGAAGCCGAAGAGCTGCCGTGCGAACGCGTTGCCGTAGATGACGTTGCTGAAGCGGTCGCAGACGATGACCGCCATCTCCATCTGGTTCAGGACGGTCTCGGGTGGCAGATGCGCCTCGAAAGAGGCGTCCCCCCAACGATTCATCTCCCCATCCCGGTAGCAGTTGCGGCCCCGCCGGTGACCACTCCATCTCCGTGCGGCCACCTGACGACGCCCGGCCCATGGATCACCGGGCGTCGCGGCGCGGGTGCCGCGCGTACCTCTTCCGTCGTATTGAACGACGAACCCGCCGCCGGGATACGCCCGCAAGGCGCGAACGTATGGAGATCTTCGGTATAGACCGGCGAAGGGGAGGCGGGGGACGGCACGCTTGCCGGGTCAGCGCCTGCTGACGAACACGTGCTCGGCGATGCCGCGCGGCAGTTCCGTGTCCGAACTGTCGGCCTCGTCGTCACAGGTCACCCGCACCCCGTCATCGGTCGCCCGAAGAGTCACCTCTCGTCCCGGTTGTATCCCTATCTGCTTGAGTCTAAGCATCAGGTCACTGTCACTCTGCACCTGCTCGCTGATCCGCCGGACCACGGCGGCCGCGCCGCCGGGGCTCGCCACCGCGGTCATCACCGACAGCGGCGCGGAGACGCTGTCGTCCCCGTGTCCGCCCAGTTCGTCCAAGCCGGGGATGGGATTGCCGTGCGGGCACGTGGTGGGGTTGTCGAGCAGCGCGACCAGGCGGCGCTCGACCTCCTCCGACATCACATGCTCCCAGCGGCACGCCTCGATGTGGACGTCCTCCCAGGGCAGGCCGATCACGTTGACCAGCAGGCACTCCGCGAGGCGGTGCTTGCGCATGACGCGGGTCGCGAGGCCGCGGCCGCTATCGGTCAGTTCGAGGTGCCGGTCACCCTCGACCCGCAGCAGCCCGTCGCGCTCCATGCGCGCGACCGTCTGGCTCACCGTCGGGCCACTCTGGGAGAGCCGCTCGGCGATGCGCGCGCGAAGGGGGATGATTCCCTCCTCTTCGAGCTCGAAAACCGTCCGGAGGTACATCTCCGTGGTATCGATCAGGCCGTGTGAGGTCACAGCTCCCTCCAGTCATTATGCGCAGGAGTCTACTTGCTCGACCCCCTCGGCGCCCGGGCCGGTGAATATCCCATGTACGGCGGGTAGAAGGGAACACACGATGACCGCGAAATCTTCCCAGGACGCCCGATTCTTCCTTCCCGCCGATGCGGAAGATCGCTCCAATCTGTCCACATTGCGCCACGCCGCCGCCGGCTGCCGCGGGTGCGATCTCTACCGGAACGCCACCCAGACCGTCTTCGGGGAGGGCTCGCCGGGCGCCCGTGTCGTGCTCGTCGGCGAGCAACCCGGCGATCAGGAGGACCGCCAGGGCGCCCCGTTCGTCGGCCCGGCCGGACGTCTCCTCGACCGGGCCCTGGAGGAGGCGGGCATCGAGCGCGGCGAGGCGTACGTGACCAACGCCGTCAAGCATTTCAAGTTCAAGCGCCAGGAGGGCGGCGGCAAGCGGCGCATCCACGAGACGCCGAACGCGGGCGAGATGCGCGCCTGCCGTCCGTGGCTGCTGGCGGAACTGCGGATCCTGGAGCCTGAGGTGGTCGTCGTCCTCGGCGCGACGGCGGGCAAGGCTCTGCTGGGTTCCTCGTTCCGGGTGACCAAGCAGCGCGGGCGGCTGCTGCCCCTCCCCCACCTGGACGCGCTCGGCACCCCTGCCGCCGCCCGGGAGATCGACAACGCCCTGGACGGCGGCCAGGACGACGGCGGCGCGGGCGACAGCGCGGACGAGGGCGGCCGGGACGAGTCCCGCGCGCGGCTCCTCGCGACGATCCATCCGTCCGCCGTCCTGCGCGCCGAAGATCGCGACGCCATGTACGCGGGTCTCGTCGACGACCTCACGACGGTCGCCCGCGCGCTCTGAGGCGCCCCGCCCCGGGACGGGCGGGCCGGTTCAGGCGGACGTGGCCGTCCTGGTGTCGTAGCGGAGGAACGCCGGGACGGCCAGCGACGCGATCACGACCAGGACGGCGCAGGCGATGCCCCCTCCCACCCAGGACGCGGTGGCGCCGACCACGCTGGCGGTCGCCCCGGCGCGCAGGTCGCCGAGCCTCGGGCCGCCCGCCACGACGACGGTGAACACGCCCTGGAGGCGACCGCGCATCTCGTCCGGCGCGTAGGTCTGGAGCATGGTCTGGCGGAAGACGGCCGAGACCAGGTCGGCGCCGCCGCCGAGGGCCAGCAGCGCGACGGCGAGCCAGAGCTGGTGGGCCAGGCCGGCGGCCGCCACCGCGAGGCCCCACACGACGATCGAGACCATCAGCGCGACGCCCTGGCGGCGCACCCGTCCGATCCAGCCGGAGATGAGCCCGCCGATGACCGCGCCGATCGCGATGGAGGCGAACAGCCAGCCGACGGCGCCGCCCCCGCCGAACCGGGTGTCGGCCAGCTCGGGGAACAGCGCGCGGGGCATCGCCACGCCCATCGCGATGATGTCCACGAGGAAGGACATCATCAGCACCGGCTGGGTGCCGAGGTAGCGCAGGCCGTCGAGCACCGCGCGCACGCCGGGCGCCCCGGCGACGTCGCCGAGCGGAGGGATCGCGGGCAGGCGCATCGCCGCGTACAGCCCGACGGTGAACAGCAGCGCGTCCAGCCCGTAGGCGGCGGCGTAGCCGCCGTGGGCGAGGATCACCCCGGCGAACAGGGGCCCGGCCAGCCCCCCGACCATGCTGACGGTGAAGTTCAGCGTGTTGGCGGCCGAGACCAATGGCCGGTCGATCAGCCGGGGGATGATCGCGCTGCGGGTCGGCGAGGACACCGCGAACCCGACCGCCTGGAGCGCGACCACCGCCATGATCAGCCCGAGGCTGTCCAGGCCGGCGAGCGCCTGGACGAGGAGGATCAGCGTGGACGCCCAGGTGACGCAGGACGAGACGAGCAGCAGCCGGCGGCGGTCCATGTGGTCGGCCACGGCGCCGCCCCACAGCCCGAACACGATCAGCGGGACGAGGTTGACCAGCCCGAGCACGCCGACCCAGAACGACGACCCGGTCATGTCGTACACCTGGACGGGCACGGCCACGGAGGTGACCTGGAACCCGATGAACGACACGCCCTGCCCGAGCCAGAGCCGCCGGAAGGAGGCATGGCGGAGCGGCCGGGTGTCGATGGCCATGCGGCGCAGCATTCCGCCGCCGGTGGGCGACGGCTTCCCGGCGGCGTCGGGGCCGTCGGTGTCGTCGGTGTCGTCGCGGCCGTCGATGGCGCCGGTGTCGTCGCGGCCGTCGATGGCGGTGGGGTCGTCGATGGCGGTGGGGTCGTCGGTGGGGGGCGAGCCGTCGCTGTCAGGACCGTGGGTGGGGGTTGGCTGCTGTTCCGACGTCACGGAGACAGTCTGACAATGTCCCATTCACCGGATGCGTCCGGGGTTGCCGGGCGGTGGTAGCGGATGCGGTCGTGCAGCCGGTCCCGCCGTCCCTGCCAGAACTCGATCGTCTCGGGGACGACGCGGAAGCCGCCCCAGAAGTCCGGCAGCGGCACCTCGTCGTGGCCCTCCCCCGGCGCCTCGGGCCAGCGTCCGGCCAGCTCCGCGTAGCGGCGCTCCAGCGGCTCGCGCCCCTCGATGACGCCCGACTGGTGCTCGCTGGCCCACGCCCCGATCCGCGAACCGTACGGACGCGTCCGGAAGTAGGCCGCCGACTCCTCCCGCGGAAGTTCCAGGACGGGCCCGGCGACACGCACCTGCCGGTACATGGCGTGCCAAGGGAACACGAGGGCCGCGCGGGGGTTCCCGGCGAGGTCGCGGCCCTTGTCGGACGTCAGGTTGGTGAAGAACCGGAACCCCCGTGGGCCGTATCCCTTCAGCAGGACGGTCCGGGCGCTGGGGACCCCGTCGGCGGACGCGGTCGCGAGGACCATCGCGTTCGGCTCGGCCAGGCCGGAGGCGTGCACGTCGGCGAACCATGCGGCGAACAGCGCGAGGGGATCGGCGGGGAGCGCCGGTTCGGCCAGCTCGCCCCCCTCGTAGGATCTGCGGAGCCGTGCAGGATCGGGCGTTGGGGAATCCACAGCGTCTGAGCCTCTCACCTGGGCTTTGTGCATCTCACAGGGACCTGGGTACTGCTCGGTAAGGCGGACAGGGTTCAATGGCACGGCACCGCCTTATCACTCCTGGGGACGAAAGGCAGGACGACATGTCCGACTTCAAACCCGGCCTCGAGGGGGTCGTGGCCTTCGAGACCGAGATCGCCGAACCGGACAAGGAGGGCGGCGCCCTCCGCTACCGCGGCGTGGACATCGAGGAGCTCGTCGGCCAGGTCTCCTTCGGCGACGCCTGGGGCCTCCTCGTGGACGACAGCTTCGACCCGGGACTCGCCCCGGCCGACCCCCACGTCCTGCCGGTCACCTCCGGCGACGTGCGGGTGGACGTCCAGAGCGCCCTTCCCACGCTGGCCCCCGCGTACGGGATGCGCCCCCTTCTCGACATCTCCGACGACCAGGCCCGCTCCGACCTCGCCCGGGTGTCGGCGACGGCGCTGTCGTTCGTCGCCCAGTCGGCCCGCGGCATCGGCGTGCCGATGGTGCCGCAGGAGCGCATCAACGAGGCCAGGACCATCACCGAGCGGTTCATGATCCGATGGCGCGGTGAGCCGGACCCGAAACACGTCCAGGCCATCGACGCGTACTGGGTCTCCGCCGCCGAGCACGGCCTGAACGCCTCCACCTTCACCGCCCGGGTGATCGCCTCCACGGGGGCGGACGTCGCGGCCAGCGTCTCCGGCGCGATCGGCGCCATGTCGGGGCCGCTGCACGGCGGCGCCCCGGCCCGCGTCCTGCCGATGATCGAGAAGGTCGAGCGGATCGGCGACGCGCGCAAGGTCGTCACCGACATCCTCGACTCCGGCGACCGGCTGATGGGCTTCGGCCACCGCGTCTACCGGGCCGAGGACCCGCGCGCCCGCGTGCTGCGCCGCACCGCGCAGGAGCTGCACGCGCCGCGCTTCGAGGCCGCCAAGGCCCTGGAGGACGCCGCGCTCGCCGAGCTGCGCGAGCGCCGCCCGGACCGCCCGATCGAGACCAACGTCGAGTTCTGGGCCGCGGTCATCCTGGACTTCGCCGAGGTCCCGACCGCGATGATGCCCGCGATGTTCACCTGCGGCCGCACCGCCGGATGGGCCGCGCACATCCTGGAGCAGAAGCGCACCGGCCGCCTCGTCCGGCCGAGCGCGCGGTACACCGGCCCCGGCAGCCGCTCCATCGAGGACGTCGACGGTGCCGCGGAGGTCCTCAAGCGGCACGCCGGCTGACCCCTCCGCCCCTCCACCCTCCAGCCCTCCACCCTCCGCCCCTCCGATCGCGCGACCGCGCCGAAGGCCCCCGGCACCACCTGCCGGGGGCCTTGCCCGTCCCCCCTCCGGCCGCCCTCATTTCAGGCGCCCCCACGCGCCCGGCGGGCAGTGCCCTCTCGCCTGCCCGGTCTGGACGAGCGTGCCGCAGACCTCCTCGACATGGACCCTCCCGTCCGCGCCCACGGTCGCCAGCAGCACGGGCTTGTCGATCACCTGATGGCCCTGGGCCCGGCCGGTGAACCGCAGGACACCGCTCGCCCCCTTCCACAGCGCGCCCTTGCCGGGGTCGTCGAGCGCGGCGAAGACGCCGCCCGCCGTCGGCGCCGCGGCCTGCTCGGTGAAGACCTGGTTCGCCACGTAGGCGATCATCGAGGCGGCGTCGTAGCTGACGGCGGCCCTGACCTCGGACGGGCGGTGGTCCCGCGAGGGGCTCTTGCCGAACATCGACTCGACGGCCCCGGGATAGCTGTTGAAGAACACGTTCCTGGCGCTGCCCACCCACGGCGGCGTCCACGCCTCACGGGCCGCCAGGGGCATGTAGTAGAGCCGGAAGGTGGCGACGTGCCCGATCTCCGGGGCGTTGTCGGCGACGTACTTGGCGATCTCGTCGTCGGCGAGGATGACCTGCCCGCTGGGGCAGGTGTGCTGGAGGACGTAGGCGAAGGAGCGGAACTCGTCGGACCGTCCCGCGTAGTAGAAGAGGTCGGGCGGCTTCTGGCACAGCTCGTGGACGGTCCTGTCGAGATCTCCCGGGCTGTCGTACTTGCGGACGAGGACGTCGCCGCGGCCGAACTCCCGTGCGAACGACTCGGCCAGGTCGGCGCTGTAGAGGTCGTGGGAATCGGCGCTGTAGATGACGTCCACCGTCCGGCCGGGCCTGCCCCCGACACGTCCCTCCCGCGCCCAGTAGGCGGCGTGCTGGGCGAGACGCGAGTTGGGCGGCGCCAGCCGGAAGTAGTACGGCGAGTAGCCCGCCCCCCGGTCGAGCAGCCCCGTCCCGTTGTAGCTGTTGGCCGTGCCGACCATGGGCAGCGCCGACTTCGACAGCACCTTGATGGCGTCCTGCGTCTCCAGCCTGCTCTGCTCGAACCCGACGACCGCGACGATCGAGCGGTCCTTCAGCGCCAGCCTCCGGATCCGCTCGGCGATCTCGTGGCCGTGCTGGAACTTGGCGCCCGCGTTCGCCACCAGGACCCTCAGCCGCAGGTTCTGGCTGCCGCCGTTGAACTCCGCCTGCGCCATCGCGAGCCCGAGCAGCTCGCCCTGCGCGCCGGCGAGCAGGTCCAGCTGCCGGTTCTTGATGGCGGGGTCGGCGGTGACGGGACCGATGTAGACGATCGTCGCGTGCGGCTTGCCCGAGCGCGCGACCGCGTCGTTCTGGTCCTTCAGCCGCGCGAGGACGGGCGAGAGCCGGTTGGGCCCGTGCTCGCCGGCGCCCGCCTCGTCGAACCTGAAGGACCCGTCGGTGATGCCGACGCACTCGCCGGACCCGGTGCGCCTGATCTGGAAGGCCGAGCAGTACCGGAGGGAGGCGACGCTCACCGCCGTGACCGACGACGCCGCCACCACGATCATCGCGATCCAGGGCAGCGCGGGGTGCGCCAGCCACGGACGGCCGCGGCCCGCCCGTACCGGCGGCAGGTCCCCTCCGGGGTCGCGGGTGATGTCCACGCGCAGTTCGCGCCGCGCGCCGAGGGCGCTGACGCGGGCCTGCTCGCGCCGGTACCGGTCCCACAGCCCGCGGGCGGCGACGGCGTTCTCGGCGGCGCCCTGCGACAGGTCGACGCGGAACTCCCGGGCGAGCCGGTCCACGAGGCGGGCGCCGGGCGGCGCGGACGGGCCGTCCCCGGCGGGCGCGGCCGGGTCCACCCCGACGGTGACGACCAGCGGGTCCACGTCGGGCAGGCCGCTCTCGTCCTGGTTGTCGCGCCGCACGCGTTCGAGCAGTTCCAGGAACCGGACGCCGACGTGCCCGGCGGTGACGTGCTCGAAGATCAGCACCGGGTGGCGGACCCGCGCCCACGCGGCCCTGCGCACGTCCCGGTGGTAGTTGCGGCGCAGGTCCTCCAGGAACGCGGCGATGAGCAGCAGGTCGAGCTGCTCCCGGTGGTCGTCGGCCTCGACGGGGCGGGCGTCGAAGACGCCGAGCGCGAACCCGAGGAAGCCGGTGGAGTCGCGTCCGAGGTAGGGCTGGCGCAGGAACCAGCCGAACCGGCGGACGCCGTACCAGCCGCGGGTCCGCGCGAGGATCTGCACGGTCACGAACGCCAGCCCGATGACCGCCGCGAACACCGCCCACACCAGGTCCACGGCCGCCGCCGTCCCGGCGCTGACCAGGGCGACCACCGCGACGCCGATCGGGGCGATCTGCTCCAGGAAGGCCAGGAAGGTCGCGGCCCTGCCGCGCGGACCGTCCTCCAGGTCCCGCAGGACGTCGCGGCCGCGGCGCCGGATGACCCGGTTCAGCTCGCGGCGGCGGGCGTTCTCGTTGTCGCCGACCGGCGGGTGGGTGACCCGGCGCACGAGCTGGTGGTTCTCGCGCTCGGCGGGCGAGGCGCCCTGCGGCGGCGGCCGCCCGTCCCCGGCGAGCCGGATCTCGCGCAGGTCGCGCAGCCATAACGCCATCTCCAGCAGCGGGAACCGCGGCGACGGCTCGCCGCGGGGGTGGCTGCTCGGCTGGGACAGCTCCCGCTTCGCCTCGCGCAGGACGCCGGAGACGTCGGTGGCGAGGGTGTCGGCGGCGATGTGGGAGACCGGCGCCCGCTCGGCCTCGCAGCGCTTCTGGAACAGCCCGGCCACATGGGAGGTGTGGTCGGCCGGCCCGAGGAGCATGAGCAGCGGCCGCAGCCGCTGCCGCCGCCTGCGGGGCGGGCGCTCCCGCAGGCGTTCGAACAGGTCGAGCACTCCGCGCAGCCGATCCTCGCTCAGGACCCTGTCGCCGGTCATGCGAAACGCCTCACCTTCGCTCTCGTCTCCCCGGGCTCACCGCTTTCTGGGCCTCACACCCTCGCGGACGTTGGACGCGGCCAAACCGTAAAAGGATCGAAACCGTCCGGGATTCACCGGCGGCCGGACGGAAATCGGCCACTTTGTCATCATTGGCCGTGATCGCGGGTGTCTGCACGGCCGCGCTCGCGGCGATGGCCGTCCGGGCGTCCGGGGCGTCCGGCGGCGCCGATAGAGGGCGGGTGAGGGACCCGCGCCCGCGGCACCGACCGGACCGGGGCGTCTCGGGATGTGAACCCCGCCCACGATCTTCCCCGCAGGTCAAGTAGCCTACTGCGAGTGACCGACAGCGCGAATCCAGCCATTGACATTCCCGCCGACATCAAGCCCGCCGACGGCCGCTTCGGGTGCGGTCCGTCCAAGGTGCGTCCCGAACAGCTCGCCGCGCTCGCGGAGTCCGGCTCGGCCTACATGGGCACCTCGCACCGGCAGAAGCCGGTGAAATCCGTGGTCGGCCGCGTCCGCGAAGGGCTGGCCCAGCTGTTCTCGCTCCCCGAGGGGTACGAGGTCCTGCTCAGCAACGGCGGCACGACCGCGTTCTGGGACGCCGCGGCCTTCGGCCTCGTCCGGCAGCGGTCGCAGCACCTGACGTTCGGCGAGTTCTCCAGCAAGTTCGCGAAGGTCACCACGGGCGCGCCGTGGCTGGGGAACCCGACCGTCATCGACAGCCCGCCCGGCACGCACCCCGAGGCGTCCGCCGAGGAGGACGTCGACGTGTACGCCCTCACCCACAACGAGACCTCGACCGGCGTCGCGATGCCGATCCGGCGCCCGGCCGGCACGACCGCCGCCGAGGGGCTCGTGCTCGTGGACGCCACGTCCGGCGCGGGCGGCCTGCCCGTGGACATCGCCGAGACCGACGTGTACTACTTCGCGCCGCAGAAGTGCTTCGCCGCGGACGGCGGCCTCTGGGTCGCGCTCGCCTCGCCGGCCGCACTCGCGCGGATCGACGAGATCGCCTCGTCCGACCGGTACGTCCCGGAGTTCTTCAACCTCAAGACGGTCGTCGACAACTCCGCCAAGGACCAGACGTACAACACCCCGGCCGTGGCCACGCTGCTGCTGCTCGCCGAGCAGATCGACTGGATGAACGGGCAGGGCGGGCTCGCCTGGACGACGTCGCGCACCACCGACTCGTCCCAGCGGCTCTACACCTGGGCGGAGAAGACCTCCTACACGACGCCGTTCGTGACCGACCCGGCGCAGCGGTCCCAGGTCGTCGGCACCATCGACTTCGCCGACGAGGTGGACGCGTCGGCGGTGGCGAAGGTGCTGCGCGCCAACGGCATCGTCGACACCGAGCCCTACCGCAAGCTGGGCCGCAACCAGCTGCGCATCGGCATGTTCCCGGCGATCGACCCGTCCGACGTCGAGGCCCTCACCGCCTGCGTCGACCACGTAGTGGAACGCCTCTAGCACGGCACCGCGCGCCCCGGGGAACGCGCTCCCCGGGGCGTCGGCGCACCAGGGCCCACGGGCGCACGGCGGGCCGGAGCCGGCATCACCGACATGCCGGATGACGTGCAGATCATGGAGGCACGGTCCCGGCCGTGCGGCGAGCCGCATAAGCTCGATGCGTGAACCGTGCGCCCCAATGGCTGCTTCCCACCGTGCTGACCGCGCTCGTCCTGGCCGTGGTCGTCGGTGCGCTGCTGAGTTGAACGGCGCCGCTGACGTGGACGGCATCGCCGAGCCCCGCCCCGGGCCCGCGTGATCGCCGGGTCCGCCCCCGGCCGGCCTCCGCGGCACGGTGCGGGGCCACGGACGCCCATCGGGGCACGGAACGGGGAAGGGCAGGACATGTCAATGCGTCCGTTCCGGCGGGGACGCGCCGTCCGGGCCACTGCCGCGCTCGCCCTCCTCGGCGCCGCCGCGGCCCTCCCGGCGACCGGGACCGCGACCGCGACCGCCTCGGCCTCGGTACCGGCCTCGGTACCGGCATCGGCATCGGCATCGGCATCACGGTCCGCTCCGGAGGCGGCGTCGGCGGGCGCAGGCGCCCCCAAGGTCGCCTTCACGATCGCCGACCCGCGGATCACCGAGTCCAGCGGGCTCGCCGCCAGCCGGCGGCACCCCGGCATCGTCTACACCCACAACGACTCCGGGGGCGTCCCGAAGGTCTACGCGCTCGGCCCGAACGGCGGGGTCCGCGCCGTCCTCACGCTGGCCGGCGCGGGCGCGCGCGACTGGGAGGGCATGGCGCTCGGCAAGGACGAGCAGGGCCGTCCCGCGATCTTCGTGGCCGACATCGGCGACAACCTCGGCGGCGCCTGGCCCTACGTCACCCTCTACCGGATCCCCGAGCCCGCGCAGCTGCGCACGCAGAGCATCGAGGCGACGCGGTTCCGGCTGAAGTACGCCGACGGCCCCCGCAACGCCGAGACCGTGATGATCAACCCGCGGACGAACCGGCTCTACATCGCCAGCAAGCTGTTCTCCGGCGCGCTCTACGAGGGACCCGCGCGGCTGAGCCCCGACGGCACCAACAAGCTGCGCAAGATCGGCGGGGCGCCCGCGATGGCGACGGACGGCGCGTTCGCCCCCGATGGGCGGACCTGCGTCATCCGCACCTACTTCGGCGCCCGTCTCTACTCGGTCGACGAAGAAGGCAGACCCGGCAAGTCGATCCGGTCGGTGTCGGTGCCCTTCCAGGGCCAGGGCGAGTCCATCACCTACACCGCCGACGGCCGGTCGTTCCTGGCCGGTTCGGAGGGGCGGAACCAGCCGGTGTACGAGATCCCGGTGCCCGCCCAGGCGAGGCCGTCGCAGGCGGCCTCACCAGGGGCCGAGGCCGCGGGCAAGGACGGCGCGGAGAGGGAGCACCCCGCCTCGGGCACCGTCCGGACGGGGCTGTTCCTCGCCCTCGCCATCGCCGGCGCGGTCTGCTTCGGGCTCGTCCGCGGCCGACGGGGCAGGGGGACCTGACCGGCGCGCTGCAAGAGCGTTCCGAGTGCTGACAGATCGCGAAACGAGGGGACGGTCCCGAGGGGACACATGTGAGGATGCGGACTGTGGAGCATGAGCTGGTGGGCCTCGCGGGTCCCGGCGGGCGGTGGCGTCCGGTCGCCGCCGGGCCGTTCGCCCTCCTGGCGGTGGCGCTCGCGCTGCTGCCGATCCGGCCGGTCTGGCTCTGGGCGACGCTGATCGGCGCGGTCGCGGCGATCCCGTGGCTGCTGGGCGCGGCCCCGGAGGCGCGGCGGCGGCGTCCCCGCCCGTACTGGCGGCTGTCGGCCGACGGGCTCGAACGGATCGGGCCGGGCGGGTCCGGCATGGTCCGCTACGAGCGGTCCCGGATCGACGGGCTGGCGCTCACCACCGGCGACGGGACGCTGACGGTGTTCCACCGGTTCGGGCGCACCGCCGTGGGCGGGACGACGTCGATGGGGCTGGAGCCGCTCGCGCTGTTCGTGACGGCGCGCCGGCTCGGCATCCCGATGCACGTGCTGGACGGCGAGGCGTCCGACCTGCTCGACCCGGCGCTGGACGAGGCGCTGCGCGGCGGCGGCCTGGACGCCGACGTCCCGGCGGGCGGGCCGCTGCCCCGCGACCACGCGGCCGAGAAACGCCTGCTCGACCAGGAGGCGGCGCTCCTCGCCGCCGCCCACGAGCCGCCCCGGCCGCCCGTCCCCGGCGGGGGGCGCGAGCCGGGGACCGGCCAGGGCCGGGACGGGAACGGGCAGCGGCTCGACACGCCGGCGCCGCTGCCGAGCCGGCGGCGGATCGCCGTCCTCGGGACGCTCGTCGCGTTGCTCGGGGCGTTCATGGTCGCCCGCATCGCCGCGGAGGGCGCGGGCGGGTTCGGGGCGAGGCTCGCCGCGGGCTGCTGGGCGCTGGCCGCCATCGCCGGGGTCCTCGGGGCGCGGCGGCGGCTGCTGCGCGCCGCGCAGGTACGCTGGACGATCACCGTGGACCGCCTGCTCGTGCGGGGCCGTCCCGGACGCGGCGGGCTCCAGGTCCTGCCGGCCGCGGACGTGGCCGCCGTCGTCGTCGGGCCGGGGCTGCGGCTGGACCCGCTGAGCGGCGAGCCGCGCGGCGCCGACCTCGCCGCGCTGGCGTTCGGGCACCGGCTGGAGCTGCTGGCGCGGCTGCCCGCGCACGGCCTGGACGGCTTCCAGCTCGCGCACGCCCTCGACGACCACGGCTACCGCGTGGTCACTCCCGGCGCCCGTCCGCCGCGGCGGCCGGAGTACGGACTGGAGGGCCTGCCGGAGATCTTCGCGCAGGTGCCCGGCGGGCGGCTGGTCGTCGCGGACGGCGGTCTCGGCTGGGCGGACGCGGCGGGCGACGTCGTGCTGAAGATGCCCGAGGACCGCATCGGCGGCATCGAGCTGCTGACCATCGGCGGGCACGCGTGGGTGCGGCTCTACGACTCCGACGGCGACGAGTTCTTCGCCGCGCCGCTGTCGGCGCTGCGGATCTCGCGGACCGACCTGCGGGAGGCGGCCCGGCGTGCGGGGCTGCCGGTGAACGACGCCGAGTACGACGCCTACCTCAGCGCCGCGTTCCACTCGGCCGTGTCGCCGCTCGCCGTCCCGGCGCCGGAGGCCGAGGTCCCGGCGGGAGAGCCGGAGACGGCCGCCGTGCTGCCCGCCGCGCGTGACGGCGCGCCCACGCCCATCGGCGAGCGCCCCACCGACGAGTTCGCGGTCGCCATGCCCGCGCCGCCCGGGCCGGTCACCGCGCCGGGAACGCTCCTGGACGCCACGCGTCGGTCCCGGATCGGGACGTACGGGATGAGCGTCCTGCTCTGCCAGGCGGTCGCCCTGATCGGCGCGGTGTGGCTGGGTCCCGAGCTGGGCGGTTTCAGCGCCACCGCGAGCTGGTCGGTGCCCGCCGGGCTGCTGATCGGGCTCGGCGGCTACTGGCTGTACGACCGCAACCGCGCGCAGCTCCGCGTGTCGTCGGCGGGGCTGGCCGTCGTCACCAGGCGCGGCCGGGTCGAGTGGGACCTGGGGCGCGACCGCATCGGCGGCGTCGGCATCGACGAGGCCGCCGAGCGGATGCCCCGCCTGGTGGTGTGGAACCCGTCCGGGCGGGTGCTGCGGCAGGTGACGTTCCCGCCCGATCTGGACGAGCTGCGGCGCGCGTGCGAGCGCTACGGGGTCCCCTGGGGGCCGCCGGACGCCGACCGTCCCGCGCCTCCGCCCCCCGAACTCTGACCGCCCCCCGGACTCTGACCGCCCTGCGGATCCTGAGCGTTTTCCGGATCCTGCGCGTCCCCCGGGCCCTGGCCGGGCCCCGGCCCCCGCGTGCCCGGCCCGGAGCCGCGCAGCGACCAGGTCTTCAGCGGCTCGTACGTCACCTGGCTGTACTGCTTGCCGGGCAGGTGGCTGCGCACGAGGTGGACGGCGTCGGCCGTCCACGGGGTGGAGGCGAAGGCCGACAGCGACTCGGTGAGCGACCGGACGTCCACGGGACGCCGGGACCGCGCGAGCGTCAGGTGCGGCCGGAACGCGCGGTGCTTGTCGGGCGGCGTGCCCGCCCTGCGCCCGGCGGCGGCGGTGGACGCGGCGAGCCGGGCCAGGGCGCGCCGGTCCCCGTACAGGCCCGTCCAGAGCACGCGGGCATGGGCGCCGCTCCCGGGGAACGCGCCCGCCCCGGCCAGGGACAGCGACATCCGCTCATGCCGTCCGGCGGCCCGCTCCAGCCGCGGCAGCAACCGGTCGAGGGTGCGGTCGTCGACGTCGCCGAGGAACGACAGCGTGACGTGGATCAGCTCGCGCCGGACCCATCTCAGCTCGGGTATCAGGTCCTGGTGCGGGCGGACGGCCTCCTCGACCTCGTCCAGGACGCCCGGTGGCGGAATGAGCGCCACAAAAAGCCTCATCGGAATGTCCGCAGATCCACGCGGCCAGCTTTTCAGCAGCGGGCACCCGTTGTCACGCGGATGGACGGCGTACCGGGGCCAGGACCGTCCGTACCGACTCCCGGGGGGCGGCCAGCGCCCCCACCGCGAGGGTCGTCAGCACGGCGACCAGCCCGCCGAGGACGATGCTGGGCCGCGGCCCGAACTGCTCGGCCATCCAGCCGACCGCCGGGGCGCCGAGCGGGTTCGTCCCGAGGAAGACGAACATGTACAGGCCCATGACCCGGCCGCGCATCTCCGGCGCCACGCTGAGCTGCATGGTCGCGTTGGCGGCGGTGGTGAACGTCATCAGCGCGATGCCGGTCGGGACGAGCAGCGCCAGGAACGACCAGTACGTCGGCATCAGCCCGGTCACGACCTCCAGCACGCCGAACGTCAGCGCGGCCCCCAGCAGCAGCCGCAGCCGCGGCCGGGACGCGCGCCGCGCGGCCAGCAGCGCGCCGGTGAGCGCGCCGAGCGCGAGCATGCTGGAGGCGAGGCCGAACGACGACGCGCCGGTGTGGAAGACCTCCCGCGCGACCAGGGCGGTCGTCATCTGGAAGTTCATGCCGAACGTCGCGACGAAGCCGACGAGCACCAGCACCATGATCAGGTCCCGGCGGCCGCGGACGTAGCGGAGGCCCTCGCGGAGCTGCCCCCGCGCGCGCTTGACGGGGGCGGCGGGGTGCAGCTCGTCCGTCCGCATCGCGTAGAGGCCGAACAGGACGGCGCCGAACGACGCCGCGTTGACCAGGAAGACGGGCGCCGTGCCGAGGACGGCGATCAGCACGCCGGCGACCGCCGGGCCGAGCAGCCGGGCGCCGTTGAAGCTGGCGCTGTTCAGCGCGATGGCGTTGGGCAGGTCACGGCGTCCCACCATCTCGATGGCGAACGCCTGCCGCGTGGGGTTGTCCACGACGGTGGCCAGGCCGAGACCGAACGCCAGCACGTACACGTGCCACACCCGGGCCTCGCCGGTGAGCGCCAGCACGCCGAGGACCAGCGCGAGGGCGCCCATCGTCAGCTGCGTCAGCATGAGGACGCGGCGCTTGGGGTAGCGGTCGGCGATCACCCCGCCCCACAGGCCGAAAAGCAGCAGCGGGAGGAACTGGAGCCCGGTGGTGATGCCAAGGGCGGTGCCGCTGCCGTGGGCGAGGTCGAGGACGAGCCAGTCCTGCGCGACGCGCTGCATCCAGGTGCCGGTGTTGGACACGACCTGCCCGGCGGTGAACAGCCGGTAGTTGCGGTTGCGGAGCGAGCGGAACATCCCGCCGCTTTCGGCGGCTTCGTCCTCGACGTCGGCCCCGGCCCCGGCCTCGGCCTCGGCCTCCTGGACCGTTCCGCCCCGCACCGGCGCGCCGTCCGGTTCCGGATTCTGGAGTGCCACGCCGACGGGCCCGCGCGGCGCGGGCCCGTCCGTTACCCCAGGTCCATCGTTAGCAGAAGTCATTACCAAGGCTAACGATAATCTCCAGTCTGCTATTCCGGCAACAGCGACATGTCGCCGCCTGGACGCGGCCAGGAGTCAGGAACGGCTGAGCTTGTCGATGATCGGGGCGGCCCGGCGGAGGATCTCCCGCTCGTCCTCGGTCAGCTCCCCGAGCCGGCGCGAGAGCCACGCCTCCTTGCGGCGACGCTCGTCCCGCAGCAGGGTCGCGCCCGCCTCCGTCACGCTGAGGACGACCTGCCGCCCGTCGGTGGGGTGCGGGCTGCGCGCGAGCAGGCCGCGCTCCTCCAGGAAGGCGATGACGCGGGTCATCGAGGGCGGCTGCACCTTCTCGTGGTCGGCCAGCTCGCGCGGGGTCATGGAGCCGTGCCGCTCGATGGCCGTGAGCGCGGCGAACTGGGTGAGCGGAAGCGGGTCCGGGACGCCGTCGCCCGCCGAGGGCCGCAGCGTGCGCAGCCGGCGGGACAGCCGCGCGATCGAGATGCGCAGCTGCTCGGCCAGCCCCGGGGCGGCCGCGGCGCGGCCTCCGTCCGGTGGCGGTGTCATCGTCATCGTTCTCCCAGGTCCAGCACTCGCACGCTTCTTGACAGAAGAGGCTAAGTTTATTAGCTTGATGGCTATCTCTATTAAGGAGGCTGGTGTGCCGCGCGCGGGACTGTCGCCGGACGCGGTCGTGGACGCCGCCATCGCCATCGTGGACGCGGAGGGCCCCGGTGCCCTCACGCTGGCCGCGGTGGCGGGACGGGCCGGGGTCGCGACGCCCTCCCTCTATAAGCATGTCCGTAACCTCGCCGAGTTGCGACTTCTGATGACCGTCCGGGTGATGGAAGAGCTCACCGCACGGCTCGGAGAGGCCGCTCTGGGACGCTCCGGAGACGACGCCGTGCGCGCCGTAATGCGCGCCTACCGGTCCTACGTCGTCGAGCACCCGGCCCGGTACGCCGCCATGGAGCAGTCGGCCGAGCCCCTGGGGCGGGTCGACGCCGCCGGGGAACGGCTCCTCGGCATCATCCTCGCGGTACTGCGCGGCTACGACCTGGAGGGGCCGGCGCTGATCCACGCGGCCCGCTGCCTGCGCTCGGCCGTCCACGGCTTCGCCGTCCTGGAGGCGGCGGGGGGGTTCGGGCTGCCGGAGGACCTGGAGACCAGCTACGAGCTGCTGATCACCATGGTCATCGGCGGGCTCCCCCGCGCCAGGGCGCACTCCGCCGCCGCGGGCGGCGCCGCGTAACCTGATCCCATGAGCCGGCCGCGCCTCCCCGACCCGCCCCCGATGCGGACCGACGACGTCCGCATCGCCGCCGCGGGCACCGCCGCCTGGGCGGTGGCGCTGGTCGTGCTGCTGATCGTCGGCCTGCCGTCCGGGGAACGCTGGTGGCTGTGGGTGTGCGTCGCGGGGATCGTGATCGGCCTGTTCGGCATGTGGTACATCCCGCGCTTGCAGGCCGGGCGCGCCCGGCTGGAGGAGACGCATTCCGCCGGGACCGGCCCGAAGGCCGAGGCCGATGCCGGTGACGTCGACGATCCGGTCAGGCCCGAGGCGCGCTAAGACTCCAGGTCGGACTCCGCCTGCAAATCGGGCAGTGATCCGGGATCGCGCAGGACGGCCTCCAGGAGGAGGCGGTCCGGCCAGTTCCCGGTCGTCCAGGCGAGGGCCCGGGCGAGACCGGCGGGGCCGCTCGCGTGAACCTCGCCGTCACCGGCCCACCAGGACAGCTCCTGCCCGTCCACGATCAGGCGCTCGTGCGCCAGGTAGGTCGCCGGGGCGCCGGGCAGGACGGCCCGCGCCGCCTGCGGAACGGGCCGCTTCTCCCCCGCCGACCCGACGACGCCGGGCACCTCGTCGCTCGCGAGGGGCAGGTCGAGCAGTTCGGCGAGCCGGGCGTCGCGTCCTCGCGCGGCGATGACCAGGGGCTGGCCCGCGAGGAGCGGGAGGAGGTCGGGGCCGTCCAGGACGAGGGCGTCCGCCGCGTCCACGACCTCGACCTCGCCGTCGACGACCGCCCGCACGCGGTCGGGGGGCTGCACGGCCGCGTCCGGGGCGTCGGCCAGGGCCGTCCACAGCCCGCCCAGCTGGGCGCGGGCCACGGTCCGCGCGGGGTCGCCGAGACGGTCGAGGAGCTCCTGCGCGCCGCCGGGCTCGTCGAGGAGGTCGAGCAGGGACGTGCGGACGCCCAGGGCCAGCAGGAAGTGCTCGTCGAGCCCGTCAGGGGCGGCGTCGTAGAGGCCGTCCAGCGCGTCGTCGCCGTCACCGGGGAGGCGGAACTCCCCGGGTCTCCGGCCGTCCAGCACGGGATGGCGTCCCAGCCACCACGCCGTGTACGAGGGGACGGCGACGCGGCGGCCATCGTGCAGGGCCACGTGGGCGGGCTCGACGACCGCGGCCCGCCACGGCGGGCCGGCGAGGAGGCGCAGGGCCGCCGTCCAGTCCTCGACGAGCTCCAGGTCGCGGACGGCCTGGAACTCGGGCACGAGCGGCGGGAGGTCCTGCGGGCCGATCCGGGCGAGCGCCTCGTCGGCCCAGCGGTCCTCGTCGTCGAGTTCGAGGGTCTCGGCGTCGTCGGCCACGCCCGTCAGGTTCACGTCCTCGGCCCGTGCGAGGGCGAAGCCGTCCAGGACGCCCGCCGCGGCGAGCGGCCCGGGGCCCCACCGCTCCAGCGTCGCGCCGTCCACGACACCGAACGGCGCGTCGTCGGCCATGAGGCCGCGCAAAGGGCTTCCGGGCAGGAGCAGCTCCCCGGCCGGGTAGAGGTCGCCGTCCTCCGCCGGAAGCGCCAGGTCGGCGAGCCAGGGCTCCTCGCCCGGTTCGATCCGCGCCTCGGAGACGAGCCCGAGGACGGCCTCGGCGACCGCGCCCGGATCCTCGTCCTGGAACGAGCCCTCCACCGCGGCCCGCACGGCGGGATCGGCGAGGACGGCGCGCGGGCCCGCCTCGACCGCGCCGAGCCTGACCAGCAGCGGATGCACGGCCCCGGGGTGGACGAACCGCAGGCCGAGCGCGTCCAGTCCCGCCGGGTCGACCTCGTCGGCGATGAGCAGCCCGCGCGGCCCGCGGACGACACGACCGGCATGACCGACGCGACCGGCATGACCGACACGGTCGTCGTCGCCCCCTCCGTCCGCCAACGGCACCGGGAGGGCGCCCAGATCGTCTGTGGCGGCCCCGGCGAGCGTCCCGTACACCCGGTGCCACCACGCCGGTTCCCGGTCCACAGCGGCCAGCTCGTCGATCACGTCCGCGAGCTCGACGCGGCGGACGCCGAGGGCGGCCAGTGCCGGGCTCCGGGCGGGCCATCCGGGCGGCAGCAGGCCGGGGAGCACGCCGTCTTCGGCGAGCAGGTCCACGAATGCGGGCGGCGCGTCCAGCGCCACCGCGTCGCGGCCCCGCGTCCGGTGCGGCAGGAGCGGCGCCTCGGGCAGGCGCTCCAGGACGGCGCGCCTCAGCCGCGCGTCCAGCTCGCCCGCACCGACCGGCCCCGGGACCAGGTCGAGCAGGGGCGGCGTGCCGGATCGGACCCGCAGCAGTGTCTCGTAGGCCGCCGCAGCCTGGTCCACGAGGAAGTCGGTCAGCGGCCCGGGCGCCACGTGCCGCCGGTCCGGCGCGAGCGGGAACGAGGCGACGAGCAGGGCGGGCAGGTCGAGGGGCTCGTCGCTCGGTGTCGGCGCGTGCACGACCGCGGGCGTCCCGTCCGGCAGCCCGCCCTCGGGCAGCGCCCACCGCACCTGCCACACCGGCCGCGAGCGCTCCTCGGTGGGACGGTCGGCGAGGAGCTCCGGCGGGACCGCGCCGTGCGCCTCGGCCGTGTGCCACACGACCCCGTCGATCGTGACGGCGTCCGGGGCGCCGCGCTCGGCGGTGATCGTCCGCACGGTCCCGCCGTCGTCGATCTCGACGGCCTCCAGCGCGGGCAGCGCGAGCATCAGCGCGGGACCGGCCTGGGCGAGCTGCCGCCGCACCCCGTTCACGGCGGCGTCCCGCAGCGGCAGCCGGACGACGGTGTCGAACCCGTCGGGCACGCCGGGAGGGTCGGCCGAGGCGAACGGCAGCCGCAGCAGCGGGACCTGCCCGGCGCGCCGCTCCAGCTCGTCCGCGAGGCCCGGCATGCCCCGGACCAGCTCGCGGGCACGCGCGAGCGACCACTCCACCCCCACGACGCCGCCGCCTGGCCCGTCGGCAGAGCCGTCGCCAACCCCTTCGCCCGGTCGGTCGGCGGGTCGGCGCGAGGCGATGGCGGGGGCGTCGGTCACCGCGACCACGGCGGCGAAACCGACGCCGAACCGGCCCACGGCGTCCGTCTCGTCCCGCTTCGCGGACGCGCGGAGGGTGGACAGCGCCTCCACCCCGGAGGCGTCCAGCGGCGCCCCGGTGTTGGCCGCGGTCAGCACCCCGTCCCGCAGCGTCAGCCGCAGGCGGCCGGGGACACCCGCGCGGGTCGCGGCGTCGGCGGCGTTCTGGGCCAGCTCGATCACGACGCGGTCCCGGTAGCCGCCGAGGGCGTGGTCCTCCTCGGTGTTGGCGTCCTCGCGGAACCGCGCCGGGGACTCGGCCCAGGCGCGCAGCACACGGTCGCGGAGCTCGCGCGTGCCGAACGGGTCGGGCGTCTCATTCACCGGGTGTCACCCTTCGCCGTGTGCGCTGTCCGTTCCGGGGGGTGTGTGGGGTCGTTCCCAGCGAGAGACCGGGCCCGTGCGCCGGTCAGCTGTGGCCGAGGGCCTCTTCGTCCTGGGCCTCGGCGTCCTCCGCGGCGGCGCCCGCCGGGACGACGTCGTAGCCCAGCTCGTCGATGATCGGCGGGCCGTGCTCGGACACGGCCGGGAGCGACACCGCCTCGGAGTGGGCGCCGCAGCCGTGATCGGCCGACACCACGCGGCCGTCGTCGGGGGCGTACTCGTTGGCGCACACGCCGAAGACCTGCCGGAGCTCACCGGCCAGCGTCACGAAGAAACCGCAGGTGGAACACTGTGCCGGGGCGGACGCCGCGATCGAGGCGCGGGGGCCGGCGACGCCCTCGTACCAGCGCGCGGCGGCCTCGTCCCGCCCCTCCCGGGACAGCACCCGGACGCGCCCGAGGCCGAGCTCCCACGCCGCCTCGTGCTCGACGGAGTCGTCCACCTCGGTGTAGCCGGGGACGAGCCGGACGTCGTCGGGCGCGGTCGGCAGCAGGTCGCCGGGGCCGAGGTCACCGGGGCGCAGCCGCTCCAGCCACGGCACCCACGGCGGCGCGAGGAGCGCGTCGTCCCCGGGCAGCAGCACGCACTCGCTGACCGTCACGTTCTTCGCGCGGGACGCGCGGGTGACGGTGACCGCCCAGCGCCAGCCCGTGTAGGCGGGATCCCGGGACGCGAAGTAGTGCGTGACCACGCGGTCGCCCTCGGGGCGCAGGCCCAGGGCCTCGCCCACCGGCAGCGGGCGGGCCATCTCCTCGGCGGCCTCGCGGGCGAGGTCCACCGCCTCGGCGCAGGCGGCGTCGACGACGGGGGTCCGGGTACGGCGGGCGCTCCCGCCGGCGCGCGGGGCGGTGGTGCGCGCGGCGGCGGAGCGCGCGGGGCTGGACTGGCGCAGTGGACTCACACCACAATTCTCGCCCATCCGGGGATGTGACCGGGCACACCGCCACCCTCGATCACCCCTCGATCGTCCTCTACCGGCCCCGATCAGGGCCGAACAACGGGCGCGGCAGGCGCGTCCACCCCGTTGGCGGAGGTGAGCCGGGCACGAAGAAGGGAACGTACCCTCAATTGAGCCACTCCGGCGGCCGTACCTCAACGAAGACCGCGGACGACCACAAATAGGGGGATCAAGCGGCATGGGAGACGGGCCCCACCCGATCGGGCACTCCGTGCGCGCCGGGGCCTCGGGCGCGGCGCGGACGTTCCGCCGCGTCTGCCGTCCGGCATGCGGGGCGCTGCTGGGGACGGGCCGGCTGACCCGCCGCGTCACGCACGCGCACGGCGCCGGGCGCAGCGGCCTCGGCAGCCTCGTCGAGGCGTCGGCGGTCAACGCCGCCGGTGACGCGCTGGTGGCGGTGGCGCTGGCCGGGACCCTGTTCTTCGGCCTGGACGTCCACCAGGCGCGCGGCCAGGTCGCGCTCTACCTGCTGGTCACAATGGCGCCGTTCGCGCTGGTCGCCCCCCTGATCGGCCCGGCCCTGGACCGGACGCGGCACGTCCGCCGGTACGCCATCGCCAGCTCGTTCGTGATCCGCGGCCTGCTGTGCTGGGCGATGGCGGGCGCGGTGCTGAACGGCGACCAGGTGACGTTCCTGCCCGCCGCGTTCGGGGTGCTGGTGCTGTCCAAGGCGTTCGGGGTGCTGCGGGCGGCGGTGACGCCGCGCGTCCTGCCCGACCAGATCACGCTGGTGACGGCGAACGCGCGGGCCTCGTTCGCGGGGCTGATCGCGGCGTCGGTCACCGCGCCGCTCGGCGCGGGTCTCGCCGCGTTCGCGGGCGCCGACTGGGCGCTGCGCGTCGCGACGGTCGTGTTCCTGCTCGGCGTCGTGTTCACCATGCGGCTGCCCGGCCACGCCGACACCCCCGAGAGTGAGCGGCCGCCGGACGCCACCAAGCCGCGGAGCCACTGGCGGACGCTCCCCCGGGTCGGCCCGGTCGTCGCCGAGGCGATGCTGGCGAACGCCGTCCTGCGGGCGTTCTCGGGGTTCCTGATCCTCTACCTGGCGTTCCTGTTGCGGCAGGAACGGTTCGACCCGGTGTCGCACAACGTCGCGCTGGGCCTGCTGGCGGCGTTCGCCGGGGCGGGCGGGCTGATCGGCACGACGCTCGGCGCCTACATGAAGGCGCGGGCGCCCCGGCTGATCGTCTCGGCGACGCTGGGCGCGGTCACGGCCGTCACGGCGGTCAGCGCCGCGTTCTTCGGGCTGTGGGCGGCGCTGGCGGTGGCGCTGGCGGCCGGTCTCGGCCAGGTCCTCGGCAAGCTGTCGATGGACGCGGTCGTCCAGCGGGAGATCGGCGAGGAGATGCGCTCGTCCACGTTCGCGGTCTCCGAGACGCTGCACCAGCTCGTCTGGGTGATCGGCGGCCTGCTCGGGCTCGGCATGTCCATCGTCGCGGACGGCCGTGTCGCGATGGCGGCCGTCGCGGGCGTGCTGGCGCTGGCGTCCGCGCTGCTGCTGTCGCGCAAGGCACGCGGCCGCCCCCATCGCGAGCAGAAGCAGCGGCCGTCCACCGCGATCGGCGACGCGGCGCACTCCGAGATGCGCACCTGACCGCGCGACACCGCCGCTCGACCGCCGCTCGACACAGCCCACGCCCCGGACGGGCCGCCCGCGGCCGGGGCGGCCCGGGGGCGTCCGCGGCCCGGGGCGTGTCAGGCGTGCAGGTCGTCCGCAACCGCCCGGAGCACGGTGGCGATCTTCTTCGCCTCGGCCGGGGACGGGTGCTTGCCCCGCCGGTAGGTCGTGGAGATCCCGTCCAGCAGCTTGATGAGGTCCTCGGTGATGAGGACCATCTCGTCGGGTTTCTTCCGGCGCTGCTTGGCGATGGTCTTCTCGACCGACGGCAGCGTGTCGAGGATCCGCACCGACAGCGCCTGCTGGCCGCGGCGTCCCTCGACCACCCCGAACTCGATGCGCTGGCCCGGCTTGAGCGTCGTCACCCCTCCCGGCAGGGCCGAGGAGTGCACGAAGACCTCACCCCCGTCGTCGCGGGTGAGGAAGCCGAACCCCTTGTCGGAGTCGTACCACTTGACCTTGCCAGTCGGCACGGGAGACCTCGTCTGGTAATCGTCCTGAATTGGCCCCAAGATTAGTGCCTCGCCGCGACGCGGTGAACACGATTATTGCCCGGCCGATCAGGCCGCGGCGAAGTCCCCCAGCCACCCGGGGAAGGGGTGCAGGTCGGGCAGGACCACGTCGGCCCCGTACGCCGTCAGGGCGGCCGAGTCGAACGAGCCGGTGGCGACCGCCACGGCGACGGCGGAGGCGGCCCGCGCGGCGTCCACGTCGCCCGTGTGGTCGCCGATGTAGGCGTGCGCGCCGTGCTCGCGCAGCGCGGCTCCCTTGTCGGAACCGAACAGCCCGCCGACGACGGCGTCCACCTCCAGCCCCAGATAGCGGACGGTGCGCTCGGTGTCGGCCTGGTTCTTGCCGGAGACGACGATGACCCGCCCCCCGCGCGCCCGGACGGCCTCCAGCGCGGCGGTGGCCCCCGGCATGAGCACGGTCGCGGGGATGGCGATATCGGCGTACATGGCCCGGTAGCGGGCCGCCATCTCGGGGACCTCGCCAGGCTGGAACCAGTACCCGAGCTCCACTTCGAGCGGCGGCCCGATGCGCCGGACGACCTGCCCCGTGTCGATGGGCACGCCGGTCTCGGCGGCGAGCGCCGCGTAGACGGCCCCGATCCCGGCGCGGGTGTCGGCCAGGGTCAGGTCGAGGTCGAAGCCGACGGCGAGGGGGACGGCGGCACCGCGTCCGGCGGTGTCGTCCGAAAAAGGAAGATCCGGCACGCCACACAGGGTAGAGGCCGAAAATGCCGGAAAGGCCAGGCACCCCCGGCCGGGGTCCGCGCACGCGAGAACCCGCGCTCCCCTGGTAGTGGCGATGCGACGGGATCCGAGTAGGAGAGCGCGGGAACCTTCTCGCACGGCGGCCGCCGTTTTTGTCATCGACCGGAACTGGTGTGTCCGGTCGACCGGAACGGCCGCCCGTGCTGCGGGTATACCCGGGCCCCTGCCCACGAACCACGTGACCAGGGAAAACGCAGGGCCCGAACGGGCCACCGGGAGCAAAAGGACGACCAGAAGACCGCCACGACCGGCCCCTCGTCCAGCCGGGCGGCGCGTCCGGTGACGCACCCGGCGGCAAAGGCGACGAGACGGCGATGGCGGCGGCGGGCGCCCACCGGTTGATCATCACCGGTTCGATCATCACCCCGCGGGCCGGTGATCGCCAGGCGGGTGATCGCCCGGGTACGTGATCACCGACGCATCGTCCTGACGGCGGCCGAGGCGGGCGGCCGAGGCGGGCGGCCGGCGGTGTCCTCGGCCGTCCCGGCTAACGGATCGGTCAGAAAATTGTCACCGAGTCACGCCACCCGTTACTTACCTTCGCGTCCCGGGAATCGGACGGTGTCGAACGGCCACGCGGTCGTGACCCATTCGCGGACGAACTCCTCCAGCTCCTTCTCCAGAGCCGAGTCCTCCTCGTCGGCCCGCACCCAGAACACCACCACGGCGTCGGCGTCCGGGCCGTCGCACGGGGCGACGTGGATGCGGCCGAGCTGACGCTCCCCGTCCGGCGTGATCACCACGTAGCTGAAAGAGCGCCTGAGCTGGCCTTCCTTCTGCAACCAGGCGACGTCGATCAGGGCCTGCTCGAACGTGAACTCCTGGTCGGGCCAGCCCCACTCGGGGCCGAAGCGCCCGGCCAGCCGGTCCAGGCTGCCGATCACCGCGCCGTAGTCCTTGACCACGTCCGACACCGTGATCGGGCGGATCTGGAAGCGGGGTCCGGCGACCAGCGTGGGGACCACGAACTCCTCGGGGAGGAAGGCCCCCTGGCCCGCCTTCCGCGGAGAAACGAACATCCGTCGACCCTTCCGGCGACGCCCCCTCCGGCGACAGGGGCGCGAAGCACAGAACTCTAGTCGCACCTGGCCGGGTGCGAGACAGATCACGAATTCGGGCGCGCCGACCCCGGGCCGGGGGGCTCCCAGGTCGAGGATGCCTTACTGTTCTCGCGGAGGATCCCAACACCATGACGCCATCCACCCGCGATCGGATCGTGGCCGAGTCGCTCCGGCTGTTCGCCGACCGCGGCTACGCCGCGACGTCGGTCGCCGAGATCGAGGCCGCCGCCGGGCTCTCCCCGGGCGCGGGCGGCCTGTACCGGCACTTCCGCTCCAAGGAGGAGGTGCTCGCCTCGGCCATCCGGGAGCACATCGAGCGGACGCGGCGGCAGATCAGCGACGTGCTGAAGCTGGCCACCGCGTTCGCCGACCGCCCGCTGGAGACCCGGCTGCGGATGACCTGCCAGGCCGGGCTGGCGAAGATGCGCGAGGAGCAGGACCTCATCCGCGTGCTGTTCCGCGACCTCGACCAGTTCCCCCACCTCGTCGCCGAGATGCGCGAGGGCATCGTCAACCCCCTGTACGACGGCATCGCCACCTGGCTGTCCCAGCAGCCGGAGCTCGTGGACTCCGACGAGGACTGGCCGGCCGTCGCCGCCATCCTGGGCGGCGCGGTCGTCAACTACTGGCTCGCCAACGAGGCGATGTACGAGCCGCCCACCCGCATCGACGAGAAGCGGTTCGTCCAGAGCTGGGCGCGGCTCGGGCTCGGCCTCGTCCACCTGGAGCGCGCGCCCGCCTCCTGACCTCCCGGCCGGACCCGACCGCCCGCGCCGTCCGCACTCCCATGCCGCTCACCTACGCAGTGCGCCTACTCTGAGTTCCTGCTCTATGGGTCCCGGGCACCGCACGGCGCGCGGCACCTAAGGTTGGGGAACGGCATGGAAACGTACGCGGACTGGTTGCGCGCGCGCGGAGACGACGAGCTGCGCGCGCTCCTGGCAGCGCGCCCGGAACTCCTCGCGCCCGTCCCCGCCGACCTGACCGCGCTCGCCGCCCGCGCGGCGACGCCCGCCGCGATCTCCCGGGCCCTGGACCGGCTCGACCGCTTCACGCTCGCTCTGCTGGAGTCCCTGCTCGTCCTGCCGCCGGTGGACACGGCCGCGCTCGCCGCCGCGCTGGACGCCACCCCCGCCGAGGTCGGCGACGCCGCCCGCACGCTCCTGCGGTTCGGGCTGGCCTGGGGTGACGGGACGCTGGCGACGGCCCCCGGCGTCCGGCAGGTGATCCCGCATCCGGCGGGGCTCGGCCCGCCCGTCCAGGAGGTGTTCGCCGGCTACTCCGCCGAGCGGCTCACCGTGCTGATCACCGACCTGGAGGGGGAGGCGCCGCGCGGGTTCGCCGACACCGGACGGCTCCTGCGCCGCCTCGCCGACCTCCTGGACGACCCCGCGGCACTCCTCGACGACGCCGGCCCGGAGGCGCGCGCCGCCCTCGAACAGCTCATGTGGGGCCCGCCCGTCGGCCGCGTCGCCGACGCCCGCCGTCCCGTCCGGATCGCCACCGCGACCACCCCGATCGAGCGGCTCCTCGCCCGCGGCCTCCTCGCCGCCGAGGACGACCGGACGGTCACCCTCCCCCGCGAGATCGCCCTGCACCTGCGCCGCGGCCGCCTCTTCCAGGACCTCACCGCGCAACCGCCCCCGCTCACGGCGACGGACGGCGCCCGCATGGCGGGACCGGCGGGCGGGCCGATCGGACCGGCCGGACCGGCGGGCGGCGCCGCGGACGTGGTCGCCGCGCAGCGCCGGGAGGACCTCGTGGTACGGGCCGCGGCGGGTGAGGCGTTCAACGCCGTCCGGCTCACCGAGGAGCTGCTGGAGCGCTGGGGGCTGGACCCGCCGCCGGTGCTGCGCAGCGGCGGCCTCGCCGTCCGCGACCTGCGGGCCGCGGCGACGCTGCTGGACGTCCCGGAGTGGAAGGCGGCGCTGCTCGCCGAGATCGCGTACGCGGCGGGCCTGCTCACCCGCAGCGGCGACCTCGACGGCGAGTGGCTGCCCACCCCCGCCTACGACCTGTGGCTGATGCGCGACACCGCCGGCCGGTGGACGGAACTGGCGCGCGGCTGGCTGAAGTCCGACCGGGCCGCCGGGCTCGCCGGGGAGCGCGACGACCGCGACCGGCTGATCAACGCGCTGAGCGAGGGCATGGTGCGCGGAAGCGCCCCGTCCGTGCGCCGGACGACCCTGGACGTGCTCGCGAGCGCCGGCCGCGGCGTGGTCGTCGACGCCGACGCGCTCCGCACCCGGGTGGCGTGGCTGCGCCCGCGCCGCGGCGGCCCGTCCCGCGACCGGCTGCTCGGCTGGACGCTGCGGGAGGCGGCCGTGCTCGGGCTCACCGGCTTCGGCGAGCTGGCCCCGTTCGCCCGCGACCTGGTCGCCGGCGACGACCCCGAGCCCGTCCTGGAGAAGTACCTGCCCGAGCCCGTCGACGAGATCGTCATCCAGGCCGACCTGACCGCGATCGCCCCCGGCCCGCTGGTGACGGAGCTGGCGCGGGAGCTGGCCCTCGCCGCGGACGTGGAGTCCACGGGCGGCGCGACCGTCTACCGGTTCACGCCCGGCTCCGTCCGCCGGGCACTGGACGCGGGCCGCACCGCCGCCGACGTGACCGCCCTCCTCGCCCGTCACTCGGCGACGCCGCTGCCGCAGCCCCTCACCTACCTCATCGAGGACGTGGCGCGCCGGCACGGGCACCTGCGGGTCGGGTCCCTCGCGTCCTACGTCCGGACGGACTCGCCCGCCACGCTCGACGAGATCCTCGCAGACCGGCGCGCCGACCCGCTGCACCTGTACCGGCTCGCCCCGACCGTCCTCGCGTCCGGGCTGCACCGGGCGGAGCTGCTCGACGGGCTCCGCGCGATGGGCCTCGCGCCCGTCGCCGAGACCCCGGGCGGCGGGGTGATCGTGACCCGGCCGGACGCGCAGCGCGCCGAGCCGCCGCCGACCGCCGAGATCGTCCGGCTCCGGCCGGACGAGTCGGCCGACGACTCGATGATCTCCGCGGCCGTGCGGGCCCTGCGCGCCGGGGACGAGGCGTCCGCGCACGGCGCCGAGCAGGCCCGGCTGCGCGCGGAGGCCCCCGCGGGCGAACCGCCCCGCTCCCCGGCGATGGCCACCGTCGAGCGGCTGCGCGCCGCCGTGGAGCGCGGCGGCCGCGTCTGGATCGGCTACCTCGACCAGCAGGGCCAGTCGTCCAGCCGGATCGTGGAGCCCGTGCGGGTGGAGGGCGGCTTCCTCACCGGCTTCGACGCGACCCGCGCGGCGGTGCACCGGTTCGCGCTGCACCGCATCACCGGCGTCTCCGAGCTGGACGACGATCCCCGCGCCGGAACCTGAGCGGAACCGGCGAAGCACCCGAACTGTCCAACGGGGTGAAGACGGCACGTTCCGGACCGGTAACGTGCCACCCTCGACCCGGGACCGGGCGGACGGCCCGGCGGGACGGCGAGAAGGAGGGTGCCTGTGAGCGGGTACGGAGGGAGTCCGCCGCCCGGCTGGGAGGACCCTTACGGCGGGTCGCAGGGCTGGGGCGGCGGTGGGTACGGCCCGCCGCCCGCAGACCCCTACGGCCAGGGCCCGCCCCCCGGGTACGGCTACGGCTACGGGCCGCCCGGAGTGCCGTACGCCCCCGCCGGCAACGGCTCCACGATCGCGGCGCTGATCTGCAACATCGTCGCGATCGTGCTCTGCTGCAACATCGTCGCGATTCCCGGTGTGATCCTCGCCGCCATCGCGATGGGCCGGGCCCAAAGCGACCCCTACTCGGCGCGGCGGCTGACGATGTGGAGCTGGGTCCTGTTCGGCGCGTCCATCGTCGTCGCGATCATCGTCATGGTCGCCTGGATCGTCCTCGCCGCGAACTCCGAACCGGATTACGGCTCCTCGTCCGGGATCTGACCCTCGGCTCCATCGCGGAGCGGCCCCGCGACGCAGAGTGAGCGCGACGCACGGCACGCCCCAGCGGCACGGCCGTCCGTCCGTCGGCGGCGCCGCGACGAGCAAAGCGGGCGGGACGTTCACGAAGAAGCGCGCTTACCGTCAGGCGCCTGGCACCGGCGCCGCCCCAGACGGCGAGCGCCCGGTAGCGGCACGGCCCCTCCCCGAAGAGCGTGCCGATCAGCGACAGCGTCCCTCCTGTCCGCCGTCCGGACCTGACTCCTCCGGCCCGGGGCACCCGCCGACGGCCACCCGCCCGCGGGTGTCAAGGACGTCCGACCAGGCCGGGGACGGGAAGAGATGTCCGTCCCCGGCCGTTGCTTGAGAAGGTGCCGCGCACGGCCGGGCCTCGGGTACGGTGCACCCGCGGGGCAAGGCATCCATCACCGATTCCCGACGGGGGCTGCTGTTACGTGTCCGATGGTCCGCTGATCGTCCAGTCCGACAAGACCCTCCTGCTCGAGGTCGACCACGAGCTCGCCGACGCGTGCCGTAAGGAGATCGCCCCGTTCGCCGAGCTCGAACGGGCGCCCGAGCACGTCCACACCTACCGGGTGACGCCGCTCGCCCTGTGGAACGCCCGCGCCGCCGGACACGACGCCGAGCAGGTCGTCGACACCCTCCTCAGGTACTCCCGCTACGCCGTCCCCCATGCCCTGCTCGTCGACGTCGCCGACACGATGGCCCGGTACGGGCGGCTGCGCCTGGAGAAGGACCCCGCGTCCGGTCTCATCCTGTCCTCCTCCGACCGCGCCGTCCTCGAAGAGGTGCTGCGCGCCAAGAAGATCAAGGGCATGCTCGGCGAGCGGATCGGGGAGGACGCCGTCGCCGTCCACCCGAGCGAGCGCGGCGCCCTCAAGCAGGCCCTGCTCAAGCTCGGCTGGCCCGCCGAGGACCTCGCCGGTTACGTGGACGGGGAGGCCCACCCGATCTCCCTCTCCGAGGACGGCTGGGAGCTGCGCTCCTACCAGCGGGACGCCGCCGAGGCGTTCTGGCACGGCGGCTCCGGCGTCGTCGTCCTGCCCTGCGGCGCGGGCAAGACCATCGTCGGCGCGACCGCCATGGCCCGCGCCGAGGCGACCACGCTGATCCTCGTCACCAACACCGTCTCCGCACACCAGTGGAAGCAGGAGCTCCTCCGGCGCACGACGCTGACCGAGGACGAGATCGGCGAGTACACCGGCGCGAAGAAGGAGATCCGCCCGGTCACCATCGCCACCTACCAGATCATGACCACGCGCCGGAAGGGCGTCTACACCCACCTGGAGCTGTTCGACGCCCGCGACTGGGGTCTCGTCGTCTACGACGAGGTCCACCTGCTCCCGGCGCCCATCTTCCGCATGACCGCCGACCTCCAGGCCCGCCGCCGCCTCGGCCTCACCGCCACGCTCGTCCGCGAGGACGGCCGCGAGGGCGACGTGTTCTCCCTCATCGGCCCCAAGCGCTACGACGCCCCCTGGAAGGACATGGAGACGCAGGGCTGGATCGCCCCCGCCGACTGCGTCGAGGTCCGCGTCACCCTCACCGACTCCGAGCGGCTCGCCTACGCGACCGCCGAGCCCGAGGAGCGCTACCGCTTCTGCGCCACCACCGACACCAAGACGAAGCTCGTCCAGGCCCTGGTGGACCGTCACCGCGGCGAGCAGACCCTCGTCATCGGCCAGTACATCGACCAGCTCGACGAGCTGGGCGCGCTTCTGGACGCCCCCGTCATCAAGGGCGAGACCCGCGTCCGTGAACGCGAGCGCCTCTTCGACGCCTTCCGCAGCGGCGAAATCGACGTCCTGGTGGTCTCCAAGGTCGCGAACTTCTCCATCGACCTCCCCGAGGCGTCCGTGGCCGTCCAGGTGTCGGGTGCGTACGGGTCCCGTCAGGAAGAGGCCCAGCGCCTGGGTCGCCTCCTCCGCCCCAAGGCGTCGGGCCAGGGCGCCCGCTTCTACGCCGTGGTCGCCCGCGACACCCTCGACCAGGACTACGCCGCCCACCGCCAGCGCTTCCTGGCCGAACAGGGCTACGCCTACCGCATCGTCGACGCCGGCGCCGTTCTCTCCGGCGACGACATCTGACGGCCGATCACACATTCGTACCCGGAAATGAGAAAGGGCCCCGCCGTATGGCGGGGCCCTTCCTGCAAAAAATGTCCGGCGGTGTCCTACTCTCCCACACAGTCTCCCGTGCAGTACCATCGGCGCTGAGAGGCTTAACTTCCGGGTTCGGGATGGGACCGGGTGTTTCCCCCTCGCCATAACCACCGAACGCCCAACGCACCACCCCAACCGGGGCAGGCAAACCCAAGGCGTCCGAGCCAGGCTCGAACATATATGCACTTGTCAAACGGGTTCCCGTTTGTTTTCCGGGAACCACACAGGGACGCGAACACGCAGACCCACCACACACAAGCGTGTGGTGTGCGATGTGGATTGAACGTCAAGTGTGTTCAAGCCACTCGGCCTATTAGTACCGGTCGACTCCACACGTTACCGCGCTTCCATCTCCGGCCTATCAACCCGGTCGTCTACCGGGAGCCTTACCCCACCCGAAAGCGGGAGGGAGAACTCATCTCGAGGAAGGCTTCCCGCTTAGATGCTTTCAGCGGTTATCCCTGCCGAACGTAGCCAACCAGCCGTGCCCCTGGCGGGACAACTGGCACACCAGAGGTTCGTCCGTCCCGGTCCTCTCGTACTAGGGACAGACCCTCTCAATTCTCCTGCGCGCGCAGCGGATAGGGACCGAACTGTCTCGCGACGTTCTAAACCCAGCTCGCGTGCCGCTTTAATGGGCGAACAGCCCAACCCTTGGGACCTACTCCAGCCCCAGGATGCGACGAGCCGACATCGAGGTGCCAAACCATCCCGTCGATATGGACTCTTGGGGAAGATCAGCCTGTTATCCCCGGGGTACCTTTTAGCCGTTGAGCGACACCACTTCCACACGTCGGTGCCGGATCACTAGGCCCTGCTTTCGCACCTGCTCGACACGTCCGTCTCACAGTCAAGCTCCCTTGTGCCCTTGCACTCGCCACCTGATTGCCAACCAGGCTGAGGGAACCTTTGGGCGCCTCCGTTACACTTTAGGAGGCAACCGCCCCAGTTAAACTACCCACCAGGCACTGTCCCCCACCCGGATCCACGGGTGCGGGTTAGACGCTCAAAACGACCAGAGTGGTATTTCACCAGCGACTCCACCCAAACTGGCGTCTGGGCTTCACAGTCTCCCACCTATCCTACACAAGACGCTTCAGGCGCCAATGCCAAGCTATAGTGAAGGTCCCGGGGTCTTTCCGTCCTGCTGCGCGAAACGAGCATCTTTACTCGTACTGCAATTTCGCCGGGCCTGTGGTTGAGACAGCGGGGAAGTCGTTACGCCATTCGTGCAGGTCGGAACTTACCCGACAAGGAATTTCGCTACCTTAGGATGGTTATAGTTACCACCGCCGTTTACCGGCGCTTAGATTCTCAGCCTCGACCCCCGAAAAGGGGTCTCACCGGTCCTCTTAACGTTCCGGCACCGGGCAGGCGTCAGTCCGTATACAGCGTCTTACGACTTCGCACGGACCTGTGTTTTTAGTAAACAGTCGCTTCCCCCTGGCCTCTGCGACCCCGCCCAGCTCAGGAAGTAAATCCCTTCACCAGGCCAGGTCCCCCTTCTCCCAAAGTTACGGGGGCAATTTGCCGAGTTCCTTAACCACAGTTCACCCGATCGCCTTGGTATTCTCTACCTGACCACCTGAGTCGGTTTAGGGTACGGGCCGCCGGTACACTCGCTAGAGGCTTTTCTCGGCAGCATGGGATCACTCACTTCACCTAAAACGGCTCGGCATCACATCTCACCCTTGATGCGCCACGGATTTACCTATGGCACGGGCTACATGCTTACCCCAGGACAACCATCGCCTGGGCTGAGCTACCCTCCTGCGTCACCCCATCACTCACCTACTACCCCCTCGGGCCCCACGCTCCCCACCACCGCAGCCCGAAGGCCCCGGCAACGGTTCGGGTGGTTAGCATCAGAGGGTTCGGCGTTGGCGCATACCAGCGGGTACGGGAATATCAACCCGTTGTCCATCGACTACGCCTGTCGGCCTCGCCTTAGGTCCCGACTTACCCTGGGCGGATTAGCCTGCCCCAGGAACCCTTGGTCATCCGGCGCACACGTTTCCCACGTGTGATTCGCTACTCATGCCTGCATTCTCACTCCCGCAGCCTCCACCACTCGGTCACCCGGCGGCTTCACCGGCTGCAGGACGCTCCCCTACCCACCACACCCCACACAGGGGTGCAGTGCCACGGCTTCGGCGGTGTGCTTGAGCCCCGCTACATTGTCGGCGCGGAATCACTTGACCAGTGAGCTATTACGCACTCTTTCAAGGATGGCTGCTTCTAAGCCAACCTCCTGGTTGTCACGGCAACTCCACATCCTTTCCCACTTAGCACACGCTTAGGGGCCTTAACCGATGATCTGGGCTGTTTCCCTCTCGACTACGAAGCTTATCCCCCGCAGTCTCACTGCCACGCTCTCACTTACCGGCATTCGGAGTTTGGCTGACGTCAGTAACCTTGTAGGGCCCCTCAGCCATCCAGTAGCTCTACCTCCGGCAAGAAACACGCAACGCTGCACCTAAATGCATTTCGGGGAGAACCAGCTATCACGGAGTTTGATTGGCCTTTCACCCCTAACCACAGGTCATCCCCCAGGTTTTCAACCCTGGTGGGTTCGGGCCTCCACACCGTCTTACCGGCGCTTCACCCTGCCCATGGCTAGATCACCCCGCTTCGGGTCTACAGCATGCGACTAAAAACGCCCTCTTCAGACTCGCTTTCGCTACGGCTACCCGCCACCGGTTAACCTCGCCACACACCATAACTCGCAGGCTCATTCTTCAAAAGGCACGCCATCACGAACAACACCCCCGCAAGCGGGACGTTGAGGACGCTCTGACGGCTTGTAGGCACACGGTTTCAGGTACTATTTCACGACCCCTCACCGGGGCACTTTTCACCTTTCCCTCACGGTACTGGTCCGCTATCGGTCATCAGGAAGTATTCAGCCTTACCACGTGGTCGTGGCAGATTCACACGGGATTTCACGGGCCCCGTGCTACTCGGGAACACACCCAAGAGACATCATGATTTCGCCTACCGGACTCTCACCGTCTATGGCCGGCCTTCCCATGCCGTTCGACTATCACGATGTTTTGTAACTCTTTGCCAGCGCGGCAGCACTGACCGGATGGTCCCACAACCCCGCACACGCAACACCTGCCGGTTATCACACGCGCACGGTTTAGGCTCCTCCGCTTTCGCTCACCACTACTCACGGAATCACAATTGTTTTCTCTTCCTGCGGGTACTGAGATGTTTCACTTCCCCGCGTTCCCACCAGCCGCCCTATACATTCAGGCGGCGGCGACACCCCATGACGGGTGCCAGGTTTCCCCATTCGGAAATCCCCGGATCACAATCTGGTTGCCGACTCCCCGAGGCATATCGCAGGCTCCCACGTCCTTCATCGGCTCCTGATGCCAAGGCATCCACCGTATGCCCTAAAAAACTTGAACACACAAAACGATCAAAACAAATCGCAGATAAACAACAACACCCGGCACGAACCCGCAAAGGCCCGACCAGATGCCGTCATCTACCAGAGATGCTCGCGTCCACTGTGCAGTTCTCAAAAAACAACCGGGCCCACCACGCCACACCATCGGAGAGACGGAGTGAACGTGGTCCCGCGATCCAGAGGCACCCAGGCGCGTACGCCCGTTCCCTCAGGACCCAACAGCGTGCCCAGCCCCCAAGACGCCCAGCTCCGGTACTCCCACTCCCCCGGAAACCGGGGGCGGTACTGACCGGGCCGCACGGCCCGCAGACTGAATAACCAGTGCTCCACATCTATGAGCAGCCACCTGACGGACATGCGCCGTCAACGGCGGCCACCGACCCGCACACCACCAACCCCCTTGAGAGGGGCCGGGTGGGCTGCGCGGGCCAGCTGGTTGCTCCTTAGAAAGGAGGTGATCCAGCCGCACCTTCCGGTACGGCTACCTTGTTACGACTTCGTCCCAATCGCCGGCCCCACCTTCGACCGCTCCCCCCACAAGGGTTGGGCCACGGGCTTCGGGTGTTGCCGACTTTCGTGACGTGACGGGCGGTGTGTACAAGGCCCGGGAACGTATTCACCGCAGCGTTGCTGATCTGCGATTACTAGCGACTCCGACTTCACGAAGTCGAGTTGCAGACTTCGATCCGAACTGAGACCGGCTTTAAGGGATTCGCTCCACCTCACGGTATCGCAGCCCTCTGTACCGGCCATTGTAGCATGTTTGCAGCCCAAGACATAAGGGGCATGATGACTTGACGTCATCCCCACCTTCCTCCGAGTTGACCCCGGCGGTCTCCCATGAGTCCCCACCCGAAGTGCTGGCAACATGGAACGAGGGTTGCGCTCGTTGCGGGACTTAACCCAACATCTCACGACACGAGCTGACGACAGCCATGCACCACCTGTCACCGGCCCCAAAAGGACCCAGCATCTCTGCTGGTTTTCCGGCGATGTCAAGCCTTGGTAAGGTTCTTCGCGTTGCGTCGAATTAAGCAACATGCTCCGCCGCTTGTGCGGGCCCCCGTCAATTCCTTTGAGTTTTAGCCTTGCGGCCGTACTCCCCAGGCGGGGCGCTTAATGCGTTAGCTACGGCGCGGAATCCGTGGAAGAACCCCACACCTAGCGCCCAACGTTTACGGCGTGGACTACCAGGGTATCTAATCCTGTTCGCTCCCCACGCTTTCGCTCCTCAGCGTCAGTACAGGCCCAGAGAACCGCCTTCGCCACCGGTGTTCCTCCCGATATCTGCGCATTTCACCGCTACACCGGGAATTCCATTCTCCCCTACCTGCCTCTAGTCTGCCCGTATCCACCGCAGACCCACGGTTAAGCCGTGGGCTTTCACGACAGACGCGACAAACCGCCTACGAGCTCTTTACGCCCAATAATTCCGGACAACGCTTGCGCCCTACGTATTACCGCGGCTGCTGGCACGTAGTTAGCCGGCGCTTCTTCTGCAGGTACCGTCACGTTGGCTTCGTCCCTGCTGAAAGAGGTTTACAACCCGAAGGCCGTCATCCCTCACGCGGCGTCGCTGCGTCAGGCTTCCGCCCATTGCGCAATATTCCCCACTGCTGCCTCCCGTAGGAGTCTGGGCCGTGTCTCAGTCCCAGTGTGACCGGTCGCCCTCTCAGGCCGGTTACCCGTCGTCGCCTTGGTAGGCCATCACCCCACCAACAAGCTGATAGGCCGCGAGCCCATCCCCAACCGAAAAACTTTCCACCACACCACATGCGCGGCATGGTCATATCCGGTATTAGACCCGGTTTCCCAGGCTTATCCCAAAGTCAGGGGCAGGTTGCTCACGTGTTACTCACCCGTTCGCCGCTCGAGTACCCCCGAAGGGGCCTTTCCGCTCGACTTGCATGTGTTAAGCACGCCGCCAGCGTTCGTCCTGAGCCAGGATCAAACTCTCCATCAAGGCCACACGACCACCCAGGGGGCGAACCCCAGGCAGCCAAACCTCCGAAGAAAATCCCAGCAAACAACCCCCCACGGATGGAGGATCGCATTGCCTCAAAGAAATCCCCGCCACCGAACACCAAAGAACGATGGCACGGGGCGACCCGGCCTGCCGGCCGAGCCGATAAAGGCACTGGCTTTTAACACGCTGTTGAGTTCTCAAGAAACGGACACCCACCGCGCTTGACCCGCTTTCACGAGCCTCGCTCCGGGGCGACTCTTTTACTTTATCGGATCCGTCCGGCTTGTCAATTTCCGGTCTTTTCCGATAACGCCTTCCAGTTCCGCTTGCGCGGCCCCTTCAGGCGGTGACGCTATTTCACCAGACCCGGCGCGATTCTCAAAATCGAGCCGTCCCGGCCCACCACCGGACAGCAGACACGACGAAGCCGCGTCGGCTGATTCGATAGTTGGGTTCCCCATCAAGGCCGCCCGCCGTCCGGCGTGCTGCTCCCTGTGGGGCGAAGTGAACAGTATGCCCCCGAGAGGACGACGTCAAACCACCTCGCGCGCTTCAGCGTGGCGGACTCGGCCGCTCCGCGGGAGCTCCGGCGGGGCGCCCGACCGTCCGACCTTGGGGTTTGCCCCGGATCGTCCCGGTCATACGCCCCATTCATCACGCTTCAGGACATCAAAAAAATTCTTGCCACGATCGTTCGGGAGTTGCGTCGAAGGCCGCACCCGGTGCCGCTCACGGTTGCGCCAGGTACCCGCCTACGAAGAGGACCCCTTCGGCCAGCACCCAGACGATCGCCGCCACGGTGAGGAACGCGTCCAACCGTCCCGCGTTCTGCCGGAGGGCGGGCATCACCCAGGCGGCGACGGCGAGCCCGGTCGCGAGCAAGGCGACCGGGACCGAGAAGAGGACGGCGTCTTCGAAAGCGGCTCCGCAGCGGGGGTCGTGCGCGTCATCGTCTCCGCAGAAGGCGGCGTCACCCCAGCCCCCCAGTGCCGAGAAGATCCAGAGCAGGGCGAGGACGCAGTTCGCGATGCTCGGAATGGCCGGTGAGATCCACCAGCCGTTCGGTCGTCCTGGCATGGCCTGCACGATCGGAACGTACCTCCGCGCTCGCGGCACGGGAAGCCCTACGCGTGATCGTCCGCCGATACCCGCGATTCGCGGTCAGGTGATCTCCTTGGACTCGTGCAGGTTCAGGTCCATGACGATCGCCGTCACGGCCGCCATCGTCCGCAGCGGTTCCCGGACCGGATCGAAGATCTCCGCGCTGTACTTGTCCGCGGTCGTCAGCAGGTGGGTGGCGAGGCCCGCCCACTTCTTACGCACGTGGGCGACCTTGCCGCCGTCGGCGTCCGTCACCGCGAAGTTGTTGCGCGGCACGTCCACGGAGACCGTGCCGATCGTCTTGTTCTCACCGTCGCGGATCGCGTAGCGCCGGCCGACGCGCTCCGTCACGAAAGAGCCGACGGCTTCGCCGTCAGGCAGGCGCACCTCGGTGAGCTCGCGCCCGGACTGCTTGTCGATGACGAGGAATGGCTCGCCGTCCGGGATGGTCAGGACGACGGCGCGCGCATCGAGGTCGGACTTGCCCGGGAACACCGTGCGCAGCGACTCCCCCCGGTTCTTCTCGCTCGCCTCCCCCGCGACGGCGAGGACGGTGCCGTCCCCGTCGAGCACTCTGTACCGCGACTTGGCGAACGGCCCCCTGCGCGGCTGTTCGATCTTGAGCACCGGTGAGCTGAACACGTCACGCACTCGTTCTCCTGTCCTCTCGATCGCCCCATGGATCGTCACGATGCTCGCGCAGTGCGACGTCCACCCAAGCTGCGATCCTGCCAAGCACAGCCCCCTGGGGGAAGCACTTGCGAGGGCAGCCCGATCCGCGCGATGAGCGCTCCCAGTCCGGCATCCACGTGACCTGGCGGTACCCAGGCGGCCTCACGTTCGGGCAAGCACCTTCTGGCGTCGAGGTTCTACACAAATCGAAGGAAGCCGTGCGGGGGCTTCACGCAAGGTGACGTGAGCGCACTCGACGTCGGCTTCCACTCTCCAAACCACCGAACTCAGAGAACCCGTCGAACCGCGATTGCCACAGACCGCAGGCGCGTCAGGTCTGGTTCGAGACCTCCGCCGAGATCGGGGCATTGGGTGGCAGCATGGCCTGACCAGCGCTTACATCTCCGATGTCGCCTCGCTACGACTGCACGAGCGTGACCGGTGGCCCGCCACTTCCGGCGGTCGGCGGGTCAACCGCGATGCGCGACACAAACCGCTTGTGGAAGACGCCGTGCCAGGCCGAGGCCGCGCACTCGCATGAACGATCTGTGGCACGAGAGGATCTGGAGCGGTGACCCCGATGCCATCCCGGTGCGCAGAACCACCGCGCTGCCGCCCGGCACCGCCCTGGACCTCGGCCGCGGCGAGGGCGCCGCTGCCGGACGCGGGAGCGGCGGACGTTCACTGGCAGAGGCCACTCGCCGTCCGGGATCGACATGGACGGACGCGCGGTCGGCGACACCGCGCTCGGGCGGCGATCCGAACGCATGCGAGGGACGAACGCGCGAAGACGGTGACGGCGGATCACATGGCGACGCCGGAATCAAGCGGCTTGGCGCAGGGCGGCGAACAGCGCCATGGCCGTCGGCGGATCGGGCAGTTCGCCGTGGGTTGCCGCGTATGCCGGGTAGGACCTCCCGGGCACCTCGGTGGCCTCGCAACGGTGTCTAGGTAGGACCCGAAGTGCCAGGCCCGAACGGCGGTGACACCGAGTCGTGCCGCCCCCAGGGCCTGCATCACCGCCAGGTCGTCGGTGCTGTACGCGATGTCCGGCGTGAACGTTGCAAAGCGCGCGGCTCCAGCGGCTGCCCGCGGCAGCGGTCACAACCGGCGATCCAGCGCGCGTCGCGGTTCTCGGACAGCGTCCGCAGCGCGGACGGTCCGGGGTGCCAGGTGGGTGGTGGGGGTCATCGAGTACGTGGCGCAGGCGGACGCCCGGCTCCCCGACGGGATCTGTCGTAATCGGCCTGGCCTATGCGCAGCAGCCACAGCGTCTCGGATGGGTGGGTATCGATTTATCGAATTCGAGACGGCGCTGCCGAGCACGGTCAAGGAACTGATCCGGCGGCGGTACGAGCGATCGCGCGAGACCACCGTCGCGCGTCCCCGGACGAATGACGGGCGCCCGAAGAAGCTGAAAGGCGTAGGGAATCTGCCATGTAAATCAGGATGCTGTTCGGGTGAACCGTGCGTGACCTGCGGCGCAGGGACGACGTGGGTACCGGTGGTGAGGCAAAGGGGAGCGCTAGTCGAGTACCGTTTGGCAGACATTGTCACCCGGCTGGAGGACGTTCTTGCCGACGGCGAGAGGCTGCGAACTCAGACGGCCACAGGCGGTTTCGGCTGATGGGATTTCGCAGGTTCGGCGGCGGTGGTGTCGAAGCGGAGAGCGCACCGGCGAATGCGTTCGCTACGTCGTCTCGCGTTTCCCGTCGTAAGGCTTAAAGGCGTCCTCGACCGCCTGCGCTCCCACGGTGCCCGGACGGTTACCGGCCTGCTACGTCCGCGCGGACCCGAGGCATGATCTCCGCGGTGGGCAGGCAGCGCGACTGAAGGCGGCGCAGGAGCCTTGTAGACAAGTCGGACGAAGGACAGTCGGCGGACAGCGGAAGGGCGGTGGGGCCGCCGGGACGCCAAGAGGGGCGGTTCCCAGGGAACCGCCCCTCTATACGCACGGAGGCGTACGGCTTACCGACCCGCTCAGAAGTCCATGCCGCCGGCGTCGGGCATGCCGCCCGCCGGGGCCGGGTTCTTCTCGGGCTTCTCGGCGATGACGGCCTCGGTGGTCAGGAACAGCGCGGCGATCGACGAGGCGTTCTGCAGCGCGGACCGGGTCACCTTGGCCGGGTCGAGGATCCCCGACTCGAACATGTTGACGTAGTCGCCGCTGGCGGCGTTGAGGCCCTCGCCCGGGGTGAGCGAGCGGACCTTCTCCACCACGACGCCGCCCTCGAGGCCGGCGTTCACGGCGATCTGCTTCAGCGGCTCCTCCAGAGCGCGCTTGACGATGTTGGCACCGGTGGCCTCGTCGCCCGCGAGCTCCAGCTTGTCGAACGCCTTGGTGCCGGCCTGCAGCAGCGCGACGCCACCACCGGGGACGATGCCCTCCTCGACCGCGGCCTTGGCGTTGCGGACGGCGTCCTCGATGCGGTGCTTGCGCTCCTTGAGCTCCACCTCGGTCGCGGCACCGGCCTTGATCACCGCGACGCCGCCCGCGAGCTTGGCCAGGCGCTCCTGGAGCTTCTCGCGGTCGTAGTCGGAGTCGGTGTTGTCGATCTCGGTGCGGATCTGGTTGACCCGGCCCGCGATCTCGTTGGCGTCGCCGGCACCGTCGACGATCGTGGTCTCGTCCTTGGCGATGACGATCTTGCGCGCCCGGCCGAGCATGTCGAGCGTGGTGTTCTCGAGCTTGAGGCCGACGTCCTCGCTGATGACCTGGCCGCCGGTGAGGACGGCGATGTCGTTCAGCATGGCCTTGCGGCGGTCGCCGAAGCCCGGGGCCTTGACGGCCACGGACTTGAAGATGCCGCGGATCTTGTTGACGATCAGCGTGGCCAGGGCCTCCGCCTCGACGTCCTCCGCGATGATCAGCAGCGGCTTGCCGGACTGCATGACGCCCTCGAGGACGGGCAACAGGTCCTTGTTGGCCGACACCTTGCCCTGAACGATCAGGATGTACGGGTCCTCGAGGACCGCCTCCATCCGCTCGGGGTCGGTCACGAAGTAGTGCGAGATGTAGCCCTTGTCGAAGCGCATGCCCTCGGTCAGCTCAAGCTCCAGACCGAAGGTCTGGCTCTCCTCGACCGTGATGACGCCTTCCTTGCCGACCTTGTCCATCGCCTCGGCGATCATCTCGCCGATCTGCGCGTCACCGGCGGAGATGGAGGCCGTCGAAGCGATCTGCTCCTTGGTCTCCACGTCCTTGGCGAGCTTGGACAGTTCCTCGCTCACCCGCTCGACCGCGGCCTCGATGCCCCGCTTGAGGGACATCGGGTTCGCCCCGGCGGCCACGTTCCGCAGGCCCTCGCGCACCAGCGCCTGGGCCAGGACGGTCGCGGTGGTGGTTCCGTCACCGGCGACGTCGTCGGTCTTCTTGGCTACTTCCTTGACGAGCTCCGCGCCGATCTTCTCCCACGGGTCCTCGAGCTCGATCTCCTTGGCGATCGACACACCGTCGTTGGTGATCGTGGGAGCGCCCCACTTCTTCTCCAGCACGACGTTGCGGCCCTTGGGACCAAGGGTCACCTTCACGGCGTCGGCGAGCTGGTTCATGCCGCGCTCGAGACCGCGACGGGCCTCCTCGTCGAACGCGATCATCTTTGCAGCCATAGGCTCCAGTCCTCCCGGAACAAGGTGGCTAAAAGGATCGAGCCGACGCCCGCGACGGACGGCCACCGGGCCGACGGCTGCCATTCCGCCGCCGGACCGGGACCTCATCGCCCCGACCCACACTGTGTGAAGCTGTCACTCTCCACATTGGAGTGCCAACCGTTTTTTAGCACTCTACCCTGTCGAGTGCAAGCGGCGCATGCCCGTGCCGGGGGAAGGTTCACCTGGCTGACCGAACGCGTTCTCACCTGCGTCGGAGCCGCGCGTGGGAGGGGCGCCGTCTGTCCGCGTGTTCTACGGCAGGGGCTTGAGGGGCACCGAGCGCCGGTCTCGGCGCCGGTTCATGATCTCTTCACTGTCGATGCAGCGCGCGTACGTCCCGTGCAGCATGGTCACGGAGTGTCCAGCACGAGCTGCGACATTCGGGGCGAGACCCTGCACCAGACTCCGCCGGCACTGGGAGTCACGCGCGACTGCCGATCGAGACTACTGCTGAGCCCACTGCTGGTAGCTGCTGCCCGTACAGCCCACCGCGTAGACGTCTCCCCTGTCGTTGCCCGCAAGGCACAGCCCCGTCCCGACGTTCCGGAAAGCGGTGGGGGCGTCGACCGAGACCGCTTCGGCCGCTGGAGATGCTGCGAGCTGGACCAGCAGCGTGGCGAGGATGGTTCCGGTGGCCGAGAGGCGGGTGAAACGGGACATGACCGCCCTTCCAGTTGGAGTCCTTGAGGCGATCCCATCCGACTACTCAGCGCTAGTTCAGTCAACTATCTGTGACGATTGAACAACCCGCCTGATGGGGGCCTCGTCGGGCGGGGGCGCGCTTGCCGCGGGAGCGGGCGGGGTGGCTTAGAGGACCTTCACCGCCTCGGCCTGGAAGCCCCTGTCGCTCTTGGCGATCTCGAACTCGACCCGCTGGCCCTGCTCCAGGCTGCGGTAGCCCTCCATCTGGATCGCCGAGTAGTGGACGAAGACGTCCTGACCGCCGTCGACGGAGATGAAGCCGTACCCCTTGTCGGCGTTGAACCACTTCACCGTGCCCTGCGCCATATCGAACCTGCCGCTCGTCCTCGTGATGTCTCGGACCTCGCCCCTTCTTCGCGGGTCCGTGAACACCCGTGTCTCCGTGGCCTCGCGGGCCGCGGCGGGGTCGACTCGGCGTGATCGGGGACGACCTTAGCGAACAGGTCCGACGTCAGGACGCCAGGCCGGACGGCCGGTAGTGGACGAGCGGGAGGACCTCCTGTTCGAGCCGCCGGGAAAGATGCAGGCCGTAGCGGGTCTCCAGGCGGTCGCGGGCGCGGATGTAGCGGGCCGCCGCGTCTTCGAGGCTGGGCGGGACGGAGCGGATGCCCAGCGGTTCGAGGATGTGCCGGCTCATGCCCAGCAGTTCGCCGCGGACCCGGTCCGTCATACCGCGGCGGCGCTTACTCACCAGCCATAGAGTCCAGTCCCAAAAGTGAGCGTTTATGGCCGCGAGGGTGTCGGGGCCGACGCGCCAGGGCGGGTTCGAGCGACGGGGGACGTCCGGGAAGAGCAGGTCGACCTTGGTGGGGCCGGAGAAGATCAGCAGGTAGCTCGCGACCTCTCCGAGCGGGTCCCACTGGGCGGCCAGGGGGTTCCGCGGGCGGGCGAGTTCCGGCAGGTCGGAGGCCACGTGGGCGAAGTCGTCGACGTAGACGTGGAAGTCCCAGTCCGAGAGTTCGGTGGCGGTTCCGCGCGCCCGGGAGCCGGCGAGCTCGACCTGGCGCACCGCGGGGTGCGCCAGGACCGAGCCGGCCATGAAGTTCGCAATGCCCATGATGAGGCTTTACCCGAAAAGCCCCGGTGGGCGTCAGCCTCCCGCGACGGCGGGGATGATCGACACCTGGGCGCCGTCGGGGGTGGCGGTGTCCAGGCCGTCGACGAAGCGGACGTCCTCGTCCCCCACGTAGACGTTGACGAACCGGCGGATCTTGCCCGCGTCGTCGAGGATGCGGCCGGAGATGCCCGTGTAGCTGGACTCCAGGTCGGCGACGACCGCGCGGAGAGTGGCGCCCTCGGCCTTCACCTCCGCCTCGCCGCCGGTGTAGGTCCGCAGGATGGTCGGGATGCGGACGGACACGCTGCTCATGTGGTTGCTCCTTCGTTGTCAGGCGAGGCCGGCGGCGCGGAACGCCTCCAGGGACGGGGCGATGTTCGCGGACGGGGCGACGACGGGCGCCACCGCGTCCAGGGTCTTCAGCCCGTCCCCGGAGTTGATGATCACGGTCTCGGCGGACGGGTCGAGCGCCCCGGAGGCGACCAGCTTGCGCAGGGTCGCGACCGTGACGCCGCCGGCGGTCTCGCCGAACACCCCCTCGGTGCGGGCGAGGAGCCGGATCCCCTCGACGACCTGCTCGTCGGTGACGTCCTCGACCGTACCGCCGGTGCGGCGCACCACGTCCAGGACGTAGGGGCCGTCGGCGGGGTTGCCGATCGCGAGGGACTTGGCGATCGTGTCCGGCTTGACCGGGCGGACGACGTCGTGCCCGGCCTTGAACGCCGCGGCCACCGGGGCGCAGCCCGTGGCCTGCGCGCCGAACACGCGGTACGGCCTGTCCTCGACCAGGCCCAGCTTGATCAGCTCGCCGAACGCCTTGTCGATCTTCGTGAGCTGGGAGCCGGAGGCGACCGGGACCACGATCTGGTCGGGCAGCCGCCAGCCGAGCTGCTCGGCGATCTCGTAGCCGAGCGTCTTGGAGCCCTCGGCGTAGTAGGGCCGGACGTTGACGTTGACGAACGCCCAGTCCTCCTGCTCGCCCGCGATCTCGGACGCGAGCCGGTTGACGTCGTCGTAGTTGCCGTCCACCGTGACGAACGTCCCGCCGTAGACCGCCGTCGTGATGATCTTCTGGGACTCCAGGTCGGACGGGACGAACACCGCGCTGCGGATCCCGGCGCGGGACGCGGCGGCGGCCACGGCGTTGGCGAGGTTCCCGGTGGACGGGCAGGCCAGCACCTTGAAGCCCAGCTCGCGGGCGGCGGCGAGCGCGACGGCGACGACGCGGTCCTTGAAGGAGTGGGTCGGGTTGCCGCTGTCGTCCTTCACCCACAGGCTCTGGAGGCCCAGGGCCTCGGCGAGGTTGTCGGCGCGGACGAGGCGGGTGAGGCCGGGCTCGGTGTTCGGGGTGTCCACGACACCGGCGGGGACGGGCAGCAGCCCGCGGTAGCGCCAGATGTTGCGGGGCCCGGACTCGATGTCCGCGCGGGTGATCCCGCCGAAGTCGTAGGCGATCTCCAGCGGGCCGAAACACTCCTCGCACGCGTAGTGCGGGCCGAGATCGCGTGTGGTGCCGCATTCGCGGCAGACGAGGGCGGTAGCGGGTCCGAGATCGACGGCAGGCGTGAGTGCCATGTGGGCGAGGCCTTTCTCCCCATCTTCCCTGCGCCACCTTGGTCGCAGGCCGGAGTTGGCACCATCTCCCGGCCGGCCTCGCAGGATCGCGAGCGCGCACTAGCCGGGTGGTTGCCGGGGCTTCGCAGGGCCGGTCCCTCCACCCCTCTGGATGAGCGGTATTCAGTTGTCGGCGAGGACGGTGCCCCCGCTTGAGCGCTATCGGCTCGTATGCGAACTTTACATGATCCGACCCGATGCCAGACAGGTGGGCGGCCCGATCCAGACGTTACCCTGGTGCGTCCTTGATCACGCCGGCTCCTCCGTCACCCTGGGGTTCGGCGGCCACGCCCGCGGGGTCGCCCGGGGGGCCCGCGTCCCGGGCGCGGTCCTCGGACGGGCTCTGGGTGGGGTCGAGGAAGACGTGGCGGACGATCGGGACCCGCTCGCGGAGCCGCCGGTCGATCGCGCCCGCGACGTCCTCGGCCTCGTCGGCGCTGATGTCGTCCGAGAAGTGGACCTTGGCGGCGACGAGCAGCTCCTCGGGGCCGAAGTGCATGGTGAGGAGCTCGTCCACACCGGTGACGCCGGGCGCGCCGACGATCTCGGCGCGGATCACGCGCAGGTCGGCGGGGTCGGCGGCCCGGCCGATGAGCAGGCCCATGCTGTCGCGGCCGAGGACGAACGCGACGACGACGAGCAGCAGCCCGATGAGGACGGAGGCGAGCCCGTCCCAGAACGCGGACCCGGTGATCTCCCGGAGGGTGAGCCCGGCCGCGGCGAACGCGAGGCCGATCATGGCCGCGGAGTCCTCGAACAGCGCGGCCTTGAACGTGACGTCGGGCGTCCGGCGGACGTGCTCGACGAGGTCGCGGCCGTTGTCGCGGGTCTCGCGGCGCGCCTGCGTGTATGCCCGCACCCAGGACGCGCCCTCCAGCACGGCGGCGAGGGCCAGGACGGCGTAGGCCAGCCACACCTTTGTCCCCTCGCCGCCATGGCCGGTCATCGTGAGGATGCCCTCGAAGATGGAGAACCCGGCGCCCGCGACGAAGATCCCGAACGCGGCGAGCAGTGACCAGAAATAGCGCTCGTTGCCGTATCCGAACGGGTGGCGCCGGTCGGGAGGGCGGGCGCTGCGCTGCAGGGACGCGAACAGAAAGCCCTGGTTGAGGGTGTCGGCCACGGAGTGGGCGCTCTCGGCGAGCATCGCGCTCGACCCGGCGAGCACCCCGGCGACCAGTTTCGTGACCGCGAGGATGAGGTTCGCCGCACCGGCGACAAGGACGGTCTTGCGCGTCTCGGACCTGCTCATCCCGATCGGTTACCCAGGGCGGATCACCCTAATCCGGTAGATCGGGGACGTCCCCGTTTACGGTCGTCCTATCCCGCGGGCCACTTTGAAGCCGTCCGGCCCCAGCTGAGACCCTGCCGGTATGAGCCAAGTGCTGGTGGCGTCGAACCGGGGCCCGGTGTCGTTCTCGCTCTCGGAGAACGGGTCGCTGACCATGCGGCGCGGGGGCGGCGGGCTGGTGTCGGGTCTCGCCGGTGTCACGGGCGCGCTCCGGGATCCGGGGCCGCCGCGCTTCGCCGAACGGCCCGGCGCGGCGTCGCGTCCTCCCGGCGGGGCCCACGCGGCGGGCCCCTCGCCGGAGACGTCGGTGCCGCCCGAGGTGCTGTGGGTGTGCGCGGCCCTCGGCGAGGCCGACCGCGCCGCGGCGCGCCAGGCCCCGGACGGGCGGCTCGACCGGGCGGGCCACGACACCGGCGGCGCGGCCGTCCGGATGCTGGACATTCCGGCCGCCACCTTCCACCGCGCGTACAACGCCGTCGCCAACTCGACGCTGTGGTTCGTGCACCACCTGCTGTACGACACCCCGCGCAGCCCTCATTTCGATGGACGCGCGCGCCGGGACTGGCAGTCGTACGAGGCGTACAACGCGGCCTTCGCGGACGCCCTGGCCCGCGACGCCGCGCCCGGCGCGAAGGCGGCGATCCAGGACTACCACCTGTCGCTCACGCCGCGTATGCTCCGCGACCGCCGCCCGGACCTGAGGATCGCGCATTTCTCGCACACGCCGTGGGCGCCGCCGGAGTACTACGGCCTCCTCCCGGACGACATCGGCGAGCGGATCCTGCACGGCGTCCTCGGCGCCGACCACGCCGGATTCCTCACCGACCGGTGGGCGGAGGCGTTCCTCGACTGCTGCGCGCGGTTCCTGCCGGGCGCGCGCGTCGACCGGACGGCGCGGACGGTCGCCCTCGCCGGGCACGTGACGCGCATCGGCGTCCACGGCCTCGGCGTCGACGCGTGGGCGCTGCGCCGGCGCGCCGCCGAACAGGATGTCGCCGAGCGGGCGCGCGCGCTGCGCGAGCAGGTGGGCGACCGGCAGCTCATCGTGCGCGTCGACCGTACGGAACTGTCGAAGAACATCGTGCGGGGCCTGGCCGCATACCGGGAGCTGCTCGCCAACCACCCCGAGTGGCGCGGACGCGTCGTGCACCTGGCGTTCGCCTACCCGTCGCGTTACGACCTGCCCGAGTACCGCGAGTACACGGCGGCGGTGCAGCGGACGGCGAAACAGATCGCCGACGAGTTCGGCACGCCGACCTGGGATCCGCTGGTCCTCCAGGTCAACGACGACTATCCGCGTTCCCTCGCCGCGTACCGGCTCGCCGACGTGCTGCTGGTCAACCCGATCCGGGACGGCATGAACCTGGTCGCCAAGGAGGGTCCCGTCCTGGCGGAGCGCGGATGCGTGCTCGTGCTCTCCCGCGAGGCGGGGGCCGCGGCCGAGCTGTCCGACGACGCCCTCATGGTCAATCCCTACGACGTGTCACAGACGTCGGAGGCGTTGCACCGGGCCCTCCTCATGCCCCGCGCGCAGCGCGCGGAACGCTGCGCGCGCCTGGCCGCCGCAGCGACCGCGCTCCCCCCGCAACGCTGGTTCGCCGACCAGCTGAGCGCCCTCGACTAGCAGCTCCCCGAATCACAGCCCCTCGCCTAGCGACCCTCTCTCTCGCCCAACAGCCCCCTCGGCTGACCCGCTCCGGCGCGCCCCTCAGGAGGCGGAGGGCTCCGGGACGGATGTTTCGAGGATCAGAAGCGATTCGACCGGTCCCGGTTCGTGGTGGCGCTGCCAGCGTTCGCGCAGGTCGGCCTTGCGCTGAGCCACACGGCGGTGGGCGCTCGTCCTGCCGAAGCGGGCGAGCTGCGCCGCGGGCGGGCGGGGCAGGCCGCTCGGCTCGTAGCCGTATTCGGCCAGCCGCCCGCCGAACGCGGCCTCGGCGAGGCTGATCTCCCAAGGGTCGAGGCGCTGCGCCCACGCGCCTACACGGCTGGACGTGATGGGGCCGTCCGCCGTCCGTGCGTGGTCTCCCGCCGTCCGTGCGTGGTCTCCTGCGGGCCGTGCGTGGTCTCCTGCGGGCCGTGCGTGGTCTCCTGCGGGCCGTACGCGGTCGTCCAAAACCCGTCGGTGGTCGTCCGCCCGGTCCGGGACGGTCTGCCCGGCGAGATCCTCGGGCCGCGTCATCGCCGGGTCGAACTCCTCGCCGAGGAACCCGCAGAGGCGGATCAGTTCATCGGCCGGGTCTGCGACGAGCCGCTCGTACTGGATCTCGTAGTAGGCGTCGTAGTCCAGACGCGCCGCGAGCCGCCGCCCGGTGTCGATGGCCTCGCGCCACGCCGCGATCGCGTGGTGGACGTCCTGCCGGTACCAGGGCGCCTCCTCCAGGGACGCGACGCAGTCCCGCCCGTCGCGGATGAGGTGGACGAACTGCGCGTCGGGGAACATCCGCAGCAGCGGCCCGACATGCCGCGAGTAGCTCGGCCGCGCGTCCCCCCAGCGCGGCTTGCCGTGCCGGCGCGCGTGGGCACGGAAGACGAGGGCGAGCGCCGACCCGAGGGTCGGCGGCCCGGCGACGATCTCCTCGATGACCTCGGCGGGGTCGAGGCCGAGCGTCCGGAACCGGGTCTCCCGCCGCCCGATGATCCACTCCGCCAGCGCATGTCTGTTCTCCCTGACGCGCAGGTCACCGAACTCGCACCTGGCCGTGTAGGCGGGCAGGAGGAACCTGGTGTCGGCGGGCATCGCGATGCGGTGGTGCGCGTCCAGCATCAGCCGCAGCAGGGCCATCCCGGATCGGGGGCAGCCGAGGACGAAGATGGGACGGTCGGGACGGGCACCGAGCTGGCCTGGAGACATGCACGGCATCGTGGCGGACGCGCGCGTGCCCGGGACGGCCTCTTGGAGCATGGTTGCCGAGCGATGACCGACCTCTGACCGCCCGCCACCGGATGATCTACCCCGCATGGACGGGGCGCGGCGGCGGGCCGGGCGGCGGACGGAGGAAAGGGGGGTGCGGATCGGAGGAAGGGGGGACGGGACCGGATCAGGTGTAGGAGTCGCCCAGGGTCTGGCGGACCTGCTTGCGCGCCTCGTGGATGCGGGACTTCACCGTGCCGAGGGGGAGCTTGAGCTGCTCTGCGATCTCGGCGTACTCCAGCTGGGAGACGTCGCGCAGGACGAGGGCCTGGATGAGGTCCGGCTTGCGGGCCTCCAGGTCCTCCATGGCGTCCAGGATGTCGACGCGCGAGCCGGCGATGACGCTGGTGCGGCGCGGGTCGGGACGCTGCTGCGGAAGCTCGCCGGCCTGTTCGACGGACCGGCGCTTCAGCGAACGGTAGGTCGAGCGCGCGGAGTTGGCGACGACGACGTGCAGCCACGTGCTGAACCGCGACCGGCCTTCGAAGCGGTGGATGTTCCGCGCGACCTGGAGGAGCGCGTCCTGGCACGCCTCCTCGGCGTCCTGCCGGCAGGGCAGGAACCGGGAGCTGTGCCGCAGCACGTCCGGTTCGATCTTGCGGAGGAGCTCGTTGAGGGCGGTCTGATCGCCCTGGGCGGCCTTGACCGCCAGCTCCTCGGTCCTTTCATCGAATGCCATGCGGCGCCTCAATGCTCGTTCGCACACTCACCCCGTTTGTTGGGCATGATACGGGAGTGTCCTTCCCACCATCAGTCGGCCGTTACCGAATCGATCGCGTCCTGGGTTCCGGGGCGTTCGCGTCTGTGTGGCTCGGGCACGACGACGCACTTGAGTCGCAGGTCGCCATAAAAGTGCTGTCCGGAAGCCTCATCGACGACCTGGACGTGCGGAATCGTTTCCTGGAGGAGGCCCGGATCCTGCGCCGCGCCGACTCTGAGCGGCTGGTGCGGGTCCACGACATCGGTGACCTGCCCGATGGGCGTCCCTATTTCGTCATGTCCTACGCCGACCGCGGGACACTCGCGGATCGCATGCGCGAACGGCCACTTCCGGTCAACGAGGCCCTTGCCCTCGCCGAGGAGATCGCCTACGGCGTCGAGGTGATCAATACGCTGGGCGTCATCCACCGCGACCTCAAGCCGTCCAACGTGCTGTTCCAGTCGACGGCGGACGGCGGCGAGAAGCTGCTCATCGCCGACCTCGGCCTGGCCAAGGCCCTCGCGCACGCGTCCGGCGCCTTCACGCTGCCGGTCGGCACGCCGGGCTACATGTCGCCGGAGCAGGCGCGGTTCGGCGGCGGCCTCGACGTCCGCGCGGACGTGTACGGGCTGGGCGCGCTGACCTACCACATGCTCACCGGGAGGGCCCCGGGCCCGGCGCCGGTGAAGTCCCCGCCGAGCGAGCTGCGCGAAGGACTGCCGCCCGCGGCCGACCAGGTCATCCTGCGCGCGCTGGAGGTCGAGCGGGAGAAGCGGTGGCCGACCGCGGAGGCGTTCGCGGAAGCGCTGTCGACGCTGCGGCCGACGTCGATGCCGGGGACCGCCCCGCCCTCGCGCGGGCCCGCGGGCCGTCCGCAGGGGCGGCCGCGGGCACAGGCGCCCGTCATCGAGGCGGACGCGACGATCCAGGACTTCTACCAGGACGGCTCGGCCGCGCAGGCGCGGGGAGCCGCTCCCGCGCCGCCCGGCCCGGCGGGACACGCTCAGCAGCCGGGCCAGGGCTGGGACCAGCCGCCAGGCCAGGGACGGACACCCGCGGCCGCGCAGGGGCAACCCGGCGGCCGGGCTCCGTCGACCCAGTTCGACCAGCCGGGGGGCTTCGACCGGCCCGGTCGTTTCGACCAGTCCGGTAGCGAGGACGACGTGCACACGTCCGAGATGCGTGTGCCGCCGAGACCGCCCGTCCGGGGGGAGCCCGCGACGGTCGTGGACCAGCCCGGCGGCGGCGTGCCGTTCGGCGGGAGCGTCCAGCAGCCGGCCGACCCCGACGACGACCGCACGGTGGCCCTCCAGCAGCAGCCCTATGCCGGCCCTCCGGGGCCGCAGGGCGGAGCGGGCCCCGCGGACGCCGACAGCAGGACGGCCGCGTTCCCGGTCCCGCACGAGGGCGGTTCTCCACAGAACGCCCCGGTCCCCCACGGACCGGCCGGTCCAGGCGGCCCGGCAGGCGCCGGCGGTCCCGGCGGTCCCGGCGGTCCCGCAGGTCAAGGTGGTCCGGGTGGGCCAGGTGGTCCGGGTGGGCCAGGTGGTCCGGCGGGTCTTGGGCAGGGCCCAGGTCAGGGGGGCCAGTACCCCCCGCCGCCGACCGGTTTCCAGCCGCCTCCTTCCGGCCCTGGGCAGCAGCACGGCCAGGGTCCGCAGCCGGGCGGCGGGGGCAAGGGCGGGCTGCTCGGCAAGCTCAAAGGCATCGGCGGAGGCAAGTCGGGCGGCCCGGGTGGTCCCGGCGGGCCCACGCCGCAGGGCGGAGGCCGCGGCGGCGCCCCCAAGAAGTTCGCCACGCCGCTGATCATCACCGCGGTCGTGCTGACGCTCGCGCTGGTCGGCGGGCTGGCCCTCGGCACCCTGTTCTCCGGCGACGACAAGGGCGGGGGCGGCGAAGCGAAGAAGGGCTCGAAGATCCCGAAGGACTTCGTCCAGGTCACCGACGCCTCCGGCAAGATCAAGGCGGCCGTCCCCAAGGCGTGGCCGAAGCAGCCCGAGCCGGCCTGGACGCCGTCCACCGTCCGGCTGAGCGACACGCAGCCGCGGCCGGTGCTGCGCGCGACGCCGAACATGGCCGCGTTCCTGGGCGACGGGGCGGGCCCCGGCGTCTTCATCGGCCTGACCACCGACGTCCAGGACGGACGGTTGCCGCCGCAGGGCGCCGCCGCCCACGCGCAGTGCACCAAGGCCGCACCGGAGAACTACACCTCCCCCGACAAGGCGCTGAGCGGGACGGTCACGCGGTTCACCGCCTGCAAGTCCGGGACGCCGTCGGTGACCGAGGTCGGGCTCAGGGACAAGTCGGGGAAGTTCGGCCTGTGGATCCGGGTCAAGGAGACCGACGGCCGTAACGCGACCACGGACATTCTCGACCACCTGACGGTCACCGGCCCCTGACCCCTCGGCGCCCTGGCGCCCGTCCTCATCCGTGCCCCCGAGCGGTGCACACCCCCTCGCCGAGGGGGACACCACCGCTCGGGGGCTTTTTCATGCCGTCCCTGCGTCGTCGTTGTTGCATCGCGAGCGATCTCGATATATCGTTAATGCATCGCAACCGATCACGACATGAAGGAGAACGCGATGCGTGAGCACACGAGAAGGCGCGGAGGGTTCCGGGACTCCGAGGAGCGCGGACGCCGAGGCGATCCGTTCGGCCCCTGGGGCGGGGGCTTCGGTCCCGGTCCCGGTCACCGCGGGAGGGGCGGCCGTGGCCGCCGCACCCGGCGGGGCAACGTCCGGGCGGCGCTGCTCGCCCTGCTCGCCGAGCGGGCGATGCACGGCTACGAGATGATCCAGGAGCTCGACAACCGCACCGGCGGCGTCTGGCGCCCGAGCCCCGGCTCGGTCTACCCGACCCTCCAGATGCTGGAGGACGAGGGCCTGGTCAGCAGCGAGGAGCAGAGCGGCAAGCGGCTGTTCTCCCTCACCGACGCGGGCCGTGAGGAGGCGTCGGCGCAGACCTCCACCCCCTGGGACGAGGTCACCGAGGCCGCCGGCGAGAACGTCATGCGCGGCCGCGAGGCCATCGGCCAGCTCCTCGGAGCACTCCAGCAGGTGATGGCCGTCGGCAGCGAAGCCCAGAAGGCGCGCGCGCTGGACGTCGTCAACGACGCCCGCCGCCGCCTCTACGGCATCCTCGCCGACGACCCGGAAGCCGAGTGAACACCGACCGCCGTGGCCACCGGACCTACCGGACCGGCCACGGCGGTTCCGTCCCCGCCCGCGTCAGCGCGGAAAAGGGGCCTGTTCCGCGAGCCGGTCGGCCATATAGAGCTGTCTCCACACGTACAGCCTCATGTCCTTGCGGGTCAGCGCCCGCGCGACCGGCACATCGACCGTCGCGCGCACCAGGTAGGACGCGCCGGGCGGCATGTACCTGGCGCCCCCGTTCCCTGGGATCAGCTCTCCGCCCGCGAGGCGCCGGACCACCTCGCTCGTGGTCGGCGGCGTGCACAGGTTCTCGGGGACACCGGCCTGCGGCATGCACCGTCCCCGGGCGCGCGGCGTGACGAGGGCGCGCCTGACGAACACGTCACCGGGGAAGTCGAGCAGCACCCGCCCCTTCGTCGGGTTGGTGAGGATGTACTCGACGTAGGCGAACGCCGTCCTGGACGGCGGCGACTGGGAGGACGTCTCGGGTGGGCCGCCCACGCCTCCCGTCACCGCCGCGATGCGGTACCGGGCCCCGTCCGCCGTCCCGACCTCGATGCCCGTCCCGCTGCGCGGCAGCGGCGCGTCGGCCGCGCGGACCGTTCCGCCGCCCTTGCCGCCATCGGAACGGCGCGACGGCAGCAGCCCGGCCACGGCGAGCGAGGCGAGGACGATCGCGACGACCGCGAGCACAGCGAGGGCGAGCATCCCCGCCGCCACGGGCCCGCCACGGCGATCGGCCCGCCTCCGCGTCCCGCGCGCCCTCCGGGAGCCGCGCCGCCGGCGCCCCGCCTGTGGCGGAGCGCCGAGGCGCACCTCGACGCCGCTGGTCTCCCGGGCGCCCAACGGGCCCGTCGTGAACGGGTCCGGGTCCATCCGCCTCGCCCTCCGCTTCCCCACGCGGCCCACAACCGCAATTCACCAAATTTCGCGCAATTAGGTAATACGTCACAGGCGGCACCGGAGGCTCAGCAGACCCGATGATCACGAAGGTGACCCTGGTCACGCCCGCCAGGACGGTCTCACCGCCGTCACCCCGGCGCGGTCACTCGCGCCGGGCGAGGGCATCGAGCAGCGCCACCACGCCGGGCGGGCCGTCCACGATCACGTCGGCGCGGTCGGCCAGGGCGGTGACCTCGGTGGAACCGCTGCACACCTTCACGCCCGGCACGCCCTCGGCGCGCAGTTCCTCGACGGCGCCGAACGCGGCGAGGTCGCCGAGGTCGTCCCCGGCGAACAGGACGGCGGACGGCCGCGCGCCGCGGTCGTCGATGAACGAGCGGAGCGCCACGCCCTTGTCCATGCCGGGCGGGCGCAGTTCGAGGACGAACCGCCCGGGCTCCACGACGAGGCCGGTCCGCTCGGCGAGCGCGGCGAGGATGCTCCGCAGCCGTTCGAGCGCGACCTCGGGCTCGGCGCACCGCCGCGTGTGGACGGCGAGCGCCTGGCCCTTGTCCTCCACGTAGGTCTCGGGCGGGGCGCCCGCCGCGCCGAGCACGCCGGGCAGCTTCGCCCGTGCCTCGGCGACGCCCGCCGGGGGCTCGGGCACGGTCAGCGTGCCCGACTCCCAGCGTTCGCGCCCGTACTGGCCGAGCACGACGAGCCCGTCGATGCCCGCGAAGCCGCCGTACTCCACCGCGACGGCGGCGGGACGGCCGGTCACGATGACCAGCGAGCCCACGAGCGGGGCGAGGCGTGCCAGGGCCGGGGCCGCGCCCGGGTGGGCCCGGGCAGCGGACGGATCGTCCACGATCGGCGCCAGCGTGCCGTCGAAGTCGAAGCCGAGCACGGCCCCTGCGGGAGTGTCACGGATGGCGTCCAGGCCGTCAGAGCCGGCGGCCGTCAGAGAGCGGGGAGAGTTCACACCATCCAGTGTTGGCCATGTCAGGGCCTGATGCCGAGTCGGCTCGCGGCGCGGCGTCGCTGCCGCTGCGTCCTGACCCGGCGCAGCCGCTTGACCAGCATCGGGTCGCACTCCAGCGCCTCGGGCCGGTCGATGAGGATGTTCAGGAGCTGGTAGTACCGCGTAGCCGACATGTCGAACAGCTCACGGATGGCCTGCTCCTTGGCTCCGGCGTACTTCCACCACTGCCGTTCGAAGGCGAGGATCTGGCGGTCGCGCTCGGAGAGGAGGTCGGCGGGAAAGGCGTGGTCGTCTTCCCTGTCGTCGGTCACGGGTTGGAGGGCTGACCCATCGTCCATGCTTCCGTCCTGTTGAGGGTCATCACCGGGGGCGTCCGCCGCGCGCATGAGGTCCCCTCTGTGGTTACTGATCCCGGGTCGTCCGGGTTCGGCAGGGTGCCATGCTACGCGTCCGCGCCGACAAGTTCCGGCGGTTCGCGCGGAACGGCCGGGGCCCTTTCAGTGCACCACATCCCCCTTCACCTGCGGCTCTGCGTCGCCTTGTGTCCCGTTCCGATCATGAGTCACAGGAGCCGCCCGGCGTTTCGCGGCCCGCGTATAAGGAGCGTGTAAAGAAAATATGCACACTACATCCGTTAGGGTGGACGGCAGGCGACGACAGGCCGGGACAGGAGACCTTGCATGGCGACGGAGACCTCCGCCACCGGACGGCCCACCGGGCAGGACCCGGATCCCGTCCTCGCCGACATCGGCGTCGCGCTGTTCCACCTCCGCCGCGTCTGGGCCAAACCCGACCTGATGAAGCGCATCCGCGCCCAGACGTCCGGCGGCCCCGGCGGACGGCCGCTCCAGATCTCCAACCTGATGGTCGTGAACGCCGTCGCCGCGCTCACGGCGGGGCCGCCCGCGCGTCCGGACACCGCCCCGGGCGGCGACGCCGAGCCGGGCGGCGCCGACCCCTGCGAGGTGACCGTGGGCGCCGTCGCCGAGCGGCTGGAGGTCGACCCGTCCACCGCGAGCCGCCTCGTCGGGCACGCGATCGACGCGGGCCTCGTGTCCCGGCGCCCCTCACCCGTGGACGCGCGGCGCGCCAACCTCGGGCTCACCGAGGCGGGACGGCGCGTCAAGGCCGTCTCCGACCGGTTCCGCCGCGCCTACCTCGACGAGCTCATGACCGGCTGGACGGGCCCGGAGCGCGCCGAGTTCGCCCGGCTGCTCACCCGCTTCGCCGACGCGGCCGCCCGGGCGCCGATGTACCCGGACGGCATCGACCGGATCTTCGAGGAGGCCGGGGCCGACTGACCCCGGGCAGGCCCTGCTGCGCGCCACCGCGCCGCCGGTCGCCGCCGGTCGCCGCGGCCGCCGTCAGCCGCCGTTGCGCAGGGCGGACATGCGCATCAGGTACTCGTCCTCGTCGATCTCGCCTCGGGCGAAGCGCTCCGCGAGGATCGACTGCGCCTGAGCCGACGGGTCCGCCGCGGCCGCCGAGGTCGCCGTCCCGCCCCCGCCCGCCGTCCACCGGCGGCGGATCAGGTAGAACGCCGTGCCCAGCACGGCCAGCCAGAACAGCCCGAACGTGATCGGGAAGACCGGCCAGAACGCGGGCGGGTCCCCGCCGTCGTGCCAGCCCCCCGGGTGCGCCGTGATCTGTGTCGCCAATGTCGTCAGCATGGTCCTTCGACCCTTCCTGTGTGCGGATGGGTCGATGCTCCGCGACGGGTCCGCGGGACGTCATCGTCCGGCCGGAGACTCCCCCGCTACGCCCGCCGGAGTAGCGGCGGCGTCCCCGTTCACCACCAGGGAGGCCGGTAGTCCTCGTCGTCGGAGGGCGGTGGGGGCGGCGGCGCGGGCGGGCGCGGGTCGTCCGGCGGCTCGGGGGGCACCGCGGGGAACGGGGAGGTGGTCCCGGTGTCCGGCGGTGGCGAGGGCGGGCCGCCGAATTCGGCGCCGTTGAGGTCGTGACCGTCCGGGGGGCGCTCGGCCGACGGGGGCGGAGGGCCGTGGTGCCTGCCGTTGGGGACGCCGTCGTTCCCGTTGGCGTGCTTTCCCTGCGACCCGTTGGTGCCGTTGAGCCCCTGCGACCCGTTGGTGCCGTTCGATCCGTTCGATCCGTTCGATCCGTTCGATCCGTTCGCGCCATTCGACCCGTTAGACCCGTTCAGGCCGCTGGATCCGTTCAGGCCGTTGGCGCCGGTCAGGCCCGGCGGGAAGAGCGGAGGGAACTCGCTCGGGACGAACGGACGCAGCTCCGACGTCAAGATCCGCGGCTGCGTCGACGGCCGCGCGGGTGGCTCGGGAGGCGTCTCCCCGGCCCCGTCCGGCGTGGGCGGGGTCAGCGGCATGGGCGACAGTGGGTGCGGCTCGGCGAACATGTCCGGCTCAGGATGCTCCACAGGCTCCCTGTAGACGCCAGGCTCGCCGTACACACCGGGCTCGGCATACGCGCCAGGCTCCCCGTAGACGCCAGGCTCGGCATACGCGCCCGGCTCGCCGTACACGCCGGGTTCTGCGTACGCGCCCGGTTCGGAGTACTCGCCCAGATCGCCGTACTCCCGGGACACTCCGTACGTCCCCGATTCGGCGTACTCCCCGGCCTCCGCGTACTCCTCCTGCGCGGAGTACATCGGCGGACCCGTGTACGCCTCGGCGCTCTGCCACACCGGCGTGCTGAGCGGCGCGGCCGGGGACGGCGGCGGCGCGCCGAGCGGCATCACGGGCTCGGCGGCGGACGCGGCGGCCCCGCCGATCTCCTCGCGCGGCACGCTCGACGACGGCAGCCCGTACTCGGGGACGACGCCGCCGGGCTCGTCGTCCTCGTCGGGGCGGCGCCGCTGCCGCCAGCCGAGGACGAGCCCCAGCACGATCAGCACGATGCCGCCGCCGAGGACGGCCGGGAGCAGCACGTCGCGGTCCTCCTCGGGGGACGCGGCGGCCGGTGCGGGCGCGGCGGCCGGCGTCGGCGCCGTGACCAGGCCCCGGGAGGTCTTGTTGAGCGCGGCCGCGGCCATCAGCGTCCGGACGGCGTCGACGGGGCCGCGGCAGGCGGCGAAGCCCGTCGGGCGTCCGCGGCGCGAGGGCGATCCCTGGACGAGCGCCTGGCGGACCTCCTCCGGGCTCAGCCTGGGGTACCGCGCGCGGACGAGCGCGGCGACGCCCGCGACCATCGCCGAGGACGCGCTGGTGCCCGTCCCGACGACGTAGCCGTTGCTGGAGTCGGCGCTGACGATGTCGACGCCCGGCGCGCACACCGAGGCGTGCGAGCGGCGGTTGCTGTCCTTCCACAGGCGGAGCCGCCGGTCGAGCGCGCCGACCGCGATCACCCCCGGGTACGCGGCGGGGAAGTTCTTGCGGTTGGCGCCGGACCCGTCGTTGCCCGCGGAGGCGATCAAGACCACGCCGCGGCCGAGCGCGTACTTGATCGCGGCCTCCTGCGAGGGGGCGCCGTTGTAGTGCAGCTGGCCGCCGCCGAGCGACATGTTGATGATGTCGGCGCCGTGGTCGACGGCGTATCGGATGCCGCGGGCGATGGCGTCGCGGTCACCGCCGGCCTGCGGGTTCTGCCGCAGCGGGTCGTCGTTCTCCAGCGTGACCCGCACCGACAGCACACGGCTCTGCGGGGCGACGCCCATCATGCCCTCGGCGAGGCCGGGGCCGTGACCGTGCCCGGCGATGATGCTCGCCATGGACGTCCCGTGCACGCCCCAGTAGCGGCCGCCGGGACGGCGCCCGCCGCCGGTCAGGTCGGGGCCGCCGAGGACGCGGCCGGTGAGGTCGGGGTGCCGCCGGTCGACGCCGGTGTCGAGGACGGCGACGGTCACGCCGGTGCCCCGCGACCACCGCCAGGCCCGGGGGGCGCGCAGGACGCCGAGGTGCCATTCGCGGGCGCGGATCTGGTCCGTCCGCGAGGCGTAGGGGGCGCCCGCCGCGGTGCCGCGGGCGGAACGCTCGTCCGGGAGGGCGCCCTCGGAGGTGAGGAACGCGGGCACCGCCGCCGCGGAGGCGAGCGTCAGGACGGCGAGCGCCGCCGTGGTCCTCGCTCCGGGACGGCCTGCCGGACGGCCGTGCCGTGCAGGGCCTCGACCGGCATGGGACACGCCGCCGCACCTCCTCCCGGCAGTTGGCCGTGGTCCGCCCCTGGGGCGCGATCCAACATTGTGCCACGCGAACCCACCGCGGCCCGGGCACTCGTCGCATTAGGGCACGGTCCAGGACAGCGCGGATCTTCCTGCCGGGGTCGCGTGCCCGCCCGCTTCGGCACCGCCGTCAGTGCGAGCCCGCGCCGGTCAGCGCACGCACCGCCAGGTCGTCGTAGGGGGCGGGGTCGGTCTCGCGCCGGGCGGCGAACGTCCCCACGACCGCGCACAGGAATCCGATCGGGATCGAGACGAGGCCCGGATTCTCCAGTGGGAACAGGTGGAAGTCGACGCCCTTCGGGAACAGCGACAGGCTCCTGCCTGTCACCGGGTCGACCTTCCCGGACACGACCGGTGACAGCAGCACGAGCGCCAGCGAGGCGGCGAGGCCCCCGTAGACGCCCGCCACGACACCGCCCGCGTTGAACCGCCGCCAGAACAGCGACAGCACGATCGCCGGGAGGTTCGCCGACGCGGCCATCGCGAACGCCAGCGCCACCAGGAACGCCACATTCAGGTTCTGCGCGACGACCGCGAGGACCACGGCGACCGAGCCGACGAGGAACGAGGCGACCCTGGCCACCGCCACCTCCTGCGACTCGCGCGGGCGGCCGAGCATCAGCACCTGGCCGAAGCCGTCGTGCGCCAGGGACGTCGCGGACGCCAGCACCAGCCCGGACACCACGGCGAGGATCGTCGCGAACGCCACCGCGCCGATGAACGCGAGCAGGATCTGGCCGCCCGCCCGTCCGGCGACGTGCTCGCCGACGGCCCGCGCGAGCTGCGGCGCGGCGGTGTTGCCGGACGGGTCCTGCGCGACGATCGCCTGCCGTCCGACCAGCGCGGCCGCGCCGAACCCGAGGACCAGCGTCATCAGGTAGAAGGCGCCGATCAGGCCGATCGCCCAGGACACCGATGTCCGGGCGGCCCGCGAATCGGGCACGGTGAAGAACCGGTTGACGATGTGGGGCAGGCCCGCGGTGCCGAGCACCAGCGCGAGCGCGAGGCTGATGAAGTCGAGCTTGTTCACGATCGTCCGGTAGGAGTCGCCGGGGACGTCCTGGCCGTACCGCTGGCCGGGCCTGAGGAAGTCGGCGCCCTTCCCGCTCGCGTCGGCGGCCGACCCGAGCATCGCGCCGACGTCGAAGCCGAACCGCCCGAGCACCAGCGCCGTCAGCACCACCCCGCCGGCCATCAGCAGCACGGACTTGATGATCTGCACCCACGTGGTGGCCTTCATCCCGCCGACCATCACGTAACAGATCATCAGCACCCCGACCGCGACGATCGTGGCCGTCCGCGCGGTGCCCGTGGACATCCCGAGGAACCGCCGCCCCTCGTGGATGCCGAGCAGCAGCGACACCAGCGCGCCCGCCCCGACCATCTGCGCGAGCAGGTAGAACACCGACACGGTGACGGTGGAGACGACCGCCGCCGCCCGCACCCCCGCCTGACCGCGGGCCCCCCGCGTCAGGACGTCGCCCATCGTGAACCGGCCGGTGTTGCGCATCAGCTCGACCAGCGGCAGCGTGACCACCCACGCCACCAGGAAGCCGATCGAGTACAGCAGCCCGTCGTAGCCGGACAGCGCGATGATCCCGGCGATGCCGAGGAACGAGGCCGCCGACATGTAGTCCCCGGCGAGCGCGACCCCGTTGCGCGGGCCGGACAGCATCCGCCCGCCCGCGTAGAAGTCGTCCGCGCCCTTGCCGCCGGCCCGCGCCCGCACGGTGATCCCGAGCGTGACCAGCACGAATCCGACGAACAGCCCGAACGTCAGCATCCGCTCGTCCATCAACCCACTTCCCCCAGGTCAGGACGGACGGCCTTGTTCCACTCACCCCGCGGCTCGGGCACGACCACACCGCCGGCTGGCCGCGGCACCCGCACCTCGGCGACCGGCCGCGGCACCCGCACGCCGCCGGGCGGCCCGGCGCGCAGCTCGGCGGCCAGCGGATCGAGGCGCCGCCGCGCGTAGGCGACGTACGCCCCGGTCAGCGCGAAGGTCACGACGAACTGCAGCAGGCCCAGCAGCAGCGCGACGTTGAGGTCGCCGACCACCGTCCGCGCCATGAACCCCCGGGCGAACCCGGACAGCGCGACGTAGGCGAAATACCACCCTAAAGACCCACAAAGAACCCAGAGCGCCAGGTGCGCGAACCTCCTCCTGAGCAGCCGAAACCTCTCATCGCACGCCACAGACGCGTAATGCCCGGGAGGAACCGTGACGCCCCGTCCGATCCCCTGGCACCGCGCGGGCTGCGAGTCCCCGACCATACGGTCCCCCTCCAGACCCGATCATGACTCCGCGTAGTCGTTCGATGCCTCTATGAGATCAAAGATTCGCGCGCCGCAAGGCCCTCTTGCCGATACGCGAGGCAATCCCTTGCCCGCCAGGAATCCCTCACCCCCCGGCGTCCACCTTCAGCACCCGGATGACCTCCTGATGCAACCGGTCCACGGCGATGTCCACGCTCCGCACGAACCCCGCTTCGTCCGTTCCCCGCTTGGCGCCCATACCGGTCGGGAGAGTCAAGCGGAACGAGGCGATCTCCCCTCCGGCGGGAACGAGGAGCCCCGGTTCGCTCCTGAGGTTCTTCAGCACCTCGCACGGCCCATCGGGACGTCCGTCCGCCAGCGCCTCCACGCGAAGCTCCGGTGGCGCGTCCGCCAGCTGCCGCAGAAGCCACTGGACCCGCGTCAGAGCGCGCGCCCGGGCCGCCGCCGGGATCTCGACGGACGTCTCGATCCGTCCCGTCCGCAGATCGGCCTCGATCCGCACCGGCCCGCCCGCGCCCGGCAGCCGCACCTCGGCGCTCATCCGCCCGGACCCGATGAGGGACGCCACGATGGCCGCCCGGCGCTCCCCCGCGTCACCGCCGCGCCTTCGCCGGGTGACCGGCGCGACGTTCAGCCCCGTCTCCCCGCTCAGCCGCAGGCACAGCTGCCGGACGAGCCTTTCCCAGCTCTCGGCCACGCGCGGCGCGTATCTGTCGCCGGGCCGCAGCGTGCCCGCCGCGATGGCGTTGCGCACCGGGACCCACGCCTGTCCCATGTCCTGGAAGCCCTGGCACCCGGCGTTGTCGTGGCGCAGGTAGTGCAGCAGCTCTCCGAGCAGCCAAGCATGCGCCGGACCTGCCAGCCCGTGATGATGGCAGAGCATGTGCGCCTCGTGGGCGACCTCGGCCCACGACAGGTGCCGCAGGGCCACCTTGCGCAGCTTCCGCTTGTCGACGGTCAGCGGATGCTCACCGTCCAGTGCCAGGTCGTTCGACAGCGTGATGACGGTCTCGTACCCGTTCCGGGCGGCGACGTCCAGGTACGCCTCTACCTGCTCCGCCTTCAGCGGGCTCCCGCCGGTCTTGGTCTCGAGCAGCGCCGTCCAGATCCGCCCGGCCCGCGCCACGCGGATCACCCCGTCCGGCCGGACCTTGCCGTCGCCGTGCTTGAAGGGCGCCTCGACGAACGTCTGGACCGTCCCGGCCGGGGCGTTGAACCTGGCCGTCAGCCGCCGCCCGAACTCCGGGACCTGCGTCATCACCGCCAGCAAGGTGGAGGTGGCCCGCGCCTCCCGCTCGTGGTCATTGCGGAGGCCCGCTACCGGGAACAACCGCGCGCCCTGCCACGCGGGGTGATCGGCGAGGTCGGCCTTCGGCGCCTTCGGCAGCGTGCTCCGCTTCTTCGCGGTCCGCACCCGTCCGCTCTTCGCGGGGACTGCCTGCCGCGCCGCGTCCGCCCGCTCCGCCGCGGCCGAGGCGGGGACGGGAGCCGGGTCGGGCACGGCATCGCCCTCGCCCTGGACGCCCCCGCCCTCGTCTTGGATGCCGTCCTCATCCTGGGCGCCGTCCTCGCGTCCCTCCTCGTCGCCGTCGTCGACGCTGATGCCGAAGTCGGCGGCCAGGCCCGCGAGCCCCGACTCGTACCCCTACCCCACCGCCCGGAACTTCCAGGTATCGCCCCGCCGGTACAGCTCACCGAACACGAAGGCGGTCTCCGCCGCAGCGTCACCGATGTCGAATCCGAGCAAGGCCGCACCGGAGCTGTCGTAGAGGGTCAGGCCGAGGTCGGAAAGGGCGCCGAACGTCGCGCCCGCGTATCGGCTCGCCGTCACGACGACCCGCTCCACCTCTAACGGCAGGGCCGCGAGGTCCAAGAGGATCCGGTCCTCGCTCCCTCCGGCGGTCGGTGACTTGCCGAGGAGCTGGACGGAGCCGTCGGGGGTGGCGGGCTGGTTGTAGAAGACGAAGTCCTCGTCCCCCCGGACCTTGCCGGACGCCGCGGCCAGCAGCGCCGCGACATCCGCCTCGCCCGTCCCGGACGGGTCGGACCAGCGCAGCGCCACGGTCACCGGGCCCGCCGCCTCGGTCAGGGCCGCCAGGCCGACGTTGGATCCCTTGAGCATCTGCTGCATGTGCCACTCCCGTTCGGCCGGAGGCTGGGCGGCCACCGTGACCACGTGATCACGGTCGGGAGCGGCCTCCACCGAGGATGGCACCTCGTGAGCAGCCGGTGACCGGCACGATGCGAACTGGCATGGACCGGCCACTGCCGGTGGTGGGAGTGGTCCGGAATTTGCGGGTGGTCAGTGGTGTCTGGTGTCGCGGCGCCGTTTCAGCGAGGCGACCACGGCGACGCCGATGACGGCGAGCCCGATCTGGAAGACCAGTTCGATCCAGTCGACGCCGTCGGTGGTGTCCACGCCGACCTTCTGCGCTATGGCGGTGCCGATCAGGGCGGCCACGATGCCGATGCCGATGGTGAGCAGGATCCCGATCGGCTGGCGGCCCGGCAGTATCAGCCGTCCCAGCGCTCCGATGATCGCTCCGATGATGATCGCTGTGATGATCCCTGAGATGGTCACGAGCCCGCCTCCTCGAGGTGCGTCGTAGAGCCCTTGTGCCCACCCAGGCGCGGTTGTCACCTCTCCAGGTCAGCCGTCGTAGTCGATCTTGAGCCGGTCGGTCGCGGGCGTGGACTGGCAGGTCAGGACGTAGCCGGCGGCGACCTCCGCGGGATCGAGCGCGAAGTTGCGGCGCATGTCGGCCGCTCCTTCGACGACCTTGGCCCGGCAGGTCCCGCAGACGCCGCCCTTGCAGGCGAACGGCAGGTCCGGGCGGACCCGCTGGGCGGCGTCCAGGACGGTCGCGTCCCGCGGCTGCGTCGTGGTCGTGGACCGTCCGTCCAGGACGATCGTGACGTCGCTGGCAGGGCCCGTGATCACCGGGGCGGGACGGTCCGGCCCGGGCGGCGGCTCGTCAACGTGGAACAGCTCCTGGTGGACGCGGTCGCGCGGCACGCCCAGGCCGGCGAGGACGTCCCGCGCCCCCGTCACCATCCCGAACGGGCCGCACAGCCACCAGTGGCCGACATCCCGGACGGGGACCAGCCGCGGCAACAGTGTCCGAAGCCTGGGGGCGTCCAGGCGCCCGGTGAACAGCTCCGCCTCGCGCGGCTCCTGGGACAGCACGTGCACGAGGTCGAACCGGTCCGGGTGGGCGTCCTTGAGGTCGGCCAGGTCGTCGGCGAACATGACCGTGCCGCTGCGCCGGTTGCCGTACAGGACCGTCACCCGGCAGGACGGGTCGGCCAGCGCGGACGCGGCGATCGACAGCACGGGCGTGATCCCCGACCCGGCGGCGATCAGCACGTGGTGCGCGCCCGTCCCGGAGCGGAGCGTGAAGGTCCCCGACGGCGGCAGCACGTCGATCACGTCGCCCGGCCGCACCTCGCGGACCAGCCAGGACGAGAACATCCCGAACGGGATCTCGCGGACGCCGATGCGCGGCGCGGCGCCCGCCGGGGAGCAGATCGAGTAGGACCGCCGCTCCTCCCGTCCGCGGACGCGGCGGCGGAGGGTGAGGAACTGGCCGGGCGTGAAGGCGTACTCGGCGGCCAGCGCGGCGGGCACGTCGAAGGTGACCGCGACCGCGTCGTCGCACAGCCGCTCGACGGACACGACGCGCAGCGCGTGGAAGCCGCCGCGCGCGCGGGCGGCGGGGATGGTGCCCTGCTCGTCCACGGCCGTCATTCAGATCTCCTTGACGTGCTCGAACGGCTCCCCGCAGCCGCCGCAGCGGTGCAGGGACTTGCAGGCGGTCGCGCCGAACCGGGACAGCCGCACGGTGTCCGCGGAACCGCAGCGGGGGCAGGGGATCCGGCGTGGCGGGCCCAGGGTGAGCGGGATCGGCCCGGTGGCCCGGCGCGGCGCGGGGCCGGGGGGCGACACCCCGGCCGCGGCGAGCTTCCCGCGCCCGCGCTCGGTGATCCAGTCGGTCGTCCACGGCGGGTCGAGGACGGTGCGGACGCGGACGTCGCGGTACCCGGCGTCGGCGAGCCGGGCCCGCAGGTCGGCGCGCATCGCGTCCAGGGCAGGGCAGCCGGTGTAGGTGGGGGTGATGGTGATCTCCACGTGCCCGCCGTCCACGCGCACGTCCCGCAGGACGCCGAGGTCGGCGAGGGTCAGCATCGGCAGCTCGGGGTCGGTGACCGTCTCGGCGGCCGCGCGCGCGCCCTCGGCGCCGGGCGTCGGGCCGCTCACCACGTCGCCCCGGGATGCGCGCGGGCCAGGCCCTGGAGTTCGGCGAGCAGGTCGTCCAGCGCCCCGGTGTGCGACCCGGCGCGCCCGGACACCGACGGCGGCACGGGGTCCGGACGCGGCAGCGTCGCGGTCCGCAGCACCTGGTCGAGGACGTCGCCGAACTCCGCGCGCGCGCCGGACGGGTCCGCGCCCACGCCCGCGTCGGCCATCCGGTGCTCGACCCCGTGCACGCCGAACAGCTCGCCGGTCTCCGGCCAGAGCGCCTCCAGCGCCCGCCGCGTCCGGTCGTGGGACGTCGCGGTGCCGTCGCCGAGGCGGATCGTCCACAGCGCGGCGTGGTCGCGGTGGTAGGCGACCTCCTTCACGCCCTTGGCGGCGACCGCGGCGAGGACGGGGTCGCGGGACGCGGTGAGGCGGTCCAGCAGCGCGAGCCGCCAGGTCGAGAACATCAGCAGGCGGACGATGGAGTGCGCGAAGTCGCCGTTCGGCGCCTCCACGAACCGGACGTTGCGGAACTCCGCCGCGTCCCGGAAGTAGGCGAGGTCGTCCTCGTCGCGTCCGGCGCCCTCGGCCGCCCCGGCGCGTGTGAGCAGGAGCCGCGCCTGGCCGAGCAGGTCGAGGGCGATGTTGGCCAGTGCGACCTCCTCCTCCAGCTCGGGGGCGTGCGTGCACCACTCCTGGAGCCGGTGCGACATGACCAGCGCGTCGTCGCCGAGCATCAGGCAGTAGGTGGCCAGGTCGGCGCGTCCGACCCCGTCCGGGACGGACGTGTCGACCCCCGCGAGCGGGTCGTGGAAGCCGGTGCCGAACGCCCAGCGCGCCTCGTCGTTCTCCTCGGTGATCGCTCCGAGTGCGTTGTCGAAGGACATCGGGCCTCACATGTGCGGGACGTCGTCGGGAATGTCGTAGAAAGTCGGGTGCCGGTAGACCTTGTCGCCGCTTGGGGCGAAGAACGGGTCCTTCTCGTCCGGGCTGGACGCGGTGATGTCGCGTGCCCGCACCACCCAGATGCTGACGCCCTCGTTGCGCCTGGTGTACAGGTCGCGGGCGCTCCGCAGCGCCATCTCGCCGTCGGCGGCGCGCAGCGACCCGACGTGCACGTGGTTCAGGCCCCGCTTCCCCCGGACGAACACCTCGTAGAGCGGCCAGCCCGCGTCGACGGTGGTCTCGCCGTCCTCCATCACGCCTCCATCCCCTCGCGTCCCGCGGTGTCGGCCTGTTTCGCCGCGTGGGCGGCGGCGGCCTCGCGGACCCAGGCGCCGTCCTCGTGCGCGGCGCGGCGCACCTCGATCCGCTCGGCGTTGCACGGGCCGTCACCGCTGATGACGCGCTTGAGCTCCGACCAGTCGATCTCGCCGAAGTCGTGGTGCCCGCGCTCCTCGTTCCACCGCAGGTCGGGATCGGGCAGCGTCACCCCCAGCGCGCGCGCCTGCGGGACGGTCATGTCCACGAACCGCTGCCGCAGCTCGTCGTTGGTGTGCCGCTTGATCTTCCAGGCCATGGACTGCGCGGTGTGCGTGGAGTCGGCGTCCGGGGGGCCGAACATCATCAGCGACGGCCACCACCAGCGGTCCACCGCGTCCTGCACCATCTCCCGCTGGGCGGGCGTGCCGCGCATCAGGCACATCAGCATCTCGTAGCCCTGCCGCTGGTGGAACGACTCCTCCTTGCAGATCCTGACCATCGCCCGCGCGTACGGGCCGTAGGAGCTGCGGCACAGCGGCACCTGGTTGCAGATGGCGGCGCCGTCCACCAGCCAGCCGATCACGCCGACGTCCGCGAACGTCGTCGTCGGGTAGTTGAAGATCGACGAGTACTTCTGGCGGCCGGAGATGAGCCTGCGGGTCAGGTCCGCGCGGTCGGCGCCGAGCGTCTCGGCGGCCGAGTACAGGTACAGCCCGTGGCCCGCCTCGTCCTGCACCTTGGCCAGCAGGATCGCCTTGCGCCGCAGGGACGGCGCGCGGGTGATCCAGGCGCCCTCCGGCTGCATCCCGATGATCTCCGAGTGGGCGTGCTGGGCGATCTGCCGGACCATGGTCGTCCGGTACCTGCCGGGCATCCAGTCGCGCGGCTCGACGCGCTGGTCGCGCTCGATGGTCCGCTCGAAGTGGGCCTCCACGCCGTCCGCCGGCGGCGCCTGGGTGTCGGGAACGGTCATGTCACTCCCCTTCCGGGCGTTTTGCGACCAGGGTCAGCACGTCGTACGCGGCGACGGTCTCGCCGTCCCCCCGGGTGACCCGGGTGTCCCAGCGCACCTCGCCGTAGGCGGCGTCCTCGCGCGGGGTGATCTGCTTGGCGGTGAGCGTCACCGTCAGCTCGTCGCCGGGGAAGGTCGGCGCAAGGAACCGGAGCTTTTCCAGCCCGTAGTTCGCTAGGACGGGACCGGGTTCGGGCGAGACGAACAGCCCTGCCGCGAACGACACCACGAGGTAGCCGTGCGCGACCCGGCCGCCGAAGAACGGGTTGGCCTTGGCGGCGTCCTCGTCCATGTGGGCGTAGAAGGTGTCACCGGTGAACTCGGCGAAGTGCTCGATGTCGTCGAGCGTGACCGTCCGGGGACCCGCGACGACCGTGTCGCCTATGCGCAGTTCCTCCAGGTGCTTGCGGAACGGGTGGACGTCGGTGCGCGTGTGCGGCGCGCCCGGTGTCCAGCGTCCGGTGATGGCGGTGAGCATCGCCGGCCCTGCCTGCACGGCGGTGCGCCGCATGTGGTGTGCGACGCCGCGGATCCCGCCCATCTCCTCGCCGCCGCCCGCCCGACCGGGGCCGCCGTGGACGAGGGCCGGGAGCGGCGACCCGTGCCCGGTGGACTCCTTCGCGTCCTCCTCGTTCAGCACGAGCAGCCGCCCGTGCCAGGGCGCGGCGCCGAGGACGACGCGGCGCGCGAAGGCCGGGTCGGCGGTGACGACGGAGCCGACCAGGCTGCCCCGCCCGCGCGCCGCCAGCGCGACGGCCTCGTCCACCGAGGAGTAGGGCAGCAGGGTGCTGACCGGGCCGAACGCCTCGACCTCGTGCGGCTCGGGGCGCCCGGCGTCGTCGGCGCGCAGCAGGATCGGCGACATGAACGCGCCGCGCTCGGGGTCGGCGCCGACGACGTCCACGGTCACGGGGTCGCCGAACACGATCCGGCCGGCGTCCAGCAGCGGCTTCAGCCCGCGGCGGACCTCCTCGCGCTGCTCCAGCCCGGCGAGCGCGCCCATCCGGACGTCCGGGTCGCGCGGGTCGCCGACCGTCACGCGCGCGAGCCGCTCCGCCGCCGCCTCCGCCACCTCGTCCAGCAGGCGGGCAGGGACGAGCGCGCGGCGGATGGCCGTGCACTTCTGCCCCGCCTTCACCGTCATCTCGGTGACGAGCTGGCGGACGAACAGGTCGAATTCGGCCGTCCCCGGACGGGCGTCCGGGCCGAGGATCGAGCAGTTCAGCGAGTCGGCCTCGGCGTTGAACCGGACGGAGCGCCCGACGACGACCGGGTGCGTGCGCAGCGTGCGCGCGGTCGCGGCAGAACCGGTGAACGCCACCGCGTCCTGCTCGGTCAGGTGGTCGAGGAGGTCACCGGCGTCACCGCAGAGCAACTGGAGTGTCCCCTCGGGGAGGATGCCGGACGCGATGATCAGCTCCACCAGGCGCGCGGTCAGGTACGCGGTCTGCGCCGCGGGCTTGACCAGGGTCGGCATCCCGGCGAGGAACGCGGGCGCGAGCTTCTCCAGCGGCCCCCAGACCGGGAAGTTGAAGGCGTTGATCTGCACGGCGACGCCCTGGAGCGGCACGAGGAGGTGCCGTCCGGCGAACGTGCCGCCCTTGCCGAGCGGCTCCACGTCCCCCTCGATCAGGACGGTGTCGTTCGGCAGCTCGCGCTTGCCCTTGCTCGCGTACGACAACAGGACGCCGATGCCGCCGTCCACGTCGATCCGCGAATCGGTGAGCGTCGCGCCGGTGCGGGCGGAGAGCGCGTACAGCTCGTCCCGGTGCTCGCGCAGGTGCAGCGCCAGTGCCTTGAGCAGCGCCGCACGCTGGTGGAACGTCAGCTCACGCAGCGCCGGGCCGCCCACCCGCCGCCCGTGTTCCAGCACCGCGCCGCGGTCGATGCCGGACGCGGAGATCCGGCCGATCTCCTCGCCGGTCACCGCGTCCGCGAGCGGCGCGCCCTCGTCCTTCGGACGATGCCAGCCGCCGGACACGTAACTGGGCAGCGGAGCCATGCGCGGGCCCTCCCGTCTCGGAACCACCGAATTACCGACCGTCCGTTCAGTCGGATATTACCTCGCGGGAGGCGCCCCCGAGAAGCCCTGAGGCCCGGCCTGCTGCGATAATGACCGCCGTGGGAGACGTGGACGACGGCCGCGCGACGCGGCAGGGGCGGCCGGGACGTCCGGGACGTCCGGGACGTCCCGGCTACGACAGGGAATCCCTGCTCCGGGTCGCCGTCACGGTGTTCAACGAGCGCGGCTACGACGGCACGAGCATGGACGAGCTGTCCAAACGGCTCGGCATCAGCAAGTCGGCGATCTACCACCACGTCACCGGCAAGGACGAGCTCCTCCAGCTCGCCGTCGACCGCGCGCTGGACGGCCTGTTCGCCGCCGCCGACGAGGCAGCCGCCGTGGACGGGCGCGCGATCGACCGGCTGGAGCATCTCGTCCGCGCCAGCGTCGCCGTCCTCGTCGAGCGGCTCCCGTTCGTCACGCTCCTGCTGCGGGTGCGCGGCAACACCGCCGTCGAGAAGCGCGCGCTCGCCCGCCGCCGCGAGTTCGACCGCATGGTGTCCGGGCTGGTCGCCGAGGCGGGGGCCGAGGGCGACATCCGCCCCGACATCGACCCGGCGATCGTCGCCCGCCTGCTGTTCGGCCTGGTCAACTCGCTGTCCGAGTGGTACCGCCCGCGCGGCGGCTCCGGCGGCGCCGAGATCGCCGACGCCGTGTGCGCGATGGCCTTCGACGGGCTGCGCCGACCCCCGCCGCGGACGGCGCCCGCCGGCCGCCCCGTGCCCGCTACAGGTGCGTGACCAGCACCCCAGGACGCTCCACGCAGTCGGCGACGAACCGCAGGAAACCGCCCGCGACGCCTCCGTCGCAGATCCGGTGGTCGAAGGTGAACGACAGCTGCGCGACCTTCCTCAGCCGCACCTCGCCGCCGTACGCCCAGGGCCTGTCGGCGATCCGCCCGACGCCGAGCATGGCGGCCTCGGGATGGTTGATGATCGGCGTCGAGCCGTCCACGCCGAACACGCCGTAGTTGTTGAGCGTGAACGTCCCGCCGGTGAGGTCGCCCGGGGCGAGGCGGTTCGCGCGCGCGTCGTCCGTCCGCCGCCGCAGCTCCGCGGCCAGCTCGGCGAGCGTGAGCCGGTGCGCGTCGCGGACGACCGGCACCACGAGGCCCCGATCGGTCTGCGCCGCGAACCCCAGGTGCACCCACGGCACCTGGACGATCTCTCCCCGCTCGGTGTCGAGATGGGCGTTGAGCTGCGGGAACCGCCGGAGCCCCGCAACGCAGATCCGCGCGAGTAGCGCCAGTATCCCGACGCGCGCCCCCGGGTCGGCCCGGCCGATCTCCTCCTTGAGCTCCAGCAGCGGCGTGGCGTCGACGTCCACCCACGTGCTCGCGTCGGGGATCTCCCGGCGGCTGCGCGCCACCTTGTCGGCGACCGCCCGCCGCGTCCCCGTGAGGGGTATCCGCAGCACATCGGACGTCTCGTCCGGCCGGGGCGCGGCCGCGCCGGCGATGGCGGCGTCCACATCGCGCCTGAGCACCACGCCTCCGGGTCCGCTCGGGGCCAGCGCCGCGACGTCCACACCGTGGTCCTTGGCCAGCCGCCGGACGACGGGCGAGATGACGCGCGGAGCCTCCCGTCCCGCGTCCGTGGCACCCGTCGCGTTCGCGCCCGTTGCCTTCGCACCTGCGGAGGGTGCGGCTTTGGCGGCGCGGCGGCGGGATCGTTGGGCGGCACCCGTCCCGTAGCCGACGAGGACGTTCCCCGACCCGGCGCGCTCCTCCTCCCGGTGCGACTCGCGGTGCTGCTCGCGGTGCGACTCGCGGGGCAGATCGCGCCGCCCGGACGCGGCGTCCTCGGCGGTGATCTCGATGAGCGGGGAGCCCACGCCCACGACGGCCCCGGCGTCGGCGCACAGCCTCGCCACGGTGCCCGCGATCGGGATCGGGACGTCGACGGCCGCCTTGGCCGTCTCCACCACCACAACGTCCTGGTCGACGGCGACGGAGTCCCCCACGGACACCTTCCACTCCAGGATCTCGGCCTCCGTCAGGCCCTCGCCCAGGTCAGGGAGGCGGAACACGGTCGCGTTCACGCGGCGCCGCCCAGGCCGAGGAACCGGGTATCGGGCCGGTCGTCGCGCTGGAGGCGGTCGAGCGCGTCGAGGATCCGGTCCGCGCTCGGCAGGTGATGCCGCTCCAGCATCGGCGGCGGGTAGGGGATGTCGAACCCCGTCACCCGCAGCACCGGCGCCTGCAGGCTGTGGAAGCAGCGCTCCTGGACGCGCGCCGCGATCTCCGCGCCGACGCCCGCGAAACCGGCGGCCTCGCTGACGACGACGCACCGTCCCGTCCGGCGGACGGACGCGACGACCGCCGCGTCGTCGAACGGGACGATCGTCCGCAGGTCGACGACCTCCAGGTCCCAGCCCTCGGCCTCGGCCGCGCGGGCGGCCTCCAGGGCCACCGGCACGCTCGGCCCGTACGCGACGACCGTGACGTCCCCGCCGGGACGCCGGACGGCGGCGCGGCCGAAAGGCTCCGCCCGCACCGGAAGCACGACATCGGATTTCGACCAGTAGAGCTTCTTCGGCTCCAGGAAAACGACGGGATCGGGGTCTTCGACGGCCTCCCGCAGCAGCGAGTAGGCGTCCTCGACCGTCGCAGGAGTGACGACCTTCAATCCCGGCGTGTGGGCGTAATACGCCTCACTGGAATCGCAGTGGTGCTCGACGCCGCCGATCCCGCCCGCATACGGAATGCGGATGACGAGCGGCAGCCCGATCCGCCCGCGCGTGCGGTTGCGCGTCTTCGCCACATGGGAGGCGATCTGCTCGAAGGCCGGATACGCGAACGCGTCGAACTGCATCTCGACCACCGGCCGGAAACCGCCCATGGCCATTCCGACCGCGAAGCCGACGATCCCCGCCTCCGCGAGGGGCGTGTCGAAGCAGCGGTCGTCGCCGAACTTCTGCGCCAGCCCGTCGGTGATCCGGAAGACCCCGCCGAGCGCGCCGACGTCCTCGCCGAAGACCACGACCCGCTCATCGTCGTCCATCGCGTCGCGGAGCGCGGTGTTCAGCGCCTGGGCCATGGTCGTCATGACAGCGCCTCCTCGGCCTCGATCTCGGTGCGCAGCATCGCCCGCTGCTCGTCCAGCTGCGCGGTCGGCGCGCTGTAGACGTGGTCGAACAGCCCCATCGGGACCAGTTCGGGATCGGCGTTCATCCGCTCCCGCAGCCGCGCGGCGTACTCCTCGGCCTCCGCGGCGGCGGCTGCGACGTCCTCGTCCGTCAATTCGCCGCGCCCGCGCAGGAACACCTCCAGCCGCGCGACCGGATCGCGCCGCCGCCATTCCTCCGCCTCCGCCTCGCTCCGGTAACGGGACGCGTCGTCGGCGTTCGTGTGCGCCTCAAGCCGGTAGGTGTGCGCCTCGACGAGAAAGGGCCCGGCACCCGACCGCGCGTGCTCGACCGCCGCGGACAGCACCGCGAGCACCGCCACCGGGTCGTTTCCGTCCACCCTTTCGGAACGCACCCCGTAACCCACGCCCTTGTACGCCAGCGAAGGCGCCGCGGTCTGGCGATCCAGCGGCACGGAAATGGCGTAGTGGTTGTTCTGGACCAGGAACACGACCGGTGCCTTGAAGACGGCGGCGAAATTGAGGGCCTCGTGGAAGTCGCCCTCGCTCGTCCCGCCGTCGCCCACGCAGGCGAGCGCGACCCGTCCCGTCCCCTTGCGCCGTTCGGCATACGCCAGCCCCGCCGCGTGGACGGTCTGCGTCGCGAGCGGCGTGCACTGGGGCGCCGTGTGGTGCCGGCCGGGGTCGTATCCGCAGTGCGCGTCGCCCCGGAGCAGCGACAGCACCTCCACCGGATCGATCCCGCGCGCCACCAGTGCGACCGACTCCCGGTACGTCGGGAACAGCCAGTCGCCGTCCGACAGCACGAGGGCCGCCCCGACCTGGCAGGCCTCCTGCCCGTGGCTCGACGGGTAGACGGCCAGCCGGCCCTGCTTGGTCAGCGCCGTGGCCTGGGCGTCGAACCGCCGCCCGATGACCATGCCGCGGTACGCCCGGCGCAGCAGCTCCGGGCCGGGCCGCTCGTAGGCGGACCGTCCTCGCGCCTCCGCGCCGGTGTCGGTCAGGAACCGCACGGGCTCCTTCGAGGGAAGCAGTGTCTCCGGCTGCGGACCCGTCATGGACGCCCCACCTCCTGATTCCATCGATGGTAGGAATATGAATCAGGACGGCCATAAGTCTCAACACCCGGCCTCAATCGAGGACGACTTGCCAGCAGACGGAGCATCGATGGACCATCTGTCCCCGGGGACCCTGCCACCCCCGGCCCCCGCCGGACGTTCGGCCGCGCCCCTCGACGACGTCGACCGCGCCATCCTGCGCGAGCTCGGCGCCGACGGCCGCCTGTCGATGCGCGCCCTCGCCGGGCGCGTCAGCGTCTCCCGCTCCAACGTCTACGCGCGCGTCGAACGCCTGATCGACGAAGGCGTCATCGCCGGGTTCACCACCCGCCTCGACCCCGTCCGCGCGGGCCTCGGCACCGCCGCCTACGTGCTGGTCAACATCGAGCAGAACTCGTGGCGCAAGGTGTCCGCGCAACTCCGCGAGGTGCCCTACATCCAGCACCTGGCCTTCGTGGGCGGCGACGTCGACCTCGTCATGCTGGTCCGCACCCCCGACAACACGTCCCTGCGCGACGTGGTCCTGGGCCGCGTCCACGCGGTCGAGGGCGTCCGCTCCACCCGCACCTGGCTGATCTTCGACGAGACCCCGACCCCGCACCACTGACGCGCGCCGGCTGACACACCGCACGACCACCGGACGACACGCCGGACGAACGACCGCCGGACGACGGCCGGGGGCGACACGCCGAGGGCCGTCCACCGACATCTGGTGGACGGCCCGGGAACGGTCAGGCGCCGCAATTCTTCAACACATTGACGCCGGGTCCGTCGTCGCATGCATACGCCCCTCGCGGTCCGCCTCCGTCGAGCCAGTCGTCGCCGTCCCCTCCGGACAGCTTGCTGAATTCACCGCCGTACAGGGCGTCGTGGCCCTCTTCGACGAACAGGTACCCGTTGAAGCCCTTCCGGACGTCCAGGAAGTCGTTTCCGGGCCCCTCCTCTCACCCGCGCATCCGGACACCACTGCGGAAACTTCGCCGACCAGCGCAGGAGTCACCTCAAGCACGTGACCGGCACCGGCAAGCGTCCGGAACCGGCACTTCACCACGCCCTATGCCGCGGCAGAACAAAATGGAATCGAAACCAATGCCGCAACGGTTGAGGAATCAACAGCCCGGAAGGCCGAAACCGGCCATCGGCACCACATCCGCGATACGGTCGAAAGAGAATCGTCACCAACGAAAGGAGCTCCCATGGCCACTCCTCAGCGAACCAGGCTGACCGTCCGCTACCGCACGTCCGTGCCCTGGTTATTCCTCGTGATCGGCATGCTGAACCTGCCGGCCGGTTTACTCCTCCACCGCTTATCGAGCATCACGACCGGCGTCCTGATGATCTCGCTCGCCGCCATCGCCTTCAGCCGCGAGTACTTCACCTACACGACCCGCACCCGGACACTCGAGGTGGCGCCCCCGCTCGGCCGGCGGCGCCTCTTCCAGGACACCGGCAAAGACACCCTCGTCGTCGAGGGAAACCGGATCGTCCTGGTGCGGGAATGCGGCACGCGCAAGAAGGTGCCCGTCACACGATGGATGTCCTGCACCTCGGATTGGGACGCCGTCGCCGAGGCGATCGGCCAGAAGGCCGCCTAGTCCAGGATCCGCTGGACGGTGGACGCCTCCCCCAGGTGCGCCGTCCCGCCCCCGACGACCCGGAACCCCCTTGACCCGTCCAGGCGCCGCAGTTCCGTGATGACGCCGTTGGGCATCTCGCACACCTCGCCGAATTGCCGGAATCCCCGCATCGCCGCGGCATCCGGCTCGCCGACCCCGGACAACAGCGACCAGATGACGGCCTTCATGAAAATGCCATGGGTGAACACCGCCACCAGACCCTCCTCACGAAGGCCCGCGAGACGGTCCAGGAAGACGTGGACACGGGCGATCAGCGCCTGGAAGGACTCGCCGTCTCCCCCGCACACGTAGGCCGGGTCGAGCCGCTCCCAGTAGGCCTCCGCGTGCGGCCGACGCTGCTCCGACGTCGTCCGCGGCCCGTGCAGCGCCCCCAGATAGGTGAACTCCCCGACAGGCCATTCCTCATACGGCGTCTCGGGGAACCGCTTCACCGCCGGCTCGGCGGTCTGCCGCGCCCGCACGAACGAGGAACTGACGATCAGGGCCGGCGGGGCGGCGAAGGCGTCGGCGACCCGCGCAGCCTGCTGCTCCCCGAGCGCCGTGAGCGGGGACGCGTACGGCCCGTCCGTCGGCAACCCGGCGTTCGACTCACTCTGCCCATGCCGAACAAGCCACACCCGTCGCTCGCTGATCACAATGACAGGCTTCCACGGCCGCGCGCCGGCACGGAAGCCCGGAAAGGCCCCCATGACCAGAATCCGCGTCGCCGCCTACGTCATCCGCCACCGCGCCGTCCCCGAACTGCTGGTCTTCGACCACGTCGGGATGCCAGAGGCCGGCACCCAGATCCCCGCGGGCGGCGTCCACCCCGGTGAGCGCCTGGAGCACGCCGTCCTCCGGGAACTCGCCGAGGAGACCGGCATGCGCTCCGCCTCCGTGATCCGGCAGGTCGCCGCGGAGGACACGACCACCTACTTCCATCTCCACGCACTCCCCACCACACCGGACGCCTGGACCCACACCGTCCAGGGACAAGGCGACGACGCGGGCCTGACCTTCTCCTGCCGTTTCGTCCCGCTACCACTGGAACACCCCCTTACCGGCGGCCAGGACGCCTGGCTGGACCGCATCGACGCCCGCTGGACGGCGGAACGGTGATGCTTCGCCGTATCCACCCTGAGGCTTCATCCGGTGTGGTTCACTTGCTCACGGCTTGTGGGGGCAAGTCGGCTGCGACCGATTCCTGGTCATCGTCGATCGACCCGCCCGACGAGGCGCAAAGCTGACGAGGGACACATGCGCGTACAGATCGCCAGCGAACCCGGCCGTCCGGACAAGGAGAACGAGGACTTCGCCGCAGCCGCGCCCGGCCTCCTGGCCCTGGTCGCCGGCACCGAGGCCCCCGCGGACACCGGATGCGAGCACTCCGTCGCCTGGTACGCCCGCCACCTGGGCGGCCTCCTCCTCGCCGCCGCGGCCGACACCTCCGTCGGCCTCGGCGAGGCCCTCGCGGTCGCCATCGAGCGCGTCAACGCCCTGCACGCCTGGACGTGCGACCTCTCGCACCCGGACTCCCCCTCGGCGGCCGTCGCCCTGGCCCGCGTCACCGGCGACCGCCTCGAACACCTGCTGCTCTCGGACGCCACCCTCGTCCTCGACCGCACGGACCAGGCCCCCGAGATCGTCACAGACGACCGCCGCGCCGAGCTCGCCAACCGGATCGACGAACCCCCGGGCAGCCTCGCGTCCTACCGCAACCAGCCCGACGGCTTCTGGGTCGCGAGCACGAAACCAGAAGCCGCCAGCGAGGCGTTCACAGGCTCGACGCCCCTCACCAAGCTGGACGGCGTGGCCCTCCTCAGCAACGACAGCCGCAACTCGCTGACCTGGCCGGAGCTGCTCGCGGCACTCCGCAAGGGCGGACCGGCTGAACTCATAGCCCGTATTCGCGAAACAGAAGCGTCCACCGACGCAAGCGCCCTCTGGTGGACGACCTCGGACTGACCACCGATCCGCTCGCACGCGTGCACCGCTGATCGCATATCCCGTGCCGTTCGTCGCGGACCGGGCCCGCTCAGCGTGTCGGAGGTGCCCGCACTGGGCATCGCCAAAGCCGAGCAGTCGGGCCTTTAGTACCTGTTAATCGACAGACCAAACCAAGGCCCAGGTCCATTCGGGGGAAGATTAGTGAAACTCAATCGCACAGCTGTGATCGTCGTCATGGCGGGAGCCGTCGGCGTCGGGACCGTCGGCGCGTCGACCGCACTGGCAGAATCGGCCGACCTCACGTCCGCGCACGCGACGGCGGTGGTCGCGCCCGTCACCGACGCCTACCCCAAAGGCAAGGTGATCTCCCGCAGCCGGCTCGTGATCCGAGCCAAGCCCACCACCCACTCCAAGCGCCTCGGCTCGCTGCGGCCGGGCCAGATCGTCGACATCAAATGCTGGGTCAACGGACAGCCCGTCAAGGGGGTCCGCAAGTGGTACCGGCTGGGCATCAGCACTCCCGAGTGGGTCTCGGGCCGCTACATCAAAATCATCAAGGGCAAGGTGTCGCACTGCTAGCCGATCGGCCACGACCCAGCGTCAAGTAGGCCGCACCTCCGGCCCCAACCTCCACCACGACGTCTCCGCTCAGGGCCCTCTTCCACACCGGAAGAGGGCCCTGACCCAAAAGGCTCACCCCACCTCAAGCCCCATTGAAGCGGGGTGTGATCCGGAGCGCCACACCATGCTGGGACCATAGGCATAGGCAGTAAAATATGAGCCGCCTTGCCCTTCGAACCCAGCGAGTTCCTGCAACATCGACGCGAATAACTGTGCCCGCACCCGTGGAGCAGACTGGAGATCTTCCCAAGACTCCCGGCAAACGAGCCCCGCCCGGCATCGAGTGCAGCGGATATCAGGCCAGCAAATTCTTCGACGGACTCGGCGCCACCGTAGACATCCCCGGCTCCCATGAAATCAGAATCCGTTGTTGGTCGACCAAAGCAACCTCACCTTGATCCTCAAGTGCCGCCGACACCGGCGACCCCTGCGTCAAGTGGTGATCAAGGCCAGTACCGAGCGGATGAAGTAGGGCCACCCTCCCGGGACGATCCGCCGGTTGGTGCCATTCTGCAGCGTCAACTGAAGGGTCTTTCTCAGCGGATGCGGCGAGTGCATGATCGCCTCGTTGCGTTGGGCGAGCCGACTCAGTTCGACCTCGTACGGCAGCCGGTTGCTCTTGGCGAGATTGCAAGGGACATGGGCGGGGGCGAGGTTCCAGACAGAGTCCAAGTCCGGCCCCTGCCAGCCCATACGGTCCATGAGCGACCATGGGAACACGTGATCGATGGCGTACTCATCGTTCGGCCCGAGCACGTGTCCGCAGATCAGGCAAAGACCGTGCTGGAAGCCGATCACCGCCTCCTTGACTCCGGTGATCGCACGTCGGCGGCGCTTATCCAGCACCTTCATGGCCTGCAGGTCGACCGCGACGCCCTCCTGCAGCAAGGTCCTGTTGATATCAGTGGCGAAAGAGGATTCCACGATGTTCCATCGGGCTTCCAGCTCACCTTGCAGCAGTCCGGTCTGCTCCGACAGCGCGACCTGCCGCAATTCGGGGCTGAACCGTACGATGCGCTCCCGCGCGCTGCCTTCCAGTTCGTAGAACCGATGCGGGACCTGCGAGCCCTTGCCCAGGTTGTGGAACTTCTGCATCACCATGCCGGGCATGTTCTTCGCCGCCGCCCGCACCAGGGCCTCGGTCGGCCGGCCAAGCCGCCGCGACTCGGCCGCCTCGCGTTCGGCGATCTTCAGGAAGTCGGTCTTCGCGGTCGCCGAGGACTGTGCCGCTTGCGGTGCCTGTTCCATGTGCCGCAGGAGACTCATGGCGTAGGGCACTGTCAGCTCATCGAGAAGCACTTCTGTACGCCCTGATGCTGCGACCTGCAACAACGCATCACCAAGTGCGAACTTGTACGTCCGGGAGTTGGCGCCCATAAGGACCGCCAAGCGCCATGAAGACCGCGGGGTCGGATCCACTTTGTAGAATTCTTCGCTCATTGTGATCTCCCAGCGTATCCATGACACCGTCACGCTAGGGGTCGCCGCCGACAACCGCGGCGAATCGAGCCCTCAGCCACGTTGGCATGACGCCTGAAACCCGAGACTGCTCCACGTCAACTCCGGGCGACCAAGCACATCCTCCCGTCGCTCGCAGTGGACAAGAGTCAAACCAACACCGGCCGCGACAGCGACGGTCTCTTCTACCGAGACGTCGAACATGCGCCGACCCGGCGACGACGGGCCGTGCCGAAGCGTGATCACGACCCGGCCACCCAGCGTCACCAACTCAGCGAGTCGCCCCATCGCCCCACACCGCTCACGCTCGTCCAAGTGCATCCACACCGCAGACAGAAGAATCACATCGAACTCAGGAGATCCAGCCAGGCTCGACAGACCGGGAAGCGCATCGTCGACCCAGACGATGGCCGCAGAGGCGTGCAGGCGCTGACCATGGCCCCTGAGCTCCGCCGTCGGTTCAACAGCGACCACCCGGTGTCCCTCCCGGGCCAACGCCGCAGCGTCACGTCCGGACCCCGCACCCACGTCCAAGACGCGGCTTGGCACGCGAGGAAATAGGTGCAGGACGTCCTTGTGAACATCCGTAAACGCCAGTCCCTCGTACTGCCGGACGAGTGCCCCTGCCTCCTCGGCGTAACCAAGGGTGCCAGCGATCACCATCCAACCCCCATGCCCAGCGCTCAGTACGGTCCACCGCGACACTACCGGCGCCATCCGACCGGCGCGGCCCAAGCCGTCGAGCACCTCTAGCGAACTACGTCCACTCAGATGCTCACCACGGAGCTGATTCCATCCTCATCCGGGCTGGTGGTGAAGGGTGTGAACAACTTGAACAACGGTGGTAAGGCGGCTGGGTGAGCACCGGGCCTTCCGCAGGATGTGCCACTGCTTGAGGGTGGCGGCGCCGCGCTCACCTAAGGCGCGGACTCTTGCGTGGTGTCGGTTGAACAGCTTCTTGCGTTGCCAGCCCGCGGCGCTTCTTGCGCTTGTAGGGTGTGCCGATCGCGCCACCCGCACCGACATACCCCTTGTCGGCGTAGCAGGCGAACCGCCCGCGCGGTCAGCCCGGCGACCATGCCGTGGTCGCGGGCCACGGTCAGGTCGTGGGTCGAGCCCGGCAGCGCGGGTGACGCCCAGATCAACTCGCCATGCGGATCGGTGAGAAACTGGATGTTCACGCCGTGGCGGCGATGCTTGCCCGAGGGATACAGCCGGTCGTTTGCACCCGGTAGCCGGTCGGTGGTCACCAGCGTGCCGTCCATGATGACGTAAGCCTTGCGTGCGGCGATCCGTAGCGCTTGGCGCAGGTCAGATGTTAGTTCGGCGAGCAGCGCCACGACCTCGGTCACATAGCGGTGCGCGTCGCGGCACCGACCCCGAACGCCGCCGCCAGGCCGGCGAAAGTCTCGTTGCGGCGCAGGTGCACCAGCACCAGCAGCGCTTGACGGCCAGGCGCCAACGCTCGCCAGCGCGAACCGATCTCGAAGCCGCCCTGGCCCCTTCGACAGGGTGAGCGTGGGGCGCGAGTCGAGCTAGAACAAACCGGTTAGCAACACCGTCCTTGTGATGTGTGTAGGTTAAATTGTGGCAGTCAGGCAATATGCGGCAGCGATCTGGAGCACCCATGAAGATCTTCCGCGGTCTAGTGTGCCCGATGTCGATCATTCTGGCGGCGGCATGCTCTGGATCTCCCCAGCCGAGCAGCCCCCAAAAATCGCAGCCGCCCCTGCCGCCGTTGTTGTTCGTGAGAGGGAATGACAACCTGCTCGCTTTGATGCCGAACGGATCAATCCGGCAGGTGACCAAGGGCGACGCGGCTGTGTGGACGCCAGATCACCAGAAGATCGTGGTACGGCGGTCCGACTACAACAGCACCCCGGAAGTTGCGGTGGACTTCTGGTTGGTGGGAGCCGATGGATCAGAGAAGGGCCGGTTGACGACCCTAGGCCCCGAGCAACCTCTGTCGTTCGCAATAGACAGGAAGCAGCCGCCATCTGTGGCCTTCACCACCGACCATGAGATTCGGGAGATGAAAGCAGACGGCTCGGGCGCTCATGTGGTGAGCGAAGTCGATGCCGGGGCCTTGGCGATCTCGCCGGATGGCAGACAGTTGGCCTACGCCATTCCTGGCGTGACGACGGCCGCGCCAACGTTGGTCACGGTCGGTATCAATGGTTCACAGCGGAAAGTCGTCTACAAGGGTGCGGTGAACACCTGCAATATCGGAGCGGTGAAATGGTCGCCAGACGGTCAGTTTCTGGCCTTCACTCTGTGTGTGAACAAGGGAGGCAATGACTCCGAGTCGGTGGATGAGGAGATGTCGGTCTGGGTCATGCGCACTGACGGGTCGAGCAGGCGGCTCGTCGCCAAATCCGTCGACCTCGAAGATCTTGCATGGTCACCGGACGGGCAATGGCTGGTTTTCTCCCGCCCATCAGGGCGGGGCCTGTTCAAAGCGCACATAGACGGAACCGGAGAAGTACGCATTACAACCGGAGATGACGGCAGCCCGGCCTGGTAGGCGGTAGCCGACAGACTACGTCCAAGTTCGTCGGGCCTGATCCCAGTCCTGTGCCGGTGGCGGGGGTCCGAACCAGTTGCGCAATGGCCGGCCAGCCGAGCCGTAGTTCACGACCTGTTCTTTCTGGTCGATGACCATCGTTATCCGTACTGACCATTCCACCATCTTCGCGGCGGCCGCTCGCGGGGTGACCGCAACGTACTCGGTGTGCCCAGCGTTGATGGCAATGGTGGCGTTCGGCATCCGCAGAGGCTTTTCGCTGCCGTCGTCGGCGACGACTGTGGGCGGAGCAACCGGGTGATCCAGGTCAATGCGCAGCAAAGTTCCCGGCTTCGGTCCAGCTCCCTGGCATCTGACCAGGGTCAGCCGCGCAGGCTTATAGGACCTGTAGACCGTTGGTTTCGCGCTGACGACTTCCACGTTGGCGTGGGCCGGTGCCGAGATTCGGATAGGTCGTGACTTTGTGATGGGCGCTCCCGCCAATCGGTCGAACCAGGACTTCCATTCCTGGCAGTGACCGTTCTCGTCGGCGGGTGGATAGTCGGGCGGGCTGGGAAGATGTCCGGGCGCCATGGGAACCACCGAGTTATCACCCACCTCGTCGAAGGTCACGACCGCCTTGGGCGGAACGGTCACCGACGTATGCGCATCCGTGTGCGCGTCGCTCCGGCGCAGCACCATGAAACCACCGATGACCGTCACAGCAAGAACCGTGGACACCACACTGAGCACCATTAAGATCCGCGGACTGCCGATGTGGAAAGTGTGGCCCTTCCCGGTGATGATGGTCCCGGAAGTTTGATTGAGATCGCGGCCGACTTCACTCTTGGTGACGGACTGACGGGTGCCGCGTCGACGCGGCCGTCCTCCCATGGTTAACCCTGATCTTGTGTCAGATCGGAACCAACACCGGTATTCGTGACGTTCTGCTCACCCGGTTTGCTCATCCTCTGCGAGACGTCGCCGTCAACAACGGAGTCCGAGGCTGTTTGCTCACCCGACTCGGTCATGGATTGTCTGACACTCCCACCGACCTTGACCTGGTGAGCCTTCTGGCGGCTTCGCCCCGCAGGCGCCGAGCCACCGGACCATTTCAGCCAAGCCTCCACGGCCCCGCCAACTACGACCAGGGCCACGAGAGTGATCACCCAGACCAGGCTGGCCCTCTGAGTCAGCATGCCAGTTACCAGATTCACCGCGGCCGCGACCACGAAGGTGGCGGCCGCCGCCACTGCGTGCTTCACTTTTGGATTCACAGCTGGCCCCCTCACCCAAGCGCTGACACGCCGTCAGAAGATTGCTGTTCAGTAGCTGCTGAACAGTAGTATGTCGCCACCTGGCGACTCCTCACCGGGGTACCGCTGATGTCGGCCACATCGCGCCAGCGGCCCGGCGGAGGCGAAAACGGACTGACCGGCGTGGAACAGATCCCTTCGGCGCCACCTGCGCCCCAACCGGGTTCCATCTCGTAACTCCAGGTCCCTTATTGGGCCGAGGAGCCCTCCGGCTCGATCCCGATCCGATGGCGGTGATCATGCCCTGCGGCGTCCAGCAAGCCGGACAGGCCACGGCATCATGTCCGCGGAGCAAGGAACTGCAGCCTAAAGAAGCAGTGTGGGGGTAGTTCAGATTGTGGGCGGTCTTACGCGTCCCTTGAGCTGATTTTATCCTGATCTTGCTGGGGCCGCGCCGCCCACCAATGCGTCGCGCAGCCCGGTTCGACAGGGCGGTGCCCTTGTTCTCCTCCGCCTCACGCGGCTGCGTCCCGCCGCCCGAGGAGGTGCGCGACCTGGTCTCCTACCTGCACGAGCAGCGTGGCGCACTGCATGACCGGCCCGCCGGCCACCCCTTAGAAATCGTCATCGGTGGCGTCAGCCCAACAGAGCCGAACCAGGCGTCCAACGCCATCGGGCCCTTGTTCTCCGCCGGGGGCAACCTGATGGGACGAGCGGCAACGCATGGACAGCGACGACCTAGACCACCCCCCGCCAGTGCTAGGCCGCATGGAACGGCCGCTGCATTTGTGCTGCACGGCTCAGGTTCAATCCGGCACTCCGTACCGATCTTTCAGATGGTCGGCGTACTTCTGCAGCGACCGTGTAGTGGGATGCTGCCTCCCAAGCGCTGCCGACGCGCATTGTTCGGCCTGAGTGATCGCTGCCAGCGCTTCGACGGCCCGGTCCAGCGCGCGGTACGTGGCGGCCAGGTTTCCCCACCGAGTGGCGACGTCGGGGTGATGAGGACCCAGAGCGGCCTCGGCGATGGCCAACGCCCGCTGCTCCAACGGCAGCGCCTCGACGGCTTGCCCCAGCGCACGGTGTGTGGCGGCCAGGTGCCCTAACCGGGTCGCCACGTCGGGATGATCAGGACCCAGCGAAGTCTCGGCGATGGCCAACGCCCGCTCGAACAACGGCATTGCCTCTGCCACCCGTCCCAGCGCACGAAGCGTGGCGGCCAAGCTCCCCAACCGCGTTGCGACGTCAGGGTGATTCGGACCCAGCACGGCCTCGGCGATAGCCAACGCCCGCTCTTCCAACGGCAGCGTCTCAGCGACCCGCCCCAACGCCCGAAGCGTGACGGCCAAGTTCCCCAGCCCAACGGCGACGTCAGGGTGATTCGGGCCGAGCGCAGCCTCGGCGATAGCCAACGCCCGCTGCTCCAACGGCAGCGTCTCAGCGACCCGCCCCAACGCCCGAAGCGTGACAGCCAAGTTCCCCAGCCCGAGCGCAACGCTGGGATGGTCAGGGCCCAGCGCGGCCTCGGCGATGGCAACCGCCCGTTGGTCCAAAGGCAGGGCTTCGGCGGCCCGCCCTAGTGCGCGATACGTGGCGGCCAGGTGCCCCAGCCCGATGGCGACGTGATGGTGATCAGGACCCAGCGCAGCCTCGGCGATGGCCAACGCCCGTTCTTCCAAAGGCAGGGCTTCGGCGGCCCGGCCCAGTGCGCGATGCGTGGCGGCCAGGTGCCTCAGCCGGGTGGCGACGTCGGGATGATCAGGACCCAGGGCAGCCTCGGCGTTAGTGGCTGCAATGGTGAGCATGGCGTTGGCGCGTTGATACTCGCCCTGCGCGATCAGGAACAGCCCTGTCTGGTTAAGCACGTGACTGAGCTGCTGAGATGGCCGGGATGAGGCAGAGGCGGTGATCGCTTCCACATGGACGACCAGAGATCGCCAGACGGGCCAGCCGGACACATCGGAGTCGGGGGCGTCGGGCATGCTCGCTTGTAACCAGTCGAGGGCGAGGTCACGGGACGTATCGTCCGCGTGATCTCCGCTGATGTCGCGGGCGTGAGATAGGACAGCGGCACGGGTGAGACGGTGCATCGCCACCGTCTCATCGGTCAGGTCGATCATGCTGTGGGAGGCCAGGACTCCTAGCGCTGCGTCGGCCGCTTCGGTGGCCTCCTCGTCCCCGCCACCCAGTATCGACCGAGGAACGTCCGCAGGCGCGTACTGCGCTAGCACCGAAACAAGTTCAGCCGCCTCCGGGTCCTGCTCTTGGAGGGTATGCAGGGTGATGTCCCACAGGCGCGCGATAGTGGCCTGGGCCTTGTCACCATCGGCGGCCTTGGCGTGGTAGCGAGCCGGATGTTGTCGCAGCAGCCCCAGATAGCGGCCCAACGTAATGCGGGTCTGACGAATATAGGCGGCGGCCTGATCCAGTGCCAACGGCAGGTAGCCCAGTTCCCGGGCGATCACAGCAGCCGTCCTTCGGTCTTCTGGGGTGGTGCGCCCGGTGATAGTGGTGATCAGTTCGGCGGCTGGTCCCGGGTCGAGCAACCCTAGCTGCAAGGTGCGCGTGGTGCCGGGCCAACGCACATCCCGGCGGCTGGTTATCAGCACATGCCCACCCTCCAAGCGCCCTAATAGCCCGGCGACATGGGTTGGGTCGGTGACGTTGTCCAGCAGCAGCAGCCAGCTTGGATGGGCCCGCAGCCAACCGACCGCCCACGCGGCGGCATCCTCGGTGGTCGCCGCCCTCGCGGCGTCCTGGACCAGGTGATGGGTCAACCCTGCCAACCCGGCCTCGACCTGTTGAGGGCTCTCGGCGGTCACCCACCACACCGCCTCATATCGCGTCCGGGCTCGGTGGGCGTACTGCAGCGCCATCTCCGACTTGCCCACCCCGCCCATGCCATACACGGCCTGAGTCACCACCACCGTCTCATCAGCGGCGGCCAGCACCTGTTCTAGCCGCTGGTAGTCGTCGTGGCGTCCGAGGAACACCGATGTGGCCGGGCGCGGCAATGCGACTAGTCGCGCGGCGGACCGCACTGTCTCCGGTGCCGGAAGCGACACCGCAGCCTGGGTGATCTCATCGCCGGACTTGACCGTGCCGAAGTTGACGCCGACCCCTGGCGACCGGGGCCCTGAAGTCTGCGGGCCGACGGAACTGACCCGCTCCTCGACTCGCGTGTTGTCGTCGGTCACAGCAGAAAGGTGTTGCCGTCGCCAGTGGCGATGATGCCTTGGTTGGTTTGCACTGCTGGGGACCGCTCCCCAGACGTGCTGACCTGACCTCCGGCACTCTGCGCATCCCGGACCCACTGCTGTACCTGCGCGGCCAGCTCGGTGTTAGCGGCCAGGGCCTTATGGATCGCCTCGCGCAACGCGGCCTGGTTGTCACTGTCGTCGGGATCGTCGATCACATCGGCCAGCGGCTCGGGAAGTTCCTCGCCCTCCGCGCGGGCACCGAGGATCCTCTGCGCCAGCCGCTGCCCGAGCCCCACCATGGCCTCGGCCGCTTGGTCCCGCGTGCGTACTAACACTGCGACTCCGTAGGCGCCCGCCGCCGTGGTCACGTGCTGTGTCACGTGGCTGGCCAACTGCCCCAGATCCCCAGACATCCCCGTGCCTTCCTAGCGATGATCACCAGTGACCGCAAGGCCACTGACCGTTAACCGGGAGGCTAGACGCACCACCTCGCCTCCCGAATGCGAACACCCTCCACGACCGAAACCGGCCCACCAATCACATCCCCGGGTTAGCTCGACAATCCATCCAGAACCTGCACCGGCCGACAACGCGGTTGTCTCGGCGCCTCCCGGCCCGCCGTTCCCTGCCCTCGCGGAGTGGCTGTAGCGCCGACATCTCGCGCGCCGGAGAGTCCGGCTCGCCGCTGGCGGCGACCATGCACGCTTCCGGAACTCATGATGGATTGGCGGAAAATCGGCGCACCGCGGCGCGCGAAAAGCCTCAGCAGGTGCTGATCTGACATAGCACAGGCGGGCGACGAGGCTGGCTATTTCACGTTCAAACGCCGATCAATCTCTCGTGGATGTGGTCGTCCAGAGCCGCAACGAAGCTTTCGGTTCGCCAGCGGCTCAGCTCCATTCGGGCTTGCCGCAGACGTTGAGCCGGAACTCGCCCTCGTGTGGCGGCGGTGATGTCCACGCACTCGTGGAGCTGCCCAGCCGCCGCCTCCGGCGCGCCGGGCTCACCCGTGTGCAATTGGGCGACCGCGCGGTCCGTCAACACGATGCATCGCTGAACAACCTCACGCGAGCGCGCGAGTGCCTCGGCGGCCTTCGCCAACTGCTGCTCAGCGGCGGCCGCTTCGCCGATGTATATCCCGCAAATGCCCTCGAACCCGTGGAGGCGCCCTTTGCTGAACGCGCCCTCCATCGGGTCGCCGGTGGTGTCGGCGTCCAGGTCATGCCAGGCCAGATGCAGCGCAGCCTGTGCGTGGCGTCTCTGCGAAGGATGTCCGCGAACCGCCATCTCGGCCTGGAGCGCGTGCGCTCTGGCCCGCATGAGCACGCTCTCGCCCCGACGAGCATCCTGCACGGCCTCAGCAGAAATCCGGCGCGCCCGACCAATGTCCCCGGTGGAGTAGAAGACCACCATGGTCTGGCTCGAACGGATCAGCGCCCGATGCGACGGCGCTTCCCCGCCAACCGCCGCGACCGCCTCTTCATACAGCGCGAGCGCGGCGACATCGTCCCGGGTCTCGAACGCCAAACGGGCGGCGAGCGCGAACGCTCGCCCGGCAACCACCTGTAACCCGGTCCGCACCGGGTCGGCCTGTTCGCCTAGAAGGAGTTGCCGGCACGCATCTACGACCGCTGCGTGGGCCAAGTGCAGGCGAACAAACGGCACGCTCCCAATCTGCTCGTCCACCGCGGCGGTCGCGGCCACCAAACCGTCCACCACATCAAGATCGAGATCGTCGGGTCGCGAAAGAGCCCCGGCCAGCTCGTTGCGCAGAGGCGGGGCGAGGAACGCCAGCAGGCTCGTTCCGGTGTCGGTGACCGATACGGCGACCGTCGTGCGCAAATCCTCTAGACGCTCCCGGCCAATGCCGAAGAGAGCAAGCGTTTCCAACAGGAATTCGAAATCTGAGCCCGGCCCCAGGGCGACCACACCCAGTGGCGAGCGCGCGTAAACGTGCGCGAGCAGCAGCTGATACCGCTCGTCCGGTGGACTGACGCCAGCCTCCCAGCGAGCGATAGCACGGCGGACACTATCCAGCTGGGCTGTGGCGATCCGAGCGATGCGAAGCCTGCAGGCGTGTGTGCGCAACTCCTTCGCGAGGTCGCCCCAGGACAAACCCCGCGAGTCCCGCAAGCGGCGAAGCCCCTGCGCACCGGCCCTGCGTGCGGCGTCCACCCTCGCAGTACATCACTCCTACGTCACACAGGTACGACGAGCTGCGGTTTGCCCTGCTTCGCGGCATAGCCGAGGGTGTACCAGGTACCACTGGTCTCCGTGCCTCGCCGTGGAAATCCGATGACGGCGTCGGCTCGGTCGACCATCCAGCGATTCCGGGCGTGATATCCCGGTGTGCGAGTTTCGCCACCCAGTTCCACGACCTCGGTGAGACGTCCGGCCTCTTGCATCGCCTCGACAGCATGCCGAGCATCGGCCGGCTGGTCGCGGAGTGTGGCCGGCACGACGACCGTGAGATCGACGGCGGTCTCACTCCCGAGCCACAGCAGCGAAAGCGAGTCGATCCCGGAAGCGCCACCGATAAGGAAGCGCACGCCCTCCCGGGCGAAGGGGGCGATGTACTCCTCGAACAGCGCCCTGTACTCGATCAGGGGACGGTGTGCCGTCGATCGGGTACCGGTGATCGTCACAGCTTGCGGCATGGTCGTGTGTCCTCGCATCACCAAATGTCATCTGCCCTCGCACCGACGAGACCGCTTCACTCGGTACGTATGAGCGAGGAACTCACCCAGCTTGCCAGGCTTTTCCGGGAACACGGGCTTGCGGCCGGGGAATGCCCAGGGCCGAGCCAGGCCGTGACGAATCCCGTCTCGTCCTCACTGCGCGAGGTCGTGAGCTGTCCGACCGACCGTTATCTCACCAACTGGGGATACGAGGTCGGTGAACGCGGTCAGGTACGAGCGATGGCCGACCGCCTGGCATTGCTGCTCGGTGGTCCGGGCGGAGAAGCCCGGTGATCTACCCCGACGACCGGATGTTCAGCTGGGTGGAGCAGCCAACCGGGCACGAGCCACTTGTCAGGTACGCGTGGGACATCCGCACCGCGAGCGCTGACCAGTGCGGTGTAACGCGCGACCCGAACGAAGCCATTGAGTACGTCGATGCGGCTCTTCGTGCCGAGCCAGCGGGCGCGACCGGAACGGTCCGCCGCGTGGCCCTCAGTCCCTCGGGAGGCGCCGAGTACTCCGTCCGTGACGTGATCGGTAAGGCGCGGCTGGATCCGGCCACTGGAATCGTCGTCTGGACAGAGCCGTGAAACGAATCCAAATAGAACGAAATACAGCAACCACGCACGCGTGGACATCGCAGCTCGTATGGGCTCAAGGGCGCGGCGTCCATCACGGCGGCGTGGGACAACTCAGATCTCTGAGGCTCCGCGCCGCCATGCTTTACCACCGTGTGGCCAACGCCGCGGTTCAAGGCGCCCGCGGGCAGCCACACGGCCGCGCGGCGGCGGGACATTCCGCCCCGTCCCGCCGCCGCGCACACACCACAAGGACCATCCGGTGACCCCCGCGTACGAGGTCATCGGCGATAACAACACCCTGATCATCGTGGACGTCGAGACCCGCGAAGTCATCGGCGCCGCCTGCGCCGAGGACGACGACCCGCGGTGGTGGAACACCACCCTGCACGGCAAGGCCCGCCGCCTGTTCGTCCCCGCCAACACCCCGGACCCGCGCCTCGACGTCGCCCGTCGGCTCCGTACCTAGCTCCCAGGAGAATCTGTGCTGTTCACCGACCCGCCCTACGGCACTCTGGACGCCCTCCGCGACACCCTCCGTGGCCGCGCCCCAAAGATCGAAACCCGCTGCCGACACACCCCCGACAGCCCGCCCGAAATGCGAGCGCTCGGCGAACCCGGCACCTACCTCCACGTCACCTAAAACGCCCCGACTACTTGGCCTCGACGGCGAAGAGGACGGATCAGCGTCCCCCGCGCGGGTCACCGCCCGTCCGGCACGGCCTCTATCTCATGACCCGGAAGGGCCGCGAAGGCGCACCCATCTTCGACCGTGACAGAGTCGACGTCGCGAAACACTGACGACCGGACCACGTTTTCGCAGGTCATACCATGCACACATGAGGTGGGTGGCACCCGGCGGCTGGGACGTAGAGCTGATCCGACTTGACGGGCGGCCCACCTTGCGCGCCCGTCGGCACCTCATCCTCATCCGGTACTGCTTCGGCGTCCGCGACCTTGAGACCGTCCTCGCCGCCGCGGACCTCACCACCGCCGACCTCGTCCGAGTCCTCCCGACCACCGCGCGCTGACTCCCAGCCGAGACCCGCCCACGTGACCGCGACTATCGACAAGTGTTCGATCAGGACGCGGGCTGATAGGTCGCGGCGAGATGGTCCTGCAACTCAGCGTGGCGGACCTGGTAGATCGGTCCGACCGCGCGCAGCAGACCGAGGCGGTGACGGTCGTCCAGGAAAGGCATCAGTCGGCAGGGCAAAGGTTCGGCCTTCGCCAGCCGCCATGAGACGACCAGATGGCGGCGGCCAGGCCCGGTGGTCACCCAAAGTGAGCCCGAACACGAGGCCGGCCGCAAGGCCGCCCGTCGGCCCGAACGCCACGCCGGCAGTGAGACCGTCCAGGGTCTGGACGGTGGGATCGACTGCCGGACCGGCCCCGCATCCGACAGCCAGCCCGATCGCGGGCGCGTAATTGCTGACGCGGAACAAGTTCAGAGCCCGGTCGGAGCGCCAACTGCTGACCGGTGTCTGGGGATGGCGTACTCGCGCTGGTGTCTCCGCCAATCTGGCGAGCCCACCGGCGATTCCGAATGCGAACCCGAATGCGAGCCCGGCCGCGATTCCGTGGGCGAGGCCGCCCGCGAGATTGTAGAGGATCCCATAGGGCAGCCCGAACGCCAGGCCGGCCATGAGGCCACCTGTGAGACCGGCCGTAAGGCTGGATTTCGTGTTCTGAAAAAGAAATGCGCCACGCTGGCGGACGCGCAAGTCGGCATATCCAGGCGGGTCGTCCGCCCAAGATCTGGCGGTGGGCCCGAGGGCGAGCCCGACTACGAGCCCGAAGACGAGTCCTCCCTTGAGCCCGATCAGAAGCCCGATCGTGAGGCCGCTCGTCAGCCCGTCCGCAACCCCGGCAGCAAGGGCGAGGAGGGCAAGGCGGAGCCGAGTGATGAGGGTGATGGCGTGGGTGGTGGTGGCCAGGCGCCACTACGCCAGGTCGCGGGTGGGGGTGGCCTGACGGGTGAGGTGGTGGGCCAGGTAGCCCAGCCAGCGACGGACCTGTTCGGGATCGTGGCGGCGACGGGGACGGAATGGTTCGGCGGGGTTGTCACCAGGTGGGCGGGCGGTGATCAGCGCGGGGATGAGCCGGTCGAACAGGTGCGCCCGCAGGGCGCTTGCGGTGGGAAACCGAGCCAGGTCGATGAGCCGGGAGGGATCGGCGCCGGGGGTGATGTAGACGGTGCGCAACAGCCACAGGCCCAGCGGAGTCTCCGCGACATCTGCCACGGCAGCGGCCGGGTAGCCGGGTGGCCGCCGACCGGGAAGCGGTGCGTGGCGCAGGGTGGTCAGAGTGTGCTGCCAGTGCGGACCGGGTTCGGGAGGTAGGCAGGATGCCAAGTAGTCCGCGGCCACCATGGAATCGAGCGGACGGGACTCCAGCACGACTGCGGAGGTGATGACGTCCCCGGCCCCGGTGACCGCGTCGGTGAACTCGGCTGTGCGGCTGGTGAGGATGAGCTGGTCGTCGCCGCCCAGCGACCGGTTCAGCGCGCCGATCACTTCGGTCTGGGCGGGTTCGGGGAGTTCGTCCAAGCCGTCCAGGACGGGCAGCAGATGCCCGCGCGCGGCCAGCGCCCGCACGAACTTCCCATCGAGCGCGGGGGCCCGCAGAGCCGGGTAGTCACCGAGAAGCTGGTCGGGGAGTCAGTCCTGCAGCCGGGGAAACCGTCCGGTGTCCCACCCGGCGATCGGGAACAGGACTGGGACCGGCTCATCGGGGTGCTGTGGGCGGGTGGCCAGCAGATGCAGCAGCAGTTGCACCGCCGGGGTGGTCTTGCCTGCCCCTGGTCCGCCCAGGATCACCAGACGACGACGCCGGGTGCCGCGAAACCGGGTGCCGAGCGCAGCGATGTCGGCACTGGACGCGGTCCACCACAACCTCTGTTCCGCTCCGGATTGGATGTTGGCCGGATGGTCCATCAGTGCGGCCTGCTCGGGCGTCCGCCAGCACACCGGGATCGAATCGGGGTCGTCCAGCAACCGAAGCCGTGCCTCCTCCCGCCACTGCTCGGCGACCATCTCGGCCAGTAACTCCTTGGCGCGCGCCACCGCGTCGGGTGCTGGGACGGTCGGTGTGGCCAACTCGCTGGAGCGTCGCCGCGCCCACCGTACCGCCAGGATCAGCGGCACCGCGCCGGCCAGCACGAACCCTCCGGTGAACTGGGCGCGGTTCGCCGAGACCTGTAACCCGTCCTCGCCCGCCAGCGGAGCGAACGTCACTACCCCCAGCACCAGCACTCCAACCACCGCCGCCAGGACCGCCAGCCACGGCCACCACGCCCTCCCGTTACCCATGGCCGTCATCCTGGAGTTGTGGGCCCCACCACATGGACGAAGACCACAAGCGGCCTCACCAGGGGTTACTGTCCCGACGTCGACGGTGTTCCAAGCAGTGACGAACCGCTTGCCTCTGCGGTCCCCTGCCGAGCAGGCGTCCACCCAGAGTCGTCGAACACCATCCGCTCGATGGTGGTCATCACGAACGAACCGGCCCTGACCTGGCCGCGCAGAAAGCCGGTTCGTCCGCCTCAAAGCAAGCCGCCTCGACCACGACACCCCAAAGTCCGACCACTACCGACGCCGCGCCCGAAACCGCCCACAAGCTAAACAGCTCGGCCACTGGCCGATAGCGCGGGGCAGTAGACCGGTTCGTGTACAAGACGGAGGACGACGCGGAGCCCTCGGACAACAAGATCGAAGTCGCGCAGCGGCAAGTGGTCGCACGAGCCCCGATTCCGGGGTTGAGGTTGCTTTCCCAAGATCGCAATCCGGGGGTGACCTGCTGGAGCCGGCGAGGGGATTTGAACCCCTAACCTTCTGTTTACGAGCAAGATTAGCAAAGTCCAGGCTTGCCCACTGCCGTCCCCTGACCTGCCCGAACCCCTCCCGCGCGTCCGCAATTGTCTAGAGTGATCCAGCGCTGTTGTTAGCACTGGCGTTAGCGCGGACCGTCTCGAGTGCCCGCGCGAACGGCGAGACGGTGTGACAGACAGCTTCGAGCGGGCGTACCCCCCAGGCTGGGGCTGCGAAGCGTCCGCTCCGCTCGTCGAACCGTCGCCTCACCGCGCCCCACCACCTCGATGCGAATTACCGGCGTTCCTTGCCCGTCACGGCCTCACCCAACTTGCAACGTGTGCATCCGGACGTTCACGTGGACCTTCGTTTGCCGCCGTTACTGTCCATCTTTGCCGCACAGCTCGCCGCGAACTGCACAATAGCCGTCCTCAGATACCACCCCAGAGTTACAACCCGCCAGCTTCGACCCCTTCCTAAGTTGCTTCTTTCTGGCTACAGGGAAGCTGCAACGTCAATAGGGGCAATCCATCGTAACCGTTAGCTAGAGGAGCGTTCCTGTCGGTCTGGGAAGTTGCGGTAAAGGTCAGACACGGCATCGTGGAGGGTTCGGGCCATCCGCGCTGGTTCGCCGGGCTTCGGCGATCTGGCAAGCTTGATGTCGCTGATTTGATCCTCGGTCAGAATCCCAAAGGCCTCGGCCATGAGGAGGATGTCGAAAGCAGTGAACCTGTGCTCAATTTCGGGCACGAAAGAGCGCGGGAAAGCCTTCAAAAGACGGTCCGCAAGGAGTTCTTGCAGACCGTTCTCCAGTATGTGCCAGCCTATGGCGAGGGCAGGGCGGTGAAGGCCACTCGTCAATAGAGAGCGCATAGTGCGCAACTCTTCGACGATGGTGGGCGGCACTGCTGGGTCGACCGGCCATGCATCGACATTGACGATCACAGAGTCCGCGGGCTGAGTGAGGACGGGAGTCTCCATAATCGAGGACAGGAAGTCGAGCACGTCAGCCTGCTGGTGCTTGTCCAGAGATTCCGTTGCTTGTACGAGCGAACTGATCAAGCGGTCGGCGCCGTGAGTCCAATAATTGTCTGCCATCTGCGCGGCGAGCGCAATAGTAGGTCGCCATTGGTCGGTTGGGGGCGGGAGAGCACGCCCTGCTTCTTCTGGGGTGTCCCATCGGCTAACGATATGCTTGGCGGCCGCGTATTCCATGAAAGCCCTGTGCATAAACCCGTAGCTAGCCTCGTCACCAATGAGAATCCCCTGGTTGGTCAGGTTTTCGATCAGCTCGCGGGATATCTTCTCAGCCGCATTGCGATCATATTTTTTAATCAAAGTGTCGCTGGCCAACCGCTGGAATGCGGCGGCGGAGATTTCCGAGTCAGAGTTGCGCAGCATGGTGAGCGCAAGCTCGCCGAGGACAACGATACTGTCCTCACTTCGCACGCCCGATCTATCGATGCCCCGTGCGGCATCCCACTTATGGGTCATGACCTCCCAGAACGACGTAAAGAGGTCGGCCCTATTGCGGGGGATGTAACCCATCCCATCGTAATGGATGCAAGTGTAGGTGAGCATAAGAGGGTTTAGCATCATGTCACCAAGGGCCCGGCTCTCATTCTGGAAGGCGGCGGCCATCTCGGATCCTTCGAACCACCGTTCCGCGAACTGGCCCACCTGCTCATCATCAAACTCGGCGATTGTGTAGGTCTGAAAGATCTGGGGATCGAGACTCGCCACCTCGTACGTGCCTGCGCGTGAGGTCACGATGACCTGGGCATTCGGATATTCGGCAGCGAATGACTCGATGGCCGAAGCTGTGTCGATGCGCTCAGTGATCGTCGAAAGTTCGTCCAAGCCGTCGAAGATAACGAGGGTCGGACTGTCAACCATGAGCCTCCGGACCAACCCCTCTGGAGGAGGGGTCTGCAACGAGACTTCCACCAGCCGCTCGATCGTACGAAGAGCCAGCAGGGGGACGGAAGTCTCACGCAACCTCACGAAGAAGGGGACCCTGTTCGCAGCCTTCGCGTACTGGAGGGCGAGGAACCTGCCGAGGGTGCTCTTGCCGCTGCCAGGGGCGCCAAGGACCACGGTTCGATCGATACGGCTTTCGAACTGGTCGAAACTGATCCTTCGCGGGTGGCCTGCAACCAGAGCATGGAACCTCGGAGGCACGTAGAGCCTTTCGAGCGGCCTCGTTTCGCGTCGGCGCGGATCAGAAATCTGAACCAAGCCGTGGTGGCTGAGGATGAAGCGACAGTACCGGTGGACGAAGTCCGCCTCCTCCCGTTCGCGCTCAGTTTGCTGGGCGTCGGTGCGGGTTGCCGCCTCCCAGAGAGGTCGAACCTTCCTTGGATCGCCGCCGAGAACCTGCGTGACATCGGCAACGGTGGCCCAGGATGGTATGCGCCTACCACCGAAGAGTTCGGCAAGAGTGGTGTGACTGGTCGTGCCGATCTCGCCCGCGAGCTTGCGGAACGAAGGATCACCCGCCCGCGTGCGCAGCTTACGGAGTGCCGAGACCAGCTCAAGGTGGGACTTCTCGATTGAGATCACCTCGACGGGCTCCCCTTCAGACAGCACAGCATGTATCGTCACCTTCCATCGACTTGTCATCAACACTCAAAGGCTATCGCATGAAGCGAACCTCCGACATGATCGAACTCACTCGTGACCAGCGTACTGCGGTGGACGCACTTGGCTTTTTCCTCGACAACAACCGACAGTGGCCTTCTGTCGCTGCGTTCGACCGCATGATCTATCGCAGACATGGTCTGCAGTGTGAGATTCTCCTCGACCTCCCTCCAGGCTTGGTTGAGATCCAGCCTGCTCCGGAGGACGGGATCCTTGATCCGTCAGCGCGGGTCGCGCTGACGGTGCCTGGTTACTACGCCTGGGGACAGGGCGGCTTGGTCTTGGACACCCTGGTGACGGTAGTACGGCAGGCTGCCGATCTGGAGTACTACGCGGAAGGGCATCCGAACGAGCACCCCGTGCTAAAGGCAACGGATTTCACCCGGTACAACCAGGTGGGAGAGGCGGGCTGGGATACGCATCTCGCAAAGGTGGGCGCTCTGCTGGACGTTGAGCCCTGGGGCGGCCGCGCGCTACCAGACAGCGCCAGAAGTGGTTGGGCGTACGAAGTGGGTCGCGAGGCGCGTAGGTTCCGCGGCGTTCGAGACGTTCGCGACTACCTCGCACTGCGGCCGTCCGCCAAGGAGTCGGGCCACCTCAATCGCACGGCGGAACCTGCTACGTCACCGTGGCCCGTGCTCTCCGCTCTCACCGGACTGCTCATCCTGGTGTTCGGCGCCTACCGTGACTGGGGCGCGACCCCGGCACTCGCTCTTCTAGTGTGCCTCCCCGCCGCCATCATGACGTGGCGGACGTACCACCTTCGCGGCAGTTGGAAAGATAGCCGGGTCCGCATCTATAGTTTCGTGACCGTAGCGTCCGCTACTTGCTTTGTATTGTCTCTCCTGCCATAAGCAGCAAAGACAGCCCCTAGCCAGGGAAGTGGATTCCGTCCAATTGATCACGATGCTGCGATCGTGCGGTCTACGTGATGTGCCTGTCGAAATCAAACAACGACCTACTCATTACGAGACTAATGAACAAGATCCACACCCGTCCGCAACCGTCCTCCGACCTGCTAGCAACCCTCTCCACCCGCCCACCGGTTCCACCCACGTCCAGCCCCGTCCAGACCCGCCGCTAGCACCCGCGTTAGCAATCCCGCCCCAAGCACATTCGCCCATCCGAGGACAGTTGATCCAGTAGATCGAGCCGACCACGACCGACACACCAGAGGCCGTTGCAGTGATCGCCCTCAACCATATTGCCAAAGCTTAACTTAAACTTGACAGATTCAACACATTGTGCAACCTATCATTGAAATACTATTATGACCGATTCATTCAAAGGAATTGGCGGCGTCTTCGCTCCAAATCTCTACAGGAACGGCATGACTTCAGCGGAGTTGCTAGGCGCAATCATTGGCCCGCTTCTCACAGCCTTGTTGGCGGCCTGCGGGTTCCTATGCAGAGAATACTTGGTGTGGCGCAGCCAGCAGCGAAGGCCATCCGAGGCGCGAGAACGTGGGCAAGAACATCTGCTGATACCCAAAATCAAACAACGCAAGCGATTCCCTCTTAGGTCTTCCCTAGAAGCAATGAAGGCTTTCCTGCTTCTTGGACGGGTGCGCTCACGCACCGGAAGCATCCTTAGGGTCGCATACTACGCGGTACTCCTTTGGGCGTTCAGTGGAGCGGCGGCCTTGTGGACAATAACCTTCGAGCAAGGATTGAATCTCTCGAACATTGTGACCTCAATCCTTACTCTGCTCCTTGCGGGAATCTTTCCAGCGTGGGCTTTTTATACTTTGACACTCCGAGTCGATCGGGCTTTAACGCGACGAAAAGGCGGTATCGAATCTAAAAGGTGATTCCGAGCGGCCGGCTTTCGATCTACCTTCTGATCCGTAGCAAGTGGCAGACCCGTGCCCGGTCGCTCCAGCCCAGCTAGGACTTTGTGTCGCTGATCGTGCGTGTGAGCCGTTGTGTGCCTGTGTTGCTGTACTTTCCTGCTGTACAGCCGCCCCGTTGACCTGCAACAGCACCACAAGCGCACCCGGAGCGCGGGGCCGGTCACCTTCCCTCGCTAGTTCTTGTTGGTCTTCACGGCGTCCCGTCGCGCCTTCCGAGCATGCCGCATCCTCCGTCGTTCCTCTGGCTGCACATACAGCGTGATGGTGGCTTCTTCGATCAGGTTGGCGATGTCGGCTACCTCTTCGGCGGAGTAGATGAGGCCTGCGTGAATGGAGTCGTTGCCGAGCATTCGCGCCTCGTGCAGGTCGTCTACCAAATCGCCGTCAAGACCCTTCACCTTCAGGTTCTCGATCTTGGCGTACAGGTCCTTGCCGGTTCCGCCGCGCTCCTTCACCAACTCCTCGACCACTGCCCGGTACATCACCCCGGCGGCCCGAAGCGCGCCTGCTGCTCGCACTGAAAGCTTCCCCATACAGGGACCGGACGCCGTCCGGCATCGTCTCGTGCAACTTTCGTGGTGAGGGCTTGGGGTAAACCATCTCGCGATGGATGAGCCGCACCTCTCGCGCTGAGTCGGCGTCCTCGCCGGGCAGCGAGACCCGTTTTTCGCGGTACGTCGTGGTCTTGTCGCAGTGCAGGCAACGGTAGACAAGAAGGTCGACCCACGCGTGCGCCTCGGGCGGCCCGACGTAGCTGCTCTGCCCGTACTGGTGGGACGTCGGCCAGATCCGCAGCTTCTCCGACCTGCGGAACGCGGTGCCGTAGTGGCAGTTCGGACAGTCGCCCCTGAGGTTCTCAAAGTCCACAAGACCACAGTAAAGTTGAGAACCGACAACGTCTGGCAGATCACCCCAACGGGGTACACGGGCACCCGATACTGTCCACGTAAGAGCTTGGGCAGCCGTCGCGAGAGGGGAAGCTCACAGCTGGGTCTGTCCAGTCAACGGCTCTGTCGCACTTTCGGTGGTAGCGAAGGGTGGCAGCCCGTCACGCTGAGGGGTGATCGAGGGCGACAGGCTTGTTGATGTGGTGTTTTCGGGCTTGTCCGGCCTGGTCATCGACGATGTGACGGACGAGGGCAAGCTGATCCCGGTGCGGGCCCGCAGCCGGAAGGCACGAGTGCCGTGCCCGGAATGCGCTGTCAAGACCGGCCATGTTCATGGGTGGTGCGAGCGGACCGTGGCCGATGTCCCCGTCGATGGACGGCCGGTAGTGCTGTATGTGCGGGTGCGTCGGCTCGCGTGCCGAGACTGGCGGTGCCCCCGGCGAACATTCCGAGGGCAGTTCCCTGGGCTGCTGGAGCGTTACCAGCGACGAAATGCCCGGCTCACCGCCCAGGTCGGGGCGGTGGTGCGGGAGTTGGCCGGCCGGGCCAGCGCTCGGATACTGGCCGCGCTGGCAGCGCCGATCTCCCCTCACACCGCACTGCGAGCCCTGCTGCGGATCCCGTTACCGATGGTCGCGGCGCCACGGGTGCTGGGCGTGGACGACTTCTCCCTGCGACGCTCCAGGACCTACGCCACCGTTTTGATCGACGCCAAGACCCGCCGGCGTATCGATGTCCTGGCCGACCACAGGTCCGACACCCTCGCAGTGTGGTTGCGCGAGCATCCGGGCGTGCAGGTCGTCTGCCGGGACGGTGCCGCAGGCTACGCCGACGCCATGCACCAGGCCCTGCCCGACGCCCTGCAGGCCGGGAACCGGTGACACATCTGGCACAACCTCGCCCAAGCCGCCGGCAAGAAGGTCACGGTCCACAGCGGCTGCTGGGCCAGCGCCTCCCGGGTGCGCAACCTCAACGGCGCAAAGACCACCACCCTCGCCCGGTGGCAGCAGGTCCATGACCTGCTCGATGCGGGCGTTGGCCTGCTGGAATGCGCCCGGCGGCTGAACCTGGCCCTGAACACCCTCAAACGCCACGCACGGGCCGACAAGCCCCAGCAGATGCGGCGGGCGCCCCACTACCGTCCCACGCCTGTCGATCCCCACCGCAAATACCCGCGCAAACGCCGGGATGAAGACCCCGCGGTTTCCGTCCCGCAACTCCAGCGCGAGATCCGCGAACGCGGCTACACCGGCAACCAGATCCTCCTCTACCGCTACATCACCCAGGGCCGTGTCGAGGACGACCGCCCCGCCCTGTCACCCCGCAGGCTCGCCCGGCTCCTACTCACACGCCCCGAGGCCCTCAGACCCGACCAGCAGGAACTCCTCGCCAAGACCACCAGCGCCTGCCCGGAGATGAACAACCTGGCCCCGCTGGTTCGCAGCTTCGCCCGGCTCCTGATCCCCGCCGTCGACAACGCCGACCGGCTACAAGAGTGGATAACCACCGCCGACGAGGCGAACTCGCCTGCACTCGTTCACCCGCGGTCTGCGACTCGACCAAGCCGCTGCCCACGCCGCCATGACCAGCGAATATCACAACGGCGGCACCGAGGGCGTCAATACCAAGACCAAACTGATCAAGAGACAGATGTACGGCCGAGCAGGCTTCCACCTACTACGCCACCGCATCCTCCTCCGATAGCCTCACCCTCCGCCACCACCGAAAGTGCGACAGAGCCGAAAACCGCACAGTCCCGCTCGGCCATGGCGGTGAGGTGTTGTTCGATCGGATCTGCCGTGACAACGGCATCGTGCACCGGTTGACGGCGCCGCGATCGCCGACCACGACGGGCAAGGTGCGGCTTCGCCCAGCGAGTTTGGATCGGTCGGTTCGGCGACCGGCCGGGGGTCGCGGGCGGGCGGAACGGTGGCCAGGCGGACCGCGGCGGGCAATCGCAGCGGCAGCAACTCCTGTTCGTCTTGAGCGGTGCGGGTGTCGAACCGGTCGGCCGGATACGCCATGCTCAGCGACTGGTGAGGACGGCGGGTGTTGTAGTCGACCACCCAGCCCGCCACCGCGGCCCGGGCCGCGTCCAGGTCATCGAACGGCACCACGTCATCCAGCAGTTCCCGCCGCAGACTGTGGTGGAACCGCTCGTCGATCCCTGACAGCAGCGCTGGAAGCAGCGTCTGGGATGGCGGGGCGGTGGAGTTCGAGCGGACCGCGCCGGCCAGCGGGAACATGTTCGTGGCCGGTCGCCAGTTCTGGCTCGGCCCCGCCCAAGCGGGAGTCACCGTGACGTTTTGGGCCGACGCCGACGTCATCCACCTGCTCAACGCCGGGACCCAGATCAAGTCGGTGCGCTCGCACCTCTCGACCGCGGGCCTGACCGCGCTGGCCGCCCGCGGGGCACGCAAGGCCGGACCGCCGCTGCTGCCGCCGCCTGAGAACGGGGACGCCGTCGAGGTCGACCGGACCGTGAACAAGGACGGCAACGTCGGTTTGGGTCGAGTTCACGCCCTACGCGCCGCGTCTGTCGGCGCTGGCCACCAACCGGAAAGAGTCGGTCGACCTGCTGTGTGATCTTGTTGGGGAGGTAGAGAACCGCATGGCGCTGTGCCGTGCGCAGGGTGTCCGCAACGTCTGACACTGCCGGAAGACCTGTGGCCGCTGCCGGTGGTGGTCCTGGTGGACGAGGTCGCGGAGCTATTCCTGATGGCCGACAAATTTGAGAAGGACGAGGTGTCGCGGACGGCTACCGCGCTGCTGCGGGTGGCTCAGCTCGATCGGGCGTTCGCGGTCTACCTGATCGTGTGCGGGCAGCGCATCGGTTCCGACCTCGGCCCCGGCGTCACCGCCCTACGCACACAGCTCTCCGGCCGGGTATGCCACCGGGTCAACGACCCCGAGACGGCGAACATGACCCTCGGCGACCTGGACCCGGCCGCCCTGGACGCCGCCCGTGCCATCCCCGCCCAGACGCCCGGCGTGTGCATCGTCGCCGGCCAGGACGGCGCCTGGCACCATGCTCGCTCGGTCTATGTCCCCGAACACGAGGCCGAACAGGCAGCTTGCAACTCCGGGCCTTCCTCGTCACTGCTGAGGCGCATCGGCTGTCGGCGTTCTTCCACCTCGCCGCGTACACCGGTGCTCGTCGCGGTGAGTTGCTCAACCTGCGATGGCCAGACGTCGACCTGGACGGCGCTTCCGTCCACATCCGGGGCTCGGTCGGGTTCGTCGCCGGTGAGCGGATCGAGGGAACGACGAAGAGCGGACGGTCCCGCGTCGTGAGCATCGACCCCGGCACGGTCGACGTCCTCAAGGCGCATCGCAAGCGCCAGTTCGCCGACAAGCTCAAGGCGGGTGAGTTCTGGAAGGGCAAGGAGGACGGCCACGTATTCACCACGGGATGGGGCGAGCCAATCCATCCGGACACGGTCTCGTCGCTTATGGCGACGCTGATCAAAGAGCACAACGCGGCGGGCGGCGTCGTCCCTCTCCCCCACGCGCGGCTTCACGATCTCCGCCACGTCCACGCGACGACGTTGCTTCTGGCGGGCGTCGCCGTCCACGTCGTCGCCGCGAGGCTCGGGGGCATGCCGATCCGGCGATCACGCTGCGGGTCTACGCGCACGTGGTGAACGAGCAGCTCGCGGAAGCCGCCTCGATCTTCGCCCAGCGGATCGACGGGGCGGCGTAAGGGGGCGCTGTTAGCAAGACTGTTAGCAAAGAGCCCCCTTCCTTGGGTGGAAGGGGGCTCTGAGCTTGGAGCCGGCGAGGGGACTTGAACCCCTAACCTTCTGTTTACAAGACAGATGCTCTGCCAATTGAGCTACGCCGGCGGGCTCGTCCCGCATCGTAGTCGACGGGGTGGGGGGCTTGCTCGGGGGTTGGCCGGGGTGGGCCTTGGTGAGGATTTTGGTGTGGGGTGTCGATGTGGGGGGTTGGCGTTCGTGTAGGGGGTGAGGGGCCCGGACGGGCCCGGCGCGGACGCGAGGAGGAAGCATGAGGTTGTATGCGCTGAACATGTTCCAGCCGGAGGGGCCGATCCCGCCGCCGGAGGTCATGGAGAAGGTGATGGCGGAGATCGCCGAGGTGCGGCGGGAGCTGGAGGAGGCGGAGGCTTGGGTGTTCGGGGCCGGGCTGCAGTCACCGGACGCCAGCACCGTCGTCCGGCTTCAGGGGGACGAGGTGATCGCCACGGACGGGCCGTTCGCCGAGGGGAAGGAGTACCTCGGCGGGATCACGGTCATCAAGGTCGAGGATCTGGACACGGCGCTGGAGTGGGCTGGGCGGTATGCCCGGATCACGGGGTTGCCGATCGAGGTGCGGCCGTTCTGGAGCGGGGTCTGATTGGAGGTCGAACGGGTCTTCCGTGAGGAGCACGGACGGGCCGTGGCCGTGCTCATCGGGGCGTTCGGTGATGTGGACGTCGCCGAGGAGGCCGTGCAGGACGCGTTCGCCGAGGCGGTCCGGCGGTGGCCCGTGGACGGGCCGCCGCCGAGCCCCGCGGGGTGGATCATCACGACGGCGCGGAACCGGGCGATCGACCGGCTGCGGCGGGAGGCGGCGCGGGACGGCAAGCAGGCGCAGGCCGCGCTGCTGAACGTGGCCGACCCGGTGGAGGAGGGGGCGGTGAAGGACGAGCGGCTCCGGCTGATCTTCACGTGCTGCCATCCGGCGCTGGCGCCCGCGGCGCGGGTGGCGCTGACGTTGCGGCTGCTGGGCGGGCTGTCGACGGCGGAGATCGCGCGGGCGTTCCTGGTGCCGGAGGCGACGATGGCGCAGCGGCTCGTCCGGGCCAAGGCCAAGATCCGGGACGCGGGGATCCCGTACCGGGTTCCGCGGGAGGAGGACCTTCCGGGGCGGCTGCGGGCGGTGCTGGCGGTCGTCTACCTCGTCTTCAACGAGGGGTATGTGGCCAGTTCGGGGGAGCTGGTGCGCGGTGAGCTGTGCGCGGAGGCGATCCGGCTGGGGCGGGTGCTGGCGGAGCTGATGCCGGACGAGCCGGAGGTGTGGGGGCTGCTCGCGCTCATGCTGCTCATCGAGGCGCGGAGGGGGGCGCGGACGCGGGACGGGGAGATGGTGCTCCTCGCCGACCAGGACCGGGGGCTGTGGGACCGGGCGCTGATCGAGGAGGGGCAGGGGATCGTCCGGCGGTGCCTGCGGCGGAACCTGCCGGGTCCGTACCAGATCCAGGCGGCGATCAACGCGGTGCACAGTGACGGGCCGACGGACTGGCGGCAGGTGCTGCGGCTGTACGACCAGCTGATGGTGGTGGCGCCGGGGCCGGTGGTGGAGCTCAACCGGGCGGTCGCGGTGGCCGAGGTCGAGGGGCCGGACGCGGCGCTGGCCGTGGTCGACGCCCTGGACCTCGGCCGGTTCCACCTGTTCCACGCGATCCGGGCCGATCTGCTGCGGCGGCTGGGGCGGATCGAGGAGGCGGCGGACGCCTACGACGCGGCCATCGGGCTGGTGGGGAACGACGCGGAGCGGGCCTTCCTGGTGCGGCGGCGGGACGGTCTGTCAGGTCCCGCGGTTCAGGGCCTGCCCGGCGACGAGGGCGCCTAGCGCGATGGTGAAGCCGAGGATCTGGAGGCCGGTGAGGGTCTGGCCGAGGATCGCCAGGCCCGCGATGGTGGCGACCATGGGGTTGGTGAGGCCGAGCAGGGAGACGGACGTGGGGGCCAGCCGCTCGATGCCGCGGAACCACAGCGCGTACGCGGCGGCGGTGCCGACGATGCCGAGGTAGGCGAAGCCCGCGAGGTTCTCGCCGGTGACGGACGAGGGGACGCCCTCGAAGGCGAGGGTGAAGGGGGCCAGGGCGAGGCCGCCGACCGTGAGCTGCCAGCCGGTCATGACCAGCGGCGATTCGGGTGGGGCCCACTTCTTGGCGAGCACGATCGCGACGGCCATCAGGGACGTCGCGGTGAGCATGGCGGCGATGCCGAGGGGGTCCAGCCGGGCCTCGGCGGACAGGGTCAGCAACGCGACGCCGCCCGTGCCGACGAAGGCGGCGTACAGGACGGCGCGGGCCGGGCGGGCCCGCAGGACGAGCAGCGACCCCATCGCCACGAGCAGCGGCTGGACGGAGCCGATCGTGGCCGCGACGCCGCCGGGGAGCCGGTAGGCGGCGAAGAAGATCAGCGGGAAGAAGGCGCCGAAGTTGAGCATGCCGAGCACCGCGGACTTCCACCACCAGTGGCCCTTGGGCAGGCGGCGGTTCACCGCGAGCAGGACGAGCCCGGCGGGCAGGGCCCGCATCGTGGCGGCGAGCAGGGGGCGGTCGGCGGGCAGGAGTGTGGTGGTGACGACGTAGGTGGTGCCCCAGCTCGCCGGGGCGAGGGCCGCGAGCGCGAGGTCCCCCAGGGGGCGGGTCCGCACCATCGGCGGTGCCGCGACGGCGGTCATCCGGCATCACTCCTCATGCTTGATAATCTCAACATAAAGATAAATGCTGACTGTACGAACGTCAACTATGTGAGCATTGAGATTATTTCGGCCCGGCGCCCGAGGACGCCGGGCGGGAGGAGGACGGGGTCAGGCGCGGAGCCGGCTGATCTCGTAGAGGGCGATGCCGGCGGCGACACCGGCGTTGAGGGACTCGGCGGTGCCGGGCATCGGGATCGTGACGAGCATGTCGCAGGTGTCGGCGACGAGCCGTCCGAGGCCCTTGCCCTCCGAGCCGACGACCAGCACGAACGGGCCGGACGCGACCTCCAGGCCCGCGACCGTGACGCCGCCCCGGGCATCGAGGCCCGCGACGAAACAGCCGGCCTTCTGGTACGCCTTGAGCTGGCGGGCGAGGTTGGTGGCCTGGGCGACCTTGACGGTGGCGAGCGTCCCGGCGGAGGACTTCCAGGCGCCCGCGTTTACCCCGGCCGCGCGCCGCTCGGGCACGACGACGCCGGTGGCGCCGAACGCCGCGGCCGACCGGACGATCGCGCCGAGGTTGCGGGGGTCGGTGATCCCGTCCACCGCGACGACCAGCGGCGCGGGGCCGGTGAGCAGGTCGTCGGGGTGGGCGTAGCGGTACGGCCTGACCTGGAGCGCGATGCCCTGGTGGACGGCCCCGTCGGTGAGCCGGTCGAGTTCGTTCCTGCCCGTCTCCAGCAGCGGGATGCGGCGGTCGGCGGCGAGCTGGATCGACTCGCGGACGCGCTCGTCGGTGCCGGACGCCACGTACAGCGCGCTGCCCGGGACGCCCGCGCGCAGGGCCTCGACGACCGGGTTGCGGCCGGTGACCAGCTCGGGGACCTCGCCGTTCGCGCGGCGGGCGCCGGCGGGACGTCCTCCGGCGGGCTGGCGGGGGTCGGATCCGGCGCGGGCGCCGGGGCCGACCGTCGGGGTCCCGGTCCGCTTGGCGCTCTTGATGGCGCGGGCCTTCTGGCGCTTGCCGTGCCAGTGCCTGTCCTCGGCCTTGGGGGTGGGTCCCTTGCCCTTGCGCTTGGCCATGATCGGTACGCCCCTCGCGATGGTTGCGGCTCGCTCGCCCTCGCGGCTGTCGGGCGGCTCAGATCTTCCCAGGGCGGCACATCGGCGAACGCCCGTGAACGTCCGATTTTATCCGCTGGACGAGGTGGCGGATGCACGAAGCGCGCCGCGGGTCAGTCGCGCTTCAGTTCCCAGCGGGCGCCGTGGGGCGTGTCCTCCACGACGATCCCGGCCTCGGACAGGCCGTCGCGGATGGCGTCGGCGGCAGCGTAGTCCTTGCGGGCGCGGGCGGCCTGACGCTGCTCCAGCGCCACGGCGACGAGCGCGTCCACGACGGGGCGCAGGTCGTCGCCGCCGGTCTGGTGCCACTGGGCGGAGAGGGGGTCGAGCCCCAGCACGTCCGCCATGGCCCGGACGGACGCCAGCCGCTCGCGGACCGCGTCGTCGTCACCGGAAGCGAGGGCGCTGTTGCCCTCCCGGACGGCCTCGTGCAGCGCGGCGAGGGCCTGCGGGACGCCGAGGTCGTCGTCCAGCGCGGCGGAGAACGCGTCGGGGAGATCGGCGGCCGGGGACCCGGCGCCGACCACCTCGGCGGCCCGCGTGACGAAGCCCTCGATGCGCTGGTAGGCGGAGACGGCCTCGGCGAGGGCCGCGTCGGTGTAGTCCATCAGCGACCGGTAGTGCGCCGAGGCGAGGTAGTAGCGGATCTCGGCGGGACGGGCCTTCCCGAGCAGGTCGGGCAGCAGGACGACGTTGCCGACGGACTTGCTCATCTTCTCGCCGTCCACCGTCAGCAGGCCGTTGTGCAGCCAGTAGCGGGCGAAGCCGTCACCGGCGGCGCGGGACTGCGCGATCTCGTTCTCGTGGTGCGGGAAGATCAGGTCGACGCCGCCGCCGTGGATGTCGAAGACGGGCCCGAGGTACCGGGTCGCCATCGCCGAGCATTCGAGGTGCCAGCCGGGGCGGCCCTCGCCCCAGGGGGTGTCCCAGAACGGCTCGCCGGGCTTGGCGCCCTTCCAGAGCGCGAAGTCGCGGAAGTCGCGCTTGCAGTCGCCGTCGGGGGTGTCGCCGGTGGAGCGCATGTTCTCCAGCCGCTGGTTGGACAGCGCGCCGTACTCGTCGGCCCAGGACTTCACGTCGAAGTACACGTCGCCGCCGGCGGCGTAGGCGTGCCCCTTGTCGATCAGCCGGCGCATCAGGACGATCATCTCCGGGACGTGCCCGGTGGCGCGGGGCTCGATCGTCGGGGGCAGGCAGCCGAGCAGGTCGTAGCCCTGGGTGAAGACACGCTGGTTGCCCTCGGCGACCGCGAACCACGGCACGCCCTGCTCGGCCGCCACCGCGATGATCTTGTCGTCGACGTCGGTGACGTTGCGGACGAACGTCACCTCGTGGCCGGTCGCGCGCAGCCAGCGCAGCAGCACGTCGTAGATGACACCCGAACGCAGATGGCCGATATGTGGTGATGCCTGCGGAGTCGCACCACACACGTACATCCCCACGCGGCCCTCTTCCAGGGGCTCGAACGCGCGGACGCTACGGGTACCGGTGTCGTAAAGGCGCAGGCTCACGGAGCCAGGTTATTGGATCCGCGTGCAATCGCGCGGCGACGTTCAGGATCCCGCGAACAGGGCGTCCAGCCGGGCGGCGAACGCACCGGGCTCGGAGCCGAAACCGCCGTGGTCACCGGGCCAGGTCTCGGCCTTGGTCCCGAGCCGCCCGGCGGCGGCGTGGGTGGCCTCGTGGGCCGGCTGCCCGGCCGACGCCTCCCCCGCCACCAGGACGATCCGCACCCCGGACGAGCGCAGCGCGTCGGCGTCGAGGCGGTGGCGGGCGAACGGGGGCACCTCGTAGCCGACGAAGAAGTCGGTGTTCTTCTGGAAACGCGCGAGCATCGCCTGCGTCTCCGCGTCCGGCTCCTCCTGGGGCTCCTCGCCGCCTTCGCCGCCGTCATCGCCGCCGACCCCCATCTCGGCGCCGAACACCGCCATGGCGGGGCCGGCGCCGCCCTCGGCGTAGGCGTCCGCGACCCTGGCGATGACGTCGTCCCAGTGCCCGGCGTCCGGCAGGAGGCCGAGGAACGGCGGCTCGTGGGCGACGACCGTCCGCACCTGTTCGGGGTGCCGCGCGGCCAGCTCCAGCCCGATGATCGCGCCGGAGCTGTTGCCGAACACGTGCGCCGGACCGGTGTGGAGGGTCGTCCCCCTAGTGGCCGGACCGTTCCCGATCTCGGCCAGCAGGCGGGACGCGTCGTCGGCGTGCACTTCGACGCGCTGGGGCTCCGGCGGGCCGTCCAGCGGGCTCCGCGAGTTGCCGCGGCGGTCGTAGGTCACGACCGTGTACCGGTCGGCGAGCAGCCCGGCGAGCCCGGCGTAACCCGCCGCGTCGTAGATCCCGCCGCAGATCAGCAGCAGGACGGGCCCGGATCCGCGGACCTCGTAGTACAACGTCGCCCCGGGGACCTTGAGCGTCCTCGTTTCCATGGTCTCTCCGTTCAGGCCCGCGGCGCGGGCCTCCAGGTAGCGTTTCTCGGGAAGGCTCGTGGTGGCGCGCGCGGCCGCACGGTACGCCTCCCGGGCGGCGCCGGTGTCCCCGGCCCGCTCCAGGAGGTGCGCGCGGACGGCGGCGAGCCGGTGGTGGCCGGACATCCGCTCGTCGGCGTCCAGGGTGGCGAGCAGGTCGAGCCCGGCGCGCGGGCCGTCCACCATCGCCAGCGCCACCGCCTCGTTCAGCGTGACCATGGGGTTCGGCGCGAGGTGGGCGAGCAGCCGGTAGAGCGAGAGGATCTGCGGCCAGTCGGTGTCCTCGGTGCGCGGCGCCTCGGCGTGCACGGCGGCGATGGCGGCCTGGAGCTGGTAGGGGCCGGGGGGCGACCAGGTGAGGGCGTCGGTGATCAGCGCGGTGCCCTCCTCGACGGACTCCCGGCTCCACAGCGTCCTGTCCTGCTCGGTCAGCGGGATCAGCAGGCCGCCGCGGCCGGTCCTCGCCGGGCGGCGCGCGTCGGTCAGCAGCATCAGCGCGAGCAGGCCCGTGACCTCGCCGTCGCCGGGCAGCAGCCCGTGCAGCGCCCGCGCCAGCCGGATCGCCTCGGCGGTGAGGTCGGCGCGCTGGAGGTCGGGCCCGCTGGAGGCGGTGTACCCCTCGTTGAAGATCAGGTAGAGGACGTGCAGGACGGCCCGGAGCCGCTCGGCGCGCTCGTCCCCCGGCGGCATGCCGAAGCGCGCGCCGGTGGCCTTGATCCGCTGCTTGGCCCGGCTGATCCGCTGCCCCATCGTCGCCTCGGGGACGAGGAACGCGCGGGCGATCTGCCCGGTGGTGAGGCCGCCGACGGCCCGCAGGGTCAGCGCGATCTGCGAGGACGGCGACAGCGCCGGATGGCAGCACAGGAACAGCAGCGTGAGCGTGTCGTCCCGGTCGCCGGGCTGGTCCTCGTCCGGCGCGGGCACCGAGCCCCCCGGCCCGCCGGACGGGTCCCGCGCGGCGACGGCCGCCTCCCGGTCGCGGCGGGCGCTCTCGCTGCGCCACTGGTCGGTGAGGCGCCGGGTCGCGACGGTCAGCAGCCAGCCGCGCGGGTTGTCCGGGACGCCCTCGTCCGGCCACTGGACGGCCGCGGCCAGCAGCGCCTCCTGGACGGCGTCCTCGCAGGCGTCGAACGCGCCGTGCCGCCGGACGAGCGTGCCGAGGACCTGCGGCGCGAGCGTGCGCAGCAGGTCCTCGACGGCCGCGGGGGTCGTCACATCTCCGCCCCGCCGCCGCCCAGGACGGCCCGCACCTCCATGCGCCCGCCGTACCGGACGTCCGGCCAGCGCGAGGCTATCTCCACGGCCCGCTCGACGGTCTCGCAGTCCACGGTGATGTAGCCGGCGAGATGCTCCTTGGCCTCCAGGAACGGCCCGTCGGTCACGGCGGGCAGCCCGTCCCTCTCGCGGACGACCTTCGTCTGGGACGGGTCGGCCAGCGCCTCCCCGCCGGCCAGCTCGCCCCGCTCGGTCAGCTCCTTCATGATCGAGTCGACCTCGCCGAACAGCCGGTCGCGCTCCTGCTCGTCCAGCTCCTCGACGAAACCGGGCCGGTTGAAGATCAGCAGCATGTACTTCACGGGTGTCTCCCTCGTCTCCGGGCGCCCCTGGCGGCGCGCCTCACGCATGGATCGGAGCCGCCGGGACGTTCTCGACATCCTCCGGGAAGAAAGTTAGCGGGGACCTTCGTCCAGTGCCTTGACCTGCGAACACAACGCGACGAACGCAAGCGCGTCCGGCATGTGCCCGGCGATGGCGGCCAGGGCCGTCCGGTCGCCGGGAGCGCGCACCAGCACCACCCCGCCGTCGATCACGACGTCGCGGACGGCGTGCCACGGGACCCGCTCGCCCTCCTTCTCCAGGCCGTCCAGGTCCACGGTGAACGGCCCGAGCCGCACCGGCTCCCCCGCCCGGACCACCGCCAGGTAGCGGGGGACCTGGCGTGCCGTCACCTCACCGGCGACGGCCTCGCCGAGGATCTCGACGTCCGGCAGCTCGTCGCCGAACCGCAGGACGCGCCCGTCGCGGGCGACGACCGTGACGCTCCACCGCGTCCGCCTGCGCCGCCGGACCCCGGACACGGTCACGGAGACGAGGTCGTCCCAGGCGTAGGCCGCGTTCCGGTCGTCGCGCACATCGTCCACGTCGCCGGTGTCCCGCGCGCCGCCGCCGGGCTCCCGCACGACCAGGCCGCCCTTGAACAGGCGCACCACCCGGTCTCGGCCGCGCAGGCCGCCGCTCCCGACGATCCAGGCGGTGCCGCTCGCGTAGGCGGCGGCCAGCAGCGCCGCCGGGACCCCCAGCCACCACTCGCCCTCACCCAGGTAGATGATCGCCGCCGGGACGAGCATCGCCGCGGCCACCCCCAGCAGCGCCAGCCATCCGACGACGCGGCGGCGGGCCGTCCTCCCGTCGAAGACGCGGCCCGGCTCGCCCAGCCACCCGGCGAGCCCGGCGGCGGCCTCCGCCGGGGCCGCCGTGTCCCCCGCGGTCCCGGGGCCGTCGGGGACGTCCGCACCGCCGCGCTCCTCGGGGCCGGGCCCTCCCAGGCCGGACCCGTCCGGACGGGAGTCGTTCGGGCCGGTCCCGTCGTCCATCTCCGCCGTCGCGGCGTCGGGCTCCGCTTCGTCGGGCTCGGGCTCGTCCCGCCCCGGTTCCTCTTGTCGCACCCCTCGTGGCTCCCCGTCGTCTCGGATCATCCGGCCGCGCGGGCCCACGTCCACGCGTAGCCGGGATCCTCGCACCGCCGCGCCGCCGCGCCCAGCCGCAGCGGGCGGAAGGTATCGATCATGACAGCCTTCTCGGTCGCGGCGCGATGGCCCTGCTCGGCGGCCTCGATCGCCGCCTCCACCGCGCCCGGCTGCGGACCGTGGGTGAAGCCGGACGGATGCAGCGTCACCGACCCGATGCCGATCCCCGAGCCCTTGCGCGCCGAGTAGTCGCCGCCCACGTAGAACATCATCTCGTCACTGTCGACATTGTGATGGTTGTACGGAATCGGCACGGCCTCCTCGTGGAAATCCAGGGGCCTCGGGCAGAACGAGCAGATCACGAACCCCGGGCCCTCGAACGTCTGGTGGACGGGCGGCGGCGCGTGCGTCCGCTTCACGACGGGCTCGAAGTCGTCGATGTCGAACACGTACGGGTACAGGCAGCCGTCCCAGCCGACCACGTCGAAGGGGTGGCGCAGGTAGGTCAGCCGCGACAGCCCGGCGCGGGTCCGGACGATCACCGGGACGTCCCCGCCGTCCGCCAGCAGCGGCTCCGCCGGACCGCGCAGGTCGCGCTCGCTGTAGGGGGCGTGCTCCAGGAACTGCCCGAACTGCGACAGATAGCGGCGCGGCGGCCGGATGTGCCCCTTGGCCTCGATCACCAGGGCCCGCACCGGGCCGTCCGGGATCCAGCGGTGGATCGTCCCCGTGGGGATGACCACATAGTCACCTTCGTGCGCGTCCAGAGCGCCGTAGGTCGTCTCCACCCGCGCGCGCCCCACCTGGACGTACACGACCTGCGCGCCGACCGAGTCGCGGTACAGCCCGCTCGCCTCCCGGGCCACGGCGAACGACACCCGGACGTCCTCGTTCCCGAACAGGACCCGGCGTCCGAGGACCAGGTCGCCTTCCTCGGGCAGCTCCTGGGTGCGGTAGGCGCGCGGCCGGAGCGGATGGTTCAGGGTCAGGTCCGCGCCGTCCGCGGACACGTCCTCCACGTTCTCGCTCCCGGTGATCGCCGTCGGCGCGTGCCGGTGGTAGAGGAGGCTGGAATCGGACGAGAACCCCTCCTCGCCCATCAGCTCCTCGGCGTACAGTCCGCCGTCCGGCCGGCGGAACCGCACATGACGCTTGCGGGGGATCTCCCCCACGACCCGGTAGTACGGCATCTCTGCCTCCCTCCGGGACCCCGTCGCCCTCGGGACACGGCTCGCGCCGCACTCCCACCCTCGTCCATACCGTACGTCTCCCCCCTTAACGCACACGCGCGGGCAGTGATCGCGTTGAAGTTGGGTTAAGGGACCTTGGTGCTGGCTAACCTCCCTCTGGGAACGTCCGAGCGATCCCCCCGCGTCCCTCCCGGAACGAGAGCCATGCCATCTGATCCCACCCGTCCCGGCGCCCCCCGCTACTCCCCGGTCCAGCGCCGGCTGCTCACCGCGACCGCCGGTCTCGTCGTCGCCGCGCTGGCGGGCGGCGCCTACGCACTGACCTTCGACCTGCTGCGGGACCTCGCCGTGGCCGGACGGGTGAGCCGCCGCTGGGCGCCGGTCTACCCGGCGATGGCGGACACGCTGACCGCGATGACGATCCTGTCCCTGGTCATCACGCGCCACGCCCGCTGGTGGACCCGTTTGCTGCGCTGGACGCTCCTGGTCGTCCTGGTCGCCGGGGTGGCCGCGATCTCCGTCCAGCACTCGCTGCGGGGCTTCCAGGCCCTGCCGGGCGACGCGCTGCGGGTGGGCGTCGCGGTGGCCCCCCACGCGATGCTGGTGACCGCGGTCTGGCTGTGGCTGACCATGTTCAAGCAGATCCGCACGGCCCGTCCCGCCGCCGACGAGCCCGAGCCCCAGGAGACGCAGCGCGGCCACGTCAAGGTGCTCGGCCCCCGGCAGCCCGAGATCGAGGCGCCGCGCCCCGAGCTGGAGGCGGCCCCCCGGCACGAGGACCCCGAGGCCAGCCGGGAGACGCCCGCGCCCCGCAGCGAAGAGCCCTACCGGGATGAGCCCGAGATCCGCCCCGAGCTCGACTCCCTCCCCGGGCCCCTGGCCATCGCCCCTCCCCCGCGGCTGCCCACGGATGTGGAACTGGTCAGGAGCCGTGAGCAGGACGACTCCCCTGGCAAGGAGCACATGCCCGCCGCGACGACGCGTCCGGACCTCGTGATGCCTCCCGCCCCGGGCGCGCGCGGATCCGCGTCCGGCGCGCAGGACACCGTCCCGGACGCCGACGACATCCCCTCGGGAGGCGAGGGCGACGAGTACGACGCGCCGCCCACCGACCGTCCCGAGGACGCGGACGCCGAGGAGGAGGGCCGGGGCCGCCACCGCCGCGCCCCCGCGCCCGCACCCATCCCTGACCAGGACCAGGACCAGGACCCGGCTCCGGAGGCGGACCCGGAAACGGACGCGGGCCCCAGGCCGCGGGACTCCGGCGAGTTCCCGATCTTCGACTGGAACCCGCCGCCGTCCGGCAGCTTCCGCAGCTCGCCGCTACCCCCCGCCGAGTAGACCTGGGAGGGGACGACGGGACGAGCCGCTCGTTCCTGGAGGACGGCGACACGGTCACGAACGGCGCCACGGCCCTGGACGGCTCCGCGCCACCCGGCCGGTCAGGAGGCCGGGCCGCCTGGCGAGGCGTCGTCGTCCGGGAGTGCGGCGGGCACGGTCAAGGCCGTGGCGATGGCCGCCAGCCCCTCGGAGCGGCCGGTCAGCCCGAGGCCGTCGGTGGTGGTGGCCGAGACGGTGACGGGGGCGCCGCCCAGGGCCTCGGTCAGGACCTTCTCGGCCTCGGCACGGCGCTTGCCGATCTTCGGGCGGTTGCCGATGACCTGGACGGAGACGTTGCCGATCGTGTGCCCGGCCTCGTGGACGAGGCGGGCGACCTCCCGCAGCAGGGCGGTGCCGGACGCGCCGGACCAGCGGGGGTCGGCGGTGCCGAAGACGGCACCGAGATCGCCCAGCCCGCACGCCGACAGGAGGGCGTCGCAGGCCGCGTGGGCCACCACGTCACCATCGGAGTGACCGGACAGGCCGGGGCCCTCACCGGGCCATTCGAGCCCGGCCACCCAGAGCGGTCTCGGCTCCGACGAGAACGGGTGGACGTCGGTACCGACGCCCACCCGTGGAAGCCGTGCGCTCAACTCAGCTGGCCAGGACCTCGTCGAGCAGGGCCTCGGCCTTGTCCTCGTTGGTCTTCTCAGCGAGCGCGAGCTCGCTGACGAGGATCTGCCGGGCCTTGGCGAGCATGCGCTTCTCGCCCGCCGACAGGCCGCGTTCCTTGTCGCGGCGCCACAGGTCGCGGACGACCTCGGCGACCTTGTTGACGTCACCGGAGGCGAGCTTCTCCAAGTTCGCCTTGTACCGGCGCGACCAGTTGGTGGGTTCTTCGGTGTAGGGTGCGCGCAGCACCTCGAACACCTTCTCCAGACCCTCCTGGCCGACGACGTCCCGGACACCCACGTCCTCGACGTTCTCGACCGGGACCTGCACTGTCAGGTCGCCCTTGTCGACCTTCAAGACCAGATAGGTCTTTTCCTCACCTTTGATGGTGCGAGTCTCGATGGCCTCGATCCGAGCAGCCCCATGGTGGGGGTAGACGACGGTGTCGCCGACCTGGAAAGTCATGTGACAAGTACCCCTTCCGCTAGAACCAGGGTAGCACGGAAACGAGCGTGGCTGAACCGGGCTTAGGTGCATATGCGCAGGTCAACCCCGTTATTGGGGTATTGACAAAGCACTTTAATGGTGCATCTCACCTGTGTCTCCTGCACTCAGCGTGACCATGACGGCACCTGTCCCCCCGCGAACCGCCCTTACCGGTAACGGGGTCCCCGTTACAAGCGTCCCGCTGCCGAACGCGCGGAAGCGTCCCATACTGGAGGTGAACATGCCGGGCTGCGCGGGTACGAAGCGCCCGGAAGGGTCCGAAAGGGGCGCAGCGGGCATCGAAGGACGGTGAGGTGCGGCGTGAGGCCAGACGGCGACCCGGAACCCGATGACTACGGGCTCCCCCGTGTGGACGTCGTGGTGCCCGATGACGCCCGTGAGCTGGAACGCGACATGGTCGCCTACCGCCGCGAGGAGCGCCGCCGGCGGCGCCGGGAGCGGCGCCGCCGGATCCTGCGCCCCGTCACCCGGTTCGGGGTGGCCATCCCGATCATTGCGGGCGCGCTGCTGATCGCCCTGCTCAGCGGGGCGCTGATGACGGCGTTCGGCCCGCGTCCCGCGCCGCGCCCGACCGCCGCGCAGCTCGCGCCCCGGCCTTCGGCCTCGCCCGGGCGGATCGGCGGGCTGCTGCCCGCGGGGCAGGTCGACCTGGTGGCCCGCGAGCACGCTCCGCAACCGCTGGAGGACGTGCGGCCCGGCGTGATCGGGATCGTCCCGCCCGGGTACCGCTGCGAGCCGGTGGTGGCGGAGCTGGCGGGGAAGACCGAGGCGTACGACCTCAACTTCTGGCTCGTCGCCGACCCCCGGGCGGCCGCGGGCCGCCGGGGGCTCTCGATCAAGGACCTGAAGGCGTGCGCGGGGACGGCGCACAACGGGACGCCCCTGATCCTTGAGGACCGCAAGGCGATCCTGGCGACCGCCTACGTCCCAGCCGTCACCGCCCCGCCGCTGCCGCCCCCCTCCGGGACCACCGCCCCGGCGACGTCGCCGGGCGCCTCCCCTCCGGCGTCCCCTGGCGGGACGCCCGCCCCGCCCGCCGAGCCCGGCCCGCGCCTTGCCGGGCTCACCGCCGTGTTCGTCCAGCCGGACGGCGTCGTCAACGACGTGGTCCACGCGCCCCAGGCGGGAGCGGAACTCACCGAGAAGGTCAAGGCACTACGGTCCGGCTGACATTTTCCGTCCGTCTTCCCAGCCGTGCGACGACCCCGAAGAGGGGTATAGGCCAAGGCGCCGCTACGCTTCCCCTGGCGTGTTCCACGCCGTCCCCACCACGTCAACGCCATTCTCGCGAGGAGACCCGACGCCGTGATCCGAAACAGCCGTCGAGTGGCAGCGCTCGCCGTCGCGGGCACCGTCGCCATCGCCCCGGTGATCTCCGGCTGCGGCGCCGGCAGCGAACCTCAGACCGCCGCCCCGACGCAGCTGACCGAGGGCGTGAACGTCACGGTGCCCACGGACAGGCCGGAGGCCGCGGAGATCGACATCCGCAACATGTTCCTGCTGGGCCCGAAGGCCGACATGGTGTTCGGGCAGGGCAGCTCGCTGCCGCTGTACGCCACGGTCATCAACCAGGTGCAGGGACGGCCGGACAAGCTCGTCTCGGTCGCCTCGCCGGCCTTCTCCCAGGCACGGATCACGGGCGGCTCCGTCGCGCTGCCGCCGGCGCAGCCGTCGGGCCAGGGCAGCGCCGTCCAGCTGGTGGGGCAGGCCGCCCCGCCGTCCGCGAGCCCCGGCGCCTCGAAGACGCCGAAGCCCGACAAGAACAAGAAGAAGACCCAGGAACCGGGCGCCACCGGCGAGCCCACGCCCGGCGCGTCGACGGAGCCCGGCGGGGGCGGCTCTCCCGCGGAGCCCGGCGCCTCGTCCCGGCCGTCCGGCACGCCCGAGACGCCCGCGCCGACCGGGGCCGGCGAGACGCCGAACCCGGGGACGTCCGCCACGTCGAGCAACACGCCGTCACCGCCGGCCACCGAGCCGAGCCTGCCGGTCCCGCCCGGAGGCAAGGCGCCGCTCGTGGTGCTGACGGGGCTGAACCGGCAGCTGCTGGGCGGTGAGCGGGTGACGCTGCGCCTGCGGTTCGAGCAGGCCGGGAGCGTGGACGTGTCGGTGCCGGTGATCCCGCAGCAGGGCGAGTACACCTCCTACACCGCGGTGTCCGCGGGCAGCCCGGCGCCGGGGGTGACCCCGGGCCAGCCGTCCGAGGGCGCCCCGCACGGCGCGTCCCCGGGCACGTCCCCGGGCGCGCACGAGGGCACGGAGCCCGCTCCGCCCGGGAGCGGCGCGCCCGCCACGGGCGCGACCCCCGGTGAGGGCGCCGAGCCGAGCGCCCCGGCCTCGCCCGAGGGCGGCACCGGCCACTGAGCACGTGAGGCGCCGGACACCCCGGACGCCGGACAACGGGAAACGGCCCGCACGGTAGAGGTACCGTGCGGGCCGTTCTCCGTTCTGTCAGCGCGCGAGTCTCCGCCGGGGCCCTCTGTCAGGGCTCGCGTCTCTGTCAGGGCTCGAACTTGTAGCCCAGGCCGCGGACGGTGACGATGTACCGCGGCGTGGACGGCGTCGACTCGATCTTGGCGCGGAGCCGCTTGATGTGGACGTCGAGGGTCTTGGTGTCGCCCACGTAGTCGGCGCCCCAGACCCGGTCGATCAGCTGCATACGGGTCAGGACGCGGCCCGCGTTGCGCAGCAGCACCTCCAGCAGCTCGAACTCCTTGAGGGGCAGCTGGACGGCGTCGCCGCCGACGCTGACCACGTGCCGCTCCACGTCCATGCGGACCGGTCCAGCCTCCAGCGTCGCCGGTGCCAGCTCCTCGACCTCGCCCTGGCGGCGCAGGACGGCCCGCATCCGGGCGATCAGCTCACGGGTCGAGAACGGCTTGGTGACGTAGTCGTCGGCGCCGAGCTCCAGGCCGACGACCTTGTCCACCTCGCTGTCCTTGGCCGTCAGCATGATCACGGGGACGCTGGACTTGGCGCGCAGCTCCCGGCACACCTCGGTGCCGGGGAGCCCGGGGAGCATCAGGTCGAGCAGCACGAGGTCGGCACCGTTGCGCTCGAAGATGTCCAGCGCGTCGGGGCCGGTGGCGGCGACCGCCACCTCGAAGCCCTCCTTGCGCAGGTTGTACGACAATGCGTCGCTGAACGACTCCTCGTCTTCCACGACGAGCACGCGGGTCACGGTGTTGCCTCCCGGGCGGTTTCCAACAAAGCGGCCCCTTCGGCGGGGCGGCGCGGGCCCCTCTGAACAGTGCCGGTCACAGTGTTCATCACGCCGTTCCTCAGGGGTTGTGCGGGGTTGGGCGGGCGACGGACGCACCGCCTTCGGGGCGGGGCGATGCGGCCGGTCCGGTGGCGCCGGCCGCGGGGGACACACCGGGGGCGGACGACCTGAGCAGCGGGAGCCTGATGGTGAAGGTCGATCCGGACCCCTCCTTGCTCCACACCGTCACCTCGCCGCCGTGCTTGGTGGTGACATGCTTGACGATCGCCAGGCCGAGGCCGGTGCCGCCGGTCTGGCGGGACCGGGCCGGGTCGACCCGGTAGAAACGCTCGAAGATCCGTTCCACCTCGCCGTCCGGGATGCCGATGCCCTGGTCGGTCACGTTGATCTCGACGTGCCCCTCGTCGCACCTGCGCGTCGAGACGACGACGCGGGTGTGCTCGGGGCTGTAGGCGACGGCGTTGTCGATCAGGTTGCGGAGCGCGGTGATCAGCAGTTCCTCGTCGCCGCGCACCTTGAGGCCGTCCTGGCCTCCGGTGGTGAGCTCGATGTCCTTGGCGGACGCCTTGATCTGGCAGCGGTCGAGGGCCTCCACGGTGATCTCGTCGAGCCCGACCGGGTGCAGTTCCGGCAGCGGCTCGTCGCCCTGGATCCGCGACAGCGTCATGAGGTCCTGGACGAGGTTGGTGAGGCGCACCGACTCGTGCTGCATCCGCGCGGCGAAGCGCCGGACGGCCTCGGGGTCGTCGGCCGCCCCCTCGACCGTCTCGGCCAGCAGGGACAGCGCGCCCACCGGGGTCTTCAGCTCGTGACTGACATTGGCCACGAAATCCCGCCGGATCGCCTCCGTCCGCCGCAGTTCGGTGAGATCCTCGGCGAGGACGAGGACGAGGCCATGCGACCCGAGCGGAGCGACGCGGACGGCGAACCAGCGGCCGTCGGCACGCCCGCGTCCGCGGCCGCGTCCGCGCGCCGGGCCGACCTGGATCTCGGTCTCGCGGATCTCGCCGTCCCGGCGGACGAGGCGGGCCATCGCGAGCAGCTCGTCCAGGACGAGCCGGTCGCCGCTGACCATGCCGAACGCGCGCGCCGCCGAGCTGGCGCGCAGCACCCGGTCCTCGCCGTCCACCACGACGGCCGAGGACCTCAGGACACTGAGCACCGAGGCGACGCCGGGGGGCAGCGCGCCGACGGGCGCCGCCGGTACCACCGCACGCTGGGCTCGCTCGGACACGCGCACCGCCAATCCAGTAGCGAGCCCGATCGCGAGCCCGGCAAGCCCGGTCAGGCTCGCGACAATCTCGACCTCCACACCACGGATCGTAAGCGGCGATCCGGCCCGGACTGCCCCACCCGGCCAGGACCAACGCCCTCGTTCGCCGAAAGTTCACCTTCTTCTATGGGTTGGTTCACGCTGGTCAGGCAGGCTGTGGCGTGGGCGAGTCCGCCCGCCGACCAGGTGGGGCACCCCCTTTCGTCCCTTTCACCCCACATACGAACCCCCATCACCCAGGGATGCTGAATTGCGCGACGCCTACCATGAGGAGCTCGACTCCCTCTCCGACAAGCTGGTGGAGATGACCCGGCTCGTCCGGTCCGCGATGGCCCGCGCGGTGACCGCGCTGCTGGACGCCGACCTCCGCCTGTCCGAAGAGGTCATCAGCGGGGACGAGCTGGTGAACAAGATCTACTCCGAGATCGAGGAGACCGTCTTCGACCTCATGGCGCGGCAGCAGCCGGTCGCGGGCGACCTGCGCACGCTGATCACGGCGCTGCGGATGAGCGGTGACCTGGAGCGCATGGGCGACCTGGCGGTGCACATCGCCCGGACGGCCCGCCGCCGCCACCCCGAGTCGGCCGTCCCGCCGGAGCTCCAGGCGACCGTCCTGGAGATGGGCCAGATCGCCGAACGCATGATCGCCAAGACCGGCAGCGTGATCGCGTCCCAGGACGTCGAGATGGGCCTGGAGCTCGACGCGGACGACGACCAGATGGACCGGCTCCACCGGCGCCTCTTCGACATGCTGCTGTCCCCCAAGTGGCGGCACGGCGTCGAGCCCGCCATCGACATCACGCTCGCCGGCCGCTACTTCGAGCGGTTCGCCGACCACGCGGTCCACGTCGCGGAGAACGTCGTCTACCTGGTGACGGGGCAGCGCCCCGAAGAGATCATCGATTCCCCCTGAGCCGCCTGACAGCCCGGAGAAGAACCCGTCGTGGCCGCTCGGGGGGCCACGACGGGTTCTTTCACGCCGGGGCGGGGATGATTCCTACGTCAGTGCCGCGGCCACCTCGCGCAGCATCGCGAGGGTCTGCTCGGGGCCCAGGGCCTGCACGCGCAAGTGGTCGAACATCAGCGTGTACCGGCCGACCTCATGCGGTTTCTGCGTCGAGAGACTGCCGATGTGCTGTTCGATGTACACCTTGTCGGCGTCGTCTCCTCCGGAGAACCGCAGCAGCTTGAACGCGCCGTGCATCGCGCCGTGTTCTCCGGCGGCGAAAGGCAGGATCTGCAAGGTGACGTTGGGCAGTTCAGCGAGCCTGATCAGATGCTCGATCTGCTCGCGCATGATCTCCCGCCCGCCCACGGTGCGCCGGACGACCGCCTCGTTCAGGATGAAACGCACATCGAGCGGCTCGTCCGCGGTCAGCCGCGCCTGGCGCGTCACCCGGACGATGATCCTCTCCTCGACCTTCTCGTCGGCCTCGGGCACCGGCGTGGTGGTGAGGACGGCCCGCGCGTACCCCCTGGTCTGCATGATGCCGGGCACCAATTCCGATTCGTAGCCGACGATGTGGGACGCGGTGGCCTCCGAGACGACATAGACCTGGAACCACTTCGGAATCGACCCGGAGTACCGGTGCCACCAGTCGGGTTCACGGGCCAGGCGCGCCAATTCCACGAGCGAGTCGGCCTCCTGGCCGTCGACGCCGTACATGGCGAGCAGCCGCTTCACGTCCCGTTGCAGGACGCGGCTCTTGTCGTTCTCGATGCGGTAGAGCTTGCTTTCGGCCCACCCCATCTCCTCGGCCACGATTTCCTGGTTGAACCCGGCCCTCTCCCGCCGGGCGCGCAGTTCCCGCGCCAGCCGTGCGCTCGCGACTGTGGGGATGTGCCTTCCTGTGGCCATGGTCCGGCTCCATCGGTCATCGAGTTCTGGAGGGGGGGGTGAGGAGGCCCTCACCTGGGCCTCTCGGGGGTCGATGCTAGTTGTCATCAACTGAATGCGCAGCGTAATCATGAAGGATCGCGGGTCACGCCGGACACCGGTTCCGGCGTTCCCGGCCGGCGCGCTATCGGAGGGCTATCAGAGGGCCCGGACGAGGTCGGCCAGATGGGTCTTCACGGGCCCCAGCGTGAGCAGGCCGCTGGCGGCTCCCGCCAGCTCGCGCTTCGCGGGGGTCAGCGCGGCGCGGGCGCGCAGCATCGTGGTCCGGTCGCCCACGGCGATGGCGGCGCGGGCGGCCAGGCACCAGAGGGCTTCTTGCAGGAGGTCCCTGGGTGGGTCCGGTACCCGGCGGACGGCGGCCGCCGCCTCGGCGGGACGGTTCCGTGCCAGAAGCACCAGCGGACGGGCCCAGGGTTCGTACGGTCCCCAGTCCAGGGGCTCGATCGGGGCGGGCCGGTCGTCCAGTACGCGCAACGAGAGCAGGGCCAGCGGGAGGAGGCCGTTCTCCAGTCCGGGCATGCCCGCTCCGTCCAGGAGTGCCGCGGCGTCCCGGTAGGCGGACTCGGACGCCTGCCCGGTGGCGGCCTGGCGCATCGCCCGGTACCACTCCGTGAAGACGGTGACGAGCGGCCGTTCGTGGCGCGCGGCGAGGGCGTCGGCGGCGGACGCGTGCCGGTCGGCGGCGGAGAAGTCCGCCAGGGCGCTTCTGGCCTGGAGCCGGACGAGATGGCCCAGGATCTCGGCGTTGACGAGGCCGTGGCGCCCGGCGAGGGCGACCAGCTCGGCGCCGATCCGGTCGCGTTCGGGGGCCAGGCCCGTCCGGGTGAACGTCTGCATGAACACGGCGTTGAGCGCGAAGGCCAGCAGGGCGGGATCGTCCAGGCGCCGGGCGATGGCCTCGGCCTGGCGGGCGGCCTCCATGCCGCGCGTGGAGCGGGTGCCGCGCGACTCCAGGGCGATGGTGGCCAGCAGGCGCGCGCGGATCGCGGCGCGGCCCTCGGCGCCGGGCCCATCCACGGCGTGTCCGTCCAGTGGCCGTCCATCCGCGGCGCGGGCGGGCGGGAGGGCGGTCAGGGCCCGCTCGGCGGCGGCCACGACCTGGGCGGCCTGGTGCGGGTCGTCGGAGCGGGTCCAGATCGCCGGGACGTCGTAGGCGCCGATCATGCGGGCCGTCAGCTCGGCGTCGCCCAGCTCCTCGGCCGCCGCGATGGCGGCCATCCGGTGCTCGCGGGCCGCCTCCAGGCCGCCGCCCCCGGTCACCGCGAGGTCGCGCAGGAGCCCGGCCGCCGACTCCAGGCGGGAGCGGGCGCCGGACGCGACGGTGCGGTCGTAGGCGGCGGCCGTCCGGCTCCACACCCGGGCCGCCGCGTCACCGCCGAGATGGTCGTCCTGGCGGAGGATGTCCGCTTCGAGACGCTGGAGGGACGGGCCGGGATCCACGCCCAGTTCCTCGACCAGGAGGGCCCGCGCGCGGCGCAGGACGGCGAGGGCGTCGCCCTGCCTGCCGGAGCGGTAGAGGGCCAGGGCCAGCAGGCGCCAGGCGTCCTCGCGCCAGGGGTGGTCGGAGGTGTGCGCGTCCAGGTCCGGTACCGCCTCGGCCGCCAGCCCCCGGGACAGGCGGGCCTCGCCCAGCCGCTCGACGGTGCGCAGGCGGAGTTCGGCCAGGCGGGAGCGTTCGGCCTGGGTCCAGGGCTCGTCCGCGAAGTCGGCGTAGGCGGGGCCGCGCCACCGGGCGAGGGCCTCCTCCAGGCGGGCCGGTGACGTCGCGGACGCGGCGTCCTCGAACCACCAGGCGTCCACGTCGCTGGTGCGCAGGGCGTATCCGGGGCCCTCGGTCACCAGTAGCCGGGGGCGCGCGCGGGGCGGACGCTCGGGTTCGAGGGCGCGGCGCAGGGCGGCGACGAAGGTGCGGACGGCGGCGACAGCGCCCTCGGGCGGGGCCGTCCACAGGTCGTCGACGAGGCGGCCGACGGGGACGACGCGGCCGCGGGCGATGATCAGGCGGGCCAGGACGGCGCGGTGCCGCGGGCCCTTCAGGTCGATCGCGTTACCGGCGCCGTCCCAGGCCGTCACGGGTCCCAGCACACCGAACACGTCCCCCACGCTATCCAGCGCTCATCCGTTGCTCATCCGCGGCGGCGAGGCTGGGGGCCTCGACGAGAGGAGCGAGATCATGGCACCTGCCATCACCGGTTTCGACCGGCGGCGCGTCCCGGTCGCGGAGGGCGTGTCGCTGAACGCGGCCGTCGGCGGCTCGGGGAGCCCCGTCGTGCTGCTGCACGGCTTCCCGCAGACCCACCTGATGTGGCGGCACGTGGCCGCCGACCTCGCGGCCGACCACACCGTGATCTGCCCGGACCTGCGCGGCTACGGCGACAGCGACAAGCCCGGCGAGACCGGTCCCGATGTGTACTCCAAGCGGACCATGGCCGCCGACATAGTCGCGCTGGCGCGCGCGCTGGGCCACGACCGGTTCGCGCTGGCCGGGCACGACCGCGGGGCCCTGGTCGCCTTCCGCGCAGGGCTCGACCACCCGGAGACCATTACGCACCTGGCATGCCTCGACGTCCTGCCGACCCTGGACATGTGGGACGCGATGCGCGGCGCGTCCGCGACGGTCGGCTTCCACCTGTTCCTGATGGCGCAGCCGCCCGGCCTGCCCGAGACGATGATCGAGGCGAGCGCGGACGCGTTCTTCGGCCATTTCCTCGACGTCTGGGCGAACGACCCCGCCGCGATCCCGGCCGACGTGCGCGGCGCTTACCTGGAGGCGAGCCGACCGGCGGTGCCGTCGATCGTGGCCGACTACCGCGCGTCCGCCGGGATCGACATCGAGCACGACCGGGCCGGCCTCGACGCGGGCGTCCGGCTGCGCATGCCGGTGAGCGTGCTCCAGCAGGACTGGGGCGCGGCGCTCGGGTTCGACGCGGCGGCCCTCTGGCGCCGGTGGGCGCCCGACCTGCGGCACACGACCGTCACGTGCGGGCACTTCATGGCCGAGGAGGCGCCGCAGGTCGTCGCGAAGGCCCTGCGGGACCTGCTGGAACGCTGAGCCCGGCCGCTCCCGCCGAGGCGGCCGCTCCCGCCGAGGCGGCTACTTCTTCTTGGCGGCGCCCTGGTTCTTGACGGCCTCGATCGCGGCCTTGGCGGCGGCCGGGTCGAGGTACTCGCCCCCGCGCTTGAGCGGGGCGAAGTCGTCGTCCAGCTCGTAGACGAGGGGGATGCCGGTGGGGATGTTCAGGCCGACGATCTGCTCGTCGGTGACGTCGTCCAGGTGCTTGACGAGGGCGCGGAGGGAGTTGCCGTGCGCGGCGACCAGGACGGTCCTCCCGGCGGCGAGGTCGGGGACGATCGCGTCGTACCAGTAGGGCAGGAGGCGGTCGACGACGTCGGCGAGGCACTCGGTGCGCGGGATCAGCTCGGACGGGAGCTCGGCGTAGCGCAGGTCGTTCACCTGCGAGAGCGGGTCGTCGTCCTTGATCGGGGGCGGCGGGGTGTCGTAGGAGCGGCGCCAGGTCATGAACTGCTGCTCGCCGAACTCCTCACGGGTCTGCGCCTTGTTCTTGCCCTGGAGCGCCCCGTAGTGGCGCTCGTTGAGCCGCCAGGAGCGGCGGACGGGGATCCAGAGGAGGTCCGCGACGTCCAGCGCGATGTTGGCGGTGCGGATGGCCCGCTTCAGCAGGGAGGTGTGCACCACGTCCGGGGTGATGTCGGCGTCCAGGAGCAGGTCGCCGCCCCGGGTCGCCTCGCTCTCGCCCTTCGCGGACAGGTCCACGTCCACCCAGCCGGTGAACAGCCCTTCGGCGTTCCACACGCTTTCGCCATGCCGGAGCAATACCAACGTCGCCATGACACCAAAGCCTAGCGGCCCGCCGGGGGCTCCTCGCGGTTGGCCGGGTCGGCGAACGACGCGAACGCCCGCAGGTTGGCCAGGCTCTCGCCCCGTTTGACCCGCCAGTCCCACTCCCGCCGGATGGACGATGTGAACCCGAGTTCGAGGGCCTTGTCGAAGTTCTCGTCGGAGTAGGTGAGGACGCAGCCGAGGAGCCGGTCGACCTCGTCCGGGGTGACGGAGCCGAGGGAGACCCTGCCGACCAGGTGGACGTCGCCGACGTCGTCCAGCGCGAAGGACACCCCGTACATGCGGCCGTTCTTCTCCAGCAGGAAGCGGTAGAAGCCGGCGTGGTTCTCGTCGGGACGGCGGCAGAAGAACGCCTCCACGTGCAGGCTGTGGTCGCCGACGATCAGCCAGGTCATGGTGGCCAGCTTGTGCTGTCCGGGGAGCTTGACGAAGAACGCGTTCCCGCGCGGCTCGTCGTACTCCAGCCCGGCGTCGTCCAGGGTCCGCCGGATGGTCTCGGCGGGGGTCACGCGGTGACCTCGGCGGCGGTGAGCGGCGGCGTCAGCAGGGGCGGGGCGGGGCGGGCGGCCGGCAGGGACATGGCACCGGTATACACCTCGACGAGCCGGTCCACGGTGGCGTCCCAGCCGAAGCCCTGGGCGTGGCGGACGGCGCCGCGGGCCAGCCGGGCGTGCAGGCCGGGCTCGGCGTGCAGGCGGCGCAGGACGGCGGCGTACGCGGCGGGGTCGTGGCCGGGGACCAGCATCCCGGACTCGCCGTCGGCGACGGCCGTGCGCAGGCCGCCGACGCGGGCGGCGACGACCGGGGTGCCGCACGCCTGCGACTCGACGGCGACGAGGCCGAACGACTCGCTGTGGGAGGGCACGACGGTGACGTCCGCCGCCCGGTACCAGTCGGCGAGGACGGGCTGCGGGCTCGGCGGCTCGAACCGGACGACGTCGGCGATGCCCAGCTCGGCCGCCAGCGCCTGGAGCCCCTCGGGGCGGCACCGGCCGCTGCCGCTCGGCCCGCCGACCACCGCGACGACCAGGCGGGAGCCCAGGGACGGGTCGTCGGCGATCATCCGTGCGGCGGCGCGCAGCAGCACGTCGGGGGCCTTCAGAGGCTGGATCCGGCCGACGAACAGCAGGACGTACGCCTCGCGCGGCAGGCCGAGGCGGCGGCGCGCGGGGCCGGTCCGGTGCGGGAGCAGGCCGGTGCTGCGGGCGAGCAGCGGCGACTCGGGGCGGAACCGGGACAGATCGACGCCGGGGCTGGCGGTCGCGACCCGCGCCGGGTCGGCCCCGTACAGCCCGATCAGGTCGCGGGCCTCCTCGGCGGTGTTGGCGACGAGCTGGTCGGCGGACGCGACGACCTGCTCCTCGCCGAGCACGCGCTCGTCCGGCTCGGGCTTGTCGCCGTCGGCGAGCGCGGAGTTCTTGACCTTGGCCATCGTGTGCATGGAGTGGACGAGCGGGACGCCCCAGCGCCGCTTCGCCGCCCATCCGGCCTGCCCGGAGAGCCAGTAATGGGTGTGCAGGACGTCGTAGTGGCCGGGCTCGTGGGCCGCCTCGGCGCGCAGCACGCCGGAGGTGAAGCCGCACAGGTGCCGGGGCAGCTCGCCCTTGTCCAGCTCCTCGAAGGGGCCGGACACGACGTGCCGGACGAGGACGCCGGGGGCCAGCTCGGCGACCGGCGGGAGCGCGCGCGAGGTGGCACGGGTGAAGATGTCGACCTCGATCCCCCGGGCGGCGAGACGCCGGGCGACCTCGACGATGTAGACGTTCATGCCTCCCGCGTCGCCGGTCCCCGGCTGGTCAAGAGGGGAAGTATGGACACTGACTGTCGCAACCCGGTTGATACGACGCGACACCGGACACCACCTCCGGTAGTGCAACCTATCGACCGCGTTAGCTGTTCCCATCGCGCGGGTGGCAACCGTGCGAACGGATTTCGGTGATCGATCTCACTGCGGGCATGACGGACCGGATCGCCCGCGGGTCCGTCTGGAAGGCTGGGCCCATGCGTAAGACCGCGGTGGTGACAGGAGCGAGCAGCGGAATCGGGGCGGCCACGGCCAGGCGCCTGGCGGCGGAGGGCTTCCACGTCGTCCTGGCGGCACGGCGCAAGGACCGCCTCGACGCGCTGGCCAAGGAGATCGGCGAGAACGTGCCGGGCGCGGGCAGGATCGCCGCGATCGGGCTGGACGTGACGTCGCAGGCGTCGGTGGACGCGCTGGCGGCGGCGGTCGGCGGCTGCCACGTCCTGGTCAACAACGCCGGGGGCGCCATCGGCCTCGACAGCGTCGCCACGGCCGACCTCGCCGACTGGCGGGCGATGTTCGAGACCAACGTCCTCGGGCTGGCGCGGGTCACGAAGGCGCTGCTCCCCGCGCTGATCGAGAGCGGCGACGGGCATGTGGTGAACATCACCTCGCTCGCGGGGCACGTCCCGTACGAGGGCGGGGGCGGCTACAACGCGGCCAAGCACGCCGCGTACGCGGTCAACGAGGTGCTGCGCCTGGAACTGGTGGCCCAGCCGGTCCGCGTCACCGAGGTCGCCCCGGGCCTGGTGAAGACGGAGGAGTTCTCCCTGGTGCGGTTCCGCGGGGACGAGGAGAAGGCCGCCAAGCCGTACGTGGGCGTGCCCGAGCCGCTGGTCGCCGACGACGTCGCCGACTGCGTGGCGTGGGCCGTCACCCGCCCGCCGCACGTCAACATCGACCGGATCGACGTCCAGCCGCGCGTCCAGGCCGCCCCGCACCGGCTGCACCGCGAACCCTGACGGCCGGGGAAGGCGGTCAGGGGCCTTCGGCGGGCGACACGGCCGTCCAGGGCAGGGTCACCTCGCCCAGGCGCCACCTGCGGCGCCCGCCGTACGGCGGGGCCGTCACGACGGGCCAGGTCCGGGCCAGGAGCGCCACCGCCTCGGTCCAGCGGGCGCGGGGGCCGAACGCCGAGTGCGGCGCCGCCGTCGCCCAGCAGCGGTCGAACGCGGTGAGCAGGTCGTGGACGGGCTCCCCCGGGACGTTCCGGTGGATCAGCGTCTTCGGCAGCCGCTCCGCCAGGGCCGAGGGGCGGTCCAGCGTGCGGAGGTGGGCGGCGAAGGTGATCGTCCGCGGCCCCTCCGCGCCGAGCGCGACCCAGACGGCGCGGCGTCCGACCTCGTCGCACGTCCCCTCGACGAGGACGCCGCCGGGCGCGAGCCGGGCGCGCAGGCCGTCCCAGGCGCGCCAGGCCGCGGCCTCGTCGTACTGGCGGAGCACGTTGAAAGCCCTGACCAGCGCGGGCGGGCGCGGGACGGGCAGCTCGAACCCGCCGCGCCGGAACGACAGCCCCTCGTGGGGGCCGGTGACGTCGAGGAAGGCGGTCCCGGCCGCGACCCGGCCGGGCTCGATCTCGACGCCGACGACCTCCAGCCGCGGCGCGACCGCGCGGAGCCGGGTGTACAGCTCGAACGTCGTCACCGGCGACGCGCCGTACCCGAGGTCGACCGCCAGGGGGGACGCGCCGGAGCGCAGCGCCGCGGCCTGGGTGGCGGCGATCCAGCGGTCCACGCGGCGCAGGCGGTTGGGCGCGGTCGTGCCGCGCGTCACCTCCCCCTGCGGCTTGGGCGTCCGGGCCATCCGTCGATTCTCCCGCCCCGTGAGAGGTTGGCCACTGCCGGGGCGCGGGGGTGTTCGACGAGGCCGCCGCGTGGAATGTCACCGGTATGACGGTTCTCATCGCCTACGACGGCTCCGACGACGCCCGGACCGCCGTCGAGTACGCGGCGCGCCACGTCCGGCCGGAGCCCACCGTGATCCTGACGGTCTGGGAGCCACTGCTGATGCAGCTCTCCTGGGCGCCCCTGGCCGCCGCCGCCCCCGTGACCACCGACCTCCAGGACGACCAGTACGAGGAGGAGAAGCAGGCCGAGGCACTCGCGCGGCAGGGCGCCGATCTCGCGCTCGCCGCCGGGCTGACCGAGGTGACGCCGCGCGCCGAGCGCGGGACCGGACCCGTCTGGGCCACGATCGTGGACGTCGCGGACGAGCTGAACGCGTCCCTCATCGTGACGGGGTCCCGCGGGCTCGCGGGGGCGCGCTCGGTCCTGCTGGGCAGCGTGTCGACGCGGGTGCTGCACCACGTCCACCGGCCGACGCTCGTCGTCCCGCCGCCCAAGACCGACGAGTAAGGGCCACGCCGGGGGCGCTCCAAAGGCGCGGACGGGTCGGGGCAGGGCGGGCGGTCAGGGCAGGGCGGCGGGTCAGGGCAGGGCGGTGGCGCGTTCGAAGGCGTCGTAGGCCTCCGGGGTGAACAATACGAAACGGGCGTCCGAAACCTGGGTAGGGGTCGATCGGACGGTGGTGACGGCGATCCGGGCGGCGTCGTTGACCGGCCAGCCGTAGATCCCGGCGGACACGGCGGGGAACGCGATCGAGTCGACGCCCAGCTCGTCGGCCACCCGCAGGGACTCGCGATAGCAGGAGGCGAGCTGGTCAGAGCGGTCTTCGGACGGCGAGTAGACGGGGCCGACGGTGTGGATCACCCACTGCGCGGGCAGCTCGCCCGCCGTCGTCGCGACCGCCTGGCCGGTCGGCAGCCCCCCGCCGTACTGCGCCGCGCGCAGCCTGCGGCATTCGTCGAGGATCGCCGGACCGCCCCTGCGGTGGATCGCGCCGTCCACTCCGCCGCCGCCCAGCAGGGAGGAGTTCGCGGCGTTGACCACCGCGCCGACCTGCTGTTGTGTGATGTCGCCCCGGACCAGGCTGATCTTCATCTCGCCGCCCCCCGATCTGCCGTGCCACGCACCAGAGGGGAGAATTATCCCCGGAGGAAGGCACGAAACGCATGGTGCCGCCCACCGGCGGTACCCTCATGGCGGGCGGCGCTCCGGGGGCGGTGCGCGCCGTCCGCCCCCCGTCCGGCCACAGCCGTGGGACGTCCAACCCCAGGGTCGGGCGTGACCTGGAGAGAAGTCACTGCCTATCCTGCCGTTCGAGACGACCACAAAGGCGTGAAAGTCGTGGAGGTTACCCCCTTGAAGATCCTTCTCGCCGGTGCGACCGGAGTCGTCGGCCGCCGGCTGATACCCCTGCTCGTCCAGGCGGGCCACGAGGTCGCCGGGACGACGCGCCGGGAGGCGCGCGCCGCGGCCGTCCGCGGGTACGGGGCGTCGCCGGTCGTCGTGGACGTCCTGGACGCCGCCGCTGTCCGCGAGGCCGTCGAGGCCGAGCGCCCGGACGCGATCATCCACCAGCTCACCGACCTCAGCGGGGAGGATTTCGAGGCCAACTCGCACCTGCGGATCGAGGGCACCCGCAACCTGGTGGACGCCGCGCGGGCCGCGGGCGTGGAGACCATGATCGCGCAGAGCATCGCCTGGCTGTACGTGGCGGGCGACGAGATGGCCGTCGAGACCGACCCGCTGGACCCGACGCTGCCGCCCTACGAGGGCGTCGCGGCGCTGGAGGAGGCCGTCGCCGAGATGCCGCGCGGCGTCGTCCTGCGGTACGGCGCGCTCTACGGCCCCGGCACCTGGTACGCGCCGGGCGGCGCGATCGCCAAGCGGGTCCGGGCCGGGAACATGAGCCTGAGCCCCGCGTGGACGTCGTTCGTGCACGCCGACGACGCCGCGACCGCCGCGCTGGCCGCCCTCGACTGGCCCGCCGGGGCGGTCAACATCGTCGACGACGAGCCCGCCGCGGCGGCCGACTGGCTGCCGGTCTACAGCGCCGCCCTGGGCGCGCCGACACCGCCGACCGCGCGGCACGCGGCCGTCACGGGCCGTCCGGTCTCCAACGCCAAGGCGCTCGGCCTCGGCTGGAAGCCGCAGATCCCGTCGTGGCGCACCGGCTTCGCCGAGATGGGCTGACACCGCGACTTGACGGGAACGTGACAAGACCCATCCGACCTCATCCGAACTGGAACGACCGCTTCGCCAGCCCGAACCAGTAGCCGTCGACGACGGACCGGCGCCCGGACGGCGCGTCCGCGTCGGCGCCGAGGGCCACGAAGAGCGGGGCGAAGTGCTCGGCGCGGGGGTGGGCGATGCGCGCGGCGGGGGCCTTGGCGCGGAAGTCCAGCAGGGCGTCGATGTCGCCGCCCCGGACCGCGCGGTCCGTCCAGTCGTCGAACTCGGCCGACCACGCGGGCGGCGACGCGTCGGCGCCGGGGGACAGCTCCCGCAGGTTGTGCGTGGTGAAGCCGCTCCCCACGATGAGGACGCCCTGGTCGCGCAGCGGCGCCAGGCTCCGGCCGACCTCGAAGAGCCGCGCGGGCTCCAGCGACGGCATGGACATCTGGAGCACCGGGATGTCGGCGTCCGGGAACATCTCCACCAGCGGCACGTAGGCGCCGTGGTCCAGCCCGCGCTCCTCGTCCTGGTGGACGCCGGGCACGAGCCTCCGCACGTCCTCGGCGAGGCCGGGTGCGCCGGGCGCCTCGTACCGGACGCGGTAGTAGTGCTCGGGGAAGCCCCAGAAGTCGTAGACCAGCGGCACCGTGCGGGTGGCGCCCACGGTGAGCGGCGCCTCCTCCCAGTGCGCCGACACCATCAGGATCGCCTCCGGGCGGGGCAGATCCGCCGACCAGCGGGCCAGCTCGGCGGTCCAGACTGCGTCGTCGGCCAGCGGCGGGGCGCCGTGGCTGAGGTAGAGCACCGGCATCCGGGTCATGTCATCCCCCAGGTCAAGTATTTGAGAGTTCAACAATAACCAAGGATGCTTGAAGTTTCAAGTAACAAGGTAGTCTGGTGCGCATGACCGGACCGCAGTGGCTCGACGCCGACGAACAGGACACCTGGCGCGCCTTCCTGTGGACTTCGCGGCTGCTGAACGAGGCCCTCGACCGGCAGCTGCAACGCGACTCGGGGATGCCGCACACCTACTACATGATCCTGGCGATGCTGTCGGAGGCCCCCGGGCGGGCCCTGACCATGACCGACCTGGCCGAGATCGTCCACTCGTCCCCCAGCAGGCTCTCCCACGCCGTCAACCGGCTGGAGGGATACGGCTGGGTCCGGCGCGTCAAGCACGAGACCGACCGCCGCACCACGATCGCCGAGCTGACCGACGAGGGCTTCGACGTCCTCGCCGAGGCCGCCCCCGGGCACGTCGCCGAGGTCAGGCGGCACCTGTTCGCGCCGCTGGACCGCGAGCAGATGCTCCGCTTCCGCGAGACGCTCCACACCCTCCTCGAATCCCTGGACCCCGACCACGAAGCCCCCTGCGCACCCACGCCGCCCTGAGGCGCCAAGGCCGCGCGTCTCAGCCGGAGAAGGCGACGGCGCGTTCGCCCGCGTCCGGATGGGCGGCGGCGAGAAGGCGGCCTCCCTCCTCCGCCAGGGCGGTCCGTTCCGCGTCCGGGACGGGGCCGAAGGGGTCGATGTGCAGCGTCGCCGTCCCGCGCTTCCTCTCGATCCGCCACATGCCGTGGACGAACCCGTCGACCAGGAACGTGGCGCGGATGATGCCGTTGATGGTGAAGACCCGCTTGCGGTGCTCCTCGGTGATGATCCGCGCCCGGTCGGCATGGGACAGCAGCAGGTTGTCGAAGTCGGGGACGAACCGCACCGGCGCCGGGGTGCCAGGATCCGGACGCGGCGCGCCGGGCAGGTCGTAGAGCGTCCGACCGTCCTCGTCGCGGAAGACGCGCAGCTCCGGCAGGAGCCGCTCGACGACCTCGCCCAGCCGCGTGAGACCCGACCACTGCTGCACGTCCAGGACGGACGCGGGCCCGAACGCCCCCAGGTAGCGCCGCACCATCGCGTCCACCGACGGCTCGACGGCCGCGCCACCGGCGTCCGCCGGGCCCAGCCAGTTCTCCAGGGTCGTGTGCCGGGCGAGGCCGGAGGCGCCCCAGATGCCGCGCGGCGGGACCTGCACGAGCGGCAGGGCCGTCCGGACCGCCCATCCCAGGAGCTCGGCGTCCTCATCCGGCCACCGCTCGGCCAGCAGCGCCCGCAGCTCCTTGTCGGAGAGGGGCTCCCGCTCCAGCCGCGTCCGGGCCCACGCCGCGACGGCGGCGAGGTCCACGTCCTGGAGCCGCCTGCCGCGCGGGCTGCGCAGATAGTTGTCGAGCACCACCTGGGTCAGGGGACGCAGCGCGCGGGCGTCGCGGGCGCTGACCAGGTGCAGCGTGCCGCGCATCAGCACGATCCGCAGGGCGTGCCGGTCGCGCATCAGCCCGGCCAGCTCGTCGAACACGAAGCCCTCCAGCCTGCTCCACAGGCCGATGTAGGGCGGGTTCGGCGCCTGGGACTGCATCCCGACGAGGTGCTCGATCGCGTCGAGCGCGGGCATCTCCCGGCGGGCGAGCAGCATCTGGCGCGCGAGCAGGGCGCGGTTGAGGTCCCGCCGCCCGAGGACGGGCGCGGGATCAGTCGTCATACCGGCCCCGGAGCTCCTGCCAGGTCGGAGGAGGACCCGGCAGCTCCCCGGCGTCCGTCAGGCGCAGGGCGTCCAGCATCAGGGCGAGGTAGCGGTGCTGGAGCCGGTTCATGCGCTCGTCGTCGCCGATCCTGATCGTGTGCAGGTGCTCCAGCAGGACGGAGACGTCCCCGACCTCGATCCCGGGACGCAGCACACCCGCCTCCTTCGACCGGTCGAGCAGGCGCTGGGTGGCGGCGTGGATCCGCCGGCCCTTCTCGCTCATCGCCTCGGTGACCTCGAAGGTCCCAGCGAGCCGCATGGTGAGGGAGCCGGCGCCGATGTCCAGGCAGCGGCGCATGAAGCCGGCGAAGGCCGCCCACGGGTCGCCCTCGTCGGCGAGGGCCGCCTCCACCTCGGCGAGATAGCGGTCCATCCCGTCGTCGGCGAGGCGCTGGAGCAGGTCCTCCTTGCTCTTGTACCGGCGGTAGAGGGCGCTGATGCCGACCCCGGCGTGCTCGGCGACGGCGGAGATCGGCGCGCCCGGATCGGCGGTGAACACCGCCCGCGCCGCCTCGCGGATCAGCTCGTCGTTGCGCGCCGCCTGCGCCTTGCGCCCGCTCATGGGCGCCTGCGTGGTGCTGTCCATGCCTCCATAATATGGGAACGAAGAATTCCGTTCTACTCTTTGGCGGGACACGCCCGGCGGGCGCCGTGCGCGCCCTCGCATAGCATCGCGGCCATGACCGACGTCGAGCCGCCCCCCGGGTCGCCGGACGGGACGCCGGACGGGACGCCCCCGCCGCCCGGCCCGTCCGGGGCGCCTCACGCGGCGCTGCCGGGGACGCTGACGTTCCAGCTGGTGACGCTCGGCGCGCTCGCGACGGACCGGTTCGCCGAGGCGCTCGCGCCGCTCGGCCTCAAACCGAAGCACGCGGGGCTGCTGGCGGTCGTCAGCCGGGGCCTCGCCGCGTCCCAGCTCGACGTGGCCGCGACGATGGGCGTCGTGCCGAGCCTCGTGGTCTCCCTGGCCGACCACCTGGTGCGGCTCGGGGCGATCGAGCGCGTCCGCGATCCGCGCGACCGGCGGCGCCAGGTGCTGACCCTCACCGGCGAGGGACGGCGGCTCCTCGCCCAGTGCGCCGCCGCGGCCCGGTCCGTCGACGACCAGATCGCGGCGGCCCTCCCGCCGGGTGAGCGCGCCGTCGTCGCGCGCACGCTGGGCACCCTCGCGGACGGGAGCGGCCTCACCGCGGGCTGATCCGCCGCCCGCCGCCTGCCGCCCGCCGCCCGCCGCCTGCCGCCGCCGACCACCCGCCGCCTTCAGCGTCCGCCCCGGCCCGGACCGGACATCGCCTCCCTGACCTCGGCGAGCGTGCGGTCCGCCATCGCGTTGGCGCGGGCGTCGCCGTCGGCGAGCACCCCGCGCAGGTAGGCGCGGTCGGCGGCGAGCTCGGCGCGGCGGGCGCGGAGGGGGCGCAGGAACTCGTTCACCGCCTCGGTCACGGTCCGCTTGAGCGCCGCGGCGCCACCGGACCCGATCTCGCCGGCGACCTCGTGCGGGTCGCGGCCCTGGCAGAGCGCGGCGATCAGGACGAGGTTGGACACCCCCGGGCGGGTCTCGGGCGCGTAGGCGATGTGCCGGTCGTCGTCGGTGACCGCGCGCCTGATCAGCCGGGCCGTCTCGTCCGCGGTCGCCGACAGCGCGACGGCGTTGCCGCGGCTCTTGCCCATCTTCCGCCCGTCCGTGCCGAGCAGCAGCGGCGCGTCCGACAGCAGGGCGTCCGGCACCGGGAAGACGGGCCCGTACCGCTCGTTGAAGCGGCGCGCGATCGTCCGGGTGATCTCCTGGTGCGGGAGCTGGTCCCTGCCGACCGGGACGAGGTTCGCCTTGCAGAACAGGATGTCGGCGGCCTGGTGGACGGGATAGGTGAACATGAGCCCGCTGACCGACGTCTGCCGGGACGCGGAGATCTCGTCCTTCACGGTCGGGTTGCGGCGCAGCTCCGCGATCGACACCAGCGACAGGAACGGGAGCATCAGCTGGTTGAGCGCGGGCACGGCGCTGTGCCGGAACACCGTCGCGGCGGACGGGTCGACCCCGGCGGCCAGGTAGTCGGCGACCAGACCCTCCACGTGCTCGTCCAGGTGGTCGGCCACGTCCCGGTCGGTGAGCACCTGGTAGTCGGCGACCAGGACGAACAGCTCGACGCCCGCCCGCTGGAGGCGGACGCGGTTGGCGAGCGTGCCGAAGTAGTGGCCGAGGTGGAGCGGGCCGGTGGGCCGGTCGCCGGTCAGGACGCGGAACGCGGCCGGGTCTGCGGCGACGCGTTCCTCCAGCTCACGGCGCTGGACGTCGGTCTCGTCGGGGGTGGTGGTCTGCACGGGTCTCTCCTCCGGTTCGGGGGGCGCGTCCGGCGGGACGGCCTCCGGGTCACGGAGAAGGAAGAGGGCCGTCCAGCGGACGGCCCGGGGCGTGGGGCATCGGCCGTCCTAGGACGGCCACCAGCCCTGACACGCGGTGCGGTTCACGCGCCCAGGATAGCCGACCGGATACGGCGGCAAGCAGATAATCCAGAACGGAACCATGTGGGTACGCTGGGCGGATGACCGCCCTCGCCCCCGCGAACGCCGAACCGGACCTGTCGTTCTTCCTCGACCACACCTCGCACGTCCTGAAGACCCAGATGACGGCGGCCCTCGCAGAGATCGGCCTCACGCCGCGGATGCACTGCGTCCTGGTGCACGCCCTGGAGGCGGAGCGCACCCAGATCGAGCTCGCCGAGATCGGCGACATGGACAAGACCACCATGGTCGTGACCGTCGACGCCCTGGAGAAGGACGGCCTCGCCGAGCGCCGCCCGTCCACGGCCGACCGCCGCGCCCGCGTCATCGCGGTCACCGAGGCGGGCGAGCGGGCCGCCGCCCGGAGCCGGGAGGTCGTCGACCGCGTGCACCGCGCGGCCCTCGACGCGCTGCCGGACGAGACGCGCGCGGCCTTCCTGAGCGCCCTGCGGATCCTGGCCGAAGGCCATCTGAGCACCCCCGCCGAGAACCCGCGGCCGGTGCGGCGGGCCAGGCAGCGGACGAAGTAGGTCTGCAAGGGATCGTCTGTTACGAAACTATCTGCTACGGTCTCTCCTGTGTCCCCGGAACAGGAGCCGACCATGTCCTCCTCACACCCCTCCCCGCGGCCCGCATCGCAGCCGCCCGCCTCCCCCGCCGCACAGGCGCAGACGCAGGCGCAGGCGCAGGTGCCGCCGTCGCCGTCGCCGGAAAGCGTCTCCCTGCCGCGGTCCCGCTGGGCCGCGCTGGGCGTGCTGTCCGCGACGATGCTCATGACGATCCTGGACGGCAGCATCGTCACCGTGGCGATGCCCGCCATCCAGCAGGACCTCGGCTTCTCCTCCGCCGGGCTGAGCTGGATCGTCAACGCCTACCTGATCCCCCTGGGCGGCCTGCTGCTCCTCGCCGGGCGGCTCGGCGACCTGCTCGGCCGCAAGGCGCTGTTCCTGGCCGGGAACGCCCTGTTCACGGCCGCGTCCCTGCTGGCGGGCGCCGCGACCGGCCCGGCCCTGCTGATCGCCGCCCGGTTCCTCCAGGGCGTCGGGAGCGCCCTGGCCTCCGCCGTCGTCCTCGGCATCCTCGTGACGCTGTTCACCGGCGCCCGCGAACGCGCCCGCGCGATCGGGATCCTCAGCTTCACCGGCGCCGCCGGGGCGTCCATCGGGCAGGTGCTCGGCGGGGTGCTCACCGACACCCTGAGCTGGCACTGGATCTTCCTCGTCAACCTGCCGATCGGCGCCGCCACGATCCTTCTGGCGCTCCCCGCGCTGCCGCGCGACCGCGGCGCCGGGATAGCGGCCGGAGCCGACGCCCTGGGCGCCGTACTCGTCACCTCCGGCCTGATGCTGGGGATCTACACCGTGGTCAAGGTGGAGCGGCACGGCTGGCTCGCCGCGCACACCCTCGTCCTCGGCGCCGTTTCCCTGGTCCTCCTCGCGGCCTTCGCCTTCCGGCAGGCGACCGCCGCGACGCCGCTGATGCCGCTGCGGTTCCTGCGCTCGCGCAACGTCTCCGGCGCCTATCTCGTCCAGCTGCTGACCCTGTCGGCGATGTTCGCGTTCCAGGTCATCGTCGCCCTCTACATGCAGAAGGTCCTCGGCTATGGGGCGCTCGACACGGGTCTGGCGATGCTCCCGGCGGCCGTCGCGATCGGCGCGGTGTCGCTGCTGGTCTCCGCGCGCCTGTCCGGGCGGTTCGGCGAGCGTCTCGTCCTGGTGGCCGGGCTGGTCCTGCTCGCCGGCGCGATGGCCCGGCTCGCCACCGTCCCGGCGGACGCCGCGTACGTCCCCGATCTGCTCCCGGTGTTCGTGCTGGTCGCCGGGGCCGGGCTCGTCCTGCCGGCGCTGACCGGGCTCGGCATGTCCGGCGCCGGACCGCAGGACGCGGGCCTCGCCTCGGGGCTGTTCACCACCGTCCAGCAGGTGGGCATGGCCCTCGGCGTCGCGGTCCTGACCACGCTCGCCGCCTCCCGCACCGCGGGCCTGCGGGCGGACGGCCGGGACGAGGCCACCGCGCTGACCTCCGGCTACCACCTGGCCTTCGCCGTCTCGGCGGGCCTGCTCGTGGCGGCGCTCGCCGTCGCCCTCCTCGTCCTGCGCCGCCCGGACCCCGGCCCGCACGGATCAGCAGGGCAGGCCGATTGAGCAAGGCAGGCGGCGCAAGCAGGGCAGGGCGTTTCAGTGGGGCAGGGCGATCAGCAGCAGCGGCAGGCCCGCGATGACCGGCACGGCGACGGTGGCGGCGACGCGGGTCGCCCGCGGCAGCGCCTGCGGCTCCAGGAGCCGGTTCACGCGCGCCATCACCGGGATGTCACCGGCGGAGGCGACCCCGAGCGTCCCGGACGGCGCGGCGGCGGGACGCGCCGCGGCGAACCGCAGCAGCGCGGTCGCCAGCTCGCGCGGCGGCCGTCCCGAGCGGGCTCGGTCGTCGGCGGCCATCTCGATCAGCAGCTCCACCGCGTCCAGGCACCGTCCGACCAGCCGGAACTGCGGGAACACCTGCCGCAGCGACGCGAACGGCAGCAGCACCAGGTCGTGGCGCTCGCGGGCGTGGGCGCGCTCGTGCGCGAGCACGGCGGCCAGCTCCGCACGGTCGAGCAGCTCCATCGTCCCGGCGCTGACCACGACCTTCGACGACCGGACGCCCGGCACGCAGTAGGCGGCGGCCCCCGGGTGGTCCAGGACCAGCGTCCCGGGCACGGCCGAGTCCCGCCGCGACACCAGGGCCAGCAAGGCCCGGTGCCGCGCGCGCGCCCGCACGACACGCACCACCGCGTACATCAGCATCACCAGCAGCACGCAGGTGAGGCTGACCGCAGCCAGCAGCGCCGCCAGGTGCGGCGCGTCCAGCCGGGCCGCCTGGTCGTCGAACAGGCCCGGCACCCCGCCCGCGATGCCCCTGCCGTAGGGCAGCAGCGCGAGTCCGAGGAGCGCGCCGATGGTGGCGACGCCCCAGCACAGCCCGAGGGCCTGCCAGAGCGCGATCCCGGTGCGCGGCGTCCGCCACGTCCAATGGGCCCGGGACAGCAGGTGCGCCCCGCCGATCGTCGCCAGGGAGATCAATGCGAGCAGGGCGGTGCCGGTCATGCCGGTGGTTCCTTACTCGTGAGGCTGGCCAGGGCCTGGCGGATCACGTCGATCTCGTCGCTGGAGACCGAGCGGACGAAATGGGCCAGGGCGGCATCGCGGTCGCCGGTCTCGTTGAGGGCACCGAGCATCAGCTCGGTGACATAGCCCTCACGGCTGGCCACCGGCTGGTAGCGCCAGGCCCGCCCGTCGCGCTCGCGTTCGAGGAAGCCCTTCTTGGCGAGCCTGTCGAGGACGGTCATGACCGTGGTGTGCGCGAGATCGCGGTCCCCGGCGAGCGCGCGGCTCACGTCCCGGGCCGTGGCGGCCTCGATGCCGGCGTCCTCACGCGCCCACAGGATCTCCATGACCGTGCGTTCAAGCTCTCCCAGACCCTTCACGCGAGCCAGGCTATCCGATGGAGAGCCATGTCACCACGTCAGGTAGTACTACGGGCTTTAGTACTACGACTTGTAGTACTACATTGGGTCGTATGAGCACCGTCGCGCTCCTCACCGGGCAGGGCGCCGCGTCCCCGGCCGACTTCATGGCCGCGCGCCAGCAGATGGCCTTCACCCTGGGCTTCCACATCGTGCTGGCCTCGATCGGCATCGGCCTGCCCGCCCTCACCCTGCTCGCCGAATGGCGCGCGCTGCGCACCGGCGACGCCGTCTACGCCGAGCTCGCCCGGCGCTGGATGAAGGCCGCGGGCGTGCTGTTCGCCGTCGGCGCCGTGTCCGGCACCGTCCTGTCCTTCGAGATGGGCACGCTCTGGCCGGGCTTCATGGACAAGTACGGGCAGGTGTTCGGCACCGCGTTCGCGCTGGAGGGCATCGCCTTCTTCATCGAGGCGATCTTCATGGGCGTCTACCTGTACGGCTGGGACCGCCTCTCCCCCCGCGCCCACTTCCTCACGGGGATCCCCGTCGTGGTCGCGGGGCTGCTGTCGGCGTCGTTCGTCCTCACGGTCAACTCCTGGATGAACCAGCCGCGGGGCTTCAAGCTGGTCGACGGCAAGGTCACCGACGTCGATCCGCTGGCCGCGATGTTCAACCCCGCCACGCCCGTCCAGGCCGTCCACCTGATCCTCGCGTCGCTCATGGTCTGCGGGTTCATCGTGGCGTCGGTGTATGCGGTCGGGCTCCTGCGCGACCGCAAGGCCGGGCGCGACGACCGCTACAACCGGATCGGCTTCGCCATCCCGTTCTCGCTCGGCGCGGTCTGCGCCCCGCTCCAGGTGATCGTGGGCGACTGGGCGGTGCGGTTCGTCGCCGACAACCAGCCCGCCAAGTTCGCCGCCATGGAGGGCATCGAGCACACCGAGGCCGGGCAGCCGTTCCGCTTCGCGGTCTTCGAGATCCCGAACGCCCTCTCCCTGATGCTGCGGTTCGACGCCCACGCCACCCTGCGCGGCATGGACGCGATCCCGGCGGGCGACCGCCCGCCCGCCGAGGTCGTCAAGACCTCCTTCGAGATCATGATCGCGCTCGGTATGGTCCTGCTGGCCCTCGCCGCCTGGTGGGCCCTCGCCTGGTGGCTGCGCCGCCGCGGCCACCGCGATCTGCCCTGGAGGCCGTGGTTCCTCCGCGCCGCCGCCCTCACCGGCCTGATGGCCGCCGTCGCCATGGAGGCGGGCTGGACGACCACCGAGGTCGGGCGGCAGCCCTGGATCGTCTACGGGGTGATGCGCACCGAGGAGGCGATCAACCCGAACCCGGGCCTGCGCTACGGCCTGTACATCGTCCTCGCCGTCTACACCGTCCTCGCCGCCGCGACGATCAGCGTCCTGCGCAGGATGCGCCACACGCCCCCCGCCCCGGTCGCCGAACCCGAACTGGAGACCGTCCGATGACCCAGACCGCCATGGCCCTCATCCTCGCCGGGCTCTCGGCCTACCTGCTGTTCGGCGGCGCGGACTTCGGCGCCGGGCTCTGGCACCTGGTCTCCCGCCCGTCCGACCGGACGGTCATCGAACACGCCATGGGCCCGCTGTGGGAGGCCAACCACGTCTGGCTGATCTTCGTGATGGTGATGACCTGGACGGCCTTCCCGCCGATCTTCGCGGACGTGATGTCCGTGCACTGGATCCCGCTGTCCCTGGCCGCCCTCGGCATCGTGGCCCGCGGCAGCACCTTCGTGTTCGGCAAGGCCGACTCCGGTCCCGGCGGCGGGACGCCCCACGGCGGCCCGGACCAGCGCTGGTACCGCCGGGTGTTCGGCGCCTCGTCGATGATCACCCCGTACTGCCTCGGTGCGGTCGCGACGGCCGTCGCCACGGGCGGGTCGTCGTGGCTGAGCCTCGCGGGCGTGTACGGCGGCATCCTCACCACCGCCCTGTGCGCCTACCTCGCCGCCGTCTACCTGATCTGGGACGCGCGGCGCCTCGCCGACGACGACGCCTCGCTGCGCTTCCGCGGCTACGCCTTCCTGTCCGGCACCGCCGTCGGCCTGCTGGCCCTCCCCGGCGCCGCCGCCCTCGGCGTGCGCTCCCCGCTGATCCTGCTGTCGGCCGCGGCGGGCGCTGCGTCACTCGTCCTGCTGCTGCGCCGCGCCTACCTGTCGGTACGCGTGACGGCCGGGCTGGCCGTGGTGGCGGTCCTGTGGGGCGCGGCGGAGATGTCCGGCCTGGACCTGGCCGGGGCCGCCGCCGAGGACGCCGTCCTGAAGGCGGTCTTCGTGGCGCTGGGCGCCGGCGCGCTGATCCTCGTCCCGTCCATGACCTGGCTGTACGTCCTCTTCCAGCGGCAGCCACGCTGAGCGAGCGGTGTGCCGCGGCCCCACGGTCGGCAACCACGGCCCGGCACACCGCTCCCTTGCCGGACGGCGGTCACCAGGGGCCGTACGGGCCCATGTTCGAGCCGCCGCGGCCGCCGTTCTTCTTCTTGTAGGGCGCGACCGCGGGACGGACGTCCGCCAGGTACACGGCGGCCGCGATGAACGCGGCGACCGGCAGGATGCCGAGCAGCAGGCCGATCGGCCGGATCCCGAGCGCGCCCGGCGCAACCGCGTGCGCGACGCCGAGCACCGCCGCCACGATCAGGATGATCAGCCACAGCTTCTTGCTGAGCTTCCCGGCCGCGGAGAACGCCCCGTCCGGCACGGTGAGCGCGTCGAACAGCGCCCACGCCTCCATCACGAACGCGATGATGAGGAGAAGCCAGAAGAAGTAGTCCAGCACATTGAAGTCCGCCACCGGCGATCAGCGCTCCTGCCTGTCTCGGACGGCGACTCCGTGTCGCTCATTCGGGATCACCGTTCAACCCTATGCGGCTTGTCCAGCCCGGGCCCCGGGGAAGCGCCGTCACCAGGAAGACGACAAGGCCCGGCCGGGTGTTCCCGGCCGGGCCGCCCGGTCTCGGGCTCCGGTCCCTCGTGCCCGCCACGGGCGCCGTGCTTCACGGCACGCGGGGGCGCGTGTGCCTAGGCGGGCTTCCTCGGCGTGGGCCTGCCCACGGTGATCTCGGCGACCTCGTCGTCCTCACGGTGCACGACCTTCTTGCCGCGTTCGGCGAGCTCGTCGATGAACCCGGCCGTCCTGGCGCCGACCTGGGTCACGTAGGCGACGGCGGCGCCGGGCAGGTCCTTGACCTCCACCCGCTCCTGCACCTTGATGACCTCGCCGCGGTAGCGGTCCACGGCCTCGCGGACCTGCTCGCGGGCCCGGCCGACCGTCCCCCGGACGTCGCCCTGGTACCGCGTCGCCGCCTCACGGGCCCGGTCCTGGTACCTCGTCGCGGCCTCCCGCGCCCTGGTCACCTGCTCGGGGACCTCGCGGAGCTTCTCCACCGCGAGATCACCGGCGCCGGCCACGGTGTGGACCGCCTTGTTCTCTCGGAGGTTGCTGGCCAGCGTCATCCGACTTCTTCCTTCCCGGTTCGCGTTGTCTGCCGTTGCTGTGCAGGCTCGTCCTCAGGCGCGGCGCGCTCGTCGGCGGGCACGCCGACGGCCTCGTTCTCCTTGAGGAACGAGGCGTAGATGTCGAGCAGCACCTGCTTCTGCCGCTCCGTCAGGGCGGGATCCGCCCGGACGGCGGCCATCACATCGGTGTCGGCCTCGCGGTCCTCAAGGATCCCGGCCTGCACGTACAGCACCTCGGCGGAGATCCGCAGACCCTTGGCGATCTGCTGGAGGATCTCCGCGCTCGGCTTGCGCAGCCCGCGCTCGATCTGGCTCAGGTACGGGTTGGAAATGCCCGAGACGTCCGCGAGCTGCCGCAGCGAGATCTTCGCCCGCGTGCGCTGCTCGCGGATGTACTCCCCGATGGAGCCGACCTTGGAACCCGCCATACCCCCAGACTGCGCGACCGCGCTTGCAATTGCAAGCGCTCCAGCTAGCACTTTTCCGTGACGACCCTCACACGCCGGGACGGGAACCGGGCAGGTCAGCCGACCTTCGCGGCGGGGGCCGTCCAGGTGTTGCAGACCTCAAGCCGCTGCCCGCGGTAGCCGATGACCACCCAGCCGGAGTAGTTGCGCCCCGATCCGTGGTCGCGCTGGTCGGGCGGCAGCCGCTCGTCGCCGCGCCCGCGGACGTCCTGGATCATCGCGAGGTACTGCTCGCGCGTCATCGGCAGCGTGCCGCGCTCCGCGCCCAGGAACGCGCCCGCGAAGCACTGCGCCTGGAGTTCGATGCGGCGGCTGGCCTCGGCCCGGACCGCGGCGTCGCCCCTGTCCATCTCCTGATGCCCGTAGATCAGGATCCCGGCGCGGTCCTGGACGTGGTGGCCGTACTCGTGCGCGATCACCCGGGCGAACACCGCGAAATGCGACAGCGGCTCCCCGCCCGACGTCTCGACGATGTGCCGCAGCCCCACGTACATCGTGTTGTTGGCCGGGCAGTAGAAGGCGGACGCCCCCGGGCTCGGATACGTCCCGCAGGGGCTGCGTCCCGCCTGATCCCAGAAGACCCGCTTCGGCGGGTCGAACGAGATGTCGGCCTTGGCGAACTGCCTCGTCCACGACGCGTCCAGGCAGTCGCTCAGGACGTCCATGAACCGCCGCATCGACGCGGCGTCCGCGTCGATCCGCGGCAGCGTGCACCGCACCGGGGTCAGCGCGCCCGTCCCGTACAGCTTGTTGTCGGTCGCGGTCGTGCGCGCGACGGTCCCGCGCGACGCCGGTCCCGCCCTGGCCCCGAGGCCGCCGTTGCCCCCCAGCACCGACATTCCGAGGATCGCCAGAACGACGAGGGACGTGAGCCCGCCGACGATGCCCGCGATCGTCCCCCCGGCGCTCCGGCGCGGCGGCCTCCGCGGCGGCGCGTACCTGTACTGGGGCGGACCGTGGGCAGGCGTGCCGTACGGCGGCGGGGGGTGGTGACCTGCCATAGCGAAGAATCATCGCACGCATTCCCGATACCATTTGCGCCCATGTCTGCTCTTGCGGCGTTGTGTCGCTTGCGACCGTCGGCCCTGGTCGTCGCGACGGCCGCCCTCCTGCCCCTCACGGTCGGCGCGGCCACGGAGGCGAGCGCGACCACGCCGGACGATCGGACCGCGACGGCGCCCGGTGCGGCGGCCGCGACGGAACGCGTGCTCAAGGACGACGTGACCCTCACCGCAGGCCAGGGCGGTGTGACACGCGTGCGGGAGACGATCGTCTACCAGTTCGCCGGGAACAAGGGCTTCCGGCGGACGTTCGTGACGCGGGCCCATGACAGCGTCACCGAGGACCGCGTCTACAAGCTCGGCAACCTGCGGGCCAGCAGCCCTGACGGCGGCCCGACGAAGGTCTCCTCGTCCGGCGAGGGCACCCGCACCGTCGTCCGGGTCACCGGACGCGGGAACCTCACGGGCGCGCGGACGGTCGTCCTGGAGTACGACCTGCGCGGCGCCATCGCCCTGCTCGGCTCGCTGGAGGAACTGCGCTGGCCCGCGGTCGGCGGGTGGAGCGTCCCGGTGACCGAGGCGCGGGCGACGGTCAGCGGCGGCGCGCCGATCCGCAACGTGAACTGCTTCGCGGGACCGTTGCAGAGCACCATCGGATGCACGCAGTTCTACACGAACCACACGCACACGGAGGGCATCTACAGCCAGCAGCAGATGCTGCCCGGCGAGTACCTGACCGTGGTGGCGGGCTTCCCGCCCGGGACCACCGGCGGCAAGGCGCTCTACGAGCGGCGGCGCAACGTCGCGACGGCGTTCTCGGTCAACGCGGTCACGGGCACCGCCCTGCTCGGCCTGCTGGTGCTGCTCGGCGGCGGGCTCGCCGCGCTCTACCTGCTGCGCGGACGCGACGCCCGCGTCGTCGGCAAGAAGGCCGCCGAGGGGGACCACGCCCCGGTGTCGGGCAGCGAGTTCGAGCCGCCGGACGGCGTCCGCCCCGGCCAGATCGGCACGCTGATCGACGAGCAGGCCGACGTGATCGACGTCACCGCCACCATCGTCGACCTCGCCGTCCGCGGCTACCTGCTGATCGAGGAGGAGGACCGCGCCGTCACCGGGCGCCTCGACTGGACGCTCCGCCGCCTCGACCGTCCGCAGGTCGATCTGCTCCCCTACGAGCGAATCCTCCTGGACGCGCTGCTGAGCAACCCCGACGGCAGCGCCCGCGACGCGGTCAAGCTGTCCGCGCTGGGCGGCACGTTCGCCACGCGGCTCGCCCAGGTCCGTTCGGCGATGTACGACGACGTGGTGAAGCAGGGCTGGTTCGCGCGCCGTCCCGACACCGTCCGGTCCCGGTGGACGATCGCCGGGATCGCGCTGACCCTGCTCGGCATCGCCGGAACCGTCGCCCTCGCGCTCACCACCGAATGGGCGCTCGCCGGCCTCGCCGTGATCATCGCGGGCGCCGCGCTGGCCTACGGCGGCCAGTACATGCCCGCGAAGACCGCGCGCGGCGCGACCGTCCTGGCGCACACCATCGGCTTCCGCGCCTTCCTGGAACGCGGCGTCCTCCCGGAGGGCGACGCCTCCCGTCAGCGCATCGCGCTCTACTCCCGGTTCCTCCCGTACGCGGTCGTCTTCGACGTCGTCGCTAAGTGGTCCGAGACCGTCAAGGACGCGGGCCAGCAAGGCGCCGACAACCTTTACTGGTACGAGGGCCCAGCGGAATGGGACCTCTCGAAGTTCGCCGAGTCCATGCGGACGTTCACACTGACGACGTCGGGTTCCATATCCCAGTACCGCGGCATGTGACCCCGGAGAACGGCGGAATCGCAAGGCCGGATGGTTGAAACCCTGACATCGGGTAGAGGCGGTGGCGAGGAGGTGTCGCCACATGCTCGCCGAAGCGAACAAGGTCGGGGACCCATATCTGTGGGTCGCCGGGCCGATCATCGTCTTCCTGGCACTCGCCCTCTGGCTGACCCTGACGCTCACCGCTTCACGCAAGCTCCGGCGGCCCCGCAAGAAGGACTCCGGGCTCCCCAACCGCGGCGCGGTGACCGGCGGGATCATCGAGGGCAGCCCGTCCCAGCGCAACCGCCGTGACGCCGCCCCCACCGCCGCCGAATGGGAGGCGGCACGCCGCGAAGCCGAACGGCTCGAAGCCGCCGCGCTCGACCCCGCGCACCACGAACCAGCGGACGACGAGCACGACCACGCCGACGACGAGCACCGACAGGACACGTCGGAGAGGTCTCACTCGCCGAAACGCCACCATTCACTCCCGCGCCGCCGTTAACGGCGTCTGAACGCGGCGCTTGCTGGGCCGGTCGCATCCCGCCACCCCGCACCCGACCGGCCCGGCGGGCGTTGTTCGAGCCCGCGGTGATCGCCGAGACCCCTCCCGGCCGACCACCGCGGGTCCGCGCCGTCCGCCGGGGCGTTCGTGACGTGCCAGCCGAGCGGCGTGCACACCTGGTCCCAAGCAACGACCACCCGAACGACAGGCGACGTTCGTCTTCGAGGTGACCGAGCCCGTCCGGAGGGGAATCTCTTCAGTAAGATGTCTGACGTCTTACGAGGAGGTCCTGTGGCACTGCGCCCCGTTCCCGGCGGATCGACCGTCGACGCCGTTCTCGATCAGCTCCAGGCCCAGGTCAGCGGCGGCGCGTGGCCGGTGGGCGGCCGCATCCCGGCGGAGACGGAGCTGGCGGCGCGGCTCGGCGTGAGCCGTCCGGCCGTCAGGGAGGCGATCCGGGCCCTCTCGCATGTCGGCATGCTGGAGGTGCGGCGCGGCGACGGCACCTACGTGCGCAGCAGCGCCGACCCGCGCCCGCTGCTCCGCCGCGTGACCCGCGCGACGGCCCGGGACGTCTTCGAGGTCCAGCTCGCCTACGACGTCCAGGCCGCGCGCCTGGCCGCGCGCCGCCGGACGGACGCCGACCTCGCACGCCTGGAGGAGCTGCTCCGCGCCCGGGACGAGGCGACCGAGGCCGACGAGTTCGGCGCCGCCGACGGGCGCTTCCACCTCGGCATCGCCGAGGCCACGCGGAACCCCGTCCTCATCGAGGCGATGCGCTTCTTCATCGGCCGGCTGCAGGAGACGATGCGGACGATCCGCCTCGACCACGAGGTCCCCGAGGCCGGCCCGGCGCGCCACCGGGCCGTCCTCGACGCCATCGCGGCGGGCGATCCCATCGCCGCCGGAGAGGCCGCCGCCGCCGTGGTCGAGCCGTCCCTGGCCATCCTGGAGACCCTCGTCGCCCGCGCGTCCGCCCCCGGGTCCCCGGAACAAGAGGCGCCCTCCGAGTCGCCCCTGGGCGAATGGCCGGTCGACGGGCCCGCCCCGGCGCACGGTGAAGAGGCAGGACGATGACGCGCGCTCGGCCCGAGGCAGGCCGGAGCACGGCCCGGCGCGCGGTGTTCGTGCAGATCGCGCTGATCGTCGTCGTGGCGGTCAACCTGCGCCCGGCGCTGGCGGCGGTGGGACCGGTGCTGACGGAGATCCGCGAGGGCTTCCACCTGTCCGGGACCGCGGCGGGGGCGCTCACCACGCTCCCGCTGGTCTTCTTCGGCTCGTACGGGCTGCTCGCGCCGTTCCTGCGCCGCGCGCCCCGCAGCGAGACGCTGCTGGTGACCGCGATGGCGCTGCTCGTCGCGGGCCTGCTCCTGCGCCTGGTGGACGCGCCGTTCCCGCTGTTCGCCGGGTCGCTGGTCGCCGGGATCGCGATCAGCATCGGCAACATCGCCATGCCGGCGATCATCAAGCGGGACCACCCGGGGTCGATCACCACGGTCACGTCCATCTACACGGTGGCCATCACGGTCGGCGCGTGCCTGGCGTCCGGGCTGGCGGTGCCCGTCGAAGACGCCTTCGACGCCTCATGGCGGCTCCCTCTCGGACTGCTGGCGATCCCCGCGTCGATCGCGGGGGCCATCTGGCTTCCGCGGGCGCTGCGGGCGGCCCGCGCCGCGCGCTCCGCCCCGTCCGCCCCGTCGGCGCGCGGGGTCGCCGCCCTCGTGTGGCGCTCGGGCCTGGCCTGGCAGGTCACGATCTTCATGGGCGTCCAGTCGCTGCTGGCGTACGTGGTGCTCGGCTGGCTCCCGACGATCTGCCAGGACCGCGGCATGGACGAGGCGCCCGCCGGATACGCCCTGGCGCTGTCCGCGGCGACACAGGCGTTCGGCTCGCTGGCCGTCCCGGTGATCGAACGCCGCACCCGCGACCAGCGTCCCCTCGTGTTCGCGACGGCGGCGCTCAGCATGGTGGGCTTCACCGGGGTCGCCTGGGCGCCGATCGGTTCCATCTGGTGCTGGACGGTCGTCCTCGGCCTCGGGCAGGGCCTCGGCTTCGCCACGGCGCTGTCCTTCATCGGCCTGCGGGCGCACGACGCGCAGGTCGCGACGCAGCTGTCCGGTATGGCCCAGGGCGTCGGCTACGTCATCGCGGCACTCGGCCCGCTGGCCGTGGGCGCGCTGCACGACGTCACCGGCAATTGGAGCGTTCCGATCGCCGGGGTCCTGGTGGTCGCCGCACTCATGACCATCCCCGGCGCCGCCGCCGGCCGGAACCGCTCGATCGTCTCCCGCCCCGCGCCCGACACGGTGCCCGCGCTCAAGTGAGGTCAAGCGACCACCAAGGCGACTCCTCGGAACGCTCCGCATCACGATGATGTCGGGCGAATGCCTCCCCGCCCCCCATATCGACCCTCGAAGCGGGCACATACCAGGTCAGGAGGTGGACCGCATGCTCGCGACCGTCTTGGCCGGCTCGCAGGACCTGGCCAACACCGCCCCCCGGGGCGCGCTGATCTGGGCATGGCTCATCCCCGTTCTGGCCACCGTGGCATTGCTGAGCTGGCTGGCGCTGACCGTCGAGGCGTCGTCCAGGAAGGTCAACCCCGACCGCCGGAACGACCAGGACAACCACCGCGGCGGCGAGCAGGGCGGCTACTACGTCTACACCCCCGGGATCTACTCCCACAGCTACGCCCCAGGCGAGACCAAGTACAACGACAACGCCCAATAGCGCCAAGCAGAGCCCCGAAGCCCCAGCCCTCTCGCCTGGCCAAGGCTCACGACCACCGCGCACCAAAGCCCGCAGCACGCACTTCGACCGCTCCGCACCGAAACCAGCCACCCGACACGCGGAGCCAGCGCGCACAGCCACCCGGCACGCAGAACCAGCAGGCATACCGCCGTCCCGCCCGCGAAACCAAGCAACCGCACCGCCACCCAGCGCGCACGGCCTCCCTGACGCGCGGAACCAACAGGCACACCGCCACCCGGCGCGCAGAGCCAGCAGACATACCGCCCCCGACGCACAGAGCCAGCAGGCAAAGGCATACGGCCACCCAGTAAGCGGAGCCTACGGGCGCACCGTCACCCAGCACGCGGAGCCAGCAGGCACCTAGACGCCCGAAGCCCAGAGTTAGCAGGCATACGGCAACCCGCGCGCAGACCCAACGGACGTACGGCCACCTGGCACGCGGACCCAACAGGCACACCGCCAACCGACGCGCGTACGGGCGCCCGGAGTCGACAGGCATACGGCCACCCGACACGCGGAGCCAACGCATACGGCCACCGGCGCACCCACCCAGCAGCCGCACCGCTACCCGGCGCGCAGAACCAGCAGGCATAGCGGCCACCCGGCACACGAGCCCACCAGGCGCTCCGCCACCGACGCGCGGAGCCAGCGCGTACGGCCACCCGGCACGCGGAACCAGCAGTCCCGGCGCGCGGAACCAACGGACGTACGGCCACACAGCGCGCGGGGCCAGCAGGGGCACCGCTGCGCGGTGGGCGGGGTGGGGGTTAGGGGGGTGGGTCGCGGGTGAAGGCGTTGGGGGCTGGGCGGATGGTGCCGACGGTGGCGTCGCCGCCGTGGAGGGGGACCTCTGACAGGGCGGCCAGGGCCGCCTCGTCGACGCCGTCGGCCTTGTGGATCTCCAGGGCGCGCAGGAGGGCCACGGTGACCGGGGTGCGGGCGCGCATGGCGCCGTCGTCGATTTTGACGGCGCCCGCGCGGCCGTCGGCGTAGGCGAAGGCGTCCACGCCTTCGGCGCCGCATTTGACGAGGAGGCCCGGCGCGGCGTCCATCAGGCGGCGTTCTTCGCGGCGCGTGCCGGACGTCCAGTGCGGGTGGGCGCGCATGGCGTCGGCGACGCGGCGTTCGTGGGAGCCGGGCTCGGCCAGGACGAGGGCGCGGAAGGCGCGTGCGACCCCGGTGGTGGACACCGCGAACAGGGGCGCGCCGCAGCCGTCCACGCCGACGGCGACGGGACGTTCGCCGGTGAGGTCCGCGACGACCTTGCGGACGGCGAGTTGCAGTGGGTGGTTCGGGTCCAGGTAGGTCGCGGTGGGCCAGCCGGCCGCCACGCAGGTGGCGAGCATGGCGGCGTGCTTGCCGGAGCAGTTCATGCGCAGCCGGGACTTGCCGCCAACGGTCCGCGCGACCTCGAGGTCGAGCGGCCACTGCTCGGGGCAGCGCAGGTCGGCGGCGCCGAGGCCGGCCCCGGCGAGGATCTTCTCCGCGCCTTCGACGTGGAAGTCCTCGCCGGAGTGGCTGCCCGCGGCCAGCGCGAGCAGCTCACCCTCCAAAGCGAGACCCGAGCGGAGCATGGCGACGGCCTGCATCGGCTTGTTGGCCGATCTCGGGAAGATCGGCGCCTCCGGGGCCCCGGCGCGGACGGCGACCGACCCGTCGCCCGCGAGCCCGATCGCGGCCCCGCGATGCCAGGACTCCACAAATCCTGAGCGCTCCACCTCGACCAGCACCGGGTTTCCGTCCACTGTCGCCCCCTCGGCTCGATCCGTCGCGTCCATGGTCGAATACCCGCCCCCGAGAACGGAACCCGAACGACGTTCTGTGGATAAGGCCGGGGCTCAGCGGGGCTTGACGGCTAGGAGGGATCTTGCGGCGGCGGGGGTCATGGGGGGACGTTGCGCCAGGTGGGACGCGGCGGCGGCGCGTTCGACCAGCTGGGCGTTCGCCGTCACCGGGCGGCCCTTCGCGAACGTGAGCGTGTCCTCCATGCCGACGCGCAGGTGCCCGCCCGCCGAGAGCGCGGCGAGCATGACGGGCAGGGTCGTCCGGCCCACGCCCGTGGCGGACCAGGTGGCGCCCTCTGGGAGGGCCTCTACGGCGGCGACCAGTGTGCGGGTGTCCCCTGGCATCCCACCCGGGACGCCCATCACCAGGTCGCAGTGGACGTGGCCGCCATAGGGCGGGCCGTGCTTGTCCAAGAGGCGGTGCAGGGCCGTCACTTGCCCTAGGTCGAACAACTCGAACTCTGGGACGACCTCCATGTCCTGGGTGCGCTTGTAGAGCTCCACCATGAACGGCCAGGGGTTCATGAACACGTCGTCGCCGAAGTTGACCGTCCCGCAGGTGAGCGAGCACATGTCGGGTGCGGCGTCCAGGACGCGGAGACGGTCCGCGTACGGGTCGGTGACCGCGCCCCCAGTGGACAGCTGGACGACCAGTCCCGTGCCCTCCCGCAGCGCCTGCACCGTGTCCTGCAGCAAGGACAGGTCGAGCGTCGGCTGCGCGTCGTCGTCGCGGATGTGCACGTGGATGACGGCCGCGCCCGCCGCCTCGCACTCCTTGGCCGTCTGGACCAGTTCATCGAGGGTGACGGGCAGGGCGGGGACGTCCGCCTTGGCGGACTCCGCGCCCGTGGGCGCCACCGTGATGAGCGTCGTAGCTCCCATAGGGGCAGAATGCATGGTCATGCGTGCTGTAGTCCAACGGGTGAGCCAGGCGAGCGTGTCGGTCGGCGGACGCGTCGTCGGGGAGATCGGCGGGCCGGGCCTGATGGTCCTGGTCGGCGTGACGCACGGCGACGATGGTGGGAAGGCCCGCAGGATGGCCTCGAAGCTGTGGGGGCTGCGGATCCTGGACGGGGAGAAGTCCTGCTCGGACGTGGACGCGCCCCTGCTCGTGGTGAGCCAGTTCACACTCTACGGGGACGCGCGCAAGGGGCGCCGGCCCACCTGGACAGCCGCCGCCCCAGGCCCGGTGGCCGAGCCCCTGGTGGACGCCGTCGTGGCCGAACTGCGGGCACTGGGCGCCAAGGTCGAGACGGGGGTGTTCGGGGCCGACATGAAGGTCTCACTCGTCAACGACGGCCCTATCACGCTCGTCGTGGACCTGTGAGTCAGCCGAGGCCGTAGACCGTCCCCACGAGGGAGACGATGGTCCCGACTGCCGCAAGCATGATGAGCGTGCGGTCGGCGGGTGCGAGCCGTCCACGGACGGCCGGTGAGAAGACCACGACACCGGTGTCACCGTGTTCTTCCCTGGCCTTGCGGCCGCGTGGGTTCCGGAGCCCGACCATGCGCCACAGCGCGTCCGTCTTCACACGCTGGTGACTCTGTTTGCAAGCGAAAAGCCTGCCCCGGGCACGTTCTGTGCACGAATAGCCCTGGCGCGTCATGACCCGGCAGAAGGTGGGGACGAGAACGAACTGGTACAGGCACCACGCCACCAGGCCGAGCAGGGCGACGCGCCACGAGTGCAGCATCCAGGCGGCCACACCGAAGGCGGCGAACAGCGCCCACCACACCAGCGCCGACTCTCGTCGGCGGCGACGCCGGGTCCCCCGTCTGGCGGCCGGTGGCTCCGCCTTGCCCAGATTCGCGACCATCGTAGGAATCCACCTTCCCCGGACGGCGGCCGGGCAGAAATCGTCTACATCAGACGATATTGCCCCCACAGTCGCGCTTTTACCCGTGGTTTGCCCCGTCTCCACCTGAAACAGGCATCCCAGCGGTGTCGCGGGATCAGGCGCGACCTGCGGGACGTCGACGGAGGGTGATCTGGGCGTTCGCGCCCGTGTCCGGCGACACCACGACCTCCTGCGCGGCGGCGATCCCGGACGCGAGCAACTCGCCTTCCACCGGCACGTTCCGCTTGACGAGCGCCAGGGCGATGGGACCCAGCTCGTGGTGCCGCGCCGACGAGCCGACCACGCCGACCGTCCGGCCGCCGGGGATCTCGACCGGGTCCCCCTGGGCGGGCAGCCGGTCGACGCTGCCGTCCAGATGCAGGAACACGAGCCGGCGCGGTGGCCTGCCGAGGTTGTGGACGCGCGCGACGGTCTCCTGCCCCCGGTAGCAGCCCTTGTTCAGGTGGACGGCGGTCTCGACCAGGCCGACCTCGTGGGGAATCGTCCGGTGGTCGGTGTCGCGGCCGAATCGGGGGCGGTACGCCGCGATCCGCAGCGCCTCGTATGCCCAGATGCCTGCGGGACGGACATCCGCCGGGAAACCGTCCGCGCGGGGGACGATGCGGGTCTCGGTACCGGCTACGTCCGGCCACGCCAGGCCCCCGTCTTGGGGCGGCCCTGTGATGACGGCGTAGTCGGCGGACACGTCGGCGACCTCGACCCGCAGCATGAACCGCATCCGGTCCAGGAAGTCCACGAGGGACGGGGCCGTGCCGGGCTCCACGTGCGCCCAGACGGCCTCACCGTCGTCGATCAGGTACAGGTGGTGCTCGATGTGCCCGTTCGGGCTGAGCAGGAGGGCCTCGGTGGGCTCGAACGGCTTCAGCACGTCCAGCCGCTGGCTCAGAAGGCTGTGCAGCCAGCTCAGCCGGTCCGGCCCGGAGACGCGGACGACACCGCGGTTGCTCCGGTCGACGAACGCGGTACCGGCTTCGAGCGCCCGCTGCTCCTGCGTCGGCTCCCCGTAGTGCGCGGCGACCTCCTGGTCGGGCGCATCGGCGGCGACGGCTCCGGGCGACTGCAGAAGCGGGCTCTCCATGAAGCCCAGACTATGCGCCCCGGCAGTCCTTGCACCGCCCGTAGACGGTGAGGTGGTGCACGTCGGTCTCGAACCCGAAATCGCGCTCCAGCCCGTTGGCCAACTCCGCCGCCGCACGCGGATCGACGTCCTCGACCGTGTGGCAGCCACGGCAGACGAGGTGGATGTGCTCGGCGTTCGCGGCCAGGTGGTAGTTGGGCGGGCCGTGCCCGAGATGGGCGTGCTTGACCAGTCCCAGCTCCTCCAGGAGCTCCAGCGTCCGGTAGACGGTGGAGATGTTCACACCGCGGGCGGTGCGCTGCACCTCGGTGCAGATCTCCTCAGGAGTCCCGTGCTCGAGGTTGGTGACGGCCTCCAGCACAAGCTGACGCTGCGGCGTGACCCGGTACCCCTTGGCGCGCAGCTCCTCCTGCCACGACTCGACCATGCAACGAGTGTATGCCGGATGAGATCGCCGGAAACTCGCTTGCCTCGTCCGGAGGGGCTCACATAACGTGCGGGTACGCGCGAAAGGAGGTGGTCCAAGAAATGGTTGATTTCAGGACTCGCGAGGTGGCTGTCCGCTAGTCGCCGTTCCGCCTCGGCGCCGCCGCCCCAGGCGGCGGCAACCGGTCGCGACGGTGACCGGCGAATCCCAGGCAGTTACCCGGTCCCCGGACTGATGGACCCGTCCTGTCCATCCCCCGCCCCATGCGGGAAGGTCCGGGGATCGCTCATTTCCGGGGACGGATCGTCCCCGCGGCGGAGACGGGTCGGCGCCACGGCCCGTCCGGGTTCAGGCGACGCGCTTGAGCTGGGCCGAGAGGTGGGACTGGAGCTTCTGGCCCATCGCCGCCATGTCGTAGGCCCAGCCCAGATCCTCGCCGATGAGGCCGTAGAGGCGCGTCCCGGCGGTGACCTCCTTGGCCGACTCGGTGCGGGCCACGACGTCGGTCTGCAGCTCGACCCGGTTGAAGGCGACGTTGCCGACGTAGATCTCGACGATCCCGGTGGGGTGGGCCAGGGTCATCTCGACCTGGTGGTCCGGACGCGGCCTCCAGTAGCCCGTCTCGGTGGCGAGCGGCCGCCCGAGCGTCCCGTCCTTCTCGATCATCCAGGTGCGGCTCGCGTAGATCAGGAAGGGCTTCCCGATGTGGGTGAAGGACATCTCCTGCCCGAAGTTGAAGTCCTCGATCGTGGGATAGCCGCCGACGCCGGCGCCCTCCCACGTGCCCAGCAGGAACTTCAGAGGCTCAAGGTCCGGGTGCAGCTCAGGCTCCATGGGGACCGAGCGTAGCGGCGCAGGGCGCCTTCCCGCGCGAAGGGAATCGGGGCCCGTGGGCGGCGTCCGCTACTTCAGCCGCCCGAGCCGGATCACGAGCAGGACGGCCGCCACCGCCACCAGTCCGAGAACGAGGACCAGAACACCCGCGTTCACCATTCCGCTCACGCCACGGGATGGTACCGCCCCGGCTAGAGTTCCCTGTATGGCGAGACCTCTGGTGATCAAGGTGACCGCGGGGGCGGACGCCCCGGAACGGTGCAACCAGGCGTTCACGGTGGCCGCCGCCGCGGTGGCGAGCGGCGTGCCCGTCTCGCTCTGGCTGACCGGTGAGTCGTCCTGGTTCTCCCTGCCGGGCCGTGCCGAGGGGTTCTCACTCCCGCACGCGACCCCCTTGGAGGATCTGCTCTCGGTCATCCTCTCAGCCGGGCAGGTGACCTTGTGCACGCAATGCGCGGCCCGGCGGGACATCGGCCCGGACGACGTGCTGCCCGGCGTCCGCATCGCCGGCGCGCCGACGTTCGTTGAGGAGATCTCCTCCGAGGACGTGCAGGCGCTCGTCTACTGAGCCCGGGCCGGCTGAGCCCGGGCTCCCGGGCCAGGACTGTCACCCGGATCCGGCGGTGCCCGCCGCTCCCCCGGGTTGATCTGGTCCAGAACGGAAATGAGTCCGCCGAAGTCCCGTCCTCTGGGGAGCCGCCGGCATGGTCGACATATCCGCGTGGGCCTGGGCCGCGACGATCGGGCTGATCGTCGTCCTGTTCGTCTTCGACCTGCTGGTGGCCGTGCGGCGGCCGCACGCGGTCGGCCTCGGCGAGGCCACCTTCTGGTCGGTCTTCTACGTCGCCGTCGCCGTCCTCTTCGGGCTGGCGGTGTGGGGTCTCGGCGGTTCGACCGCGGGGACGGAGTACTTCTCCGGCTGGATCGTCGAGAAGAGCCTGTCTATCGACAACCTGTTCGTCTTCGTCATCATCTTCTCGCGCTTCGGGGTACCCGAGCAGTACCAGCAGAAGGCGCTGCTGTTCGGAATCGCGGCGGCGCTGGTGCTGCGGACGATCCTCATCGCGGTGGGCGCCGCGGCGATCAGCCTTTTCTCCTTCACGTTCCTGTTCTTCGGGCTGGTGCTGATCTGGACGGCCGTACAGCTCGTCCGCCACCGCAAGGAGGAACCCGACGTCGAGGACACCTGGCTCGTCCGCCGGGCCCGGCGGATCCTGCCGGTGAGCACGGACTTCCACGGCGGGCGGATGCTCGCCCACGAGGACGGCCAGCGCGTGATGACGCCGCTGCTGCTGGTGTTCATCGCGATCGGGAGCACCGACCTGCTGTTCGCCCTGGACTCCATTCCGGCGGTGTTCGGCGTGACGGAGGAGCCGTTCATCGTCTTCTCCGCGAACGCCTTCGCGCTGCTCGGCCTGCGCGCCCTCTTCTTCCTCATCGAAGGGCTCCTGGAACGGCTCGTCTACCTCTCGATCGGCCTTTCGCTGATCCTGGCGTTCATCGGGGTGAAACTGATCCTGCTGTTCCTCCACGAGGACGTCAGCCACTCCATCCCCGAGATCCCGACGCCCCTCTCCCTGTGCGTGATCCTGCTGATCCTGGTGGTCACGACGATCGCGAGCCTCCTCCGCGTCCGCACGCACCCGGACGAGCGGGCGCAAGCAGGCTCCCTCCGCAAACCCCGCAAAAAGTCACGCTCCGAAGAGGAGTCCAAGGCTCCGTGAGAGGAGCCGTCAGGGAGGGGCGACCCGCCGCACCCGCTCTGGCACGACGCCACATTCGGCCATGCGCGCCGTGGTCGCCTCGGCATCCCTAGGGCCGGGCATAACGACGCCGTCACCTCGAAGCGGGAGGAAGTCATGTTCTTAGGCACCCTGGGCGGGCTCGCGATCTCCGTCTTAGCCATCACACTCCCCTACCAGACGGACCTGGTCGCCGAGTTTCCGCCGGAATTGCTCTTGGGCATCTCGCCCGGGATTTCGATGACGCTGCTGGTCGGGGCCTTCATCAAGATCCGGGGCACCTTCGCCTTGAGCGTGACGGCCATGTTCGGCTCGCTCGCCGGGGCCGTGGGCGCCCTGTTCAGCGATCACATCGTCTACAGCCCGATCTTTCTCCTCTGGGCCGTGCTCTTCTTCGTCGGCCAGTACGTCGCTTTCCATCGCAACCTACGCCGTGACGCCCTGTAAGGCGTGGACCGCCGTCCTTTCACCGAGTGCTGCCGGGCCGGTCGCGCTTCTGATCATCTTCGCGGAGCGCGCGGATCGTCCTCTGGAGCCGGGCTTCGCGTCCGGATGTGGTTCTGGCTTTGAGCAGCGGGAGGATCAGCTGGTAGCGGCCGGTCTTGCCCAGCGCGTCGAAGCGCGCGGCGGCGTCCGGGTGGGCGGCCAGTGCCGCGGCCAGGTCGGGAGGGACGGTGGCCTCGCGCTGGGCGGTGTAGGCCGCCGCCCACCGTCCGTCCGCCTGGGCGGCGGCGACCTCCGCGAGGCCGGGCGGCCTCATCCGTCCGGCGGCGGTCAGCGCCTCCACCTTCTCGACGTTCACCCGCGACCACGGGCTGCCCTTGCGGCGGCGCGAGTAGCGCTGGAGGTACCCGTGCTCGTCCAGGGACTTGCGCTGGCTGTCGATCCAGCCGTAGCAGAGCGCCACGTCCAGGGCCTGCGCGATCGTCACCGAGGTCTCCTCCGCGCCCTTCTTGGCGATCCTCAGCCACACCCCGCCCTCGTCCTCGTGGTGCTCGGCCAGCCACGACTCCCATTCGGCGGCGTCCGCGAAGCGCATCACCGGCCCCGCACCTCCAGGTAGTGCCGGTTGTGCATGATGCCGAGGACGTTGCCGAACGGATCGACCACGGACGCGGTGACGAACCCCGGGCCGTGCTCGGTGAGCGGCTGGTACTGCTCGGCGCCCATGGACAGCAGCGTGTCCAAGGTGCCCTGGAGATCGTCCACGTGCCAGTGCATGACCGCCCCGCCCGGACCGGACGCCGCGCCGGGCGCCCGGAACCGGCCGTCGATCAGGCCGAGCTCGTGCTCCTCGTCCCCGACGCGGAACTCGTAGTAGGCGGTCCGCCCGTCCGGCCCGGCGCGGTCGAAGTAGGGCTCGATGCCCAGGAACTCGGTGTACCAGCGCTTGGCGGCCTCCAGATCGTGCGCCCAGAAGCTGGTGGTGGCAGGTCCTCGCAACATCGCGTGCTCCCTCTCGTCGTGCTGACATCCACAACGCTAGGGGCCCAATAGGTCAGTGAACGTCCTAGTAGGACGCCGATTTCTGATCCTTCAGCCGGCCGTGACGTCCTTCAGGGTCTCCTGGCACTGCTTGGTGCGCGGGTCGTCGGGGCCGAAGAGGCGCAGCAGCGGGCCGACGATCTCCAGCAGGAGCTGCCGCGCGTGCTCGCTCCGTCCGAGCAGGTGAAGGCAGGTGGCCGCGAGGCAGCGGCTGTCGACGGCGTCCTCGTGGTAGGGGCCGAGGACGCGCGAGCGGCCGTCCGTCACGTACAGGAGGCCGGGCAGCGCCTCCGCCGTGCGCCCGAGGCCGACACGGACGGCGGCGATCAGATGGTGGACGTTCAGCGTGGTCGGGTGCTCGGGCCCGAGCAGGCCGATGCGCGCGGCGAGGACCTGCTCCGCCAGCGGCAGCGCCTCGACCTCGCGGTCCAGGTAGTACAGGGTCGCCGCGACCAGGTAACAGCTGGTCAGCGTCTCCTCGTGGTCCGTCCCGAGACGCCGCGTCCTCTCCGCGAGGACGCTCTGGAAGAACGGCAGAGCCCCGGCGTAGTCCTTCGCGCCGAAGAGTTCGAGGCCCGTGCGGTGCCATTCCTCGACGGGGGCCTCGGACGTGCTCGAAGCCCGGCCCGCACCGGACGGCCGAAGGCGCAGCAGGACCGTCTCGGCGTCCGGGACGCGGTCCGCGGGACGTTTGGCCAGCAGGTTCAGGACGAGCTCGCAGAGTTCCGCGGGCAGGTCGGGGCGGATCATGCGCGGGTCGTCAGGGGTCTTGTGCAGGTGGTGGTAGAGCAGCGCGCTGAGGCCCTTGCCGCTGGGGAACGGCGGGCGCCCGGTCAGCAGCTCGTAGAGGACGCAACCCAGCGAGTAGAGGTCCGTCCGCCCGTCGACGGCGTGGCCTTCGAACTGCTCGGGGGCCATGTACGCGGGTGTTCCGAGCGAGCTGCCGCCGGTGAGGTTCGTCGAGGTCTCGGCGAACCGCGCGATACCGAAATCGCAGATCTTGGTCCAGCCGCCGTCCGCCTCGATGAGGTTGGACGGCTTGACGTCGCGGTGGACCACACCGCGCGCGTGCGCCGCGCCGAGCGCCGACGCGACCTGCGCGGTGATGTGCACAGCCCGCGCGAGGGGCAGCCCACCCGGGTGCTCGCTGAGGACCCGCCGCAGGTCACGCCCGTTGAGGAGCTCCATGACCAGGAACAGCAGCGGGCCGTCCTGGTCGATGTCGTGCACGACGGTGATGCCAGGGTGTTGTAGCCCGGCGGCAAGCTGCGCCTCCCGGCGGAACCTCGCGACCAGCGCGGGGTCGGTGTCGTCGCTCAGCGGCAGCAGCTTCACGGCGACGGGCCGATCGAGCCGCAGGTCGACGGCCCGCCACACCTCGCCCATCCCGCCGCGGCCGAGCGGGCCGTCCAGCCGGTACCGCCTGCCCAGCTCCCGGCCCTGCCGCACCATGAACGCCTCGACCACGCCCATACCCACCGATCACGCTGTCGCCCGCCTGCGGCGCGTCCGCCACCAATGCCCCGAAGGTATCGACCCGGAGACGCGCCGTGGGCAAGAAGGCCCGACCGGTTCTACCGGGCCAGGGGAACCCGCGAGGACGACGGTGAGCTTACGGTCGCGCAGCCGTCTCCGCACTGCCAGAAATCCCCCACAACTGTCACCTGTCAGGAAGGCTTTGACCCGACCCTCCAGTCGCCGTGTCGATCGGCGCCGCTGGAGAATCTTCCGAGAGCCAAGGAGCCTTGGCCGATCTGCGATAGTGACCTGATGCGCACGGTGCACATTGAGGCTCGACCTGATCACCTGCTGCGACTCGCCAGGCTGAAGGACCCGCTGGGGGCGGTCGCAGAGATGATCTGGAACGCCCTTGACGCCGAGGCTTGCAACATCGTGGTGGACGTCGAGGTCAACGAGCTCGGCGGGGTCGAGTACGTGAGCGTCGACGACGACGGCCACGGGATGCCCCACGCCTCGTGCGGTGACTACTTCGGGCGACTGGGCGGGTCGTGGAAGAGCACTGCGAAGGTGTCCCCCAAGCTCCGGCGTGGCCTGCATGGACGCAGCGGACAGGGTCGGCTGCAGGCTTTCGCGTTGGGCGAGCAGATCCGCTGGGTGACGACCGCACTCAACGCGGTCGGACGACGGGAACGCACAACGATCAGCGGCACCATCGACTCGCCCGCGGACTTCACCGTGTCCGAACCCGAGACCGTCGACGACGGTGTTCCGACCGGCACGAAAGTGGAGGCTTCGGCGCCCGCCGGATTCGCCGGACGTCTGACTGAGTCCGGGACACGTGACCAACTGACGTCGGTGTTCGCTCCGTTCCTGACAGCGGCTCCCGACGTGACCATCACCTACATGGGTCAGGCCCTCGACCCGTCGACCGTCTGGGTGCATACAGCCGAATACCAGGTGGCGTGTCCGAACGGAAAGGTCGAGGGCCCACCTGGTCCGGTGCTGCGGATCATCGAGTGGCCGCAGGACGTGGGACGGGCGCTGGCACTGTGCGATTCTCACGGGGTGGTGCTGGCCGAGCTGCCGGCGGGCATCCAGGCCCCGGGTTACCACTTCACCGCTTATCTGATGTGGGACGGGTTCAGCGACCGGCGCGACACGCTGGAAATCGCGGAGATGGACGACGATCTCGCCGGTCTCGTGAACGCGGCCCGTGATGCGCTGAAGAAGCATTTCCGCGAGCGGGACCGGGAGCGGCGGGCCCGCTTGATCCAGGAGTGGAAGAACGAGGACGTCTACCCCTACCGGCGCGAGCCGTCCGAACCGGCCGAGGCAGTCGAAAGGCAGCTCTTCGACGAGGTCGCCACGACGGTCGCGCGGCGGCTGCCCAAGGCCGTCCAGAACCGCCGGACCACGCTACGGCTGCTACGCGAGATCGTGGCACATGATCCCAGTGGCCTTTACCCCGTGCTGGACGAGCTGTTCCGGCTTCCGCAATCGGAGCAGGACGACCTCCGGCGGCTGCTCCAACGCACCAGCCTTTCCGACATCATCCGGGCGACGACCGAGGTCTCCGCGCGCCTGGACTTCATCGCCGCGCTCAAGCAGATGGTCTTCGATCCGAAGACCAGTAGGACCGTCAAGGAGCGGAGCGAACTGCACAAGATCCTCGAACGGGAGACGTGGGTGTTCGGCGACGCCTACGCGCTCATGGTCAGCGATCGGAGTCTCGATACCGTCCTCCAGCGTCATCTCCAGGCGCTGGGACGGCACCCGGTGCCCGAGCAGGTGTCCCCCGTCCTCCGGGAGGACGGCAGGAAGGGCATCGTCGATCTGCTGCTCGGCCGTGCAGTTCGCGGCAGCTCTGGTAGAGAGCACCTGGTGGTGGAGCTGAAGGCGCCGACTGTGAAGGTAGGCCAGGCTGAGGTAGGGCAGATCAAGAGTTACGCCGAGGCCGTCGTCAGCGACCACCAGTTCGCCGACACTGGGGTGAAGTGGGATTTCTGGGTCATCTCGACGGCGATGGACAACGTGGTACGCCGCGATGCCACCGCCCCCAACCGTCCGCCGGGCTGCATCGCCGAGTGGGAGGGTGGCGTGCGGATCTGGGCACGCACGTGGGGAGAGATCATCGACGATTGCGAAGAGCGCCTGTACTTCTACCGTGAACGCCTCAACCACGACCCTGCCACTGACCATGCCGTGGACTACCTGCGCCGCGTCCACCACTACGCCCCCAAGGCGCTGACCTAGTACGGCAGCCGGGGGTCGTCATGACTTCGGTTGGGCCTGGTTCGTCATCACACCACCCCGAGACGAGCCGACGGGCATCACACCTGCTGATCCGACGCCGCGCTAGCGTCGGCGAGCTGGCCTTCCACCGCTGCTGCTCGCCGCGACCGGTGTGGGGTTGCCCGCCCTCGTACGCGTCCCCGGGATCCGCTGGTCAATCGAAGCCTGCTTCCAGACTGGCAAGCAGCGGTGCAATTATTGAAAGGTACCGGTCAGCGGCCCCTGAGTACCTGGACGAGCCGTCCGAACCCGTCACGGCTCACCACCAGCACACCACCACCAGGATCCTTGCTGTCGCGAAATGCCACGACATCCGACATCGCGGCGACCTCAACACAGTTGTCTCCTGACTCATTACTCCGCGAGGACTTCCGCCACCCCGTCTACTCGGATCCATCAGAACCCCTTGTGAACGACCTATAAAGACTTGAGGATTCCTGTGAAAACGAGGAAGTCGCCGCGGCTGATATGGATTTTGGGGCCGTCGGGATTCCTGCTGTCACGAATCGCAATGACACCACGAACAGACGCCAACTCCACGCACGCACCGCCGTTCTCGCCGCTCCATGCCGACTTGCGCCACACCACCTTGCCCACGCCCATCAGAGTGCCGCCCTTCGAAACCGGCTAGAGAGATCTAATGATCTCTGCAAATTGCCGAAAGTCATGGTGACCGATGAAGAGCTTGGGGCCCTCGGGATCTTGGCTGTCGCGAACGGCGATCAAGTGGGTGACACGGGCGAGCTCAACGCAGTTGGAGCCGTCTTCCTTGCTCCGAGAAGCCCTGCGCCATGCGGCCTTACCTCGGTCCATCCGAGTGCGTCCTCTCCGGAGGCTGCTAAAGATCCTTGAGGGTGTCTGTGAGATCGAGGAAAGCGTTACGGCTGATGGGGATCTTGAGACCGTTGGGATCTTTACTGTCCCGGAAGACGACGACGCTCGCAATGGCGGCGAGCTCAACACAGTTGTCGTTCTGAACCGTGCTTCGCGAAGCCTTGCGCCAGACTGCCTTGCTCAGGTCCATCGGTGACCCTTAGGAACCTAGTTGGAGAGACTTAAGGATTCCGGCGAAGTGACGGAAATCGTTGTGATTGATGAGGAGCTTGGGGCCGTCGGGATCTTTGCTGTCCCGGACCACTACGACGCTCGCCACACCGGCGACCTCAACACAGTTGTCGTTCTCCACCGTGCTGTGCGATGCCCTGCGCCACCGCGCCTGAGTCAGGTCCATTTCTCCTCGATCACCTTTCTGATCAGCGCCCGCGTGTCCCTCACGTTGAGCGCCTCTGCCTGGAGGCTGGCGAACCGTTCGTGCAGATTGGCCGCGTCCGCAGGATCTGCGCTGGTGACACCACCTGTCGCGCTGACTATGTATGCGGCCTCGCTGTGATCTGCCTGGGTTGCGATGGCGAAGGCGGCCCTCGCCTCCTCTACGTAGACGGTCGGGAGGATCTGTAGTCGGATGCCGTCAACGTACGACAGTTCGAGCAGGAATTCCAGTTGCTCGCGCATGACGTCCGTCGAGCCGACCTGCCTGAACAGAACGTTCTCCTCCAGCACGACGAAGATCTTCGGCGCCGGGTCGCTCATGACCTGCTTCTGCCTGCTCATACGACTGGCGACGTCGTCCGGATTCTTGAGGATGACGGTCGCGTACGCCTCGGTCTGGAACAGGCCGTTCACGATGTGCGTCTCGTAGACGCGGATCAGGTTCGCCGTCAATTCGACCTTTGGGAAGACAACGAAGTAGGCGGCGTACCGGATCGACTTGATCGCTTCTAGCAGCTCGTTCCACGCTTGGATGATCTCCCCATTCGCGCGGAGCGCGCCGTCCAGGCGGTTGGCGAAGTCAAGGCGACACCGGGTCTTGCCCCGTTCAACGTGGCTGATGTAAGCGCGTGAGACGTGTACCAGTGCGGCCAGCCCTGTCTGGTTGAGTCCCGCCGCCTCGCGTAACCGCCTGACCTCCGCACCGAAGGTCCGCAGCTCAGGACTGTTCTTGCTCTTGCTACCCGTCTCCGCCATTTCGATCACCCTCTCGGGCGTAACCATCGAGCTAACAGCCGCTAGCGCAATACGAGTGGTTTCGCGGTCACCAGCTAACCTACGCCCTCTGATGGCTTCATGGTGACCGTTCGATGACAGAGGGTGATCGCTCTTGGATCACCGGCCATCCGATGCTGGAGAGGGTCTGCCGATGGCAGTAGTGGGTCTCGTGCCGGAGCCGACGGCTCTTGTGCTTGCGTCTTCTGAGCGGGCGCCTGGGTGTGCGCGTCGCTTCCTGTGTGCGCGGTTCCGGGAGTTGGGGGTCGCCGACGACTACGTCGGGCGACTCGTGGTTACCGAGTTGGTTACCAACTCCTACAAGCACGTGGGGCTCGGGCACATCGTTGTGCGGGTCGTCTGTGAGGAGCGGGGCGGGGTGGTCCGGATCGAGGTGTGGGACGAGGGGGGTGGGCTGCCCGTGGTGCGGCCTGCGGACGACCAGGCCGTCAGCGGGCGCGGGCTGCCGCTGGTGATCGCGCTCGTCCAGGAGTGGGGTGTGCGCCCGTTGCTTGAGGAGGGGAAGGTCGTATGGGTTCGCTACGCGCCTTGAGCGGCTTGGGTGGGCGCCGCCAGCGATTCGTGTCGTGGTGGGGGCGTGCTGCTGCCATCGGGCACCTGGATCTGCTCGCGTCCGCGCTCACGGCCAAGGGGTACCGGTGTGTGAAGCTGTACCGGGCCGAGGAGTTCGCCGGTCGGCCGTTGTTGCTGTGGGTCTTCGGAGTGAGCCGGGCCGACGGGGTCAGGGTCGCTGTGATCGTCCACGCCGCGCGTCGCGGGATCTGGGCCTACTACCAGGCCGGACACCATTCCTACGAGCAGCACGGCTATCTGGCTTCCTGCGACGATCCCAGGGCTGCCGCTGAGAAGGTCGATGCCATCTTCAGGTATCGGATGCTTCCCGCCGCTTTCTGAGCTGGTCGGGAAAGCTGTTGGCCCCGTCCCGCAGGGGCGGGACGGGGCCGGGTGGAGGGTCTACCAGCGGTACCAGCGGCCGCGTCGGCCCGAGGGGCCCGTGCTGCGGGCGACGAAGCCCACCAGCCAGAGGACCAGGACGACCGCTGCAACGATCCACAGGACCTTCAGCGCGAAGCCGATTCCGAAAAGGAGCAGCGCCAGCACCAGAACAAGAATCATCAACCAGGGCATGAGGTCCCCTCCTCGCATTTCGTCTCGGCGCCGAAAGTCCCCACAAGGCGTCGATTGATGCACGGCAAAGGTCACGGTTGCGAATCATTGCGTTCCGCGCCCTTGGCGATACTCTGCGTGAGGGGTTTCGGTCAGCTCAGGACGGCGTTGAGGCGTTCCTCCCGGAGGCGGCCGGCCCACGAGTCGTCGATGGGCTGGAGCTGGTGCCCGACGGCCCAGGTGAGCAGCAGGTCGGCGAGGCCGGGGTTGCGGACGAGCGCCGGGCCGTGCATGTACGTGCCGAGGACGCGGCCGCTGTAGGCGCCCTCGAATCCGCTGCCGTCACCGTTGCCGATGCCGGAGACCACCTTGGCGAGGGGCTTGGCGCCGGGGCCGATGCTGGTGGCGCCCTGGTGGTTCTCGAAGCCGGTGATGCGGGGGACGTTCAGCTCCGCCGACACGTCGCCGACCACCTCGCCCACGGCGCGGTTCTGGCCACGGCCCGAGTGGATGTCGAGGATGCCGAGGCCGGGCACCGGCTGGCCCTCCTCGCCGCCGAACTCGTGGCCGAGGATCTGGAACCCGGCGCAGACGGCGAAGACCACGGCGCCGCGCTGGGCGGCGGTGTTGAGGCCGCCGTCGGCGCGCAGCCGCTGCGCGGCGAGGATCTGCGGGCGGTCCTCGCCGCCGCCGAGGAGGTAGATGTCGCCGTCGGTGGGGACGGGCTCGTCCGAGCGCATGTTGACCGTCTCGGTCGTGATGCCGCGCAGCGCGGCGCGGCGCTCCAGGACGATGGTGTTGCCCTGGTCACCGTAGGTGCTGAGGAGGTCGGGGTAGATCCAGACGATCTTGATTCGGTCAGACGACACGGCCGTACCTCGTTCGGATGTTCTGGAAGGCGGTGTAGTTGGCGATCACGTCGAGGTGGCCGGGCGGGACCGCCATGACCGCCTGGTCGATGTCGTCCACGAGGGTGAAGGCGACCTCGGCGGCCTCCAGGCGGGCGGCGAGGTCGATGCGGCGTTCGCCCGCCACCCAGACGGGGCGGCCGCGCAGGATGCGGTAGTCGACGTCCCACAGCCAGGACGTGTCGCGGCCGTCGGGGCCCTGGGCGTTGATCGACAGGGCGACGGGGCCGGGCGCGGGCTGCAGGACGTCGAACGCCTCCAGCCAGCCGGCCGGGTTCTTCGACAGCAGCAGCCGGATGCGGCGTCCCTCGTGCTCGACCGTGGTGTAGCGGCCCGCGACGGACTTGACCTCGGCGAGCAGCGGCAGCGCCTGCTCGGGCGGGACGCCGAACCGGGCGACGACCGCGAGCGCGACCAGGGCGTTCGAGCGGTTCGCGCGGCCCGGCAGGGACAGCCCGGAGAGCGGGAGGACGCGTCCGTCCGGGGTCGTGATGTGGTCGCCCTTCAGCGTCCAGTCGGGACGCGGGCGGGCGAAGTGGCACTGGCGGCAGCGCCAGTCGCTGTCCTCGTCGGTGTCCTGGCGGTCGAGGGGACCGCCGCACTCGGGGCAGCACCAGGAGTCCTCGCGCCAGTGCTGGCCCGCGGCGACCCACGTGACGCTCTTGGCGGTGGACGCGCCCCAGGTGACGAGCGGGTCGTCGCAGTTGGCGATGACGTGGCTCTGCGGGGACGCCTCCAGCGCGCGCCGCCACTTGCCCGCGAGCAGCCAGATCTCGGCGGCACGGTCCATCTGGTCGCGGCTGAGGTTCATCAGCGCGACGACGTTCGCGCCCGTCTCAGCGAGGACCATCGGGACGTACTTCTCGTCGCACTCCAGCACGCCGTAGCGGGCCGTGGGCGCGGACGCGAGCGCGGACACGTGCCCGGTCGGCATGTTCGCGCCGAACGCGTTGGTGGCGACCTCTCCCAGCGGCGTCATCGCCGAGGTGATCAGCCGGGTCGTCGTCGTCTTGCCGTTGGTGGCGCTGACGAGGACGAGCTTGCGGTCCTTCGCGAGCCTGGTCAGCAGTTCGGGGTCGAGCCGCAGGCCGATCCGCCCGCCGATCACCGAACCGTCCCCGCGGCCCGCGATACGGGACATCCTGGCGGCCGTACGACCGAGCGCGACGGCCAGCTGCGAACGCAGCGGAAGATCGCTCATTGACTCCGTCTTCTCTCAATGCACCGGGGCTTCGAGCCTAGAGTCTGTCTCAAAGTGGCCTCCGCCGTCACCGCGAGCCCGTCGCCCGGCCGGTGGGACGAAGCCGGAGGCGAGCCCCGCCGGGCCGACCGCGAAGCGATGCCGCGCTCGCGCGTTCCGGGAATGGAGTACGCACAGCCTAGCCGCTGGACGGGGCGCTCGCGCGCGGGCGGGCGTGCGGGCGACACGGCCTGAAATGCGACGAGCGTCACAGGCGATCGTGTAAACCGGCTGTGGCGATGTTGACCGGTACCGATGTGTCGTGATTCGGTGCGACCCCCGGTGCGGTGAGGGCAGATTCCCATCCACGCGTCCTAGAACGACGTCACCCACTACTTTTGTCGGGAGCCCTGCGGTTTGCGGGGGAAGAGGCGCCCGTCCGGAGGCGGGCCGGAATCGCTGGCGTGGGCGAAGCGGCGACAAGGCGAGGTCTGAGCGATGCAGTGTCCGACGTGCGGTTCCAACACGCCCGGGACGCTCGGCAAGTGTTCGAACTGCGAGGCGCCGATCGACGTGTACTCGGTCGGGCCGGCCGCTCCGCTGGGGGCGCCGCTCGGCGCGCCGGCGCGCGAGGCGGCCGCCGACGCCCTGGGCGACCGGACGATGATGGTGCCGCCGCCGTCGTCGTGGTCTCCCGAACCGGCGTCCGTGAGCACGCCGCCGCTGGGCGCCCCGCCCGTGCCGCCCGTACCGCCCGCTCCCGCGGTCCCCGCGCCGGGGACGCTCGCGCCCGCCGACTCCGAGTCGACCGCCGCGTGGACGTTCGACCCCGGCGCCGACTCCGGTGGTTACGACGCCCTCCAGTCCGGTGGTTACGACAGCCTCCAGTCCGGTGGCTACGACACCCTCCAGCCGTCGCAGCCGTCCTGGATGGGCGGTGTGACCCCGCCCCCGACGCCGATCCCGGCCGCGCCCGCGGTCCCGGCCGCGCCGGAGCCCGCGCCGGAACCGGAGTCGATCGTCCCGGAGTCGTGGTTCGCGCAGCCGCGCAAGCCGCAGGAGCCCGAGGCCGAGGCGACGCAGGTGTGGACGCCGCAGCCCGCGCCGTCCGACCAGGCGTGGGGCGCGCCGCCCCCCGTCCAGGCGCCGGCCACGATGGCGGACGCGACCGCGCTGGACGGCGCCACCCAGTTCGCCCCAGGCCCGATGGGCGCCCCGCCCCTGGACGCCCCGATGGGCGCCGTCCCCCTCGGCGGCGTCCCCGACCAGGGGACGGCGATGCTGCCCGCCGGGTCGGCCGGGCAGGGCGGCCCCCCGTACGCGGGCTACCCGGGCCAGGGCCCGGCGCGCTCGGGCGGCGGGACGAGCAAACCGCTCCTCGTCGTGGTGTCCGCGCTGGTCACCGTCGCCATCGCGGCGGTGGCGTTCGTGATGTGGCCGTCGGGCGGTGACGGCAAGGGGACGGCCAAGTCCTCGCCTACGGCGCACTCCAACACCAAGGTCGCGCAGACGAACAAGATCCCGAACGCGGCGCGGCAGCAGGCGGGCGCGATGAACGCGGTGCTGAACGCGAGCGTCGACACGCGCCGCGTCCTCGCCGGGGCGCTCGGGCAGGCCCGCACCTGCAAGGACCTGCCGCAGGCGATCCAGGGCTTCCAGACGGTCGCGCAGCGCCGCCAGAACCAGATCCGCCGGACCAAGAACCTCAAGCTCGACAAGCTGTCGAACGGGGAGCGGCTGCGCGCCTCGCTGAACCAGGCGCTGGCCGCCTCCCTCCAGGTCGACCAGGTGCTGCTCCAGTGGGCGCAGCGCAACCAGGCCAAGTGCAAGGGCAAGCCCCGCCCGGACGCGGCGCACGTGCCCGGCCGCGCGGCCGCCGAGAGGCGCGCGACGCTCTCCAAGCGGCAGTTCGTCGTCCTGTGGAATCCCGTGGCCAGGAGCACCGGCCAGCCGCAGCGGAGCTGGCAGCGCGTCTGATCGGGCCGATCACGGACGCGTTGCGACCTGGGCGCGGGCAGTCCGCGCGCGGGGACGGCGCGTTATCCTCGCACCGGTGATTCTCAGGGGTTAGGGGACGGTATGCGGTGCCCGGGCTGTGGTAGCGACACCACTCCGGCGTTGCCTCGGTGCACCCGGTGCAACGCCCCGCTGGACCAGGCGTCCGGCGGAGGGGACACGACCGCCCGCGACCCGTCCGAGGAGGGCGGCGCACCCGCCTCCTTCGGCCAGGACCCGACCGCCCGCGGGCCTTTCGGCGAGGAGGCGACGACCCGCGACGTCGAGCCGTCGAGCTTCCCGCCGCCGAAACCGCCCACTCCGCAACCCGCGACACCGCCGCGGCCGGCCCCTCCGCAGCAGGCGCCACCGGGTCCCGGATCCGAGGGCCCGGGCTCCACGTCTCCGGCCCCGGGGCCGACGGGACGCCTTCCGTTCGGGCAGGGGAACACGCTCGGCGCGGGCCCCGTCCCACCGGCCGGGCCGCCCGCCGGGCCGCACGGTCCGGGGGCGGGACCGGCGCCGGGGCCCATGCCGGGTCCGGTGCCGCCGCCCTGGGCGCCGTCGCCTCAAGAACCCATTCCGTGGCCGCCCGCCCCGGCCGACCACACGACGCCGATGCCGCCGTCCGGGGAGACCTCGATCCCGCTGTCGCCGGAGCCCTGGGCGGAACCGGCCATGTGGCAGCCCCCGGCGCCCGCCAGGAAGAGCAAGCGGCCGTACCTGCTGGTCGCGGCCGGGATCATCCTGCTCGCGGGGATCGCGCTCGGGATCGTGCTGTGGCCGGGCGGGTCGGGGCCGGCCACGAACAACGCGGGCGCGCAGCAGACCCCGGGGCTCACCGGCGAGACCGCGAGCGACTCCCCCAGTGACCCGCCCACCGGCTCCGGCGACGAGCTCTCCGAGCAGGCGGGGGCGGTGGACGGGCTGCTCAAGGAGATGTCGGGCACCCGCTCCGACCTCGGCTCGGTGGTGGAGGCGGGATGCGGGACGACCGGGCTCCAGCGCATCCGCGACCAGCGCCAGGAGCAGCTCGGCAAGGCGCGCGCGCTGGAGGTCGGCGCGTTCGACGACGGCGAGGCGCTCAAGGACGCGCTCGTCCGTGCCCTGGAGGCATCCGTTCGCTCCAACCAGCGCTACCTGGACGCCTCCCCGGGATGCCCGTCCGACGACGAGGTCCAGAGCATCAACCAGGAGGCCAGCGACGCCAAGACCGAGTTCATCCGGCTCTGGACGCCCATCGCCGAGCAGGCCGGCCTGGATCCCCGCAGCGAGGGGCAGATCTGACCGGGGCCGGTCACTTGTGGGGGGACGACCCCCCACACCCCCCGGAACGGGCCGGTCAGCCGGTCTCCGGTTCCGGGGCGGTGAGGAAGGGCAGGGCGGCCGACGGGTCCTCGAAGGGGTCGATGAAGCGGTCCGCCCAGCACAGCACCGGTTCCAGCCACGGGCGGACGCTCATCGTCCCGGCGACGTGGTCGATCCGCTCGTCCTCGTCGAGGCCGAGCGCGACGACCGGCAGGTCGCGGAAGAAGCCCGCGTGGTCGTCGTCGCCGTACAGGGCGGTGAGGGCGAGGGGCCGGTTGCGTTCCAGCTCCATCGACAGCGGGTGGCGGCGCAGCGCGCGGAGGCGGTGGCCGAGCCGGGCGTCCGGCGGCTGCTTGAGGCCGGGCAGCTGGTAGTCCAGCGGCGGCGCCGGGGCGTGCTTGTCAGGGGCGCCCTCGCCGTGGGGGAAGAGGCGGTCCAGCTCGTGCAGCCACCGCACCTGCGGGATGACCCACGCCGGGCCGGGCGCCGTGCCGGAGGCGCCGCCGCCGAGGAGCCGCTGCGCGACCTCCGCGGCCGTGCCGGTGAGCTCGGACGGCGGGTAGGCGGTGCGCAGCGCCCGCGAGCGGCGGGACACGGCGCGTTCCAGGACGGTCGCGAGCGCGCACTCGCGGAGCCTCGGCGACAGCCGTGACCAGCCCCGGGCCAGGTCGGGCGGGACGGCGGGCAGCGGGCGGTTGACGACGTGGGCGAGGACGAGCGTGTCCGCCCACAGCCGCAGCCAGCTCCAGTCGGGGCTCACCGCGACGAGGTCGGCCTCGCGCAGCTCGTAGAGGGTGCAGGCGCGGCCGGAGCGGCACTCGCAGCCGCAGGCGGCCGAGCGGCGGCCGTCCACCGGGGGCGGCGGGCCGGGCAGCTCGGCCTCGCGGCCCTCGCCGAGCGGGACGCGGACGCGCAGCGGGCGGTCCATGCCGTCGGCGAACACGGCGGCGACGCCCGGGCGCAGCGACACGACCTCGCGGGACTGGTCGTCGTCCAGGTTCATGGCCGCGCCGACCTGGTGCCGGTCGTCGTGCGCGGGCAGCCGGTGCACGACCTTCAGCGCCGTGTTCTTGATCACGTCGGGGACGAGCTTGGTCGGGATCTGCTCGGCGACGATGATGCCCTCGCCGTACGCGCGGATCTCGGCGAGCATCCCGGCGAACAGCTCCACGGCGTGCGAGCTGGTGCGCTCGGGGCCGCGGTTGCGCAGCAGCCGGTGCGCCTCCTCGATGACGATGACGTGCCGGAGCGCGGGGCCGCCGGAGCGGTCGCGGCGCCGCTCCCGCATCCGCAGGTGCTCGACGATGCGGATGATCAGCGTGCCCATGAGGAACGCCTTGTCCTCGTCGTTGGCGACGTCCTCGATCGCGAGGACGATGTTGTCGCGGAGCATCCCGCCGATGTCGGCGGGATGGCCGCCCTCGAAGAACCGCCCGGCCGAGCCGATGCGCAGGGAGCGCAGCCGCACGTCCACGAAGCCCTGGACGTCGGCCATCAGCTCCCGGCCGTAGCCGACGTCGGAGATGACCTGGAGCGCCGCGTTCTGGAGCTGCTCCAGCGTCGGGACGGCGGGCTCGATCAGCGACCCGGGCACGCCCGCGCCGGTCACCACGTCCCAGCCGTTGGTCTCGTACACGCGCTGGAGGGCCTGCGCCATGATCTGCGGGAACGGCTCCTCGGCGTCGAACGCGGCCTGGAACAGCGCCCGGACCATGTCGATGTGCGCCTGCACCGGGTAGCCGGGCTCGGGCGCGAGCGGGTTCACCGACAGCGGCACCGACGCCGGGTCGGACGGGTTGACGACCGTCACCGGCCCGCCGAGGTCGGCGATGCGTCCGGCCATCGCCGCGTACTCCGACTTGGCGGGCTCGATCGCCAGCCACGGGATCCCGGCGCGGGTGAGCTGCTCCAGCAGGTGCCGGACGGTCTGCGACTTGCCCGCGCCGGTCGCGCCGGTGACGAACACGTGCCGGTTGATCGTGGAGCGGGGGACGGTGAGCCGCCCGACCTGCCGGTCCTGGCCGTCCAGGATCGCGCCGAGCTCGATGCGCGCCTCGTCCGCCCGCGCGGGCGGGCCGCCGGCCGCGGCGCCTCCGGCGACGGCGCCGGCGGGCGCGTCGGTCTCGGACGTCACGTCGAAGTACCCGGCGTCCAGGACGCGCAGCCCCGGCACCTCGCGGCGGGGCAGGCCCGCGAGCGCGGCGAGCGCCCCGGCGGTCGCGATGAACGGGAAGCGCTGCTCCGACTCGGCCGCCGGGCGCAGCGGGGCGGGCTCGGCGCCGGGCCGCAGCATCTCGCCGAACGAGCCGCTGCCGTGCCCGGACCGGAGCCGGTACGGGTGGTGGCCGAGCTCCATGGACCCGACGAGCACCGGCGCGATCTGCCCGAGCTCCTCCTGGGTGGCGGCGCCCGCGACGACCCGGACCCGCCAGAGCCCGGCCTCGCGGAACGCGTCCAGCTCGGTGAGGCGCTGGTCGGCGCGCGTCACCGACAGCCGCGCCTGCTCGTCCTCGCCGCGGCGCAGCATCCGCAGCTCGTGGTGCAGCTCGCGCATCTCGGCGTCGATCAGCCGCTCGTCGCACGGGTCGGCGACGACGAACCAGCCGAACGGCCGCTCCATCAGCGTGACGAGCGTCGACTCGAACAGGCCGGGCCCGGCGTCGGCGGCGCCGACCTGCGGGGCGAGACGGCCGGGGCAGCGCGTCCACGCCATCCGCGCGGCCTGCCGCAGCCACCGGTCCCCGGCCGGAACGCCGCGGGCGCCGCTCGGGAACAGCAGCCCGTGCGCCTCGCCCGGCGCGACCCCGGCCGCCGCCTCGGGGCCGCCGATCGGCCCGGCGTTGGTGATCAGCTCCAGCGGCGCGCCGCCTCCGGCCGACAGCCAGCCGACCACGAACGGGCGGCCGAGCCGAGCCGCCGACAGCGCGGCGGGGAGCACGCTGACGAAGTCCCATTCGGCGGACGCGGCGCGCTGCGGTGCCGGGATCGCCTGGATCCGGTACCAGGGGCCGGGCAGCACGGGCGGCTCCCCAGGGCCGGCGTGCCCGTCCGACGGCGCCCTCGGCGGGACGTCCGGCACACGGCCGCCGGAGGCCCTCATTCCCGGGGGAGGCGTCCCGGGAGGCATCCCCGGGGCCCGTCCGAACGGCATCCCTGGGGGCGGAGAACCTGGGGGCATCACCCCAGCATCCTTACGCGCCGGGCGGTGCCGCGCCACCGCTCCGGCAAGGCGGGTCCATCGGGATGTGACCCGCTACGGCCGGACGGTCACGGAGGCGCGCGCTAGGGAGGTCCGGCCTTGTGGCGGCCGTTGGGCTTCAGCGGCGGGACGATGCGCGGCCCGCGGGTGCCCGCGCCGCGGGGCAGGGCGTGCCGGGGACGCGGGGCCTCGGTGAACGGCGGCCGCGCGGGCGGCGGGGCGGAGTCCGGGCCTGGCGAGGGCGGGGCGTCCGGGTCCGGCGCGGGGGTCTCGTCCTGGAGCTGCTGTTCGCGGATGTACTCCTCGAACTCCATCGAGTGCGCGGTCGGCAGCGTGATGATCCCCGGGTTGGCGTCCACGAGGAGGATGCGGCGGCCGGTGGCGCCGGAGTGGGTGAAGACCATGGCGGTCGGCGGCAGCTCCTGGAGCTGCGGCGGCTCGACGAGCAGCTCGCGGAAGCGCTGCCGCTCGGCGTGCCGCGCGCTGACGGTGCGGCCCCAGGCCGTCGCGGAGCTGATGCCCTCGACCAGCGCGGTGTCGTCGGCGGCGGGGGCGGGCAGCGGCGACCAGGCGGGGTCGGTGAGGCCGTCGCCGCGCTGCCGCGCGTAGGCGACGGTGCTGGCGTAGGTCTCCCCCGCGACGTCGAAGAGGGTCTCGCCCGCGGAGTCGGTGATCTCGGCGACGAGCAGGCGCTGGTCGGCGCCGATGTGCTCGGCGGCGACGCGGGCGTCCTCGGGGTTGCCGAGGCGCATGAAGCCGACGGCGGCGTGGCCGCGCCGGCCGAGCCGCTCGCGGACGTGCTGCGGGATGGACCGGTACATCAGGACCAGGCCGGTCCTGGCGGCCTCGCAGGCGTCGATGAGCCGGTCCAGGACGTCGCCGCGCAGCTTCTCGGCGCCGCAGAGGAACAGGGTGTGGTCCCAGTGGCCGCCGGGCGGCGCCTCGCGGATGCGGTGGGTCAGCGCCGTGGTGACGTACGTGCCGAGGACCCGGTTGGTCAGGACGCCCGCGCGGCGGTCCATGGAGACGACGTGCAGCCGGGACGGCGGGAGCCGCACCTGCTCGGTGGCGAGCTTCTCCAGCTTGCGGAGCTGCGCCTCCAGCGCCCAGGCGCGGCGGACCACGATGCGGTCGGTGGCGTCGCGGCCGAACAGGGTGGTGATGCGCTCGTGCTGCTCGTCGGTGAGCAGGCCCTTGCGCAGGTCGTCGCGGGGGTCGCCGACCTGGGCGAGGACGCGCAGCGCCGCGGTGATGCGCGGGATCGTCGCGTCCGGGCCGAGCACCTCGATGAGCCGTTCCAGGATCGAATTGTCGAACGACAGGTCGCGGGTGCCGCCGTGCTCCTCGCCCGCGCTGACCACCAGGGACAGCACGTCCGCGAGGGCCTCGGTGTTCAGGCCGCGGGTGACGTCCAGGCGGGGCAGGTCGGCGGGCAGCACCCACACCAGGGGGTCGTCGCCGCGGTCGGCGGCGAGGCGGAGCAGGTCGTGCGCGACCGCGCCCTCGGACAGGTCGATGACGGTGAGCCGGGCGCCCACGGCGAGGCGCGCGGCGCCCATGGTGGTGACGGCGGCCGACCATCCGGCGAGCGTGCCGCCGACGACGTCGACGCGGTCGACGCCGGGCGGGACGGCGACGGGGTACCACTCGCGCTGGCTCTCGTAGGCGGCGTGGCGGCGCTCCCACTCGGCGCGGGCCTCGTCGTAGGCCCGCTCGGCCTCCGCGCGCTCGCGGTCGCGGGCGGCGCGGTCCCGCTCGGTGCGCTCGCGCTCGGCGGCCAGCCGCTCGCGGACGCCCCGCTCGTCGCGCCAGAGGGCGCCGCCGGTGATGCCGAGGATGACGGCGCAGGCCAGGAGCGCGACGCCGGCGAACGCCCACGGCAGGACGCCGGCCAGGCCGCAGACGAGGAACAGCACGACCCCGACGACCGTGCCGCCGGCGGCGATGCGCAGCGGGCGGGCCGCCATGTGCTCGCCCGGCCGCCGGGAGGGCGGCGGCGCCGCCGTCCGCTCGGCCTGCTCGGGCAGGCCGGGCGGCGGTCCCGGATCCGGGTGCACCTGCGCGTAGCGCCAGCCCACGTAGACGCGGTCGGCCTGTGTGAGCCTCGCCATCGCGGACCCGCTCGCCCTGTCCTTCACGTCGAGAGACCCCTGGGTGTTACGGGATGAGGGGGAACGCCTGGGGGTTGGTTGCCTGGGTTGGTTTCTTACCAGACACAGAGTAAAGAGATTGATGGGTTTCCGCGTCCGGTTCGCCTAACAGGGACGATGATGACCAAGACGCCCCGTGAATCCGGTCACCACGTCAACCTGCGGGAAAGATCGGGCACGGGCGTCCGGAGGCGTGGCCGGATCCGGCCATCTCGTTCAGCGTGCCGGGGCCGCTTTCACCGGCAGGAACGCCTCGATCTTCATCGTCGGGTGGGGATATCCCCACTCCACGCTGTCGAACGGGATGTACATACCCTCCGGTGTGTCGGCGAGGAAGTAGTTGCCGTCCCACTGGTTGGGCCGCGTCACCGGCGTGCCCGCGGGGTAGCGGGCGCCGAGAGGCTCGTACTTCACGTCCACGCCGAACATCGCGTGCACGGCGGCGTCCACGAAGTTGCAGTGCTCGATGTTGCCGCGCAGGTGGGTGTCCTGGAGCGCGACGCCGTGCACCCGGTCCCGGGCGAAGTACAGCGAGCTGAGGTCCTTGACGACCTGGGGGAAGTCGTGGGCGCCATCGTGGTGGACCAGCGCGCGGGTGCCCTCCTCGGCCAGCAGGACCGTACGGACGTACGTCGGCAGGTCCCCGAAGAACATCCGCACGCGCGGCATCGCGCCCGGGAAGATGCGCCGGACCCGCTCGCGGGCGAACTGGAGGTAGGCGGGGTTGGCGTCGACGAGGTCGAGCTCCAGGCCCATCGGCTCGACGCAGCCGGCGAGCACGGCGGACGAGCCGCCCATGAAGACGCCGACGTCGACGACGCGGGTCAGCTCCCGGTGCTCGCGCTCGACGCAGCAGAAGACGTCGAAGTAGTGCTGGGCGCTGCACTGGTCCTCATAGGCGAGGCCCACGCCCTCGGTCCGGGCGGCGATGCGGTCGAACACCGCGTTCCGCCCGGCGAAGGCTCCCAGGTCGGCGTGGTGCCCGCCGAGGATCTGGATGCCGAGGACGTCGTGCGGGTTCTCGACGCCGGGCAGGCCGGGGTCGGGTTCGAGGAAGGTGCCCCACCTCTCGTCGTGCATGGCGACGCTCTCGATGAAGCCGGTCACTGCGGGACTCCTTGCCGGTTCGTCGCGTGTGCCGTCGGCGCGGTCCGCGCGGAGGCGCTCGATCTCCTCCTGCTGCGCCCTGACGGTCTCGGCCAGCCGGTTCGCGTCCTCGGCGCGGGCGAGCGCCTCGTACTGGAGTTGCAGGACGCGGGTGTACAGCGCGATCCGGTTGTTCTCCAGGGTCGCGAGCAGGCCGGACGAGGTGTGGGGACGCAGCGCCTCGAACATCCCGACGGTGCCGGGCACGTCCGTCCGGGCCAGGACGCCGAACCCGAAGACGGCCGGGACGATCTCGAACCGCCAGCCGCCGCCGTCCGCCTCCGCGAGGGCGTCCTCGATCGCGGTGAGGACACCGTTGCGCTCGCCGCCCGCGTGCCGTGCGGCGGTGAACGCGCCGCCGCCGACGAACCCGGCGGGGGTGAGGTCGTCGTGCCAGACGGTGGGGCCGTCCTCGGGCGCGTCGGGGTGGGTGTCCCCGGGCGGCAGGGGGGACGGCTGGTAGTAGAAGTCGCGGCGCCCGCAGGGCCACAGCACGTCGTGCAGGACGACCACGGCGTCCGGCGCGTTCTCCATGATCCAGGCGAGTTCCGCGCGGACGACCGCGTAGTTGTGGTCGCCGTCGAGGACGTACAGGTCGGCGGCCGGGAGGTCGCCGAGCACGTCCGGGGAGCGGCCCTCGACGAGGTTCAGCCGGGGGTCGGCGGCGAGGACGGCGCGCAGGTCCTCGTCCGGGTCAGGCTCGACGCAGTGCACGGTGGCACCGAGGTCGGCGTACAGCGAGCTGACCTGCCCGGACTCGACGCCGACCTCGACGACCACGCGGATCTCGCGGGACCGGGCGATCGTCTCGAACAGTTCCCGGAACGCCGACATCGAGTGCACCAGCAGCGGCAGCCCGCGCGCCGCCCGCGCCTGCGCGTGCGGATCCTCGCGCGTCCCGGTCATGCGGGTGCGGTCCTGACGTTCACGAGCCATCGCCGAGCTTCCTCCTGGCCACTCGTCCGGCGCCGGCGGCGACGCCCTTGACGCCCGCGGTCCGGTACTCCTGGCGGAGCCGTTCGGTGAGGCGCGCCGCGCGTGCGGACCGCTCGGCGCGCCTGTCGACCGGCATCCGCGGCGCCATCCCGGTCATCGTCTGCGGCAGCATCGCGAACGCGACGGTGACCTGCGCGGACGAGACGACCGGCACCCCGGCGCGGCGGGCGAGCGGCAGCCACACCGCCGCGTAGGGGGTGTCGAACTCCATCAGGTTGCCGCCGAGGTAGCGGCAGTCGGCGTAGTGCAGGCCGACGAAGTCCTCGGGCTTGTCCCAGCGCAGCGGCTCGGTGCGGCGGCGGCCCCCGGCGATGACCTCGGCCTCGATCCAGTCGACGCGGACGATCGCGGGGCGCCCGGGGATCGCGATGGAGATGTCGATCGTGTCGTGGTGCTCGAACCGGAAGCGGGCGAACGACAGGCCGTTGTGGTTGATGCGGACGCGGCGCCGGAGGGGCTCGTGCCACCGGTCGTCCGACGTCCGGTACCGCAGCCTGCTGTCATAGGGCTCGCCGGCCGGGTCGAACGCCTCGGCGTCGATGGCGCCCGCGGTGATCGCCCGCGCCATGGCGCCGAGCCCGGTGTCGGACGCGGCGATCAGCCCCGGCCAGAACGAGTCGCGCATGTGCAGGTCGCCGAGGTCGCCCGGCGACAGGTACGGGACGGCGGGCTTGAGGTCCCCCGGCAGCAGCGTGGTGACCATCGCGGAGCCGTAGTTGTCCTCGTGCACCCAGTTGCCGAAGACGGCGGCCTCGTCGGGGGTCGGCGACTCCAGCGCCGCGACGAGGATCCTGGCCAGCCGGTCCCGCGCGGGACCGGGCGCGGCGAGGCTCGGCCAGGGGCCCTCCGGGGCCCCTTCCGCGGCGGTCACGTACCGGTTCCAGAGGCGCTGGAAGGCGAGGACGCCGTCCTGGACGGTCCGGCGCTCGGCGTTCTGCGACGGGGTGTCGGCGGTGTCGCCGAGGATCGGCGCGGCCTCCTCGGTGAAGCCGATCAGGGATCCGCACAGCGCGTTGACGCACTGCTCGACGATCTCGGGGCTGCGGGTGACGGTCGCGGCGACGTGCGCGGGATGCCCGGCCTGCGCGAGGTAGCCCTCGGCGCGGAGCCCGGCCAGGTACACCCGCTCGGCGCGGCGGTCGGTGGCGAGGTAGAGCCCGGCGGGGGCGATGTCGATCCGGGCGATGTCCAGGGCGCGGGCGAGCTGCAGCTGGATCGTCCCGCCCCAGCCGAGGTCGACGAGAGTCAGGCCGGGCCCGTCGAGCGCGCCGGCGTCGCGCAGCGCCTTGATCAGCCGTTCGCGGGCGGCGGTGACGGTGACGGCGAGCCGGTTGCACAGGTGCGGCGTCTCGGTCAGCGCGCTGCTGACGCGGTCGGCGATGTCGCCGTTGTCGATGACGGTGTCCAGCTCGGCGGCGAGGCCGGGCACGTCGCCGGGCTGGAGCTCCAGGACCTCCAGCGCCTGCCGGACGGTCAGCCGGTAGCCGGTGCGGAGGAACGCGTGGACGGCGTCGGTGTCGTGCGCGTCCAGCCCGGCGAGGGACGTCACGAACCGCGACAGCCAGACCGGCCGGGCCTCGACGTCGAGCCCGCGCGCCCGCGCCGCCTCGTTGATCAGCCGGGACAGCAGCTCGCCTTCGCGCATCGTGCACCACAGGACGCGCGTGCCGGACTCGTGCGCGCGCTGGGCCGCCCATTCGGCGAACCCGGTCAGGACCGGTCCAAGCACCCCGGCGCCGTACCGCCACGCCACGTCCAGCGCCGTGGTCGAGTACGGCACACCGGAGTGGACGGCCTTGGCTCGCAGGCTGGTGAGGCCGAAGTCGCCGTGCCGCTCGTGCAGGTCAGGGGCGTGGTCGCCGGAGTAGGTGAGGGGCTCGCGCTCGCGGCGCAGGACGTCCCGGTACTCGTCGTCGAGCCTGCGGTAGTGGACGGTGCGGACGCCCAGTTCCGCCGGTACCTCGTCGTCGGCGACCGGGTGGTCGCCGACGTGCACGATCTGCTCGGGGCTCAGCCCCAGGTCGCGCAGCACGATCTCCCAGAGGCCGGACGCCTTGGCGGTGCCGTGCCGGAGGGAGCGGAAGACGCGGGCGTCCTGGAGGGCGCCCAGCTCGGGGCGGTCGAGGAGGTGGGAGAGCTGGTCCTCGGTGAAGTAGGTGTCGGATACCAGGACGATGGTGACGTCCTGCTTGCGGGCGGCCTGCACGACCTCGGCGATGTCGAGGTCCACGACGGTCAGCTCGCGTTCCAGCGCCACCTCCTCGCCGACGAGCTGCTCCAGCGGCGCGGACCCGAAGATCCCGCCGGGCATGGCCCGCCAGATGTCGGACAGCGAGACCTCGGTGCCGAGGGTGTCGCGGCCGCCGCGGGCGGCGTCCTCGGCGGCGATGCGCAGCCGCCGGAACGTGGCGTCGGTGACCCAGGCCGGGCACAGCCCCGCGGCGCGCAGCCGGGCTCCGAGCAGGCCGAACGCGTCCGGGGGGCGCGGGACGCGGCGCCAGAGAACGGTGTCGAAGACGTCCAGGGAAAGGACGGCGCACGCCCGGTCGGCGATGATGCGATGGACCTTGTCGAGCAGCGGGCTCCCGCTCTCCTGCGTGGTCAACGCCGCACCCCTTTTCCGGAATCGGACCTGCGCCCGCGGTCCGCCCGCCGCGGTTCGGGACACCTTATCCAAGCCCATATCGGAATCCGCGCGCTTTGTTCCGCGTGCTTTGTTCCGCGGGCACTTCCCGCCGGGAATTCACAAGGGCGTCCCGGCGTCGGGGAGTGCGGCCGCGGCGCGGCGGGCCTGCCGGTCCTCCCGGACGAGCCGCCCTGCCTCGGCCGTGGGCCCGTCAAAGGCGACCCGGCCCTGGCGCATGGTCACGCCCCGGTCGCAGAGCCCGACGAGCATCTGGATGTCGTGCGCGACGATGACCATGGTGCGGCCCTCGCCGCGCAGCTCCCGGATGCGCTCCAGGCACTTCTCGCGGAACGGCGGGTCGCCGACGGCCAGCACCTCGTCGATGAGGAACACGTCCGGCTCGGTGTGCGCGGCGATCGAGAACGCCAGCCGCATGAACATGCCCGAGGAGTAGAACTTCACCTGGTCGTCCAGGAACCGGCCGACGCCGGAGAACTCCACGATCGCGTCGAACTTGCGCGTGATCTCGGCCTGGGACATGCCGAGGATCGCACCGTTGAGGTGCACGTTCTCCCGACCGGTCAGCTCGGGGTGCAGCCCGGCGCCCACGTCGATCAGCCCGGCGACGCGGCCCCGGACGAGGACCCGGCCCTCGTCCGGCCGCATGACCCCGGAGATGAGCTTGAGCAGCGTGCTCTTGCCCGATCCGTTCAGCCCCATCAGCGCCACGGTCTCGCCCTGGCCGATCGTCAGGCTCACCCCGTCCAGCGCCCGGAACCGGTCGGACAGGCTCTGCCCCCGCAGCGCGCGGACGCTCATCTCCTTGATCGACCGCGCGTGCCGGAGCGTGAAGTGCTTGGTGACGGAGTCGATGACGATCGAGGGGGTCACGGCTACAGCTCCTGCGCGAATCGCTGCTGCATGCGGCCGAACGCCGCGTGCCCGGCCAGGAACACCAGCACGCTGACGCCCAGCGAGAGGCCCGCGCGCGCGTACAGGTCCGGTGGGAAGGCGAAGGAGCCGTCCGTCCCGGGGTACCAGAACGCCCGCTGGAACAGGGAGACGGCGCTGACCAGCGGGTTGGCGAGGTACAGGTCGAGGACCCAGCCCGGCGCGTGCGTCCGGACGTGCGTCCACGGGTAGATCATCGGCACCGACCAGGTGATGACGATGACCGAGATGTCGACGACCTGCTCCAGATCGCGGAAGAAGACGTTGACGGCCGCGCACAGCAGCCCGAGGCCGAGCCCGAGCACCACGATGATCGCGAACCCGAGCGCGGCGGCGGCGAGGGCGCCCGGCGAGGGCCGCCATCCGGCGGCGACCGCGCCGCCCAGCAAGATCATCATTCCGGGCAGGAAATGCACCAGCGACACCAGCGCCGACGCCGTCGGGAACAGCTCGCGCGGAAGGAACACCTTGCGGACGAGTGATCCGTTCCCCGTCACCGAGCGGGTCGTGGAATGGAGCGTCTCGGTGAACAGGTTGATCAGGACCATGCCGGAGAAAAGGTAGACCGGGAAGTCCTCGACCTGCCTGTCCAGGCCCAGGAAGACGCCGACCACGTAGAAATAGACCGAGAACGTCACGGCCGGTCGTACGTAGGACCAGCCGAGGCCCAGCAGCGATCCCTTGTAGCGCGCCCTCAGCTCCCGGCGCACGAGCAGGCGCAGCAGGTACTTGTTCCGGAGCGTCTGCCGCAGCCCGCCGTCCTCCCCCGGCGGGCGCAGCCGGTCGTCCGGACGGATCGGCGTCGTCGTCATCCCCCGTCAGGCTCCCCGGCCCCGGCACCGGCCGCCCCGGCACCGGCGCCCGCGCTTTCGGCTCCCTCGCCCACGGCTCCACCACCGGGCGCGGACGTGGGCACGGACGTGGCCTCGCTCGCGGCGGCGTCGAACGTCGCGCGCCACGCCTCCGGGGAGGTGAGCTCGTCCATGGCGTCCCGGTAGCGGCGGCTCAGCTCGGGCCACTCCCGGCTGAGCCGCGCGTGCAGCAGCGACGTCCGCCTGAGCAGGCTCCTGAACCGCTCGGGATCGCGCTGGTACCAGGCGACCTTCGTGCCGTCGGCCGAGGAGACCAGCGCGCTGTCCACCTGGGAGAGCAGTCCCCAGTGCCGGTCGATGTGCGGCACCACGACCTGCGGGTTGTCGCGCCCGGCCGGGTCCACCGGCCGGAGCTGGCGCAGGGTGCCGAGCATCGCGCCGGCCAGTACGTTCACCGTGCCGCGCGGCGGCTTGAAGCCCCGTCCCCGCTTGGGGGGCCTGGTCCGCCGCACCTGCGGGAACTCCTCGTGGCTCGCGCGGTTCCGCGCGTCCGGGAATTCCGCCCGCAACGCCATGATCTCCGGCAGCTTCCGGGCGATCCCGGCGTGCATGTGGCCCGGCCCGCCGAGGACGTCCTCGATCGCCGACAGCATCAGCTCGGCGGTGGAGTACTGCATGGACAGGGCGTGCTTCACCGAGACGATGAAGCTCTCCTTGACGAGGTTGCCGCCGCGCTCGTACGGCGAGTGCGCCAGCGCCGTGACGAGCCGGTTCCGCTCGTGGAAGTACGCCTGCCAGTCGATGCCGTCGTCCTTGTCCTGCCACGGCACATGCCAGGCGGCCATGCCGGGCAGCGACACGGTCGGGAACCCGGCCGCACCCGCGCGCACGCAGTACTCGGCGTCGTCCCATTTGATGAACATGGGCATCGACAGCCCGACCTTGCGCATCACGTCGACCGGGATGAGGCACATCCACCAGCCGTTGTAGTCGACGTCCACGCGGCGGTGCAGCCACTTCGTCTCGCGCAGGCCGCCCCGGCTCTTGCGCAGGCGGGGACTCGGGTTGGTGTCGGGCGGGAGGGCGAAGTCGTGCTCGCGCCTGGTGTGCGGCGCCTCCTCCCACCACCACCGGTACCGCCCGATGGTCTCGCCGTAGGCGTGCAGCTGCGACCGGGCGAACAGGTTGAACATGTGCCCGCCGACGATCGTGGGCGTCCGGGCGTGGTCGGCGAACGCGACCGCGCGCAGCACGCCCTCGGTCTCGGTGACCACGTCGTCGTCCAGCAGCAGGACGTAGTCGCTGGTCCCGGCCCTGAGCGTCTCGTCCATCGCGCGGGAGAAGCCGCCGGACCCGCCGAGGTTCGGCTGCTCGATGAGCCGGAGCCTGCGGCCGAGCCCGCGTGCGGCGCGCTCGTAGCCCGCGTCGTCGCGGACGCGCCGGGTGCCCTGGTCGATGACGAAGACGTCGTCCACGACGTCCAGCACCTCGGGCGCGCCGCCCAGGGCGAGGAGCTGGTCGACGCAGAAGCCCGGCCGGTCGAACGTCGTGATGCCGAGGCTGACCCGCCCCTGGCGGACCGGGCCCGTCCGGGCCGGGTCGACGCACCAGTCCGCGCGCTCCAGGACGGCGTCCTGCTCGCCCGCGAGGACGTCCATCCAGTACCAGCCGCCGTCGATGAACGGGCCCAGCGTCAGCCGGAACGTCTCCTCGCGCGGGACGTCGGAGTCGATCCGCACGGACGCCACGCGCTGCACGTGCCCCTTCGCGCTGGACCGGTAGACGATCACGCTGGCCTGGCCGCGCATCCGGACCCGCAGGACGACCTCGTCCACATTCGTCCAGCGCCGCCAGTAGCTCGCCGGGAACGCGTTGAAGTACGTCGCGAACGAGGCCCGCCCGCCGACCGGGACGACGACGCTGCGCCGTCCGACGACGTCGGCGGCGGCGATGCCGTCCTCGGCGGCGGCCTCGGCGGCGAGGGCCTCGGCGCCGCGGCCGATCTCCCCCTCGACGTACAGCGCGAGGACGTCGAGGTCGCGGTCGACGGGCATCACCACGCGCTGGACGACGCGCAACCCGGCGGGCCCCAGGCTGGTGCGGGGGATGTGGGTGGTCGTGTCCTCACCGGGGGCGAGTCCCGCCTGCGGCTCGCTCACTCGTCCATACCTCCGCTTTGTCCGGGTGTGCTGGTAAGACGCGAGCCCCCGGTGAAATGGGGGCGCAGCCTGTTGTCGACCATGCTGAGCGCGCCCGCGATGGCCATGTGCATGTCGAGGTACTTGTAGGTGCCGAGCCGCCCGCCGAACAGGACGCCGTCCTCCCGCCGGGCCAGCTCGCGGTAGGCCAGCAGACGCGCGCGGTCGGCGGCGGTGTTGACCGGGTAGTACGGCTCGTCGCCGCGGGCGGCGGCCCGCGAGTACTCCCGCATGATGACCGTCCGGTCCGGCGGATAGTGCTTGCGCTCGGGGTGGAAGTGCCGGAACTCGTGGATCCGCGTGTACGGGACGTCCTCGTCGGCGTAGTTCATCACGGCGGTGCCCTGGAAGTCGCCGGTCGGCCTGACCTCGGTCTCGAAGTCCAGCGTCCGCCAGCCGAGCTCGCCCTCGGCGTAGCCGAAGTAGCGGTCCAGCGGCCCGGTGTAGACGACGGGCACGTTGCCGGCCGTGTCGCCGCGCAGGTCGAGGAAGTCGGTGCCGAGCCGCACCTCGATGCGCGGGTGGTCGGCCATCCGCTCCAGCCAGGCGGTGTAGCCGTCGGCGGGCAGGCCCTCGAAGTCGTCGTCGAAGTACCGGTTGTCGAAGGTGTACCGGACGGGCAGCCGCGTGATGATCTCGGCGGGCAGGTCGCGGGGGTCGGTCCGCCACTGCTTCGCGGTGTACCCGCGGATGAACGCCTCGTAGAGGGGACGGCCGATCAGCGAGATCGCCTTCTCCTCCAGGTTGGACGGATCGGACACCTCCGCGGCCTGCGCGGCGACCAGCGCGCGGGCCTCGTCCGGGGTGAAGGCGCGGCCGAAGTACTCGCAGATGGTGCCGAGGTTGATCGGCATCGAGTAGACGCGGCCCTTGAACGTGGTGTGGACGCGGTGCCGGTAGCCGGTGAAGGAGGTGAACCGGTTCGCGTAGTCCCAGACCCGCCGGTTGGACGTGTGGAACAGGTGCGCGCCGTAGCGGTGCACCTCGATGCCCGTCTCCGGGTCGGCCTCGCTGTAGGCGTTCCCGCCGATGTGCCCGCGCCGGTCGAGCACGAGGACGCGCAGGCCGAGGTCGGCCGCGCACCGTTCGGCCACCGTGAGCCCGAAGAACCCGGACCCGGCGACCACGAGATCAACGTTCACAGGAGGGCGTCCATCCCAGGCGAGGGGGGAGCGGAGGACCCGGCCGAACGGACGTCACCAGCCGGTCTATTGGTAGGGAATGGGGCTAAGATACCCGGCGTTTGTTCGGTACCGGCGCAAGAACCAAGGATCGCGGTGGTCTCCCCCCATTCCGGCAGGACGGCACAGAACGCGCGTCCCGCGGTCTATCTGCACGTCGGGGCGGCCAAGAGCGGCACGACCTATCTCCAGCAGGTGCTGTGGCACAACCGGGACCGGCTGCGCGGGCACGGCGTCCTCTACCCCGGCGCGGACCAGGCCGACCACGTCAGGGCCGCCTTCGACCTGCGGGGGACGTTCTTCCGCGGCGCGTCGGACCCGTCGGTCCCGGGCTCGTGGCGGGACATCGTGGAGCGCGTCCGGGAGTGGCCAGGCGACGCGATCATCTCGCAGGAGCTGTTCGCCCCCGCGACGGCCGCCCAGGTCGCGCGGGCCATGGACGACCTCTCCTTCGCCGACGTCCATGTGGTGTTCACCGCGCGCGACCTCGCCCGGCAGATCCCGGCGCACTGGCAGGAGGACGTCAAGAACCGGTTCAGCACCCCGTTCGCCGAGTTCGTGGCGGTGCTGCGGCGCACGGACTGGCGCAGCTTCGACTCCGCGCGGCTGTTCTGGGGGCTCCAGGATCCGGTCGCCGTGCTCGGGCGGTGGGGCGCGGCGCTGCCGCCGGAGCGCGTCCACGTCGTCACGCTGCCCCGTCCGGGCGCGCCGCGTGACCTGCTCTGGCGGCGTTTCTGCGCGGCCGTCGGGCTCGTCCCGGACGAGTACGACCTGTCCCGCTCGTTCGCGAACCCATCGCTCGGGCTCGCCGAGACCGGGTTCCTGCTCCGGCTCAACACCGCGCTGGACGAGGGGGTCGGCTGGCAGGTCTACAACGAGTCGGTCAAGCACCACCTCGCGCAGGAGGTGCTGGCCGCGCGCCCGGCGCCGGTCCGGATCGGGCTGCCGCCGGACGGCCTGCGCTGGGCGACCGAGCGGGCCGTCGAGACCGCCGAGGGCCTGCGCGCCGCCGGTTACCACGTGGTCGGCGACCTCTACGAGCTGGTCCCCGCGGCCGGGGCGGCGGACGTCCCGGCCGCCGAGGCGTCCCCTGCTGAGCTGGCCGACGTCGGCACCGACGCCGTCGCGGCGCTGCTGCTGCGCGTCCTGGACGCCGAGCGGCGCGCCGCGTCCACGCCCGGGTCGCAGATGGCGCCGGGCGACCGGCTGGGCCTGCTGCGGGACGACTCGGCGGAGCTGCTGGAGCTGACCGGGCGGCTCGTCCGCGACGCGACGCCGCTGGTCCACCGGGCGGTGCACAGCGCGACCGAGCGGTACCCGGCCGTCCGGCGGGTCCAGGGGGCATACCGTCGTCTTCACGACAAGGCAGGCCGATCGGACGCCGGGACGAGCAAGGGGTGAACGTCCGGATGGACACGCGGGGCACCACGAAGACCGTCTTCCTGCACGTCGGCGCGCCCACCGCCGGAGCCGCGTTCCTCCAGCGGGTGCTGTGGGACAACCGGCGGCGGCTCGGCGACACCGGCGTCTGCTACCCGCTCGCCGGGCCGCAGGAGCACTTCGCGGCGGTCATGGACCTGCGCGAGATGAGCTGGGGAGGCCACCGCGACCCGGCGTGGGACGGCGCCTGGGACCGCGTCGCCCGGCGCGCCCGCGAATGGGACGGCGACACCGTCGTGTTCTCCCACGGCCTGCTCGGCGGCGCGACGGAACGCCAGGTCGAGCGGGCGGTGGCGGCGCTGGAACCGGCCGAGGTGCACGTGGTGCTCGCCACCCGCGACCTGGGCTGGCAGCTGATCCTCGACTGGCAGGAGCAGATCCGGCACGCCCACGCGATCACCTTCGAGCGCTTCGTCGACGACCTCGTGACGCTCGGGCCGGGCGCGCCCGAGCCGTACGGGGAGATGTTCTGGGGGCTGCACGACCCGGTCCGGGTGCTGCGGACGTGGGAGTCGGCCGTCCCGAAGGAGCGCGTGCACGTCCTCACGCTCCCGCCGCCCGGCGGGTCCCCGGCGACCCTCTGGGAGCGCTTCCGCGCGGTGACCGGGATCGGCGCGGGGACGTGCGACATCGGGGGGATCGAGGACGAGGAGCCGCTGTCGGCGATCGAGGCGGAGCTGCTCCGCCGCCTGAACGTCAAGATCGCGCCGGTGCTGGGCGGCGACTACGAGCGGATGGTCCGCGACCATCTCGTCGGGCACGGGCTGGCGGAGGCCGCGGACGAGACGGGCCGCCCCCCGATGGGCCTGCCCGCGCGGCACGTGGAGTGGGCGGCCGAGCGGACCCGGGAGATCGCCGCGTCGCTGCGCGCCTCCGGCTACCGCGTTTCCGGCGACCTCGGCGAGCTGACGACGTCGCGGCACCCGGCGGAGACGATGCTCCCCGGAGACGTCCCGGACGAGCTGGTCGCGGCCGCGTCCGTGGGCGTTGCCGCGCACCTGCTGAAGGGGCTGACCAGGGCGAACGAGCGGATCGGGCTGGCGCACCTACACGGCGAGATGGCCGAGGTCCGGCAGAACCTGGAGAAGCTGCTGGAGGCCGCCGCGGCGCCGGCCCCCGCGCTCCAGCGGGCGGCCCGCCGTGCCACCGGGCGGCGCGGCCCGTGACGTCCGCCGCACGGGACGCGGACGGTCCGCAGAACACGGCGCGGGACCCGGCGCGGGACCCGGTCGTCGCCGCGGTGGTGGTCACCTTCGACCGGCGCGACCTGCTGGACGAGGCGCTCACCGCGATCGGCGCCCAGACGCGCGCACCCGACCGGATCGTCGTGGTCGACAACGCGTCACAGGACGGGACCGCCGCGATGGTCCGCGACCGCTTCCCCGGTGCCGATCTCGTGGAGCTGCCCCGGAACGTGGGTGGGGCGGGCGGGTTCGGCGCCGGGATGGCCCGCGCGCTGGACGCGGACCTGCTCTGGCTGCTGGACGACGACACCGTGCCCGAGCCGCAGGCGCTCCGGGCACTGCTGGACGCGCGGGAGCGCGCCACCGCCGCCGACGGCCCCCCGGCCCTGGTGGCCAGCCGGGTCGTGTGGACCGACGGCCGCGACCACCCGATGAACACGCCGCGCGCGAAGCCCCGCGTCCGCGCCGCCGAGCTGGAGGTCGCGCGGGCGGCGGGCTGCGTGCCCGTCCGCTCCGCGTCGTTCGTGTCGGTGCTGGTGGACGCGGCGGCGGTGCGCGAGCGCGGGCTGCCGGTCGCCGACTACTTCCTGTGGAACGACGACTTCGAGTTCACCACCCGGCTGCTGCGCGGGCGGCGCGGCGTCCTGTGCCCCGGCAGCGTCGTGGTCCACAAGACGAAGGTGTTCGGCGGGGCGGACGCCGATCCCGGCGACCGCTTCTTCTACGAGGTCCGCAACAAGATCTGGCTCTTCACCGGCAGCCCCGGGCTGGCGCCGCCCGAACGCGTCCTGTACGCGGGGTCCACGCTCCGGCGCTGGTCGCGCACGTTCGCCTCGTCCTCGGACAGGGCCGTCCTGCGCCGCGCGCTGCTGCGCGGGGTCGGCAAGGGGCTGTTCACACGTCCGAGGCCGACCGCCGAACTCCTGCGCGAGGTCGGCGTGGACGCGCCGCCGCCGAGCGGGCGGGGCCGCTACAGGAGCTCCAGGTAGTCGAGCTGCCCCTGGCCGTTCACGCGGCGCAGGCCGAGGGTGTTCCACCCGGCGGCCAGCTCGACCTCCGCCGAGGTCGACGTCCAGTCCGCGTCCTTGGTGACGCGCAGCCGCAGCCGCGTCGCGGCCGTCCCGTTCACCGAGAGCTCCAGGTCGGACTCCTGTCCCGACCGGTTGGCGTACTGCGCGCGGACGGAGTAGCGCCCTGCCGCGGGCGCGAACACCGGCACCTCAAGTCGGCAGCCGTCGCGGTCGAACGGCCCGGCGGCCTTGCCGCCCGAGGCGTTGGGCCGCGCGAGGACGGACACGCAGCCGTTCAGCCGCCCGTCCTCCGCCTCGTGGCGGACGGCCGTGCCCCGGATCACGGGCCGGGCCCCGTCCCAGCCGAGCGGCGTGACGTACATCCCCCGGTTCACGTTCGCGCCGCCGAGGTGCTTGAGGATGCCGTGGAAGACCAGGTGGTCGCCGGTGTCGTCGCTGAGGACGTCCGCGCTGCCCGGCCCCTCGACCTTCCCGCCGTATCCGCCGGTGGACTGGAGCGGCCGGCCGGCCTTCTCGTACGGGCCCTCGATCGACGGCGCGACCGCGTACCGGGTCTGGTAGTCCGGCCGGAAGTACCAGCCGGCCGAGTACAGCAGGACGTACTCGCCGCCGCGCTTCACCAGGTCGGGCGCCTCCACCAGCGCGGGCTCCGAGCCGCGCGCGAGGATCCGCTTCGGCTCGCCGTACAGGCCCAGCCCGTCCGGGGTGAGCCGGACGAGGTAGATGGCCGCCGTCTTCCTCGCGTCGCTCTTGTAGAGCAGGTACCGCGTCCCGTCCGGCTCGATGTAGGACGCGGGGTCGATGGCGCCGCCGAGGTCCATCGGGCAGACCAGCGGCTCGCCGTCCAAGGGGACGAAGGGCCCGGCGGGCGAGGTGGCGGTGGCGGCCCCGATGCACTGGGCGTCGCCGTCCTTGCGGCGGGCGGAGAAGTACAGCACGTACGTCTTGGACGGGCCCTGGGGCGGCACGACCTCCGGCGCCCACGTCCGGCCCGTGGTGGCCCAGGCGGGGAGCCGGGCGAGGCCGTCGCCGGGTGCGCGCGTCCACGGCCCGGTGGGCGACGGCGCGGTCGCGACGGGCATCGCCGCATCCGCGTTGTTCGTCCCGTACGCGAAGTAGGTGCCCGCCGCCTTGATGACGGCGGGGTCGGCGAAGTACTGGTCGAGGACGGGCTCGACCGGCGAGTATCCCGGCGGGGACACGGGCCCGGAGGTACCGGCCGGGCTCGGCTGCGGTGCGGGCGAGCCGGGAGCGGAGGCGCGCGCGGAGACCCGTGCCGAGGGACGCGGCGGCGGCTTGGCGGCGGACCCGCCCGAACCGGGGACGCAGGCGTCCGCCAGCGCGACGATCAGCGCGATCACGGCACTGAGCGCGGCGCCGGCGGCCAGTGGCGTCAGCGGCCCGCGCGATCGCGGATCCCCGGCCCACCTGTTCATCACCCCGCATGATGCCAACAACCCCCGGGGACGGCGAACCACACCTGGTGCGCGTCACCGCCGCCGGATCGTTACGCTGCTGACGGTCCCTGATCATGCGCCACGGCGAAGGAGAGACGGACGTTGACCCGACACAGGCGACTCCGGCTCCGTCCGGCGGGCGCGCCGGTCCTGATCCTGCTGACCCTGGTGCTGGCGCTGGCGGCGGGCTGCTCCGGCGGTGGGGACGCCCGGCCCGGAGCGGCGAAGGCCGCCCCGGCGAAGAGGCCGAACATCGTCTTCGTCCTCACCGACGACCTCTCCTGGAACCTGGTGGCGCACATGCCGCAGGTGCGGGACATGCAGGCGCGCGGGCTCACGTTCGACGGCTTCTTCGTGGCCGACTCGCTGTGCTGCACGTCCCGGTCCACCATCCTCACCGGGCGCTACCCGCACAACACGGGCGTGCGGACGAACTTCCCGCCGGACGGCGGCTACCAGGTGTTCAAGGCCCACGGCGGCGAGCAGGCGTCCTTCGGGGAAGGATTGCGGAAGGCGGGCTACCGGACGGCGTTCCTCGGCAAGTACCTGAACGGCTACCAGCCCGGCGACGCGCAGGGCGGCCCCTCGCCGTACGTCCCGCCGGGATGGGACGAGTGGTACGTCACGGGCAACGGCTACCCCGAGTACGACTACAACATGAACGAGAACGGCCGCCTGGTCAGGTACGGGCACGCGCCGCAGGACTACCTGACCGACGTCCTGTCGGGGAAGGCCGACGACTTCGTCAGGCGCGCGGGCGCCACCGGCCGCCCGTTCTTCATGGAGGTCGCGACGTTCGCGCCGCACGGCCCGTTCGTGCCCGCGCCCCGGCACGCCGCCGCGCTCCCCGGCGTCCGGGCGCCCCGCCCGCCCGCGTTCAACGAGCCCGACGTCGGCGACAAGCCGTCCTGGCTGCGCTCCCACCCCCGGCTGCGCAAGCCGGGGCTGAAGGCGATCGACAACGGCTTCCGCGACCGGGCGCGGATGGTCCAGGCGGTGGACGAGATGATCGCCCGGCTGCGGCGAACGCTCGCGGAGAGGGGCCTGGACCGCGACACCTACCTGGTCTTCGGCTCCGACAACGGCTTCCACATGGGCGAGCACCGGCTCGCGGGCGGCAAGATGACCGCCTTCGACACCGACATCCGCGTCCCGTACGTGGTCGTCGGCCCCGGCGTCGCGGCCGGGCGCCGCACCGGCGCGCTCGTCCAGAACACCGACCTGGCCCCGACGTTCCTCGACCTCGCGGGCGCGGCCGTCCCGCCCGCCACCGACGGCCGCTCGCTCGTGCCGTTCCTGCGCGGCGCCGACCCGGCGGACTGGCGGAACGTCGCGCTGGTCGAGCACGTCAAGCCGCGCCCGACGCCCGAGGACCCCGACCGGCAGGACTCCGCGCCCGGCGCGCCGCCGACCTACAACGCGCTGCGCCTGCGCGACGCCCTCTACGTGGAGTACCAGAACGGCGAGCGCGAGTACTACGACCTCGTCCGCGATCCGCACCAGCTCACCAACCAGGGCGGGCGGCTGCCGCCCGACAGGCAGCGGCAGCTCTCGGCCCTGCTGTACGCGCTGACCCACTGCTCCGGCGCCGGTTGCGCGTCCGCCGGGCGCACCCGCTAGGTCCCTGACCGGCGGCCCGGCAGGTCAGCGCGGGCCGAGCGGAGGCACCCCCGCAGATCGCTATCATCGCTGGCGACACTCTGGTCCATGGACGTCATGGATTGACCCGACCCGACTGGGGGAGACGGGCGTGACCTCACCCAAGACTCCGGACACTCCGGACGACGAGACCGGCCGCGACGGTACCCCGGCCGAGCCCTCGGACGGGTTCGCGCCTCCCCCGCCTCCCCAGTGGCTGGACGAGGGCCCGGCGACGGGCGCCGACCTCCTGCCCGAACCGCCCGCGCTTCCGGCGCCCGCGCCCGAGGCGAAGCCCGAGCCCAAGACTGTCGTCGACCTCGCGCCGGGGACCGTGGCCGAGGCCGCTTCTAAGGCCGGTTCGAAGACCGCCCCGAAGCCGGTGCCCAAGACGGAAGCCGAGGCCACCTCCGAGGACGACACCGCGGGCGCCCACGACAAGACGCTTAGCGACGCCGCCGACGGTGCCGCCATGCAGACCCAGGTGTTCCAGCAGAAGCCCGAGCCGGAGCCGGAGCCGGAGGCGTCCGCGCCGCCTGCCCCGGTGTCCGCGCCGCCTGAGACGTCGACCGACCTTCCCGTCCTGCCGCCGTTCCCCCACGCGCAGGACACCCCGGAACCCGAGCCCGAGGCGGAGGCGGAGGCGGAGGCGTCCGCGCCGCCTGCCCCGGTGTCCGCGCCGCCTGAGACGTCGACCGACCTTCCCGTCCTGCCGCCGTTCCCCTACGCGCAGGACATCCCGGACGCGACGCAGGTGGACACGCCGGCGATCCCTCCCGCACGGCCGGCGCCACCACCGGCGCCGCCTCAGGCGCAGCCGCCCGCCGCCGCGTCCGCTCCCCCGCCGTTCCCCTACGCGCAGGAGGTCCCCGGCGCCCCCGCGCCTCCCGCCCCGGAGCCGTTCCCGTACGCGCAGGAGATCCCCGGGACGCCCAAGCCTTCGGCGCCCGAGCCGTTCCCGTGGGCGCAGGAGATCCCCGACTCCCCGCGGCGGTCGCCGTCCGCGGCGGAGCCGTTCCCCTACGCGCAGGAGATACCGGACAATCCGCGGGAGGCGGCGCAGGCCGTGCCCCTGGCGCCGCCGCCCGCGATCGACGAGCCGTGGCGCTCCCCGGCGGGCAAGACCAAGCGCAAGCGCAGCAAGAAGCCGCTGCTCATCGGGGTCGCCGGGCTGGCCGTGGCGGCGCTGCTCGCCGCCGGGGGCTTCTACGCGGTGACGAGCCTCGGCGGTGACGACGACAGCGGGGGCGGCGGAGGCGCCAGGCTGGCCGGTGCCGCGTTCCCGGTCGACGGCGCGGCCCGCACCGACGGCCGCGACCAGGAGCTGACCGGTGTCGCCGCGGTCGGGTCCACCGTGGTCGCGGTCGGCGGCGAAAGCGACGCGCAGGGCTCCCGCGGCGTGTTCCTGGTGTCGGGCGACGGGGGCCGCACGTTCAAGGCCGCGGGCCAGCGGGGCCCGGACGGCGGCGCGGCGCGTCCCGGCGACGTGCCGCAGGCGGTCGGCGGATCGTCCGGCGGCTGGGTGGCGATCGGCACCCGGACGGGCGGCGGCGTCGTCTGGACGAGCGAGGACGGGCGGGACTGGCGCCGCGAGCCCGACGCGGTCGGGAACGTGTTCGGCGCGGGCAACCGCGTCCGGCGGATCGTCGCCACCGGCGGCGGGTTCCTCGCCATCGGCGACACCTCCGCGAAGGGGGACTTCAGCGACGCCACGCCCGCGGTGTGGCTCTCGGCCGACGGCCGCCGCTGGGAGCCGCGCGCGGGCGGGCAGATCGGCCTTCAGGTCAGGGGCAGGTTCTCGCTGGTGGAGGCCGCGGCGAGCGGTGACGTGATCCTCCTCGAAGGGCTGATCACGCCCGCTCCGAAGAAGCCGTCCTACCGGCGGGTCTGGCGCTCCGACGACGGCGGGCGCACCTGGTCGGCCTCGGACGTGCCGGTCCCCAGGGGCAGCCGCGGCCTGATCGTCGGCGGTGGCGAGGGCGGGTTCCTCGCGCTGCGCGAGATCAGGGCGGGCGGCCGGTCCTACGGGCAGGCGTTCACCTCCCGGGACGGCGCCGCGTGGCGGCGGTCCGGGCGGCTCGTGACGGGCGGGTACCAGCGCACGAGCCAGATCGTCGGGGACGGCCGGGGCTTCGCGGCCGTCGTCGTCCGCGGCCGGGACGTGCTGCTGTCGCGCACCTCCGACGGCGCGGCGTGGAAGGACGCGGGCGCCGCCGAGGTCAAGCCGGAGCGCGAGTTCCGGGACGCGGCCCTCGCCGGCGCGCAGACGATCGTCGTGGGCCGCGAGCCCGGCGGCGGTGACATGGATCCGATGCTCGGCGTGTTCGACGCGGGCGGGACCGCCGTCCCGGTCGACCTGACGAAGGTGCCGGGGGCCGTCCGCCCGGACCACACCGTCCAGGCCGTGGGGGCGACCGGCGACCTCGCCGTGGCCGTGGGCAGCGCGTCCGGCGACGCCGCGGCGTGGACGTCCAAGGACGGCGGCACGTGGAAGCCCGCCCAGGGCCTCGGCGCGGCGTTCACCCGCCCCGGGCCACAGCAGCTCCTCGACGTCACCGGCGGCAAGGCGGGATGGCTCGCGGTCGGCTACGACCAGGCGGTCCCGCGCCGCGCGCTCGTCGTCACCTCGGCGGACGGCGCGACCTGGCAGGCCGCCGACTCCGCCGCGCCGTTCCGGGCGACGCGCGACGGGCTGCCCGTGACGGCCGCCGCCGCGTCCGGCCCCGGCGGATACGTGATCGTCGGCACCGCGGGGTACTCGGCGGTGACCTGGTCGTCCGCGGACCTGGAGACCTGGGAGCGCGGCAGGAGCGGCGGCGCGAACGCGCTGGAGGGCCGCAAGGACGCCAGCCGGTGGATGCTGGACGTCACGTCCGGCGCGGCCGGTTACACCGCCGTGGGCGGCACCCGCGACGCCAAGGGGAACCGCCCCTCGGTGTGGACGTCGGCGAACGGCGGGCAGTGGACGCTGCGGACGCTCCCGCTTCCCGGCGGCGTGACCGAGGGGCACCTGACCCACGTCGCCGCGCGCGGGACCACGCTGGTCGCCGCCGGCATCGGCGCGACGCCGCGGGGGCTGGTGTGGCTGGGCTACGTGTCGTCCGACGCGGGGCGGGCGTGGCGTCCGCTGCCCGCCCCGGGCGGCACCGCGGAGGTCACGGTGACGTCGCTGACGGCGACCCCGAAGGGCTTCGCCGCGACCGGGACGACGGTCCGGCAGGGCGCCGCGGACGTGGTGTCGTGGACGTCCGCGGACGGCACGTCCTGGAGCGGCACGGCACCCGGCGGCACCGGCCTCGGCGGGGACGGCGACCAGCAGATCACCGGCCTGGCGGCGTTCAAGAACAGCCTGCTCGGCGTGGGCCGCAGCACCGACGTCACCGGCGACCAGCCCGTCCTGTGGACCCGCCCCGTCCCCTAGAGCGGGGGGTGGGGCGGGGACGGCTCCGCCGGGCGGGCGTGCCGGGGGACGTAGGGGCCCTTGACGGGCGGCGGCGCGAAGGTGAGCGCGGCGCGGTCGCGCGAGCGGTTGCGGCGCGCACCGTACGGCGCCACGAGCATGCGGTAGACCGGGCGCCGGATCGCGGTCGGGACGAGGCGGTAGCCGCCGCGGACGACGACGTTGCGCCAGTACTGCGGGCGCGTGATGAAGCCCTCGCCGCGCATCGCGCGCTGCAGCCGCAGCTCGGAGCGCAGCAGGTCGCGGCCTCCGCGGCGCGCGTACGCGCCGTCCCCGACCCGGTAGTAGACGAGCGGCTCGGCGATGTTCACCACCCGCGCGCCCTGCGCGATCATCCGCGCGAACAGCCAGTAGTCCTCCATCAGCGGCAGGTCGCCGTAGCCGCCGACGGCGATCACCGCGCTGCGCCGGTAGACGACCGTGGGGTGGTTGAAGGGGTCGTGCAGCCGCGAGTAGCGGGCGATGTCGGCGGGGTCGCTCGGCGGGATGCGGCGGCCGACGACGTCGGCGGTGTCCTCGCCGAACTCCAGCAGGCCCGCGCCCACGAGGTCGGCGCCCGCCCGCACCAGCGGCACCTGTTCCTGGAAGCGGTGCGGCATGGCGATGTCGTCGGCGTCCATGCGGGCGACGATGTCGTGCCGGGCGGCGTGGAGGCCCGCGTCGAGCGCGGGACCGAGGCCGCGGTTGTGCTCCAGCGGGACGAACGTGACCTCGACGGGGCTGTCGGCGACCAGGCTCCGCAGGCAGGCGCCCAGGCCGGGCGGTACGGGGCCGTCCTGGACCAGCACCACCTGGTCGGGGCGGAGGGTCTGGCGGTGGACGGCGCTGCGGAAGGCGTCCCGGACGTACTCCTCCCGATCACCGCCGTACACGGTCATCAGCAAGGTGAAGGGTTCGGGCTGCATGTCCATTCGAGAGCAGGGTCCGTTCCGGGGGTCGGGGCGCACGGATCACCCGGCAGAGCCCGAGGCGGGGGGCGGCTCCTGAGGGCAGGGGTCGGGGTCTGATCGAGTATGCAGTCGTAGTTGTGACGCTTTGGCACGGTTGATGGTTGGCGCGCCGCCACCCTACCGGCGCGCCACGTCCGTGACGCCCGCCTTGACTGGTTCTTCACATCCGCGCAACCTGGTGGGCGCGGCGTGCTTCCTCATGTCTGCGTGTCTTCTCAGGTCTGTCCGCAGATGTCAGCGTCCGCACGGATCTCGCCGGTCACGCTGGGCAGTGTCCGCTTCAGGCCGCGCAGCGCGGCACCGTCCCTGCCGATGACCAGGTAGACGTAGCCCGGCCTGCCACCCGCCCAGGCGCGCGGCGGATGGCCGGGCAGCGCGATGGCGAGGCGCGCGGCCTGCCGCTCGGCGCCCCGGCCGTACAGGATCTGGGTCGGCGCCGAGGACGACGCCTTGCGAGAGCCGACCTTGACGACCTGGAACCCGCGCTCGGCGAGCTGGTCGGCCGTCCGCTGCGCGAGGCCGGTGGACGCCGTCGCGTTGTAGACGGCCACTCTGACCTGCGCGGGCGGAACGGGCGGCACCCGCGTGCCGTTCCCCTGCGCGGGGACGGGCGCGGGCGGCGCCGGCTCGGGCACCTTGTTGTCCTCGCGGACCGCCCGGAACAGCGGCTCCGCAAGTACCTGGTTGAACTGCACGCGGTTCTTGTCCTGCGGGTACGGCTGCACCGGCACGGTCACGAAGCGGACCTTGCCCGCGCTCATCCCGCGCAGGCCGCCCGCGAGCTTCTGCATCACCGACAGCGTGAGCCGGTCGTCCGCCTTGATGGACTTGGTGGCGGCGGACAGGAACGCGAACGTCCGCCCAGGGTCGGTGAGCATCCCCCGGTCGGTGGCCTTCTTCACCACCGACGCCATGAACGCCTGCTGTCGCTTGATCCGGTCGAGGTCGGAGCCGTCGCCGAGCACGTACCGGGTGCGGACGTAGCCGAGCGCCTGGTCGCCGTGCACGATCTGGCGGCCCTTCCTCAGGTGCAGCTCGGCCTTCGGGTCGTCGATGCGGCGCGGGACGCAGATCTCCACGCCGCCGAGCGCGTCCACGACCCGCTTGAAGCCGGAGAAGTCCACCTCGACGAAGTGGTCGATGTGGATCTTGGTGAGGGACTCGATCGTCCGCCAGGTGCAGGCCGGGCCGCCGGTCGAGAACGCCGCGTTGATCATCCCGAACTGGGGCGGGGACGAGCCGCCTCCCGGCTTCTTGCACGGCGGGATGCCCACCATCGAGTCGCGGGGGAAGCTGATGCCGATCGCCTGCTCACCGCCGGGCGAGATGTGCAGCAGGATCGTCGTGTCGGAGCGCTGCCCGGCCTCCTCGCCGTAGCGGGCGTTCTCCCCCGCGCGGCTGTCGGAGCCCATGAGCAGGATGTTCATCGAGTTGTTGAGCTTGGCGGGACGGTCGTCGCCGAGCTTGCCGTCCACGTTCTCGCGGTCGATCTGGCCGTCCAGCCGCCGCCAGAACCCGTACGCGGTGAGGCTCGCGACCACCAGCACCGCGGACATGCCGATCGACACCCAGCCGAGCACGCGCCACAGGCGCCCCCGCGCCGGCGGTCCCGGCGGCCGGGGGGCGCTGTCCGCGTGGGACGCGGGCGGCCGCGCGGCGGTCTGCTGCATCCGTAACATTCCAGCACAGAAAGGACACCAGCCACGCGGGTCGCGGCAAAGTCGTCCGGTCAAGGTCATCCGGCCCGCGGACGGCGGTCCGAAGCCCACTAAACTCGGACGAAGATGAGCATCGTCGACGCAATGACCGACCGGGCCATGGTCGTGCTGCAGGACCGGCCGGTCGTGCCGCTGAGCGCATGGCTGGCGAGGGCCGTCGCGGACTGCGTCGGCAGCGGGCGCACCCTGCAGCTCGTCACGCCCCTGGACTCCCGGCTGTCGCTGCCGCTGCGCACCACCGCCGCGGGCACCGGCGTGCTGTGGGTCGTCCGCAACGGGGACGGCTACTACGAGGGCCTCACCGGGCGTCCGCTGAAATGGAGCGGTGCGGCGTTCGTGCCCGTCCCCGAGGCGCGCGACTACGCCCCCGGGTTCACGACCCGTCCCACCGCGCCGATCGGCTCGCAGCTCACCCTCGTCTACCGCGTCCGGCACGGCGCGGACGGCGACCTCGGCGGGCCCGTCGAGCACCTCCTCACGCTCCTCACCGGGAAGGCGCCCGCCGGGGTCGGCCCCGCCGAGCCGCTGGAGCACCCGTGGCGCGGCGACCGGCTCACCGAGTACGCGCGCGCCCGCTCCGCCTCCCGGCTCCTCGTCATCGGCGACGGCCCGCGCCCCGCCCAGGCGATCTGCGACTTCACCACCACCGAGGGCGGCGGCGTCGCCGAGGTCACCACCGTCACCATCGGCTACGCGCCCGCCGACCCGCCGCCGCTGGGACACCTGTCCTCGCTCGTCGGCGCGCTCGCCGCCGGGCAGCCGGTGGCGTCACTGTTCGTCCAGCTCAACCCCGGCCGCGCCGACCTCACCACCGAGCCCCGCTGGACGGGCGCGGCCGCGCCCGTCGCACTCGCCGTCACCGGCACCGTCGGCGGGCCGGACGGCATCCCCGGCCGGCAGGTCGGTCCCCCGCACGCGCCGATGACGCTCTTCCCGCTCGGCGACGGACGCTCCCCGGAGGGCTGGCAACGGCACCGCCTGCTGATGCGGCACCTCCAGCCCGCCTGAGGGTGTCACCCCTCACACGGACCACACCGATGATCAACATGTCGGCGATGGGGTACGGTCCTGCCCATGGAACAGGCCCGCCGCCTCGACGCGCTCGAGCGGGCCCTCGCCGGGACCCTCGCCCGGGGATCGCTGAGATTCGACGGCGACGAGGGCGTCCTGCGGGTCGAGGGCCCACTCGTCCTGACGACCGGCTGGTCCGCCTTCCTCGGCGCCGGAGGCGTCGTCCTGCTCCTGCTCGGCGCCGCCCTGTCGCTCACCGGCCTCCAGGACGAGGCGCGCTGGGCCCTCGCGCCCGGCGCGGCGCTGCTCGCGCTCGCCTGCGTCCTCGTCCTGCTCCTGCGCTTCACCCGGCTCGCCGCGCACTGGCCCAGGCTGGAACTGCGCTTCGCCGAACGCGCGATGGTCTACCGCCGCACCCGCGTCCCGTTCGGCGAGCTGCGCCCCGAGCACCTGGTGTGGAAGGACGGCCGTGTCTTCCAGCGCCTGTACGTCCGTCACCCGTCCCTTCACCGGCAGCTCGCCGGTTTCTTAAGGAGCGAGCAGAGGCAGGCCGCCGAGTTCCGGGACCGGCTCTGGGAGCTGATCCGCGACCCGGACGCGCACGGCACCCGCACCGCGCGCGGTGAGCGCGGCCTGACCCCGGTGCAGCGCTGGATCCTCGGCGCGGCCGCCCCCTACGGTGCGATCAACGGGTTCCGCCCCGACCGGCTCGGCGCCACCCCCGGGCCGGGCGCGGACACCGACCGCCGCGCCGCCCAGGAGCTGCTCCGCGAACCGTGGGGCGCCTACGACCTCGAACAACTCCTCGGCGCCGTCAACTGGCTCGTCCAGGACGGTCACCGCGCCGACTTCACCCAGGACGCCGCCCTCGCCGAACGCACCCCCGCAGAACGCAAGGAGTACGCGAACCTCCTCCGTGAGGTCGACGACCTCATCGCCCGCGACGTCCTCGAACCGCCGTTCGTGGAGCGTTTGATCGCGCTCGTCCGCGTCCGCTACGGGACGCGGGGCGCCGCGTACGCCCGGCTCGTCCCGCCCCTCCTGCGCGAGCAGCCCGGCGCCGACGCCGGGGAGGAGGGCGCCGAGCTCGGCCGCTTCCTGCACCGGCTGTTCAATGACCGCGACCACGCCGCCCACGAGCTCCACCGTCTCAAGACGCTGGAGGACCCGGCGCTGCGCGCCAACGTCGGCCGGTTCCTCATCTGGGACTACGGCCGCGCGCTCATGCTCTACCGCTGGGGCCACATGGTCGGCTGGCTCACCGAGGAGTACTGCTGGGAGCGCATGCTCCCGCTCGCCCTCGACATCCAGCGCCGTTACACCTCGTGGGAGGACATGGCGACCTGCTATCTCCAGGGCCGCCTGCTGTGGTCCGGCGGCGGAGGCCAGTCCCAGGCCGAGTACGAGCGGGTGGTCGAGGAACTGTCCGCCGACCCGCACGGCCCGTGGAAGCTCGTCCCCTGGAAACAGGACCTGACCCGCGACTGGCGGTAGGTACCTCCCTGCCATGGCGAGGCCACAGCGACCTTGGGGTCAGCCGCCTATGACGCCGTCGCGATAGGCGGCGCCGCCCGATGTGCCCGCGGACGCGCCGCCCTCCGCGGGGACGTCGGGATCGATCGCCTTCCAGCTGCGCGCCGGGGCCTCGATAGCGCCGTCGGGGTAGACCGTTCCGCCGAGCCAGTGCACGAGGGAGTCGGCGAACCTGCGCGCCAACCGCGCCGCCTCGGGGACGTCGGCGACGGCGCGCACGTCCACCCACCAGACGGGCGTGACGACCCGGGCCGCGAACTCCGCCCCGAGCAGCCGCCCGATCTCGCCCGGCACCGACACCTGCACCGCGTCCTCGATCGAGACGAGCAGCCGCCCGCCCGCGTCGTACAGCAGCGTCGGCTCCGGCTCGCCGCCGCGCAGCTCCAGCGCCTCCCCCATGGCGATCATGCCGTCGGCGACCGCGTGCACGTCGGGACGGCGCCGCACCAGCGCGACCAGGTCACTGCTCATCAGGACACTCCGGCGGTGAGCGAACGCGAGAAGACCTCGTGCACGACCCGGATCACGGAGCTGCGCGCGGCGGCGGAGATCCGACCCATGTCCAGGGAGCCGCCGGTGGCGAGGTGCCGGTCGTAGGGGACGGACACCACGGGCAGCCCCCACGCGGTGAGCATCTGGTGCGCCCGCTCCAGGTCGGCGCCCACCTGCGGGGCGTGCGACACCATCGCGATGACGGTGCGGCCCAGCAGCTCCTGCTGGTCGTTCCCGGCGAACCACTCCAGCGCGCCGCGCGCGCTCAGCGCCCCGTCGACCGTCCCCGGCGTCACCAGGACGAGGCCGTGCGACGTGGCGATGACGCCCCGGTTCAGCTCGGTGAGGATGCCCGCGCCGCAGTCGACGACCGTGGCGGTCACATACCGGCCGACCAGGCTGAGGGCCTGCTGGAACGTCTCCAGGGTGAACTCGCCCGCGATCCGCCCGCCGCGCGTGGACGACAGCACGAACAGCCCGTCGGCGGTCCGCGACAGGAACCGCGCGGCCTCCTCGAACGAGCGCGGGTTCTGCCCGGCCAGCTCGAACAGCGACAGGTCCGGCCGGACGCCGAGGCGCAGCGGCAGCGAGCCCAGCTCGGCATCGGCGTCGGCGGCGAGCACCCGGTCCGCGCGGTGCCGCGCCAGCTCGGTCGCCACGAGCGCGGCCATGGTCGTCTTCCCGGCACCACCGCGCACGCTGGCGACCGCGATCTGCCGCGCGGAGGGCACCGGATGCCGCATCAGCTCCGCGAACGCCTCCACCCCCCTGGCGTCCCCCGACCCGCCGCCGACGACGCGGAAGACGCCCTGCCGCATCCGGCGCCCCAGCGGGTCGCCGTGCTGGTTCTTGCGGACGAGCTGCTCGGCCGCCACCTGCGCCTGAGGGTTCTGCACGCCCGCGACCGGACCTTGGCCACCAGGTGCATGAGGATGCTGCGGGGCGGCCGACCCCGGTGCGCGCGCCGAGGCGGCGGCGGATCCGTCCGGCGCACCGGACGGATCCGCCGTCCCCACGCCGGGTATCGGGCTGACCGCCGCGGCCCAGTCGAAGTCGGGGTGGACGAGCGGCTCGGCGGCCTGGGCACGTTCGGCGGCCTGCTCGACCACGGGCCGCTCCGGCGCCGAACGACCAGGCGACGGGATCTCGTCACCGCTTCCGGACGGCGGCAAGAAAGGCGCCTGCGGCGGAGACGCCGATTCCTCGCCAACCTCCTGGACCACCGGCCCGACCGGAACGGAAGAAGCCGCCGTCTCAGACGCCAAAGGCGCAGGCGGAACGTCTGTAGGCGAAGCAGGCGCGGACGCACCCGGCGCAGGCGGGCCAGGCGGCGAAGGCAGCTCCCCGCCGTCCTGCGACGGCGAGAGAGAAGGTGCCGGAGCAGACGCGGACGCAACCTGCGCAGGCGGGGCAGGCGGCGAAGGCAGCTCCGCGCCGTCCTGCGACCGCGAGAGAGAAGGTGCCGGACCGGACGCGGACGCGACCTGCACAGGTGGGGCAGGCGGCGGAGGCAGCTCGGCGTCGTCCTGCGACGGCGAGAGAGAAGGTGCCGGAGCAGGCGCGGACGCAACCTGCACAGGTGGGGCAGGCGGCGAAGGCAGCTCCCCGCCGTCCTGCGACCGCGAGAGAGAAGGTGCCGGAGCAGACGCGGACGCGACCTGCGCAGGCGGGGCAGGCGGCGAAGGCAGCTCCGCGCCGTCCTGCGACCGCGAGAGAGAGCGTGGCGGCGCGGACGCGGACGCGACCTGCGCGGGCGGGGCGGGCGGCGGAGGAAGTTCCCCACCGTCCGGTGACCGCAGGGGGGAAGGTGCCGGAGCGGACGCGGACGCAACCTGCGCAGGTGAGGCAGGCGGCGGAGGGAGTTCCGCGCCGTCCTCTGACCGCGGGAGAGAAGGTGCCGGGACGGGTGCGGGCGCGACCTGGGCGGGCGGGGCGGGTGGTGGAGGGAGTTCCGCGTCGTCTTGTGTCGGCGGGAGGGAAGGTGTCTGCGGAGGGGCGGTCGGCTGCTCCTCCGGGGGGTGCGCAACGGCCGCCGCGGCGATCGGCGCGGCGGGCGGCTGCTCAGGGGCGGGCCGTGGCGGTGCCTCGGCGCCCCAGGTGGCCGGGGGCTGGGCGGATGGCGCGTCGAAGACCTGGAATCCCCGGTTCGGGACGCCGATATCGCGCAGGACGGCCTGCTGCCAACTCGAGTCGGACACCTGCCTCCCCTCTCCTTCGCAAGCCTACGAGACACTCGTCACCCCACGCACCGCCGTTGGGCCGTGAGGCCCGTCCCGCAGGGGGTGCGCGGCACTTGCGATCGTTCCCACCGGCCAAGACGTGGTGATAAGCGGTGAAATCACCGCGACCATCCCGCTAGTCTTGCCGGACCTCATTCGGCACCCCGCACGTGATATCAGCACGGAGCACTCATGAACCCCCCTGAATGGCCCGGTCAGCCACCTGGCCAGCCGGGATTCCCGCCGCCGGCCGCGCCCGCCGCACCGCCGCCCGCGCCCCCGAGGGCGCCCATCGGCGCGCCGATGGGCGGCCCCCCTATGCCCGGACCGCCCATGCCTGGCGGGTTTCCGCCACCTCCTCCGCATCGCGGTGGCGGCGGTGCCGCGGTGCCGCTGCTCATCATCGGGGCGGTCGTCGTGCTGGCCCTGGTCGGCGTGGGCGCGTTCGTCCTGCTGAAGGATGACGGCAAGGACGACCCTCCGCCCGTGACGCTGGCCTCGCCGACCAGTCCCCTGTTCACGGCGCCGTCCGTCGAGCCGAGCCCGACGACCACCGGCGGCGGGACGACGTCCGACCCGTCCACCGTGCTCTCGGAGACGGTGCGGACCGCCCAGGGCAACACCTTCACCCGCGCGGGGACCCGCACGGAGTCGTGCATCACCCGCGCCAACAGCAAGATGCTGTCGGAGCTGAGCACCAACCCGTGCATCGGCAGCATGTACTCGGCGGTCTACGCGAACCCGTCCCGGACCATCATCACGGCGATCTCGATCGCGAAGTTCGCGAGCCCGTCCGCGGCGAGCACCGTCGGCAACGCCACCAACCAGCAGGGGTGGCCGAAGCTGCTGACCCCGTCCGATGCGAGCGGCCTTCCGCAGCCGCGCGCGAACCCGGCCTACTGGACGCGCACCTGGACCCGCGGCTCGAACGTGATCTACGCCCAGTCCTACTGGTCCAGCGGCGGCCCGACCGGCGGACGCACCGGCTCGGTGTTCGCCACCGCCGGTGAGATCGGCGTGGAGATCACCAACACGCTCCTCTGGAGCAGCTGAGGCCCCGCGCTTCACGACGGACGGGCACGGGCGGCCTTCCGCCCGTGCCCGTTCCGCGTTCCCGGCCTACCGCGCGGGCGGTTGCGGAGGGGCGCCGTCCCCGGGCGGCTGCCACGGCTGGGCGGGAGCCTGCGGCTGGTAGTGCGGCGGCTGTCCTTGAGGCACGCCCGGCTGCGCGGGCGGCCGGGTCTGCCCGAAGCCCGGGGGGACGCCGGGGCCGAAGCCCGTGCCGGGTGCGGGCGGTCCGGGCGGGCCGCCCTTCTTGCGCCGGGCGAAGAAGAACGCGAAGACGCAGATTCCGAGACCGACCGCGACGATCGCGGCGTACCCGATGACGTCCCCGGTGCCGATGCCGCCCGAGTCCGGCTTCTCCACGGGCTCGGCGGCCGCCTTCTTGTTCCGCTTGGCCCACCGGTCGTAGTCCTCGAAGACGGGGTTCGCCGTCCCCTTCGGCACTTTCCCCGTGAGCACGCGGTTGGGCCGGACGACACCGAACCCGGTGCGCTTGTCCCTGCCCTTGTCGTCCACGTCGAGCGCGGACGCGATGAGCCGCCGGACCAGCTCGCGGTTCGACATCTCCGGGAACTTCGCCCGCAGGACGGCGATGACGCCCGAGGTCAGCGCGGTGGCGTCACTCGTCCCGCTGCCGCCGTAGAGACGTCCGTCATTGCCGAGGGCGACCGTGCGGACGCCGGGGGCGGCCAGGGTCACGTAGTCCTGGCGCTGGCTCTTCTCCCACGGACGCGAGGCGGTGTCGATCGCGCCCACCGCGACGACGCCCTTGCAGTTCGCCGGGGAGTTGCTGGAGTTCGCGCCGTCGCCGTCGTTGCCCGCCCCGGCGACGACGATGGCGTTCTTGTCGAGGGCGTGGGCGATGGACCGCTGGAGGTCGGCCGGGCACGGGCCCGGCACCGCCTGCGACAGGTTCACCACCGTGGCGCCGTGGTCGACGACGTACCGGATGCCCTTGGCGTAGGCGTCCGTGCTCTGCGCCACGACCGAAAGTATCTTGGCGTCGGGCGCGACCCCGACCATGCCCGTCGCGCGGCCCTGACCGGCGATCAGCGACGCCATCGCCGTGCCGTGCCCGCCCTCCCGCTTGGTGTCGGTGAGGCCGTCGCCGCTCCCGTTCTCGGCGTCGATGCCGGGGAGCACGACGCCCTTGAGGTCCGGCAGGCCCGCCTCGACGCCGGAGTCGACGAGCCCGACGGTGACGCCCTTCCCCTTGGACTCCGGCCACAGCAGATCGTCCACACCCCAGGCCGGGAACCACCATTCGCCCTTCAGCGGCTTGACGTCCGCGGCGGCCGCCCCCGGTGCCCCGGCTGCCGCGATGACCAGCAGGGCAAAAGCCGAGCAGACCAGTCTCCGACCACGCTGCAGCATCCGTGCTCCTCGTCCACAGCAATCGATTCGGCAAAAGCATAGGCAGGCCAGGTCGGACTGGCCTGCCTATGCGGTCGCCTCCGCCATCACCTCGGGCTCTGCGTCAACCGATCACCGGGGGCGCGGTGTCGTCGTCGCCGCCCCAGACGTCCTCGTCCTCGGTGAGCCACGTGCTGCGCTCGCGCTCCTCGCCGTCGCCGCCGCCGTGGCCGCCCGCGCCCATGGGCATGCCCATGCCGGACATCCCGCCGCCCTTGCCGAGCGCACCGGCGCCCATCAGGCCGCCGGGACCACCGCCCAGGCCGCCGCCGAGACCGCCACCCGGGCCACCGCCCAGGCCACCCGCGCCGAGACCGCCACCGGGGCCACCGCCCAGACCGCCGCCACCACCGCCCGGTCCGAGACCGCCGCCGCCACCACCGCCGGGGCCGGGCGGCAGGCTGGCCAGGTCCGTGCCCGGACCGCCGGCGCCGCTACCGGGCCCGCCGGGCAGGTGGGGTCCGCCGCCGGGACCGTTCGGACCGCCCGGGCCGCCGGGACCGCCTGGGATGTCCGGTCCGCCGCCGGGACCGCCCGGGCCGTTGGGGCCGTTCGGGGAGTCAGGTCCCTTGGGGATCTCGGGGCCGCCGCCGGGACCCTTGGGCAGGTCGCCGCCGGGACCGCCGCCGGGGCCGCCGCCGCCGGGCATCTTCGGGGTCTTGGGGCCGCCGCCCGGGGGGTTCTCCGGGTAGGGCTGCTGGTTCCGGACGTTCGGGTCGACCTCCGGCATGTCCTGGCGGATGTCCGCCGGGAAGTTGTTGTTGGAGTTCTTGGTGCCGTCGTTGATGGCGTCCATCACGTCGTCGGCGGCCCAGTTGTTGCCGATCAGGCCCGCGATCGCGCTGGGGGCCGTGACGGGGTTGACGGCCATCGCCCGCGCGCCCCAGTTCGCGACGTCCTTGACCCAGCTGTCGTTCGGGCTGCCGGAGCCGTAGGACTGCTTCCACTGCCGCTGCTGCTTGGCGTGCGTCGCGAGCGCGGTGCCGGTGTCCGAGGACTTGGTCTCGATCTCCTGCGCCTGCCGGTAGGCCTTGTTCATCTGGGTCATGGCCTTCTCGGCGTCGTCGCCGCCCCACGCCTCGACCATGCGCTTCGCCTGGTTGTAGATGAGGTCGACCGACTCGTTCATCCGCTTCGCCAGCGCGTTGTAGGTGGTCGCGCCGGTGTCGAGCTTCTCCGGATGCATGCTGTCGACGATCGCCTTGACCTTGTCGAACTGGTCTTCCCAGACCTTGAGCATCCCCCAGCCGCCGGTGCCCTCGCCACCGGTCTGGATGGTGTCCTGCCTGATCTTCTGATTCTGCTTGGTCACCAGCGCTCACCCCTCGTCATCGCGTCTGTGCCGCTCACGTGTAGTTGCCCGGGGACCCGGCGTTCTGGACGCCGTGCTTGGACTTGTCGTCGGCGTCGCGGTGGGTCTTCTCCGAGTTCCGGATCGCCTGGATGACGTTCTCGTACGCGGTGATGAACTGGGAGTAGGTGTTGCCGATCTGCATCTTCGCGGCGGAGACGGTGCCGTACAGGCCGCGGCCCGCGGTGTAGTTCCCCAGCGAGCCCTCGCTCGGCGAGTCGTCCTCCAGCTTGTCGTCATAGCGCAGGCCCTTGAGGGCGCGCAGGTCCTTCTCAAGCTTGTCGGCGATGTCCTTGAGGGTGTCGTGGTGGACACCGATCTCCTTGCCGCCCGTCGACGGCAGGCTCTTCGGGTGGGGGGGTGCCATCTTCGCTACCTCCTGTCAGCCTCTTGCCCCCTGAGCGGCTGTGTCTGGGAGACAAGACGGCACAGCTCTGGTCTTCGTTCGGGGTGGGGCGGGCCCCGGCCGCCGACACGGCCGGGGCCACCTCACTCCCGCGTCCAGCGGACGGGGGCCGGACCCGCGGTCAGCCCCAGATCCCCGAGTTGGAACGCTCCGCCTGCTGGTAGTTGTCGTGCGCGTCGCGGATGGCGAGGCCGAGCTGCGCGACGACGTTCTGCATGTCCTTGGCGGCGCCGTCCCACTGCTTCTGGAACACCCAGTAGGCCTCCTGCGCGGAGCCCTCCCACTGGTTGAGCTTCGTCCGGAGCTTGCCCTCCAGGTCGTTCAGCTCGTCCATCAGCGCGCGGGCGGCCTTGCTGAACTGCGCCTCACCCTCGGTCAGGCCACCGAAATTGGCCCTCGTGTAGCTCATGTCTCTCCTTCTCCAGCCGTCGTCACCTAAATATGAGAGTTGTTCAGGTAGAGCCGTTGAGCAGGGCCTGGACCTTGTTCACGGCCTGCTCCGACATCTCTTCCTTGGACTCGTAGGTGATCTTGGTCTGGACGAGGCTCTGGTGCATTCCCTCCAGCGCCCGCAGCACCTTGCCGAAGTCCTCGTTGAAACGGTTGAACACCGTCTCGAAGGCCATCGAGGCGTTGCCCTCCCAGGCACCGCGCACCTGCTGCTTGTGGCCCTCGAGCTGGGTCTGCAGACCCTTGATGATGTTCGCGGACGCGTCGATGTCATCCGCGGCCTGCTTCATGGCTGCTCTGTCGACGGCAGACTGCTGCCCCATCAGTCACCTCCAGTGACTTGTACCGTGACCCGCGGTCGTGAGCCGGGCATAGACGCCGGGTCAACGCCATAAGCCCCCGTTTCGGCAGCGCAAAGGACCCTGAGGCCGATGATGGCGGGGGGTCGCACCGCAGAGTAGCCAACACGATAGGTGTGTTTGATCACCCTGTCCATCCGTTTCGCACGAGGATGGGACGCAATGGGGATCTCCGCGGTTCGGTTCGTCGCCGAGGTCTTCACAATCAGTTCCCCGCCGGTGTGCCCGCGCCCGCCGGGGCCGTGACGGCGTCCGGATCCAGCACCGGTCCCTGGGCGATCAGGTCGAGGACTCCGGCGGGCACCTTTGAGGCGTTCCCCGGGAGTGCGTAGCCGAGCTTCTGAGCCGTCTCATTGTCCTTGATGGGGAATCGTTTTCCCTCGGCCACCAGGTAATAGGTGCTGACCTCATTCGCCTTTCCCGGGCTCGGGACGCGGCCGGCCAGCGCCGCGCCGCCGGGCGGGAACACCAGCTGGTCGGCGCCGGCCGGCTGGACGGTGTCGGGCGGGGCGGGCAGGTCGCCGCCGAGGGTGAGGGCGGCGTCGGAGTTCCCGCTCGGATCCGAGTACACCGCGCACAGCGGGCTCGTCTCCTTGAACGGGACGATGCCCGGCGCCTTGCCCTCCAGCTGCCGGTCGCGCAGCGGCCGCGCGGACTGCGGCACGGCGTTGACCCGTCCCGCGTCCACCTCGATCGGGCGGACGGGCTGGTTCCCGTACGCCCTGCGGATCTGCGGGTCGGCGACCAGCAGGTCCCGCTGGAGCGGGGTGACCTGCGCGAGGCCGTCGCCGAGCAGGACGTACGAGGCCGCCGCGCCCGAGGCCGTGCTCACGCTGAAGATCTGGCCGACGCGCCCGGCGCCGAGCGGCCCCTGGGCGGGCCGGCCGAGGGCCGGGAGCTGGGGTGCGGCAAAGTCGGGGCCCTGGGTGACGGAGTTGAGCCACTTGCCGGCGATCTGGGTGGCGCTCGCGCCGAGCGTGGTCAGCGCGTACGGCGGCATCCGCATCCGGGTGTTGCGCCAGATCAGCCAGTTCTGCCCGTCCGCGGCGACGACCATCGCCTGGTCCGGGCGCAGCTCGGTGCCGCCCACCCGGCGCCCTGCGGTGAGCGTCACCATCGACCGGCGCCCGAGCGAGGTGCTCTCGACCGCCCGCACGCACACCGCCCACGGCGCCCGCGTCAGTTTCTTCGCGTCGGGCAGCGTGTTCGGGGCACCGGCGATGCCGATCGTCGGGCCGCGTTCGTATTCGGTCAGGGAATTGCCGGACACCGTCCGGCGGCTCTTGGCGTCGGCACCGGCGACGAGCCGCGCGGAGACGTAGTTGGCGACCGGGCACAGCCTGCCGTTCTGGCACCATACGTAACGCGCACCGGTCTCCTTTTCCACGATCAGCATCCCGGCCTTTTCGAGACCGGTGGCGCCCCCCGGGCGGATGACGCCGTAAATGCCGAACGCGGCCATGCAGAGGATGCCGACCATGATGCCGCTGAACGCGGCGATGTTCATCCTGCGCAGCGGCAGCTCGGGATTGTCGGGCTCGCCGGAGACGAGCGCCAGCGAGGCGCGCTGGCTCATCAGGCGGTGTGCTTGCAGAAGGTCCTTGCGAGTCTGCACGCCGCGCTCCTATCCGGCGAGCCCGCGCATGTACGCGAACAGCCCGCACTCTCCGAGGGCCAGCGGGATGAGGGCGATCAGCAGGAACATCTCCAGGATGTCGCCCGCGCGGTTCCAGAACGGCGAGGGACGGTGGCCGGGAAGCCACAGGCCCACCCCCACGACCAGGGCGGTCACCGCGACGAGGGGCAGGAGCCCCCCGGCGGCCATGGTCAGCGGCGAGGCGTCCCAGGACAGCGCGAGGGCCAGCACCCCGAGGCCGAGCATCCCGGGCACCAGCAGCGCCAGGCGCTGCACGCGGCCGCGGAACAGCCGGGAGCGCAGCAGCATCAGGACGGCGATGACCGCGGCCGTGACCGGGCCGAGCCATCCGTCCCGGAACGCCGAGGGGATCTGGCCGAGGACGCCCACGAGCCCGAGGCCCACGGTGAAGCCGGTGATGAACCGGTCCGCGCGGCCGGTGCGGGTCAGCACCTGCTGCCCGTCCACCATGATGGTGTCGCGGCGCAGGTCGTCCGCGCTCTGCGGCACCGGCGGAAGCGTGACCTTGGAGAAGCGGAAGGCGAGCGTGGGGGTCAGCGGCGTCAGCATCATCGCGACCACGACGACGACCGCCGCGATCCCGGCCGCGGACAGGTCCTCGAAGAGCAGCGCGACGCCGGAGCCCGCGGCGCCGAGGAGGCCGCCGACGACCGAGCCCCAGAAGACCGAGGCCCCGTCGGTGACGCCCACGGCCGCGATCATCGCGACGAGCACGAGGACGCCGAACCCCGCGAGGACGTTGAGCGCGTCCAGCTCGGTGAAGGCGTGGTCGCGCGCCGGGCCGAGCAGCCCCGCGAGGAAGGCGTGCGGGAGCGCGGAGAACGCCAGGACGGTCCCGGCCTTCGCGTCGCCCGCCGCCCGCGACGCCACGACCGCCCCGACGGTGAGCAGCAGGGCGATCACCCCCGCCGCCGCGGCCGGGACGATCCAGGGCGGACCGGCCAGCAGGATGATCGCGGCGGCGAACGCCGAGCCCCCGGCCCCGGCGCCGAGCGAGAACGCCCGCGTCCACTCGGGCCGCCAGCGGTCGCGGCGGTCCTTGACGGCCGTCGCGACCACGTCGGCCACGTCGTCGAAGGCCAGCTCCGGAAGCTGTGACATGCCCGGCCGCAGGTAGAGGATCTCCCCGTCGCGCAGTCCCGCCTGCGCGGGGGTCGCCGCGCCGTCGAAGGGCGCCTCGTCCAGCCGCTGCAGGACCCACCCGCCGTGGGCCAGTCCGGCGTCGGCCATCTGGCTGCCGGAATAGTGCAGGATGGCGGGGAAGAACTGGGCGAACGGCACGTGGGCGGGGAGCGAGATATCGATGCGGCGCTTCGGGGCCACCACTGTGACCCTGCACAGCTCAGCTCCGGTGACTGAAGCCACTGAACTTCCTCACATGTAGGCACGGCCCCGCTGGGAGCATCCGGACACCGGCGGAAACCGTAACAACATAGACCTCCCGGCCCGCCGCCCGCGACCATCTTCGTGATCGTCCAGGAGGCCCCGCTTCGACGCCGCCACCGGGGTCCCGGTTCCGAACCGGCGGCCGCGACACCGACGCCGCACGGACGCCGCACGGTCCGTGAAGCGGCGCCTCGCGCGGCGCCCCGTCGAGCCGCGCGAACTCCGGGCCCGGCCTTCGGATTGGTCGTCCCCGCGGGATTTGCCATTGCCGACTCGACGGGGAAAATCATTTCATCGTGATGGTTGCGGCGTCTTGGCCGCAATGGATGATGATCAGGGTGTGCGGGGGCGTATCACCCGTATGATGACCGGTCGCGACGCTAGACGGCCACGAGGGGAGCCCAGTCCAGTGAGCACCGTACTGGTCCGGCGCAAGGAACGGCGCAAGCCCCCGGAGATGCCACGGGGCGAGGTCCTGCTGGAGTCGCCGCCGGAGCTGCCGGAGGTCGTCGCCGACGGATTCCGCAACGTGCTGACGTTCCTGCCGATGGCGGCGGGCTCGGGCGCGATGGCGTTCATGTTCCTGAACCCCAACTCCAACCCGCTGCAGATGGTGGCGGGCGGGATGATGGGCCTGTCGATGTTCGGCATGATGTTCAGCCAGGTCGGTCAGCGCAGCGGCGAGCGCAAGTCCAAGCTGAACGGGGAGCGCCGCGACTACCTGCGCTACCTCGGGCAGGTCCGGGCGAAGGTCCGCAAGGCCGCCGCGCAGCAGCGCGAGGCGCTGGAGTGGTACAACCCCGACCCGGCGCGGCTGTGGTCCATCGTGATGAGCTCGCGGCTGTGGGAGCGCCGCCCCGACGACGCCGACTTCGGGCAGGTCCGGGTGGGCGCCGGGCCGCAGAAGCTCGCCGTCCAGCTGATCGCGCCGGAGACCAAGCCGATCGAGGACCTGGAGCCGATGAGCGCGGGGGCGTTGCGGCGGTTCATGCGGACGCACTCGACCGTCCCGGCGCTGCCGGTCGCGATCAACCTCCGGTCGTTCTCGCGGATCTTCCTGTCCGGGGACGCGGACGCCGCGCGGGCGATGCTGCGCGCCATGCTCATGCAGATCGCCGCCTTCCACTCCCCCGACGACGTGCGCGTCAGCGTCTGCACCTCGCAGGACCGGCTGCCGCACTGGGACTGGGTGAAGTGGCTGCCGCACGCCCTGCACCCCACCGAGCACGACGCCGCCGGGCAGGTCCGGCTGATCGCCCCGACGATGACGGAGCTGGAGGTGCTGCTCGGCCAGGAGATCAAGGACCGGGCCCGGTTCGTGGCGGGGCGCCCGTCCGGCGACCTGCCGCTGCACGTCATCGTGGTGGACGGCGGCATGGCGTCCTACGACTCGCAGATCGCCGCCGACGGCATCGAGGGCGTCTGCGTCGTCGACCTCGCCCAGACCGTCGGGTACACCACCGAGGCCGGGACGCTGCGGCTGAACGTCACCGCCGACCGCGTCCACATGCTGCGCAAGGACAGGACGGGCAAGGACGTCCCGACCTCGATCGGCGCGCCCGACAACGCCGGCGTCCCGCAGGCCGAGGCCCTCGCCCGCCAGCTCTCCCCCTTCCGCTCCAGCGCGAGCGACACCACGGAGGAGGAGGACGTGCTGTCGGGCAACATGACGCTGACCTCGCTGCTAGGGGTCGAGAACGCCTACGCCGTGGACCCGGCGCGGGTGTGGCGGCCGCGCGCCCAGCGCAACCGGTTCCGGGTGCCGATCGGCCTGGACGCCGAGGGCCGCCCGATCGAGCTGGACATCAAGGAGTCGGCGCAGGGCGGCATGGGACCGCACGGCCTGTGCATCGGCGCCACCGGGTCCGGCAAGTCGGAGCTGCTGCGCACGCTCGTCCTCGGGCTGGCGATGACGCACGCGCCCGACATCCTCAACTTCGTCCTGGTCGACTTCAAGGGCGGCGCGACCTTCCTCGGGATGGACGGCCTGGAGCACGTCTCGGCCGTCATCACCAACCTGGAGGACGAGCTTCCGCTGGTCGACCGCATGTACGACGCGCTGCACGGTGAGATGGTGCGCCGCCAGGAGTACCTGCGGGCGATGGGCAACTACGCCTCGCTGCGCGACTACGAGAAGGCGCGGCTGGACGGCGCGGACCTGCCGCCGATGCCGACGCTGTTCCTGGTCCTGGACGAGTTCTCCGAGCTGCTGTCCGCCAAGCCCGACTTCGCCGAGCTGTTCGTGATGATCGGACGGCTCGGCCGCTCGCTCGGCGTCCACCTGCTGCTGGCCTCGCAGCGGCTGGAGGAGGGCAAGCTCCGCGGGCTGGACACCCACCTGTCGTACCGGATCGGCCTGCGGACGTTCTCGGCGATGGAGTCGCGTGTGGTGCTGGGCGTTCCCGACGCCTACGAGCTGCCGCCCGCGCCGGGCAACGGCTACCTGAAGTTCGCCACCGAGCCGATGGTGCGGTTCAAGGCCGCGTACGTGTCGGGCCCGGTGGACGAGCAGCCCAAGCAGGACGAGGCGAGGCAGGGCAGCCAGATCGCGGCGCAGATCGTCCCGTACCTGCCGGGCTACATCCGGCCGCAGGTCATCGAGCAGCAGGCCGCCCCCGAGCCGGCGCCGGAGGAGGGCAAGAGCCAGGCGTCGCTGTTCGACGTGGTCGTGGGGCAGCTCGCCGGGCACGGCGCGCCGGCGCACCAGATCTGGCTGCCGCCGCTGGACGAGCCGCCCGCGCTGAACGAGATGCTGCCCCAGCTCCAGGTCACGCAGGAGCACGGCCTCACCACCGCCGGGTGGGAGGGCCGCGGCAAGCTGTACGCGATGGCGGGGATCGTCGACAAGCCGTTCCACCAGCGCCGCGACCCGTACTGGCTGGAGCTGTCCGGCGGCGCCGGGCACGTCGGCATCGCGGGCGGCCCGCAGAGCGGCAAGTCCACCACGATCCGGACGCTGATGGCGTCGCTCGCGCTCACCCACACCCCCGCCGAGGTGCAGTTCTACTGCCTGGACTTCGGCGGCGGCGCGCTGGCCTCGATGGCCGGGCTGCCCCACGTCGGCGGCATCGCGACCCGCCTGGACGCCGACCGCGTCCGCCGGACGGTCGCCGAGGTCAGCGGCCTGCTGGAGCAGCGGGAGCGGGAGTTCGCCGAGCGCGGCATCGACGGCATCGCGACGTACCGGCGGATGCGCGCCTCCGGCGAGCACCCCGGCGACGGCTACGGCGACGTGTTCCTGGTCGTGGACAACTGGCTGACGCTCCGCCAGGACTACGAGGCGATGCAGGACACCATCACCCAGCTCGCGGCGCGCGGCCTCGGGTACGGCATCCATGTGATCGCCGCGACCAACAAGTGGACGGAGTTCCGCAGCAACGTCCGCGACCTGCTCGGGACCAAGCTGGAGCTGCGGCTCGGCGACCCGTACGAGTCGGAGATCGACCGCAAGCTCGCCGACAACGTCCCCGAGGGCCGCCCGGGGCGGGGCCTGTCCCGCGACGGGTTCCACTTCCTCACCGCCGTCCCCCGCATCGACGGCGGCGGCGCCGACGAGTCGCTGAACGACGGCGTGCTGAAGATGTGCCAGGCGGTCGCCGAGGCGTGGAACGGCCAGCGCGCGCCGCAGGTCCGGATGCTCCCGGACGTCCTGCCGCCGTCATCGCTGCCCTCGCCCGCCGAGACCGGGATGCGCGTCCCGATCGGCATCGACGAGGACGCGCTGGCGCCGGTCTACCTGGACTTCACCCAGGACCCGCACTTCCTGGTGCTCGGCGACGCCGAGTGCGGCAAGTCGAACCTGCTCCGGCACATCACCGCCGGCATCACCGCGCGCTACACGCCCCAGCAGGCCCGGATCATCTTCATCGACTACAGCAGGTCCCTGCTGGACGTGGCCGACACCGAGCACCAGATCGGCTTCGGCGCCTCGGCACCCGCGGCGACGTCCCTGGTCAACGACGTCCGCGGGGCGATGATGGAGCGGCTCCCGCCCGCCGACCTCACCCCCGACCAGCTGCGCTCCCGCTCGTGGTGGACGGGCTCGGAGCTGTTCCTCATCATCGACGACTACGAGATGGTCGCCACGTCCGACAACCCGCTGCGCCCCCTGGTCGAGCTGCTCCCGCAGGCCCGCGACATCGGCCTGCACATCATCCTCGCCCGCGCCATGGGCGGCGCCGGACGCGGCATGTTCGACCCGGCCGTCACCCGCATCAAGGAGATGGCCTCACCGGGCCTGCTGATGTCCGGCAACAAGGACGAGGGCATCCTCCTCGGCAACGTCAAGCCCCACAAGCTCCCCCCGGGGCGCGGCTACCACGTCGACCGCCGCACCGGCACCCGCCTGATCCAGACCGTCCACAACGAAGAGGCCGGGCGGTAGGCCGATGGCGCGGCCGTCAAAGGCGGAAATGCCACCGTCAGGTGGACTCGCTTCCACGCCACCTGCTAGGTTACGGCCTGAATTTACGGCCGCCGAGTCGGCGGCCGGCCCGCTCCCCGGCAATTCCGCGTCGCCCTAACGCGCTCGATCACAGTGCCAGCGGTCACCCGCGAGGGACTTGCACGCGGCGATCACATCCGAAGGATCATCGTGCAGGTATTCGACATCGAACGACGGCGGGGTTCCGGTCACCGCTGAGCCCCTCCCGTCCGGACTTCGGCCAGGACGGGCCCACGCGACGCGGCCGTGCCGGAAGGCTCCGCGGGCGACGCCGCTGACCTGGGCTGCGATTGCCCGGAACACCGCCCGGGGTCCGTCCGCCACCGCCGTCCGAAGGAGCGCGAGAGACGCGAGAGCGGCCCCGCCGGGGAACCGGCGCCGGCGGGCCGGACGCCGTTTCCCACCCTGGAACCCGACCCCATCCGACCGCCGACCGCCTTTCGAAGGGGAGCATTACCCATGAGCGTGGAAGCCAAGGTCAAGGCCGCCAATCTCCGCAAGCTCGGCGACGATTTGGAGAACGCCGCCAAGAACGGACTCGAAAAGGCCAAGGCGCCGCTGGAGAGCATCAGTGTGGGCTTCCCCGGCTTCTCCGTCCTCGGACTGTCGCTGTACTTCGCGCACGAGGTCTTCATCAACCAGTCCAAGGAGAACATCGACAACGCCAAGGACGCGATGACCGACTTCCACAAGGCACTGGTCGCCACGGCGAACACCTGGAGCGAGTCCGACGACTCCAGCGCGGCGACCATCACCTACTGAGACCAGGTCCCGCGGAGGGCGCGCGGCGCCCGTCCCGTCCACCACCGGAGGAAGCGAATGTCCCTCGAATCGGGCATGCCCATGCACCTGGCCGGCACCGCGATGACGTGGGGCTCGGTCTGGCTGTTCCCGAACCTCATCCCGCTCGGCGTCTGGATGACCCTCGGCACCTCCAACCCCGGCATGATCGACGCCGCCGGGACCCACTGGGAGGACGCCAAGAAGAAGATCGACGAGTACGACACGTCCATCAACGACATCAAGAAGCAGTTCGACGCGGACCCCACGAACTGGACCGCCGACGACAAGCTCTTCTTCGACAGCGCCGTCGAGAAGTACCTCGGCGAGCTGAAGAAGGTGCACGACACCGTGGACACGGTCGAGGGGCTCGTCAAGGCCGTCGCGAAGATCCTCTTCGGGCTGTGCATCGCCGTCCTCACGATCGGCGGCGCCGTCCTCGCCATCGCGCTGTTCACGATCGCGCAGCTCCCCATCCCCGTGGTCGGGGAGATCGCGTACTCGATGGCCCAGACGGCGGCCCTCATGCTGATGGAGGTGAGCATCCCCATCTTCACCACCATCCAGGGCTTCCTCATGACGCTGCTGGGGTTCATCACGACCGCGCTGGGCATCGCGGGCGGCACCTACGGCACCCAGCTCATCAGCCTGGGCACCTCCAACCCCGACTTCAAGGAAGTCAAGATCGAGATGCCCTCCGGCCCGCTCAAGTAGCACCCACGCCTGAAACAGGCACTCATCGAAAGCGGAGCGACATGACGGCAGACTTCGGCGAATTCGCGAACATCAATGTGGACGAGGTCCTCCGGCGGGCCCAGGACCAGGCGGCCCGTGTCGCGGCCCTCCAGAAGGAGCTCGCCGACACCGCCGGGCACGCCGAGTCCGAGGACGGCCACGTCAAGGTGTCCTACACCAGCACCGGCGGGATCACCGAGCTGGAGATCAACCCCCGCGCGATGCGGATGGCCTCGGCCGACCTCGCCGACACGATCAAGCGGGTCGTCCAGGAGGCCGCGAACGATCTCCAGGCGAACATCCGTGCCAAGATGGCCGCGGTGTTCGAGGGACAGGAGGACGACCCCCTGGCCATCATCGACGACCCGTCGAAGATCACGGCGAAGATCAGCGACATGCAGGGCCTGATGGAGAGCGCCATGGGCGACGCCTCCCTCCACATGGAGAAGATGCGCAGGCGCATGGGCCTGTGAATTGAGGAGTGTCTCAGTGTCCAAGAAGCAGACGCCCGTTCTCAACGTGCTCCCCGAGACGCGCGCGCAGGCCCTGGAGCTGGTCGCCGACGGCAAGCTGATGCGGGCGGCGGGCCTGGTCCGCAAGGCGACCGGCGCCGACCGCCAGGCCGCGAAGGAGTACGTCGACGGGCTGCGGGTCGAGGTGCTCGCCGGCCGCGTCCCGCCCGAGGTCGAGGAGCGGGCCCGCGCCCTGGTCGCCGAGGGCAAGACGATCGCGGCGGCCAAGCACGTCGTCCAGGCCACCGGGCTCGGCCTCCAGGACGGCAAGCAGTACGTCGACGCGCTGCGGGCGGGACGCGTCCCCGGCCGCGACACCGGGGGCGGCGGGGGCGGCGGGACGCTCTCGGACCGTGTGCGGGCCTTCGTCGCCGCCGGGGACAGGCCGTCGGCCGTCGCCCTCGTCCAGGCCGAGACGGGCATGGGCCCCGAGGAGGCCGAACGTTTCGTCGCCGCCCTGGAGTGACCCGCTGCCCTGTCTCTGTGGGGGGACGACCCCCCACACCCCCCGGAAACCCCCGTGTCTTCTGTGGGGGGACGACCCCCCACACCCCCCGGAAACCCCTGTGGTCAGCCGCCGGGGCGCCAGTTGCGGCGGCGCCCGGCGGGGCCCACCAGCGCGGCGATGCCCACGCCCGCGGCGGCGGTCAAGGCCGCCGCGGCGATGGACAGGGCGATGTTCCTGCCCAGGCGGTCCTCGGGCGGCGGCCGGTCGATCGCCACGCGCTGGGCGCCGGTGGCCGGGGCCGGCGCGCCGCCGCCCGTCGAGACGGTGGTCACCGCGCGCAGCGGATTCACCACGCCGGAGCCGGTGCCCTGGACCTGGGCGCCGTCGGCGGTCTGCTCGATCCGCTCCTTGACCTGGAGGTAGGTCAGGCGGGGGTCGAACGAGCGGACCAGCGCGGCGGTGCCCGCGACGTAGGGGGCCGCGAGGCTGGTGCCGTCGTCGACCTTGTAGGCGTTGCGCGGCCAGGTGCTGATGACCGCCTGGCCGGGCGCCGTCACGGTCACCGGCGTCACCGTGTTGGAGAAGCCGGCGAGCTTGCCGTCCTTGGACAGGGCGCCGACCGAGATCACGCCGGGGTAGCCCGCGGGGAACGCCTTCTGCGGGGTCTGCCTCGTCTGGTCGGTGAGGTTGCCCGCGACCGAGACGATCACCACGTCGTGCTGCTGGGCGTAGTGGACGGCCTTCCGCAGGTCGGGCAGGTCGGGCGACTGGGACGAGATGTTGATGACCCTCACGCCGAGGTCGACCGCCTTGCGGATCGCGAGCGGCGCCCACCGCGAGTCGTTGCCCTGCGACCTGGTGGCCATCTTCACGGAGATGAGCTGGGCCTCGGGGGCGACGCCGAGGAACGAGATCCCCTGGCCGCGCATGTCCCGGCCGCCGATGATGCCCGCGACCTGCGTGCCGTGGCCGACGCAGTCCTGAAGGCCGCCCTTGGTGACGTCGTAGGACGCGATGTGCCCGCGCAGCTGCGGATGGGTCGCGTCCACGCCGCTGTCGACGATCGCGACCTTCACCCCCTTGCCCCGGGTGTGCGTCCAGGCGTCGACGTAGTTCAGGCGCTCCTGCGGCCAGAGCTGACGCGGGAGCTGGCTCGCGGGGCTGCCGTAGACGAGGGGGTCCTCGCAGGCCGCGGCCCGCGCCGGAGCCGCGCCGAGAGCGGAGCCGGGGAGAGGGCCGAGCGGAGGCGCGAGGACGCCGCCGAGCGCGGCGGACGCCGTGAGCGCCAGTGTCGCCTTACGTCGCCGCACCTTTCCTCCCATGCCGACCCGATCATGAGCACAACGCACATTACCGGCCCGCGGGCCGCTGAGGCGGTGGACGGAACGCGGTGCCCCCTGTCCGATGATCTCCGTGACGACGGAAGTATTACCATTCGGCGGGTGCAGTCCACCGCACCGGTCCCCCCGGCCTCCGGCGGCCGCGCGCCGAGGCGCCGGCTGGTCTCCGCGTGCGTCCTGTGCGCGGCGGCCGTGACGGCGGCGGTGCTGTGGGCGGCGGGCGGGTTCGAGGAGACGCCGCGGCAGCCGGCGGGAGCGCCCGGGAAGGCCGTCGACCTCGGCCTGTTCACCGTCGTCGTGCGGGACGCGCGGATCGGCGTCGCCGCCGGGGACTTCGGCACGGGGCGGCAGCGGTTCCTCATCGTCCGGCTGCGTGTCCTCAACCGGGGCGAGGAGACCGCCTCCCTGGGGATCGGCGGCCTGTCGGACGGCGTCGCCGCCCGCACCAGGACGGGAAAATGGGTCAAGCCCGACCAGGTGGAGGGAACCGCCGGGGGCTCGAAGACCGACACGACGCAGCCGGGCCTGCCCGTCGAGGCGTCGGCGATGTGGAAGATGGGCCCGGCGGACGCGCCACGCCAGTTCACCGTGGGACTCCGCAAATGGGAGTACGGCCACGGGTTCACCGACACGAGCTTCCGCTGGCGGATCGACCTGGAGGACGACGCGCTCGCCGCGCGGCTGACGCTGCCCGTCACCGCCGTCGCCGCTCCCGCAACGCCCCGGCCGACACGGCACGCCACGCCCAAGGCGCGGCCGAGGTTCACGCCCAGAGTCCGGCCGAGGTCCACGCCCAAGCCCACGGCGGGCCGGCGGTGAACGTCCGCAGGCTGCTCACGCAGGGCGGCGCCGGGATCGGCGGAACGGTCCTGCTCGCCGGCGCGATGTGGCTGCATTCCATTGAGCCCAAGGTCGAGGCCGGGGAGCTCGATCCGATCCGCGGCAGCGGCCGGATCGGGCAGGACGTCGGCAACCACGAGTTCGTCGTGCGCGTCGAGCGGGTGGAGGCGGCGCGGTCCCTCGCGCCGAGCCTGTCCCTCGGTGACCCGCCGCCGATCGGCTCCGACGGCGTCTACCTGGTCGTGCGGCTCCGGGCGACGACGAGGCGCGCGCCGCTGAAGCTGACGTCCGCCGAGCTGGAGACCCCCGGCGGCCCGTCCTACAGGGCGGGGCCGCGGACGGGCGCGGGCGACGTCGTCCAGCCGGAGTTCCAGCCGATGATCTGGACGCCGACGGTGTTCGTGTTCGAGCTGCCCCGGGAGCGGGTCGCGGGGGCCCATCTGGTCGTGGGGACCGGCGGGCTGCTGCCCCAGCTGTCCGCCGCGGCCGACATCGACCTCGGCCTCACCGGCGCCCGCGCGGCCGAGCTGATCCGCACCGCGTCCGACCGCTACGACGTGCGGGCCCGCCCATGAGCGGCGACCCCACGCGAACGCGGCCCGACCCGCCGGAGGCCGATCCGCAGGAGCCCGGGCGCTCGGAGCCCGCGCCGCCCGGGACCGGGCCGTCGCGGATGCGGCCCCGCGACCGGCGCGTCGTCCAGGCGATCGCGCTCGCCACCCTGCTGCCCGTCCTGCTCGTCGTGCGGTGGGTGGACGAGACGCACGGCGTCCACGCCAACCTCAAGCCGGAGGAGAAGGCGACCACGGTGCCGCGCGGGGAGACGGGCGTGCTCGGCGGCGCGCAGTGGAGGGTCGTCGACCGGCGGACCGCGGCCCCGCTCACGGCAGGATCCCCGGCGGGCGCGTCCCGGGGACAGGACGTGGTCGAGCTGCGGCTCACCCTCGCCGTCCGTCCCCTCGACGCGGCGGGGGCCAAGACGGTCGGCTCGTACGGGATCGTCTACCGCCTCCGGGAGGACGGCGGCGGGGAACGCGCGTGGTCGGCGACGGGACTCATGACCGGCGCGCCGCGGCCGGGCGTCGCCGCGCGCCTCACCGTCAGGGGGACGGTGCCACGGGCCATGGCCGGTTCGCTGGTGCTGGAGGTGCGTCCCCCGGCGTACCCGCGGGGGAAGGGGCCGCTGCCTTTGCTGCGGTTCGCGCCGTGACGCGCGCCATCACGAGGTCGAACGCGGCGGCGAGCAGGCAGATCCGCAGGATCTGGAAGATCAGCCCGGTCCCGTACGCGACGAGCGGCATCCGCGGGATCCACCAGGTCACCTCGTGCGGGCCGAGCAGCTCGTAGACGAGACGGCGCGAGGCGTCCTCGGCCACGTCCAGGCCCGTGAACAGCAGGCAGAACGTCGCGAACGGCAGCACCCCCGACCGGCGGACGAGCCGCAGCCCGTACCAGGCGGGCAGCCACATCTCGCGGAAGCCGCGCGTCAGGATCTCGCGCGGGCTGTTCAGCCGGTCGAGCCCCCCGGCGCGCGACAGCCGCCGCGCCGCCCGGCCGCGGCCGAGCACGAGCTGCTCGTCGCGCGCGTCCAGGCCGAGGATCACCCCGGCGACGACCAGCCAGATCAGGGCGCCGAGCACCGCCTCCTTGAACGGCGGCCACAGCTCCAGGACGGGACCGGCGATGTCGGTCACCCACGTCCACGCCTGCCGCCGGGCGGACCAGTCGACGCCCTCGCCGCGCAGGTGGTCGATCGTGAAGATGGCGAACAGCGCGAAGTTGATCTCCAGGAAGGCGACCAGGGCGCCGACGGAGCGCGGCAGCCGCTCCTCCAGCAGCCATTCCACCAGGAACCGGACGGCGAAGAACCCGGCGGTGAGGCCGATCGCCAGCGGGACGTGCTTCTCCAGCGACACGAGCATGCCGAGGCCCTTGATCTGCCCCGCGAACCCGCCCTCGGCGAAGCCGCGGCTCGTGGCCTGGTCGGCGAACTCGCGGGCGTCGTCGCCCTGGAGGCCCCAGCCCAGGTAGAAGACCACGAACGGGAGGGCGGCGCGGCCCGCGGCGCCGAACACCGACTCCTCGTTCCCGACCGCCCAGGGCGTCAGGTCGCCGTCCGCCTCGCGGGCGTGGACCACGTCCAGGCCCTCGCGCACGCAGTGCACCATCGCGACGGCCACCCCGAGCGTGACCATCACCAGGACGCCGACGGTCAGCAGCGGCGCGACGGCCGCGACCGTGCCCTTCATCTCGCCGAGCCGGTACCCGCCGTACATCGCCCCGTACCGCAGCAGCTGCCCCACCGTGAACCACAGGGTCAGCGGCAGGACGAACCGCGCCGCGAGCCTGAGCGCGGCCCAGGGCAGGATCAGCGGCGAGCGGGGGGACGGGAGGAACCGGACGGACATCGCGCCGATGCTACCCATCGCGTCCGCCGGCGCGCCGCGTGCCCGGCCCGCGAACGACGGACCCCGCCGTCCCGCGAGGCGGGGACGGCGGGGTCCGGTGACGGCCCGCGAAGGCTCTGCTCAGATCGCGACCTCGAGCCCGGCGACCTCGCCGGTCTTGGCCGTGACGCTGTTGTCGACGCTCACGCCGCCCGCGGCGAGGACGCGCACGGTCCAGTCGCCGTCGGCGGCGAAGAACCGGAACACCCCCTCCTCACCGGTGACCACCTCGGCGGTGAACTCGCCGGTCGAGTCGAGAAGCCGGGCGTAGGCGCTGGACACCGGGGCGCCGTCACGGGTGACGGTCCCCTGGATGACGGCCTCGTTGTCGAGGTCGACGGTCGCCGGAAGGTGCGCCGTCTGCGCGGGCGCTGCGCAGCCTTGGGTCATTGCTCCTCCATCTCCGTGCACACGGAAGGGTCGGGTTGTGGACGGTTACTTGGGCTCGCCGAGCTCGATCGGGACGCCGACGAGCGAGCCGTACTCGGTCCAGGAGCCGTCGTAGTTCTTGACGTCCTGGAGGCCGAGCAGCTCGCGCAGCGCGAACCAGGTGTGGGACGAGCGCTCGCCGATGCGGCAGTAGGCGATCGTCGGCTTGCCCAGGTCGACGCCGGCCTCGCCGTAGATCTCGCGGAGCTCGTCGTCGGACTTGAACGTGCCGTCGTCGTTGGCCGCCTTCGACCAGGGGATGCTGCGCGCGGTGGGCACGTGACCGGCCCGCTGCGCCTGCTCCTGCGGCAGGTGCGCGGGGGCCAGGAGCTTGCCGCTGAACTCGTCCGGCGAGCGGACGTCGATCAGGTTCTTGGTGCCGATCGCGTCGACGACCTCCTCGCGGAAGGCGCGGATCGTCAGGTCCTGGTCCTGGGCCTTGTACTGCGTGGCCGGACGGGACGGGACGTCGGTGACGAGCTCGCGGGAGTCCAGCTCCCACTTCTTGCGGCCGCCGTCGAGCAGCTTGACCTTGTCGTGCCCGTACAGCTTGAAGTACCAGTACGCGTACGCGGCGAACCAGTTGTTGTTGCCGCCGTAGAGGATCACCAGGTCGTCGTTGGCGATGCCCTTGGAGGACAGCAGCTGCTCGAAGCCGGTCTTGTCGACGAAGTCGCGGCGGACCGGGTCCTGCAGCTCCGTCTTCCAGTCGATCTTGACCGCGCCACGGATGTGGCCCTTGTCGTAGGCGGACACGTCCTCGTCGACCTCGACGAGAACGAGGCCGGGCGAGTCCAGGTTGGACTCCACCCAGTCGGCGTCCACCAGGACGTCGGAGCGGCTCATGCGGGAACCTCCCTGTCGGAGCGAATCTTCGCGGTGGTGAATCAGTACTTCTCCAGGGGGGACGTGCCCCCACGTCCCCCGACCCGGACGCGCCGGGTCAGGAGATACATCTCGCAGCCGAGGCAGAACCCGAACGCCGCGTTCAGGAACGCCGCCCCCAGCGCGAGGGCGGTGGCACCGATGCCGAGCCAGGTGCTCCCCGCCGCGTATCCGACCGTCCCCACCAGGGCGAAGACGAGCCCGACGCCCTGCGCGAAGCGGGGCGGGGCCTCGTCCTCCAGTTCCCTGGGAGGGGCGAGCCGGGGGCGGACGAGCACCTTGAAGACCAGTCCGTACGGGGCGTACCGGAGGCCGAAGAGGGTCGCGACGGCGAACACCGCGGCCTGAGCGGCGAGCAGGGCCCCGCTCCCCAGCACCAGGACCGTGATGAGTACCACCGACGTGACGGCTGCGACGAAGCGCTGCCCACGCGGATCAACCTGCATCGGGGTTCTCCAGAGTGGAGGAAGCGTGCGTACGAGCTGGAATGGGACTGCTCGGGGGCGGAAGGGCTCGATGCCTCAGGCCATACGACAGAGCGAAGCGGCCAGGCGGCAGAAGTCCACCGCGCGGCGCTTCGTGAGCAGCTGCTCTGTCCAGTAACGCACGGACACGATGGTAAGCCGACAATCCACGCGCTGTCACATCCATCTCGCCTTGCGAGACAGTGACAGTCCTCTTCCCGCAGGTCAGCAAGGTCAACTCAGGGGAGGGCGGTCCCCAGGACGGCGATGACGTCGGCCTTCCGGGGCGCCCCGGAGGCGCGCTGCACGACACGTCCGGCCGCGTCCAGGACCAGGACGGTCGGGGTGCGGACGATGTTCAGCCTGCGGACGAGGTCAAGGTGCGACTCGGCGTCCAGCTCGATGTGCGCGACCCCCTCCACCATGCCGGCCACGTCGCCGAGGACGCGCCGCGTCGCGCGGCAGGGGGCGCAGAACGCGCTGGAGAACTGGAGCAGGGTGGCCCTCTCGCCGAGGTCGGCGCCCAGCTCGCCCGGTCCGAGGACCTCGGTCACGCCGTCCTCCCTCCGCGCGCGCAGCACGCCGTCACGCCGTCGCCGCACCAGCCCGAAGACCGTGGCGGCGGCGAGCACCGCCACCGCGATCACTGCGCCTTCCATCGAAGGTGACAACCCGGCCACACCCCGGATTCTTCCGGAACCGCGGAGCGGATCGGTGCGGGAGACACGGATCGCAACCCTTGGGGCGGAAAACGCTCAGGTGGGGATCGTGAGCAGCGGCGCCCCGTCGAGACCGACGATCTCGAAGGAGAACAGCTGCCCGCGCGGGAACATCGTGGAGCCGCGGTACTCGCCGTACCCCTTGTCGTAGGGGACGTACCAGCTGCCCAGCGCGTCCCGCTGCCCGTCCCTGGCGATCACCAGCAGCCGGCACCGTGACCCCTTCGGGACGCCCGACAGGTGCAGCTCGACCTCGGTGCCCCACTTCTTCTTGCGGAGCATGACATAGCCCTTGATGTTGTTCCGGGGGTTCTCCGCCGCGATCCGCTCCGCCGTCGCCGCCGGCGAGGCTCCCGGCGAGGACGTCGCGGGCCGCGGCGCGGCGCGGTCGGCGCCGTCCGAGGGGAACAGCAGGCCGCCGACCAGGGCACCGACGACGAGCAGTACGCAGGCCGCGACGGCGAGCGGGATCCGGCCCAGGCCGCCCCGCAGCCTCCGCCATCCCCTCCGCCGCTCGGCCGCGCGGGCGAGCAGGCCCTCCAGCAGCTCGGGCGGAGGCCCGGCGACCTGGCTGAGCTGCCCCTCGTCGACCCGCCCGAGCAGGGCGGGCAGGGCGGCCAGCCCGGCGAGCTCGTCCCGGCAGGACGGGCAGCCCTCCAGATGGGCCTCCACCCGGCTCCGCTCACCCGGCTGGATCGCGCCGAGCACGTACACCCCCAGGGAGGTGCGCACGTCCGTGCAGTCCTTCATGGCGCCAACCCCCGCTCCTCCAACGCGAGCTTGAGCGCCCGCAACGCGTAGTAGGTGCGGGACTTCACCGTGCCGGGCGGGATGCCCAGCGTCTTCGCGGCCTCGGCCACCGACCGCCCCCGGTAGTAGGTCTCCACCAGGACCGCCCGGTGCGACGGGGTCAGCTGGGCCAGCGCCTCGGCCACCGTCCAGGATTCCAGGGCCCGGTCGATGTCGTCGGAGCCGGATGCGGTCATCATGACCTGCTCGTCGATGCCGGTCTCCGGCGGCCGCGCCCGCCGGGCACGATGCGCGTCCACGACGAGGTTCCGCGCGACCGTGAACAGCCATGGCCGTACCGGGCGCCCTGCGAGCGCCTCAGGGTGCCTCCAGGCGCGCAGGAGCGTCTCTTGCACGACGTCCTCTGCCTGGGTTCGGTCCCCGCCCGTCAGCCGCAGTACGTAACCGAGGAGGGGACCCCCATGCTCGCTGTACAAGGCGCGTAGCAAACCCTCATCCGCGGTTGGACCCACACCACTGACACGTACGCCTGCGCGGCCCGGTTCACAAGGATCCGCAGGTTATTTCGCCTGCGGGCGCTCCAGGTCGTTCAGCCGGACGTTGCTCGCCGTCGCCGAGACCCGCAGCCCCGCCGCGGTGGGCTCGATCTTGCTGATCCGCGTCCCGACCGGCAGGTCCGCCACGGGGACCAGCCAGGTCAGCTGGCGCCGCACCAGCGCCACCGGCATCTGCGCGGAACCGGCCGACCCGACCGACAGCGGCGTGACGGCGATGCCCTGGGCGGTGGGCTTGACGGAGACGACCGCGCTGCCGGACAGCGGGACGCCGAGCACCGACCCGGTCAGCCCGACCTCCAGGTCCCCGCCCTTCGGCCCGATGCTCTTGACCTGCTTCGGCGCCCGCTTCTGGATCGCCTCGTAGGGGACGATGGCGGACGCGGTCGCCGTGCGCGCGGTGACGTTGGACGCGTCGCCCGACGTCACGTCCGCCAGCGGCGCCTTCACCCCGCGCATGTCGACGCGGACGTCGGTGACGGTGATCCCCTGGTCCGTCCAGTCGCCGATCTTCACGTCGATGTGGTCGTACTCGCCGCCGACGGCCTGCGTCAGGAACGGGATGCCGTGGATGGTGACATCGGGCCGCTCCTGGAGGCTGTACTGCGCGGCCACCTGCTTGCCGATCTCGTTCTGCGCGACGCGGACGCCGAGCCGGTCCGCGGCGATCAGGCCGCCGGCCACCAGGAGCAGCAGCACCAGCAGGACTTTCCGCATATCTCTCCTCTACCCGACGGCACGCGACCGGCCACACCATAGTGCGCGAACCGCCCGTCACGGGTCGCGCCATGGAATGAGATCGCCGCGGGCGCCCGTAGGTTCGCGGCATGACCGCGCCGGCGTGCCGTCCGGCGGGATCAGCCCCCGGCGAAGGGCGGCAGCACCTCCACGACACCGTCCTCCGGGAGGGCGACCGACGCGTGCGGCCGGGCGCCCACAGGGTCGCCGTCCACCAGGAACGAGCTGCGCCCGACGACGCGCCGGAACTCCCCGCCCCGCCCGTGCCGCGCGGCGGCCGCCGCCATCGCCTCCGCGAGCGTCTCCGCGTCGTACGGCTCCTCGCCGGTCCCCGCCGCGGCCTTCGCGGCGGCCCAGTACCGGATCGTTCCCTTGGCCATGCGCACAGCGTCTCATCCCTCACCCGCGGTGGTGCCGTTGCCCCTGGGAGGGGCTCGGATATGCTCGTGGCGAGGGATCCGGGCGATGAGGCCAGGGAGTTCATCCGACAGCCGTCACGGTCACCTCGTCCTCGAGCCGCCGGCCGGCCGCCGCGCTTGACGATGAGCCGCCGGGATCCCACGTCTTTCCGGACGAGGAGGCGGCCTTTGAGCGGCTTGCTCTTGCTGACGAACGCGTTGGAGCCGTCCGACGAGATCCTTCCCGCGCTCGGGCTCCTCCTGCATTCCGTGCGGGTCGTCCCGGCCGAGGGCTCGGCCCTGCTCGACGCGCCGCCGTCCGACGTCGTGCTCGTGGACGCGCGCCGCGACCTCGTCCAGGCCAAGGGCCTGTGCCGGCTGCTGCGCACCACCGGCCTGGACGCCCCGCTGCTCGGCATCGTCACCGAGGGCGGCCTCGCCGCGCTCACGCCCGAGTGGGGGCTGGACGACGTCCTGCTCCAGACCGCGGGCCCCGCCGAGGTCGAGGCCCGCCTCCGCCTCGCCGCCGGGCGCGCCGCCGACAGCGGCGCCGAGGAGACCCCCGGCGAGATCCGCAGCGGCGAGCTCACGATCGACGAGGCCACCTACACCGCCCGGCTGCGCGGCCGCGTCCTGGACCTCACCTTCAAGGAGTTCGAGCTGCTGAAGTACCTGGCCCAGCACCCGGGCCGGGTCTTCACCCGCGCCCAGCTCCTCCAGGAGGTCTGGGGCTACGACTACTTCGGCGGCACCCGGACGGTCGACGTCCACGTCCGGCGCCTCCGCGCCAAACTGGGCGCCGAGTACGAGTCCCTGATCGGCACGGTGCGCAACGTCGGGTACCGCTTCGTCCCGGACCAGCACCCCGGCGACACAGAGGACAAACCCCGGGCGCGGGCCTAGGGTCTGTCGGGATCTGTCGGGTTCTGTCGAGGTCTGTTCGGGACGCTGTCTAGCCGAACCGTCCGGTGATGTAGTCCTCGGTGGCCTTCTGCTCGGGGTTCGTGAAGATCTTGCTGGTGTCGTCGATCTCGATGAGCTTGCCGGGCTGGCCCGTTCCGGCGATGTTGAAGAAGGCGGTGCGGTCGCTGACACGGGCCGCCTGCTGCATGTTGTGGGTGACGATGACGATCGTGTACTGGCTCTTCAGCTTGCCGATGAGGTCCTCGATCGCCAGCGTGGAGATCGGGTCCAGCGCCGAGCAGGGCTCGTCCATCAGCATCACCTGCGGCTGGACGGCGATGGCGCGGGCGATGCACAGGCGCTGCTGCTGGCCGCCGGACAGGCCCGCGCCGGGCTTGCCGAGCCGGTCCTTGACCTCGTTCCACAGGTTGGCGCCCTGGAGCGAGCTCTCCACGATCTCGTCGAGCTGGCTCTTGCGCCGGACGCCGTTGAGCTTCAGGCCCGCCGCCACGTTGTCGTAGATGGACATCGTGGGGAAGGGGTTCGGCCGCTGGAACACCATGCCGACGACGCGGCGCACGGCCACCGGGTCCACCGACGAGGCGTAGAGGTCCTCGTCGTCCAGCAGCACCTTGCCCTCGACACGGGCGCCGGGGATGACCTCGTGCATCCGGTTGAGGGTGCGCAGGAACGTCGACTTGCCGCAGCCCGACGGCCCGATGAACGCCGTCACCGAGCGCGGCTCGACCGTCATCGAGATGTCCTCGATGGCGTGGACGCCGCCGTAGAAGGCGTGCAGTCCGGAGACTTCGATCCGCTTGGCCATGGGGTGAATGCTCCTTGTGGGGTGATCAGGCCGGGGTCTGCCGGAACGTCAGCGGCCGGCGGGGCTGCGCCGTCCGGCGACGAGCCGGGCGACCAGGTTGAGCAGCATGATGATGAGGATCAGGACGAGCGCGCCGGTCCAGGCGCGGTCGATGGAGTTCTGGCTCGGGTCCTTCGCCTGCTCCCAGATGAAGGTGGGCAGCGAGCCCTGGGGGCCGGAGAACGGGTCGGTGTTGATCGCCTTCGTGAAGAAGATCGTGAGCAGCAGCGGCGCGGTCTCGCCCATGACGCGGGCCACCGCCAGCATGATCCCGGTGATCATGCCGGTGAGCGCGGTGGGGACGACCACGAACATGATCGTCCGCCAGCGCGGCACGCCGAGCGCGTACGACGCCTCCCGCAGGTCGTTGGGGACGAGTTTCAGCATCTCCTCGGTCGCCCTGACCACAGTGGGGATCATCAGGATCGTCAGGGCCAGCGCGCCGGCGAGCCCGGAGAACCCGAAGCCGAGGGTCAGCAGCCACAGCGCGAGCACGAACAGGCCCGCGACGATCGACGGGATGCCCGTCATGACGTCGACGAAGAAGCTGATCGTCCGCGCGAGCCGGCCGTTGCCGCCGTACTCCACGAGGTAGATCGCCGTCAGCACCGCGATGGGCACCGCGATGACGCTGGCGATGGCGACCTGCTCCAGCGTGCCGACGATGGCGTGGTAGGCGCCGCCGCCGGTGTCCCGCCCGCTGACGCCGTTCATGGAGCGGTTGAGGAAGTCGGCGTCCAGCCGCTTCACGCCGTTGCCGATGACGGTCCACAGCACCGACACCAGCGGGATCAGCGCCAGCGCGAACGCCAGGTACACCAGGCCCTGGACGGCCCTGTCCTTGACCTTGCGGACGGGTGACACCGACCCGAGCGAGGAACGGGGGGTGTTGGTCAGGATGCTCACACGAACTCCTTGCGGCGCGCCACCACGGCCCGGGCCGCCATGTTGACGACGAGGGTGATCGCGAACAGCACGAGGCCGGAGGCGATCAGCGCGCCGCGGCCGGTCGTCGTCGCCTCGTCGAAGCTGTTGGCGATGTTGGAGGCGAACGTCGCGCCGCCGTTCTCCAGCAGGTGGATGTTGATGCCGGGCACGTAGGTCAGCACCATCGCGACGGCGATCGTCTCGCCCATCGCGCGGCCGAGCCCGAGCATCGAGGCGCCGATCATGCCGGACCGGCCGTACGGCAGCACCGCCATCCGGATCGTCTCCCAGCGGGTCGCGCCGAGCGCCAGCGCGGCCTCCACGTTCGCCCGCGGGACCTGGAGGAACACCTCGCGGGTGATCGAGGAGATGATCGGCAGGATCATGATCGCCAGGACCACCGAGGCGGTGAAGATCGAGTTCTTGCCCGGGGAGTCGCCGCCGAACAGCGGGATCCACCCGAGGATCCCGTTGAGGAACCCGCTGATCCCCTCCATGTGCTTGGACAGGAACACCAGGCCCCACAGGCCGTACACGATGCTGGGCACCGCGGCGAGCAGGTCGACGACGTAGCCGAGGCCCGACGCCAGCCTCCGCGGCGAGTAGAACGAGATGAACAGGGCGATGCCGATGGCCACCGGGGTGGCGATGAGCATCGCCAGCAGCGACGACACGATCGTCCCGAACGCCAGCTGCGCGATGCCGAACCGCGGCGGCGTGGCGTTGGGGTTCCACTCCTCGGCGGTCAGGAAGTTCGCCTTGTTGTCCTGGAGCGCCGGGATCGCCTTCCAGACGAGGAAGATCGCGATGGCGGCCATGATCGCCAGAACGGCGATGCCCGAGCCCCGGGCCGCCGAGACGAAGATCTTGTCACCGGCCCGGCCGGTGCCCATCCGCAGGCTGCCGGTGGCGCGATGCCTTGCGCCGGCGGTCGCCTCGACGCCGGAATCGCTGGTCACGGGGGGACCTCCCTGGATCACTTCGGCGGAACCCAGACCGGCCCCGCCGCCGAGCTGGTCGGCGGCGGGGCTGTCGGAGTCGTGGTCGGTCGTCAGGACAGTGCCTTGACCGACGTCTGGACCTTGGTCAGCACGCTGTCCGGGACCGGCGCGTAGCCGAGGCCGGTCAGGATCTTCTGGCCGTCGGCGCTGGAGGTGTAGGTGAGGAAGGACTTGACGAACCTGGCCTGCTCGGCCGGCAGCCCCTTCTCACACGCGACCTCGTAGGTCACCAGGACGATCGGGTAGGCCCCGGCCTCCTTGGTGGTGTAGTCGATCTTCAGCGCGACGTCGTTGCCGGTGCCGACGACCTCGGCGCCCGCGACGGCCTTGGACGCGCTCTCGGGCGACAGCGTCGTGTACTCGCCGGCGCCGTTCTTGACCTGGGCGGTCTGCAGCTTGTTGTTCGTCGCGTACGACAGCTCGACGTAGGAGATGGCGCCCGCGGTGCTCTTGACCTGGCTGGTCACGCCGTCGGACTTCGGCGCGCCCTGGCCGGTGGAGTTCGGCCACTTCTTGGCCTTCTCCCACGTCCAGATCTTCGGCGCGGTGGTGTGCAGGTAGTTCGTGAAGTTGTCCGTGGTGCCGGACTCGTCCGACCGGTAGATCGGCTTGATCGGCGAGGACGGGAGCTTGGCGCCCGCGTTCTCCTTGGCGATGGCCGGATCGTTCCAGGTCTTGATCTTCCCCGAGAAGACACCGGCGATCGTTTCGGACGACAGCTTCAGCCCGTCCACGCCCTGGAGGTTGTAGACCACCGCGACCGGCCCGACGACCATCGGCAGGTTCAGGGCGCTGGAGCCCTGGCAGCGCTGCTTGGCCGGCCCGACCTCCTCCGGCTTGAGCGCCGAGTCCGAGCCGGCGAACGCCACCTGCCCCGAGGTGAACGCCTGGATGCCGGCGCCCGAGCCGCTCGGGTTGTAGTTGAGGTTGGCCCCCGCGCACTGCAGCGAGTACTGCTTGGTCCATTCCTCGATGGCGTTCTTCTGAGCGCTCGACCCGGCGGCGTTCACGCTCGCCTTCGCGCAGTCGATCTTGCCTGAAGGCGCGTTGCTGGCGCTCGCCGCGGACGTGTTGTCGTCGCTCCCGCAGGACGACAGGGCCATCGCCCCCGCGACGACCACACCGCCCAGGGCGGCGAGTCGGGAACCGTTCTTCACCGGAGGGTCTCCTCGTTAGTCTCGTCGGGCACGTCCCCCGCCCGTCACGCTGGCAGGGTTCGGCCAGGTGGCGGGGTTGCCGTCGGATGCGACGCTAAGCAGACCAGGTGACCAGCCGCCCCGATCCAGGTGAACGAAGAATGAACTGAGACGGGCAGAGCTACGAAGAATGCCCCGATTTGGCATGTCCACCGGGTTAACACCGCAGCTCACGCCGGCCAAACCCCTCCCCGCCTTCGGTCAACCGCGTTTGAGCCGCCGGTGTCCTGGGGAACCGCCGCCGCCACAACCCCGACGAGCGCTCTGACCTGCGGAAGCCCACGCGCGCCGAAGCCCCGGCCCGGGGGCCGGAGGGGGATCAAGAAGAGGTGCGGGCCGGGATCGCAGTGGCTAGGCGTCCATAGTGACTAGGCGTACATGACGTCCACGGCGTACTTGGTGAAACCCAGCGTCTCGTAGAGGTGCACGGCGGCGCGGTTGGACTCGTCCACGTACAGCATCAGCTCGGTGAGGCCCTGGTCGCGCAGGTGGTGGAGGCCGGTGAGCGTGAGGGCCCGGCCCAGGCCGAGCCCTTGGGCGGACGGGTCGACGCCCACGACGTAGACCTCGCCGAGGCCGCCCGGATGCACCTTCGTCCAGTGGAAGCCGGCGAGGCGCCCGTCGCGTTCGGCCAGGAAGAAGCCGGACGGGTCGAACCAGGACTCCGACTCGCGGGCGCGGAGGTCGTCGATCGTCCAGGAGCCCTGCTCGGGGTGGGTGGCGAAGGCTCGGGCGTTGACCGTCAGCCAGGCGTCCTCGTCCCGGCCGGGGCGGAAGGTGCGGACGCCGACGCCGTCGGGGACCTTCGGGTCGGGGAGCGGCCGGTCGGCCGGTCGGCGCATTTGGAACAGGGCCCGGGCGCGGGTCATGCCCTCGGCGGCGGCCAGCGCCGCGGCCCCGGGCAGATCCCCGTGCGCCCAGACGCGCAGCGGGCCCGCGGCCTCCTCGCGCAGGGCGCGCAATAGCCGCCGGCCGTGACCGCGCCTGCGGTGACCAGGGTGGACGAACAGCTCACCGGAGGCGGGCTCGCCGTCCGCCGCCGGGTCGAGGCGGGCGCAGGCGACGACGGCGGAGCCGTCCGAGACGGTCAGCGCGGGCGCACCGGCACGGAGCGCGAGCACCGAGTGCTCCGACAGGGGGGCGACACCGTCGGCCTCGGCGGCCGCCTCCGCCGCGGCGAGGACGCCGTCGATCTCGGGCTGCTTCACGATCACCAGCGTAGGCGCACGGCCGGGCGGCGCGCCCCGCCCGGCCCTGATGGAAACGTCACACGAACGTCACTGAGTCGCAGAGATCCGTATGCCGGGCTGACCTACGTTCACACCATGACTCGACGACGCACCCTCCTGGCCTGCGCCGCGGCCGGGCTGACGGCGCTGGCGGCGGCCGCGCAGCCGGCCGCCGCGCGGCCCGCGCCCACCGCGTCAGTGCGGCTGCTCGCGCTGAACGACTTCCACGGCAACCTGGAGACGCCGACCGGAAGCTCGGGCACCGCGATCGACGAGAACGGCACCGCCGTTCCCGCCGGCGGCGCCGCCTACGTCGCCGCGCACCTGAAGCGGCTCGCCGACCGGCACACGCTGACCGTCGCGCAGGGCGACCTGATCGGCGCGTCGCCGCTGATCTCCGCCGCGTACCACGACGAGCCCTCGGTCCGGTTCCTCGGGAACGTCGGCGTGACCGCCTCGGCGGTCGGCAACCACGAGTTCGACGAGGGGTACCGGGAGCTGCTGCGCATCCAGGACGGCGGCTGCCACCCGGTGGACGGCTGCTCCCCCGAGGGCAGGTGGAAGGGCGCGGAGTTCGACTACCTCGCGGCGAACGTCCTGCTGGACAAGAAGAACAGGCCCGCCCTCAGGCCGTGGACGATCCGCCGCGTCAACGGGGTGAAGGTCGGCTTCATCGGCGTGGTGACCAGGACGACCCCGACGATCGTGACCGCGGACGGCATCAAGGGCCTGACGTTCGAGGACGAGGTGGCCGCGGCGAACCGGTCCGCGCGCGAGCTGAAGCGGCGGGGCGTCCGCGCGATGGTGCTGCTCGTCCACGAGGGCGACCAGGTCAAGGCGGGCAACCGGCCGGACGAGTGCGGGACCGTTCCCGGCGCCGGGACGCGCATCGCCCGCGAGGCCGACCCGGAGATCGACGTGGTGCTGTCCGGGCACACGCACCAGCAGTACGTGTGCTCGGTGCCGGACCCGGAGGGGCGGCCGCGGCTGTACTCGTCCGGCTCGTCGTTCGGGCGGGTGATCACGCAGGTCGACTTCGAGGTGGACACGCGGACGGGCGACGTCGTCCGCTCGTCGCTGAAGGGCGACAACCACGTGGTGACGCGCGACGTCCCGCCGGACCCGGCGACCGTGTCGTTCGTCCAGACCTGGAAGGACCGGGTCGCGGCCATCGCGAACAAGCCGGTCGGCAAGATCACCGCGGATGTGACCCGCGCACCCTCCCCCGCCGGGGAGACCGCGCTCGGCGACCTCGTCGCGGACGCGCAGCTGGCCTCGATGAAGGACAAGGGCGCCCAGGTCGCGCTGATGAACCCCGGCGGCGTCCGCGCCGACCTCACCTACAAGGCGAGCGGCGGCGAGGGCGACGGCGTCGTCACCTACGGGGAGGCGTTCACGGTCCAGCCGTTCAGCAACGTGATGGGCGTGACGTCGCTGACGGGTGCGCAGCTCGACGCGCTGCTGGAGCAGCAGTGGACGGCGGCGGGCGAGAAGATTTTGCAGCCCTCGGCCAACCTGCACTTCACCATCGACCGCTCCAGGCCCGTCGGCGACCGTGTCTCGGCGATCACGATCGAAGGGACGCCGGTGGACCCGGCGGCGGCCTACAAGGTGTCGGCGAACAACTTCCTGCTCGGCGGCGGTGACGGCTTCAGCGTGTTCACCCAGGGCAAGGACCAGGTCCTCGGCCCGATCGACCTGGACGGCTTCGTCGCCTACCTCGGCGCGCAGGGCACCGTCTCACCCCCGCCCCTGAACCGCATCTCGGGCGGCTAGCGGCATCATCGGGCCCGCCGTTTCCAGGGCCGACCCTGGAGACGGCGGGCCTCCCCGCGCGGTGCGCAGCCGTCAGGCGCCGAAGAAGTGGACGAGACCGTAGACGATGGCGGCCACGGCGGCGGCCATCGGCATGGTGAGGACCCAGGCGAGGACGATGTTGCCCGCCATCCCCCAGCGCACCGCCGACAGCCGCTTCGTCGCGCCCGCGCCCATGATCGCCGAGGTGATCGTGTGGGTGGTGGAGATTGGAGCGTGCCAGAAATAGGCGGTGACGTACAGGACGACGGACGCCGTCGCCTCCGCGGCGAAGCCCTTCGGCGGATCGACCTCGATCACCTTGCGGCCGAGCGTCCGCATGATCCGCCAGCCGCCCGCGTACGTACCAAGGGACAGTGCGCCCGCACATGCCACGATCACCCAGGTCGGCACCGAGTCGCCGTTCGAGTGGCCGGTGGTGACCAGCGCGAGGACGATGATCCCCATCGTCTTCTGGGCGTCCTGCAGACCGTGACCGAGGGCGAGGGAGGCGGCCGAGAGCGTCTGCGCGATGCGGAAGCGGCGGCCGATCCGGCCCGGGTGGGACCGCCGGAAGATCCACAGGATCGCGATCATCACCGAGTAGGCGAGGAGGAACCCGACGACCGGGGAGACCACCATCGGCACCGCGACCTTGTCGACGACGCTCGACCAGTTCACCGTCGAGGAGGACGCGATGCCCGCGCCGACCACGCCGCCGATCAGCGCGTGCGAGGAGGAGGACGGCAGCCCGAAGTACCAGGTGATGAGGTTCCAGGTGATCGCACCGAGGACGCCCGCGGCGATCACGGTGAGGCCGTGCAGTCCGGACGGCGGGGTGATGACGTCGCTGATGGTCTTGGCGACCTCGACGCCGAGCAGCGCGCCCAGCATGTTCATCACCGCGGCCATCAGCAGCGCGACGCGCGGCGTCAGCGCCCGCGTCGACACCGCCGTGGCGATGGCGTTGGCCGCGTCGTGGAACCCGTTGGTGTAGTCGAAGACGAGGGAGATCACGACGACCAGGACGAGCACCGCCGCCTGCGCGTCGGAGCGGAGGCCGACCGCGCCCAGCGCCATGACCAGCAGGACGCCGGCGAGCAGCAGCAGCCACGCCCGCCCGGTGACCCGCCGGGTGGCCTGCTCCCCCAGGCTCTCCCCGGCGTCGGCCGGCGGTTCCCGCAGCAGGGTCGCGCCCGGGTCCCCCGGCGTGCTCATGATTCCTTGACCGCGATGGTCTCGACCGTGTTGGCGACGTGCTCGAACGCGTCGGCCGCCTCCTCCAGCCGGTCGACGACCTGCTTGATCTTCATCACGGTCAGCGGGTCGTACTCGCCGCTGAACAGGTGCGCGAGCAGCTTGCGGTAGACCTGGTCGCCCTGGTTCTCCAGCCGGTTGATCTCGATCCAGTACTCGTTGAGCTCCTTCATCGAGCGCAGCCTCGGCATCGCCTCGGCGGTGAGCTCGGCGGCCCGCTCCAGCACCTCCACCATGTGGACGATGCCCTTGGGGAATTCGTCGATCTTGTAGAGGACGACGAGGTCGGCCGCCTCCTCCATCTCGTCCATCACGTCGTCGATCGTCGAGGCCAGCCGGTAGATGTCCTCGCGGTCGAAGGGCGTGATGAACGTCTCGTTCAGCCTGCGCATGATCGCATGGGTGCATTCGTCGCCCGCGTGCTCGCACGCGCGCATCTTCTCGGCGATGGCGGGCCGGTCGGCGCCGTCGCTGATGAGCTCCACGAGCAGCCTGGCGCCGGTGACCAGGTTGTTCGCCGAGTCGGCGAACATGTCGTAGAAGCTGTCCTCACGCGGCGTGAGACGCAAGCGCACGTCGTTCTCCTGATGTGCCGGAACAGTCCGCAGAGGATCGTAGGCGCAACCAGTCGTAAAAAGAACCTTTGCCCTAGCTTCCGCTGGTGTCCGCCATCCTCTCACCTACAAGATTGCCCGGGATCACTCGGTGCCTACCCTGGCCAGAGCCCCCTATCTGCGGCGATTGACCGTGCTGGCGGCGTGGGGAGACGTGCCTACGGAGAGTAATCTCGATCACGAGTGAGATTCGTTACAGCATCGCCCCGGACGGCCGCGGACGGCACGCGAGCACCCTCGCGCAGGAGGTCGGGCATGCCGCGAGACCGGGCGGGCGCCGGCGGAAGACGACGTAGAGAGCGGTCACCGTCCGTGGTGTTGGCCCGGACGGCGCGCCACCGAGGACCGGGGCCGGGGAGACCGCTGACGATGCGGAGAGCCCGGACCGTCCATCCGCGCGCCATGGAACGGACCATCCGATCGTTCCGGAACCTGCACGGGGGCCGGAGTCGGCCTGTCCCCGATGCATCTACGGCGGGCCTCTAACGCGAACCGGGGACGCCCGTAAGTCGGCGTCCCCGGTGCCTGCTGCGGGCCTCGGCTAGTCCTGTGGCGTCAGCTCGCGACGACCGGCGTCGTCGGATCGCACTCCGAGCACCGAATCGATCTCCGCGACGGTCAGCGGCCGCTCGGCCGCCGCCACCGCGCTGAGCATCTCGGCATAGAGTTCGATCTCGTCCAGCGCAACGCGGTCGTGGACGCGCAGGTCGAGATACTGGCGCACCGCGTCCACCTCCGTTCGTTCCCCACACCCAAGTCGAGGCTAACCTTCCTTCCCCGGCCGGCACATGACCCAAGAGGGCCATTCATGGGCCACTCTCCTCCCTGGTCTTCCCGGGTCAGGAGGACATGATGCGGCCGCCGGGCCTGCGTGAACGATCTCCATGGAGAGCCGGGGCGCCGCGCCGCGCACGGCTCAGGCGCCCGCCCGGAAGTCGCCCAGCATCTGCTCCAGCGGGGTCTCCGGCAGGTCACGGGGCGTGAGGCGCGCCACCGTCGCCGCGTTGACGTCGGCGCCCGCGAGCCGCGCCGCCTGCCGCGCGACGGTCTGCTCGAACAGCGCGCGGACGGTGCGGGCGTAGGCGAACGCGGGGTCCTCGCGCATCCGCGCGAAGCGGCCGAGCAGCTCGACGCGCAGTTCCTCGTCCAGCATGTAGAGGTCGCGTTCGGCGTAGCTCTGGAACAGCCCCACCATGTCGCGGTCGCCCATCCCGGTGAACTCCAGGACCCGGCCGAACTCGCCGCGGAAGCCGGGGTTGCCCGCGAGGAAGCCCTCCATCTCGGCCGCCGGGCTGGAACAGACCACCACGAACCGCGTGCCGCGGTCGTGCATCGCCCGCCGCAGCTCGCTCACCACCGCCGGGCTCCGGTCGAGCCGGTACGCCTCCTGGATCAGCAGCACCCCGCCGAGCGCCTGCTCGATCATGCTCGCCACCCGGTTCTCGGTGTCGACCGCGTCGCGGCCCGCCAGGTGCACCGGGCGGCACGCCACGACGTGCCCCGACTCCAGCAGCCCGAGCGCCGCGTAGATGCCGCCGACGAGCCCGGCCACGGTGGTCTTGCCCGTCCCCGGCGGCCCGGTGAAGATCAGATGCCGGCCGTCGTCCGCGGACATCCCGTACCGCGCGCGGTCGGCGGCGAGACCCGCCTCCTCGGCCAGCCCGCGGACGGCCGCCTTCACCTCCTCCAGCCCCGAGAGCTGGTCGAGGCGCCGCAGGTAGCCGCCGATGTCGCCGGGCGGGCGCAGCGCGGGCTCGATGCCCTCGGCGACGCCCGCGAGGTCGTCGGGGGTCAGCACGAGCCGGTCGCGGGACGCCCCGGCGCGCTCCAGGTGCCGCTGGCACGCCTGGTCGAGGTAGGTCTCGACCAGCCGGGCGTTGACGAGGTCGCCGGGGCCGCGCAGCCGCTCCAGGTCCTCGCGGGCGACCTCCAGCGCGGACGCGCCGATCGTGACGCGCCGCTCCTCGGCCAGCAGGTGCAGCAGCGTCATCCGGTTGTCGAGGTCGCTCAGGTCGGGCATCCGGTGGACACGGAACACCTGCACGAGCTTCGGGTGGTCCTGGAGCAGCCGCTTGTAGGCGCGCGGCCCGCACGTCGCGATCACGGGGGTCGCGTTGACGGGGTCGCGGCGGGCCCGGCGGACCGCGCCCGCGGCGGCGACCGGGTCGAGCGCCGAGGCGATCGCGACGTCCAGCCGCTCGAACAGGATCGCCGGACCCTCCTGCGCGAACACCTGCGCCAGCCGCTCGGCGGGCGCGTCGCGCACGTCCTCGGCGTCATGCGCGCGGATCGCACCGTCGCCGACGCCCGCGTCGGCCAGCATCAGCGCGATCATGCGGGCCAGCCGCCGCTGCCCCGAGTGAGGATCGCCGACCAGCAGCACGCCGGGCACCCCGGCGCGGATCGAGCTGGGCGCCCCGTCCACGCGCGTCTGCTCGGCGGCCCCGCCCGCCGGGGCGTTCCACGCCTCGACCTGCGCGCGCAGGTCGTCCAGCAGCGCGGCCGCGTCGTGCTCGCCGCAGACGTAGCCGATGCCGTACCGCTCCAGCGTGCGGCGCCGGTTGAGGTCCTCCGGCGGCGGGATCTCGGAGACGGGCCGCTCAGGCGACGGCGTGTCGTCAAGGAAGTCGAAGTCGCCGACCATCGTCTCGGACATGACGCGCGTGCCGGGGCCGGGCGTCGCGCCCCGGCCGCCGCCGGCGCCGCCGCCCGCGCCGCCGCCCGAACCGGCACCCGGGTCATCGCTTGCGATGTCGTCCGGGCTCAGGACGCGCGTGCCCGGCGGGCCCGGCTGCGGCGGTTGCTGCATGGGCGCACCGCCCTGCGGCGAACGCACCGGGTCCTCCACGCGGGTGGCGTATGCGTCGAACGCCTGAGGCTGGGGTTGGGGCACCTCGGGTTGAGGCGGCTGCTGGAGTGGCTGGTTCTGTGGTGACGGACCACTCTGCATGGACGCCGCGACGGGATTCGGCGGGACGTTCGCCCCGGGAGGAAGCCCCTGGACGGGTGGCCCCGCCCCCGGGCGCTGGTAACCCAGCTGGGTGTAGGGCGGCACAAAGGGCTCGTTCTGCTGGTTCTCCTCCTCCGCAGGGGAGAAGCCACCGTGCTGGGGTTCGGGCGCCGAATACGCAGGCTGCGGCGGTTGCGGAGGGTGTGGTGGCTCGTAGGCGGGTTGCGGGGCTTCGTAGACGGGCTTGGGTGGTTCCGGCGCCGCGTACTGGGGCTGCGGTGGTTCGGGGGCGCCGTAAGGCGGCTGACCAGGGTTCGGCGCCCCGTGCGGGGGTTGCCCTTGGACGCCGGGCATGCCGAATGCGGCCTGCTGCTGGGCGTGCTGCGGCAGACCGGAAGAACCGGGGCGCTGGAAGCCCAGTTCCGTGTACGGCGGCGCCGCGCTTCCCTCGTCCTTCTCCTCCGCCTGCGCGGATGGGGCCATCAGCGGGTCCGGGGAAGCGAAGGCGGCCTGCTGCCCTGCGTGAGGGATCTGGCCCGCCGGACCTGGCGCGTTCTCCCATCCCGGCTGCGCAGGTGGCTGGACGAAGGGCCGGTCCGGCTGGGCGGGCATGCCGGGGGTCTGCGGGGACGCTCCGGGCGCGAGACCGGGCTGGCTCTGCATACCGAAAGGGGATGGCTGGGACGGCACCGGATTCGGCGGCGGGGCCTGTGTCGGCACGGCGGCGGTGGCGCGCGCGCGGTTCCGTCCGATGATCCCCGCGATGATGGCGGTCGGAACGGGGAAGCCGCGGGGGCGCGCGGGCATTCCGCCAAGGCGGCACCAGGCCAGATCCACCTCGTACATGGCGGCCAGCAGCGTCTCGGCTCCGGGCCCGGATCCCGCCGCGGAGCGTAGGGGCTCGGGTAGGCGCATGTCGTCGGGCCAGAGCCGCCGCAGCGGATGGCCCTTCTGTTCCGACACGGCCTGCACCGTGTAGCGGATCTCAGGGTCCAGCCACGGGACGATGGAACCGGCCACGTCCTTGCGGACGACGCCCAGGTCGGCGGCGAGCAGGGCGGCCGCCACCAGGCGCGGTTCCACGTACGCGGGGTCGGCCGGGTCGCCGGACAGGTCGGCGATGGCCTCGCTGAGCGTGTAGAAGGCGTGCCGGAAGTTGTCGCCGGGCGAGCTCTCGTTCCGCAGCGCGGGCACCAGGTTGGGCGGGCAGCGGGTGAGCCACTGCTGGACGAGCGCCTGGTCACCGTACGGGAGCGCCCCATAGTCGACGGTCGGGTTGCTGAGGGTGGTGCCGAGGATCGCGAGCAGCGCGTCGGCCCGGATCTGGAACCGGGGGTCCTCGCGGAGCGCGCTGGCCACCGCCCACATCGTCCGCAGGACGACCACGGCGGCGTCGACGCGGCTGGCGCGCAGGCGCTCGGAGTAGAGCCCGACGAGCGTCTCCAGAGCGGGCGGGGTGAGCCAGCGCGGGCCGTCCACGTCCGGCAGCGGCTTGGCGCGGTAGGGCTTCCAGAGGTCGAGCATCTGCGGGTCCAGCCGCGCGTCGAACGCGGGCGCGGACGCGCACCACAGCATCACGCCCCAGGCGACCGCCACCGTGGAGGGCGTCTCCTGCGTGAACTGCGACCACCAGTGCGGGTACTCCGGAGCGGGCAGCGCCGCGGCGGACTCCACCGTCGCGCGGACCCGCGAGGTCAGCTCGGTCGCGAAACCGTGCCCGACGAACGGGAGCCCGGCGGGCGGGTCGAAGGAGAAGTCGGGCCCGGCGGGCACCACGTGCGGCGGCAGCGTGGGCACCTGCGCCGCGCCCTGCGCGGGACGGGCGGCCATCCGGACGGCGGGCGTGCGGGGCGGCGGGCAGAGGTACCACTGGCCGTCGGACGGATGCAGCCGGTACCAGCGCGCCCACGCTCCGAACAGCCACCACGTGCCGTCGGGAAGGACGAGCATCCGTCCCCCGATGGCGTGCTGGCGCTGCTGCGGAGGCGCCGACGGCCACCACGCGGCGGCCACCATCGCCCTCGTGTCCCGCTCCGCCTCCGCGAACGGATCCTGGCCCATCCGGGGGCTGGGCGGCTGAGCACTGCCATAGCCCGGTCCCCACACCACGCAGGTCATGGTAGTCAGCCGAGCGGCCCCCGGGCTCCCCCCGGCACCACCGAAGACCCGTCTCCGCTGGTCAGAGGGCCATCATTCGCTGTCCCCCGGACGCTCCCAGGACGCCTCGCGGTGCCGCCGGGCCTTCTCCGCGTAGATGGGCGGGGTGTTGTCCAGGACGAGACGGTCGTCGTCGGTCAGCTCCCGGACGATCTTCCCCGGTGTCCCGGCGACCAGCACCCCGGACGGGATCTTCTTCCCCGGCGGCACCAGCGCACCGGCCGCGATCAGGGTCCCGGCGCCGATGCGGGCGCCGTTCAGCACGATCGCGCCGATCCCGATGAGCGAGCCCGTCTCCACGTGGGCGCCGTGCACCATCGCCTTGTGGCCGAGGCTGACGCGGTCCTCCAGGACGGCGGGCAGGCCCGGGTCGCAGTGCAGGCAGCACAGGTCCTGGATGTTGCACTCGTCGCCGACGACGACGTCCTCGTCCTCGCCGCGCAGCACCGAGCCGTACCAGACGCTCGATCCGCGGCCCAGCGTCACCCGTCCGACGACGACGGCGCCGGGCGCGACCCACGCGTCCGGATGGATTGTCGGTCGATCCTCACCCAGCGAACCCACGTAGTTCATGGGCCCGATGCTAGGCGCGCGCGACACCCAGGTCGCGGCCGGGGCGTGACCGGGGCGTGACCGGGGCGCGGGAGGCTGCGCCGGAGGACGCCGGGGCCGCGGGGCCGCGGGCGTGACCGGTCCGGCTCCGGGCCGCATCCGGTCTCCGCGACACGGGTCCGAGTTAGCGCGAATTCTCCTGAAATTAGATAGTTTGTCAGCCCTCCCCAGATGAAGAAACGGCAGCGAGAAGAGTGTTCCGGTTGCGCGAAAGGGGTGGACCGGACAAGAGTCGATCCTGACGTTTCTAATGTGGGCCCGCTCACAGGCGGGTGAGAGTCGCAGCCGACCCTGACGGGGTGATGACCCCCGCCAACGACCCCCCAAGGCACCATGAGCAACGAAGCCGAAATCCTGCCGAACCTCCTCCAAGAAGAGTCCTTCGAGATCGTCATGCGCGGCTACAACCGCCGCCAGGTCGACGATTTCATCGCGCGCGCCCAGCAGAAGCACCGCGAGCTCGAGTCGCGGCTCGCCCGCGCCCAGGACGACGCCGAGCGCATCCGCCGCGAGATGGCCGAGCTCCGGGAGGCCCGCAAGCCGACCGGGGACGACCTGAGCGACCGGCTCCGTCAGATCATCAACCTCGCCGAGGACGAGGCCAGCGACAAGGTCGCCGAGGCCGAGTCCAAGGGCGCCGAGATCCGCGCCGACGCCGAGCAGGAGTCCAAGCGCATCATCGACGACGCCCGCGCGCACGCCGAGAAGAACCTGGCGCAGGCGCAGGACAAGGCCGAGCACGTGCTCGCGTCCGCGAAGAAGGAGTCCGAGAGCGTCCTGTCGGCCGCCAAGCAGGAGGCCGAGCAGACGGTGACCAGCGCGCGGCTGGAGGCCGAGCGCACCCTCACCGCGTCCGAGCGCCGCGCGAGCGTGATCAACGAGGGCGCGACGCAGCGGCTGACCTCGCTCACCAAGAACCACACGCAGGCCCTGCAGCGCCTCACCGAGATCAGCGAGACCCTGCACCGCCTGCTGACCGCCGAGAACGAGGCGGGCCCGCTGGAGAAGATGGTCGAGGACGCCGTCCGGTCGACCGCGCCGCGCAAGCAGGCGCCGCCCGCGCAGCCCGCCCCGGCCACCGCCACCCAGGCCAAGCCCGCCCCGGCCAAGCCCGCCCCGGCCACCGCGGTGGGCGGCGCCACCCCGGCCAAGCCCGCCCCGGCGGTCAAGCCGTCCACGGCGACCCCGCTGCCGGCGGGCAGCACCCCGTCCATCAAGAAGCCCGAGCCGGAGCCGGCCGCGGCCGAGTCCCCGTCCACGCACGTCCCGCAGCAGGCCCGGGTGCCGCGCCCGCTGGAGGACACCGACGGCCCCGTCCCGCCGCAGCCGCCCCGCGGCCCGGCGGACGCCGGCTGACCGACCGCGCGCGGCGGCGCGTCCCGGCCTTCCCGCCGGGACGCGCCGCCGTCGTTTACTACGATCTTGGAGTGAGCAAGAAGACCACCGCGCGCCCCGGCCGCAGAGGACGGCGCCGCGGCACCGCCCGGCCGATCAGGCTCCTCGGCGACCCCGTCCTGCGCACCCCGTGCGATCCCGTCCGGACGTTCGGCACGTCGCTGGAACGCCTGATCGACGACATGTTCATCACGATGTACGACGAGGACGGCGCCGGCGTGGCCGCCAACCAGGTCGGCGTCCCGCTGCGCGCGTTCGTCTACGACTGCGACGACGCGCGCGGCCGCCGGCACGTCGGCCATGTGGTCAACCCCGTGCTGGTGGCCGCCGACGGCGAGCCGCTCGTGGAGCCGGAGGGCTGCCTGTCCCTGCCGGGCCTGCGCTTCGCCACCCCCCGTTTCCCCCGCGCGGTCGTCGAGGGCGTGGACGCCGGGGGCGCGCCCGTCCGCGTGGAGGGCACCGGGTACCTCGCCCGCTGCCTCCAGCACGAGTGCGGCCACCTGGACGGCGGGGTCTACATCGACACCCTGTCCGGCGACACGCGCCGCGAGGCCATGCGCGCCATCCGGGCCCTCGGCCGCTGACCGTTTTCCGGGGGACCATCGGCGGGCGTTCAGGGGACGTTCAGGTTCGGGTGAGACGCTCGGCGATGATTGTGGAGGGGGACCACGTGTCATTGGGTGAACGGACGGCGGGCGGCGGGCGGGCCGCCGAGGCGATGCTGCTCGTGGTCGAGGACGAGCCGAACATCCTGGAGCTGCTCTCCGGCAGCCTGCGCTTCACCGGCTTCGAGGTGGTCACCGCGACGAACGGCGCCGACGCCGTCCAGGCCGCGCGGCGGCACCGGCCGGACCTGATCGTCCTGGACGTGATGCTGCCCGACATCGACGGGTTCGACGTCGCGCGGCGGCTGCGCTCGGGCGGCGACCACACGCCCGTGCTGTTCCTCACCGCCCGCGACTCCGTGCAGGACCGGATCAAGGGCCTGACGATCGGCGGCGACGACTACGTCACCAAGCCGTTCAGCCTGGAGGAGGTCATCGCCCGCATCCGCGCCGTCCTGCGCCGGTTCCGCGGCGGCGCCGCCGAGCCTCCGGCGCGGATGGTGTTCGCCGACATCGAGCTGGACGAGGACAGCCACGAGGTGTGGCGGCACGGTAAGGCCGTCCAGCTGTCTCCCACCGAGTTCAAGCTGCTGCGCTACTTCATGGCCAACGCGGGACGCGTCCTGTCGAAGGCCCAGATCCTCGACCACGTGTGGAACTACGACTTCCGGGGCGACGCGGGGATCGTCGAGTCGTACGTGTCCGCGCTGCGCCGCAAGGTCGACAACGTCGAGCCGCGGCTCATCCACACCCTGCGGGGCGTGGGATACGTGCTGCGCGAGCCCCCCGCCCCGGGCTGATGGCCTCGCCGTCCCCGGCGCCCTCCGCGCCGGCGTGGCGCCTCGGATCGTTCTGGGGCCGGACGCCGCTGCGCGTGAAGCTGATCGCCGGGATGCTCGTCCTGGTCATGCTCGGGCTGACGGTGATGAGCGCCGCGAGCACCTCCGTCCTGCGCGACTACCTGGTGGACCGGGCGGACACGCAGCTGGAGGGCTGGGTCAAGCGCGCGGTGACGCAGGTCGTGCCGCAGCTCCAGACCGGGCAGCCGCAGATCGACGTGCGCATCCCGAGCGAGATGAACGTGCAGATCCGCGACGCCGCCGGGCGCCCCGTCGACCAGGACTCGCCGTGGGGCGAGGAGGGCTACCCGAAGCTCCCCGGGAATCTGAAGGACCACCTGTACAAGCCGTTCACCGTGACGGGCAGCGGGGCGGGCTCGCCGTGGCGCGTCCTCGCCCAGCCGATACCGGGCGGCGGCGTGCTGATCCTCGGGCTCAGCATGGACGAGATCGAACGCACCGTCGGGCGGCTCGTCGCGATCGACGTGATCGTGGGTCTGCTGGTGCTCGCCGTCCTGGCCGTCCTCGGGGTCTGGGTGGTGCGGGCCTCGCTGCGCCCGCTCGCCGCCGTCGAGGAGACCGCCGGCGCCATCGCCGCCGGTGACCTGGCCAGACGCGTGCCGGAGGCGGATCCGTCGACGGAGATGGGACGGCTCGGCCGCTCGCTGAACGCGATGCTCGCCCAGATCGAGGCGGCGTTCGGCGCCCGCGCCCAGTCCGAGGCGGCGGCGCGCCGCTCGGAGGAGACCGCGCGCCGCTCCGAGGAGCGCATGCGCCGGTTCGTCGCGGACGCGGGCCACGAGCTGCGCACGCCGCTCACCGCGATCCGCGGGTTCGCCGAGCTGTACCGCCAGGGCGCCGCCCGCGACCCGGCCGAGATCGCGCGGCTCATCGGCCGGATCGAGGAGACCGCCGCCCGGATGGGCCTGCTCGTCGAGGACCTCCTGCTGCTCGCCCGGCTCGACCGCGAGCGCCCCATCGAGCGGCGCCCGGTGGACCTGCTCGCGGTCGCCGCCGACTCCGTCCAGGAGGCCAGAGTCCTCTCACCTGAGCGAGCGATCGACCTGACTGTCGAGGGCGGCACGGCCTACCAGGTGCGTGGGGACGAGCCGCGCCTGCGGCAGGTGCTCGGCAACCTGCTGTCCAATGCCAGGGCGCACACCCCGGAGGGCACACCGGTGCAGGTCACACTGTCCCCGGGCACCCTCCACGGCAGCCCCGCGGCGGTCGTCGAGGTCGCGGACGAGGGACCCGGCCTCTCCCCGGAGCAGGCCGAGCGCGTCTTCGAGCGGTTCTACCGCGCCGACCCGTCCCGCTCCCGCGAGGACGGCGGCACCGGCCTCGGCCTCGCCATCGTCGCCGCGCTGGTCGCGGCCCACAGCGGCCTCGTGGAGGCCGGCTCCGCGCCGGGCGGCGGCGCCGCCTTCCGCGTCGTCCTGCCCCTCGACCCCGACTGACCGGGACCCCAGAGCGATCATTCAGGCTCCGTTCAGGAAAGTGCGCTTGGGTGGACGCACAGGGCGCGGCCCGGCCCCGACGGGGGCCGGGGATACGCGCCCTGGCCAACTTCCGCGGCCGCCGTGGCCGAGGGGGCGCGACGCCGCACGCCCCCTCGACCACGGCTTTTCTCTTGCCGGCACGGCGTTCAGCACACTTTCAGGTTCGCTCCAGGCGGGGTCCAGCCCCGGGACGCAGGCTCATGGGTGACATCACAAGGGGGTAGGACATGACCGCCCAGCAACCGTGGGAGCCACACCGTCCGGACTTCGCGCCGCACGGGCACACCTGGCCCGCTCCGCCCGCACCGCCCGGACCACCCGCGGCCCCGTTCGCCGCTCCCGCCGGCCCGCGCGGGCCGCTGTGGACGACGCGCCGCAAGCTCGCCGCCGCGGGAGCCGCCCTGGCACTCGCGGTGGGCGCCGGAAGCACGGGCGCGGCCGTCGCGGTGGCCCTCGCGGGCGACCGCACCGTCTACTCCGGCCCCACCGCCGTCTCCGGCGCCTCCGCCAAGGCGGGCACGGTCGCGCAGGTCGCGGCGGCCGTCCAGCCGAGCGTCGTGTCGATCCAGGCGCAGACCCGGCAGGGCACCTCCGGCGGCTCCGGCGTCGTCCTGCGCCCGGACGGTGTGATCATGACGAACGCGCACGTCGTCTCCGGCTCCCAGCAGGTGACGGTGAAGTTCAGCGACGGCAAGACCGCACCCGCCCGCGTGCTCGGCGCCGACACCCGCGACGACATCGCCGTGATCAAGGCCGAGGGCGTTTCCGGCCTCCGGGCCGCGACGCTCGGCAACAGCTCCGCCCTCGCCGTCGGGGACCAGGTCCTCGCCGTCGGCAGCCCCCTCGGGCTGGACGGCTCGGTGACCTCGGGCATCGTCAGCGCGCTCGGCCGGCAGATCAAGGAGGGCGACTCCGGCGGCGGCGAGGAGAACCTCCCGCCCGGCCTGCGCGGGCAGCTCTCCCAGCAGCAGCAGACGGTGATCGAGAACGCGATCCAGACCGACGCCGCCATCAACCCCGGCAACTCCGGCGGGGCGCTGGTCAACGCCGCCGGCCAGGTGATCGGCGTGAACACCGCCATCGCCACCTCCGGCGGCGGCTCGGGCAACATCGGCGTCGGCTTCGCGATCCCGGTCAACAGCGCCAAGAAGGTCGCCGACCAGATCATCGCCGGGGCCCAGACCTGACCGTGGCGCCGTCCGCCCGGGCTCTGGGGGGAGCGGGCGGGCGGACGGCGCCCCGGTCCGAGGGGCCTTCCCGGGCCGGGGAAGGCCCCGCGAGCGGCCGCGTGACCCCGCGGGGGCCACGCGGCCGCTCCACGTCCCGCCACGCGCGATAATCCAGGCGACACGTCTCCGGCCGACCGGAGATAATCACTGACATGTCCGACCAGCTCCCGATCCGCGGCTCGGTCTCCATCCCGGAGTCCGAGCTGAGCTGGCGTTTCTCGCGCTCCTCGGGTCCGGGCGGGCAGCACGTCAACACCAGCGCGACCGCCGCCGAACTCTCCTTCGACGTCGCCGCGTCGTCCCTCCCGGAGCCCTACAAGACACGCGCCCTGGACCGCCTGGCCGGACGCCTCGTCCGCGGCGTCCTCACCATCCGCGCAGAAGAGTTCCGCTCCCAACTCCGCAACAGGGACGCCGCCCGCGCGCGCTTGGCAGCGCTTCTCGCCGAAGCCATCGCCCCTCCCCCGAAGAAGCGCGTCCCGAAGAAGATCCCACGCGGCATCAACGAGCGCCGCCTGGAGAACAAGAAGCGCCGCTCCGACGTCAAACGCTCCCGCTCCCGCCGCTGGGACTGACCGTCATCCCCGTTCCGGCGTCGGACGAGCATCGGTCTCACCCTGAGCACCGTGGGGATCGGGGTTTGGGGGGCCGTGGACGATCGCGTGGAACGGCTGGCGCAGGAGCGCGGTGATCTGCTCCGGTGATGCGTCGCGCAGGCCGTCGAGGTCCAGCATGTAGCGCCCGATGACGGTGCCCAGCGTGAGCGCGCCGATCAACGCCGTACGCAGGGCCGCGTCTTCTCCTGGGGTCGCCGCTTCGGCTTGGCGCTGCTCGGCGAGCATCGCCTCGCGCACCTCTCTGGCGGCCTCAGGGTGGGTGAACATTGAGCGGAGGGCCGCCAGCGCGCCGACCGGCTCCGCCGCGAGCTTCGCGTCCAGCGCCGCGAGCAGCGTCTCGGCGACCTGCTCGGGGCTTCCGCCGAGGGGTTCGGGCCGGTCCACCACGGCGACCCTGGCGAAGAGCCTCTCCTTGGACCCGAAGTACCTCATGACCAAGCCGGGATCGGTGTCCGCCTCCGCGGCGATCGCGCGGATCGTCGTCCGGTCATAGCCGTGCTCGGCGAACAGCGTCCGCGCCGCCACCAGGATCCGCTCTTCGGTGCGGCGACGCTGCTCAGCCCGGGACACAGGACCCACGTGTTGAGTCTACATCCGTTGACTGAGGGTCGGGGCGGGGCTAGATTTCAGTCAACACCCGTAGACTGAGATGGGGAACCATGTTCCAGACGATCGCGCTCTCCTTTCTGGCGGGCCTGATGGGGACCAACGCGCTGCCACACCTGCTCAAGGGCATGGCCGGCGAGGAGTTCCCCACGGTCTTAGGGAACTCACCGCTGCGCAACGCGCTCGCCGGCGTTACCGGAGTCGTGTTGACCGGCCTTCTCGCCTTCTGGGCCGATATGTCCAGCGCTCCCTGGGCCGCCGCCGTCTCCATCGCCATCGGCGCCTATGTCATGGCCGCCTTCCATGGCCTTCGCGGCGCCTTCTGGCTGAACACCGCCACCGGCCGCTCGAATCCGCCCTCGTCGGCGAGCCAGGGCGTCCGCCACACTTCCTGAGCTTGCGATATCGGCAAAATGGCCATGCGTTCCGCGGCGGCGCGCGCAAGGGTGGTGTCCGACCGAACCAACCGCCCGTTTCTGGGACGAGCATGGGGAGAGACGATGACGAGCGCGAACCGCAAGCGCGACACAGGACCGCCGCGGACCGGAACCGCCGAGAAGGACGTCCTCACCGGCTTCCTCGACTACCTGCGCGACGCCGTCGCCGCCAAAGCCGAGGGCCTCCCCGAAGTCCAAGCCCGCGCCCAGGGTGTGCCGTCCGGGACGAACCTGCTCGGACTGGTCAAACACCTTACCTATGTGGAGCGGCAATGGCTGCTCGGCCACACCGTCACGGACTGGCAGGCCACGTTCCACCTCACGCAGGACGAGACGGCCGAGACGATCCTCGCCGCCTACCGGGCCACCAGCGCCGAGGCGAACGCGCGGATCGCCACCTGGGACGATCTCACCGAGACCGGTCCCGCCCCGGCCAAGCCCGGCAGGCCGGTGCCGTCCCGGCGCTGGACGCTGACCCACCTGATCGAGGAGACCGCACGCCACGCCGGACACGCCGACATCCTGCGGGAACTCATCGACGGCGCGACCGGGCGCTGACCTGCGGGGCGTCGGCGCCCGCTCACCAGGGGACGACGTCGTCCAGCGAGTCCGGGCCGCGGAACACGCCGGTGGGGCCGTCGGCGGGGATCGTCGCGAGCAGGGACGGGACGACGGCGCCGTCGGCCGCGGTGCGGTCACCGCGCGGGAAGGGCGCGGCGGCGTTCTGGTCGGTCGGCACGAGGCCCGGGCCCGCGGCGTTGACCTTGATCCCGTCGGCGCGGAGGGCATCGGCGTAGATCAGCGTCAGGGCGTTGAGCGCGGCCTTGGACGAGCTGTACGCGAGCGACGCGCGTGCCGTAAGAGGGTGGTCCGGGTCGCTCAGGAAGGTGAGCGACCCGGGCCCGCCGGACACGTTGACGATCCGCGGATTGCCCGACCGCCGGAGCAGCGGCACACAGGCCGATGTCACCGTGACGACGCCGAAGACGTTGACCTCGTACACCTCGCGGAGATGCGCGGCCGTGACGTCGGCCGCCCCGACGTCCCACCCGGCCGCGATCCCCGCGTTGTTGACGAGGACGTCCAGCCGTCCCGTGTCGGCCTCGATCGCCTTAACGGCCGTTTCGACGGTTCTCGGATCGGTCACATCGAGGTGCGCGAACCGAACGTCCAGGCCCGGTTCCCTCCTCAGTTCTTCGACGGCCGAACGGCCGCGCTCGGGACTCCGCGCGCCGAGATAGACGACGAGGCCCCGCCGGGCGAGGGCGTGGACGATCGCCCGGCCGATGCCCTTGTTGCCGCCGGTGACCAGGGCCGTCTCATTCGCGTTCATGCCTTTGATCCCAGCAGCCGCGGCTCCGGGAGGGAAAGACCGAAAGGGTTCCTCCCCATACCCTGGCGGTATGCCGGAGCCGGAAATCCGCGAGCTGCGCTATTTTCGCGCCGTCGCCGAGGAACTGAACATCACCCGCGCGGCCGAGCGGCTCGGCATCGCCCAGCCCCCGCTTTCCCGGGCCATGCGCCAGCTGGAACGCAGACTGGGCGTCGCCCTGTTCGACCGCTCCGGGAAACGGCTGGCGCTGACCCCGGCGGGCGAGACCCTGGCCGGTGAGGCGGCCGTCGTCCTGAAGGCCGTGGACGCCGCCGTCCGCCGGACGCGGCGCGCGGGCCTGCCCGGACGCGGCATCGTGGTCACCGCGAAACCGGGGGTGGCCACGGAGTTGCTGAGCCGGGTCCGCGAACGGGCCCGCGCCGAGCCGGACGCACCGGACCTGCGGGTCGTGGTGAGCGGATTCGGCGAGCAGGCCGACATGGTGCGCGACGGCCGCGCGGACGTGGCGATCGCGGCGTGCTTCCACGGCCACGGCCTCGACACCCGGCTGCTGGCGACCGAACCGCGCGTCGCGGCGCTCGCCTCCGGACACGAGCTGGCCGCGCGCGACGTCCTCGGCGCCGCCGACCTGAAGACCGAACCGGCACCCCGATGGGACGACACCACCGTCGACCGCGGCTACTGGCTGGGCCACCCGGATCGTCCGTCCGACGGGCCGGTCGTGCGGGACACCGCGCAGTTGCTGGAAGTGGTCGCCCTGGGCCAGGCGGTCGCGCTGATACCCGCTTCACTGGCCACGAGGAACGTCCGTCCCGACGTGACCTACCGCCCGGTGCACGACGCCGAGCCGTACCGGACCATGGCACTTTGGCCGACGGGGACCCGGTCGCCCTGGATCGCCTGGTTCGTCGAGACGGCCCTGGAGTGCGCCTGCTGACAGGCGTGCGTACTTGTCCACACGTCCGCGTTCCGGGGAAGCCGCCGTCACCACCCGACTACTCTGAGAGACGACCGTTCGCAGAGGGTCTGCGGACGTCCAGGGAGGGTGATCCTCTTGGGGAAGCACAGCAAACCGCCATCGGAGAACCCAAAACCGCCGCCGCCTCCGAATCCCGACAAGGACACTCCGCCCGGGGGCGGGCCGCGGGGCAAGTGAGTGCGCGAACACCCGGATGGGCGGTGCCCCTCCTGCAGGAAGGGCTGCTGCCGGACGGCTGGGAGCAGGTGCTGGGGATACTGCCCCGGCACCTGTTCCTGCCCGACCTGATCCGGCCCCTGGACGCGGGGACCGGCCGCTACCTGCGCGGTCACGGCATCGACGGGCGTCGTGTCGCCGCGAGCGGCTCGACCGCCGGTTGAGGATTTCGCCGGGCAGGTCGCCGTCCTCGCGAGGCTCCTCGGGCTCGACCCGCCCGGCGCCTCCTGGCGGGACCGGTTCCCGGCACGGTGGCGTGGGGCGGGGAAGGTGGCGGTCCCGTCCTCGGCAGGGCCGGGGAGAGCCTCGGAGCTCCGGACGGGACGCGCCGGTTCGGCGTCGCGCTCGTCCACCGCCGCCCACCCCGATCCTGGCCGCCTCCCCGAGGAGGCGGCAGGCTTTGGGCGGCGGTGGACGAGGCGTCTCAGGGCCGCGGGGCCCGGTGGGGGTGCCGCGGCGCCGGGCGGTGGATCAGGCGGCTTCCCAGAGGGCCGGGACGTTCGGCGGCGTCCAGCCCGGCTGGGACGTGTGGGGCTGGAGGCAGCGGTAGGTCACGCCGTCGTAGACCACGGTGTCACCGATGTTGTAGGACTTGCCCTCGGCCCAGGAGGTGTTGCCCGGGTCGCCGGGACCGGGGTCACCGGGGCCGGGGTCGCCCGGGTCCTGGGCGCGGCTGCCGACCTTGACGCCCGCCCAGGCGTTCGCCACCGCGGTGTACTCGGGGCTGGTCTGGCCGTAGAGGGCGGCGGCGGCCTTCAAGGTGCCGTCCCTGGCGCCCTTGTAGTCGGTGTTCGCCCTGAACTCGGAGGTGAGGGCCTTGTACCAGATGGCCGCGGCCTTGTCCCGGCCGATGCCCGTGACCGCCTTGCCGTCGGCCGTCGGCGAGTTGTAGGTGGTGCCGTTGATGACCTTCGAGCCGCTGCCCTCGGACAGCAGGTAGAAGAAGTGGTTGGCGATGCCCGAGGAGTAGTGGACGTCCACGCCGCCGGCGTTCGGCGACCAGTTGTCCAGCGAGTTGCCGTCCTTGCTGGGCTTGTCCATGTACCGCAGCGGCTGGCCGTTGCCGAAGATGTCGATCTTCTCGCCGATGAAGTAGTCGCCCACGTCGGAGGGGTTGTTGGACCAGAACTCCATCGCGGTGCCGAAGATGTCGGAGGTGGCCTCGTTCAGGCCGCCGGACTCGCCCTCGTAGATCAGGCCCGCCGTGTTGGACGTGACGCCGTGGGTCATCTCGTGACCGGCCACGTCCAGCTCGGTCAGCGGCTTGCTGTTGCCGGAGCCGTCGCCGTAGGTCATGCAGAAGCAGCTGTCTTCCCAGAACGCGTTCACGTAGCTGTTGCCGTAGTGGACGCGCGAGTAGGCACCGACACCGTCGCCGCGGATGCCCGAGCGGCCGTGGACGGTCTTGTAGTAGTCCCAGGTCTCGGCGGCGCCGTAGGCGGCGTCGACGCCGGCGGTCTGGGTGTTGCTCGCCGTGCCGTCGCCCCAGGTGTCGTCGGCGTCGGTGAACAGGGTGCCCCGGCCCGACTGGGCGCGGTTCAGGTTCGTGGTGTCGTGGCCGCCGCGCCCGGCGTCGCGAAGGGAGTAGCTGCCGCCGGAGTTGGTGGTGCCCAGCTGGACGGTGCCGGAGTACATGCTCTTGCCCGTGCCGGTGTGGACACCCTGCCACTGGGTGATCTTCTTGCCGGTGACGGCGTCGGTGACGACGTGCAGCCGGTTCGGCGTGCCGTCCTTCTGCATCCCGCCGACGACCGTCTCCCAGGCCAGGACCGACGAGCCGTCGCGTCCCATCCAGACGATCTTGCGGGGGGCCACGCTGCCCTCGCCCTTCGGCGTCGCGGGCTTGGTGGACGCCAGCGTCTTCGGCGCGGTGTCGACCGTGAGCGGGCGGACCTCCGCCCGGGACACCCGCTGGAGCTCGCCGGACTTGGCGCGGTGGACGATGATGTCGCCGCCGACGACGGGCAGCCCGTCATAGGACTGCAGGTAGCGGGTGTGGGTGGTCCCGTCCCTGTCCTTGACGACGCTCTTGACCTTCAGCTCGACCTTGTCTCCGAGTCGCAGCTCGGAAGCGGTCTTGTCCTCCTGCGCCTTGGCCTGGCCGACGAGCGCCTTGTACTCCTTGGCGCTCAGCTGCGCGGGCAGCTGCCCGGGATTCCCCTTGGGCGCCTGGGCGGGGGCGGCGGAGGACGGTGCCGCCTGCATGCCGATCGCCGCCATGGCGGCGACGGCGACCAGCGCGGTGCTCATGGTGACGCGCCGGTTGACGCGTCCGGGGGTGGTGGATCTCACGCGGACTCCTTGTCTGACGGCCGCCTCGGGGGGACGGCCGATGGGGAGCGCTCCAACGGCGCGGTGGCGCCCCGGAACTCTGGAGTGTCGGAGGGGTCGTTGACTGAGAAACGATCGCACGTGGTTCGCACGCATGTCACCGGTTGGCCCGCGGCCGGACGCATCCGTAGGGACACCGGTTCCGCCGCAAGGGGAATCCCTACACCGCATAGGGGTGGACGAGGGTGCCCCAGGGTGATCGGGACCCCGGGCGCGGATGTCCGGCGGGAGCGACTCTGGGACACCGGCGGGAGCGGTCCTTCCGGCCCTTGCGGCACAGCGGCCGGGCGTGGTCGCGGCGGTCAGGAGGGCAGGGAGGCCCCCGGTCCGTCCAGGCCGCCGTGCAGCAGCGAGCCGAGCTGCACGCGAGAGCGGATGCCCAGCTTGCGGTAGATGCGGGTGAGGGACGCCTCGACGGTCTTCACGCTGAGGAACAACCGGTTCGCCACCTGCTGGTTCGTGGCGCCCTGCCCGACGAGGACGGCGATCCGCTGCTCGCCCTCCGTCAGCGTCGCGTGGGCGGCGGCGCCGAGCGGCGCGGGACCGTCCTGCAGGCCCATGTCCAGGCGTGCGAGCCGGTGCCGCGCGTGCTCGACCCAAGGGCGGGCGCCGCAGCGCAGGAAGATCTCCAGGGCCTCCGCCGCCGCCTTCCGGGCGGGCCCGCCGCGCCGGCGCCGCCGCTCGATCCGGGCCTGTTCGAGGAGGCAGTGCCCGACCTCGAGGGGCTGGCCGAGCCGTCCGAACAGCATCGCCGCCTGCCGCAGGAGCGCCACCGCCGCGTCGTGCTCGCCGCGCGCCGCGAGGACGGCGGCCTCCGCACGGTCCAGCCGCCCGGTGACGCCGACGCCGCGGACGCGGTCGCCGACCGCGGCGCGGGTCCCGCGGATCACCTCCTCGGCGAGACCGGTGTCGCCGAGCATCGCCAGGCCGTGGGCGAGGTCGCCGCGCCACCGCAGGACCATCGGGGAGCGCAGCCCATGCCCCTCCCCCACGCCCTCGATGCGCCACAGCGTGTCGACGCCCGCGCGGACGTCGCCGCCGCGCATCCGCGCGATGCCCAGCACGTGCAGCAGGCGGCTCTGGAAGATGAGGTCGTTCTCCTGCTCGGACGCCCGCAGCCCCCGCTCGGCGAGCGCGATGGCGCGGCGGACGCTCCCGCCGGACAGCTCCGCCAGCGCGCCGTGGTACCAGGCGGGCCCGGGGCTGAGCGCGGCCTCCTCGGTGATGCGCATGGCACGGTCCGCGAAGTCGAGCGCCTCGCGGCACCGGCCCGTCCGGGCGGACACCTCCGACAGGTTCCGCAGGACGTGCACGACCTCCTCACCGGACCCGCGCTCCACCAGCGCCAGCAGCCGCAACAGCTCCTCGCGGGCCTCGGTCAGCCGGTCCTCGAAGATGGCGCAGTAGGCGGCGAGGTACCGGGGCGTGGTGTGGATCTGGCCGTCCAGCGGAGGTTCCGGCAGGCGCCGGGCACGCCGGAGGTCGGTGCCGTAGTCGTCGCGTCCCTCGATCAGCGCGATGTTCGCGCGGACGGTCAGGGCCTTGGCCTCCACCGCCGTGTCGCCGGCCTCCCGCGCGTGCGCGAGCGCGCCGTTCGCCTCGTGCTCCGCGCGCTCGGGCGCGCCGTTCAGCAGCGCGCCGAGCGCCATCCGCAGCCGCAGCGGGCCGAGCAGCGCCGGGTCGCCGTCCGCGTCCACCAGGGCCGCGGCGAACACCTCGCCCATCTCGGCGAGGCCCTGGCCCGACAGGTCCAGGACGGCGAGCCTGACCCGCACCCGCTGCGCGCGGGTGGCGTCCGAGGCGAGGACGGCCTCGGCGGCGCGGTGCACCAGGTCGGGCTGCCCGCCGTTCGCGCCCGTCTCGGCCGCGGCGACCAGCCACTCCAGCCGCTCGGCGGCGGGCTCGGCGGGGGAACGGTCCGCGGCGAGCAGGTACAGCTCGGCGGCCATCCGGTGCGAGCCCTGCCGGACGGCCTGCTCCGCCGCGGTGACCAGCGAGTGCGCCAGCTCGGCGTTCGGGCCCGAGTCGGCGAGCGCGCGGTGCCTGGCCCGTCCCGCCGCGTCCGGCACCACGGTGGCCAGCGCCCGGTGGGCGCGCGCCAGATGCTCGGCTCCGGCGGCCTCGGCGAGCACGGTGCCGACGGCGGGCGGTGTGAACCGCACACCGCCGCCCTCGGTGATCAGCAGCCCCAGGTCGGCGGCCTGCCCGATCTCCCGCGCGGCCTCGGTGCGTCCCGCGCGGCGCAGCAGGTCGGCCGTCGGGCGGATCGCCAGCGCCGCCATCAGCAGCGTCTCGCGCGCCTGCTCCGGCAGCCGCGCCAGCCGCTCCACGATCACGGCGTGCACCCGCTGCGGCACCGGCGCGGGCCGGCAGTGCCTCGGGATGCGGTCGGTGAACGCCCCGGCCAGCGCGAGCGCGAGGTAGGGGTTGCCGCCGGAGTCGGAGTGCAGGGTGTTCACCACGCGGACGGGCAGCCCGTAGCTGTCGAACATCTCCGCCAGCTCGTCCGGCCCCAGGGGCGGGACGGGAAGGTGGAGGGCGTCGGGGACGGGCGTCCAGGGCGCGCCGTTCCCGTCGCCCGCGGCGAGGCCGTCCGGCCACCCCCCGGCGACGACGGCGCGCACGCCCCGGGCGGCGAGCCGCCGGAGCGCGTAGCGGATGGCGTGGACCGACTCGGTGTCCAGCCAGTGCGCGTCGTCGATGAGCAGCAGCACCGGGCGTTCCTCGGCGCACCGGGCGAGCAGCCCGCGGAACGCCAGGCGGCACGCGGCGTGGTCCAGGGGCGACCGGTCGGGCGGCCGCTCGCCGGAAGGCGCCGGATGCGGCGCGGGCAGGCCGGACAGCTCCTCCCGCGGCAACTGCGCGGTGAGTGTTCCGGGAAGCTGGTCGAGCAGCTCGGCGAGGCCCGAGCAGGGCACCCACCGTTCGGTCTCCGTCCCGGCGACCCGCAGCACGAGCTCACCGCGCGCGGCGGCCGCGGTCCCGACGGCTTCGAGCAGCGCGGTCTTACCGATGCCACTCGGACCCGTCAGGATGGCACTGCCGTTCGCGGCGATACAGGTCTCCACGGACGCGACCGGCGCGGAGCGCCCCACCAACGAGGGCGGCGTCCCCTTCAGGGCTACCGACGGCGCCGCACCGACGTCCATAACTCGCTCCCTTCCGGAGGAATCGGACGCCGCTTCGACAATAACCACCGGCAGGACCGTTCACAATGCCCGGAGGTCATCATCCGAAATACGCGATGAAGGAGACCGTCTTGGGGGACAAACCCCTGACCTGCGTCGACGCGTCATCGTGTGACCATTCCCGAATCATGTGCGCCGACTTCGTCACAAACTGCGGGTACTCGCACCGTCACGAAACCGGAGGCCCGCCCCGCCGGCGCCCGCCCGCCGATGTCCCGGTGGCGGCGGGCGGGGCCGTCGGCCGACTCGGCCGCGGGCGCCTCAGACGGCGCCGTGCCGCCAGGGGCCGGCCTTCACCGGGCGGGCCTCCCCCTTCCGCGAGCCGGAGTTGCCGTTGGGCTGCTTGAGCTGCTGCTGCGGGTCGTAGCCGACGAAAGGACGGCCGAAGACCCAGTTGTAGATCATCTCCCGGGCGATCCGCGGCTGGTACGCCGGGACCACGTGCCCGGCGTCGGGCAGGGCCACCTGCGTCAGGTTCTTGTGCCTGCGGACGAACCCCTTCGGGTCTCCCTGCGCCTGCGTCCAGACGAGCCTCGGGGCGTTGAGCCACGCCTCATTCTCGTGCGGGTCGCTCCATTTCTCGAGATCCGCCAGCATTTCCTCCGTGGCCAGATACCCGCAGGCGGTGTCGAAGTTCCCCGTGTAGAGCAGGGTCTTGTAACCCTCCTCAAGGAGTTCGGCGTACTGCTCGGAGCAGTCCGCCATGATGTCCTCGGCCAGGTTCTCGGCCACCGGGCCCTCGTTGTCGGCGAACTGCCAGGTGACGTCGGCGGGGACGTGCAGCGCCTTCTTGACGTCCTTGTTGTTGAGGTAGGCGCGCATGGCCCCGAACGGCAGACCGTCCCAGCGCCGCACGTCGTAGACGTCGAAGTTCCCCCCGAGCTTCAAGATCTTGGCGACCAGCTCGTCACCGAGTTTGCTCGCCTCCTTCATCTTGCCCGCCTTGATCGCCTCCTCGATCTTGGTGAGGCAGTCGTTGAGGGGCTTCGTCTGGTTGATCCCGAGGAAGCCGGTCGCGTAGCAGAAGTCGATCATGACGCGCAGCGACAGCTCGGGCTTGATCCAGCCGTTGCCGACCGCGATCCCCTTGAGCTCGATGCGCCGTCCCGCCTTCTCCCCGTTCTTCTGATGGATCTTGAGCGCGATCGCCGGCACGTACTTCCCGGCATAGCTCTGACCGCTGATGTACAGCGGGCACTTCGCGTATTCCGGGTGCGCCCCGTAGAACTGCTGCAGGGCCTCCCAGAACATCTCGCTGAGGGCTTCCTCGTCCTTGACGTATTCCCCGGCGTCGGAATAGCTGTATCCGCTGCCGATGGGCTGGTCCCAGTAGACGACGTGCGCCTCCTCGTTCCAGCTGTTCGGGGACACCGAGATCGTCCCGGCGCCGTCGGCGGCGATGCTCAGCGGCCCGTGCTCCAGGAAGAGACCCGCCAGCGAGGACGCGCCGGGTCCGCCGTTCAGCCAGATCAGCAGGGGTGTCTTGCTGATCTCGTCCTGCTGGTCGTGGACCGCGACGTTCGGGCTGCACGTCTGGCTTTCGAAGAGCCAGTAGAACAGGTGGTTCTTCTTGCCCTTCGAGGTCTTGCTGTCGACGTGCGCGTAGCCCGCGTAGGAGCGGGCCTTCTTGGTGTCCTTGGTGTAGAGGTCGATGCGGAGCGTGTTGAAGATGTTCGCCGGGATCGAGTCCACGATGGCGGCGGGCGCGTTCTGCGCCTTTCCGGTGGCCGCCATGATCAGGGAGCCACGGGGCGAAGGTGCTGGGACGAGGTGTGGTAGGGCCCCGTGAACAGCCCGGCCGTGCGCGCCGGCTGCTCCAGGATCCCGATGCGCTGCCCTTGGAGAAGCTGAAGGGCGGGGAACCGGTCCTTCTCGAAGAGAAGGATGTTCAGCGACCCGCCGTACTGGATGTTCCCGATCTTCTCCCCCTTCTCGATCGGGACCGACGGGGTGAGCATCTTGAACTTGGGAAGGAACGTGACGGAGGCGATCGAGTTGAGGCCCACGGGCACCAGGCCCACATAGCCGTCCTCGGTCGGCTTCCCGTTCCTGTCCAGGTACTTCGTCTTGATGATGACGTAGCCCCGGCGGAAGTTGCCGAACATCTGGTAGTCGTACCCGTAGCCGACGTTCCCCTTGTTGAGCAGTTCGGGGAAGTTGCGCATCCCGTAGTAGACGCCGCCGATGTCGTCGCGGGCCTCCACCACCTCGCCCCCTACCGGGGCGTGGTACCAGTGGTAGGTGTCCGGCATCAGGATGCAGGAGACCGCGGTGCCGCCGACGAACCTCTTGTGGTGCCTGGAGCCGTCGAGGAGCTGCTTGACGTTCATCGTCACCGTCTTGACCGGGATCGGCGTCGTCTCGGTCAGATCGTCGACGATCATGTTGATGACGCAGTCGGTCGGCGCGACCACCACGCTATCGTCGTCCTTCGCGTCGATCGGCCGCTTGCCCGGCTTGAGCTCCTTGATGAAGAAGTGGTTGAAGTTCTTCCAACCCCCCGCGGGGCGCTCGTAGTCGCTCATCCGCTTCGGCCCGAGCTGCTTGACCCACTTCTCGACGAGCTTCTTCGAATCCGGCGCGTCCATCTGCAGGCCCTGGAGGTTCGTGAAGTCCGCGGTCATCTTGAGCCCCGGGCCGCAGGTCACGAAGACCATGCCGTAGTCGTTCTCGTAGTTGATCCAGCTGAACTTCTCGATGTAGTCCAGCCCGCTGTTGACGTCGGGCTGCCACTTGTACCACGCCTTGAAGAAGTCGCACAGGTCCTTGATCTTGCGATTCTCCCAGTTGTAGTAGACGTTCGCCGGAGTTCCCTTGGGAGGCGGGACGACGTGTTTGATCGCCGCGTCGAACAGCGTCCGGAAGCCTTCGTGATCGTCCTTGTACCAGGTCTGGATCTTCTTGATGAACTCATCGATGGTCTTGGAGTACTCGACGTCCGGAAGGCCCTTGTCCGCCTGGGCCCGCTTGGCGGTCCCGGCCTGCCCGCTCCCCCTGGCCTGCCGTGTGGCCTTGGCCTGCCGCGTTCCTTTGGACTGCCGGGCCGGCTTCGCCCGGCCGGTGGATTTGGTCTGCCTTTCTTCGACCAGCGTCACTTTCCGTTCCCCCGTTCTCGCCTGACATGGAAAGGACCACCGCTGGCCGGACGAGCCGGCACCGCGGCGGTCACTAGGCGGCCCATCCCCGCGCCCCCGCGGCCCAAGCACGCGTCCTGCCCATATCTCCCCCATGTCCGGACCACCCTCGCGGCAACAGCCGCAAGAACCCGTCAAGCGGGAACACGCCTGCCCGGACGTGGCGGACGGCGGGCTCCGTTCCGGCGGACACGGCCCGCAGACGCGAGGACGCCCGGGACCCGCGTGGGTCCCGGGCGTCCTGGTGCAGGGGCCGGCTATTCGCCCGTCCAGTTCGGCTTGCGCTTCTCGGCGAAGGCGGCCGAGCCCTCCTGGGCGTCCTTGGAGGTGAAGACGGGCAGGGTGATCTCGCCCTGCCTCCGCCACGCCTCCTCGGGCGTCCAGTCGGCGGACTCGACGATGATCTTCTTGGTGGCGGCGAGCGCCAGCGGGGCGTTCTCGGCGACCCGGAGGGCCAGCTCCTTCGCGGCGGCGAGGGCACCGCCCGCGTCGGTCAGCCGGTTGACGAACCCGAGCTCGGCCATCCGCTCCGCCGGATATCTGTCACCGGTGAGGGCGATCTCCATCGCGATGTGGAACGGGATGCGCCGCGGCAGCCGGAGCAGGCCGCCGCCCGCGGCGACGAGGCCGCGCGTCGGCTCGGGCAGCCCGAACTGCGCGTCCCGCGAGGCGACGACCATGTCGCAGGACAGCGCGACCTCGCAGCCGCCCGCCAGGGCGTAGCCCTCCACCGCGGCGATCAGCGGCTTCTCGGACGGTCGCTCCACGATCCCCGCGAACCCGCGGCCGTCGACGACGGGGTTGTCGCCGGTCAGGAAGCCCTTGAGGTCCATGCCCGCGCAGAACGTGCCGCCCGCGCCGGTGAGGACGCCGATCGAGAGGTCCCTGCGGGCGTCCAGCTCGTCCAGCGCGGCCGCGATCCCCTGGGCGACCGCGCCGTTGATGGCGTTGCGGGACTTCGGGCGGTTGATCGTGATGACGAGGACGGCGCCGTCCTCCTCGGTGAGAACATCGTCGCTCATTCGTGCCTCACTTCGGCTGGAAGCGGATACCGCCGTCAAAGCGGATGGTCTCGCCGTTCATGTAGTCGTTCTCGATGAGGGCCGTGACGAGGTGCGCGAACTCCGACGCCTTGCCCATCCGCTTCGGGAACGGGACGGGTGCGGCGAGCTTGGCCTTGAACGCCTCGGCGGCCTCGCCCTCACCGTAGATGGGGGTGTCGATGATTCCGGGGCAGATGGTGTTGACCCGGACGCCGATCGCGGCGAGGTCGCGGGCGGCGGGCAGCGTCATGCCGATGATGCCGCCCTTGGAGGCGGAGTAGGCGATCTGCCCGGTCTGTCCCTCGATGCCGGCGATGGACGCGGTGTTGATCACCACGCCGCGCGCGCCGTCCTCGTCGACGGGCTCGGTCTTGGCGATCTCCGCCGCGCCGATGCGCATCAGGTTGAAGGTGCCGATCAGGTTGACCCGGATGACGGTCTCGTAGGAGGCCAGGTCGTGCGGGGTGCCGTCGCGGTTGACGGTGCGGGTCGCCCAGCCGATGCCGGCGCTGTTGACGATGACGCGCAGCGGGGCGCCGGAGGCGGCGGCGGTCCGGACGGCCTCGCCCACCTGCGCCTCGTCCGACACGTCGGTCTTGACGAAGATGCCGCCGACCTCGTCGGCGAGGGCCTTGCCCCTGTCCTCGTTCAGGTCGGCGACGACCACCGTGGCGCCGTGGGCGGCCAGCGCTCGGACGGTGGCCTCTCCGAGACCGCTCGCGCCGCCGGATACGACGGCGGAAACTCCGTTCAGGTCCATAAGCAGCACCTTACGTGAGGGACCGAATGTGGTTCGGGATGATGGTACTCAGTCTCCATCGCGCGCTCCGCGCACACCCCGGCGATCACGGAGGCACGATGTTACCCGCCGGTCACGATACGGGGATGTTTGTCCCGCGAGCAGCCGGGCACCCGCCGGACATGGTGGAACCTCCAGCACAAAGCCAGTCCTACCCGGGACGCACCTCGGACATGGCACCCGAGCCGCACGACGAGATGCGCGGCTACACCGGCAGCGGCCTGCTGGACGGCAGGCGGGCGCTGATCACCGGCGGTGACTCCGGGATCGGCCGCGCGACCGCGGTCGCGTTCGCCAAGGAGGGCGCCGACGTCGCGATCACCTATCTGGAGGAGGACGACGACGCCCGGCACACCGCAGGACTCGTCGAGGCCGAGGGCCGCCGGTGCGTCACCTTCGGCGGCGACCTGGCCGAGGAGCGCCACAGCCGCGAGATCGTCCGGCACGCCGTCCGCGACCTCGGCGGCCTGGACGTGCTCGTCCTGCACCACGGCACGCAGAAGCCGGTGCAGGACGTCCGCGAGATCGACGGTCCCCAGCTCCGCCGGACGTTCGAGGTCAACGTGTACTCGCTGTTCTGGACGGTCCAGGAGGCCCTCGGCCATCTGGGATCCGGCGCGTCCGTGATCATCACCGGCTCCATCAACGGGCTGCGCGGCAACAAGACCCTGATCGACTACTCCGCGAGCAAGGCCGCGGCGATGGCCCTCACCACCTCGCTCGCCCAGAACCTCATGGAACGCGGCATCCGCGTCAACTGCGTCGCGCCCGGCCCGGTCTGGACGCCGCTGATCCCCGCCACCTTCGACGCGGAGCGGGTCGAGGACTTCGGCAAGCAGGCGCCGATGGGACGCGCCGCCGAACCCGACGAGATCGCGCCGTCCTATGTCTTCTTCGCCGCGAACCGGCTCTCGTCCTACTACACCGGCCAGACGCTGGTGCCCGCCGGAGGCGAGATCCACCCGGGATGACCCTGCGGCGCAGTGACCCTGCCGAGCCCGGCCTCGGCCGCCGCCGCCACGGCCGCGGCTTCGTCTACCTGGGGCTGGACGGCCGTCCCCTGGACGACCCGGCCGAGAAGGAGCGGATCAGGGCCCTCGTCATCCCGCCCGCGTGGCGGGACGTGTGGATCTGCCCGGACGCCGACGGGCACATCCAGGCGATGGGGACCGACGCGGCGGGACGCCGCCAGTACCTGTACCACGACGCCTGGCGCGAGCAGCGCGACCGGGAGAAGCACGAGCACGTGCTGGAGCTCGCCGAGCGGCTGCCGGCCGTCCGCGCGACCCTCTCCCGTTATCTGGAGGGCCGCGGGTACGGACGCGAGCGCGTGCTGGCCGCCGCCGTCCGGCTGATCGACCTCGGCTTCTTCCGCATCGGCGGCGAGGCGTACGCGGCGGACAACGGCACGTACGGGCTGGCCACCGTCCTGCGCGAGCACGTCACGTGCCGGCGCGGCGAGGTGGCGTTCGAGTACCCGGCGAAAGGGTCGAAGGAGCGCTATCAGGCGGTCGCCGAGGAGGGCGTCTGCAAGGTCGTCTCCGGCCTCAAGCGCCGCCGCGACGAGGGTCCCGAGCTGCTCGCCTACCGGACGCGGTCCGGCTGGCACGACGTCACCACGTCCGACATCAACGAGTTCATCCGTGAGGTCACGGACGGCGACTTCAGCGCCAAGGACTTCCGGACCTGGCACGCCACCGTCCTCGCAGCCGTGGGCCTGGCGGTGTCCGTGCGCGCGGGGAAGGCGGAGACCGCGCGGAAGCGGGCCATCGTCCGGGTCGTCAAGGAGGTCGCCGCGTACCTGGGCAACACCCCGGCCGTGGCCCGCGCGTCCTACATCGACCCGCGGATCATCGAGCTGTACGAGGAGGGCCGCACGATCGCCCCCGCGCTCACGGCCCTCGGCAAGGAGACCGGGGAGGGCGAGCTGGCCACCCAGGGCCCGGCCGAGCAGGCCGTCCTCGACCTCCTCCGCGACGCCGACGGCCGGTGAGCACGCCGGCGCCCGGGATCAGGCGGCCGCTGCGGATCAGCGGGCCGGGGCGGGGTGCGGGTCGAGCGTGTAGAGGGCGTAGGCGTGCTGGATCACCGGGAGCGCCACGTTCCGGACGCGGACGCCGCCCTGCGTGAGGCCCTTCTCCGTGCCCTTGTGCGCGTGCCCGTGGATCGCCAGCTCCACGCCCGCCGCGTCGATCGCCTCGCCCAGCAGGTAGCTGCCGAGGAACGGATAGATCTCCGGCGGCTCGCCCTCCAGGGTGTCGTCCACGGGCGCATAGTGGGTCAGGCTGACGCGGACGTCGGCGTCCAGCCCCAGCAGCGCGCCGCCGAACCGCGCCGCGACGTCCTTGGCGTGCCGGACGAACGCCTTCATCTCCGGCTCGCCGAAGTCGCTGGCGCACTTCCCCTGGAACCCGCCGCCGAAGCCCTTGCCGCCCGCGACGCCGAGCCGCGTCCCGCCGCAGTCCAGGACCGTCCCCTCGTTCTCCAGGACGGTGACGCCCGCGTCGCGCAGCACGTCCGCGATCTCCTCCTCGGCGTCGGAGTGGTAGTCGTGGTTGCCGAGCACCGTGATCACCGGCACGCCCAAGTCGCGCAGCTCACCCGCCGCGACCCGGCCCTCCTCGACCGTCCCGTGCCTGGTCAGATCGCCTGCGACGAGGAACACGTCCGCCTGGTCGGCCAGCCCGTGCAGCCGCGCCCGGTAGGCGCCGGCCACCTCCGGGCCCACGTGCAGGTCGCCCGCCGCCGCGACGCGGATCATGAGAGCCGCTCCTCGCCGTCCGGCTCGCCCACCGGCACCACCGACACCTCGTTGCAGATCCGGTGGCCCTCGGCGGCGGCGCGGGCGGCCTCCTCGACCTCCCGCCGCCGCTCCTCGCTCACCACCTCGCCGCGCAGGTGCACCACGTCCCCGCGGACGTCGACGCGGATGCCGAGTTCGTGCGCCTGCGCCGCCAGCCTCTCCTGGATGTGGGCGGACAGGTATTCGGGCATGTCGGTCACAGGACGCCCCCTTCGATGACGCCGAGCCTGGTCAGCAGGGTCAGGAACGCGTAGGCGTACGGGGACTCCGCGGTCTCGGACGCGACGCGCGGCCAGTCCACCTGCTCCCGCAGAGCGCGGCTCACGTGCAGGAACCCGCTGAAGTCGCAGGCGGTCTCGGTGAACGCCAGCAGCCGCATGACCACCAGGTCGGTGGCGGGCAGGACGGGCATGAACACCGCCCCGACGGTCATCTCCTCCGCGCGCCCGAGCAGGTCGTCGTCCACCGGCCGCCCGGACGGCGTGTGGATGAGGTCGATCAGGTGGTCCCCGTCGTAGGCCTTCGCGAGCCAGTTCTCGGGGCACTCCGCGTGCCGCATGCCCACCGCGCCGAGCGCGTCCAGCGCCGCGGGGACATCACGCTCCCGCAGCGCGAAGTCCACGTCGTGCGTGGACACGGCCGCGCCGCGCGCGTAGGCGGCGAACCCGCCCACGAGCGCGAACTCGATGCCCGCGTCCTGCAACGCCGCCGCGGCCCGTTTCAGGCTCGCCAGCAGCCCGTCCGGACCCGTGCGCACGCCGTTTCCAGCCTGCGGTCCCGTTTGCACATCCCCCACGCGATCTCCCGGTTCTAGCCGCACGCCGTGGCGGTACCCGGGGATCCCGGGCTCATTCCGCGTTCGCGGCGTCTCGGCCATGGCCCCGCCTCCGCCCGGTGCCGCCGGACGTCCGGCACCGGGCGGAGGCGGGGGTCGGGATGACCCCCGTCAGGGACGGGTCGGGTCCGTGACGGGGTTCGGCACGGGGACGGTTCAGGTCGGGGACGGTTCAGGTCGGGGACGGGTTGGAGATGGGTCCAGGTCGGGGATGGGACCGGGGACGGGTCAGCAGTCGACCAGTTCCGGGGACTGGTTCAGGAGCTGGGCGCGGGGCGAGATGAAGCGCTCGTGCCGCTCGGCGTTGCCCTCGACGGCGAAGTCGAAGGCCGCGACGCGGTGACAGTTCTGGAACGCCAGGCGCACACCGAAGTGGCGCTCCAGTGCCCCGCGCATCGAGTCGCTCGCGAGGACGCGGAGCAACTGCCCGCGGGCCTGCTCGTCGGGCGGCGGGGTCTGGTTGTCGGCGAAGCCGGTGTCACCGTCGCGCATCCGGGCGATGACACCGCTGATGACCTCCCACGCGTACGGCAGCGAGTCACGGACGCACGCCACGAAGGACGCGTCGTCCACCTCGCCCTGGCGGGCCTTCTCGAGCAGGCGATCGTCGACAGTCAGGGACATGATCGTTCTCCCCTCTCACCGGGTCTGGGACAGGGAACAGCGTCGCATGAAAACGATATTCGTTCCAGGGGTCAAAGGTGGGAGAGTTCTGCCATTTCGGACATCGAGCACGTTCTCCCATGTCGCGAGCCGCTTCCGGGCGTTCGCGGGCGGCGGGTCCGCCGCCGGCGTGCGCCTGTCGCGGGCTCGGGCGCCGGGCCTTCGCGGTTCGCCCGGAGCGCGCCCGGCCGGCGCCCTGCGGGTGGTTCCGGTGGTCGGGTGTGTTCATCGGGCCGCGCCCCTTGCGGCCCGAAAACGGCGGACAGGTCGTCCCTCAAGAGCGGACAGGTCGTCCCTCAAGAAGTGTGCGACGGACGGGCCGCGATGGCCCGCCTATGACCGGATCCGGCAATCCGGCGGCCTCCCGACCACGAGGAATCCACCGCGGGCGAGAAGCGGAGACACGGTCGTGATAGGCGCCTCACCGACATGGAGCCAAGCCCTGTCCGGGCGGTTATGGCGTCGGGCGGCTTCTGTGTCGCATATCACGCCCACATAACGTCGCGAGGTCCGGGCAGCAGTCCAAGATCCATTTTCCTGGTATGCCTCGCGTCTCCTCCAGGACACCTCCAGAGCACTTCCAGGGACCTTCAAAACCGGGTCCGAACCGCGTTCGATCCAGCCCGCCGAGCCCGTGATCTGGGCACGCAGTTCCAAGAATGGCCATCACGGGACGCACAGAATCACTCACCGTGCGTCCGGAGAGACGGCACCGATTTCACCTCTCCAAGGAACTGTGACCCACTTCACAATTACTCGAATTCGGTCATCATCGGCGCAGGCAGCACCGTGATCGTCACTGCGCGTCAGGAACTCATGGCACCTGAGAATCGGCTTCACATTTGCCAGCCGAGCCGGACCCTGGCTACGTTCCTGCCCGGTTCGTGCGGCACACCACGCCGCCCCAGATAACAGAACACGCAATCCGACGCGCGGTTGCGGTGCGTCTCGGACTTCGCCCCTCTCAGGTCCGGGATCGTCCCTTCCGGACGGCACGGGTCCCCGGTGCGGGCCCGGCACGCCGTCCCCCGGACGGCGCCACCGCCGAAGAACCGCCGTCGATCGCCGAATCCGTGCAGCCATGAGGCACGGAGCCGAGACGCGGCCGTGTCCGCGGCGTCCCCCCGCGACGCCCCGGAGAACGGCGGCCGCTGCATCCCGAAACGCCAGAGCGGTAGTCCCGCCTGCGGTGAGGGCTGCCCGGCAGGCACCATCCGCGAAATCTGGAGTCATCCTGCATACCCCCAGAAACCCCCTGAAGACCCGTATCGCCCGCACGTCGCTCGCCGGCGGCACCGTCCTCACCACCGCGACCGCGCTCGGCGTGTCGCTGCTGGTGGCGGCGCCCGCCCAGGCGACCCCGGCGCGGGCCACGGCCCCGGCCCAGGCGGTGACGGCCACGAACCTGGCCGCCACCAAGATCTCCGCGTCCAGGAAGGCGCGTCAGAAGAAGCGCGCCGCCATCGCCGTCAAGTTCGCCTACAAGCAGATCGGCGACCCGTACCGCTACGGCGGCAACGGGCCCGGCTCGTGGGACTGCTCGGGACTGGCCGGCACGGCGTGGCGCAAGGCCGGGGTGAAACTTCCCCGCACGACACAGCAGATCTACCGTGCGGTCAAGTACAAGGTCTCGTGGAAGGGCGCGGTCAAGGGCGACCTGCTCTTCTTCTATGGCGGCAAGACCCACATGGGCATCTACGTCGGGAAGGGCTACATGATCCACGCGCCCAGCTCGGGCAAGCGGGTCAAGAAGGTCAAGCTGGCGGGTTACTACAAGCGCCACTTCAGCGGCGCTGTCCGCCCCGGCTACTGAGCCGGGCATAGATCACGCGAGGGCCCCGTGCCGGACGTCCGGTACGGGGCCTCGCCTTGCTCAGGCGGTGAGCGCCGGATAGTCGGTGTAGCCGCGGTGGTCGCCGCCGTAGAAGCTCGCCGGGTCGGCCTCGTTGTACGGGCCTCCGGCCCGGATCCGCTCCGGGAGATCGGGGTTGGCGAGCCACAGGCGCGCGAACGAGACCGCGTCGGCCAGGCCCTCGCGCAGCGCCTCGGCGCCGTGTTCGGGAGTGGCCTGGTCGGTGTCCGGCGTCGGGTGCGGGTTGAGGATCAGCGTTCCCGGCCAGGCGGCACGGAGCGTGCGGGTCAGGTCCCGGAGACCCGTCTCCATGACGTGGAGGTAAGCAATTCCTAGCGGCGCCAAGGCCGCGACCAGCGCCGTGTACAACGCGGGTGTGTCGCTCTCGGTGACGCCGTTGGCGTTGTTACCCGGGGACACTCGGAGGCCCACGTGCTCTGGTCCGATCGCTTCGGCGACGGCCTGCGTGACCTCCACGGCGAACCTGATGCGGTTCTGGACGGTCCCGCCATAGCCGTCCGTCCGCGTGTTGCTCCCGTCCCCGAGGAACTGGTGGATCAGGTAGCCGTTCGCGCCGTGCAGTTCCACTCCGTCGAACCCGGCGTCCATGGCGTTGCGGGCGGCGTCCGCGAACTCCCGGACGGCCTGGGCGATGTCGTCCGTGGTCATCTCGCGGGGCTCGGGGTGGTCGAGCATCCCCTCCGGCGTGAACAGCTGCTCGCCGCTGGCGATAGCGGACGGGCCCAGCGGCGGCGCGCCGTCCGGGTACAGCACCGGGTGGCCCACGCGGCCCGTGTGCATCAGCTGGGCGAAGATCCGCCCGCCCGCGGCGTGCACGGCGCCGGTGACCGCCCGCCACGCCTCCACCTGCCCGCCGGAGTGCAGGCCGGGCGTCCAGACGTAGCCCTGTCCCCGGACGCTCGGCTGCGTGCCCTCCGAGATGATCAACCCGGCCGTGGCGCGCTGCGCGTAGTACTCGGCGGTCAGCCCGGTCACCTCGCCGTCCTCGAACGCCCGGCTGCGGGTCATCGGCGCCATCACCAGGCGGTTGGGCAACTCCAGCTTCCCGACCGGCAGCGGCTCGAACAGTTCCTTCATGACGTCCTCCTCATGGCGTGCGCATCGGCCATGAAGGTACGGAGAGCCGGCCCCGCAGCGAATCCGTAAAGTTTCGGTAGTCGGCCCCGTAGTTTGGAGACGTGCTCTACGGGCGTGAAACCGAACAGGCGCGGATCTCCTCGCTGCTCGCGGAGGCGCGCGACGGCGGGCGCAGCGGCGCCCTCGTGCTGCGCGGCGAGGCCGGCATCGGCAAGTCCGCGCTGCTGGAGAGTGCCGCGGACGGCGTGCCGCGCGTCCTGCGCGCGGTCGGGATCGAGGCGGAGTCGGGCATCGCGTTCGCCGGGCTCAACCAGCTCCTGTGGCCCGTCCGCGACCGCCTCGGCGCCCTCCCGGACGCGCAGGCCGCGGCGCTGCGGTCGGTGCTCGCCGATCCCGGCGCCACCGGCGCGGGACCGCGGGACCGCTTCACCACCGGGCTCGCCGTGCTGACGCTGCTCGCCGACCTCGCCGACGACGACCGTCCCGGTCTCGTGTGGGAGGGCGACCCCCCGCACCCCCCGGGACGGCCCGTGCTGTGCCTCGCCGACGACGCCCAGTGGCTGGACACCGCGACCGCCGAGGCGCTGCTGTTCGCGGCGCGGCGGCTGGCGGCCGAGGGCGTGGTGATGCTGTTCGCCGCGCGGGACGAGGCGTTCACCGGCACGGGCCTGCCCGAACTGCGCCTCGACCGGCTGGACCGCGATGCCGCCGCAAGCCTGGCCGCCGCGCGGCGCGTGCCGCCCGCCGTCCGCGACCGGGTCGTCCGGGAGTCGAAGGGCAACCCGCTCGCCCTGCTGGAGTTCGGCGCGGCCGGGCTCTCGATGCCGGACGGCTCGCGTCCGCTCCCGGTCACCGACCAGGTCGTCGCGTCGTTCCGGAACCAGATCGGCGGCCTCCCGGACGAGGCCCGGCTGATGCTCCTGATAGCCGCGGCCGAGGGACGCGGTTACATGCCGAGCCTGCTGGGCGCGGCGCGCGCGCTGGGCGTGGGCCTGTCCGACCTAGAGGCGGCGGAGCGAGCACGCCTGGTGGAAGTGACGGGCCGGAGGATCGCCTTCCGGCATCCGTTGATCCGGGCCGCCTCCTACCAGGGGGCTGTCACGGCGCAGCGCGTCGCCGTCCACCAGGCCCTGGCCGATTCGTCGGACGATCTGAACTGCCGCGCGCGGCACCGCGCGTCAGCCGCCATGGCACCGGACGAGGACGTCGCCGCCGACCTAGAGGCCGCGGCAGAGCGCGCGCGGGACCTCACCGGCTACGCGACCGCCGCAGCGCTCTTCCGCCAGGCGGCGGAACTGACCCCAGCCGCAGGCGCGCGCGCAGCCCGCCTCGGTGCGGCGGCAGAGACGATCCTCCAGGCCGGGCAGCCCGCAGAAGCGGAGGAGCTGGCCGCCAGCGCCGCGAAGCTCACCGGCGACCCGGTGGAGCACGCGCGCCTGGGCCGCGTCCGCGCCGCGGTCGAGTACGAACGCGGCGACCCGCGGGCCGCCGCGCGCCTCATGGTCGAGCACGCCGCCCACGCCGCGCCGGACGACCGGGCCGCCATGCTGCGGGCCGGCGCCACCTACGCCTGGACGTCCGGCGAGTCCTCCGCCGTCCTGCGCGCGGCCGGGCTGCTCCCCGGCGACCGGACGGTCCAGGGCCTCGCCCACCTGGCCGGCGGCGACTACGAACGCGGCCTGCCGCTCCTGTCCGCGCTGGTCGGCGAGGCACGCGCCGGCCTGGGCACATCGGAGACCACCGGGGGCCATGACGAGGACGACTGCGTCGCGGGAGAGATCGCGTCCCGCCGCGACGCGCCGGACCCCGCCGGGCACGTCCGGGCCGCCTGGCTCGCGCTGATCATCGGCGACGACGAGGCCGCGTCGGCGCTCGCCGCCGCCGACGCGGCGCACTGCCGGCGGCACGGCCTGATCGGCGCGCTGCCGACCGTCCTGCAGACGCAGGCGCAGACGCGGATCGCCGCGGGCCTGCACGCCGACGCCGAGTCCATCGTGGCCGAGGCCATCGCGCTCGCCCGCGACACCGGCCTGTCCCGCCGCGAGGGACGGCTCGGCGCCGTGCTGGCGCGGATCCCCGCGATCGAGGGGGACGAGACGCGCCTCCACGAGCTGATCGAGAAGGCGCCGCCCCCGCACTGCGGACTCGCCGCCAACGCGCTCGCCCTGCTCGACCTGGGCCTCGGCCGTTACGACGACGCGCTGCGCCGCCTGGACGACATCGCGCAGGGTCCGCGCCGGTACAGCGCCGAGGTGATGCTGTCCGCCGCAGACCGGATCGAGGCGGCGGTCCGTTCCGGACGTCCCGCCCAGGCGCGTCCTGTTCTCGACCAGTTCCGCGCATGGGCCGAGGCGGGAAAGCAGCCGTGGGCGCTCGCCGTGGCCTCACGCTGCGAAGCTCTTCTGGACGACACCGAGGAGCCCTACACGCGCGCGGTCCACCTGCATGAGCGGTCAACGCGACCGTTCGAACGGGCCCGCACCGAGCTCCTCTACGGCGAATGGCTGCGCCGCAACCGCCGCCGCTCGGACGCCCGCATCCCGCTCCGTTCCGCAGCGGACATCTTCGAGCAGCTCCGGGCCGTCCCCTGGCTCGACCGCGCGCGCGCCGAACTCCGAGCGACCGGCGAGCCGGGCACCGGCACCCCGACGGTGTCCGTCCCCACCGCGCCGGACCTCCTCGACCGTCTCACCCCGCAGGAACTCCAGGTCGTCCGGCTCGCCGCCGCCGGAACCAGCAGCCGCGAGATCGCCGCGCAGCTCTTCCTCAGCCCGCGGACGGTCGAATACCACCTCTACAAGGCGTACCCGAAGCTCGGCGTCTCGTCCCGTAGGCAACTGTCCCGGCTCGCCTTGGAGTCCGCTACATGACGAGGGTCATGTGCCAGGAGGAAGGGTCCGGGCCAGGAAGTCCTCCGTGAGCCTCCAAGCCCGGTCCGCCGGTCCGGGCTGGTAGAACATCGGGGCCTTGCGGTTGTGGAACGCATGTCCGCCGTCCTCCTGGACGTGGATTTCGACGTTCTCCCTCCCTTCGACCGCCTGCTCCACCGCCGCGACATCCTCACGCGAGATGTAAGGGTCGGACCCACCAAAGTGGAGCTGCAACGGTGCCCGGACACTTTCGAGCATCCCGAGCGCACCCGGAACCCCCGAACCGTAGAACGACACTGCGGCGTCCACCTCGGCCCGCGCCGCCAGCTGGTACGCGAGCGTCCCGCCGAAGCAGAACCCGAGCACCCCGGCGCGTCCGTCCACCTCCGGGAGGCCGCGTAGGGAGGCAAGCGCCGCCTCAAGGTCCTCCGGGCCCTTCTCCCAGTCGAACTGCGACACCATCGACATCGCCTTGGGCAGGGCCTGCTCATCGTGCGCGACGGCCCATCCCGGCTCGATCCGCCAGAACATGTCGGGCGCCGCCACGACGTATCCCAGCGCGACGAGATCCTCCGCCACCGCCTCCATGTAGTCGCCGACCCCGAAGATCTCCTGCACCAGCAGGATCCCCGGGCCCCGCTTCCGCGGCGCCCACACATGGAGGGCGAACTCCCCGTCCGCCACACGCACTCTCTCGATACGCATCACCCCATGATCGCGTAGACGGCGCTCGCGCGGGCCACCACCGCCGGATCCCCGTCCACGGTCAGCGTCACGTCCGCGAACGCCAGTGTCCGTCCCAGCTTGCCGATTGTCACCGCCACGAGGACGTCCCTTCCCACCACGGGCCGCTGGAAGGACGTGCTGAGCTGCACCGTGGTCATCGGCACGAACCCGCCGCGCGCCCCGGCGACCGCCACCACGACCGCGGTGTCGGCCGCCGCCATCATCGCCTGGCCGGACAGACCGCCACCCTCCCGGGCAAGACGGTCGGACCACGGCAACCGGAGCACCGCCGACCCGTCCCCCACCTCCTCCACCACGAGCCCCAATTCGAGCACCCAGGGCGCGAAGTTCTCGCGCAGGATCTTCTGGCCGTCCGCCGCCTTCAACGTCACACGGCCATGATGCACGCTGGTCACATGCACGAGGAGATCTTCCTGCCCGCCACCTACGCCACCGGGGTCCCCTACGACGCGTTCCGGAGACTGCGCGCCGAATCACCCGTCGCATGGGTTCCCGAACCCGCCGTCGGCCCCTGGCCCCCAGGCACGGGCTACTGGGCGGTCTTCTCCCACGCCGACGTCAAGCACGTCCTGCGCTCCCCCGGCCTGTTCTCCTCCCACCTCGGCGCCACCCAGATCCGCGACCCCGACACCCCCGAGGACCTCGCCTTCGTCCGCGCGATGATGCTCAACCAGGACCCGCCGTCCCACTCGCGGCTCCGCCGCATCGTCGCCTCCGCCTTCACCCCCCGCGCCGTCCGCGCCCTGGAAGAGGCCATCGAGAGCCGGGCCCGCACCCTGATCGCGGCCGCCCTCGGCGAGCCGGCCGACTTCGTCGAACTCGCCGCCGACCTCCCCGTCTGGACGCTCGCCCACATCATGGGCGTCCCCGACGGCGACCGCCGCCTGCTGTACGACTGGGCGTCCCGCGTCATCGGCTACCAGGACGACGAGTACGCGGACCTCTCCACGGCCACGCCCCTGAGCCCGATGGCCCGCGAGGCGATGACGCACAAACCGACATCGGCCGTCCACCCCGACGGCCGTCCGGTCAACCCCCGCTCCCGCGCCGCGCTGGCGGACATGTTCGCCTACGCCCACGCCCTCGCCGCCACCAAGAAGAAGACCCCCTCCGGCGACATCATGTCCCGCATGCTCGAAGGCGGCCTCACCGGCGACGAGTTCGAGAACATGTTCTTCCTCTTCGCCGTGGCCGGGAACGAGACCCTCCGCAACGGCATCCCCGGCGGCCTGCACACCCTCCTCGACCACCCGTCCGAACTGGCCCGGCTCCGTGCCGAACCGTCCCTCCTCCCGTCCGCGGTCGAGGAGATGCTCCGCTTCTGGCCCCCGGTAATGGATTTCCGCCGGACCGCCACCACCGACCTCGAACTCTCCGGACGGACGATCCGCGCGGGCCAGAAGGTCGTCGTGTACCACGCGTCCGCCAACCGCGACGAAACGGTCTTCCCCGACCCCGACCGCTTCGACATCACCCGCACCCCCAACGACCACGTCAGCTTCGGGTTCGGCCCCCACTTCTGCCTGGGCGCCCACCTGGCCCGCACCCAGATGCGCGCCGTCTTCCGCGAACTCCTCCCCCACGACATAGAACGCACCGGCCCGCCCGTCCGCCTGGCGTCGAACTTCCAGAACGGCCTCAAACACCTTCCCGTCCGCCTCACATGAAACGCCCCGCCCTCCAGAGGAGGACGGGGCGCCATGCCGGACGGGCTTCACCACCCGCCGACGATCAAAGACTACCCGCGCGCGCGGTTCCCGAGCGCGCTGGCGACCTGCTCGGCGAACTCGTCCGGGATCGCCGCCGCGATCGAGTCCGGCTTGAGTCCCGCCAGGACGAGCCGCGCGAGCTCCGTCTCGTCCACGCCGGGCGACCGCACCGCGATCTGGGCGACGGCGGCCTTGATCTCCTGCACGCTCGAATAGGTATCGCGCAGCACGTTGATGTGCCGCCACGTCGGATTGCCCTCCGCGGACCCGGCCGGGGCCGGCGCGGTGTCGGTGTTCCAGACGATGTCGCGGATCTTCTTCAGGTCGTCGCTGGACAGGGGCATGTCGTCCTCCTCGCTGTAGGCGGGCCGTCCATAGCCCGCGATCACATTCGCCGCGCGCACCCTGCGCCGGCACGCGTCCCCGGTGTTCGCCTCGATCGTCTGGAGCCGCCCCCCGCCGAGCGCCTTCTCGACCACGCCCACGTGGTCGATGGCGTCGACCGAGTTGCTCGCACCCCAGTCGAAGAACACGATGTCGCCGGGCCTGGCACGGTCGACCTCGGCCGCGCTGCCCTTGCGCCAGCGCCCGGCCCTCTGGAAGTCCTCCGCGTGCCACACGGTGTAGGCGCGGTCACCGCTCAGCAGGACCGCACCCGCGTTGCCGCTGTGCCGTGCCCAGTAGGTGACGGCCATGTCACACCACGAGGCGCGCAGGAACTCGTCCCCATGCCGGGACGCGTACTCCCGCGTGATCTTGTTCGGCCGTCCCGACATCCCGAGGGACTTGCGGGCCTCGGCCAGCATTCCCGTCACCGTCCCCATCAGCGCCCCTCCCCTCGGAAGACGCCGTCGGAATCGGGGTCGCCGTACAGCTCCCTCAGGATCTGCTCTTCGTCGGCCTCGGTGGCCCTATGGACATCGGGGTGGGCATCGACCCGATCCATATAGGCCGCCTCATTCTCATCTTTTCTTGACTGGGGGGTCACTGCTCCTCCGGAGTGTCGGCCGGAATGGACATGTGCAGTTGAGCCAACAGAACCTCCTTACTTGACCACCACGACGACGGGTGCCCCACGCACCCGCAACGACCGCGATCGACCAGGTCAACTCGTGACCGATACCTACAGGCCCGTACGGCCCTCAGGACCCCTGCCGGCCCCGTCCGCCGTTCCGCCCGCCCGCCGCGCCGCGGGCAGTGCCATTTTCACAGAAGAGCCCGCCTCGTCGCCGGACTTCGTCGTTATCAGACCCCATCCACACAGTGAGAACCTGCAATCCCGGCACACGCCGGTGACGACCGCGGTAACAGCCGACCTATTTCCGAAGAACTCCATCGCGATCCGGCCGCTTGTACCCCGTACACCGCACCCCACACCTCCCACCGCCCCCGCACACCCCGCCCGCCCGGCAACCGGGATGCGATGGACCAGGACAGCCCTCTACACTCGTGACATCCCTGACGGGCCGTCTCCCCCGCCTGAGGCACCCATGTACGATCGATCACGTCGGGACCGACTGGAGAACCGCAGGCATCGAGGGTCGCTAGCTCAATTGGCAGAGCTCCGGACTTTTAATCCGTAGGTTGTGGGTTCGAGTCCCACGCGACCCACCACCCCTGACCAGCCCAAACGATGAAGATGTCCGCTTCGCCCGCCGCCAACTTCGCCCCACTACGTTCCCCTGTCGGCTCGCGGACACCACCCGGGCCACCACCACAGCGGTCAGCCATCAGGCCACCGAAACATACGTGTCCCAGGCCGCGCCGCACCCACCGGCACCTGCCTCTTCACCATGGCCTCGCCCAACACCCGGGAAGGAACGTCAGGCCGACGGAGACGCCCCGGTCGTCCGCCTCCGCAAAGATCCGGCTCAATCAGGTCTGCGGGACCACCGCCCGTGCCCCCGGCCGACCACCTCAGCGGCGAACGGTCCCGCCTCCCACCCCAAGCCAAGGTCACCCCCGGTGGCGCCTCCGTCCGGTAGCTGACGCCAGAGCACGCATGCGGCAGAAGAGAAATGACAGTGGATGCCGTCGAACCGGTCAAGCATCCGCGCAGCCCTGGGACAGGACATGCCCGACCTCAAGAAGGCGTCCACCACTCTGACGTCCTCACCACCCGAGAAACCATGCCGACGACGCCGCACGCTCCCAGGTACGCCGAACTCCGCGCAGACATGGTGCGCAGAAGGGCATTCAGACGCACGAAGGCATCGGTCGGGAGCGTACGCGTGCTTTCACAGATCGTGATGACGTCCACGTCGCCGTGACGCGAGCGCGCTACAGCGTGGCCTTCGTCGTAAACCGGCCACCACCGCCCTCTAGGCCGTCCCACAGGTGCAGCAGTGGCATCGCCGCTCTGAGTGACCAGCGGGCTGCGTGGCGTTTGGGAGCCGATCGGGTGGAACGGCGAGCGCAGTGTGCTCCGCTGGCGGCGGCTGAGGCGCCACGGGGAGACCTCAGATCTCCGTTACAGATTGCACGGCACTCTGTGGAATCCAGCGCTTATCGAATGCAGCTAAACACCGGCCGCTGCTCACCCGGGCATTGAAGCAGATACACACCACCGACCCCGCCGACGGCCAAGCTGGTGGGCTCATCGGCGACTCGGCCGCGAGAGCTGCCGTGCCGGTGTGGCGTCGTGCCGTCGTTCCGGTCAGGACAGCACACCGCCACCCCTGTACCCCCGCCCACCACGCAGGTCAGCGGCGCCTGCCCGGGGGCCTACCGGTGTAGAGGGTGCCCGCCTGCCGGGCCCGGTCCGCAGCGGGCCCCGGCCCCACGCCGAGCCGGCGAACCGCCTCGACCATCCGCGCGGCCGCACTCCAGGCCCTCGCCCAGCACCACCACCCCGACCTCACCGAGGACTGACTCCCTCGCCAGCGCCGTCGTCCCGCGTCCTCTTACCTGACCCCATCGGGTGCGATGGCGGCTCTGACCACCCACACCTCTGGCGCTCTCTCATCCGACCGGACCCGCATCGACTCGGCCATGTTGAACGGCCATAGCGTCCCGGAATTCCATCGGACTCCCTCCAGGGTCGCATCGGTTTCCAGCGTCGCGCTGGTCAGGTTCGTGTCGGTCAGATCCGCGCCGGTCAGATCCGCCTCGGTCAAGTTCGTGTCACTCAGGTCCGCGAGGATCAGGCTGGCACGAACCAAGATCGCGCCGTAGAGGTTTGCGCAGGTCAGGATCGCGCCGTTCAGATTCGTGTCGGTCAAGTTCGCGCGGCTCAGGTTCGCGCGGTTCGAGCTTCGGCTCCGATACGTGTTGGACAGCTCGGCTGAGCGCAAGGACCCATCGTCCAGGTCGGTCAAGTGCACGCCGGTCAGGTCTGCGGCGGTCAGATCGGCATCGCGCAGTTGCGCGCCTTTCAGGTTCGCGCCGACCAGGCGCGTGTCTCTCAGATTCGCGCCAGCCAGATTCGCGCGGCTCAGGTCCGTGCGCGTGAGGTCTACTCCACGCAGGTTCGCATAGCTGAGGTCCGCCTGGGTCAGGTTAACGCCATGCAGGTTCACGTCGGTCAGGTCCGCAGTCTTCAGGTTCACGCGGGCCAGGTCCGCGAAGGGGTGGAGGTGGTCCCGGGTGAGGCCGGGCGCGATCTCATCCACCGGCCACCGCCCGCCGCCCCGCTGATGCCTGCACGCATCCGACCATAGAACCGCGCCGTCACCAGGCGCACGGTAAAAGCTGCGCACGGTGGGGCCGGTCTCGGCCGCGCGGGCGACTAGACCGGACACTACGTGTATCTGCAGCCACGCGGACCCCCAATTGCACCCACTCCTCCAACGCGGCCTTCCGCGTCCGGAAACCGCCCCAGTGGACATGGCGCCGACGACCCTCCGCACCGGCACTCAACTCCAAGCGCAGGTACCCATCACCGTCGGTCGTTTTGCCCGGTCGACTCGAGCGGTACTACGGCCGCCTCCGAGGCACACCCGGCACCCATCGGCTTCCCGGGTTCACCGGTCTTGGAGCGAGCCGCCCCGGACGCACCTATCCGCAGGTCACCGGGCGAAAAGGGCCTGCCTTCGTCCATGGCCTTCGCCTCGAATTCGAGAAGCTCGGCACTCCCTCGTCCCACCCACCGGGCAGGTTGAGCAACGACCCCGCAAGCTCCGCTTCATGTCCCAGACCGCGTCATCACTCCCGCTTGCAGGCTTTCGACACTGGGCTTCGAGCCCGCCCGTTTCCAGACGAACTCGCCAGCCTGCTACCGGGCTTGCAGGGATCGTGAACGGACGGGGCCGGGGCTTCCGGAGTGACCGGACGAAGCGTTCTTTCAACGAGAAGGGCGGGAGTATCCCCAGCAGACCTCGCACACGCGCCACGATGCCACGTCATCGTGAGGGCTGTGGCGCGCCCACACGGGCCCGAAGCCTGGATATCGGGGTGTGCCATCCCAGCTCTCTCGGATCATCGCGTCCGGTTGATAATTCCCACCAGGGGTGGAGGAACCCGTCGACCCAATATGTCACGTAGCGTCCGATCAAGTGCTTGAGCAGAGCGTGATCGACGGCCGCGCAGTCCAGCAGGGCGCCGCACTCCTCGAAGAAGTGCAGAACTCGGCTGATGGCGATCCAGTCCTCGGTTCGCCCCTCAGCGCGGCAGGCCGTGGCCAGCTCAAGGAAGCTCTGCGGATGCTGGCTTCGAAGGTTCTCGGTCAGCAGGTAGTACGCCCGCACACGCGCCTCGATGTGCTCGATGGACTGCCAGGTCCGGTAGAGCTCCTGCGCTAGGTCGAACCTCCAGCGACGACGTGACTCCAGCCGCTGCACCACGAATGTACAGGCGGCACCCAGGAGAGCCCCGAGCAGTCCAGCGGTGATCTCAACCATCTTCGCTCCCCGCCCACTAGCGTCTCCGCTGCCTATGAGATGGGACGGCGGTAGAGGTCGTTTAAGGTCCATCCATTCGGCATAGATGATTGCCGCATATGGCCTGCCGGTCTGCGGCGTATGCCATAGCCGAAGCTGCGGTTACGAGGCCGTGGTCGGTGTGCGGGTGCGTCGGCTGGTGTGCCCGATCCGCGGCTGCGTCCAGACCCTCCGTGAACAACTGCCCGGTGTCCTGGAGCGTTACCAGCGCCGTACACCCCGGCTGGCCTCGCACTTCGGCGTGGTCGTACGAGAGCCAGCCGCGCCGGCACACTTCTGTTATCCAGGCTGGGTGTGCTGGTGTCCCGGCACACCGCGCTGCACGTATTGCTGCGGCTGCCGCTGCCGGAGCGGCCGGTGCTGAACAAGGGCGCTGGAATGCTCCCGCCGCCGGGGACCGGCGCTCAACACCGTCAAACGCTACGCGCGTGTCCCCGAGCCCGAGCGGCTGGTGCGCGCTCCCGCAGTACCGGCCCACGCTGGCCGATCTCCCTACCGCGACCATCTGCGCCGACGCCGCGAGCAAGATCCGGCGGTCCGGTGCTGCAACTGCTGGAATAGATCAGACAGCTCGGCTACATCGGCAGCCAGAACCTGCTCTACATCATCCAGGGACGCGTCGAGGCCGACCTCCCGCCGTTTCACCACGCCGCCTTATTCGCGGCCTGCTCACCGCCCCCGACCATCTCAAGGACCACCAGACCGAGCGGCTCGACGCGTGCGTCGCCGACGGCAACGCCGAACACCTGACCGAGTGGATCAGCAGGCCAGAGCGGAAGACCTGCCTCACTTGCACGCTTTCACCCGCGGGCTCGACCTGGTCCGCGACGCCGTGAACGCTGCCCTGACCCTGCCGTTTCACAACGTCGGTACCGAAGGCGTCAACACCAAGACACAAATGATCAAGCGTCAGATGTACGGACGCGCGCCTTCCCGCTCGTTCGACACCGGATCCTGCTCGGCTGACACCACTGTCCGTCACCACTGAATATACGGCAGAGCCGTTAACTGGATAGACCCACCGCAGATGAAGCGCCGCGGGCGGCGACCTGAGCGCCTGGATCTGTTTCTAGGACAAGACCGGTCAAGAGCTCAGGCCGTCCCGCGGACGGTCCTGGAGCCATTGGGGACATCGGCCGTAGGTGAGGGTGACGGCGGTTGGGTGTCGGTGGCTGACTTAACTGTGCGGACGAGGGCTTCGGCGACCATACGGTCCTGCGGCCAATCGTCGAAATTTTGATCGTGTCGTTGCTTGGTGGTCCGCCTTTAAGGCGTTCGGTCCTGCGGCCTGTTTGAGGCCGCAGGACCGTCGTGTGGGTCACGCGGACTATGGGTGGAAGGTGTCGAAGTAGTTGGCCGGGAGTTTGTTGAGCCAGGCGTGGGTGACTCCGGTCCAGCCGATGCGCACGAAGTCGGCCTTGCCGTCTCCGTCGAGGTCGGCGAACTGGATGTCCTTGGGCGGCAGGTCGCCGTCATCGGCGATCTTGCCGATGTCGCGGTAGGTGCCGCCCGAGCCTCTGGGCCCTTCGTTGATCCAGGCCCTGGCGCCGCCCTTGAGGGTGATGAGGATCCGGTCGGCGCGCTTGTCACCGTTGATGTCGGCGTACCTGATCTCTCTGGGGTTTTGCAGAGCGCCGCTGATCTGCTGGGGAGGGGTCCAGTCCAGGAAGTTCAGTTGCCGCTCGGTGGCGAAACCCCGGTTGTACCAGGCGGTCGTCGAGCCGTCCGGCTTGATCAGCAGATAGTCGTCGCGGCCTCCGCCGGTGACGTCGGCGAACCGGATCTTGGTGTTCGGGTCGATGTTCAGCCGCTCTCCCGCGGAACCGTTGGAGTAGACGTGGGTGTTGTCGCGGGGTTCCATGCACATGCGTGAGCCGGACGGGTTGTCGGCCTTCCACGTGTGCAGGTCCACGGTGCCTTTGAGGTCGACGACCATGCAGTCGGGAAAGCCGTCGCCGTCGAGGTCACCGAACCGCAACTGATTGCCGACCGCCCCGGTCCGGGGCTTGTAGGAGTTCTGGCCTTCGACAAAGGGGACCCAGGCCTTACCGGACGGGCCGCCGTTCCACCAGAACCGGAAGTTCTGGTTCTTGTCGACCGCGACGAACTCGGCCTTGCGGTCCTGGTTGATGTCGACCAGCCAGAACTTGTCGCTGGAGGGGAACTGTTTGGCCTGGATGACCCCGCGGTCCTCCCAGTGCGGGCCCAGTTTGGAGCTCTTGTCATCGGTGCCTGTGCCATCGTCGGTTATGCCGCAGGCGTCGGACACCTCTTCGGATTTCTGGTAAACAGGATCGACGAGCCGTCCCTGCCCATTCGCCTCGTTGGCCGCCTTGACGAACGCCGCGCCGATCTTGTCGTAGCCCTGGTCGGTGGGATGGTTGCCGTCCGGGCCGATGTCGGACAGCTGCAGTCCGGTGTCGACCCACATGACGTTCACACCCTCGTCCCCGAGCTTTTCCACCAGGCCGGGGATCTTGGCGTTGAAGGACTTGCCCCGCGCGTCCCAGGCCGGGTCGGGGTAGGGCTGTACTCCGGCCACCAGCACGAGGGTGTTATCGGCGTCTTTGCTGATCTGCCTGATCAGCGATTCCAGCCGTCCGATCGCGCCGTCCATTTGATAGTTCTGGTTGACGTCGTTCCCGCCCGCGATGAGTGTGATGATGTTGGGTTTGTAGAGCTTGACGGAGCAGCTGGCCTTGTCGGCGATCTCATGGATCTTGCGTCCCCGCCAGCCTTCGTTGTCCCTGTCCGCCATCCGGCCGGCCCGGACCGAGCCCACCATGTCCACCTGGGGGGTGTCGTCGGTGTCGTTCATGAGCTTGGCCTTGGTGCCCCCCTCGCCGGTCTCCCCGCCGTTGCGTTCGGCCAGGTCTTGCAAACCCTGGTCGAGGACGTCTCGGTAGCCGTTTCCGTCCGAGCTTTTCTCGCCATAGGTGGTCGATGACCCCAGCGGCATGGCGCGGTAGGCGTACCGCTGCTCGTTACGGGGGCCGACGATCCAGTTCTGGGCCGATGCCATTTCGATGGCGGAGTCGAACGCCTCGGCCATCTTGGTGTACCCGCGGTCATTGAGGTTCAGGCCGTCGCCGGTCAGATCGTCGGTCGTGATCTCGCGCATGTCGACCAGGCCGACGTGCTTGCCGGCTCTCGCCCGCTGCGCGACCACGCTTGGGATCTGCTTGTTGAAGGAAGTGATCCTTTCTTGGACGGCCTCGACCCGTGCGGGCGCCAGCGTGGACACCAGCACCGTGGCCTTGGGGGCGTCCTCAAGAATCTGGTCGATCAACGACCCCAGCTCGGCGGCGGTGCCGGCGATCCCGCCGCGTTCCATGTCGGTGGTCCCGGCGTTGAGAAGGACGACATTGGGCTTGTACTGCGGGACCGCGGTATCGGCCCTGCGCGCGATCTCGCTGATCGTCGCGCCGGGATGGCCCTCGTGGTCGGGGTCGGGCGTCTGCCCGGACCGCTGCGAGCCGACGAAGTCGAAGCTGTGGACCTCGTTGATCGTCCTGCGGCGCAGTTCGTCGCGGAAGCCGGATCCATGCGAGCTGCCGAGGCCCTGGATGCGGACGTCGCCCAGGGGCATGACCCCCAGATCATCTATCCGTTCGGTGGTGTCCGCCGGCCGCACCCCCGTCTGCTGGTAGATCCATCCCTGAATGGCCTGCAGCGCTACCGCGAACTGCTGCGGGCCATGGAGGCCGACGTAAACCCCTTGGAGCCTGCCGTTACGGATCACACCGGCGCCGGAGTCACCTTGGAGGGGGGTGCCACGGACCCCTTGCATCTGCAGCAGCGCCCCGTCGGGGCCCCAATCGCGCATGGGCGGCACAGCGCGGTTCAGCTCCACTTCGAGCCTGGCGGTTCTGAGCTCCAACGCCGGCACACCGCCGGGCTCGGTCGGTCCGAAGCCGTGGATCTCGACCTGCTGATAGATCGGCGGCCTGCGGGTGTCGTCGTAGGCAATGCCCGCGTTCCAACCCACCGCAGTGTCGAGCTGAAGCAGGGTGACATCGGTGTTGGGATGCGGCACATTGCGTCTCACGTCCATGTGCGCTCCGAGGCCACGGACTCTGCCGCCGACCCGAACCGAAATGGTCCCTGTGGCGGGCACGCAGTGCGCTGCTGTGAGGACCCAGTTCGGCGCGATGAGCGTTCCGGTGCATCTGTAGTTTCCATCCAGCAGCACCTCGACCTGCCCCCAGGAGGCCAAGGCCGCTTCACCGTTGATGACGGCGCGTGCGGGCGGCGCGGCCGGGGCGCCCAGGACGGCCAGCACCGCGATCAGCGCTATGGCCAGGCCGCGCGACCACGGTCTCTCGCGGCCGACCCGTCTCATCATGATGTACCCATTCGTGGTTCATTCCGTTCGGAGGTGACGTGAACTCGACAAACACTTTCGTGCCTGCGGAACGGCATACGAGTTCCTCACCGTCCTTTTCGTGGAACGCGCCCACGTGCGGCGAACCGTTCGCGGCGGGCGGTTGCTCAACAGGCATGCCGATACAAGTGAATTTGCCTGTACAGGCCCCGGCACTCAATCCCGCCTACGGGAACCACCCGGTACAGCCAGCGCTACCACCGTCCGCCGGAATGACGTCAGGCCCGCGTGACCGTTGTCGCCACGCCGTGGGACTTCGCGGCACGGCGGGCTTGAGCCGGAGAACTCGGCGTCTACTGCCCACCGCTGGTGCAGATGTTGGACGCGACCGACCGGCAGCCAGGCTTCCTGTCCCCCTGCGCACGCAGCGCCGCAGCGCCGCAGCGGTAGCAGCGGACGGGCGATCTCCTACAGGCCATCGAGGACGATCCATCCCGCTCGTTTCCCTCCCTGCCCCGATCGCGCCCGACTCACCAAGTAGGACTTGGTCTCAATCGGTACGGGATTCGACCGACTGGACCCGGGAGCGATGACTTCCGCACCCCTCGGTGGTCAACACAGTTGCAGGAGATCCATCCGAGAGTGGGAGAAACCGTGACCGAGCAGACCACCAACGCCCTACCCCCGGTCGTCGACCGGCAGACCTGGCAGGCCGCGCTCGACGACCTGCGTCTGCGGGAGAAGGCCGCCACCCGTGAACTCGACGCCATCGCTGCGCAGCGCCGCAGGCTGCCGATGGTCGAGCTCCCGGACTACACACTCATCGGTCCGGACGGCCCGATCCGGCTGGTCGACGTCTTCGACGGGCGCTCCCAGCTCATCGTCTACAACCACATGTGGTCCGACGGCGCGGAGTGGCAGTGCGGCGGCTGTACGGGACTGACGTCGCAGTACGTCCGGCTGGGCTTCCTCGACAACTACGATGCCCGGTTCGTCATCGTCACCAACGGGCCCCTCGAAGAAGCACTGGCCTACAAAGCCAAGGTCGGCAACACGATGGACTGGTACTCGTCGTCGGAAAGCCCGTTCGGTGCTGACGTGGGCGCGCCCCCCGGCGCGGGCTTCGCGGTGAACGTGTTCCTGCGCAACGGCGACAAGGTCTACCGGACCTGGCACACCGACGGCCGCGGTACCGAACAGCTCAGCTACACCTTCGCGTTGATCGACGTCCTGCCGTGGGGCCGCCAAGAGGAATGGCAGGACTCACCTGACGGTTGGCCGAAGTCGCCTACTTATTCCAAGTGGCTCGACTCTCCCGATGTCGCCCGGCTCTACGGCCCGGACGGAGACGCAACGTAGTTGTCCTTGATCAGGAGTGGGAGACCGTAGGGCGACAGTTTCGTGCTGCACGTTGCCCTGCGCGGCCGTGCACGCGGACTCGATCGAGCGCGTATATCGCGAGGATCGAGGGGGCGGGGGTGTCGGTGGAAGTGTTGGTGCGGGCGGCCGTGGCCGATCAGTCCCGTTCGGTGTCCTGGCTGATGCGCTGTTGGAGCTGGGTGTTGATGCGCTGGGCTTCGGCGAGCTGGTCTTCCAGGATGATGATCCGGCAGGCCGCCTCCAGAGCGGTGCCCTGGTCGACAAGGTCGCGGGCGCGTTGGGCCAAGCGCAGCTGGTACCGGGAGTAGCGGCGGTGACCGCCGGGCGAGCGTTGCGGGACGAACAGCTTGGCGACGTCCAGGCCGCGCAGGAACCCCGGGGTGACGCCGAGGATTTCGGCGGCACGGCCCATGCTGTAGGCGGGGTAGTCCTCATCGTCCAGCTTGTCGTCCAGCCTGCTGTCGAGCCCGGTGTCGGGGCCCTCCTGTGCTGGGTGGGTGCCGAACCCAGACGGTTGAGGTGCTCTCACAAAACCTTCCGTAGTGTCATAGGTGTACGTGCCGGATGCGTTCCGGGGAAACGACGGGCCCCGGCGCCAAAGCGGCGCCGGGGCCATGAGGTACAACACCATCTATCCGGCGCTGCGGCCGGTTAGCTTCCACGCCAGCCGCCGGAGGCGGGGGCGCGGGGATCGCGGATGCGTGACCGTAGACCACCGTCCAATCTGTGGGGCTGCGGTACCCGCGCGGCGTGATTCGAGCCTGCGACGGGCGATCCCGATGGTGCCGACGACCTCCTTCCGTATCTTCCCTACCTGCGTTACCACTTGCCTTCACATCGCCGGCGACCTGTCGGCCGCCAGCCGCGCGGCCAGCTGCCGGGGTCCCTTTCACTGCGTTGACCTCGGCACGTCTGGCCCGCGTCATCCATCCGTGCGGGCAGTTCGTCATCTGCCACGTCTCATGGACTTGTTCCTCTTCGATGTCAGGAAGACTACCCCACTCCGCCGCGAATATCTACCTCGGTGGGCACAGATTTTCGGGGAGCGGCTGATGCGGTTATCTGCCGCCGGTGCGGAGACATGTACCGAGCTCGGGTCTGCGCGGCCGTGTGGTGGGTGGTTTCAGCAGGTGAGGCGGGTGACAGCGCGGCCCGGGGTGGCGGTGGTGGCGATGTACTGGTCTGGCGGATGCGGCGCAGAAGACGGCGGCACGTTCCCGGTGGCCGGGCAATGATCAGATGGCGACGATCTCCGAGCTGACCGGGGGTCGGCCGCCCCGCCGCCACGGCGGCAACGCGCCGGAGGTCATCAGCGGCCGGGTCGCCGACCAGCAGACTGCTGGCGGCACGCGGCACGCGGCAGGCGGCCGAGAGGAACGCCACCATTCCGTCTGACGCCACCGTGGACGAGGGCGGCCCCCTGCTGGCGGGACCTGAACAAGGTCGACAGTGATGAGGCCCGCTCCGATGAGTACCCGCGTGCGCTGCATGGGGACGGAGTCGGCGGCATCCGTCTCGATCTGCAACTTCCCCAGGATCATCCGCCGCGCCCCAGAGGACCTGTCTTCGGTATCCCGCCGCATGCGATCGCCCGCCGGGGCCTTGGGTGGTCTCTCACTCCTGATCCACGGTGATGATCAGCACGAACCGGTCTTCAACAGCCTGAGCAGCGCGTCCTGCTGAGTCATGGACGTAGCCGGGTGCCGGGGAACCCGGGAACACAGCCTGGGTGCCCTGCGGTTGTGCTGACCATGAGCGCGTGCTCGCAGGCAGCACGGCGTCGCGTCCGGGAAGAAGCGTGGGGGGCATGGTGACTGATATGGCGACCGCAAAGGAACGCCTGATCGCTGACCGTGCCAGCACGCTGGAGCTTCTGGCGTCCTTGAGCGGGGACTGGGACGGTGTCGTTGAGGCTTCGGCTCAGGCCAATGCGGACGACGAGCACGACCCGGAAGGCGCCACCATCGCATTTGAACGCGCCCAGGTCGAGACATCGTTGGTCCGGGCCCGCGCACGCCTGGCCGACATAGAGGCCGCGCTACTCCGGCTCAGTGAGGGCACCTACGGAACCTGCGAACAGTGCGGCGGCCAGGTCGGGGCGGAACGCCTGGCCGCCCGGCCGTCCACCCGTACCTGCTTCGCCTGCGCGAACACCTGACCCACTCGCAAGAGCGTCGGCCAGCCCCAACCGCAACGACCTCCAACCCTGAAGCCCGGCATCGCCAGCACGACGGCCCGAATCCTCATGCAACGTCAAAGCCGACTCGGCCACCCGACGTCGCAACCCACCGGCTTCGTTCCAAGCGCAGGATTACTGACTCGATCGGTCGAGTACACGAACTCATCGCGGCCAAAAGGATGCACCGTGCGCGAGTCGGCTAGTACGAGTGGAACTGGAGGCCCGCCGACCGCGCTGGCTGGCTGGCAGCCCGCATTTGCCGGAGAAACTCCAGCCGGGGCCAGGAAGCTGACTGAGGACAGCATTGATCCGACCAGACCTGTAGACCAGGTGGGCCTGCCACGATCACCAGCCGCTGCACGGCGGCTTTCCGGAGGGCTTGCAGGTCCCGATCGGGAGCTGGCGGGGTCTGGGCGTTTAGGGTGGCCTGCCACACTGTGATCGGCTTCTTGGAGCGGTATGAGGATCGTCATCGCGGGCGGCCATGGCAAGGTCGCACTCCGGCTGACCCGGCTTCTGGCCGGACGCGGCGACGCCGTTGTGGGCATCGTGCGCAATCCCGGCCATGTCGGCGATGTCAGGCAGGCGGGCGGTGAGGCCGTGGTGCTCGACCTTGAGCGTGCCACCGTCGAGGAGGTGGCCGCCGCCCTCGCCGGTGCCGAAGCCGCCGTCTTCGCGGCTGGGTCGGGCGACGGCGCTGACGCGGCACGTAAGGACGCCGTGAACCGGGCCGCCCCCGTGTTGCTCATGGACGCGGCGGAACAGGCTGGTGTGCGACGGTTCCTGCACGTCAGCTCCATCAATGTGGGCTGTGCCGACAATCCCGACATCGGCGAGGGGTACGCCACCTATCTGCGGGCCAAGCGCGCCGCCGAACGGGAGATCATGACCCGTGACGGGCTCGACTGGACGTTGCTGAGACCCGGCGTGCTCACCGACGACCCCGGGACCGGCACCGTCCTGCTCACCGTCGGGCAAACGGTCGGCAGTGCGGTCCCCAGGTTCGACCCGGTTCCGAGGGACGACGTGGCCGCCGTGCTCGCCGCGCTCCTCGACCGGCCCTACACCGCCGGACGCGCCTACGTTCTGGTCGGCGGACGGACCCCGATCGACCAGGCCCTGACCGCCTAAGCCTGTTTCGGGGTGAGGTAAGCGGTGGGCCGGTGTCGGCGTTCCATGCTTGTGCCGGGTCCTCGGTGTGGGACTCGGCGCCGTTGCATGGGAGTCGTCGGGGCCGGCTGGAGGTGTCGTGCGCCACGGTCGTGGTGAATGGCGTCATGCCGGGTGGTCCGCTCCTAGCCGATGCGGGGATCCGTCGGCTGATCAGGCCGACAGCGCGGACACCGTCCTCGACACGGCTTTGCGCGAGCCCGCACGTGATGCCGGTGGGCGGCGGGCGCCGGCCAGGCGCGCGTTTGAAGGGTTGCGCAAAGTAAAAGGCGGCGGCTTCGGGGGATGCACGTTTTGTCGGCGCCAAGCTGGTGGCGCATATCTGTTGGGTCTGTCTACGAGAGTTTTCTGCGGGTGGGCGCTTGGGGGGACAGACCCGTGACTCTCCGGCACGGTCTCCGCTTCCTGATCGGTCCCGGTGGCGCGGGGTCCTGGGCCGCGGGTGCCCAGCCGGACAACATGACTCTCTCGGATTCCTTCGACGGTTCCCTTCCAGGACGGTGTCGGGCTGATCTTGCGGCGGCCCGGGCGAGTGCCACGCGTCGCAGACCGGGTCCGGGACATGTCCGAAATCCCGTTACGTGATCGACCGAGAACGGGTGGGCGCGACGAGGGAGGTACGGGGACGCCCGCGATGACGTCATCCTTCCGGGGGCTTCGAGTTGACCGGTAACGGCCATCCGCAGGCGTACGGACGACGCGCGCGTGCCGGGATGCGGACGGCGAAAGCCGGGCTTCTGACGAATAACCAGTTCACACGTGCCACTTCCCTGATAAGGCGCGACATAAGACAAAGACCGAGGACGTCACAATGTGCTACTTCCCGGTCACCCGATGCATCGGCGGGCCGGTTCCCTTCCGGGGGCGGCGGACGGCTTGCGCGTAGGATTAACGGTAACGAGCGCCGCTCCGTCACTCTCCCCCGGAAGAAGCCGCCAGAGACGTTGGGACAAGCGTTGTGACGTTCCATCGGCATTGCCGAGAATTGTTGTGCGTGTGCTGCGAAGAAAGAGGGCCCACTCCGACCGCCGGGCGACCCAGGACCGATTTTCCGTGTAAGCGTTGCGGACAAGACCGCGATCATTAACTCCTGCCAGAACCGTGCCGCGGCTCGCACATGGGAGGTCTTTTCATTGATGGGCCGTACACAATCCATAGCGCGATCACGATCGGAAGTCGTCCGGCACGGCGAGACGCGGCGGCTGCACGGCGCGCTCGACGCGCTCGACCAGGGGCAGGGCCAGATCATCGAGCTGGTGGGAGAGCCGGGGATCGGCAAGACCCGGCTGCTCGCCGAGATGATGGGCGAGGCGCATCGCCGCGGTTTCGGGGTGTTCCACACCCGCTGCACCGAGTTCGAGCAGGGCATCCCGTACCAGGTGTTCGCCCATCTGCTGGCGGCGAGGCCGATCACCGAGCGGCTCCTGCGCCTGCCCGCCGACGACCGCAACCTGATCGGCAAGGTCGTGACGCGCCCGCAGACCGGGTGCGCCGAGTCCGAGCGGCCGGCGGCCTGGCACCGCTACCGGCTGTCGTTCTCGATACGCACCCTGCTCGGGGGGCTGTCGGAGAAGGTCGTCCTGGTCATCGAGGACTTCCACTGGGCCGACGCCGAGTCGGTCGAGCTGATCGACTACCTCGTCCGGCGGCCGGTGGACGGCCCGCTGCTGATCATGATCGTGCACCGGCCGCGGCAGGCGTCCCCGCGGCTGCGCGGCACCCTCGCGCACGGTATCGAGCTGGGCTCGGTGACGCGGATCGAACTGGGGCCGCTGTCGCTGGAGCAGTCGGCGCGGCTGCTCGGCATGCCCTGCGGGGAGCCGAGGCTCGCGGAACTGCACATGGCCAGCGGGGGTGTCCCGCTGTACCTGTCGGCGCTGGCCGCCGACGGCCACGCGCTCAACGGCGGCCTGCCGTCCGGCGACCCCCCGGCGCACCTGTCGGGCCTGCTGCTGGGGGAGATCGCCGCGCTGGACACGCGGGAGTCGTTCGTCGCGGCGGCCGCGGCGGTGCTGGGAGAGCACTGCGTGATGGACACCCTGATCGAGGTCGCGGAGATCGGCCCGGGCGAGGTCGAGAAGGCGGTCGACGCGCTCATCGCCCGGGACGTGCTGCGTCCCGCCAACGGCGGCGCGGGCTTCACGTTCCGGCATCCGATCATGCGGTGGGTCGTCTACGCGAACGCCGACCTGACCTGGCGGCTGTGCGCCCACCGCAAGGCGCTCACGGCGCTGGCCAAGCGCGGGGCGTCCACGGCGGAGCAGGCCGTGCACGTCGAGCGCTCGATCGCCCGCGCCGAGACGCCGGACCTGGACATCCTGACGAGGGCCGCCGAAGAAGCCCTGCTCACCGACCCCGAGCGGGCGTCGCACTGGCTGGAGGTCGCGCTCCAGGCGTTCCCCGAGGGACGGATGGAGCCGCGCAAGCGGATCGAGCTGCTGCTGTTGCGCAGCCGGACGCTGGGCCTGGCCGGACGCCTGTCGGAGAGCCGCGACCTGCTCCACCAGGTGCTGCGGGCGGTCGGTGACGATCACCGCGACCTGCGTGCCTCGACGGTGGCGTTCTGCGCGGTGATCGAATGCCTGCTCGGGCATTTCGCGGAGGCGCGGGCGCTGCTCGCGGGCGAGCTGGACACCATCCTCACCTGCGAGAACCCGCCCGCCGAGGCGGCGACCCTGCTGATCGAGCACGGGATCATCGGCGCGTTCGACGGGCAGATGCCGAGCTGCGAGCAGGTGAAGTCCGCCGTGCGGCTGGCGCGGCGGCACGGGGACCGGGTGGCCGAGGCGGGCGCCCTGGTCCTCAACGGGCTCTGCGACGCGTTCAACAGTGTTCCTACGGCCCGCGCCTCGCTCGCCGCGGGGTCGGAGTACATCGACCGGCTGTCGGACGCGGAGCTGGCGACCCGCCCCGAGTACCTGGGGCTGCTCGGGTGGGCCGAGACCCTGGCGGGGCTCTTCCAGGACTCCCAGCGGCACTTCGCCCGCGGCATGGACATCGCGCGCAAGTTCGGACGCAGCTTCATGCTCCCGGCCATGCTCCTCGGCCTGGGCAACGTCCACCGGCACACCGGGCACCTGGCGGACGCGCGGCGGACGGCCGTGGAGGCGCGGGAGCTGGCCGAGCGCTTCAACGCCGAGCACCTGTCCGGCCTGGCGCTGGCGCTGGAGTCGCTCGCCATGGCCGAGGGCACCGGCGAGGGGGTCAGCGAGACGGCGGTGCGCCTGGCGGAGCAGGCGTTCTTCATCCTGCGCTCGCGGGACTTCTTCTGGAGCATGGCGGGGGCGATCGCGGTGGCGGCCGCGGCCTGGTACGACGGCGGCCCGCGGCGGTCCATGATCCTGCTGCTCGACGCCGGGGGCGGCAGCGACCTGCCGCGCATCCCGCCGTTCCAGCGGGTGCAGGCCCTGACGCTGATCCTCGCGGCGTCGCTGGCCGTCGGCGAGCCGCTCCCGAAGTGCGCGGACCTCGCCGAGGAGGAGGCGGCGGGGCTCGACCTGCCGTCGCCGCGCGCCTACGCGCGGGTGGCGCGGGCCATGATGCTGAAGCACGAGGGGCGCTCCGCGGAGGCCGCCGCGGCCTATCAGGAGGCCGCCGACCTCTTCTCCGAGGCCGGGATGATCCACGCGCAGTCGAGGGCGCTCCTGCTGGCCGCGCACGACCTCTCCCGGGACGTCCCACGCCACGAGCCGCGCTCCAACCTCGTCCTGGCCCGGGAGCTGGCACGCCGCTGCGGCGCCGACCGGGCGGCGGAGGCGGCGGAGCGGCTGCTGCGGGATCTCGACACCTGCACCGCCGAGGCGGCGCCACACGCGGACCTGTCCGTCCTCACCGAGCGGGAGCGTGAGATCGCCGGCATCGCGGGGACCGGGCTGCGGACCCGCGAGATCGCCGCCGCGCTCTCCCTGAGCCCGCGGACGGTCGACGTCCATCTGACGCGCATCTACCGCAAGCTCAGCATCAGCTCGCGGGCGGCGCTCGCGCGGCTGATGGCCGAGTCCGGCTGATGGCCGAGTCCGGCTGACGGACGTCCGGCGGAGCCCGGCCGATGGCGGGGTCCGGCTGATCGCCGGGCCCGGCCGGGCGTCCGTCCCGGGGGGCTCTTAGGTCACGTTTAGGCGTGCCGGACAGGATGTGCGGCGATGCGCAAGCCTGTTCGACCCCAGGGGAGGAACCGGGGATGGACGCGTCGGACATCCGTATCCTGTCGGCCGGGACGGCGTTGCCCGGCCCGCCGGTGACCAACGCAGAGCTCGCCGGGCGTTTCGGCATGGACGCGCTGTGGGAGCAGTGGGTCGAGGTCTTCATCGGCACCCGGACCCGGCATCTGTCGGTCGATCTCGGCACCGGCGAGATCCGGTCCACGCTCGCCGATCTGGGCGAGCGGGCGGCGCGGCGGGCGCTGGACGCCGCCGGGCTCCGGGCCGCCGACGTCGACGTGGTGGTGATGGGGACGGCGACGCCCGACACCCTCATGCCGACGACGGTCAACGTCATCGCCGACCGGCTGGGGATCGACGGGATCCCGACCTACCAGTTGCAGAGCGGCTGCTCGGGTGCCGTCCAGGCGCTGGAGGTGGCCCGGCACGCGCTGCTCGCGGGCGGGCACCGCACGGCCCTGGTCATCGCGGGCGACAGCTGCGCCAAGCATTTCGACCTCGGTGCCGACCTGCGCGCCATGGCGCCCGCGGAGCTGGTGAACGTGGTGCTGTTCGGCGACGGCGCCGGGGCGGCGGTGCTCACCGCGGACGCGCCGCCCGGCTCGGTGGCGGTCCGCCGGGTGCTGACCAGGTTCACCGGGCGGGGCCGCGCCGCGGGCCAGACGGTCGAGTGGTTCGGCCTGGCCGAGCGGGAGTCGCGGCGCGCGGCGGTCGCGGAGGACTACAAGGCGATCGAGGAGTCGGTCCCGCGGATGTCGGCGGAGATCCTTGAGGAGCTGCTGGCGGATCTGCGCTGGAAGGCGTCCGACGTCGACTACGTGCTGCCGCCGCAGCTCTCCGGCCGGATGAGCGAACGCATCGGCGCACGGCTGGACCTGCCGCTGGCGGAGGAGATCGCCTGCGTGGAGGAGACCGGGAACTGCGGCAACGGGCTGCTGTTCTTCCAGCTGGAGCCCGCGCTGCGCCTGCTCGACCAGGGCGACCGGGTGGTCGGCATCGCGGTCGAGTCGAGTAAGTGGATCAAGGCGGGTTTCGCGTTGGAGCGGGTTTGATGGGCGCCGTGCCCACGGGCATCGGGCAGATCTCCGCGTGGCTGCGGTCGGGACGGCTGGCGGAACGGTACCCGGAGGTGCCGGGGCTGCTCACCGGCCTCGACGCCGGGGAGCTGGCGCACGCCGGGCGGCTGCTGTCCCGGCTGGACCCCGACGAGGTCGCCCGGTCCCATCCGGGGGTCCCGTCCGTCACGGTGGCGATCACCGGGCACGGGACGCTCGCCCCGCTGGTCCCGGCCCTCACCGCCGAGCTGGCCCGGCACGGGCTGCTGCTGCGGCCGGCCGCGGGCGACTTCGACGGCTACGTCTTCGAGCTGTCCGACCCCGGCAGCGCACTGTACGCGGCGGACCCCGACCTCGCCCTCTGCGTGCTGGACCCGGCGGTGGTGTTCGACGAGGTCGCGGCGCCCTGGCGTCCCGAGGACGTCGAACGCGTGCTGGCGGGCAAGCTCCGCCTGATCGAGGGGCTCGCCGGGCGCTTCACCGGCACCGCGCGCGGCACCCTCGTCCTCAACACGCTCCCGCTGCCGTCGCAGTTCACCGCGCAGCTCACCGACCACCGCTCCCGCGCGCGGCTCGGCGCGGCCTGGCGGGAGGCCGGCGCGGCCCTGCTGCGCCTGTCCGAGGCGCACGAGTCGCTGGTGACGATCGACCTGGACGCGCTGGTCGCCGAGGGCATCCCCGTCACCGACCCGCGGATGGACCTGTACGCCCGGATGCACCTGTCGGCCGAGCTGCTCGGCCGGTACGCGCGCGAGATCGGGCATCTGGCCCGCCACCTCACCGGCCGTACCAAGAAGTGCCTGGTCGTGGACCTGGACGGGACCCTGTGGGGCGGGGTGCTGGGCGACGACGGACCGGAGGGCATCGAGGTCGGGGACGGCCGCAGGGGCGAGGCGTTCAGCGCCTTCCAGCGGACCGTGAAGCAGATCGGGTCCCAAGGGGTGCTGCTGGCCGCGGTGAGCAAGAACGACCCCGAGCCCGTCCGGCAGGTGCTGCGCGAGCATCCCGGGATGGTGCTGCGTGAGGACGACTTCGTGCGGGTCGTCGCGAACTGGCGGCCCAAGCACGACAACCTCGCCGAGCTTGCCCGCGGCCTCAACATCGGCGTGGACTCGCTCGTCTTCGCCGACGACAGCGACTTCGAGCGGGGCCTGGTCCGGCGGGAGCTGCCGGGCGTCGCGGTGATCGACCTGGACGGGGAGCCCGCGCTGCACGCCGGGCGGCTGCTGGCCGACGGCTGGTTCGACTCCCGCGACCTGACCGCCGAGGACCGCGCGCGCCCGGCGCGTTACCGCGAGGACCTCGCCCGCCGCGACTTCCTCGACACCTTCGACTCGCTGGAGGGCTATCTCGCCGAGCTGGACGTGCGGGTCAGGCTGGAGCCGGTGACCGAGGCGCAGGTCCCGCGGGTGTCACAGCTCACGCTGCGGACCAACCAGTTCAACCTGACGACGCGGCGGCTCCAGCCGGCGGACGTGCGCGCCCTCGCCGCCGATCCGGACGCGTCCGTGCTGGCCGTCCACTCCGCCGACCGGTTCGGCGACAACGGCCTGGTCGGCGCGGTGTTCCTGCGCCGGGACGGATCCGTCCTGCGCATCGACAACTTCCTGCTGAGCTGCCGGGTCTTCTCCCGGGGGATCGAGCAGGCGTGCCTGGCAGCCGTCCTGCGGCACGCGGCGGCGACCGACGCGACGGCGGTGCTGGCCGGTTACCGGCCGACCGCCAAGAACGGCAAGGTCCGCGACTTCTACCCGCGGCAGGGCTTCCGCCGCGTGGGCGGTGACGGCGTGGACGACCACGACGAAACCGGGGACGGCGGGAACGGGGACGGTGGAGCGGCGGAGTTCCGGCACGACCTGCGGTCCATCGCCGCGGCGCCCGCGCACCTGCGGCTGATCGACGGCCTGGGAGGAGAGACACGGTGACCACGATCGACGACTTCCTCACCCTCGTCCGGGACGAGCTGGGACTGGAGGTGACATCCGCCGACGCGGAACGGAGCCTGGACGAGGTCGCGGGCTGGGACTCGGTGCACCTGCTGGCCCTCGCCGGGGCGCTGGAGCGGGCGACGGGCCGCGGGCTGGTGCTGCCCGACCTGCTGGAGGCGGGGAGCCTCGCGGCCATCTACCAGGTGGCGGTGGCGGCATGACCGGCCCGTCCGTGACGCCGCTCCCCCGGGAGCGCCGGCACACCCTGTACTTCCTGGACGAGGTGCGCGCGTTCGCGCCGGTCTTCCTCGACACCGAGGTGGAGATGACCGAGCTGGCCGCGCACCGGGCGTCCGCGGACCGGCACTATTCGACGGTGACGTACGCCGTCCACACGGCGGCGCGGGTCCTGGCCCGCCATCCCGACGCCAACGCCGCCGTCCGGGGGCGGCTCAACCCCCGGCTCGCCCGCTATCCCGGCGTCCACGCGAAGATCACGCTGGACAAGACGCTGAACGGGCGGCGGGTGGTGCTCTCGGCCGTCCTGCGGGACGCCGACAAGGCGGGGCTGGACGAGCTGCAACGCCAGGTGGAGCGGTACCGGGACGGCGACCCGGCCGGGATGGAGGAGTTCGCCGGGCTCCGGGCGCTGCACCGGCTGCCGGTGCCGGTGGGCCGTGTGGCCTTCCGGCGGGTGGTCCGGCCGCTGCGGGGCCGGGCGGACCGGCTCGGCACCTTCGCGGTGACGTCGCTGGGGCACCGTCCGGTCGACGGGTTCCATTCGGTGGGCGGCACCACGGTCACGCTGGGCCTGGGCAGGGTCGCCGACCGTCCGGTGGCGCGGGACGGGCGGGTGGTGGTCGCGCCGACGATGCGGCTCGGCCTCGCCTTCGACCACCGTGTCATCGACGGCGCGGAGGCCGCGGACGTGCTGGCGGAGATCAAGGACGGGCTGGAGTCGTTCAAGGCGCCCGCAGAGGACGGCCCCCGGTGAACGACATCGCGGAACTGAAGCGGTTCGTGCTCGTGCACGCCCGCGCGCAGGGCATCCCGGGACGCGAGCACCAGTCGATCCTGCGGCACGTCGAGTCCGACGACGGGGACGAGCCCGGCTCGTGGGTGCGGGCGTGGGTCGGCGCGGGGACGGCGCTGGAGCGGCGCGGCCGGTACCTGGACGCCTGCCGGCGCTACAACATGGCCCGCTTCCCCTACGTCGACGGGCCCGCCCGGCAGGACGCCCTCGAACGGTGCGTCGCCGCGTTCGACCGGTGGCGGGACGGCACGGGGATCGAGCGCCTGGACGTCGACCTCGACGACGGCCCCGGCGGCGCGCGGGTCCGCTGCTGGACGACCGGCCTCGACGCACGTGACCGCCGCCCGTTGCTGCTGGTCATGGGCGGGATCGTCAGCGTCAAGGAGCAGTGGGCGCCCGTGCTGGCGCAGGCGCGCAAGCTCGGCCTGGCCGGTGTCGTCGCGGAGATGCCGGGGGTGGGCGAGAACATGGCCCGGTACGGCCCGGGGAGCCGGGAGCTGCTGCCGCGCATCCTGGACGCCGTGGCGGACCGCGCCGACACCGCCCGGACCTACGCCGTCGCGCTGAGCTTCAGCGGCCACCTCGCGCTCGGGTGCGCCGCCGGCGATCCCCGGATCCGGGGCGTCATCACGGTGGGCGCGCCGGTCGGCGGGTTCTTCACCGACGCCGCCTGGCAGCGGCAGGTGCCCCGCATCACCATCGACACGCTCGCCCACATCAGCGACGTCTCGTCCGGAGACGTCCACGGACATCTGCGCGGCATGGCACTGGACGGCGACCGGCTCGCCGCCCTGGACGTGCCCGTCCACTACATGGCCAGCCGCCGGGACGAGATCATCCCGGCCTCGGAGACGGAGCTGCTGCGCCGTCACGTCCGCGACCTGCGCCTCATCGAGAACGACGACGTCCACGGGTCGCCCCGGCATTTCGTCGAGACCCGGCTGTGGATCGTCCGCTCGCTCCTGGAGCTGGGCGGCACGCACCGTCCGCAGCGCGCCGCGCTCGGCGCGCTGCTCCGTGCGCAGCGGGCGCGCAACCGGCTCACCCCGGCCCGTCCCGCCCTCTGATCCCTGAAGTACCGCTCCCGAAGCATCGTCCCTGAATCACCGCTCCCGAAGCACCGCTCCCGAAGCACGGGCCCCCGAGGGCGTTTTCCGGCCCCGGGGGCGCTGGCGCATGGGCCGGCGCGCCGGCCGCCGTGGTCCCGGATGCCACCGCCTTTTAGGTCTTCTCAAGGGTGATCTTTAGCTCGTCCCAGCAACCTGAGGGCCATGGCAGGACCGCCGTTCACCGCGAGAGGTTCGCACCGATGACGAGTGAGGCCGTTTCCGCAGCCGGGGAGAGCGCGATCGCGATCGCGATCACCGGGATCGCCTGCCGGCTTCCGATGGCCCCGGACCCGGCCGCCTTCTGGCGGCTGCTGAGCGAGGGCCGCACCGCCGTGACGGAGGTGCCCGAGGGCCGCTGGGAGACCGCCGGGGCTCCCCGGTACGGCGCGTTCCTCGACCGGATCGACCACTTCGACCCGGCGTTCTTCGGCATCTCGCCGCGTGAGGCCGCCGGGATGGACCCCCAGCAGAGGCTGATGCTGGAGCTCGGCTGGGAGGCGCTGGAGGACTCCGGTACCGTCCCCGCGACCCTCAGGGGCAGCCGGACAGGTGTCTTCGTGGGGTCGATCTGGGACGACTACGCCGCGCTGCTGCACCGGCGCGGCGCGGACGCCATCACCCCCCACACCATCACCGGGGTCAGCCGGAGCGTCCTCGCCAACCGGCTGTCCTACGTGCTCGGGCTGCGCGGTCCCAGCCTCGCGGTGGACTCCGCCCAGTCGTCGGCGCTGGTCGCGGTGCACATGGCCGTCGAAAGCCTGCGCAGTGGCGAGTCGGACCTCGCGCTGGTCGGCGGCGTCAACCTGAACATCCTCCCCGAGAGCGCCGTCGTCACCGCCCGGTTCGGCGGCCTGTCCCCCGACGGCCGGTGCCATACCTTCGACGCCCGGGCCAACGGGTACGTGCGCGGCGAGGGGGGCGGCGCGGTCGTGCTCAAGCCGCTGGAACGCGCCCTGGCCGACGGCGACCCGGTCTACTGCGTGGTGCGCGGCAGCGCGGTCAACAACGACGGCGTCACCGACGGGCTCACCGTCCCGAGCGCCGAGGCGCAGGAGGATCTGCTGCGCCGCGCGTACGCGCGGGCGGGCGTCCGCCCGGCCGACGTGCAATACGTCGAGCTGCACGGCACCGGCACCCGCCGCGGCGATCCCGTCGAGGCGGCGGCGCTCGGCGCGGCGGTGGGCACGGCCCGCCCGCAGGACCGGCCGCTGCTCGTCGGCTCCGCGAAGACCAACGTGGGCCATCTGGAGGGCGCCGCCGGGATCGTCGGGCTGATCAAGGCGGCGCTCAGCATCGGCCACCGGCGCATCCCGGCGAGCCTGAACTTCGAGACGCCGAATCCCGGAATCCCCCTGGACGAGCTGAACCTGCGGGTCCAGACCGGCCTGACCGGATGGCCCCGGCCGGACGAGCCGCTGGTCGCCGGGGTCAGCTCGTTCGGCATGGGCGGCACCAACTGCCACGTCGTCCTCTCGGGTCCCCCCACGGCGGACCGCTCCGCGTCCGGGACACGGCCCGACGCCCCGGCGGAGCCGTCCACGACACCGTGGCTGCTGTCCGCCCGCACCGAGACGGGGCTGCGGGACCAGGCCGCGCGGCTGCGGGAGTTCGCCGAGGCGAACCCGGACGCCGACCCGGCCGGCATCGCGTCGTCCCTGGCCAGCGGCCGCACGCACTTCACCCACCGCGCGGCGGTCGTCGGCGCCGACCGCGGGCGGCTGCTGCGCGGCCTCACCGCGCTCGCCGAGGGCTCGCCCGCCGCGGGCGTCCTGCGGGACACCGCGCGCGGGGGGACGGTCGCGTTCCTGTTCTCCGGGCAGGGGTCGCAGCGGCCGGGCATGGGCCGCGGGCTGTACGAGACGGTTCCCGCCTTCGCGGCCGCGCTCGACGAGGTGCTGTCGCATCTCGACCCCGGCTTGAAGGACCTGATGTTCGCCGAGCCCGGCTCGCCCGAGGCGGCCCGGCTCGACCAGACGGCGGTGACGCAGACCTCCCTGTTCGCCGTGGAGGTGGCCCTCTTCAGGCTGCTGGAGGGATGGGGCGTCACGCCCGGCCACCTCATCGGCCACTCGATCGGCGAGCTGGTCGCGGCACATGTGGGCGGCGTGCTCACGCTGCCCGACGCGTGCGCCCTGGTGACGGCGCGCGGCAGGCTGATGCAGGCGGCGCCCGCCGGGGGCGCCATGGTCTCCGTCCAGGCCCCGGAGGAGGAGGTCGCCGCGGAGCTGGGCGCGCACGGCGGCAGGGTGTCGATCGCGGCCGTGAACGGCCCGGCCTCGACGGTCATCGCCGGTGACGAGGACGCGGTGCTCGCCCTGGCGGACGCGTGGCGCGAGCGGGGGGTCAAGACCCGGCGGCTGCGCGTCAGCCACGCGTTCCACTCCGCCCACATGGATCCCGTGCTGGAGGACTTCCGCGCGGTCGCCGAGGGGCTGTCCTACCGTCCGGCCGAGATCCCGATCATCTCCAACCTCACGGGACGGCCCGCGACCGCCGAGCAGCTCGGATCCGCCGAGTACTGGACGAGGCACATCCGCGAGGCCGTCCGTTTCCACGACGGCGTGCAGGCGTTGCGCGACGCCGGCGCCACGACGTTCGTCGAACTCGGGCCGGACGCGGTCCTCACGCCGCTCGCCCACGCGTCCCTCGGCACCGGGCACCCCGTCTTCTCCGTGCTGCGCCGCGACCGGCCCGAGCCGGAATCGCTCGTCACCGCGCTGGCGCGGGCGCACACGGCCGGCGTCCCGGTCGGCTGGGACGCGGTGCTCCCCGGCGACGGCGGCGCCCGCCACGTCCGGCTGCCCACCTACGCCTTCGAGCGGCAGCGGTTCTGGCTGGATGGCGAGGACGCGCCCGCGACCACCGCGACTTCCGCAGATCCGGCGGCTCCGGCCGCTCCGGCGGCTCCGGCGGCTCCGGCGGCTCCGGCGGCTGTGACGACGGCCGCTGCCCCGGCGCCGGACGCGTCGTCACCGGCGGGGCGGCTCGCCGCGGCCCCCGAGAGCGAGCGCGAGCGCATCACCCTGGACCTCGTGCGCGCCCATGTCGCCGTCGTGCTCGGGCACGACTCGCCCGACTCCGTCGACACCGAGCGGACGTTCAAGGAACTGGGTTTCGACTCCGTCCTCGGTGTCGAGCTGAGCGGCCAGCTGGCCGAGGCGTCCGGCGTGAGCCTGCCCGACACGCTGGTGTACGACCATCCCACCCCGGTCGCGCTGGCCCGCCGGCTGCGCGCCGAGCTGCTCGGCGAGACGGACGGCGAAGCGGACGGCGGCGTCGGCGGATCGTCCCGGCGGACGGCACCCGGGTCCGGCGACCCGATCGCGATCGTGGCCATCGGCTGCCGCTACCCCGGCGGCGTCACCTCGCCGCAGGAACTGTGGGAGCTCGTCGCCGCGGGCCGCGACGCCGTCGGCGGCTTTCCGTCCGACCGCGGCTGGGACCTCAAGGGCCTCTACGACCCCGACCCCGACCGTGCGGGCACCTCGTACACCCGCCGGGGCGGGTTCCTGTACGACGCCGCGGCCTTCGACCCGGCGTTCTTCGGGATCAGCCCGCGCGAGGCGGCGGCGATGGACCCGCAGCAGCGGCTCCTGCTGGAGATCGCCTGGGAGGCCGTGGAACGCGCGGGCATCGACCCGGCCTCGCTCGCCGGCACCCGCGCGGGGGTCTTCGCGGGCGTGACCGCCCAGGACTACGGCCCGCGGCTGCACGACCCGGCCGGCGGGTCCGACGGCTATCTGCTGACGGGCTCCACACCCAGCGTGGCCTCCGGGCGTGTCGCCTACACCCTCGGGCTGGAGGGCCCGGCGGTGACGGTGGACACCGCCTGCTCGTCCTCGCTGGTCGCGCTGCACCTGGCCGCGCAGGCGCTCCGCAACGGCGAGTGCGACCTGGCGCTCGCGGGCGGCGCCACCGTCATGGCCACTCCCGGGATGTTCGTGGAGTTCAGCAGGCAGCGCGGACTGTCCCCGGACGGCCGCTGCAAGGCGTTCGCGGCGGGCGCGGACGGCACCGGCTGGGCCGAGGGCGCCGGGATGCTGCTCCTGGAGCGGCTCTCGGACGCCCGGCGCAACGGCCATCCCGTCCTCGCCGTCATCCGCGGCTCCGCCGTCAACCAGGACGGCGCCAGCAACGGGCTCGCCGCCCCCAACGGCCCGTCCCAGCAGCGGGTGATCCGCCAGGCCCTCGCCGGGGCGCGGCTCGGGCCCGGTGACGTGGACGCGGTGGAGGCGCACGGGACCGGCACCACCCTCGGCGACCCCATCGAGGCGCAGGCCCTCCTCGCCACCTACGGACAGGACCGCGACCGTCCGCTCTGGCTCGGGTCGATCAAGTCCAATATCGGGCACGCGCAGGCCGCCGCCGGGGTCGCCGGGGTCATCAAGATGGTCATGGCGATGCGGCACGGCACGCTTCCGAAGACCCTGCACGTGGACTCGCCGACACCCCGCGTCGACTGGGATTCCGGGGCCGTGCGGCTGCTCACCCAGCCCGTCCCGTGGAAGGCGGACGGGCGCCCGCGCCGGGCGGCGGTCTCGTCCTTCGGCATCAGCGGCACCAACGCCCACCTCATCATCGAACACGTCCCGGACGCCGACACGGGCGTCCGGGACGAGTCCGACGCGGCAGGGCCGTCCGTCATCGCCTGGCCCCTTCACGCGAAGAGCGAGGCCGCGCTGCGCGCCCAGGCCGGACGGCTCTACGAGCACGTCGCCGCGAGCGCCGGCGCCGAGACCGGGGACATCGGCCACACGCTGACCGCCCGCAGCCGTTTCGATCACCGTGCGGTGGTGGTCGGGGCGGACCGTGGCGAGTTGTTGTCCGGGTTGGACGCCCTGGCGCACGACCAGGAATCACCCCACGTGGTGCGCGGAACCGCCCGCAGCCACCGCAAAACCGTCTTCGTCTTCCCCGGCCAAGGCTCCCAATGGACCGGCATGGCCCTCGACCTCCGAAACACCTCCCCCGTCTTCCGCGAAAGCCTCGACGCCTGCGCCGACGCCCTGGCCCCCTACCTCGACCAGCCCCTCACCGACGCACTGGCCGACCCCGACGCCCTCCAACGCGTCGACATCGTCCAGCCCGCACTGTTCGCCGTCATGATCTCCCTCGCCCGCCTCTGGCGCCACCACGGCATCCACCCCCACGCCGTCACCGGCCACTCCCAAGGCGAAATCGCCGCCGCCTGCATAGCCGGAGCCCTCACCCTCGACGACGCCGCCAAAGTCGTCGCCCTGCGCAGCAAAGCCATCACCGCACTCGCCGGAACCGGCGGCATGGCCTCCCTCTCACTGCCCGCCGAACAAACCCGCGAACACCTGGGCCCCGGACTGTCGATCGCCGCCATCAACGGACCCGCCACCACCATCATCTCCGGCGACACCCACGCCATCGACCACCTCCTCACCACCTGCGAGGCCCAGGGGATCCACGCCCGCCGCATCCCCGTCGACTACGCCTCCCACTCCCCCCACGTCCAGCAACTCCACCAACAGCTCCTGGAAACCCTGGCCGACATCACCCCACGCCAAGCCGACATCCCCTTCTACTCCACCCTCACCGGCCAGCCCATCGACACCACCACGCTCGACGCCGAGTACTGGTACCAGAACCTGCGCAACACCGTTCAATTCCAACCCGCCATCGACACACTCACCGGCGACGGGCACACCCTGTTCATCGAGACCAGCCCCCACCCCGTCCTCATCTCACCCATCCAGGACACCACCACCGACTCCGGCGCCACCGTCATCGGCACACTGCGACGCGACCACGGCGACCTGCACACCTTCACCACCGCCCTGGCCACCGCCCACACCCACGGCGCACCCGTCCACTGGCACACCAACGGCCGCCACCTCGACCTGCCCACCTACCCCTTCCAACGCCAGCGCCACTGGATCGACGCGCCCGCGGGAACCGCGGACGCGGCGGGCCTCGGGCTGACGGCGGACGAGCACCCCTTCCTGGGGGCCGCCGTGCACATGGCGGAGGGCGACACCGCCGTGTTCACCGGGCGGATCTCCCTGCACACCCATCCCTGGCTCGCCGACCACGCCGTCACCGGCACCACCCTCCTCCCGGGAACCGCGTTCATCGACCTCGTCCTGCACGCCGGTGAGCGGGTGGGGACCGGCCGGATCGGTGAGCTGACCTTGGAGAACCCGCTGCCGCTGCCGCAGGACGGGGGCGTGTGGGTCCAGCTCTCCGTCGGTCCCGCGGACGAGGCCGCCCGCCGTCCGGTCACCGTGCATTCCCGTCGCGAGGACGGGCCCGACGACGCCTGGACGCGGCACGCCACCGGCCATCTCACCCCGGAGGGTCAGGTGCCCGATCCCCTGGCCTGGCCGACGGACGCGGAGCCCGTGGACGTCACCGGCCTGTACGAGCGCCTCGCGCGGCAGGGCTACGACTACGGCCCGGCGTTCCAGGGTGTGCGCGCCGCATGGCGTGACGGCGACGACCTCTACGCCGAGATCGCCCTCCCCGACGACACCGCCACCACCGGCTTCGGCCTGCACCCCGCCCTCCTCGACGCGGCACTGCACCTGGCCGTCGTGGCGGATCGGACCGGCGCCGGAGCCGCACCGGCGCCGCGGCTGCCGTTCTCGTGGAGCGGGGTCGGCCGTCACGGCGCGGCGGGCACCCGGCTCCGGGTGCGGGTGCGGCCGACCTCGGCGGACACGGTGGCGTTGTCGGTGTCCGACGCGGAGGGCGGCCCGGTGGCGTCCGTCGACGGGCTGGTCCTGCGGCCGGTCTCGCCCGACCGGCTGGCGCGGGCCGGACACCAGGACTCGCTGTTCACCGTCGAATGGACGGTGCCGTCCGCGCCGCCGGTGCACGCCGCCGACCGGATCGCGGTCTTGGGCGACGCAGGGTCCGGGCTGCCGGGGACGCGCTACGCCGACCTCGCCGAGCTGCTCGCCTCCGTCGGTGAGGGGGCGGCTCCGCCGGAGCTGGTCCTGCTTCCGCTGCCCGCCCACGAGGGCGGCGTCATCGGCAGGTTCCACGCGGTGGCGCGCCATGTGCTCCGGGCCGTCCAGGATTGGCTCGCCGCGAGCGCGCTCGACACCTCCCGGCTCGTGGTGGTGACGCGGCGGGCGGTGGCGGTGCGTCCGGGGGACGACGTGCCGGGGCTGGTGGAGTCGCCGGTGTGGGGGCTGGTCCGCACGGCGCAGTCGGAGAACCTCGGCAGGCTCGTCCTCCTCGACCTGGACGACGCGGGCTCGTCCCACCGGGCGGTCCCCTCGGCGCTGGCCACGGGCGAGCCGCAGCTCGCGCTGCGCGACGGGACCGCGCACGTCCCCCGGCTCGTCCGCGCCGCGACGAACGCGGTGCGGACCACGCGGTGCCTCGACCCGGACGGGACGGTGCTCATCACGGGCGGGGCGGGGACGCTCGGCGGGCTGGTCGCCCGGCATCTGGTGTCGGAGTACGGCGTCCGCCATCTGCTGCTGGCCGGACGGCGCGGGCCCGCCGCCGAGGGCGCCGTCGAGCTGGAGGCCGAGCTGATCACCCATGGCGCCGAGGTGACGCTGGCGGCCTGTGACGTCGGCGACCGGGACGCGCTCGCCGCGCTCCTGGACTCCGTCCCGGCGGAGCACCCGCTCACCGCCGTCGTGCACGCCGCGGGGGTGCTCGACGACGGCGTCATCGGCTCGCTGACGCCGGAGCGGATGGACACCGTCCTGCGTGCGAAGGCCGACGGCGCCTGGCACCTCCACGAGCTCACCCTGGACGCGGACCTGGCGGCGTTCGTCGTGTTCTCCTCGGCGACGGCCACGCTCGGGAGCCCCGGCCAGGGCAACTACACGGCCGCCAACGCCTTCCTGGACGCGCTGGCACAGCACCGGCACGCGCGGGGGCTGCCCGCCGCCTCGATGGCCTGGGGGCTGTGGGCGCAGGCCAGCGGGATGACGGGGCATCTCGGCCGCCGCGACCTCGGCCGTGTGAACCGCACCGGCCTGGTGCCGCTGTCCACCGACCAGGGCCTCGCGCTCTTCGACACGGCACTGGCGCTGAACAGCCCGCTCACCGTGCCCGCCAGGCTGGACCTCGCCGCCGCGCGGGCGCAGGCCGAGGCGATGCCCGCGGTGTTCCGGAGACTGATCCGGGGTCCGGCGCGGACGCCGGCCACCGGCGCGGGGACGGGCGCGCCGTCCTCCTGGGCCGAGCGGCTCGGGGACCTGCCGTCCGCCGAACGCGACCGCGCGGTGGGCGAGATGGTGCGCGCGCAGGTCGCGACGGTGCTGGGGCTGCCCGCCACGGAGCCGATCGAGGCCGGGCGGGCCTTCAAGGAGCTCGGATTCGACTCGCTCACGGCCGTCGAGCTGCGCAACCGGCTGAACACCGCGACCGGGTTGCGGCTGCCCGCGACGCTCATCTTCGACCACCCGACTCCGGAGGCGCTGGCGGAGTACGTCCGGGGCGAGGTGCGGGGCGACGCGCGAGGCGCCGTGCCCGCCCGGCGGGGGGCGTCGCCGGCGCCGAGCCGCGCGTCCGGCGAGCCGATCGCCGTGGTGGCCATGGCCTGCCGCTATCCGGGCGGCGTGGCCTCCCCGGAGGATCTGTGGGACCTGGTGGACGCCGGAGGGGACGCCATCGGCCCCTTCCCCGACGACCGGGGGTGGGACCTCGACCGCCTCTTCCACCCCGATCCCGACCATTCCGGCACCTCGTACGCCCGCGCGGGCGGTTTCCTGCGCGACGCGGCCGACTTCGACCCGGAGTTCTTCGGGATCAGCCCGCGCGAGGCGGCGGCGATGGACCCGCAGCAGCGGCTGCTGCTGGAGACGGCGTGGGAGGCCGTCGAGCGTGCGGGGATCGACCCGTCCGGCCTGCGCGGAAGCCCGACGGGCGTGTTCACCGGGATCATGTACAACGACTACGGGTCACGGTTCCGGCGGGCGCCCGAGAACATGGAGGGCTATCTCGGCAACGGCAGCCGGGGCAGTGTGGCGTCGGGCCGCGTCTCCTATCTCCTCGGCCTTGAGGGCCCCGCCGTGACGGTGGACACGGCCTGCTCGTCGTCGCTGGTCGCGCTGCACCTGGCCGCGCAGGCGCTCCGCAACGGCGAGTGCGGGCTGGCGCTGGCGGGCGGGGCGGCGGTGATGGCCACCCCGGCGACGTTCGTGGAGTTCAGCCGGCAGCGCGGCCTGTCGCCCGACGGCCGGTGCAAGCCGTTCTCGTCGGCGGCGGACGGCACGGGCTGGAGCGAGGGCGTCGGGCTGGTGCTGCTGGAGCGGCTGTCGGACGCGCAGCGCAACGGCCACCCCGTCCTCGCGATCGTCCGCGGATCGGCGGTCAACCAGGACGGCGCCAGCAACGGGCTCACCGCCCCCAACGGACCCTCCCAGCAACGCGTCATCCAGCAGGCACTGGCCAACGCACGGCTCACACCCCACGACATCGACGCCGTCGAAGCCCACGGCACCGGCACCACCCTCGGCGACCCCATCGAAGCCCAAGCACTCCTCACCACCTACGGACACGACCGACCCGAAGACCGCCCGCTGTGGCTCGGGTCCATCAAATCCAACATCGGCCACACCCAAGCCGCCGCAGGCATCGCCGGAATCATCAAGACCGTCATGGCCCTCCACCACGGCAGACTTCCGAAGACCCTGCACGCCGACGAGCCGACACCGCATGTCGACTGGGACACCGGGAACGTCCGCCTCCTCACCGAACCGGTCCCATGGCAGGCAGACGGCAGGCCACGCCGCGCGGGGGTCTCGGCGTTCGGTGTCAGCGGCACCAACGCCCACGTCATCGTCGAAGAGGCACCGGACGGCCCGGAGCCGGCGACCGCGCCGACCGCGCCGGCCACGCCGGGCGCGGTGACCACGGACGGTACGGACGGCGGAGACGGGCCGCCGGTGATCCCGTGGGTCCTGTCCGGCCGGACGGGTGCGGCACTGCGCGCGCAGGCGGCCCGCGTTCGGGACCGGGTCACGGCCGCCCCCGCCCTGCCCGCGGCGGACGTGGCCTTCTCCCTGGCCACCGGGCGGACCTCCTTCGAGCACCGCGCGGTCGTCCTGGGCGGGGACCGGGACGCGCTGCTGCGCGGCCTCGACCAGGTCGTCCTGGGAGAGCCCGGCCCGGTGTCGGGAGTGGTGGGCGGGGCGGGGAACCCGGTGTTCGTGTTCCCGGGGCAGGGGACGCAGTGGCCCGGCATGGCGCTCGGCCTCGCGGCTCGTTCGCCCGTGTTCTCCGAGTACCTGCGTGAATGCGCGGACGCGCTCGCCCCGCATGTGCCGTGGTCGCTGGAGGACGTCCTGCGGGACGCGTCCGCGTTGGAGGCGATCGACGTCGTCCAGCCCGCGCTGTTCGCGGTGATGGTGTCGCTGGCGCGGCTGTGGCGCTCGCACGGGGTGGAACCGGCCGCGGTGGTCGGGCACTCGCAGGGCGAGATCGCCGCCGCGTGCGTGGCCGGCGCACTGTCCCTGGAGGACGCCGCGCTGGTGGTGGCGCTGCGCAGCCGCGCGCTGGCGCGGCTCGCCGGGACCGGGGGCATGGCCTCGGTCGCGCTGCCCGCCGAGCGGGTGACCGGGCTCCTGGCGCGCTGGGCGGGGAGGCTGGACCTCGCCGCCGTCAACGGCCCCGGCTCGGCGGTGGTCGCCGGGGACCCGGCGGCGCTGGAGGAGTTCGGCGCCCTGTGCGCGGCCGAGGACGTCCGCTTCCGCCGGATCCCGGTGGACTACGCCTCCCACTCGCCCCACGTGGAGGCGATCCGCGAGGAACTGCTGGACCGGCTCGCCCCGATCCGTCCCCGCCCGGCGGAGGTGCCGCTCCACTCCACCGTCACCGGCACCGTCGTGGACGGCACCGGGCTCGACGCCGCCTACTGGTACCGGAACCTGCGGGAGACGGTGCGGTTCGCGGACGCCACCCGCGCCCTCCTCGACACGGGGCACGGCGTCTTCATCGAGGTCGGCCCGCACCCGGTGCTCGCGGTGGGCATCCAGGAGAGCGCCGACGCCGCCGGCGCGGACGTGGTCGTCGTGGGTTCGCTCCGCCGCGACGACGGCGGCCCCGACCGGTTCGCGGCGAACCTCGCCGAGGCGTACGCGGCCGGTCTCGGCGTGGACTGGCGTCGCGCGCTGCCCGGCGCCCGCCGCGTGGACCTGCCGACCTACCCGTTCCAGCGGCGGCGGTACTGGCTGGACGTGCCGTCCGGGGCGGCGGACGCCGAGGCCGCCGGGCTGGAGGCGTCCGGGCATCCGCTGCTGGGCGGCGCGCTCGACCGGGCGGGGCACCGGGAGCGGCTGTTCACCGGGCGGCTCTCCGCGCGCACCCGGCCGTGGCTGGCCGACCATGCCGTCCGGGGGACGGTCCTGCTGCCGGGGACCGCCTTCCTGGAGGCGGTGCTGCACGCCGGCCGCGAGGTCGGCTGCGACCGGGTGGAGGAGCTGACGCTGGAGGCGCCGCTGGTGCTCGGCGAGCGCGACGCCCGGCTGTGGCAGCTGGAGGTCGGCGAGCCGGACGGCGGCGGCAGGCGCGAGGTCACCGTCCACTCGCGGCCCGACGGCGCCGAGGCGGACCTGCCCTGGACGCGGCACGCCACCGGCGTCCTCATCCCGGCCGCGTCCGAGGCCCCCGCCGCCTCACCGGGCGCCACCGCGTGGCCGCCGCCCGGGGCCGTCCCCGTCGAGCTGGACGGCGCGTACGAGCGGCTGGCCGCCTCGGGTTACGAGTACGGTCCCGCCTTCCAGGGGCTGCGGGCGGCGTGGCGCGACGGCGACGAGGTCTACGCGGACGTCGCCCTCACGGCGGAGCCGGACGGCTTCGGGCTGCATCCGGCGCTGCTCGACGCCGCGTTGCACCCGATCGTGCTCGGGCTGCTCGGCGACCGCGCCGACGGACTGCTGCCGTTCTCCTGGACGGGGGTGTCGCTGCACGCCGCGGGCGCCACCGCGTTGCGCGTCCGGCTGGCGCCCGCCGGGCCCGACGCCGTGCGGATCACGGTGGACGATCCGTCCGGGCGGCCGGTCGCGACGGTGGACTCGCTCGCCCTCCGCCCGATCGCCGCGGATGCGCTCGCGGGCACGGACGCAGGTGCCGACGGCGCGCTGTACCGGCTCCAGTGGTCCCCCGCGCAGGCGCTGCCGGAGCCGGACGCGGCGGTCGGCGTCCTGGACACCGGTTCGGGCCTGGACGCGCTGCGGCCGTCGGGCGCCGTCCCGGACGTGGTCGTGGCGCCGCTGGAGCGGGGAGCCGCTCCGCGCGACGCCGTCGGACGGGCGCTGGAGCTCGTCCGGGAGTGGCTCGCGGACGAGCGGTTCGCCGACGCGCGGCTGGTGTTCCAGACGCGCGGGGCCGTGGCCGCCGGGCCCGGCGACGAGGTCACCGACCTCGCCCATGCGGCGGTCTGGGGTCTGCTGCGGGTCGCGCAGACCGAGCATCCGGGGCGGTTCGCGGTGGTGGACGCCGATGTCCCTGCCTCGGCACCGGTCGCGCGGGCCGCCTCCGAGCCGCAGTCGGCGCTGCGCGGCGGGGCCGTCCTCGTGCCCCGGCTCGCCCGGGTCCCGGAGGAGCCGCCGGAACCCGGGGTTCCGTTCGACCCGGACGGCACCGTGCTGATCACCGGTGGGACCGGGACGCTCGGGGGGCTCCTCGCCCGCCACCTGGTGACACGGCACGGCGCACGGCACCTGGTGCTCGCGGGCCGCCGGGGGCCGGACGCGCCCGGCGCGGGCGCGCTCGCCGAAGAACTGCGCGGGCTGGGCGCCGAGATCGAGCTGGCCGCATGCGACGCCGCGGACCGCGACGCGCTGGCGCGGCTGCTGGAGCGGATCCCGGCCGCACGCCCGCTGACGGCGGTCGTCCACGCCGCCGGGGTGCTGGACGACGCCCCCGTCGAAGCGCAGACGGCCGGGCGTGCCGACGCCGTCCTGCGGGCGAAGGCGGACGCCGCGTGGAACCTGCACGAGCTGACCGCCGGGTCCGGGCTCGGCGCGTTCGTGCTGTTCTCCTCGGTCGCCGGGACGGTCGGGACCGCGGGCCAGGCCGGATACGCGGCGGCCAACGCCTTCCTCGACGGGCTGGCCGCCCACCGCCGCGCGCTGGGACTGCCCGCCGTCTCGCTGGCGTGGGGCCTGTGGGAGGGGGGCGGCGGGATGACCGGCCACCTCGGCGCGGCGGACCTGGCCCGGCTGGCGCGCACCGGCATCGCACCGATGCCGGCCGTGCGCGGCCTGGCACTGTTCGACGCCGCGCTGGCCCGCGACGAGGCGGCCCTCGTCCCGTTCCGGCTGGATCCGCGGGCCCCGCGCGAGGCCGGGACGGTACCGGCCGTCCTGCGGGGGCTGATCCGGACGCCGGTCAGGCGCGCGTCCGGCGGCCCCACCCCGGCGGAGGACGCGTCGCCGCTGGCGGGACGGCTCGCCCGGCTGCCCGAGGAGGAGCGCGGCGAGGCGCTGCTGGACGCCGTGCGCGCCGAGGTGCGCGCCGTCCTCGGCCACGCGGACGCGGCGGAGGTCGCCGCCCGGCGGCCGTTCAAGGACCTCGGTCTCGACTCGCTCACCGCGGTCGAGCTGCGGAACCGGCTCGGCGCCGCGACCGGGCTGCGGCTGCCCGCGACCCTCGTCTTCGACCACCCCACGCCGGAGTCCCTCGCCGGGTTCCTGCGCACCGCACTCCTCGGCGGCGATCGCGCCGCCGCCCCAGCCGCGGCGTCCGGCCCGGCCGCGACCGGCGAGCCGATCGCGATCGTCGGGATGGGCTGCCGGTTCCCCGGCGGCGTGCGCTCCCCCGAGGCGCTGTGGAAGCTGCTGGTGGACGGCGCCGACGTGACGGGCGACTTCCCCGCCGACCGCGGCTGGGACGTGGACGCCCTCTACGACCCGGATCCCGGCAGCACCGGGAAGACCTACACGCGCCGGGGCGGGTTCCTGACCGGGGCGGCGGACTTCGACGCCGGGTTCTTCGGGATGAGCCCGCGCGAGGCCCTCGCCGCGGACCCGCAGCAGCGGCTGCTGCTGGAGACGGCGTGGGAGGCCGTCGAGCGCGCCGGGATCGACCCGTCCGCCCTGCGCGGCACCTCGACCGGCGTGTTCGCCGGGCTGATGAACAACGACTACGGCGCCCTTCCCGCCGGTGTGCCCGAGGAGCTGGAGGGCTACCTGGCCACCGGGAACACCGGCAGCGTGGCGTCCGGCCGGGTGGCGTACGCGCTCGGGCTGGAGGGCCCCGCGGTGACGATCGACACCGCCTGCTCGTCCTCGCTGGTCGCGCTGCACCTGGCCGCGCAGGCGCTCCGCAACGGCGAGTGCGACCTGGCGCTGGCGGGCGGGGTCACGGTCATGGCGACGCCGGGCTTCTTCGTGGAGTTCAGCAGGCAGCGGGCCCTGTCCCCGGACGGGCGCTGCAAGGCGTTCGCGGCGGGCGCGGACGGCGCCGGCTGGTCGGAGGGCGCCGGGATGCTGCTGGTGGAGCGGCTCTCGGACGCCCGCCGCAACGGGCACCCGGTGCTGGCCGTCATCCGCGCGTCGGCCGTCAACCAGGACGGCGCCAGCAACGGGCTGACCGCGCCCAACGGGCCGGCGCAGCAGCGCGTCATCCGCCAGGCCCTCGCGGCCGCGCGGCTCGCACCGGGCGACGTCGACGCGGTCGAGGCGCACGGCACCGGGACGACGCTCGGCGACCCGATCGAGGCGCAGGCCCTCATCGCCGCCTACGGCCAGGACCGGGAACGGCCCCTCTGGCTCGGTTCGCTGAAGTCCAACTTGGGGCACACTCAGGCCGCCGCCGGGGCCGCGGGCGTCATCAAGATGGTCATGGCGATGCGGCACGGCCTGCTCCCGAAGACCCTGCACGTGGACGAGCCGACCCCGCACGTCGACTGGGACTCGGGCGCGGTGTCCCTGCTCACCGCACCGGCCGGCTGGCCTGAGACCGGCCGCCCGCGCCGCGCGGCCGTCTCGTCGTTCGGCATCAGCGGCACCAACGCCCACCTCGTCCTTGAGCACGTCCCCGACGCCGAGGAGGAGGTGACGGACCGGCCCGCGACGGCCGGGGGCCCGCTGCCGTTCCCGGTCTCCGGCCATGACGAGGCGGCGCTGCGGGCGCAGGCCCGGCGGCTGCTGGACCACCTGGCCGGGGACCCCGGCCCCGCCATGGACGACCTCGGCCTCTCCCTGGCCACGACCCGGCCCTCGCTGCCGGAGCGGGCGGTGCTGGTCGCCTCCGGCCGGGACGGGCTCCGGGAGGGCCTGGCCGCGCTGGCGGCGGGCGAGCCGTCGCCGTCGGTGGCCCGGGGCGGCGGCACCGGCAAGGCCGCGTTCATGTTCACCGGGCAGGGCAGCCAGCGGCCGGGGATGGGCCGCGGGCTGTACGAGGCGTTCCCGGTGTTCGCGGACGCGTTCGACGAGGTGACCGGCCACCTCGACGCCCATCTCGACCGTCCGCTGCGCGAGGTGGTCTTCGGCGCCGATCCCGCGCCGCTGGACCTGACCGGCCGCACCCAGCCCGCGCTGTTCGCCGTCGAGGTCGCGCTGTTCCGGCTGCTGGAGCACCACGGCGCGGTGCCCGGCCTGCTGATCGGCCACTCCGTCGGCGAGATCGCCGCCGCCCACGTCGCGGGCGTCCTCACGCTGCCCGACGCCGCCGCGCTGGTCGCCGCGCGCGGGCGGCTCATGCAGGCGCTCCCGCCGGGCGGGGCGATGGTCTCGTTCCAAGGACCCGAGGAGGCCGTCCGCGCGCTGCTGCCGGACGGGCGCGCCTGCGTCGCCGCGGTCAACGGCCCGGCGTCGACCGTGGTCTCCGGGGACGAGGACGCCGTCCTGGCGGCCGCCGCCGCGTGGGAGGCCCGGGGCGGGAAGGCCCGCCGCCTGCGGGTCAGCCACGCCTTCCACTCCCCGCGCATGGACGCGATGCTCGACGACTTCCGCCGGGTCGCCGAGGGACTGGACTACGGCCCGCCGCGCATCCCGGTGATCTCGAACGTGACCGGCGCGCCGGCGACCGCCGAGCAGCTCGGCTCCCCGTCCTACTGGGTCCGACACGCGCGGGAGGCCGTGCGCTTCCTGGACGGCGTGCGCGCCCTGGCCGACCTGGGCGCCACCACCCTCGTCGAGGTCGGCCCGGACGCGGTCCTCGCCCCCATGGCCGAGGAGTGCCTCGCGGGCACGACGCCGGACGGGACCGTCTCGGCGGTGGCGGCGCTGCGCCGCGACCGTCCCGAACCGGAGACCTACATGCGCGCGCTCGCGCAGGTCGCCGCCGACGCCGGCGGCGTGGACTGGGACGCCGTCTTCCCCGGCGCCCGCCGCGTCACGCTGCCCACCTACGCCTTCCAGCACCGCCGCTACTGGCTGACGCCGTCCGCCGCCGCGACGGACCCGGCACGGCTGGGGATGCGGGACGCCGGGCATCCGCTGCTGGGCGCCGCGATCGACCTGGCGGGCGGCGCGGGCCTGGTCATGACCGGCCGGGTGTCGGTGCGGGCGCACGAGTGGATCGCCGACCACACCGTCCACGGCGCCGTCCTGTTCCCCGGCACGGGGTTCGTGGAGCTGGCGGCGCGCGCGGGCGACCAGGCCGGGGGGCTCCACCTGGAGGAACTCACCCTTGAGGCGCCGCTCGTCCTGCCTCCGGACGGCTCCGCCCAGCTCCAGGTGACCGTCGCCGAGCCGGACGGGGACGGCCGGCGCCACCTCGCCGTGCACGCCCGGCCCGACGACGACGCCCCCTGGTCGCGGTACGCCTCCGGTGTCCTCACCGGCGTACCGGCGGCCGCACCGGCGCCCGCGCCCGCCGCATGGCCTCCGGCCGGGGCCGAGCCCGTGGACGTCGAGGCCCTGTACGACGGGCTCGGCGACCTCGGTCTCGGGTACGGCCCGGCGTTCCGCGGCCTGGAGGCCGCCTGGCGCGCCGGGGACACGCTGTACGCGCAGGTCGGCCTGCCGGAGGGGCAGGACGCGGCCGGATACGTCCTGCATCCCGCTCTCCTGGACGCGGCACTGCACCCGGCGGCGGGCGAAGGCGGGGGCGGGCCCGTCCGGCTGCCGTTCGCGTGGCGGGGGGTGCGCCTGCACGCGAGCGGGGCGACCTCGCTGCGTGTGCGGCTGACGGTGACCGGCGACGGCACGCTGGAGATCTCCGCCGCTGACGACGGCGGGCGTCCCGTGTTCACCGCGGAGTCGCTGGTGACGCGGCCGGTCACCGGCGAGCAGCTCGCCGCGGTCCGCGGGCCCCGGCGCGACGCCCTCTTCACCGTCGAGTGGACGCCACTGCCCGTCCCGCCGGACGCCGCATCCGCGCCCGTGCGCGGTGAGGAATGGGTGGTGCTCGGTGACGACGACCTGGGCCTTCCCGTCCGGCGCGTCCCCGACCTCGGCGCGCTCGACGGCACCGGGCCGGGCGGCACCGGGTTCGGCGGCACCGGGCGGACCGTGCTGCTGCCGCTCACGTCCCCGCCCGGCGATCCCGCCGCCGGTGCGCACCATGTCACCGGCCGCCTGCTCACCGTCCTCCAGGAGTGGCTCGCCGGCGAACGGGACGGCTCGTCCCGGCTGGTGGTCGTCACCCGGGGCGCCGCCGCCGTGGACGGCGAGGCACCGGACCCGGCGGGCGCGGCGGCCTGGGGCCTGGCCCGTTCCGCGCAGGCCGAGCACCCGGGCGGGATCGTGCTCCTCGACGTCGGCGCCGACGGGTTCCCCGCCGAGGCGGTCGCCGCGGCGCTCGCCTCGGACGAGCCGCAGCTCGCGCTGCGCGGCGGACGCGTCCTTGTCCCCCGGCTCATCCGGGCCGACGCCGACGGCGACGCCACCGGCCCGGAACCGGCCGTGCCCGTCCCAGGCGGCACGGTGCCGGTGGACGGGACGGTGCTGATCACCGGCGGCACCGGCGCGCTCGGCTCGGCCCTCGCCCGCCACCTGGTGACCCGCCACGGCGTCCGGCGGCTGCTGCTCACCGGACGCCGGGGCCCCGCCGCCCCGGGCGCCGCCGAGCTGGCCGCCGAGCTGACCGGTCTCGGCGCGTCGGTCGAGATGGCCGCCTGCGACGCCGCCGACCGCGACGCCCTCGCGGGCCTGCTCGCCGCGATCCCGCCGGACCATCCGCTGACCGCGGTGGTGCACGCCGCCGGTGTCCTGGACGACGGCGTCATCGGGGCGCTGACGCCGAAGCGGCTCGGAACCGTCCTGCGGCCCAAGGCCGACGCGGCCTGGAACCTGCACGAACTCACCCGCGACCTGGACCTGTCGGCGTTCGTGCTCTACTCGTCCCTCGCCGGGACGCTCGGCACCGCCGGGCAGGGCAACTACGCCGCCGCCAACGCCTTCCTCGACGCGCTGGCCGTGCGCCGGCACGCCGCCGGGCTCCCCGCCGCCTCGCTCGGCTGGGGACTGTGGGAACAGGACGGCGGCATGGCGGGACGCCTCGAAGGCGCCGGCCGCGACCGGCTGGCGCGCGCCGGGATCGGCCCGCTGAGCGCCGAGGAGGGCCTGGAACTGTTCGACGCCGCGCTGGCGCTCGGCCGTCCCGCCGTGGTCCCCGCCCGCTTCGACACCGCGGCCCTGCGCGCACTCGCGGCCCGGGACGCCCTGCCGCCGCCGCTGCGCGGGCTGGTCCGGGCGCCGCGCACGGCGGTCACCGGCCCCGGCCCCGACCTGGCCGGACGGCTGGCGGGACTGTCCGGGGACGAGCGGGACCGGGCGCTGCTGGACCTGGTGCGCGCCGAGGCCGCCGCTGCGCTCGGCCACCCGTCCGCGACCGCGGTCGACTCAGAGCGCGGCTTCATGGACCAGGGGTTCGACTCGCTCACCGCCGTGGAGCTGCGCAACCGGATCGGCACCGCCGTGGGGCGCAGCCTCCCCGCCACGGTTCTGTTCGACCATCCGACCCCGAACGCGCTCGCCGCGCACGTGGGCACGCTGATCGACCCTGGCACCGCCTCCGGCTCCGGCTCCGCCGAGCGGCCGCCGGTGCTCGCCGAACTCGACCGGCTGGAGGAGGGCCTGGAAACGCTGCTCCCGGACGCCGGGGCACGCGACCGGCTGGCCGACCGGCTCCGCTCCTTCCTGACCAGGCTCGACTCCGGTGCCCGGGAGCGGGCGGAGGCCGGTGACCCGATCGAGGAGGCGAGCGACGAAGAGATCTTCACCATCATCGACAACGAGCTCGGGACCGTCTGACACCTCCGCCCCCTTGGAAGGAACCGACACCGCATGGCGAACGAGGAGAAGCTCCGGGACTACCTCAAGCGGGTCACGGCCGACCTCAGGACGACCCGCGGACGGCTCCGCGAGGCCGAGTCGGCCCGGCGTGAGCCCATCGCGATCGTCGCCATGGGCTGCCGCTACCCGGGCGGGGTGACCTCCCCGAGGACCTGTGGGACCTCGTCTCGGCCGGCACGGACGCGATCTCGCCGTTCCCGTCCGACCGCGGCTGGGACGTCGACGCGCTCTATGACCCCGACCCGGAACGCCCGGGCACGTCCTACACCCGTCACGGTGGATTCCTGCACGACGCCGCCGGGTTCGACCCGGGCTTCTTCGGGATCAGCCCGCGCGAGGCACTGGCGATCGACCCGCAGCAGCGGCTGCTGCTGGAGACGGCGTGGGAGGCCGTCGAGCGTGCGGGGATCGACCCGTCGGACCTGCGCGGCAGCCGCACCGGCGTGTTCACCGGCATCATGTACAACGACTACGCCGCCCGCCTGCCGCGGTCCCCCGAGGAGTTCGAGGGGTACCTGACCAGCGGCAGCGCGGGCAGCATCGCCTCCGGCCGGGTCGCCTACACCCTCGGGCTGGAGGGTCCGGCGGTGACCGTCGACACCGCCTGCTCGTCGTCGCTGGTCGCGCTGCACCTGGCCGCGCAGGCACTCCGCAACGGCGAGTGCGAACTCGCGCTGGCGGGCGGGGTGACGGTCATGGCGAGCCCGAGGACCTTCATCGAGTTCAGCCGTCAGCGCGGGCTGTCCCCGGACGGCCGCTGCCGGGCGTTCGGCGCCGGCGCCGACGGCACCGGCTGGGCCGAGGGCGCCGGGCTGCTGCTGGTCGAACGCCTGTCGGACGCCCGGCGCAACGGCCACCCCGTCCTCGCGGTCGTCCGCGGGTCGGCGGTCAACCAGGACGGCGCCAGCGCGCGCCTCACCGCCCCCAACGGCTCCGCCCAGCGGAGGGTGATCGAGCAGGCGCTGACCAGTGCGGGCCTCACACCCGGCGACGTGGACGCGGTGGAGGCGCACGGAACCGGCACCACCCTCGGCGACCCCGTCGAAGCGCAGGCGCTCCTCGCCACCTACGGGCAGGACCGCTCCGGGGACCGTCCGCTGTGGCTGGGGTCGATCAAGTCGAACATCGGCCACACGCAGGCTGCGGCCGGGGTCGCGGGCATCATCAAGGTGGTGTTGGCCCTGCGGCACGGCACCCTGCCCCGGACCCTGCACGCCGACGAACCGACGCCGCACGTGGACTGGGACACCGGCAACGTCCGGCTGTTGCGGGAACCCGTCGACTGGCCCGGCGGCGACCGTCCTCGCCGCGCCGCCGTGTCCTCGTTCGGTGTCAGCGGCACCAACGCCCACGTGATCCTCGAAGACGCCCCCGCCGCCGAACCGGATCCGGAACCCGATCCGGAACCGGAGAGGGCCGACTCCGGCCCTGTGGTCTGGCTGCTCTCCGCCCGCGGCGACGAAGCACTGCGCGCCCAGGCGGACCGCCTGCGGGCCTTCGCCGCGACACGTCCGGACGTGAGCCCGCGGGACGTCGCCCACTCTCTGGCGGTCGGCCGCGCGACCTTCGACCACCGGGCGGCCGTCGTCCTTGAGGCCACCGACGATCCCCTGCCCGGCCTTGAGGCTCTGGCCAGGGGAGAGACGACCTCGAACGCCGTACGCGGAAACCCCATCGAAGGTCGGACGGCGTTCGTGTTCTCAGGCCAGGGCAGCCAGCGCCCCGGTATGGGCCGTGACCTCTACGCCGCCTACCCCGTCTTCGCCGATGCCCTGGACGAGGCCGCCCGACACCTCGACCCCCACCTCGACCACCCCATCAAGCAGGTGATGTTCGACGACGACCCCACCCAGCTCAACCAGACCACCTACACCCAGCCCGCCCTCTTCGCCTTCCACCTCGCCCTCACCCGGCTCCTCCAGCACTGGGGCATCCACCCCGACATCCTCATCGGCCACTCCATCGGCGAACTCACCGCCGCCCACATCACCGGCACCCTCACCCTCCCCGACGCCGCCCACCTCATCACCACCCGCGCACGCCTGATGAACACCGCACCCCCAGACGGCGCCATGGCCTCCATCCAAGCCCCCGCAAGCGACGTCGCCGAAACCCTCAACACACACCACGGCGTCGCCATCGCCGCCATCAACAGCCCCGCCACCACCGTCATCTCCGGCGACACCACCACCGTCACCACCATCACCCAGCACTGGAAAGAACGCGGACACCGCACCAAACACCTGCGCGTCAGCCACGCCTTCCACTCACCCCACATGGACCCCGTCCTCGACCACTTCCACCACACCGCCCAACAGATCACCTACCACCCGCCCACCATCCCCCTCATCTCCAACATCACCGGCACCACCGCCCAACCCGAACAACTCACCGACCCCCACTACTGGACCCGCCACATCCGCGAACCCGTCAACTTCCACAAGGGCGTCACGACACTGGAGGCCGAGGGGGTCTCGCGGTACATCGAGATCGGCCCGACCGCCACACTGACGCCGCTCATTCAGCAGACCCTGGACGAGCGAGCCGGTACCGGCGCCGTGGTGATCCCCTTGCAACGCCGCGACCAGCCCGAGCCGCGCGCCCTCATCGCGGGCGTCGCCACGGCGCACGTCCACGGGGCGAGGGTCGAGTGGTCGACGGTCCTGCCCGGCCGACGGACGGACCTGCCCACTTATCCGTTCCAGCGGCGGCGCTACTGGTTGGACGCACCGCCCGGGGGCGACGTGACCACGGCGGGCCTGAACGCGGCGGAGCATCCGCTCCTGGGCGCCACCGTGGAGTTCGCTGAGGGCGGCGGGCTGCTGCTGACCGGCCGTCTCTCCGTCGAGGGGCACCCGTGGCTGACCGACCATGCCGTCCACGGCACGGTTCTGCTGCCCGGCACCGCGCTGGTGGAGCTGGCCCTGCACGCCGGTGAACAAGTCGGGCTGCGGCGTGTCCACGACCTCACCCTCGAAGCCCCGCTCACGTTCGAGCGCACCGGATCCGTCCAGATCCAGCTCGCCATCGCCGCGCTGGACGATTCGGGACGGCGCCGCGTCACCGTGCACTCCCGGTCCGATGATGGACCCTGGGCGCGCCACGCCACCGGTACCCTCGCGCCGTCCGGGGAAACCGGGACCGTGGCCGCGGAGGAGGGTGCCTGGCCACCGGCCGGGGCCGAAGCCGTCGACCTGGAAGCGCTCTACGTCCGGCTCGCCGGACTCGGCCTCGACTACGGACCCGCCTTCCAGGGCCTCCGCGCGGCCTGGCGGACCGAAGACGCCGTGTTCGCCGAGGTGGAGGCACCGGACGGCGTGGACGCCTCCGGATACGGCCTGCACCCGGCGCTGCTGGACGCGGCGCTGCACGCCGCCGCGCATGACACCGTGGCCGCGCGGGTCCCGTTCGCCTGGACCGGCGTGGATCTGATCGCCGCCGGGGCGACCGGCTTGCGCGTCCGACTGTCCCGTACTAGTGACGACACCGTGTCGGTGCAAGTCACCGACACGGATGGCGGCACCGTCGCCACGGTCGAGTCCCTGGCCGTGCGTACGGTCGCGGCGGAGCAGATCCCGTCCCGTGCTTCGGACGACACCCTGTTCGAGGTGCGCTGGGAGCAGATCGCGGCCGACGGCGCGGTGGCGGCGCCGGACGCGTCCCTCGTCACCTTGGCGTCCGGCGGCGACACCGGGCCCGCCGGGGCGCGCGCCGTGACCGGCGAGGCCCTGCGCGTCCTGAACGACTGGTTCGCCGCCGAACACCCGCCGGAGGCCCGGCTGGTGATCGTCACGAGCGGCGCCGTCGCGGCGGAGGCCGGGGAGGACCCGGACCCGAACGCCGCGGCCGCCTGGGGCCTGGTCCGGAGTGCGCAGGCCGAGAACCCCGGCCGTGTGATCCTCGTCGACGTCGACGACTCCGACGCCTCACGGCCGGCGGTGCAGGCGGCGCTCGCCACGGGGGAACCCCAGCTCGCCGTCCGCGAAGGCCGGACGCTCGTCCCCCGCCTCGTCCGCGCGGCGACCGGCGGCGACCCGGCGGCTCCCGCGTTCCGCGCGGAAGGGACCGTCCTGGTCACGGGCGGTACCGGGGCGCTCGGCCGCATCATCGCCCGCCATCTGGTGACCGGGCATGGGGTGCGGCATCTGCTGCTGGCCGGAAGGCGGGGCCCGGACGCCGAGGGCGCCGGAAACCTCGTGGACGAGCTGGCGGCGCTCGGCGCCACGGTGAGGGTCGCCGCGTGCGACACCGCCGACCGGGACGCGCTGACCGCACTTCTGGGATCCGTGCCGGATGAGCATCCCCTGACCGGCGTCGTGCACACCGCCGGGGTCATCGACGACGGCGTCCTCTCCTCGCTGTCCCCCGAGCGCATCGACGCGGTGTTCCGTCCGAAGGTCGATGCGGCGTGGCACCTGCACGAACTCACCGCCGACCTGGACCTGTCGGCCTTCGTCCTCTACTCCTCCCTCGCCGGAACCCTCGGCAACCCAGGACAAGGCAACTACGCCGCCGCCAACGCCTACCTCGACGCACTCGCCCAGCACCGCCACGCACACGGCCACCCCGCCCTCTCCCTCGCCTGGGGACTCTGGGAACAACCCAGCACCATGACCGGCGGACTGGACGGCCTTGATCTCGCCCGGGTGGGCCGTTCGGGTGTCGCGCCCCTGACCGCACGGGAGGGGACCGCATCGTTCGACGCCGCGCTGACGACGGGCGGGGGCTCTCTCGTCCCGGTCCGCTGGAACATGGCGGCCTTGCGGGCCCAGGCGGGGGCGGCGCGGCTGCCCGCGCTGCTGAGCGGTCTCGTCCCGGCCCCGGCACGCCGCCGGCCGGCCACGTCCGGATGGGCCGAGCGGCTGCGCGGCCTGCCGGAGGCCGAACGGCACACCGCCGCGCTCGAACTCGTGCGGGCCGAGATCGCGCAGGTGCTCGGGCATCAGAGCCCGGAGACGGTGGACACCGCCAAGGCGTTCAACGACCTCGGCTTCGACTCGCTGACCGCCGTGGAGCTCCGCAACCGGCTCGGTGCCGCCATCGGACGGCCACTGCCCGCCACGATCGTCTTCGACCACCCGACACCCGAGGCCCTGGCCCGCCACGTCCGCGACGAGATCGTCGGCGGCGCCGACGTCCTCCACGCGACGGCGGCGGACACGGGGAACACGGCGGACACGGCCGAACCGCTCGCGATCGTCGGCATGGCCTGCCGCTACCCCGGCGGCGTCTCCACCCCCGACGACCTCTGGGAACTGGTCGCAGGCGGTACCGACGCCATCGGCCCCTTCCCCGCCGACCGTGGCTGGGACGTCGACGCGCTCTACGACCCCGACCCGGAACGCCCGGGCACGACCTATGCCCGCCACGGGGGGTTCCTGCGCGACGCCGACCGGTTCGACGCCGCCTTCTTCGGGATCTCACCCCGGGAGGCGGCCGCGATCGACCCGCAGCAGCGGCTGCTGCTGGAGATCGCCTGGGAGGCCGTCGAGCGGGCCCGGATCGATCCGTCCAGCCTGCGCGGCAGCCGCACCGGGGTCTTCACCGGGGTCATGTACAACGACTACGGCGCCCGCCTGTACCTGGGGCGGTCACCCGACGGATTCGAGGGATACCTGGGCAACGGCAGCGCGGGAAGCGTCGCGTCCGGGCGTGTCGCCTACACGCTCGGGCTGGAGGGCCCGGCGGTGACGGTGGACACCGCCTGCTCGTCCTCGCTGGTCGCACTGCACCTGGCCGCGCAGGCGCTCCGCAACGGCGAATGCGACCTGGCTTTGGCCGGAGGCGTGACGGTCATGGCCACCCCGGCGACCTTCATCGAGTTCAGCCGCCAGCGAGGGCTCTCCCCGGACGGCCGTTGCAAGGCGTTCGCGGCGGGCGCGGACGGCACGGGCTGGGGCGAGGGCGCCGGGCTGCTGCTCGTCGAGCGGCTCTCGGACGCGCGGCGCAACGGGCATCCCGTCCTCGCGCTCATCCCGGGCAGTGCGATCAACCAGGACGGGGCGAGCAACGGGCTCACGGCCCCCAACGGGACCGCCCAGCAGCGGGTGATCCGGCAGGCGCTCGCCGGGGCGCGGCTCCGTCCCGGCGATGTGGACGCGGTGGAGGCGCACGGCACCGGCACCTCCCTCGGCGACCCCATCGAGGCCGGCGCCCTGCTCGCCACCTATGGGCAGGACCGTCCCGGCGACCGTCCCCTCTGGCTCGGCTCCGTCAAGTCCAACATCGGGCACACGCAGGCCGCGGCCGGTGTCGCCGGGGTGATCAAACTCGTCCAGGCGATGCGGCACGGCACACTCCCGCGGACGCTGCACGCGGAGGAGCCGAGCCCGCATGTCGATTGGGATTCCGGGGCTGTGCGGCTGCTGCACGAGCCGGTCCCCTGGAAGGCGGACGGCCGTCCGCGCCGCGCGGCGGTCTCGTCCTTCGGCATCAGCGGCACCAACGCCCACGTGATCCTGGAGGAGGCCCCTGCGCTCGCGGACGACGAGGCCACGGAGCCCGTCGCCGCGCCAACGCCGATCCCTTGGGTGATATCGGCCCACGACGAGAGTGCCCTCAGCGCCCGCGCCGCCGACCTGCGTCAGCTCGCGGAGGCCGAGCCGACATCGCTCGCCTTCTCACTGGCGACCACACGAGCATCGTTCGATCACCGTGCGGTGGTGGTGGGATCGTCCCGGGACGAACTGCTGTCCGGGTTGGACGCCCTGGCCCACGACCAGGAATCACCCCACGTGGTACGCGGGATCGCCCGCAGCCACCACAAAACCGTCTTCGTCTTCCCCGGCCAAGGCTCCCAATGGACCGGCATGGCCCTCGACCTCCGGAACACCTCACCGGTGTTCCGCGAAAGCCTCAACGCCTGCGCCGACGCCCTGGCCCCCTACCTCGACCAGCCCCTGACCGACGCACTGGCCGACCCCGACGCCCTGCAACGCGTCGACATCGTCCAGCCCGCACTGTTCGCCGTCATGATCTCCCTCGCCCGCCTCTGGCGCCACCACGGCATCCACCCCCACGCCGTCACCGGCCACTCCCAAGGCGAAATCGCCGCCGCCCACGTAGCCGGAGCCCTCACCCTCGACGACGCCGCCAAAATCGTCGCCCTGCGCAGCAAAGCCATCACCGCACTCGCCGGAACCGGCGCCATGGCCTCCCTCTCACTGCCCGCCGAACAAACCCGCGAACACCTGGGCCCCGGACTGTCGATCGCCGCCATCAACGGACCCGCCACCACCATCATCTCCGGCGACACCCACGCCATCGACCACCTCCTCCACCAGTGCGAAGCCCAAGGCATCCACGCCCGCCGCATCCCCGTCGACTACGCCTCCCACTCCCCCCACGTCCAGCAACTCCACCAACAAATCCTCGAAACCCTGGCCGACATCACCCCACGCCAAGCCGACATCCCCTTCTACTCCACCCTCACCGGCCAACCCATCGACACCACCACGCTCGACGCCGAGTACTGGTACCAGAACCTGCGCAACACCGTCCAATTCCAACCCGCCATCAACACACTCACCCACGACGGCCACACCCTGTTCATCGAGACCAGCCCCCACCCCGTCCTCACCACACCCATCCAGGACACCACCACCGACACCGCCACCGTCATCGGCACACTGCGACGCGACCACGGCGACCTGCACACCTTCACCACCGCACTCGCCACCGCCCACACCCACGGCGCAACCGTCGACTGGGCGCCGCTCCTCACCGGACGTCCCATCGACCTGCCCACCTACCCGTTCCAACGCCAGCGCTACTGGATCGACGCGCCCGCCGATGCCGGGGACGCGACGGCGCTGGGGCTAACGCCGGTCAAGCATCCGTTCCTGGGCGCGGCCGTGCGGGGGGCCGGCGACGACACCGCCGTGTTCACCGGGCGAATCTCGCTGCACACCCATCCCTGGCTCGCCGACCACGCCGTCACCGGCACCACCCTCTTCCCCGGCACCGGGTTCGTGGAGTTGGCGATCCGGGCGGGTGACGAGGTCGGCTGTGCCCGCGTCGACGAACTCGTCCTGGAGAGTCCGCTTCTGCTGCCGACCGGCGGAGGGGTGCAGGTCCAGGTCACGGTGGACGCGCCCGGCGGGGACGGTCGGCGCGCCATCGCCGTCCATGCCCGTCCCGATGGCGCGTCCGAGGAAGCCTGGACCCGGCATGCCGCCGGGGTCCTGTCACCTGCCTCGGCGTCCGGTGGTGAACTGCGGGCGTGGCCGCCGCCGGGCGCCGAGCCCCTCGACGCAGAGGGGCTTTACCCGCGGCTGGCGGAGCTGGGCCTGGAGTACGGTCCCTTCTTCCAGGGCGTGCGCGCCGCGTGGCACGACGGCGACGACCTCTACGCCGAGATCGCGCTCCCCGAGGACACCGACGTCTCCGGTTTCGGCCTGCATCCCGCCCTCTTGGACGCCGCGCTGCACCCGCTCGCGCACGACGCCGCCGCGCCGCGGCTGCCCTTCTCCTGGTCGGGTGTCACCCTGCACGCCACCGGAGCCGAGGTTCTGCGCGCGCGGCTGTCGGGCACCGGCGGAGAGGCGGTGTCGATCACTCTTGCCGATCCCGCCGGGGATCCGGTGGCCACGGTCGAGTCGCTGATCGCCCGGCCCCTGCCCGGCGGTGGCCTCGCGCCACCTCTGGGGCGGGACGCGCTGCTGCGGCTGGAGTGGCTTCCGGTTCCGGCCGACACGGCGCCCGGTGCGGCACTCGCCCTCCTCGGCGGCGACGGCTTCGACCCGTCCGGCCTGCCCGGCGAGACGTATCCCGATCTGGACTCGCTGGCGGACGCGGCGCCGGAGATCGTCATCGCCGCGCCGGACGGCGGTGGAGACGGCGACCCGGCGTCCGCCGCCCACGCGACGGCACGGCGGGTGCTGCGGCTGGTGCGGGACTGGCTCGCCGACGAGCGGTTCAGGGCCGCGCGGCTCGTCGTCCTGACCCGGGGGGCGGTCACCACCCATGCCGGTGAGCATCCGGTGAACCTGGCGCACGCAGCCGCCTGGGGCCTCGTCCGCACCGCGCAGAGCGAGAACCCCGATCGGGTGGTGCTCCTCGACATCGACCACACCGACGCCTCCGCCGATGCGGTCGCCGGGGCCGTGGCCGGGGCGCCGGAGGGCGGGCCGCAACTCGCGCTCCGCGCCGGACGGCTCCACGCGCCGCGCCTGACGCGGCAGGCCGCGCCGGGCGGGCTGGCGATCCCGGCGGACGCGGCGGCGTGGCGGCTGAACCTGACCGGTGACGGCGTGCTGGACGGCATGTCCCTGGACCCGAACCCGGAGGCCGAGGCGCCGCTCGGCCCCGGCCAGGTGCGGATCGCGCTACGCGCCTCGGGGCTGAACTTCCGCGACGTGCTGCTCGCCCTGGGCATGGTCCCCGACGACGCCCGTCCGCTCGGCGGCGAGGCGGCCGGGGTCGTCCTGGAGACCGGTCCCGGGGTGCGGGACCTGGTCCCGGGCGATCGGGTGATGGGGCTGATGTCGGCGGGCATCGGCCCGGTCACGCTGACCGACCGCCGCCTGATCACGCGGATGCCCCGCGGCTGGTCGTTCGCCGAGGCCGCGTCCGCGCCGGTGGTCTTCCTCACCGCCTACTACGGCCTGGTGGACCTGGCGCGCGTCCGTCCCGGCGAGACGCTGCTCGTGCACGCCGCCACCGGCGGGGTGGGCATGGCCGCGGTGCAGCTGGCGCGGCACTGGGGGCTGCGGACGCTCGGGACGGCGAGCCCGGCGAAATGGCCGTCGCTGCGGGCGCAGGGCCTCACCGGCGACCGCATCGCCTCGTCCCGCACCCTGGACTTCGAGGACCGGTTCCGGGCCGCGGCCGCCGCGGAAGGCGGGGTCGACGTCGTCCTGAACTCGCTCGCCGGGGAGTACGTCGACGCGTCCCTGCGGCTGCTGGGACCCGGGGGCCGCTTCCTGGAGATGGGCAAGACCGACGTCCGGGACCCCGGTGAGGTCGCCGCCGCGCATCCCGGAGTGTCGTACCAGGTCTACGACCTGCTGGACGCGGGGCCGGAGCGCATCCAGGAGATGCTCGGCGAACTGCGGGAGCTCTTCGAGAGCGGCGCGGTCCGCCCGCTGCCGGTGACGGCGTGGGACGTGCGCCGCGCTCCCGACGCGGTCAGGTTCCTCAGCCAGGCCCGGCATACCGGCAAGGTCGCGCTGACGGTGCCGCGGGGTCTCGATCCGGAGGGTACCGTCCTCGTCACCGGCGGCACGGGCACCCTCGGGGGCCTGCTCGCCCGGCACCTGGCCGCCCGGCACGGCGTGCGGCACCTGCTGCTGGCCGGACGCGGCGGCCCCGCCGCCCCGGGCGCGGACCGGCTGCGCGCCGACCTCGCCGCGCTGGGCGCCGAGGTCACGATCGCCGCATGCGACGTGGCCGACCGCGACGCCGCGTCCGCGCTCCTGGACTCCGTCCCGGCGGCGCACCCGCTCACCGCCGTCGTGCACGCCGCGGGGGTGCTCGACGACGGCGTCCTGACGTCCCTCACGGCGGAGCGGCTGGCGGCCGTCCTGCGGCCGAAGATCGACGCGGCCTGGAACCTGCACGAGCTCACCCGTGACCTCGACCTGGCCGCGTTCGTCCTGTTCTCGTCGGCGGCGGGCACGCTCGGGACGCCGGGGCAGGGCAACTACGCGGCCGGCAACGCCTTCCTCGACGGGCTCGCGCAGTACCGCAGAGCGCGCGGCCTGCCCGCGCAGTCGCTGGGCTGGGGCCTGTGGACGGAGGCCAGCGGGATGACCGGCCACCTCGACGACGCCGACCGGCAGCGCCTGGCCCGCACCGGTTTCGCGCCCCTCTCCACCGAGCAGGGACTCGCGCTCTTCGACGCCGCCCTCACCCGGGACGAGGCACTGCTGCTCCCCCTGCCGCTGAACACGGCGGCGCTGCGGGACGGGCCGGTCCCCGCGCTGCTGCGCGGCCTCGCCGGGGCCCCGGTTCGCCGCGCCGCCGGGGCCGCCACCGCGGCGAACCGGCAGGACCTGCGCGAACGGCTCGCCGCGCTGCCCGAGCACGAGCGGCGGGACGCGCTCCTGGAGCTGATCCGCGCCGAGAGCGCCGCCGTCCTCGGCTACGCCTCGCCGGAGGCCGTCCGGGAGGACAGGGCGTTCAAGGAGCTGGGCTTCGACTCGCTGTCCGCCGTGGAGTTCCGCAACAGGCTTAACACGGCCACCGGGCTCAGGCTGCCCGCGACGCTCGTGTTCGACCGTCCGACACCCGGCGCGCTCGCGTCCCATCTGCGGGAGGAGCTGTTCCCCGGGGAGACCGCCGCGCCGCCCGTGCTGAGCCGGCTCGACGAACTCGACTCCGCGCTGTCGGCCCTGGACTGGGACGAGGAGGAGCAGGCGCGTGTAGGCGCGCGGCTGCGGGCCTTCCTGTGGAAGTGGGGCGGCGGGAACGCGCCGGATCCCGCCGGCGACGACCTCGTCCCGGCGACCGACGAGGAGCTGTTCGACGCCCTCGAAAGCGAGCTCGGAACGCGCTGAATCCGATGACCGAACGATCCGACGGGGCCGAGTGATGCATTCCCAGATGAACGACCAGGAGAAACTCCGCGACTACCTCAGGCGGGCGATGGCCGACCTGCGGCAGGCCCGGCGGCGGCTGAGCGACATCGAGGCAAGGAGCGCCGAGCCGATCGCGATCGTGGGGATGTCCTGCTCCTACCCCGGAGGGGCGGACTCACCTGAGGCACTGTGGCGGCTGCTCTCCGAGGGCGGGGACGGGATCTCGCCCTTTCCGTCGGACCGGGGCTGGGACGTCGGCGAGCTGTACGACCCGGACCCCGACCGTCCGGGCCGGACGTACACGCGGCACGGCGGTTTCCTGCGCGACGCCGACCATTTCGACGCGGGCCTCTTCGGGATCAGCCCGCGCGAGGCGGCGGCGATGGACCCGCAGCAGCGGCTGCTGCTGGAGACGGCCTGGGAGGTCTTCGAGCGCTCCGGGTTCGACCCGCTCTCCTTGTCCGGCAGCCGGACCGGGGTGTTCGTCGGCGTCATCGCCCAGGAGCACGCGCCGAGGCAGCCGGACGTCCCGGAGGATGTCGAGGGCTACCTGCTGACCGGGAACACCACGAGCGTCGCGTCCGGCCGGTTGTCCTACACGTTCGGGCTGGAGGGCCCGGCGGTGACCGTCGACACGGCCTGCTCGTCGTCGCTGGTCGCGCTGCACCTGGCCGCGCAGGCGCTCCGCAACGGCGAATGCGAACTCGCGTTGACGGGCGGGGTGACGGTCATGGCCTCACCGAGCCTTTTCGTGGAGTTCAGCCGCCAGCGCGGATTGTCGCCCGACGGCCGCTGCCGGTCCTTCTCCGCCGACGCCGACGGCACCGGCTTCGGCGAAGGCGCCGGACTCGTGCTACTCGAACGACTCTCCGACGCACAACGCAACGGCCACCCCGTCCTGGCCGTCATCCGCGGATCGGCCGTCAACCAGGACGGCGCCAGCAACGGACTCACCGCCCCCAACGGACCCTCCCAGCAACGCGTCATCCACCAAGCCCTGGCCAACGCACGCCTCACACCCCACGACATCGACGCCGTCGAAGCCCACGGCACCGGCACCACCCTCGGCGACCCCATCGAAGCCCAAGCACTCCTCACCACCTACGGACACGACCGACCCGAAGACCACCCGCTGTGGCTCGGATCCATCAAATCCAACATCGGCCACACCCAAGCCGCCGCAGGCATCGCCGGAATCATCAAAATGGTCCTGGCCATGCGCCACGGCACCCTGCCCCAGACCCTCCACGCCGACGAACCCACACCGCACGTGGACTGGGACTCCGGGAACGTCCGGCTGCTGCGGGAATCTGTTGACTGGCCCGGCGACGACCGTCCCCGGCGGGCCGCCGTGTCGTCCTTCGGGGTCAGCGGCACCAACGCTCACGTGATCCTCGAAGAGGCCCCCGCCGCCGAGCCCGTTGAGGAGGAGGCCACCGGACCGGCGACTCCTGCCGAGGGTCCGGTGCCCTGGGTGCTCGCGGCTCAGGACGACGAGGCGCTGCGCGCCCAGGCGGCCCGGCTACGGGGCTTCGTGGAGGACAGGTCCGAACTTGAACCCGCCGATGTCGCGTTCTCCCTGGCCACGTCCCGCGCGGCCCTCGACCGGCGAGCGGTCGTCATCGTCGCCGACCGGGCCCAGGGCCTGGCTCGGCTGGCGGCCTTGGCCGATGGAGCGCCGGAGACCGGCACTGTGCTCGGCGGTGTCGTGCCGGGACGGACGGCGTTCGTCTTCTCAGGTCAGGGCAGCCAGCGTCCCGGCATGGGCCGTGACCTCTACACCGCCTATCCCGTCTTCGCCGACGCCCTGGACGAGGCCGCCCGACACCTCGACACCCACCTCGACCACCCCATCAAGCAGGTGATGTTCGACGACGACCCCACCCTGCTCAACCAGACCACCTACACCCAGCCCGCCCTCTTCGCCTTCCACCTCGCCCTCACCCGCCTCCTCCAGCACTGGGGCATCCACCCCGACATCCTCATCGGCCACTCCATCGGCGAACTCACCGCCGCCCACATCACCGGCACCCTCAACCTCCCCGACGCCGCCCACCTCATCACCACCCGCGCACGCCTGATGAACACCGCACCCCCAGACGGCGCCATGGCCTCCATCCAAGCCCCCGCAAGCGACGTCGCCGAAACCCTCAACACACACCACGGCGTCGCCATCGCCGCCATCAACAGCCCCGCCACCACCGTCATCTCCGGCGACACCACCACCGTCACCACCATCACCCAGCACTGGAAAGAACGCGGACACCGCACCAAACACCTGCGCGTCAGCCACGCCTTCCACTCACCCCACATGGACCCCGTCCTCGACCACTTCCACCACACCGCACAACAGATCACCTACCACCCGCCCACCATCCCCCTCATCTCCAACATCACCGGCACCACCGCCCAACCCGAACAACTCACCGACCCCCACTACTGGACCCGCCACATCCGCGAACCCGTCAACTTCGCGGACGGCGTTCGCGCCCTTCAGGACCACGGCACCACCCGCTTCATCGAGATCGGCCCCACCGCCACACTGACCCAGCTCGTGCATGAGTGCCTCGACGACGCGGCCGACACGGCCGTGCTGGTCCCCACGCAGCGTCGTGACCGTCCCGAGGTGGACGAGCTCTTGGGGGCGATGGGCCGCCTCCACGTGTCCGGAGCGGCGCCGACGTGGCCCGTGACGGCGGCGGGGGCGGGGGCGCGGCGGGTGGAGTTGCCCACTTATCCGTTCCAGCGGCAGCAGTACCGCATCAACGCGCGGGCCGCGGCCGCCGATGCGCGGTCGGCGGGGCTGGCCCCCACCGGGCATCCGCTGCTCGGCGCCGCGATCGGGCTGGCCGGGGCCGATGGGCTGCTGCTGACGGGACGTCTCTCCTCGCAGGGGCATCCGTGGCTGGCGGATCACGCCGTCCACGGTGCCGTCCTGCTGCCGGGGACGGGTTTCGTGGAGCTGGCGATCCAGGCGGGCGACCAGGTCGGCTGCGGGCGCGTCGAGGAGCTGACCCTGGAGAGCCCGCTGATCCTGCCGGACGAGGGCGGGGTCCAGGTGCAGGTCCGGGTCGAGGGCCCGGACGGGTCGGGCCGCCGGCCGGTCGGTGTCCATTCGCGGCCGGAGGGCGCCGCGTCCGACGACCCGTGGACCCTGCACGCCACCGGGCTGCTGAGCCCGGACGTCCCGGCCGCGGAAGCCGAGGGCGGCGACGCGGACACCGGCTCGTGGCCGCCGCCCGGTGCGGAGCGTCTCGACACCGGTGACCTGTACGAGCGTTTCGAGGCGATCGGCGTCGGTTACGGCCCGGCGTTCCGCGGGCTGCGGTCCGCCTGGCGGCTCGGGGACGACGTCTACGCCGAGATCGCGCCGCCCGGCGGTCTCGACGGCACCGGCTACGGCCTGCATCCCGCCCTTCTCGACGCCGCCTTGCACGCGCTCGGCGCCGACGCCTTCGCCGGGCGGTCCGACACGTCCGAGGGCTCCGAACCGGAGGTCCTCCTGCCGTTCACCTGGGCCGGTGTCACACTGCACGCCACCGGCGCGGGTGCCCTGCGCGTGCGTCTGTCACCGACGGGGCCGCGCACCCTGTCCCTGAGCGTCGCCGACCCGGCGGGCGCCCCGGTGGCCACGGTCGAGGCCCTCACCGTCCGGCCCGTCTCCGCCGACCGGCTCGCCCCCCGCCCCGCGCACCATGACTCGCTGTTCCATGTCGGCTGGACGCCGGTGCCCGCCGTGGAAGGCACCGCCCCCCGGGCCGCCGTTCTCGACGCCGACGACCCCGATCCGGGCTCGCTCGGAGACGACGTCCCGGACCTGGTCCTCCTGCCGTGCGCGGCGGAGCGGCCCGAGGACGTCCGGCCGCTCGTCGCGCGTGTCCTGGGTCTCGTCCAGGACTGGGTCGCGGACCCGCGGTTCGCCGAGTCCCGCCTGGTGGTCGTGACCCGCGGCGCCGTACAGGCCCTCGACGGCGAGGACGTGCCGGGCCTGCACTCGGCGCCGCTGTGGGGCCTGGTCCGCAGCGCCCAGGCGGAGGAACCCGGACGGCTGCTGCTGGCCGACGTGGACGGCTCCGAGGCGTCATGGGACGGGCTGCCCGCGCTGCTCGGCGCCGCCGTCGCCGCGGGTGAGACGCAGCTCGCCGTCCGGGCGGGGACCGCGTACGCGCCCCGCCTCGCCCGCGCCGCCTCCGACGGCGGGCTCACACCTCCGCCGGAGCCCGGCTGGCGGCTGGAGCCCGGCGGGGCCGGGACCCTCGGTGACCTGGCCGTCGTCCCGACGACGGCGGCCGACGAGCCACTGCGGGCGGGTCAGGTCCGGGTGCGGATGCGCGCGGTCGGCCTGAACTTCCGCGACGTCATGATCACTCTTGGCGTGTACCCGGGAGAGGCGCTGCCCGGCACCGAGGGCTCCGGCGTCGTCCTCGACGTCGGCCCCGACGTCGCCGGGCTGTCACCGGGCGACCGCGTGACGGGCCTGTTCACCGGGGCGATGGGGCCGGTCGCGGTCACCGACCACCGGCTGGTCGCCCGTTTCCCCCGCTCGTGGTCGTACGCGCGGGCGGCGTCCGTGCCCGTGGTCTTCCTCACCGCCTACTACGCGCTGCGCGATCTGGCGGGCCTCGGCGAGGGCGAGTCCGTGCTCGTCCACTCCGCCGCGGGCGGCGTGGGCATGGCGGCCGTCCAGCTCGCCCGGCACCTGGGCGCGGAGGTGTTCGGGACGGCGAGTCCCGGCAAGTGGGACGCGCTGCTCCCGCTCGGCCTCGGCCGCGACCGGCTCGCGTCGTCGAGGACGCTGGAGTTCGAGGAGCACGTCCTCACGGCCACCGGAGGCCGCGGGGTCGATGTGGTGCTGAACTCCCTCGCGGGCGAGTTCATCGACGCCTCGCTGCGGACATTGCCGCGCGGTGGCCGCTTCGCGGAGATGGGCAAGACCGACCTGCGCGACCCGGAGGTCGTGCGGCGCGCGCATCCGGGCGTCGAGTACCGGGCGTTCGACCTGCACGAGGCAGGGCCCGACCGCATCCGCGAGATGCTGGCCGAGGTCCTGTCCCTGTTCGAGGACGGCGTGCTCCGGCCGCCGCCCGTGACCGCCTGGGACCTGCGCCAGGCGCCGGAGGCGTTCCGGCATCTGGGACGGGCACGGCACGTCGGCAAGGTCGTCCTCACCCTCCCGGCACCGCTCGATCCCGACGGCACCGTCCTGATCACCGGAGGCACCGGCGCCCTCGGCGGCCTGCTGGCGCGGCACCTGGTGTCCGGGCACGGCGCGCGGCGGCTGCTGCTGACGAGCCGCCGGGGCGAGGCGGACCCGGCGCTGACCGCCGAGCTCACCGCGCTCGGCGCCGAGGTCACCGTCGCCGCCTGCGACGTGGGCGACCGGGACGCGGTCGCCGGGCTGCTGGAGTCGATTCCGGACGACCATCCCCTGACCGCGGTGGTGCACGCGGCGGGCGTCGTCGACGACGGCACACTCGGGGCCCTGACGCCGGAGCGGTTCGACGCGGTGTTCCGTCCGAAGGTCGATGCGGCGTGGCACCTGCACGAACTCACCGCCGACCTGGACCTGTCGGCCTTCGTCCTCTACTCCTCCCTCGCCGGAACCCTCGGCAACCCAGGACAAGGCAACTACGCCGCCGCCAACGCCTACCTCGACGCACTCGCCCAGCACCGCCACGCACACGGCCACCCCGCCCTCTCCCTCGCCTGGGGACTCTGGGAACAACCCAGCGCCACGACCGGCGGACTGGCCCGGAACCTCGAACGGGCCGACACCGCCCGTATCGCCCGCGCCGGACTGACCGCGCTCTCCGCCGAGGAAGGGCTGGCCCTGTTCGACGCGGCCCTGGCGCGCGGCCGGGCGAGCGTCGTCCCGGCCCGCCTCAGCGGCGCGGCGACCTCCGGAGGCGCGGTACCGCCGATACTGCGCGACGTGACGCGGGCCGCGCCCGCCCGGCGGACCGCCGCGACCGAGGCCGGCGCCTCGTCCTTCGCGCGGCTCCTGGCCGACCTCCCGGAGGCGGAACGGTACGGCGCCGCCCTGGACGTGGTGCGCGCGCAGGCCGCCGCCGTCCTCGGGCACGCCTCGGCGGACGCGATCGGGCCGGACCGTTCGTTCAAGGACCTCGCGTTCGACTCCCTCACCGGCGTGGAGCTGCGCAACCGGCTGGCCACGGCCACCGGCCTGCGGCTGCCCGCCACCCTCGTCTTCGACCACCCCACGCCCGCCGGGCTCGCCGCCCACCTGCTCGCCGAGGCCGCGGGCGCCGGAGCGGCGACGGCCGGACGGAAAACCCGCGCCGCGACGGCCGCGGCCGGGGACGAACCCCTCGCGATCATCGGCATGGCCTGCCGCTATCCCGGCGGGGCCGCGACGCCGGAGGACCTGTGGAGGCTCGTCGCCACCGGCACCGACGCCATCGGCCCCTTCCCCGCCGACCGTGGCTGGGACATCGACGCGCTCTACGACCCCGACCCGGACCACCCCGGAACCACCTACACCACCCAGGGCGGCTTCCTTTACGACGCCGACCTGTTCGACCCGGCGTTCTTCGGGATCAGCCCGCGCGAGGCCGCCGCGATGGACCCGCAGCAGCGGCTTCTCCTGGAGACGGCGTGGGAGGCCGTCGAACGCGCGGGCCTGGACCCGGCCTCACTGCGCGGAAGCGCCACCGGCGTCTACACCGGAGTGGTCTCCCAGGACTACGCCCCGCGCATCCACGAGGCGGCGGAGTCGCTTGAGGGCTACCTGATGACGGGGAACGCCACCAGCGTCGCGTCCGGCCGGTTGTCCTACACGTTCGGGCTGGAGGGCCCGGCGATGACGATCGACACCGCCTGCTCGTCCTCGCTGGTCGCGCTGCACCTGGCCGCGCAGGCGCTCCGCAACGGCGAGTGCGATCTGGCGCTCGCGGGCGGCGCCATGGTGATGCCGACCCCGGCGCTGTTCGTGGAGTTCAGCCGCCAGCGCGGCCTGTCGCCCGACGGTCGCTGCCGGTCCTTCTCCGCCGACGCCGACGGCACCGGCTGGGGCGAGGGCGCGGGGATGCTGCTGGTAGAGCGGCTCTCGGACGCGCAGCGCAACGGCCACCCCGTTCTTGCGATCGTCCGAGGCTCCGCGGTCAACCAGGACGGTGCCAGCAACGGGCTGACCGCCCCCAACGGGCCGTCCCAGCAACGCGTCATCCAGCAAGCCCTGGCCAACGCACGCCTCACACCCCACGACATCGACGCCGTCGAAGCCCACGGAACCGGCACCACCCTCGGCGACCCCATCGAAGCCCAAGCACTCCTCGCCACCTACGGGCAGGACCGCGACCGTCCACTCTGGCTCGGGTCGATCAAATCCAACATCGGCCACTCGGCCGCCGCCGCCGGGGTGGCCGGGATCATCAAGATGGTCATGGCGTTCCATCACGACCTGCTGCCGCCGACCCTGCACGCCGAGGAGGCGACGCCGCACGTCGACTGGGACTCCGGTGCCGTGCGGCTGCTGCACGAGCCGGTCCCGTGGGCGCGGAACGGCCATCCGCGCCGCGCGGCGGTCTCGTCCTTCGGCGTCAGCGGCACCAACGCCCACATCATCCTCGAACAGGCCCCCGCCGCCGACGTCGTCGAGGACACGGCGCCACCGGAGCCGGGTCCCGTGTCCTGGCCGGTCTCCGCCAAGAGCGACGAGGCGCTACGCGCCCAGGCCGAGCGGCTCCACGATCACATCTCCGGGCACCCCGAACTCGCCCTCCCCGACATCGCCCACTCGCTGGTGCACCGGACCCGATTCGATCACCGTGCGGTGGTGGTGGGATCGTCCCGGGACGAACTGCTGTCCGGGCTGGACGCCCTGGCCCATAGCGAGGAGTCGCCTCACGTGGTGCGCGGGATCGCCCGCAGCCACCACAAAACCGTCTTCGTCTTCCCCGGCCAAGGCTCCCAATGGACCGGCATGGCCCTCGACCTGCGGAACACCTCCGCCATGTTCCGCGAAAGCCTCGACGCCTGCGCTGATGCCCTGGCCCCCTACCTCGACCAGCCCCTGACCGACGCACTGGCCGACCCCGACGCCCTCCAACGCGTCGACATCGTCCAACCCGCACTCTTCGCCGTCATGATCTCCCTCGCCCGCCTCTGGCGCCACCACGGCATCCACCCCCACGCCGTCACCGGCCACTCCCAAGGCGAAATCGCCGCCGCCCACGTAGCCGGAGCCCTCACCCTCGACGACGCCGCCAAAGTCGTCGCCCTGCGCAGCAAAGCCATCACCGCACTCGCCGGAACCGGCGCCATGGCCTCCCTCTCACTGCCGATAGAACAAGCCCGCCAGCACCTGGGCCCCGGACTGTCGATCGCCGCCATCAACGGACCCGCCACCACCATCATCTCCGGCGACACCCACGCCATCGACCACCTCCTCACCACCTGCGAGGCCCAGGGGATCCACGCCCGCCGCATCCCCGTCGACTACGCCTCCCACTCCCCCCACGTCCAGCAACTCCACCAACAAATACTCAACGCCCTCGCCGACCTGTCGCCGCGCGCCAGCGACATCCCCTTCTACTCCACCCTCACCGGCCAGCCCATCGACACCACCACGCTCGACGCCGAGTACTGGTACCAGAACCTGCGCAACACCGTCCAATTCCAACCCGCCATCGACAAACTCACCCACGACGGGCACACCCTGTTCATCGAGACCAGCCCGCACCCCGTCCTCATCTCACCTATCCAGGACACCACCACCGACTCCGGCGCCGCCGTCATCGGCACACTGCGACGCGACCACGGCGACCTGCACACCTTCACCACCGCCCTGGCCACCGCCCACACCCACGGCGCACCCGTCCACTGGCACACCAACGGCCGCCACCTCGACCTGCCCACCTACCCCTTCCAACGCCAGCGCCACTGGATCGACGCGCCGGTGCGCACGGGCGACGTCGCTTCGTCCGGTCTGGGAGCCACCACGCATCCTCTGCTGGGGGCGGCGGTCGACCTCGCCGACGGGCGCGGGTCGCTGTTCACCGGACGGATCTCCCTGCACACCCACCCCTGGCTCGCCGACCACGCCGTCGCCGGTACCGTCCTGCTGCCCGGCACCGCGTTCGTCGACCTCGCGCTGCACGCGGGCGGGCACGCCGGACTGAGCCGCCTCGAAGAGCTGACCCTGGCCGCACCGCTGATCGTCCCCAGGACGGGTGGGGTACGGATCCAGCTTTCCCTCGGCGCGGCCGAAGGCGACGGACGGCGAACCGTCGCCTTGCACTCCAGGGCCGAGGACGCCCCTGACGGCCAGTGGACCCACCACGCGGACGGGGTCCTCGCCGAGTCGGCGGAGGACCCGCCCCAGCGGCGGGAGGGTGCGTGGCCACCGCCGGACGCGCTCGCCATTGACGTCACCGACTTGTACGAGCGCCTCACCGACCAGGGCTACGACTACGGCCCGGTCTTCCAGGGAGTGCGGGCGGCGTGGCGCGACGGCGACGACCTCTACGCCGAGATCGCCCTCCCCGACGACACCGCCACCACCGGCTTCGGCCTGCACCCCGCCCTCCTCGACGCCGCGCTGCACGCGGCCGGGCTGGTCTCCGGAGAGGTGACGGAGATCCGGTTGCCGTTCGCGTGGAACGACGTCACGTTCCACGCCGACGTGCCCGCCGGGCCTCTTCGTGTGCGCGTGTCGCCGCCCGACGGAGACGCGGTGTCCCTGTCGATCACCGATGCGGCCGGGGCACCGGTCGCCACGGTGGGTTCCCTGACGACCCGTCCGATCACGACCGGGCAGCTCGCAGCCGTCCGCGGGGGCGGACAGTCCCTGTTCGGCCTGGAGTGGACGCGGGCGGCCGCCGTGTCCGGCGCGCGGCCCGGACGCTGGGCACGGCTCGGAACGCAGGACCCCGCACCGCCGCACGACGCCCACGCCGAGCCCTACGCCGACCTGACGGCGCTGGGCGAGGCCGTCGCCGGCGGGGCGGCCGTGCCCGAGGCGGTCCTCCTTCCCGCGGTCGCCGGTCCGGCGGACGTCCCGGACCGCGCCCGCGATCTCACCCACCGTGTGCTCGCCGTGCTGCGGGAATGGACGGCGGACGACCGCTTCACCGCGTCCCGCCTGGTGGTGGTGACCCGGGGCGCCGTGGCCGCCGACCCTGGAGACGACGTCGGGGATCCGGCCGCCGCGACCGTGTGGGGCCTGGTCCGCTCGGCCCAGGCGGAGGAGCCGGGGCGGATCGTGCTGCTCGACCTCGACACGCCGTCCCCGGAGGCGGTGGCGGCGGCGCTGGCCACCGGCGAGCCGCAGGTCGTGGTGCGCGGCGGCGAGGTCCGGGTGCCACGGCTGGTCGTGCGGACGGCGGCGGACACGACCGGGGCGGACACGACCGGGGCGGGCACGACCGGGGCGGACGCCGCGCGTCCGTCGTTCGGGGACGGGACGGTCCTGATCACCGGCGGGACGGGTGCCCTCGGCGGGCTCGTCGCCGTGCACCTGGCGGCCGAGCACGGTGTCCGGCGGCTGCTGCTGGTCAGCCGGTCCGGTTCCGCCGCTCCAAGCGCGGACGGGCTGGTGGATGTCCTCGCCGGGCTCGGCGCGGAGGCGACCGTCGCCGCCTGCGACGTGGCCGACCCCGCCGCGCTCGCCGCGCTGCTCGCGTCGCCGCCCTCCGGTCACGCGGTCACGGCGGTCGTGCACGTCGCCGGCGTCCTCGACGACGGCACCCTCGGCTCGCTCACCCCGGAGCGCGTCGACGCCGTCCTGCGTCCCAAGGTCGACGCCGCGTGGAACCTGCACACCCTCACCCGCGACCTGGACCTGTCGGCGTTCGTCCTGTTCTCCTCCCTGACCGGCACCCTCGGCACCGCGGGACAGGGCAACTACGCCGCCGCCAACGCCTTCCTCGACGCGCTGGCGGGCCACCGCCGAGCACGCGGGCTGCCCGCCACGTCCCTCGCCTGGGGCCTGTGGCAGCGGGCCGGGGCCATGACCGGCCACCTCGACAAGGGCGACCTCGCCAGGGTGGGCCGGGGCGGGCTGCTGCCGCTGTCCGACGACGAGGGCCTGACGCTCTTCGACGCCGCCCTCGCGCTCGGCGGGGACGTGACGGCCATCGCCCGGCTGGACATTCCCGCGCTGCGTGCGCAGGCGTCCGCCGGGCTGCTGCCCCCGGTACTGCGAAGCCTGGTCCGGACACCGGCACGGAACGCCGGGGGCGGCGCGGAAGCCGCTCCGCTCGCCGAACGGCTCGCCGGGCTCGCGCCCGAGGCGCGGCAACGGGCCGTGCTCGATCTCGTCCGAGGCCAGGTCACGGCCGTCCTCGGGCATCCGACACCGGGCACGATCGACACCGGCGCCGCTTTCAAGGAGCTGGGGTTCGACTCCCTCACCGCGGTCGAGCTCCGCAACCGCCTGGGCGCCGCCGCCGGGCTCCGGCTGCCCGCGACACTCGTGTTCGACCATCCGACGCCCGCCGCCCTGGCCGACCACATCGTCGCCGCCGTCACCGCGGACGCGGTCCCGCCCGTCCTCGCCGAACTCGACCGGCTGGAGGAGGCGCTGGCGGCCGTCGGCGGCGAGGAGGCCGGGCGCCTCGGCGTCGAGTCCCGCCTCCGGGCACTGCTGTCCGGGCTCGGCGGCCGCACCACGCCCACCCCGCAGGACGGCGAGGGGGACACGGACTCGCTGGGCACCGCGACGGCCGACGAGATCTTCGAACTGATCGACAAGGACCTCGGCCGGGCCTCGACGTGACGACCGAGCCGCCGACCACCGGAGGAACAGCGCCCATGGCTGACGAGAAGAAGCTCCTGGACTACCTCAAGTGGGTCACGGCCGATCTGCGGAAGACCCGCAGGCAGCTGGACGAGGCCAAGGCCGGGAGCCGCGAGCCGATCGCCGTCGTGTCGTTGAGCTGCCGCTACCCGGGCGGCGCGGACACGCCGGAGAGACTGTGGGACCTGGTCGCCGAAGGCCGTGACGCCATCGGGGGCTTCCCCGAGGACCGCGGCTGGGACGTCGAGGACCTGTACGACCCCGACCCTGACGCGACCGGGAAGTCGTCCACGCGGCACGGCGCCTTCCTCGACGGGGCCCTGGACTTCGACGCGGGTTTCTTCGGCATGAGCCCGCGTGAGGCCCTGGCGACCGATCCGCAGCAGCGGCTGCTGCTGGAGACGGCGTGGGAGGCCGTCGAGCGTGCCGGGATCGACCCGGCGTCCCTGCGCGGCAGCTCGACCGGCGTGTTCGCCGGGCTGATGTACGGCGACTACGCGCACCGGCTGCACACGCCACCGGAAGGACTGGAAGGTCTTCTCGGCAACGGCAGCGCGGGCAGCGTCGCCTCGGGCCGGGTGGCCTTCACCCTCGGCCTTGAGGGTCCCGCCGTGACGGTGGACACCGCCTGCTCGTCGTCGCTGGTGGCCGTCCATCTGGCCGTGCAGGCGCTCCGCAACGGCGAGTGCGCGCTGGCGCTGGCGGGCGGCGTCACGGTGATGGCGACGTCAGGTCTGTTCGTGGAGTTCAGCCGTCAGCGCGGGCTGTCACCCGACGGGCGCTGCCGGTCCTTCTCCGCCGACGCCGACGGCACCGGCTTCGGCGAAGGCGCCGGACTCGTGCTACTGGAACGACTCTCCGACGCACAACGCAACCGCCACCCCGTCCTGGCCGTCATCCGCGGCTCGGCCGTCAACCAGGACGGCGCCAGCAACGGGCTCACCGCCCCCAACGGACCCTCCCAGCAACGCGTCATCCAGCAGGCACTGGCCAACGCACGCCTCACACCCCACGACATCGACGCCGTCGAAGCCCACGGAACCGGCACCACCCTCGGCGACCCCATCGAAGCCCAAGCACTCCTCACCACCTACGGGCACGACCGACCCGAAGACCACCCGCTGTGGCTCGGATCCATCAAATCCAACATCGGCCACACCCAAGCCGCCGCAGGCATCGCCGGAATCATCAAAATGGTCCTGGCCATGCGCCACGGCACCCTCCCCCGCACCCTCCACGCCGACGAACCGACACCGCACGTGGACTGGGACTCCGGCAACGTCCGGCTGCTGAAGGAACCCGTCGACTGGCCCGGCGACGACCGTCCTCGCCGCGCCGCCGTGTCGTCCTTCGGGATCAGCGGCACCAACGCCCACGTCATCCTCGAACAGGCACCCGCCGCCGAACCCGTGCCGGACGAGACCGCCGGGAGCGCCGCCCCCGCCGTGCTGCCGTGGGTGTTGTCCGGGCGCTCGGAACAAGCGCTCCGGGCGCAGGCCGAGCGGCTCCATGCCCTCGTCACCGCGCATCCGAAGGCGCGCGCGGAAGATATCGCCTACTCCCTGGCCACGACCCGCACCGCGTTCGAGCGTCGCGCCGTCGTGCTGGGTGCGGACCGCGACGACCTGCTACGCGGCCTGGAAGCCCTGATCCGCGGTGAGACCTCGCCCGACCTGGTCCGAGGAGTCGCACGGCCGGGCCGGACGGCGTTCCTGTTCTCTGGTCAGGGCAGCCAGCGTCCCGGTATGGGCCGTGACCTCTACACCGCCTATCCCGTCTTCGCCCAAGCCCTGGACGAAACCGCCCGACACCTCGACACCCACCTCGACCACCCCATCAAGCAGGTGATGTTCGACGACGACCCCACCCTGCTCAACCAGACCACCTACACCCAGCCCGCCCTCTTCGCCTTCCACCTCGCCCTCACCCGCCTCCTGCAGCACTGGGGCATCCACCCCGATCTGCTCATCGGCCACTCCATCGGCGAACTCACCGCCGCCCACATCACCGGCACCCTCAACCTGAGTGACGCCGCCCACCTCATCACCACCCGCGCACGCCTGATGAACACCGCACCCCCAGACGGCGCCATGGCCTCCATCCAAGCCCCCGCCCACGAGGTCGCACCCACCCTCAACGGACACCCCAACGTCGCCATCGCCGCCATCAACAGCCCCGCCACCACCGTCATCTCCGGCGACACCACCACCGTCACCACCATCACCCAGCACTGGAAAGAACGCGGACACCGCACCAAACACCTGCGCGTCTCCCACGCCTTCCACTCACCCCACATGGACCCCGTCCTCGACCACTTCCACCACACCGCACAACAGATCACCTACCACCCGCCCACCATCCCCCTCATCTCCAACATCACCGGCACCACCGCCCAACCCGAACAACTCACCGACCCCCACTACTGGACCCGCCACATCCGCGAACCCGTCGACTTCCACAAGGGCGTCACGACACTGGAGGCCGAGGGGGTCACCACCGCGATCGAGGTGGGCCCGGACGCCGTCCTCACTCCGATGGCCGAGCAGGTCCTCACGTCCCCCCAGGCGTGCGTCCCGGCGCTGCGCCGCGACCGGCCGGGACCGCGGGCGGTCGTGCACGCCGCCGCGTCCGCCTTCGTCCGCGGCGTGACGGTGGACTGGGATGCCATGTTCGCCGGCGCCGGACGGGTCGACCTGCCGACCTACCCGTTCCAGCGCCGCCGCTACTGGATCGACGCGGCGGCGGGGACACCCGCGCGCGGGGCACAGGCCCGTTTCTGGGAGGCGGTCGAGGACGGCGACCACGCGTGGCTCGCCGACGCGCTCCAGACCGGCGACCCCGACCAGGCGAAGGCGCTGGCCGAGGTGCTCCCGGCGCTGTCGGACTGGTGGCGGCGCCATCGTCCGGCTCCACCCACCGGCCTGCCGTTCGAGGACGGCCCGGAGGGCGAACCGGACCCGGAGGCGTTCGAACAGCTGGTCAACCGGCTATCCGGCGAGTCCGAGGAGGGACGGGAGCGTGTGGTGTCCGACCTCGTCCTCGGTCACGCGGCGGCCGTGCTGGGGCACGACTCGGCCGCCGAGATCGACCCCGAGCTTCCCTTCGCCGAGAGCGGCTTCAACTCGCTCACCGCATTGGACCTGCGGAACCGGCTGTGCGCCGCCACCGGGCTGACGCTTCCCGCCGTGGCGGTCTTCGAGCACCCGACCCCCGGCGCGCTCGTCCACTACCTGCTGCGCGAGCTTCTCGGCGACCCGGCGCCCGCCACCCCCTGAGCCGGGAGGGCCTTCAACTGACAAGGCCCTGAAACCGCAGGGCCCCGGAACCACAGGGCCCTGGAACGGCAGAGCCCCTGGTCCGGCCCGTCAGCGAGGTCGGATCAGGGGCCGTCAGATCGCGGCCGTGGCGCCGACGGGATCGCCGAACCAGGTCGCGAGCGCCGAACGCAGCCCCGCGACGTCGCCGGTGTCTTCGGCGGCGCCGGTGCCCCCGGCCCAGGCGGCGTAGCCGTCGGGGCGGACGAGCACGGCCGAGGCCGCGAGTTCGGGGACCGGATCCGCGGAGACCAGATCCACCCGGTCCCGCCATCCCGCGATCCCGGCCCGGTCGAGCCCGCCGCCGGACAGGTCGAGCAGCACGCCGCGCGCGGAGTGCAGGGTGTGCGCGAACGGGATCGGCCCCTCGGGCGTGTTCAGCGTGACGTGCGGGACGCGCCGTCCGATCAGCGGGTGCGCGTCCTGCGCGCCGGGCGCGGGAGGGTAGCGGACGTCCAGCCCGTTCAAGGTCTCGATCAGGTGCCGGCCCGCCTCGGCCTGGCCCGCCCGCATGATCTCGGCGAACAGCTCACGGAGCGGCCCGACGGTGTCGAGCGGGTGCATCAGCGCGGTCTGGGCGCGGCTGTTGCGGCACACGCGCGCGCCGACCGGGTGGCGCTCATCGTGGTAGCTGTCGAGCAGGCCCGGCGGCGCCCAGCCGTTGATCTCGGCGGCGAGCTTCCAGCCGAGGTTGACCGCGTCCTGGACGCCGGTGTTCAGCCCGGGCCCGCCGGACGGGAAGTGGACGTGGGCGGCGTCGCCCGCCAGGAGGACGCGGCCCTTGCGGTAGGTCTCGGCCAGGCGGGTCGCGTTGCCGAACCGCGACAGCCAGCGCACCTCGCCGATCGTCAGGTCGATGCCGCCGACGCGCCGGACGGCGTCGCGCTGCTCGTCGGCGGTCACCGGCGTGTCCCGGCCGGGCGGGCCGGTCTCGAACTGGACGGCCATGACCCGGTGCATGCCCGGTTCGAGGGGCGCGAGCGGGACGATGGAGACGATGCCGCGCTCGAACAGGTCGATGAAGACGCGTCCCGGGAACGGCTCGTCGACGAGGGCCATCTCCCCGGTGATCGCGTACGTGGTCGAGGGGGTCCCCGGGAAGCCGATCCCGGCCGCCTTGCGGACCGTGCTGTGCGCCCCGTCGCAGCCCACGACCCAGGAGCCGCGCAACCGGTACTCGCCCGCCGCGGATCGCACGCGCACCGTGGCGCCCGAGCCGTCCTGGTCGAGGCCGACCGTCTCGTGGCCCCGGCGGACGTCCACGCCCAGCTCGCGGGCGCGCGCCTCCAGAAGCCGCTCCATGCGCCACTGCTGGACGCGGATCGGCAGCGTCTCGGGCGGCACGACCGAGGTGAGGTCGAGCAGCCCGAACTTGAACTCGCGCACCCGCGGGTTGTCCGCGAACCAGTCGAGGCCCCGCTGGGCGAAGCATTCGGCCGGACGCTGCCCGAGGACCAGTGACCGCGAGGTGCGGGTGGGCTCGGTGAGGCGCTCGACGACGACGGCGCCGACCCCGGCCAGGCTCAGCTCGCAGGCGAGCAGCAGGCCGGTGGGGCCGCCGCCGACGATGACGACGTCGTGCTCCGATACCGGTTCCCCGTCACCGGTCCCTCCGTCGGCGCGGCCGTCCGGGCTCATCCGGCCGCGCCGGCGGGGGCGGGTTCACCGAACCAGGTGGCGAGGGCCCAGCGGAGGCCCTTGCCGTCGCCGCCCGTGCGGTCGGCGTAGGCCACGTGGCCGTCCGGCCGCACCAGCAGCACCGCGGCGTCCAGCTCCGGCACGGGCTTCGCGGTGACGATGTCGACCCGCCCGGCCCAGGCGGCGGCCTCGCCGAGATCGGCGGCGCCGCCGGACAGGTCCAGCAGCACCCCCCGGCCGGCGTGCAGGGCCTCGGCGGTGCCGGCGGGCCCCCCGCCGGTGTCCAGCGGCACGTCCGGGACGGGCCGTCCGAGCAGGGGGTGCGGCTCCCCCTCGGTGCCCTCCGCGACGGGCAGGGGATAGCCCGTCGCGGACGGCAGCTCCAGCAGGAACCGGTTGACCGCGCCGATCTCCAGCAGCTCCGCGACGAGCCCGCGCAGCGGCGTGACCCGGTCGAACGGATGCATCAGGGCCATCTGCGCCCGCGCGTGCGAGCAGATCCGCTCACCGACCGGGTGCCGCTCCCCGTGGTAGGTGTCGAGGAGGCCGTCCGGGGCCCGGCCCTGGATCTCGGCGGCCAGCTTCCAGCCGAGGTTGACCGCGTCCTGGATGCCGGCGTTCAGGCCCTGCGTGCCGGAGATGTAGAGGACGTGGGCGGCGTCCCCGGCCAGCAGCACCCGTCCCTCCCTGTACCGCCGGGCGTGACGGGTGGTGCCGCCGAACCGCGCCAGCCACCGCACACCCTCGACCTCGGGGTCGGTGCCGGTCACCCGGCGGATGCTCGCGCGCAGTTCCTCCGCGGTGACGGGCGTTCCGGGGCCCGGGCCCTCCGCGCCGAACTCGATGGTCATCAGCCGCAGCTCGCCGGGCTGGAGCGGCAGCGCCCCGAACATGCCCTGCTGGAACAGCCCGGTCGTGAACTCGGGCGGCGGGCCATCCGAGAGGACGACGTCGCCGAGGACGCCGTGGTAACCGAGGCCGGCCGTCTCGAACTCGATCCCGGCGAGTCGCCGGACCCTGCTGTCCGCGCCGTCGCAGCCCACCAGGAAGGCGCCCCGGAGTCGGTCCGGGCCCGCGGCGGAGCGGGTCTCGACGGTGACCCCGGTGGCGTCCTGTTCGAAGCCCACCAGCTCGTGGCCCCGGCGGATGTCCACCCCCAGCTCGCGGGCGCGGTCCTCCAGGAGCCGTTCCGTCCGCCACTGGGGAAAGGCGTAGGTGTGGTCCTCCTCGCCCACGCCATCGAGGTCGAGCCAGAAGAAGGCGAACGGAGTGCGGGGCCAGGCCCAGATGTCCTCCTTCCGGATGCGGTCGGCCAAGCCGCGCTGCTTGAACACCTCCAGGGAACGCCCGTGGACGGCCATCCCCTGCGAGTTCTCGTCCGGCTCCGGGTCCCGTTCGAGGACGACGGCGTCCACTCCCAGCAACCCGAGCTCGCACGCCAGCATGAGACCGGCCGGTCCCCCGCCGGCGATGACGACCCTGTCTTCCATCTCCCGCTCCCTCCGCGGACATCCGCACGGCCATGACCCGGCGACGACGGCGCCCCGCGCCGCTCAGAGCATGCTGCGGCCGCCGTCGACCCCGACGTAGGCGCCCGTCACGTGCCGCGTCAGGCCGGAGGCGAAGGCGACGACCGTGTCCGCCACGTCGTCGACGTAGGCGACGCGTCCCAGCGGGGTGACCTTGGCCATCTCGCCCATCATCGGTTCCTGGTGCGGGCCCGCGTTGGCGTCGGTGGGCACCATGCCGGGGGCCACGACGTTGACGCGGACGCGGTCCGGGCCGAGCTCGACGGCCAGCGACCGCGCGAGGGCGTCCTGCGCCGCCTTGGCGACGGAGATCTCCGCGATGCCGCGCCCCGGCCTGCCGCGGGACGCGGTCGCGCCGATCAGCACGATGGAGCCGCCACCCCGGCGGCGCATGCCGGGCAGCACCTCACGGGCCGGGAACAGGGTGGTCGCGAGCTGCGTCGCGACGCGCGCCTGCACGTCCTCGGCGTTGTCGAGGGCGAGGGTGAGGCCCTTGCGGACCCGGTCGATCGCGTTCTCGGTGCTGCCGACGGCGTTGCAGACGAGGACGTCGATGTCGCCGAGCGCGTCGGCCGTCTGCCGCACGATCTCGGCGACGTCCCCGGCGTCGGCGGCGTCGCCCGCGACGGCCACCGCGCGGGACCCGCCCGCCTCGATGTCGGAGACGACCTCCTTCGCCGCGTCCGCGCTGCGCAGGTAGTTGACGCCGACGGCGGCGCCGTGCCGGCCGAACGCCCGCGCGACCCCGGCGCCGATCCCGCGGCTGCCGCCGATGACGAGCGCGACCCGTCCCTCCAGCAGCCGTCCCTCCGGCAGCCGTCCCTCCGGCGTGCCCGCCCCGCTCACCGGCGCTCCCCCGCCGCCTCGGCCCCGGTCTCCGACGCGGTGATGAGCCACGCGGTGGGCTCGGCGAAGTGCCGCAGGTTCACGATCCGCCCGTCGCGGGCGCGCAGCACGTCGATGTAGGTGGTGCGGTAGGTGCCGCCCGTCGTGGACACCGAGCCGAGCCCCTCGAACTCGAACACGACGACCTCGGGGTCGGCCGTCTCGTGGACGACCAGGGACTCGATCTTCTCCAGCTTGAGGGGCGTCGCCGCCTGCCCCTTGATCAGGTACTCGCGGATGGTGTCGCGGCCCTGCAGGTGGCGGACGGCCCCGTGCGGCGCGAAGAGCAGGTCGAGGTCGCCGTCGTCGGCCCACAGGTCCCCGAAGCCGGCCATGTCGATGTCCAGCATGTACTGGATGATCTGGTCGACGACCTCCCTGGGAGTGGCGGCCGGGTTCACGGCGGAGTTCGCGGCAGGGGCGGATTCGGTCATCGGTCAGTGCTCCTTCGTCTCGGTTCGTGCCGTGGGGCGGGTCTCGTCGCCGATGAGCGCGATGGCCCGCTCGGGACAGGCGGAGGCCCCCTTGCGGGCCACGGCCCGCAGCGAGTCCGCCACCTCGAACTCGCCCATCTCGTTGAAACCCATCTCGGTGACCTCGTAGACGTCGCCGGCGAGGGCCTCGCACAGCCCGTGGCCCAGGCAGCGTCCCTGGTCGACGCGGACCCTCACGGCCGGTCCCCCGCCCCCAGCGTGAGGTCGAGGTTCAGCACGCCGCGGGCCGGCGAGTAGTGGTGGACGGGTGTCGTGCCCGGCGTCAGCGCGTAGCGGGGGATCCGCGCGTGCCATTCCTCCAGCGCGATCCTGATGATGCGGCGGGCGACGTGCATGCCGAGGCAGCGGTGCGGCCCGGCGCCGAACGCCAGGTGCCGGGTCTGCGTCCGGTCGAAGTCGACCTCGTCGGGACGGTCGAAGACGTCCGGGTCGAGCCCCGACAGGCCCCACGACAGCAGCACCCGGTCGCCCTTGCGCAGCACCACGCCGTGCCGCTCGACGTCCCGCGTGACCAGCCGCCCGGTGGAGGAGACCGGCGAGTGGCGCAGCAGTTCCTCGGCGATGGCCGGCACCTTGTCCGGGGACGCGGGGATCAGCTCCTGGATCTCCGGGTGCGCCGCGAGGTGCAGGAAGATCAGGCTGAGCGCGGCCGTGGTGGTGTCCAGGCTCGCCAGCATGGACACGAACAGCGCGTTGATCATCTCGTCGCGGGTGGGCTCGCGGCCGTCGTAGGTGGTGCGGAGCATCGCGCTGATGACGTCGCGGCGTCCTTCGACGCCCTCGGCGCGCCGCCGGTCGATGGCCTCGCCGAAGAAGTCCCAGAGCGGCTGGTTCGCGGCCCGGATGTCCTCGTCGGTGCGGGCGTTGGGGATGCCCTCGCGGCGCAGCCAGGTCTTGTGGTCCAGGAGGGCCTTCAGGTGCTCGCGCCCGATCCCGAAGGTGATCAGGAACGTCTCGGCGGGCAGCGCGGTGGCGAACTCGGAGACGAACTCGCAGTGCCCCTTCTCGGCGATCGGGCCGATGGAGTCGACCGCCGCCTGCCGGATCTGCGGGGCGAAGTGGTTGACGACGCCGGGGTTGAACAGGTCCGAGAGCGTCTGCCGCCACTTGCGGTGCTCGTCGCCGTCGAGCTGGATCGGGATCTGCTTGGCCGGGAACACCGTGCGGTGCGGGATGCCGACCTGGGCGCTGGAGAAGATCTCGGGGTTCTTGGCCGCCCACTCGATGTCCTCGTAGCGGGTGAGGATCCAGAAGCCCCCGGCCTCCTCCGAGCGCACGATCGGGGCGTGGTCCCGGACCTCGTTCCAGTGGGAGATCGGGTCCTGCTGGAGCCACGGCTGGTACAGGCTCCAGTGCTCGATCCGCTCGTCCAGCGTCTCGGGCGCCTGCGCCGCGGCCGCGCCCGCGCCTACCGGCTTGGTCATGGTCGGCCTCTCGTGAGGTGACGGGAGTCCCAGCATCACGAGCGCGGCTAAGGCGATCCTTTGCATCGCCTATGCGTGACCTATGCCCGACCTAAGGGGTCCGCGGGCCGGACGCGGACACGACGCGGACACGACGCGGACACGGAGCGGGCATGCGGACGCCCCGGGCCGCAGGGGTCGGCCCGGGGCGTCCACGTCCGTGGTCCCGCGAGGCCGGACGCGGCGTCGGGCGTGCGTCCGGTCTCGCCAGGGTCACTCCTCGGCGCCTCCGGCGAGTGACGGGGCCGCGAGGGGGACGAGCTCGGTGAGCAGCTCGTACGAGCGCAGCCGGTCGGCGGGATCGTGGACGGTGGTCAGCGCCATCAGCTCGTCGGCGCGGGTCGAGGCGAGCAGGTCGTGGACGGCGCGTCCCACCGTCTCGGGCGCCCCGACGAGGTGGCGGCCGGCGCCCTCCCCGATCACCTGCCGTTCGAGCGGTGTGAAGGGATAGACCGCCGCCTCCTCCGGGGGCAGCATCGGGCCCGCCGTGCCGGTGGTGCGCAGCTGGAGGCTGGTGACGGCGAGCGGCCCGGCGAGCCGGCGGGCCCGCTCCTCGGTGTCGGCCACGATCACCGACGACGCGACGATCGCGTACGGCCGCTCCAGGTGCGCGGAGGGCCGGAACTCGTCCCGGTAGAGGTTGAGGGACCGCACGGCGTTCTGGGGGGCGATGTGGTGCGCGAACGCGTACGGCATCCCGAGCTCCGCGGCGAGCGCGGCGCTGGCGGGACTGGACCCGAGCACCCACATGTCCGGACGGTGGCCGGGGGCGGGCACCGCGACGACCTGCGCCTGCGGGTCGCCGTCACCGCCGTTTTCGGAGAAGTAGCCTTCGAGCTCGGCGATCTGACGGCGGAAGTCCCCGCCTCCCCCGGTGGGACGGCGCAGCACGAGCGCGGTGAGCGGGTCGGTGCCCGGCGCCCGGCCGAGGCCGAGGTCGATGCGTCCGGGGTGCAGCACCTCCAGCATCCCGAACTGCTCGGCGACGACCAGCGTCGGGTGGTTGGGCAGCAGCACCCCGCCCGACCCGACCCGCATGGTGGACGTGGCGTTCGCGATCTCGGCGGCCAGCACGGGCGGCGACGAGCTGGCGATGCTGAGGGTGTTGTGGTGCTCGGCCACCCAGTAGCGGTGGTAGCCGAGGCCCTCGACCTTGGGGGCGAGCTGGAGCGTGTCGCGGAGTGCCTGTGCCTGCGAGGATCCGCGCCACACGGGCGCGACGTCGAGGACGGACAGCTTGATGGCGGCGGGTTCGGACAAGGTCGTGGCTCCCTTCGGTGGGTCAGTCGTCCTTCTTCGCCGCGGCCTTGCCCCGGAACCCGAACAGAAGGATCAGGAACGCGATGACCACGATGGCCGCCGCGCAGAGGAAGCTCGTGGCGATGCCGTGCGTGAGCAGGTGGTGGGCCTGCTCCTGCGGGTTCGCCCCTGCCAACGGGTGCTTGGCCTCGTCCCGGACCGCCTCGCCGTAGACCGTCACCAGCACGGCGATGCCCAGTGAGGCGCCGACCTGCTGCATGGTCTGGAGCAGTCCCGACGCCGCGCCCGAGTCCTGCGGCGACACCGAGGACAGGATGGTGACGCTCATCGGCATGAAGCACAGGCCCATGCCGGCGCCGACGAGGATCAGCGGCCCGAGCACGCCGGTCGCGTAGCCGCTGCCGTCGGAGAGCCGGCTGAGCCAGGCCATCCCGATGAAGACCCCCACCGCGCCGGTCAGCATGAGCGGCTTGGGCCCGAACTTCGGGAGCAGCGCGGGCGAGCTGCGCGCGGTGACGATCTGGAGGACCGCCATCGGCAGGAACGCCAGTCCCGCCTTGATCGCGCTGTAGCCGTAGACGTTCTGGAGCAGCTGGGTGACGAAGAAGAACAGCCCCATCAGCGTCGCGGGGAGCAGCAGCATGTTGAGGTACGCGGCGGCCCGGTTGCGGTCGCGCAGCAGGCGGTAGGGCATGACGGGCTGCTTCGCGCGGGCCTCGACGATCAGGAACAGCACGAGGGCGGCGACGGCGACGGCGAAGGACCCGAGGGCGGTGGCGTCGCCCCAGTCCTTCTCCGCGACGCGCGTGAACCCGTAGACCAGCGCGACCATGCCCACGGTCGAGGTGAGCGCCCCGGCCACGTCGAAGCGCCCGGTGTGCCGCGGCGGCTCGTTGACGAACAGCGGCGCGAGCAGCACGATCGCCAGGCCGATCGGCACGTTGATGAACATGACCCAGCGCCAGGAGCCGCCGGAGGTCAGCGCGCCCCCGAGGATCAGGCCGATGACCAGGCCGGAGCCGGCGATGGCGGAGTAGATGCCCATCGCCTTGTTGCGCTCGGCCTCCCCCCTGAAGTTGGTCACGATGAGCGCGAGGGTGCTCGGCCCGGCCAGCGCGGCGCCGGCGCCCTGGCCGACCCGGGCCGCCAGCAGCAGCTCACCGGTCGTGGCGAGGCCGCCGAGCAGCGAGGCGATCGTGAACACCGCGACGCCGGCGACGAACACGCGGCGCCGGCCGAGGACGTCGCCGATCCGCCCGCCCAGCAGGAGCAGGCCGCCGAACGTCAGCGTGTAGCCGGTGATGATCCACGCCTTGCCGGTCTCGGAGAAGTCGAGCCCCCGCTGGATCTCGGGCAGGGCGATGTTCACGATCGTGCCGTCCAGGACGATCATCAGCTGGCAGGCCACGATGACCGCGAGGGCGATCCCGGGCCGGTCCCCGCGGCGGGCCGCGCCCGGGGGCCGTGTCGTCACGCTGGGCGGCGACGGTGAGACGGACATCCTTCCTCCAAGGTCTCCGGTTACAATCGGAGGGAGCCTCCATACGGAGGTACCCTCCGAACAATACGGAGGTCGCCTCCGATTTGCAACGAGAGAAGCTGGAGACGGATGGAACCCCAGGAGACGACCGCCCCGCCGGCCCGCCCGCTCCGCGCCGACGTGCGCCGCAACCGCGAGAACCTGCTCGCCGCGGCCCGCGAGATCTTCGCCGCGCACGGCGCCGAGGCGTCCCTCGAATCGGTCGCCGAACGCGCCGGAGTGGGCATCGGGACCCTCTACCGCCACTTCCCCACCCGCCAGGACCTGCTGGAGACACTGCTCACCGATGGCTACGTCCAGCTCGGCCAGCGCGCGGACGAGCTGCTGGACGACCCGTCCCCCGGCGCCGCGCTGGTCGCCTGGCTGGAGGCGTTCATCGCGCAGGTCACGCCCTTCCGCGGCATGGCGGCCTCGGTGATGGTCACGCTGCGCGACGAGCGGTCGGAGCTGTTCCACGCCTGCCACGCGATGCGCTCGTCCGGGGCGACCCTGTTCGCCCGCGCCCAGGAGGCCGGGTCCGTCCCGCCCGGGACCGCGTTCCTGGACGTGCTGCGGCTCGCCGGCGCGATAGCCATGGCCACCGAGGGCGAGCCCGTGGTGAGCGGACGGCTCCTCGACCTGGCGGTCCGCGGGGTGATCCCCGGATCCGCCGCCACTTCCGTAACCGGGCCGCCACATTAAGGTGATCTTTAGATCGCCCCTGGAGAGTGCGGCATGGATCGCGGAACCCGCCGGTCACGGCGCCGAAGCGCCTCCACGTTCCTCCAAGGAGACGAGATGCCCCACCCCCGGACTCGACGGTCCACGCAACGCCACCGCTGGGCCGGTGTGTGCGCGGCCGTCCCCCTGCTTCTCGGAACCGCCGCCGCGTGCGGCGACGGCGACGACCCGGCCGCACAGGACGGCGGCCTGACCTTCGCCGCCAGCATCGAGCCGGACTGCCTCGACCCGCAGATGAGCGGCCTCGACGTCACCGCCGTCATCGTCCGGGGCGTCTTCGACTCCCTGGTCGCCCTGACGCCGGACGGCAAGTTCCACCCCTGGCTGGCCCAGCGCTGGACGATCTCCAAGGACGCGAAGACCTACACCTTCGACCTCAGGCCGGGGGTCACGTTCCACGATGGGACGCCCCTGGACGCCGCGGCGGTGAAGGCGACCCTCGACCACGCGGTCGACCCGAAGACCAAATCGCGGTACGCCGCGAGCCTGCTCCGGTCGTACGCGGAGGCGAAGGCCCTCGACGCGGACACCGTCGAGGTCCGGCTGTCCGAGCCGGACGCCTCGTTCCTCCAGGCGGTGAGCACCGCCTACCTCGGCGTCCAATCGCCCAAGGCGATACGCGAGAACCCCGCGGGGCTGTGCCTGCGGCCCATCGGCTCGGGCCCCTTCCGGTTCGGATCCTGGACGCGCAACAAGAACCTCACGCTGACCAGGAATCCCGGATACTCCTGGGGGCCGCCCACCGCGGCGCACACCGGGCCCGCGCGCCTCGCCAAGCTGTCGATCGCGTTCATCCCCGAGAACGCCGTCCGCCTCGGCGCGCTCACCAGCGGGCAGGCCGACGTCATCGACGACGTGCCGGCGATGTCCGTCAAGAGCGTCGAGGGGTCGGACCGGCTGCGGCTGCTGCGCGCCAACCTGCCCGGCGCCGTCTTCGCCATCTTCCCCAACACCACGCACGGCCCCCTGACGGACGAGCGGGTCCGCGTCGCGCTGCTGCGCTCCCTCGACCTCGACCAGCTGGTCAAGTCGATCTACTTCGGCCAGTACGCGCGCGCCTGGAGCCTGCTCAGCCCCGCGACGGTGGGGTACTCCCGCGCGACCGAGCGGACCTGGCCGTACGACCCGGCGCTGAGCGCCAAGCTGCTCGACCAGGCGGGCTGGACGGGGCGTGACTCGGAGGGCTACCGCACCAAGGACGGGCGCCGCCTGACCCTGCGCTGGCCCTACCTGGCCAAGCTCATGCGGGACCGGCGCGACGTCCTGGCCCAGGGCATCCAGGCGCAGGCCAAGAAGGCCGGCATCCACATCGACCTGGTCAGCGAGGACGGCGGCGCGCTGGCCAAGGACATCCTCACCGGCAGCACCATGGACCTGTACTCGACGGGCTTCGTCCGGGCCGAACCCGACATCCTGCGGTACTTCTTCGCGGCGGCGTGGCCTCCCACCAAGGGCGGCGGGAACTTCTTCCGCCTCAACGACCCCGAGCTGGACGGCTGGCTGCGCGCCGCGACCGCCACCGTCGATCCCGCCGCCCGCGCCGGGCACTACGCCAAGATCCAGGACCGCGTCCTGCGCCGGGGGCTGGCCATCCCGACCTACGTCCCGGTGCGCCTGGTCGGCACGTCCTCGCAGGTCAAGGGCGTCGCCTTCGACGCCAACGGCTACCCGGTGTTCTACGACGCGCAGAAGGGGGGATCGTGACCGTCGCGCGGTGGCTGGTCCGCCGGCTGCTGCTCACGGTCGTGGTCATGCTGGGCGCGGCGACGGTCGCCTTCGCCGGGCTCCAGCTCACCCCCGGCGATCCGGCGCGCGTCATCCTGGGCTCCACCACCCCGAGCCCGGAACAGGTCGAGCAGGTGCGCCGCGAACTGGGCTTCGACCGGCCCGTGCCCGTCCAGTACGGGCTGTTCATCGGCCGCCTGGCGAAGGGCGACCTCGGCCGTTCGTACCAGCTCAGGGAACCGGTCGGGGAGCTGATCGGCGATCAGGCGTGGTCCTCGGCGGCGCTCGCCCTCACCGGCTTCGCGGTGGCGTTCGCGGTGGCGACGGCGCTCGCCGTGGCGACCGCCGGGAGACGGCCGGCGCTGCGGCGCCTCTCGGTCGGGCTGGAGCTGATCGCCATCTCCACCCCCGGGTTCTGGGTCGGGGTGCTGCTGCTCACCTTCTTCGCCTTCCGCTGGCACCTCTTCCCCGTCGCGGGGGGATCGGGGCCGGGGGCGCTCGTCCTGCCCGCGGTCACCCTCGCGCTCGGCCTGGTGGGCGTCTACGCGCAGGTGATGCGCGAGGGGATGGAACGCGCCCTCGACGAGCCGTTCGCGCTCACCGCCCGCACCCGCGGCGGCGGCGAGACCTCGGTGCGCCTCAGGCACGCGCTGCGGCACGCCCTCATCCCCATGATCACCATTTCGGGCTGGAGCGTGGGCGCGCTGCTCAGCGGCGCGGTGGTGATCGAGACCATCTTCAGCCGCCAGGGCATCGGGAGGGTCATGGCGGCGGCCATCGCCGGCCGGGACCTGCCGGTGGTCACCGGGGTGATCCTGGTGTCGGCGCTGGCGTTCTCACTGATCAACATGGCAGTCGACGGCCTCTACCGGATCGTCGACCCGAGGCTGAGGGAGTCGGCCCCGTGACGGAACGGATCCTGACCGCGGCGGAAATGCTGACCGGCGTCCCCGGGGAGGTGATCCCGGACGGGGCGGTCCTGGTCCGCGACGGCCTCATCGAGGACGTGGGACCCGCCGCCGACGTCATCGGCCGCGCGGCGGCCGGGACGCCCCGGGTCTCCTTCCCGGAGGCCCGGATCCTGCCCGGCCTGATCGACGTCCACGTCCACCTGGTGTTCGACGGCGGCGAGGACCCGGTGGCCACGCTGGCGGCCACCGGGGACCCCGCCCTCGTGCTGGACATGGCCGCGCGGGCGCGGCGGCTGCTGGACGTGGGCGTCACCACGGTGCGCGACCTCGGCGACCGCAACGGCCTCGCGGCGCGGCTGCGCGACGCGGTCGCCGCGGGGACGGTCCCCGGCCCCCGCATCCTCACCGCAGGCGCGCCGATCACCGTGACCGGCGGGCACTGCTCGTTCCTCGGCGGGCAGGCCGACGGCGTGGAGCAGGTGCGCGCCCTGGTGCGGCGGCAGGCCGAGGACGGTGTGGACGTCATCAAGGTGATGGTGACGGGCGGGCACCTCACCCCCGAGGGCCCGTCGAGCTGGGAGCTCCAGTACGGCACCGAGGAGGTGGCCGCGGCCGTCGAGGAGGCGCGCCGCTTCGGCCTGCGGGTGGCGGCGCACGTGCACACCAGGGAGGGCGTCGAGGTCGCGGTGGCGGCGGGCGCGCACACGCTGGAGCACTGCACGTTCCTGACCGAGGCGGGCCCGCCGGCGGGCCCCGACGCCGACGAGAAGCTGATCCGGACCATCGCGGAAAAGGGCGTCTACGTCTGCCCGACGTTCCACGGGGGCATGGGGGCACTGGAGACCCGGTTCGGCGCCGACGTCCTGCGTCCCTGGCTGGAGATCCGCCGCGACCAGCATGAGCAGGGCGTCCGGCTGATCGCCGGGACCGACGCCGGCGTGACCGGCGTGGGGGTCGAGCAGTACGCCGAGGGACTGCGCTGGCTGGGACGCGCCGGGCTGCCCGCCGACGCGGTCATCGCGATGGCCACCTCGGTCGCGGCCGACGCCCTGGACCTCGGCGGCCGGACGGGACGCCTGCGCCCCGGGCTGGACGCCGACCTCATCGTCGTCGACGGCGACCCCCGCGCGGACCTGTCGGTGCTGCGGCACCCGCGGCTGGTCGTCGCCCGCGGCCGGTTCCACGTCCCGCGGGCCGGGGAAAGCCTGCCATGGGAATGACCACGCTCCCCCGCGCGACGTGGCCGGCGGTCCTGCCGCGCCGCCGGCGGCGGGCGGGGACTCCGCCGCCGGGGGTGTGGGCCGCCGCCGCGGTGCTCGCGCTCATCGCGGTCGCCGTGGTCTGGCCGGACCTGCTCGCCACGCACGCGCCCGACCAGGGGGACCCGGTCGACGCGCTCGCCCCGCCGAGCCTCGGCCACCCCTTCGGCACCGACCAGCTCGGCCGGGACGTCTACAGCCGCGTGGTCCACGGCGCGCGGCCGTCGCTGACGATCGGCCTCGGCGCCACCACCATCGCGGTGCTCGCCGGTTCGCTCCTCGGGGTGCTGGCCGCGACCGGCGGCCGGGTGCTCGACGAGCTGATCATGCGCGTGTCGGACGTGTTCCTGGCCTTCCCCGGCCTGCTGCTCTCGCTGCTCATCGTCGCGGTCCTCGGAACGGGGACGCTGAACGCCACGCTGGCGATCGGCGCCTCCCTGGTCCCCGGCTTCGTCCGGCTGGCCCGCGGGCAGGCGCTGGTCGTGCGGAACTCCGACTACGTCCGCACCGCGGTCACGCTGGGCCGGCGGCGGACGGACATCCTCGGCAGGCACGTGCTCCCCAACGCCCTTCCGCCGCTGCTCGTGCTGGCGATGATCAACGTGGGGACGGCGGTCATCGCCGGCTCCTCGCTGAGCTTCCTCGGCCTCGGGCCGAAGCCGCCGACGCCCGAATGGGGCGCAATGCTGTCGGAGGGGCGCGACTTCCTGGGGACCGCCTGGTCCCTCGCGGTGTTCCCGGGGCTGGCGGTGACCGCGACCGTCCTCGCCGTCAACGTCGTCGGCAGGTGGCTGCAGCGGCGGTTCGAAGGGAGGCTCCCCAGTGTGGAGCGATCAGGACGCTGACGCCCTGCTCACCGTCGAGGGCCTCAGTGTCGCCTTCGGCTCCGGACGGGACCGCGTGGACGCCGTCCGCGGGGTGGGGTTCACGCTGCGGCCCGGGGAATGCCTGGCCATCGTCGGCGAGTCGGGCTCCGGCAAGAGCGTGACGGCGCGCGCGCTGCTCGGGCTGGCCGGGCCGCAGTCCACGGTCACCGCGAAGCGGCTGGAACTGGAAGGCGAGGACCTGACCCGCGCCGGGGACCGCCGCTGGCGGGAGCTGCGCGGACGCCGGATCGGCATGGTCCTGCAGGACGCGCTGTCGTCGCTCGACCCGCTGCGGACCGTCGAGGCGGAGATCGGCGAGACGCTCCGCAACCACCGCACCGTCCCCCGGCGGGACCGCGGGGACCGGGTGGTCTCGCTCCTGGAGCGCGTCCACGTCCCCGAGCCGGCGCTGCGCGCCCGGCAGTACCCGCACCAGCTGTCGGGCGGCCTGCGGCAGCGCGCCCTCATCGCCTCGGCCGTCGCCGCCGACCCCGCCGTCCTCATCGCCGACGAGCCGACGACGGCGCTGGACGTGACCGTCCAGGCCCAGATCCTCGACCTGCTGACCGCGATGCGGACGGCGGGGACCGCCGTCCTGCTGATCAGCCACGACCTGTCGGTCGTGGCCAGGCTCGCCGACCGGATCGCGGTCATGTACCAGGGCGAGTTCGTCGAGCAGGGACCGGCCGAGGACGTGCTGGGGTCGCCGTCCCACCCGTACACGCGGCGGCTGCTCGCCGCGGTTCCCGGCGTCCGCCCCCGGGGTGCGCGGCTCGCCCCGCCGGAGCCCGCCCGCGACCCGGCGGACGCCGCGGCCGCCTGCCGGTACGCGCCCCGGTGCCCGCTCGCGGAGGCACGCTGCCGCGAGCACGCCCCTCCCCTGGTGTCCACCGGGCCCGCCCACGGCGCCCTGTGCTGGCGGACCGGCGAGGAGGAGCCGTCCCCGGCGCTGGACGTGGCCGGCACCGCCCGCAAGCCCCGCGACGAGGCGGTGATCGAGGTCAGCGGCCTCGCCAAGGGGTTCCGCGGCCCGGACCGCAAGCACCGCCCCGCCGTGCGGGACGTCTCGCTCACCCTGCACGCCGGGGAGACGCTCGGCGTCGTGGGCGAGTCGGGGTCGGGCAAGAGCACGCTCGCCGCCCTGGTCATGGGGCTGCTGGAACCCGAGGAGGGCACCGTGGGCTTCCTCGGGGAACCCTGGTCGCGGGTGCCCGAGTCGTCCCGGCGGCCGCGGCGCGGGCGGATCCAGCTCGTCCACCAGGACCCGCTGGCCTCCTTCGACCCCCGGTACACCGTCGAGCGCGTCGTCGGGGAGGCGCTCGGCTCGCCCGGCCGGCGCGCCGTGCGGCGGCACCGCGACCAGATCGCCGGGCTGCTCCGCCGGGTCGGCCTCGATCCGGGGCTGCTCACCCGCCACCCCCGCGAGCTGTCCGGCGGGCAGCGCCAGCGGGTGGCCATCGCCCGCGCCCTGGCGCCCGAGCCGGACGTCATCGTGTGCGACGAGCCGGTCTCGGCCCTCGACGTGTCGGTGCAGGCGCAGATCCTCGACCTGTTCGTCGACCTGCGGGACGAGCTGGACGTCGCGCTGCTGTTCATCTCGCACGACCTCGGCGTGATCCACCACATCAGCGACCGGGTGATCGTGATGCGCGAGGCCGAGGTGGTGGAGACGGGGCCGGTCGAGGAGGTCTTCCAGAACCCGCGGCACCCCTACACACGGTCCCTGCTGGCCGCCGTCCCCCAGCCCGTGGCCCGCACGGACAGCACCCCGACACACTGACGCCGGTGGTCTCCCGGCAAGCTCCGGGAGACCACCGGCACCGGCAAGCATCGGCATCGGCGACGGCACGCGGCCGTCAGCGGTGCGGCGGAACCCTCATTCGCGGCCGGAGGGTGCGGGCGCCGCCAGGCGCCCGGCCACCACCTCCACGACCGCTTCGAGATGGTCCTCCAGGTAGAAGTGGCCGCCGGGGAAGACCCGCACGTCCACGGGGGCCGCCGAGTGATCGGCCCAGGCGCGCGCCTCCTCGACCGTGGTCAGCGGGTCGGCGTCGCCGACCAGCACCACGACCGGGCAGCCCGGCTCGGGACCGGGCGCACGGCGGTACCGCTCGATCGCGCCATAGTCGGCGCGCACCACCGGCAAAATCAGCTCGCGCAGCTCCGGGTCTTGCAGAAGCCGGGCGTCGGTGCCGCTCAGCCGCTCCAGCTCGGCGAGCACGCCGTCGTCGTCCGCGGCGTGCACGTTCTCCGGGCGGACCCGCGACGGCGCCCGCCGCCCCGAGACGAACAGCGTGTGCGGCCGGATCCCGCGCCGGTGCTCCAGGAGCCGGGCGACCTCGTAGGCGACGGTCGCCCCCATGCTGTGCCCGAAGAGGGCGAGCGGGCGGTCGGACGGCTCCCCGTCCAGCGCCCCGACGACCTGCCCGGCCAGTTCGGCGATGTCGGTGACCGGCTGTTCCCGCCGCCGGTCCTGCCGTCCCGGATACTGCACGGCGAGCACCTCGACCTCCGGCGCGAGCCGCGCGGACATCCCGTGGTAGCCGCTCGCGGAGCCGCCCGCGTGCGGGAAGCACGCGAGCCGCACCCGCGCGTCCGGCGCGGGATGGTAGCGCCGCAGCCACAGGTCCCCGGCACCGCTCATACGGCGGGCCGGACGTCGAGGACGTCGGCGGCGGCCAGGATGGACCGTTGCATCTCGCGCAGGTGCCGGCCGGGCTCCAGGCCCAGCTCCCTGTTCAGGGCGGCACGGGCGGACTGGTACACGCCCAGCGCGTCGGCCCGGCGCTCCGACCGGTACAGCGCGAGCATGAGCTGCCGGTAGAACGCCTCGTGCAGCGGATGGTCCCGGATCAGCTCGTGCAGCAGGCTGACCATCTCGCGGTGACGGCCCAGCCTCAGGTTCGTCTCCACGAGCATCTCGTGGCACTCCAGCCGCACCTCGTCGAGCCACATCGCGAACCCGTTGATGATGGGCCCCTCCCTCAGCTCGCTCAGCGCCGGCCCCCGCCACAGCCCGAGCGCGGCCTCGAAGGCCCTGCTCGCGGGCTCGTACTCGTCCCGCCGCATGTGCTCGCGCCCCTCGCGGACGAGGCGCTGGAACACGTGCAGGTCCAGCTCGTCCGTCCCCGTGCGCAGCACGTACCCCGGGGCCCGGGTGACGATGGGGCCGGGGGCGCCCGTCCTCACCGCCAGCAGCTTGCGCAACTGGGACACGTACACGTACAGCGCCGCGGTGGCACGCCGCGGCTTGGTGCCGCCCCACATCTCGGTGATGAGCTGCTCGACCGACACGACCTGGTCCGCCCGGATGAGGAGCGCCGCCAGGACGACCTCCATCTTGGGGGCGGTGACCGCCAGACTCTCCCCGTTGTCGATCACACGAAGAGACCCAAGGACCTCGTATCGCAAGTCTCCTCCGAAGAAAGAACCCACATCCGGCGACATCGGAAACGCCGAATCGGAGCACCAGGATTACAGGGATCCCCGGTGGATCTCGTCAGAGAAACTACGTAAATCGAACATAAGCAATGTCACTGACGGGCACGCCCGCGCCGCCCCGGCCGTCCGTCCTAAGGCCGTCTTTAGCTTCCCGGCCGACCATGGCCGGGAGGCACCGCTCCGGCGACGACCCCGCGGAAGGACGACGATGGCGGCCAAGGGCATCGAACCGCTGAACGGACGGAGACCGGCGGGCGCGCCCCCCGACCCGGTCGCCTTCCGCGGCGTGCTGGGCCGCTTCGCCACCGGCGTCGCCGCCGTGACCGGCCTCGACGACGGCGTGCCCGTCGGGCTCGTGGTCAACTCGTTCACCTCCGTCTCCCTGACGCCCCCGCTCGTGTCGTTCTGCGTGGCCCACACCAGCCTCAGCTGGCCGCGGGTGCGGCGCGGCGCCCGGCACTGCGTCAGCTTCCTCGCCGAGCACCAGCGCGAGCACGCGCGCCGCCTCGCCGGCGCGGGCGGCGCCAAGTTCGGCGGCCTGCCCTGGTCCCCGTCCCCCGCCGGGCTCCCGCTGCTGGACGGCGCGCTGGGCTGGCTGGAGTGCACGGTCGACGCCGAGCACGTCGCGGGCGACCACGTCATCGTCGTGGCCCGGGTCCACCATGTCGGAGCCCACGACGTCTCCGGCCCGCTGATCTATTACCGGGGCCGGTACGGACGGTTCGCGGCACCCGCCGCGGGCCGCGACACCCCCTTGTGAGCCCGTCCCGCGACCAGGAGGCCCGATGCACACCGCCCGAAGTGACACCTCCGCCGGCGACACGATCGAGATCACCCTCGTCGGCGGCCCGCTGCAAACCCCGGAACGGGCCCACGTCCCCCTCACGACGATGCGCGAGCGCAAGGTCAAGGTCCCGCGCCACGGCGGCTACGAGCACTACGAACTCGTCGACACGAAGGACGGCGCGAGCGACACCGTCTTCGAATGGACGATGCGCACGAGGATCGCCGAATAGATCCCCGTTACGTCCGACACCATCGGCCGGCCTGGCTCACGGCAGACTCTGCACCACGTACAGGCAGGCCACGGTGATCGCCATCACGCCCAGCAGCAGCCGCAACGCCACCTCGGGCAGGCGAGGCTGCAGCCGGGCCCCCAGATAGCCGCCGATCAAGCCGCCCAGGCCGCACAGAAGCCCCGAACCCCAGGCCGGAGCGATATCACCGCCCGTGGTCAGCGCCAGGACCGCATACGTCGACGCGCCGACCACGGAGGTGACGAACGTCGAGGCCAGCGCAGCCGGGGCCACCAGCGCCATCGGCACCCCGCGACCCGCCAGGATCGGCCCCAGTATCGAGCCGCCGCCGATCCCGTAGATCCCCCCGACCACTCCGACCCCTGCCGCCAGCACGGTGATTGACGCATCGGACGGCAGCACATCCTCCGACTCGCCGCGCGGCGCCCCCGCCGGGGCCGGACGCACCCTCGGCCGTACGGTGCGCACGCACAACCACACCCCCAGCGGCAACAGGAACACCGCGACCAGCAGCCGGAAGACCTGCGGGCCCGGGACGGCGAACACCCGGATCACCGCCCCCAGCACCACCCCGGGCAGCGTGCCGAGAACCAGCCGCCGCGTCAGCGGACCGGCCAGCCGTCCCGTCCGGCGATGACGCGCCAGCGCCCCAGGCCCGGCGACCACGTTGTAGAGCAGATTGGTCGGCGTCACCGCGGGGCTGGGCACCCCCAGCACACTGAGCTGCACCGGAAGCAAGAAGACCGCCCCCGACACCCCCACCGGCGCCGTCACCACAGCGATCAGCACGCCCGCCACCAACGCCACCGCTCCGGTTCCCCACCACATCGGTCAAGAATGCCGGAATCGTCCCCGCCCTTCCCCGGCGCCCCCCTGCCCACGACCACTCACGACGGTCAGCCGGGTGTGGGGGCATCCGGGGTCGAGGGTGCACATCGCCTCACCTGGCCCGGGCGGTGCCCTGCGTAGCCACCGGACATCGGCTTTCCGGCATGTGGAAAGCCCGCTTCCGCGTTCGTGTGACCGTGTTCACCATGGTCGGCAGCAACCGCGAACCGAAGGAGCCGGCCGTTGTCAAGCATTCCCCGCGATCAGTGGTACGTCGCGGCGTACGGACGCGAGATCGGCGGCGAGTTGTTCACGCGCACCGTCTGCGGCGAGCCGATCTTGTTCTGGCGCACCCGCTCCGGCGAGGTCGCCGCCGTGTCCGACCGGTGTGTGCACCGCCGCTTCCCGCTGTCCCAGGAGCCGGGCAGGCTGGTCGATGACCAGGTGGTCTGCGGCTACCACGGCTTCACCTACGGGGCCGACGGCGTCTGCGTCTCCGTGCCGGGACAGACCCGGGTGCCTCGTACGGCGCGGTTGAAGAAGTACCCGGTGGTCGAGCAGGACACCTTCGTCTGGGTCTGGATCGGCGACCCGGAGGGGGCCGACGCGTCCCGTATCCCGCGGGCGCCATGGCTGGCTTCCCCGTCCTACAGCACCGTGTCCGGCATGGAGCCGCTCCAGGCCCGCTTCGGGCTGCTCGTGGACAACCTGCTCGACCTGAGCCACGAGACGTACCTGCACGGCGGCTACATCGGCACGCCCGAGGTCGCCGACACCCCGATCACCACCGAGGTGGACGAGGAGGCGGGGATCGTCCGCGTCAGCCGCCACATCGACGACGCCGAATGCCCGCCCTTCTACGCGAACTCCACCGGACTGACCGGGCGGATCACGCGCTGGCAGGACATCGAGTACAGCCCGCCGTGCCTGTACACGCTGCACTCGCGCATCGCCCCGGCCGGGGTGCTCCCCGACGCCGGCGGCGGCGACCCGCACGCCTTCCACGTCGAGGTCGTCTACGCGATCACACCCGAGACCGAACGCACCACGCACGACTTCTGGGCCGTGGCGCGCGACTTCGCGCTGGACGACCAGGACGTCACGGACTATCTGGCCCATCAGAACCGCGTCGTGGTCCTCCAGGACGTCGTCGCGCTGAACACGCTGGAAAAGGTGATCGCGGACGAACCGGCCCAGTACCAGGAGTTGTCGATCAACATCGACACCGGCGGCCTGGCCGCCCGGCGGATGCTCGCGCGGATGTCGGCCGGGACGTCCGGGCAGGGCGCCCCGGCCGCCGCGGGACGCCCCCGATGACCGACGCGGGGACGGGGCGCGTGCTCGTCGTCACCGCCCGAGAGCAGGCGGCCGAGGGGATCGTCGCCCTCGGCCTACGCGACCCGGCCGGCGCGGACCTGCCCGCCTGGACGCCCGGCGCGCACATCGACCTCGTCCTGGGCGACGGCCTGGTGCGCCAGTACTCGCTGTGCGGCGACCCGGCGGACCGCACGGCCTGGCGGATCGCCGTCCAGCGCGCGCGGGCCGGCCGCGGCGGCTCGGCGTTCGTGCACGACGGACTCCACCCCGGCGCGATGGTCGTCAGCCGGGGCCCCCGCAACCACTTCCCGCTGCTGCCCTCGCCCCGGTACCTCTTCATCGCCGGGGGGATCGGGATCACGCCGCTCCTGCCGATGATCGCCGCCGTGGATGCCGCCGGCGCGGACTGGGAACTGGCCTACGGCGGGCGCACGGCGACGGCGATGGCCTTCGCCGCCACCCTGCGGGCCGCCCACGGCGACCGGGTCGCACTCTGGCCGCGCGACGAACGCGGACGCCTCGACGTCGACGGGCTGCTGTCGGACCGGCGGCCGGACGTCCTCGTCTACTGCTGTGGCCCGGCGCCCCTGCTGGAGGCCGTCGAGGCGCGGTGCGCGGACCGTCCCGCCGGTACCCTGCATGTGGAACGATTCACACCCCGGGACGCGGGCGAAGCCGAGCAGGCGGAACCCTTCGACGTGGAGCTGGCCGCCAGCGGGCTCACCCTGACCGTGCCGCCGGAGAAGTCGATCCTGGAGGTCGTGGAGGAGGCGGGCGTGCATGTTCTGACGTCATGCCGTGAGGGAACGTGCGGCACCTGCGAGACCACCGTGCTCGCGGGCACCGTCGATCACCGCGACTCTCTCCTCACCCCCGGCGAGCGGGCCGCGCACGACACGATGTTCGTCTGCGTCTCCCGCGCCACCGGCTCCAAGCTGGTCCTCGACCTCTGACCCCGGAGCCGCCGATGCCCGCACCCGCGCCCTTGGAGCGAACCGGCCCCGTCGTCGCGCGCGCCCTGCGGGTCCTCGGCGCGTTCACCTCCGACCGGTGCTCGATGACACTCAGCGAGATGTCCCGGTGCTCCGGCCTGCCGGTCTCCACCGTCCACCGGATCGCGGCGGAACTGGCGGGGTGGGGCGCGCTGGAGCGCGACGCACACGGCCGCTACCACATCGGGCTGCGCCTCTGGGAGATCGGCTCCCTCGCCCCGCGCGGCCTCGGGCTGCGCGAGAGCGCGCTGCCGTTCCTGGAGGACCTGTCGCAGGTGACCAGGGAGAACGTCCAGCTCGCCGTGCGCGAGGACACCGAACTGGTCTTCGTGGAACGCATCGCGGGGAGCCGGGCGGTGCCCGTGCTCACCCGCGTCGGCGGCCGGTTCGCGCTCACCGCGACCGGGGTCGGGCTGGTCCTGCTCGCCCACGCCCCCGACGAGGTGCTGGAGCGCGTCCTGGCCCGTCCGATCACACGCTTCACCGAACGCACGATGACCGACGCGCGGACGATCCGCGCCGCCCTCGCCGATACCCGCATCCGCGGCTACGCCGTCAGCGACCAGCAGGTCACCATGGACGCGCTCTCGGTCGCCGCCCCGATCCGCGATTCGCGCGGCGATGTCGTGGCGGCCGTCTCCCTGGTCGTGCACCGCAGCGGCGCCACGCCCCACGCCGTCGCGCAGCTGCTGCTCACCAGCGCCCGCGCCATCTCCCGCGCCCTGCCCTCGGCCACCCCGGATCAGTGATCCGAGCGCGATGTCGCTTTCGGGATGTTCCGGGGGCGGCTGATGGGAGGTGGTGCGCGGGGTCGGCGTGCGGAGGGGGCGGCGGTCAGGTGGTGGGTCGTCGGGCGGTGCGGAGGGTGGCCCGGGCCGCGGCGGCGAGGCGGATGCCTCGGGGGTCGGCGCCGCCTTGCTCGGGCATCTTGCTGGTGATGTAGCCGAAGGCGATGTCGTAGGTGGGGTCGGCGAAGCCGATGGCGCCGGCGGCGCCGTCGTGGCCGAAACTCCACGGGCTGCCGTAGTCCAGGCGCGTGTCGGCGTTCTGGAAGACGAGGCCGAAGCGGTTGTGGACGCCCAGGACCAGGTCGCTGCCGACGGTGTGGATCTGGGTCATCATGTCGATCGTGGCGGGCGAGACCAGCCGCCGCCCGGTGTCGTCCAGGCAGGAGTCGTAGAGGCGGGCCAGGGAGCGGGCGTTGCCGATGCCGCCGATGGCGGCGGGACCGGTGGCGCGGATGACCGGGTGGTTGGGGACGTCGACGAGGGCGGGGAAGTCGCCGAAGCCGTTCAGCATGAGTTCTTCGAGCGAGTCGGGAGCCGGTGGCGGCACCGGGGTCGCCGGCGGGACGAGGTCGACGGTGCGGGCGAGGACTCCGGGGTCGGCACCGAAGTGGAAGTCGACGTCCAGGACCTGCTGGACGCGCTGCCGGTAGAAGTCGGCGAAGCTGTGGCCGGTAAGGCGCTGGACGAGCTCGGTGGCCAGGATGCCGATGGTGATGCCGTGGTAGCCGTGGGCGGTGCCGGGCTGCCACAGAGGCCGCATGGCGGCGAGGCGTTCGGCGACGGGCGTGTGGGCGGCGAGTTCCTCGACGGTGCAGCCGCCGGCGAGGCCGGGGAGCCCGGCTTGGTGGGACAGGGCCTGCCTGATCGTGATGTCTGCTTTGCCCTCCGCCTTGAACTGGGGCCAGTAGCGGGCCACGGGGGTGTCGGGCGTGAGCAGCCCGTCGTCGATGAGGAGGCCCATGCACATGCCGACGACGCCCTTACAGCCCGACAGGACGCACATGAGGCTGTCGGGTCCGAGGTCGTCCCCTATGGAGAGGTCGACGACGGTGCGGCCGGCGTGGATGACGCAGACCTGGGCGCTGTAGGCGGGGTCATCGGCCGCGTACTGCTCCAAGAGCGCCTGGAGGGTTTCGAATCCGGGGGCGAGGATGCTGGTCATGCCGCCTTCAGGGTGAGATGGGGACGGTCGATGGCCTCGGCGGGCGGAGTGAGGCCGACGCCTGCGGGCATCGGGCTCGCGGGCAGGCCGTCAGCCCGGGCCATGGGCGTCCTCCATGCCTTCGGTCAGGGCCTGGAACTCCTCACCGCCCGCCATGAGGTCCAGGACCTCGGTGCGCGATTTCTCACCGCGGCGGAACGCGGCGGCCACGGCACCGGAGATCAGGACGGCGAACCGGTCGCCGATCGCCATGGCGTGCTGGGCGTTGTGGGTGATGAACACGACGCCGACGCCGTTGGCGCGGGCGGTGCCGATCATCCTCAGCACGAGGGCGGCCTCCTTCACGCCGAGCGCGGAGGTCGGCTCGTCGAGGATGAGCAGCCGGGCGCCGAAGTAGACGGCGCGGGCGATCGCCAGTGCCTGGCGTTCGCCGCCCGACATCGTGCCGGCGAGCTGGCGGGCGTCGGTGACGCGGGACAGCCCCAGCTCGCGCAGGGCCTTCAGCGATTCGGCGGCGGTGCGGTCCCGGTCGATCCGGCGGAACGGCCAGATGCCCTTGACCGGCTCGGCGCCGAGGAAGAAGTTCCGGTCGATGCTCATCAGGGGCGCGGTGCCGCCGTACTGGTGGACGGTGGCGATGCCGCGGGCGCGGGCCTCGGCGGGCCCGGCGAACCGGACCGGCGTGCCGTCGATCTCCACGCTGCCCGACGTCGGCCGGTACACCCCGGACAGCACCTTGATGAGGGTGGACTTCCCCGCGCCGTTGTCGCCGAGCAGGCAGACGACCTCCCCGGCCCGCACGTCGAACGTCACCTCGTGCAGGACGGTGGTATTGCCGAACCGCATCGTGATGTCGCGCGCCTGGATGAGACTGGGCGCGGCCTCCACGGTGCCGGTCTCCACGGCGCCGGTCTCCACGGCGCCGGTCTCCACGGCGCCGGTCTCCACGGCGCCGGTCTCCACTAGACGGTCTTCCACGGTGTCCTCCTAGATCCGGGTGAGGGCCAGGCGCTGGACGAGGTTGTTGCCCAGGACCGCCAGCAGCAGGAGGACCCCGACGAACAGCTGCACCCAGTCGGTGCTCCAGCCGGTGTAGAAGACGCCGAGGCTGACGATCGCGTAGGTCATGGCGCCCAGGGAGATCCCGATCGCCGAGCCGTAGCCGCCCGCCAGCAGGCAGCCGCCCACGACCGCGGCGACGATGGTCTGGAACACGAACGACTGGCCGCGGGTGACGTCGGCGTTCTGGAACTCCAGCGCCTGGACGACGCCCAGCAGTGACGCGCACAGCCCGCTGGCCAGGTAGAGCCGCATCTTCACCCGGTTGATCGGGACGCCGGTCAGGCGGGCGGAGTCGGCGTCGCCGCCGACCGCGAGGATCCAGCTCCCGAACCGGGCCTGCGACAGCACCCAGTAGGCGGCGAAGGTCAGGGCCGCCCACCACAGGATCGAGACGTTGAACCCGCCGATCTGCTTGGCGAACAGGTCGTGGAACACACCGGAGGTCCGCAGGCTGATGCTGGTCGTGCCGGCGATGATCCGGGACAGGCCGAGCGAGGCTCCCGCCAGGCTGAACAGCGACACGAGCGTGACGATGAAGCTCGGCAGCCCCGACCGGGTCACCAGCAGGCCGTTCAGCAGCCCGACGGCGAGCCCGAACGCCAGCGTGATCAGCACGCCGGCCGCGAGAGGCAGGTCCCACCGGGACTGGGTGATCGCCAGGACCATCGAGCTGGCGGCCAGGTTCGAGCCCACCGACAGGTCGAACTCCCCGGCGATCATCAGCAGGCCGATCGGGAGCGCGATGATGCCGAGCTCGGCGGCGAGGTTCAGCCAGGAGGCCGTGCCCGCCTGCGTCAGGAAACCGGTGTCACCGGCCGTGACCGAGAACACGGCGAAGACCAGGAGCGTCCCCGCGGCGGCGCCCGAGTCGGGGCGCCGGAACACCTCGACCAGACGCTGCCGGAGGTCGATGGACCTGGCGGACGCGTTGACGACGTTCTGCATCAGGCGGCGCCCCGTACATCGCGCTTCTGGGCGGCGAGGGCCTCGTCCACGTTGGCCTTGGTCAGGATGAGCGGCGAGGTCATGATCGGGCCGGCCGGGCGCAGCCCGTACGCCTTGGACTGCGAGGCGGTCAGGACCCCGTAGAAGGACTGGAGGTAGGGCTGCTGGTCGATCGCGAACTCCAGCGCGCCGTCCTTCACCTGGTTCAGCACCTGGGTGCTGATGTCGGTCGTGCCGATCTTGATCGTCTTCGCCCCCGACGCCTCACGCGCCTTCAGCGCGCCCTGGGCGACGGCGGTGCCCAGGGTGAGGATCCCGTCGACGTCCTTGTGGGAGCGCAGGTAGCCCTGGACGGCCTGGGTGACGGCCTGCTGGTCGGACGCCTGGCTGGAGGGGATGGTCAGCATCGCCGCATTACCGCCGGCCTTCTTCAGCTCGGCGGTGAAGCCGTCGCACCGCTGCTGGAGGGCCGGGTTCTCCGGTACGTGGTTGATGCACAGCCCGTGCCTCACACCTTTGCCCGCCAGGTCCCTGCCCGCCGCGCTGCCCGACCCGGTGGGGTTCTCCCCCACGAACGCCTTGGCGCCCAGGGACTCCCACGAGCCGAGCCCGGAGTTGATGACCGTGACCGTGATGCCCGCGCCGACCGCCTTCTTGATGAGCGGCTCCTCGGCGGGCGGGATGAAGTTGCCCACCACCAGCGAGGTCGGCTTCTTGGTGATCGCGGCCTCGATCAGCCGGGTCAGGTCGCCCGCCGGGTTGCTGAAGTCGTTCGGCGCGGTGTAGTCCACCGACACCCCGAGCATCTTGCCGGCGTCCTCGGCGCCCTTCTTCATCGCGCCGAAGAACGGGTCGGACAGCGGCCCGGCGACCAGGATGACCGACTGACCGGACAACGGCCCGCCGGCCGCCGAGGAGCCCTTGCCGCCGTCTCCGCATGCGGTGGCGGTGGTCAGGAGAACGGCGCATGCCGCAGCGGCCAGGACACGGGGGTGGGATCGGGAGATCAGTCTCGCTGGATTCACGGCTTTCCTTCTGACGGGGAGGAGGGGCACTGAATCACGCAAACGGAACCCAAGGGCCCGGCTCCGACCCCATTGATCATGTTTCATCCAGGTCAGGCAGCCCGATCGATTACTTACCGAGTGCGCGGTAAAAAACTAGATGTGACGAGGGTCTCGGTCAACCCTGATGTCCGAATTTCCTTACCGAGCACTCGGTAAAAAAGGTGTGGTAGCGTCCCGTCATGACCTTGGCACCCAGACGTCCCGGTACCCCCCGCGGGCGTGACGCCGTCCGCAAGGGCGGGCGCACCCGCGCCGCGATCCTGGTCGCCGCCGAGAAGGTCTTCTCCGAGGGCGGGTACCGCGCCGCCTCGGTGGCCTCGATCGCCGAGGCCGCGGGCGTCTCCCAGCAGGGACTGCTGTACCACTTCCCGTCCAAGGAGGCCCTGCTGCTGAACCTGCTCGCCGAACGCGACCGGCCCGCCGACGACGCCGACGCCACCGGCCTGGCCGTGCTCGACGAGCTCAGCTCCCAGTTCAGCAGCAGCATGCAGGCCCCCGAGCTGCTGCGCCTGCTGACCATCATCGTCAGCGAGGCCCTCGCCGAGGACCATCCCGCCCACTTGTACGTCCGCAACCGCTCCGCGGACGTCCACGCCGACCTCGTCGAACGCCTCGGCCGCGGCGTCGCCGACGGCCAGATCCGCCCCGACGCCGACCTCGACATCGACGTCGTCCTGATCAGGGCGTTGATCAACGGCCTGTCCGTCGAATGGCTCTTCAACCAGGATTTCGACGCCGTCGCGGCCTTCGACCGCTTCCTGCGCCTCCTGCGCGACGGACTCCAGCCTCCGCAGTGAGCCGCCCGGGCCGCTCCGCCATCGCAGGCACGCGTGCACCGACCTGAAGGCCACAGAACAGAATGTCACTCTTTATAGCCAAAGAGTGACCCTAAGTGGCCATGACGTACCGCTCATCAACGGGTCACAGGGAGACTACGAAGCGCAACGCGGCGCGTGTGCGAGCACCACGGCGACACGCGCCGCCCGCTCCCCCAGATCGGAGTCCCCATGACCAAGCTCCGCACGTCCCGGCGACCGGCCACCTCCGCCGCGGCCACGGCGGTGGCCACCGGGCTCGCCGCGATGGCTCTGACAGCCGCCCCGCCCGCGCTCGCCGCTCAGGACACGGCGTCGACCTCCACCGCCGGGGCCACGTCCCAGGAGACCGCCACCCACCGCCACTGCGTCACCGACCTGGACACCAGATCCACGCACTGCTTCACCACCGAGCAGCAAGCCCGCTCCTTCACCAGCGCCGGGCACGCCGCCGCGGAGACGATCCTCGCCATCCTCTACGACAAGACCGGCTACCAGCACCCTCCCTCGCTCACGCTGGTCGGAGACCACGGCTGCACCGTCTCGACCTCCGACGTGGACTACCAGGTCTCGGACCTCGCCACGTGGAGCAACCGCACCAGCTCGTTCGTCACCCGCAACCACTGCGACCTGATCGGCCGGGACGGCAAGAACTTCACCGGTGCAGGCTTCGGCCCCAGTGACCACTCCGCCGACCTGGGCAGCTGGAGCAACAGGATCTCCTCGCTGAAGCTCACCTGACCACGCGAGCCCGGCCACCGCGCACGCAGACCGGTGGCCGGGCAGTTCACGAAGTGGTAGCCCAGCAGGGTCGTCGCAGGGTGGTGGCACCGGTCCTCTGAGCTGGGGCCATCGGGAGAGATCTGCCTGCCGGCAGTCGCGGCGGCGGCCGCGCGCGTCTGATGGGTGTGAGCGAGCCCACCGACCCGGTCGCCGAGCCGGGAGCCAGCGAAACGAGCCGGCCGACGCAGCCGCCGGGTGGTGCCCCGGCAGACCACCGGCGCCGGTGGCGTGCCCGGGTCGTCCCGCCGACCCAGGACCAGCTCGATGCCCTGTCCGCCAGGGAACGGCTGGAACTGCTGGACAGGCGGCGCGCGGACCGGCACCAGTGGTTCAACACCGGCGGCATCCTGCTGACGCTCGTACTCACCGCGCTCGGCCTGTACTTCACCCGGCAGTCCCTCGCCGGCGGGCAGGAGGGCCAGCTCACCGACCGGTACACCAAGGCCGTCGAGCAGCTCGGCTCCCCCCGGCAGGAGGTCCGGCTCGCCGCCGTCTACGCGCTGGAACGGCTCGCCGGTGATTCCGGCCGCGACCATAACACGATCATGGACGTCCTGGCCGCCTACGTGCGCGTCCACTCGCCCGCCCCTCGCGTCGCGACACCACGCGAGCCCGCCGCCGACGTCCAGGCCGCCCTGACCGTCCTGGCCCGCAACGACCGGACGCGCCAGCCCCACGCACTCGACCTGCACGGCGTCCGGATCCCGGGCGCCGACCTCGCCAGCTCGGCATCCAGCAGCGCCAGAAGGGACACCTACTTCCACGGGCCATATCTCACCGTCGCCGAGCTGCGGCGCTCGGGCTGGTACGTCGCGGACCTGCGCGGCGCGATCCTGGAAGGCGCGGACCTCGGCCACGCCGCGCTGGGCGCAGCGGACCTGGGCAGCAGCAATCTCCGTCAAGCGGTCCTGCGCAATGCCGGCCTGTACGGTGCACGGCTCCACGGCGCCGACCTGACCGGCGCGGACCTGACCGGCGCGGACCTGCGCAACGCGGACCTGACCCGCGTGCAGGGCATCACACCACAGCAGATCCGCCGAATCGCCCAGACCGACAGCACCACCCGATTCTGACTCGGCTTGGACGGCCCGCTCCACCGTCGCGTCCGCGTCCGCCACGAACAGTCGCGGCAGGCACGGGCTCGCCTGCGCGGGTGTCCCGGCCGGGCCTCTCCGACCTGGGCCGCTTGATCAAGAATCGTGCTGCGACGACTGCGTTGCAGCAGGTCACGCGCGTGCACGCCCCGGTCCGCAGTGCGGACCGGGGCGTTGTGCGGAGAGGGACCGGCTCGCAGAGTGTGACCCACGGCGCATCGCCATCGTCATATCGCCGATATGTCGTGTTAGTACTGACGTTTCCTTCGTCGAGTCTGTGGGGAGAGCGTGGACCTTTCATCGGAATCCAGCCCGCGGTTCTTTGTGGGCACGGACGTGGGCGGGACGTTCACCGATCTCGTGGTCCTGCGGGACGGGCGCCCCCCGCGGCTGTTCAAGTCGCCGACGACGCCGGACGACCGGTCCCAGGGCGTGGTCGACGCGCTGGGGCTGGCCGCCGGGTCTTACGGGCTGGACCTCGCCGGTTTCTGCGCCGCCGTCGTCTACTTCGCGCACGGCACCACCGCCGCGACCAACGCGCTCATCGAGCGCAAGGGCGCGCCGACCGCGCTGCTCACCACCCGCGGGTTCGGCGACACCATGCTCATCCAGCGGTCGATGACCTCCTGGGTCGGGATGGGCGCCCGGACGGGCCACTACAGCCGCCGCCGCAACCCCGAGCCGATCGTCCCGCGGTCGCGGATCGTGGAGATCACCGAGCGGACCGACGCCGCCGGGGGCCACATCGTCGCGCTGGACGAGGACGAGGTGCGGGCGACGCTGCGCCGGCTGCGGGCCGAGGGCGTGCGGGCGCTGGCGGTGTCGTTCCTCTGGTCGTTCGTGAACGGCGCGCACGAGGAGCGGGCCGCCGAGATCATCGCCCAGGAGTGGCCGGAAGCGTACACGACGCTCTCGCACGAGGTCGCGCCCGTCATCGGCGAGTACGAGCGGTCGGCCACGACGGTCGTCAATGGCTACCTCGGCCCGGTCATCCGCGACTACGTCGCCGGTCTGGAGGGCCGGCTGCGCGCCACCGGGTTCGGCGGCGACTTCTCGATCATGGACTCGGGCGGCGGCGTGATGCGCGCCGAGGACGCGGCGCGCCGCGCGGCGTCGATGCTCACCTCCGGGCCCGCGGGGGGCGTGCTGGCCTCGGCGGCGCTCGCGGCGCGGCTCGGGCATCGCGACGTCATCACCTCGGACATGGGCGGGACCAGCTTCGACGTCGGGCTGATCATCGATGGCGAGCCGCTGGTCGAGCGGGTCGGGGAGGTCGGCGACCTGCACCTGGCACTGCCGCGGATCAAGGTGACCGCGATCGGCGCGGGCGGCGGGTCGCTGGCGGCGGTGGACGAGTCGGGCGTGCTCGTCGTCGGCCCGGAGAGCGCGGGATCGGTGCCCGGCCCGGCCTGCTACGGCCGGGGCGGCGACCGCCCGACCGTGACCGACGCCGACGTGGTGCTCGGCATCATCGACCCGGCCTGTTTCCTCGGCGGCCAGATGCCGCTGGACCGGGCGCTCGCGGAGAAGGCGATCCGGGTGCACGTCGCCGACCCGCTCGGCCTGACGGTCGAGGACGCCGCGGCCGGTATCCGGAGGGTCGCCGACAACCAGATGGCCGACCTGCTGCGCAAGGTGACGGTCGAGCAGGGGCACGACCCGCGCGACTTCGTCGTCTACGCCTACGGCGGGGCGGGCCCCACCCACGCCTACGCCTACACGGAGGCCGCGGGCATCGCGACGCTCATCGTCCCGCCGACGTCGACGGTCCACTCCGCCTACGGCGCCGTCACCTCCGACCGGTATCGCGCGGCGCAGACCACCGAGGTGCATCGCACCCCGCCCGGCGCCGAGGACCCGGCGGCCCATCTCGATGCCGGGCGCATCTCCGCCGCCTTCGACGCGCTGGCCGCGCAATGCCGGGCCGACCTGGACGACGACCCGCGCGTCCGCCTCTCGCGGGTGGCCTACCTGAAGTTCCGCCGCCAGTCGCACGAGCTGCCCCTGACCGTCCCGGACGGCCGCATCACGACGGACGTCCTGCGGGCGCTGATCGAGGACTTCCGCGCCGCCTACGAGCGGATCTACGGCGCGGGCACCGCGCTGCTGGGCGCGGGCGTGGAGATCCACACGCTGCGCGTCGAAGGCCGGGTGAAGATCACCGACGTGCGGGAGGGGCCGTACCCGGGCGCCGCCGACCCCGACACCGCCCTCATCGGCGAACGCGACGTGCACTTCCCCGAGACCGGACGGATCGCCACCCGGGTCTTCCGCGGCGAGGGCCTCGGCAGCGGCGCCACCCTGCACGGTCCGGCGATCTTGGAGTTCGTCGGCACCACCGTCGTGCTCGGCCCGAACCAGTCCCTGGCCGTCGACCACCACAGCAATCTCGTTATCGACTGCAAGGGGGACGCGTGACCGCCACCGCCACCGCCACCGGCACCGCCATCGACCCGATCACCTTCGAGGTGATCCGGCACCGGCTGCTGGCCATCACCGACGAGCAGGGCGCGACCCTCGCGGCCATCTCGGGCTCGACCCACGTGGTCGAGGCGAGCGACTACAACGTCGGCCTCTACCTGCCGGACGGCTCGGTCGCCGCGATGGGCCGCACGATCCTCTCGCACGCCTCGTCCATGGCGGCGATCACCCGTTCCGTCATCGAGGACTGCACCGGGTCGCCCGGCATCGGCCCCGGCGACATGTTCATCGTCAACGACCCGTGGAAGGGCACCGTCCACGCCCAGGACGTCGGCCTCATCGCGCCGATCTTCTTCGAGGGCGAGCTGCTCGCCTGGACCGGCGCGATGTGCCACATGGTCGACGTGGGCGGCATGACCCCGGGCAGCTTCTGCATCGACGCGACCGACTCCTACCAGGAGGGCCTGCAGATGCCGCCGACGAAGCTCGTCGACGGCGGCGAGGTGCGCACCGACGTGTGGGACCTGATCCTCAATCACACGCGCATGGCCCCGACCGTCAACCTGGACCTGCGCGCGCTCATCGGCGCGAACAACACGGCGGTCAGGGCGATGACCGCGCTGGCCGGCAGGTACGGCGCGGCCACGGTCCGCACGGTGATGGCCAACCTCATCGGCCTGTCGGAGCGCCGCCTGCGCAACCGGCTCGCGCTGCTGCCCGACGCGCGGCTGCACTCCCGCGCCTTCCTCGACAACGACGGCGGTCTCGCCCGGTCGCGGGCGAACGCGACCTACGAGGTGGACCTGGTGCTCACCAAGCGCGGCGACACCCTGCACTTCGACCTCTCCGGATCCTCGCCGCAGGCCGGCGGGTACATCAACTGCGCCCGCTCCGGGATGATGGCCGGGATCGCGGCGGCGCTGCTGCCGACGCTGGCCTTCGACGCCCCGTGGAACGAGGGCCTGTTCAAGCCGGTCGACGTCGCGTGCCCGGAGGGGCTGATCTGCAACGCGGCGCGCCCGGCGGCCGTCAGCGGCGGTGCGCTGGAGGCTGGCTGGCTCGTCGAGATGACGGCCCTGGAGTGCCTGTCGAAGCTCGCGGCCTGCTCCGACGAGCTGCTGCGGGAGGCCCAGGCGGGCCCCGCGGGCGGCCCCGACAAGTTCGTCCTCACCGGGGCGGGCGAGAACGGCGCGCGCCAGACCTACGTGATCATGGACTGCCTGGCCACCGGCGGCGCGGCCTACGCGCACCGCGACGGCGCCTGGACGCAGGGCCAGCACAACATCGAGCGGCAGAAGATCTCCAACGTCGAGGCCGTCGAGATGGACTCGCCGCTGCTGTACCTGTGGCGCGGCCTGGTCGCGGACTCCGGCGGGGCGGGACGGCACCGGGGCGGCATGAGCATGGGCGCGGCCTACACCGTCCACGGCGGCCGCGACGTCACCGCGCTGAACTCGGCGCACGGCTGGGAGGTGCCGAACTCCACGGGCATCTTCGGCGGCTACCCGGGCGCGCAGAACACCCGCACGGTCGTGCGCGGCAGCGACGTCAAGGCGCGTCTCGCCGCCGGGGCGGTCCCCGCGGTGGACGATCTGTCCGGCGAGCGTCCGGTCATGCGGGGCCGCCAGGGCCTCTACCCCCTCGGTGACGATGACGTCCTGGCCACCGTGCCGCAGGCGGGGGGCGGCTGGGGCGACCCGCTCGACCGGCCCGCCGAGGCCGTCCAGGCCGACCTGGACTTCGGGGCCGTCACCCCGGACGCCGCCATCCGCCTCTACGGCGCGGTCCTGGGCGAGGACGGCCGGGTCGACGCCGCCGCCACCGCCGCCCGCCGCGACGGCCTGCGCGCCGAGCGCCGGGCGCTGCCCGCCGAGCTGCCCCTGCCGGAGCAGCCGCGGGGCGGGCGGACCCGCGTCCACCCGATGGGCGACGGCCTTGAGGTCGTCGAGGCCGAGGGGCGCCGCTGGATCGCCTGCGCCTGCGGATGCGTGCTGTCCGCCACCGACGAGCCGTGGCGCGCCCACGCGGCGCTCCGCTCCTGCCGCGACATCCACGCGTTCAGCCATGCCACCCGCCTGGACGACGGCCTTGAGCTGCGCGCCTACTCCTGCCCGTCGTGCGGCCGGCTCCAGGCCACCGACGTGGTCCGGCGCGGCGCCGCCCATCCCGACGACATCCGCCTGCTCACCGGCAAGGAGGAATGATGGGCCACCTCGCGTTCGCCGCGGCGACCTCCCACGTCGGCGCGATCGTCAAGAACCCCGACGCCGACCCGGACGTCTCCGGCGTGCTGCACGAGGCGTGGCGGCGGCTCGACGCCGAGATCGCCGCCGCCCGCCTGGACGCCGTGGTCCTGGTCGCCACCGACCATTACGAGACGTTCGGGCTGGAGAACTACCCGGCCTTCTGCCTCGGCGTCGCCGGCGAGCACGAGGGGTGGGCGGAGTTCGGCAACCCCGGCGGCACCGTCGCCGGACGGCCCGCCATCGCCGGGGCGCTGCTCACGGGCCTCACCGTCCGCGGGTTCGACCTGGCGCGCTCGCACACGATGGCGCTCGACCACAGCTTCATGGTCCCCCTGGCGAAGCTCCCGGCGGCGGCCGCCGCGGGAGTGGTGCCGCTGTTCGTCAACTGCACCACCGCGCCGCTGCCGACCCTGCGCCGCTGCCTCGCCCTCGGCGCCGCGCTGCGCGAGACGGTGCGGGCCCTGCCCGGCGGCGTCCGGGTCGGCGTGATCGGCACCGGCGGCCTGTCGCACTGGGTCGGGCTGCCGCGCTTCGGCGACATCAACGCCGACTTCGACGGCAGGCTGCTGGGATTGCTGGAGCGGGGCGGCGGCGAGGAGATCGTCACCTGGGACGACGCCACGATCCTGGACGAGGCCGGGAACGGCGCCCTGGAGATCCGCACGTGGCTCGTCGCCGCGGGCGCGGCCGGCGGCCCGGCCCGGGTGCACGCCTACCGTCCCATGCCCGCCTGGACGGTCGGGATCGGCATCGCCGCCTTCGAGGTGACCGCATGAGCATCGTCGGCCTCAACCGGCTCGCCCGGGAACTGGAGCACACCCCCGGCCTGCTCGACCGCTACCTGGAGTCCCCCGCGGCCGTCCTCGACGGGTACCGGCTGACGGGTCCGGAGCGGCGGGCGGTCACCGGCAGGGACGCGTCGTGGCTGCTCGCCGCAGGGATGAACCCGGTCGCGCTGCGCAACCTGATGGTCGTCCTCGGGGTCGCCCACCAGGACATGTACCCCACGGCGAAGGCCGGTACCTGACATGGCCGTGACCGACGCGAACGGAACACCGGCGGGCCTGGGGAGGTCGTCCGCGGAAGACGTCCCGGTCCTGGAGATGCGCGGCGTGCGCAAGTCCTTCGGCGGGGCGCAGGCGCTCGCGGGCGTCGACTTCACGCTGCGGCCCGGCGAGGTGCACGCGGTCGTCGGCATGAACGGCGCGGGCAAGTCGACCCTGGTGGAACTGATCTGCGGCTCGTTCCCCCAGGACGACGGCGAGATCCTCATCGACGGGCGACCCCAGGGCCCGCTCACTCCGCGTCGCGCCCACGCGGCGGGGGTGCGCATCGTCCACCAGCGGCGCACCCTCGTCGCGGGGCTGAGCGTGACCGAGAACCTGCTGCTCGGCAGGCTTCCCACCCGCGCGGGGAGGGTCCTGTGGCGGAAGGCCCGGGAGGAGGCCGCCGCCGCCCTGGCCGACCTCGGCCTGGACGTCGCCCTCGGCGAGCGCGCCGGTGACCTCGGCCCGGGTGGGCAGACGCTCGTCGAGATGGCACGGGAGGTCCACTACGGCGGGCGGGTGCTCATCCTGGACGAGCCGACCGCGTCCCTCGGCGGCCGCGACGCCGAACGCGTCCACGATCTCGTCCGCACCCTGCGCGGCCGCGGCACGGCGATCGTCTACATCTCGCACCACCTGGACGAGGTGCTGTCCCTCGCCGACCGCGTCACCATCATGCGCGACGGCCGGGTCGCGGCCGTCGCGGACCGCGCGGCGCTCGACCTGCCCACCCTGGTCCGCGCGATGGTCGGCGACCGCCTCGTGCAGGGGAGGCCGGAGGCCCGCAGATCACCCGGCGCACCGGTGCTGACGCTGTCCGGGCTCGGCGGCGGACGGCTCCGGCCGTTCGACCTGGAGGTCCGGGCCGGCGAGGTCGTCGCCGTCCTCGGCCCGGCAGGCGACGGCCAGGCAGAGCTGTTCGGGCTGCTCAGCGGGCTGCGGCGGGCGCGGTCCGGGACCGTCGCCGTGCACGGCGCCGCGATCCGGTCCGGCAGCGTCGCCGCCGCCCTCGGCGCCGGGCTGCGCTGCGTGACCGGGGACAGGCTCGCCTACGGGCTCGTGCCCGGCCTGGGCGTCGACGAGAACCTCGACCTGGTGCGGCGCGGACGGCTCCGGCCCTGGCTGGTGCGCTGGCGCGACGTGCACGCGCGCGCCCGCTCCTCCCGGGAACGCTACGGCGTCACCACGCTCCAGGACGACCCGGCGGTGGCGGCCCTGTCGGGAGGCAACCAGCAGAAGGTCCTGCTGGCGGCGTGGCTCGACGAGGCCCCCGCGGCCTGCCTGCTGGAGGAGCCGACCAACGGCGTCGACATCGCCGCCAAGGCCGAGATCCACACGATCGTCGACGGCCTCGCCGAGCGCGGCACCGCCGTCCTGCTCGGCTCCTCCGACATCGACGAGGTGATCCGGCTCGCCGACCGCGTCGTCGTGGTGCGCGCCGGCCGGGCCGTCACCGAACTGCCCATGGACCAGGTGAGCCGGGACGACCTCGTCACGCTCACCGCCGGAGGGGACCAGCCATGACCACACTGACCGCGGCGAAGGGGCACCTGCGGACCGGCCTCCCGCCGGGCCTGTCCCGCCATGCCGGGCTGCTGGCCGTGCTCCTGATCATCGGGGCCTTCACCGCGCTGCGCAGCGACGCCTTCCTCACCGGCCCGAACCTGCTCAACGTGTCCCAGCAGATCGCCGTCGTCGCCGTCCTCGCGGCCGGCCTCACCCTGCTGATGACCGCCGGCGGGATCGACTTCTCGCTCGGGACCATCGCCGCCGTCGCCCACGGCGTCACCGCGCAGCTCATCGTCGCGGGCGTGGACGAGTGGACCGCCGCCGCGCTGGCCCTCGCGCTGGGTGCGGCGGCCGGCCTGGTCAACGGGCTCGTCGTGACGTTCCTGCGGGTCACGCCTTTCGTGGCGACGCTCGCCACCTCGACCGGCCTCGGCGGCGCCGCGCTGCTCATCATCGACGGCAAGAGCGTCTCCATCGGCGAGGCGCTGACGCCGCTCGGGTTCGGCGAGGTCCTCGGCGTGATCCCCGCCCTGGTCGTCGTCGCGATCGTCGTCTGCGCCGCCGCCGGGCTGGTGCTGCGCTGGACGGCGTTCGGCCGCAACGCCTACGCCATCGGCGGCAACGAGCGGGCCGCCCGGCTCGCGGGCATCCCCGTCGCGCGGACCAAGCTCCTGCTCTACACCCTCGGCGGGCTGCTCGCCGGGCTCGGCGGGGTCATGCTCGTCGCCCGGCTCGGCGCGGCCAGCCCCGGCACCGGCGGCCTCCCCCTGGAGCTCACGGTGGTCGCCGCCGTGGTCATCGGCGGCACCGCGCTGCACGGCGGCAGCGGAACCGTCGCCGGCACCGTCCTGGGGGTCGTGCTCCTGGGCGTGGTCACCAACGCCATCAACCTGCTCCAGATCAACGCCGACTACCAGGACGTGGCGCTCGGCGCCGTGCTGCTCGTCGCGGCGGTCACCAACCACCTGCGCGGCCGTCCCCACTGACCGGTCCCTGGCCCTCCGCCGTCAACCCACCCCGATCGGGAGGAACAGTATGTCCGCCAGCCTGGGCATCGTCCGACACGCCACTCGAAGCAGGGCCGCGATCCTCGCCCTGACCGCCGGTCTCGCGCTCTCGGCCTGCAGCGTCGACAAGGGAGACGCCACCGCCACGCCCGCGTCATCGGGCAAGAAGCTGACGCTCGGCTTCGTCAACGGCAACTCCATCGAGTTCCACACCTGCCTTCAGAAGGCCCTCCAGGCGCGCGCCGACCGTGCCGGGGTCAAGGTCCTGACCGCGAACTCGGCCATGGACCCGGCCAAGGAGCTGTCCAACATCGACGACATGATCGTCAAGCGTGTGGACGCGATCGTCGTGCAGACGGTCAACATCGACTCGCTGGAGGGCGGGATCGGCCGCGCCAACCGCGCGGGCATTCCGATCTTCCTGACCTCCGTCGCGTCCGTCGACCAGAGCACGATCCTCGGCGCGGTCGTCACCGACGTGCGCAAGGTCGGCCGCGAGCTCGGCGCGTGGCTCGTCAAGGACGCCGGGGGCGGGCCCGCCGAGGTCGGCATCATCGGCGGCGCGCCCGGCGCCGCCGCCGACCTGATGAACAGCGCCTTCAAGCAGAGCCTGGGCGGCGGCGCCACGGTCGTGTTCGACCAGCCGGCGTTCTGGCAGCGGGCCAAGGCGCAGGACGTCGCCGACAACCTCCTCCAGGCCCGGCCGAAGGTCTCCTACGTGTTCGTCCACAACGAGGACATGGCCTTCGGCGTGCTGGCCGCCTTCAAGGCCGCCGGACGTGACGACATCAAGATCCTCACCAACGGTGGCAGCGAGGCCGGTGTCAAGGCCGTCAAGGACGGGGATTTCGCGGTCACCGTCAGCAACACCCCCAAGAGCGTCGGTGAGATGGCCGTGGACAACGTCGTCGGCCTGCTGCGCGGCACGAGCGGCGTCAAGAAGATCGCCACCGTCCCCGATGTGCTCGTGACCAGCGAGAATGCGAGTGAAGCGCCACCCTATTGCTCGTGAGGTCACCATGCCCGACTCTCCTCGCCCTCGTCCCGGCGGCGGCCGCGCACGCCGCCGCGGAGTACGCTCCGTCGACCGCGCACTGGACGTGCTCAGCGCCTTCAGCGCGGCGCACCCCCGCTTCCAGCTCACCGGGCTCGCCGAGGCCGCCGGGATGCCGAAGACCAGCACCCACCGCATCGCGGTGACCCTCGTCGAACGCGGGTTCCTCCGCCAGGAGGGGGACGGCGCCTACATCCTGGGCAACCGGCTGCTGGAACTGGGCAGCCTGGTCTCGACGACGACCGCCCTGTCCCACCTGACGCAGGGCGTCGCCGAGGAGCTGATCCGCTCGACGGGCGAGACCGTGCTGATCGCCGAGATCGACTGGCGCGACAGGTCGCTGCTCATCACCGGGAAGCGGGAGGCACCGTACTCGCCGGAGTCGCTGTCGCCGCTCGGACGGCGCTCGATGCTGGCCAACGGCTGCATCAGCCGCGCCATCCTCAGCGGCCTGCCGCGGGAGGAGAGCGAGGAGATCGTCGCCCGGCTGCCGCTGGCCCAGCGCACCCCGGCCAGCATCACCGACCCTGACGTGCTCCGGCGCGAACTGGAGACCTCACGGCGGTACGGCTACGCCGTCGAGATCGGCGAGTTCATCGCCGGGATCGCCGGTGTCGCCGTCCCGGTGATGGTCGGCGGCAGGCCCGCCGGGGCGATCGCGGTCTGCGGACGGATCACGCGCATGCCGCGCCGTCGGCTCGAAGCCCTGGGCAACCACATGAAGCACCTGCTCGGCCAGACCGCCGCCGAGCGTCCGCACTCCCCGCCACGCGCGGGCCGACCCGGAGACACCGATCATGCAGAAGACCCGTGAAGCCCGCTGGGTGACCTTCCCCAGCGGTCCCGACGAGATCCGCGGCTACCTGGCGCTGCCCCCGCGGCGCGGCGGCGGCGTCCCACCACCGGTGGTGATCATGGCGCACGAGAACCTCGGTGTCACCGCCCACCGGGAGCGGGTCACCGAACGGATCGCGGACGAGGGCTTCGCCTGCCTGACCGTCGACCTGTACAGCAGGATCGGGGGCCGGCCCCCGCAGGACTACACGACCCCCGAGGAGCGCCGTGCCCTGGCCTTCCTCGCCGCTCGCGACGAGCAGGCGCTGCCCGACCTGGAGGCGGGCCTGGACCACCTCGCGGGACGCGACGACGTCGACGCCTCGCGCGCCGCCGTCCTCGGGTTCTGCCTCGGCGGCGGCCTCGCGCTCGCCTGGGCGGCCACGACCGACCGGCTGGCCTGCGCCGTTCCGCTCTACGGACTGCCCGAGCTGCCGCCGTCCTACAGCCCCACCGGCCGCGTCCGGTCCCGCATCGCCATCGCCGGCGATGTCCGCTGCCCCGTCCAGGCGCACTTCGGCGGAGCCGACGAGGTCATCCCGCTCGACCAGGTCGCCCGCCTCGGCACCGCCCTCAAAGAGTCCGGGCAGGAGACCGAGGTCCACGTCTACGAGGACGCCGGGCACGCCTACCACGACGACACCCACCCCAACCACCATCCCGAGGCCGCCCGCCTCACCTGGGAGCGGACCGTCGCGTTCCTGGAGAAGCACCTGTGAGCATGTGGACCGACCTGTTCGGCGCGGAGGTCCGGCACGCCACCGCGGCGGGGGTGCCGACACGCGTCGCCGCCCTCGGCTCGGGAGACCCGATCCTCCTGCTGCACGGGCGGGGCGGCCACCTGGAGACCTTCGCGCGGACCCTTCCCGCGCTCGCGGCCGCGGGACGCCGCGCGATCGCCTTCGACCTCCTCGGCCACGGGCTCACCGGCCGGTCGCCGTCCGGGTCCTACACGGTGGAGGACCTGACCGGCCACGCCCTGGCCACCATGGACGCGCTCGGCGTGGACGCCGTCGACCTCGTCGGCCAGTCCCTGGGCGGCTGGGTCGCCGCGCTGGCCGCGGTGCGGGCGCCCGCACGGGTGCGGCGGCTCGTCCTCATCGAACCGGCCGGGCTCCAGCCGGAGGCCGAACGGCTCGCCGACCCCGTGGTGCGGACGGCCTACGAGCGCGGTGGCCGGGCGTACGCCGAGGCGACGCCCGACGCCGTCCGGACGCGGCTCGCCGGGCTGCTCGCCGACCCGGCCGGGGTCGATCCCGAGCTCGTCCGCGTGCGCGCCGAGCTGTACCGGCCCGACGCGGCCCGGCGCGTGCACCGGCTGGTCAGGGCCGCCGACAACGGGCCCTCGCTCCTCACCCCGCAGCGGCTCCGGGCGTTGACGCAGCCCGTCCTCTTCGTCCGCGGCGAGCACGGGCACACGCCCGCGGCCGTCGTCGGGGCGGCGGTCTCCGCGGTCCCGCGCGCCCGCCTGCTGACCGTCCCCGAAGCCAAGCAGTGGCCGCACTACGAGCGGCCCGACCTCGTCAACGCCTCCCTCATCGACTTCCTCAGCAAGGAGGACCACGCATGACCTTCTGGACCGACTCCCTCGGCGCCGAGACCCGCTTCCGCGACGCCGCCGGGTGGCGCACCCGCTCCATCGAGGCCGGGGACGGCGACGCCGTCATCCTCATGGGCGGGCTCACCGGCCACGCCGAAGGCTTCCTGCGCAACGTCGTGCCGCTGTCCGAACGCGGCCTGCGCGTCTACGCGATCGACGTGCTCGGCCACGGCCTGACCGACCGTCCCACCGACGTCACCTACCACGCACCGGTCTTCACCCGGCACCTCATCGGCTTCCTCGACGCCATCGGAGCCGAACGCGCCCACCTGGTCGGCCAGTCCCTCGGCGGCTGGATCGCCCTCTACACCGCGCTGAAGCATCCCGGCCGCGTCGGGAGGATCGTGTCCGTCACCGGCGCCGGGCTGCTGCTGTCCGATCCCGGACGCGCCACCGAGAGCGAACGGGTGCACGCCCAGGTCAAGGCCGTCACCACCAAGGCGGCCTCGGCGCCGACCCGCGAGAGCGTCCGCGAACGGCTGGAATGGCTGATGCACGATCCCGCCACCGTCACCGACGAGCTCGTCGAATGCCGCTACCGCTACTACACGCTGCCGGGCACCGAGAAGGCACTCGCCAAACTCGTGGCCGAGCAGCCCGGCGAGGCCAACCGGGCCTACATGCTGGACGAGGACGACCTCGCCTCCATCGGCCACGAGACCCTCGTGCTGTGGAGCGACCACAACCCCACCACCCCCGCCGAGGTCGGCCGCCGCGCCAGTGAGATCCTGCCCAACGCCACCTTCGACACGATCGCCGGTGCCGGGCACTGGCCCATGTTCGAGCAGCCCGGCGAGTTCAACCGCATCGTCGGCGACTTCCTCGCCCAGGACTCCCGGTGACCCCCGCCGACCAGGTCTCCGTCGGCTGCCGTGTGCTGGCCGCGCACGGCAACGCCGACCTCATCTGGGGGCATCTCTCCCTCCGCGACCCGGACGGGGCGGGAGTCTGGCTCAAGGCCGCCGGTCACGGCATGGAAGAGATCACCCCGGCCCAGGTGGTGCTCATCGACCGTGACGGGACACGCCTTGAAGGCGACGGCCGCGTCCATCTCGAATACCCCGTTCACACCGAGATCATGGCGGCCCGGCCCGACGTGGGCGCGGTGGTCCACAGCCACGCCGAGTCGGCCGTCGCCTTCGCGGCGACAGGACTCCCCCTCCACCCGGTCGGCCATGAGGGCACCCTGTTCTGGCCGCCCGACATCGCCCGCTTCACCGCCACCGGCGACCTCATCCGCGACCGGGCCCTCGGCGAGGCCGTCGCCGACGCCATCGGCGACCGCAACGCCCTCCTCCTCCACCGGCACGGCCTGGTCACCGCCGGACCCGACGTGCCCACCGCCGTCATGACCGCGATCTTCCTTGAGAAGGCGTGCCGCCTCCAGCTCCAGGTCGCCGCGGTCACCGGCACCTACGACCACTCGGACGAGGCGGAGGCCCTCGCCAAGAGGGCCCGCTGCTACGGCCCCTCGCAACTCGACGCCGCCTGGTCGTACCTGGTCCGGCGGCTGCCGGAGGGGTGAAACGCGTCAGAGGGTGGTGGCCCGGTGCGGCGGCGCCTGGGGTGAGCCCCTATCGAGGGGTGTCGGTTCCATTGAGGGCGTCCCATAGCTCGTGCAACTGGCTTCGGAAGCTCTGGAGGGCCCGAGCGTCGCGGTAGAAGACCCGGGTGCCGGTCTCATCGACGAAGCCGTCGTGCACGAAGGCGCCGGAGGTCCACACGGTGACCCAGGCCAGGAACCGGAGATTCAGTTTCGGGGAAATGCCCTCCCAGGGGGTGGTCGTCAGGACGACCAGCAATGGCGCGAGGTAATCCCGTTGCCCGAACGGCACATCGGCGGCGTCACCGAGGCCCCGATGACGCCACAGCGACGGCAGGGCGGAATGTTCGACGACGAAGTCGAGAAAGGCGTCCACGGCGGCATGGATGCCCTCGATGGTGTTGGAAGTGTCTCTGACGGCGGAGGTTATCTGTTCCAGCTCGATGTTGTACAACCTGGAGAAGACCTGCCGGTAGATCTGCTGCTTTCCCCGTTCCTCCAGCTCGGTGACGGTGACATCGCCCCCGGCGACCTCGCTGATCATCCTCAGCGTCGTCGAGTCGTAGCCGATCTGGGCGAAAAGCTTCTCTGCCGCGTCCAGGATGCTCTCATCGTGCTCGTCCGCACGAGCCATCAGGGCCTCACCCCCCCCCCGCAGCCTCCGCCTCAAGCCTCCGTTGTCTCCAGATTTCACTCCTTCCCGCCTTCACCGACTCCAGGACCAAGGAAAAGCATGGTCTTGGTCACGGGCTGATTGAGCAGGGCCGGAATTTACCGTTCCTCTCCCTCGGCGTCGAGACCTTCTGACGTGGTGGGCGACTTCGGATCAGAGGTGTCATTCGGTCGTTTCACGTCACAGATCGTCCGAGGGTGGCGTAGCGGCGCAGACGCCGGTTCCTCCGGCCGGTCGCCTCAACGGCGGTGACATCGCCCAGGGCGGTTTCCAGCGCCTGCCGGATCCGGTGGCAGAAATCCGCGGGGTCGGTCACGGCGGCGGCATCGGGGACGAGGGTGTCGACGACTCCGGCTTCGGCGAGGGTCACGGCATCGATCCGCTGGGCGTCGGCGAGGTCGGCGGCGCGGCCCGCGTCACGGTGGACGACGACGGCCGCGCCCTCGGGCGGGAGCGGGGCGAGCCAGCCGTGGTTCGCGGCGATGACGTGATCGGCCGGCAGGAGGGCCAGCGCGGCGCCCCCCGTGCCCGCCCCGAACAGCACCGAGACGGTCGGCGACGGCGACGCCAGCAGCTCGGCCAGGCAGTGGGCGATCTCCCGGGAGAGGCCGCCCTCCTCCGCCTCGCGGGACAGTTCCGCACCGGCCGTGTCGATCACCGTGACGAGGGGCAGGCCGAGGTCCGCGGCCAGGCGGATGCCGCGGCGGGCCCGGCGGAGGGCGGCGACCCCGAACGGCCCGCCCGTGCGTTCCTGGGCGAGGAGCACACAGGGTGTGCGGCCGAACCGCGTCAGCGCGAGGATCAGGCCGGCCCCGTCCCCTCCCAGTTCGAGCGCGTCGGACGCGGCGGAGTCCAGCAGGAACCGGGCACCGGGACGGCCGGGCCGCCGTGTGACCAGCACCGCCTCCCAGCCGGACCGCGGGGCGGCCGGCGCGCCGGTCTCCCGGAAGTGCCCGGAGGAGAGGTCGCGGCCCCTCGCGGGGGCGAGCATCCCGAGCGTCCGGTCGAGGGTCGCAGCCAGCGAGGAGACCGGGACCACCTGGTCGACCAGATCGTGGACGTGCAGGTTCTCCGCCCGCTGCACATCGGCGGGCAACGCCTCTCCGGCCAGCGCCCGGTGCACGCGCGGGCCGAGGAATCCGACGAGGGCCCCGGGCTCGGCGAAGGTGAGGTGGCCCAGCGACCCCCAGGAGGCCAGGACCCCTCCGGTCGTGGGGTGACGGAGATACGTCAGGAACGGCAGGCCGGCCGCCTTGTGCGCGGAGACGGCACCGGTGATGCCGATCATGTGCAGGAAGGCCGGTGTCCCCTCCTGCATCCGCGTCCCGCCCGACGCCGGGGCGGCCAGCAACGGCAGGCGCAGGCTCGTCGCGCGTTCCACCGCCGCCGTGACGCGGCGGGCGGAGGCCACGCCGATCGATCCGCCGAGGAAGCCGAACTCGCTCACGACGACGGCGACGCGGCGGCCGCGGATCCGGCCCGCGCCCGTGGTCACCGACTCGTCCAGCCCGGTTCTCGCGCGGGCCTCGGCCAGCTCGGCGGCGTAGCCGGGACCCGGGCGGACGTCCACAGGGCTGTTCCGGGGGGTGTGGGGGGTCGCCCCCCCACAAGAGACAGGGCTGTTCCGGGGGGTGTGGGGGGTCGCCCCCCCAATAGAGACCGGACCGGTGTCCCAGCAGGTGAAGGTGCCGGGGTCGAGGACGGCGTCCAGGAAGGCGCGGGCCCCCATCGTCACCACCGCTCCTCCCCCGCCGCCTCCGGCTCTTCGGCGAGCCAGGCGTGGACGGCGTCGGAGTCGCCCCCCAGGACGGGCGGTGCCGTGTGCCCGGCGAACGTGGTCTCGGTGCCGGAGAGGTCGAAGAAGCGCAGGGGCGGGCCGGGAAGGGTGATGTCACCCAGCGTCCGGTGCCGGACCGGCAGGAGCAGCCCTTGACTCCTGGTCTGCTCCCACTGGTAGACCTCGTCGACGTCGCGGACCCGCCCCGCCGGGATCCCCGCAGCGGCGAGCCGCGCGAGGAGCGGCTCGGTGTCGTCGTCGGCGAAGAGGCGTTCGACCAGCGCGATGACGTGGTCGCGGCGGGAGACCCGGGCGGCGTTGGTGGCCATGCCGTCCGCGCCGGGGTCGAGCCCGAACTCCGCGCAGAAGCGGTTCCACAGGTCCTGGCTGCCGACGGCGAGCTGCACGACGCCGTCGCGGGTGGGGAACAGGCCGTAGGGGCAGATCGAGGGATGGTGGTTGCCCTCGGCGCGTCCGCGCTGCCCGGCCACCGTCCACCGGGTGCCCTGGAAGGCGTGCACGCCGACGACGCCGGCGAGCAGGGAGGTCCGCACGACCTGGCCGCGTCCGGTCCGGCGACGGTCGATCAGCGCGGCCAGCACCCCGTAGGCGCCGTGGATGCCGGCGAGCAGGTCGGCGACGGGCACGCCGACGCGCTGCGGGTCGTCCGGCCCGGAGCCGGTCAGTGCCATCAGCCCGGCCTCGCCTTGGGCGATCTGGTCGTAGCCCGGACGGCCGGCCTCGGGACCGTCGTGGCCGAACCCGGTGATGCTCAGCACGACGAGCCGGGGGTTGAGCTCGGCCAGGCGCCGGACGGGCAGGCCGAGCCGGTCCAGGACGCCGGGACGGAAGTTCTCCATCAGGACGTCCGCGCGTTCGACCAGCCGCCGGAGCGTCCCGTGGTCGTCCGGGGAGGTCAGGTCGAGGGTGATGGACAGCTTGTTGCGGTTGGCCGACAGGAAATAGGTCGACTCGTCCCCGGCGAACGGCGGCCCCCAGCCCCGGCTGTCGTCGCCGCCGGGGCGCTCCACCTTGATGACGGTGGCCCCCAGGTCGCCGAGCATCATCGCGGCGTGCGGCCCGGCCAGGGCCCTGGTCAGGTCGATCACCACCAGGCCCGATAGCGGCCCGCGTCCGGATGTGTCATGATCGCTCGAAAATGGGCGCACGTTCTCGCTCCATTGGGCTAGATTGGACTACGTGTTCGAAGGGATTGAGCGATGAAGTCACCGGCCCCCGTGACGGTCGTCAAGGAGTTCATCCGGTCCTCGGGTCTCGAGGCCGGCGACCGGCTGCCCCCGGAACGCGACCTGGCCGAGCGCCTCGGCCTGACGCGCAGCCAGGTGCGGACGGCGATGCGCCGGCTGGTCGACGAGGGCGTCGTCTGGCGGCACGTCGGCCGCGGAACATTCCTCGTGCCCCAGGTGGACGAGGAGCGGCGGGAATCCGTGCTCCGCTCGATCAACCCCCGGGAGCTGATCGAGGCGCGCCTCGCGCTGGAGCCCCGCAACGCGCTGCTGGCCTCCCTCAGCGCGAGCGAGAGCGACGTGGCGGCGATGGAGGAGGCGCTGGAGCGGCAGCGTCAGGCCCGCTCCCGCGAGGAGTTCTCCAGGTGGGACGTCGAGTTCCACCGGAGGGTGACCCGCGCGGCACGCAACACGCTCCTTCTGGACCTGTTCCTGCTCGTCAGCCCCGCGGGGCAGCAGGGCTGGGAGTATCCCCGGCCGCGTCCGCTCACGCCGGAGCGCCAGGAGCAGGCGCTCCAGGAGCACGTCCGCATCGTCGAGGCGATCCGGGACGGGGAACCGCAACTGGCCGAGCGGCACATGCGCCGCCATCTGGAGGTCACCCACCGGCGCATCACGTCGAGCAGCTACCTGCCGGTCGCCTGACCCTCGTCGGCGAGACCGGCGAACGCCAGGTACTTGGTCTCCAGGAACTCCTCGATCCCCGCGCGGGCACCCTCGCGTCCCATGCCGGACTCCTTGCGCCCGCCGAACGGGGCGTAGGCCGACGACAGCAGGCCGGTGTTCACCCCCACCATGCCGACGTCGAGGCGTTCGCCGATCCTCCAGGCGCGTCCGATGTCGCGGGTGTAGACGTAGGCGGCCAGGCCGGAGGCGGTCGCGTTCGCCAGCCGCACGGCCTCGTCGTCGTCCGCGACCGTGAAGAGGGGGGCGAGCGGGCCGAAGGTCTCCTCGTGCGCGACCAGCATCCGCGGCGTCACCCCGCCGAGCACCGTGGGCTGGAAGAACGTGCCGCCGAGGTCGTGCCGCCGGCCGCCGGTGAGGACGCTCGCACCATGCTCGACGGCGTCGCGCACGTGCCGCTCGACCTTGGCGACCGCCGCGGCGTCGATCAGCGGCCCCAGGTCCACGCCCTCGCCGAAGCCGTCGCCGACGCGCAGTTCCCCGACGGCCGAAACCAGCTTGGCCTGGAACTCCTCCGCCACACCCGCCTGGACGATGACACGGTTGGCGCACACGCAGGTCTGCCCCGCGTTGCGGAACTTGGACTGGACGCATCCGGTCACCGCCGCGTCCACGTCCGCGTCGTCGAGCACGAGGAACGGCGCATTCCCGCCCAATTCCAGCGACACGCGTTGCAACGTCCGCGCCGACCGCTGCATGAGGAGCCTGCCGACCGCGGTCGATCCGGTGAAGGACAGCTTGCGCACCCGGGCGTCCGACGTCAGCACCCGGCCGATCATCTCGGCGTCGCCGGTGACCACCGACAGCACGCCGTCGGGCACACCGGCGCGGCGGGCGAGCCCGGCCAGTGCCAGCGCGGAGAACGGCGTGCCCGGCGCGGGCTTGAGCACCATCGTGCACCCGGCCGCCAGCGCGGGCGCCGCCTTGCGGGTCACCATCGCGGACGGGAAGTTCCACGGCGTCACCGCCGCGCACACCCCCACCGGTTCCTTGATCACGACCATGCGGCGGTCGCGGTCGTAGGTGGGGATGACCTCGCCGTACGTCCGGGTGGCCTCCTCGGCGTACCAGGCAACGAAGGACGCGGCGTACCCGATCTCGCCCGCCGCCTCGGGCAGCGGCTTGCCCTGTTCCAGGGTCATGAGGCGGGCGAGATCGTCCCGGTGGTCCAGGATCAGGTCGTTCCAGCGCCGCAGGATCGCGGCGCGTTCGTGGGCGGTCCGCCCGGACCACGGGCCCAGGGCGTCCGCGGCGGCGTCGATCGCGCGCACCACGTCCTCTTCGGCCAGATCGGGCGTCCGGCCGAGCGGCTCTCCGTTGGAGGGGTTGGCCACGGCCGTGGACGCGGCCCCGGCCGATATCCATTCGCCGCCCACGAGGGCGGCTTCCCTCAGCAGGTCCGGATCCTTCAGCACATCGGTTCCCCGTGTGGCGACCGTCATCAGGCGGGCCCTCCGGCTCGTCTCGTCGGCTGTTTCAGTTCGAACGGTGCGGTCTGCGGCGTGGCGGCGCCCGTGCTCCGCGCACGGTCGAACAGCCATGCGGCCAGGGTGAGGTCCTGGATCGCCGACCCGGCGGACTTGTAGAGGACGCGGCGGGCCTCCGCCACACGTGCGGTGAACCCGCCGGCCTTGAGGGCGTGCAGGGAGACCAGCCTCCTGTCGACGTCCACGCCGGCGGCACGGGCGGCGATCATGTCACCGGTGGCGGCGCCGACCTCCTCGACGTCGTCGGCGACGATGACGTCGGACGCGGCGATGAGCTCCACCGCCACCTCGCGCTGCGCGGGCAGGGTGGACCCGATCGAGACCACGAGCACACCGTCGGCGACCTCCTCGGGGCCGAAGGTCGGGATCTCGTCGCGGGACCGCGCGGCGCCGAGCACGAGGCTCGCGCCGTCCGCGGCCTCCCGGACCGTCCGGCACGGCCGGACGTCGACGCCCAGCGCCCGGCCCGCCTCCGCCGCGAACCGCTCCCGGTTCGCGGGGGTCGGGCTGAACACCCTGGCCGAGCCGGCCAGGCCCAGCGCCACCAGCGCCTCCAGGTGGGTCCTCGCCTCCAGCCCGCTGCCGACCAGCGCGACGTCGTGCCGGCGGCCCGGGGTCAGCAGGCCGACGGCGAGCGCGGAGGTCGCGGCGGTGCGCCACGCCGTCACGGCCGAGCCGTCCAGCAGGCACGCCACCTCCCCGGACTCCTTGTCGAACAGCACGAGGACGAACGAGGCGGCGCGGCCCGGTGAGCGGGCGAAGAGCTTGGCCCCCATCCACCGGCCTGTTTCGGGGACGCCGATGTGGGCGCGCAGCCACGCGCCGTCCCGCTCGGCGATCGACCGGGGCGGGAACGCCGCCGGCTCCGCGGGCCGGTCGTAGGCGTCCGCCATCGCGTCGACCGCGCCCCGCCAGTCCAGCAGGTCACGCGCCTGATCGGCCGAGATGAACACGGGTGTGGACGTGGCCATCAGGACTCGATCACCGGCAGCAGCAGATGCGATCCGGCGTCGCCGCCGAGCAGCAGGCGGTGCGTGGTGGGCACCGGGTTGCACGTGTGGTACCAGACCGGCTCCTCGGTCTGGGTGTCCTGGCCCCGCACCTGGAGGAGCAGCCGGTGCCCGGCGCGGAAGACCATGGACGTCTCGCGAAGCTCGATGGCGTAGTCCTGCGGCTCCCCGACGGGCACCGGAACCGTCCGGTCGTGCGGATGGTACGGCTTGTACGGCTCGGACCGCTCGGGGTCGAGCGCGCGGTGCGAGGCACGCAGCCACCCCTTGGTCACCACCGTGGACGACCCGTCGGGCGCGACGTCCCGGAGCGTGACGATCCAGGTCGCGTCGGGCTGGTCGAGTTCGGCCCGCAGGTGGAGCGCGATCGGGCCGGTCACCTCAAGCGGGCTCTCCAGCGGCGGGGTCGCGAAGTCCAGTCCGGGCGAGGTGTCGCCGGGCCGGATCCACGGGTCGTTCTCGAAGTCCAGCGACGCCTCGCCGGTGCCCGGTTCCCGGTCCAGGCTCCCGTCCGGCTCCCGGTCCAGGCTCCCGTCTGGCAGCAGGTGGAACCGCGTCCACACCGTGCGCGCCAGCGGCCACTCGTGCTCATGGCGCCATTCGTCGGTGCCCTTGACCAGCAGCGTGATCGGCGGCTCGTCCAGCATCCCGGTGTCGTTCCCCTTCAGCCAGTGGTCGTACCAGCGCAGGATGATGTCCTGGTGGTCACGCCACGGCCGCATCGGCCCGGTGATCCACTCGGTCTCCATAATGATCATCTTCTTCGGGGCGGTGATGCCCCGCCACGCCTCGAAGGCGCCGGCGAGGTGGATCGGCCAGCCGCTCCAGCGCGCCATCAGCAGCGCGGGCACCTCGATCCGGTCGAGCACCCGGTTGGAGGAGCGCTCCCAGTAGTACGGCCCGTCGTGCGGCTCGACGAGGAAGTCGAACATCAGCGGGTTCTTCGTCTCGTACTTGAGCTGGATGTGCAGGTAGGGGCTGTCGACGATCTCCGGCTCGGCGAGCAGGGCGGCGCGGCGCCGGTCGACCTCCTTCTCGTCCAGGAAGTCGTAGATCAGCGGCCGCTGCGGCGGGACGCTCAGGTGCTCGAACCACTGGTGGAAGAACCCCTCGTCGAAGATGCCCCCGTGATAGACCGAGTGCCGGTACCGGTCGGTGTACGCCTCGTAGGGGGCGATCGCCTTGAGGTGCGGGGGCCGCGTCGCGGCGACCAGGTTCTGCACGACTCCGAAATAGGACATGCCGAGCATGCCGACATTGCCGTCGCACCAGGGCTGCTCGGCGATCCATTCGATGAGGTCGTATCCGTCCAGCTGCTCACGGCGGCCCTGGAAGTCGTAACTGCCGCCGGAATCCCCCGACCCGCGGACGTCGGCGATGACGTGCACATATCCGCGGCTCACGAAATAGCCGGTGTCACCGGCCTCCTGTCCACCGTTCCCGGTGCGGGAACTGTGCGGCCTCTGCTTGTCCAGGACGCGCTGGACGTCCTTGCCGTAGGGCGAATAGGACAGGAGCGCCGGGTACCGCCCGTCGCCGTCGGGCCGGAAGACGTCCACGGCCAGTTCGACACCGTCGCGCATGACCACCCGGACGTCCTTGTCCGCGGCGACCCCGTGCTCGGGCTGGGAAATGAGGCAATGCCAATCCACGTCCATCACGTGCTCCTTCAAGAAAATGAGCCGGGGGATGCCACCGGCACCGCCGGTCTCGCCCTCATCGGCCGGTCGCGGCGTCCAGCAGGACGAAGGCGACCGAGCAGGACTCGTCGAAATCGTTCACCCAGGCATGGTCGTTGGCCTGCTGGACCAGGACGTCCCCGGCGGCCAGCACCAGTTCGTCGGCGTCCAGGATCAGCCTGATCCGCCCGCTGAGGACGACGCCGTAGTCCAGCGACGCGGTCCGGTGGGTGAAGGGGTGCCGGCGGCCCACGCCGCCGTCGTCGGCGATGCCCATCTCGGCCAGGATGTCCGCCTGGTTCAACGCCGTGGCCTGCGCACCGAGGGGCGGGAACTCCACGACCCGGAAGACGCTCCCGCGCGGCGGCGGCGCGACGCCGATCTCGACGTCGCCCCGGTCATCGGCCCCGCCCAGCCGCGCCGGTGTCTCCGCCGTGGTCCACAGGAGGGTGGACACGAGCCCCCCGGCCGCCTCCCGGCGCCGGGAGTTGGTGGCGGGCCCGTCCCTCAGGACCACGGCGGCGCCGGTGCCGTCATGGCCGGTGACGACGCGTCTGATGCTCACCGGGCGCCCCGCTTCGCCTCGATGTACCGTTCCACCGGCCCGTCGAGCGGCTCGATGTCCCGCGCCGGGGCGGCCGAGCCCTCGGGCAGGTGGCTGTCCCAGTACACGTGCGCGAACGGCTCGGACCAGACGCTCGGCCGCCAGGAGTCGTCCACGTAGTCGCCGTCGGCCGAGTACTCGACCCGTCCCCCCGCCGGGCAGGGCACATAGCTGAAGATCATGGACGAGACGCGGTGGCGGCCGATCTCGCTGGTCGCCGACCAGCCGGAACGCTGCATGTGATTGGCGCCCACCATCAGTTCGTCGACGCTCTCGACGCCGAAGGACACATGACTGAACAGGGGTCTCGGCGTCTTCAGGACGAACAGGTTGTGGTGTTCGAAACGGCCGGGAGCCCGCAGGAAGGCGCCTTTGCCACGCAGCACATCGGTGACCCGGAATCCCAGCCGCCCGGTGTAGAAGGCCACGTTCTCCACCGCCCGCGGCATCCCGAACACGGCGTGGAAGAGCATTTTCGGCTCGGCCCGCTCGTACCACCGGCGGCGTGCGTTGAACCGGCGGATGTTCGACGGCGAGTTCTCCGGCGAACCGTCCATCTCCGGTTGCCGCCGCTCGAAGACCTCGAAGCCGATCGCCATTCCGGCGTCGTCCCGGGTGTGCAGCGAGCCGTCGTCGGCCACCGTGACGGTCCGGTCCCGGCTCAGCTCGGCGCGGACCTGCTCCAGCTGCTCGCGGTCGGGCACTCCCCAGACGAGTTCGCGCGGCCCGTCGCCGTCCAGGAACGGCTCGGGAAGCGCCGGGTCGTCACCGCGGCGCACTTCGATCGCCGACCCCTCGTCCAAGGTGAGAACAGTGCCGTCCGCGCCGCTCTCCGAGGCGGTCAGCCCGAGATCGGTGAAGAACGCGGCCGACCGGTCCAGGTCGGTCACACCGTAGACGAGCCGTGCGATGCCGTTGATGTCCATGATCCGTCAGCTCCTCACGCCGGGTTGCGGCCGACGAAGAACGCGCTGTTCGGCTCGGCCGCATCGGCGATCCCCGACGCGCGGACGCCCTGGCGCAGCTGCTCCATCTGGCGGTCCGACGCCTTCATCGTGGGCTGCCGCAGCGGCCCGCCGTTCATCCCGTTCAGCCACCCCTGGTACTTCCAGAGCATCCGGTTGATCAGCCCGGTCTGCGGGACGTACGTGCCGACGGCGGCGTTGGCGTTGCGGGCCGGCATGATGGACCAGTAGATGTCCATCGCCGTGTCCATGTCCCCGTCACGCGCCGCCTCGAACATGCGCGGCATCGAGGTGCCGTAGTACTCGAAGTTGCTGGTACCGCTGTATTGGAACGGTACATAGCTCATCAGCGGAATGACCTCCTTCTCCAGCGGGCAGGAGATCACCACCGTGTCCGACAGCCGCCGGTGCACGTCGAGAAGGCCCGCCGTCAGCGGCATCGCCCCCTCGGCCTTGATGGCGATGACGTTCGGGACGTCCTTCACCAGCGCCTCCAGCATGTCGGGGGCGATGTCGGCCGGATGCAGACGGCCGAAGTTCCACAACGGCACCGGGAAGAGCATGACCCCGAGGTCCACCGCGTCGCAGAACGCCTTGGTGTACTCGTAGATCTCCCCCTCGTCCGTCGGATAGAAGTTCGCGGGATACGACAGCAGCGCATAGTCGGCGCCCGCCGCGCTCGCCCGGCGCGCCGCCTCGATGTTCTCCTCCAGCGTGTTGAAGGCCGCCTGGAAGATGATGTGCAGCAGGCCGTCCGCCTCGTCCGCCGCCCAACCGGTGAACTGCTCGTACTCCTCCAAGGAGAGCGCGGTCTCCGAACAGATCAGCGTCCCCTTGAAACCGAGTTGCGCGGCCCTGCGGATGTCGTGCCGGATGCCCTGCTCGTTGAGCGTGCGCAGGTCCGAACTGTAAGAGGCGATGGTGGTGTTCGCCGTCCCCCGCATATGCTCGCGGGCCCATTCCCGAGCTTCTGCTTTAGTGTATCGAGGCAAAGAAGTACCCTTCCTCCCATTCCCGTCCGGCAGCACTGGGCGGGACAATCGACGAGACCCGAGCGGGTCAGGATTGGTCGGCCCAGGGAACCAGCCAGGTCTCCAGGGCCACGATGATGTAATAGAGCGCGACCGCCAGCACGGCCAGGACCGCGACGGCGGCGAATCCGAGGGCGGTGTCGGCGTTGCCCCCCGACACCACGACCAGATAGCCCAGGCCCTTGCTCGCGCCGACGAACTCACCGATCACCGCGCCGATGGTGGCCAGCGTGATCGCGTTCTTCAGCCCCACGAACAGGTGCGGGAGCGACGCGGGAAGACGCACCCGGAGAAAGGTCTGCAAGGGACCCGCGTCAAGGGACCGGAGCAGTTCCCGGTACTCCGACGGCGCCGCCTTCATTCCCGCCGCCGCGGACAGGACGATGGGGAAGAAGGCGAGCAGCACGGCCATGACGATCTTCGGCATAGGTCCGAAACCGCCCCACACCACGAGAATGGGGGCCACGGCGACCTTGGGGACGGCGTTGAAAGCGAACAGCACCGGGGAGAGCATCCGGTCGACCACCACCGAATAGGCGATCGCCACTCCCAGGGGGAACCCGACGGCGACGGCCAGGGCGAAGCCGGCCAGGATCTCGCCGAGCGAGGACCAGGTGTTGTTGATGATCAGGGAACGCTCGGTCCACAGAGCCGAGAGCACGTCGCCCGGCGAGGGCAGCAGCACCTCCGACCAGCCGGTGACCACCGTCAGGAGCCACCACACCGCGACGCACACCGCCACCGCGAGAAGCGGCAGAAGGATCTTGGACGTCCTCCGCTGCGTGAACGCGGGCCGCACCCGGACCACAGGACGGCTCACCCGCTCGGGAACGACGCTGGCTGTGCGAGTCATGTGCCGCTCCTCGAACGCTCGAACAGCATGTCGTGGAGCAGCCTCCGGCGCTCGGCCAGATATCCGCTCTGCTCGCTGTGCCCAAGGCTCCGCGGACGGACCGCGTCGATGTGGACCACGTGGCTGACCCGTCCGGGACGCGGCGTCATGACAACGGTGCGATCCGCGAGCATGACCGCGTCGTCGATGGAATGCGTAACGAACACCACGGTCTTCCCCTGTTCTTCGCAGATCCGCTGGAGTTCTCCGGTCAGTTCTTCGCGGGTCAGGGCGTCCAGGGCGGCGAAAGGCTCGTCCATCAGCAGCACATCGGGATCGTGGATGAGCGAGCGGCATAGCGACACCCGCTGCTGCATCCCCCCGGAAAGCTCGCCGGGCCTGCGGTTCTCGAATCCCTTGAGGCCCGCCGTCTCCAGCAGTTCCAGGGCCCGCGCCCGGCTCGCGGCGGATTTGCGTCGCATGATCTCCACGGGAAGCAGCACGTTCTCGATCACATTGCGCCACGGCAGCAGCGCCGTCTTCTGGAACATGATGCCGACGTCGCGCCGTGGCTTGTCGACCCGCTCACCCCGGATGCTGACGCGGCCGGAGGTCGGCCGTTCCAGACCCGCGATGGAACGCAGCAACGTCGACTTGCCGCACCCCGACCGTCCGAGCAGGGTGACGAACTCCCCCTCCTTGACCTCCAGGTCCACACGTTCCAACGCATGGACGGCATGCCCATCCCGTTCGTAGACCTTGGAGACTTCCTCGATCTCGATCACGACCGTCCTCCTTCCACGGGCATCGTGCGGGGCCCATTCATCAGCGCGCCCCCTCGGCGGCGAACAGATCACCGAACTTCAGCGGCCGCTTCAGCAGGCCGTCCTTGGTGAACTGCGCCAGCATCCGGTCGACGCGCTTCGCGTCCACGGCACCCACCGCGGCCGAGCCGTCCTTGTCGTAGGGCGCCAGAAGCCGGATCTCGGCGGCCGCCTGGTCGGCGTTCTGCGAAGGGACGGCCTTATGGAGGATCTGACCGGCCTCCTCCGGATGGTCGATCGCGTATTCCAGCCCCTTCAGAAGTGCACCGGTGAACTTCTTCGCCAGCGCGGGGTCCTGGGTCGCCAGGCTCCCCCGGACCGCGAGGAGCGCCCCGTAGACGTCCGGCAGGTACTGCTTGAAGGGGAAGACAGTGACCTCCCCGCCTACCGCCTTCCTGATCAGGCCCTGCGAGACGACGTACTGACCGATCGCGTCGACCGAGCCCGCGGCCAGAAGGCCGGGCAGCTGCGTCGGCGTGGCGGCGACGTGCTTGATCTTCCCGGCGTCGAAGCCCGCGGCGCGCGAGTAGGCCGCCGTCAACGCCGGCACCTCCGAGTTGGGCAGCCCTCCGACCGACTTCCCGGCCAGATCGGCGGGTCGCCCAATCCCGGACTTGGTGGTCGTCATGATCGAGGCCATCGTGTGCTGGTCCAGCGCCGCCGTGGCGACGATGCCGAGCCCCGGCCGGTTGTCGATCGCCTGCGCCAGGGACAGGGCGCCGACCGGTGCGAAGTCCGCCTTCCCGGCCGTCATCAACTTCAGGTTGTTCCCGGTCCCCTGACCCGGCTGGATCGTGACGTCGATCCCCGCGTCCCTGAAGAAGCCCTTGTCCTTGGCGACGTAGGCGTACGCCTCCCGGCCGAACGTGCCGAACGCGGTCATGTAGGTGACCTCGGCACCCCCGCTCTTCGCCGTCTTGCCGCCGTCCCCGCACGCCGCCGAGGACAGGCATGCAAGCGCCGCCGCCGCAAGCGCGACCAACCTCGTGTGTCTCACCAGTCCCAACCCCTACTAGCAGCTCCGATGCCCCAAAGTGTGGACCATTCGCACCACAGAAGACAACCCAAGATAGCGTTATTTTTACCTTTGAGCTGTATTGGGTCAATTTTGGGCGCCCACCCCAGAGCACTCCCCTGGAACAAACCCGCGCGCCCCGAAGCCGACGAAGCCACCCGACCTCAGAAGCCACCAGGCAACCGACCACAGAGCCCCCCGCGCCAGGCGGCCCCAACCCGGTGGCGGTCCCAATCGCACCAACCAGCGAACCGAACAGAGTGCGGCGCGGGCGCCGCCCGGCCCGCGCTCAGATGGCCGGTACCGCGGGGCCGGGCGCGAGTTACATCAACCCGTCGCAGCCCCGTGTCCGCCCAACCACCGGCCACCGAAACGCGGTCTGTGGTCGGCCCCGCTCGTGGTGGCTCTTGCGTCCTGCTCCCCGGGGCGGTCTCGCCCTCAGGATCCTCGGCGCATCCAGCGCAGGCGAAACCCCTTCTCCACAAGGAAGCCGTCAATGCGATCTGCAACCCGCCCGGCGTTCCCGCGCCCGGCCGCCGTCCTCGCCGCCACCGCGCTGAACGCCACTGTCGCCGCCGCCGCGTCCACCGGACACGCCGCCGTGGCCCAGTTCCCTGCCCGTCGGAGGCCGTGTGCACCGACCCCGACAACAGCCAGACCGGCAACGCAAAGCCCTGCTTCGACCGTGACGGCCTGCAATGCGGCCCAGTGAACGGAATCGGCGCGTACCGTCCGAACCTCACGCCGATCAACTCCATCGTGATCACCCGACCCGGGTAACCAGCGGCTCGGCTCAAGCCACCACGGGCCAGGCCCGCACAGCACTCACGAGCCTGGCCCGGGCGACCTCTCCTGGGGTTCTCGCCTTGGGAATCCCCAGCTCGTCCACCACAAGGGGAATCCCCATCCTGAGGAGGAACCGTCGGTGCGCTGTGCGCAAACTTCGTCGCCGCATAACCAACTGGCGGCCCGGCGCCGTGCGACGACCACGGCAGCCGTTCGGGAACCGCTGCCGGCGGTGCGCGATCTGTAGGACGAGTCGGACGGCCAAGGCGCACGCTTGACCGCCCGGTCCACGATCGCCCGCCTGGCCAAGCACTGATGGCGGCATCCGTCGCCGACCGGGCGGGCCGCCGGTCCGGCCCGCCGTCCCGCAGTCGCAGCCGTGGATCAGCTACGACCCGTCCCGACCACCGAACCGGGCCTCGGGCGCTGAAGGTGCCTCCGGCTCCTTCCTGGCCTTCCAGCAGGTGGACCGGTCATCCCGGCAGGAGAGGGGCGGCATGCCAAGCGCGAGGGTCTTGCCCCCGCGTCCGCTGTGTGCCTACCGCTGGCGGACGGTGTAGGTCAGGTGCGTTGCCCGCGGGGAGGGCTCCGCATGGACCTGCTCCAGGGCTACGCGGCCGGCGTCCACGCCCTCGAACAGGCGGATCCCGGAGCCGAACAGTACGGGTGAGAGCGCGATCGAAAATTCGTCGATCAGGCCGGCGTTCAGGTACTGAAGGATCGTCGCGCCGCCACCGGCGATGCGGACATCTCGGTCACCGGCGACCCGGCGGGCCTGGTCGAGCGCGTGCTCGATGCCGTCGTCGACGAAGTGGAAGGTGGTCCCACCCGGCCGCTCCCAGGGGTCACGCTTGTCGTGGGTGACGACGAAGGCCGGTGTGTGGAATGGCGCTTCCGGCGGCCACATCCGCTCGCCCGCGTCGAACATGCGCCTCCCCATGACGCTCGCGCCGGTGCGCTCGAACGTCTCCCGCGCGATGTCGTTGTCGCGCCCTTCCTCGCCACCTTCGCCCAGCTTGAGGTTCTCCCGGGTGAACCGCTGCGGCAGGAGCCACGCCTGCAGTTCCATCCATTGCTGGCCCATCAGCTCCCCGGGCGACCCGGGCGCGATAAAGCCGTCCAGCGACATGGACACGCTGAAGAACACTTTTCCGGCCATCAGTCCCCGGCCCCCTTCCCGACGATCTCGGCTACGTAGGCCGCCAGGTTGCCCAGGGTCTGCCGGCCGCCCTCGATCGCGTGGTACTTCTCGACCGCCTGATCGCGCAGTTCCTTGGTGGGGAAGACCGTGCGCATCTCGATCCGGGTCTCCGCGCCGTCGGGCGCGAACGTCAGGACCGACTCGAAGGCGTCCGGGTCACCACGGGACTCACCGTGCAGCAACGCGATCCGCCGCGGCGGGGCGATCTCGGTCCAGGTGATCCATTCTGGGTAGTCGGTTCCGTCCGGTCCGTGCATCACAAAGTCCCACTCCCCGCCGACGCGGAACTCGAAGGACCGCGTGGTGGTGGTGAACCCTTCCGGCCCCCACCAGCGTGACAGGTGCCGGACCTCGGTGAACGCCTCGAACACCAGTTCCGGTGGGGCACTGATGACCCGGGAGATCACAATTTCCCGGTCGGACGCCGCCGAATGCGCGGGCGCGTCCCGTTGTTTCGCTGCCATCGGTCATTGCTCCTGTCGTGTCTGCTTGAGGTCCTGCACATAGGTGTCCAGCCGGTCGAAGCTCTCGTTCCAGAACCGCTCGAATCCACCGGTCCACTCGTGGACGGGCCGCAGCCCGCGGGCGTCAAGGCCGTACAGGCGCTGCTTGCCCGCCTTCCGGTCCCGCACCAGCCCGACCTCCCGCAGCACCCGCAGGTGTTTCGAGGCCCCCGGCTGGGTCATCCCCAGCTCCCGGGCCAGATCGGTCACCGGCCGCTCACCCGCCCGCAGCAACGCCAGGATGTCCCGGCGCTGCGGCTCGGCGATCGCGTTGAAGACGTCCGACGTCGTCGCTGCTCGTGCCATCCCCCCATCATATGCCCATATCGGCATGCGTCAATCCGAGATGCTCCATACGGGTTCTGGCGGATCGCGCCGAGACGTTGGCGTGTGCCGGACTCCGCGTGGGACAAGATGACAAACCAGACTCGGCAGAAGAGGCTCTCCTGCGGAGCCCGTCGATATGGATGATCAGGGGGGATGTGCGGTGAAGAAGTTCCGGACCACAGTCGAGCTGGGCGGTAGGACCGCGACCGGCTTCGAGGTTCCCGCCGAGGTGGTCCAGCAGCTGGGAGCGGGCAAGAAGCCGAAGGTGAAGGTGACCATCGGTGGCCACAGTTACCGCAGTACGGTCGCCGTCTACGGTGACCGGTACATGCTGCCGCTGGCCGCCGAGAACCGGAAACGGGCGGGTGTCGAGGCGGGAGAGGATATCGAGGTCGTCCTCGAACTGGACACCGAGCCTCGCGTGGTCGAGATTCCTGAGGACTTCGCGCAGGCCCTCGCCTCGGAACCGGCGGCGCAGCAGACCTGGAACGACCTGTCCTACAGCAATCGGCGTTACCACGTGCTGCAGATCGACGGCGCCAAGACCGAACAGACCCGGCAGCGGCGCATCGCCAAGTCCATCGAGGCACTCGGCCAGGGCAAGCCCCGCTGAGTGGGCAGCACAGTACGGTAAGCACTGCGTGGGCGGCGGGAAGAAGCTCGCCAAGCTGTACGTCGTAATGATCCACTCGGCCGTCCTCTTCCCCATACCCCTACAACGCACAGCTCCCTGAAATCACTGCTCAGCAGAGCGCCGGAAGCCTCGACATGTATTACGCAAGGCAGGGCCGGATAAGAATCCTTGGCGCTCCGGCGCTCCGGACCACATAAACATGGCCGACAATGGCCACACGCTGCTGGAGCGACACGTTGCGATGCCCAGCGACAAGGGACGGTCGGCTGATTAGCATCTGGAGTCCAATCAGCCGATCTTGATCGTTTGGACGCGCGCTGCCATGCAGAACCATCCTTCGGACTGGGCACTGGTCGACGTCGAAACCTCCGGGTTTCGACCTTCGGAGCATCGCGTGCTGTCCATCGCATTGCTGACGATCGACGCGAACGGACAGGTGACCGGTCAGTTCTCGTCTCTGCTCAACCCTGGCTGCGATCCCGGGCCCGTCCACATCCACGGACTCACCATGGAACGATTGGCGGGCGCCCCCAGGTTCGAGCAGATCGCCCCAGAAGTCGCGGCCCTGCTGCAGGGGCGTGTGATGGTCGCCCATAACGCGCGCTTCGACTACGACTTTCTGGTCCACGAATTCGCCCGCGCCCGACTTCGACTACCCGTCGATCAACGGCTATGCACCCTGGCTCTGAACCGCCGTTTGTCGCCCCCCACACCGAACATGCGGCTGGGGACACTGGCCGCCCATTATGGCGTTGTGCAGCGCAGGGCACACGACGCAGCGGACGACACGCGTGTCCTCGCCGGAGTGCTCCACGGCTCTCTGACGGCAGCGGCGCGGCTTGGATTACCCCTGCCGCTGGTACCTTGCCCGCCCCGCCAAACCACTCGCACACGGTATCCGGCCCGTACCGCCAAGGTCGCATGCGCCTATCGCAACCCAGGACGACTCGCCGTCGGCAGTCCACTCGTCCAGGGAATGAAGATCGCCATCACGGGCGACACCCGGACAGCACGCGCCGAACTCACGGCCAAGGCCGCCGCAGCCGGACTGAACATGATGTCCACCGTCAGCCGCCACACCAGCGCGCTGGTGACGAACAGCCCGAACTCCTCCAGCACCAAGGCGCGGCGCGCAGCCGCCGAAGGCGTTCCTCTCATCGATGAGCCCATGTTCCTGCGTCTTTTGCAGCACGTACAGCCCGGTATCCCGCAGCAGTCGACACCGTTATCTCCGCCGCACGGCATTTCCACCATCACGCCTCAAGCCGGGAGTTCTCCCGATGTAGCCCGACCTGACGAACCGCCCGGAATGGCCTTGCTCGGGCGGCGCGTGCTCGTGCTAGGCGGCTCGCATCCCCGTGCCGCGGCGGCTCGCGCTCGTGTCATCGCACTCGGTGGCAGCGCCGCGGTCAACCTCTCCAGCAGCGTCACCGACGTCGTCGTGCTCCCAGGCGGGAACGGTGACCGGCGCCTCGCCCGGATCCGGACCCTCGACCTGCCCATGCACGACGAGACCTGGCTTCACGCACCAATCACGTCGCCGCCCGCATGGAGCTGATCTGCAAGAACCTACGGCTGAGGTGTCGCACCCGACCCGGCTGAACACCCCAAGCGCACCGTGGCGGAGCCGACAATCGCGGACGATCTCCAGTTAGTCGAAGATCGCGTTGCATTCCAGCAAGCCGATCGCCTTCTCAAAGCACCTAGAGTCGGACTACCCACTAGAAACCTGCTTATGAAAGAGCAAAGTTCCTACGTGGGGATAATTGGGCGGATACTCCCAGTCAACGCCCTCCTGCCATGCATACCGCGGTAGTTCGATCCACGTTGTCCAGCGGAGATCTCCGTAAGGACCGAAGGCACTCAAGGGCATTACCGGCGTCGCCAAGGCCGTTCCCACCCTTCACACCAGACAGATTAGACTACAACAAGCCCACTAATATTCGTGAGCATGAAAACGGGTGGATTGTTCCTTATACTTTCGTCAGGGTGTCGCTGAACCGAGCGAATCGCGCAATCCTTGGGGGTCCGCCGATGCTTTGGGTTGTCACTATCGCGGCAGTCGCCGTGCCGATCTTCGGGTATGTGGTCTACACGCGGTTCCGGGTGACGCCGCCCAACACGAGTACGGCCGTGGTGTTCTCAGGGGGTGGCCTGTGGGGATTCAAGACGACGGACGGTGCGCGGTTACGCGTCGTCCTGGGACGGGCGCAATTCGTCCCGCCGCCGCACCGCGGCCGCCGGGAGATCCCTCTCGCCGTGGAGGACATCCCGATCGAGGCCAAGAACTGTGAGACGAAGCAGCAGCTGCGGGTCAACATCATCATGGCGTTGTCGTACCGGATCGAGGACAAGAAGGAGCACATCAGGCGTGCCGCCGTGCGGCTCCCGATGCAGCCGGAGAGCAGGACGGAGACGATCCGCAACCTCGCGCACAGCAAGCTGACCGAGGTGGTCAGCGAGACCGAGCACGACGACCTGAACACGCGCCGCCAAAGCGTCGTCGCCCGCGTGCGGGATGCGATCACCGAGGCGTTCACCGACTACGGGCTCGTGGTGCAGGACGTCGGCTTCACGAGCCTCGACGACCTGGACGAGATCGGCAAGGCCCGGCGCAGTGTCGCGCAGATCAGCAGAAGGAACGAGGTCATCGAGGCCGAACAGGCCGGGAGGCTCAAGGCCACGGAGCTGGAGACGCAGGCGGACATCGACAGGAAGCGCCTGGAGGAGGAGGCGAAAGTCGAGAAGAGACGGCTGGAGGCCGAGGCCGCCGAACGCCAGCATGAGCTGCTGCTCCGGACGAACTCCATCGAGCACGAGGTCGCGGAGATCACGGCCGAGCGCGAGCGGCACAAGGCCAAGCTGGCCGCCGAGAAGGACCTCGAGGAGCAGGAGCACCGGCGGGTCAAGGCGGAGAGGACGCGCGAGGCCCGCCGGGTCGAATTGGAGATCGAGAAGCTGGAGAGCGACTTCCGGACCGAGCGCGCCAGCGCCGAGCGCCTGGCGCTCAACGCCACCGAACACGGGCGCCAGATGGACCTGGCCGTGGTCGAGGAGGTGAAGCTGCTCTCGGCCGCGCGGGCGAAGGGCCTGGAGACGGCGTCCCGGATCAAGGGTTTGACCGGTGATGAGATCAAAGGGCTGGTCATGCTCGCGGTCGCTGAACAGCTCGGGGAGGTCGCCAAGTCCCGTCCCGACCTCTCCAACCTCAGGAACGTCTCCGTCAACGGGGACGGTTCCGGCGGGTTGCTCTCCCAGCTCACAGCGATGGGAGGGCCCGCCCTCGACATGGTCGGGGAGTTCCTCAAGGGTCTGAAGGAGGGCAATCTTCAGGACCTCGAGGGCGAGAGCTCGGCCCATGTCGCCGAGGCGATCTTGGAGGTGGGGAGGGAGTCCGCGCCCGCTGACGGGTCATGACGCCGGTCACCCCCCGCCCCCGCGCGCTCGTCGTCGCGGTCGAGCGGTTCATCGCGGAGGGACTGGACGAGCTGCCGTTCGCTGCCGAGCGCGCCCGCGACATCGACGCCGCCCTCGGCCGGCTCGGCTACGACTCCCGACTCCGCGTCGTCCTGCAGATCACGTCCGCCGCACTGGACGCGCTGGTCAGGGCAGAGCTGGAGGACAGCCCGGAGCGCGTCCTGGTCGTCCATGTGATCACGCACGGCGAGGCGCCGCACGGCAACGTCCTGGCACTGGGTTCCGACGGCGGGCCCTCCGCCGACGTGGAGGGGTGGATCCGGCTCGTCGAGAACCTGCCCGACCGCTCCCCCGTCCTGTTCCTTCTCGACCTGTGCCACGCCGGGAGCGTCTCCCGGCTCGCTTGGCAGACCGACCTCGACACGGCGAAACGCCGCGCCTGGGTCGTGGCGGCCTGCCAGCGAGACGAACTCGCGTACGACGGCCGGTTCAGCCTCGCCGTCGCCGCGGTGCTGCACCGGATCTCCGAGGGCCGCCTCGACCTGGCGGACGGTGTCGCCCACGTCCCCTTCCCCGTCGTGTCCCGCCTCATACGGCAGGAGGTCAACGCGCTGGCCCGGCGGGCGGACCACTACCCGCAGCAGGTGGCGGCGACGCTGGTCGACCCGAGCGACGACGAGGCATGCCCGCCGTTCTTCCGCCACCGCCCGGCGGGATCACCCGCCGGCCGGGGGACGCCGCCCGCACACCCGGCCCCGCCCCGCGATCCGTCCCAGCCGCCCGGGAGGCGAGTTCCCGGCTACGGCGTCCCCTTCGTCGAGGCCGCCGCCGGCCCGGGCGGCGCGGACGGCCGGTACGGGCAGATCATCAGCCACTTTACGGGACGTGAGCGGGAGCTGCAGAGCTTGGGCCACTGGCTCGAGGCCACGAACGGCGGCGAACTCGCGACGGTGACGGGGGGTCCGGGCTCCGGCAAGTCATCACTGATCGGCGTGCTGGTCTGCGCCGCCCACCCGGTCCTCGCCCGGCACACTGGTGCACTGCTGGGGCGGGTCCAGCATCTGCCACCGGTGATGCCGAAGGACCGCTTCGTAGCCGTGCATGCCGCGGGGCGGAGCCTTGAGCAGGTGACGGCGGCGCTCGCCGAGCAGCTCGGCGTCCCCGACCGCGGCGCCGCCGACGCGTTCCTGGGTGCGGTGCGATCGCTGCGCACCCGCCCTGTGATCGCGGTGGACGCCCTGGACGAGGCGCTGGACGGCCCGGAGGTCATGCGACGGCTGCTGCTGCCTCTCGTGGACGGGACGCGGCTTCGCGGCGACGGCGCGACGCCTGCGCGGCTGCTGGTAGGCGTCCGCCCCTACCGTGAGTTCGACCCGCTGCTGCGCTCGCCGCGGCGCTCCGAGCTCACCGTGGACCTGGACCGGATCGACAGGGACGTCCTGCGAAGCGATCTGTCGATCTATGTGTACAACGTGATCGAACATGATGGGGCATGCCGCGAGTCCTCGACGGTACAGGGGGCCTTCGCGGGCGCGGTCGCCAAGGCGCTCACCCGGCCGGGAGCGCCGCGGCAGTGGGGGGCGTTCCTCGTCGCGACGCTCTACGTGCAGCACTTCCTGGCGGCGCAGCGCCGCGAACCGCTGACCGACCCGGCGGACGCCGAGCGTCTCGGGGAGCGGATCCCACGCACCCCTGCCGCGATGCTGGACCTCGACCTCGCCACCGGGCCCGCCCGTCACTGGCTGCGCCGCCTCCTTGGTCTTCTCTCCCGGGCGAAGGGCCGGGGAATCCCCGCCGACGTGCTGTTCCGCCTGGTGCGCACGGGCACCGTCCCCGAGGAGGAGGACGAGGCCGACCGCGCCCGTGTGGAGGCGGACCTGCGTGCCGTGCTCGTCTCGGGGCACCACTATCTGCGCCAGGCGACCGAGCTCGACGGCACCGCGCTGTACTCGTTGTTCCACCATGGGTTGTCTCAGGAGCTGCTCCGCGAGACCGGACCGGTCGACCCGTCCGCCCTGTTCGCGGTCCTCGGACCGGAGGACGCGCGGGACTGGGACGCGGCCGAGCCGTACCTGCTGGAACACGGTTGGGAACACGCCTGCGAGGCGGGCGAGGAGCGGACACTGCTCGACGATCCCGAGTTCCTGCTCCGCCTCACACCTGAGCGGCTCGCCACCGTTCTGGACGAAGCCGGGGACACCGTCCTGCGCGCGACGATCGTCGGGCTGCCGGCACCCGACGCCGCGGCGGCCGGGAGGCGGCGCGCCGCGTTCGTGCTCGCCGCCGCCCGGGCCGGCCGACCCGTTCTCGCACGCCGGGCCGCCTGCCCGCCCGCGGAGCCGCCCCTGCCCTGGGTCCCGATCTGGACGGCGGGCCGCGCCCGTGACCCGGACAGCACCGGCGGAAGGACACCGCCTCCCGGTGACTTCGCGCTGCCTCGGATCAAACGCTGGCAGACGGCTACCACGGCGCTGGCCTACGTGTCCTTGGACGGCGTTCCCGTCGCCGTGACCGGCCACGACAACGGCAGGCTCCTGCTGTGGGACCTTCTGCGGCGCGACGCCATCCCGTGGACGGACGGGCCGGGCCGCCGCAGGCGTCCCGTCCGGGCACACGAGGGATCGGTGCACGCGCTGGCCTGCGCGCAGGTGGGGGACGAAACCCTGGTGATCAGTACCGGCTCCGACGGGAGGGCGCGCGCATGGTGCCCACCCGAGCCCGAGCCCCGGTACGTCTGGGAGATCGACGATCAGGCGTTCCTGCCCGCCGTGGCGTGCGCGTGGATCGACGGCGCACCGGCCGTGGTCGTCGCGGACGACTCCGGCAGGCTGCACTGCTTCGGTCTCGCAGACGGCCGCACCGTCGGGGCGCCGGTCACACGGCTCGGCCGCCTCATCGGCCTGTCGATCGTCCGGCTGGAGGGCAGGGCGTGCGCCTTGACCGCCGCGCAAGGGGGCCGGGTCAGCGCGGTCGACCTCGCCTCCGGTCAGGTGGTGTTCCAGCGGGACACCGGCACGTCCACCACGGTGGTGACCGCCGGCAGCCGTGACCGGCGGCCCGTCGCGGTCACGGCCGGAGGCGGCGGCCGCGTCCGCGGCTGGTGGCTGGACGACTCCGCCGCGCCGCCTTTCGAGCTGCGCGGCCACAAGGGCATGCTGGAGACGCTCACGTGCGCGGAGCTGCGCGGCAGCCCGGTGGTGATCGCCGGTGGCGAGGTAGGTGCCGCACACGTGTGGGACCTCTCCACAGGCAGGCCCCTGGCCCGGTCGCGACCTTTCGCCCGGCTCGACGGCATCCACCGGATCGCCTGGGGCACCGTCCGCGGTCACGCCGTCGTGATCGTGGCCGGGGACGGCACGCCCCTCCAGGTGTGGGACCTGGGCGGATTGGTCGAGGCCCGGCACGGCAACGCGGACGCCACCAGGCCCCGGACGGCGACGGCGGCCGCCGGCCACATCACCGGCTGGCGCCTGACCGACGCCGACGCGATCGTCCTCACCGCGGACGACGGCACCGACATCGCCGTGTCCATCCGCGACGGCGCCGTCCTGCCCTCCTGCCCGGCCGGGCGCGTCGCGATCGGAGGCCCCGCCACACTGGTCCTCGACGGCGGCCGGTTCGAGGCGGTCGTCGACGCCGACGGCACGACCGTCCGCCTCGTGGGCGCGGGCACCCCGCACAGAGACGGCGTGCTCGGCGCGCATGCCGCTCCCATATCGGCGCTTGCGGCGGGTCCGTCGGACGGCGGGGAGCCGTCGCTGCTGGTGAGCGGGGACCGGTCGGGCACGGTGGTGGTGTGGGACCTGACGCGCCGCGGACAGGAGCACCGGTTCACCCTCCCGTCGCCGGTGACCGGGCTTCTGGTCCTGCCCGGCGGGAACCTTCTCGTGAACGCCGACGGGGAAGTGATCGCCCTCGCACGCCAGAGCTGACCCCACGGGGGCGGCATCCGTGGCTATGACTGCCGGAACGCGACGTCACCGACCCCGGTCAGCCCGGCGACGACCTCGGCGAACACGTGCAGCGCCCAAGCCGGGACATCCTTCGGCCGGGCCGCCGACAGCAAATCCAGCGTCAGCGTCCCGTCGCCGTGAAGGACGCCCTCGACCCGCCTCGGCTCGGGCCCGACCAGGTCGCGAAACCACGCGCGCAGGCTCGCCCCCCGGTCCGGCGACAGCTCGAGCACCACGGTCCGGTCGGTACGGGACGCATCGTTCAGCACGCGGTCCCAGCCGGGCGGCCGGTCGCGCAGTTCCCCGGCCTGGACGCTCGCGAGGTAGACGGCACGCCCGCCCGGACGACGGGTCGGCGCGACGCAGGCCCCCTCCACGAGCTCGTCGATGCCGTGGGAACGTAGGAGGGGGCGCAGTGCCGGGTCATGCACGAGCCGGCCCGGCATCGTCCAGGGCCGTCCCGGCCCCGGCGGTCTCGGGGAGGGCAGGTCTGGAGCGATCATGCCGAGCATCACCCTGAGCTCATCGAAGTCACCCCGCTGCTGCAACCCGCGCAGCACCGGCCACTGGGCGGGGCAGGACTCGCGCAGCGACGCCCAGGAGTACAGGGACAGCAGGGCCTGCCGGCCTTCCTCCCCCGGAAGTGCGCCGAGCAAGAGCAGGCTCGTCGCGATCGACGCCTTGGTCAGCAGCGTGCCGACGGCACCCTCGGACGCACCACGGGTGCGAAGCAGGTCGGCGAGCAACTCCAGCTCGTGGTCGGCGTGGTCGATCCAGCCGAGGACACGTCGGCGTTGGAGCGGATCCGACCGGCCGGTGGGCAGCAGCGCGAGAGCGGATGCGGTCAGCTCGTCAGCGCGGGCGGCGACGGCCTTCTTGTCGCGCGACCTGCGGTCCGCGTGCCGGGCATCCGCGCCAGGCGCGGGCGTCACGACCGCTCGGCTCACGCTCCGTATCTCCAGTGGGCCGTCTGCCATGCTGACGGCCCAAGCGCGCAGCGGCTCGTCCAGCTCGAAATGCAGTCGTCTCGCCCGCGCGTAGCCGACCGTCCCGCAGAAGCGCCGCAGGGTCGACTCGAACGTCACGGCCAATGCCTCGCCCATGGGCAGCTCGCCGACGCCGATGTCGGCCGCCCAGTCGAGGAGCTCCTCGTCCGGCACGGGCAGCAGGCCGACGATGGTCTCCGCCTCGAGGTTCACCGGCTCCCCGTCCGCGAGGCGGACGCCGGGGAGCACCGCGCGGTGTCGCACCGGCCGGGCGCTGAAGACGAGGTACTCGGACACGCCCGTCAGCGGCAGACCGAACATCGGCCCGTACCGGCCGGGCCCGAGCACCTTCGGACGGCCCTTGCCGAGGACGACCACGCGCTCGCCGACGCGCACCCGCAGGAGCCGTGGCGTCCAGTCCATCGGCCTGATGAGATCACCGATCGAGGTCATGCTCCGCCTCGGGAATGTCGAGGTCGACGCGGCGCTGGCGTCGGTAACGCTCCTCCGCGAGTGCGATCCGGGTCATGGAGCGCCGGTGCCGCCGCCGCTCGTGGGTGTCGGCCCGCAGCTCCGTCGTCGCCTCCACCTGGCGCAGCACGCGCCGCGTGCTGTGCTCCTTCGCCTCCAGCTCCCGGGCGGCGAGCAGGTTCTCGTACGTGCTCCGGCCGCCCGCGCCCATCAGGGCCTTCCCCATGACCGGCAGAATGTCCACTAGGAGGATGAGCAGAGCGAGAAGGTAGTGGGCGGCGCGTACCGCGGCATGCTGCCGTCCCAGCGACTCGAGCGCCTCGATGCGCACCAGCAATCCGTCGATACGGCTGTTGGCCCGGCGCGCCTCGCCGATCCGGGTGTCGCGCTCGGCGACCAGCTTCGCCTGGTCGGCTCTGAGGCGTCCGATCTCGGCATTCGCCTGCCCGGACTGGCCCGCGACGGCCTTCTGGGCCGCGGCGAGGTCGCGCTCGAGGTCTGCGATCTGCCGGTCGAACCCGGCCAGCCTCTCACGCAGGGCGCGGGCCTCCGGGCCGTCTCCGACGCGCCCCGTGCCCGACGAACCGTTCTGCTCACCCTGAAGCTGCGCGCCGACCTGGCCGCGCTGCCGCCGGGCCTGGTCCAGCTCCCGCTGGAGTTCGGCACGACGATCGAGCTGCGCCCGCAGTTCCCCGGATGCCGCCCGGCCCATGCGCAGATCCTCGATGCGCGCTTCGTAGGACCGGATCTTCTGGGCGAGCGGACTGCGGTCGATCTCTTGCTCCGCCCGCTCCTGCCGCTCCCGCTGTATGGCGGTGACCTGCGCGGTCACCTCGGATTCGAACACCATCAGCACCAAGGGCTCGGAGATCGTGATACCGAGCACCAAGGACAGCAGCAGCCTCGGCGCGAGCGTGATCAGCTTGCGCCGCACTCCGCGCGCCGACCGGTAGCTCGCCACCAGCCAGCGGTCGAGGTTGAAGACGGCCAGCCCCCACAGGACTCCGGCCACCACCCCGGCGGGCGTGTTGTGGAACGCCAACCGCACGGCCACCGCCATCGACACGGCCGCGGTGATGGCGGTGGTCGCCACTGCGCCGCCGAGCCCCTGGTACCTGTTGCGCTCCACCTCGGGGCACTGGGACAACATCGGGCGGTCTGCGCCGCTGGCAAAGATCAGGAAATGGCCGAGCCTGCCCGTCCACCGTGAACGGGTCTTGACCACGGCCCCCATTAAGAGCGAACCCTCTGAGGTTTCGTCACCGTACCCCCGCACGGCTTGTGATCGGTTGCGCGAGAATGATTTACGTCCCGCACCCGGAGAACGATGTGCCCGCATCCCACGTTCCCCACATAGAATATCCGTGCCCGTCGAAGATCCGGGGTGCCGCCAATGTCCTCTCAAGGCCATTCTGATCCTCGACCTCACCGAAGGGAGGCCGGTGGCGTCGATCGTCGGGGTGCACGGAATCAGGAACTTCTCCTACTACAGCGCCGCGCGGGACCTCACCGGCGCCATGCAAGCGATCGAGGCGGACTGGCAAAAATGGCTCGGCGAGGGATGCCGGGCATATGATCCGCTGCTCGCAGGTCCGAGCCAGATGCCGGTCGCCTACTACGCCGACCTCCTCGACCGCGGAACCGGCATGGGAGCGGCGCGGCCGGACACACTCGAACCTTTCGCGCGTGCACTGTTCTTGGAGTGGGCCGAGCAGACACGTGTGGAGGCGGCGGAGTCGAACGCGCCCGCACCCGTCCCGGCGGGCCGGGTCACGGCGGCCCTGCGCCAGGCCGTGGGTCTCCTCACCGATCGCTATGGTGCCCGCTGCATCCCGGTTATCACAGCACTGGTCGCCGAGCTGGCCACCTACTTCGACCCGCGGTTCGCCGACCGCCGTCGACGCTGCCGCGAGCGCGTCGCCGATGCGGTCCGCACCCATCGGCCGAGGGGGCTCGTCACCCATTCCCTGGGCAGCGTGGTGGCATACGAGGCGCTGTGCTCCGCCCCGGACCTACGCGTGGACCTGCTGGTGACGCTCGGCAGCCCCCTCGCCATGCGCAACGTCGTCTTCGACCGCCTCGAGCCGCCGCCTGCCGGAAAGGGCATCCGTCCCCCTGGCGTGGGCGAGTGGTGGAACCTGTCCGACAAGGGCGACCCCGTGGCGGCGCCACGGCGCGCGCTGCCCCTGCGCTTCGACGGCGTGTGGATCGACCGGGACATCACCATCCACCGCTTCGACCCTCACCGTGTCAAGTCCTATCTCCGCTGCCGCGAAATCGCCGAGGTACTCGCCCCCCACCTTTGAACGAAACACGGGGGATGACTCCTATGGATCCGAAAGCAGAAAGTTGATCTCGTGACGTCCTTCTCCCGACACCGCTGCAGCACCCCGGCATGCCCGACGAATACCGAACCGAGAGATCGGCGGTGAGGCGCCGGGACGGCTGGCCACGCAGCCGCTTTGTCGGCGGCGGCGCCCGATGTATCGCCTGCCTGGCCGCGCGCTGGTGCTGGGCCGGGCGTGGGCAGATCGCCGACGGAGTGATTTCTTCGGAGTTTTCAGCCGCGCAGGGCGGCGATGGCCTTCTCAATGCGCCGTCGGCGCGTCTCGGGCTTCTTCGCGCTCTCGATGGCGCGCACGTGCTCGCGCTTGTGGCTGTAGGCGAGGTTGTCGTAGGCGGCACGGGCGACGGGGTCGTCGTTCAGGGCTCGGGCGAAGTCCTCGGGTTCGACGACGACACGCGGCTCGGTGTCGAGTTCAAGCTCGACCTCGACCTCGTCGCCGACCGCGACACCCGCCGCCCTGCGGTTGGCGTTGCTGAGGCCGAGCAGGAGGCGGCCGCGCATGATCGCGACGCGGCTCTTCCAGGAATGCCCGTTGATGGTGATCGTCACCGGCGGTCGCGCGCCCCCGCCGAGCGCCTCCACCACCTCGGGCGGAACCTCCAGGCCCCGCATGGGCTCGGGTGGTTCGACGAGGGTGCGAAACTTCACGACGTCCTCCATTCCGATCGGTGTGGGGCAGGCCGAGTGGCCTTGTCCACACTTACCAGAGCTGCTACTCCGCGTAAGGCTGATCCGTCCCGCGGGCGCTGTAGCCCAGGCTCCAGATGTAGCCGTCAGGGTCGGTGAAAGTGCCGCCGTACCCACCCCATGGCAGGGCACCGGCGGGCTTGAGGATGGTGGCGCCGGCCTTTTCGGCTTCCGCCATGATCTCATCGACCCGCGCCTCGCTGCGGACGACGTAGGTGAGGACGAGCCCGCTGAAGCCATCGCCTTCTGGGCTCGTCCCCACCTGCTCTGCCAGACCTTCACGGCCGTAGAAGCCGACGGGCGAGGCGCCGTCCGACTCGAAGAACACCGAGATGCCGTAGTCGTTCTTGATTTTCCAGCCGAGACCGTCGGTGTAGAACCGCTTGGCCCGCTCCATGTCCTGGACGCCGAGCAGGATCGAGCTCACGTGCGCCTTCATCGTGTCTCTCCTTCAGTTCGAGATGTCTGGACCGGCAGGCCGAGCACCCGGGGCCGACCCCGATGTCACATCAGCGTGGTTGCGCCGGTCAGTTGATATGACAGGCCGAAACGAAGGAATGTGACAGATGATCGAGCAGGACTGGCTGAGCGAGCGGTTCGCCGAGCACCAAGGCCGCTTGCACGCGATGGCCCATCGAATGCTCGGTTCGCCCGGTGAGGCCCAGGACGCGCTGCAGGAGACGTGGCTGCGGGTCAGCCGCGCCGACACCGGCCAGATCGAGAATCCGGCCGGCTGGCTGACCACGATCACGGCCCGGGTCTGCCTGAACATGCTCGAGGCCCGCCGGGCCCGGCGTGAGGAGTCGGCCGGGGCGCTGCCGCCCGAGCCGGACGCGCCCCACCCGGGCCCCGGCCCGGCCGACCCCGAGAACGAGGCGATGCTCGCCGATTCGGTCGGTGCCGCGCTGATGGTGGTGCTGGACACCCTGTCTCCCGCTGAACGGCTCGCGTTCGTCCTGCACGACGTCTTCGCCGTGTCGTTCGTGGAGATCGGCGGCATCATCGACCGCTCCCCGGCCGCGGCCCGGCAACTCGCCAGCCGGGCCCGGCGCCGGGTGCAAGGCGCGGCGGAGGCGTCCGCCGCCGCGCGATCGGCGAAGCGGGACATCGTCGAGGCCTTCCTCGCCGCCTCCCGGAGCGGGGATTTCGCCGCCCTGCTCGAACTGCTCGATCCGGACGCCGTGGCCCTCGAAGTCCGCGGCGCCCACGCGGTGGCGGCGTTCTTCGCGGGCCGGGCCCAGGCCGCCCGGCTGGCTCTGGTCGATGGGGTTCCGGCGGCCGTCTGGTCGCACCGAGGCCGACCGAAGGCCGTTTTCACGTTCACCATCGGCAACGAGAAGATCACCAGCATCACCATCGACACCGCCCCGGACCGCCTCCAGGGCCTCGACATCGTCCCTCTCCACGCCGACGACAAGGGACGGCGATGAGGCGACCTGCCCCGCAGATCCGGGTGACCGGCACCGATGTCATGCTCTGGTCTTGCACCCTCGCCGTCCACGATCTGAACGAGGCGCTTGATTTCTACCGTGACGTCCTCGGCTTCGACGTACGCAACGAACCCGAGGGGGCGCTGTGGTCGGCGAGCGTCGGCCCGCCCTCGTATCCGAATGTGCGCATCTTTCTCCACTCGCCCGGCGCGGACCCGAATGCCTCACCCGCCGACCGGCGGACGATCGAGGAACTGACGGTCAAGGGCCTCCTGAGTCACCGTCTCGTCTTCGTGACCGGCGACTGCGATGCCACCTTCGAGCGCATCGAGGCCGCGGGCGCCGAGGTGATGCAAGAACCGATCGACCGACCCGACGGCACCCGCGATTGCGCCTTCTTCGACCCCTCCCGCAATACGCTGCGATTCACCCAACCACGGCAGCTGAACCGGGCACTCGCATCGAGACAGGCACACATCGCGACGGCCCTCGGCCCGCCGATCATCTGACAAATCGATGTCCGCACGCAGGCGCGAGGGGGGTCTGGCCAGGTCCGGGACGTTTTCGGGACCGAGGGCGCGGTTTCCGCCCCGTCACCCGCCGCCGTGAAGGTAGAGGTAGGTAGAGGGCGGCCGGTTCCGGGGGACGTAGAGGTCCAGGGTGAGCGGATGGAACCCGACCGGCAGCGCGTCCGGGACATCCCTGATGGTGGCGGGCTGGAGGCCATGTCCATCGGCTGGGTCCAGGACGCGTAGGCACAGAACGTCACCGGCATCAAGTGGCTGTTACTCGCCTCCACTCATACGGCCCAAGTCTCGAAGGAACTGGGCCCGGCGCGCAAGGACATCGTCGCCCTGTCGGAGTTCGAGCCCTACACCGACGACCGATCCGCGGCCGACGAGCACTGGCGCGCCACCATGAGGCGCTACCGCGTGCACCTCACCGCCTTCTCCCAGGGCGGCCACCTCGCCACCCAGCACCTCGTCACGGTGCTGCGCTCGATCAAGGGAGACATCACCCGGGAGCCCGTGATAGCCGACCCGATCCGTGAATGTGATTTTACGTCTTTTTGGCACCGAGTCGGCAATGCGGGGAAAGACTGGGCGCAAGACTACGGTGAGGTTTGAGGCGAGAAGGAACAGCCGGGATCGGGGCTTCGATGACTGCCAGCTATGATATTGATGACGATATCCTGGACGCGGCGGGGAAACTCTTCTCACAGCTCGGCTACGATTCGACGACCCTGAAAATGATCAGCGAGGTCGCCAGGGTGGAGACCACCTTGCTCGAGGAGATCGGCAGAGAGCAGATCTACCGGCAAGTCTTCGCCAGGCTGCGCGACATCGAGACAGCACGGATCGACGCCGCACTGAGCGAAAGCACCCACGGGGTCGAAGGAATTCATCGTGTTATAGACGCGTTCTTCGACTTCATCGTCGACCACCCGCAACTGCCCGCGCTGTGGAGTCATCGAGGCTTGGGGGATGCCACCGATGTACACCTTTCGCTAGCCGAAGACCCTCCGCCGTTCATCGATGTTCTGACGTCCACTCCGTGGGAGGGCGTCGCCCCCGACCTGGATCTCCGGCTCTTGGCCTGGATCGTCATCTGGAGCATCGGCACGTTCGTGCACAATGGCTTCATGGACGAGGACGGCCGTCAAGTCTTTCCCGACGATCCCCACGCGGTCCGCCGTCTCCGGGAGCAGCTGCACAAGATTCTGGACGCTCTCAACAGGACAGAGTCCGCTGGATAGACGGCTCCGCCAAGATCACGACGGTGTGTCTCTGTTTTGAGCCTCTTGAGAGGTCACCCGGGCCCGGACGGGTGGCGTCGGTGATCGACTTGTGGGACGCAAGGGCGGTGAGGCCGCCGTACACGGTGATCTCGGCGGTTCGCCCGCATCAGGGTCGCCTACGACAGCTTCGTCCACCGATCTCACGAAAGTGTAAACCGATCTCGGAATTTCCCACTGACAGGTACCCGCCCGAACATGCCGACTCTCGTCGGGATGTCACGACGAGAGCGCCGCCCGCAGGCGCGGAGCGGGCGGCGCTCGTCGTACCGAGGATGGATCGCAGGGTGAATCAGAATGCGTTCTGTCTCAGGACCGGTCGCCCGGGCCGCTCCCCTCGAACGGCCCGAGCGGGAGGTCAGGCGATCTGCTGCATGGGCACCAGGACCTCGCCCGGCTTGTTGTTGTCGACGTCGAACATCGTGAGCGCGGCGAGCGTGGGGCCCTTGTGGCAGCGGTTCAGGAGCAGCATCGAGCGGCCCGCGAACATGTTGACGACCATGTCCCGCTTCTCGTCGGCAGGGCAGAACACGGTGAACTGCACCGCGCCCTCACCGAGGCATCGTGCCGCCGCGAAGGGGCCGGCGTCCGCCTTGAGACTGCAGGTGACCGGCAGCTTAGGCTTGTCGTCGCCCGTGCCGGCGGACGCCGGGCCGATGCCGCCGGACAAGACCAGTGCCGTCGCCCCGAGGCCGAACACGGCCAGAGCTGGTTTGCGGATCTTCATGATGACACTTCCTTGGGAGCTGGGCGGGTCCGCATACACGATCGCCGGCCTCGCGATATGCGGCCCCGATTCCGAGGAGCCGGGCCTCGTTTGCGACCCGATCATCCACCAGGACGGCCGCGACCAGGAAATGCCATTTCCTCATGAAAACGTGCTATGGCCGCAGAAGTGTTCTCGCTGCTCGTCAGATCATGCCGAAGAAGCGGTACCGCCATCGGCATGGGGTTGCACCCACCAGCCAACCACGTTCGCTCGTTGTTCGCTTTTATCTCGCCGCCAGTGGCCAGCCCGAACGGCACGGGATGTTCTTCAAGGGGGGTCGCAGTGCCCGCGCGTACCGCGCCAAGGGCCTCAGCCGGCGGACCCCAGCCCACGGCCAGCTTCCACCAGCAGTTCACGCAGGGCAACGCCCTGCGGGAGTTCCGCGCGCTCGGCACCGGCGGCACGGGTTCGCCTCCGACGTCACCGGTATCCGCGCCCCGGACGCGAACGGAACCGTCCTCGCCGAGATCCGCGACGTCCGCACAGGCGGCCCCGACCTGCCCGCCGTGCTGGGGATGCCCTCGGCCAAACCTCGCGCGGATCCTCCTCGGCCGCATCGCCGCCGTCGGCGTCACGACCCGCTTCGGCGGCACTCATACCGGCCTGCGCCAGGACGGCGCGGGCGTCGACATCACCTTCTCCGACAGCTCGACCGGCCGCTACTACCTGGTCGTCGGCGCCGACGGCGTCCGCTCGCACACCCGCCGCGCGCTGGGCATCGACCTGGAGACCCGTCCGGTCGGCATGGGCATCTGGCGGGCCTTCGCTCATCGTCGGCTACAGCCCTACCTGGCGAGGACTTGCTCTACGCCTACGTCGTGGAACCCGCGCAGGACCGCTCCCACCTCACCGGACGAGCGGCTGGTCACCCTCAAGGAACTGGCCGACGCCTATCACGGCCCCTGGGACGACATCCGCGAGACGCTTACCGACCCTGCCGCGTCAACGACACCCGCTTCGGGACGCACGTGTTCCCCCGCCCCGTGGAACCGGGGCCGGGTGGTCCTCATCGGCGACGCAGCGCACACCTGCCCGCCCACCCCGGCCCAGGGCGACGCCCAGGCATTGGAGGACGCCGCCGTACTCGCCGAACTCCTGACCAGGCGCGACCGTCGACAAGGATCAGGACATCTGAGGAAGTCGCCCGGTGCGCCCTGTTCCTGGCCTCCGACGAGTCCTCCTACGTCACCCGGGCCAACCCCGTCGTCGACGGCGGCTGGTCCGCCGTGCTTCCCGGCGGCGACGTCACGCAGCCGCCCGACAGCTTCCACGACGGCCGTCCGGTGTAGTGACGGTCGGTATGCGGAAAAAGTCCTCGAAAGAATTTCGAAGGCGGTGTCGGATCGGGGCAGTGGCGTTCGTGGACGTAGTGAAGCCGCCCGACGGAGGTGGCACAGGAAAAGGGAGCACCACCATGAGCACCACCTTCACCGTCGACTTTTTCTGCAGCCTCGACGGCTACGGCATGGCCAGAGGCTGGCCCGGATACTGGGGGAAGGAGGGCCCCGAGATCCGCGAGGACCGGGTGCGGACCTTCGCCCAGGAGCAGGTGCTCGTCTTCGGCGCGACGACGTTCCGGCAGTTCCGCAAGTTCGTGGCCGAGTACGACGAGCCCTACTACGACAGCCTGAACGAGCTGCCGAAGATCGTGTTCTCCAGCACGCTCGAAGACCCGCTCGGGTGGCGGAACTCGACGGTCCTGAACGAGGACGCGGTGACGGCGATCGAGCGCCTGAAGCGCACCACGGACGTCCCGATGCGCTCGCACGGCAGCGTCTCACTGAACCGCGCCTTGCTTGCCGCCGGCCTCGTCGACCGGATCGAGGTCATCATGTTCCCCGCCATTTCGGGTCGCGCCGGTGAGGCCGCGCTCTTCCACGGCGGGGCGGAGTTCGACCTGGAGCTCATCGAGTCGACCGTGCTCGACGGCCGGACGCAGAAGCTCGTCTACACCCCGCACCTTCACGGCGAGATCCCCGAGGGCGTCGGGCCGCGGCGCCGAAACGCGGGATAGGCGCGGGACGGCCGGACGGGCAGCGGATTCGACCAGGCGGCCTGTGATCACCGGCTTGGGGTACGGCCCGTCGTTTGCTTTCGCCGGCCGGTCGTGTTCATCCGTCCGTTCTTCTTTGTGCGCCGATTTCGCGGACGGCTTCGAGCAAGGGCACGCGTGCGGCTTCGAGCACGTCCTTCCGGTTGGTGACAATGTTGATCGCCGCGCGCACGTCCCAGCCCGGCAGGGGCGCCGCGATGCCGTACGCGCCCGGGTTGAGTTCGGCGTGCGTCACGATGTGCCCGCGCTCCCGGGTCGCCGCGACGCGATCGGGGTCACCGGGACGGGGCGGGCCCGAGGCGAGGGCGGCGAGGCCGCCCGCGCCCTGGTCCAGTGGGTCGCGATTGCCGAGGCGGTAGGAGAAGCGGGGACCGTTGGTCGGCGGCTCGGCGACGAGGGTGGTGACGGCGTACTCTCCTCGCACCTCGACGAGGGACGCCGTGGCGTCGACCGTGAGCGCCAGGCGTCGCAGCACCGGTTCGGCGATCTCGCGCAGTTGCGGCCGGGTCCGCTGGGAGATCTCGGTCACCAGGGAGCCGACGCGGTAGAGGCCCGCCTGGTCCCTCGCCGCGAAGCCGGTGCGTTCGAGGGAGACGAGGAGGCGGGTCGTGATCGATCTGTGCAGCCCGCAGGCGGCCGCCACCTGGGCGACGGTGAGGCCGTCCGGGTGCCTGCTCAGTTCGACCAGCACGGCGAGCCCGCGCTCCAGCGTCTGCGAGCCCGCGGGCGCGTCGCCCTTGTCTTCTGTCGTCATGGTGGTGCCATCTGCGGAGGGGTCATGGTCTGGACGGCCGCATTCGTCCCGCGGGACCGTCCGGCTCAGGCCGTGATCAGACCGAGGGCCGCCAGGTCGGCGAGCGGTTCGTCGATGCTGCACGAACCATAGGAGAGAAACCCCTGCCGTGCCCTTCGGAGTGCGGCGGCGGGGCAGGCCGCCAGCCTGTCGGCGAGGACGCGCCCGTCGCGTTCGCCGAGGATCGGAACGAGCCCGTGGACGGACGCGCCGTCCTGCGCCGCCGCGGTCGCGAGCAGGATGTTGAGGTAGCCGTGATGCTCGAAGCCGGTGTCCGCGCCGGTGTGCCGCACGGCGTTGTGCAGCCCGGCCGTGCACTTGAAGGGGACGGCCGACCGGACCGCCCCGTGGATCCATGAGGCGACCTCGTCCTCGTCCGGGAAGGCCGCGGCCTCGGTGCCGCCCGTGCGGAACTTCAGGCGGAGATCGCTGGCGGCGGCCGCATCGAGGACGCCGGTCCATTCGGGGTGGCCGGGACGAGGCGCCTCGACATACGCGGGGCTCGTCCCGCGATCATGCGCGGCGATCACGTCCACCTGTGGCGTCAGGGGTCCGGGACCGAGCTTGACCTCCAAGCCGGCGAGCACCAGCGGGCCGGTCCGCACCAGATCGAGGACCCCGGACAGTTCGTCCGGCGACGGAAGGACGACGCTGACGCGGATCCCCTCCGGGAAGAGGTCCGGCGTGGCGAGTTCCGCGAGTGTGGCGAGGTCCTGCGCGCTCACGATGAACGGCCCGACCAGCGCGCGGTGGTCGGAGCGGAGGTGCGCGGCGTGAGCGACTACGGCGTCGGGCAGGGGGGCCAGTCCCGGAGGGAACACGGCTGCGTCGTCCACCAGGCCCGCGAAGTGCGAGGGGATTGACATAGTCCGCCACCCTAACCCAAAGTTCTCGATAGTAGAACATAGTGTGACCGATAATCGGTCATTGAGAGGTGGAGTGGTGGCGTACTACCGGCAGGTCGGTGAGGTGCCAGACAAGCGGCATATCCAGTTCCGCGACGACGACGGCAAGCTGTATTACGAGGAACTGATGGGCGAGGAGGGCTTTTCCTCCGACTCGTCGCTGCTGTACCACCGCGGCGTCCCCTCGGCAATCGTCGCCAGCGAATGCTGGGAACTTCCCGACCCGTCGCTGGTCTCCAACCATCCGCTCAAGCCCCGGCATCTCCGGCTGCACGACCTCTTCGGCACCGGGGACGCCGGACGGACGGACGCGGTCACCGGCCGCCGCCTCGTCCTCGCCAACGATGACGTCCGCATCGGCTATGTGGTGGCGGGAGCGGCGTCGCCGCACTACCGCAACGCGATCGGTGACGAGTGCGTGTACGTCGAGTCCGGGCGGGGCACCGTCGAGACGATCTTCGGTGCCCTCCCCTACCGGACGGGCGACTATGTGGTGATCCCCCGGGGCGCCACCCATCGCTGGGTCCCGGACACCGGCGACGGGCCCAGCCGGTTGTACGTCATCGAGGCGAACAGCCACATCGCCCCGCCGAAGCGCTATCTCTCCCGTTTCGGCCAGTTCCTGGAGCACGCTCCGTACTGCGAGCGAGACCTGCATGGACCAGGCGACGTCCTCCTTGCGGACGGCCGGGACGTCGAGGTGCTGGTCAAGCACCGGGGCGACGGACCCGGCGGGGTGGTCGGCACACGCTTCGTCTACGCAGGTCACCCGTTCGACGTGGTCGCCTGGGACGGGTGCCTCTACCCCTACACGTTCAACATCGAAGACTTCATGCCGATTACCGGGAAGATCCACCAGCCGCCGCCGGCCCACCAGGTGTTCGAGGGCCACAACTTCGTGATCTGCAACTTCGTCCCGCGCAAGGTCGACTATCACCCGCTGTCGGTGCCCTTGCCCTACTACCACTCCAATGTCGACTCCGATGAGGTCATGTTCTACGTCGCCGGCGACTACCGGGCCAGGAAGGGCTCGGGGATCGCGGTGGGCTCGGTCTCGCTCCACCCCGGCGGCCACGCCCACGGGCCGCTGCCGTCCGCGATCGAGGCGTCGCTCGGCGCCGAGGGCTTCGACGAGACCGCGGTCATGGTCGACACCTTCGCCCCGCTCAGGCTCGGCCAGGCCGGCGTGGAGGTGGACGACCCCGCCTATGCGTGGGCATGGGCCGGCCGGAGCGGCGTGCCGGCCGGGTCGAAATGATGCCGGACGACACCGGCGTCGGCCACGGACAGGTGCGCGGAGACTCGCCGATGCCAGAGGGTCTCGACGAAGGCTCAGCTGCGAAGGGGACCCAATGCCGTCATGCGCTCACCGATGACGGCCGCCGCGGCCGCCGCCAAAGCAGCCGTCTCCTGAATAGGCAGGGGTTCGAACGCCAATACCTCAATGGCTATGAGGGGTGTGCTGCCCGGACGGGGAACCGGCGCGGCCAATGACCACGGGCCTCCCGTCCTGGCCTGCGTGACCACGGATCCGCCATTGTGGATTTCGATATCGGAGTGCGTGGAACGGCCGAGGAGGGCCGCGCCGGACGGGGTGTCGACAGCGGGGAGGCGCAGGCCGATCTGGTAGGGCACATGCACGGGCGCCGTCCCCGGCTCGACGATCAGCAGGCACACCATGTCGGTGCCGTCGAGACGCTGGAGAACGGCGGTGGAGCGCGTCTGGTCGGCGAGCGTGCGCAATGGCTCCTGCGCTATGGAGCGGATGTCGGAGCGGGCGGCGCCGGACAGTTCCACGATGGCGAATCCGAGCAGGTAGCGGCCATCGTCCTCCTGCCGGACCATGCCATGACGCTCAAGGGTTCCGAGCAGCCGGTAGGCGACCGTGCGATGGATCTGCACGTGACGGGAAAGGGCCGCAACCCCCAGGCCGTTCGGGGCGCCCGCCAGGGCCTTGAGTATGCGGATGCCCTTGTCGAGCGTCTTCGAATCCGCCCGCGGCGCCGCCGTCTGCTGCTCGTCGCCGGATCGCGTTGAGCTCTTCTCCACGATGCCCTGAGCCCTCTCTGTCCAAGTTCCGCGTCCAAGGGTGCCCTGGTGAACGGCTCGGCGGGGCCCTTGACACCGGCTGCGCCCATTCTTACCATCCGGGGAACGAAAACAGCACCTATAGGTGCGAATATAGCACTCCGCCGCGAAGCCGCGCAACCCGACCCCGTCCTCGCCGCCCCAGGGGGCCCTCAATGTCCGTGAGCAAGACGACGCCCACCCCGGCCGTCGACACCATGAAGGCCGTCGTCCTGAACGCCCCCGAAGGGGTGGGGGCGCTGACCTGGTCGACCGTTCCACGCCGCACGCCGGCCCCGGCGGAGGCGCTCGTGCGGGTGCACGCGAGCTCGGTGATGTCGGCGGATCTGCCGACCCTCGACGGGGTGTCCGCCCCCGGCCCGGGACTGCCCGGCCCGCGGTTCCCGATGGTGATGGGCAACGAATTCGTCGGCGAGGTCGTCGAGTGCCCCGGTGGCGAACTCGCCGTCGGGCAGAAGGTCGCGGCCGGGTTCGGCGGCTACGGGTTCACCCGCGACGGCGGCCAGGCGGAGTACGTCGTGGCCCGCTGCCGGGACCTGTGGCCCTTCACCAGCGACCTGCCCTGGACGACGCTGGCCGCGCTGCCGAAGGCGTTCGGCAGCGCGGAGATGATCAAAGAGGCCGTCGGGTGGAGCCGCGGCGAGGTGCTGCTCGTCCGCGGCGGTTCCACCGCGATCGGGACGGCCACGGCCTCGCTGGCCCGCCTGGCGGGCGTGACCACCGTGGGCACCACCCGCAGCCCCGCCAAGGCCGAGGAGATGCGCGCGGCCGGCTTCGACCACGTCCTCGTCGACGGCGACGACCTGGCGGCCCGGGTCGTCCGGCTGTTCCCCGGCGGCGTCGACGGCGCCGTGGAGATGCTCGGGTATCCCCACGTCGTCGAGACCCTCAGGTGCGTCAGGCCGGGCGGCACCGTCTGCATGGTCGGCATCCTCGCCGAGCAGGCAAGGTCGCGGGCTACGGGCGAGCCTCAGGACCGTCTCGCGCCGGTGGCGCCCAGCCCGCAATGGTTCATCCCCGCCGGCGTGCGCCTGACCACCGCCATGCAGAACGGCGTCACCGTCATGAAGGTCCCGGACCCCCAGCTCGACCACATGCAGGAGTGGGTCGACGGCATCGCGGAGGGCCGCATCACGGTTCCCGTGCAGGCCGTGTTCCCGATGTCCCGCGCCGCCGACGCCTACCGCCTGCTCGAGAGCAGCGACCGCATCGGCCGCATCGTCCTTGAGGCCGGCCCAGCCGCTTGATCCACGAACGGAGAACGCACGTGAACGACACGCACCTCCCCTCCGAGGGCCTCGGCTCGACCCGGCCCAGCCGCCGCACGGTCCTTCGCGCGCTCGCCTACACCGGGGCGGGGGCCGCGTTCGGGACGTCCCTGATCGGCTGCAGCGCCGGCTCCGGCGGCACCGGCGCCGCCGATGTCGCCAAGGGCCCCGGCCCGGGCGGCTACGCGCTCGACCTGGGCGGATATCAGGGACCCGTGCCCCGCACGTCGCAGATGACCCTCAGGGTGCTGCGGGCGGACACCTCACCGCCGGTCAACGACTGGTACGCCAAGGCGTTCGCGGCGTTCCACGCGGCCTTCCCGAACATCAAGATCGCTGAGGAGCGGGTGCCGTTCGGCAGCCTGCAGCAGAAGGTCCAGGTGTACATCCAGTCCGGCGACGCCCCGGACATCATGATGGGCCGGACCGACCTGACCGCCTACTACGGCGCCGGCAAGCTGGCGGTGCCCCTCGGGCCGTACCTCACCGCCGATTTCGTCCGCAAGCAGCGGGCGTCCGTCGTGGACGGCGCGTCGGTGAACGGCGACCTGCTCGTCATGCCGTGGGAGGACGGCATCCCCATGGTGGTGTTCAACCTCGATCTGTTCGCCAAGGCCAAGGTCGATCCGCCGGCCGAGCTCACACCGCGGCAGGTGACGTCGGGGTGGACCGTGGACGACTTCCTGGCCACGCTGGGCCGGCTCAAGGAAGGGCTCGCACGCTCCGGGGACCAGTCACTGTTCGCCCTCGAAGCGTCCACGCTCGGCAACGGCGGCCCGGGCTCGAACTACGGCGGGTTCGAGGGCCACTTCATCCGCATGATGGGCGATCCCCAAGCGGCCAAGACCTCCGACGAATACCGCACCTGGGCCGCCGTCGACGAGGCGGGCCGCAAGGCGTCCGGCTATCTGGACTCCAATGGAGCGATCCAGGGAATGCGCAACTACCAGAAGCTCTTCCAGGACGGCCTCACCCCCAAGGGCGCCGTCCCCAAGCAGTTCGCCGGTGGGCAGGCGGCCATGGGATGGGAGGCGATCGCCCTCATCAACCGCTACACGGGCAGCCCGGCCGACAAGCTCAAATTCGAATGGGGGGCGACCGTGGTGCCCCGGGGCACCACCTTCTTCGGATGCAACCAGGCGGAGGCGCCCTTCGTCTGGACGGGAAGCAAGAACCAGGCGGAGGCCGTGGCGCTTCTCGCCTTCCTCTGCAACGACAAGAACCGCGTCGGTTACCACACCGTCCGCGGCTCCGTCCCCGCCCGCGACGACATCATCCCCTCCCTGCCCGTCTACGCCGGCAAGGCGCAGCAGCTGGGATTGGCCGCGGCGAAGCATTTCGTAGGCGCCCCCAAGACGGCCGGCTGGTCGGACTATTCGACCGCCGCGAACAGCGCCATCCGCAACATCGCACTCGGTGCGGATGTGGCGACGACCCTGCATGAGACCGCCACCAAGGTCGACGGCCTTCTGAAGAAGTATCGCTAGCCGGAAGCCACGGGTCGTCCCGAGATACACGGCGCGATCGGACGCAGAAACCACGGAGGAGCACATGACCGCGAAGACCGCGCGAGGCGGCCGCCGACGACGAGAGGCGATCACCGCGGGCCTCATGCTGGCTCCGGCCTTCATCGGCGTCGTCCTTTTCCAGTACCTGCCGCTCGCGGATGTCCTCAGCACGAGTCTTCGCCGCGTCGACCCGTTCACCCGCGCGCCCGTGGGCGGGCCGAGCCTGACCAACTACTCCGAGATCCTGGCCGACCCGGACTTCCGCCGGGCACTGCTCAACACCGCCCTCTACATCGCCATCACCATCTGCCTGGAAATACCCGTCGCCCTCATTCTCGCGATCACGGTCAACCAGCGCCTGCCCGGATCGCGGGCGTTGCGCGCCGCCGTCATCGCGGCCATGGCCGCGTCGGAAACGGTCGGCGCCCTGGTGTGGTCGCAGATGTACGAGTCGGCGTTCGGAATCCTCAACTCGACCCTGGCGGCGCTCCACCTGCCGCAGCAGCCGTTCCTCACGTCCGAGCACCAGGCCCTCGCCGCGATCACCGTGATGTCGGTATGGCGCGGCGTCGGGCTGCCCATGCTGATCTTCCTGGGCGGTCTGCAACTCATTCCCCAGGAGGTGTACGAGGCGGCGAAGGTGGACGGCGTCGGCCCCCTACGGACCCTGCTGCAGATCACGGTGCCGCTGCTCAAGCCGTCGCTGGTGGTGGCGGCGTTCATGTCCATGCTGTCCGGCGCCCGCATCTTCACCCCTATCAGCGTCATGACGGACGGCGGCCCGAATGGCAGCACCGGCAATCTCATCTACTACTCGTACCAGCAGGCGTTCAGCTTCCAGGCGTTCGGACCGGCCGCCGCAGCCGCGGTGGTCATGCTGCTACTGCTGGTCGTGCTGTCGGTCGCGCAGGCACGAATTCTGAGGAGTGAGTAGTGCTGGTCAAACATGAAACCGGCGCGATCAGGACAGCGGTCCCGGCGGCGAGGGCACGACGCCGGCGCCGTACGGCGCGCTCGGCCCAGTCGGTCGTGCTGAGCGTGGTGGCGTTCCTGTTCGCCTTCCCCATCCTGTGGATGTTCACCTCGGCGTTCAAAGGCACGAAGGCTGTCGTCGAGGACGCGTTCCCGCTGACGTGGAAGAGCTTCGTGCCCGCCCATCCCACCATGGCGAACTTGGCGCGGCTCTTCACCGACCTGCACTTCGGCCGCGACTTCGTGAACACGCTCATCGTGTCGGTGGCCCAGGTCGCGCTGACGCTGGTCGTCGCCACCCTCGCCGGTTACGCGTTCGGGCGGCTGCGATTCCGCGGACGGGACGTGCTGTTCGCGGCGACGCTGCTGGGTGCGTTCGTCCCGGTCGAGGCGATGGTCATCCCGATGTACGGGGTGGCGAAACACCTTGGACTGCTGTCCACGTACCCGGGGATCTTTCTGCCGTTCGCGTTCAGCCCTTTCGCCATCTACCTCATGCGGCAGAGTTTCAGGTCCCTGCCGGACGAAACCTTCGAAGCCGCCAAGCTCGACGGCGCGGGAATCCTGCGGACGTTCTGGCACGTCGGCCTGCCCGGCGTGATCCCGGCACTGGCCAGCCTCGTCCTCATACAGTTCATCAACTCCTGGAGCAACTTCTTCTGGCCCCTCATCGCCATGCAGGACCCCGCCAAGCAGGTGGCGCAGGTGACGATGGCGGGTTACGCGGACAACGCGAACACGCCCCTCTACGGAGAGATATTCGCCGCGTCGACCCTGCTCACCGTGCCGCTGGTCTTCCTGGCCCTCGGCCTGCAGCGCTACTACGTCGCGGGGATGGCCAGCAGCGGCCTCAAGTAGCCCTGGCACGGCGATCCACCATTCACCGCCCCGGGTCCTTTGTGCCGGGATCCGGTACGTCGATTTCCCAGAGGAGTACTGACATGTCTTCGGCTCGTCCTGAGCCCGAACCGGCGCCGGCCACGATGACGGCCGCGGTCCTGGAGCGGCCGATCGGCCCCGACGGCATTCGCGTCCAGCGCGTACCGGTGCCGCGGCCGTCGCCCGGTGAGGCTCTCGTGCGGGTACGCGCCGCCACCGTCATCTCCTCGGAACTGTCCACCCTGTGGGGGGTCGCCGACCCGGACGGCCCCTCGTATCCGATGGTCCTGGGCAACGAGTTCGCGGGCGAGGTCGTCGAATGCCCGGGCGGTGAGGTGCCGCTCGGGCAGAAGGTCACGACTGCGTGGGCCGGGCACGGATGGACGCGAAACGGCGGGCACGCCGAGTACGTCCTGACACCCGCGGACGATCTCATCACCTACGAGTCCACCTTGGACTTCGGAACGGTCGCGGCCATGCCCAAGGCGTTCACCCGGGCGGGGCTCGCACGCCGGACGCTGCGCTGGCGGCCGGGCCAGGTGCTGCTCGTGCGCGGAGGCACCACCGCCATCGGGCTCGCGACGGCGAGCATCGCGAGCGCGGACGGCCTGACCGTCATCGGAACGACCCGATCGGCGGCCAAGCATGCCGCGCTGACGCGGCTGGGGTTCGACCACGCCGTCCTCGACGACGACCGGCTCGTCGCACGGGTGCGCGCGCTCGCGCCCGACGGCATCGACGTCGCGCTCGACACGCTCGGCTACCCGGCCGTCGTGGACACGATGCGCTGCATGGCCGAAGGCGGGACCGTGGCCCTCATCGGCCTCCTTGAGGAACAAGCACGCGCACGGCGCAACGGCCGGCCCTTGGACGGGCGCACGGGCGTCGCCCCCAGCCCGTTCCACTACATCCCCCACGGCGTGCGCCTCACCACGGCGAAGCACAAGTGCCTGAAGCCGACGGATTCACTTCGCGACTTCTTCGGTGAACTCCAGCCGTGGATCGACGGAGTGCAGGACGGCACGTACACGGTCGCCATCGACCGGGAGTTCCCCCTGGACGACCTCGCAGCCGCGTACCGCTACCTCGCCCGGCAGGAGGGAGTCGGAAAAGTGGTCATCCGCATCGGCTGACCCCCGCCCGGCGAGTGTTTCGTTGCTCAATGGGCAGGGTCCGTACACCCAGTTGTACCGCGCGTCGGCCGCGATCCCGCTCAGAGCGCCGCCCGGCCGGGCAGGCCGCGGTCGCGTCGGCCACGCCGGCCACGCCGGGCGGTCCGCGGTCGAGCCGGTCAGCCTGCGGCACACTCGGGCAGCTCGCGCGCCCCGCGCAGCGGGGAAAAGAAGATCAGCAGCCGGCCCGTCGCGAGGATCACGGCCCCGGCCCAGAGGGCGGAGCGGGCACCGGCGCTCTCGCCGAGGACGCCGGCGAACAGCGCACCGGGCGCGAGGGCGCCGGTGAGCAGGCAGCGGAACGTGGCGTTCATCCGTCCGAGCAGATGGTCCGGGGTGACGCGCTGCCGGAAGCTGACCTTGATCAGTTGTCCACGCCCGCCTTGACGGTGATGAGCAGCCAGGCCAGGGCGGCCGCGCACAGCCCGGCGCCGCGGTCCATCAGCGGCACAAGGAAGCCGAACGGCGCGACTACCAGGCCGCCGGGCCACATCACGCGGCCCTCGCCGGCACGGACTGCGAGCGGACGCACGACCAGCGAGCCGAGCAGCACCCCGCCGCCACCGACGGCCGAGTAGAGGCCGAGGGCCCCTCCGACAGTCCCAGCTCGCGGACGAACGCACCGGCAGCATCGTGAGCGTCACCTGGAATGCTCAGCGCGTCCAGCCACTACGCGACGGGGACGGAGGCAACCAGGCCCGCGCACAGCAGGCGGCGACGACCTGGACGACGCGCCGCCGGGTCCGGTCGACCCAGACCCCGGCGGGCAGTCCGACGAGCAGGTAGGCCACCATGCTCAACGCGCTCAGGGCGCCGACCTGGCCGGGCGAGGCGTCCAGCTCGGTCACCGCCAGCAGCGGGATCGCCAGGTCACCGATCTGGAAACCGAGCTTGCCCGCGGCCGCGGCGGCGAAGACGAGGCGGAAGTCGCGGTCGGCGAACAGCAAGCCCCGGCCGGCCTTCGCCATGGCTTCGTCCGGGCCCGGTGTCGTGGTGAACATGGCCCTCTCCTGGGATAGGGCATGATCATCCCATCCGACCGGTCGCGGGCGGCGCCGCGGCGGCTGCCTGGCGATGCTGTCGGATCCCCGCGTACCGGCGATGTTCACGTAGGACGAAGGCGCGCTCGACCGGGTCCCGCCGTGGACGCGGGGCCTGGTCACGGGACGCGCCGACGTGGACGGCACGGAGCCGATCTCGTCGAATACTGCCGGGAGCACCGCGCCGAACTGACCCTCAAGCCGCAGGGCGGGTTCAGCGGCATCCGGGCACGTCCGGCGGGGGTGGCGCTGTCATCACCGAGGACGCCCGGCAGGCCGCCCGCACTATGGGCATCTTCACTTACTCCTAGCGCATAGGGGCGGTACTCAGCGAGAACGTGGGCGCCCGAAGGCGCCGACCGCGTCCGGTCCATGCCTCGGCGTCGCCGGGTCATTATCGGCGCACGGCAGCCCCTGGCGAAGGCCGCCCGGCTATTGCGGGCAGACCAGGGTTCAGGGAGCCACCGGCGACGCCGAGCATGGACGCCCCGGTCACCGGCGTGGTGCCGCAGAAGCGTAACGGGAGCGTTGCGGGTCAAGGCGGGGAGTAAGTGGTCGGCTGTGGAAGAGGGCTAAGAGACGGTCACCCTGGTGTCGTCGACGTAGTAGCTCTTGAAGAACCTGTAGGTCGAGGCGATCATGACGGCTTGGCCGACGCAGATCTGACCACTGGAATTCGGGGTCACCGTGGCCTGGTAGCGGTACTCGTACCAGCCCGCGCCTTCCTCATGACCGGTGGTCCCGAGATTGGTGAAGCCCTCCCAGTTGCTTTCGATAGGCCCCTTCGGGTCCGCGATGCAGTCGGCTCCGCTGTAGGCCAGGACGTGATTCTTGCCTCCGGTACCGGGGCCCGGCTTGTCGTTGCTCCAGAACCAGAACGACAAATCGACCTTCACCGGACTGGTCGTGCCGACCTGGAACTGGCGATCGGAGTACACCAGGCCGCAGTCACCGACGCCGTTCGTCCGGAATTCGAGGCTGTGCGTCCCGGTGCGGGCCTTGGCGGTGGAATGCACGATGCTCGAGTTGTGCCGGGTAGGGCAGTCCTGTGCCCCGGAGGTCTCGTCGGTCTTGGCCGACCATCCCTCGAAGCCGTTCTCGTAGCCGAAGTCGTAGGACGCGGCGGTCACAGCGGTCACAGCGTCGGCGAAAGCGGCGTTTCCCAGCAGCATGCCCGCGGTGGCGGCTCCCGCCGTGATGAGCGCCTTCAGATTCACGTGTCCCTCCTCGCGCAGGGGATCAACCATTGCTGATCGTGCCGTCTCAGGCTAGGAGCGCAGTACACGGCCGACGAGCCAGCCAACGCGTCCATTCGTGGTACAGAAGGCTGTACCACGCTATTCTTGAGCGTTGATCAGGCGGAAATGGCGCGCGACCATCACTTGCTTCCCAGAGGAATTTAGTGAACTTGGTACGGAACCGTGCCCCATACCGCCTGCATCTGGAGTCGGCGGACCCTATTGTGACTGACAGCGCAACCTGTCTCTCAGTTGACAGGTTCCTTACTGTTTTGGACTCGTGAGCGGACTTTGTCGGACCGGCGTGTTTCGATGCTGGCCATGGTCCCGTCGTCGCGGGTGGGCAGGCTGGAGGAGCGCATGGGTCGCGAACGGTTCGAAGAGCTCGGGAGCTTACGAGTGTGGTGGGTGCCGGGCTGGTTGACGTTACCCAGAAGGCCGCGCGGTGCCAGCGGATGGGCCGCATGGGCGCTCCTGCCGCTCGCCCTGATCTGGCTTCTGCGTTTGCTGTGGAGCGCGTCGATCACCTACTGGTATCTGGCGTTGCCCGCGCTCGCAGTGATCGCGTTCGGTGCCGACCGCTACTGGCGGTCGCTGTGGGCCGCCGAGCTGGAACGCCGACAGAGGGTCACCTCCTACAGCCTGACATTCGACGAGATGCGGGACATGCATTGGCGTGACTTCGAGATCGCGATCGTGCACCTGATGCGCCGAGACGGGATCGCAGCGGAGCACACCGGCAAGGCCGGCGACTTCTCCGGTGACGTCATCGGCTACGACCCCGCCCTCGGCGAACGCTGGATGGTCCAGGTCAAGCACTACAACCCGAACAACAAGGTCAAGTCCGACGACGTCCAGAAGGTCGCCGGAGCCGCCTGGCACATCTACGAGGCCCGGCTGAAGCTCGTCGTCACCACCAGCGGGTACACCCGTGACGCCCTCGCCTTCTCCGCCAAGGCCCAGATCCACCTCATCGACAAGGCCGCCCTCATCCGCTGGGCCACCGACGGCGTCCACCTGCATGACGTCCTCGGCATCGCTGCGGACACCCACTACGGAGCCGCCAGCTGATCCGTACTGTGTCGGAGATGTGATCCGTCAGGCAGCGGCCTTGTTCCCCCTAGCGGTTGCGCCGACCAGCAGCGCAGTGGTCGGAAGGACGGGGGCAAGGGTTCCGCTTTCCGGCTGTGCGGCGCCGCGTTGGTTCACTAGGGCGGCGGACACTGGCTGGGAAGCACTACCCTCCCGGGCTTGTGCGCGCCGCGTATGAGTGTGCACGCTTCCGGACGGCCTGCACATGTGCGGACGGCCTGCACGGTGCGGACGGCGTCCACGGCGTGCGTGGCGCGGACGGCGTGCGTGGCGCGGACGGCCTGCACGGGCGCGGACGGGTGGGCACGGCCTGCACGGGTGCGGACGCGGCGGACTGCGTGCATGGCGCGGGCGGGGGCGTCAGCGAGGGACACCCGAAGGCACCCTTCCAGCCCCGGAATGCGGAGGGTGGCCGCGCTGATGTGGGACGTCAGTGACCGCGGCGCCTGCCTCGTCCGCGCGCCTGCACCCGGCACGGACGGTGCGCGCGGCACGGGCGCGGCGGATGGGTGTGGACACGGCGGACGCGTCCGAACGGCCGCGGACGGCGCGGCTAGCGCGGACGGCCTGCACGGACGCGCACTGCGTGAACGGCGCGGACGGTGTGCACGCTGCGAACGGGGGGCACGGGTGCGGACGGCCTGCACGGGCGCGGACGGCGTGCCCGGCGCGGACGGCGTACGCAGCGCGGACGGCGCGGACGGCGCGGGCGGGACGGGTTCAGCGGAGGGTGCGTAGGAGGGTGGCGACGATGCGGTCGAGCTTTGGCTCGTTGAAGGTCTCCGAGCCGATCAGGAGTGTCACGGCGTGGCGGCCGTCCTCTGTGACCGCGTTGCGGAGCTTGTGGCCGGACTCCATGGAGCCGCTGTGGCCCCAGGTGACGAAGCCGGGGGCGGTCTCGTAGCGCTCAAGGGCGAGGCCGTAGCGGCCGCCCTCGCCGTCGGGGACGGTCCGCTTCATCTCGGCGAGCTGCGCGGGGGCCAGCAGCTTGCCGGACCAGAGGGCCGTCCAGAAGGCGGTGACGTCGGGCCCGGTGGAGACCAGGGCGCCGGACGCGTCGGCGCCGGAGACGTTCCACTCTGTCCGGTCCGCCAGTTTGCCGTCGCGTTCGGCGTAGCCGCGGAGTTCGGGCTTGGGGAGGGTGGTGCGGTCACCGGGCCACGAGGTGTGGCGGAGGCCGAGTGGCGTGATGATGCGGCGCTTGAGCTCGGTGCCTATGCCGTGCCCGGTGACCTGGGCGACGATCAGGCTGATCACGTTGTAGTTGGTGTTGGAGTAGGAGAAGCCGGACGGGGCACGGTCGGGCGGCGGAAGTCTCAGAGCTTGTTCGACCGTCTCAAGGGGCGTGGAGTGGTCCCAGCGGTGATCGTCCTCGTCCTCCCAGCCCGGGCCGTCCATGTAGTCGGGCAGACCGCTGGTGTGCTGGAGCAGCCGCCGAATGGTGATCTTGCGGCCGTCGTACCGCTTGGTCCGGATCAGGCCCGGAAGGTGACGGTCGACCGTGTCGTCGAGCTTGAGCCTGCCCTCCCCCGCGAGCTGGAGCACGACCGTGGCGACCCAGGTCTTGGTGTTGCTGGCGATGCGGCCGTGCTCGTCACCGACGACCTTGCGGCCCGTGCGGAGGTCGGCGAGACCGACGCCGCTGTTCCGGACGCCGCAGTGGGGGCTCTTCGCCGTCACGGTGATACCGGTGGCACCGACGTGGCGCAGCCCTTCCAGCGCGGTTCGGATCGGATCGGTGTCGCACCGGGACGTCCCGGCCAGGGCGGACGGAACGGTCACCAGGGAGGTCATGACCACCAAGGCCGCGACGAAAGTCCTCCTGCGGCGCATGCTGTCTCCTTCTGCAGGGTGTGCGTCCAAGGCTCATGATCACCGTCGGGTGGCAGCGCCCGCCATCCCCCGACCGTCGGCCGTACCCCCGCCTGTCGGGGGGTGGAGTCGCACCCGACGGCCGTCGGGTGGGAGTCGCACCCGACGGCCGTCGGCGGAGGTCGCGGCCGTCGGCGTCGAGGGTGCCGTCCGGCAGCTCTGGTGTCTCCGGGGGCACGGGGTTTCAGAATCCCGTGACATAGCGCATCGCTTCGGTGACGCTTAGCTATAAGGCGTGTTGCTCCGAGGGACGCCACGTGGGTGCGGCCCCGGTGTCACGTCGCCCCTTCGGCGGGTGATGTGGAGGTGCGATGAAGCTGCGGCGGCTGGTCCTCTGGCGCGGACGGCGCGAACAGCGCGGACCACGCGAGCGGCGCGAACGGCGGTCGAGGACGGCGCCGCTGGGGCCGGAACTGAGCGGGCACACCTGGCACACCCGGGCCACCGAGCTGGCGGAGACCGGGATGCTCACCATGTCGCGGCAATTGCCCGCGCTGGTGGGGCAGGTGATGCGGTTGGGGTGGCGGGCCAACCGGGCTGACCTAGCCGTCACGGTCGCGTTCAATGTCATCGCCGGTGTCTTCACCGCGTTCGGGCTGCTGGCCACGACGGGTGTGCTGACGGCGTTGTTCTCGGCGGGGCCCACGCCCGACAAGGTGCGGGCCGCGGCGCCGCAGCTGCTGATGGTGGGGGCGGCGGTGACGATCCGTGCGGCGTGCGCGGCGGTCGCGCAGTGGGCGCAGGCGCGGTTGCGGCCCCAGGTCCAGCAGATCGTCGAACTCCGGCTGTACGAGGTCACCACCGCGGTCGAGCTGGCGGCCTTCGACGACGCCGGCTTCCAGGACGACCTGCACCGCGCGCGGCTGCGGGGCGCGGAGGCGGCTCCGCTGATGGTGGACCACACGGTGGACCTGCTCACCGCCGTGGTCGGGGTCGCCGCGGCCGCCGGTGCCTTGGGCGTGCTCCACCCGCTGCTCCTGCCGTTGCTGCTGCTCACCGCGCTTCCGGAGGCGTGGGCGGCGGTCGCGGCGGCCCGGCTGGGATACCTCACCCAGCTGAACCTGGTGGAGGTCCAGCGCCGCAGCTGGATCATGGCGGATCTGATGACCGAGCGGCTGCACGCGGCCGAGGTGCGCTCCTTCACGGTCCGCGGCTTCCTGCTGCGCCGGTACACCCAGCTCGCCGGTCACATCCGCGCCGTGTCGCTGGACCTGGCGTGGCGTCAGACCGTGACGCGGGTCTGCGGGGACGTCCTCAAGGGTGTCGCGATCGCCCTGATGTACGCGGCCCTGGGCACGTTGCTGTGGCGGGGCGTCATGCCGCTGGCCGTCGCCGGCACCGCCGTCCTGGCGATCCGCGCGGGGCAGACTTCGCTGGTCAACCTGATCTACTCGCTGAACCGCTGCTACGAGGACGGCTTGTACTTCAGCGACTACCTGGGCTACTGCCGGCGGGCGGAGGCGGGCGTGCGCCGGGCCCGCGACGGCCGGTCGTCCTGCACCGCGCCCGAGGCGCTGCGCCAGATCGAGACCTTGAAGCGGTTCCAGGAGATCAGCGCCGAGGAGGTCACTTTCACCTATCCGGGTGGTACGGCCCCCTCACTGCACGAGGTATCGGTACGGCTGCGGCGCGGCGAGATCGTCGCGCTCGTCGGGGAGAACGGATCGGGCAAGACCACGCTCGCGAAGGTCCTGGCCGGTCTCTACCTCCCGCAGCGGGGGCACGTCCGCTGGGACGACCTGTCGGTGAACGGCCTGGACCCCGAGGTCGTCCGGGGCGCCATCGCCGTCGTCGCCCAGGACCACACGCACTGGCCGATGACCGCGGCCGACAACATCACCATGGGGGACGACGTCGGGGTGCCGGCCGTGCGGCGCTCCGTGGATCAGGCGGTCGCCGCCGCGGGCGCCGACGAGGTGATCGCCGACCTGCCGTACGGGCTGGACACCCTCCTCGACAAGCGATTCCACGACGGGCTCGAACTGTCGGGCGGGCAATGGCAGCGGCTGGCGGCGGCGCGCGGCTTCTACCGGGACGCGCCGCTGCTGATCTGCGACGAGCCCACGGCCGCCCTCGACGCCCGCGCCGAGCACCACCTCTTCGACAAGATCCGCGCCCATGCCGCCCGCCGCGGCCGGACCGTCCTGCTGATCACCCACCGGCTCGCGAGCGTCCGGCACGCCGATCGCATCTACGTCCTGAGCGGCGGCCGCATCACCGAACACGGAACCCACGCGCAGCTCATGAGGAACGGCGGGCTGTACGCCGAGCTGTACGACCTCCAGGCGTCGGCCTACCGCCCGGCCGAGCGCACCGCCTCGGGCGGCGAGCACGGCCAACCGTGAACCGGCCTGTGGATCGGCCTGCTGTCAATGATCTCCGGAGTCTTTGCCGGTCGGCCGATGGCGACACTCGTCCAGCAATGGCTACCTTATGTAATTGCCCAGCTACAGCAAGGAAAGGAGTGGTCGTGTCATCTGAGCTCCCCGCCCCTCGTGAGGCGGACGGGATCGACACCGCCGGCCTGTTCGCCATGGCGCCCAGCAGCGACGAGGTGAACATCGCCGGAGCGGCGTGCCGCAACACCTGCGTCTCTGGCTGGACGCTCCGCTGCGACGGTTACACCCTGTGATACGGGGCGGACAGGTCCACGTACCGTGAAGCCCCGGGGCCGGAGCGGGCGGATCATCGCCTGCTCCGGCCCCTCTTCCTTGTGAGGTCACATGTCGCCAGGAATCCCCGGCCCGCCCGGTTCCGCGGACGGCCGCACTGAACACGAGGAGGAGACCGCCGGGCTGCTCGGTGATCTGCTGGAGGGCAGCGGCCGGGTGGTGACCCCGGGCGGCCTCTGGCTCGATGTGGACGATCCCGGCTTCCGGCCCCCTGATCAGGGATGGAAGCTGCATGTCTCCGCGCATCCCCTGTCGCTGGCCGAGACGCTGCGGCGCGCCGTCCCGGTGTTGACGGCGACGTCGTGCCGGTTCAAGGTCATCCGCTCTCGCGGGCATCTGGACGAGCTGAACTCCGTGCAGACGCCGCCGGGCTCGGTCGGCAAGGCCATCACCGTCTACCCGGCACCCGACCGGGTGACCGGCCTGGCACACGACCTGGCCGACGCGCTGACCGGCCTCTCCGGCCCGCGGATCAACAGCGACCGGCGGGTACGGGCGGACGCCCCCGTCTATTACCGCTACGGGCCGTTCCGCGCCCGCATGGAGTTCAACGACAACGGCGACCTGTACCTGTGCGTGACCGATCCCGACGGGCGGGCACATCCGGGCGTCGCCGGACCGGTGGTGTGGACGCCTCCATGGCTGGACGACCCGTTCGCCCCCAAGCCCCCGCAGGACGCCGCGGCCGCAGCAGCGCACGCCACCGCCCAGCCCGGTGGCGACGCGGCGGCCGCAGGTCAGGGCACCGTGCCGCAGCCGATCACGCTGGGCGGGCGGTATCCCGTCCAGGAGGCGATCACCATCAACGCCAAGGGCGGCGTCTACCGGGCCACCGACCCCGGGGGCGGCCGCACCGTGATCCTCAAGGAGGCGCTCGCCCACGTCAACCAGGACGACCAGGGCCGCGACGTGCGGACCTGGCTGAGCCACGAGCGCCATGTGCTGCACCTGCTGCGGTCCGTCGCCGGTGTGCCGAAGGTGATCGACCATTTCCGGCACGGCGCCGCCGACTACCTGGCGCTCACGGACGTGGGCGCGCACACCCTGCTGCGCGACGTGATCGACAACGGGCCGTTCCGGGGGGCGTGGGGGGTCGCCCCCCCACAAGACACAGTCCCGTTCACGACCGGACGCGACCGTCCGGCCCCCGACGGGGCGGGCCCCGACCGGGCGGACCCCGATCGTCCCGGACGTGACGCCGCCGGCCTGGCCGCCGCGCTGCTGTCGACGCTCGACGAGATCCACCGGCACGGGGTCATCGCCCGCGACCTGGCGCCCAAGAACGTGGTGATGGACGCCGACGGCCGTCCCCACCTGATCGACTTCCAGATCAGCCACGTCGAGGGCGCCGCCCTGCACGGCTGGACGCCGGGTTACAGCTCCCCCGAGCAGGAACAGCGGCGGCCCCCCTGTATCGAGGACGATTACTACTCGCTCGGCGCCACCCTCTTCTACGCCGTCACCGGCCTCGCCCCGGTCTGGCTGGCGGGCGACCCCCGCAATCACGACGTCGGCCGGGTCGCCGCCCTGCTCGACGGCCGGGACCGCACCGGCGTGATCGTCGGCCTGATGAGCCCCGACCCCGCCATGCGCCGCGCCGCGGCCCAACGGCTGCGCTCCGGTCACGTCACGCAACCCACGCCATCGCCTGCCCCCTCGACGGCATCGACGGCATCGCCGCGGCGGCCGATCGACCTACCCGCCATCACCGGCCACACCCTCGGCCAGGTCATCGTCCACGCCGAAACCCTGCTGACGGGCCGGGAGCGGTCGGCCGGCGGCTTCGCCAACCCCGCGGGCGCCTCCTACGGGGCCGCCGGAATCGGCATGGAGCTGCTGCACCACCTCGACCGTCCCGGCGTGGACGACCTGGTGCGCGCTCTGGCCTACTGGTCATGCGGGATGCTCACCCTCCAGCGTCCGCCCGCCTCCCTGATGATGGGCACCACCGGCACGGCGCTCTTCGTCGCGGCCACGGGCCGGGCCCTCGACGACGCCACCCTCCTCACCCTGGCCGACGGCATGCCCTCGCCCCCACCCCATCGCATCGAGCAGCACGACTTCATGCACGGGGTGACGGGCATCGGCCTCGGACGGCTGCACCTGTGGCACCTGACCGGCGGTGCCGCCCACCTCTCCGCCGCCGTCCGCTACGCCGGGCATCTCGTCGCCCGCGACCCGTCCGCCCTGGACGGCCGGGACGTCGACTACGACGACTGCACCGCCGTGTCCCGGACCCTCGGTCTCGCCCACGGACTGGCGGGAGCCACCCTCTTCCTGCACGCGCTGCACGCCGCCACCAACGACCCGTCCATCGAGGCGACGGCGCGCAAATACCTGTCCGTGCTCGGCCACCACCTGCCGGGGCTCCTTGAGGCGGCCCGGCGTCCCACCGCCCGGCCGATGCACGCCTCGTTCTGCCAGGGCCTGGCCGGAATCGGCGCGGTCCTGACCCGCGTCGCCACCCCCGCGGATCCGCAGCATCTGGACCTGGCCGGTCAAGCCGCCGCCGCCTGCCTGCGCCTGGCCCCGACGATGATCGTGGTGTCGCAGTGCTGCGGGCTGGCGGGCCTGGGCGAGTTCTACTTGGACCTGCACGACGTCACCGGCGACACCGCCTACCAGCACCACGCCACGACCGTCGCTGAGCACATCCTCGACCGCGCCGGCGGCACCCCGGACGCCCCCGTTCTCCCGGACCACTCCCAGCACGGCACGAGTGGTGGCTGGGCCACCGGAAGCAGCGGAGTCCTGTCCTTCCTACGACGCCTCCACGCCCCTCACGCCCCCCGCCTCTGGATCGACCCACCCGCCGTCCCGGCCACAGAACGGACCAGCTGAGACGTCTCGGCAACGGTAACGTCACCCAAGCAACTCCGGAACCAATCACTAGTCCGTTGATGAGCGCGGCAACCAAACGTCCAACAACAGATCGGGACTCACATCAACCACAATATTGCCGAAAAAGACCATAGCCACAAGGAAAGAAGATATGCGCGCCACATAGATCCGTGACCACAAGCGCCGCAAAGAACTCACCCGCTGCCCAACCGTAGGCCCCAGTGCGCCATACATCGTAAAAAATATCATGATCGAATGATCAAACAACCATGACACATCTTCGAAACAGATGATCTCGTTACAAAGAGGAATCAATCGTCATTTAGGCGCACGACCTGCTCACCGTCCATCAGGCGGACATCGGCAGCGCGGCCTTTAGCGTGATGATCGGCGCGAGCAATGCGTCTTTATACATTAGGGCTACTTGAACAGCCGAATACGCTTAGCCCCGCCGCAAAAGCAGAAATAATACGAGAAGTGAGGGTCTAGCACGATCACTTCATACAGAATGACTGCGACCCGACCGGCAAGTGGAGCCCCGTCACCTTTCGACCGAGGCCCGGTCAACTAGATTCGAGTGCAAGCGGGTAACCCAATCCCTCAACGGGGGGCCGCCGGTGATACGTTTTGTATCGACGAACATGTGTTCGCCGCACCTCAGACAGCAAGACGGCCGCATCGTTCATCCCGCCCACCCGCTGAGAGCCACCCACATACCACTCAACCAGGCCCCAAGGCAGCGACAAAGTCAGCTTTATCTATCGCACGGCGGCCATACTATCGCTCTCGGAGTATCGACCTTGCAGCGCGGCTACTGGCTAAGAATCAGGACACAGTCAGTGGATCAGCGGTTAGGTGTCGGAAGCGCGCTGGGCGAATCGGATCGCTGACGCATCTCCAGCGTCTTTAAGCCAATGTTGACCGGTATGGTCGGGTATGGGTCGGCACGACACCAAGGCATGCCCCTCGCAGCCGCCTGACCGCCCCGTCCCGCGAGTTCAATGCGGTCACCGTTGGCGACCGGCGTGCCGCAGGCCGGATCATGAAGTCATCATCGGTGCCATCTCAAACCGCCATGGCTATGAGATCGACTATGCGGGCAGAGGGCCCTGGCACCTCTGGAGGCACGGCGGAAGCAGATCGGCGGCAAGAGAAGGATCCCCGATGCTAACAGGCGTGTCCAAGCAACAACGCCTTCAAAACGTCGGAGCGGCCTTGACGTGACGCTCCGCTGCACGGTTCCCGTCCTGCACGAGCTCGTAGGCTAACTGTTGCGCGATCTCCAGTAAGTGCTCGTCTCCCTGTGCCTTCTCCTCCGCCGCCGGCCGATCATCCGGTTGGTCATCCCACATGTCGCGCCTGAACCAGTTCATAACCGTGTCCACCTGCACTCTTCCCTGTCGACGATGATCTTGGCGCGGGGACGGAAAGGTCCACACCATACTGCTAGGCGGCATGGACGACTCTGGACTGCACGAGCATTGCCTGAGGTGACCTCGACTCTCTCAGCGTATCCGAGTGCGTCCGGTCACACTAGATGTACGCATAAGAGCACGGAAAGTTCAATGATTCATGTTGATCACAATCAATTGATCAGACCAGAACCGGACTCATGCGCATCTTGAACTCACGCGTCGTTGGATGGGAGTCGCCCCAGACACGGCGCATGTCCGCCAGCAGGTCCTCGGCGATCTCTCGGACCTCGCTGATCCGCTCCTGTAGCAGCAAGGCCGAGCACAGCGACTGGCGCAGAAGCATGGCCACGGGAGCGTCCTGTTGTTGCTTGGGCACCCGCTGTAACGCATCACGGACCTCAGCCTCGGCCTCGGCTGCCCTCTTCCGGTCACCGTAAGCCAGCATGCACTGAGCGAGGGTGCGGCGAACAAAAAGAGTCTCAGGAGTGGCCATTGGCCACAAATGGCCACGAACACGCAGGATACATCGCAGCATCTGCTCAGCTTCCTCCGGGTGGTGGCGGAGAAGAACGGCACGGGCGAGAGTATGGGCTACCACCTGGGTATCAGAGATTCGAAACCCATCGATTCCCCGTTGGGCCCTAGCGGTGATGTCGCGCAGCAGGAGCTCGGCCTCTTCCCAACGATCTGGATCGTCCTGGTCGAGGATGGCACGGGCGAGCTTGTGGCGACTGGCCCATGTATCCGGGGCATCCGAACCCAGTGTGGCCTCCCGATCCGCGACGACACTGCGCATCTCTTCTTCGGCCGCTTCGGACTCTCCGATCTCGAGGAGCAACCGTCCCTTCTCATGACGCAGGGCGAGGATCTCTCGGTCGGTCGGAGCGAACTCGTACGACCGGCAGTTCTCGATGATCGCGGGCAGCAGGTTGTACAACGGACGAAGCAGCCCCCGCACGATCAGGTAGCGGCTGGTCGACCGCGCAAGCTCCAACGCCAACACCACTACACTCCGTCGCCATCTCCTGTTTCGGTGGCGCAACACGGCGCGAAGCACTTCCACGCAGTGAGGCGCAAGCAACCCCCAGATCTGCCAACTTCTCTCTAGATCTGCAGGATGATCCTTGAGAGCATTAAGCAGTAGTCTTATGTTCAGGCCGTAATAGTCATCTGCATTGTGGTGCACCTCTTGGCTCTCGCGCAGAACGCCGTGGGCAACGGCGTGCATGGACAGCACCTCGATCACCTGCGAACCGTCCACCGAAGAGAGGACGTCCCGATCGATTAAGCAGAGATCCTCCAATCTGCCGAGCGCCGCCTCCCTGCCCGCGTCGTGGAGATCGGGGAACAGCCGCGACAACGGCAGAGCCGGACCAGTAAACAGCAGTTTGTACGGAATCTGTGCGATATTCAGGCAGGCGAACAATCGCATCAGACGCGCCGCCTGCGGGCTGCCACGTTCGTCGATCAGATCCAGGGACATCTCGAAGACGTTACGCACGATCTTCCAGCCGAACGCCTCGCCCAGCGGGATGTCGGCGACGCCCGGGGGCTCGTTGAAGCGGTTCTCTAGCGCTCGGCGGTAGGACTCGAAATCGACGATCTTCAAGGAGCTGTCCACTCCCTCCGTGCCCCGGACCGACCGCAGGTAGTCAGCCGCGGCACGGAGCGCCAATGGCAGCCCGCCCAGTCGCTGGGCGAGTCTCCGGGCTTCCTCATTGGTGCCGCACTGGGGGCCCGCCCGCTCGATGAGCAGCGTCGCCCCGTGCGATTCAGGAAGCGGCTTTACCTCCCGCAGAGTGCTCCAAGCACCCCAGGTGGCCGGGCTGCGGTCCCTGGTGGTGACCACCACCATGCCACGGCCGCTTGTGGAGCGACGCAGCCACCCATCTCCATCGGCGACCGTGCCGCCCAGCCGCGAGAGAAGCTCCGGGTCGTCGACATTGTCGAACACGAGCAGCCATGGCTTCTCGTAAGCGTTCAGATGGGCCCAGACCAGGTCCGCGGTGTTACTTCCGTCACGCCAAGAGACCTCGATCTGGCTCCAAGAAGCACCTGCTTGCGCAGCGACAACACGCATGGCCAGATTGAACTGACTGGCATGAACCCACCAAACGTCCCGCCCTCCCCTTTGTGCCCAGTCAGCGAGTTCCAGGGCGATCCGGCTCTTACCGGAACCGGGCAGGCCGGCCAAGATCTGCGGCTCGGCTGGAACACCACCGCCAATGATTTCGGCGATCTGCTCGTCACGCCCCTGCAGATCAGCGTCCCGCTGGCCAAACGGCGGAGTGATCAATTCGTCGGAACCAGGCGCCGAAAGACCCGCGTGGCTGAGGGCCGATGGTGGAGCAGCACCACCACTAGACCTTTCGGGTGGCCCGTCAGGATGCTGCGGCTGACCCGACCGCACATGACCGGCCTCAGACGCCGTCGCAGCGACGTCTCTGGCCCTCTCAGCATTCACAGCAGCGAGCAAGACCCCTCGCAGGACACGATAAGACTGCTCGTCGGCGCTTGTTGGGCGCACGGACGAGAAATGATCTCCCGGGACATGGTGACGCGCCAGGAACACTGCAGTCGCATTATGCGGTGAAACGATGTTGTCGCTGACACCCGCAACCGCCGTAATCGGTATCGGGCATGTCGAGTCACTAACTTCCCGGGCGTTGAGAATGGCCCGCACGACGGTTGCCTGGATATCACCAAGCGCCTTGTTGAGTGGGCGCAGGGTCGACTCCTGTGGAGACCACAGGGGCCTGAACAGCCGAGACAGCGATCTGCGCATCGCCAGCATGTACTGCGAGCCGTCGTTGGGACAGCAGTACATGAGTAGGTGCTTGATACAGGCGAGCTTTCTGCCTTCCCCGGAACCGACCATCTGCGCCAGGAAACGCTGGGCGACCAAACCTCCTTGACTGTGAGCGACGAGAACGACAGGGGCGCTGGGGCTGACCTCGTTCAGGAAGAAGGTGCGCAGTAGGTGACCCAGATCTTCGAGTTCGGGGATCCTGCGGTCAGGCCGTCTGCGTACTTTCGGCGAAGGATAGTCGAAGGACGTCAGCAAGGTTACGGCACCGGCCAGATCTTCATCTTGTTCGATGAGACGAACGAAGTTCGGCCAGGTCTTCGTGGATGAAGAGAACACTCCGTGCACGAAGACGACTTGAACGGGTTCCGGCGCCACGACGGACTCCTTCAGCCGAATTTGTCAGTATTTATCAGCAATCCCCCCACACGGAAGGATCAATGATTGCACAACGGAGTTCCTAGTGCAAAGCACCCACCACAAGATCGTTAACTCGGGAGTAAGGTTTCCGTAGCGAAGAGGCAAGTTGTGTCACAACTATCGCCTAACGATCAAGGCCCATTCGACGGCACCGCCTATGATCGGCAACGGCCGGTTATCGTCATCAGATGGACCTCTCCCCTTATGATCGACTTACTTCGCTTGGGCTCCAGCTTCCGCTGGTCAGCCCGCCCAAAGGCACCTACGTGCCCGCCGTGCGCGCCGGACAGATTGTGTACATATCCGGGCAAATCCCAATGAAAGATGGGAAGGTGGTCGCCACCGGGCGGATCGGAGAAGGAATCTCAGTAGACCAAGGACGCGCTCTGGCGCGCCAGTGCGCACTGGCCGCATTGGCGGCAATCGACGTCGTCGCCGGGCTGACGAACGTGACCCGGATCGCGACAGTGACGGGCTACGTCGCCTCCGCCGATGGCGTCACTGAGCAAGCAAGCGTGGTCGACGGTGCGAGCGAGCTACTCGTCGCAGTTCTCGGAGAAGCGGGCCGGCACGCCCGTAGCGTCGTGGGGGTGGCTCGGCTTCCGCTGAACGCGCCGATGGAGATCGAGATGATCGCCGAGGTTCAAACCTGACTCTCACATCGCCACTGCGGTGCCGCTGACCTCAATGCCGGTCGAGGAGCCCTCCGGGACGGTCACGTGGATGATGCTCGGCCGCCCCATGTCCTCGCCCTGCCGAACAGTGATCGTCACGGGCGGTCTCACTAGGCTGCTTTCACGTAGATAGCCACCTAGGGCCGCTGCGGCTGCGCCGGTTGCGGGGTCTTCGCGTACGCCACCTGGCGGGAAGGGATTGCGGGAGTGGAACACCTTTGGCGACTCACGCCAAAGCAGATTTGCCGTCGCCCAGTTTTGGCGAAGCATGAGGCGATTCAACCTCGCCATGTCATAGTCCAAATCGGCCAGTCGAGCTCGTTCCCGTACCGCAAGGACCGGATGCCAGGCTCCGGCGTATGCAGCCCGCACAGGCAAGTCCCGGTCCAAGTCTGCGGTCGCCCACCGTAGGGCGGCAAGTAACTCGAAGAGGTCATCTGGGGCGATCCGGACAGTGCGCGGCCGGACACTGGTAAGCGTCGCTGTGTAGACATCTTGCCTATCGCGAGTGGTCCGCACCGGAACCTCTCCCGCCTTCGTGTGCAAGCGCAACTCACCCGGCCCGTGCCGGTGCGCGTAAGCAACGGCCAGGGCGATCGTTGCGTGCCCGCAGAACGGCACTTCGGCGAGCGGACTGAAGTAGCGGACCTCGATACCGCCATCCGCACGCGCTATGGCGAATGCGGTCTCCGAGAAGCCTACCTCGGCGGCAATCCGTTGCATCTCCGCGTCGTCACAGCCACGCGCCCCGAGTACCACACCGGCCGGGTTGCCGCCACTCGCGTCGACCCCGAAGGCCGCGTACCGCAGAACATCCATGCCTTGAGACTAGGCGACAATGACGAGGCGGACACGACGATGCAGGAACTGTTCTATCCCCATGTGAGAAGATCGCCAGTGTCGGTCAGGGCCACTGAGAATCCAAGGGCGATTCGACGCGCATCCAAGCTCGGACGGACAGCGTGATAGTTCCGAGGGTCGAAGAGCAGGGCCTCACCGATCTTCGGTCTCATCTCGAGGCTCTCAGCCGTACCCACGACGCCATCGGCGAAACCGTAAGAGCCTGGCAGACGGAACGCCTCGTCGGCCGGTGCCCAGCGATGTCGCCAGATTACGGTCTCGCCGCCCTTCGCGGGAACGCTGAGATAGAGGTTGAAAGCGAACTGGGCGATCTGACCGGCGTCCAGGAAGCCGTCGGTGAACTCGCGCTGCGCGTCGTCGTAGTGCACGATGAACCCACCGTTGGGCTCGCGCGCCACACCCGGCTCCAGTTCCCGCCCGCGGTAGGTGCCGACATCGACGCTGCCGGGCCAGTCTTCGCCAAGGCGGTCGCGGCAGTAGGCGAAGGGATCGAACGGCAACCCGAGCGCCTCCCAGGCCTGCCGGGACGCCGCCGCCGCTTCCCAGTAGGTGTCGGCGATTGCGCCGTCCACGCGGTGATCGCTGACACCGACGCCGAATCGGAGTACCTGCGGCTGGACTCGTTCCTCACCGTATGACTCGAACGATGCCGTCTCCAACGCAGCGAGAACCTGACGGCATATTTTTGCCGACATAAAACCGGAAATCCGGACGGCTGCACATCGCCCGGCTGCCAGATCGGCAATACTTTGCCGAAGGACCTGGGAGGTCGATACGGCAACGAAGAATGGATCATGTAGCCCACTGCGGCTCACCAGGATCACCTGCATCCAGCAAGGGTCAGAGTAGGCCCGATGCTACTCCGGTGCCCGATGGCGACCATGTCATGTGCCACATTATCCCGCCTCTTTGCAAGCTAGAAGCAAGCCTAGGGGCTTGTGTCGTTCCAATATTGAGTCACATGGCCCGAACGGTGGTTATGGACGTGACGATACCGTAGCTCGTGATCCCTTATGGAACGTAGGTCTTCCGCAAATTGATCACAGCACGCTGAACTCGGGCGCACCAGCTGCACACCAAGCCACGACATCCGGTGACCCTTGGCGGGAACCTCGATGACGGTGCGATGGATCAAGTATCGTCGAGACCGGGCCGAACCTCTTTCTTTAGTGATCACGCTTCGAGGTTCCAGATTCGATTCGTTCGCGTGATCGGGTTTTGCGCGGGACGCACTGACCGGCGAATAGATCGCCTACACCGTCGTGCTCTCCTCCTGACTACCAGAATGTGGGGATCCACGCTGTCCCCTTTCTAAGTGTTCGACCAACCGATTTCAGGAAGCTCATTGCGTCGCCGCCAAGGAGGACAGAAGGTTGATCAGGTATTGCCGTAGCCTAACCACGTGACGTGTCTCACAAGGCCCGTCGCAAGTCCTTCTTAAGCAAGACAATGCCGCGTAGAATGAGCGGATGATAGGCGAGATGGAGTCGGCCGACTACGACGATAATGCATTGCCCATTGCAACTTGACAAGCCCGAGCCGAATCGCCATCGCCTCGTGCTGCTCTGTGGACACGATCGTTACGACTATGTTCTTCTCGACGTGCTCTATGTAGCGACCGAGCTTCAATAGAGCCGAAGTTGTTCAATGGATCGCCCTTACCCCGGAATGACGGCCCCGTGGACGTACTGCGAGGTCAGCGGAGTCAAGAGAGGGCAGTGGGTCAGCGCGAGGAGCGGAGGTCAGGGGGAGGTTACTGGGAGGTCGAGGCTGAGGCGGTAGCCGTGGTCGGGGGTGGGGCCGGATTCCAGGACGCCGCCGAGGAGCTCGGCGCGTTGCCGCAGGCCGATCAGGCCGTGGCTGGCGCTCGGAAGCGGGAGGGCGGGCCTGGTGGGGGCGGTGTTGGTGACGGCGGTGCGCACCGTCCCGTCCCGCTGACGGACCTCGACCCTGGCGGTGGAGCCGGGGGCGTGCTTGCGGGCGTTGGTCAGGGCCTCCTGCACCGTCCGGTAGATCGCCCGCTGCACCGGGGCGGGGAGGTCGCCGGTCAGGTCGACGTCCAGGTCGGCCTCGATGCCGCAGCCGGCGACCAGGGCGTGGAGCTGGGCGAGGGTGGGCTGCGGAGTCAGCTCCGTGGGCGGGCCGCCCGAGGCGCGCAGCACGCTGACCATGTGCCGCAGCTCGTCCAGGGTCCGCACGCTCAGCCGCCGGATGGTGGACGCGGCGTCCTTGGCGTCCGGGTCCCCGGTGCTGACCTGGAGCGCACCCGCGCGCACCGCGATCAGGCTGACCTGGTGGGAGACGACGTCGTGCATCTCGCGGGCGAGCTGGGCGCGCTCCTTGGCGAGGACGCTCTGCGCGGCGAGGAACTGCTCGTGCTCGCGCACCTCGGTGATCTCGGCCAGCCTGGTGGCGAGGTCACGGCGGGCCTGGACGAGCTGGCCGAGCAGCGCGGCGGCGGCGCCCAGCGCGAGGCCGTACGCCAGGTCCGGCACGTCCGAGGCGTGCACGATGCCGCCGACCCTGGGCGCGGGCCAGGGCAGCACGTAGCAGCCGGCGAACGCCGCCGCGCAGACCGCCAGCAGCGGCCGGCTGCGCGTGTGCGCCGCGAGGGAGTACACGGCGATCAGCGCCGCGACCAGGGCGAATGAGGTCAGGACGGCGGGCAGGGCCAGGACGAAGCCCACGAGCGGCGCGCGGCGGCGCAGCAGCAGGGCGCACGAGGCGAGGACGGCGAACGCGCTGTCGGACCGCGGGCCGAATCCCGCCTGCACCCAGACGTCCAGCAGCGACACGACGACGAGGCCCGCGTCCAGCACGGGCCCGGGGATCGCGCGCCGGCCGGTCCGCGGCGTCCACCGCCGTCTCACGCGCGGTCCCGGCCGCCCGGGGCGAGCAGGCCGGCGCGATCGGCCACCAGCGCGGCCTGGACACGGCCGCCGACCTCCAGCTTCGCGAGGATCGCGCTGACGTGGTCCTTCACGGTCGACGCGCTCAGGTGGACGCGGGCTCCGATCTCGGCGTTGGACAGTCCCTCGGCGACCAGCGCGAGGACCTCCCGCTCGCGGCCGGTCAGCCGCGCCACCGCGCGGACGGCCGACACCTGGGCCCCGGCGTCCAGATAGCCGTCGACGACCGTGCGGGTGACCTTGGAGGACAGCGCGACCCCGCCCGCGGCGAGGGTCCGGACCAGGTTGGCCAGCTGTTCGGGGTCGGTGTCCTTCAGCACGAACCCGGCCGCTCCGGACCGCAGCGCGCCGGCCACGAACTCGTCGGTGTCGAACGTGGTGAGCATGGCCACCACGGGGGGATCGGGCAGGCGGCGGATGTCGGCGAGGACGGTCAGCCCGTCGACGTCGGGCATCCGGATGTCGAGGAGCACGATGTCGGGACGTAGTTCCCGGACGGCGCGGAGCGCCCGGCCGCCCTCGACCGCACCGACCGTCTCGATGCCGCCGGCGGCGTTGAGGATGTGCGTGAAACCGGTACGGATCAGTGCCTCGTCGTCTACCACAAGCACGCGGATCACGTTCCGATTACTACCACGCCCGATGCCGGTGGCCGGGTCCGTGATCGGAACACCCGCCGGGTGGCGGGGGCCGGTCCGTCCTACCGGCCGGGTGCCTCGGGAAGGACAGCGGATGGGATCGGCCCCGCCCGGTCGCGAGATTCGAACCCATGACACAGGAGACTCCCCCAGCCGAACGCGAACGTTCGGAGACCGAGCCCGATGCCCCGCCGCCCGAACGTGACGCGACGGCGGCCGGGCACGACGCGATGGCGGCCGGACGGGGCGCGACGACGGCCGGACGTCTGGTGGGCATCGACCTGGCCCGCTGCCTGGCGCTCTTCGGGATGTTCGCGGCGCACGTCGGCCCGGACCCGGCCGATGGTGGGGCGACCGGGGCGCTCACGGAGGTGACGCACGGCAGGTCCATGGCCCTGTTCGCGCTGCTCGCCGGGGTGACGCTGGTCATCATCGGCGGGCGCGTCACGCCGAAGACCGGACGTCCCGGCAGGCAGGCCGCGGCGAAGATCGTCATCCGCGCGGCGATCCTGCTGGTGCTCGGCACCGCGCTGACCATGACCGGGACCCCGGTGGAGGTCATCCTCGCCTACTACGGCCTGTTCTTCCTGCTCGCCCTGCCACTGATCCGGCTCCGCGCCCGGACGCTGGCGCTGATCGCGGCCGTGTGGACGCTGACCGGCCCGCAACTCTCGTACGTGTTCCAACGATTCCTGGACGGCACCGTTGACGGCGGCACCGGACTCGACCCGGTCACCCGGCTGAGCGGCCGGGCCGTCCTCGATCTACTGGTCACCGGCACCTACCCGGCGCTGACCTACATGCCGTTCGTGATCGCGGGCATGGCCGTCGGACGGCTGGACCTCACCTCGACGGCCGTCCGCGTCCGTCTCGCGGCGCTCGGCGGGGTCCTCGTGACGCTCGCGTACGGCGGGTCGTGGCTGGCCTTCCGCCTCTTCCCCGGCATTCCGGACGCGACCGGGGCGCCGTCGGCCTGGTGGTCCGACGCCGACGGCGATCCGGACGGCCGGGCCGTCTGGCTGGCGGCCGCCGCGCCGCACAGCGAGACCACCCTCTCGGTGGCCGGTGGCATCGGCACGTCCCTCCTGGTGATCGCCGCGGCGCTGGCCGCCGTCGACCGCCTCCCCTGGCTGCGCCGTCCGGCCGCCCCGCTGATCGCGGTCGGCACGATGTCGCTGACCGCCTACGTCGCCCACATCGTCGCGCTTCTGCCGCTGGGCACCGATCTGCCGGAGTGGCCACCGCACATCCTGATCGGCTTCATGCTCGCCGTGACCCTCCCGGCGTTCGCGTGGTCCCGGTATTTTCGGCGCGGGCCGCTGGAGTACCTGGTGTACAGCGCGACGAAGGCGAGCCGCCGCGTCCGATGACGGCGGGCTCTACGCGTTCACGCCGGTAGCGACGTTTCCCAGGCCGGTTTTCGGGTTCGGTGTGATATCTGCCTGCCGTGGACCACTTCTCAGTGTGACGGAAGTGGAGGAGCGTGGGTTGAGCAGACGGGGATCGGCCATCGAGTGCGCGGCCCAAGGCCCGGCCGAGTGGTTCGACGATCTCTTCGGCCGGTACTTCCCGCGCGTGTACGCCTACGCGGTGACGCGGGTCGGGACCGCGCAGGCCGAGGAGGTCGCGAGCGAGACGTTCGCCATCGCGTGGCGGCGCCGTGACGTCGTACCGGACGTCCCGCTGGCCTGGCTGATCGGCGTCGCCCGCAACGTGATCCGTGAGCAGTACCGGGACGCGCTGCGCCAGGACCTGATCGCCGCGGAGCTGACCGCCTGGGCGGCGTCCACGCCGGTGTCCGGCGACGTCGCCGAACTGGTCGCCGATCGGGACGTCCTCCTGCGCGGGCTGGCCGCGCTGCCGGAGCAGGACCGCGAGGTCCTCATGCTGCTCGGCTGGCACGGGCTGTCCCCTCGGGAGGCCGCCGACGTCCTCGGCTGTTCGAGGCCCGCGCTCACCATGCGCGTGCACCGGGCGCGCCGCCGCCTGGAACGCCGGATCGGCGGCGCCGCGCACACCGCCCGACGTGAGAGTGGAGGCACCGATGAGTAGGAAGACCGATCTCCTGACCGCGATGTCCGGCGTCCGGCCGGACGAGCTCGACCCGCCCGCCGACCCCGGACGGCTGGAACGTTTCCGCGCCGTCGCGGCGGCCTCGGAGGCGCGGGCGGACCGTCCGACGCAAAAGCCCCGGCCGGGCGTCAGGTTCCCCCGTCCGGCCCGGTACTCCGTCGCGGCCGCCACTGCGGCGCTGGTCGCCGGCCTGGTCGCCGTGACCCACCCGGCCGATCACGAGCCCGCGCCGCCGTCGGCGCGGCGGACGCTGCTCGCCGCCGCCACGGCGCTCGAAACCGCGGGCGGGACGGGCAGGTACTGGACCGCCGACCTCAGCACCCGCACCATCGTCGGCCACGTGGGTGATCCCCCCGCGGCGAACCCGCTGTATCGCTACACATCGACTTGTGACGCGCGGCTGTGGGCCTCGAAATCCAGCCGCGACGCCAGCTGGCTCGTCATCGACTCGGTCACCGACCGGAGGCTGAGCGGCGCGGACGAGCGGGCCTGGCGCCGATCCGGGGCGCCGGGCGCCCGTGGTTGCCAGATCTACCACACCAGCATCGGCATGCGTTCGGCTCCGCCCGCGGCGCTCGGCCTGGAGCGCAGCGTTCCCGCGGGCTCACGGGAGGCGCCGACCTATCCGAGCATCGCGGGCGTTCCGGTCACCCTCGACCAGATCGCCGGGCTGCCGACCGATCCCGCGGCGCTCAAAGCGGCACTGGACAAGGTGTGGACCCAAGCCGGAGGCAGGGCCGACCAGGGGGTGCCGACCGCCGTCACCGTGCAGGAGATCGCGGACCTCCTGGTCAGCGCCCCCGTTCCGCCCGCCATGCAGGCCGCTCTGTACCGCGTCCTGGCCGACCTGCCGATCAGCCGGAGCCGCGGGACCGTCACCGACCGGCTCGGCCGACGCGGAGTGGCCTTCTGGGCCGACACCGGGGCGCTGGACGAGAAGCTGATCGTCGATCCGCGCACGGGACACCCGCTCGCCGTGGAGGGCTACCTCCACGGTCACCTCGACAGCTACACCCTCGTCCGCCGCCAAGGCTGGACCGACACACTCCCCGACCTCCCCACCCGCCGCCTCTGAAAATGAACAGATGCTCCCGGGCGCACTCACCCTCGCTCGGGAGCATCGCCGTGGCAGCGTCCCAGATCGGCTTTCCTACCAGTCGATATCGACGTCGTCGATCTCGACGGCGACTTCGTTCTCCCCCTCCCCCGACACGTCGCCGGTCGAGAGGATCTCCTCATCGGTGCTGGTCAACGCCGTAAGGATCATCGTGGCCCCCCACACCAGAGATATGCCGGAGAAGATCAGCCGACCCGCGAGGGAAACCGGTTCGCCAGCCCCGTTGTCGACAGTGATCTTCCCGGCAAGACAAGCGATCGCGATGGTCGTGAGGGCCGCGCCGAATGCGAAGAAGCCGATCCGCCCGGCTCGCACCTTCCACCGCGGAGGTCTCGTTTCCGGCTGGGCGTCCCATCGGGATGGCGGAGGTAATCGACTGTCGTCCATCTCAATGACGCTACGCCGCAACCTGCGGCGCGCCGCCCTGGAAGCCCCGGCCCGATGCGGTCACGAGTGCGTGTCCTGGTTCTGGGTGGTGGCGTTACAGGCTCAGGCAGCTGTAGAGGACGGTCGCGGTGCCGCCGGGTGCGAATGAGACCGTTCCACTGACGCCGCCGCCGAGGTTGCAGAGGGCGGTCGGCCGCACCCTGACGGGCACCGCGACCGACTCCCCGGGCTTCAGCGACCCGCCTCCACCGGTGTAGATCCGTCCGTTCGCCGCGTGGACCTCCGAGACCGACCAGTCGACCGGGCCGGCTTCGGCGGTGAGCGTGACGTGGCACGTGATCGGCAGCGCGATCGCGTGGAACACCCGGCAGTTCCCGTCGTGCACCGCCAGCCGTCCGTGCACGTCCGCCGGTTTGCGCCGCTTGCCGGGGGGCCGGGTGTGCGACGGCGGCGGCGTCGTCGCCCTGTCCTTCCATTCGGTCGGATCGGGGGACGGCGTGTCGGAGGGCGGCGGCGTGGGGAATTCGGTCAGGGGCGGCGGGGTCAGCGCCATCGGCGGCGCGCTCACACTCTCTCCGCGGGACACCTCGAACAACAGGAGCATGGCGGTGGTCAACGCGATCCCGGCGGCGGCTCCGGCGATCACCAGCCGGCCGCGTCCGCGCCTCTGCGCCTTGCGGCACTGGTACCGCACCAGCATGTAGAGCCGGTCCCGGAAGGTCTCCGGGGAGGGGGCGAGCTCGGGCCTGTCCCGCAGGATCAGCAGCGCCGACCGGACGGCCGCCACCGCGCGGTCGTGGTCGCCGAGCAGCACCTCGGCGTACTCGGTCAGCTCGGGCCCGTACACGCTCTGCACATGGCCGCCCGCTCCGGGCCGCCCCGCCCGGAGCGCCTCGACCAACCGGACGTCGTCGTCCGACGGTGATGCGTTATGCCTGGGCACGGGGTGAATTCTAGCTGAACGATACATTCGATTCTGGGCCGGATGCGGACAGCATACATCCGATTTGTCGGTTTCCGCCCGGATATCTCGCAGATCGATCGTCACGGGCACGTGGGGGATGCCGTTCGGAGACGACCACTCCGCGCAGGTCGGGCGGTCCCGGCGGACCGGCTCGGGGAGCATGCCGGTCGGTGAGCCGGAACGCTATGGCGAGACGACACCGTGTTCCGGGGAAGCCGACGTAGGACCGCGATTGTGTTCGCCGCAGGAGTCCGCCTGTCCTTGCACATCTTGTGTGCGGAGAAATAGTTTTTCGGCGGACGCGGGCTCCGTCGTCGGCGACGGTCGCGTCCCGTCGTTGTATGACCCCCTGAGCAGCTGTTCTTGCCCTGGACATCGCCTGCCAGATCGTGTGTCCGGCTGTACGGGAATGCACGTCGAACAGGCTGACAACACGAATCTCCTTGTGAACAACGGGAGCCATTCGTGACGGTGGATCTCGCCGGGGCCACTCCGCCCCGGCACCGCGACCGGGGGATTCAATGAAGCTGTTCTCGTATTCGGCTGCCCTGGTGACGGCCACCCTGCTCAGTTCTCTGGCCGGAGCGCCCGAGACGGTGACGGCAGGTGGCGGCTATCTCCGGCGTTCCGTGCTCACGTTCATGCGTCGCCTCGACGAAGGCTCTGATTTCAATGGGTGTGAATTTCTGACGACGTATGGAGATGTCCGGATACGGTCGCCCCAGCGAGTCTCAGGCTCGACCGCCGTCGACTGCCCTCGATCAGATAAGCAAGAACTCCCGCGGGTGCCTTTCTCGCTCTGTAAGGACCGAGGGAGCATTCAGGCATTCGTGTCGCTGAGCATCCAGACCCTGCGAAGAGGGATCCGGGCGGCGATCTCTTCGGGCAGCCGGTCGTAGGTGCGCAGGACCGCGTTCACAACATCGGCCGCTTCCCAGACGCGCACGCGCACGGCCTGGTTCTTCAGGACATCGCGGGCCGGCTTGGTCAATCCCGCCCAGGCGACCAAGAGGCCCTGTTGGGGGTTCGCTCCTGAATGTGGACACCGATCTCAGGCAGCGGTAGCCAGGCTACCTGCGATTTAGGGGCGGTGCCGTCCCCGGCTGGAACCGCACACCCACGATCGTGGTGTGCGCCGGAATGACCTCGATCTCCGGACCGGTCAGCGGACCGACCAGCTGAGGACGGCCACCGATCGGAAAGTGGATCTCGACCCCGCCTGTGGGCAGGTGCCGTTGTACGTACGCCGCCTCACCCGTGTGCTGGATCCAGACCGTCCGCACCACCCCCGCCAATTTCGGCAACGGCGGACGCTCAACGTAAGACTCCACTACGTCATCTTCGCACTGCAGCGCCCGAGCGGCATCGAGGTCAAGGCCGTCCGGCCGTTGACGAGGCCGGCCGCCACCCGACCTCGACGCCGCCCCGTCGTGCCGGACCAAATAGAGACGGCCCGACACGACTCACTGTAGTCAGAATGCGTCGAGTACGACGACTGGGATTTCTCGCGTTGTGCGCCGTTCGAACTCGGCGAAGAGCGGGTTGAGTTCTTTTTGCCTCGACCAGATCCTTTCGCGCTCGGCTCCCTCGGCAACACGGGCGAGGACGTCGATCGTCTGGCTTCCCACTTCGATGATCACTCTGGGATGGGTGCGAAGGTTGTGATACCAGTTTGGATGAGCGGGTGCGGCGTCGTTGGAGCCGAACACGGCGAAACTGGTGTCATCGAGCCGCTGGTACGTCATTGGGTTGGTCCGCTGCGCGCCTGTCTTGGCGCCCACATGGTGGAGCAGGAGCAACGGCATCCCTTCGAACATGCCCCCGACTTTGCCGTCCCGTGCTCTGAATTCCTTGATGACCTGGCTGTTCTGGGCGTCCAGTTCGTGCTTGTCCATGTCGATTTCCCCCTGCGGAGTGGGCCGAAGCGTGCTGGGGTTTCAAGCGGCGGAAAGGCCCGCGAACATGCCTCCGTCGACGACGATCTCCGCTCCGGTGATGTAGCCGGCGGAAGGGGAGGCCAGGAAGGCGACCGTGCGGGCCACTTCGTCATCGGACCCGATGCGGCCCAGCGGCACACGGGACGCCATGTCCGCCCGGAAGCCGTCGACCGCTTCCGGGGGCAGTCCTTGCTTGCTCAGGGCGGGGGTGTCTATGGGCCCGGGGCTGATGGTGTTGACCCGGATACCCCGAGGGGCGAGCTCGATCGCCAGCGCCCGTGCCAGCGCCAGCAAGGCACCCTTGGTCGCGCTGTAGACCGACCAGTCGGGAAAGGCGCGCGTGGCGATCCGTGAACTACTGAAAAGCACGCTGCTCTCCGCGCCGAGCATGGGCAGGACACGCTGCAGGGTGAAGAACTGTCCTTTGACGTTGACATCGAAGTGCTCGTCGTAGAACGCCATGTCGACGGCTTCGAGCGGCGCGGATCGCGCCACGGCCGCGTTGAGGAACACCAGGTCCAGTTTTCCGAATCGGTCTTCGACCTCGGCGGCGAGGGTGTGGGCATCGGCGGGGCAGCGGGCGTCGGCGCGCCGGACGATGACACCGTCGCCCATTGTCTTCTCGGCGGCGGCCAGGGTGTCGGGGTTCTGGCCGGTGACGACCACGGCGAACCCTTCATCGCGCAACACACGGGCCGTGGCCAGGCCGATACCGGTCGTACCGCCGGTGATGAGCGCGACCGGACGGGATGTTGCTCGGGCCATTTCGCTCTCCTTGGTTTCTTGATCGCCAGATGATGCGGTTGGGCTGCAGGATGGTGTTCAGGCGCTCGCGGCCAGGCCGCCGTCCACCAGAAGGTTCACCCCGGTGATGAAGCCGGCCGCGGGCGAGGCCAGGAAGGCGACCGTGCGGGCCACGTCCTCGTCGGTGCCGATGCGGCCCAGCGGTATCCGGGACGCCATGTCCGTCCGGAATCCGTCGAGCGCACCGGTCGGCAGGCCGAGCTTGCCGAAGGCGGGCGTGTCCACCGGGCCCGGGCCGATGGCGTTGACGCGGATGCCCCGGGGTGCCAGCTCGACCGCCAGGGTGCGGGCCAGGGAGACCAAAGCCCCCTTCGTGGCGCTGTAGACCGACCAGTTGGCCTGGCCGAGTTCCGCCCCCAGCGCACTGTTGAAGATCACCGCGCTACCGCGGCCGAGCAGGGGAAGCACATGCTGGAGCGTGAAGAGCTGTCCTTTGACGTTGACGTCGAAGTGCTCGTCGTAGAACGCCTCGTCGAGGATCTCGATCGGCGCGAACCGGCCGATGCCCGCGTTGAGGAACACCAAGTCTAGTTTGCCGAACCGATCCTTGACCTCGGTGGCGAGGGCGTGGCCGTCCTCGGGGCGGCGGGCATCGGCGCGCCGGACGATGACACCGTCGCCCAGTGTCTTTTCAGCGGCGGCCAGGGTGTCGGGGTTCTGGCCAGTGACGACCACGGCGAACCCTTCATCGCGCAACACACGGGCCGTGGCCAGGCCGATACCGGTGGTGCCACCGGTGATGAGAGCGGTGCGGGGCGAGCTGGCTGTGGTCACGTCGATACTCCATGGTTCGGTTGCCGGTGAGATACCGCCTGTGGCCGGGCAGGGAACAGTCATCCCGCACGGACTGGACGGATTCGTCCACTGTAATCGGACTGGACGGATCCGTCCAGTCCGATTACAGTGGCGACCATGGCTCACGAACCGACCACCGACCGCGGGCGGCGTAGCCGCGACCGGATCGTCGAGGCGGCCGACGCGCTGATCGACGACCAGGGCGTCAGAGGCGCGGGCGTCGACCGGATCATCGCCCGGGCCCGGGTGAGCAAGAGCCAGCTGTACCACTTCTTCTCCGGCAAGGACGACCTGGTCCGTGCCGTGATCGCGGACCGCTTCGAGCGTGTGCTGGACGCGCAGATGTCCATGCTCACCGACCTCGGCAGCTGGGCGGGGATCCGCCGCTGGCTCGACATGTTCGTCACCGAGAACCAGGTGCACGACCTTCCCGGGTGCCCCATCGGCACCCTCGCCGGCGAGCTCGCCGCCCGCGACGAAGCGGCCCGAGCCGACCTCGCCGGCTGTTTCTCGACGTGGGAGCAGTATCTGGTGAAGGGCCTGGAGAGCATGCGAGCACGCGGTCAGCTCGTCCCGGACGCCGACCCCGAGCAACTGGCCACGGTGGTATTCGCCGGTCTCCAAGGCGGGCTGCTTCTCGCCAAGACCCACAAAAACATCGAACCGCTCCGCATCGCCCTCGACGCCGCGTTCGCCCACCTGCGCTCGTTCCGAGCCCAAACCGAGCATCCCCAAGAACACACCTGACGGGCGCGGGTGAACCGCCGACCTTCCGCTTACTGCTCACGTTCCGGACGCCCGGCACCCGATGGCCCCTGATCGAGCCCACCTCACGGGTCTCGAACCGACCGGGGGATCAGCCCTTGATGTGGGCCAGCAGGGCCAGGAAGGCGTCCCGGTCAAGAGTGATATATCCGGCGTTGAGGTGTTTGCTGTCGCGGATGCCGACGCCCTCGGGCAAAGTCGCGAGGGGGTTCGCTCCTGAATGTGGACACCGATCTCAGGCAGCGGTAGCCAGGCTACCTGCGATTTTCTCGTAGTTGATTGGTGACATCTGGCCGAGTGCCGAGTGGCGGCGCCGGGTGTTGTATCTCGTGATCCACCCGAACACGGCCAGGCGGGCGTCGCGGGCCGAGGTCCATCGGTGCGCGCCTTGCAGCGTCTCGCGCTTCAGCGTGGCGTTGAAGGCCTCGGCGGCGGCGTTGTCGGCGCTCGTGCCGACCGCGCCGCGGGAACGGGTGACGCCCAGGCGGCGGCATGCCTCCTCGAACTCCTGACTGCAGTACTGCGCGCCGTTGTCGCTATGGAAGATCGCCCCGGCCAGGGTGCCGCCGCGGGTGCGGGCGGCGGCATCGAGTGCGTCCACGACGAGTTCGGTGCGCATGTGGTCGGCGATCGACCAGCCCGCCAACCGGCGTGATCCCAGGTCCAGGACCGTGGCGAGGTAGAGGAACTTCCCGTCCCCGATCGGCAGATACGTGATGTCGCCGACGTGCTTGTGGTTCGGCTGCTCGGCGGTGAAGTCGCGCCGCAGCAGGTCCGGGACCGGCGTCGCCGATGGCTCGGGCACGGTGGTGCGGACCTTCTTGCGCAAGTGCAGCCCGACGATGCCGCGTTCGCGCATCACCCGGGCGACCCGCTTGTGGTTCACCCGCAGCCCCTGGTCGTGCAGCTCGGCGGTCAGCCGAGGGGACCCGTACGTGCCGTTCTCGGCCTGGTGGATCTTCCGGATCTTCGCCGCCAGGTCGTCGTCGGCCTTGCGGCGGGCCAGCCGGGCCGGGGCGGCGGCCAGCCACCGGTAGAACGACGACCGAGCAATCTCCAGCACCCGGCACAGCCGCTTCACGCCGTAGGCGTGCTTGTGGTCCTCAACGAATTCGAAACGGCTCACCAGTTCGTCTCGCCCGCGAAAAACTTCGCGGCTTTCCGCAGGATGTCGCGTTCCAGCTCCAGCTCCTCGATCCGGGCCTTGAGCTGCTTGTTCTCCTCTTCCAACACGTCCGGCGAGGCTACCTGGCCCCCAGCAGCCGACTTGCCGGCCCTGCGCGGCGTGAGGCCCGCGGTGCCGTTACGCTGCGCTGCCAGCACCCACTCCCGCAGCGTCGCCCGGTTGATCCCCAGATCCTCAGCGACCTGCTTGTAGGTCTTGGACGGGTCCGACAGATACAAGGCCACGGCGTCGGCCTTGAACTCCTCCGGGTAATTCTTCAAAGCCATCAGCGACATCTCTTCCCCTGGACCTCAAGATCCAGTCTCCAAGGTGTCCACATTCAGGGGTGAGGTCCCGTTCGGCCCCGTGCGTGGACATGACACCATGTAGCTGGGTGACCACGGGAGCTCCGATCTGGCCGCCCGACTGACCTGGGCGAGCAGCCGCGGGCTGTCCAGGCCCAGCGGTCCGCGACCGGCGGTGATGTCGATGCCTCCGTCAGGGCCTGGCGGAGCCTGGTCGCAGTAGAACCCCTCCACAGTGAGGATGGCGGATATGAGCGTGGCAAGTCCGTGGCCGGCGAACTCCTCCGCGATACGTGCGGTGATCTGATCAAGAGCCGCCAGTTCGAAGTCGGCTGCAAGTTCCGGCTGATCGACGTCGGTCTCCTCACCTGCCACGGACATCCCCGCGGAAGGCGCTGACGGCCTCAGGAAGGTGGCGTGGCCGGGATCGGAACCGGTGGCGAGGAGCTGTTCCAGGCGGGCGACGGCGTTGTTCTTGCTCGGCGCGAAGATCGTCAATGCGCTGCCCAAGCTGAACAGCAGATCCTGTTTGACGGCGGTGCGCGGCAGGTCGGTGCGTTGCCACTCGACACCGACGACGTGGCGTCTGTCCGGGTCAGACTCCTCACTGAGATAGACATAACCGCTGGTCACTCGCCCGAGCGCGATCTGCTTGGTGGTCTTCAACGGCATCGCCAGAAGATCGCCCGGCTGAATGCGGCTGCGCAGCGCCCAGAGCTGACCTATGGCGTTGTTGAGTCTGCCATTCGAGGCGTTCGGGATGGCCCTGGTGACGACTCGGGCCGCTTCCTCGCGGGTCGTGCATTGGGTCAGGTCTGGTATTTCACGCCAGCCACCTCCAGAGCACCCTCGCTCCAGCGCCCACTGATCGCGCTCGCCGTACCGGCCGGCTCGGATCACCCACGCCTTCCCCACAGAACCCCTCCGATGACTACTCACACATAGCGGACTCCAGTCTCCCAGCCCGGGTGGCTCAGGAGTTCCAAGGTTGGCCTTTTCGTGGTTGGCGGGGGGCTTTGGGGGGAGCAGACTTGACGCATGGTGACCGAGCACCTGGACGTGGTGGTCGTCGGTGCGGGGCTGTCCGGGGTGGGGATGGCCTGCCAGTTGCGGCGGCAGCGGCCGGATCTGTCGTTCGTGGTGCTTGAGGCGCGGGACGAGCTGGGCGGCACCTGGAGTCTCTTCCGGTTTCCGGGGGTGCGGTCGGACTCGGACATGTTCACGCTCGGGTACCGGTTCCGGCCCTGGACGAGCGCCGAGACGATGCCGGACGGCGCCTCCATCCTGCGGTACCTGCGGGAGACCGCCGAGGAGTTCGGGGTGACCGGGCGGATCCGCCTCCGGAGGCGGGTGGTGCGGGCGCGGTGGGAGAGCGCGCGGGCACGGTGGACGCTCGACGTCGAAGTGGTCGGCGAGGACGGCGCGCCGGTCCGGACGGTCGAGATGACGTGCTGGTTCCTCCTGATGTGCAGCGGCTACTACAGCTACGAGGAGGGGTACACGCCGGAGTTACCCGGGATCGCACGGTTCGAGGGGACGGTCGTGCATCCGCAGGCGTGGCACGACGGCGTGGCGTACCGGGGGAAGCGCGTGGTGGTGATCGGCAGCGGCGCGACGGCGGTGACGATGGTCCCGGCCATCGCGCGGGAGGCCGGGCAAGTGACGATGCTGCAAAGGTCGCCGAGTTACGTGCTGCCGGTCCCGAGCACCGACGTGCTGGTGGCCAAGTTGCCCCGGTCGATCGCCTACCGGGTCGTGCGGTGGAAGAACATCGTGCAGATGATGCTGGTGTTCCAGGTCAGCCGGTGGTTTCCCAAGACCGTGCGCGGTCTTCTGCGGCGGATGGCCGTGGCGGCGCTGCCGCCGGGTTTCGAGGTGGACGTCCATTTCAATCCCCGCTACCGGCCGTGGGACCAACGTCTGTGCATGGCTCCCGACGGTGACCTGTTCACCGCCATCCGGGACGGGAGGGCGTCGGTCATCACCGGCCGCATCGCCGGGTTCACCAAGGACGGGATCGAGTTGCGCAGCGGGGAGGTGCTGCCCGCCGATCTCGTCGTCACGGCGACCGGGCTCAACATGCGGCTCTTCGGGGGTGTGCGGGTCGTGGTGGACGGGGAGGAGGTGGCGGTTCCGTCCACGCTGACCTACAAGGGCGTGATGTTCGCCGGTGTGCCGAACCTCGTGTACGCGATGGGGTACACGAACGCCTCGTGGACGTTGCGGGTCGAGCTCATCGCCCGGTACCTGTTCAGGCTGCTGCGCCATATGGACGCGCGCGGGCACCGCGTCGCCGTCCCGGTCAATACCGACGCCTCGGTGACGGAGGAGCCGTTCGTGGACCTCGCGGCGGGGTACGTGCGGCGCGTGCTGCACGAGCTGCCGAGGCAGGGGTCGCGGGCGCCGTGGCGGCTGCCCATGAACTACGTGGTCGACTCGCTCGTGCTGCGGTTCGGCCGTGTCGACGACGCGGCGATGACGTTCCGAGGTGGATCCGGTCAGCGCGCGCGCCGGGCGAGTATGGGGAGCCGGCCGTGGAAGTAGCCGTCCCGGCAGCGTCCGCGCTGTACCTTTCCTGAGGACGTGAGCGGGATCGTCTGCCCGCGCACCACGACGACCTGGTCCGGTGCGTGCCCGACCTCGGTGCGGAGGCGGGCCATGACCCGCTCCGCCAGGTCCCCGGGGTCGGCGCCGCCGTGGGCCTCCACGGCCACGACCATCCGTTCGGTCTCGGGGAGGGCGAACGCGGCGCAGGCGGCGCCCACGCCGTCGACCTGCGCGGCGACGTGCTCGTAGTCCTCCGGGTACAGGTTCGCGCCCCCGATGATGATCATGTCTTTGAGGCGTCCGCTCAGCACCAGCCCGGCGGGCGTGCGGTAGCCGAGGTCGCCGGTGCGCAGCCAGCCGTCCCGCATGACCGCGGCGGTCGCCTCGCGGTCCCGCCAGTAGCCGCGCATCACCGACGGCCCGCGGACGCAGATCTCGCCGACGACGCGGTCCGTCAGCGGGGTCCCGTCCTCGGCCCTGATCGACAGGTCGACGCCGGGGACGGCGGTGCCGCAGACGGCGAGCGTGCGGGTGCCCGGTCCCGCCTCGGGGGCGGGGGTCGCGGCGCCGCCGGGGCGCAGGCCGTCCCGCCGGACGTGGTCCCAGCGCATCGGCTCGGTGAGGCTGCCCATCGACACCGACAGGGTGGCCTCGGCGAGTCCGTACATCGGGGTGAGCGCCTCGGGGCGCAGGCCGTACCGCGCACCCCGCGCGGTGAACTCGTCGGCGGCGTCCTTCCTGGTCGGCTCCGATCCGTCGCCGCACACCCGCAGCGCCGACAGGTCGAGTCCGCGGGGGCGCAGCCGCATACTGCGCGCCGCGAGCCCGTAGGCGAAGTTCGGTGTCACCGTGCTCGTCGCGCGGAACCGTGAGAGGGCGTCGAGCCAGGAGTCCGGGGCGGACAGGAACGCCTCGGGCGGCTGGAGCACCATCCTGATCCCGGACGCGACGCACGACAGCACCGCGACCAGGCCGAGGTCGTGGTAGAGCGGCGCCCAGCTCGCGTGCACGCTGTGCTCGCCGTCCAGCAGCAGCCGGTCGCAGCACACCGCGACGTTCGTGAGCAGCTGCCGGTGGGTGAGCGCGACGGCCTTGGCGGGGCCCGTCGTACCGGAGGTGTACTGGAGGAAGGCCAGCTCATTGGGGCAGGTCTCGATGGGCGGCGGGTCGTCGGCGCGTCCGGCGACGAGGTCCCCGCACGTCACCACCGGGCGGCCGGCGCCGATCCGGCCGGCGACGAACCCGCCGAAAACGTCGGCGACGACCAGGCAGCGCGCGCCGACGTGGTCGAGGCGGCCGCGGATGTCGGCCATGATGACCGCCACCTCCGACAGCCGGTGCGGCGGCGCGAGGACGACCGGCACGGCACCGGCCCGCCAGGCCCCGAACAGGCAGATCAGCAGGCGGGGGCTGGTCGAGGACAGCATGGCGACGCGGTCGCCCCGGCGCACGCCGAGGCCGGCGAGCGCGGTCGCGGCGCGCCGGGCGGCGGCGGCGAGGAGCCGGTAGGGCAGCGGGGTCTCGCGCAGGTTCCCGTCAATGAACGTGATCCCCCGCGGGCCGCGGGCGGCGAGCTCCAGCACCTCGGGCACGGTCGCCGCGCCGAACATGTCCTCCGGTCGCGGGTGGCCGGTCACCCGGCCTCCCCCGCGAGGTCCGCCAGCTCGCGGGTGAACCGGTCCGCGAGCGTCTCGATGGTCGCCGCGGTGTGCAGGTTCGCGCTGTAGTTCCACACGAGCCACAGCTCGCCCGAGACGGTCAGCGCCGTGAGGTCCAGCACCCTCGGACGGTGCCCGCGCGGGCTGCGGTGGTCGCCGAAGGATCCGGTCACCGGGTGCGCGTCGGCGGTGAAGTACTCGCTCACCTCGCCCCAGAAGTTGAAGCCGACCTCCGGCGCGGGGACGGCCGCGAGCCGGGCTCGGACCGCGGGGTCGGGGTGCAGGTACCTGAGCAGCCCGAACCCCACGCCGCGGTGCGGGATCTCCGCGAGCCGGTCGCGGACGCGGGCCAGGCCGTCCGGACGGAGGAGCGCGGGCGACAGCGTGGAGAGACGGCCGATGGTGCGGCTGACGTCCAGGTCCCCGTAGATCCACTCCCTGCCGTGGCCCTCCAGCTCGACCAGCAGGTCGGGACGGCCCGTCCAGGACGTCACGGTCCGCACCAGGGCGGCGAGAAGAACGTCCCTGACCTCGGTGTTCCGCTCGCGGGGCAGGCGCGTGGTCACGGCATGCGCGAGCCCTCCGGTGATCTGCACGAGATGCCGTTCCGCGGACGCCTGGGTGTTGCCGCCCAGCCGGTGGTCCACCGGCAGCGGGTCCGGGCGCAGGTCGGCGAACCGGCTCCAGTACTCCAGTTCCGCCGCGAGTTCCGACGCCGGTTCCGCGGCGGCGGCCGCCAGCCGTTCGGCGCAGGCGGGCAGGGAGGCCGGGACGGGGGGCAGGCTCGGGCGTTCGCCGCGTCCGAGGGCGGAGTAGGCCGACCTGAGGTCCTCGTAGAAGATCCGCGAGGAGTAGTAGTCCATGACCAGCCAGTGCGCGCTGACCAGCAGCCGGGGCTCCCGGCCGGGTCCGAGATCGAAGTGGCTCAGGGCCACCACCGGGCCGCGGGCGAGGTCGAGGGACGCGTTGCGGGCGGCGACGTGCTCGCCGACGCGGTGTTCCAGGACGGCGTCGGGCGTGCCGTCCAGGGAGATCATGGCGACGGCGCGGGGCACGGCGTCGTCCGGCGCGTCGGCGATCTCCGCTCGCCATCCGTCCGGGCCGCGGTGGAACCGGGTGCGGAGGGCGTCGTGGTGCGCCACCACGGCGGCCAGCGCCCGGCCCAGCAGGTGGGGGTCGAGGGGCTCGCGGAGCGCGAACATCGGCCACATGCCGTTCCAGTGGTCCGGGGCGGCGAAGTCCTGGCCGAGGAACCAGAGCTGGCTCGGCGTCAGGCCGACCGGGCCGGTGGACGGCACCCGCGCCGGGGACGCGGCGGGACGCGCGCGGGCCAGCGCGGCCTGTCCGGCGATCGTGGGGTGGCGGTAGAACTCGGCCATGGTGAGGTGCAGGCCCTCACCGGCGGCCATCGCGACCGCGCGGACCCCGAGCAGGGAATCGCCGCCGGCGGCGAAGAAGTCGTCGCGGCGTCCGATCGCGGGGACGCCGAGGAGCCGCCGCCAGATCCCCGCCAGCGTCCGCTCCGCCGGGGTGGCGGGCGGTTCTCCCTGGTCACCGGCCGGTTCCGGGTCGGGCAGCGCGGCGCGGTCGACCTTGCCGTTCACGCCCAGCGGAAGCGCGTCCAGCGGCACGATCCGCGCGGGCACCATGTAGGACGGCAGCCGGGAGGCGGCGAAGGCGGAGAGCGCGGCGGGGTCCGGCCGCCCGCCGGGGGTGTGCGGCACCACGTAGGCGATCAGGTGCCGAGGCCCGCGCTCGGGACCGGCGGCGACCACCACCGCCGCGCGGACCGCGTCGTGTTCGGCCAGGACCGCCTCGACCTCGCCCGGCTCGACCCGGTGCCCGCCGAGCTTGACCTGGTCGTCCCGCCTGCCAAGGAACTCGATGTTCCCGTCGGGGAGGTACCGCCCGAGGTCACCGGTCCGGTAGAGGCGCTCACCGGTGACCGGGTCCGGGACGAACGACGCCGCCGTCCGCGCCGGGTCGGCCCAGTACCCGTCGGCCACCCCGGCGCCGCCGATGTACAGCTCACCCGGGACGAGCGCCGGCCGGGGCTCCAGCCTCGGGCCGAGGACGCGGACGGTCTGGCCCCGCAGCGCCCTGCCGTACGGGATGCTGCGCAGCCCCGGATCGACCCGTCCGATCGGATACCAGACCGACCAGATGGACGCCTCGGTGGCGCCGCCGAGACCGTACAGCGCGGGCTTTCCGGCGCTGACCGCCCGGGCCCGCCCCGGCAGCGACGGCGGGATCCAGTCGCCGCTGAGCAGCGCGGCGCGCAGCGTCGGCGGCAGCGTGGCCCCCGTCCGCTCGCACCACTCCACCGCGAGGTCGAGCACGCCCGGGACCGAGTTCCACAGCGTGACCCCGTGCCGGTGGGCCAGCTCGACCAGCCGGGCGGGGTCGCGGACGTCGCCGGGGCCCGGGAGCACGATCGCGCCGCCCGCGCCGAGCACGCCGAAGACGTCGAACACCGACAGGTCGAAGGCCAGCGACGACACGCCGAGGACCCGGTCCCGCGGCCCGGCCGCGAGCCGCCCGGCGACGTCGGCGACGGTGTTCGCGGCGGCGCGATGGGCGATCATCACGCCCTTCGGCGCGCCGGTCGACCCGGACGTGAAGATCACGTACGCCAGGTCGGACGGGGTCGCGGACGGCGGGACAGGCGCCGTCCGGGCGGCCCGTGGTGGCGGGGACGCGCCGTCCACGATCAGCCGCCGGACGCCGGGCGCGGCGGCCCCGGGCCGGGTGAGGGCGACGGTGACCCGTCCCGCCTCCAGGAGCCTCGCGATCCTGGTCTCGGGCGACCGCGCGTCCACCGGCAGGTACGCGGCGCCCGCCCTGAGGACGCCGAGCACCGCGACGACCTGTTCCCAGCCCTTGTCCATCACGATCCCGACGAGGTCGCCGCGGGACACGCCGAGCGCGCGCAGCCGGTGCGCGATCCCGTCGGCGCGCCGGTCCAGCTCCCCGAAGGTCAGCACGCGGCGGTCGGTGATCACGGCGGGCGCGCCGGGACGGGCGGCGGCCTGGCGGTCGACGCCCGCGTGGAGCGGCTCGTCCGGCGGCGTCCAGGCGACGTCGAGGACGGGGCCGGACGTGCTGTCACCGGCCACGATGGCGGCGGACGCGGTGTCGCCAGGATCCTCGGCGCAGGGCGGGCGCAGCGGCACCGCGACGTCCTCGCCATCGGCGAGGCGGTCGAGCAGGTCGGTGTAGGCGCCGAACATGGCGTCCAGCACGCCCGGTGGGAAGGCGGCCTCGACCGCGTCCCAGCCGACCACGAGCCCGCGGCCGGTGAGCAGCACCTGGCTGTCCAAGATCACCTGCGGTGTCTGCGAGACGGCGTACACGAGCTCGTACACGACGCCTTCGAGCCCGGCGAGGTCGCCGGGGTCCTGGAGCAGGCTGGTGAACACCACCGGCATCCGCGCCCGCGCGCCGTCCCCGCGTCTGGCCAGCTCGCGCTGCACGCGGACGCCGCCGAACAGCACGTGGTCCAGGTCCGCGCGGAGCCGGGCCTGCAACGCGGCGGCCGTCGCGGACAGGGTCCCGGCGCGGGTGAGGTCGCATTCCAGCAGGACGGTGCCGGTGAAGTCGCCGACGAGCCGCGGGATGTCGGGGTGACGGCCCGGCCGGTCGGCGAGGGTGAGGTTGAGCGTGAAACGCGCCGTCGCGCTCCACACGCTCAGGACCTCGGCGTACGCCGCGCACAGCAGCACCGAGGGGGTGACGCCGAACTCCCGCGCCCGTTCGCGCAGGCACCGCCACCGGTGCTCGGGCAGCAGGGTCTGGCGGCGGACGAACTCCGGCGGCGCGCCCTGGGGCACCGCGCGGACGGGCAGCCGCGGGGACGGCGGCAGCGACCCGAGGCGGTCCAGCCAGTAGCGGCGCGCCCGGCGGTACGCCTGCCCGCCCTGGTCCGCCGCGGCCGCCTCGACGACGTCCCGGAAGGTCAGCCCGGGCGCGGGGTCGGACGAGCCCGGATCGAGCAGCAGCCGGATCCATTCGCTGAGCAGCAGGCGGATGCTGCCCGCGTCGGCTATCAGCAGATTGATGCTCACATGCACCCGCAGCCGGTCGTCGGCGACGGTGTGCGCGCGGACGTCGTAGAGCGGCCAGGTGCACGGGTCCAGGACCTGCCCGGACATCCGCGTGCGGACGTCGCGCAGCACCCGCGCCGCCTCGGTGCCGGGTAGGCCGCGCAGGTCGGCGTGCGGCAGCCGGTACGCGGGGACGATCGCGAACACCTCCTGGGTGCCGTCCGGGCGGAGGACCGCGCGCAGCATGTCGTGCCGGGCGATGAGCCGGTTGAAGGCGTCCTCGACCTGCTGCGGCCCGCAAGAGAACAGGTCGAGCTCAAGGTAGAGGTGGGCGGAACGGCCGCCGAGCTCCGGCCCGTCCGCGCCGAGCCAGTACGCCTGCTGGACGTCGGTGAGCGGGAAGGGCGCGTAGCGGCGCGCGGCGTCATGCCGGATCATCGGGCGCGGGCCGCCGCCGGACGCCAGCCGTTCCCGCACCGCGCCGGAGACCTCCGACGCGGTGCGGCCCTCGAACAGCACGGCCAGCGGCAGGTCGACGCCGCAGGCCGCCTCGACGCCGGATCTGAGGCGCAGCGCGTCGAGGGATTCGAGGAACAGGGGCCCGCCGCGGGCGACCGCGTCCTCCCCCACGATCTCCGTGAGAAGCGCGTTCAAATGCCCGGTGAGGGAATCCGCATGTTTGCCGGGATCCGCTCTGGCGGGCATGGCGCGCCTCCCTGGCACTAGGGGTCCGATCGCCCAAAGAAGGCCATTGTCCGAACGCCCCCACTGCACACTCCGGAGACACGGGATGTCAAGACATTAACGGGTGAATCAGTGGATCTTAATGATCAACATTTGCCGGGCGGATCGGAGTGATCGCCTGTAAGTGCAGGCGAACAGGGGTGGACTCCTTGTCCGGCGACGGTCTCAATGCTAGCGTTCCGACTCAGAAGAACGCTTCCCGGTCAAAATAGACGATCAATTCTAAGATCACGAAAGATGGCTCCACGGAGCGTTCTTTGTTCGCGCTTTAATTCGCTTTGAATGACCCTTGATGTTCCGTTCGCCCCCCTATTGGCCGGTCATGTCGAGGGAGGAGGCCGATGGACCCCCGCTGTACGGTCTGGGTCGCCGGGACCGATTCAGTTCCCGGGCGGCAACGCGCGCTCGACCTGCTGCGCGCGGCCCCCGGCGTCGAGCCGGGCCCCCGCGTCCTGGTGATCGAGGGGGGCGGTGCCGCCGTCGGCGCCACCCTCGGCTCCGGGGCCGACGCCACGTGTTTCCGTGACTTCGTCCCGGACGCCCGGTTCGACACCGTCCTCGGTGTGCAGGCCGTGGAGCACCTCGTCACGCCCGCGCGGCGGCTGCGGGGTGAGGCCGTCCGGAATCTCCGTGACTTCTTCCACGCCGTCCGGGCCTGGACGACGCCCGGCGCCCGGTTCGTCCTGTACGCGATCGTCGCCGGACGCCTGCCGCGCCGGGCCGAGGAGATCCGCGGGCTCGCCCGGCTCACCCGGGAGAACGTGCTGCCCGGCGGCTGTCCCCGCGTCGAGGACGTGGTCAGGGCGACCGGCGCCGCGTGGGAGATCCGGGGCATCGACACGGTCGTCCCGTCCACCCCGCACGGCGGAGGGGGGCGCCCGCCGCACGACCGCGCGTGGGCCTTCGAGCGGGGCCACGTCTGGTCCGCCCGGTTCACCCTCCGCCGGATCGACTGACCTGGCGGCGCGCACGACCGGCAGGGCGCACGACGAACAGGGCGCCCAACCGGCAACAACGAGGAGACAGGAGCGGTATCCGATGGCTGTGGCCTCCAACGAAGAGATCCTCGCCGCGGTCCGCGTCGAGGCGAAGGCGCTGGTCCCCGACCTGGACACCGGACGCCTCGGCCCGGGCGTGCCGATCGCCGAGGTGGGGATCGGCAGCGTGCAGATGCTGGAACTGGTGGCGCGCCTGGAGGACCGGCTCGGCGTGACGCTGCCGGACTACGAGCTCGCCTCGGTCGAGTCGGTCGCCGAGCTGGTCCGGCTCGTCGCCCGCGCGCAGGCCGAGGCGGGCTGATGTCCACACCGTCCGACATCGAGGTCAGCTACGACGTCGGCGACGACTTCTTCGCGCTCTGGCTCGACGCCGGGCGCAACTACTCCTGCGCGCTCTGGGACGGCGACGACGACCTGGAGGCCGCGCAGCTGCGCAAGCTCGGCTACCTGAGCGACCTCGCCGGGACGGGACCGGACACCGGAGTCCTCGACATCGGCTGCGGCTGGGGCGCGAACCTGCACTACCAGGCGTCGCGCCGGGGCGTGCGGCGGATGCACGGCATCACGCTGAGCCCGGCGCAGCTGCGCGCGGCGCGGGACCGGCGGATACCGGGGGCGACGCTGTGGCTGTGCGACTACCGCGACTTCGCGCCCGAGGAGAGGTTCGACGCGGTGTTCTCGATCGGGATGATGGAGCACATCGCCCGGCCGCCGGACGTGCGGTCCGGTGCCCACCGGCGGATCTACGCGGGGTTCTTCCGCCGCGTCCACGAGTGGACCCGTCCCGGTGCCGCCTTCGCCCTCCAGGTGATCCTGCGGGACCGCGTCCCGCGCGACCGCGCCGACCTCGTCGAGCTGAAGTGGGTCACCGACCACATCTTCCCCGGCGGGATGAGCCCGCGGCTGGAGGACGTCCTCGTCACCGCCGAGCCGTACTGGGAGCTCGTCAGCCTGCGCACCCGCCGCGACCACTACCGGCGCACGTGCGAGGAGTGGCGGCGGCGGCTGCGCGCGGCCGAGCCGACGATCCGGGAACGCTGGGGCGACCGGCGGTTCGACGACTACGACCGGTACCTGTCCACCTGCGTGCTCGCCTTCGCCCGCGGCTACCAGGACCTCGGCCAGTTCGGCCTCCGGAGGAGGGATGCGCCGTGACCTACCTCGACGAGAAGCAGATCTACCGCAAGTACATGGAGTTCTTCGAGGTCGCCGAGCGCAAGCGCCGCTGGAGCGTGTTCGACGACCTTCCCTGGGAGCTGGCGGAGGGCCTGGACCCCGACCCTGACGCGGTGCTGTGCGCGGAGACGTTCTGCGCGGTGGAGTCGTACATGCCGGACTACGTCGGCGAAGGGCTCAACCTCGTCCGGGAGTCCTTCGGCCAGGCGTGGTGGCACGTCAACTGGGGCTACGAAGAGGCGAAGCACGCCCTGGCACTGCGGGAGTACCTGGTGCGGACGGGACAGCGCACCGCCGACCAGATGGTCGATTTCGAGACGGGCCTCCTCAACAGGCGGTGGACGCTGCCGTTCACGACCGTCCGGCGGATGGTGTGCTACGGGGCGTTGCAGGAGAAGACGACCTGGATGATCTACCGGCACCGGCTGGCCGCGGCCCGCGCCGCCGGGGACGCGCTGCTCGCCTCCATCTACCGGTACATCTCCCGGGACGAGGCGGCGCACGGCGGCTTCTACCTCGACGTCATCGGCACCTGCCTGTCCGAGGACCGGGACGGCACGGTCGCGGACCTCCAGCACGTCCTCACCCGGTTCACGATGCCCGCGTACGACCTCGTCCCCGACTACGAGGAAAGGGTGCGCGTGATGCGCGCCATCGGCATCACCAGGAAGATCTTCCTGCGCGAGGTGCTCCTGCCGATCCTGGGCAGGCTCGGGGTGGACAGGCGCGAGCTGGCGCGCGCGGCGGCCGCCGAGGCCGCCGCCGCCGAAGCCGCCGCCGAGGCCGCCGCCGGGGCGCAGGGCGGGCAGGCCACTCCGCGGACGCGGGCATGAGGCCCGCCGGGGCGCCGGTGGCCCCGCGTCGCTCACGACCCCTCACCGTCGGCGACCCGGCGCAGATAGGCATGGACGCCCGCCCGCCTGGCGACCCAGGAGGCCAGGCGCGGGGACACGGCGCTCACCACGTCCGAGGCCCTGAGCAGGGGCGGCGCCAGGGTGATCTCGACCTTGTCCTTCCTGATGCACCTCATGACCGCGAGCGCCACCTCGTCGGGGCTCACACGGCCGAGCAGCATAGGACGGTGTCCGGCCCGCCATCGCGAGGAGATGCCGACGTCGGACACCAGGGTCGGATAGACCGCAGAGACGCCGACGCCGGTGCCGCGCAGTTCCTCGCGCAGGGACCAGGTGAACCCCACCAGCCCGTGCTTGGCCGCCGCGTTGGCCACGCCGTACGGGTAGGCGGTGCGCCCGCCCACCGAACCGATGCTGACGATGTGGCCGCGGCCCGCCGCGAGCAGGTGCGGCAGCACCATCCTGGTCATCGTCTGCGCGGCGACCAGGTTCACCAGGACGATCTCGCGGATCGCGGCCGCGTCGGCGTCGGCGAACCGTCCGACGCGCTCGACGCCGGCATTGTTCACCAGCAGGGACGGCGGCCCGAGCTCCGCCGCCACCGTGTCGACGACGTGCCGCGGGGCGTCCTCGTCGCGGAGGTCCGCCGGGACCACGAGCGGGCCGGGCCCATGCCGTGCGACCCGTCCGGCCGCCTCGCGCAGCCCGCCCTCCGACCTCGCCACCAGTGCCAGCCGGACGCCCTCGCCGGCCAGGCGCCGGGCGATGACCGGGCCGATACCGCGCGAGGCGCCCGTCACAATCCCGACAGCGCCCTTCAATTCCATCCGAATTCCTCTATTTCTGATGGAAAGAGACAAGCACCAGGCTGGAAACCAGGGAGCCCGCCATGCCCAGCGGTGATGATCAGAAGGCCCGGCGCGCCGCTACGGGGTCCGTGACCAGAATGCCACCGGGTCCGCGCCTGCCCGCGACATTGCAGACCATTCTGTACTCACGTTATCGCCACCGTTTGTTCCCCCTCCTGCGACGCCATTACGGCGACGCCTTCACGCTGCGGCTCACCATGCCCGCGCGGCGGCTGGTCGTCCTGAGCGACCCGGACGACATCCGGACGGTGTTCGCCGGATCCGGGGAGGCGCTGCACGCCGGCGAGGGCAACGCGATCATGGGCCCCGCGCTCGGCCGGCACTCGGTCCTGCTCGCCGACGAGGACGCGCACCGCAGGTTCAGGCGGCTGCTGATGCCGGTCTTCTCGGCGGCGGCGCTGCGCGGGTACGAGGGCCTCGTCACCGAGCTGGCCCGCGCGGAGGCGGCGCGCTGGCCGCGCGACCGCGCGTTCCGCGTCCATCCCCGGATGCGGGCGCTCACCCTGGAGACGATCCTGCGCGTGGTCTTCGGCGTGACCGACCGGGACCGCCTGGCGGGCATGCGCCCGCTCGTGCGGGCGCTCGCCGACATCGGCCCGATCACGCTGCTCGGCCTGCCCTACCCGGCCCTGTGCAGGGTGGGTCCGTGGCGTCCGTACGTCGCCGCCCAGCGGCGGCTCGACGAGCTGCTGTACGCCGAGGTGGCCGACCGGCGGCGGGCACCCGACCTGCCCGAACGCACCGACGTGCTGTCCCGGCTGGTGCGGGCGGCGTCCGCCGGGGACGACGGCCTCACCGACCGTGAGCTCCGGGACCAGATGATCACACTGCTGCTGGCCGGGCACGAGACCACGGCCACCGCGCTCGCCTGGACGCTGCACGAGCTGGCGCACGACCCCTCTCCGCTGGCCCGCGCCGAGCGGGCCGCCGACGCCGGGGACGACGAGTACCTCGCCGCCGTGGTCAAGGAGTCCTTGCGGCTCAGGCCGGTGGTGCACGAGGTGGCCCGGGTCCTCACCCGTCCCATGACCGTCGCCGGTCATCCGCTGCCCGCGGGCGCGACCGTGATGCCCGCCATCGGGCTCGTGCACGGCGACGCCGGCCACCACCCCCGCCCCGGATGCTTCCACGCGGAACGGTTCGCGGGCGCGCAGCCCGCCGCGTACACCTGGATCCCGTTCGGCGGCGGCGAGCGGCGCTGCCTCGGCGCCGGGTTCGCCCTGCTGGAGGCGACGGTCGTGCTGCGCGAGGTCCTGCGCCGCCATCACCCGCGTCCGGCGGGACGGCGCCGGGAGGCACAACGCGCCCGCAACGTGACGCTGGTGCCGGCGCGGGGCGCCCGCCTGGTCATGTCCGCGCGCCAGGCTCCGGCAACGGCGCGGCGCTGACCGGGAAATGGATCGATCGGCCGCATTGTGATCCCTTTTCACAACACAACTGGAATCGGACAGCGTCCGCCACGTTGCGGCGGCATAGAAAATCGTCTTGCCGTCCTCTAGTGTCATATGCGAGGGGACCATCGTCGTTGATCTTCCGGCTCCCATTCGCGACGGTGAGGAAACGCCGAGACGCGACGCGGGTCACACAATGACGTCCATGGGGAGGAATAATGGACAAGCGTAAGATCGCTCTCGGCGGCACCGTCACCGCCCTGGTGCTGGCCGGCGCGGCCTCCGCGGCGGCCGACGCCCGCGGCGGACCGCGGCAGCACAGGCTCGACGGCACCTGGTACAACGAGCTCTGCTCGGTCATGCACCTGCGCACCACGCCCGACGGGAACGTCACCGGCGACTACGAGTCGCTCGTCGGCAACGCCAAGGGCAAGTACGCCCTCAACGGCCGGTACGACACGGAGCCGCCCGCCGGGAAGGGCCAGACCGTCGGCTGGACGGTCTCCTGGCGCAACGACCGCCTGAACTCCCACAGCCTGACGACGTGGAGCGGCCAGTACTTCGGCGACGGCGGCGAGCGCATCCACACCCAGTGGCTGCTGACCACGAGCAGCACGGCGCAGGACCAGTGGGGAAGCACCCGGATCGGCCCGAACACCTTCGTCCGGAAGCGCCCGCCGCAGTGCACCGGTAAGTGACGCAAGATCCACCCATTCCGGGGACACCCGGATTCACACCGGACATGACTCCCGGAACGAGGCGATCAGGCGGACCCGACCGGCGTCCGTCACGCGTCCGCCGATCGCCGCACCCCGAGCCCAACGCAGAAGTGCCTCGGTGCCGCAACGGGCACGCTCCCGCCACCGCGGACTCGGCCGGGCAGTGAAATCCCGCCTTAACAGGTGGGTCGCATAGGGAATATGCGAATCCATCGCGGCACGGCCGACCTGGGCATATGTCCCCGGAACATTGTGGCACCCGATACCGCCCTCATCTTCATGACGTCGCGAAAGCCTTCTTCGAGGTGCCATCCTTGGCAGTGCGGGCAGTCCTTCCACCATGCTCCCGCGCGCTCAGCTTGCGCTGGCGTGAACACTGCCAACGTTGACCCTAACGGCCGTCAAGTGTGCACGAAATTATTGTGACGGGAACCACTGGTACAGCCAACGATCTGCGGTTATCGTGTCGCGCACGAATCGGTGGCGGCAACGAAGTCTTGCTAAGTATTCGGCGCGGTGGTTACCGTGTTGCCCGTCTGATAGGAGGGCTTCCTATCAGGTGAAGAGTGCGATGCCCCCACCCCCGCTCCCCTGCATGGACGTGGCCGCCGGTCAGTCGCGGCCCCCCGCCATCCATGGTTCACATGGCTTCTCCCGCCATGCCCGGCCATTCGCACAGTCGGTGGCGACGGAACCCGGCCACACCTGGGTCCGGAGACGGGCTTTCGCAATCTGAGCGAACCCGCCGTTCCGGAGTCGCGCCGCCGTCCCGCTCCCGCGTGGAGCAGGACGGAGGCCGTCGGCGCCCTGAACTGCCGATTGGAGAAGTTGCCATGCGTAAAGTGCTGAAAGGGACGCTCGGCATGTGCGTCCTCGGCCTGGCGATGTGGGGGACCACAGCCGCGAACGCCGCCGGACCCGCCGGTGGCGGAGGCCAGCAGCCGATCATCGGAGGACACGACGCCACGGAGACCTATCCGTGGATGGTGTCGCTGAGCAACGGCTGCGGCGCCAGCCTCGTCGCGCCCCAGTGGATCGTCACGGCGAACCACTGCGGCTCGGCGTCACAGGGCCGGATCGGCTCGAACGCCAAGAGCTCCGGTGGCGAGACCCGCCAGATCGACCGGCGCGTCACCAAGCCCGGCACCGACCTCACCGTGATGCACCTGACCACGGCCTCCACGCAGACGCCGGTGAAGATGGCGCAGACCAACCCCGCCTCCGGGACCGCGGTGCGGCTGCTGGGCTTCGGCTGCATGAGCTGGCCGAGCTGCAGGAACGCCACCACCCTCCAGGAGATCGACCTGTCCATCCTGCCGAGCAGCCGCTGCTCGGCGGGAGGCGGCGCCGCGAACGACGTCTGCGTCTCGGGCGACCGGACGCACTCCGCCTGCCACGGCGACTCCGGCGGCCCGGCGGTGACCGGGACCCGCGGCGACTGGACGCTCGTCGGCGAGACCCACGGCCCGGGCGACAACGGAGGCGAATGCGCCACCACCACGCTCTACACGGGCATCGCACCGCACCTTTCGTGGATCAACCAGCAAATCGGCGGCTGATCCCGGTTCCCCCATCGCAGGAGTTCCCCATGTTCCTCCGCAAGATCATGACGGCGCTGGCCGTCACCGTCGGGCTGACCTTCGTGGTGCCCGCGCTCGTCGTCGACTCCGCGTCGGCGGCCGCTCCGACCGCGGTCCGCACGATCTACTACGACGCCAGCGGCGCGCAGGAGTTCAAGGCGGACGTCGACGAGGGCGCCGCCGCGTGGAACAAGGCCGTGTCGGTGATCGAGCTCAAGCCCGCCACCGGGACCCAGGCCACCATCAAGGTCTACGCCGACGACGGCTGGCCGCGCACCTCGTCCAACGGCTTCGGCCGCGGCACCATCTACATGGGACGCCAGGCGGTCAAGGACGGCTTCTACCCCCCGAGGATCGCCGCGCACGAGATCGCGCACGCCCTCGGCCTGCCCGACAACCGCAACGGACGCTGTGACTACCTGATGTCCGGTCACAGCTCGCCGACCTCGTGCAAGACCACGACCCCGCACGAGACCGAGGCGGCGCAGGTCACCCGCAACGCGGGCGGCCTCTTCCCGGCCACCCTCGCGCGTCCGCTTGAGTTCAAGGACTGCTGGGTCTTCTGACCCTTCCGCCCTCTGCTGCGGGCACGCCCTGGTGGCGTGCCCGCAGTCGGCGTCCGAGGCAGACGATCGCCTTGTTCCAGCACGTCCACCAGCCGGTACCGTCAGGCCGGGCCGGGTCCTCGGTTCTCGGCCATGGTCAGGAGAGGCTGAGGCTGAGGGCGAAGCGGAAGCGGTCGGCGCGGTAGTGGATGACGGCGGCGTCGACGATGGCGCCGTCGGCGTCGAAGGTCAGGTTGCGGGACTGCAGGACCGGGGCGCGGGGCTCGATGTCCAGCAGCCGGGCGATCTCGGAGTCGGCGGCGACCGCCGCTATCTCGTTGTCGATGCGGCCGAGGGCGAGGCCGAGGTCGTCGCGCAGGACACGGGTCATCGAGCCGGTCCGCAGGCTCTCGTCGGACACGCGGTCGCCCACGTCGCGTCGCAGGTGGTTCCTCGCGTGGCTCAGCAACGCGCCGTCGGAGTAGCGGACGCGCTCGAACTCGACGAGCTCCTCCGCCCCGGGGAAGATCGCGCGCAGTTCCCCGGGGACGGGGACGATCCGGCGGCCGAGCACCCGCGTCTCGTCGCTGGCCTGCTGGTGGACGACGGCGTCCAGCGGACCCGCGACGTGCAGCGGCCGGGACTGGACGCCGCGCGGCGCGACGAACGTGCCGTGCCGCCGCCTGCGGGTGAGCAGCCCCTCGCCCTCCAGCGCCGCCAGCGCCTGGCGGACGGTCGACACGCTCACGTCGTAGTGGCGGGCGAGCTGGACCTCGGTCGGCAGCCGCGTGGGCGCGCCGGGCGCGGCGCGTTCGGCGAAGTCGCGGACGCTCTCGGCGACCTGCGCCCACAGCGGGAGCCGCCGGTCGGCGGACGCGGCGAGCGGCGGGAGCAGGTCGAGGTCCACGGCCGTCACGGCCGGGTGAAGTGCGGCCGCAGGCCGTCCCACACGCCGTCGTAGTCGTCCTGGAGCGAGGGCGCGGTCGCGGCGTGCTCGGTCAGGCGGACGATCCAGCGGCTCTCGAACATGAACGCCAGCGTGTCGTCCAGCTTCCGCGGCCGCAACTCCCCGGTGCTGGCCCGCGCGTAGGTCTCGGCGTCGGGGCCGTGGGAGGTGAAGCCGTTGTGCAGGCTCGCGCCGCCCGGCAGGAAGCCGTCGGCCTTGGCGTCGTAGACGCCGCGGACCAGGCCCATGAACTCGCTCATGACGTTGCGGTGGTACCACGGCGGGCGGAAGGTGTCCTCGCCGACGAGCCAGCGCGGAGGGAAGATCACGAAGTCGGCGTTCGCCAGCCCCGGCGTGTCGGTGGGCGAGGTGAGCACGGTGAAGATCGACGGGTCGGGGTGGTCGAAGCTGATCGTCCCGATCGTCATGAAGCGCGCCAGGTCGTACTTGTACGGGGTGTAGGTGCCGTGCCAGGCGACCACGTCGAGCGGTGAGTGGTCGTAGTCGGCGGCCCAGAGGCCGCCGCCGAACTTCTGCACGACCTGCACGTCGCGCCGCCGGTCGTCGAAGGCGGCGGTGGGGGCGAGGAAGTCGCGCTCGTTGGCGAGCCCGTTCGCGCCGATCGGCCCGCGCTCGGGGAGCGTGAAGGACGCGCCGTAGTTCTCGCAGATGTAGCCGCGGACGACGGGGGCGAGCAGCTCGACGCGGTAGCGGATGCCGCGCGGGACGACCGCGATCTCCCCTGGCGCGACGCGCAGGCGGCCGAGCTCGGTGTCGAGGAGCAGCCCGCCGAGCTGCGGGACGATGAGGAACTCGCCGTCGGCGTTGACGAAGTACCGGTCGGTCATGGACGTGTCGGCCCGGTACCAGTGGACGGCGATCCCGGCGCGGGTCTCGGCGTCGCCGTTGCCCCCGATGGTGAACAGGCCGTCGACGAAGTCGGTCGGCGCGTCCGGGAGGGGCAGGGGGTCCCAGCGCAGCCGATTCGGGTCGGCGGGGACGTCGGTGAACGGCGCGGTGCGGAGCAGCCCGTCCCCGATCTTGCGGAACGGCCCGTGCGCGGCCGACGGGAGGATCCGGTACACCCATGTGCGCTGGTTGACCGAGCGCGGCTGGGTGAACGCGGTGCCGCTGATCTGCTCCGCGTAGAGGCCGAGCGGTGCCCGCTGTGGTGAGTTGCGGCCCTCCGGGAGCGCCCCCGGGACGGCCTCGGTGACGTGCTCGTTACCGAATCCCGGCAGGTAGCGGGGCTGCTCGCCCGTCCCCGAAGTGTCGTGCGCCTCCACGGCGGCGGTGCTGGTGGTCACGGCGTCCCTCCCAGGCATTCATTTGATTACTATGCTCGAACATAGCATTGCGCCCGGACGGCCCCCAGACCGTCATCGGCCACGGTTCGTCGCCGGGGCGCCGGGGGCGCGGGGCGGGTTCCGGATTCCGGTGGCGGATTCCGGTCAGGATGGACCGGACCAAGATCGACGGCCCGGTCGCACCGTGCGGCCGCGTCGGCTGGAATGGATCGGGTGACGAAGGCGAACAGGCCCACGGCCCGCGGGCGCGGAGCGCGTACGGCGGCACTGCTCGCCGTCCTGTGCGCGGCCGCCTCGTGCTCGGTGTCCGGCCCGCCGCCCGGGGGCGGGCGCCCGGGGGAACCGCGCCGCGGACCCGCGCCGCCGTCCGCGCGGCAGCACGGGGTGGCCCTGCCGTCCTGGAGTGAAGGCGACTACGGCGGGCCGCGGGCGGGCGCCTACGTCGCGTCGATCGCGGCGGCGGGCGCGAACTGGATCCAGCTCAACCCGACCTGGTACCAGGACTCGCCGCGCGACGACGGTATGCACCGCACGGACGAGACGGCCGATGACGCCGGGCTGCGGCACATCATCGGCCTGGCGCGGCGGGCGGGATTGCGCGTCCTGCTGAAACCGCATGTGGACCTGCCCGGTGACCAGGACCGGGCCGCGATCAGGCCGCGGGACCGGCGCCGCTGGTACGCCGCCTACACGCGCCTCATCACGCACTACGCCGACCTGGCCCGGGAGACCGGCGCGGACGAGCTGGCCGTCGGGACCGAGCTGGCCGGGCTGTCGGGTGACCGGGATCCCTGGCTGGACGTCGTCGCCGCGGTGCGGGCGCGGTTCCGCGGGACGCTCGTCTACGCGGCCAACTACGACGAGTACGAGCACGTGGCGTTCTGGGACCGCCTGGACCTGATCGGGATCGACGCCTACTGGCCGCTGGCGTCCGGGCCCACCACCGACGTCGCGCAGCTGCGGCGCGCGTGGCAGCCGATCCTGCGGCGGGTCGCGCGCTTCTCGGCGGACCGCGGACGGCCCGTCCTGTTCACCGAGGCGGGGTACGTCAGCCAGCGGGGATCCACGGCCGCGCCGTACGCGTGGGACATCAGCACCGCCGACGGTGCCGCCGAGCAGGCCGCCGCGTACGAGGCCCTCCTCGCGAGCTGCGGGGGCCTGGGCTGGTGGGCGGGCGTGCACTGGTGGATGTGGGACGACTGGCCGGACGCCGCCGAGACGCCCCGGAGCCTCTCGTACTCCCCGCACGGCAAGCCCGCTGAGCGGGTCCTCCGCCGCTGGTGGCGGCCCGGGTGACGACCCGGCGCCCGGAGGACCCGGCGCTCGTCTAGGGGGCCAGGTTCCCCGGGTCGACGAAGGTGTAGCCGAGGCCCCGGATGCCGCTCACGATCTGCGAGAGCGGGCCGGTCCCGTGGTAGGGGTGGTAGAAGGTGCTGGCGAAGCCGTCGCGCACCGCCAGGTTGTACTGGGCGGCCCTGATGATGTCGGCGGGCGTCCGCAGCGGATTGTTGTTCTGGGCTTCGGGCTCGTAGTTCCCGAGGTTCTCGGGCAGCACGGTGGCGCCGCCGATGTCACGGACGGGGTAGGGAAAGAACTGCCCGATGTAGCGGCGCCCGTCGACGGAACCGCCGGTGAGCTGGCCCGAGAAGTACAGGCTGCGCTCCAGGCGGGCGGCGTAGTGCTGCCGGACGGCGCCGTAGTCGACGGCGGAGGCCGCGTAGTGCGGGGTCGTCCAGATCGTGGGGGTGGGCAGCCCGGCCGGGGCGTAGGCGGCCTTGCCCGTGCCGATCCTCGACGAGGCCCAGGTGGCGGAGTCCTCCGGGACCGGGCCGTCGAGGACGACGGAGTCCTTCGCGTCGATGTGCGCGCGGAAGAACTCGAAGTCGTCGCCCGTCGTCCCGCTGTAGGGGTTCTGGACGTTGCGGTACTGGTGGGTGTAGCCGTGCGCCACGATCCGGCCGCCGTTGGCGACCATGTACTTCAGTGCGTTGAGGACCTGCGGCCTCTGCGCGAGCGTGATGGTCTCCGGGACGCCGTCGTTGTTGGCGCCACGGGGGTCGGTGTAGACGGGGATCACCTGGAACGCGTAGGGGATGCGCTGCGCGGCCAGGTACTGGGCGACGGCCGTCAGCTGGGCCGGGTCGCTCGCCGGGCTGATGTCCTCCAGCCGCAGGACGGCGCGGTGCCGGATGGCCGTGCCCGGCGCGAGGGCGTCGAACAGCAGGTCGTGCCAGGCGATGATCCGGTCGGTCTCCTTGACGTAGGCGTACGGGATCTCGCCGAGGTAGGTCAGGTTCGCGGACCTGATCGCCCAGGGGAAGGACGTCGCCGGGGTGGTGCTGGTGTCCTGCGCGGTGGCGAGGCTCGTCACCGCCGACGGGTTGGTAATGCGGGGGCGCAGGACGCCGCCGTCGGACCCGGCGGGGACGGTGCGGGTCAGGGGCTGGTTCCTGTAGTCGACCCTGGTCACGCCCCCGACGGGGTCGAAGAACGACTGGGTCGGGTCCCAGCCGTACTTGGCGGTGAACGCGGGCACTCCGATCTTGCCGGCCAGCGTCCAGATGTTGTTGTTCACCCAGACCACGGGCCTCGCCGTCGCGGCGACGTCGGCGTAGAAGGCGTTCGGGACGGCGTCGGGGACGGAGCCGCCGTAGTAGGTCGAGCCGATGTAGATGGTGGCCGTGTGCTGCTCGACCTCCCCGGCGGTGTACTGCGAGACGGGCTTGGCCTTGACCGTGCCGAAGTGGCCGGCGAGGTTCGCGGTGGCCATCCCGTACAGCTCGCCGAGGAACCCGTACGGGCCGGTCGAGTCGTAGAGCACGAGGGCCGAGGACGCCGCGGCGGCGGCCCGCGGCGCCGCGGCCGTCGCGGGCGCGAGCTCGACGCCCTTGAGCGGTGTGGTCGCCGGTGGCGCCTGCCGCCTGCGCCGGTCGGCCGCCGCCTGGGCCTTGGCCCATTCGGCCATCTTCAGCGCGGGCGCCGGCCCGAAGGTGGGTTCGCCCCCGTGATGCCCCTTGGGCCCGGTGTGGCCCGGTAGGACCGGCAGGGCCGCGGTCCCGGTCGCCGCCCCCGCGGGGGCGGCCGCGACGGGCGCGACCGGCAGCGTCACCGCCGCCAGCAGGGCCGCCGCTTTTCGGCTGAGCCATTTCATGGTCATGGAAGTTCCCTCCACGTCCCTTTACGAAGAGTAAGAGCACCGCACACCGAGCGGAATGGCGCACCGCCTCGGGCGTGGCGCGATCCGGCCGATCCGCGGCCCTTCATCTTCTCGACTTTGACAAGACTTTACTTCGGGGTACCGTTTCCGATGAACACTTACGGAGTCCCGGTCTGAACACCACCGGGGGTGCCGCGTCGACCGTGGGTAACGCTACGAAAACGCGGGACTTCCGTTAGTCGTCATGCGAGAAAACGGGGGTACACGGGGTGTACATAAAGTCTTCGATCGGCGTGATGCTGATCTTCTCCGGGATCGTGGCCACACCTGGGGAGACTCCTGCCATGCAGGTGGCGCGGGTCTTTCTGCAGATCACCGGAATCGGCTTCGGTTTTTACTGCCTGACCGCTTTCGGACTTCTTCTCGCCGGTGTGAGGATGCGGGCGACGGCGGGCGCGCGGCGGCCGCATGCCAGGGAGTGGCCATGATCGGCCAGCTCGCGGTGGCCGGAAGCCTGGCCATCATCGTGCTCGCGGTCGTCTACAACAGCGGAATGTTCGTCCTGTCGCGGCGGCGGATCCCGCATCCGGGCGAGGCGCGGAAGGAGCGGACCTATGTTTTCATGCTTGCATGCCTGAACGAGGAGAAGGTGATCGGTGAGAGCCTCGCGCGCCTCACCGGACTACGGCTGGACGACTTCGTCGTCCTGGTCATCGATGACGCATCCGATGACGGCACTGCACAGTCCGTCACCACGGCGGCCGAAGCCGCACCCGGCAGAATCCACCTCTACCGGCGACGGTTTCCGGATGCCCGGAAAGGAAAAGGCGCGGCGCTCAACGCCGGGCTGAATTGGTTGAGCGAATCTGATCTCCTGGAAGGCAGGGATCCACACGACGTCATCATTTGCGTGGTCGATGCCGATGGGCGACTGGACCATCACGCACCGGAACAGGTCGATCCTTTCTTCAATGACCCCGGAGTCGGCGCCGTGCAGGTGGGCGTACGCATGTACAACCGCCACAGCCGCCTTCTCGCCCGGTTGCAGGACATGGAGTTCGTCGTCTACGGCGAGATCTTCCAGGCCGGACGCCGCCATCTCGGCAGCGTCGGGATGGGCGGCAACGGCCAGTTCATGCGGCTCGCCGCGCTGCGGTCGCTGCCCGGCCGCCCCTGGAGCGACTCCCTCACCGAGGACCTCGACCTCGGCGTCCGCCTCATCGCGGCCGGGTGGACCAACGCCTACTGCGGAACGGCGGCCGTCCACCAGCAGGCCGTCCTCACCCTCGGGCGGCTGCTCAGGCAGCGGTCCCGCTGGTTCCAGGGCCATATCCAGGCGTCGCGGCTGGCGCCGCTGATCCTGCGCGGGATCGCGCCGCGGCCGGCGGCGGACCTGCTGTACCACCTGTCGAGCCCGGCCCTGCTCCTGCTCACCTCACTGCTGCCGATCGCCTTCGTCCTCATGCTCGGCGACACCGCCGTCGCCTCGGGCAGGGCCGGGCACAGCCTCGTCTCCCTGTGGTGGCTGCCCTGGTTCTACGGGATGACGTTCGGCCCCGCGGCCGCCTACGCGTTCGTCTACCGCAGGCGCGAGCCGGTGAGCCGCTCCTACTCGCTTCTGCTCGGTCACCTCTATGTGATCTACGGCTACATCTGGTTCGTCTCCGGCTGGTGGGCCCTCGGACGGGTCGTCACCGGCAAGCACGGCTGGCTCAAGACCGCACGAACCTAGGCGAGCCCCCGCCTGGCGCCTGTCCGGCGCGATGGCCGGCCTCACCCGCTACCGGCCTCCCGCGTCATCCGAACACGTCTGCGAGGAGCAGAAAGATGACAGTCCTTCCCCTGCACCGCCCTGCCGGGAACCGGCCGGGGAACATCGCGGGTGACCCTCCGATCCGGGCCATGGTCGTGCTCGGCACCCGGCCCGAGGCGATCAAGCTGGCCCCCGTCGTCCGCGCGATGGACGCCTCGCCGCTCTGCGAGCCGTTCGTGGTGAGCAGCGGCCAGCACCGGGAGATGCTCACCCCGATGCTGGCCGCCCTCGGCGTCCAGGCCCACGCCGACCTCGCCGTCATGCGGGACCGCCAGCGGCTGTCCGGGCTCACCGGGCGGCTCGTCACCGCGCTCGACGCGGCGATCCGCGACGAGCGTCCCGATGTGGTGGTCGTCCAGGGCGACACCACCACCGCGATGTGCGGCGCGCTCGCCGCGTCCTACGAGCAGATCCCCGTCGCGCACGTCGAGGCCGGGCTGCGCACCGGCAACCTCTACAACCCGTTCCCCGAGGAGCTCAACCGCCGCCTGATCGGCCGCATCGCCCGCTGGCACTTCGCGCCGACCGAGCGGGCCGCCGCGCACCTGCGCGCCGAGGGCATCCCCGAGCCGCAGATCGTCACGACCGGCAACACGGTCATCGACAACCTCCACTGGATGCTCCGGCAGGGCCGGGGCGAGCCGGCGTTCCGCACCACCGGGAAGCGGATCCTCGTGACCCTGCACCGCCGCGAGAACCAGGGCGGCGGGATGCGCGGGCTCGCGGGCGCCGTCCGCCGCCTGGCCGACCGCGGCGACTGCGAGGTGCTCTTACCTCTCCACAAGAGCCCCGCGGTGCGCGAGTCGCTGCTCCCCGATCTGGCCGGCCATCCCGGCGTCACGATCTGCGAGCCCCTCGGCTATCCGGACTTCACCGCGACGCTCGCCGCCTGCGACCTGGTCCTCACCGACTCGGGCGGCGTCCAGGAGGAGGCGCCCAGCCTGGGCAAGCCGGTGCTGGTGCTGCGCGCCACCACCGAACGGCCCGAGGCGATCGACGCGGGCGTGGCCCGGCTCGTCGGGACCGACCCGGACGAGGTCTTCGCCACCGCGTCCCGGCTGCTGGACGACGAGGCGGAGCGCGACCGGATGGCCCGCGCCGTCAACCCCTTCGGCGACGGCCGGGCGGCGGACCGGATCATCAGCGCGATGGTCGGCGACTGCCTCCGGCCCGACGCCGTGTACTCCGCCGCGCTGGACTGAACCGCACCCCTATGACGCAGACGCCTCCGCCCCGGCCGGACCCGTCGCCGCCCGGCGGCCGCCCGGCACTCGCCCTGGCCGCACTGGTCACCGCCGCGGCCGTGGCCGCCGTGCCCGGCTGCGGCGGGGACGGGTTCGACCGGTGGCGTGACGGCACCGACCATGGCCCGTGGCGGTCGGTGTTCGACGGCCACGGCGTCAACGGCTCACGCGACGACGTCATCTCCCTGCGGCCGAGGAAGGCGACCAAGCCCGCGGAGACGCATGCGGGCCTGGTCGTCTCCCGGGCCCGGTACGGGAGCATGGAGTTCCGCGTGCGCGCCCGTACCGTCGCCCAGCTGCGGGGCGGGGTCCCGAATCCGTGGGAGGCCGCCTGGGTCGCCTGGGCCTACTCCAGTGAGAGCCGCTTCTACTATCTCGCCCTGAAGCCCACTGGCTGGGAGCTGGGCAAACGCGACCCCGCCTATCCCGGCGGGCAGCGCTTCCTCGCCACCGGCCGGCCCGCCTTCGCGGTCGGCCGGTGGTACGAGGTCGGCGTCTCCCACCGCGGCGCCGCCATGACCGTCCGGGTGGACGGCCGGGAGCTGACGACGTTCACCGACACCGAACGCCCGTACACCGAGGGGGCCGTGGGTCTCTACACCGAGGACGCCGAAGTCGAGTTCCGCGACATCTCCGTCCGTCCCGGTCCCTGACCCCGACGGGAGCGGTACGGGGCCGGGACCGGGGGGAAGGACCCACGACCCCGGCCCCGGCCCCGCGTACCGGATGCGCCTCCGCTACCGGATGGCCGGTGCGGGGGCGGCGAGGACCTCGTTCTCGTCGGCGTGGTCGGGTCCCGGCTTCGGGTGGAGCAGGCCGCGGCCCCAGAAGCGGTCGACCGCCGCGCGCTCGTCGGCGTTGGGGTAGGGGTTGTCGCACCGTCCGCCCGCCATCACCTTGTCGCAGTTCCCGATGTCCGGCGGGTGCTCCAGGCTGAGGATGTGGCCGAATTCGTGCACGATCACGCGCAGCGGCGCGGCACCGGACGACTTGATCTGGTTCCGGTAGAAGTAGATCTGGCCGCGGGTGCAGCCGACGCAACTGGCCGTCCCGGGAGCCGACCCGTTCTGGGCGGTGGTCACCGTGATGCCGGCCTGCCCCTTGACCAGGCGGACGTTCGTGACCCGGGTGTTCCAGATCTCGGCCGCCTCGTCGACCTGCGCGGTGAGCTCGGCCGCCTGGCTCGCGTCGTAGTAGATGGTGGTCTGCGCCGGGGCCCGCTGGGGGGCCGCGGCGGCGCCGGTCGCGCCGGCCAGGACCAGCGCGGCGACGCCGCCCAGCACTGCCGCGACGAATCTGGTGGGGAACATCTCCGGCTCCTTTCCCGATGGATGTGATACCGGCTGGTGCCCCCGCGTTATGGCTGTTTTCACGGCGCCGACCTGAGAGAGAGTAGCCGTATAAAGCGTTCCGGCGACATGACGAATGCATATAATATTCTTTGATAGGCATTTCTTGCCGTGGCCGCGGACGCATACTTGGCTCATGGAGCTGGAGGTCCGCCATCTCAGGATGATCGACGCGATCAGCGTGGACGGCAGCCTGACCAGGGCGGCGGCCCGGCTCGGCGCCTCGCAGCCGGCGCTGACGACCCAGCTGCGCAGGATCGAGGAGGCCGTCGGCGGCGCGCTGTTCCACCGCACCCCGCAGGGGATGGCGCCGACGCCGCTGGGCGAGGCGGTGCTGGAGCACGCGCGGACCGTCCTCGCGGGCATGGACGACCTGGCCCGGGCGATGCGCGGCCTGCGTGACCGGCCCGAGCTGCGCGTCGGCCTCCTGCCCACCGTGCTGGCCTCGTTCCTCGGCGAGGCGGCCTCCGCCGCGGTGCCGGACCGCCCGGTGGACCTGACCGTGGTGGAGAGCCGCGCCGAGGCGATCAACGCCCTGGTCGCCGACGAGCTCGACCTGGTGTCGCACGTCGACTATCCCGGACGCGAGTGCTTCGTCCCCGAGGGCGTCGAGCTGATCGAGATCGGACGGGAGCCGGTGTTCGTGACCGTGCCACCCGAGATCGATCATCAGGGTGTCGTTGAATTGTCCCGGCTCGTGGAATTCACCTGGCTGATGGACCGGTTCGACGGCGGGGAATTCGTGGGGCATCTCCGGGACGTCTGCGCGTCCGCGGGCCTGCGGACACCGCTGATCCGCACCTCCGCCCTCATCAGCGCGGCGCAGACGGTGCGGCGCGGCGACCCCGTCGTGACGGTCGTGCAGGCGCTGGCCGGCCCCGGTGGCATGCCGGGCGCGGCGGCGGAGGTACGCGGCTCGCCGCTGCGGCTGCGGCACGTGCTGCTGTCGTCGTCCCTCTCCCGCGCCCAGGCCGAGCGCATCTCCGCCGAACTGGTCCTGGCCTACCGGCGGGCGGTGCCGGGCCGCTGCCGGGTGCCCGGCTGGTTCGACCGCCACGACGGCTGGCTGGGCTCGGCGTCATCGTGAGGGCGTCGTCCGCCACTCTGGATGCGCCTCCAGCCACTTCCGGTAGAGCGGGGCCCGCTCGACGCGTTCGTGCTGGGCGGCCACCAGCCGGTCGCGCAGCCGGATCACATCGGCCGGGCGCAGCGGGCCGTCCGCCCGCCAGAACAGGCTCGTCCGCACCGCCAGCGGCGTGCCCGCGAGCGTCAGGAACGCGATGCCCTCCCTCGACCGGGCGCCGGGCATGACGGGCAGCACCACCCGGCCCATCCCGACCAGCCCGAACGCCGCGGCGAAGTCGACCGTGCGCACCCGGGCCCGCACTCCGGCGCCGGTGAGCACGTCCAGCAGGTAGGCGCGGCGCCGGTCCCGGGCCGGCGTCACCGCCCAGTCGATCCCCGCGAGGTCGGCGAGGTCCACCTCGCCGCGTCCGCCCAGCGGGCCGTCGGCGGCGACCGCCACGAACATCGGCTCGTGCGCCACCACCGTCCGCCGGACGCCCGGCAGGTCGGGGTGCTCGTGGCCGCGGAAGTCCGTCGCGAGGACGGCGTGGGCGCGGCCGTCGGCGACGAGGTCCACCGGCGCCGCGGACTCCGGTGCCGCGTGCACGTCCACCGCCGCCCCCAGCGCCTCCTCCGCGAGGACGACGAGGTGGGGCTGGAGCGTGCTGGGGGTGCAGCTCAGATGCAGCGCCGACCCGGCCGCCTTCAGCTGCGCCAGGGAGTCGAGCACCCCGCGCGCGTGCGCGGCGACCACCTCCCCCAGCGGCGTGGGCGAGGCGCCGTGCGCCCCCCGCCGGAACAGCGCGCCCCCCGCGACCCGCTCGGCCCGGCGGAGGGTCTCCGACACCGCGGGCTGCGTGACGCCCAGCTGGGCGGCCGCACCCGTCAGGGTGCCGGTGTCCACCAGCGCGAGCACCACCCGGAGGTGACGGAATTCCAGTTCCATGCGCAGAGCCTAGGTGCGCTCATCAGGCCGCCGACGGATGACGGCCTGCCAATGCCCGGCGGCGCGGGCTACGTCCAGAGCTCCAGGGCCTTCTTGCCGAGCGACTGGCGGCCCGCGGTATTGGCGTGGCAGCCGTCGGCGGCGACCTCGGTGTTCTTGAGGAGGAACGACCCGGAGTAGGCGGCCTTCTGCGTCGTGTCCGCGGCCGCGCGCCGGGCGAGGTCGTCGGTCAGCTTGGGGCCGTCGGCGCCCGCGAGGGAGCACGTGTGGCCGGTCTCGTAGAACGGCTGGCCCGTGATGTGGATCGTCGCGTCGGGAGCGGCGTGGGCGCGGGCGTTGGCGATGAGCCGCTTCACCTCGTCGTAGGTCGCGCCGTCGCGGGCGAAGACGCAGATCTGCACCCACACGGCCGTCGGCTTCCCGAACTTGGCCGCCTGCTGGTCGAACTTCTGCCAGGCGGGCGAGTTCGGGTCCGTCCACGCCTGGACGACGAGGCCGCCCGTCCCGTAGGGGCCCCACATGCGCGTTCCGCCGGCCGCGACGTATCCCTGCGCGACGTTCTCCGCCATGGAGCAGCCGATGAAGCCCATCGTGCCCGCGGTGGCGGCGGGACGGGGCGCCGCCGCGGCACCGGTCGCCGAGCCGAGGGCCAGAGCGGCGGCGGTCAGGGCGGCGGTCAGGGCGGCGGAGCGGGCGGTCGCGCGGCGGCGGACCGGCGACGATGCGCCCGGCCGGCGAACGGAGGAGCTGATCACAACCGGTTCCCTTCTCTGTCCTTGCCCCCGGCCAACGCCCGATGACGCTAGGAACCCCGGCGGGCCGCCGTCAATCGTCTTCGGGGCCCTCTCCATCACACGGCCCGTTCGATATCGCCCGATGACGCGTCCACAGATCCTGACCTGGCGGAGGACGGCCTCGCGGAGTCCCGGCCGTGCCGGAGGCTGAAAATCCGGCGGTGCCCGTACCCCGGCCACCCGTCTAGCAGGGATGTTCTCTATCATTTGAGTATGGTCACTAGGGAATACGTGCCGCCGTTCGCCCCCCCTCTCCTCGACCGGTCCCGTCCTGCCGTGCCGCCGCCGCTGGGAGGCGAGGGCCACTGGGCCGGCGCGCCGAGCGCGTGCGTCGTGGACGGGGTGACCTATCTGGCCTACCGGCTGCGCCGCCCGCTGGGCGAGGGGCGCGGCCACGACGTCGTCATCGCCGCGTCCCATGACGGGGAGCGCTTCGAGCCGGTCGTGTCGATCGGGAAGGACCGGTTGGACGCCGAGTCCCTGGAGCGGCCCGCGCTCGTCCGCACCGACGAGGGCCGGTGGCGCCTGTACCTCAGCTGCGCGACGCACCGCACCAAGCACTGGCGGATCGAGACCCTGGAGGCGGCCACGCTCGAAGGGCTCGCGGACGCGGAGCCCAGCGTCGTGCTGCCGGGGAGCCCGAGCGTCGGCGTGAAGGACCCGGTGATCCTCCGGGAGGGCGGCAAGTGGCACCTGTGGGCGTCCTGCCATCCGCTCGCCGACCCCGCCGAGGCCGACCGGATGGTCACCGACTACGCCACCAGCCCCGACGGCCTCGACTGGACGTGGCACGGCACCGCGCTCGGCGGGCGCCCCGGTCACTGGGACGCCCGCGGCGTCAGGGTCGCGGCCGTCGTCCCCCACCGCGGCCACGTCTTCGCCTACTACGACGGCCGCGCCACCGCCGCGGAGAACTACGAGGAGCGGACCGGCCTCGCGGTCGGGACGGGATTCGGCGTGCTGGCGGCGCTGGGCACCTCCCCCGTGGCGGAGTCGCCGCACCGCGGCCGGGGGCTGCGCTACCTGTGCGCCGTCCCCGTCCCGGGCCGGGGCTGGCGGCTGTACTACGAGGCGGCGCGGGCGGACGGGGCCCACGACATCCGGACGGAGTTCCACCCGTCCGAGGAGGTCGCCTGACCGCTCATCCGGACCGGGGCCGGCCGTTGCGGGCCTGACGCTGCCCCGCGGGCCGCGCGCCCACCATGCCGCCGGACGACGGCCGAGGCTCCAGCCAGTCGCCGAACGGCTCGCCGGTGACCTCCTCCAGCAGCCCGACGTCCGAGGCGAAGTAGGGGATGAGCGCCGCGCGCTGTTCCCAGGTGAGCGGGCGCCGGGGCCGCCCGTTCCCCTGGAGCGCGCGTTCCAGCGGCGCCGTCACACGGGTGGCGAGGTCGCCCGGCAGCAGCGTGCCCGCGGTCACGCCGAGACGCAGCGTCCGGGCGAGGATCCGGTGGCGGGCATTGAGGTCCGGGTGCGCGGTGACGTTCTCCCGGGGCAGTTCGGTGAGGACGCCCGTCTCGACGCCGAGGAACGAGCAGATGCGGTCGAGGGCCTCCGCCGGGCGTTCCAGCAGGTCCCGGTAGCGGAACACCAGGACCTGCTCGCGCGGGAACAGGGTGAGAAGGTGCTGGAGCTGCTCGCCGTAACGGCCGAGCCGGACGTAGTGCCAGAACGCCGCCCAGCCGTCCTCGATGCGGCGTTCCTCGGCCGCGCACGCCCGGACCACGTCGCTGATCGGCTCCAGCCCGGCCGACCAGAGGTGCGTCCAGTTCGAGTGGGCCCGCTCCACCGGATCCCGCAGGATCGTGATGAGGCGGACCTCGGGGATCAGCGCGCGGATGCGCCGTTGCGACGCCAGGTCGTACAGGTAGAACGGGGTCGACTCGCCGCGGAGCGTTCCGGGCGGCGCCTCGTCGAACAGCGCCTCGTAGTCGGCACGGCGCCAGACGTGCTCGCGGTAGGTCTGGGCGTCGCCGGGGCCGCCGCGGGTCGGCGGCGGCCCGTCGGTGAGGAAGAACTTGGGCTCCTTCACCGGTGACATGTACAGCGACGGATGGCCGGCGAGCGCCGCGTGCAACGCGGTGGTGCCGGCCTTGGGGGCACCGCAGACCAGGAAATCCGGCAGTCCCATCTGAGCTCCACACAGTCCGGTACTAAGTAGATTAAATCTACCGAATATGTATGAAACCAGAGCGTACCAGGACGCGCCGGGCCCCGGCGTCCAGGGCGGGACAGCGCGGGGTCCCCGGGGACGGCGTCCATGGACGGCGTCCGGGGACGGCGTCCGGGGACGGCGTCGGCCCGGTCCCGCCGCGTCCCGCCGCGCCGTGGGGACGGCGATCGCCGATCTGGTCAGCGCACCGGACCCGGCACGCACATCGAAACAGCGGAGGATATTGATCGGACGCACAATCCCGTCGCGGGCGGTGAAAGTTGCACCTTCCGGTGCCCGGATATTGACGGGCACCCGCGGCCTTGAAACGCTGAACCCGCGCGAACACCGTCCGGCGGAGCCGCGAGGATCGGACGTGAGTGGAATGTCCCCAGCGCCGTCCAATGATCGGCTGCGCGCCCTGCTCGCCGAGGCGGAATGGACCGGCGGGCGACTGGCCCAGGCCGTCAACGCGGTCGGGGCCGAGGCCGGCCTGGGGCTGCGGTACGGCCGGGCGTCGGTCACCCAGTGGATGTCGGGCACGCGGCCCCGCGATCCGGGCCCGGCCCTGATCGCCGAGGCGCTGTCCCGGCGTCTGGGCAGGTCATTGGGCATCGTCGACACCGGGTTCGAAGGCGCGGAGGACGCGTACTGGAGCATGGACCTGCCCGCCCAGCTCACCGAGCTCGCCGCGGCCGCGGGCACCGACCGGCAGGCCGCGCGGCGCGTCTGCGTCTACCGGCTGGCCGACTGCCGGGTCCCGGGATGGCAGGAGATCCGGGACGGCCGAATTCACCGCGGCGGGCCCTCCCCGGAAAGCGGCGGGCCGGAAATGGAATTGGCTCACACGATGGTGCGCCTATTCTCCGAGGTCGACCGGAGTCATGGCGGCGGGGTTCTGCGCGCTCCGGCATCGGCGTTCCTGTCACATGTCGGCGGCCCCTGGTGCCGCACGCCCCCCGGCGACTCCCGGCGCGCCGAATTCCTTGGCGTGTGCAGCCGTCTCGCGCACGTGTGCGGCTTCATGAGTTTCGACGACCAGGCCCACGGCCCGGCCCAGCGCTTCTACCGGGCGTCGCTGCGCACCGCGGCGGAGGCCGGCCACCGTGAGGAGTACGCCTGGGCGCTGCGGGCGATGAGCGTCCAGGCACATGACCTCGGGCACTTCCGGCAGGCCCTGGAGCTGATCGAGACGGCGGCGTCCCCGCGCCTGACCGTCCTGACCCGGGCCTCGCTGGCGGGCCAGGCGGCGGTGGCCCTCGCCTCGACCGGTTCCCGGCGGCGGGCCCTCGCCGAACTCCTGCGGGCGGAGGAGCTCCTCGGCCGCGCCCCCGAGACCCCGGCGCGTCCGGTGGGCTCCTACCATCCGGCCGAGCTGTCCTTCCAGAGGGCGCTGGTCCACAGCCACCTGAACGATCGCCGGGCGGCCCTGACGGCGCTGCGGGAATCACTGGCCCGCTGGCCGCCCGCCGAACGGCGGTCCCGCGCCATCACCCTCGCCCGCATCGCCGAGTTCGAGCTGGAGCAGGGGCTCCTGGAGGAGGCCGTGGCGACCGCGCACCGCTTCCTGGACGACTACTCCTACATCCGGAGCGCGCGGATCCGCAGGTTCCTCGCCGGCCTGCGCGCCCGGCTCCGCCCCTACGGCAACAGCCGCGCGGCGGGAGCGCTCCTCCACCGGGCCGTCCGGGTGGCCGACGCCTCGACGGCGTTCTCCGCGCCCTGACGCCGGGACCGTCCCGGCCCCTCACCCCGGCCCCCCGGCCGTCAAGATCACCGGAAGTTTGAACCGGTTCCCCCGCCCGCCGACGATTAGGCGTACGAGGGCGGGTGAACCTACTTCCCGCACAAGGGAGCCCGGACGGACGCCTGACGGCACCACCGACACCGGAGGAATCCATGCGCATCGCCATCGCCGGAGCCGGGATCGCCGGGCTCGGCACCGCCTGGCTGCTGGACCCCGTCCACGACGTGGTCGTCTTCGAGTCCCAGCCGCGGGTCGGCGGCCGCGTCCTGACCGTCACCACGTCCGCCGGACAGGCGGTGGACGTCGGCGCGCAGCACGTCGCACCGGGGGCCTTCCCCCTGTACGGCCGCCTCTTGGAGGAGCTGGGCCTGGCGCCCGAGGCGGTCGTCGAAGTGCCCCTGTCGGTCACGGTTCTGCGGGGCGCGGGCTCCGCGCCGGCACTGGTCTCCCCCCACGGCGGGGAGGCCGGGCGGGGACGGTCGACGATCCTCGGGGACGGGTGGGCGGCGGTGCGCCTGATGGTCGACCGGGCCACGGAGTGGCGGGCACGGGACACCTCGTGGGAGGTGCCGCTCAGCGACCTGGTGGAGCCGCTCCCGGTGGCCCGCGACGTCAAGGACACGCTGCTGTACCCGTTGCCGGCCGCCATCTTCGGATGCGACACCACGCGGGTGAGGGAGATGTCCGCGCGGGCCGCGACGGACCTGCTGGCCGCCGTCCCGCCCGCGAGCCCGGACGAGGCGCCCGTGTGGCACGGCCTGCGCGCGGGACTGGGCGGGGTCCCCGGCGCGCTCGCCGACGGGCTGGTGAGGGGGCGCGTCCGCACGGGCGCGGGGGTCAGGCTCCTGCGCCGGTCCGGTGACGAGATCGAGGTCACCGACTCCACGGGGAGCCTGCACCTGGTGGACCGGGTCGTCCTGGCCACCCACCCGGACGAGGCGGCCCGGCTCATCGCGCCGCTGCCCGGGACCGGCGGCCTCGTCGGCGCGCTGAACGAGTTCGGCTACACGGAGGTGCTCGTCGCCGCGCACACCGACCCGGCCTACATGCCCGCCGAACGGCGGCACTGGTCGACCAGCACCGTCACCGTGCACGGCGGGTGGGCGGAGAGCAGCACGTGGTGCGGGACGGACGGCGCCGACGTGTTCAAGAGCTGGATCACCCACCGCGAGGAGGCGCCCCGGAAGCCGCTGGCCCTGGCGTCGTTCCGGCAGCTGTGCCTGACCCCGCCGGCCGTCCGCGCGCGGACGCGGGTGGCCGCCGCCCAGGGCCGGGGCGGGATCCACTTCGCCGGCCACTACCTCCACCGCGTCGACAGCCAGGAGTCGGCCCTCGCCAGCGCCGTCGACGTCGCGCGGCGGCTCGCGCCGGACGGGCCGCGGCTCAGGAGGCTGCTCGGGCGGCGGCCCGCCGCCGGGTGAGCGGCGCGGCCGGTGGCAGGAAAGACGCGCTCTTTGGCCGTAGCGCTACTGGCTCGGCGTCCTCTCGCAATGGCATTCTCTCTTTCGAGTGCGACCGGAAAGCCAGGTGGCGGTGCCTGGCGTTTATCCGCCGCACCGGGACCAAGGGGGCCGTGCCATGGAGACGGAGAAGTCCGGTGGATCCGCGAACGGGGAATCACCGCGGGGCCGATCGATCAGGATAATCATAGACCCCCAGAAAGGCGAAGGCGGCTCCAGGAAAGCCGTCCGGCGTGAGCGCGGAATGCGCAAGAGGTGACGGGCGGGCCGCCGGGTGGACGGCGCTCATGTCACCAGGAACTGGTCGGCCTGAAGGCGGTACATGGCGGCGTAGCGGCCGCCCGCGTCCATCAGGGAGGCGTGCGTCCCCTGCTCGGCGACCCGGCCGTCCGCCAGCACGTAGACGCGGTCCGCGCGGGCGACCGAGGCGAGCCGGTGCGTGATCAGGATGACCGTGGTGCCGCGCGCGGCCAGCTCGGTGATCTTGTTGAAGACGTCGATCTCCGCGGCGGGGTCCAGCGCGGACGTGGGCTCGTCCACGACCAGGACCGGCGCGTCGCGGTACCAGGCCCGGGCGAGGCCGAGGCGCTGCCACTGGCCGCCGGACAGATCGGTGCCGCCGAAGAACTCGCGGGCGAGGAGCGTGTCCCAGCCGTCGTCGAGACGGCCGGCGACGGCGTCGGCGCCGGTGGACCGCGCCGCGTCCGCCAGCCTGCGCCCGTCGGGCTCCCGGTCGGGGCGGCCTGTCACGACGTTCATCCGCGCGGTGAACGGCCACTGGACGAAATCCTGCGACACCAGGGCGATCTGGTCCCAGAGGGTGTCGCGGTCCAGCTCGCCGGTGGGCACGCCGTTCCACAGGACGCTGCCGGAGGACGGCAGGTACAGGCCGGTCAGCAGCTTGGCGAGGGTCGACTTGCCGGACCCGTTGTCGCCGACCAGCGCGACCACCTCGCCGCGCCGGACGTCGATGTCGACGCCGTCCAGCGCCGGGGTCCGCGCGCCCGGGTAGGTGAAGCGCAGCCCGCGGGTGCCGATCGTCTCGACCGGCGCGGCCGGCGTCAGGCCGCGTGCCGGGACGGCGCCGTCCCGCGCCCGCGCGCAGACCTCGCGCCACTCGGTGGTGAGCAGCCCGTCCTGGTACAGCTGCTGGAACCGCGTGACGAACGACGTCAGGCTCATCATGCTGGACCGGATCGCGAACGCGGCGGTGCCCGCGGTCGCGAACGTCGTCCGGCCGTCGACGACGAGCAGGAGCAGCACGCCGTAGGTCGCGAGGGCGGCGAGCCCGCTCAGGGCGCCGGCCAGCGACCGGGTGAGCGCCTCCTCCCGCGCCAGCCGGGCCTGCTCCCGCGCCGACAGGGTGGCCAGGCGCCGGTAGTGGCCGAGCAGGAAGCCGCCCACCCGGTGGGCCCGCACCTCCTCGGCACTCTCGTGGCTGGTCATCAGCTGGGCGAGCAGGTCGAGCTGGCGGGTCAGCTGCATCCAGCTCTTCATCGACGAGTGCCGGGCGGCGGCGGTGCGCGCGACGCTCCACGCCCGCGGCGCCAGCGCGACGAGCAGGAGCGGGGTCAGCAGCGGGTTCAGCGCGACGAGCACCCACAGCGCGGCGAAGATCGACACGAGTTCGCCGCACAGTCCCACCGTGCTCTGCGTGACGCGCGAGGTCGCGTCGGCACCCCGCCGGGCCGTGCTGAGCCGGTCGTGGAAGGCGGCGTCCTCCATCAGGACCTGCTCGACCCGGACGGCCTGCTCCAGCAGCATCAGCTGGGCCCGCTGGGCGACGCGCGGCCCGAGGCGGCCGGACGCGGCGACGGCCACGGCGTCGCACAGCCCCCGGACGGCCATCGCGCACGCCAGGACCGCGGCGACCGGCGCCATGGCGTGGATCTTCCCATCCGCGGGTGCCGCCGAGAACAGGCCGGTGAGCAGCCGCTGCGTGGACAGGTAGGTGGCCGACGTCGCGACGCCCATCACGAGCTGGGCGGCCGCCACGGCGGCGAGGGCCCGGGGGTCCGCGCGGTAGCCGAGGCGGAGGGTGATCGCGACGATGGCGGGTAGCCGGCGCAGCGCGGCGCGGGTGCCGGCGTCCTCGGGCGCGGCGTCGTACGCGGGACGGATCCCCCGCCCGAACAGCGGATCGTGCTCCGCCGGCCGGCCGGGGGCCCGCTCGTGGCGCGTTCGCCTCACGCGCGCCCGATCAGCACAGGCAGGGACGGCCGGTGGCGCCGCAGGTGTGGCTGCACCCGCTGGACGCGCACTGGCAGGAGTTGATGGGCCATGTGGGGTCGCACGCGTACACGCAGCCGTCGGAGTCGTCGGCCATCCTCATGCCGGGGACGGGCCCGGCGCCGCGGAAGTGCGCCTCCCAGCCGAAGCCGCCCTCCACTTTCGGATCGAGGTCGAATTCCCCCATCTGACAGTCCTCTCTCGCGTTTCGGAGCGGTTCTCCTATCAGCGTCTCGCCACTATTCACGGTGAGGCCGCCGATGGCGTCACCGTATATCGGCGACGATCGTTTTCGGCATCATTTCTAAGAACCTGGAAATGTGCGGGCCACGCCACTCGGCGCGAATATGCTGGGCGTGCCCGACCGCTGGGAGGGGGAGCATGACCCGGCATTCTCTGTTCCGTGCGCCCGATTTCGCCGTCGTCCGGTTGTCCGCGCTGGCGGCGGGGACGCCCGCGCCCGTCCCGCCGGACGATCTGGACTCGCCCGAGGCCATGCGCCGCTACCTGCGGGAGGCCGCGTCGCACCCCTGGTTCCGCGAGGCCGTCGCGGTGTCCAGTTCGGGGCTCGACGGCGCGCTGCGCAAGGTCGTGGACGGAGACGCCGTCCCGGCGGCGAATCTGCGGCGCGCGGTGCTCGCGACCACGCGTTACCTGTCCCGGATGACGCACCGTCCCACGCCCTTCGGGCTGATGGCGGGCGTCGCCGAGGCACGTTTCGACGCCGGGGCGAAATTCCGCGTCGGCACCGACCACCGCAAGAGCGCGCGGGCGGACATGGGCTGGCTGGCCGCGACGATCAAGGAGTGGGAGACCGACCCCGGGGTGCTCGCGCGCCTGCGCCTCGTCGCGAACGACCTCGGTTTCGTCCGCGGCGACCGGCTGGTGCTCCCGCTCGTCCGCGTGCCACCCGACCAGCGGGGTCCGAACGACCAGGAGCGGACGGTCCGCGCGACGAACGCGGTCCGCGCCGCGCTGACCGCCGCCGCGGAGCCGATCCGCCATGCCGACCTGGTCGCCCGGCTGCGGGAGGGTTTCCCTGACGCGCCGTCCGACGCCGTCGAGCGGATGGTGGTGCAGCTGGTCGAGGGCGAGTTCCTGCTCACCGACCTGCGCCCTCCCGCCGCGGCGGCCGACCCGCTCGGCCACGTCCTGGAGCGGCTTCCGGAGAGGTTCGCGGGACGGGCCGCGCTCACCGGCGTCCGGGACGCTCTGGCCGCGTACTCCGCGACCGCGCCGGGGCACGGGCTGTCCGCGTGGCGGACGGCGGTCACCGAGATGCGCGCGCTGCACGCGGGCGACAGGCCGATCCAGGTCGACCTCGGCATGGACGCCGACGTGATCCTCCCCGCCGCGGTGGCGGACGAGCTGGTGGACGCGGTGTCGGCCGCCTGGCGGGTGCTGCCGCCCCGGCTGGCGCCGCTCGACCCGCTGGCCGACTACCGGGCCGCGTTCCTGGAGCGGTACGGGACCGGCGCGCTCGTCCCGATCAAGGAGGTGGTCGACCCGGAGGCGGGTCTCGGGCCGCCGTCGGGCTACCTGCTCCCGCCGGGGCACCGGCGTCCCCCCGACCGCCCGGCGCCGGACGCCGAGCGCGACACGCTGCTGCTGGGCCTGGCGCAGCGCGGCGGCCCGGAGATCGTGCTGGACGACGCGCTGGTCGAGCGGCTGGCCCGCCCCGGCAGCGTGGACGAGCCCGCCTCCTACGCGGAGGTGTGCGCCGAGCTGGTCGCCGACTCGGAGGACGGGCTGCGCGACGGCGGGTTCCGGCTCGTCATGACGGCGATGAACTTCACCCGGCCCGGCGCGATGTCCGGGCGTTTCCTGCACCTGCTGCCCGGCCTCGGCGCCGCGGTGTCGGAGACCGCGCGGGAGGAGGCCGCCCCGGCGGTCCCCGTCCAGGTGGTGGGGCCGGTGCTGGACTCCCGCAGCGCCAACGTCGCGCAGGTCCCGCGGCTGACGGGCGAACTCGCGGCAACGGGGGTGTTCGCCGACGGCCCAGAGGCGCTCTCCCTGGACGATCTGCTCGTCGGCGCCGACCACGACCGGTTCGTGGTGGTGTCCCGGCGGGACGGCCGTGAGCTGGCCCCCATGCCGTTCCACGCGCTGAACCTCCAGCTCACGACGCCGAACGCGGTCCGCCTCCTGATGGAGATCGGCGAAGGCCGCACCCCCGCGTGGCCGCTGTGGAGCTGGGGGACGGCCGAGCGGATGCCGTACCTGCCGCGCGTGCGGCGCGGCCGGACGATCCTGTCCCCCGCGCGGTGGCTGCCCGATCCGCGGCTGACGCAGGAGGTGGACTGGGCGGCCTGGAAGCGGCTCTTCGAGCGGTGGCGCGCCGACTGGGCCGTCCCCGACATCGTGTACGCGACCTACACCGACCACCGGGTCCGGCTGGACCTGGGCAGCGTCGCCCACCTGAAGACGCTGCACGCCGAGCTGCGCAAACGGCCCGGGACGGTGCTCCAGGAGGCCCCGGCCGGCGGACGGCACGGGTTCGGGTGGGCGCGGGGGCACGCCACGGAGATCGCCGTCCCGATGCGCCCCGTCCGGCACCGCGCAATCTCGGACACCACCCGGCGGCGGGCCGTCCGGCGGACCCACCCGCCCGGCGGCGAATGGCTGTACCTGAAGGTCTACGCCACGCCGGGGCGGCACGGCGAGCTGCTCGCCCGGCACGTCCCCGCGCTCGTCCGCCGGGCCGCCGGGATCACCGACCGCTGGTTCTTCCTGCGCTACCGCGACGACGAGCCCCACCTGCGGCTCCGCTTCCACGGGGACCCGGCGGCGCTCGGCGCGCGGCTGCTGCCGATCGTGCACCGGTGGGCCGCGGACCTGGCCGAGACGGGGCTGATCAACCGGATCGTCCTGGACACCTACCTGCCCGAGACGGGCAGGTACGGCGGCCCGGACCTGATCGAGGCGGCCGAGGACGCCTTCGCCGCGGACTCCGGCAGCGTCCTCTCCCAGCTCGCGCTGCGCGAGGCGGGGGAGCTAGACCTGCCGATGCCGCTGCTGCTCGCCGCCAACCACCTCGACCTGGCGCGGCACCTGCACGGCGAGGGGTGGCGGGACTGGCTGCTGGAGACCTACCCCAAGGGCGCCCGCCACGAGACGTTCCAGAGCCACCGCCGCGAGGCGATCCGGCTGCTGGATCCGGCGGCGGGGTTCGCGGGACTTTCCGAACTGCGTGGCGGGCGGGCCCTGCTGGACGGCTGGGAGCGCCGCTCCGGGCCCGTCGCGGCGTATGGCCGGGCCGTGCGCGAAGCCCTCGACGACCCGTCGGCCATCTTCGCGAGCGTGCTCCACATGCACCACATCAGGCTCGCCGGCATCGATCGCCGCGCGGAGCAGGACGGCTACGCCGTCGCCCGCGGCGTCCTCCAGGCCCACCGAGACCGAGAGCGGCACCGGACCCCATGACATCGCAGATCGTCGCGTCCATCGCGGACAGGCTCACCGACCCCGAGACGGTCGCGGCCGTCACCACCCGCCCCGAGAACGAGCTGACGCTGCCGTCGGGCGCGCTCCGCCAGTGGGAGCCGAACGGCCTGTCGGACGCGTTCCCGGCCGTGTCGCTGCTCTTCTCCGAACTCGCCGCCGCCGACCCGGCCCGGCGCGTCCACGCCCACGCCCATCTGTCGGCGGCGCTCGCGGCGGAGGCGCCGCCGCCGGTGCCCGCCCTGTACGGCGGCTCCGTGGCCCTCGCCTTCGCCGCCCACGCGGCGGCCACGGCGTCGGGCGGCTACGGGACGCTGCTGTCCCGGCTGGACGAGGCCATCGCCGGGCAGGCGCTGCGGTGGACGCGGGCGCGGCGGGCACGGCTGGACGCCGGGGACCCGGTCGGCGACTGGGGCGGCTACGACGTCATCACCGGCGGATCGGGGTTCGGCCGGTACCTCCTGGCCCGCCAGGAGCGGACCGGCGCCGAGGCGACCGGGGAGGCGCTGCGCGAGACGCTCGGGCTGCTCGTCCGCCTCGCGCTCGCCGGGGACGTCACCGTCGGCGGCCGGAAGCTGCCCGTCTGGTGGGTGCGGCACGACATGACGAGGGGCCACGCGGACGGCGGCCACCTCAATCTCGGGCTGGCGCACGGCGTCGGCGGCCCGCTCGCGCTGCTGGCGCTGGCCTGGCGCGCGGGCGTCCGGGTGGACGGGCAGGACGAGGCGGCCGCCGCGATCGTGGCGCTGCTCGACGCCCATCGGCTCGACGACGACGCCGGGCCGTACTGGCCGCACGAGACCACCCTCGACGAACACGGGCACGGGCACGAACGCGGGCACGGGCACGGGCACGGGCACGCGCATCGGGGCAGGACGCGCGACGCCTGGTGCTACGGAGCCGCCGGGATGGGCCGTGCCCTGTTCCTCGCGGGCGCGGCGTTCGAGGAGAAGGAGTGGCGCGAGACGGGCGACGCCGCGGTGCGCGGCGCGTTCGCCACGTCCGGCGAGCACTCGATCCACGACTCCACGCTGTGCCACGGCTGGGCGGGCCTGCTGCACATCGCGTCGCGCATGGGCCACGACACGGGCGATCCCGTCCACGCGTCCGCCGCCGGGCGGTTCGCCGGGCGGCTCCGCGAGTCCTACGACCCGGACGCGGCGTTCGGGTTCCGGTACACCCATCCGGCCGCGGCGCGCGTGACCGACCGGCCGGGCTTCCTGGAGGGCGCCGCCGGGGCCGCCCTCGCGCTGCACTGCCACGAGACGGGCGCGCCGCCCGCCACCGGCTGGGACGCCGCCCTGCTCCTCGCCTGACACTCCCCACGACCGACAAGGAGCCGACGCATGAGCTGGTCCGACATCTTCGCCGACCCCGCCGACCGCGAGCGCCTGGAGTGGGGCCGCGCGCACCTGCGCTTCGACGCGTCTCCGGCGACCGTCGCGTTGCTGGACTTCGAGCGGGTCGACGAGTGGATCCGGTACGGGCAGGTGCGGTATCCGCAGTTCCAGGTGAACATGCCGGAGGGCGGCGTGCCGCCCACCCTGTTCACCGAGACCCGGCAGTACCTCGCGCTGAGCATGCCCGGCTACCCGGTCACCGACGCCGTCGCCGAGCAGGTCCGCCGGGGCGCGACGCTGCGGTTCGTCAACATCGAGGACTGGTACCGTCCCGTCGCGGAGCTGGCCGACCGGCTCACCGCGACCGTCGGCGCCGGCGTCACGAGCTACGCGTTCTACACCGCGCCCGGGGACGACGGGGTCGGCGCTCACTGGGACACGGCGGACGTCTTCGCACTCCAGGCCGAAGGCACCAAGAAGTGGCATCTGTGGGACATCCCCGACGGCGTCGAGTGGCAGGCCAGTCAAACGCTGCGCACCGACCGGGAGCCGGACCACGTCGTCGAACTGGCGCCCGGGGACGGCCTGTACATCCCGGCGGGCACCGGCCACCGGGCGTTCGCCGGGCCGGAGGGGTCGCTGCACCTGTCGGTCGCGGTGTCGGCGACCTCGCACCGCAAGATCGTCCGGACGCTGCTGGAGGAGCTGCTGGCCGGGGTGCCGCTGCTGGACCGGCTGCCGGTGGACGGCGACCGCCTCACCCCCGTCGCCGCGCTGCTGCGCGAGGTCGCCGAGGCGGCGGGCAAGGCCGACCCCGCCGCGCTGCTCGCGAAGGCCGACCGGCAGGAGCGGCGTATCAGCGACGGCCCGCTCATCGCGGGCGTGGAACCGGCGTGCCGTCCCCCACGGTGATCGACGACGGGGCGGAGGCCGGTCCCGCCGGGGAGCGGACGGCCCTCCGGCGGGCCACGGAGCTGCGCGTCGGACGCACCGTCGACGTGCGGATGGCCCTCGACCCGTACGTGTCGACGCTGGCGCTGGGCATCGACGCCTTCGCCGGCCAGGGCGGCGTCCCGGCGGCGTGGCGGCGCCGGATCCTCGGCGCCCTGCCGGCCCGCGGCGCCCAGGCCATCCACCCGCTCGCGGTGCCGGGACGGTCGGTCGTCCCCGGTTCGGTGAAGCCGCTGAACCCGACTACCGAGACCGCGGTCGGCGACCAGGTGGAGCGGCTCCGCGCCATCCCCGGCGAGCGCCTGCTGGAGGACCTGGAGGCCGCCTTCCCCGACGGGGACCTTCCGCCGCACTGGCGCCGCGTCGCGGACCGGCCGGGCGACTGGCTGCACCGGTACGCCGACACGATGGACGAGATCTGGGGCGCCGTCGAGCCGCTGTGGGAGGAGGCGCTGCCGCTGCTGGAACGCGAGATCGAACGGGTCGGCGCCGCCTTCGTGCGGGGCGGGCTCGGGACCGTCCTGGCCGCCCTGCATCCGGCCGTGGGCTTCGAGGACGGCTCGCTGCGCGTCCCCGACCCCGAGCCGGCGCGGTTCGCCCTCGGCGGGCGTCCCCTCGTCCTGGTCCCGATGCTCTCGGCCGTGGACGCCCTGATCTGCGACTTCGACGACTCCGACGCGGTCTGGATCGCCTACCCGCTCCCGGCGCTCGACCCGGCCGCGTGCGACCCGCCGGACCCCGCGTCGCTGGAGGCGATGCTCGGCCCCGTGCGGGCCGCGCTGCTGCGGGCCGTCGCGCGGCCGCTGACCATGGGCGAGCTCGCCCGGCTGACCCAGCTCTCGCCCAGCGCCGTCACCCACCACTGCGAACGGCTCGTGGCGAGCGGCCTGGTGCGCCGCGAGCGGCAGGGCCGCGAGATCCGGATCCACCAGACCGGGCGGGGCCGCAGAATCGTCGGGCTGTTCCCTCCCGACCCGCGCGCCCTCTGACCCTGGCCGCCCGCCCCCGCCCGGCGACTCTTCGAGGATGATCGAAAGGCTCGTCGCCGTGGACCGCTCCCGGCAGGATTCCACCGCCAGGCGTCGGACCGTCGATCCGCGGAGGAACAGTGAGAACAGCACACACGCCTCACGTCAACCGGTGCGCGCGGTATGGGAACCGCCGGGCCGCACGGCTTCCCTCCGCCGACGGCGCCACCAGGCCCTTCCGCTCGATCGCCGTCTACGTCACCCCCGGGGTCGGCTCGTTCGGCCTGAGCGGCGTGAGCAGCGTCTTCAGGGACCGCTCGCACCGGGGCCTGCCGCCGTTCGAGCTGCTGATGTGCGGCGACGTCGCCGGGGTCGTCCGCACGGACCTCGGCTGGTGGGTCGACGTGCCGCACGGCCTCGGGACGCTGGCCCGGGCCGATCTGGTGATCGTGCCGCCGACGGCCCGCCGTCCGCTCCTGCTGGGCGAGGCGGCCGTCGAGGCCCTCCGGTCCGCCCACGACCGCGGCGCGATCGTCGCGGGCTTCTGCTCGGGCTCGGAACTGCTGGCCGCCGCGGGCCTGCCCGACGACCGGCGCCCCGCGGGACGCCGGGGCCTGGCCGCCCTGACCCGCCGCCACCCCCCGTCGGCGGCCGACCCGGGCACCCCTCAGACGGACGCGGGACGCCTCGCGACCGGCATCGAAGCGGGCGCCGGAATCGAGCTGTGCCTGCGCCTGCTGCGCCGGGAACACGGACCGGCCGTCTCGGAGGCCGTGACCAGGCAGGCCATGGAGTGCGACGAGGACCCGGGCGCGCCCCGGCCGTGGGAGCCCGGGGACGCGGACCTCGTCGCCCTGCTGTCGTGGGCACGGACGCGGCTGGACCAGCCGCTGTCGGTCGGGGAGCTGGCCCGGCGCGCGTCGATGAGCCCGCGCACCTTCGCCCGCCGCTTCCGCGCGGCGATCGGCACGACCCCGATCGCCTGGCTGCGCGACCAGCGCCTCGACCACGCCGAGGCGCTGCTGCTCACCACCGACGAGCCGATCTCGGTGATCGCGCAGGCGGTGGGCTTCCAGCCGGGGCAGCTGCGCGCGCACTTCATGAAGCGGCACGGCGTCCCGCCCAACGTCTACCGCGGTGCCGCTAGGAGAGCAGGTCGATGAGCCCGGCGCCGCGGCCGGTCCGGCGCAGGCGGACCTCCCGCCCGCGGCGCGCGCGTTCCAGGAGGCCCGCCCTGACGAGCTGGTCGCAGTGGTAGGTGACCGTGCTGGCGCCGACGCCCAGCCGCCCCGCCAAATCGCTCACGGACGGCGCGGTCCCCGCGTGCCGAAGGATCGCCGCCCGCACCGGCCCGAGGAGCAGCACGAGCGCGTCGTCCGGGACGGTCGCGGCGGCCGCCGGTCCGCCCGCCCCGGCACGGCGCGGGTCGAGGATCTGGCCCAGGCCGGGCAGGGGGTAGGCGACCCAGATCGCGTCCTCGCGCTCGACGCTGTACATCCCCGCGGTGAGCCCGGACGCGAGCGGCACGAGGACGAGGCGGCGGCGCCCCGGCGCGACCGGCCGCCAGGGCAGGCAATTGGGCAGGCAGTTCGGCAGATGCAGCCGCCCGGCGTCGAAGCGCACCCGCGTGCGCAGCCCGTCCATCACGCCCTCCAGCGCGCCGCTGACCGCCGCCACGCCGACCCGTTCCGTCTCGCGCGCGTGGAGGCCGTCCGCCTGCGTCCACAGCGGGGCGATCCCGTCCCAGACGGCCGCCACCAGCCGCCGGTAGGACGTCATGAACGCCGCGGGCCGCGCGGCCACCGCCCGCCACGCGGGCGGCGGGTCGCCGGAGAAGCCCGCCTCGATCTCCTCCGCCACCACGTCCGGCCGGAGCCCGTCCAGCTCCTCCAGGACCGTCGCCATGGTGACGGTCTCCAGCGTCTGGAGCAGCGCGAGGCTTTCGGGCAGCCATCCGTTCGCCGACGCGAGCAGGGCCGCCATGTCCGCCGCGTCCGTCCCGGGCAGGGTCCGCCGCAGCGCCTCCCGCAGGCCGGGCGGGACGCCGTGCGAGCGGCCCCCCACCAAGTCGGTGAGCACGGACAGCACCGTCGCGCCCGGGTGGCGGATGACGCCGACGCCCACGCGTTCCAAGGGCCCGAGTGATACCACGCAGTCGTCCACGATCTAGATAGACCACGCTGACCCCGCCACCGCAAGCACCGCTGACCCCGCCACCGCAAGCGCCGCTGACCCTGCCACCGCAAGCGCCGCTGACCCGGGCACTGCCGCGCAAGGGTCAAGGTCCGGCCAACGCTCCGCCCGTGAGCGGCGCCGACGGTGGCACAGGACGGTGTGATCCCGTCGGCTTGTCCCGTGGACACCATCGAACTCCAGCGGATCGCGCGCATCGAGGACGACAACTGGTGGTACCGCGAACGCCGGGCGGTTCTGTCCGAGGAACTCCTGCGGTTCAGTTCCCCCGGTGACGCCGTGGATATCGGTGCCGGTGCGGGCGGAAACTCCCGTGAACTGGTCGCCCACGGCTGGCAGGCCACGGCGATCGACCTCAGCCCCGATGCCGTCGCTCTGGCGCGCGCGCAGGGCGTTGAAGCCTACGAGGGAGACGCGCGCTACCTCCCGCTGCCGCCATCGCGCTTCGACCTGGCCCTCGCGTTGGACGTCCTGGAGCACATCGAGGACGACGCCCGCGCTGCCGAGGAGATCGCCCGCGTCCTGCGCCCCGGCGGGACGCTGCTGCTCTCCGTCCCATCCGACATGTCCCTCTGGTCGGCCCACGACGTCTCCCTCGGCCGCGTCCGCCGCTACAGCCCCCGCGCCCTGATCGACCTGCTGGAAGGCGCCGGCCTGCTCCTGGACCGGGTGTGGAGCCGCGGCGTCCTGTTCCGCCCGTTCCTGCGCCTGCTCCGCCACCGCAGCGCCCACTACGAGGACCTGGCCCCTCTCCATCCGCTAGCCAACGAGGCCCTCCGCCTGTCAGCCGCCCTGGAGCGCCGCCTCCCCCTCCACACCTGTCCAGGCACGACGCTCTTCGCCCGAGCCCAAAACCCCGGCTAAACCTCCGCCGCACACCCGCGGACTTGCACGGATTCCGTGTCGTGATCTGAGATCTCAGTGCATGCAGCAGCGCCGCCGGGGCGACCGGGGGCCTTGCTCCAACCAGGGGCCCGGCCTCTGAAGACGGCATCCCGCTCCTGTTCCGGAGCCCGTTCTCGGATGCACTGCCCGGTCGTCTCGATGCCGCCGCGGGACCCGCGGTCCGTATCGATCACAGAGACGATGTCCGCCGGTCATGCGAGGAGCCGTTCCACGGCTCTGGCCGACGCCTTGCCGTCGTCGTGGGGACAGTACTTGTCGAAGAACGTGTCGTAGGCGTCCACGTAGACGTCCTGGATCTCGTCGATGGCAAGAAGCGCCTCGACAACGTCGGCGGACGTGGCGAGCAGCGGGCCGGGGGCCTCCGCCTCGAAGTCGATCGTGAGGCCGCGCACGTGGTCCCGATAACGTTCCAGGTCGTAGGTGTAGAAGAGCATCGGGCGACCGGTGCAGGCGAAGTCCACCATGGCGGACGAATAGTCGGTCACGAGTACGTCGGCCGCCAGGTACAGGTCGGCGATGTCGGGGTAGCGGGAGACATCGATCACGAAGTCGTCCACCGGCAGGCGGTCCCTTTCGGTGATCAGATGGTGGGGCCGCACGAGCAGGACATGATCGCCGCCGAGTGCCCGCCGCAGTGTCTCCACGTCCAGTTCCAGGGAGAAGGCCCTCCTGCCGGGCGAATGGTGGAGGTCGTCACGCCAGGTCGGCGCATACAGGACGACCTTCTTGCCCGCCGGGATTCCGAGGCGTTCACGGACGAGTTGCCCGAGCCGACCGAAGTCCGGACTGCTCAGGACGTCGTTGCGCGGATACCCGATCTCCTGGATCTCGCCGTCGAAGCGAAAGGCCCTGCGCATGACGTCGGAGGTGAGGGCGTTCGGAGAAAGCAGAACGTCCCACCGCGGAACCTCGTGCGCGATCCAGTCGACCTTCTCCGTGCGCTTGTACGGCATCTCGGCGAGGTCGTAACCCATCCGCTTCAAGGGGGTGCCATGCCAGGTCTGCATGTAGGTCTGCCCCGACCGCTTGGCGAATCCCGCAGGAAGCCCGAAGTTCGTGACGATGTACCGGGCGCGTGCAAGCGCGCGGTAGTGATCCCGACTCCCCGACATGACGGTCCTGGCATCGCCTTCGACCGTGAACTGGCCGTCGGTGGAGACCCAGACGCATTCCAGGCCCGGGTGACTCCGCGCCAGTTCCTCGTAGATCGCCCTGGGGTTGCAGCTGTACTGGGACGCGCCGTAACTGTCGAACACGACCATCTCGGTCAGCGGGCTACGCAGATAGACCGGATAGTCACGCTCCCAGAGCAACCGCTGGGCATAACCTCCCCGCTCGTCATCGGCCAGGGCGGTGCGGCTTTGCAGTTGCAGCGCGTCCGTCTGGTGGACGCCGACCTCGATCTCCTGGGTTCCGACCGTCCGCCATGGGGGAAGGCGGGAGATCACACCACGTTCGACGACGACGGCGACCTCCCCCGCGGCACCCCGACCCGGCGCCCCGTTCGGCACCGCCGACGGACCAGCGCCTTCCCTGATCGCATGGCCAGTGGCTACATCTACCGTCCCAGCGACACCCTCGTCCCCCGCCCCTGGCTGTTGGATGGGCCCCTGCCCAGCGGCTGCCACGCCGGTAGCCTGCGGCCTCACCTGGCTTGGCGCAGCGGTCGGCTGATTGATCAGCCGACCGGCCCACCTAGGCACGAACGTCGGCGGAACCACCTGACCGCCGCCACTCTGCGACGGAACAGCGCCCAGGCCGAAGACTGCCGCGCTCGGACCCTGCGGAGACTCGCCACCCCACGCGGCGATCGGCTGAGTGACCGCCTGGCCCGGCTCTCCAGACACCGGAGTCGGCGGCCCTGCCTGCCCACCGCCATTCGGCAACTGAACAGCACTCTGACCAGCAGCCGCCGAGGACGTGGGCTGCGGAGGCACACCGCCCGCCGGGCGAACGGCACCTTGACCAGGGGCCACCCCATTCGAAACCCGCGGAGCCACACCACCATGCGGAGGCATCGGCCGCGCGGACGGGCGACCGGGTATCCCAGGCGCAAGCGTCGGCGGGACTACCTGGCCACCACTACTCGGCGGCTGAACGGCGGCCCCGCCAGCGGCTCCCCGGGGCGCGGGCTGCGGAGGCACACCGGCTTGCGGGGGTATCGGCTGAGTGATCGGCCCTCTGGACGTGCGTGTCGGGAGGACTGCTGAAGCGTGTCCGGTCGGTGGTTGGTGGGGTGGGTAGTCGGTCGGTTGCCTTTTCTGGGTTCGGCTGATGCTCTTCGCTATGGCCGCAGGGGTGACTACTTGGCTGGTGGATGCGCGATCGGGCGTCTGCTGTGCCTGCGGACGTGTCGGCTGCCTTGTCGTGTTGCTGGAACCCGTCGGGGCCAGGAGTTCCCAGGGGCCGCTGGCTAGAGGGACGGTCGCGCCGAAGAGGGGCATGGCAGCCGGTTCGAAGGTGGTGGTGAAGGTCGGGCCGTCCCAGGTGAGGGGGAGGTGGTGCTCCTCGCTGGAACGGAGGCGGCGGAGGATCAGGTGGTCGGGGCGGTGGGCGGGGTCGGCCAGGTCACCGGTGAGGGTGAGACGGTCGTCGGTGGTCCATGCGACGGACGTGACGACGGGGCGGAAGCTGCGTTCGACGCCGCGCAGGTTGCCGTATGCGGTGCGGGTGAGGGCGAACTCCCGGCCGCGGGAGGCGAAGCGGGCGCCCGGCAGGTTGCGGGCCACGGTCAGGCGGACGGGGCCGCCGACGCCGGTGAGGCGGAGGTCCCACTCGATCGCGTCGCGCAGGTGGGCGGCGCAGGGGCCGCGTTCGGCGGCCTCGGGGTCGGAGAGGAGGTCGTCGAGGGGGAGGGTGGCCGTGAAGTCGAAACCGGTGCCCTTCTCCATGCGCATGCCCGACGCCGGGCGGACCGTCACCTCGCCGCGGACCTCGGCGCCGCCGTGGCGGCGGGCGGCGACGATCGCGGCGCCGGCGCCGAGGGCGCGTCTCGTCCAGCCCATGACCTCCAGCAGGCCGCCGACCTGGCGGTAGCCGGTGACCACGGCCTTGGCGCGCTTGACGTGGACGACGAAGCCGTGGTCGGCGGCGGGCTGGACGGCGACGTGCTCGTCCACCTGGCGGGGGGCCGCCCAGTTCACCGAGGGCTCGGACGAGGTGAGGCGCCGGACGCCCTTCCGTCCGGCGGTGGTGACCTCGGCGAACAGCTCCCAGGTCGTGGTCGGCCATTCGTCGCCGTCTTGGAGGAGTTCGGGTTCGATCCGGACGGAGAACCCGGACCAGTCGTAGGAGACCTGCGACTGCCCCGAACGGACTGTCGCTTCCGGGCACGGGATGCGTTCCACGGGGAGCCGGATCTCCTTGCCGGTCTTGGCGTCGTGCATCCAGATCCGGATCCGGGATTCCTTGGCGGAGGCCACCGAGAGGCGGTCGAAGTGGGCGTGGCCTTCGACGAGGAGGGCGCCGGCGTCCCAGCCGACACTGTCCACCTCCGCGCGGAGGTGGAACTCGCCGGTGACGTCGTAGACGTGGTCGGGGATGGCGTGTCCCCGGTCGCCGAAGAAGGGATAGCGGGCGTACCAGCGCTGGCGGCGCCTGCCGCGGCCGACGATCGGAACGTCGTGCAGGCCGTTCTCCTCGAAGCGGAGCACCTCGAGCAGTTCCGGCAGCTTCCGCTCGCGCAGGAGATGCAGTTCCAGGCGTTTGATCGCCTCCAGGCCGCCGATCGCGGACGGGGCCGCGGCGGCGACGATGTCGGCGCCCGCGTTCAGCAGGCGCTCGCGGTCTTCGGGGGACGCGGCCGGGAGGGTGTGGATCAGCGCGCGGACGTCCAGGTCGAGCGCGTAGCGGTCGTAGACGGGCAGGAGGGCGGGAGCGTGGTCGCCGAGGATCCCCCGGACCATCTCCAGGGACGCCAGCCGGTCGGCGATGTCGGGCCGGGCGCCGGGGCGGCTCCGCCAGAAGTAGACGGCCGTGTCGAGGACGTCCACGGCGGAGGCGAGGACGTGGGCTTCGACGCTCACGGGCGGGTCCTCGAAGGACATCGCCGGGAACTCGAACCGGTGCGCGTCCCAGAACGAGCGCCGGTACACCTTGTTCCCGACGGTCCTGTCCTGCAGCAGGGTGGGACGCCGCGTGATGTGCGTGGCCTTCACCGTCGTCGCGTATGGCTCGGTGTGGGGCGGGGACTGCCAGGCGCGGTCCTCTTCCAGGCGGAGCACGTTGCCGCCCGCGAGGTCCGAACCCGTCGCCTCCAGTGTTCGGATCAGGAGTTCGTAGGTGTAGGGCGGGAGGGCGTCGTCACCGTGGGCGAAGGCCAGGTACTGGCCGGTGGCGTGCTCGACGCCGGTGTTCCGCGCCGGTCCCAGACCCTGCCCGCCGACGGGGAGCAGGGTGAACCGGTCGTCGCGTCCGGCGAACTCCTTGGCGACGACGGGGCCGCCGTCATCGGAGCCGCCGTCCACCATGATCACTTCCAGGTCGCGGAGGGTCTGCCTGGCCAGCGACTCCAGGCATTCGGCGAGGTACTCCTCGGAGTCACGGAACGGGACGACAACGCTGATCTTGGGCGGCACGGGCGGCTCCGTTCTCAGTGGGCGGACGGGAGGTTCTGAAGGACGCGGTCGAGCACGCGGGACGCGGCGCGGCCGTCATCGTGCGGGCAGTACCGGGAGGCGAACACCGCGCGGGCCGCGCGGTACCCGGTGTCCAGGGCGGCCGGTTCGGACAGGGCGTCGATGACCTCGCGGGAGGTGCCGAGCAGCGGTCCGGGCGCCTCCGCCTCGAAGTCGAAGTAGAAGCCGCGGACGTGGTCGCGGTAACGCTCCAGGTCGTAGGTGTAGAAGAGCATCGGGCGGCCGGTGACGGCGAAGTCGAACATGGCGGAGGAGTAGTCGGTGACCAGGACGTCGCTGATGAGGAACAGCTCGGAGATGTCCGGGTAGACCGACACGTCGAGGACACAGTCGCCGGGCCGCCATTTCGGCCGGTCCGTCACCAGGTAGTGCGTGCGCAGGAGCAGCATGTGGTCGCGGCCCAGCACCGCGCGGAACCGGTCGACGTCCAGTTCGAGGCTGAACGCGCGCTTGCCGACCGAGAAGTGGAAGTCGTCACGCCAGGTCGGCGCGTAGAGCACGATCCTCTTGTCGTGGGGGATGCCGAGCCGCCGTCTCACCGCGTGGGCGATCTGTTCGCGGTGCGGGCTGCTCAGGATGTCGTTGCGGGGGTAGCCGCTTTCGAGGATCTCTCCCTCGTAGGCGAACGCCCGCCGGAACAGCGGCACCGAGAAGGCGTTCTGGGAGAGGAGCAGATCCCATTGCGGGACGTCGTGCTCCATCCAGTTGAGGCCCTCGGTCCGTTTGTACGGCATCTTCTTGACGTCGTAGCCGAGCTTCTTCAGCGGCGTGCCGTGCCAGCACTGGACGTACGTCTGGTCGTCGCGTTTGGCGAACCACCGCTGCTGCGACCAGTTGCCGAACACGTAGCGTGCGCGGGCGAGGGCCTCGTAGTGCTCCCGCGTCCCGGACAGGACGGTCCGCGCTCCGGTGGGCTTGCCGAACTGCCCGTTCTCGGTGACCCAGACGCACTCGATGTCCGTCTCCCGGCGGCGCAGCTCGTCGTAGATCCCGCGTGGGTTGCACGAGTACTGGCGGCCCTTGTACGCGTCGAACACGGCCAGGTCGCGGACCGGCAGGTTCAGGTGCCGCCGGTAGTGGCCCGAGCGGAGCCGCGCCTGCGCGTAGGCTCCGCGCTCGTCGTCGTCCAGCGAGGTCTCGATCCGCAGGGTCAGCTGGTCGGTCTTGCGGGCCAGCACGCTGACCCGGTGCAGACCGGCCTCGTGCGGTTCCGGCAGGTCGCGCAGAGAGTGCCGCCGGACGGCGACGGGCTGCTCCTGGCCGCCGACCGTCGCCAGGACGTCCCAGCGGCCGGCGACGAGGGGGCGGGACAGGCCGAGCACGGGCATCCGGGCGGGTGAGAACGAGGCGGTGAAGAGGTCCCGGTCCCAGTGGAGCGCGACGGTGTGCTCCTCGCTGGACCGCCGCCGTCTCAGCACCAGCACGGCCGGGCGGCTCACCGGATCGGTGCACGATCCGGTGAGGCAGAGGGTCCCGTCCGCCGACCAGGTCACCTGGTCGACGACCAGGACCCGCCCCCGGACGACGATCCGCAGCGTGTTCCGGCGGGTCCTCGCGATCTCCAGCTCGCCGCCAGGGAAGCGGAACGACGCACCCGCTGCTCCTTCGTCCAGGTGCGGGCGGATCCCCCCGGGGAGCGTGACCTCCCAGTCCCCGGGATGGCGGGCCAGTCCCGACACCGGCAGCCTGGCCCGGAACCCGTCCTCCGGATCCCCCGCCCTGCCCCGGCCGGCCTTCCAGGTCGCGCCTCCGAGCCGCCTGCCGCTCCGCGCGCCGGGAAGGATGGGCAGCCCGCCGAACACCCTCCCGGACCTGAACACACCAATGCTCAACTCGTCGAAGAGCACACTGGCGTCTCCCGCCTCACCGGGTCCGGCTGCGGGAACCGCACCGGATGTGCCACCCGGCCTCCGGCCGGGAGCTCCGGTGCCGTGGTCGTCGGCAGTGGCCTTGGCATCGGCTGTGCCGCCGCGCGCCCGGAGGGTCGCATCCTCAGCCGTTCCGGCCTGGGCGTCGCCTGCTATCGAGGCGGGCGGGCTCGCTGGCTGGTCGCCCGTCGGCTGGTTGCCCGCCGCCTCGCCGAACGGGTCACCGTTGCGGGGCGCGTTGTGTGCCTCGTCGTCGGATGGGTCGGGTGGTCTCGTGCTCAGAGTGCTGTCGAGGGACGTGTCGGATGTCCGGTCGGGTGGGTTCGCCGCCAGGTCGTCGGCCGCCGCTGCGGATGCGGATGCGGATGCGGATGTGGATGTGGATGCGGCCGGGGCGGCTTCGGTGAGCCGGGCGGCGAGAGGGGTGGCCGGACGGGCGTGGACGGGAGCGGCGGGGTCGCCGATGGGGCCGAGGACGGTCGCGCGGCCGGTCCTGGTAGTGGCGGTGATCCTCGGCTCGTCACCCAGGGAGGCGCGGCTCCAGCCGTCCAGCCAGAGTTCGCCGTCCTCCAGGTGGCAGCCGACCACCTCCGCCGCAGTCCGCCGCACCTGGAGGACGAACCGGCGCTTCCCGGCGACGGCCTGGACCAGGACGCCCGGCGCGCACTCGTGCTCCTGCGGCCACTGCCGGTTGGTGAGGCTCGGGTTGCCGAACGTCCGGCGGCGCCAGAGCCCCCGGTTGATGATCTCCACGCAGGGGATCCAGTCGACGTCCCGCCAGCGGCCGAAGATCTTGAGGCTGGACGGGTCGATCTCGGCGACGAAGCCGGACCAGTCGTAGGAGACGACCGGCTGCCGCGAGCGGGCGGTCACGTCCGGCCGCCGGACCCGCTGGACGGGGACGCGCAGGAGACCCCGGCGGTTCGAGGCCAGCAGCCACACGCGGATGCGGGAGCCGTCCTCGGTGGAGGAGTCCAGGTGCTTGATGTAGGCGTGGCCCTCGATGCGGAGACGCCCGTCGACCCACGCCGCCCGGTCGATCGCTGCCACCGGCGTGAGCTCGTCCGTCACGTCGTAGACGTGGGACGGGACGGCGCGCTCCTCGTCCTCGAAGAAGGGGTACTCCGCATACCAGCGCGGCCGCAGCCCGCGCCGGGCCCGGGGAGCCTGCGCCGCCATCCCCAGGCGGACGAAACGCAGCACTTCCAGCAGTTCGGGTGTCATCCGCCGGCACAGCAGGTGCAGTTGCAGGCGCATGAGCGACGGGAACCGCTTCAGGACGCGGGGACCGACCTTCTCGGCCAGCACGGCGCCCGTCTCGACGAGGGCCTCGCGGTGGGCCTCGTCCGTCCGGGGAAGGGCGTCCAGGAGCACGCGGAGATCGACGTCGATCAGGGCATGCTCGTCGAACGCGGCCAGAAGATGCGGCGCGAAATCGGCGAGCCCGGCCCGCAGGGCGGCGACCGACCGCATGCGCTGCGAAATGTTGTCCCAGCCGTAGCGGTCCTCGGTAATGGACCCGGGGCGCTTCCGCCAGTAGTAGACCGTCTCTTTGAGGACGTCGACCGAATCGGCGAGTGCGTGGGCCCGTGCCATCACCGGCGGGTCCTCGTAGAAGCCCGAGGGAAAAGACAGCTCGGCCTTCTCCCAGAAAGCCCGCCGGTACACCTTGTTCCAGGACGTCCGGTCGCGGATCAGGAGCGGATGGGACGAGACGTGTGTCCGCGCGCGGTACTCGGTGAACAGCCCGGCGTGCAGGACCGACTGCCAGCTCCGGTCCCCGTCGAGCCGCTCGACGTTGCCGCAGGCGAAGTCGGAGCCGGTGCGCTCCAGGGACCCCACCAGCCGCGCGTAGGCGTCGCGTTCGACCACGTCATCGGCGTCGGCGAAGGCCAGGTAGGTGCCGGTGGCCTCGCGCACCCCCGCGTTGCGGGCCGGCCCCGGGCCCTCGTTGTCCCGCGTGATCAACCGGAACCGGGGGTCGCGGCCGCAGGCGTCCTTGGCGATCACAGCGCCGTTGTCGGTTGACCCGTCGTCCACCATGACCACTTCCAGGTCGCGGAAGGTCTGCCCGGCCAGCGACTCCAGGCATTCCTGGAAATAGTCCTCGGTGTTGTGGAAAGGGACGACGACACTGAGTTTCGGTGACATGGGGCCTCCAGGTCGGTTGCGCGGGGTGCCGCCGGAGAGCGAGCGGTCCAACGGACGGGACCTCGGAACACCGAGCATGGTGACGTGAGGCGACGATCCGAATGCGCATCGCGATTGCGAGGCCGTCACCTGACATAGACTTGACCTGCCCTGGCCCACGTTTACCGCCCCCTGACCGTCACCCCGGCAGGCGGCGCACGACCGCCCGGGACCCCTATCCGCCCCCTTCTTCCGAGGCGGCGACTCCATGTTCGGCACCGGGGACGGAGCGCAACACTAGAACGTCGTTCTGTGGAAAACCCGGTGTCAGACGGGGCGGATGCCGGGTGCGGCCGCCGCGTGGGTGGCGGTCACGGCGGCGCGGACGCTGGTCGCGAGCGCCGCGAACTCGTCCGAGCGCGGCGACGTCGAGCGGTAGCCCAGCCCGATGCGGCGGAACGGTGCCGGGGACCTGAAGCGGTGCAAGGCCAGGTTCGGCGCCCGCCGCGTCTCGACCGGCAGGGCCGTCTCAGGGACGAGGGTCACACCGAGCCCGCCCGAGACGAGTTGCACAAGGGTCGCCAGGCTCGTCGCATAAGTGGCGGCCGCCGCGCGCGCCCCCACCTCGCGGCAGACGTCCAGTGCCTGGTCGCGGAGACAGTGCCCCTCGTTCAGCAGGATCACGTCCAGATCGCCCAGCGCCTCGCGAGGGACGTCCTCCGCCGGCCCCACCAGATGGGACGAGGCAGGCGCGACCAGCACGAAGTCCTCGTCGTACAGGGGGATCTCCTTCACACCCTGCGCGGGCGCGGGCAGGGCCAGCAGCACGACGTCGAGCCGTCCGGCGAGCAGTTCGGCGACGATATGGTCGGTCTGCTCCTCGTGCACGGACAGTTCCAGCTCCGGGAACTCCTTCGAAAGGCGCGGCAACACCACCGGCAGTAGGTAGGGCGCGACCGTCGGGATCACACCGACCCTTAGAGGGCCTACGAGCGGACCCCTGACCGACCTGACCTCCTCGACGAGCCGGTCCAGCTCCGCGAGGACGAGTTCGGCCCGACGCGCCACCCGCTCCCCCGCGGGGGTCAGCAGCACCTTGCGGGTCGTCCGCTCCACGAGCTGTGTGTCGAGGCTCTCCTCAAGGGCCGCCACGGATCCCGACAGGGCGGGCTGGCTCATCCGCAGCGCGGCGGCGGCATCCCGGAAGTGCAGATGCTCCGCCAGCGCCAGGAAGGCCCGCAACTGCGCCACCGTGGGTCTGCTGATCGCCATCTCGACTGGAACACTACCCAACAGTCAGTACGGCTGTGACTTGCCGGACAGGGCCGGATGTGGCTTCCGCCGTCCCCTGTGATCGATCACACCGAGATCACACCGATGCCCTCCCGGCGCTTCTCCGCCCTCTTGCCGGCCCTTGCCACTACACTTGCCCACTACTCAGCGTGATGATCAAGCCGGGGGCGGTTTGGTGTGATTTACATCAACCAGATCTGCGCATTCGCGCGCATCGCAGAGGTTTCTTCGCCGGTCACAGCGGTGGCGGCACTCTCTGATAGGCAGCCCCTATCGATTCATTGCGATAGATCGATTTCTCTTCTCACAGGGCGTGCGGCACGCTGAGTGACATCAGCCGCCGGGCCCGTCCCGGTGTTCTGGCGGCCTCCCACCATTCGTCTGCCTCTCCAATCAGAGGCGGCTGTTTCCCGTAGACGAAGGAGCCTGCGTGCTTACTGTCGGTGACCAGTTCCCCGAGTACGAGCTGACCGCCTGCGTCTCGCTGGACCCGGACAACGCGTTCAAGACGATCGACCACAAGACCTACGAGGGCAAGTGGCGCGTGGTGTTCTTCTGGCCGAAGGACTTCACCTTCATCTGCCCGACCGAGATCGCCGAGTTCGGCCGCCTGAACGAGGAGTTCGCCGACCGCGACGCCCAGGTGCTCGGTGCGTCCGTGGACAACGAGTTCGTCCACTTCGCGTGGCGCAAGGACCACCCCGACCTGCGGGACCTGCCGTACCCGATGCTGTCGGACCTCGGCCGCGAGCTGGCCGGGGCGCTCGGCATCCTCACCGAGGACGGCGTGGCGCAGCGCGCGACGTTCATCGTCGACCCGAACAACGAGATCCAGTTCTCCATGGTCACCGCCGGGTCCGTCGGGCGGAACGTGACCGAGGTGCTGCGGGTCCTCGACGCGCTGCAGAGCGACGAGCTGTGCCCCTGCAACTGGAGCAAAGGCGAGGACACCCTCGACGCCACCAAGCTGCTGGCCGGGGTCTGACCCCGCCTCCACCGGACGGCACGGCCGGCCGCGCGTCGCCGCGGCCGGCCCCTCCCACGGAAAGGACGCATGATCATGAGCGTTGACGCGCTGAAGGGCGCCCTGCCGGGGTACGCCAAGGACACCAAGCTCAACCTGGGCTCGCTGACCTCCACCTCCCAGCTCTCCGACCAGCAGCTGTGGGGGACGGTCCTGGCCTGCGCGATCGCCACGCGCAGCACGGCCGTCATCCGCGAGCTGGCCGAGGAGGCCGCCGGCATCCTGTCGGCGGAGGCGTTCGAGGCGGCCAAGGGCGCCGCGTCGATCATGGCGATGAACAACGTCTACTACCGCGCCACCCACCTGATCGGGGACGACGCGTACGCGACGCTCCCCGCCCGGCTGCGGATGTCGATCATCGGCAAGCCCGGCGTGGACAAGCTCGACTTCGAGCTGTGGTGCCTGGCGGTGTCGGCGATCAACGGCTGCGGCCGCTGCCTGGAGTCGCACGAGAAGGTGCTGCGCGACGGCGGGATGTCGCGCGAGCTGATCCAGGAGGCGCTGCGCCTCGCCGCGGTGGTCAACGCGACCGCCGCGACCCTCGACGCGGAGGCTGCCCTGGAGCCCGCCACCGTCTGACACCGCGTCGCTGTCGGACACCCTTGGCCGGACACTGCGTCGCGGTCGGACACTAGCGTCGCGCAGAAGGCGCGCGGAAGGCCCGGACGGGAACGTCCGGGTCTTCGCGTGTCAGGTCACTCCCACTCGATGGTGCCCGGGGGCTTGGACGTGATGTCCACGGTGACCCGGTTGATCTCGCGGACCTCATTGGTGATGCGGGTGGAGATCCGCTGGAGGACGTCGTAGGGGAGCCGCGCCCAGTCGGCGGTCATGGCGTCCTCGCTGGTCACGGGACGCAGCACGATCGGGTGGCCGTAGGTGCGGCCGTCGCCCTGGACCCCGACCGAACGGACGTCGGCCAGCAGTACCACCGGGAACTGCCAGATCTCGCGGTCGAGCCCGGCGCGGGTCAGCTCCTCGCGGGCGATGGCGTCGGCCTCGCGCAGGACGTCGAGGCGCTCACGGGTGACGGCGCCGATGATCCGGATGCCGAGGCCGGGGCCGGGGAACGGCTGCCGCCAGACGATCTCGGACGGCAGGCCGAGCTGCTCGCCGAGCGCGCGCACCTCGTCCTTGAACAGGGTGCGGAGCGGCTCGACCAGCTTGAACTGGAGGTCTTCGGGGAGCCCGCCGACGTTGTGGTGGGACTTGATGTTGGCCGCGCCGGTGCCGCCGCCCGATTCGACGACGTCCGGGTAGAGGGTGCCTTGGACGAGGAACTCGACCGGTTCGGACGCACCCGCCGCGCCGTCCCCGGAGCCACGTCCGGAGCCGCCCCCTGGGCCCGCCGTCCCGGGCCCGCCCTCGACGATCTCCCGGGCGGCCTCCTCGAAGACGCGGATGAACTCACGGCCGATGATCTTGCGCTTCTCCTCGGGGTCGGTGACCCCGCCGAGGGCGGCGAGGAAGCGCTCCTGCGCGTCCACGACGTGCAGGTTCACGCCGGTGACGGCGACGAAGTCCTTCTCGACCTGCTCGGCCTCGCCCTTGCGCAGCAGCCCGTGGTCGACGAACACACAGGTGAGCTGGTCGCCGATCGCCTGCTGGACGAGCGCCGCGGCGACGGCGGAGTCCACGCCGCCGGACAGCGCGCAGATGGCGCGCCTCCCGCCGACCTGCGCGCGCACGGCCTCGATGGACTCGTCGGCGATGTTCACCATCGTCCAGTTCGGACGGCACCCGGCGCCCTCGTAGAGGAAACGCCGCAGGATCTCCATGCCGTGCTCGGTGTGCAGCACCTCCGGGTGGAACTGCACGCCGAAGAAGCCGCGCGTGCGGTCCTCCATGCCCGCGACGGGGGTCACGTCGGTGCTGGCGGTGACGGTGAAGCCGGAAGGGGCACCGCTGACGAAGTCGCGGTGCGACATCCACACGGCCTGCTCGTGGGGCAGACCCGCGAAGAGCATGCCCGGCGAGGTCACGGCGATGGTCGCGCCGCCGTACTCGGCGACATCGGAGTTCTCGACCGTCCCGCCGAGCGCCTGCGCCATGACCTGGTGCCCATAGCAGATCCCGAAGGTCGGCACGCCGAGGTCGAAGAGACCCTCGGGGGCGGCGGGGGCGCCCTCCTCGTACACCGAGGCGGGGCCGCCCGACAGGATGATCGCCTTCGGCCGCCGGGCGAGCATCTCCGCGGCGGGCATGGTGGACGGCACGATCTCGCTGAACACATGGCACTCGCGGACGCGCCGCGCGATGAGCTGCGCATACTGCGCGCCGAAGTCGACGACGAGCACGGTGTCAAAGGACTGGTCTGCGGCCACCAACAACGCCTTTCGCACGGCCGGAAGGGCCTCCCAGTCTAAGGGCCCCGGCCTGGGCGGACGCGCGCGCCCCTCGCCTGCCGATCACTTAGAGAAACTGGCCGATAACGGTCAGCAACCTTTGACCTTGATCACACGCGGAGCAGGACTTCGCTCTGATACCTCTTGATAACGCTCTGTGTTCATTTGTTTCCCATCCGCGTACGAACGCCCTCCCTAGGAGTGCCGTGAAGCTGCTCGCCGCCGCCCTGATCGCCGCCCTCGTACCCGCCGTCCCGACCGGACCCGCGGGCACCGGCACAGCGGCCGGACGCCAGCACCCGGGCGGCCACGCGTACGAGGCCGGACGCCCCTACGCGGCCGGGCACACGGTTACGGCCGGGCGGCATTCGCACCCGGGCGACTGCGCTTCCCCCGAGGCCCGGCTCCGTCCCGGCGCCGACCCCCACGTCCGCGAGCCCAACGACCTGACGCCTGAGCAGGCGGCGACCATCGAGTTCGGCCTCGACCGGCTCCTCACCCGCCTCGGCCTCCACGGGCCCCGCGCCACCCGCTCCCCGGCGGCGGCCAGGCGCCTCGCCGCGCCGATCAGCGTTCCGGTCTACTTCCACGTCCTGCATGACGGCGCCAGCGGGAACGTCTCCGACGCGGACGTCCGCCGGCAGATCGACGTGCTGAACGCCTCCTACGGCGGACGCAACGGCGGCGCCAACACGAACGTGACGTTCAAGCTCCGCCAGATCAGCCGCACCGACAACGCCGCCTGGCACCGCGACCCGGAACGGTACGAGCGCACGTACAAGCCGCGGCTCCACAAGGGCGGGAAGGAGACCCTGAACCTCTACAGCGCCTACATCGGCGGTGACCTGCTCGGCTGGTCGACCTTCCCGTGGAAGTACAAGGCCGAGCCCAGGATGGACGGCGTGACGATCCACTACGCCAGCATGCCGGGAGGGTCGATCGAGAACTTCAACCGGGGATTCAGCGCGACGCACGAGGTCGGCCACTGGCTCGGGCTCTACCACACCTTCCAGGACGGCTGCGGCGGCAAGGGCGACCGGGTGGCCGACACCCCCGCCGAGCGCGACGCCACCAACGGCTGCCCCGCCGGTAAGGACACCTGCCCCTCCCCCGGCGCCGACCCCATCCACAACTACATGGACTACAGCTACGACACCTGCATGAACTCGTTCACCGCCGGACAGGGCGCCCGCATCCACAAGACTTGGGCCGCCTACCGCGCCTGACACCACCGGAGCCGGAACGACCCCGCGGCACCGACGGCGCGGGGTCAGCGGGCCCGGTAGGCGGCCATGAGCCTCGCCGCGTCGTCCTCCGGCAGGCGGCGCACCGCCTCGCGGATCGTCACGCCGGAGACGGCGTCCATGCGGGCGCCGACCCAGTCCGCCACCCACGCCGGGTCCTTCTTGGACAGCTCCCGCAGTACCCAGCCCAGCGCCTTGCGGATGAAGAACTCCTTCTCACCGATCAGCGCGTCCCCGAAACGGGAGAGCCGGTCCAGGTCCGGGGCACCTGACCGGACACCGGGGAGCAGCGCCAGCAGAGCCGTGCGCCGGATCCACATGTAGGGGTCGCCGACCCACACGTCCAGCGTGCCGCCCAAGGACGGGTAGCGCACGACCAGCGAACCGACCACCTTTTCCGCCAAGTGGTCGACGTACGCCCAGCTCACCGACTCGCGGACGAGCCGCTCCGCCACATCCAGGTCACCGGGTTCCAGCAGGGACGACCGCTTGGCCAGGATCTCCACCGCCGCCATACGGGTCTCGTGCAGCGGGCGGCCGTCGTCGGTGACCGTCCACAGGCTGTGGACGAGCGCGAGCAGCTCCCCGCGCTCCGGCGGCCTCCGCACCGACGCCAAGGCGACCTTCCGCAGTGCCGGAACCGGGACGCCCAGGTGCGTGTAGTCGCTCTTGAGGTAGCGCTTCTCACTCGCGGCGCGTTCAGGATCAGCCTGGTCACGCAGCCGCGCCAGGATCCGCGCCGTCTCCTCCTCGACGTCCATGGCGACACGCTACGCCCGGCCCCGACGTCGCGTAGACCGCGCTACGGCGCCGAATTCGACATTATCTGTACGGATTCGTCCAGGATTGCTAAAGACGCAGTATCCAGCGGCTACCAGGCTTGTTCACAGCGATGACTCCGCTCCCACGCGCGTCCCCACCGCGCCGGCCCCCAAGGAGTTCCATGAACCGCGCCGGAATCGCCACCGCCGCCGGAATGCTCGCCGCCTTCTCCGCGTACGCGCCCGCCGCCGTGTCCGCCGCACCGTCCGCCGCAGCGTCCGCCCAGGCCCGCGAGTGCGCCCCGGAGAGCGGGCAGGCCGCTCAGGCGCGCGTCCGCGCGGGCTCGCACGTCACCGAACGCAACCAGCCCGGCGCCGCCCAGGTCGCCGAAATGGAACGGGACTTCCGCGGCCGCCTCGGACGCCTCGCCGTGGCCGGTCAGAAGCCGCTCGTCGCGATCACCGTCCGGGTGCACTTCCAGGTCGTGTACGGCAGCTCGGGCAACGTCCCGGACGCGACGCTCGCCAAGCAGCTCGACGTGCTGAACAAGGCGTACGCGTCGAGCGGCGTGTCGTTCACGCTCGCCGAGACCAAGCGGACGAACAACGCGACGTGGTTCTCCGACCCCCAGGCCAACGAGTCCAAGATGAAGAACGCCCTGCGCGCGGGCGGCGCGCAGGACCTCAACTTCTACACCGGCAACCTCGGCGGCGGACTGCTCGGATGGGCAACGTTCCCCAGCAGCTACCGTTCGCAGCCCAAGCTGGACGGTGTCGTCGTCCACTACCAGAGCCTGCCCGGAGGCACCCTCACCAACTACAACGAGGGTCACACCGGAACCCACGAGGTCGGCCACTGGCTGGGGCTGTACCACACGTTCCAGGACGGATGCAGCGGCCAGGGCGACGCGGTGGCCGACACGCCCCCCGAGCAGAGCCCCGCCTCAGGCTGCCCGAACGGCCGCGACACCTGCACCTCGCCCGGCGTGGACCCCATCCACAACTTCATGGACTACAGCTACGACTCGTGCATGACGGAGTTCACGCCCGGACAGAAGCAGCGCATGAGCGAGCAGTGGGCGGCCTACCGCACCGCCTGATCCACCTCTCGGCGGTCCCGGCCCCCCACGGGCCGGGACCGTGCGACACGCACTGGGTTCAGGCGCACTTGCTTACGGGCATGCCCCAGGCGCGCATCAGGCGCTTGGGGGCCGGACGCGCGCACGGGTCGTACGCTCCGTCCGCCATGGTGACGGCCCAGCGGCCTTTGGCGCCGCGCTTGGTGAACCCGGTTCCGGCATCGGTGTTCTTCGTCGGGCTGTCGCGGTACCAGAGGGACAGGACGGCGTAGTAGCGGTTACCGACCCGTCCGTAGTGGGCGCCTTGTTTCTCCACAACGAGGTCCCGGAAGCGCCCGGGGTTGTTCTTCTGGTGGTAGAGCCGGGCAAGGTCGTCTCGTAGTTTCGCGCTCATCGGCAGGACCCGCGGGGACGGTCCACCGGCCAGCGCGGGCCCGGCCGGGGGCGCGAGCGCCAGGACCGGGGAGAGGATCAGCGCCGGGAGCAGGGCTGAGGTCGTGCGCATACCCGAAGGGTAGGACGGTCCGGTCGGCAATGCACGACTACGGAGTGTCGGAACTTTTAGGGCCTTTCGACCATCAGCCGCAAAGGCGCGATAAGGGCATCGCGCCTCCGGCCCGGAGGATCAGGTGACGTCCACGATGGGCAGGCGCAGCGCCGCGGGCGCGTCGGACGGGACGACCGGGTCCTTCGGCGCGACCGCCGGGACGCGCCGGTAGCCGCCGCCCAGTCCGGGACGCGGATCCCGCTGGCCCCGGTTGGGCCAGAAGGACATCGCCCGCTCGGCCTGCGCGGTGATCGTCAGGGACGGGTTGACGCCGGGGTTGGCCGAGACCGCCGAGCCGTCGACGACGTGCAGTCCGGGGTGGCCGTAGACGCGGTGGTAGGCGTCGACGACGCCCGACTCGGCGGAGTCCCCGATCACGCAGCCGCCGAGGAAGTGCGCGGTCATCGGGATGTCGAACAGGTCGCCCCAGGTGCCGCCCGCGACGCCGCCGATCTCCTCGCCGATCAGCCGGGTCGCCTCGTGGCCCTCGGGGAGCCAGGTCGGGTTCGGCTCGCCGTGCCCGGCGGCCGCGCGGACGTCCCACCCGAACGGGCCCTTCCTCGGCCGGAGGGTGATCGAGTTGTCGCGGGTCTGCATGACGAGCGCGATGACCGTCCGCTCCGACCAGCGCACGACGTCGAACAGCTGGAGCAGGTCACGGGGCCGCCGCGCCGCCTCGCGGGCGAACCTCACGAGGCGGGGGGTGTGCCGCTCGCCTGGACGGTCACCGTCCACGAGCAACGTCTGGAGGATCGCCAGCAGGTTCGACCCGCGCCCATAGCGGACGGGTTCGATGTGCGTGTCGGGGGTGGGATGGAACGATGACGTGATGGCCACGCCCCGGGAGAAGTCGGGTCCCGGCCTCCCGCGCCGGCGGCCGGCGCCGAGGATCGCCTCGGAGTTCGTGCGGGTCAGTGAGCCGAGCCGGTCGGACAGGCGCGGGAGGGCGCCGGTCGCCTTCAGCTTGTGCAGGAGCTTCTGCGTCCCGTAGGTTCCGGCGGCGAAGACGACCTCCCCCGCCGTCAGCGTCTTGCGGTGGCGCCCGAACGACCCCGTCCGGACGATCTCGACCTCATACCCTCCGCCCCGGCGGGGCGCGACGCGGGTGACGCGGCTCAGCGGCATCACCCGGGCACCCGCCGTCTCGGCCAGGTAGAGGTAGTTCTCGGTCAGCATGTTCTTGGCGCCATGGCGGCATCCGACCATGCATTCGCCGCATTCCAGGCAGCCACGGCGGCGCGGGCCGCGGCCGCCGAAATAGGGGTCGGCGCCCTCGATCCCGGCGCCGCGCCCGAAGTAGACGCCGACGGGGGTCCGGACGAACGTGCCGCCCGCGCCCATCCGGTCGGCGACCCTCTTCATGACCTTGTCGGCCTCGGTGGTCGTCGGGTTCCGGACGACGCCGAGCATCCGCTGGGCCTGCTCGTAGTAGGGGGCCAGCTCGTCCCGCCAGTCGGTGATGTGCGCCCACTGGCGGTCCCGGAAGAACGGCTTCGGCGGCACGTACAGGGTGTTGGCGTAGTTGAGCGAGCCGCCGCCGACGCCCGCGCCGGCCATCACCATGACGCGGCTGGACCGGGCACCGCGGATCAGGTGGATCCGCTGCATGCCGGTCAGGCCGAGCGCGGGCGCCCACAGATAGCGTGCGATGCGCCAGTTCGTCTTCGGCAGCGCGGGATAGCGGGAACCCGGCGCGCCGGACGGGCTGCTCCGGGGAGTGTGGGGGGTCGTCCCAGAAGAGACCGGGGCGGTGTCGAAGCGCCGTCCCGCCTCGATCACGCCGACCTTGTAGCCCTTCTCGGTCAGCCGCAGCGCCGAGACGCTGCCGCCGAACCCCGACCCGACGACGAGGACGTCGAAGTCATGCCGCACGGGTGATCCCTACCTGATCCGCAGCTTCTTCATGATCTTGACGCCTTCGGCCATCAGGTCGGCGAACCGCTCGTAGCCGAGGGCGCCGGGCGGTTCGAAGTCCATGAGGTGCTGGCTCGCGACCGTCTGGGCCTCGGTGAACCTCAACAGGCCCTCGGCGCCGTGGCGGCGCCCGACGCCGGACTGCTTCATACCGCCCATCGGCGAGTCGTAGGAGGCGTACGCGGCGCCGTACCCGTCGTTGACGTTGACGGTGCCCGCCTGGAGCCGGGCCGCGACGCGCCGTCCGGCGGCGGTGTTCCTGGTCCACACCGAGGCGTTGAGGCCGTAGGGGGTGTCGTTGGCGCGGGCGATGACCTCGTCCTCGTCCCGGTACTTGTAGACCGCGACGACGGGTCCGAACGTCTCGTTGGCGCACAGGTCCATGTCGCCGGTGACGCCGGTGAGGATCGTCGGCTCGTAGAACAGCGGGCCGAGGTCCGGGCGGGCCCGGCCCCCGGTGAGGACGGTCGCGCCCTTGCCGACGGCCTGGTCGACGTGCCGGGTGACGGCGTCCAGCTGGCGCTGGTGGGTCAGCGACCCCATCTCGGCCTCGAAGTCGAGCCCGGAGCCGAGCCGCATGCCCTCGACCAGTTCCACCAGGCGCGGGACGAACCGGCCGTAGACGTCCTCGTGGACGTACATCCGCTCGATCGAGATGCAGAGCTGCCCGGCGTTGGTGAAGCACGCGCGGACGGCGCCGCGCGCGGCGCGCTCGACGTCGGCGTCCGCCATCACGATCATGGGGTTCTTGCCGCCGAGCTCCAGCGAGTACCCGACGAGCCGCGGCGCGACCCGCTCGGCGATCGCCCTGCCGCCCCGCGTGGAGCCGGTGAACGAGACGTAGTCGGCGCCGTCGACCAGCGGGTCGCCGATGTCGGACGGGTCGCCGACGACGATCTGCCACACGTCCTCGGGCAGCCCGAGCGAGGTCAGCAGGTCCAGCACCCAGAGGCTGGACAGGCACGTCTGGGTGTCGGGCTTGTGGATCACCGCGTTGCCCGCCATCAGCGCTGGCGCGATGTCGGCGGCGCCGAGCGCGAAGGGGTAGTTCCACGGGGCGATCAGCGCGACGACGCCCTTCGGGTGCCGCAGCTCCTGGACGCGGGTCAGCGCCGGCATCAGGCCCTGCCTGCGGCGCGGCTTGAGCAGGCGTTCCGCGCGGCGGGCGTAGTAGAGCGAGCACAGGGCGACGTCCAGGAACTCCTCCATCGCGTGGCGGCGCGCCTTGCCCGTCTCCAGCTGGATGATGTCGAGGATCTCCGAGCGCCGTTCGACGAGCGCGTCCGCCAGCCGGAGGAAGGGCCTGACCCGCTCGCGGACGGGTAGCGCCGCCCAGGCGCGCTGCGCCGCGCGGGCCCGCCCGTACGCCACGCCGATGTCATCGGCGCTGGTCAGCGGGATGGTCGCGAGCGGCTCACCGGTGAACGGACCGGGGATGGCCGCCGTCGCGGCGCCGTCCGAGACGACACGGGACACCAGCCGGCCGACGAGCGCCGGGGGGAGCGTGTGCTCTGCCGCGCCTTCGGCGGGAACCGTCGGGGAAGCCATGCCGACAAGGGTATGACCCCCCGGCCACTTTTGGCTACCCGCAAGTAACGAGCCGCTTGGAGGCAGCTTGTTGGCATATGCCCCACCTGCCCTGATTCCGATAGTCCGCCCCCCGAAGCGGACCGTTCCAACCCGGCCGGACTTACGCAACTCGGGGAATGACCATGTTCAGCCGGTGTATCCCGGAAAGCAGGAGGAGAAAACCGGCGTCGCCCCCGGACGTCCGCTGCCGCGCGTCCCGGGGCCCACGCCCGATCCCCGAAAGGGAGTGCGCATGAACGACACCCACGGACCGCCCGAGGGTGACGCGAGCGTCCGGGACGACGGCCCGTCCCCGGCGAGCGGCAGCAGACCACGCCCCGCCCTCCCGTCCGCGCGGCGGGACCGGCGCGAGCAGACCCGTACCGCGCTCCTCGGCGCGGCCGAGCGCCTCTGGGCCGAGCACGGCATCCACGGCGCCTCACTGGACGACATCGCCGCGGCGGCCGGGCTCACCAAGGGCGCGGTCTACTCCAACTTCGCGGGCAAGACCGACCTGCTGCTCGCCCTCATGGACCGCTTCACCCGCGACCGGGCCGGCCGCGGGGTCCTCGACGAGCTCCAGGCCGCCGCCGGGGACGACCTCCCCGAGAGCGCCGGGCCCGCCCGTCATGCCCGCCCGTGTCCCGACGCCCAGGAGCGCGCCCGCCGCGTCGCCCTGCTGTTCGTCGAGTTCTGGCTGTACGGGATGCGCGACTACGCCGCGGGCTGGCGCATCGCCGACTGGTACGCCGAGCGCCGCGCCCGCCTGACCCGCGACCTGGCCGAGACCGGATCCGGCGACCAGCACGGCGCCGCGGCCGGCGACCGCGCCACCCTGGCCCTGGCCATGGAGATCGGCCTGCCGTTCCAGCAGCTCCTGGACCCCGAGCGGGTCCCCGCGCGCCTCTACACCGTGGGGCTGGACCTCCTGCTCGGCCCGCCCTGACGTTTCGGTCCCCCTGGAGCGGACCAACTACGGCCACCGTAAAACACCCCAAGTCCGACACTTCTCACTAGTCTGATTCCCCAACGGAGCACGCCGTAGGGGGAAGATGGCGAGGCGGGTCGGCGGGGGCGCGTTCAGGCGCGGGAAAAGGCGACGGGGCCGGCGGAGGTTACCGGTCACCGCGATGTTGATCGCGGTGTTCGCCGGGCTGCTCGCGCTCTACATTCCGCTCAACCATGGCCCGGCCCGCTGGTCGCCGAAGACCCCGCTGGACGACCACATCCCGCTGATCAAAGAGATGGTGGTCCCCTACGTCACGGTGCTGGCACTGGGACCGTTCACGCTGGTGTTCCTCGTGCTCACCTCGGTGCGGCTGGCGCGCGCGGCGCTCGTCGCGGGCATCGTGCTGCTGCTCGTCGCCTACCCGTTCTACGCGTTCGCGCAGACGCACGTGCCACGGCCCGAGGTGAGCGGGGACGACGTGTTCTCCACGCTGCTGCGCCTGGTCTACGGCGGCGACAACGCCTACAACTGCTTTCCCAGCCTGCACGCCGGATTCTCGACGATCATCGCGGTGTACTGGCTGCTGAGCCGCCGGCGGGCGGGCCGGTACGTCGCCGCCTGGTGCGCGCTGATCATCGCGTCCACGCTGTTCGTCCACCAGCACTACGTCCCCGACATGGTCGCCGGTGTGACGGCCGGCCTCTTCGCCGGCTGGGTGGGACTGCGGATCGTGCGACCGCCCGGTCAGGCGTCAGAACGGGCCAGCTCGCCCTGAAGATAGACGTGCTGGAACTGGTACACCGGCCCCACCCGCCGCAGGACGCCGCGTTTGTGGGCCTCGTCCAGGAAGTCCATCAGCTTCCAGGGCGGCGGTGTCTTGCCCCCGGGCCACAAAATCAGCGTGAACAGGAACAGATGCACCGAGGCGACGACGCCCGCCTTCCCCTTCGCCGACCTCAGCGCGAGCACCCAGGGGAGCCCGTACAGCAGCCCGCCGCACAGCGCGCTGCACATGCCGAAGACCACGCCGAACACCGGATGGACCAGGAACCACGCGACCCCGCCGCTGGTCAGCCCGTAGGCGAGGCCGAAGAAGACCACGACGCGCCTGTCACGCCGCAGCAGGATGCGGGGACTGCCGATCCGCACGGTGGCGTCCGGTTGCGCCCCGCTGTACGCCAGCCCGAGGGGGATGCCGACGACCGCGCCGACGAGGATCGCGCCCCCGGCCCCTCCCAGGAGGAAGCCGCTCACCCCTCCGGCCAGCGCGGTGCACAGGCTGCCCATGAGCATGGTCTGCCACTTGTCCTGCCAGCCGAACTGGAGCTCGGACGGGATGGGCAGGTTCCGCGCCGCCGGGACGGCCATCCCGGCCCCGCCGGCGACCGCCGCCAGCACCCCGATCAGAACGCCCGTCGCCGACCCCCATCTGAGCCAGCCCACCGTCCCGAAGGCCAGCCCCGCCGTGGCGCCGGAGATGCCCCCGCCCAGCACGCCCGCCAGCACCCGCTGGCGGCGGCCCGCCAGCTCGGGCAGCGTCCACCAGGCGATGTTCGGCAGCTCCCGCGCGTTCATCCCGGCGGCGAGGAACCGCAGCCACCGTCCCACGTCCGCGCCGTGCCAGCCGTCGCGCCGGTCCTGCGCGGGGAGCGAGGGGAACACGGCCGGGACGAGCCGCCGCAGGAGATGGTCCCGGAGGTCCTCGGACCCGGGGAAGCGGCCGGTGTCCAGTAACTCCTCCGGCTCGGTGCCCGGGTCCTTGTAGACCTCCCGGGCCAGCGCCACCATGAGCGGGGTGGACAGGGCGTGGGCGAGCCTCCCGTCCGGCTCGCCGCGCAGCGACGCGAACACCGGCTCCCAGCGCGCCCGGCCGTCCATGATCCCGGACAGGTAGTCGACGACGCTCCGCGGATCCAGGTCCCGCAGCTCGACGACCTTCGCGTCGCGGATCGGCGCCCTGTCCATCGTGGCGTTCTGGAAATGCTCGGTACGGCAGGTGATGATCAGCCCGGGCAGCCGGACGAGCGCGTCGTTGATCTGCTCGATGGGGTTCGCCCGCGCGGACGCGTCCCAGCTCAGCTCGTCCAGGCCGTCCAGGACCGGCAGGATCTTCCGCGTGGTCAGCAGCCGCTCGATCGTGTCCGGCGGGTACTTGCCCTTGTTCCGCAGGAACAGGAACTGCACGCCGAGCTCCTCCTCCAGCCACTTGATCAGCCCCTGCTCGTGCGGCACCCAGTTCGCCAGGGACAGCTTGACCGGCACGGGGCCGGTCCCGTCCTCGGTGCGGCGCTTGACCAGGTCGAGGGTGAGCAGCACCGCCAGCGAGGTCTTGCCCGCCCCGGGCTCGCCGGTGATCACCAGCCGCCGGGACGGCGACGCCACGAAGGCGTCCATCATCGTCGGGATGTCGACGACCGCGTCCTCGTCGAACCCGGTCAGCGACCACCGGAACGGCACCAGGCCCGCGTGCAGGTCAAGCCGCCGGACGGCGGCCTCCTGATGCCAGTCCTCGTTCACCAGCTCGGCGAGCTGCGCGGTGATGGCGTCGAGATCGTCGACCGTCACCCGGTCGGCCCTGGCCTGCAGCACCAGCCAGATCACCAACACGACCGCCAGCAGGACCATGGTCCACGGCCAGTGCTGCTCCCCCCAGTCCTCGAACGGCTTCGACGCCAGGCCCGAGAGGATGCCCACGATCAGGGACAGGATGAGCGTCAGCACCGCGAGGCGCGCCGCCGAATCCCCTCTCCGGCGGCTCATCCCCGCCCGCCCGTTCGAGCCCCGCCAACCCGCACGACATCGCCCCCTCGGCTCCCTCCTCAGGCTCCGGACGCGGAGCACAGTAGGGCCAGCGCGAGGCCATGTCCATACCATCGGACACAGAGGTCCATTTCGGGCACAAAGTCACAAAAGCAGGACTTCACCCCGGTTTGTTATCCCACGTCAGACAAGTCGTGCACGCGATAAGGATCGCGCCGCAAACCAGGCCGAAAACCCATCCCTCCCACGCCCAACACGAACACCCGGCACCCGCCAAAGGAAGGCGCCCCAGAGCCTGATACAAGGACACCGCAATCGCATCCGAGACAGTTGCGGCGAACGCAAGCTTGCGCCACACCCGGACGAAAACAGAACACCCTACCAAGCAGGCTCGTAGCCCAGCCCCCGACAACCTCCACGTTGCGATCGCGTCCAAGGGCAGGTGCGAGCGAAGCGAAAACCTGCGAAGACAGTGCGGCGAACGCAAGCATGCGCCACACCTGGACGAAAACAGAACACCCCACCAAGCAGGCTCGTAGCCCAGCCCCCGACAACCTCCACGTTGCGATCGCGTCCGAAGGCAGTTGCGAGCCTGCGAGCAACTGATCGCGGAGCGAGCCGCCAGGCGAGTCCGGAGCGATGCAGCGATCGCGCGCGGCACCCGTTGAAGGGAGGGCCGCCAGGCCCGACCGCCGAGGGTGCCGCTAATAAACAGGAACTATGTCGGGGGCGCCTCGGCGGCGGGCGTCGGCCTCCTGGTCGTCGTCCTGGGTCTGGGACGCCCGTTCCGCTTCGACGCGTTTGCGGTAGTACTCGATTTCGCGGTCGCGTTGTTTCTTGGACCAGCCGAGGACGGGTCCGAGGAGGTCGGCGGCCTCCTGGGCGACGCCGACGCCGCGGTCCCAGGTCTCGATGGAGATGCGGGTCCGGCGGGCGAGGACGTCGTTGAGGTGGCGGGCGCCCTCGTGGGAGGCGGCGTAGACGATCTCCGCGCGGAGGTAGTCGTCGGCGCCGGCGAGGGGTTTGCCGAGGTCGGGTTTCTCGGCGATGAGGGCGAGGAGGTCGTCCACGAGGGTGCCGTGGCGGCGCAGGAGGTGCTCGATGCGGGCGACGTGCAGGCCGGAGCGGGCGGCGAGGCGGTGCCGGGCGTTCCACATGGCCTGGAAGCCGTCGCCGCCGACGAGCGGGATGCGGTCGGTGCACGATTCGGCGACCTTGCCGTCGAGGCCGTGGGCGACGGCGTCGATGGCGTCCTTGCCCATGACCCGGTAGGTGGTGTACTTCCCGCCGGCCACGAGGACGAGGCCGGGGACGGGGTGGGCGACCATGTGCTCGCGGGAGAGCTTCGAGGTCTCCTCCGTCTCGCCGGTGAGGAGGGGGCGGAGGCCGGCGTACACGCCTTCCACGTCGTCATGGGTGAGGGGCGTGTTGAGGACGGCGTTGACGTGGTCCAGGACGTAGTCGATATCGGCCTTGGACGCGGCGGGGTGCGCCCTGTCCAGGTCCCACGCGGTGTCGGTCGTCCCGATGATCCAGTGGCGTCCCCAGGGGATCACGAACAGGACGGACTTCTCGGTGCGCAGCAGGATTCCCGTCGCGGAGTGGATCCGGTCCTTCGGGACGACCAGGTGGATGCCCTTCGACGCCTTCACGTGGATCTGCCCGCGTCCGCCGACGAGTTCCTGGATGTCGTCGGTCCACACGCCGGTGGCGTTCACGACCTGCTTGGCGCGGACCTCGGCCATGGTGTTGGCCTCAAGGTCGCGGACGCGGAGCCCGGTGACGCGTTCGCCTTCGCGCAGGAAGCCGAGGCACTGGGTCCGCGACGCGATCTGCACGCCGTACTCCGCGGCCGTGCGCAGCACCATCATGACGAAGCGCGCGTCGTCGACCTGCGCGTCCCACAGCTGGATCGCGCCGGTGAAGGCGTCCTTGCGCAGAGACGGCGCCAGGCGCAGCGCCCCCCGGCGGGTGAGATGGCGGTGATGCGGGACGCCGCGGGTGCTGCCCATCTGGAACGCGAGCATGTCGTACAGGGCCACGCCCGCGCCAAGGTAAGCGCGCTCCCACACGTGGTGGGTCGTCGGCAGCAGGAACGGGACGGGGCGGACGAGGTGCGGCGCGATCTGCTGGAGGAGCAGCCCGCGTTCGGTGAGCGCCTCCCGGACCAGGTCGAAGTTGTACTGCTCCAGGTAGCGCAGCCCGCCGTGGATCAGCTTCGAGGACCGCGAGGACGTCCCGGACGCGAAGTCGCGGGCCTCGACGACCGCCACCGACAGTCCCCGGGTGGCGGCGTCGAGGGCGGCGCCGGCGCCGACGATGCCGCCCCCGACGACCACGACGTCGAACTCCTCGCGGGCCATGCGGTCGAGCGCCGCGGCCCGTTCGGCGGGTCCGAGCCGTGAGCTGCCGAGGCCGGTCACCGGTGATCCCGTCATCGCGATTCCCCCCAGTGCTGTTGGTTCACCAGCTGTACCTACCCAACGGTAGGGACGGCACCACCCGGGAGGCGCCCGATTATCGGTGAGCCCGATCTCAGTCGCCGAGACGGCGCGGCGCGACGACCACCTGCACCCGCTGGAACTCCTTCAGCTCGGTGTAGCCGGACGTCGCCATCGCGCGGCGCAGCGCCCCGATGAGGTTCATCGAGCCGTCCGCGACATGGGACGGGCCGTGCAGGATCTCCTGCATCGTCCCGATCGTCCCGAGGTCGAGGCGGGTGCCGCGGGGGACGTCGCCGTGGTGGGCCTCGCTGCCCCAGTGGTAGCCGCGGCCGGGCGCCTCGGAGGAGCGCGCGAACGGCGAGCCGACCATCACCGCGTCCGACCCGCAGGCGAACGCCTTCGCGATGTCGCCGCTGTTGACCATGCCGCCGTCGGCGATGACGTGGACGTAGCGGCCGCCGGACTCGTCCATGTAGTCGCGGCGCGCGGCGGCCACGTCCGCGACCGCGGTGGCCATCGGCACCGCCACTCCCAGCACGGTGCGGGTCGTGTGGCCGGAGCCGCCGCCGAACCCGACCAGCACGCCGGCCGCGCCGGTGCGCATCAGGTGCAGCGCGGCGGTGTAGGTCGAGCAGCCGCCGACGATCACCGGGACGTCCAGATCGTAGATGAACTGCTTGAGGTTGAGCGGCTCGGCGCGCCCGGAGACGTGCTCGGCGGACACGGTGGTGCCGCGGATCACGAACAGGTCCACGCCCGCGTCGATGACGGCCTTGTGGAACTGCGCGGTGCGCTGCGGCGACAGCCGCGCCGCCACGGTCACGCCCGCCGACCGGATCTCCTCGATCCGGCGGCCGATCAGCTCCTCCTTGATCGGCTCGGAGTAGATCTCCTGGAGCCGGTGGGTGGCGCTGACGTCGTCCAGCGAGGCGATCTCGGCGAGCAGCGGCTCGGGGCTCTCGTACCGCGTCCAGAGCCCTTCGAGGTCGAGGACGGCGAGGCCGCCGAGCCGTCCGACCGCGATCGCGGTGGACGGGCTGACCACGCTGTCCATCGGCGCGACGACCAGCGGCATCTCGAAGCGGTAGGCGTCGATCTGCCAGGCGACGCTGACCTCCTCGGGGTCGCGCGTGCGGCGCGACGGCACGATGCCGATGTCGTCGAAGGCGTATGCCCGGCGGCCGCTCTTGCCCCGGCCGATCTCCACCTCAGCTGCCACTGCGCCCTTCCCTCACGTGGTCGGTGTCCCCGCCGGTGGCGGGGACGAGCCCCGGAAGAGCTTACGCGAGGTCAGCGGCCCTGGTAGTTGGGGGCCTCGACGGTCATCTGGATGTCGTGCGGGTGGGACTCGCGCAGGCCCGCCGGGCTGATCCGCATGAGCTGGCCGCGCTCCTGGAGCTCGGGGATCGTGCGGGTCCCCGCGTACCACATCGACTGGTGCAGGCCGCCGATGAGCTGGTGCGCGACGTTGGCGAGCGGCCCCCGGTAGGGGACCTGGCCCTCGACGCCCTCGGGGATCAGCTTCTCCTCGCTGGTGACGTCCGCCTGCGCGTACCGGTCCTTGGAGAACGACGCGCCGCGCTCGCGGTTGCGCATCGCGCCGAGCGAGCCCATCCCCCGGTACGACTTGTACTGCTTGCCGTGGACGAAGATCAGCTCGCCCGGGGACTCCTCCACCCCGGCGAGCAGGCTGCCGAGCATCACCGTGTCGGCGCCCGCGACGAGGGCCTTGGCGATGTCCCCGGAGTACTGGAGGCCGCCGTCCCCGATCACCGGGACGCCCGCCTCCCCGGCGGCGCGGGCCGCCTCGGAGATCGCGGTGATCTGCGGGACGCCCACCCCCGCGACGACGCGGGTCGTGCAGATCGACCCCGGCCCGACACCGACCTTGACCGCGTCGGCGCCCGCGTCCACCAGCACCTTCGCGCCGGCGTAGGTCGCCACGTTCCCGCCGACGACCTGTACCCGCGCGTTCGCCTTGACCGCGGCGATCGTGTCGGCGACCCCCTTGGAGTGGCCGTGCGCGGTGTCGACGACGATGACGTCGGTGCCCGCGTCGATCAGCGCGGCGGCCCGGCGGAGCGCGTCCTCCCCGACCCCCACCGCCGCCGCGACCAGCAGCCGGCCGTCGGCGTCCTTGGTGGAGTCGGGGTACTGCTCGCTCTTGGTGAAGTCCTTGGTGGTGATCAGCCCCCGGAGCCGGCCCTCGCCGTCCACCAGCGGGAGCTTCTCCACCTTGTTGCCCGCCAGCAGCCGGAACGCCTCGTCCTTGGTCACGTCCACCGGCGCGGTGACCAGCGGCATCGGGGTCATGACCTCGCGGACCGGACGGGACGGCTGCGTCTCGAACCGCATGTCCCGGTTCGTCACGATGCCGACCAGCACGCCCCGCACGTCCGTGACCGGCACGCCCGAGATCCGGTACCGCGCGCACAGTTCCTCGACGTCGGCGAGCGTCGCGTCCGGCAGGCACGTCACCGGGTTGGTGATCATCCCCGCCTCGGACCGCTTGACCCGGTCGGCCTGCTCCGCCTGCTCCTCGATCGCCATGTTCCGGTGCAGCACGCCGATGCCGCCCTGCCGGGCCATCGCGACCGCCGTGCGCGCCTCGGTCACCGTGTCCATCGCCGCCGACACCAGCGGGATCCGCAGGGAGATGTCACGGGTCAGCCGTGTCGTCGTGTCGGCCTCGCCGGGCTGCAGGTCGGAGTACCCGGGGAGCAGCAGCACATCGTCGAAGGTCAGGCCCTGGGGGAGGAATGCGGCGGGCTCGGCGGCGGGGTTCATGAGGACCTTCCCTTGGAGGCGGCGGTATCCGGCCAGGTCACGGCGACCCTGTTCCCATGGTAGGGCGTGAACCCGCGGCGGGACGGGCCGTTGGGGGCGCCACGGCAGTGGGCTTGGTGACATCCCTGAACAAGCACGCAGCGTTCCCTCATTCCCCGTGAATGGACACGCTGGGTGATTGTTCGCGTACAGAGAAGGCCGGGGGTGCACCTGGCGGGGCGTCGCGCAGTAGCGTGGGTACGTGCACGACGATGCTCCGCTCGACCCGTTCGCCGGAGATCCGGAGGATCCGGCGGCGTCGCTCGGCGACCCCGGCGAGGACGCCGCTCCGCTCAGCGTGGCGGAGCGCGAGGACGTCCTGGCCGATCTCGCCGACCTGGAGGTGTTCCGGGCGCTGCTGGAGCCGCTCGGCGTGCGCGGGCTCACCGTCGACTGCGGCGACTGCGGCAAGCTCCACTACATCGACTGGGACCTGCTGCACGGCAACCTGCGCCACCTGCTCGACCAGGGGCTTCCGCGCGTCCACGAGCCCGCCATGTCCCCCGATCCCGTCGACTACGTCAGCTGGGAGTACGCCCGCGGCTACGTCGACGGCGTCATCGACAGCGAAGAGGGCCACGACGACTAGGCCGTGTTCCACAGTCCCGGCCTACTTCACTGGCGCGGACATCACGGGGCCGAGCGGACATCAGCGGTCGTACGGGTAGTTCTGGTAGCGGTCCAGGCGTTTCTGGGTGCGGCGGCGGATGTCGTCCAGGCGGCGGCGCGCGTCGTCGGACGGCTCGCCGGACTTGGCGCCCTGGTCTCCGGGACGGCCGCCGTAGGTCGGGTAGCCGGGCCGCCGGTAGCGGGGCGGTTGCGCCAGGAGACGTTCGAGCCGGTTCCTGAAGCGCTCGTAGTCCGCGCGCCCGTTGTCGTCGGCGCGGCCGGGACGTCCGGGCTCCGGCGCCGGGCGGGACACGGGCGCCGGAGCGGGGCGCTCGAAGCTGGCGACCTCGGTGTCGTTGGGTTCGGTGCGGGGTCCTCCCGCCTCACCGGCCGCCTCGGTGGCCGGGACCGACGCGGCGGACGTGTGCTCGCCCGCCCGGTCGCCCGCGGCGGCGACGCCGGTGCTGGCCAGCATGGCACCGGCCACCCCCAGGGCGACGATGGTGCGGGGGCCCCGGCGGCGCGGGCCCGAGCCGGGGCCGGTGGGCGGCGCGGGCTCGGGAGAGTCACGGGGGTCGCGGGCGGGCTCGTCCACGTCGGTGACCAGCGCCCGGAGCAGGCGGACGATCGTGTCGCCGCCCTCGGAGCCGGCGGCGCGCCGCTCCGCGAGGGCCTCGATGATCGCGTCGGTGCGGCGCACCGCGCCCAGGTCGGCGGGAGGCGCGGCGGACGGCCGGGCCCCCGGCGCGGGGACGTCGCCGGAGTGCGAAGGCTCGGCCGGATCCGGGGCTCCAGGGCTCCGCTCCGTCAAGCGATCGACTCCTCTCTGGCCATCGCGCGGAGCCGGGCCAGCGCCCGGTGCTGCGCGACGCGTACCGCCCCCGCGGACATGCCCAGTACATTACCGGTCTCCTCCGCCGACAGTCCCGCCACGACCCGCAGCAGCACCAGTTCGCGCTGGTGGTCGGGGAGGCGCGTCAGCAGGTCACGGGCGCGCTGGGCCTCGATGTAGCGGACCACCGTCTCCTCGGGCCCCGGGCGGTCGTCCGGTCCGTCCGGGAGGTCCTCGGTGGGCACGGCCGCGCGGACCGCGCTGCGCAGCGCGTCCGCGATCTTGTGGGCGGCGATGCCGAAGACGAAGGACGCGAAGGGCCGGCCCATGTCCCGGTAGCGGGGCAGGGCCGACAGCACGGCGATACAGACCTCCTGGGCCACGTCGTCGGCGATGTGGTACTGCCCGGAAACCCGGCCGAGCCGGGCACGGCAGTAACGGACGACCATCGGGCGAACCTCCCCGATGAGGACCTCGATGGCCCCGGGGTCGCCCTGGACGGCGAGCGTCGTCAGCTCCTTGAGGTCACCGTCGTCGGCCTTCGCCGCGCGCAGCATCCGCACCCCGCGGCCGGTTTCACGGGGTGGTGGGGGGGTCGGCCCCCGGGAGGGTTCGGTAGCGCGCGCGGTCACGGTCCCGGCGTAGCATCCCTCGGTCACGTCAAGCATGATGCCCAGCGTCGCCGGGCGTGTCTCCACTGTCCTCGACAACGGAATGGTCACAGTGCGGGGACGAGTCTGGGGATACTACGCAACGCAGTCACGGACGTGCCCTGAGTGCCGAATTCCGTGGCGTTCCCGTAAGTTGCACTACAACATTACGCACCGGGAAAGTACCCGGAACGGTGAGACCCCGCCCGGCGCACCGGACGGGGTCTCTCAATGATCTCGGGGACGGGCGAGTCGCGCGCCCGGCCCCGCCGGCCGGCGGCCGATCAGTGACCGTGGCCGTGACCGTGGCCGTGACCCCCGGCGGCGGCCTCGTCGGCCTCCTCCGGCTTCTCGACCACGAGCGCCTCGGTGGTGAGCAGCATGCCCGCGATGGAGGCGGCGTTGGTGACCGCCGAGCGGGTGACCTTCACCGGGTCGGTGACGCCCTGGGCGATCAGGTCGCCGTACTCGCCGGTGGCGGCGTTGTAGCCGTGGCCCGGCTGCAGCTCCTGCACCTTGGAGACGATGACGTAGCCCTCCTGGCCGGCGTTCTCGGAGATCCAGCGCAGCGGCTCGACCAGCGCGCGGCGCACGGCCTCCGCGCCGGTGGCCTCGTCGCCGGACAGCCCGAGGGTGTCGAAGCCCTCCTTGGCCACGTGCACCAGGGCGCTGCCGCCGCCGGACACGATGCCCTCCTCGATCGCCGCGCGGGTCGCCGAGATGGCGTCCTCCAGGCGGTGCTTCTTCTCCTTCAGCTCCACCTCGGTGGCGGCGCCGACGCGCAGCACGCAGACGCCGCCGGCCAGCTTGGCCAGCCGCTCCTGGAGCTTCTCGCGGTCCCAGTCGGAGTCGGAGTTGTCGATCTCGACCTTGATCTGGTTGATCCGCGCCGTGATGTCGTCCGCGGCGCCCTCACCGTCGACGATGGTGGTGGCGTCCTTGGTGACGGTGATCCGGCGGGCGCGGCCGAGGTCCTCCAGGCCGATGGAGTCCAGCTTGAGGCCGATGGCCTCGCTGACGACCTGGCCGCCGGTCAGGGTGGCCATGTCGCCCAGCATCGCCTTGCGGCGGTCGCCGAACCCCGGCGCCTTGACGGCGACGGAGGTGAACGTGCCGCGGATCTTGTTGGCGACCAGCAGCGCCAGGGCCTCGCCCTCGACGTCCTCGGCCACCACCAGCAGCGGCTTCTTGGTCTGGGCGACCTTCTCGGCCAGCGGCAGGAACTCCTGCACGTTGGAGATCTTGCCGTCCACGATGAGCACGTAGGCGTCCTCCAGGACGGCCTCCATGCGCTCGGGGTCGGTCACCATGTGCGGCGACAGGTAGCCCTTGTCGAACTGGAGGCCCTCGGTGAACTCCAGCTCCAGGCCCATGGTGTGGGCCTCCTCGACGGTGATGACACCGTCCTTGCCGACCTTCTCGAACGCCTCGGCGATCAGCTCGCCGATCTGCGCGTCCTGCGCGGAGATGGTCGCGACGTGCGCGATGTCCCCCTTCTCCTCGACCTCGCGGGCCGACTTGAGGAGCTGGTCGGACACGTACTGGGCGGCCGCGTCGATACCGCGCTTGAGGCCGAGCGGCGAGGCGCCGGCGGCCACGTTGCGGGTGCCCTCGCGGACCAGCGCCTGCGCGAGGACGGTCGCCGTGGTGGTGCCGTCGCCCGCGATGTCGTTGGTCTTGGTCGCCACTTCCTTGGCGAGCTGGGCCCCGAGGTTCTCGTAGGGGTCCTCCAGCTCCACCTCGCGGGCGATGGTGACGCCGTCGTTGGTGATCGTCGGCGCGCCGAACTTCTTGTCGATGACGACGTTGCGGCCGCGCGGGCCGATCGTCACCTTGACGGCGTCCGCGAGAGCGTTGACGCCGCGCTCAAGAGCCCGGCGAGCGTCCTCCTCGAACTCCAGGATCTTCGCCATGCGGATACTCCTCTTTCACGCGATCCGCCCCGGCAGCCCCGCCGAAGGGCGGCGCCTGCCGGGGCGGGGGCATCACGTCTCGGTGATTACTTCTCGATGACCGCGAGCACGTCGCGGGCCGAGAGGACGAGGTAGTCCTCGTTGTTGTACTTGACCTCGGTGCCGCCGTACTTGCTGTAGAGCACGACCTCGCCGACCTTGACGTCGACGGGGACGCGCTCGCCCTTGTCGTCGACGCGGCCCGGGCCAACGGCAAGGACGGTGCCCTCCTGGGGCTTCTCCTTGGCGGTGTCCGGGATCACCAGGCCCGACGCGGTGGTGGTCTCGGCCTCAAGCGGCTGGACGACGATGCGGTCCTCGAGCGGCTTGAGAACAACCTTGGTGGCGGTCGTCACGATCTGACCTCCCCTTCGATTGGTCCTCGGCCGGCCATGGCTGACCGACCGGCACATGTGACAGAAGAGGCGACCCTGGACCGGCCTGTCGTCGCGGGTGCCAGACCGACCTTTGTCGCTGTGTTTGGCACTCTCGCAAGGAGAGTGCCAGTCATGGAGACTATGCCGTGCCCGGAGGCCCGTCAACACGGACACGACCTCCCCCTCCGCCGGGGATCCTCCTCGCGGGACGGGCCGCCGTGCCTGGTCGCGCGCCGTTCACCGGCCGATAACTTCCAGCGTATGGACATCGCGTCGTTCCGGGGCCTGCTGACCCCTGCCGGACAGGCCGTCCTGGACGAGGCCGCCGCCGCGGACGTGAGCGAGGGCGGGCTGCTCGCCACGGCGTCCCGCCTGCGCGAACGGCACGACCCGGCGCTGGTGGCGGCGGCCCTGACCCAGGTGCGGCTCCGCGACCGGGCGGTGGCCAAGTTCGGACCGGACGCCCGCCGCATGTACTTCACGCAGGCCGGGCTGGAACAGTCCACGCGCGCGAGCGTGGCGGCGCATCGCGCGCGCCGGTTCGCCGAGTGTTCGCTGTCCGGTGAAACCCTGGAACTGGGATGCGGGGTCGGCGCGGATCTGGTCGCACGCGCGCGCGCCGGGCTCCCAGGGGTCGGCGTGGAGATCGACCCGCTGACCGCTGAGGTGGCGCAGGCCAACGTCACGGCACTCGGGCTGGACGGTCTCGCGTCGGTCCGGGTGGGTGACGCGACCGAAGAGGACCCCGCCGGGCATGCGGCCGTCTTCGCGGATCCGGGGCGCCGCACCGCGCGGGGGCGCGTCTTCGACCCCCGCTCCTACGAGCCGCCGCTGGACACCGTCCTGGACCTGGCCGGACGGGTCCCCGCGGCCTGCGTCAAGGTGGCGCCCGGCATCCCGCACGAGGCCGTCCCGGACGGCGCCGAGGCGGAGTGGGTGTCGGTGGCCGGGGACGTGAAGGAGGCCGCCATCTGGCTGGGCCGTCTCGCGGGCGACGTCGGCCGCCGCGCCACCCTCCTCCCGCCCGACGACGCGGACCGGCCGAGGGACGAGGACCCTCACGGAGGGTGGACGCTGACGCCGCGCGGGCTGGACGATCCCGACGTGCGCCCGTGGGGCCGCTACCTCTACGAGCCCGACGGCGCGGTGATCCGCGCGCACCTCGTCGCCGAGGTCGCGGAGCTGGTCGGCGGCGGCCTGGCCGACCCCCGGATCGCCTACGTCACCTCCGACGCCCTGCACCCGACCCCGTTCGCGTCCGCGTACGAGATCGAGGACGTGCTTCCGTTCTCTGTGAAGCGGCTGCGGGCCGAGCTGCGCCGCCGCGGGGTGGGCGTGCTGACCGTCAAGAAGCGCGGTTCGGCGGTCGACGTGGACCGGCTGCGGCGCGACCTCGGTTTCGGCGGACGGCGCGCCGGGCGTGGCGGGGCCGCGCTGACGCTGGTGGTGACCAGGGTGGGACGCGATCCGGTGGCGCTGCTGGCGGCGCCGGTGCCCCGCTGACCGTCCCGTCCCCGGCGGGCCGCCCGAGGGCCCCTGGCGGCCGCGCCGCTACCCCGAAGACCCGCCCGGGCGCGGCCCGGCGCCGCTAATCGGGCCAAAGATCTTCCGCCCGGACGGGCAATGCCAAGGGGCCCCGGGGGACGCGCCATGGCAGCGCAAATCATCGGCGCTTTCCGGCATTGCGTTGGCCAGGGAATGCTCGTCACCGGCAAGAGCACGACGGGCCACGGGAATCGGCGCGTCGAGATCCTCAGGCGAAGAAACACCAAGGCAGGTTCAGCAACCGGGTCCGTGACGCGTCCGAAAACGGTCCCGAATTCACCTCCGGACCGCCCGCTCCGGAGCGCCGGCGGGGCGGCACGTGCGGGACCACCGGTCCGCGGGGCAGGACACGAACTCCGGATATCAGTGGAGATGTACGGCCATACTCCACGCCGAACGGCCCCGCCATCGCGCGGACACGCCGTCCCCGTACCGGGACAGCGGCCACCCGACGGCCGATGCCCGCCGAACCGGGAATTCTCCCTGACATCCCGCGGTACCCAGCAATCCGCATCAGTGGGGTAACAGGCGCATTCCACAGAACTCGCAATGTTCCCTGCTACCCCTTATAGCGGCGGTGTACACGCACTACAGTGGCCACTTCACGATTCATTGCCGTGCGCCATTTCGTGCGTCGGCACACGAAGGAGCATCGGGTGGAAACGAATCACAACTTCCTGCAGACGGGGGGTCAACCGGTCTCGGATCGGATGCGGGAGTTGCTCGCCCGTGCGGCGCAGGACCACGTCTATGAACAGCGCTCACAGGGTCAGGTCCTGGACGAGATCCGCCAGCGGCTGGAGGGTATGGAGTGGCTGCTCCGCGAGGTCCGCGAGCGCGAGCTCAGCGGGCTGACCGGGCAGATCGACAGCGTCCGCGGGCAGGTCGACGACCTGTCCAGCAAGCCCCCGGAGTGGGCCGAGGGGCTCGCCGAGCACATCGAGGCGTTCGGCGAGCGGGTCAAGCCCGTCGCCGAGCTGCCCGCCCTGTGGGCCGACGTGGGCGTCGTCGCCGAGAACGTCGACGAGGGCCTGACCCGCATCCAGGCCGTCCTGGACTCCGCGCAGCACATCACCGAGGCCACCCAGCAGGCCGCGCAGCGCATGGAGGAGATGACCAAGCGGCTGGACAAGCTCCAGGGCAGCATGGAGGCCGCGTCCGTCCGCTTCAACCGGCTGGACAAGTCCCTCGCGGAGCTCGGCCACCGGTCCGAGCGGCTCGAGCACTCGATCAACGGGGTGACGGCGCGGGTCGACCAGGCGCTCGGGGAGATGGCCGAGCGGATGGAGCAGGGGCTGGAGGCGGTCAACGGCCGGGTCGAGGGCGTCGGCGGCCGGCTGGACGGGCTGGACGGGCGGCTCGACGGCGTCGACGGCCGGCTGGAGGGCCTGTCGGGCAAGCTGGAGGGCCTGGACGGGCGGTTCGAGAGCATCGACGGGCGCCTGGACGGCGTGGGCGAGCGGATCGGGCGGCTCCCGGCCACGCTGGAGATCGCCGAGCTGCACCGGCTGCTCGCCGAGCTGGCCCAGCGTCCGATGACCGACCACAGCGACCGCTTCGACGCGCTGGAGAAGCACCTCGCCGACGCGGTCGACCCGCTGATCGAGGAGCTGCGCGCCCGCCCGGACCGGGACGAGGTCAAGGCGACCATGTCCCAGATCGCCGAGACGGCCTACAGCGACGTCGCCAAGCGCATGGACGAGTTCTCCCGCCGGTTCGAGGACGTGCACGAGAACGTCCGCAAGCGCATCGAGGGGATCCACGAGGAGGTCACGAAGAGGGTCGACGGCGCCCTGGAGGAGTTCACGGCGCAGGTCGACCTCGTCTCCCGCCGGGTGGAGTCGGTGCACATCGACGTGACCAAGCAGGTCGAGTCGGTGCACACCGAGGTGGCGCGCCAGGTCAGCGGCGTGCACGACGACTTCGGCAAGCGGATCGGCGACATCCACGACGACGTCACCCGGCAGGTCGGCAGCATCCACGAGAACGTGGCCAAGCAGGTCGGCAACATGCAGGAGGACGTCGCCCGGCAGGTCGGCGGCGTGCAGGAGGAGTTCGCCCGGCGCGTCGAGGGCATGCAGGACGAGGCGGGACGGCGCGCCGAGGCCGCGCAGTCCGAGTTCGCCAAGCGCTTCTCCCACGTCGAGACCGAGGTCGGCAAGAAGGTCGACGGCGTCCACGACGACGTCTCCAAGCAGGTGAACGCGGTGCACGAGGACGTGCTGAAACGGCTGTCCACCTTGGAGGAGACCATGCTCGCGCTGGCCGAGGCGCTGCTGCGCCCGCGCCGCGAGGGCAAGGACTGAGGCGACCGCTCACCGGCGTCGCCCGGGATGGAAAGGTGTGATCGGGGACCGGGGGATTATCCCCAGAATGGACTATTCCGGTGGAACCGAACGGGTTCCTCCTGGAATGAATGGCACCCGAACCGCGATCGGGTGGGGCCGTGCCGGCCCCGCCCGATGCACTCCTTCGGATACCCATCGGAACCCGCGACATTTGTCCGGTAAACCGACGCGACGACCGAAGAGGTTCCATCAAGACACGTCGATGACGTGCAATTTGTTACGTTCCGTCTTCGCAAAATCACTCCCAATACCCTTCGGAATCCGTTTTCATGGATCTCGTGACCCACTCACCGGCTCCCACTCTTCCCGTCGGCGCCCCGCTCAGCCCCACCACCCTGCGCTGGGTGGAGGGCTGTCTGGGCAAGGGCGCCGAGGTGCGGATGATCCGGCCACTGGCGGGGGGCTCCGCCCACGCCAACCACGCCCTGCTGGTGGAGACCCCCGCGGGCAGCGCCCACCGGCTCGTCCTGCGCCGCTGGACGCCCCGCGACACCGCGCCCGCGGCCGACCCGGTGACGGCCGCCCGCCGCTACTACGTCGACACGGAGTTCTCACCCGAGCGTGAGATCGCCGCGCTCGCGCTGCTCGCCGGCTGTGAGATCCCGACCCCCTCGCTCGTCGCCGCCGACCCGTCCGGCGCGTACTGCGATGTCCCCGCGCTGCTCATCACGCGGCTGGTCGGGCACCCGCCCCGCCCGGCGCCGGACGACCTGCCCGAGTACCTGATCCAGCTCGCCGCGGCGCTGCTCGCGGTGCACGCGCTGAACGGGGCGTCCACGATGCCCCCGTACGTCCCGTACAACCGGCTCGACGTGCGGCTGCCGCCCAAGCACGCGACGCGCCCGGGCCTGTGGGAGCGCGCCTTCGAGGCCGCCGCGGGGACGCCGCCCGAGGCGCCCGCCCGGTTCATCCACCGCGACTACCACCCCGACAACACGCTCTGGTCGTACGGCAAGCTCACCGGCGTGGTCGACTGGTCGGACGCCTCGTCCGGCCCCATCGCCGTCGACATCGCGCGGATGCGGCGCGGGCTCGTGCTGCGGTACGGGCGGGGCGTCGCCGACCGGTTCCTGGCCACGTTCGACCAGGTGTCCGGCGGCCACCCGCACCACCCGTACTGGGACGTGCGCAGCGTCCTCGACCTGCTGCCCGAGGAGGACGACCGCCTCCTCGACGAGGCGAAGGTCCCGCTCCTGGAGGACTACCTCGCCGGCCTGCTGGCCGGGCTCACAGGGTGATCGACTCGATCGGCAGGCTGGAGTCGGCCGGAAGCTCCAGGTCGGACGGGGCGAGCCCCGAGGCGACCAGCTCCGAGCCCAGCGCGGCGACCATCGCGCCGTTGTCGGTGCACAGCTTCGGGCGCGGCACCCGCAACCGGACCCCGGCGGCCTCGCACCGCTCCGCCGCGAGGGCCCGCAACCGCGAGTTCGCCGCGACTCCCCCGCCGATCAGCAGGTCGTGGACGCCGTTGTCCTTGCAGACCTTCAGCGCCTTCTGCGTGAGGACGTCCACCACGGCCTCCTGGAAGGACGCGGCGACGTCCGCGACGGGCACCGGCTCCCCGGCCCGCTCCTTCGCCTCCACCCAGCGGGCCACCGCCGTCTTCAGGCCGGAGAACGAGAAGTCGTAGGTCCCGTCGTTGTACTTCCCGCGCGGGAACGCGATCGCGGCCGGGTCGCCCTCGCGCGCCATCCGGTCGATCACCGGCCCGCCGGGGAACCCGAGGTCCAGGACCCTCGCGACCTTGTCGAACGCCTCCCCCGCCGCGTCGTCCACCGTGCTGCCGAGGGACCGGACGTCGCTCGCCACGTCCGGCACCAGCAGCAGCGAGGAGTGCCCGCCCGAGACGAGCATCGCCACGCACGGCTTGGGCAGCGGCCCGTGCTCGAGCTGGTCGACGCACACGTGCGCGGCGAGATGGTTGACGCCGTACAGCGGCTTGCCCAGCGACAGCGCGTACGCCTTGGCGGCGGCCACGCCGACCATCAACGCGCCCGGCAGCCCCGGCCCGGCCGTCACCGCGAACGCGTCGACATCGGTGAACGACACGCCCGCGTCGGCCAGCGCCCGCTCCACGGTCGGCGTCATCGCCTCCAGATGCGCGCGCGACGCGACCTCGGGCACCACCCCCCCGAACCGGGCGTGCTGGTCGACGCTCGACGCGATGGCGTCGGCGAGCAGGGTGTGCCCCCGCACGATGCCGACGCCCGTCTCGTCGCATGAGGTCTCGATGCCGAGCACCAGCGGCTCGTCGCGGATCATCACTTCTCCCTGGAAAAGCCCACAGGACGGCGGTGCAGCACGCGCCGCATCACGATCGCGTCCACGTTCGAAGGCTGGTAATAGCGTCGGCGGATGCCGACCTGCCCGAAACCGAACCGCTCGTACAGCCGGCGCGCCCCGGCGTTGTCGGCGCGGACCTCCAGGAACACCGCCTCGCTCTCCCGGCGGACCGCCTCGTCCACCAGCTCGGTCAGCAGCGCCGCGCCGACCCCGGCCCCGCGCCGGTCCTCCCGGACCCCGATGGTCTGCACATCGGCCTGCCCGCCCGCGGCGGCGAGACCCGCATAGCCGATGATCTCCTCCCGCTCCTCGGCCACGACGTAGTGCCGCGTGCCGGGCTGCCCGGCCAGCTCCTCGCGGAGCATCCCCTCGCTCCACGCGTCCTCGGGGAACAGCACCGTCTCCAGCCGGTGGACGGCCGGGAGGTCCGCGCCGGTCATGGGCCGCAGGACGACCTCGCTCACGCCCGCGTCACCTTCTTGCGCGGGCCCGGCTCCTTCGCGTCCGGCCTGCGCAGGTAGAGCGGCTCGGGCGGCAGCAGCACCGGGACCTTGAGCCCGCCCAGCCGCGCGATCGCCAGCTCCGCGAGCGCCGTGGCCGTCGGCAGCAGCGGCTCATGCCCGGACTCGCCGAAGACCTCCGGATACAGGGCCGCGCCCTCCCCCACCACGGGCAGCCCCTGCGGCGCCCCGTCCAGGACCTCCGACGGCGGCCCCACGGACGGCTCGCCGATACGCGCGCCACGCGAGGCGTACCGCGCCCAGTACACCTCCTTGCGCCGCGCATCCGTGGCCACCGCGAACGGCTCGTCCCGCCCGGAGGCCCACGCGATCACGTCCAGCGTGCAGACGCCGTGCACCGGCACGCCGAGGGCCTCCCCCATGGCGCGCGCGGTCACCAGCCCCACCCGCAGCCCGGTGTACGGCCCGGGCCCCACCCCGGCCACGATCGCGCTCAGATCCTCCGGCGCGGCACCGGCGTCCGCCATCACCCGCGCGATGGACGGGGTGAGCACTTCCGTGTGCCGTCGCCGGTCGACGGCCTCGGCCGCCCCCCGCGACACGGCACCCTCGCCGGGCGTCCACTCGTACAGCGCCACGGTGATCGCGGCGGTAGCGGTATCGAAAGCCAAGACCAGCACAGGTCCAGTTTAGGTTCGAGCTGTCTGCGCCTGGGTCAGTCCAGGTTTTGCAGGACGGCTTTGGCTGCTTGGACGGCGCCGTTGATGGCGGTCTTGGCCGCCAGGGGGTCGCCTTTGTCGGAGCCGGAGTAGTGGACGGTCACCAGGACGTTGGCCGCGCGGACGTTGGCGATGGCCTCGCCGGAGCCCTGGGCGCCGTCGACGCTGTAGACGGCGTAGCCCTCGTCGCCGACGTCGTCCAGGCCGCGCTTCTCGGTCAGCTCCTGGCCGGCCAGGAGCGCCTTGCCGGATTCGTCGTCCTTGCGCTCGGAGGCGAAGGCGGCGCCTGCGGCGTCGGTCGCGGTCCGGTCGCCGTTGCCGGGGATGGCGCGCAGTTCCACAGTGAGCTGGCGCTTGCGGTCGCCCGTGTAGGCGCCCCAGACGCACTGGTTCTGGCGGTCGTTGCCCTGGTAGTTGTCGGCCTGGTTGCGCGTGGCGCCGGGCGCGAGGCGGGCGGCGAGGTCGTCGCCCACGGTCGTGCAGGTGTCCGGGACGAGGGAACGTTCCGTTCTGTCCATCGGCGTGCTCTCCGCGGCGCTGGAACCGACGACCTGACCCGACGCGTTCCCGTGCCCGTCGGAACCGCCCAGGATGGCGACGGCGGCGAGCACGCAGGCGACGGCGCCGACCCCGACACCGGCGAGCGTGATCGCCACGCGGCGTCCGGTGTGCGGCTCGCGGACCACGCGGTGGGTGCCGGTCCCCGTGCGGTGGCCGGTAGCGGCCCGGTGGGCGCCGCTGCCCGCCTGGTAGCCGCCCAGCCGGTAGCCGCCGCTGCCCGCCTCGTAGCCGCCGTGGCCCCGATGGTCACGGCCGTGGTAAGGCCCGTATTCGCGGTCGTGTCCACCGCTGCGATGGCTTCCACTCACCGGATCCCCACTCCCGCTTGCGAAACTCTCATTTGTCGCGAAGAAGAGGTTCGTTCGCGCAAAGAGTACGACATGGACCAGCGAAGTAGTTCATGCCAGACTCACAAAAAGCGGGACGATCTTCCAGCGCTCAGGCGGGGTCGAGCTCCAGGTCGGACCAGCGGTCGCCCACGCCCGTGATCCGCACCCGCCGCTCCTCTCCGGGGCCGTCCCCGCGAGAAATGATCATTTCCAGGCGGTCGTCGGCAAGGCCCTCGGCGAGCCCTTCGCCCCATTCCACGATCGTCACCGATTCCTCCACGGAGGCGTCGAGGTCCAGATCGTCCAGTTCCGCGAAACCGCCCAGCCGGTAGGCGTCCACGTGCACCAGCGGCGGCCCGCCAGCGAGCGAGGGGTGCACCCGCGCGATGACGAACGTCGGGGACGTGATCGGCCCCCGCACCTTCAGGCCCTCGCCGATGCCCTGCGTGAGCGTCGTCTTGCCCGCGCCCAGGTCACCCGTCAGGACGAGCAGGTCCCCGGGCCGCAGCAGCCCGGCGAGCCGCAGCCCGAGCTCCCGCATGTCCCCCGCCGTCGGGACGGTGACCGTGATGTTCTTCACGCGCTGCGCTCCTCCTCGTACCCGGGCCGGACCCGCTCGGCGAGCCGCCGGAGCCCGCCGGTCACCACGCCGGGGTACTCCAGCGGCAGGACGTGCCCGGCCTCGTCCACCTCGATCAGCTCCGCGTCCGGCAGCGCCCCGGCGATACGGCGGCCGTGCGAGGCCGGGGTGAGCCGGTCCTGGCCGCCCGCCACCACCAGCACCGGCACCTTGCCCACCACGTCCAGCGAGGCCGCCTCGTCGTGCGCGGCCAGCGCCGGATAGAACTCGGCGATCACGTCGATCGGCGTCGCCCTGATCATCTGCTCCAGGAAGTCGACGACCGTCGGGCTGACGTGCTTGTCGGCGAACGCCATCCTCCGCGTGACGACGAACGCCAGGTCCGCGCCCAGCCCGCGGGCGCGGTCCACCAGGTCGGCGCGCCGGCCGAGGCCCCGCAGCGTCCGCGGCGCCAGCGGGCGGACGAGCTTGGCCAGCACCAGCGGGAGGCCCAGCGTCATCTCCGCGAGGTCGCCGCACGAGGTGTTGATCAGCGCCACCCCGGCCACCTGGTCGCCGAACAGCTCGGGATGCCGTCCGGCCAGCGCCATGATCGACATGCCGCCCATCGAGTGTCCCACGAGGATCACCGGCTCGCCCGGCCGGGCGGTCGCCCGCAAGACCGCGTACAGGTCCTCGCCGGTCTGGCCGATGGTGGCGTGGGTGGGCTTGCCGCGCCCGCTGCGGCCGTGGCTGCGCTGGTCCCAGAACACCGTCCGGAGCCCGCGGAGGTCGCGCCGCTGGTAGTGCCAGGAGTCCTGGTTGAGGGTGTAGCCGTGGCAGAACACGACCGTCAGGGGGGCGTCGTCGGCGCCGTCCACCTCGACGTGCAGCGGGAGGCCGTCGTCGGCCTCGACCGTCAGCTCACGGCCCCGCAGTTCACCGAACGGCTCCCCGGCGTCGGGGTCGGGACGGAGCCGCACCCGCCCGACCGCCAGATGCCGCAGCCCGACCGCCGCGCCCACCCCGGCCGCGCCGACGCCCGCGACGGCGCCGGCGATGCCGATCCTGCGCCTGTTCCTGCTGCCCATGCGCGGCCCCCTACAGCGCCCCGCCCGAGTACACCCTCGGCACCCGGGAACCGATGCGGGTGACGATCTCATACGAGATCGTTCCAAGGGCGTCCGCCCACTCCTGGGCCGTCGGCTCGCCCCGGTCCCCCGGGCCGAAAAGGATGATCTCGTCACCGGCGGACATCTCATCGTCCCCCAGGTCGATAACGAACTGGTCCATGCAAACGCGCCCGGCGATCGTCCTGCGCCGGCCCGCCGCGAAGACCTCCAGCAGATTGGACCCGTGCCGGGGTACGCCGTCGGCGTACCCGGCGGGCACCAGGGCCAGGGTCGTCGCCTGCCCGGTGTGGTAGGTGTGGCCGTACGACACGCCGCTTCCCGCCGGGACGCGCTTGACCAGCGCCGCGTCCGAGACGAGCGTCATCGCGGGACGCAGGCCGAACGTCCCCAGTTGCGGCACCGGCGTCAGGCCGTACGTCGCGATGCCCGGCCGGACGAGATCGAACCGGGCCTCCGGCAGAGTCAGCGCCGCCGCCGAGTTCGACAGGTGCCGGACCTCGAACCGCGCCCCCGACCGCTCCGCGTGCTCCACCATCGCGGTGAACGCGGCGAGCTGCGACGCGATCGACGGATGCCCCGGCTCGTCCGCGCAGGCGAAGTGCGACATGACCCCGGCCACCCGCAGATGCCCGGACGCCTCCGCCTTCAGCGCCGCGTCCACGAGCATCGGCCAGTCCCGGTCCCCCGCGCCGCCCCTGCTCATGCCGGTGTCGGCCTTCAGATGCACCCGTGCCGGGCGCCCGGCGCGCTCGGCGGCCTGGACGACCTCCTCGATCATCCACAGGGCCCCGGCCGTCAGGTCCACGTCCCGCGCGACGGCCTCCTCGTAGGGCTCACCGGGCACCCCGACACCCACCAGCGTCCGCACCGCGACCCCGGCCTCACGCAGCCTCAGCGCCTCGTCCAGCTTCGCCACGCCGAGCCAGGACGCCCCTCCGGCGACCGCGGCGCGCCCGGCCTCCACCAGCCCGTGCCCGTACGCTTCGGCCTTCACCATGGCCATGACCTCGGCGCCGCCCGCGTGCTCGCGCACCCGGCCGACGTTGTAGCCGATCGCGTCCAGATCGACGCGTGCCTCCGCTGGAACCCTCATGGTCACCCAGTGTGCCGTCCCGGAACCCCTGCTCGGGGCACCCTGCCCCAGCTCACGGCCCCCGCACCCCGTCCCTTCTACCCCTTATGACGCCTTTATCCCTGATCTGGTTGGGCCCATTTTCACGGGGACGGCGGACCCGAGCAGGTGGCGAAGGCCGCGGGGAGCGCGTTGATGACGTCTTCGGCGCTGATCGGGGTCTCGGCCCGCCAGGGGGTCTCGGGCGTGCGGGGGGCGTTGGCCGCCAGGCGGGCCGCCAGCCCGTGGAGGTAGGCACCGGCGGCGGCCGCGTCCAGGGCGGGCATACCGCCTGCCAGGAGGGCGCCGATCAGCCCGGAGAGGACGTCGCCGGTGCCGGCGGTGGCCAGGCGCGGAGTGCCGGTGGGGTTCACGCGGACGGGACGGTCCTGCTCGGCGATCAGGGTCGTGGAGCCCTTGAGCAGGACGGTCGCGGACAGTTCGGCGGCGGCCAGCCGGACGTGGTCCAGGCGGGCCGCCTCGATGGCGGCGCGGTCGGCGTCGATCAGCCGGGACAGCTCGCCGGCGTGGGGGGTCAGGACGGTCGGGGCGGCGCGCCGCAGCAGGTCGCGGCGGCGGGCGAGGACGGTGAGGCCGTCGGCGTCCACGAGGACGGGCAGGTCGGTGGCGAGGGCGGCCTCCACGAGCGACTCGGCGGCGGCGCCGGTGCCGAGGCCGGGGCCGACGACCCAGGACTGCACGCGGCCGACGCGCTCGACGACCTTCGCCCCGTGGCGGCCCGGCTCGATCACCGTGGTCACGGCCTCGGGCCAGCGGTGCCGGACGAGCTCGACCGGGTGGGCGACGGAGGCGAAGCGCACCATGCCCGCCCCGCCGCGCACCGCGCCGCCGGTGCTGAGGACGGCCGCGCCGGTGAACTCGTCGCCGCCCGCGAGGATCCCGACGACACCGCGCCGGTACTTGTCGGACTCCGGGCGCGGCTCGGGCGGCTGGACGTCCGCGGGGCGGAGCGCCACCACGTCCGGGTCGGGCAGGTCGGCGCCGAGCCCGATGTCGACCAGCTCGACCACGCCGCAGCGGGACGCGCCCGGGTCGATCAGCAGGCCCGGCTTGTAGGTGCCGAACGTGACGGTCACGTCGGCGTGGACGGCGGCGCCGGCGACCCGCCCGGTGCTCGCGTCGACGCCGCTCGGCACGTCGCAGGCGACCACCGTGCCGGGGGCGGCGGACGCGAGGGCGGCCAGGGTGGCGTGGGGCTCGCGGAGGCCGCCGGACCCGCCGATGCCGGTCAGGCCGTCGATGATCAGGTCGGCGGCCTCGACGGCGGCGGCGCCGTCGTCCTCCAGCAGGCGGCCACCGGCGGCGCGCAGGGCGGCGAGGCCCTCCTGGTGGATCTTGGAGCCCGCCTGGACGGCGGAGACGCGGGCACCGCGCCGGGCCAGGCGTGCACCGGCGTAGAGGGCGTCACCGCCGTTGTCGCCGCCGCCGACGAGGAGCACCACGCGCGCCCCGTACACGGCGGGCAGGAGGCGGGCGCACACCGACGCCAGGCCGGCCGCCGCCCGCTGCATCAGCGCACCGTCCGGCAGGCGCGCCATGAGCGCCTGTTCCGCCGCCCGCACCTTGGCGACCTCGTGCGCGTACCTCACCAGAAGCTCCCCTCCCGCCGATCACATACTCAGGGTGCCACGGCGGTGACGTCCGCACCCCCTGGCGTCGATCAGGAAATTGCTCTGCAAGTTGCGGCGTCATGTGCGCATAAGAATCTTGGGTCGTAGAATCGAGTTCACGGTCCGATGTGTTCGCACTGCCGTGCCCCCGTGCGGCAGAATGCGGCCTGAACAGTCCGTTGAGGACTGGAGAGGCACCGGCAATGAGCACTTCCCGAGGTCCCTCCGTCCGGCAACGTCGGCTGGCCGCCGAACTCCGCAGGCTCCGCGAACGCAGGGGCCTGACGGGGGACGAGGTCGCCGAGCGGCTGACCTGGTCCACAGCCAAGGTCAGCCGGATCGAGAACGCGCGGACCGGCGCCAAGATCAGCGACGTCCATCGCCTGCTCGACCTGTACGACGTCGACGGCGCCCGCCGCGGGGACCTCATCTCCCTGGCGCGCGACGCCGCGGAGCGGGACTGGTGGGAGGACTACCGCGACCTCCCGAGCCCGCTCGCCGACTTCATCGCGCTGGAGTCGGAGGCGTCCGCCGTCCGTGAGTGGGGCAGCACGGTCTTCCCCGGGCTGCTGCAGACCGAGAGCTACGCGCGGCACGTGATCGGCGGCTGGAGCGCCCTCGCGACGCTGCCGCCCCAGGAACTGGAGCGCAGAGTCGAGGTGCGGATGCGCCGGCAGGAACTTCTGCGCCGGGAGAATCCGCTGGAGCTCTCGGTGGTCATGGACGAGGCCGTCCTGCAACGCCGGATCGGCGATCGGAAGGTCATGCGGGAGCAGCTCGAACATCTCTGCGGGATGACGGAGCTTCCCAACGTGACCGTGCAGATACTTCCACTCGACATCGCGCACTCGGTGTTGGCGGAGACATTTATCCTGCTCGAATTCAAGCCGGTGCACGACATCGTTTTTCCTGATATCGTGCACACCGAATCGCTGACAATCAGCCACTTTGCGGATGAGACCGTTACTTATATGTACAGGCTCGCCTATACAAATCTCGCTGGTCAGGCATGGGGCGCCGAGGAATCGCGGCGCCGTCTCGCCGAGGCCAGGGACGCGTGGTGACGGGCCGCCGCACAGTGGCCTTCACCATGTGAAAGGCACCTAGTGTCCCCTTTCGCCACTCCCGCTCCGCATTGGCGTAGAAGCGCCCATTGCGGGGCAAGCAACACGTGCGTCGAAGTTGCCACACTGGCCGATCCGTCCCTTTCCGTCGGGGCACGGGACGCGAAGCACGGTTCTCAGAGCCCGGTCCTGTCGTTCTCCCAGGGAGAGTGGCGGACCTTCGTCGAACGGGCCAAGAAGGGCGAGTTCGACCTGGGCTGACGGCACGCGGCCGGCTCCCGGCGCGCGGGGGCCGGCGGCGAAACAAGCAGTTCCGGGGGGTGTGGGGGGTCGCCCCCCACAAGAGACAGGGCTGTTCCGGGGGGTGTGGGGGGTCGCCCCCCACAAGAGACAGGGCTGTTCCGGGGGGCATAGGGGGTCGTCCCCCCACAGAGAAACCGGGCCGGATTCGGCGGGGCGGGACCCGGCCGGGCCCGGCCCTCCGCCGTCGCGGGGGAAACAGTGGTGCTACCTCGCCCCTTCCGCATCTCCGGCACCATCCGGCCGTCCTCGATCACCCGTTTTCGGCGATCTTGTTACCTTGTGCTTGAGCACCGGCAGCGCGGCCGCGGGCACAGGCAACTTTCGAGGCAGGAGCCGGAATGGGTTTCGATGTGACACCGCCCGCCCGATGGCGGAGGAGTGCCCGATGCGGCGCCAGCAATGGATGCGTCGAGATCGCACGGCCGGGCGCCGGGGTGATCTTCGTACGTGACAGCACTCACATCGGCGAGGACACCCCGATCCGGCTGGTGTTCGATGTGGGAGAATGGCGGCGGTTCGCGGACGACGCCAAGGGCGGTCGATTCGACCGCCCTTGAGAATTACAGAGCCAGTGGGAATCTCAATTTCTGCTGGGAATGGAGATTCCTGATCTCCGTCCGCGCGAATGCGAAAAGCATGACGGTACGGGGTGGGAACGCACGCTCAGGCGACGCGGACGCCCTTGGGCACACGGCGCAGCGGCGTCCGCAGCCGGGCGGCGCTGACCCAGACGGCGCCCGCCCCGAGGGCGAGGTCGAACACCAGCCCGTAAGGCCAGACGGGGGGACGGTCGTCCCGGGTGCGGTACCGGTAGCCGTCCTCCACGCGCAGCCCGCGCACGTCGCGGCTGAGCTCGCCGAGCGGGTCCCCCGGCGGGGAGACCAGGTAGACGTGGTCCCCGGCGACGACCCGCCGCTTGGGCAGGCTCGGCGCGGCGTCGGCCAGCACGACGGCGGGGTTCGGCGCGAGCAGCCACCAGACGCGCTCCTCGTGCTGCTCGGTGTAGCCGCCCACGTGGCGGTCGGCGGTGAACGGGACCGCGATCATGAACAGCAGCGGCGTCCCGACGATCAGCCCGAACACGGTCAGGTACGACATCAGGACGGAGGTGACGCTGCGCGCCAGCAGCGCCGACCAGCCCTGGGAGAGGGCGCAGACCACGCCGATCAGCAGCGCGGTGACGAGCAGCACGACGGCGGCGCGGCCGGGGCCGACCGCGCCCTCGGCGACCGGCCACAGCAGGCAGGGCAGGGTGAGCAGCAGCACGACCAGGCCCGAGCCCCACGCGGCGGCGAGCTTGCCGAGCGCGATGTCGCCGGGGGTGAGCCGGGTGACCTGGAGGGTCGCGAGCGTCCCGCGCTCCCGGTCGCCGTTGATCGACTGCGCGCCGAGCGCCGGGGTGACCAGCAGCGTCAGGACCAGGACGCCGAGCAGCACGCCGCCGAACATGGGGACGCCCGGGTGCCCGTCGCCGGGGTCGTAGTCGGCCTCCAGTGCCAGCCGGAACGCCAGCCCGAGCCCGTTCACGAGGACGAACCAGACTCCCAGCAGCACCCGCCAGCGGCCCGTGCGCAGCCGGGTCCTGATCTCCTGCCGCGCCACGAGGGCGGCACCGCGTGCCGTCATCCCCGCGTCACCTCCGGTTCTCGGTCATCGCCAGGTACGCCGTCTCCAGGGCGCTGCCCGCCGGGGCGAGTCCGGTGACCGGCACGCCCCGGGTGACGAGCGCGGCCAGCAGCCCGGCGGCCTCGGTCTCGGTGAAGGGGCCCGCCTCGGCGCCGCCCGGCAGGTCACGGACGGGGTCGAGGCCGGACCACGCCGACAGCTCCCCCGCCAGCGCCTCGGCCAGCAGGCCGGGGTCGAGGGAGCGGAGCCGCCACCGGACGCGCGCGGCGGACGAGCCGGCGAGGTCGGCCATGGCGTGCTCGCCGACCGTGCGCCCGTGGTCGACCAGGACGACCCGGTCGGCGATCTCCTCCAGCTCGCTGAGGATGTGGCTGGACACCAGCACCGCCACGCCGTCGGCCGCCAGCGAGCGCAGGAGGTCGCGCAGCTCGACGCGGGAGCGCGGGTCGAGGCCGGACGCCGGCTCGTCCAGCAGCAGGACGCGGGGCCGGTGCACCAGCGCGCGGGCCACGCCGAGCCGCTGCTTCTGGCCCCGCGACAGCGCGTGCACGGGGTGGCCGAGCCGGTCCTCCAGGTGGACGAGGGTCAGCAGCGCGCGGATGCGCCGCGGCCGCTCGTCCTTGGGGAGCCCGTAGGCGTCGGCGAAGAACGCCAGGTACTCCTCGACGGTGAGCTGGTCGTACACGCCGAAGGTGTCCGGCATCCAGCCGAGGGCGTCGCGGGCCTCGCCGGGACGCGCGCGGACGTCGTGCCCGGCGATCCGCACCGTCCCCTCGTCCGCGCCGAGCAGCGTCGCGAGGATGAGCAGCAGGGTCGTCTTCCCCGCGCCGTTCGGCCCGACCAGCGCGGTGACCTGGCCGTACGGGACGGTGAGGTCGAGTCCGCGTAGGGCGTGCAGCGTGCCGAAGCGCCGCGTCACGCCGCGCGCCTCGATCCCGAGTCCTTCAGGGGCTCCCACCCGCCACCTCCCGCAACACCGGGGTCCTCCCCCTGCGACGCGTGAGGACGGCGGGCGGTTCCCGCGGGGCGGCTACTCGACGGTGACGGACTTGGCGAGGTTGCGCGGCTGGTCGACGTCATGGCCCTTCGCGGTGGCCAGCTCGCACGCGAACACCTGGAGGGGGACGGTCGTGACCAGCGGCTGGAGCAGCGTCGGGACGGCCGGCACCCCGATCAGCGTGTCCGCGTACGGCTCGACCGACGTGTCGCCCTCCTCGGCGATCACGAGCGTCCGGGCGCCGCGGGCGCGGATCTCCTGGATGTTGGAGACGATCTTGTCGTGCAGCACCGCCCGCGCGCGCGGCGGGACGATCACCACGACCGGCAGCCCGGACTCGATCAGCGCGATCGGGCCGTGCTTCAGCTCGCCCGCCGCGAAGCCCTCGGCGTGCATGTACGCCAGCTCCTTGAGCTTCAGCGCGCCTTCGAGCGCGACGGGGAAGCCCACGTGCCGGCCGAGGAACAGCACGCACCGCTCCCCCGCCAGCGACCGGGCCAGCTCCCGGACGGGCTCCATCGTCTCCAGGACCTTCTCCACCTTCTCCGGCATCCGCTCCAGGAGCTGCACCATGGCGAACACCTCGTCGCCCCACTTGGTGCCCCGCACCTGCGCGATGTACAGCGCGATCAGGTAGACGGCGACGAGCTGGGTGAGGAACGCCTTGGTGGACGCGACGGCGATCTCGGGCCCCGCGTGGGTGTACAGGACGCCGTCGCACTCGCGCGGCAGCGTCGAGCCGTTGACGTTGCAGATGCCGAGCAGCTTGGCCTTCTGCTCGCGGGCGTGCCGGACGGCCATCAGCGCGTCCATCGTCTCGCCGGACTGGGAGATCGCGATGACCAGCGTCGTCGGCGACAGGATCGCGTCCCGGTAGCGGAACTCGCTGGCCAGCTCCACCTCGCAGGGCAGCCCGGCCCAGTGCTCGATCGCGTACTTGGCGATCAGGCCGGCGTGGTAGGACGTCCCGCAGGCCACGATTATGATCTTGTCGACCTCGCGGAGCTCCTGGTCGGAGATCCGCATCTCGTCCAGCGTGAGCCGCCCGTCGGCGCCGATCCGGCCGAGCAGCGTGTCGGCGACGGCGCGCGGCTGCTCGGCGATCTCCTTGAGCATGAAGTAGTCGTAGCCGCCCTTCTCGGCGGCGGACACGTCCCAGTCGACGTGGTACTCCTTCACCTCGGCGGGACGGCCGTCGAAGTCGGTGACCGTCACCCCGGCGGCGCGCAGCTCCACGATCTGGTCCTGGCCGAGCTCGATCGCGTCGCGGGTGTGGGCGATGAACGCGGCGACGTCGCTGGCGAGGAAGTTCTCCCCGTCGCCGACGCCCACGACCAGCGGCGAGTTGCGGCGCGCGCCCACCACCAGGCCCGGATCGCCGGTGTGCACCGCGACCAGCGTGAACGCGCCCTCCAGGCGGCGGCACACGGCGCGCATGGCGGCGGGGAGGTCGCCGCCGGACTTCAGCTCGTCCTCCAGCAGGTGGGCGACGGCCTCGGTGTCGGTGTCGGAGCCGAGCTTGTGCCCGGCCTCCTCCAGCTCGCCGCGCAGCGCGGCGAAGTTCTCGATGATCCCGTTGTGGACCACCGCGACGGTGCCGGTGCAGTCGACGTGCGGGTGGGCGTTGCGGTCGTTCGGCGGGCCGTGCGTCGCCCAGCGGGTGTGCCCCATGCCGAGCGTCCCGGCGGGGGGCGGCTCCTCCTCCAGCGCGCCGCGCAGGTTGACGAGCTTGCCCGCGCGCTTCGCCGTCGCCAGCCGCCCGTCCGCGAGCACGGCCACCCCGGCCGAGTCGTAGCCGCGGTACTCCAGCCGCGCCAGACCCTCGATCACCACGTCGAGCGCCGGCCTGCCGCCGACGTAACCCACGATTCCGCACATGACGGCAAGCCTATTCAATGCATGCCGTAAGACCTACAGGCAGGCGCGTCCGAGAGTGGCGTCACCGTGTACGCAGGGTGAAAACCGGGGAGCCGACTTGAACGGGCGGTTACTGTTCGACCCATGACTAGCGGATGGGACAGCGTGCCGAGCCCCTACGTGGAACTCTCCCGTGAGGACTGGCGGGCCCTGCGGGAGAACACCCCGCTGCCCTTAACGCCCGGTGAGCTCGACGCGCTGCGCGGGCTGCGGGACCCGATCGACATCACCGAGGTCGAGGAGGTCTACCTGCCGCTGTCCCGGCTGCTGAACCTGTTCTTCCTGTCGGACGGGCGGCTGCGCGACACCGTCAGCGGCTTCCTCGGCGGCGAGGTCGAGCCGACGCCGTTCATCATCGGGGTCGCGGGCAGCGTCGCGGTCGGCAAGTCCACCACGTCCCGCCTGCTGCGCACATTGCTGGCCCGCTGGCCCGAGCATCCGAGTGTGGAGCTGGTCACCACCGACAGCTTCCTGCACCCGAACTCCGTGCTGACCGAGCGCGGGATCATGGACCGCAAGGGGTTCCCCGAGTCCTACGACCGGCGCGCCCTGGTCCGCTTCGTCTCCGCGATCAAGGCGGGCGCGGACGAGCACACCATCCCCGTCTACTCCCACCTGGAGTACGACATCGTCCCGGGGGCGGCGCAGACCGTCCGGCGGCCGGACATCCTGATCGTCGAGGGCCTGAACGTGCTCCAGGCCCCGCCCGCCGGCTCCCTCGGCGTGTCCGACTTCTTCGACTTCTCCATCTATGTGGACGCCCGGGTGGAGGACATCAGGCAGTGGTACGTCGACCGGCTGTTCGCGCTGCGCCGGACCGCCTTCACCGATCCCCGCTCCTACTTCCACAAGTACGCCCACGAGCTGGACGAGGACGAGACCGCCGCGTTCGCCCAGCGCGTCTGGCGGGACGTCAACGAGATCAACCTCGTCTCCAACATCCTCCCGACCCGCGCCCGCGCGACGCTCGTCCTGCACAAGAACAGGGAGCACGCCGTTCAGCGCGTACGGCTGCGCCGTATCTGACACGCTTCCGGGGGAACCGTCCCGGCCGTCCGCGGGTCGTATCCGCGATCATCCGGCGGACACACCCAGGAAACAGGAGCGATGTCGCCTACTCCCCCCGAAGCGCCCCAGAACTCCCTGCCGCCGCTGCTGGCGGCGCCGCCCTGGGTCAGGGCGCCCCGCGACCCGGAGCCGGTCGTCCTCAAGGGCCTGAAGGCGCCGTCGGAGCCGACGGCCGTCATCTGGGCGCCCGGCGAGCGGGAGGAGTGGACGGCCAAGGCCCGCCAGGAGTGCCCGCCGCTCGGTGAGACCGACTGGGACGCCCGCGCCGCGGCCTTCGCCGACGGAACAGCCCGGTCCGAGCAGCTCCGCCGCCGCAGGGCACTGGTGGCCGACCTCCTGCTGTACGGCCCCGAGGAGCACGGCCGGACCCTGCTCGCGGACGACCGTTACCGCGACGACCTCACCGGCACGTTCGTCCTGCGCGGCGTCGTCGCCCGCTACGAGCTCGCCGCGCTCCCCCTGGCCCTGTACCGGGACAACCAGTGGGCGGTGAGCCCCTTCCTCGACGCCCAGATCGCGCAGTACCTCCTCAAGCACAAGGACAACTCCTTCAGCCACCCCGCGAAGGACTGGTTCGTCAAGCACGGCCCGGCCGCCATCGCCCTGATCGTCCCCGACGCGCTGCGCCGCCCCGGCCCCAAGCGCGCGCGGGCAGAGGCGCACATCCGCGCCGTGGCGGACGCGCACGGCGGCGCGGCCGTGCTGGAGGCCGTTCGCCCCTACGGCGAGGAGGCGGAGCGGGCCATCGCCGCGCTGGGCATCGACCCGCTCGACCGGTACCCCGTCCTGCTGCCCGAGATCGGTTTCGACCTCGCCGCGCTCCCGCCCGTCCTGCTGCGCGGCCGGGAGCACCGGCTGCCGGAGTCGGCCGTCCGCCACCTGGTGACGATGCTGCTCATCTCGACGCCCGCCGAGCCGTACGCCGGTGTCGAGCCGTCCGTCGAGGCGTGCGACCCCGGCTCCCTGGCCGAGTTCGCCTGGGCGCTGTACCGGGCCGAGGACACCCGCCCGCGCTGGGCGTCGCCCGGCGTCGAGTACGCGCTGGGCCGCCTGGGCGACGACGGGACCGCCGCCCGCCTGGGCCCGGTCGTGGCCCGCTGGGAGAAGTCCACGTCCTGGTACAACGGCGGCGTGAGCGCCCTGAACGTGTTCACCTCGATCGGGACGGACGGCGCGCTCCGCCAGTTGCACCTGCTGGCACAGGGGGCGAAGGACAAGAAGCGCATCCGCGCCTACGCCAAGTCCGCCCTTGCCCGCATCGCCCGCGACCGGGGGCTGAGCGACGAGCAGCTCGCCGACCGGCTCGTCCCGGACCTGGGCCTGGACGCCGACGGCGGCTTGACCCTCGACTACGGTCCCCGCCGCTTCGCCGTCGGCTTCGACGAGCACCTCAAGCCCTATGTCGCGGACGAGGACGGCAAGCGCCGCAAGGCCCTCCCCAAGCCCGGCGCCAAGGACGACGCCGACCTCGCGCCCGCCGCCCACCGGCGCTTCGCCGAGCTGAAGAAGGAGGTCCGGGCCGTCGCCGCCGACCAGGTCAGGCGCCTCGAATCGGCGATGGTCGCCGGCCGCCGCTGGGAGCCCGAGGAGTTCCGGACCGTCCTGCTCGACCACCCCTTCCTCTGGCACATCGCCCGGCGGCTCGTCTGGAAGTCCGGCCCCACCGCGTTCCGCGTCGCCGAGGACCGCAGCCTCGCCGACGTCAACGACGACGCCTTCACCATCACCGCGCCCGTCGACCTGCCGCACCCCCTGCGCCTGGACGCCCTGGACGCCTGGTCGGAGATCTTCGCCGACTACGAGATCCTCCAGCCGTTCCCGCAGCTCGGACGCGCCGTCCACACCCTCACCGACAAGGAGCGGGACGCGACGCGCCTGGAACGTTTCGAGGGCGGCACCGTCCACTTCGGCCGCATCCTCGGCCTCGCCGACCGCGGCTGGACGCTGGGCGGCAAGGAGACCGGCGGGTTCCGCCGCCACGTCTCCCTGAAGCTCGCGGAGGAGCGCCACCTGGTGATCGACCTGGAGCCCGGCGTCCGCGTGATCTCCCCCGAGGAGTTCGCCGACCAGGAACTCCGCCGCGTGACGCTCGCCACGACCTCCTACGGCAGCGGCGAACGCCCCTTCGGCGACCTGGACCCCGTCACGGCGTCCGAGATCCTCGCCACCCTGACCACCCTCACCGCCCGCTGAGCCTGGCGGCGTCCAGCCACACCCGCCGGCCCTCCGGCGTCACCGTCATCGTCCCCGATACCCGTACCGCGCACTCACCGGCACCGTCGTCCTTTCCGGTCCGGGGCGCGGCGGCGGGACGGGAGGGCCGTCCCGCCGCTCTCGACCGCAGGGCTGTCCGCGGCCGGGGCCTCCTGGGTCCATACGGAGGTCGGGTGGAGCTGGCGGGACCCGATCAGCAGCAACCACCACGTCCAAGGCCCGACCCTGGGGTCCTCCCGAGGATCGGGCACGCGAAGCGGCATTTCAGGAACTCCTCCGGTGACGGTGACGCGGCGGGGCCGCGAAGTGGGGCATCTGGGCTGGAGAAGGGTGGTCCGATCGGGAAGCCGCTCCGCTGCGGGTCGTGGCCATGCCGTCCATGAGGTGTTGGACGTGTCCGGCCAGGTCGTCCTCACTTCTGGCCTCGATCAGCAGATAACCCAGCCGGGACCAGGGCCAGGGAAGCAGCGCCCAATAATGTCCGGTGGTATTGCCTCGCCAGTGCGACACCCCGAGCGGGAAACGCGGCGCGGGAACGCCGGTCATGGCGGGCACACCAGAGCGTCGGCGACGTGTCGGACCGCGCCGTCCACGTCCGTGATCGGCCCGATGTCGTCGCCCAGCCCCCAGCGGAACCTGCCGTTCCTGCAGGTGATCAGAAATTGGCGCTCGTTCCGCCCGGTGACGATCAGGTTCGTGGCGTAGGTGCGGACGGCGATACCGCGCGCGACCAGCCCGTCCGACAAGGCGCGCAGGGCCTCCTCGCGCCCGCTCACTGCCCGGCCTCCTCGGCGCGGGCAGCCTCCCGCAACTTGAGGCGCAGCCCGTCAGCCGTGTCGGCGTCGAAGGTGGAGCCCTCGACCCGCGACAGATCCTCACTGACCAGCGTCACCCGCGTCGCCCACCAACGCCCGGTATCGGTAGTGCGGATGATCGACCACCCAGGAAACTCCCCCCGCAGTGCGGCCTTTTGCGCCAACACATCACGACTTAAGGCGGCCTTGGACTCGTTGAGTGATCGATCGTGTTCCATGAGTCACAGAATGCGGGTTGTGAAAACCGGCACTGTTCCGACTCAGAACATCCCGCGGTTGCGGATCGAGCCGCCATTCCCTAGCCGACTACCCGGGCATGGAGGCGACGCAGCGGCTCTGGCAGAGTGCGCCGTACGTCCACCAGATGTGCCACCACCGTGTGAGCAGTCGGGTGGTAGTGCGTCATCAGTGGCGCGTTCCGCTCGGCGAACGACAGCCGCCGCAACGCCCGGTCATAGGCGCCCGCCTCGGTGAGTGCTCGCGCCATGTCGATCTCATGATGCGTCCGCCGTTCGAGCGGCAGGGCCGACAGCGTCCGCTCACCGATCCGCTCGTCCCGTCGTACGGCCTCGTCCATGTCGCCGAGCTCGACCGCGACGGCCGCACCGTGTACGGCCGCGTTCGCCGCGGTCACCTCCTGCCCGTACACCGCGGTCACCTGGCCCGCGGCATGGATCATGTCGGTCACCCGCCCGTGGTAGTCCCACGCCCGCGTCGCGTCACCCGCCCGGGCGGCGATGACGGCCGAACGCAGTCCCAGCGCGCCTTGTACCTCGCCCGCGTCCGGACGGCCGGTCACCACCTCGGCGGAGGCCCGATCGAGAAGACGCAGTGCGGGTAGCGACTGGTTCATGCCGGTCAGCACCAGGGCCCGCAGCAGCGGTTCGAGCAGGCGGAGATTCGGTTCACCGCTACGCCGCGCCGCCGCGGCCTCACGTTCGAGCAGCGCGAGGCAGTCTCCGCTGTAACCGAGTCTGCGTGTCAGGCTCGCGGCCAGGTAGAGGGCCCTGCTCAGCAACCCCCATGCTCGCGGGTCGTCACCGTCATGAGCCCACCAGGACAGTTCTTCCAAGACCGATGGGAGCCGCGTCCCGGCCTTCGACAGCTTCGCGTCGTTCAGCAGGCGCCGGACGGTGGCGGTCTCGGCCGCCAGCACATCGAGGGAACGCGACGACCCGCGCAGGTCAGGGCCCACATCACCCAACGCGATGGCCCGGCGCAGTTCCGGGATCACCGCATGAAGCCGGTCATCGCGACCATGTGCCTGGTAGGGCTGCCCGTAGAGCTCAGCGGGGTCGACGTTAAGGGCCGCAGCCACCGAGGCGACGAACGCCGGGGTGGCGACTTTCCGGCCAGCCTCCACCCCGGCGATGTGGGAGCGGGAGTACGTCGCTCGTTCGGCTAGACCGATCTGGGTGAGGCCGCGACGTTTGCGCGCACGAGCCAGCCGCGTTCCGACGGTGCTGGGAGTGTCGTCAGACATGGCCCTGCCCTTCCGCGAAGCGTCGACGACTTCACAGTAGGCGTGGGGCCGTCTCCATGTCAGGCGCCGACCACGTTCTGCCTGCGCCTGGCTGACGGGCCGCCGGATCCAGCACGCCGCCGCGCTATCCCTCCAGACCCACCCGTCCGCGCTATCCCGGGAACTGCGGGCCGCCATCGGGGCTACGCGCCAGGAGCTTGCGTCTCCTCGTCCATCCATTCCAGGTACGACGGCCCGCGCCACACTCGAAGCCGTTCGTGTTGCCCGGTCGCGGGCTTGTTCAGCCGAGCGCGAGCGGGATCCTCGCGGCCAGCCCGCCCAGGGCGGCCCTGTCGGCGTCCGTCGGGGGACGGCGCCCGGTCACGACCAGCAGGGCGTCGGCGTCGGAGAAGGACGCCGGGACCGGCGTCCCGATGATCTTCTCCAGGGAGGCGCGGGCGGCCGCGAGGGTCTCGGCGGGCGGTTCGGCGGCGGACGGCAGGTGCGCGATCAGGTCGAGGTGGTGCAACGTCCATTCCATGACGTACGCGGCCAGGAAGTCGCCCACGGTCAGGACCTTGTCCTGGGTGCTGACACGGGCGTTCGCGTCCGCGAGTTCGGCGGCGCGGCCGGCGGCGGAGCCGACGTCGTCGAAGTGGAACTTCAGCCACCTCGGCTCGCCGTACGCGGCGGCCAGCCGGGGGATCAGGGCGTCGAGCGGGTCCTCGCCGGTCGGCGGCTCGACGAGGTCCCAGTAGGTGGCCGAGTCCACGGTCGGTTCGGACTCCGAGGGCGTGACCAGCGTGATCAGGACGTCCTGGGCGTCGATGACCAGATGGCACACCAGGTCCCGGACGAGCCAGCCCGCGCAGCCGGACGGCCGCTCCCAGTCCTGGCCGGAGAGTTCGTCGACCGCCGCGCGCAACGCCGTCCACGAGCGTGAGAAGAGATCCACTTCCGCAAGCTAACGCCGTACAGGAGCGATGGACAAGCCGATTCGCGGAGCGGCCGGGGCCGCCCCGCGCCCAGGGGTTCCGTCCTAGTCGGCGCTCGCTACGGCGAGGGAACGGAGGCGGTGGACGGCCAGGAACGTGCCGGCCAGGGCCACCGCCACCAGGAGCGGAATGGCGACCGGGAGGTCCACGGACGACTTCACCGGGCTGGCCGAGGTGAGGGCGTCGGTGACGGACAGGGCCCACTGCTGGATGGACGCCGACTTCGCGCCGGGGGCGAAGTTGCCGAGGAGGCTCTCCCACACCAGGGCGTACAGGAGGCCGATCGTGACGGCGTTGCGGCTGGCCACCGCGAGGGCCACGAACACGGCGCTGTAGGTGACGCCGCCCACGAGGACGCCGACGGTGAAGGCCGGTGTCATCTGCGCGGTCGTCCCCGTCAGGATCAGGCCCGCCAGCAGCGTCGGCACCACCGCGAAGGCGGTCACCAGGACGATCGCCACCGCGAGCTTGGTGAGGACGACGACCTGGCGCGGGATGGGCTTGGTCAGCACGTACATGATCTGGCCGTCGTCGATCTCCGGGCCGATCACGCCGGTGCCGGCGATGAGGGCCAGCAGCGGCAGCAGCGTCGCCAGGCCGAACTTCTGGAGGACGTCCGCGGAGATGTCGAGGTCGTCGTTGCCGGTGTAGCGCAGGACGGCCGCGAGGACGAGCAGCACCAGCGGCAGCGCCAGCAGGAGCAGCGCCCGGCGGCGGCCGAGCATCGCCCGGAACGTGATCATGGCAATGGTCGGGTTCATCGGGCCACCAGGTAGGAGAAGACGCTTTCCAGGGACTCGTCCGCCGGGGAGACCTCCCAGAGCCGCACCTGCGCCTCGCGGGAGATCCGCGGGAGGAGCCAGGTGAAGCGCTGGAAGTCGACCGCCTCGATCTGCAGGCCCTTGTCGGTGAGCTGGACGCTGCTGGCCGAGCCGTCGGCGATGATCGAGGCGGCGAGGCGGCGGTCGTCGGACGAGCGGACGAGGAAGATGTGCGGCCGGTCCGTCATCAGCCTGCGGATCTTGCGGAAGTCGCCGGACGCGGCGTGCCGGCCGGCCACGATGACCTCGATGTGGCTGGCGAGCCGCTCGACCTCCTCCAGGATGTGCGAGCTGAACAGGATGGTGCGGCCCTCGGCGGCCATCCGGCGGATGAGGTCCATGAGCTGGAGCCGCTGCCGGGGGTCCATGCCGTTGAACGGCTCGTCCAGCAGGAGGACGGGCGGGTCGTGGACCAGCGCGGACGCCATCTTGATGCGTTGCTTCATGCCCTTGGAGTAGGTGCCGATCGTGCGTCCGGCGGCGTAGCCCATCTCGACCTGCGCGATGGCGCGCCGCGCGCAGGCCTCCGGGTCGGCCAGCCTGTGGAGCTTGGCCATCGCGAGGATGAACTGCTCGCCGGTGAGGAAGTCGTAGGCCGACTCCCGCTCGGGCACGAGCCCGAGGCCGCGGTAGACGCCGGGGTTCTGCCAGATCGGCTCGCCGTCCAGCGTGACCGTCCCGGACGAGGGGGCGAGGAAGCCGCCCATCATGTGGATCAGCGTGGACTTGCCGGCGCCGTTCGGGCCGAGCAGCCCGGTGACGCCGGGGCCGACCGTCATGGAGATCCCGTTGACGGCGACGACGTTGCCGTACCAGCGGGACACGCCGTCCAGCCTCAGCTCGCTCATGACAGGCCCGCCTTCCGGAACCGGCGGTACAGGACCGCGACCGCGCCGAGGACGATGACGGCGCACAGCGCGAGCGCGATCGCGCCGCCCGCCACGCCGGGCGCCACCTGCACCGACGACTTCTCCGCGCCGAGCAGCCTCACCTGCACGGCGTCGACCAGGTTGAACGGGGCGAGCAGCCCGACCCAGCCGGACAGCGTGAAGTCGGTCTGCTCCTCGGCGATGCCCTGCACGATCAGGACGAACGTGCTGCTCAGCATGTAGACGGCGATGACGGCGGCGACGCCGAAGCCGCGCCGGGGCGTGAACGCCGCGACCACCATCCCGATGGCGCCGAGGACGAGCGCGAACAGCACGCAGCCGACCAGGGCGCCGAGGTAGCGGCCCAGCTGGTCCGCCGAGTCGGGGACCTTGGTCACCAGCCCGCCGACGTACAGGACGGTGACGGGCACCGCCATGAGCGCGAACAGCGCGGTGGTCATGGCCACGACCTTGGCCAGCACGAAGTCCAGGTGGCCGACGGGGCGCGAGAAGTACAGCGGGACGACGTGGAAGCGCAGCTCCCGCGAGGCCAGCACCGGCGCCTGCGTCGCCAGGAAGATCGCGATGATCACCTGGAGGAGCGGCGCGTAGGAGGAGTAACGCATGAGCGCGTCCTCCTGCTTGGTGACGGCGAAGACCGCGACCGACCCCGCGGCGGGCAGCAGCATGATCGCCGCGAGGAGGAACGGCATGACCTTGGCGCGGGCGGGACGGCCGAGGCCGTACGCGGCGCGCAGGTTGTGCACGAACAGCGACCGCAGCACGTACGCGCGGCCGTTGCGGCGGCCGTCGTAGTGCCGGTAGCCGATGTCGTGGATCGTGCTGGTGCTCATCGGGGCGCTCCCTGCGGGACGTTCCCTGCGGGCGCCCGCCGCTCGGGCGGCGCCTCCTGGAAGACCTCTTCGATGTGGTGGCGGCGCTGCTCCATCCGGATCAGCCGCAGGCCGAGGTCGGCGACGCCGTCGCGGACGAGGTCGTAGGTCGTCTCCCCGGCGATGTCGACGATGAGGAACCGTCCCTCGGGGTGGACGGCGACGCCCTGGGCGTGCAGGTGCCGGCCGAGGTCGTCGCGCCCCTCGTCCACCTCGACGGTGAGCACGCCGCTCTCGGTGGTGTACGCCTCGACGGCCTGGGACCGCAGCAGCCTCCCGCCGTCGATGATGACGACGTGGTCGCAGACGCGCTCCAGCTCCCCCAGCAGGTGCGACGTGACCAGGACGCTGATCCCGAACTCGGCGCCGATCCGGCGGATGAGGTCGAGCATCTCGTCGCGCCCGGCCGGGTCGAGGCCGTTGGTGGGCTCGTCCAGGAACACGAGCTTCGGGTCGTGGACGAGGGCCTGCGCCAGCTTCACGCGCTGCCGCATCCCGGTGGAGTAGCCGCCGATGGGACGGTAGCGCTCCTCGTACAGCCCGACGTGGCGGAGCGTGTCGGCCGCGCGCTCGCGGGCGGCGGTGGGGGGCAGCCCGCACATGCGGGCCATGTGGACGACGAACTCGGTCGCGGACACGTCGGGCGGCAGGCACTCGTACTCCGGCATGAACCCGACGCTCTCGCGGATCCGGACGCCCTCGCGGGCGATGTCCATGCCCAGCACGGTCGCCGTCCCGGCGCTCGGCGGCTGGAGGCCCAGCAGGATCTTGATGAGCGTCGACTTGCCGGCGCCGTTGGCGCCCACGAGCCCGACGACCCCGGGTTCGACGGCCACCGAGAGGTCGTCCAGGGCGGTCACCCGGGGGAACCTCATCGTCAGCCCCTGGGTGGCGATGATCGGCATAGTCCGAACCTAGTGCCTGGTCCCGCCGTCGGCGTCCCCCTCAGGTGCTATGCGCGCACAGCCTCATGGCCGATTTTCCATCGACCTAAGTTCCCTGTCCCGCTGCCCTCCGGCCCTTCCGGCGGAGCACGAGCGCCCACATCGCGCGCTGGACGAGCAGCGTCGCCGTCCCCGCGATGATCATCCCGGCGAAGTTCAGGGCCAGCTGGAGCAGGGAGCCGTTGATCTCGCTGCCGTGCTCGAGCGCGAGCGCGACCGCGAGGTTGCCCGCGGCGGGCACGGTGGTGACGGAGATGAACACCCCGACCAGCGCGGACGACTTCCCGGCCGTCAGCGACAGCACCCCGGCGGCGCCCGCCAGCAGAGCGACGATGAACGACCAGCGGTCCGGGCTGTAGATGAACGCGGTCAGCGGCCGCTCGTCCGGCAGCCGCGACATCTCGATCACCCCGGTCCAGTGACTCACCAGGGCGCACACATAGGTGATCACGATGGCGATGAGGAATCCGGCGGCCAGCGTCCGCACCGCCTGGGCGATCCGCCACGGCTGCCGGCGCGTCAGCCCGTAGCAGATGGCCGCGACGGCGGCGAACTCCGGGCCGAGCACCATCGCGCCGACCACCAGGACCGGCGAGTCGATCAGAGCGGCGATGCCGGCCAGCTGCGTCGCCAGTGCCAGGAACGCCACGAACGACCACGTCAGCGCCGTTCCCTCGGTGACCTGCCGGTCGAGGTCCGCCCAGACGACGGCGTCGTCGCCGTGCCCGGGGGCCCGTCTCTCGGCGAGGTCCGCGGTCTCCGACAGCGGCAGGTCGATCTTCTCGACCGCGATGGAGCCGTCCCGCTCCAGCCCGAGGTCCCGCAGCCCCGCGAGCACCTCGTTGGCGGCCTCCCGGGCGATGTCGCTGGTCACCAGGTCGCCGCGCGGCGAGCGCGCCGCGCCGGGGACGACGACGATGTTCGTCGCGCCTCGGCTGTCGCCGAGCAACGCGCAGACGGCTTCGGTCCGGTCGGCCGGAACGATCACTCTGAGGTGCAACACGCCGTACATCGTGCCGCATGGGCCGCGGGCACGCCGCACGGAACCCCAGGTCGTACAGTGTGATCGTTTAACTCCGGCGAAGACGGCGAAACCCCGCACAAACCCCGGGTGGTGACGCAATGACGTGGCGCAACCGCGTGGCGGCGGCCGTACTGGCACTGGCCGTCCCCCTGGCCACCGGCTGTGAAGGCAGTGTGGGCCTGTCGGACACCGGCTCCCCGAAGGAGCCCGGCTCCCGTCCCGCCGCGGGCGAGCAGGGACGGGCCCGCAAGGACCTCTCCGGGCTCCGCGTCGCGGACGAGGGCAGCGGCGGCGGCTACCGGCGCGACGAATTCGGCACGCGCTGGAAGGACACCGACCACAACGGCTGCGACCAGCGCAACGACGTCCTCGCCCGCGACCTGACCGGCGTCGCGAAGAAGGGGCGGTGCGTCGTCACGTCCGGCCGCCTGCACGACCCCTACAGCGGCAAGGACATCACCTTCGCCAAGTCCGACGCCGCCGAGGTCCAGATCGACCACGTGTACCCGCTCGCCCTCGCCTGGCGCATGGGCGCCTCACGCTGGGACGAGGACCGCCGCGAGCGCTTCGCCAACGACCACGCCAACCTGCTCGCCGTCTGGGGCGTCCCCAACCGGCAGAAAAGCGACTCGGGGCCCGGCGAGTGGAAACCGCAGAAGGGCTTTCAGTGCGCCTACGCGGTCAAGTACGTCGCGGTCGCCAAGAAGTACGAGCTGCCCGTGACCCGCGCCGACCACGACGCCCTGCAGGACTTCCTCGGACGCTGCTGAGCCGCCCGCGCGCCGCCCGGGCTCCCCGCGTCCGGGCGGGAGCGCGGCCCCCATATGCTCGACGCATGAGCAAGGAATCCCACGAGCGGTCACCCAACGGCGAGGTCACCGGCACCAGGAACGAGCGCCCCCGCGTCCGCGACGGACGCGCCGTCGGCGCCCGCGCCACGGGCGCCGAGGTCACCGGCGCGTCCGCGACCGGCCTCACCCTGCGCTTCGGCAACGGCCTCGGCTCCCTCGCCCTCGGCGCGATGGCCCTCGGCGCCCTCACCGTCGGCGCCGTCGGCATCGGGAAGCTCGTGGTCAAACGCGCCGTCATCGAGCACCTCAAGGCCGGCACGGTCGAGATCAAGCACCTCAAGGTGGGCCGCCTGGACATCGACGACGCAGGCTGAGCCGATGCGATCCCGGCCCAAGGGACCCGCCTGGCGGCTCGCCCCTTGACCGTGCCCGGGTAGACGCGACACCGCTTCGCGATCAGCCCGGCGGGACCCGCCTCCGGCTTCGTCCCGCCGGGCCGGTAGCGCACTCGGGTGACGGCCTCAGGTCGCCGCCCGTCAGCCCAGGGCCGCCTGGACGACGCCCACCAGGTGCTCGGCCACCGACTGGGCGCGGTCGTGCGACTCCGCCTCCACCATCACCCGCACCATCGGCTCGGTGCCGCTCGGCCGGATCAGCACCCGGCCCGTGTCGCCCAGATCCGCCTCGGCCGCCGCGACCGCCGCCGCCAGCTCCGGAGAGGTCTTCGCGCGCGCCCTGTCCACGCCCCTGACGTTGATCAGCACCTGCGGCAGCCGGGTCATCACCTTCGCCAGCTCGTCCAGCGGACGGCCCCGCCGCGCCATCGCCGCCAGCAGGTGCAGGCCGGTCAGCACGCCGTCCCCCGTCGTCGCGTGGTCCAGCATGATCACATGGCCGGACTGCTCGCCGCCGAAGCCGAACCCGCCGTCCTTCATCGCCTCCAGCACGTACCGGTCGCCGACCGCGGTCTCCACCACGGTGATCCCGGCCTCCCGCATCGCCAGCTTGAACCCGAGGTTGGACATCACGGTCGCGACCACCGTGTCCGCGGCCAGCGCCCCGGCCTCCCGCAGGTCCAGCGCCAAGATCGCCATGATCTGGTCACCGTCCACGACGTCGCCCGACGCCGTCACCGCCAGGCAGCGGTCGGCGTCGCCGTCGTTCGCGATCCCCGCGTCCGCGCCGTGCTCCCGGACGGCCCGCTGCAACGCCTCCAGATGCGTGGACCCGCACCCGGAGTTGATGTTCAGCCCGTCCGGCGCCGCCCCGATCGTGATCACCTCGGCGCCCGCGCGGCGCAGGGCCTCCGGCGCCACGTCGCTGGACGCGCCGTTCGCGCAGTCCACCACGACGCGCAGCCCGTCCAGCGACACCGGCAGCGTCGTCATCAGGTGCGCCACGTACTGCTCGACGGCGCCGTGCGCCTCCCGGACCCGCCCGACCCCGGCACCCGTCGGCGGCTCCCACTCCGCGCCGAGGCTCGCCTCGATCCGGTCCTCGATCCCGTCCGGCAGCTTGTAGCCGCTCCGGTCGAAGAACTTGATCCCGTTGTCGGGCGCCGGGTTGTGCGACGCCGACAGCATCACGCCGAGATCCGCGTCCAGCGCGTGCGTCAGATACGCGACGGCCGGCGTCGGCAGGACGCCCAGCCGCAGCACCTCCACGCCCGCGCTCGCCAGCCCCGCCACCACGGCGGCCTCCAGGAACTCGCCCGACGCCCGCGGGTCACGCCCGACCACCGCCAGCGGCCGGTGCCCCTTGAACGCCCCCTCCTCGCCCAGCACCCGCGCCGCCGCCACGGACAGGTCCATCGCGAGCCGGGCGGTCAGATCGCGGTTGGCGAGGCCGCGCACGCCATCGGTGCCGAACAGACGACCCACAGTTCAACTCCCCAGAGAGACGAAAAGACCGCGCGGACGCGCCGCGCGGTCAAATCTAACGGGAATGCCAGGCCGGAGCGTCACCCCACGGCCGCACCCGGCCCCCCGGAACGCGCACGAGCCGCCGCGCCCGCCGGAGCGGGTGCGACGGCTCGTACCGACGATCAACGCTTGCTGTACTGCGGCGCCTTGCGCGCCTTCTTGAGACCGGCCTTCTTGCGCTCCGGCACCCGCGCGTCACGGGTGAGGAACCCGGCCTTCTTCAGGGCCGGACGGTGCTCGATGTTCGCGAACTGCAGCGCGCGGGAGATCCCGAGGCGCAGCGCACCGGCCTGGCCGGTGGTGCCACCGCCGTTCACCCGGGCGAGGACGTCGAACTGGCCCTCCAGGCCCAGCAGCACGAACGGCTCGTTCACGATCTGCTGGTGGACCTTATTGGGGAAGTACTGGTCCAGCGTCCGGCCGTTGATCTTCCACTGGCCGGAGCCGGGAACGATGCGGACCCGCGCGATGGCCTGCTTGCGGCGGCCCGTGCCCGCCGCCGGGCCCGTCGCGACCGGCTGGCCGAGCAGGCCCTCGCCCGCCGTCTCAGGGGTCTCGGTGCTGTACTCGGACGGCGTGTCCTCGTACGAGTCGAGCTCGGCGCCCTCGGCGGGCGCCTCCGTGCCGGTGGAATCGTCCACGGTTCTCCTTGGTGTTCTAGCCAGGGCGGCTGACCCGGTCATCGGGTGCCCCGGCGGCCTCTGTCCTCACAACCGCGCGCCGACGGGCGCGCGGGTCACTTCTTGATCTGGCTGACCTGCGAGATCTCGAACGGAACCGGCTTCTGCGCCTGGTGCGGGTGCTCCGGACCGGCGTAGACCTTCACCTTGCCGAACATCTTCCGGCCGAGGGAGTTCTTGGGCAGCATGCCCTTGATCGCCTTCTCGACCGCCCGCTCGGGGTGCTTGGCCAGCAGGTCGCCGTAGGCCACCGAACGCAGACCCCCCGGGTACCCGGAGTGCCGGTAGGCCTTCTTCTGCTCCAGCTTGTTGCCGGACAGCGCCACCTTCCCGGCGTTCACGATGACCACGAAGTCACCGGTGTCGAGGTGCGGCGCGTAGATCGGCTTGTGCTTGCCCCGAAGCAGCTGCGCGACCTGACTGGCGAGACGGCCCAGCACGACATCGGTCGCGTCGATGACGTACCACTGACGCTGGACGTCAGCGGGCTTAGGGGTGTACGTGCGCACGGTCGTAGACCTTCGTTTCTCGTCGACTTCTCAGCGGATATCCTGCTCGCGCCGATCAGAGGTCTGCATCCGACCTGGCGCTCCGGGACGCCGGGACCCGCGCGAACACGCAGAGGCGCACCGGCTCATCGTTGCGAACCGACCCCGCCCGAGCGGGCAGGCGACGGCACACACAACAAACCCGCAGAATACCCAGCCCTAGGCGGCGGGGTCAATTTTCACTGGGGGGGGCGACCCCCATACCCCCCGGCTGCGCAGCACGGGTCTCCTCCACTGCGCTCGCTGCACTCGCTTCGTTGCGGGGACGCGGCGCGCCGGGGATACCCGCTGCGCTCGCTTCGCGTGCCTCCCCGTAACCGGTGGCTGAGCTTCAAACCGTCGGCTGAGGCTCGGCCTGCCGGGGTGCGGCCGACCCGCCCGGGGCCGGTTCTTGCTGGTGGGGGTGGGGGTGGTGAGTTGGATGGGGTGTTGGGGGCGTGCGGTTTTGGGGGGATTCTCAGGATTTTGGCGTTCTGTGGGGATAAGGTGCGGCCGACCGGTCCACGCCGGCTTGTTCCGGCCCGCACCCGGGAGCCCCCGCTGACCTCTCCCCGCAGACCCGGCCCACCCCCCGGACGTCATCAACACGACGGTCGTGGCGCCGCCTTCCACGAGGCCGCTCCCCGCGGCATCGGCCCGCAGGACACCATCGGGCCCCGCTCCCGTCCCGTCCCTCCGCCGGGGCGCGGGCGCTCCGGGGCCAGGACGGTGATCGCCGCCGGGGTGGCGGTCACCGCGGCCTCGCTCGCGATCGGGACGGGGATCGCGCTCGACCGGCTCGTCCTGCCCGAGCTGCGGTCCGAGCCCGCCTCCGTGACCGGGCCGACGGCGGAGCCCCAGGCGGTCGAGTCGTCGGGGCTGCCGGACATCGACACGAGGGCGCCCGCGGACCCCACCGCCAAGCCGGTGCCCACGGCCACCGAGAAGGCGCCGCCGCTGAGGTCGATGCCGGCGCGGGCGCGGCCGTCGGCGCGGCCGTCCCCGACGAAGACGCGGAAGCCCGAGCAGCCGCTGCCCACCGGGCCTGTGGGGGGCGGGTCCGGGCCCGAGGCGACCGTCGTGGCGCTGACCAACTCCGAGCGCGTCAAGGCGGGCTGCAAGGCGCTGCGGCCGGACGCGCGGCTCGCGGCAGCGGCGCGTAAGCACTCGGCCGACATGGCGGCGAACGGCTACTTCGACCACACCTCGCGCAACGGCGACAGCCCCTGGAAGCGGATGGAGGACGCCGGGTATCCGAGCCCCGGCGCGGAGAACATCGCCAAGGGGTACGCGACCGCCGCGGCCGTCGTCGCGGGCTGGATGAAGAGCCCCGGGCACCGCGCCAACATCCTCAACTGCGACCTGCGCGCCATCGGCGTCGGCATGGCCGACGGGGCGGGCGGCCCGTTGTGGACGCAGGACTTCGGCTGGAAGTGACGCACCCCCGGCCCCGGGCCGACCTTTGGCGAACCGGGGACGCCCGGTTCGCCCCCATGTCATGGTGGGTGTTCCGAAGGTCCAGAGCCCTGAACCAGGAACGGTAAGGTCCAAGCCATGGGTTATCCGGGCGATCAAGGCAAGCCCGGCGGCTGGCCACCCGAGCAGCCGCCGCAAGCGGCGTACGGCCCCGGAGGCGACAGGCCGGAGACGTCACCGTACGGCACCGGCGACGACGAGGCCCCCTTCGCCCCGCGTGCGGAGGGGGAGACATCGGGCACCGGCCCGCTCGGCGCGTTCGGCGGCACCGTCGACTCGGGCGCGTGGGAGAGCGGGACGGGAGCGCCGCAGTCCACCGCGCCACCGGACGGGGCCGCCCCCGCGCGGCGCCGCAACCTGCCGCTGATCATCGGCGGCGCGGTCGTGGCGGGCCTGGTGCTCATCGGCGGCGGCGTCGGGCTGTCGTCCATATTGAAGGACGACCCGAAGCCGAAGAGCGCCGCCGCGCCGACGCCGTCCGCCTCCACGGCGCAGACCAAGGTGAGCCCGAGCGTCCCGCCGCTGGAGCCGGTGAAGCTCAAGAGCCGCACGACCGACCCCAAGGCGCTCACCCTGCCCGAGGTGTTCGGCAAGTCGTCCTTCAAGGCCGGCAAGCAGAAGTACGTGCGGACGGCCGTCAACGCCAAGAAGGGCTGCACCGGCGTCGTCGGCGGCACGACGCTGACCTCGACCCTCAAGAAGGGCGGTTGCGCGCAGGCCCTGCGCGCCACCTACGCGCTCAGCACGGGCAAGCTCATCGGCACCGTCGGCGTCCTGAACCTCAGGACCGAGGCCGCCGCCAAGCAGGCCGTGAAGGCCGCCGGGAACAAGGACGCCTTCCTCCAGGCCCTGCCGGGCACAGGCGTCTCCAAGACCAACGGCAAGGGTGAGGCGCTCGGCACGTCCGAGGCGTTCGGCCACTACGTCATCATGACGTGGGTGCAGCGGCCGGACGGCAAGAGGATCGCCAGCCGGTACCACTCCGTCGTCCGCGTCTTCGGCACCCAGCTCGTCAAGGGCAGCGGCCTGTCACTGGCCCTGCACTACAGGGAAACCGAAGGCAAGCCCCTCCAGAAGTGACCGCTTTGAATACGCTGACTGCTTATGTCTGGACCTGAAGACACCCGGGAGTCCGCCGCGGAGGCGGGGGCGCAGGCCGTCCCCTCCACCCCGGCGCCGCCCAGCTTCGGCGGCTCGGGCCCCCCGGCCGAGGCACCCCCCGAGGACGCGGCGCCCGCCGCGGCCGGGGCGGAGCCCGCGTCCCCCGCCGCCCTCACACTGCCTCCGTTCGGCCTCCAGACCCCCTGGTGGGCCGCCGAGTCGCAGGAAGCGGCACCGGAGCCCGCCCCCGCCGCCGAAACCGCGGAACCCGAGGCCGTGGAGCCGGCGCCCGAGGTCGGCGAACCGGCCGCCGAGGCCGCCGTAGCCGCGGAGCCCGCGCCCGACGCCTCGCCCGGCACCCTCGTCGCCGGGATCGGCGTCCCGAAGGTGGACTCGCGCCGGGCCGTCCCCGCCGAGCCGATCGTCAAAGGCGCGGCCACCGATCTCACCGACACCGACCCGGAGGGCATCCCCGCCGTCCAGGACGAGATCCCGCCGGTGCCCGGACCCGAGCCGCAGCCCGAACCGGAGGCACCGGCCGCCGCCGTCCCGGACCCGGACGAGCCGGAGCCGCCCGCCCGGCCCTCCCCCGCGGACAAGCGCCCGCCCGCCTTCGAGAGGGTCGCCGAGGCGGACGGCCCCAAGCCGCCCCCGCCTCCGGCCGAGAGGCCGGTCCCTGGTGAGGGGACGACGACCCCCCACAGGCCCGTACGTCCCGCCGCGACCTGGGTGAGCGAGCGTCCCTCGGCCTTCGAGAAGGCCAAGGAGGCGGAGAAGATCAAGGCTCCGCTCGCGCCGGTGCTCGTGCCCGACGCGATCCTGCCACCCGGCGTGGTGCCGCCCACCGGCAGCGGGCCGCATCCGAAGACCGGGCAGAACGGCGCGCAGCAGCCCGCCATGGCCGCCGTGATCACGCCGGTGTACCACGCCGAGGGCATCTCGCTCGATGCGCCGTCCGCGCCGTCGGCGAAGAAGCCCGCGCCGAAGGCGGCCCCCTCCGGGAAGCGGAGGCCGATGATGATCGGCGGGGGCGCCGCGGCGGTACTCGCGGCGGTCGTCGCGCTGTTCACCCTCGGCGGGACGGGCGCGGGCGACGACGCGAAGGGCGGGTCCGCGCAACCTCCCGTGAAGAGCAGCGCACCGGTCCCCGCGCCCCCGGCGCCCGCCCCGGTGGACATCACCGACGAGAAGAACGACACCAAGGGCCTGGAGTTCACCGAGGTGTTCCCGGAAGGGACGATCCGCCTCGGCGGGCGCACCTACGTCCGGGACCGCTGGTCGATCAACAAGGACCCGGCGTACGCGGCGAACGGCGCGATGCTCGCGGTGCTCAGGCGGGAAAACTGCCGGAAGGTCGTCCGGGCCACCTACCTGGACCGTGACCGTAAGCTCGCCGTCACCTCCGGGATCGCGGTGATGCCGACCAAGGCCGCCGCGCTGAAGGTCGGCAAGGCCGGGAACCCCGCGAAGTACGAGTGGTTCCGCGGGATGCCCGGCAAGCGCGCCACCGACATCGACAGGGCCGGCGGGTACGCGGCGGCCACCGTCCGCGGCCGGTACGTCGTCTACGCCTACGTGCAGTGGGCCGACGGCCGCAGCGCCCGCCCCGGCGACCCCATGATCAAGCAGGTCGCGCAGCAGTTCCTGGACTACGACGCCCGGCCGATCGAGGCCCGGGCCCGCGGCTGAGACCGGTCAGGGCCGCTCCTCGGCGCCGTCCGCCGCGGCCGCGGCGGCGGCGTTGAGGGTCCGGACCCGGCGGGTCTCCTGCGCGCGTCTCGCGAGGCTCTCGGCCCCCGGGTAGCGGATCTCCTCCAGCGACAGCCCGTGCGCGGGCGCCACGTTCACGCCCGAGTCGCGGACGCGCGCGGCCAGCACCTGCGCCGGCCACTCGGGTTCACGGCGCCCGTCGCCGACCATGAGCAGCGCGCCGACGAGCGCGCGGACCATGGAATGGCAGAACGCGTCGGCCTCGACCGTGGCGAGCGCGAGATGCGGGTCGCGGTCGTCGCGCGCCCACTCGTACCGCAGCAGCTCGCGGATGGTCGTCGCGCCCTCCCGCTTGCGGCAGTACGCGGCGAAGTCGTTCTCGCCCACGAGCAGCCGCGCGGCCTGGTTCATCCGCTCCAGGTTGAGCGGACGGGGATGCCACAGGACGTCGTGGCGGCGCAGCGGGTCCACGCCCACCGGGTTGTCGCAGACGCGGTACACGTAGCGGCGGGACAGGGCGGAGAAGCGCGCGTCGAAGCCCTCGGGCGCGATCGACACCCGCCACACCCGCACGTCGGGGGGCAGCAGCCCCGCGAGACGGCGCGGCATCGTGCCGTTGATCGCCGAGTACGCCGCGACGGGCACCACGAGGTGCGCGACCTGCGCGCTCGCGTGGACGCCGGCGTCGGTGCGTCCGGCGACGGTGAGCATGGGCGGCGGGTCGAGCCGCAGCATCCGGGCCAGCGCGTCCTCGATCACGCCCTGGACGGTCCGCTGGTTCGGCTGGCGCGCCCAGCCCGCGAAGTCCGACCCGTCGTAGCCGATGTCGAGCCGGAGTCGTACCAATGCGGTCATGTCGGCTGGGCTGTCCTTCTCCAACGTCTGTCCGTTCCTCCCGACGAGCCGCGTTCATCGGGCACTCCCCTGACACGCTCCCCAGCGAATCGTCGCCCCCCTGACCTGACCATGAGATCAAGTCTGGCAAAGATCAGGCCCACCGTCTCGTACCGACGACGGTGGGCCTGGTGAGCCTTGGCGAGATGGCGTCCGGAGAACCGCGAGCTGCCGGTTACTTGTCGTCCTTTTCCCCGCCCTTGGCGTCCTCGGCCTCGCCGGTCTCGCCGGTCTCGGCCTCGCCGGTCTCGGCCTCGTCCTTGGTGAGGGCGACCTCGTCCTCGGCGGGCGCCTCCGGCTCGGGCGCCGCGGTCGCCGGAGCGGCCGTGGCGGTGGCGGCGGTGGAGGCGGCCAGCTGCTCCTGCACCAGCTCGATCACGGCCATGGGGGCGTTGTCGCCCTTGCGCGGCCCGATCTTGGTGATGCGGGTGTAGCCGCCGGGACGGTTCTCGAAGCGCGGCGCGATCTCGGTGAAGAGCTCGTGCACGACGCCCTTGTCGCGGATGACCTTGGCGACCTGGCGGCGGTTGTGCAGGTCGCCCCGCTTCGCCTTGGTGATCAGCTTCTCCGCCAGCGGGCGCACCCGCCGGGCCTTGGCCTCGGTGGTGGTGATGCGGCCGTGCTCGAACAGCGCCGTGGCCAGGTTCGCCAGGATCAGCCGCTGGTGCGCGGCGCTGCCGCCGAGGCGGGGGCCCTTGGTGGGCTGGGGCATGGTGCTTCCTTCCTGCATCGGCCGTATCAGGTACCGATGTCAGCCGGTCGCGGCGGGGACGTTCCCCACCGCGCTGGGTGTCGTGTGACCGCCGAGGACCGTCAACGGGCCTCAGCCGTCACGCGAGCGCGAAGGCTGCCCGCGAGGGGCAAAGCCGAAGGCGAGCCCCACGCGGGCAGATCGCGAAGCGATGACGCGCTCGCACGATCACGGTCAGGTTCCGAGCCGCCAGGCGAGGATCCTGGGCCGGGATCACAATCAATACTGCTCGGTCTCGGCGTAGCCCTGGTCGTCGTCGCCGTAGTTGTCCGCCGCCGCGCTCGGGTCGAACCCGGGCGGGGAGTCCTTCAGCGAGAGGCCCATGTCGTTGAGCTTCTGCTTGACCTCTTCGATCGACTTGGCGCCGAAATTCCTTATGTCGAGAAGGTCCTGCTCGCTGCGGGCCACCAGCTCGCCCACGGAGTGGATGCCCTCGCGCTTGAGGCAGTTGTAGGAGCGGACCGTCAGGTTCAGCTCCTCGATCGGCAGGGCCAGGTCCGCGGCGAGCGCGGCGTCCGTGGGGGACGGGCCCATGTCGATGCCCTCGGCCTCGACGTTGAGCTCCCGGGCCAGCCCGAACAGCTCGACGAGGGTCTTGCCGGCGGAGGCCACCGCGTCGCGCGGCAGCATCGCCTGCTTGGTCTCCACGTCCAGGATGAGCCGGTCGAAGTCGGTGCGCTGCTCGACGCGGGTCGCCTCGACCTTGTAGGTGACCTTGAGCACGGGCGAGTAGATGGAGTCGATCGGGATCCGGCCGATCTCCTGGCCCGGCTGCTTGTTCTGGGCGGCGGAGACGTAGCCGCGGCCGCGCTCGACCGTCAGCTCCATCTCCAGCTTGGCCTTGTTGTTGAGCGTGGCGATGTGCAGGTCGGGGTTGTGGACCTCGACGCCCGCGGGCGGCGCGATGTCGGCCGCGGTCACCTCGCCCGGGCCCTGCTTGCGCAGGTACATGACCACCGGCTCGTCGTGCTCGGAGGAGACGACGAGCTCCTTGAGGTTCAGGATGATGTCGGTGACATCCTCCTTGACCCCGGGGACGGTGGAGAACTCGTGGAGGACGCCCTCGATCCGGATGCTGGTGACGGCCGCACCGGGGATCGAGGAGAGCAGCGTACGGCGGAGCGAGTTGCCGATCGTGTAGCCGAAGCCCGGCTCCAGCGGCTCGATGGTGAACCGCGACCGGTACTCGTCGACCTGCTCTTCGGTGAGAGTGGGACGCTGTGCGATGAGCATGGTTGTGCCTTCTTCCCGCGGTGCCCGCTATTTGACTACCGCGTTCCTGAGTGTTCCCCGTATCCACCAGGATCCCACGGATCCCGCCGCGGGATCCTGGCGGACGTCGAGCCCTTACTTGGAGTAGAGCTCGACGATCAGCTGCTCCTGGACGGGAGCGTCGATCTGCTGCCGGACGGGCAGCGAGTGCACGAGGATCCGCATCTTGTCGGCGTCGACGCCGAGCCACGCCGGGACGGGCCGCTCGCCGGCCTCGGCCTTGGCGACCTGGAACGGCGTCATCTCCAGGGACTTGCCCTTGACGTCGACGATGTCGGCCTCGCCCACCTGGAAGGACGGGATGTCGACCTTCCTGCCGTTGACCCGGATGTGGCCGTGGCGGATGAGCTGGCGGGCCATGTCGCGCGACTTGGCGAAGCCCGCGCGGTACACGACGTTGTCGAGGCGGCGCTCCAGGAGGGTGAGGAGGTTCTCACCCGTCTTGCCGCCCTGGCGGTTGGCCTCGACGTAGTAGTTGTGGAACTGGCGCTCCAGCACGCCGTAGATGCGGCGGGCCTTCTGCTTCTCGCGAAGCTGGAGCAGGTACTCGGTCTCCTTGGGCCGGCCGCGACCGTGCTCACCCGGCGGGTAAGGACGGATCTCGATCGGGCACTTGGGGCCCTCGCACTTGCTGCCCTTGAGGAACAGCTTCATCTTCTCGCGGCGGCAGAGCTTGCAGTCCGCACCGGTGTAACGAGCCATTGTTCTAGATCTCCCCTGCCTCAGACGCGCCGGCGCTTCGGCGGACGGCAGCCGTTGTGCGGAACGGGCGTGACGTCTTGGATCGAGCCCACTTCGAGTCCGGTCGCCTGCAGCGACCGGATGGCGGTCTCGCGGCCCGAGCCCGGGCCCTTCACGAAGACGTCGACCTTGCGCATGCCGTGCTCCATCGCGCGCCGGGCGGCGGCCTCGGCGGCCTGCTGCGCGGCGAACGGGGTCGACTTGCGCGAGCCCTTGAACCCGACGTGGCCCGAGGAGGCCCAGGAGATCACGTTGCCGTTGGGGTCGGTGATCGAGACGATCGTGTTGTTGAACGTGCTCTTGATGTGGGCGTGCCCGTGAGCGACGTTCTTCTTCTCCTTGCGGCGCACCTTCTTGGCGCCGACACGGCTCTTAGGAGGCATCTGCTCTCTCTACTCTTGAGGTCATCGATCCGGAGGACCGACTCCGGACTACTTCTTGCCGGCCTTCTTCTTGCCGGCGACGGTCTTCTTCTTGCCCTTGCGGGTGCGCGCGTTGGTCTGGGTGCGCTGGCCGTGGACGGGAAGACCGCGGCGGTGCCGGATGCCCTGGTAGCACCCGATCTCGATCTTGCGGCGGATGTCCGCCTGGACCTCGCGGCGAAGATCACCCTCGATCTTGTAGTTCGCCTCGATCCAGTCGCGGAGCTTCACCAGCTCGTCGTCGCCGAGCTGGTGCACCCGCAGGTCGCCGCTGATCTCGGTACCCGCGAGGGTCTCGAGGGCGCGCGTCCGGCCGATGCCGAAGATGTAGGTGAGAGCGACCTCCAGGCGCTTTTCGCGCGGGAGGTCGACGCCGAGGAGGCGTGCCATCTGGGCAGTTCCCTTCATATCGCGGAGGTATGGACGCGCCGCCCCCGCACACACCCTGCCCGGGTGGCGGCCCCGGCCTCCGTCGGTCCGGGGGTGTCCCTCGCACACCGGCGCCGTGCGACCGATCAAGGTCGCACGGCTCACTGTGCGAAGGCTGCGACGCGCTTGTCGTGGGATGGTCCGGCCGTGCGGCCGGTCAGCCCTGGCGCTGCTTGTGGCGCGGGTCCGAACAGATGACCATGACCCGGCCGTGCCGGCGGATGACGCGGCACTTGTTGCAGATCTTCTTGACGCTCGGCTTGACCTTCACTGGGTCTCCTAGGATCAGGGTCACCCCCGCGCCGCCACGCGCGGGGAAGGCAACCCCAGTGCGACTACTTGTAGCGGTAGACGATCCGACCGCGCGTGAGGTCGTAGGGGCTCAGCTCCACAACAACACGGTCGTCCGGCAGGATCCGGATGTAGTGCATCCGCATCTTGCCGCTGATGTGGGCGAGCACCTTGTGCCCGTTGTCGAGCTCCACCCTGAACATCGCGTTCGGGAGGGACTCGATGACGGTGCCCTCGATCTCGATGGCCCCTTCTTTCTTGGGCATGTCCTCCGCGCTTCACTGATCGGCTCATTGGACCCGGCCCGGGCGTCCCCCCCAGGGGACACGGCCACACCCGTGCCACGACACCAGGGGCATCGAGAACAGGGGAATCAGGCGGCCGACAGCGGACCGGCATAGGAGTCTACGGTACCGGGCCGCCGAATGCGAAATTGTCGCACGATACAGCTCCGGAGACCGCTCCCGACACAAGCATACCTCGCGTCCGCGTTGTACCTTTCCACTAGAGCCCGTGAGGCGGGCAGGGGGCCGTTCCCCGTGATGACAGGGCGTCGAGACGTCCGAAGGAGGGTCAGCATGCCGAGCTACGACTTCGCGCTGATCCTCAGCCGCCCCCTCTACGAGGACGAGCTCGACCCGCTGTTCGACCGGACGGACGGCGCCGTCACGGTCTCGATCATCAGCGAGCCGCAGCACGCCGACCGTCCCGGCAACGCCTCCTGCTCCTGGCAGGGCGCCACCCTCGCCGCCGCGATCATGGAGATCGTCCAGCACGTCGAGGCGAGCGCGCCGGGCGTGCACGTCCTGCGGGTCGAGGCCGACCCGCTGCTGACGATCCGCGACATCGCCGAGCGCGTGGGCCGCTCGTTCGACTCCGTCCGGCTGGCGATCACCGGCGCCCGCGGCCAGGGCGGCTTCCCCGCCTCGGAGATCTCCACGGCCGGGCACCGGCTGTGGCGCTGGTCCAAGGTCGCCGCCTGGTACGGCCTGGAGGACCCCCAGCTCATCGAGGCCAAGCCGACCGTCCAGGCGATCAACGGCTGGCTGGCCCTGCGCGACGTCGTCCCCGACGTCGCCCCGGCCCCCGAAGACGTCACTTCCGCCCTGTCCCTCGTGATCCCCCATGTAGCGTAGGACCCAGTGATCATCTAGCTGGGGCACCCATTCCCGAACCATCGCCGTCCTCAGCCTCGCGATCGCGTCCGAAGGCGGGTCCGAGCTAGCGGGGCCCCGATCGCGCAGCGAGCCCCAGGGCGGGTCGGGGCGATGCGGCGACCGCACGCGGTGTCCGCCGAAGGAGGGCGCCCCAGCGCCCGACGCCAAGGGCACCGCAAGGAGCACGCATGCCGATCATCGCCCAGTTGAGCGACATCCATCTGGCGGCCGGACGCGACGGCGAGGTCGACGACGGCTCGGGGCCGGTGCGGGCCCTCCGGGCGGCCGTGTCGAGCCTGCTGACGCTGCCCGCGCGGCCGGACGCCGTGGTGCTCACCGGCGATCTCGCCGACGGCGGCCGGCCCGCCGAGTACGCCCGGCTGCACGCGCTGCTGTCGCCCCTGCCGATGACCGTGTTCCCCATGCCCGGCAACCACGACGACCGCGACGCCCTCCGCGAGGCGTTCGCCGGCCACCCGTCGCTCGCGGGCACCGGCAGCGGCCCCCAGGCGCCCATCCAGTACGCGGCGGACGTCGCCGGGATACGGCTCGTCTGCTGCGACACGACCGTGGACGGCCATCCGCACGGCCACATGAGCGAGGACCGGCTCGCCTGGCTGGACAGGACGCTCGGCGCCGCGCCGGGGGTCCCCACGGTCGTCGCCACCCACCATCCGCCGTTCCCCATCGGCATCCGCTTCATCGACGACATGCGCTTCGTCGACCCCGCCGGGTTCGCCGCGGTCATCGCCCGGCACGAGCAGGTCGTCCGGATCATCAGCGGGCACGTGCACCGCGGGGCGGTCGGGCAGGTGGCGGGCAGGGTCAGCACGACGTGCCCCAGCACCTACCGCCAGTTGTTCCTCGACCTCACCCGTCCCGGCCGCGCCGCGGTGACCGGGGAGCCCGCCGGGTTCGCCGTCCACCTCGTGGGCGACGACGGCACGGCCACCACCCATTTCGTGCCCACGGGCAACTACCGCCCGCTGATGGACGTCGAGTAGGCCGGCCGGAGGTCAGCCGTGGCGTTTCGGTCCCAGCAGCGAACTGAGCAGGATCACCGCGCCCCAGGGGCCCGCCACCCAGATCCACCAGGGGTAGACGACCTCGCCCGCGAGGGCGATGGCCAGCCAGACCGCGACGTTGATGCCGCTCACGAGGGCCCAGGTGCCCCACATCGCCCGCATGCCACGCCCGTACAGCTCGCCCTTCGGACGGGGCGCGACGGAGGCGGTGCTCTTGGCCTGGGACGCGGGGACGGGCAGCTGGTACAGGTCCTCCTCGGGGAGGTCCGAGGTGATCTCCTGGAGCTGGCCGAGCGTCTTGGCCTGGTAGACGAGGTCGAGCCGTTCGTTCATCTCGTCCATGCTGATCCGGCCGACGCCGCAGTGCTCGCGCAGGCTCTCGGCGACGCGGTCACGGTCGGCGTCCGACGCCCGCATGTCAGGATTCGGCGCCATCTCGACTCCTTCCGCCCCCTCTGCCCGACGGGCCCCTCCGCCTGACGGGCCCCTCCGCCTGACGGGCCCCTCCGCCTGACGGGGGCCCGGTCCGGCGGACCCTCCGCCTAACGGGACGGAGTGCCCGCCTCCAGCTTGGCGAACCACTCCCGGCCCTCGTCAAGTGCCGTCAGCACACGGGGCCCGTCCGGGGTGACGGCGAACGAGTGCTCGAAGTGCGCCGAGAAGCGGCCGTCGGCGGTGACGACCGTCCAGCCGTCGTCCAGTTCCAGGGTCTCCTTGGTGCCGAGGTTGACCATCGGCTCGACCGCGAAGCACATGCCGGGCTTCAGGACCGGACCCTGCCCCGGGGCGCCGTGGTTGGGGATGAGCGGGTCCATGTGCATCTCGGTGCCGATGCCGTGCCCCCCGTAGCCCTCGACGATGCCGTAGGGGCCCTGAGAGCGGATGTGAGCCTCGATCGCGTGCGACATGTCCGTGAGCCTGGCCCCGGCGCGTCCGGCCGCCAGGCCGTGCCACAGGGCCGTCTCGGTCACCTCCAGCAGCCGCCGCAGCTCCGCGGTGATCTCCCCGACGGGGACGGTGACGGCCGCGTCGCCGTGCCACCCCTCGACGATCGCCCCGCAGTCAATGGAGATCACGTCGCCGTCCCGCAGCGTCTTCCCGGCGCTGGGGATGCCGTGCACGATCTCCTCGTTGACGGACGCGCAGATCGTTCCGGTGAACCCGTGGTAGCCCTTGAAGGACGGGATGCCGCCGTTGTCGCGGATGTTCCGCTCGGCGAGCTCGTCCAGCTCCAAGGTGGTGATGCCCGGCTTGACCGCCTCGCGCAGCAGCTGGAGGGTCTTCCCCACGAGCAGCCCCGCGGCGCGCATCAGCTCGACCTGCTCCGGCGACTTCACCTGGATCGCCGGTCTACGGCCTCTGAACATGAACCCCCCTGGAACGGTCCGCCGGGATCGCCATGCGGGCGACCCCGGCGTGAGGACGCGGAGACCCCGCGTCCGCTGTCACTTCCCCGGCGGCCCCGCTCACCTCTCGAACGGGCGGAGGGCGGTGAGCGCGCGCTTGGTGACCTCTTCGACCGGGCCCGTCGCGTCTATGCCGACGAGGATGTCCTCGTCGGCATAGAACTGCACCAGCGGGGCCGTGTCGTGCCGGTACACCTCCAGCCGGTGCATGACGACCTCTTCCTTGTCGTCGTCCCGCTGGAACAGGTGCCCGCCGCAGTCGTCGCAGATGTCGTCCTGCTTGTCGTCGAAGTCGACGTGCCAGATGCGCCCGCACTTGTCGCAGGTGCGCCGGCCCGACAGCCGCCGGACGACCTCGTCCTCGTCGACCACCAGCTCCAGGACGATGTCCAGCCGGTTGTCCCACTCGGCGAGGATCTTCTTGAGGGTCTCCGCCTGCGGCACGTTGCGCGGGAAGCCGTCCAGCAGGAACCCGTCGCTCGCGTCGTCCTCGCCGAGCCGGTCGCGCACCATCGCGATCGTCACCTCGTCCGGGACGAGGTCGCCGCGGTCCATGAACTGCTTGGCCTGCCGGCCGAGTTCGGTGCCGCCGCTCACGTTGGCGCGGAAGATGTCACCTGTCGAGATCTTCGGGATGGACAGATGAGATGCGATGAACTGGGCCTGCGTCCCCTTGCCCGCACCCGGGGGGCCCACCAGCACGATACGCACTACCGGAGGAAGCCCTCGTAGTTGCGCTGCTGTAGCTGACTCTCGATCTGCTTCACGGTATCCAGTCCGACGCCGACGACGATGAGGATGCTCGTGCCGCCGAACGGGAAGTCCTGGCTCGCCTTCAGGAGCGAGAAGGCCACCATGGGGATCAGTGCCACGAGCCCCAGGTAGAGCGCACCGGGTGTGGTGATCCGGGTCAGCACGTAGTCGAGGTACTCGGCGGTCGGCCGGCCCGGACGGATACCTGGGATGAATCCACCATACTTCTTCATGTTGTCGGCCACTTCAGTGGGGTTGAACGTGATCGCCACGTAGAAGTAGGTGAAGAAGATGATGAAGACGAAGAACACCGCCATGTGCCAGGCGTTGCTGGGCTGCAGGTAGGGCTGGATCTTCTGCAGCCACTTGGTGTTCGGCCACAGCTGCGTGGCGAGGACCGGCAGGTACAGCAGCGACGAGGCGAAGATCACCGGGATGATGCCGGCCTGGTTCACCTTCAGCGGGATGTAGGTGGACGTGCCGCCGTACATGCGGCGTCCGACCATCCGCTTGGCGTACTGGACGGGAATGCGGCGCTGCGCCTGCTCGACGAACACGACCCCGGCCATGATGGCCAGGCCCACGAGGACGACGATCGCGAAGACGAAGCCGTTCTTGGTCTGGTAGATGCTCCAGAACTGCGCCGGGAAGACCGCGACCACCTGCGTGAAGATCAGGATGGACATGCCGTTGCCGACGCCGCGGTCGGTGACCAGCTCGCCCAGCCACATGATGACCGAGGTGCCCGCCACCATGCAGATCACCATCGTGATGATCGGGAAGACGCCGGTGTCGTACAGCACGTCGCCGCCGCCGGAGACGCCCTGGAACAGCTGCCCGGTGCTCGCCATCGCCACGATGCCGGTGGCCTGGAGGATCGCCAGCCCGATCGTCAGGTAACGCGTGTACTGGGTGATCTTCGTCGTGCCGGCCTGGCCCTCCTTCTTGAGGGCCTCCAGACGGGGGATCACGACGGTCAGCAACTGCAGGATGATGCTCGCGGTGATGTAGGGCATGATCCCCAGCGCGAACACCGACAGCTTCAGCAACGCACCGCCACTGAACAGGTCAACAAGGCCGTAGAGCTGGTTCTGGTCCTTGGCCGCGTCGGCGGTGTCCTTGAGCACCTTCACGTTCACGTTGGGTGTCGGCAGGATCGATCCGATCCGGAACACCACGATCATCAGCAACGTGAACAACAGCTTTTTACGCAGGTCAGGCGTACGGAAAGCCCGAGCGAACGCGGTCAGCACCATTCCTCCTGCGCGGGTGACGAGTTCATGGCCGCCGAGGGGCCGGTTACAGGTCCATGAGGTACGGCGGAAACGACCGTGTGATATCTCACTCCGGGCGTGTCCGCCGGTGTGACTCTAACAGCAGATGACACCGGGGCCGTCCCACCGAGCGCGCGGACCTCTCGGCCCCCGGCACTTGGTGAACACGGCCCCGGCATCGACGGTGTTCTTTCTACAGCTCGTCGGTGGTTCCACCGGCTGCGGCGATCTTCTCCTTCGCGGCGGAGGAAAAGGCGTGGACCTTCACCTGGACCGCGACGGAGATCTCGCCGGTACCGAGGATCTTCACCGGGCGTCCGCGGCGCACCGCGCCCCTGGCCGCCAGGTCCTCCGCGGTGACCTCGCCCCCGTCGGGGTAGAGGGCGGCGAGCTTGTCCAGGTTCACGACCTGGAACTCGACCCGGTTCGGGTTCTTGAAGCCCTTGAGCTTCGGAACCCGGCGGATCAGCGGCATCTGGCCGCCCTCGAAACCGACGGGGACGGTCGAGCGGGCCTTGGTGCCCTTGGTGCCGCGGCCCGCGGTCTTGCCCTTGGACGCCTCGCCGCGGCCCTTGCGGACCTTGGCCTTCCTGGCGCCGGGGGCCGGACGCAGGTCGTGCACCTTGAGGGGCGTGCCCTCGGTGGCCGGGGTCTCCTTCTCGAGATCAGCCGCCATGTCAGTCGACCTCCTCGACGATGACCAGGTGCGCCACCGTCCGGATCATGCCGAGCACCTCGGGGCGGTCCTCGCGGACGACGCTCTGCCCGATCTTCTTCAGGCCGAGGGTGCGCAGCGTGTCACGCTGGTTCTGCTTCTCGCTGATCACGGACTTCGTCTGCGTGATCTTCAAGTTGCTCATGAGCTCGCGGCCTCCGCCCTCGGCTCGCTGCCCGCGGCGCGGGCCCGCAGCATGGCGGCGGGCGCGACGTCCTCGATCGGCAGCCCGCGCTTGGCGGCGATCTCCTCCGGGCGCTTGAGCGCCTTGAGGCCCGCGATCGTCGCGTGCACGATGTTGATCGCGTTGTCGCTGCCCAGCGACTTGCTCAGCACGTCGTGGATGCCCGCGCACTCCAGCACCGCGCGCACCGGGCCACCGGCGATGACGCCGGTACCGGGGCTGGCCGGACGCAGCAGGACCTCGCCCGCCGCGTCGCGCGCCTGCACCAGGTGCGGGATGGTGCCCTGGATCCGCGGGACCTTGAAGAAGTGCTTCTTGGCCTCCTCGACGCCCTTGGCGATGGCCGCGGGCACCTCCTTGGCCTTGCCGTAGCCGACGCCGACGGTGCCGTTGCCGTCACCGACGATCACCAGGGCGGTGAAGCTGAAGCGACGGCCGCCCTTGACGACCTTGGCGACACGGTTGATCGCCACGACCTTCTCGATGTACGACTGGCCCTTGTCGGCGCCACCGCGGCGGTCGTCGCGGCGGCCGTCGCGACGGTCGCCACCCTGACCGCCGCCACGCCTCTGCGCTGCCATCAGTGGTTCCTTCCAGTAAAGGTGGTGGGTGGGGACTGGAGGACGGTCATCACAGCTCCAGGCCCCCCTCGCGCGCACCGTCCGCCACTGCGGCGATGCGGCCGTGGTACTTGTTGCCGCCGCGGTCGAACACGACCGCGGACACACCGGCGTCCTGGGCGCGGCGGGCGACGAGCTCGCCGACCTTGCGGGACTTGGCCGTCTTGTCGCCGGACTCGGCGCGCAGGTCCGCCTCCATCGTCGACGCGGAGGCCAGCGTGTGGCCCTTGTCGTCGTCGATGACCTGGACGAACACGTGCCGGCTGGAGCGGGTCACGACCAGGCGGGGACGCGCGGCGCTGCCGACGACCTTCTTCCGGACCCGCAGGTGCCGGCGCTTGCGGGACAGCGCGCGTCGGCTCGTGGCCTTTCCGGCCAGGGTCTTGGTGCCTGCCATGCCTACTTACCAGCCTTTCCGACCTTGCGGCGGATCTGCTCACCCTCGTACCGCACGCCCTTGCCCTTGTACGGGTCGGGCTTGCGCAGCTTGCGGATGTTCGCGGCGACCTCGCCGACCTTCTGCTTGTCGATGCCCTCGACGATCAGCTGGGTCGGCCGCTCCACCGTGAAGGAGATCCCCTCCGGGGGCTCCACGGTGATCGGGTGGCTGTACCCGAGCGAGAACTCCAGGTTCTTGCCCTTGGCCGCCACGCGGTAACCGACGCCCTGGATGACCAGGGTCTTCTTGTAGCCCTCGGTCACACCGACGACCATGTTGTTGATCAGCGACCGGGTGAGCCCGTGCAGGGCGCGCACCGTGCTCACGTCGCTCGGCCGGGACACGGTCACCTGGCCGTCCTCCAGCCGGACCTCGATGGGGTCGGCGACGGTGTGCGACAGCGTGCCCTTCGGCCCCTTGACGGTGACCTCCCGGCCGTCGAGCTTCACCTCGACGCCACCGGGCACGGCGATGGGGAGACGTCCGATTCGAGACATGGTTAGAGCCCTCCCCTCACCAGACGTAGGCGAGGACTTCCCCGCCCACGCCGCGCTTGCCCGCCTGCCGGTCCGTCATCAGGCCGGAGGACGTCGAGATGATCGCGACGCCCAGTCCGCCGAGGACCTTGGGCAGGTTGTCCTTCTTCGCGTACACGCGCAGACCCGGCTTGGAGACGCGCTTGATCCCGGCGATCGAACGCTCGCGGGTCGGGCCGAACTTGAGCTCGATGTTGAGCTTCTTTCCGACCTCGGCGTCCTCCACGCTCCAGCCCGAGATGTAGCCCTCCTGCTGGAGGATCTCGGCGATGTGCGCCTTGATCTTCGAGTACGGCATCGCCACCTGGTCGTGGTACGCCGAATTCGCGTTCCGCAGACGCGTCAGCATGTCTGCGATCGGGTCGGTCATCGTCATGGCCTGCTGGCCCTCCCTCGCCACGGTTTCCTCGGGCTGATGTGGTCCCGTGGACCTGTGGCGCGGTCGTGGGCACCCTCGCCGGGTGCCCGGTGGTTATTACATGCCGGTGCGCCGCCCCCGGAGGGGCGGGCGGCTACCAGCTGGACTTCGTGATGCCGGGCAGCTCGCCGCGGTGGGCCATCTCCCGGAAGCACACGCGGCACAGGCCGAACTTCCGGTAGACGGAGCGCGGACGTCCGCAGCGCGAGCACCGAGTGTACGCGCGGACGCCGAACTTGGGCTTGCGCGCCGCCTTGGCGATCAGCGACTTCTTCGCCATGCTCAGTTCTCCTTGATGCGATCCCCGGCCGGTGACCCGGCCGCCACAGGACCCCTAGTTGTCCTTGAAGGGGAAGCCCAGGAGCTTGAGCAGCGCCCGGCCCTCGTCGTCGGTCTTCGCGGACGTCACGATCGTGATGTCCATGCCCCGCTGCCGGTCGACCTTGTCCGGGTCCACCTCGTGGAACATGACCTGCTCGGTCAGCCCGAAGGTGTAGTTGCCGTTGCCGTCGAACTGCTTCGGCGACAGGCCGCGGAAGTCGCGGATACGGGGCAGGGCGGTGGCCAGCAGCCGGTCCAGGAACTCCCACATCCGGTCGCCGCGCAGCGTGGTGTGCGCGCCGATCGGCATGCCCTCGCGCAGCTTGAACTGCGCGATGGACTTGCGGGCCCGGTTCACGGCCGGCTTCTGGCCGGTGATCGCCGACAGGTCGCGGATGGCGCCCTCGATCACCTTGGCGTCCTTGGCCGCCTCGCCGACCCCCATGTTGACCACGATCTTGGTCAGCCCGGGGATCTGCATGACGTTGGCGTAGCCGAACTGCTCGCGCATCGCGCCCGCGATCTCCTCGCGGTAGCGGAGCTTGAGCCTCGGCTGCGGGACGGGGCGCTCGGTCACGGTCTCGGTCATCGGTCTCAGATCTCCTTACCGCTGCGCCGCGAGATCCGGACCTTCGTGCCGTCGTCGTTGATCCGGTAACCGGCGCGGACCGGCTTGCCGTCCTCGACGAGCGCGACGTTGCTCACGTGCAGCGGCGCCTCGACCGTCACGCGCCCGCTCTCCTTGCCCGCACGCTGCTGGTCGGCCTTGATGTTCTTGGTGATGAGGTTGACGCCCTCGACGACGACGCGCTCGGCGCGCGGGTCGACGCGCAGGACCTTGCCCGTCGCGCCCTTGTCCTTGCCGGCGATGACGATGACCTCGTCGCCCTTACGGATCTTCATCACAGCACCTCCGGCGCGAGCGAGATGATGCGCATGAACTTCTTCTCGCGCAGTTCGCGGCCCACCGGGCCGAAGATGCGGGTACCACGGGGGTCGCCGCCGTCCTTGATCAGGACGGCCGCGTTCTCGTCGAAGCGGATGTAGGAGCCGTCCGGGCGCCGGCGCTCCTTGCGGGTGCGCACGACGACCGCCTTGACGACGTCACCCTTCTTCACGCCCGCGCCGGGAAGGGCGTCCTTCACCGTCGCGACGATGATGTCGCCGACTCCCGCGTAGCGCCGACCCGAGCCGCCGAGAACCCGGATGCAAAGGATCTCCTTCGCACCCGTGTTGTCGGCGACCTTGAGTCGCGACTCCTGCTGGATCACGTCAACTCCTGTTCGTCACACCGGTTCTGCCCGGGACACCGTCCGGCGGGCAGCCTGGTGGAACCAGTAATTACTTGGCCTTCTCAAGGATCTCGACCACGCGCCACCGCTTGGTGGCCGACAGCGGGCGGGTCTCCATGAGACGGACGCGGTCGCCGACGCCACACTCGTTGGCCTCGTCGTGCGCCTTGTAGTTCTTCGTGCGGCGGATCACCTTGTGGTACTTGGCGTGCTTCACGCGGTCCTCGACGGACACGACCACGGTCTTGTCCATCTTGTCGCTGACCACCAGACCCTCAAGGATCTTGCGGCTGCTCCGCTGCTGCGTCTGCTCGGTCATTCGTCGTCCTCCCCGGCGTCCCCGGTGGCGTCTGCGGCGACCGTGACGATGCCGAGCTCCCGCTCCCGCATCACGGTGTAGATGCGGGCGATCTCGCGCTTCACGGTGCGCAGGCGCCCGTGGCTCTCAAGCTGGCCGGTCGCGGCCTGGAAGCGGAGGTTGAACAGCTCCTCCTTCGCCTCCTTGAGCTTGGTGACCAGGACGTCCTCGGGCTCGGTCCGCAGGTCGTCGGCGGCAAGACCCTTGGCCATCAGGACTCACCCACCTCTCGCTTGACGATCTTGCACTTCATCGGCAGCTTGTGGATCGCGCGCGTGAGCGCCTCGCGGGCCACCTGCTCGTTCGGGTAGGAGATCTCGAACATCACCCGTCCCGGCTTGACGTTGGCCACCCACCACTCGACCGAGCCCTTGCCGGAGCCCATGCGAGTCTCGGCGGGCTTCTTGGTCAGCGGACGGTCCGGGAAGATGTTGATCCAGACCTTGCCGCCGCGCTTGATGTGGCGGGTCATGGCGATACGCGCGGCCTCGATCTGCCGGTTGGTCACGTACGCGGGCTCGACCGCCTGGATGCCGTACTCGCCGAACGTCACCTTGGTGCCGCCCTTGGCCATGCCCCGGCGCTTCGGGTGGTGCTGCTTGCGGTGCTTGACCTTGCGAGGGATCAGCATGGGTTACTCAGCTCCCCTCACCCTGCGGAGCAGCCTCGGCCGTCTGCGCCGGCTGCTCGGAACTCTGCTGCTGCTTCGGCGCGCCGTCGCGGCTGCCACCGCGCTCGCCGCCACCGCCACCGGCGCCACCGCGGCCGCCACGACCACCGCGGCCGCCGCCGCGGCGGTCGCCGCCACGGCGCTCACGGCCGCCGCCGCCACCGGCGGCGCGCTGCTGCGCGGCCTGCTGCTCGCGCTCGGCGCGGGTCTGGGCGGCCTCGCCCTTGTAGATCCACACCTTGACGCCGATGCGGCCGAACGTCGTCCGGGCCTCGTAGAACCCGTAGTCGATGTCGGCGCGCAGCGTGTGCAGCGGCACCTGGCCCTCGCGGTAGAACTCCGAGCGGGACATCTCCGCGCCGCCCAGCCGTCCGCCGCACTGCACCTTGATGCCCTTGGCGCCCGACTTCATCGCCGACTGGATCGCCTTGCGCATGGCGCGCCGGAACGCGACGCGGCTCGACAGCTGCTCGGCCACGCCCTGCGCGACGAGCTGGGCGTCGATCTCGGGGTTCTTGACCTCAAGGATGTTCAGCCGCACCTGCTTGCCGGTCAGCTTCTCCAGGTCGCCGCGCAGCCGCTCGGCCTCCGCGCCGCGGCGGCCGATGACGATGCCCGGCCGGGCGGTGTGGATGTTGACCTCGACACGGTCACGGGTCCGCTCGATCTCCACCTTGGAGATGCCCGCCCGGTCCATGCCCTTCTGCAGCATGCGCCGGATCTGGACGTCTTCCTTGACGTAGTCCTTGTAGAGCTTGTCGGCGAACCACACGGACTTGTGGTCGGTGGTGATGCCGAGCCGGAACCCGTGCGGGTTGATCTTCTGACCCACTACCGGGCCCTCCTCGTCTTCTTACCGCCGGGCGCGGCCCCGCTGCCGGCGGACGCCTCGTCCCGCGACTCCACGACCACGGTGATGTGGCTCGTGCGCTTGTTGATGCGGTAGGCCCGGCCCTGGGCGCGGGGGCGGAAACGCTTGAGCGTCGGCCCCTCGTCCACCCACGCACGGCTCACGACGAGCGTGTCCGAGTCGAGCTTGAAGTTGTGCTCGGCGTTGGCGATGGCACTCGCCAGCACCTTGCCCACCGGCTCACTCGCAGCCTGGGGGGCGAACCGCAGCACCGCCTGAGCCTCCGCGGCAGGCAGGCCGCGGATGAGGTCCACCACGCGGCGGGCCTTCCTGGGCGTGACGCGGATGAACCGCGCCTGGGCCCTGGCTTCCATCGCTGATCCCTCTCTCCTACGTGCGTGCTCTGCCTGCTCAGCCGCGACGGCTGCGGCGGTCTTCCTTGACATGGCTGCGGAACGTCCGCGTCGGCGCGAACTCGCCGAGCTTGTGCCCCACCATGGCGTCGGTGACGAACACCGGGACGTGCTTGCGGCCGTCGTGCACGGCGATCGTGTGACCGATCATGTCCGGCACGATCATGGAGCGCCGCGACCACGTCTTGATGACGTTCTTGGTGCCCTTCTCGTTCTGCACGTCCACCTTCTTCATGAGGTGGTCGTCCACGAATGGGCCCTTCTTAAGGCTACGTGGCATGACGAGCGACTCCTACCGCTTCTTCTTGCTGCGACGACGGACGATCAGCCGGTCGCTCGACTTGTTCGCCTGGCGAGTGCGGCCTTCCTTCTTACCGTTCGGGTTCACCGGGTGCCGGCCACCGGAGGTCTTGCCCTCACCACCACCGTGCGGGTGGTCGATCGGGTTCATGGCCACGCCGCGGACGGTCGGGCGCTTGCCCTTCCACCGCATGCGGCCGGCCTTGCCCCAGTTGATGTTCGACTGCTCGGCGTTCCCGACCTCGCCGACCGTCGCGCGGCACCGCACGTCCACCATCCGCATCTCGCCCGAGGGCATGCGCAGCGTGGCGTACTTGCCCTCCTTGGCCAGCAGCTGGACGCCCGCGCCCGCGCTGCGGGCGATCTTGGCGCCGCCGCCGGGCCGCAGCTCGATGGCGTGGATGACGGTACCCGTCGGGATGTTGCGCAGCGGCAGGCAGTTGCCCGGCTTGATGTCCGCGCCCGGCCCGTTCTCCACCCGGTCGCCCTGCCGCAGGCCGCGCGGGGCGAGGATGTAGCGCTTCTCGCCGTCCACGTAGTGCAGCAGCGCGATCCGCGCGGTGCGGTTCGGGTCGTACTCGATGTGCGCGACCTTGGCCGGGACGCCGTCCTTGTCGTGCCGGCGGAAGTCGATCAGGCGGTAGGCGCGCTTGTGCCCGCCGCCCTGGTGCCGGGTGGTGATGCGGCCGTGGTTGTTGCGGCCGCCCTTCTTGGGGAGCGGACGCAGCAGCGACTTCTCCGGCTCGCGGCGCGTGACCTCGACGAAGTCGGCCACGCTGGAGCCGCGACGACCCGGGGTCGTCGGCTTGTAGTTACGGATGCCCATCTTTTTCGTTCATCCCTTGGTCTATCTCCGGGACGGCCGGCTGGTTAGGCCGGGCCGCCGAAGATGTCGATCCGCTCGCCCTCGGCGAGGCTGACGATGGCGCGCTTGGTGTCCTTGCGCTTGCCGTAGCCGAACCGGGTGCGCTTGCGCTTGCCCTGCCGGTTGAGCGTGTTCACGCTGGTCACCTTGACGCCGAACACGGCCTCGACGGCCTGCTTGATCTGCGTCTTGTTGGCGTCCGGGCGGACCACGAACGTGTACTTGTTCTCGTCCAGCAGCCCGTAGCTCTTCTCCGAGACGACCGGCGCGATGATGACGTCGCGGGGGTCGGCGATCTTGTTCATGTGCGACCCTCCTTACTTCTTCGCCGCGCGCGAGATGAACTCGTCGTACGCCTTCTGCGTGAAGACGACGTCGTCGTTCACCAGCACGTCGTAGGTGTTGAGCTGGTCGGAGACGATCACGTGCACGCTCGGCTCGTTGCGCAGGCTCTTCCAGGTCAGCTCGTCCTCGCGGTCCAGGACCAGCAGGACGCGCTTGGCCTCGGTGACCGAGCGCAGCGCCGTCAGCGCCGTCTTCGTCTTCGGGGTGTCGCCCTCGATGAGGTTGTCGACCACGTGCACCCGGCCGTACCGGGCGCGGTCGGACAGGGCGCCGCGCAGCGCGGCGGCCTTCATCTTCTTGGGCGTCTTCTGCGAGTAGTCCCGCGGCTGCGGGCCGTGCACCGTGCCGCCGCCGGCGAACTGGGGCGCGCGGGTCGAGCCCTGGCGGGCGCGGCCGGTGCCCTTCTGCCGGTACGGCTTCTTGCCGCCGCCGCGGACGTCGCCGCGGGTCTTGGTCGAGTGCGTGCCCTGGCGCGCCGCGGCCAGCTGCCCCACCACGACCTGGTGGATCAGCGGCACGCTGGTCTTCGCGTCGAAGACGTCGGCGGGCAGGTCGATGTCGAGCTTGGAGGTCACTTGCCCGTCCCCTTCACTGCGTCGCGGACCAGCACCACGCCGCCGTTGGGACCGGGAACCGCGCCCTTGATGAGCAGCAGGTTCTTCTCCGCGTCGATGGCGTGGACGGTCAGGTTCTGCACGGTGGTGCGGGCGTTGCCGTGCCGTCCCGCCATGCGGAGGCCCTTGAAGACGCGACCGGGGGTCGCGCAGCCGCCGATCGAGCCCGGGGAGCGGTGCTTGCGCTGGGTGCCGTGCGAGGCGCCGAGGCCCTTGAAGCCGTGGCGCTTCATGACACCCGCGGTGCCCTTGCCCTTGCTCGTGCCGGTGACGTCGATCCTCTGGCCGGCCTCGAAGACGCTGGCGGTGATCTCCTGGCCGAGTTCGAACTCGGTGGTGTCGTCGGTGCGCAGCTCGACGAGGTAGCGGCGCGGCGTGACGCCGGCCTTCTCGAAGTGACCCGTGCGCGGCTTGTTCACCTTGCGCGGGTCGATCTGCCCGTAGCCGATCTGGACGGCGGTGTAGCCGTCCTTCTCCTGGCTGCGGAGCTGCGTGACGACACACGGCCCGGCCTGGACGACGGTCACCGGGACGATCCGGCCCTCATCGTCGAAGACCTGGGTCATGCCGAGCTTCTCGCCCAGGACGCCCTTCCTCTGCGTACTCATTGTCGGTGCGTCCCTTAGAGCTTGATCTCGATGTCAACGCCGGCCGGAAGGTCGAGCCGCATCAGCGAGTCGACCGTCTTGGGCGTCGGGTCGATGATGTCGATCAACCGCTTGTGCGTGCGCATCTCGAAGTGCTCGCGGCTGTCCTTGTACTTGTGCGGCGAGCGGATGACGCAGTACACGTTCTTCTCGGTCGGCAGCGGCACCGGGCCCGCGACCTTGGCGCCCGTCCGCGTCACCGTCTCTACGATCTTCTTCGCGGAGGTGTCGATGACCTCGTGGTCGTAGGCCTTGAGCCGGATGCGGATCTTCTGTCCCGCCATGGTGGCCTCGGTGTCCTTTGCTGTAGTGCCGCTGTTTACTTCACTGATCGCGATGCGGCGGCCCGGCTGTGCTGAGAGCGGCCGGACCGCCGCCGCGCGAGAGGTGTTACTTGATGACCTTGGTGACGCGACCCGAGCCGACGGTCCGGCCACCCTCGCGGATGGCGAACTTCAGGCCCTCCTCCATGGCGACGGGCTGGATCAGCTCGACGCGCATCTCGGTGTTGTCGCTCGGCATGACCATCTCGGTGCCCTCGGGGAGGTTCACCACGCCGGTGACGTCCGTGGTCCGGAAGTAGAACTGCGGACGGTAGTTGTTGAAGAACGGCGTGTGACGGCCGCCCTCGTCCTTGGACAGGATGTAGACCTGCGCCTCGAACTCGGTGTGCGGGGTCGTGGTGCCCGGCTTGATGACGCACTGGCCGCGCTCGACGTCCTCGCGCTTGATGCCGCGCAGGAGCAGGCCGACGTTGTCGCCCGCCTGGCCCTGGTCGAGCAGCTTGCGGAACATCTCGACGCCGGTGACGGTGGTCGAGGTGGTCTCGTTCTTGATGCCGATGATGTCGACGGTCTCGTTGACGTTGACGACACCGCGCTCGATGCGGCCGGTCACGACCGTGCCGCGGCCGGTGATCGAGAAGACGTCCTCGATCGGCATCAGGAACGGCTTGTCGATGTCGCGCACCGGCTCCGGCACGTTCTGGTCGACGGCGTCCATCAGCTCGGCGACGGAGGCGCCCCACTTCTCGTCGCCCTGCAGGGCCTGGAACGCGGAGACGCGCACGACCGGGACGTCGTCGCCCGGGAACTCGTACTCCGACAGCAGCTCGCGGACCTCGAGCTCGACGAGCTCCAGGATCTCCTCGTCGTCGACCATGTCGCACTTGTTCAGCGCGACGACGATGTAGGGCACGCCGACCTGGCGGGCGAGGAGCACGTGCTCCTTGGTCTGCGGCATCGGGCCGTCGGTGGCGGCCACCACCAGGATGGCGCCGTCCATCTGCGCCGCACCGGTGATCATGTTCTTGATGTAGTCCGCGTGACCGGGGCAGTCCACGTGCGCGTAGTGCCGGGCCTCGGTCTGGTACTCGACGTGCGCGATCGAGATCGTGATGCCGCGCTCGCGCTCCTCCGGCGCCTTGTCGATGTCCTCGAACGGCGTGAAGGGGTTGAGGTCCGGGTACTTGTCGTGGAGCACCTTGGTGATCGCCGCGGTAAGCGTGGTCTTACCGTGGTCGATATGTCCAATGGTGCCGATGTTCACGTGCGGCTTCGTCCGCTCGAACTTGGCCTTCGCCACTGGTTGCTCCTTGTTGCGATCCTCGGCCGTCTAGACGACCGCTTCGATGTACGTCTGGTGTGATCTGTGGGCAGGCCCGGCGCTCTACTCGCCCCGCGCCTTCGCGATGATCTCCTGTGCGACGTTCGCGGGAACCTCGGCGTAGGAGTCGAACTGCATGGTGAAGACGGCCCGGCCCTGGGTCTTGCTGCGCAGATCACCCACGTAGCCGAACATCTCGGACAGGGGCACGAGCGCCTTGATGACGCGCATGCCGTGCCGCTCGTCCATGGACTGGACCTGGCCGCGGCGGCTGTTGAGGTCGCCGATCACATCGCCCATGTTGTCCTCGGGCGTGGTGACCTCGACGGCCATCATCGGCTCCAGCAGCGTGGGGGACGCCTTGCGGGCGGCCTCCTTGAACGCCATGGAACCGGCGACCTTGAACGCCATCTCCGAGGAGTCGACCTCGTGGTAGGCGCCGTCCCTCAGGGTGACCTTGACGCCCACCATCGGGTACCCGGCGAGGACGCCGAACTCGGCGGCCTCCTGGCAGCCGGCGTCCACCGACGGGATGTACTCCCGCGGGATGCGGCCACCGGTGACCTTGTTCTCGAATTCGTAGCCGTCAGACCCTCCGCCCAGCGGCTCCAGGTCGATGATCACGCGGCCGAACTGGCCGGAGCCACCCGTCTGCTTCTTGTGGGTGTACTCGACCTTCTCGATCTTCTTGCTGATCGTCTCGCGGTAGGCGACCTGCGGCCGGCCCACGTTCGCGTCGACCTTGAACTCGCGCTTCATCCGGTCGACGAGGATCTCCAGGTGGAGCTCGCCCATCCCGTAGATGATCGTCTGCCCGGTGTCCTCGTCGGTCTTCACCTGGAAGGACGGGTCCTCCTCGGCGAGCCGCTGGATGGCGGTGCTCAGCTTCTGCTGGTCGCCCTTGGTCTTGGGCTCGATCGCGAGGTGGATGACGGGCGCCGGGAAGTTCATCGACTCCAGGACGATCGGGTCCTTGTCGTCGCACAGCGTCTCACCGGTGGTGGTCTGCTTCAGGCCCATCACCGCGACGATGTCGCCCGCGCCCGCGCGCTCGATCTCGGTGCGCTTGTTGGCGTGCATCCGGTAGATCTTGCCGATGCGCTCCTTGCGCTCCTTGACGGAGTTCATCACGTTCGCGCCGGACTCCATGACGCCCGAGTAGACGCGGACGAACGTCAGCTTGCCGAGGTGCGGGTCGCTCATGATCTTGAACGCGAGCGCGGAGAACGGCTCCTCCTCGCTCGGCTTGCGCGCGAGCACCTTCTCCTCGTCGCGGACGGAGTGGCCCTCGATGGCGTCCACGTCCAGCGGGGAGGGCAGGTAGCGGACGATCGCGTCCAGGAGCGGCTGCACGCCCTTGTTCTTGAAGGCCGTCCCGCAGGTCACCGGCGTCAGCTTCGCGGCGACGGTCGCGCGGCGGATGCCCGCGTAGAGCTGCTCCACGGTGGGCTCGTCGCCCTCCAGGTACAGCTCCATGATCTCGTCGTCGTTCTCGGCGAGGGTCTCGACCAGCTTGTCGTGCCACTCGCGCGCCGACTCGGCGTGCGTCTCGGGGATGTCGACCGTGTCGTACATCTCGCCGAGCTTGGCCTCCTCGTTCCACAGCAGGGCCTTCATCGTCACCAGGTCGATGACGCCCTTGAAGTCGGCCTCGGCGCCGACCGGCAGCTGCAGCACGAGCGGGGTCGCGTTGAGACGATTCTCGATCATGTCGACGCAGCGGTGGAACTCGGCGCCGACCCGGTCGAGCTTGTTCACGAAGCACATGCGCGGCACGCCGTACCGGTCGGCCTGGCGCCACACGGTCTCGGACTGGGGCTCGACACCGGCGACACCGTCGAACACCGCGACGGCGCCGTCGAGCACCCGCAGGTTGCGCTCCACCTCGACGGTGAAGTCGACGTGACCCGGGGTGTCGATGATGTTGATGGTGTGCTTGACGTCGTCCACGGGCCACTCGCAGGTGGTGGCGGCGGAGGTGATGGTGATCCCCCGCTCCTGCTCCTGCTCCATCCAGTCCATGGTGGCGGCGCCGTCGTGGACCTCGCCGATCTTGTAGCTGATGCCCGTGTAGTACAGGATCCGCTCGGTCGTCGTGGTCTTGCCCGCGTCGATATGGGCCATGATCCCGATGTTGCGGACCTTGGCCAGGTCTACACCGGTTTTGGTAGCCACTGTGTCCTCGCGTCGTCTCGTCGTTGCGGTGCCCGCCGGCTTACCAGCGGTAGTGGGCGAAGGCCTTGTTGGACTCCGCCATCTTGTGCGTGTCCTCGCGCTTCTTGACAGACGCGCCGAGGCCGTTGCTCGCGTCGAGCAGCTCGTTCATCAGCCGCTCGGTCATGGTCTTCTCGCGGCGCTGCCGGGCGTACACCACCAGCCAGCGCAGCGCGAGCGTGGTGCTGCGCGCGGGCCGCACCTCGACCGGGACCTGGTAGGTCGCGCCACCGACACGGCGGCTGCGGACCTCCAGGGTCGGCTTCACGTTGTCGAGCGCGCGCTTCAGCGTGACGACCGGGTCGTTGCCGGTCTTCTCGCGAGCGCCCTCCAGAGCGTCGTACACGATGCTCTGCGCGATCGAACGCTTGCCGTCCAGGAGAATCTTGTTGATGAGCGCGGTGACCAGCGGCGAGTTGTACACCGGGTCAGCGATCAGCTGGCGCTTGCCAGCAGGGCCCTTGCGCGGCATCAGCTCTTCTCCTTCTTGGCGCCGTACTTGCTACGCGCCTGCTTGCGGTTGCGGACGCCCTGGGTGTCGAGGGACCCGCGGATGATCTTGTACCGCACACCCGGGAGGTCCTTCACACGTCCGCCTCGCACGAGCACGATCGAGTGCTCCTGCAGGTTGTGACCGACGCCGGGGATGTAGGCCGTGACCTCGATCCCGCTGGTCAGCCGGACACGGGCGACCTTGCGAAGCGCGGAGTTCGGCTTCTTGGGCGTCGTCGTGTAGACGCGCGTGCAGACACCCCGCCGCTGGGGGCTCTCCTTCAGCGCGGGCGTCTTGTTCTTGGTCACCTTGTCCTGGCGGCCCTTGCGGACCAGCTGCTGGATCGTGGGCACCGCGTCTCCGTCTTCCTCGTACCGAGCCGGTAAGTCCTTATGCTGCAATCACCACCTCAGGCGAGGCTGTGACCTGCCGGTTTCCCGACCTCTCCGACCCACGCGGTCGGGCGTGTCGCCACCTCACGGAGCATCGCGCCGCCAAGAACCGACACAGACCGCCCGGCCCATATCAGGGCCAGATCAAGCCGGGGAGTAGATGCGGCGCTGAGCCCGGCCTCACCGGCCTCGCCTACGCGCACGCATAGCGGCCCGCACACAGCGGGCACAAGTGAAGAGGTTACCGACCCCCACGCCAAAGTGCAAAGCGAACTGTGTCGACTGTAGTGCCCTTGGCGTCAGGCGCTGGCGCGCCTTCCTTCGGCGGGCACTACGGCGATCGCTGCATCGCTTCGACTCGCCCTGGAGGGCTCGCTGCGCGATCAGGTTCTCGCTTCGCTCGCACCTGGCTTCGCACGCGATCGCAACGTTTCAGGTCGTCGGTGGCTGGGGTGGTGGCTGGTGTTGTGTGACCGGTCGGTCCGGCCCTTTGATTTGCTGCGCGCTTCTGCGGCGGAGGCCGTTGCGCTCGGACGGGGCCGGAGGCGGCGGTTGTCGCATTCTGTCTCACATCCTCGCTGTTGGGGAAGATGTGGACGAGCTTTTACGCCGTCCCCGGCCCTCCGGGCGTCCTAGAGGACGAAGGCGACCACCAGCACGACGATGATCACCACGATGGCGACCGCGCCGGCGATGAGGAGCAGCGTGTTCTTGCCGCCGCCCTTGCCCTCGTCGTGGCCGGACTGCTGCTGGCCGCCGTACTGGGTGGGCTGCCCGTACTGCTGCTGCCCGAACTGTCCCTGCTGTCCCTGCTGCCCGAACTGTCCCTGCTGCCCCTGTTGTCCTTGTCCTTGCTGTCCCTGCTGGCCGTACTGCTGCTGGCCGTACTGGGGCTGTTGCTGGCCATACTGCTGGTCCGGCTGGCCGCCGTACTGCTGGTTCTGCTGCTGACCGCCGAACTGCTGCTGCTCCTGCTGGCCGTACTGCTGCTGGCCCGCGTAGGGCTGCTGCTGGCCGTACTGCTGCTGGGCGCCCCACTGCTGCTGGCCGATGTCCATCCGCGTGGGCTCGGCCATGCCCTGCGGCTCCGCCGGACGGGTCTGGGCCTGCGGGTCGAACGTCTGCGTCGGCTTCGCGTCCTCGCCGCTCTCGGCGTGGCGGCCGAACGGCGGCGGCTCCTCCGCCGGGGGCGCGGGAGGCGCGCCGAAGCCCTGCTCGGGCGGCGGGACCATCAGCGTGCGGTCGTGGTCGGCCTGGCCGCCCTCCGGGGACCACGGCTCCGGCGTGGGCGGCGGGGTCGGCGCCTGCCACGGCTCGGCCGGGGCCTCGTGCTTGCGCTCGGGGCCGGTGGCCACGGGGATGTCGGTGCCCGGCGACCAGTGCAGCGTCGCCTGGTCGTCGATCACCGGGCGCTGGGCCTCGGGCTCGGGCGCGGTGGCTCCCGGGCCGGGCACGATGAGCGTGCGGTCGTTGGAGCCCTCCTGCGGCGGCTCCTGCCTGGCGGGCGGCGCGGCCTCGGGCGCGCGCGGTTCCGCCGGGGGTGCGTAGCCGCCCGGTCCTGCGAAGGGCTGCTGCCCGTACGGCTCCTGCGGCGCGCCGTGCATGGGCTGCTGCGGGTACTGCTGCTGTTGCTGCTGCGGAGGCGGCGCGTACGGGTCCTCGGGCTGCTGGCCGTAGGCCGGCGGCGGACTGTACTGCTGCGGCTCCTGCGGGGGCGGGAAACCGCCCGGTCCGGGAGGGGCGCCGTAGGGCGCCTGCTGCCCGTACTGCCCCGGGGCCCCGTACTGCGGGGGCGGCGGTGGCTGCTGCTCGCCGAACTGCTGCACCGGCTGCTCGACCATCGTGGGCGGAGGCGGCGCGGGGCGCTCGCCCTCGCGGGGCTGCTGGGGTGCGGGCGGCTGCTGGCCCGGGGTGCCGCCGAGCTGCGGTGCCCCGAACACCACGGTGCGGTCACCGAGCGGGCGGGCCGGAGGCTCGTTCTGCTGGTCCTCGGGGGGCCTCGGCTGCCCCTCGTCCTCCGGCAACGGCCACTGCGGTCCCTGCGTGCCGTCATTGTCGGTCATCGTCGGGCTCCTTCAGCGCCGTCGTCCCGGGTTCCTCGGCACCCGGCAGCTCGGAAACGCGCGGCGCATAACGCGGCCTCCAAGCCTTGTCACCGATGTCCCCACGTGGCGGTCTTGCCGCCCGTGGGCGTTCTCGTCCCCAGCCTGCCCCGATAGCCGGTGGTATCGCAAATCACCACCCTGGTAGACGCCCGGCACCCCCGGACTGTTCGCGTCCGAGGGTGCCGATCTACGGCGGCAGGTCAGGAATGCCCGTTGACCGGGTGGGGCCGGTAGGGGGCCTCCAGCCGCGCGACCTCCTTCTCGTCCAGCCGGAGGTCCGCGGCGGCGATCGCGTCCTCCATGTGCGTGAGCTTCGTCGCGCCGATTATGGGCGCGGTGACGCCCGGCTTGCCGAGCAGCCAGGCCAGCGCGACCTGGGCGGCCGGGACGCCCCTTTCGGCCGCGACCTCCCGGACGACGTCGACCACGTCGAAGTCGGACTCCTCGTACAGGTCGTCGGCGTAGGCGTCGCTGTTGGCGCGGACGGTGTTGCGTTCGCCACCCCGCCCGCGGTTGCCCGCAAGGAGTCCCCGGGCGAGCGGGCTCCAGGGGATGCACCCGACCCCCTGGTCGAGGCAGAGCGGGATCATCTCCCGCTCCTCCTCCCTGTAGACGAGGTTGTAGTGGTTCTGCATCGTGACGAACTTCGTCCAGCCCCGGGTCTCTGCGACGTGCTGCGCCTTGGCGAACTGCCAGGCGTACATGCTGGACGCGCCGATGTAGCGGGCCTTGCCGGACTTCACGACGTCGTGCAGGGCCTCCATCGTCTCCTCGATGGGCGTCTCGTAGTCCCACCGGTGGATCTGGTAGAGGTCCACGTGGTCAGTGCCGAGACGGCGCAGGGACGCGTCGATCGAGGCCGTGATGTGCTTGCGCGACAGGCCCGCGTCGTTCGCCCCCGGACCCATGGGGAAGTACACCTTCGTCGCGAGGACGTAGTCGTCGCGGTGCTCGAACATGCGGGACAGCAGCCGTCCTGTGATCTCCTCGCTGGCGCCCCTGGAGTACATGTCGGCGGTGTCGAAGAACGTCACCCCCGCCTCCACGGCCCGCCGGACGATCGGCTCCGCGGCGTCCTCGCCGAGGAACCACTCCCGCTGCCCGGGGTCGCCGTAGCTCATCATCCCGAGGCAGATCCGCGAGACCTTCGTCCCGGTCGTCCCGAGCCGCACCTGGTCCATATCTTCTCCCTCTGCTCTTACCGCCCACCATGCCGCATATGGCCGTATTCTCGGCCGATCCGTAACGTGGTGGAATGGCGAACCGAAGGAACCGGCCGGGCCGCGCCTGCGAACCCAAGCCGTGAGGTCAGCCGAACGCGGAGCACTCCACCTCGGCGCGACGCTCGGTCATGCCCAGCTGCACCGACGACGTCACGCACGCCCGCTGCTTCTCGTTGAGCTGGACCTTGCCGCACTCGGTGACGCTGGAGTAGGTGCGGCAGTCCTGGCGTGCGCCCTGCTCCGGGGACTGCTGCGCCGCGGCGGCGCTGCCCGCTCCCCCCAAGGCGACGGCTGCGGCGATCATCGCTCCGGTCATGACCTTCTTCATATGCGTCCTCCCCCGAGGTGAAGATTATCTGCCGCTCCCGTCATCCCCGGGCACGTGGTGACAAAACGTGGCAAAAGGTCAAGAAAACCAGCGAACGCGCAGGTAAAGCCGGTGCACCGGTGACGCGCCTCCACCGTGAGGCGGGCACCGGAATCGACGATCGGCAGATGTGCCACCCGAGGGCGGGCCGTGACCATGGAACCCATGACGCCGGTGACCGAACGCCTCCGCCGAGGCGCCACCCTGACCTCAGGAGCGCTCCTGCTGTCCCTGACGGCCCCGCACGCGGCCGGTGCGCCCTTGGACGGGAAATCCGAGACGGGGTTCCAGAGGCGGCTTGACGAGCTGCGGGACGCAGGCGTCATCGGCATCGAAGGCCGCGGCATCCCCCCGGCAACCGAACGCCGCCCGAACCGCTACCAGTAGTCACGCCGATCCCGCACCCCAACGAAGTCACCACCTTCCAGGCGCGCTCGGTGGGACGCCCTTCCTGCGCGGACGGCTCAGGGCCTCGCACGGCTCCGCGGACTGGGTGAGGGTGGTGTTGACCGCGCTCTGTGCCGTTTGGGCCGGAGGGAGGCCGAAGGCCCCTTCCGAGGGTTCGGAAGGGGCCTTCGGACCTGGTGACTACCGGTTGTACTGGCCGAAGTCGTACTCCTCCAGGGGGACGGCTTCGCCGGAACCCTGGCCGAACGCGTACTCGGCGCCGTCGTCGTAGGAGCCGACGGAGTACACCGCCGCCTTCGCCTCCTCGGTGGGCTCCACCCGGACGTTGCGGTACTGCGGCATGCCGGTACCGGCCGGGATGAGCTTGCCGATGATGACGTTCTCCTTGAGGCCGAGCAGCGGGTCGCTCTTGGCGTGCATCGCGGCCTCGGTGAGGACCCGGGTCGTCTCCTGGAAGGACGCCGCCGACAGCCACGACTCGGTCGCGAGCGAGGCCTTGGTGATGCCCATCAGGACGGGGCGGCCGGCGGCGGGGACCCCGCCCTCGGCCACGACGTTCCGGTTCGTCTCCTCGAAGATCGGACGCTCGACGAGGTCACCCGGGAGCAGGTCGGTGTCGCCCGACTCCAGGATGTTCACCCGCTTCAGCATCTGGCGGACGATGATCTCGATGTGCTTGTCGTGGATCGACACGCCCTGCGACCGGTAGACCTCCTGGACCTCGTGGACCAGGTGGAGCTGCACGGCGCGGGGGCCGAGGATGCGCAGCACCTCGTGCGGGTTGATGGCACCCGCGATGAGCTGCTGGCCCACGTCGACGTGCTCGCCCTCCTTGACCAGGAGGCGGGAGCGCATCGGCACCGGGTAGGCGATCTCGTCGGAGCCGTCGTCGGGGACGACGACGACCTTGCGCGCCTTCTCCGTCTCGTCGATCTTGACGCGTCCGGCGACCTCGCTGATCGGGGCCACACCCTTGGGGATGCGGGCCTCGAACAGCTCCTGGACGCGCGGCAGGCCGTGCGTGATGTCACCGCCGGCGACACCGCCGGTGTGGAAGGTGCGCATGGTCAGCTGCGTGCCGGGCTCGCCGATGGACTGCGCGGCGATGATGCCGACGGCCTCGCCGACGTCCACCCGCTTGCCGGTGGCCAGGGAACGGCCGTAGCAGGCGGCGCAGACGCCGATCTTGGCCTCGCAGACCAGGGCGCTGCGGGTGCGGACACGGTCCACACCGGCCTCGACCAGGCGCGTCACGACCGCGTCGGACAGGTCGGTGTCGGCCGGGAAGATGATCGTCCCGTCGACCTCGACGTCCTCGGCGATGGTCCGGCCGACCAGGCTGGTCTCCGTGGTGGCCAGCTTGACCAGCGACCCGTCGGCGGCGCGCTCGGCGACCTCGAAGGGGATCGTGCGGTCGGTGCCGCAGTCCTCCTCGCGGACGATGACGTCCTGCGCGACGTCCACCAGGCGCCGGGTCAGGTAGCCCGAGTCGGCGGTGCGCAGCGCGGTGTCGGCGAGGCCCTTGCGGGCGCCGTGCGTCGAGATGAAGTACTCGACGACCGACAGCCCCTCGCGGAACGACGACTTGATCGGACGCGGGATGGTCTCGCCCTTGGGGTTGGAGACCAGGCCGCGCATCCCGGCGATCTGCCGCAGCTGGAGCGGGTTGCCGCGGGCGCCCGACTGGATCATCATCCAGATCGGGTTGGCCTTCGGGAACGCCTGCTCCATGTCCTTGGCGACGTCCGCGGTCGCGTGGTTCCAGATCTCGATGAGCTCCTGCTTGCGCTCGTCATCGGTGATCAGACCGCGGTTGAACTCGCGCTGGACCTTGTCGGCGCGCTGCTCGTACCCGCCCAGGATGTCCTGCTTGTTGGGCGGGGTGATGACGTCGTCGATCGCGATGGTCACGCCGGACCGGGTCGCCCAGTGGAACCCGGTGCTCTTCAGCGCGTCCAGCGCGTTGGCGACGGCCACCTTCGGGTAGGTCTCCGCCAGCTCGTTGACGATCGCCGAGAGCTGCTTCTTGCCGATCTCGTCGTCGACGAACGGGAAGTCGTCCGGCAGCGTCTCGTTGAACATCGCGCGGCCGAGCGTCGTCTCCAGCCGGTACGGCTGGCCGGGCTCGTAGCCCTCGGGCGCCATCCAGCCGCGCGGCGGCGGGACGTCCTTCAGCCGAATGTGGATCTTCGCCTGGAGGTCCAGCTCGCCCCGGTCGTAGGCCATGATCGCCTCGGCGATGCCGCCGAACGCCCGGCCCTCGCCCTCGGCGCCGTCCTTCTGCGTGGTCAGCCAGTACAGGCCGATCACCATGTCCTGGGTGGGCATGGTGACGGGCTTGCCGTCCGACGGCTTCAGGATGTTGTTGGTCGACAGCATCAGGATCCGCGCCTCGGCCTGCGCCTCGGCGGACAGCGGCAGGTGCACCGCCATCTGGTCGCCGTCGAAGTCCGCGTTGAACGCGGTGCAGACGAGCGGGTGGATCTGGATGGCCTTGCCCTCGACCAGCTGCGGCTCGAACGCCTGGATGCCGAGACGGTGCAGGGTCGGCGCGCGGTTGAGCAGCACCGGGTGCTCGGTGATGACCTCTTCCAGCACGTCCCACACGACCGGACGGGCGCGCTCCACCATCCGCTTGGCGGACTTGATGTTCTGCGCGTGGTTGAGGTCGACCAGCCGCTTCATGACGAACGGCTTGAACAGCTCCAGCGCCATCTGCTTGGGCAGGCCGCACTGGTGCAGCTTCAGCTGCGGGCCGACGACGATGACCGAACGGCCGGAGTAGTCGACGCGCTTGCCCAGCAGGTTCTGCCGGAACCGGCCCTGCTTGCCCTTGAGCATGTCCGAGAGCGACTTCAGCGGGCGGTTGCCCGGCCCGGTGACCGGGCGGCCGCGGCGGCCGTTGTCGAACAGCGCGTCGACGGCCTCCTGCAGCATCCGCTTCTCGTTGTTGACGATGATCTCGGGGGCGCCCAGGTCGAGCAGGCGCTTGAGCCGGTTGTTGCGGTTGATGACGCGGCGGTACAGGTCGTTCAGGTCGGACGTGGCGAACCGCCCGCCGTCCAGCTGCACCATCGGGCGCAGGTCCGGCGGGATCACCGGGATGCAGTCCAGCACCATGCCGAGCGGGCTGTTGCGGGTGTTGAGGAACGCCGAGACGACCTTCAGCCGCTTGAGGGCGCGGGCCTTCTTCTGGCCCTTGCCGGTGCGGATGATGTCGCGCAGCTTCTCGGCCTCGGCGTCGAGGTCGAAGTTCTGGAGCCGGGCCTGGATGGCCGCGGCGCCCATGCCGCCCTCGAAGTACTTGCCGAACCGGTCGCGCATCTCGCGGTAGAGCAGCTCGTCGCCCTCCAGGTCCTGGACCTTGAGGTTCTTGAAGCGGCTCCAGACCTCGTCGAGGCGGTCGATCTCGCGCTGCGCGCGGTCGCGCAGCTGCTTCATCTCCCGCTCGGCGCCGTCGCGCACCTTGCGCTTCTGGTCGGCCTTCGCGCCGGCCTCCTCCAGCTCCGCCAGGTCGCCCTCCAGCTTCTGCTGGCGGGCCTCGACCTGCGCGTCGCGGGCCTGCTCGATCTGCTGGCGCTCCACGGAGATGTGGGCCTCCAGCGTCGGCAGGTCGCGGTCGCGGCGCTCGGCGTCCACGCTGGTGATCATGTAGGCCGCGAAGTAGATGATCTTTTCGAGATCCTTCGGGGCCAGGTCCAGCAGGTAGCCGAGGCGGGACGGGACGCCCTTGAAGTACCAGATGTGCGTGACGGGCGCGGCCAGCTCGATGTGGCCCATCCGCTCACGGCGCACCTTGGCACGGGTCACCTCGACGCCGCAGCGCTCACAGATGATGCCCTTGAACCGGACGCGCTTGTACTTCCCGCAGTAGCACTCCCAGTCGCGGGTCGGACCGAAGATCTTCTCGCAGAAGAGCCCGTCCTTCTCCGGCTTGAGGGTGCGGTAGTTGATCGTCTCCGGCTTCTTGACCTCGCCGTGGGACCACTGGCGGATGTCGTCAGCGGTCGCCAGGCCGATGCGTAGCTCGTCGAAGAAGTTGACGTCAAGCAACTGTTTTCCCCTTGAGTTGATCAGACCTCTTCGACACTGCTCGGCTCACGCCGGGACAGGTCGATGCCGAGCTCCTCCGCGGCGCGGAAGACGTCCTCGTCGGTGTCGCGCATCTCGATGGACATGCCGTCGCTGGAGAGGACCTCGACGTTGAGGCACAGCGACTGCATCTCCTTGATGAGCACCTTGAAGGACTCGGGAATGCCGGGCTCGGGGATGTTCTCGCCCTTGACGATGGCCTCGTAGACCTTCACGCGGCCAAGGACGTCGTCGGACTTGATGGTCAGCAGCTCCTGCAGGGCGTAGGCGGCGCCGTAGGCCTCCAGCGCCCAGACCTCCATCTCACCGAAGCGCTGGCCGCCGAACTGGGCCTTACCGCCGAGCGGCTGCTGGGTGATCATGGAGTACGGGCCGGTCGAGCGGGCGTGGATCTTGTCGTCGACCAGGTGGAGCAGCTTGAGGATGTAGATGTAGCCGACCGAGATCGGGTCCTTGTACGGCTCGCCGGTGCGGCCGTCGAACAGCTTGGCCTTGCCCCCGGGGCCGACCATGCGGTTGCCGTCGCGGTTCGGCAGCGTGCTCTCGATCAGGCCGGTGACGTCGTCCTCGCGGGCACCGTCGAACACCGGCGTCGCGGTGTTCGTCCAGGCCGGGGCCTCATCGGCGCCGATGGCCTTGAGGGCCTTCTTCCAGTCGGCGTCGTCGCCCTCGACCTTCCAGCCGCGGGAGGCGACCCATCCGAGGTGGGTCTCCAGGACCTGGCCGACGTTCATGCGGCCGGGCACGCCCAGCGGGTTGAGCACGATGTCGACCGGGGTGCCGTCCTCCAGGAACGGCATGTCCTCCACCGGCAGGACCTTGGAGATGACGCCCTTGTTGCCGTGCCGGCCCGCGAGCTTGTCCCCATCGGTGATCTTGCGCTTTTGCGCCACGTACACCCGGACCAGCTCGTTGACCCCCGGCGGCAGCTCATCACCCTCGTCCCGGGAGAACACCCGCACCCCGATGACCTTGCCCTGCTCACCGTGGGGCACCTTCAGCGAGGTGTCGCGCACCTCCCGCGCCTTCTCACCGAAGATCGCCCGCAGCAGCCGCTCCTCGGGCGTCAGCTCGGTCTCGCCCTTGGGCGTGACCTTGCCCACCAGGATGTCCCCGGGCACCACATCGGCGCCGATCCGGATGATCCCGCGCTCGTCCAGATCGGCCAGCACCTCCTCGGAGACATTGGGGATGTCCCGGGTGATCTCCTCGGGCCCCAGCTTGGTGTCGCGGGCATCGACCTCGTGCTCCTCGATGTGGATCGAGGACAGCACATCGTCTTGCACCAGCCGCTGCGACAGGATGATGGCGTCCTCGTAGTTGTGGCCCTCCCACGGCATGAACGCCACCAGCAGGTTCTTGCCCAGCGCCATCTCACCGTCATCGGTGCACGGCCCATCGGCGATGACCTGCCCGGCCTCCACCCGCCGGCCCTCGTCCACGATCGGCTTCTGGTTGAAGCAGGTGCCCTGGTTGGACCGCTTGAACTTGGCCACCCGGTAGGTGGTGCGGGTCCCATCGTCGTTCATCACCGTGACGTAGTCGGCCGAGACCTCCTCCACCACCCCGGCCTTCTCGGCGGTGATGACGTCACCGGCATCGGTGGCCGCCCGGTACTCCATCCCGGTGCCCACCAGCGGCGCCTCGCTGCGCAGCAGCGGCACCGACTGCCGCTGCATGTTCGAGCCCATCAGCGCCCGGTTGGCGTCATCGTGCTCCAGGAACGGGATCATCGCGGTCGCGACCGAGGTCATCTGCCGCGCCGAGACGTCCATGTACTGCACGTCCCGCGGCGCGATCAGCTCGACCTCACCGCCCTTCTTGCGGATGAGGACCTTGTCCTCGACGAAGGTGCCGTCGTCGTTGAGCAGGGAGTTGGCCTGCGCGATGACGTAACGGTCCTCCTCGTCGGCGGTGAGGTAGTCGATCTGGTCGGTCACGACACCGTCGGTGACCTTGCGGTACGGCGTCTCGACGAACCCGAACGGGTTGACGCGCCCGAAGGCCGCCAGCGAGCCGATCAGCCCGATGTTGGGGCCTTCCGGCGTCTCGATCGGGCACATCCGGCCGTAGTGCGAGGGGTGGACGTCACGGACCTCCATGCCCGCCCGCTCACGCGACAGGCCGCCCGGCCCCAGCGCCGACAGCCGGCGCTTGTGGGTCAGCCCGGCCAGCGGGTTGGTCTGGTCCATGAACTGCGACAGCTGGCTGGTGCCGAAGAACTCCTTGATGGAGGCGACGACCGGCCGGATGTTGATCAGGGTCTGCGGCGTGATCGCCTCGACGTCCTGGGTGGTCATCCGCTCCCGGACCACCCGCTCCATCCGCGCCAGGCCCAGCCGGACCTGGTTCTGGATCAGCTCCCCGACCGTCCGCAGCCGCCGGTTGCCGAAGTGGTCGATGTCATCGACCTCGATCGGCACCGCCACCGCGCCCAGCGTCGCCTCCTCCTCGCCGGCGTGCAGCCGCACGAGGTACTCGATGGTGGAGACGATGTCGTCCTCGGTCAGGGTGCCCTGGTTCATGTCCAGGTCCAGGCCGAGCTTCTTGTTGATCTTGTAGCGGCCGACCTTGGCGACGTCGTACCGCTTGGGGTTGAAGTACAGGTTCTCCAGCAGCGTCTGCGCCGACTCCCGCGTCGGCGGCTCACCGGGGCGCAGCTTGCGGTAGATGTCCAGCAGCGCGTCGTCCTGGCCGGAGGTGTGGTCCTTCTCCAGCGTGACATTGATCGACTCATACGACCCGAACCGCTCGCGGATGCGCGCCTCGTCCCACCCCAGCGCCTTCAGCAGCACCGTCACCGGCTGCTTGCGCTTGCGGTCGATCCGCACGCCCACGTTGTCGCGCTTGTCGATCTCGAACTCCAGCCACGCCCCCCGCGAGGGGATGACCCGGCACCCGTAGATGTCCTTGTCGGACGCCTTGTCGAGCGCACGGTCGAAGTACACGCCGGGCGAGCGGACCAGCTGCGAGACGACCACGCGTTCGGTGCCGTTGATGATGAAGGTGCCCTTGGGGGTCATGAGCGGGAAGTCGCCCATGAAGACCGTCTGGCTCTTGATCTCACCGGTGGTGTTGTTGATGAACTCCGCCGTGACGAACATCGGGGCGGAGTAGGTCATGTCCTTGTCCTTGCACTCCTCCACGGAGTACTTGGGCGGCTCGAACCGGTGGTCGCGGAACGACAGGGACATGGTCCCGGAGAAGTCCTCGATCGGGCTGATCTCTTCGAAGATCTCCTCCAGCCCCGACTGCGTCGGGACGCTCTTACTTCCGGCCTTCTGGGCCGCCTCGACCCGGGCCTTCCACCTCTCGTTGCCCAGCAGCCAGTCAAAGGAGTTGGTCTGCAGCGCAAGGAGGTCCGGGACTTCGAGCGGCTCCTTGATGCGCGCGAAGGAGACGCGGTTCGGACCGGTTGCGGTATTCGAGGCGTTGCGCGAGGCTGCCAAGAGTGGTCCTTCCGAGGGCTCGCGGCGTAACTGACGACACGCACGCCAGACGATCCACGCCCAAGACCCGCACTTCAGGGTCCAGAACAGACCCCTCGCGGGGGAGCTCTCACACGTGGATAGTCAGAGGGCAGCGCAAAGGGGCAGTGTAGCCGACCACCACACCGCTCGCAACTCTAGCGCCGCAGTATGCATCACAGTTGCCTTGGAGCATCGCCCCTCAGGGCCTTCTAGTCAAGAGCGGACTTGGACTTTTCGGGCTCTGACCTGCAGTGAGGAACGCCATAGTTTAGGATCCCGTCGCCTACCCGTTGGTATGCCCTGGAAACGGGCAGAACGCCCACTCCAGAGGGGTGATCGTCCCACTCTGGGCGGGAGTGTCCGGGCAGGTCCCCGGGCGGATGCCCGGGGCCGACGCGGGCCCTAGGAGATCACCGTGAGCTCGGAGGCGAGCCACGTCCCGTCCACCTTGATCATGGTCATCTTGATCCGCAGCGGCTCGGGCAGCCGCTGTTGCTTGTCGGTGTTCGTGGCCGCCGACCGGTTGGCGTACACCAGGGCCACGACCCGGTCCGGGGAGGCGCTCACGGCCCCCGCCTTCATCACGGTCGTGGTGGAGACGGCCTGCTGGCGCGGCGCGAGGGTCTTGAGGGTCTCGGCGAGCTTGTCGAACTGCTCGCGCAGCTTGCCCGTGGTCATCGCCGAGGCGGCCTTCAGATCGCCGTCGAGGCTCCGGTAGTCGTAGGACGACAGCGCCTGCGCGGCACGCGACGCCGCGAACACGCCCTCCCTGGACGCCGCCTCGGTCGCCTTCTGGTCGCGCATCTTCATCGCCAGTGCCGTCGTCGCGCCCCCGAGCGCCAGGACGAGCACGACCAGAACGGCGATCAGCGTCCCACTCCGCAGCGCGCCGGGCCACGTCCGCCGCTCCCGTTCGTCGTCCTCCGCAGGAGCGGAGGCGGCCTCCGAAGCGTCTGAGCCGCCCTCTGCGCCCTCTTCGCCCTCAGAGGCGGTTTCGGGAACGTCCGAGTCGCGTTCGCGCTTCTCCGTGGATGTGACGGCCTCGGCTTCCGGCTTGATCCCGGGATCCGAAGAGGAGTCGATCTCGGCGTCGGGCTCAGGGTCGATCTCGGCGTCGGGCTCGGGGTCCGTGTCGGCTTCCGCGGCGGCCTCGGCGGCTGCTTCGGCGGCGGCGATCTCGGCCAGCCGGGCGGCCTCCCGGGCACGCTCGGCGGCCTCCTCGGCGAGCCGGGCGGCCTCCTCGGCCTTCGACGGCTGCTTGGCGGTCTTGCGCGCCGTCACGGGACCACCTCCAGGTTGGACACCAGCCACCGGTCGCCGACCCGGGTCAGGTCCATCAGGTATCTGTACGCGCGCGGGGCGCCTTCCTTCACCTTGGCGTTGGTGACGGTGCCGTTCAGGGAGACCATCACCTCGGCGGAGTCGCCGTCGATGGACACCACCGCGGCGTCCACCTCGCTGACGGTGGACTTGGCGCCGGTCTTGGCGAGCTGGTCCAGCAGCGACTTGGTCTGGGAGCCCAGGGTGTTCTTCAGGTCGCCGGTGGTGCCCGCGACGATCCGGTCGATGTCGTGCTGCGCGGTCTTGTTGTCGAGGGTCAGCAGGTTCACGCCCATCTGCCGCGCCGACTGGAGGGCCTTCGCCCTCTGGTCGGCGTCGTCCTTCTTGTGCAGGGTGACGAAGCCGAGCCAGGAGGAGGCGACGATGAGCCCGACCACGAGGACGCTCAGCACGACCGTGGCGACCGGGGTCCAGGGGAGGCGTCTCATAGGCCCGGCCTCACTGGCTCAACGGTCCGAGCAGGAGCCACTTCCACGACGCTTCCTCTCCCAGCTGGCGCGTCCCGGCACTGCGGGGCATGACGTATCGCTTGCCGTCGGGGCCGTAGACGGCGCCCGTCGATGGATCGTATCCAGCGAATTCCACCGAATCGGCCGGGTAGGAGAGGTAGAGCCGGCCGTCCGCGAGCTGCCCGGTCGGCGCGGCGGCCTGCTCCGGGTCCTGCTGGCCTGGGTTCTGCTGGTCCGGGTTCTGCCGCTTCGTGCCGCCGGAGCCGCCCGCGGCCTCGGCGCCGCCCTTGCCCTTCGTCCCGTAGGCGCCGCCTCGTGGGAAACCGGCGCCGCTGGTGGCGCCCGGGGGGACCTGCGGGTAGGGCGAGATGGCGTCACGCGGGAAGTTGCGGGCGCCGCGTACCGCGCTGGGCGAGTTGTGGGCGTCCTTGCAGCCGACATTCAACGCCGGGTTCCGTTCGCGGGTGTCCTGGGGCCAGCGGGGCTTGGTCTTCTCATAGCCCTTCGTGCAGGGGGGCGGCGAGTCGATGTTCAGCGCGAGACCCAGGTGCTGGGTGCCGTCCCCGGGTGTGACGGTGAACGCCCCCGCGACCGTCACCGGGTACAGGATGAACAACGAGCGCAGCCCGGCCTGGCGGGACGAGATGATCTGGCCGGTCGTGGTGAGGTTCGCCAGCAGGACGGGCAGGGTCGGCGAGAGCTGGTCGATGGCCCTGTGGGTCTCGTCCACGGCCCCGGGGGCGTTGGTGAGGGTCTGGCGCAGCGCCGGGTCGTCCTTGCGGATCGAGGTGGTCAGCTCGTTGAGGTTGCGGGCGAAGCCCCGGATGTCCGCGCCCAGCGAGCGCTGCGTGCCGAGGACGGTCACGCTGTTGTCGAGCAGCCCCTTGGTGTCCGGGTAGGCCCGGTCGGCGGTCTTCAGCAGCCGGTCGGTGTCGTCGAGGATGGATTGCAGGTCCGAGGACGAGCCGGAGAACGCCTTGTCCAGCTCGTCCACGATCGTGCCGAGGTCCCGGGTGTCCACCGACCCGACGAGCGCGTCGACGTTGCGCAGCAGCTCGGCGGTGGACACCGGCAGCCTGGTGAGCCGCCTCGGGATCGTGTAGGCGGGGCCCTGGTCCATGTAGGGGCCGCTGCCCTTGGTGGGCTGGAGGTCGATGTACTGCTCGCCGACCGCGGACCGGTTGGCCACGATGGCGGACGTGCCCTCGCGCGGGATCCGCCTCCCGCGCTCCAGCAGCAGCTTGACGCGGATGCCGTCCTTGGTCAGCTCGATGGGGCCGACCCGTCCGACGGGCACGCCGCGGTAGGTGACCTCGGCGTTGGTGAACACGCCGCCGGAGTCGGTGAGGTCGACGTAGGCGGTGTACTCCTTGCCGAGGACCCCGCGCCCGATCCCGATGTAGTTCACCGACACGATCGTCACGCCGATGACGGTGATGAGCGCGAAGGCGATGAGCTGCAGCTTCACGCCGCGCTTGAGGATCACGAGAGGCCCCCCGTCATCAGGGTCTGGAGACCGCCGCCCGGTGCCATCGCCCCGGGACGGCCCTGCGTGGCGCCGCCTCCGGGCAGGGCGGGGATCTCGGGGAGCCCGGGCAGGCCGCCGCCCGGGCCCGCGCCGGGCGTTCCGGTGCCGGACGAGCCGCCCGGCGACTGCGGCAGCACCCCGAGCGGCGGCTGCGGCAGCGTCACGTTCGGGACCTGGAGCATGTCGCGCATCTGCCGGCCGCTGCCGAGCAGGCCCTCCAGGTCGGTCCCGCCGAGCAGGTTCCGGGCGATGGACTCGAAGTCCAGGTCGAGGGTGAGCCGGACGTTGCCGTAGTCGCCGGCGATGACGTTCCCGAACGTCGCGGGGAACGGGAAGGTGATCAGTGTCTCCAGCGACTTCGGCAGGTCCGAGCCCGCCTTGTTGAGGTTGCGCAGGATCGTGTCGAGGTCGCGCAGGTTCGCCACCATGTCGGCGTGCGAGCGGTCGATGACGCCGGTGGTGGTGCGGCTGAGCCTGTCCAGAGCCACGAGCATCCTGGTGAGGTCGGCGCGGTTGCGGTCGAGGACGGTGATCGCCGGTCCCGTCCTGTCGATCGTGTCGGTGATCGTCTTGCGTTCCGCGGCGAGCTTGCCGGTCAGCCGGTCGATGCCGTCGAGCGCGCGGGTGATCGCGGCGCGGTTGCGGTCGAGGGTGCCGGTGAAGGTGTCGAGCCGGTGCAGGACCGACCTGATCGTGGCCTCCCGTCCGCCCATCGCGGCCTGGAGTTCGTGGCTGATCGTGGCGACCTGCTCGATGCCGCCGCCGTTGAGCAGCAGCGACATCGCCGACAGCACCTCCTCGATCTCGGTGGTGCGGGTGGTGCGCGCGAGCGGGATGAGGTCGCCCGAGCCGAGCTCGCCGGTGGCGGGCCGGTTCGCGGGCGGCGCCAGCGCCACGTACTTCTCGCCGAGGAGGCTGGTCTGGCCGATCGTCGCGGTGGCGTTGTCGGGGAGCCTGACGTCGCGGCGCAGCTTGACGGTGACGACGGCGTGCCAGCCGCCCGTCCCGCCCGCGAGGTCGATCTTCTCGACCTTGCCGACGGAGACGTCGTTGACCTTGACGACCGACTGCGGGACGAGGTCCAGCACGTTCGCGAACTCGATCCGGACGGTGCGGGGGTCGGAGCCGAGGTCGGGGCCGCCGGGCAGCGGGAGGGTGTCCACGCCGCCGAACGAGCAACCCGACAGCGCCGCCGCCACCGCGGCCGCCGCGGCGCCGAGCAGCCGCGCCCGGCGCCCGGTGCCGCGCCGCGTCCGGCTCGTCGCCGGTGTCCTCGTCATCGGCCGCCTCCGGGGAGCAGCGAGGTGATGTCTTGGGGTTTGTGCTGGTTCGGGGTCTGGCGCGATCCGGCGCCGCCGCGCGGGGCGGCCGTCGTGGACGACCCGCCCCGGCCGCCGGGCCCGTAGGCGTCCGGCGGGATCGGCACCGGGTCGTAATGCGTGGTCAGCGCCGTGATCCAGGACAGGTCCAGGCTGAAGCCGGTGAGCGCCTTGCCGATCCCGTTGTAGGGGCGGACGAAGTCGAGGCACTGCTTCGCGGGCGTGCCCACCGAGTAGGCCAGCGAGCAGATCCAGTCGGCGAGGTCGTGGAACTGGCGCAGGTCGGCGCGGTTGTGGATGGTCCCGCTGATCGGGTCGTAGGCGCGCGCCAGGTTGTTGATGGCGAGCGGCCCGACGGTGAGCAGCTCGGCGAGGGCGTCCTTCTCCTTGACGAGCACACCGGTGATCTGCGCGAGCTGCCGGACGGACGCCGACAGCCCACCGCGGTTGTCCTTGATGAACCGCTGCACGTTCCGCAGCGTCGGAGCCAGCGTGTTCAGCGCCGCGCTCAGCTCCTCCTTCTCCCCCGCGAGCTGCCCCGACACGCCGTTCAGGTGCCCGGTGAACGACGCGATCTGCCGGTCACTGGCCTTCATCGCGTCGGTGATGATCCGCAGGTTCCGGATCGTGCCGGCGACGTCCTCGCGGTCGGTGCTGAGCGTGCCGAGCATCCTGGACGTGTCGCCGATCGTCTGCCGGATGCTCTCGCCCTGGCCCTCCAGGTTGTCGGCGCCGACCTTGAGCAGCCGCGACAGCGAGCCCGTGCCGTCGGTCCCGGGGGCGTTGGCGCCCTGCGGCCCGAGTGCCTTGGTGAGGTCGTTCAAGCTGCCGCCGACCTCGTCCACCTCGACCGGGACCGCGGTGCGGCCGACGGTCAGCGTCGCGCCGTCGGCCAGCACCGGCCCGCCCTTGTAGACGGGGGTGAGCTGGACGTAGCGGTCGGCGACGAGCGTCTGGTTGACGATCACAGCCTGCGCGCCGGCGGGGACCTTGTACGTGGCTTCGTACTCCAGCTCGACCTTGACCGCGTCGCCGACGGGGGTCACCTTCGTGACGGTTCCGACCGGGATGCCGAGGATGCGTACGTCGGCGCCCTTGTACAGGCCGACGGCCCGGGTGAAGTACGCCGTCATGTGCCGCCGCTCGGGTTTCTGGAACACCAGCATGAGCGCGGCGGCCAGCACCGCGACGGCCAGCACCGCGACGGCGAGGCGGAGGATGGTTGCGGGGTTGCGCACGGTGACCTGCCTGCTGCTCACGGGAGGAACGGCAACGGGTTGCCGCTCTGGTCGCCGGTCCGGCCGTCGTTCTGGCCGTTCTTCTGGCCGCCGCCCCGGGGCGGGTTCTGGATGGACGCGGGGATCGGGAGGAGGTTCTGGATGTAGGAGTCGAACCAGCGTCCCGTGCCGGTGACGTCGGCGAACTGGCGGGCGAACGGCGCGAACAGCCGGAGGATCCGGTCGAGGTTGCCCTGGTTCCTCAGCAGCACCCCGTTGACCTTCTGGAGGTTGTCCAGCATGGGCCGCAGCTGCCCCTCGTTCTCCTTGATCAGGGCGTTCACCTGCTGGGAGAGCGTCACCGTGTTGATCAGGAGCTGGTGGATGACGGCGCGCCGGGCCTGGACGGCCTGGAGCACCTTGTCGCCGTCGGCGATGAGCCTGGCGAAGTCCTGGTTGCGGGAGGCGAGCAGCTGCGAGACGTCCTTGGCCTTGCCCGCCAGCTCGTGCAGCTGGTCGTCGCGGGAGGCGACGGTGTCCGACAGCCGGCGCAGTCCCTGGAGCGACGCCCGGATCTCGTCCGGCGAGTTCTCGAAGGTCCGTGACAGCACGTCGAAGGACGTCGCGAGCTGCTTGTAGTCGATCTTGCTGACCCGCCGGCTCAGCTCGCTGATCGCCGGGACGACCTCGAACGGCGTGTGCGTACGCTCGATCGGGATCGTGCGGCCGAGCCGCCCCGTCCCGCGCGGGGTGAGCGCCAGGTAGTGCGCGCCGAGCACCGTCTTGATCTTGATGTCGGCCTCGGTGCGGTCGCCGAGCCGCACCCCGTCGTCCACCCGGAACGTGACTTTGACGTGGTCGCCGTCCAGGTCGAGGCCGGTGACCTTGCCGACCTTGACGCCCGCGACGCGGACCTCCTCGCCGGCCTTGAGCCCGGCCGCCTCCTTGAACGAGGCGGTGTGCGTCCTGCCGCCGGACACGAACGGGATGCTGTCGAGGTTCAGCGCCACCACCAGCGCCACGATGATGACCGCGAAGCCGCCGAGGCCGATGGGGACCGGGTTGCGCTCCCGGAAGGGGACCCTCATCTACTTGCACCTCGCGTTCTCGTTCACGATCGCCGGGGTCTGGTAGACCGGTCCGCCCGGCAGCCGCACCTTCGCGTCGAGGCCGCAGATGTACATGTTGAACCAGGAGCCGTAGGAGGAGATGCCGACGAGCTTCTGAAGCCTGTCCGGGGTCCGCTTCAGCCCCGAGTCGAGGATCCCGCTGTTGGCGTCCAGCGTCCCGGTGAGCCGCCGGAGCCCGGCGATGTCGTCCTTGAGGCCGGGCCGGACGTCCTTGAGCAGGCCCTGCGTGGTGCCGGTCAGGTCGTTGATCGCCGCGACCGAGTCGAAGATCGCCTGCCGGTCCCGGGAGACCCCGCCGACGAACCCGCGCAGGTCGGTGATCAGCCGGTTCACCTCGTCGTGCCGCTCGTCGATCGTGCCGAGGACGGCGTTCAGGTTGTCGATCACCCGTCCGATGACCTTGTCGCGGTCGGCGAGGGTGCTGGTGAGGGACGCCACGTGCGCGAGGAGGCTGTTGACCGTCCCGCCCTCGCCCTGGAGGGTCTGGACGATCTGGAACGCCAGCTTGTTCACGTCGTCGGGCTCCAGCGCCCGGAACAGCGGCCGGAACCCGTTGAACAGGACGGTCAGGTCCAGCGCGGGCCTGGTCTGGCCGACCGGGATGGTGCCGCCCGGCCGCAGGTAGTCGTTGGCGCCGCCCGGCCCGTCGGTCAGCGCGAGGTACCGCTGCCCCATGAGGTTGCGGTACCGGATCTGCACCTGCGTGGACGCGGGGAGCCCGGCCTGGAAGACCCCGCCCTTCCGGACGCTGAACGTCACCTCCGCCTGGGTCCCGTGGTACAGCCGGATCTTCTCGACCTGCCCGACGCGGACGCCCGCGACCCGCACGTCGTCCTTGTCCAGCAGCCCGGCCACGTCGGTGAAGATCGCCTTGTAGCTGCGCGTCGCCCCGAAGTGCACGTTCGAGATCGTCATCGCCAGCACGCCGGTGACCAGGGACGTCAGGACCACGAAGATCCCCAGCTTGATCGCCGCGCTCGTCGTCCTCATCGGACCGTCACCACCGATCCCCGCATGACGGGCGCGAACATCAGCTGCGCCACGTCGGAGACCTCGTCCGCGGGGGTCCGCGTCATCGGGCCCACGACGCTCTTGATCCGCTCGTTCTCGCTCATCGAGCCCGGGTCGACGAACACGTTCGACAAGGCGCGCCCTCGGTCACCGCTCCCGCCGTTGGGGTCGTCGGGGTTCTTCCACCACAGGTCGTCCTGGGTGCCGTCGAGCGCCAGGTAGTCGGGGAAGGGCACCTTCGGATTCGGCAGGCCGTAGCAACGGGGATTGCGATGGTCCTTGGCCTCCGGGAGGTCCAGCGGGTACTTGTACGCCGGACGCGGCTTGACGATCTCGATCGTCAGGTTGAACGTCTTGGACCCGTTCCCGCCGGCCACCCGCTCCGCCTCGGGCGTCAGCTTCGTCATCCCCGCGAACACGCACGGCAGGGACGGCGAGTAGCGGGCGATCAGCGCCAGCCCGTCCCGGTTCGCGATGTTGAAGCCGATGATCTTCGGGCCGTTCTGGCGCATGAACGTGGTCCCGTCGACCGCCAGCCCGGTCACCGCGGGGATCAGCCGCTCGATCGTCGCCCGCCTGTCGGTGATCGTCGTACTGGTCACGTTGAGGTTGCGCAGCGTCTGGAGCAGGTCCGGCGCCGCCGCGGCGTAGATGTCCGACACGTCCGACAGCGCGTGCAGGTCGTGCACCAGCGTGCCGAGCTCGGGGTTGATCTTCCTGAGCAGGGCGTCGGCCTGCTCCAGGTTCCGCCCGAGCTGGTCGCCCCGGCCCTGCAACGCGGTGGCCAGGGCGTTCAGCGTCGTGTTCAGCTGCGCCGGCTTCACCGCCTGGAGCAGCGGCAGCAGGTCGTCCAGCACCTTGCCGATCTCGACGGCGGCCTGCGAGCGGTCCTGCTGGATCACCTGGCCCTTGCGCAGGCCCGCCGGGCCCGGCCGCTCCGGGATCTCCAGATCGACGTACTTCTCACCGAACAGCGTCTTCGGCAGCAGCCTGGCCTGCACGTTGTTCGGGATCAGCTTGGCCTTGTCCGGGTCGAGCGCCAGGTGCAGCGTCGCCCCGTCCGCGGTCGCCTTCGTGCCGCGCACCTCCCCGACGATCAGGCCGCGGACCTTCACGTCCGAGCGCGGCAGCAGCTGGAGCCCGGCCCGCTCCGCCGCGACGTCCACCCTGACGACCGGCGTGAACGCCTTGTTGAACAGGGCGGCCGTGAGCGCCAGCAGCAGCGCGATCACCACGAGCATCGACAGCCCGAGCAGCCGGTACCGGATGTGCTCCCTCACCGCGCGCTCACCCCGCGATCCGGACGGACGTCGTGGCTCCCCAGATCGCCATGCCGAGCAGCAGGTCCGCCACGTTGATCACGACGATGCTGGTGCGGACGGCGCGGCCGACCGCGACGCCGACACCCGCCGGGCCGCCGCTCGCGTGGTAGCCGTAGTAGCAGTGGATCAGCATCACCAGCACCGAGAAGACGATCACCTTGCCGAACGACCAGAGGATGTCGTCCGGCGGCAGGAACAGATGGAAGTAGTGGTCGTAGGTGCCGGTGGACTGCCCGTAGAACACCGTCACGATCAGCCGGGTCGCGCCGTAGGAGGCGAGCAGGCCCACGATGTAGAGCGGCACGACCGCGATCATCCCGGCGATCATGCGGGTGGTGACGAGGAACGGCATCGAGGGGACCGCCATGACCTCCAGCGCGTCGATCTCGTCGGAGATCCGCATCGCGCCGAGCTGCGCGGTGAACCCGCAGCCGACCGTCGCCGACAGCGCCAGCGCCGACACCAGCGGCGCGATCTCGCGCGTGTTGAAGTAGGACGCGACGAACCCCGTGAACGCGGCCGTGCCGATCTGGTTCAGGGACTCATACCCCTGGAGGCCGACCTGGCTGCCGGTGAAGAACGTCATGAACCCGACGATCACCACCGAGCCGCCGATCACCGCGAGCCCGCCGGTGCCGAGGCTGACCTCGGCGAGCAGCCGCAGCACCTCGGTCCGGTAGCGGCGCAGCACCCGGAACACCCACGCGAACGCGCGCAGGTAGAACGACAGCTGGTGCCCGAAGTCGTCCAGCCGCTGGAGGGGGGCGGTGAAGACGCGCCTGCCCCCCATCACATGCCCTTCGACGGGACGAACTGGAAGTACAGCGTGGAGATCAGGAAGTTCTCCAGGAAGAGCAGCATGAAGGTGATGACGACGGTCTGGTTCACCGCGTCGCCCACGCCCTTGGGGCCGCCCTTGGCGTTCAGGCCCTTGTAGGCCGCGACGAGGCCGGCGGTGATGCCGAACACGAACGCCTTGAACTCGGCCTGGAGCAGGTCGGGCAGCTGCGCGATGGCGTTGAACGAGGCGAGGTAGGCGCCGGGCGTCCCGTCCTGGAGCATCACGTTGAAGAAGTAGCCGCCCATCAGGCCGACGACCGACACCAGCCCGTTGAGGAAGACCGCGACGAACGCGCACGCCAGCATCCGCGGCACCACCAGGCGGTGCAGCGGGTTGATGCCGAGGACCTCCATGGCGTCGATCTCCTCGCGGATCTTCCGCGAGCCGATGTCGGCGCACATGGCCGAGCCCGCGGCCCCGGCGACCAGCAGCGAGGTGACCAGCGGGCTCGCCTCGCGGACGATCGCCACCACCGCGGTCGCGCCGGTGTAGGACTGCGCGCCGAGCTGCCGGATCAGCCCGCCGACCTGCAACGACAGCACGCCGCCGAACGGGATCGCGACCAGCATCGTCGGGACGACGGTCACGCCGACGATGAACCACGCCTGCTCGATGAACTCGCGCCACTGGAACGGCCACCGGAACATCGCGCGGAACGTGTCCAGGCACAGCGCGAAGAACCGGCCCGGCTCCTTGATCGCGACGTTCACCGCGCCGTCCCCGATCCTGCGGAGCGCGCCGGAGGGGCCCGTCCCGCCGCCTCGCCCGTCCGCACCGGCACCCGGAGTGGACATCAGCGCCCTGCACCCGCCCCGGGCGGCGGCGCGCCGGGGCCCCGCGGGACGGTACCGCCGACGGGCGCCATGGACGCCACGTACCGCGGCCACTCCTGCACCCAGTCGCGGCCCAGGTCGTCGATGAACGAGCCGGGCGGCGGGGTGACGCCGTGCGCCGCGCACCAGGCGCCGGGGGCGTGCTGCCCCGCGCGGACCCTTCCGTCGCTGGTCATGAGCTGCGGTGGGATCGGGGGGAGCCTGCCGGGGTCGTGGCCCAGCTTGGCCTCGGCCTCCAGCTCCGAGAGGTCCTTCTCCTCCGACATGCCGATCGGGCCGACCGTGCGGGCGTTGAGGAACTGCCGGACGACCGGCTCCTCGCTGGACAGCAGCATCTCGCGCGGCCCGAACATCACCAGCTCGCGCAGGAACAGCAGGCCGATGTTGTCCGGAACGGTCCGGGCGGTGTTGATGTCGTGGGTGACGATCAGGAACGTCGCGCCGATCTCCGCGTTGAGATCGACCATCGTCTGGTTCAGCAGGGCCGTGCGGACGGGGTCCAGGCCGGAGTCCGGCTCGTCCACCAGCAGGATCTCGGGGTCCAGGACGAGGGCGCGGGCCAGTCCCGCGCGCTTCTTCATCCCACCGGAGATCTCACCGGGCAGCTTCTTCTCCGCGCCCACGAGCCCGACGAGTTCGAGCTTCTCCATGACGATCCGCTTGACCTCGGACTCGGACTTGCGGGTGTGCTCGCGCAGCGGGAACGCGACGTTGTCGAACAGGTTCATCGAGCCGAACAGGGCGCCGTCCTGGAACAGCACGCCGAACAGCTTGCGGGTCTCGTAGAGCTTGGACTCCGGCAGGTTCGGCAGGTCGCGGTCGCCGATCCAGATGTGACCGCGGTCCGGCCTGAGCAGTCCGACCAGGGACTTCAGGAACACCGACTTGCCGGTGCCGGAGGGGCCGAGAAGGACGGAGATCTCTCCCGCGGGCACGGTCAGCGACACGTCCTGCCAGATGGTCTGGCGTCCGAAGGACTTCGTCAGGCCCTCGACCCTGATCTCGACGCCCACTCGTCACCTTTCGTCCAGGCCGGGGGGACTCCCGAACCGATGGGCGAGTAGCCCAGGCTCTGTGCCGTCGCCGCACGCGTCGTCACACCACGTGTCCGCCCACTTGCTACCGCCGGGTAGCTGTGACGGGTTCCACTACCGTAGCGGCCCTTCGCCCGAATGGAAGAGGTTCGCCCCCAGATCAACGACGAAAGCCGACGTTGTAAGACAATCGTTACTTACGGGACTGCACGTCCGGGTGTGGTCACAGCGCCACCAGGGGACGCTACGCCGCGCGTCGAGATCCGCACAACCCGTTCCGGGGCACGCTTTTCCGCCGCACTTTGTCACTCCGGCACAGGAGGACGGGCAGTTCCGGGGGACGTGGGGGGTCGTCCCCCCACAGAGACCGGCACAGCTCCGGGAAGGCGAAGAGGCGGCCACCCCCCGATGGGGGCGGCCGCCTCTCCGAAGAGCGATGGAGTCCGCGTGGACGCGGGCGCTCCGGAGCCGTCCTACTTGACGGTGACCGACGCGCCGGCCTTCTCCAGGGCCTCCTTGGCCTTGTCGGCCGTCTCCTTGTTGACCTTCTCCAGCAGCGGCTTCGGCGCGCCGTCCACCAGGTCCTTGGCCTCCTTGAGGCCGAGGCTCGTCAGCGCGCGAACCTCCTTGATGACCTGGATCTTCTTGTCGCCGGCGCCCTCGAGGATGACGTCGAACTCGTCCTGGACGGCGGCCTCCTCGCCACCGCCGGCGCCGCCCGCCGCGGGGGCGGCGGCCACGGCCGCGACCGGGGCGGCGGCCTTGACGTCGAAGACCTCCTCGAACTCCTTCACGAACCCGGACAGTTCGAGAAGGGTCATCTCCTTGAACGCGTCGAGCAGCTCTTCGGTGCTGAGCTTCGCCATGATCTTTCCTCCGCTATGGCTTCGAATCTGGGGTGTCAGGGGAACCGCGGGTGCCTACTCGGCGGGTGCCTCGGCGGTGCCGGCCTCGGCGGCCGGCGCGTCGTCGGCCGGAGCCTCGGCGGCCGGCGCGTCGTCCGCCGGGGCCTCGGCGGTCTCGCCGGCGGCCTCGCGCTTGGCGCGCAGGGCCTCGGCCAGCTGCGCGGCCTGCGTCGGCAGGGCGTTGAACAGGGCGGCCGCGTTGGCCATGGAGCCCTTCATCGCCCCCGCCAGCTTCGCGAGGAGGACCTCGCGAGACTCGAGGTCCGCGAGCCTGGTGACCTCGGAGGCGTCCATCGGCTGGCCGTCGATGAAGCCGCCCTTGATCACCAGCAGCGGGTTGGCCTTGGCGAAGTCACGCAGGCCCTTGGCGGCCTCGACCACGTCGCCCTTGACGAACGCGATGGCCGACGGGCCTTCGAGCAGCTCGCTGAACCGCTCGTCGACACCGGCCTCGCCCGCGGCGCGCTTGGTCAGCGTGTTCTTCACCACGGCGAACCTCGCGTTCTCGCCGAGGTTGGTGCGCAGCTCCTTGAGCTGCGCCACCGTGAGCCCGCGGTATTCGGTCAGCACGGCGCCGCTGGAGCTTTCGAACTCGTTCTTGAGCTCGGCGATCGCCGCGGCCTTCTCGGCCTTGGCCATGGGGCCTCCTTCCGATTACCTGGGGAAGCCGCCGGGGCGGAAAGCTCCAGAAAAACAGGAACGCCCCGGCGCAGGCGCACGGGGCGTGACACGACACGGAGGTCATGCGGAAGCTCTCGTCTCACCTACGCGGGCCGCCCGAATCTCTTCGGGTCCTTCGGTCACCTCGCGGGAGGCGACGACCGGCGGTCTTCGGCAGGGAACAGCGTACGTGCTCGCCGCCGCCAATCCAAATCGGCGGCGGGCGAAGCGGAGGACCGCGCCGTCCGCGGCGCGGTCCTCCCGGCGTGTCCGCCGCCCGTCAGGTTCCGCTCGGCGGCTTCAGTGCACCGCCTAGGTTCGTCATCAGCGCGCCGAAGTCGGAGACCTGGTCGGCGGGCGGAGCGCTGATCTGCACCGGCTGCCCGAAGTCGTGGTAACTCATGGTGAGGTCCATGGTGCCCTCGGACGTCCGGCCCGACTTCATGGACATCTTCCGGGGGAGCTGCTGGTCGTCCACCCACAGGTCGAACGACATGGCGTCCGCGCCGAGCGTGGCCGAGTTCTTGCGGAGCTGCTCCCGCTGGTCGGCCGGGAGCTTGGCCAGGGCGTCCTCCAGCCGGTAGGTGCCGGTGTAGTGCGTCGTCTTCACGCCGTCCACCGTCTCCTTGCCGACCTCGCGGGCGTCCTTGGACGCGGTCAGCATCTTCGTGTTCTGCACCGGGTCCATCTGCCGGGACTGCTGGAGCAGCTGGTCGATGTTCATCCCCGACTTCTTGCCCAGCTCGTCCAGGGAGATCTTGAGCCAGGGCTTGGCGGTCGCGCCGCCGCCGAACTGCGACAGCGCGGGGATCTTCATGTACATGGTGCGGCCGACCAGCACCTGCTTCATGCCCGGCATGGACCGGCCGCCCACCGACATCTGGCCGAAGTCCATGCTGTAGGCGAGGTCGGGCTTCGTGCGGTACTGCATGGTGCCCGACATCGACACGTTGCCGACCTCGGCCCTGCCGCCGGTCATCCGCATCGACAGGTCGGCCTTGAACGAGTCGGTCCGGCCGGTCTTCTCGGCCGTCCTGCCGAGCACCTGCGCGGCGGTGAGCTTGATGTTCTCGCCGGCCTCGTCCACCTTGCCGCCGGCGTCCCCGAGGCAGCCGGTGAGGGAGAGGGCGAGGCCGGTGGCCACTGCCGTGCCCGCGGTGAAGCGACGGATCATTCTGGGAGTCTCCTTCGTCTGGTCTGAGTGCCCGAGCGCTCCGGCCGGACGTTCGATTGGACGCAGGGGAGACTAGCGGGGTTCGCTTTGTCCCGTGATGCCGGTCATCCAGAAGTGATCAGTTGCCGCCGAGGAACGATCCGAGCGAGAGCTGCCCCACCTGGTCCGACGGCGGCGGGTTCACGCCGAACGACTTGCCGTAGTCGCTGTAGAGGACCGTCACCGAGCCGCTCTCGCCCTGCGGGCCCGTCCCCTTGGAGACCAGCTTGCGGGGCAGGTTGTCGCCGTCCGTCCACAGATCGAAGTTGATCTTCGCGTTGGCGTCGTCCTTCGGCAGCCACCCGCGGACCTTCTCGCGCGCCTGCGCGTCGAGGCGGTTCAGCGCGTCCTGGACGGTCACCGTGCCGGTGTAGTGCGTCGTCTTCACGCCGTCGATCGTCTCGGTGCCGACCCTGCGGGCGTCCTTGGAGCCGGTGAACATCTTCGTCTGCCCGGCCGGGTCCACGTTCTGTACCTGCTTGACGAGGTCCTGGACGTCCAGCCCGGTGCCCTTCGCCGCCTGGTTCGCGTCGATCTTCACCCACGGCTTGCCGCCGCTGACGAACTGCGCGAGCTGCGGGACCTTCGCGTACAGGACGTTGTCGGTGTAGACCGCCTGCCCCTTCAGCCCCGGGATGGACTGCCCGCCGTGGCTGAACTCGTCCAGCTTGGCGCTGAACTTCAGCACCGGCCGCAGCCGGAACTGCCCGTTCGCGTGGATCTTGTCGCCGCCGGTGCCGGTCACGGTCAGGTCGGCCTTGAACGTGTCGGCCTGCCCCGTCTTCTGCGACGACTTCAGCAGCGCCTCGTTGGCGCTGAGCTTCATGTTCCCGTTCGCGCCGGTGCCCGATCCGTCCCCGTTGCACCCGGACAGCAGGAGCGCTGCGCCGACTGCGGCGCCACCGGCCGCTACCACGATTCGTCGGTTCATGGGGGTTGGAGCCTCCTTTGTCGCCCTGTTGATGTCCCCAGTCTCGCGGGGCGCTCCTGGCGCTACATCCCCCGGTGGTACGAATGGACGGCGCTTCGGTACGACCATCGGCGTACCCCTGCGACGGCCCGGAAACGTTCAAGTGGCCACCCGCGAGGTCGTGGGAACGGCGTCAGGGCGCCCCCGTGAACGGGGACGCCCTGACGTCTCGCGCTGCTGGTGCGCGCGGAATCTCGCGGCCTGGACCGGATCCTGGATCGGATCTCGTGGATCAGACCCTTCTGACTCAGGACTCGTCGAACTCCGCGGTGAGGTTGCGGACCGCGTTCGGGTCCACCGGGATGCTGGGGCCCATCGAGGTCGTCAGCGCGGCCTTCTTGACGTACCGGCCCTTCGCGGCGGACGGCTTGAGCCGCTGGATCTCCTCGACGGCGGCGGCGTAGTTCTCCACGAGCTGGCGCTCCTCGAAGGACGCCTTGCCGATGATGAAGTGCAGGTTCGCGTGCCGGTCGACCCGGAACTCGATCTTGCCGCCCTTGATGTCGGTCACGGCCTTCGCCACGTCCATCGTGACCGTGCCGGTCTTCGGGTTCGGCATGAGACCGCGCGGGCCGAGGACCCGGCCCAGCCGTCCGACCTTGCCCATCTGGTCCGGCGTCGCCACGACCGCGTCGAAGTCCAGGAAGCCGCCTTGGATCCGCTCGATCATGTCGTCCGAGCCGACCAGGTCGGCGCCGGCCTCGCGGGCCTCCTCGGCCTTGGCGCCGCCCGCGAACACCAGGACGCGGGCGGTCTTGCCCGTGCCGTGGGGCAGGTTGACGGTGCCGCGCACCATCTGGTCGGCCTTGCGGGGGTCGACGCCCAGCCGCAGCGCCACCTCGACGGTCGGGTCGAACTTGGTGACGGCGGTCTCCTTGGCCAGCTTCACGGCCTCGACGGGGCTGTACAGCCGCTCGCGGTCGATCTTCTCGGCCGCGGCGCGGTAACCCTTGCTGCGCTTCATTCCGTTCCTCCTCGGGAACTTGTGGTATGGGCCAGCGCCGGCCCTTCCACGGGTGAGCTGCTTACTTGACCTCGATGCCCATCGAGCGGGCGGTGCCGGCGACGATCTTCTCGGCGGCGTCGAGGTCCTTGGCGTTCAGGTCGGGCATTTTCGTCGTGGCGATCTCGCGGACCTGGTCGCGGGTGACCGAGCCGACCTTGGTCTTGTGCGGCTCGCCGCTGCCCTTCTCGACACCGGCGGCCTTCAGGATGAGCTGCGCGGCCGGCGGGGTCTTGGTGACGAAGCTGAACGACCGGTCCTCGTAGATGGTGATCTCTACGGGGATGACGTTGCCGCGCTGGGACTCCGTGGCAGCGTTGTACTGCTTGCAGAAGTCCATGATGTTGACACCGTGCGGGCCGAGCGCGGTGCCGACCGGCGGGGCCGGGGTCGCGGCGCCCGCCTGGAGCTGCACCTTGACGAGCGCGGCGACCTTCTTCTTCTTCGGAGGCATGAGGAACCCCTTCGTCCCGTTTGATGTCGATCCCGACTCCCGCTTCGCGGGCAACACGGCGGCGGGACTCGTCCGCCGTGTAGGGATCACTGGTGGACCCGGTCCGTCCCGCGGGCGCGGGACGGGGGGTCAGATCTTGGAGACCTGGTTGAACGACAGCTCGACCGGGGTCTCCCGGCCGAAGATCGAAACCAGCACCTTCAGCTTCTGCTGCTCGGCGTTGATCTCGTTGACGGTGGCCGGGAGGGTGGCGAACGGGCCGTCCATGACGGTGACGGACTCGCCGACCTCGAAGTCGACGGTGGCGGCGACCTTGGCCTGCTCCTTGGCCTTGACCACGCCCTCCTCCGGCTCGGGCGCCAGCAGGTTGGCGACCTCGTCGAGGCTCAGCGGGGACGGCTTGTTCAGCAGGCCGACGAAGCCGGTCACGCCCGGCGTGTTGCGGACCGCGGCCCACGATTCGTCCGTGAGCTCCATGCGGACGAGGATGTAGCCCGGCAGGACCTTCTCGTTGACCTTCTGCCGCTTGCCGCCCTTGATCTCGGTCACCTCGTGCTGGGGGACCTCGATCTGGAAGATGTACTCCTCCATGTTGAGCGTCTGGGTGCGGGTCTCGATGTTGGTCTTGACCCGGTTCTCGTACCCCGCGTAGGAGTGCACGACGTACCAGTCGCCCGGCTGGAGCCGGAGCTGCATCTTGAACTCGGCGTACGGGTCGACCGGCGGCTGCTCGGGGACGTCCTCGGCCTCTTCCGCCTCGTCGGCGTCCCCGGCCTCGGCATCTCCGGCCTCGGCTTCTGCGGCCTCGACGTCCTCGGACTCGATGTCCGCGGTCTCGGCGTCCGCGGTCTCGGCGTCCGCGGTCTCGGCGTCCGCGGCGTCGGCGCCGTCCTCCGCGGTGTCCTCGGCCGTGACGGCGCGGGCGAGGTCGGCGGCGCCCTCGGCGGCGTCCGCGGGCGGTTCGTCCTCGCCCTCGGTCTTCGTGTCCGCGGGCTCGGCCTCGCCGGCGGCGACGGCCGCCTCGGCCGTCTCGTCGGCGGGCGCGGCCGCCGGATCCGCCGCAGCAGCCGCAGCGGACTGGGCCTCTTCAACGGCCTCGTCGTAGGGCTGTGAGGGCTCGGACACGATGACTCTTTCTCTCGTACGGTCTGCGGTGTTGGACGTGCTCCGGGGCGGCGGTGGCCGCTCCGGCGGGCCGGGGCTCAGCCGAAGATCTGGTAGATGCCCTTCTGCAGCCCCCAGTCGACGCCGGACACGATCCCGACCATCACCAGCACGAACACCAGTGACACGGTCGTGTAGGTGACGAGCTCGCGGCGCGTGGGCCAGATGACCTTGCGCAGCTCGGCGACGACCTGGCGCACGAAGAGTGCGGGGCCGGTGCGCTTGCGCGTCGGCTTGCCCTTGCCTTCGTCCTTCTCCGCGGCCTCGCCGCGCGTCTCAGTCGCCATTGCGCCGTTCACCTCATAGGTCGTGTGCCAACCACTCTGTGGTTGTCGCGCGTGCCCGTGCCACGGGGTGCCACGGCGACCGCCGCGGCGCGGACGGCACGGTGCGAGCACCGCACCTCGCAGGGCAGGAGGGACTCGAACCCCCAACCGCCGGTTTTGGAGACCGGAGCTCTACCAATTGAGCCACTGCCCTTCGTTCCCCGGCTACGGGGAACGCCCGGCCACGGGACCAGGATCGTACCGCTCACCAGCTTACGGCCTGCCACGGACGTCCATGCGCGGACAGCCGCGTATCCCGGTGGGCGCTACTAGGACGGTGAGTCTACGTCTCGGAGGCCCCCGCGTCGAACCAGACCGCCGTAGATCATCGCGCGTCGGAAGGCGGCGCGCCGTCCGGCCGGGTCCGCTCCATGGCCTGGGGCATGGACCGGCGTCTGTAACGATAGGGATATGAGCATCGACCGTCCTCGCATCTCCCAGCGCATCGCCGCCATCTCCGAGTCCGCCACGCTGGCCGTCGACGCCAAGGCCAAGGCGCTGAAGGCGGCGGGCCGCCCGGTCATCGGGTTCGGCGCGGGCGAGCCCGACTTCCCGACGCCCGGCTACATCGTCGAGGCCGCGGTGACCGCCTGCCGCGTGCCGCGGTTCCACAAGTACACGCCCGCCGGGGGCCTGCCCGAGCTGCGCGCCGCCATCGCCGAGAAGACCGAGCGCGACTCCGGGTACACGGTGGAGGCGTCGCGGGTCCTGGTGACCAACGGCGGCAAGCAGGCGGTGTACGAGGCGTTCGCGACCCTGCTCGACCCGGGCGACGAGGTGATCGTCCCGACGCCGTACTGGACGACCTACCCCGAGTCGATCAAGCTGGCGGGCGGCGTGCCCGTCGACGTCGTCGCGGACGAGACGACCGGCTACAAGGTGGGCGTGGAGCAGCTGGAGGCCGCCCGCACCGACCGGACGAAGGTGCTGCTGTTCGTCTCGCCGTCCAACCCGACGGGCGCGGTGTACGGCCGGGACGAGATCGAGGCGATCGGCCGCTGGGCCGACGGGCACGGCCTCTGGGTGATCACGGACGAGATCTACGAGCACCTGGTCTACGGGGACGCCGGGTTCCACTCCCTGCCGGTCGTGGTGCCGGAGCTGGCCGACCGGACGATCGTCCTGAACGGCGTGGCCAAGACGTACGCGATGACCGGCTGGCGGGTGGGCTGGATGATCGGCCCGGCGGACGTGGTGAAGGCCGCGGCGAACCTCCAGTCGCACGCGACGTCCAACGTGGCGAACGTGTCGCAGGCGGCGGCGCTCGCGGCGGTGACCGGCGACCTGTCGGCGGTGGCGGAGATGCGCACGGCGTTCGACCGGCGCCGGCAGACGATGGTCCGGATGCTGAACGAGATCCCCGGCATCGTGTGCCCCGAGCCGCAGGGCGCGTTCTACGCCTACCCGTCGGTCAAGGGGCTGCTCGGCCGGGAGATCCGCGGCAAGCGCCCGCAGACGTCGGTGGAGCTGGCGTCGCTGATCCTGGAGGAGGCCGAGGTGGCGCTGGTGCCGGGCGAGGCGTTCGGCACGCCCGGCTACTTCCGCCTCTCGTACGCGCTGGGCGACGACGACCTCGTCGAGGGCGTGTCCCGCGTCGGCAAGCTGCTGGGCGAGGCGACCTGACCACCCGGGCGATCACCGTCCGGACGTCCGCCGTCCGCGCGCTCACCGTCCGTGCGATCACCGTCCGTACGTCCCGCACGATCACCGTTCCACGTGCCGCGGAAGCGGCGACCGGCCCCGGCGCACCCCAGTGCACCGGGGCCGGTCCGCGTCCGGACGAGCCTGGCACCCCGTCCGGTTCTGCTTCGGCGGGGGTGTCCCGCCGCGGCCCCTCTTCCGCCGCGGGACGCCCCCGCCGGAGCGGGGAGTCGCCTCGGGCGCCCTAAGGGCGGACACCCTCGGCGATACGCATCAGCCGGTCCTCGGCTCCCCCGCCGGCCCGGACGACCGCCCCGACGCCGGGCCGCGCCAGCCAGGCGATCTGCCGTCCCGAGCCGGGCCCGTCCCCGATGATGGCGGGCGTCCCCCGGACGGACGCGCGGCCGGGGACGCCGCGCACCGGCGGCAGGTCGCCGAGGCCGAACCCCGTCCCCCGCACGAGCGTGATCTCCACCCAGCCGCCGGTGCCGCGCCACTCGCAGACGGTCGTCCTGCGCTCGGCGCCGCCCTTCATCGCGCAGGGGGCGTGCGCCGTGAGGCCACCGGGCAGGTAGGTCACCCAGCCGGGCGGCTTCGGAAGGCCGGGGACACCGGGCTTGGACGGGTGCCCGCCGGGCGCTCCGGGCGGGGTGCCGCCCGCCGCGCCGTGCGACCTGCCCGCCCCGGGCCTCCCCGCCGGTGGGGAGACGGGGACCTCCGGGGCGGGCGGTGGCTCCGGCTGCCGGTACATGGAAACGCTGTTGGACGGCGCCGCGTTCTCGGGCGCCCCGGCGGGTGCGGCCCGGAACGTCTGGTAGGCGGGCACCAGGGCGATGGCGACGACGGACGCCCCGGCCGCGCCCATCGTGGTGCGGATCCGCGCCACCCGGCGCCGGTGGCGGCGCCGGACGTCGGCGGCGAGCGACGGCGGCGCGGCGGCCCCGGCCACCTGCTCCGCCATGGCCTTCCGCAGTTCACTCTCCAGGTCCATCGCTCAGCTCCCCAGTGGCGCCAGGCTCTTGTCGAGGCGTTCCCGGAGCCTGGCGAGCCCCCGGGATGCCTGGCTCTTGACCGTTCCGACGGAACAGCCGAGAGCCTGCGCGGTCTCCGCCTCCGAGAGGTCCTCCCAGAAGCGCAGGACGAGGACGGCGCGCTGACGCGGTCCCAGTTTGCGCAGTTCGTTCATGAGCGTCCCCCGTAGCTCCACGGCATGGTCGGACGAGGCCGCCGGGGTCTCGGGCAACCTCGCCATCTGGATCTCCCTGAGCACCTTCCACCGCCGGGACCGGCTGATCACGAGGTTGACCAGGATCCGGCGGACGTAGGGCTCGGGGTCGGTGTCGGCGTCCAGGCGGCCCCAGTGCCGGTACGCCTTCTCCAGCGCGGTCTGCAGCATGTCCTCGGCGTCCTGATGGGCGCCGCAGAGCAGCGACGCCGTGCGCAGCAGCGCGTTGCCGCGCGCCGTCACGAACTCCACGAACGACCTGTCGTCTCGACGGCCCACTGTGCTCCGTCCGGCTGAGATCGGATACGCCTTCCGGGGACGGGCGGCCCCCGCGCCGGAGCCGCCCGTCCGCGGTCCTACCGGGCCTGCCGAAGCGCGGCGGCCACGTCCTGGAGGCCACCGGCGAGGACGGGACTGCCGTTGACGAACAGGGAGTAGCCGCTCGGGTCGAACAGCAGGACGCCGTTGCCGCCGGGCCCCTGCCAGCCGGCCACCCCCGCCACGGTGACGGGCGCGCCGCCCCCGGGCAGGGCCAGCGCCTTGCGCAGCTCATTCTGCGACAGCCCGGCGGGGGTCTTCAGGCGTTCCACGGTGAGCCACTGGCCGGCCTTGCCGGTCCACTTCTGCGTGACGGCGCAGATGTGCTTCTTCTCCAGCGCCTTCGAGCCGCGGGTGGTGGAGACGTGGTGGAGGCCCCGGGTGAGGATGACGGCCTTCTCCGCCGGGCCGCCGATCGTGACGGCGGGCGGGAGCTTGGAGCAGTCGAGCGCGGGGACCGCGGGCAGGCCGGGCTTGGCGGGGACGGGCACGGACGGGGCCTTCGACGGCGCGCCCTTCGGGAGGTGCTTGATGTCCGGCAGGCAGGTGGGCAGCTTCGCGGGGACGCCCGGCTTGCCCGGGACGCCCGGCTTCGCGGGGACGTTGGGGACGTTCGGTGCGCCGGGCAGGTTCGGCTGCCCGCCCGGGAGCGACGGCGGCACCGCCGGGGTGTCCCCGTGGACGCCGGGCTTCGGCGCCTTGACCGTGGGCGCGCCCTTGGGCAGGTCCGGCTTCGCGGCGCCGCCGGGCAGCCCGCCCTCGGGCAGCTTCGCGCCCGGGACCCCGGAACCGGGCGTCTTCGGGAGCCCCGCGTCCGGGAGCCCGCCGTGGGGCGGCCTGATGTCGGGCAGCTTCGTCTTCGGCAGGCCGGGCTTGCCCGGCAGGGCGGGCTTCGCCGGGAGGCAGGTCGGGGCGGCGCTGGGCGCGACGTCCTTCAGGTGCCGGACGGCCGCGGTCTTGGAGTTCTCAGACTGGAGGCCCGCGTCCTGGTGGGAGCCGGTCATCGCCCACGTCGCGCCGCCGCCCACGGCCACGGTACCGACGGCGGACGCCGCGATCAGGGCGGCCTTCAGCGTGATCATCGTGTATCCCTCTCTGCCCGTATGTCTCTTGCGCCCCTCGTATACGCACGACCACGGAGAGGGGTTGCACGCGATTCCAAAGTTTTTCCGGGCATGCCCATGGACACCACGTCCGCCCTCCCAGGGGCATCACAGCCCCACTGCGCATAGGCATGGCCGTCGTGCGTATAGGCACATGGCCGCCCTGCGCCTAGACCCCGGGGCCGTCCTGCCCATGGGAACCATGGTCGTCGTGTGCCATGGCGGGTAGTCCGGTCAGGTGATCCTGGTGGGGCGGGAGTCCAGGGGAGAGCATGATCCGGCAACATACGTCCATGGAGGCCCGTACCGTGTCACCCCGCCCGGCCCAGGAACCTTCCGCGCCGGTCCGCCAGAACGGCGCCCGCGCGTCGTCCCGCACCACCCGCCCGGACGTGGCCCTGCTCCCCAAGGCGCACCTGCACCTGCACTTCACCGGATCGATGCGGCATTCGACGCTCGTCGAACTGGCCGCGCAGCACGGCGTGCACCTGCCGGACGCCCTTGTGGAGGACTGGCCGCCCCGGCTCCACGCGACCGACGAGCGGGGGTGGTTCCGGTTCCAGCGGCTGTACGACATCGCCCGGTCCGTCCTGCGGGAACCGGACGACCTGCGGCGGCTGCTGCGCGAGACCGCCGAGGACGAGGCGGCCGAGGGATCGGGCTGGCTGGAGATCCAGGTGGACCCCGGCGGGTACGCCGCGCGGTTCGGCGGGCTCACCCCGACCGTGGAGCTGATCCTGGACGCGGCGCGCCAGGCGTCGGAGGCGACCGGCGTCGGCATCGGGCTGATCGTCGCGGCGAACCGGACGCGGCACCCGCTGGACGCCAAGACGCTCGCGCGGCTGGCCGTCCGGTACGCCGGCCAGGGCGTGGTGGGGTTCGGGCTGTCGAACGACGAGCGGCGCGGACGGGCCTACGACTTCGAGGGCGCGTTCCGGATCGCCAGGCGCGGCGGGCTCCTGTCGGACCCGCACGGCGGTGAGCTGCTCGGCCCGGCGAGCGTCCGGGAGTGCCTGGAGGCCCTCGGCGCCGATCGCATCGGCCACGGCGTCCGCGCGGTGGAGGATCCCCGCCTCATCGAGATGATCGTGGACCGCGGCGTGACGCTGGAGGTCTGCCCCACCTCCAACGTGGGCCTCGGGGTGGCGGCGACGGCCGCGGACGTCCCGGTCCGCCGCCTGTACGAGGCGGGCGCGTCCATCGCGCTCGGCGCCGACGACCCGCTGCTGTTCGGGTCGCGGCTGGCCCGCCAGTACGACCTCGTCCGCACCGAGCACGGCTTCGGCGACGCCGAGCTCGCCGACCTCGCCCGCCAGTCGATCCGCGCGTCCGCCGCCCCCGGCGACGTCCGCGCCCGGCTCCTGTCCGGCGTCGACGCCTGGGTCGGCACGTAGCGCCGCGCCGACGGCGGCCAGGCGGCCAGGCGGTCAGGCGGTCAGGCGTGAGGCGGTCAGGACGGCCCGGCTGTGAGGCGGTCAGGCGGTGATGCCCTCGATGAGGAGCAGGACGCCGAAGATCGCGAAACCGGCCGCCGCGCCGTAGGTGATGACCCGTTCGGGGAGCCGCTTGCCGAGCATCTGCCCGGCGATGATGGCGAGGCCGTCCGCGGCGACCATCCCGATGGTCGAGCCCGCCCAGACACCGGTCAGCGCGGCGAGACCACCGTGGTCGGCGGCCAGCGTGACGGTCGCGAGCATCGTCTTGTCGCCCAGCTCGGCCAGGAAGAACGCCACCCCGACCGCCAAAATCGCCGAACCCGTGGCGCGCCTGGCCTTGTCGCGGTCCTTCTCGTCTAGCTCGTCCCCGCGCAGCGTCCACAGCGCGAACCCGAGGAACGCCAGCCCGGCGAGGATCGAGATCGGACCGGTGGGGATGGCGGCGCCGAGCGCGGCGCCGAGGCCGACGCTCGCCAGGTGGACGAGCGCCGTCGCCGCCGTGATCCCGATCAGGACGGGCAGGGCGCGGAAGCGGGTCGCGAAGGTCATGGCCATGAGCTGGCTCTTGTCGCCGAGCTCGGCCACGAAGATCACGGCCAGGCTGATGATGAAGGCGTACACGGGTCCCTCTCGCTCGGAGGCCGGGCGAAGGGCGGGAGCGCCGGATACGGGCACACGACCTCGGCCCGGCACGACTGCCGGGCCGAAGGTCTCGTCCGCCTCGAAGACCGGGCGCCGCCCTGGCCCGAGGCCCGCGCGACCGGGCGCCTCACGCGGCGCCAGCGTGTCGATCACGCGATTGGGACTACTCCCCCTCGACGACGCCCACACTACCAACCGGGCGCGAATGCGCCGTTCAGAGGGCGACGCCGATGAGGACCGGCTCGTTCACCAGCTCGACCCCGAACGCCTCGCGCACCCCGGCGCGGACCTCGCGGGCGAGGGCGAGCAGGTCGGCCGTCCTCGCACCGCCCGGGTTGGTGAGCGCCAGGGTGTGCTTGGTCGAGATCCGCGCCGGGCCCAGCGCGTGGCCCTTGGCGAAGCCGGCGCGGTCGATCAGCCAGGCGGCGGACGTCTTGACCCGCCCGCCGGACTCGGGGTAGCGGGGGAACGCCGCGTCCGGCCCGAGCCGCTCGGCGACGCGGCGTTCCAGCTCGGCGACCTGGTCGCCGTCCAGGATCGGGTTGGTGAAGAACGACCCGGCGCTGCGGGTGTCGGGGTCGGCGGCGTCCAGGACCATGCCCTTCCCGCGGCGCAGCTCCAGGACGGCGTCGCGCGCCTCCTTGAGCGTGACCCGCTCCCCCGGCCGCACCCCCAGCCGCTTCGCGAGCTCGGCGTAGGCGATGGGCTGCGACTCCTCGGCCTCGCGCAGCGCGTACGTCACGTCCAGGACGAGATACCGATCATCGCCCTTGAAGACACTGTGCCGGTACGTGAAACGGCACGCGTCGCGGTCGAGGGTGACGCACGCGCGGTCCCGCCGGTCGTAGGCGCGGACTTCGACGATCGTCTCGCTGACGTCCTGCCCGTAGGCCCCGACGTTCTGGATCGGGGTGGCGCCGACGCGGCCGGGGATCCCGGACAGGCACTCGATCCCCGCGAGACCGTCGGACACGCAGCGGGCTACGAACGAATCCCAGTCCTCCCCCGCCTGGACGCGGACGCGGACCGTGTCGCCCTCCCCCCCCATCCGGTCGGTACCGCGGGTCCCGATATGGACCACGGTGCCGGGGAAACCGTCGTCGGACACCACGAGGTTGCTGCCGCCGCCGAGCACCAGCACCGGCTCGCCCTCGTCGTCGGCGGCGCGGACCGCGGCGACCAGCTCCGCCTCCGTCGTCGCCTCGACGAACCGGCGGGCGGGACCGCCCAGCCGCAGCGTGGTGTACCCGGCCAGGTTCACCTCTTCAGCGAACACCGCCACGTCGCCTTCCCCTCCCGCTACCTCGGCCACCTCGCGCCCGCACAGGCCGCCGGTCTCCGGGACCTCTAGCCTCCGGGCCCCACGGCTGCCGGGCCTCCGCTCTCAGGCGAGCCGGACGACGGCCTTCGCGCGCGTGAGGACCTTCTGCCCTTCCGACCTGGCGGTGAGCGCCACGACGACCGTGTTGTCGTCCAGCTTCCGCTCCACCTTGCCGCTGATCACCAGTGTCGCGCCGTCCGCGTCGGACACCACGACCGGCGAGGAGAACCGTACCCCGTAGTCGACGACGGCGCCCGGGTCGCCTGCCCAGTCGGTGACGAACCGCCCGCCCTGCGCCATCGTGTACATGCCGTGCGCGATGACGTCCGGCAGCCCGACCGCCTTGGCGAAGCTCTCACGCCAGTGGATCGGGTTGAAGTCGCCGGACGCGCCCGCGTACATGACGAGGTTCAGCCGGTCGATCGGGAACCTGCGCTCGGGGATCTCGGTGCCGACCTCGACGTCGGCGTACTTCACCTTGGCGGTCATCAGGCGCCCCGCTCCACGATCGCGTTGTAGGACGTGCAGACGAGCTCGCCCTCGACCGTCCGCACGGCGGTCTCGATGGACATCTTCTCGTTGCCGCCGATCGACCTGATCTCGGTGATCGTCGTCTCGCAGGTCACCACGTCCCCGGCGCGCAGGGGACGGGTGTACTCGAACCGCTGCTCGCCGTGCACGACCATCGCGAAGTTCAGCCCGAGCTCCGGATCGGCCAGCGCGTCGTTCCCGAACGACACCACGATCGGGAAGGTGGGGGGCGCGATCACGTCGGGGTACCCGGCCGCCTTGGCCGCCTCCTGGTCGCGGTAGAGGGGGTTCGGGTCGCCGATCGCGTCCACGAACTCCCGGATCTTCACCCGGCTGATCTCGTACGGCGCGGTGGGCGGGAAGCTCCGCCCGATGAAGTCACGGTTGAGTGCCATGCGTTTCCGTCCCTCCAGGTCGTCCGGGGCCCTGGGCGCCCGCGCCGGGGCACGTTCCCCCGCTCTCGGACGGACCGTAACAGCACGACGTACAGCCCGTCCTCGCGGGTCTCACTGGCGAGGACGGGCTGGTTCACGTCTGGGCAAGCGTGCGAAGAAGTCGCCCGCAGGGACCCCTCCCGGGGCCGCTCCGACTAGCGGATCGCGACTAGCAGGTCTCGACCAGCGAACCTGGGCTAGCGGACCCTGGCTGCGGACCCTGACTAGCGGGTCTCGCGGTGGGGGCGGTGGGTCCTGCAGTTGGGGCAGTACTTCTTGATCTCAAGGCGGTCCGGGTCGTTGCGCCGGTTCTTCCGCGTGATGTAGTTGCGGTGCTTGCACTCCTGGCAGGCCAGCGTGATCTTCGGCCGGACGTCGGTGGCAGCCACGATGGAGTGCCTTTCTGGGCTAGGGACATGGACTACGTACGTCGGCCGCCCGGAGAGGGCGGCAGGCGATTCGACCCAGCCTTCTCACCCCCGGGGACGGAGGTGAGAGACATGGGTAGTAGCGAGGGCCGGACTTGAACCGGCGACACAGCGATTATGAGCCGCTTGCTCTGCCTGACTGAGCTACCCCGCCGTGATGGTCGGTGTGGACCGGATTGCAAGGATACCGGATGCTCACCGAGCCCAGGAAACGACGAGACCCCGTGCCGTGATCGGGGAATCGGTTTCGCGGGCTTCCGGAAGCGCCTCCAGGTTACCGGGTGGGGCCGACGACCTGCGAAACGTCCTGCTGGAACCGGTGGGACGCTACCACAGGGCCCCGTATGGAGCGAATCAGGCACCGGCGGCCGGACGGGCGCGTCGCGGGCAGAACCCGGCGGCGGTGGATGGCAGGCGGGATGGCAGGCGGCCCCGGGCGGCGTCGCCGACGTGGTCGAGGTCACCCCGCTCCCACCAGGGCAAGGACGCCGAACCACCCTGAATCCTCAGACCCGGGACGGGCCCGCGCGGGACGAGGCGGACCGGGGCGGGGCAGGGGCGTCGGCCGTCCATCCCCGACGCAATTTTGATCAGTACGCCTTCCCGGACGCCCGGCACAGTTCCTTGGTCATAAAGTGACCGCATCGCGGCAGATCCGGGACGGCACTGGCCAATGAACCGGCGAGCGGCGTTGAATGGCGACCGGCGCGGAAATCACGCGAAGCCGGAATGAAGATCAGGCAATGTGCGTTTCGATATCGGCGAGAGGTCTCCCTATGGCCGTTTCCTGTCATCGGCGGGTGTAGGCGTTATGGGCGGGCGAAAGAACGCTCGAACGCCTGGGTCTATCTCGACCACGCCGGTTGGCGGAAACTCGATGACACCAATGACGACGCCTGCACCGATCTCCTCGTCCTCGCCGCGCAGGCCAAGGCCGAGGGTGCGGCCGTGCGCGTCCGCGAGGACCTGCGCGGCGGAAGCTGGTTCGTCACGGAGATCTACGACCTGCGCCCCTCGGCGCCGCCCCCGGTCCAGGAGATCTCGTTCGGCGTCACCGAATGCGTCTCGGCTGGACGGCGGCGTTCCGGCAGCAGGGCACGCATATCTCCGCCCGCATCGAACTCGTCCCCGAGGCCGACGTGACGGCGGAACTGCTGGGCGAGGTCAAGTGCCGCTGGAAGAGGGGATCGAGGAGAAGTGGAGTTGGCGGTTCGCGTGCTGCCGGTCCGCCGACTGCGTGATGCCCTGCGCGTTGACGTTCGAGGTGGAATGGGTGGAGGAGGGCCAGCACCTCAGCGTGCGCGTGAAGAAGGGATCGGGCCGCAGCAACCTGGGACTGTGGTTCACCGACGCCTCGGGTGACGTCGCGTCCCACGAATTCGGCATCTGCTCGGCCATCCCGACGAATACCGGGACGCCGTCTGCCCGGACCGGAGCCCGGTCGGGACCGGAACCGTCATGGACGACAACACCGAGGCCCTCCAGCGCCTGTGCGAGCCCTTCTGCGCCCGCCTGTCGCAGGCCACCACACCCGTCTGAGGAGGGACATGGCCGCAGGAGGCAAGGACCGGCCCGTGCCGCCGGGACCGGACGACGCCGTCAGGACGGCCCTGGTCCGCGCGGCGGAAGGCCAGGTCGACGAGGAGCTGACCATCACCCTCCGCATCGCCGGGGGCCTTCCGTCGCAGGCGTACCGGTTCGACTTCCGGATCGGCGGCGACCTGCGGGCGCGGGCGGCCGTCCAGGAGACACCGCCGCGGCCCGAGCACGAGCGGGCGGCGGAGGCCATCTACGAACTGGCGGGACGGCTGATGGACGCGCCGCCGCCGCGGCCGTGACGAGAAGGGAGCCGCCACAACGGCATGACGCGGAGCCCGCCGTGCGGCGGATGCGTGAGGCGCGTCCCGGCGGGGAGATCGGCCGCCTGGTCAGCGAGAAGGCCGCGCCCGCCGACATCGGCGCCAACGAGATCGGAGCCCAGCGGACGGGCGGGACCGCCGACGGCTTCCGTCCGCGACCGTTTCACCACGAGCGCCGTGCCGGACGAACCCGCAGACGGCCCGGAGGACTTCAAGGCCCGCCCCGACCGCCCGGCACCCTGATGCCCGATGCACAGGCGCCCCCGACCCGGCCTCACCTTCCCGCGCCCGGCCTCGCCTCCCGCGCCCGGCCTCACCTCGCCTCGCGGAGACGGGGTAGTGCCCCGGCCGAGACATGGGGCTGTCCCGGCCGAGGCGGGGTCGCGCCTCGGCCGAGACGGGGTAGGCCCAGCGGAGACAGGGGCCGGGCCTCGGCCGAGACGCAGGTCGTCCTGGCTAGGCCGGCTTGCCGCTGGCCGTCACCACACCCTTGGACGTGATGTAGACCCGCTGCCAGTACGCGCGGCTAGCGCTGGCGTTGCCGATCCCGAGACGGGCCTTGAAGTTGCCGCCGGCGCTCATCCAGGGCTTGCCGTTCCTGGCGTATCCGCACCAGCTCCACTTGACGTCGTAGGTGCCCTGGTCGTCGCAATTGACCCGGTGCTGGTAGACCTTCTTGCCGTTGTAGGTGAAGGCGGCGTTCGTCCAGGCGGCGAGGAACTTGCACCGCCACCCGCCGAGGCCGCCGACCTTGGGCTTCTTCTCGCCCCAGCACCAGCGCAGCTTCACGCTCTTGGTCTTCCAGGCCGCGGCCGTGAGCTCGGAGGACGGCACTCCCGCCGCCCGCAGGTCCGCGCGGGTGGCCGGTCGCTCGGCGCCCTCCTGGACCAGCGGCGTCACGGTCGTGTTCGCGATCCCGGTGTGAACCGCGTGACCCGCGGTCCCCGCGTGGGCCGCGGTCCCGGCGACGCCAAGGGTCAGCATCGCGGTCATCGCGGTCCCCACCGCCCCCATGATGAGACGCTGTTCGTTCACATGAACCCCCTGTTCGAGTGCGCGGTCCCCTTCAGGACCGCGCATTCAGAGAACAGGGAGCCCGTCTCCCGGCCGTACCCGCCGCATACCGCCGACGTCTCGGGAGCGTCTCGGCCTGCGTCTCCACCGCAGGCCACAGCGATGCAGAAGATCGAGTGAAGTGAAGGACGGCCGCCACCCGGACGAGGAGCACAGCCCTGCGAGGCTCTGCCGGGGGTCACGGCTCCGCCGGGAGTGCATGATCCCGCCCGACCGTTCTCCGGGTCCGTGTCCGGAAACGAGAAAACCGCCCCCGATGATCTTCGGGAGCGGTCTCTGACCTGCGGAGCCCCTTTACGGAATCGAACCGTAGACCTTCTCCTTACCATGGAGACGCTCTGCCGACTGAGCTAAAGGGGCCTGTGTCGTTCGCGCAGGAAAACCATACAGGGTTCGGGGCCCGGGTGCGAAATCGTTTGAGGCACCGGCCGCAGGGACGCTCCGCCGCTGGTCAGCGCACGAGATCACGCGATCACCGGCCACCGGATCCGGCGGCACCGCGGACGGCCGCGAGCCCGCCGGCGCGGTCCGGCGCCCCCCGCTAGAAGCGCACCAGGACGGCGGTGGCGTCGTCGTACGGCTTGCCCCGCTCGACGTCGACGGCCCCGGACGCCTCCGCGACCCTCGTCCGCCGGACGAGCTCCCTCGGCCCTTCCTCCTCCAGGACCCGGAGCAGCCCGTCCCAGCTCAGGACACCGAACACCTCTACCAGCCTGGACGCCCCGTCGCTCAGCACCGCCGCCCTCCTCAGCCCCTCGACCGGGACCTCACCCGTCAGGCCCTCATATGCGGCCTCCGGTTTTGAACCCGCCACCCAGAACCCGCCGGGGCTGTTCCGGTACCTCCGCACGGACTCCACGGTGTACTCCGGCAGCCGGTCCACCCGATCGTCCCGGAAGACGACGATCTCCCCCATGTCCATCACGATCGGCGAATCGGCCAGGACGAACCATTCCACCGCGTTGTCCCGCCGACGTAGCAGCGACACGGTCGCCGACGGGGTGTCCGGACTCTCCAGGTCGCACGTCCCGGCGTGCGCCTCCCCGGCCACCTTGATCGCCTCGGCGACCAGATCCGGCAGCGGCTCGCCGTCCTCCAGCGCCATCAGCGCCGCGATCTGCCCGCCGATCCGCCGCACCAGCCAGGCCGGGCCATGACGGCACCCGCTGTCGGCGTCCGGCGGCGCCGTCACGCCGTCCAGCAGCACGACCCACCCGGGCCCCGCCGCGACGAAATCCTCGTTGGTCCGCCCGGGCGTCGGTTCACTCACATAACTCATCTGCACGAGTGCAGGTCTACCCGCAAAGCCACTTTCTCCGGCCCCACCGCACCGAATGCTCACCCTCCGTCCCGGCCGGGGCGGGTCCGCGCACCCTCAGGACCACCGCCCGTGGGCGGCGATGAGCTCGTCCGGACGATCGGCGAAGAAGCGGATGACCCGCGCGTCGGCCCGCTGCCCCAGCGGACGCACGACGGTGATCGGCTCCTTCAGCTCGACCACCACGTTCGTCTGCGCCGAGACCGCCACCGACAGCCTCCCGTCCTCCACCCGGACCAGGCCGCTCTCGCTGTAGTTGCGGACGAGCCGCACCGAGGCGATCCGGTCCCGCGGGACGCGCAGGTCGAAGAAGGCGCCGTACCGGATGCGCATTTCCTTGTCCGACAGCACATGCGGCCGTGTCACGCATGCCGCGATGACCGCGAGCACGACGAGCACCGAGTACACGTCCACCGCCAGGACGATCTTGCGCACCGTCCCTGGAGCCCCGACCCCTCGGAGCAGGATCTCGGTGACCACCGCCTCCAGCGCCATCACGAAGAGAAAGGCCAGGTGCATGGACGTCTGCGCCCCCGAGTAGGGGGCGTCGATCGCGCCTGGCGGAACCCCGTGCCGACGGCGCGCGGCGAACAGGACGAGACTGACCAAGCCCTTGGTGTCGAATCCCAGAACGCGGCGCACTCTCACGGGCACGAGTTCATCCACACTCGCCCGAAATGCAGGCCACCTGCGCGAACCGTCCCGGCGCCGATCCGCATAAAGCCGTCCCAGCACCACCAGTTCCAGAAGGAGGACGGCGGTGACCACGGCCTCGCCCACCACGCCGACGGCCCGGGGCAGCGAGATCCCCGACGCCACGAGGACGACCAGCACCGCCTCGCCCGGAAGCAACGCGAACAACGCGACACGCGCGACCCTCAGCACACCCTCTCCCTCAGCAGTTCCACGACCCGGCTGAAAACGGCGCCCTGCGCCGGAGTCATATCGTCGATCCAGCGCACGTCCTCTCCTCGATCCGCGACCAGTGTGGCCAATTCGTCCGGAATGAGGGCCGCGATCGCCTCCGCCGTGTCCCCGACACGCGGATCGTCCGGCCCGGCGCCGGCGAGCCCGTCCAGCCGCGCGTAGACCTCCCGCACCCGCGCCGCCGTCTCCGGCTCGGTGAACGGCCGCAGCATTTCGGCGAAACGCCCCCGCTCCTCCGGCCCGGCCGCCGTATCGACCAGCGCCAAAAGCCCGCGATCCACTTCGGCGAACCCCGCCCCGCGCGGCAGTTCCCGCAGCACATCCGCCATTTCCGGCGAGACGGCCGAGTCAGGCCCCAGATCCGTCTCCGCGAGCAGCCCCGCGAGCCGCGCCCTCTGGACGGCGAGCGCCTCCTGCCGCCGCGCCAGGTCCGCGTCCAGCTCGCCCAGCACCTCTCGCAGCTCCCGTCCGCGATCATCGTTCAGGACGTCCCGGACCTCGTCCAGCGAGAGCCCCAGCTCCACCAGCCGCCGAGCCCGCGCGAGCAGCACCGCGTCCCGCACCCGGTAGTCCCGGTAGCCGTTGGCGAGCCGCGCCGGCTCGGGCAGCAACCCGAGATGGTGGTAGTGGCGGACGGTCCGGGACGAGACCCCGACCAGCGCGGCGACCTCCCCGATCTTCATACCCCCATTACAAACCCCGCCGCAGCGTCAAGGTCAAGCCCCCGGCCGTCGCACGTCGCTCTCCGGCGCGGAAATCGCATGGGTCACGACCTTCCAATTCCCCTGATCCGATCATGGCCATTTCAGGTCTCGGACCGGTGGACGGGAAAGGCGGCGAACGCGAAGCCCGCCTGTACCATCGCCAAGGAGTCGCCGGAATGAAGCGCTGCGGCCAGAACGAGAAAATCACGTGATCGAAAGTCGCGAAGGCCGTCCGAGACGTCGGAAAAGAGGCGAGAGATGTCCGCTTCCCGAAGGACCGTCCTCCTGAGCGGCCTGGCCCTCGCGGCCGGCACCGCGGCCATGCCCGCGTCCGCCGCGCCCATCGGCCCGCGGACCGGCCCCCTTCCACCCCTGCTCCGCTCCCGCGCGGAGCTGGCGTCCCGCGGCGCCCGGGAACCCGGCGCCGCCCCGACCGCGCTTCCCATCCAGGCCGACGGCACGACCTACCAGATGGCACAGGCCCTGGCCTGGCTCGACACGGGCCACTTCGCCGTGGGCCGCTGGGACGGCAGCATGAGCGTCTTCGCCTACAACCCGTCGGCGGTGTCCGGCCCGACCATCGACGTGGCCGTGAACAGCCCGTCCGACCAGGGCGTGCAGATGGTCGCGGCGGTGGGCGGCCACCTGCTCGCCTCGTCCAACGACGACCGCTCGTTCATCCTGTGGAAGGGCTTCCGCGACTGGGCCTCCCTGCGCCCCAAGAAGATCGGCTTCGACCCGGCCCTCGGCGTGGCCACCAGCGGCAAGACCGTCACCGTCGCAGGCCAGAAGATCCTCTGCGTGGGCCACACCACCGGCCGACTGACCCTGTGGACGGTGGCGAACGGAACGGCCACGCTCCGCACGACCCTCGACCTGAGGAACCCCGCGCCGGTGAACCCGTGGAACCTTCACGACATCCGCGCCATCGAGCCCTTCGGCGACACCACGGTCATCACCGGCTCCGAGGACGGCTACCTCTGCGCGATCGACGTCCGGTCCGGGAAGATCCTCTCCCAGACCGTCTTCAACTCCGACGCCCAGCGCGGGATCAACGACCTCGACGTCCGAGACGACCAGCTGCTGGTCGTGAACTGCTCCGTCGGCTCGAAGGACCGCAACCTGTGGCTCTACTCCCTCGACCGGACCACGGGCCGGCCGACCCTGAAGACGAGCACCAACCTCCTCGTCGACGACCGCCGCCCCCAGGCGTTCGCCTTCAGCGTCGTCTGGGCCGCCTACCCGCAGGGCCCGTGCTGGTTCGTCTCCACAGAAGAGGGCGCCCTGTGGATGGGCACGCCGGACCTCAAAGTCCTCGGATACCAGCAGGTGACCGCCCCCCTAGGCTCAGCCCTAGGCTGGACGACGAACCCCGGCCGTCTGGCCCTGGTCTCCCACGACCTCTACGAATTCACCACCGGCGTCTGACCCGCCCCGCCGAACCCGCCTCCTCAAGCTCGCGACGGCAGACGGCAACAAAGGCCCTCCCCTCACCCACGTCGACGGGCAGGCCCGAAAAATAGAAGCCCCCCAACCGTCGGCTGATCTGCACGGCCGCCCTGGAGACGGCCCTGGCAGCCCGTCCCGCCTCGTCCGATCCGACGATCTGCACCCTGGCACGCGCACCCTTGGACGCGACGACGACCGCACTCGCCTCGTCGATCATCTTCCGCGCCTCATCGCCCCCGGGCACGCCTTGGGAGAAACGCAGAAGGGCCAAATGCAGAAGACGGGTGTCTTCGTGAGCGATGCGAAGGAAGTCGGCATAGGCGTCGGTGCGGTCCCTGCGAAGAGCCATCCACCGTTCATGGCCCAGCCGGCGCTCGTCCGTTCGCCTGCTCAAAAGCCCAGTAAGGGACGCTCCGCCGAGCGCCGCGATGAGGGTGGACCCCGCCGTGATCAAATTCGTCCACGGAAAAGACACTTCTCACCCACCAAAGAATCCACCCTCGCACCAAACCCCCGAACTCCGACTCACGGCTCAGACTCCAATTCGGACTCCTGGGCCGGTAAATGAGGATCGCTACCCAAAAGCTCCCTCAGCGTCTCATCCCGCGGTTTGATGCCTTGCAGGATCATGACATGCACCAGCTGCATCCTCATCACCCGTTCACGCTCGGCCGGGGTCGCGGCCCGATGGAACCATCGTCTGCTGGTGGCCCGGACGCCCTTGGACTGGATCACCTCCGGCCTGTTCACGATCTCGGCGATCGAGATGGCGGCGATGACGGCGAGGCACGCCAGGACCAGCACCGCGGACAGGAGGCCGGCGACCCCATTGGCATGATGACCGGAGCGGATGACGGTGACACTCCCGAAGGCGGTCGCACCGCATCCCGTGAAGGCGGCAAGGCCCGCCGCCATCGATGGCCTGCGCATCGCACTATCACCATCCGAAACGGTGATCGGGTATATACCGGGAACGGGCACGGGACGGTATCGCCAAAAGACGCCGACCACGCTCTCAAGGCTTAGAGATCAGGGACCCGAGAAATGCCAGAGACGCCCGATCGAACAGTTCGATCGAGTCGATCGCTGATCGGAGACGGCCACCACGCCAACGCCGCCGAACCGACCACCCGGCGACGCTGAAGCACCCCCACAGGAGAATTAGATGATCACCATCTCCATCTCCTTGATCGTTGAAGTTTCCGGCACGATATCCGGCCATGATGCGCTCACGCAACCGCTTGCGCAACCGCTTGCGTGGTAACATGTCGCTACCCTTCACTAGGAGGCCAGTGGTGGCCACGATGGCCGATGTCGCCCGCAAGGCCGGCGTTTCCATATCGACCGTCTCCCACGTGATCAACGGAACCAGATTCGTCGCCGACGCGACTCGCGATCGCGTTTTACAGGCAATCAGGCAGACCGGCTATTCCCACAACACACTGGCCCGATCACTGGCGACCGCGAGCACCAATTCGATCGGCATCGCCATCTCCGCGATCTCGAACTTCTACTTCGCGAACATCGTCACCCAGATCGAGACCAACCTACGTGAAGCGGGCTACACCCTCCTGCTCACGGAAACACACGAAGACCCGGACCTCGAACTCGAAGTGGTCCAGGCCCTCCACCAGCGCCGCGTCGACGGGCTCCTCCTGGCCCCCACCACCGACCAGGACAACCGCGCGCTGAGCTACCTCCAGGATTTGGACGTCCCGACCGTCCTCGTCGACCGCTTCTCTCCGGACGACTTCGACCAGGTCGGCACCGAGAACATAGAAGCGACGGCCCACCTGGTCGAACACATCTCCGGACACGGCCACAAGGCGATCGGGATGATCTCCGGTGTTCCAGGCGTACGTACCACAGAAGAACGCCTGCAAGGCTATTACCAGGGGCTCGAACGCAGCGGCATCCCCGCCGACCCCGAACTGGTGGCGATCGGATACTCGAACGCCGAAGGCGCCGAGCGAGCCGTCCGCGACCTCCTGACCCGGAAGAACAGTCCCACCGCTTTGGTCGTGGGCAACAACCACATGACGATCGGCACGTTCCGCGCACTACGCTCTCTCGGCGTGGAAGTACCCCGCGACCTCGCGGTCGTCTGCTACGACGACTTCGAGTGGGCCGACCTGTTCCACCCCCGTCTCACAACGATGGCTCAGCCGATCCCCGGAATCGCGAACGAGTGCGTACGGCTCCTCCTGACCCGAATAAGAGACCAGAACAAGCCCACGCGCCGGATCTGCCTACCCCCCGAATTCATGCTGCGAGAGTCCTGTGGCTGCACATCGAACTGACCCGGATAAGGAGCCGTCGATGCAGGCGAAAGTACTGGTCATAGGCGAGAGCGTCGCCGACGCGGTCATCTCGGATGACAGATCGTCCGGCGACAAGACGGTCATGACCGTCATCGCCGGCGGAGGCCCGGCGAACACCGCGGCCACCCTCTCCAGCCTGGGAACCCCAACCCGCTTCGGAGGAAGACTCGGCCAAGGCCCCCTGGGCGCACTGCTCTACCGCCGACTCCAGGAATCAAATCTCGACCTGAGCGCAAGCGTCCAAGTCCAAGACCCCGTCTCTCTGGCCATCTCATCCCTGACCCCCGACGGTCAGCCGACCTACGGCTTCTACACCGAAGGCACCGCCGACTGGCTCTGGACACAGAAGGAACTCGCGGCGATCCCTACCAACGACGTCTGCTGCCTGCACACAGGATCCCTCGGCCTAGCCATGAGGCCAGGCGGCCCCCTCATCGAGGACCTCGCCGCGTCCCTGCGCCCGAACGTCACGATCTCGATCGACCCCAACGTCCGCCCGACCCTCGTCCCCATCGACGAGTACCAACACCGAATAGACCGCTGGTGCCAACTAGCGGACATCATCCGCCTCAGCGACGAAGACCTCGCACACATAGCGCCAGACACCCCAGAGAAAACAGTCTTCGAGCGCTGGCACTCGCTAGGGGTAAGCCTGATAGTGACAACCAGAGGCAAGAACGGCGCCTCCATATCCCTGAACGGCGAAACCGCAACCGTCCCCGGCGTCTCCGTAGACGTCGTAGACACAGTCGGCGCAGGTGACTCCTTCGCCGCGGGCCTGCTGCACTGGCTATGGCGCCACGATCACCTAGGCGGCCGCCTACACAAACTCACCCTCGACGACGCCCTAAAGGCAGCCACCCTCGCAACACACGTAGGCGCCCTGGCCTGCACCACAACCGGCCCAAGCGCAGCCCACCCCTCAGACCTCCCCCCAGAAGCCCACCAACTCCTAAGCACCTAAAGAACGCCTGACGGGATGGACTCCACGACTGGAACCCGCCCCACAGCCGCTTCAATGCTCCACAATGCCTAGGGCACACTGATCAAAGAGACGGAGCCTCTTCACACCCAGCAGGACCGCCGTCCCGCCGTGACGGGACTCGGCACCGACCTTCGTCCTCCGCGGCTCTCGTCGGCGTCGTGGTCGTCGTCTTCCCCGAAGCGCACGGGCGATCTCGAAGCAGCCACGTCGCTCCAGCGTCAGCCCCCACAGCAGGACACGCGTACGGCTCGCCTCTGCGGGGTTCCCTAGCTGAGCATGGAACGGCGCCGGACGGACGGCTGTTCTCCAGTGGGCGCGGTGGGCCGCTCTCCGAGGGCGTATACGGGCAGGTCTTGTAGTTCGCCCGCGCCACGGTGCTCACCCCCACAAAGGTGGCCTCTCCCCTGGCCGGACGGTCGTACGACGTCAGCCGCAGCGGCGTCGCGCAACCCCTCAACGCCAGCGTTCCGGCGCCTGAGGTCGCCCGCCGCGCTGGGCACGGCGTCGACGGTCGCATTGACAACGCTCTCAAGGACGACGGCTAGGGAGGCAAGGGCTGCAAAGCCTGTCTCGTGACCGTCCTGCGAACGCCCGGGGATCACCGGTAGGAGCCGGACTTACCGGGAAGCAACTCGAACAGCCCCTGGCAGCGTTGTAGCTGGTCAGGGGCCGTTCTGGGTGGTGTGGCGGGTGCAGGGTTCGAACCTGCGTAGGCTAAGCCGACGGATTTACAGTCCCACCGCCAAACCGTCCTAATCTGCTGTTTCTCTCCTTCGCTAACGAATGTCGGCAGGCATTCGGCAAGCCGGTGTTTCGCCGTATGTGTCTGATACTCCGACAACCCGCCGTTACTGGTCCGGAGTGCTCGTTCGCGCGAACGGCGAGCAAGGTGTGACAGGCGGTTTCGCGCGAATGAGTGCTCCGGCTCGCGGGGGTCCAGGGGGCCGCGAGGCCCTTTGGTTCGGGCTCGCTGAGTCTGCCTGGCCGTCTCCGCGTCACTTCTTCGCTGCGGGCTATGGGCGTTGCTGTGTCTTCGTCGCTTTGTCGGGATCGTGCACGCCTGGGTGGTGCGTTCGTGTGTGCGGTGTCTGATTGTCCGATGGCCGTGGTCCGGCCGTGTTAGGCCATCGCCGGTTGTGTTGGTGTGGTTTCGGTGCGCTGCTCTTGGTTGCCGGTGATGCTGGGGTCATGAGTCGTGGGGGTCGTGGGCGGGTGTTCTGGCTTTGGCTGCTGCTGGTGGTGTGTGGGGTGGTGGCGGGGGTGGTGCCGCTGTTGCCCAAGTCGTGGCCGGTGGTGGTGCAGGCGCTGCTGGGTGTGCTGGCGGCGGTCGCTGCCGGGGCGGCGGGCACGTACGTCACTGACTTGATCGCTGTCCGCCGTAGGTCCGTCGAGGTTCGGCGGGCGGAGGTGGCGGAGCCGGGGGCGCGGCGGGCTGCTTTGGCGGCGACGGGTGAGAGGGCGGCGGCTGATCAGAGTGTGGCGGGGTTGCTGCGGCCTGAGCGTGCGGTGGTGGATTTCGTCGGCCGGGAGGAGAGGAACTGGAGTTGTTGCGGGAGTGGTGTGCTGATGAGGGGGCGTGTCCGGTGTGGCTGGTGACGGGTCGGGGTGGGGTGGGCAAGACGCGGCTGGGGCGGGAGTTGGCGAAGGGTCTGGCGCTTGAGGGGTGGGAGTGGGAGCTGGTGGGGGTGGGGGGTGAGGTTGCGGCGGTGGAGGCGGCCGGCCGGGTGAGGCGGCGGGTGTTGCTGCTGGTCGATTATGCCGAGACCCGTTCGGGGCTGGCGGCGATGCTGGCCGGGGTGGCGGCGCGTGAGGCGGCCGGGGACGCTGGGGGGTTACGGGTGCTGCTGCTGGCCCGGCAGGCCGGGGAGTGGTGGGCGAAGCTGGGTGCTGAGCCGGATGTGGTGCGGGCGTTGGTGGCGCGGGCGCGGGTGCTGGAGCTGGCGGCGGCACTGGATGATCGGCGGGGTGATGTTGAGGTGATCGAGGGGGCGTTGCCGTTTTATGCGGCGGCGCTGGGGCGGCCGGTGCCGCGGGTGGGGTTTGAGGTGGATGGGGGGGTGCGGTTGCCGGTGCTGGTGTTGCATGCGGCGGCGTTGGTGGCGGTGCTGGATGCCGAGCGGGGCGGTAGCGGGGGGCGGGCGGCGGCGGATCTGGGGGTGCTGGACCGGTTGCTGGGGCATGAGCGGCGGTTGTGGGAGAAGACGGCCCGGCGGGTAGGGCTGGGGGTTGGGCTGGCGGTACTGGAGCAGGTGGTGGCGGCGGTGGTGCTGCTGGGTGCTGAGGAGGGCGGGGAGGCTGCGGTCCGGGAGGTGATCCGGCGGGTTCCGGATGTCGCGGGGGCGGATGAGGAGCGGGTGGGGGCGCTGGCGCGGTGGCTGCGGCAGCTGTATCCGGGGGCTGGCGGGTGGGTGGAGGTGCTGCGGCCGGACCTGGTGGCTGAGCGGCATGCCGCTAACCAGCTTGGTGAGCATGAGTTGTTGCGGCGGGCGTGTTTCACGGGTGTGGAGTTGCCGGGGGCGGTTCGGGCGTTGACGGTGCTGACGCGTGCCTGTGCTCATCATGATCGTGCTGCTGTGCTGCTGGAGCAGGTGTTGCGGTGTGACCTGATGGGGTTGGCGGATGCGGCGATCGTGGTGGCTGTTCAGACCGGTACCCGGCTGGGTGATCTGCTGGCCGGTGTGCTGGAGGATGTCCCGGCCGGGGTGGAGGATCTTGAACACATCGCCCGGCGGATTCCTTTTCCCACGGTGGCGCTGGCTGCTGCTGATGCGGTGGCCACTCGCCGGGTGCGGGAGCTCTTGCCTGCTGATGCCGATCCTGCGGATATCGCTCGTTGGAGCGGGCAGCTCGCGGTTGTTCTGGGGCAGGTGGGGCGGCGGGAGGAGGCGCTGGAGGCGGTCACCGAGGCGGTGGAGGTCTACCGGACGCTGGCCGAGGCCCGGCCCGATGCCTTCCTGCCCGACCTGGCCACGTCGCTGAACAACCAGTCCGGGTGCCTGTCGGATCTGGGGCGGCGGGAGGAGGCGCTGGAGGCCATCACCGAGGCGGTGGAGGTGTACCGGACGCTGGCCGAGGCGCGGCCCGATGCCTTCCTGCCCGACCTGGCCATGTCGCTGAACAACCAGTCCAACCGCCTGTCGGATCTGGGGCGGCGGGAGGAGGCGCTGGAGGCCGTCACCGAGGCGGTGGAGATTCGCCGGACGCTGGCCGAGGCGCGGCCCGATGCCTTCCTGCCCGACCTGGCCGCGGCGCTGAACAACCAGTCCAACCACCTGTCGGGTCTGGGGCGGCGGGAGGAGGCGCTGGAGGCGATCATCGAGGCGGTGGGGGTGTACCGGGCGCTGGCCGAGGCGCGGCCTGATGCCTTCCTTCCCGACCTGGCCGCGACGCTGAACAACCAGTCCAACCACCTGTCGGATCTGGGGCGGCGGGAGGAGGGGCTGGAGGCGATCATCGAGGCGGTGGAGATTCGCCGGACGCTGGCCGAGGCCCGGCCCGATGCCTTCCTGCCCAACCTGGCCATGTCGCTGAACAACCAGTCCAACCGCCTGTCGGATCTGGGGCGGCGGGAGGAGGCGCTGGAGGCCATCACCGAGGCGGTGGAGATTCGCCGGACGCTGGCCGAGGCCCGGCCCGATGCCTTCCTGCCCAACCTGGCCACGGCGCTGAACAACCAGTCCAACCACCTGTCGGATCTGGGGCGGCGGGAGGAGGCGCTGGAGGCCATCACCGAGGCGGTGGAGATTCGCCGGACGCTGGCCGAGGCGCGGCCTGATGCCTTCCTGCCCGACCTGGCCACGGCGCTGAACAACCAGTCCGGGTGCCTGTCGGATCTGGGGCGGCGGGAGGAGGCGCTGGAAACCATCACCGAGGCGGTGGAGGTGTACCGGGCGCTGGCCGAGGCGCGGCCTGATGCCTTCCTTCCCGACCTGGCCATGTCGCTGAACACCCAGTCCGGGTGCCTGTCGGGTCTGGGGCGGCGGGAGGAGGCGCTGGAGGCGATCATCGAGGCGGTGGGGGTGTACCGGGCGCTGGCCGAGGCGCGGCCTGATGCCTTCCTGCCCGGCCTGGCCGGGTCGCTGAACAATCAGTCCAACCGCCTGTCGGATCTGGGGCGGCGGGAGGAGGCGCTGGAGGCGATCATCGAGGCGGTGGGGGTGTACCGGGCGCTGGCCGAGGCGCGGCCTGATGCCTTCCTGCCCGATCTGGCCAGAAGCCTCGTTGTGCTGGGTGGGGTATTGGTTGATCTCGATCGAGTCGAGGAAGGAACGCGGTTCCTTGTTGAGGGACTTGCGGTTTCTTTAGAGCGTGATCTAACGGAACTCGTAGGTGCCTGTGTCGCATATCTCCAGCGAGCGCATGCGCAGGACGCCAGCGCGGTGACTGCGGTCTGGCGCCAGCTTACGGGTGAGGGACTCCCTGAGTGGTTTGAGTGATCTCAATCTGGAACGAGGCCGGTCGTCTGGGGCGGGACCGGCCCGGAGAGGCCGCATGCCCGCCCCAGACGACCGGCCGGCGGCCGCGTAGCGGGCGCCTTTAAAGACGTGAAGAAATTGCTCATCCGGCGCTGGGGTCCTACGGCGTGCTGGTGTTGGAGCGTGTGGCTGTGGGTGGTCTTCGCGGGTGGTAGAACGCTCGGTTATGGGTGAGGAGCGGTTGCGGGAGATCGGTGGGGAGTTGCGGCGCCTGCGGAGGGCGGCGGGGCTGTCCGGGGTGGGGCTGGCTGCGCGGGCTGGGGTGCCTCAGCCGACGGTGTCTCGGGTGGAGACAGGGCGGCGGGTGTCGGATCCGGAAGTCGTGGCGCGGCTGTTCGGGGCGTTGGAGTTGGACCCTGCCGAGGTTGAGCGGTTGGTCTCGGTGGTGCGTGAAGCGTACGCGGGGACGGCTGCTCGTCGGGTTGATGCTGGGGTGTCGTTTCGTCCCGGAGCCGGTGTGGAGCTGGCGAGGGGGGCGGGTGTGCTTCGGGTGTTCTCGGCGTCGGTGATGCCTCGGCTGTTGTGGACGGGTGAGTTCGCCGTGGCGGCGGGGTTGGGATCGGAGGACGAGGCTGCGGCGTGGTCCTCGGTGCTGGACGATGAGGGGCGGCGCGTGATCGTCGTCCTGACGGAGGGTGCGTTGCGGACTTGGCCGGGGTCGGGGGATTCCGTTGCCGGTCAGTTCGCGCGTTTGCTTGAGGTGTCGGCGCGTGAGGACGTGCGGGTGGGGATCCTGCCTGGGCTTGCCGGTGCTCGGGTACCGCTGCATGGGTTCGTCGTATGCGACCAGGCGGCTGTCCATGTGGAGACGTTCACGCGTGAGTTGACCTTGACCGACGCCGGTGAGGTGCGGGACTACCTGGCGATCTTCGAGGAGTTCGAGCAGGCGGCCGTGTTCGGTGATGAAGCCCGGGTTCTGATCGAGCGGGCCGGGCGTGATCTGCGGAACGCTCTCAGTTCTATTCACTGAACGTATTGAATAGACCCCTAGACTTGCCGTACGCTGCGTGTCTCTCAGGGCGTATAGCCCCCTAGACGCGGGTGGTGATCGACGTGACGCGCTGGTCTCGTCTGTTCGCGGGCCAACCTCAATCGATCGGCGACGCCAGGGCTTTCGCTCGGGCGCTTGTGGTCGATCGTGCTCCCGATGATCTGGTGCGAACGGTTGAGCTGGTCGTCAGTGAGTTGTGCACGAACGCTGTAGAGCACACGGCGAGTGGTGAGGACGGCGGTGAGTTCGTTCTCGAACTAGAGGTGCAATGCGGGCATGTGCGAGTGGGCGTGCTCGACATGGGGGCGCAGACTCGTCCGGCCGTCAGCGATCAAGCGAGCGGTTCGGACGTCATATCCGGGCGCGGGCTGTTCATCGTGGAAGCGGTCTCCAAGGCGTGGGGTAGCGAGCCGATCCGGGTCGGACGGCGGGTCTGGGCGGACGTCGTCGGTATGCCGGTGTGAGCGGGCCACCGATACCGCGTAGGCGACGGCGGCTGCGCGCTGTCAGTTCCTCGACCGGTGATGAGCTTTCCGGCACAGTGTCTAGGGTCCTAGACTCGCTGGCACAGGTCGGAGGGGGTGTCATGCCAGGCGAGTTGGAGCGCATCGCGCAGATCGACGACCCGCATGAGCTGCTGCGCGTCGCCACTGAGCGTCTGGCGGAGGCTCAGCAGGAAGTGACGGAGCTGGCGCGGTTGCGGCGGCGGCTGATTCAGGAGCTGCACGCGCAAGGCTTGTCGTACGCGCAGATCGCGCATGCGGCGGGGCTGAGCCGCGGGCGTATCCATCAAATCCGGCACACCGGGCCGGCACCGGAGGGTGCGTTCCTCGGGGCGGGTGAGGTGACGGTGGTCACCCCCCTGCGTCCCGACCCTGCCAGTGACCGGACGTACGTGGCTCTGGACGACTTGAAGACGGGGCAACGGCTGGGAGACCTGGCACGGACGTTCGACCTGACCGTCAACACTGATCATGTAGGCCTGGACGGGGGCATCGATCTCAACCGGGCGGGCCTGCTGGTGATCTGCGGCCCCCGGATGTCGCCTGCGATGCATGAGGCGTACGGCAAGGATCCCGTCCTGGAGTGGGAACGGGACGAGGCCGGATGGCTGTTGCGCGACACCCGCACCGGCGCCGAGCACAGGTCGGGCCAGGAGGACGCCCCTCCCCGGCTGTACGACGTCGGTTACCTCGGTCGGCTCCCCCGGCCGGACGGCAACGGCAGTTTCCTCGCCATCGCGGGTATCCACCCTGAAGGTTCGTTGGGTGTGGTGCACCTGCTGACCACGGATATCGGAAGTCTGTGGGGGCAAGTCGGCAACGACCGGTTCTCGGTCGTGGTCGGTACCGAGTACAGCGCGGACACCCACGAGCCGGTGCGGACAGAGCTGCTGACACCGATCTACCGGCATGACGAGGCGGCAACCTGACGAGGGACCCATGCGCGTACAGATCGCCAGCGAACCCGGGCGGCCGGGTCGGGCGAACGAGGACTTCGCTGCGGCGGCCCCTGGGCTCTGTCTGGTCATCGACGGGGCGGGCGCTCCGGCGGACGTGGGGACGGGGTGTGTCCATTCTGTCGCCTGGTACGCGCGCCAACTGGGTGGGCTGCTCCTGGCGGCTGCGGCTGATGTCGGCTTGGGCTTGGGCGAGGCGCTCGCAGTCGGTATCGAGCGGGTCAATGCCATGCATGCCTGGACATGCGATCTGAGGCATCCGGGATCGCCGTCGGCGACTGTCGCGCTGGCGCGGGTGAACGGCGAACGGCTCGAACATCTGGTGCTCTCGGACGCCGTGCTCGTCCTCGATCGGGTCGACCAGGCGCCAGCGGTCGTCACGGATGACCGCCTTGCCGAGGTGATCACACGGCTGGACGAGCCCGGCCGATTGCCCGCGGTGGGCAGTGACGAGCACACCCGACGACTGCGGGATCGGGTCGAGCGGCTCGCGGCCTACCGCAACCAGCCCGGCGGGTTCTGGGTGGCCAGCACAAAACCCGAAGCGGCCAGGGAAGCGCTCGTGGGATCGACTCCCCTGGTTGAACTGAACGGCGTTGCGCTGCTCAGCGATGGCGCCAGCCGGTTGGCCGACCGCTTCGGCCTGCTGGGCTGGCCGGAGTTGCTCGCCGTGCTCCGCAAGGGCGGACCGGCCGAACTCATCGCCCGTACACGTGAGGCGGAGGCATCCGATCCTGTCGGAGCCCGCTGGCCACGTGGCAAGGCGTCCGATGATGCAAGCGCGGTCTGGTGGACGACTTCGGACTGAGTCCAGAAGTTCTGCATACCCCCCTAGACAGTCGATGGCCGATCGCCTACCTTGGTTGTGTACCCCTCTAGACAGTCGCTCGCAGGATGCGAACGATCCAACTGTCTAGGGGGATCGACAGTGGAGGTTTTTCGTGCGCAACATCCCGGTGGACGTGTCGGCGCTGACGTTCGTATGTGTCTCGGCGCCCCGTCCCAAGCTCGTCAGTCAGGAGACCGGAGAGGTCAAGACCGATCGGGACGGCAACACCGTGTTCACGGTGGGGCTGTCGGCGGCCGACGCGTTGGGGCGGGTGGAGCTGCTGAACGTGTCGGTGCCGAGTGACCAGGAGGTGGCGATCGGTCAGATCGTGGCGCCGGTCGGTCTGGTGGCGTTTCCGTGGGAGCAGGTCGTCAGCGGTCAGAAGCGGTGGGGCATCGCCTACCGCGCGGCGCGGGTCGACGTGGCGGGTCCGGTCGCGGTGCCGGATGCTCCGGGCTCGTCGTCCGCTGCGGCGGGCGTGGCCTGATCGGCGGCCCGGTCATGACCGACTTCGTTGTGGTGCTCGGCGTCCTGGCCGCTGCGGCGGCCGGGCTCTGGGCCTGGCGCCGGTTCCACCCGGTGTCGTTCTGGTACGGCGCCACCTTCCCGGCCCGGGCAGTGCTGGTGTACCTGACGTGGCATCACGTCGCGTCGGGCTGCAGGCTGACCCGCAACCGGCGCCGGTACCGCCTCACCCTGGACACCGTCCCGGTGCTGGGGCCCGCGGCTCGCAACGCCGCGACCGTTGTCGAGCAGAAGCGGCGGGTACGGCGGGTCGACGTCGAACGCGCTCCCCGGCTGGGTCTGCTCCGCCCGACCCGGCTTGGCTGGCGGATGCGGCTGCGCCTGCACGACGGCCAGGTCCCGGCCGACTACGAGAAGGCGGCCGAGGGGATCGCGCACGCCTGGTGCGTGCACTCGGTGCGGGTGGTCGATGTGCGGCCGGGGTTTGTGACGTTGTGGGCGACCATGCGGGACCCGCTCACCGAGGTGAGGCTGTCACCGGCGCCGGTGGAGCTGCTGCGGGTGCGGCCGGGGAAGCTGGAGAACGGGCACGACTGGGTGATGGACTTCCGGACCGTGCCGCACTGGCTGAACGCGGGGGCGACGCAGTCGGGCAAGTCCAACCTCGCGAACGCGATCATCCGGGGTCTGGCGCCGCAACCGGTCGCGCTGGTCGGGTTCGACCTCAAGGGCGGGGTGGAGTTCACCCCGTATGCGCCCCGGTTGTCGGCGCTGGCCACCACCCGCACAGAGTCCGTCGACCTGCTCTCCGATCTGGTGGGTGAGGTGGAGAACCGGATGGCGGTGTGCCGCGCGCACGGTGCCCGCAACATCTGGACGCTGCCGGAGGGGCTGCGGCCGGTGCCGGTCGTGGTCTTGGTGGACGAGGTCGCCGAGCTGTTCCTGATGGCCGACAAGTCAGAGAAGGACGAGGTGTCCAAGACCGCTACCGCGCTGTTGCGGGTGGCGCAGCTGGGCCGGGCGTTCGCGGTCCACCTGGTCGTGTGCGGTCAGCGCATCGGGTCCGATCTGGGGCCTGGTGTCACGGCGCTGCGGGCGCAGTTGTCGGGGCGGGTGTGCCACCGGGTGAACGATCCGGAGACGGCGAACATGACGCTGGGCGACCTGGACCCGGCCGCGCTGGACGCCGCCCGCGCCATCCCGGCCGAGACACCCGGGGTGTGCATCGTCGCCGGGCAAGACGGCGCGTGGCACCGCGCCCGCTCGGTCTACGTCCCCGAGCCTGAGGCCGAACAGGCGGCTCGTGAGTACGCGCACCTGAACCCGGACTGGGCGGGTCTCGTCGGCTCGGTCCCGGCCGTCCGTCCGGCCGCCTGACCGGCTTCGTTCCTCTCCACCTCTGCGGCTCGGTGTGAGCCCTGATCACGCCACGTCCCTACCCGACCCATGCCCGAAACCGCCTCTGGAGGCTGCCCGGTGACTGCTCACGCGAACGTCCCTCGTCCCCGTCCTCGCCCCCGATTCATCGTCGTTTCGTCCCCGCGTTCGTCCCCGTCCTCGGGCTCGCCTCGCTCGTCCTCGGTGTCGTCCTGGGAGGTGTGGCCGGTCGGGGTCGAGTGGGACGAATTCCGCTCCCTGCACATCGCCCGCTGCCAGTGCTGCGCCGAGTCGTTCACCTCGTCCCGCTCGGGCGAGGCCGACGGGTGGGCCGACACCCACCGCTGTGACCCGGAGCTGGCCGCGCTGCTCGCTCTGGTCACCGATCGGCGGGCGGCATGACTCGCCGCGTCCTGGGGGCGGTGGCCGACTCCGCTCCGGTCGTCGTCCTGGCGGGCATCGCGGCGGCCGGGTCGTTCACCCACATCCGCGACACCGCCACCGACCACGGCCAACACGGCTGGATGGCCTGGGCCATTGCCGTGTGCGTCGACCTGACCTGTGTCATGGCCGCCGGAGAACGCCAGCGCGACAAGCTCACCAGGCGGGACACGAGTCGGCTGTCATGGCCGACGCTGGTCCTGGTCGGCGGAATCCTGCTCTCCCTGGCCGCGAACCTGGCGCAGGCCGACCGGTCGGTGTGGGGCTGGATCACCGCAGGAACACCGGCGGGCGCCTTCCTGGTCGCGGTCTCCATGCTAGAGCGCAGGAAGGGCGGCAAGCCCGCCGGGCTTGCGGACTCCTCCGCCTCGGCTGTCTTGGCCGTCCCGGACTCCTTCGGCCATCCGTCCCCGTCCTCGCCCGGCTCGCCGGTCGTCCCGTCCGCGTCCTCGTCTCCGTGGGTCGTCTGGGACACCGATCGCTCGGAGTCCCCCACCGCTTCGTCTGTGTCCGGTCAGAGCAGCGATGCGGGCGAGGACTCCCGGGACGGTCAGACCTCCATCCCCGTCCCCGTCGACCCGTCCGCCGTGACGCCGTCCTCCTCGTCCTCGCCAGCCTCGTCGTCGGGCGCGGCAGGCCCGCTGGTCGACTTCGCGCGGCGAGTCGCCGCCGATCACGAAGCCAAGCACGGACGGCCGATCACCCGTGACGCGCTGCGCGCCCGGCTCGGGGTCTCCGACCAGCTCGCCTCCGACCTGCTTCGTCAGCTCCGCACCCAAACAACCGCGCCCGTCGCCTGACCTTCTGGAGGAACCTGTCATGACCGCTCACACCGACCCGGCCGCCGACACGTCGTCGATCGTTCCCGGTGACCTGTTCGCCCGCCACCACACGATTGCCGGCCTGCGCGCGCTGGCTGACTTCCTGGAAGCCAACCCGGCCGTGCCGGTCAGGGAGTTCGGCGGGGACTACACACTCTTCACCCGTAGAGGGGACGACGCGGCGGCGGTCGCCATGGTCGATCGGGTCGCCGCGCTCTTGGGCGCCGAGATCACCGACGACCGGCCGCGCGGCGGTCACTACCTGGCGGAAAAGACCTTCGGTCGCATCACCTACGGAATCGTCCACGTCCCCGACCAGCGGCGACGCGAAAGCCTCGCCCGTGACAGCTACTTCCACAACATCGTTCTCGACACCGACCAGTACACCGGCGAACACGGCGGCGAGGACTCCGGGCTGGTGGCGTGATGTCCACCGACCGGCACCGAACACCATCGCATGGGTTCATCCCACTGGTCCGGCTGGGTCTCGGCCTCGGAGCGGGCTGGATGTGCGGGACGTGCGGCGGGGGCGGCGTCGCCTCCGATGGTTCCACCTGCCCCGACTGCCACGGTCACGGCCACACCACCTGAGGAGCTAGCCGGATGTTCTTCCGCCGCTGTGCCTTCGTCGCCTTCTGGATCGTCCTCGGCCTGTTCGTGATCCGCCAGCCCGAGAACGCCGCACAAGCCGTCCGCGCCCTCGTCGGGGGCCTGGCCCTGCTGGCTGACGCCCTTTCGCGCTTCGTCGCCGCGTTCTGAGTACGCCCCCGGCGCGGCCCGCAAAGCCGCCAAGCAAGCACACCGCGCCGGGGGCCTCGTCCCCACCAGCCACATGACCGGATAAGGGAGACCCGTCCATCGTGCCGCACTCTGCTCCGATCGTCAGTGACCTCGCTGCCCGTGACATGGCCGAGCGCTTCAACCGGCCGGACTTCAACCGCTGGGCTGCTCGCGCTCGCGCGACCGGCGGCTGTGCTCAACCGGTTCACATCCGCGGGCGGGTGGAGTACCGCGACCCGCTGACGGACGCCTTGCTGCACTCCTACTCCACCGCCGGTGAACCCGGCGGGGCGCTGCGGGTGGCGTGCAAGAGCCGCCGTGCGTCGCGCTGCCCGTCCTGCGCCGAGACCTACCGTGCCGACACCTACCAACTCGTCCGCGCGGGCCTGGTCGGCGGCAAAGGAGTCCCGGCGTCGGTGTCGGCGCATCCCGCCGCGTTCGTGACGCTCACCGCGCCCTCGTTCGGACCGGTGCACTCCCGCCGCACCGGGACCGGCGGCGCCGTCACCTCCTGCCACCCTCGCCGCAACGGCGGCACCTGCCCACATGGACGGCCCGTCTCCTGCACCCTCCGCCACTCGACGGACGATCCCCGCCTCGGCCAGCCGCTCTGCCCCGACTGTTTCGACTACCCGGGCGCGGTGCTGTGGAACGCTCACGCACCCGAACTGTGGCGCCGCTTCACCCTCGCCTTTCGCCGCTACATCGCCCGGTCAGCCGGTCTACGAGCCACCGAGATGCGCGAGGTCCTCACGGTCTCCTTCGCGAAGGTGGCCGAGTACCAACGGCGCGGCTTGGTGCACTTCCACGCCGTCATCCGACTCGACGGACCGGCCGGCCCCGACGCGCCCCCGCCCGGCTGGGCCACCCTCGACCTACTCAAAGCGGCCGTGGACCATGCGGCGGGCGCGGTAACCGTCAACACCCCGGCGGCTGGCGGGGTCCCGGCGAAGACCCATACCTGGGGCGTCCAGATCGATGTCCGACCTATCACCGCGACCGGGGAGCTGACCGACACCGCCGTCGCGGGCTACATCGCCAAGTACGCGACCAAAGCGGCCGAATGCGTCGGCACCCTGGATCGGCGCATCCGCGCCACTGATGACTTGGCCGACCTACCGGTCAGCGGCCACGCCCGGCGGCTGATCGCCGAATGCCTCCGCCTGGCCGAGGTGGACGACTTCGCCAGTATGCGGCTGGCCGAATGGGCCCACATGCTCGGCTTCCGCGGCCACTTCTCCACCAAGTCCCGCCACTACTCCACCACCCTCGGACGCCTGCGCGCCGACCGCATCGAACACAACCGGCGCGAACACGCCGAGATCACGACCGGGCGACTGCCCTTCGACGATGACGCCGTCCTGGCGATCTCCCACTGGCGCTACCTCGGCCAAGGCATGACCCCCGGAGAAGCACTCCTCACAGCAGCCATCACCGGCAAACCACTCGCCCGCGTCGACCCGTCCGGCTCCTGACGCCATGGAAAGGCAACACGTGACGACGTCCAAGAACCGTGACACGCTCACCGTCCCCGAAGTCTGCGCCGAACTTCAGGTCTCCCGCTCGACCTTTTACGACTGGCGCCAGAAGGGACGCGCTCCGCTCTGCCTGGTCCTCCCGAACGGAAGTCTCCGTGTCCGTCGCCGGGACCTTGACCGGTGGCTCTCGGCCTGCGAGGACGCCGCCTGATGGACGACATCACATATGACGTCCGCGTCTACAAGACCGAGGTCTACAAGGGCAAGCGCGTGACGACCTACACCGTGCGGTGGAAGGTCGCTCGGAAGCCCTGGAAAGAGCCGTTCCGCAACAGCGCACAGGCAGATAGCTTCCGGTCCTCGCTCCTCACGGCGGCACGCAAGGGTGAGGCGTTCAGCGTCATCACCGGCCGTCCGCTGTCCTGGAAGCGAGAGGAGAACGCCACCACCTGGTTTGCGTTCTCCCTCGACTACTGCGCGGCCAAGTGGCCGTACGCCTCGCCCAACCACCGGCGCGGTATCGCTGAAGCGCTCACGGACGCTACTGAGGCGCTGCTCACCACGGGGGACGGCGCTCCCGCGGGCAGCGTGCTACGCGAGGCCCTGCGGACCTGGGCATACAGCGGACGCTTGCAGAACGGCGAGATCGAGCCACCCGAACAGTTGGCGTCGGCCGTCCGATGGCTGGAGCGGAACACGGTCGACATGAGCGACCTCGCACCGGACAGGCAGGGACCGCAACTCGCGCGCCAAGTCCTCGACCGGCTGAGCCGTCGTCAGGACGGGGCTCCGGCGGCGGGTAGCACTGCGACCCGCAAGCGTGCGACCTTCAACAACGCCATGGAATACGCCTGCGAGCAGCGTCTTTTGCCGGTCAACCCGCTGACCCTCGTCAAGTGGACTCGTCCACGTGTGGCGCAGACACTCGACCTGCGGGTGGTCGCCAATCCCGACCAGGCGCGGCGGCTCCTCGACGCCGTCCGGAGTCAGGGCAAGCGCGGTGAGCGCATGGTCGCGTTCTTCGCCGTCATGTACTACGCCGCCCTTCGCCCTGAGGAAGCGGTTGACCTGCGGCGGGATGCCCTCGTTAGCCTGCCGGATGACGGCTGGGGCGAACTGCGGCTGACGCACGCCGAACCGCGTAGCGGCTCCCGGTGGACGGACAGCGGCAAGCCGCGGGACAGACAGCCTCTCAAGCATCGGGCGCCCGGCGAGACCCGGCCCGTGCCGATCCATCCGGAGCTCGTCACGCTGCTGCGCCACCACATCAAGGCGTTCAACATCCCGGCCGATGGTCGGCTCTTCGTCGGGCCGCGCGGCGGGATCATGACGGACCGGACGTACCTCGGGGCCTGGCACAAGGCGCGAGAGACGGCGCTTACCCCTCGTGAGGCGGCCTCACCGCTCGCTGAGACGCCGTATGCCCTGCGGCACGCTGCCGTATCGACGTGGCTCGGTGCCGGGGTGCCTGCGGCTCAGGTCGCCGAGTGGGCAGGGCACAGTGTGGCCGTTCTGCTGCGCGTCTATGCCAAATGCGTGGCCGGTCAGGAGGAGGACGCCAAACGCCGGATCACCGACGCGACCAGGCCAAAAGACGTCTAGAACTTCGGCACGTATTCGGCACAGCCACCCGTAGGACGCCGTAAACGATCAGAGACAGCCGGACGGAACGAAGACAGCCCTTGACCGGGTCATGCCTGGTCAAGGGCTGTTCTGCGTGGTGTGGCGGGTGCAGGGTTCGAACCTGCGTAGGCTAAGCCGACGGATTTACAGTCCGCTCCCATTGGCCACTCGGGCAACCCGCCTGGCGTCGCTCTCGCGACGGCACTGGAAAGGATAGCGGACGGGGAGAGCGGTCGTGACATCGGTTGGTGTGAGCGGGAGGACCGCTTCGTCGCTACTCTCTCCTGATCGGGAAGTTGCTGCTGAGGGGATGTGTGTGGCATGGCCGACTCTTCGTTCGACATCGTCTCGAAGCTCGACCGGCAGGAGGTCGACAACGCGCTGAATCAGGCCGCCAAGGAGGTCGCGAACCGGTTCGACTTCCGGAACGTGGACGCGGGGATCAAGTGGTCCGGCGAGTCCATCGACATCCAGGCGAACTCCGAGGAGCGGGCGAACGCCGTGCTGGACGTCCTGAAGGACAAGCTCGTCAAGCGGGGCATCTCGCTGAAGGCGATCGACCCCGGGGAGCCGAAGGTCTCGGGGAAGGTGTACAAGCTGGGCGTCGGCCTCAAGGAGGGCATCGCCCAGGAGGACGCCAAGAAGATCGGCAAGATCATCCGGGATGAGGGGCCGAAGGGCATCAAGGCCCAGATCCAGGGGGACGAGCTGCGGGTCAGCTCGAAGAAGAAGGATGATCTTCAGCAGGTCATCACCCTCTTGAAGGGCAAGGACCTGGACGTCGCGCTCCAGTTCGTCAACTACAGGTAGGTGATCGGGGTGCGGGCGCTCTCACCTGCGCCCGCCCCCGGGCCGACGCCTTCTGGGCACAGCGCCCGGCCACGTCCCGCTCCCCGTTGCCACATGCCGCGCCGGAGGGCGATTTGGGCCGTCCGCGCAACTCCGCTCGATGTGGTTCGTCTGCTCTGTCGGCGGCCTGATCGAGATCTGGGCTCCAGGCTTCGTCTTGGCTGGGACGCATTGGTTGCAGGGTCGCCGCAGTGGCTCCGCCTCGTCGTGGACGGTAGCGGTCGATGGACGGGGCTCGGCTTTGATGCTGTCGGTGATGTGGCGGGGGCGGTGATGTGGGTAGGGAGGTCGAGCGCGACCTGCCCGTTTCCCAGTTTGAGAAAGGTTCCTGGCTGAGCCCTGCCAGGTCTGTGGGCACATGACATGCCGCCAGCGGCGCGGTGCCCGCTGTCGGGCTTCGGCGGAGTGCCTATGCCTCGCACCTGGTGAGCGTCTCGGCAGCTTCGGGTTACGGCGCGGCCGACGCTGTGAGGGACATCGCTAGCGGTGCTCGTGCCGGGCGCACGGCGGTTGGCCTGTGTGCGTTTCTGTGGCTCATGGCCTTGACTGCACCCAGGCATGCCGGGCGCAGGACCCGGGCCTCTTGGCCCGCTCCGCTCGGTGTCAGCGGGCTTGGCTGCCACGGTTGTTTGTACTACGTAGTGGCAGCGGTTCAGGTCTAGCGGTCGCGCTGGAGTCTCCAGGCGTCCTTGTCGCCGGCCCGGGATCGGGGCGGGCGGGGGTGTGCCGGTCCCCCGCCCGCCGGTGGGTGGCCGGCGGGCGGGGAGGTGGGCTAGGCGGCCACTCGGGCGCGGTAGTTCGTGCCTAGCGCGTCCCTGGTGAAGGTGATCGTCTTCGGCGCGAACCTGCCCTTGGCGCATACCAGCCCGGTGGCCTTCTCCTTCGGCGCGAGCATCATGCTGTCGAACTCGCCCTCGGCCTCCCCGACGTCGGCTTTGCGCTTCACGCCGTCCCCGCCGGTCAGTTCGAAGAAGAACGGGTTGATTTGCAGGTTCTTGCTGGTGTTGTTGGTGACGGTGGCCTTGACGCAGGTGAACGCGCCACCGGTGTTGAGCGGGCCGGGCTCGAAGGTGGCCCTCTTTGCCTTGATGGCGACCGGGACCGGCTTCGGCTTCTTGCCGCCGGCCGCCTTGGCGCCCTTGGCCTCCTCGGCTGGCTGGACGGCGGTGGGCTCGGTGCCCGTGTCGCAGGCGGTGAGCAGCAGCAGGCCGGCGGCTGTGGCGACGAGTGCCGCGATCTTGCGCATGGACGTCCTCTCCTGGGTGACGCGGCGGGGGACGCGTGTGTGACGTGCGGCCACTGAGATCGGTTGCGTCTGGTGATGCGGCTGTCACTATCCGGCCATTGTCGGCTGTGAGCGTCCGCTCGGCGGGGCACGTCCGCTTCGTCCCAGAGTGTTCGCTCGGCTTGCTTTCGCGGCGGGACGGGTCCGGTGCGCGGCCTCTGGCGCGCTCGCGACGGGCGCCTCCGCCGGCCGGGTCTAGCAACTGATGGTTGCGCGTTGGTGGATTGGGGAGTAGCTTATGCAACCAAACGTTGCAGGAGGTTGGCATGGAGTTCGGGACCATTGAGCGGGAGATCTTCGTCGAGGCGTCGCCTGAGGTCGTGTTCGGGGTGGTGAGCAGTCCCGACCACCTCAAGGAGTGGTGGCCGGACGACGCCAGGTACGAGCTGGAGCCCGGGGCGCCCGGGGAGATCGTCTTCGGGGACCGTGACGGGGACGGGACGGTGGTGGCGTTCACCGTCGTGGACGTGCGGCCGCCGCGGACGTTCTCGTTCCGCTGGACGCATCCGGCGGGGGACGTCGCGGAGGAGGGGAACTCGCTGCTGGTGACCTTCGACCTGACGCCGTCGAGGGGCGGGACGCTGCTGAAGATGACCGAGACGGGCTTCCGGGAGATGGGCTGGGAGGCCGCCGTCCTGGAGCAGCAGTACCGCGAGCACGTCACCGGCTGGGACTACTACATCCCGCGGCTGGCCCCGTACGTCGCGACGCTGGGGGTGCGGCGGTGAGCACCTCGGTGGCCGAGGAGGTCGACGACGATCTGTGGTCCGCGATCGGGGACCCGACCCGGCGGCGGATCCTCGACCTGCTGCTGGCCGACGGTGTCGGGACCGCGACCACGCTGGGGCGGCGTCTGCCGGTCACCCGGCAGGCGGTGGCCAAGCACCTCGGGGTGCTGGACCGGGCGGGGCTGGTGCGGGCGACGCCGGCGGGGCGGGAGAAGCGGTACCAGGTGGACGACGAGCAGCTGGCCCGCGCGGTCGCCCAGTTGTCGTCGGTCGGGGCGGCGTGGGACGCCAGGCTCCGGCGGATCAAGCGGATCGCGGAGGCGATCCAGCGCAGTCGGCAGGATTGAGAGAAGGAGAAGCAAATGGTGGACATTCTGCACAGGGTCGGAGTCAAGACGCCCGCACCGGACAAGGTGTACGAGGCGCTGACGACCGTCGACGGCCTCAGCTCGTGGTGGACCGGCGACACGACGGGGGACGGCGACGTCGGTGGCGTGCTGGAGTTCCGGTTCTCGGCCGGGTACTTCCACATGAAGGTCATCGAGCGGAAGCCGTCCGAGCGGGTGACGTGGAAGGTCGTCGAGGGGCCCGAGGAGTGGGTCGGGACGACGATCGACTGGACGCTGCGCCAGGACGGCGAGTACACGATCGTGCTGTTCAAGCATGAGGGGTGGAAGGAGCCCGCGGAGTTCATGCACCATTGCAGCACCAAGTGGGGTTCGTTCCTGATGAGCCTGAAGTCCCTGGTGGAGACGGGTGAGGGCGCTCCGGCACCGCGGGACGTGCAGATCAGCGACTGGCACTGAGCCGGAAAAGTGGCGAGCGCGCCGACTTCTTCCCCCGCAGAAGTGGTCGGCGCGCTCGTGACTGGTATGACGCGGAGGCGCTCGAATTGGTTCGGAAGTTTTCCGACCAATTCTGACGCGGGGCCGTGGAAGGCGTCCCGGGGGCGGGGCGAAGGGCATGAGGCCCAGGTCAGGGGCCTGGGTGCGGAGCAGAACTGTCGCGGGCGGTGCTCTCGCTAGCGGGGGCCCGCCATGCGCTCCAGGCGGGCGATGCGGTCGGCCGTGGAGGGGTGCGTGGAGAACAGCCGGCCGATGCCGGCGCCGGAGAACGGGTTGGCGATCATCAGGGCGCTGGTGGTGGCGAGCTCGGGATCCTGCGGCAGCGGCATGGCCCGGGTGCCCGCGTCGATCTTGCGGAGGGCGGCGGCGAGGGCGAGGGGGTCGCCGGTGAGCCGGGCCCCGGCGGCGTCGGCGGCGTACTCGCGGGTCCGGCTGATGCCCATCTGGACGACGGCGGCGGCGACCGGCCCGAGGACGAGCATCATCAGCGCGCCGAGGACGCCGGGGCCGTCGTCGTCCTCGGCGCGGCCGATCGGCAGGAAGATCGCCAGGTGGGACAGGTAGGTGATCACGGTGGCGATGGCGGCGGCGACGGAGGAGATGAGGATGTCGCGGTTGTGGACGTGGGAGAGCTCGTGCCCGAGGACGGCCCGCAGTTCGCGCTCGTCCAGCATCCGCAGGATGCCGCGGGTGCAGCAGACGGCGGCGTTGCGCGGGTTGCGGCCGGTGGCGAACGCGTTGGGCTGCCGGGTCTCGGAGACGTACAGGCGCGGCATGGGCTGGCGGGCGGCGGTCGACAGCTCGCGGACGAGCCGGTAGAGCACCGGCGCCTCGACCTCGCCGACCGGGTGGGCGCGCATCGAGCGCAACGCGATCCGGTCGCTGAACAGGAAGGCGACGCCGTTGGTGCCGAGTGCGACGACCACGGCGATCGTGAGCCCGGTGCGGCCCGCGAAGACCCAGCCGGCCGTGAGCATCAATGCCGACAGCGCAGCGATCAGTGCCGCGGTCTTGACGCCGTTGAACTGCACTTTCGTGTGCCTCCCCGTCGACTTCCGGCCATGAACATCAACGGTTTGACCTGCCCAAACGTTCCCGGCCCCGGCGGACCTGGGCATTGGAACGTTGTCAGGGGCGGTGCCGGGTCAGGTGACCTGGGTGACCGTCTGCAGGACGATCTGCGGCGCCACCGACAGCACGGCGGCGCCGGCGGCGGTCGCGGCGATGGCGGCGCGGACGGGGAGTCCCGGCGCGGGGTCGTGGACGTGCCCGGACGGGGCGGCGAACAGCCGCGCGGCCCACGCCAGGTAGTAGTAGAGCCCGATGACGGTGTTGGCGGCCATCACGACGGCCAGCCAGGTGACGCCGCCCGCGACCGTCGCGCGGAACACGACGACCTTGGCGAACAGGCCCATGACGCCGGGCGGCAGGCCCGCGAGGCAGATCAGGAAGAACGCGAGGGCGGCGGCGACGGCGGGGGCGCCGCGGGCGAGGCCGCGGAAGTCCTCCAGCGTGTCGGAGGGGCCGGGGCCCGCGCCGGCGCGGCGGCGGAAGCCGATGACGACGGCGAACGCGCCGAGGTTCATGACGGCGTAGAGGGCGACGTAGGCGGTGGTGGCGGCGACCGCCTCGGGGAGGCGGTGGGTGCCGACCGACAGGGGCGCGAGCATGTAGCCGGACTGGGCGACCGACGACCAGGCGAGGAGCCGGATGGCGGTCCGCTGGCGGAGGGCGAGGAGGTTGCCGAGCGTCATCGTGACCGCGGCGAGGACGGCGACGAGCGGCCCCCACACGTGCGCGTACGCGGGGAAGCCGAGGGCCAGCACGATCGCGAGCCCGGCGAACCCGGCGGCCTTGGACACCACGGACAGGAACGCGGCGACGGGCAGCGGCGCGCCCTGGTAGACGTCCGGCGCCCAGAAGTGGAACGGGACGGCGGCGACCTTGAACGCGAATCCGGCGAGGACGAGGACGACCCCGGCGGCGGCGACCGGGTCCAGGTCGGAGGGGAGGCGCTCCAGGGCGGCGGCGATCCGGTCGAGGTGCATGGCGCCGGTCGCGCCGTACACCAGGCTGATGCCGAACAGCATGATCGCGGCGGAGACGACGGAGACGAGGAACAGCTTCAGCGCCGCCTCGGAGGCGCGCCCGTCGTAGCGGCGGAGCCCGGCGAGGGCGAACACCGGCAGCGACAGCGTCTCCAGCGCGACGACGAGCAGGACCAGGTCGCGCGCGGCGACGAGGGACAGCGCGCCGATCACGGCGGACAGCAGCAGGAAGTGGTATTCCCCCACCGGGATCTCCGAGTCGGTGATCTCCTGGAGGGACAGCAGGACGACGACCACGGCGGCGCCGAGGACGATGCCCTGGAACAGCAGCGTGAAGTCGTCGGCGACGTAGGAGCAGGAGCGGGGGCCGCCCGCGCGCAGGCCGTCCGGCAGGCAGAAGGTGGCGCGCCGGTCGCCGAAGGCCAGCGCGGCGACGGCGAGCAGCGCGGCCGCCAGGGACCCGCCGCTCAGCAGGCCGAGGACGCGGCGTGGCGCGTCGAACGCGTCGGCGAGCAGCAGCCCGATCGCGGCGACGGCGAGGATCAGCGGCGGCGCGATCGCCGCGTAGTCGATGCCCTGGATCATCAGCCGCCTCCGAACAGCGCGCGGACGGGTCCGGTCGTCACGTCCAGCAGGGTCTTCGGCCACAGCCCGACGAGCAGCGTCAGCGCGATCAGCGGGACCCAGGCGGCGTACTCCTGCGCGGACACGGCCTGGCCGCGCGAGGCGGTGAGGCCGTCGGACGGGCCGTGCGTGAGCCGGGCGAGCATCCGCAGGAAGTACGCGGCGGTCAGCACCGCGCCGAGCGCGGCGACGGCCATGAACGTCACGAACGTCTCGCGGGGCAGGTCGGCGTGCGGGCGGTAGGCGCCGAGCAGCGCGAGCATCTCGCCCCAGAACCCGGCGAGGCCCGGCAGCCCGAGGGACGCGACGGACGCGAACGTCAGGATCGACGCGAGCCGAGGGGACGTGCCGAGCAGCCCGCCGCCGAGCTCGTCCAGGTCGGCGGTGCCCCAGCGTTCCTTCACCGCCCCGGCGAGGAAGAACAGCAGGCTGGTGATGAGGCCGTGCGCGATGTTGCCGAACAGCGCGGCGTTGATCCCGACGGGGGTGAGGGTGGCGATGCCGAGCAGCACGAAGCCCATGTGCCCCACGGACGAGTAGGCGATCATCCGCTTGAGGTCGCGCTGGGCGAGGCAGGCGAGGGCGCCGTACACGATGCCGATCACGGCGAGGAGCCCGAGCCACGGCGCCCACACCTGCGCGCCGTGCGGCGCGAGCGGCAGCGCGACGCGGACGAGCCCGTACGTGCCCATCTTCAGCAGCACGCCCGCGAGCAGCACCGACCCGACGGTCGGCGCCTCGGTGTGCGCGTCCGGCAGCCAGGTGTGCAGCGGCCACATCGGCGCCTTCACGGCGAAACCAATCCCCATCAGGGCGAACGCCGTGATCTGGACGCCGTGGGAGAGTCCGGCGCCGTGCCGCGCGGCGAGCTCGGTCATGTCGAGCGTGCCGGCCTTCACCGCGACGAGCAGCATCCCGGCGAGCAGCAGCCCCGAGCCGAGCAGCGTGTAAAGGATGAACTTGTACGCGGCGGCCTGGCGGGCCGCCCCGCCCCACAGCATGATCACCACGTACATGGGGATCAGGACGACCTCGAAGAACACGAAGAACAGCACGAGGTCGAGGGCCACGAACGTGCCGAGCAGCCCGATCTCCAGGACGAGCAGCAGCGCGGTGAGCAGCCGGATCCGCCCGCCCTTCGGCGGGTGCCGCAGCGTGTAGAGGAAGCAGAGGAACGTCAGCAGCGCCGTCAGCACGACGAGGGGCAGCGAGATCCCGTCGGCGCCCAGGTGGAAGCGGAGCCCGACCGCGGGCGCCCACGACCGGTCCACCTCCAGCTGCATACGGGACGTGTCGTCGAAGTCGAAGGCGGTCGCCGCGGACACCGCGACCAGCAGCGTCGCGCCGGACACCGCCGTCCCGAAGGTCCGGACGGCGACGTCCGTCCGCAGGAACCGGTCCGCCGGGACGAGCATCGCCAGCGCCCCGGCGAGCGGGATCGCCATCATCAGCACAAAGATCATCGGAGGATCACCGCCCCGGCCACGATCACGACGACGCCCGCGAGCAGGCCCGTGAGGTAGGTCTGCGCGTTGCCGTTCTGCGGGACGCGCAGGATCCCGCCGAGCCTGCGGGCGCCGCGGGCGGTCCCGACGACCGCCGCGTCGACGCCGCGCGAATCAAAGGCGACGACGTGCCGGGCCAGCGCCCAGACCGGCCGGACGATCGCCGCCGCGTACAGCTCGTCGATGAGGAAGGCCCGCGCGAAGACGGGACGGAGCCGTCCGAGCGCCTGCGCCGGGTCCTGGGCGGGGTCACGGTTCCAGATCACGTAGACGGCTCCCGCTCCGAGCGCCGCCAGGACGAGCCCGAGCAGCGCCGATCCGACGTGGGGGCGCAGTTCGTCCGCGCCGAGCCCGAAGAAGCCGAGGATCGCGGCGGGCACGGCGAGGACCGCGACCGTCCACGCCATGGTCCTCGGCGCCTCCCGCGGCTCGTACGTCCCGCGCGGCTCCCCGAAGAAGGTCATCAGCCAGGCGCGCGTCGCGTACGCCGCCGTCAGCGCCACGGTGAGCAGCAGCCCGAGGTAGACCAGCCACGCGACACCGGCGGGCAGGTCCACCGCGGGGTGCGGCGGGGACGCGTGGACGGATCCGCCGTGGAACGCGGAGTGCTGGGCGGCCTCGATGACGGAGTCCTTGCTGAACCATCCGCTGAGCGGCGGGACGCCCACGAGCGCGGCGAGGCCCACCGTCATCGACCAGAACGTGACGGGCATGCCGCGCCGGAGCCCGCCGTAGTGGGCGAGCATAGTGGAGCCCGCCACCGTGATCACGCATCCGGCGGACAGGAACAGCAGCGCCTTGAACGCGCCGTGCGTGAGGAGATGGAAGATCGCGGCGGTGTCGGCGCCGACCGCGAGGCCCGCCGCCATCACGCCGAGCTGGCTGATCGTCGAGTACGCCAGGACGCGTTTGAGGTCGTCCTGGGCGAGCGCCGCGAGCGCCGACCCGATCATCGAGACCACCGCGACGACGCCGAGGACGGTCAGCGCGGCGGGCGCGGCGGCGAACACCGCGTACAGCCGGGCGACGACGTAGACGCCCGCCGCGACCATGGTGGCGGCGTGGATGAGCGCGCTGATCGGGGTGGGGCCCGCCATGGCGTCCGGGAGCCAGGTGTGGAGCGGGAACTGCGCGCTCTTCCCCGCGACACCGGCGAGCAGCAGCAGCGCGGCCGCCGTCACCGTCGTGTGCGGCATCTGCGGGGCCTTGGCCAGGACGCCGCCCAGCGAGAACGTGCCCGCGCCCACGCCGAGCACCAGGATCCCGATGAGGAAACCCACGTCGCCCAGGCGCGTCACGAGGAACGCCTTGACCGCGGCGCGGGAGTTGTCGCGGTTCTCCCAGTGATGCCCGATCAGGAAGTACGAGCAGACGCCCATGACCTCCCAGCCCGCGTACAGGACGATCAGGTCCCCGGCGAAGACCACCAGCAGCATCGCGGCGGTGAACATGGAGATGAACGCGGCGTAGGACGAGTAGCGCCGGTCGTCGTCCATGTAGGCGACGGAGTAGACCTGCACGGCCAGCGCCACGCAGCAGACCATCAGCGCGACCACCGCGGACAGGCCGTCGACCTGGAAGGCGACCCGGATCGGCACGGAGCCGGTGTCGATCGTGGTGAGCGTGCCCGTCCGCGCGCCGGGGTCGCGCCAGACGGTGAACGCGACGATCGCGGCGAGGACGAGCGACGCCGCGACGGGCACGCACGCGATCAGCGCGGGCCCGTTGCGCAGCGGCGCGCCCCCGGTGGGACGCCCGCCGAGCAGGCGCGTCAGCCGAGGGCCGAGCAGCATCCCGGCGAACGCCGCGAGGAACGGCAGCAGGACGGTCAGCGAGGCGAGCCAGATCACGGCGCCGCCCCCTCGTGCCGCCTGCCGGCCGCTTCGACCGGTTCGTCCGCCGGGCCGTCCCCGGGCCCGTCATCCGGCCCATCCGCCGGGACGGGGCCGTCCTCGGACAGGGCGCGGATCCGGTCGACGTCGATCATCTGGCGGTTGCGGTACACCAGCAGCACGATCGCCAGGCCGAGCCCGACCTCGGCGGCGGCGATCACGATCGTGAACAGCGTGAGGACCTGGCCGCCGTGCAGCCGGTCGCGGAACCAGACGTCGAACGCGACGAGGTTGAGGTTCACCGCGTTCAGCATCAGCTCGACCGACATCAGGACGAGGATGGCGTTGCGGCGCGCGAGGACGCCGTACACGCCCACGGAGAACAGCAGCGCCGCCACGATCGTCGGATAGGCGAGATGCATCAGACGCCGTCCTCCTCGTCTGCGCGCGCGCCCGTCTCCGGGCGGGCACGGATGTCCAGGCGCGACAGGACGATCGCGCCGACGAGGGAGGCCAGCAGCAGCACCGAGAGCACCTCGAACGGCAGGACCCACGTCCGGAACACGCTGGCGCCCAGTTCGTCGGCCGAGCCGTGGCCCGCCTTCAGCGGCATCCGCTCGTCCCGGAAGCCCATCGCGACCACCGTGACGAGCACCAGGGCCGTCGCGGCGGCGACCGACGCCGCCGCCCACCGGTTGCCGGAGTCCAGGTCGGCCGACTCTCCGATCGGCGCCCGGGTCAGCATGATCCCGAACAGCAGCAGCACGACGACCGCGCCGACGTAGATGAGCACCTGCACCCAGGCCACGAACTCGGCGGTGAGCACCAGGTAGCCGCCCGCCAGCGCGCCGAACGACACGACCAGCCACAGCGCCGCGTGGACGAGGTTCCGCGTCGTCACCACCATGATCCCGGACCCGATCGCCACCACGCCGAGCAGCGCGAAGACGACCTCCTGCCCGCTCACGCCCCCGCCTCCGGCGCAGGACCCGGTGGGCTCGCGGGGCGCTTCGCGGCACGCGCGGACGCCTTCTCCGCCGCGCCCAGCTCCTTGGGCGGCTCGGCGGACGGGTCATGCGCCTGCGGGGGCGGGACCGTCCACATCCACTCGCGCAGCCGCTCCTTCTCGTGGGTCAGCTCGGCGATGTCGTACTCGGCGTACTCGAACTCCGGCGACCAGAACAGCGCGTCGAACGGGCACACCTCGATGCAGATCCCGCAGTACATGCACAGCGCGAAGTCGATCGCGAACCGGTCGAGGATGTTCCGCGTGCGCGGGCGGCCGCCGCCTTCGGCGGGGAGCGTCTCCTTGTGGGAGTCGATGTAGATGCACCAGTCCGGGCATTCGCGGGCGCAGAGCATGCAGACCGTGCAGTTCTCTTCGAACAGCGCGATGACACCCCGGCTGCGCGGTGGCAAGTCGGGCTGCACTTCCGGGTACTGACGCGTTATGGAGCGACGCGTCATCGTCCGCAACGTCACGGCGAGCCCTCTGGCCAGCCCGCCTCCTGGTAGCCGTCCCACGCGCCCCATGATTGCGTACGAAGCGCCGCTGGGGAACGCGGCGGGAGCCGCGTTCGTCGAACCACACGTGGGACCCCTGGTTCCGCGCTTCGATCGGCCTGCGGGCGAGGAGGGCATGTGAGCCATCACGCGGACGGGCCCTATGGCCCCGATCCGGGCCGTGACCAGGCCCGTCCCCCCCATGTCCGCCCGTCCCAGCCGCCCCCGCCGCACGGCCGCGCACAACGGGACCGTTCCTCCCGCGAGCACCGCGCACACGATCGTCCGCCTTATGGGACGCCGCCGCCGGACCCGCGCGTCCATCCGTATCCGCCGGGCCGTCCCTACGCGGCACCCGGCTGGCGTCCGACGTACCCGGTGCCGCCGATCCAGCATCCGCTTCCGCAGCCCGTGCAGGTGCCCGGCGGCGAGGGACCGCAGGGGATCCTGTGGGCGTCCGTCCCGTTCCTGACGTTCGGTTTCGGGACGCCCTTCTCGTTCCTGTACGCCGCCCTCCGGCGCGGCTCGGGGAAGCTCGGCGTCACCGCCGCGGGCTACGGCGTCGCCGTCACCGGCGTCATGGCCCTCTTCTCGACCGACAGCGCGGCCGCCATCGCCCTCGGGTCCCTGCTGACGCTCATGCTGTGGCTCGCGGGCACCGCGCACACCTTCGCCGTCCGCTCGGCCGTCTTCCCGCGCGAGGTCCCGCGCAACCGGCTCAACCGGCAGGCCGTCGAGGTCGCCCGGTACCGGCGGACGCTGCGCGAGGAGGCGCGCGCGCTCGCCGCCGAGGACCCGGCGCTGGCCCACGAGCTGCGGATCGGCCGTCCCGACGTGCCCCGCACCTACGACGACGGCGGTCTCGTCGACGTCAACCACGCCCCGAAGGAGATCATCGCGGCGCTGCCCGGCATGGACGACGAGATGGCCGAGCGCGTCGTCCGGCGGCGGGAGGCGCAGGGCGCGTTCGTCTCCGCCGAGGAGATGGCGGTCGACGCCGACCTGCCGCCCGACCTCGTCCCGCAGCTCTCCGAGTACTCGATCTTCCTGCGGTAGCGGGCGCGTCCCGAGCGGCGCCGGTTCAGCCGAAGGCGACCTTCAGGACGCCCGTCAGCGCGAGCTGTGCCAGCGACAGCGGCACCAGGTACTGCCAGGCGAGCTTCTGGAGCTGGTCCTCGCGCATCCGCGGGTAGCTGACCCGCAGCCAGATGACGAGGAACGCCAGCACCCCGCCCTTCAGCAGCGTCCAGAGCCAGCCCAGCTCCGCGTTCAGGAAGGGGCCCTTCCAGCCGCCCAGGAACAGCACGGTCGTCAGACCGCACAGCACCACGATCCCGGCGTACTCGGCCAGCAGGAACAGCGCGAACCGCAGCCCGCCGTACTCGGTGTACGGGCCGAAGATGATCTCCGAGTCGGCGACCGGCATGTCGAACGGCGGGCGCCGCAGCTCGGCCAGGCCCGCGACGAAGAACACCACGGCGCCGGCCGCCTGCCACGGCAGCCAGTACCAGCGCCACTCGTCCACGATCCCCGTCAGCGACAGCGTGCCCGCCGCCATCGCCACCGAGGACGCCGCGAACACCATCGGCAGCTCGTAGGACATCAGCTGCGCCGCGACCCGCATCCCGCCGAGCAGCGAGTACTTGTTCGCGCTCGCCCAGCCCGCCATGATCGCGCCGATCACGCCGACGCCCATCACCGCCAGCGCGAAGAACAGCCCGAGCCCGAGGTCCAGCGCCACCTGCCCGTCCGGGCCGACCGGCACCACGAGCAGGACGAGCAGGTACGGGACGAGCGCCACGCCGGGGGCCAGTTTGAAGACCCACCGGTCCGCCGCGCGCGGGACGACGTCCTCCTTCTGCGCGAACTTCACCCCGTCCGCGACGAGCTGCGCCCAGCCGTGGAAGCCGCCCGCGTACATCGGGCCGAGCCGGCCCTGCATGTGCGCCATCACCTTGTGCTCGGCCTGGCCGACCAGCAGCGGCAGCAGCGCGAACGCCGCCGCGACCAGCGCCAGCTTCACGACGATCTCAAGCATGCGGCCCCCAGTCGTCCGGGACGCCGGGCGGGCGGACGCGGCGGCGGCTCGGCGCGCCGTGCCCGGACTCGCCGGGTTCCTTGGCGCCCGGCCACGGCTTGGCGACGCGGGCGGCGAGCACGAAGTCCTTGCGCAGCGGGTTGCCCTCGAAGCCCTCCGGCAGCAGCAGCGGGACGAGGTGCGGGTGGCCCTCGAAGACCACCCCGAACATCTCGAACGTCTCCCGCTCGTGCCACGCGGCGCCGCGGTAGACGCCCGTCGCGGTCGGCAGCACCGGGTCCTCGCGGGGGACGCGCGTGCGGACGAGGAGGTGGTGACGCCGCGCGGGCGAGTACACGTGCACGACGACGGCGAAGCCCTCGTCCAGCTCGTCGACGCCGGTCAGCCAGTCGAAGAACACGCAGTCCAGGTCGTCCCGCGCGAAGGTGAGCGCCGGCAGCCAGTGCTCGGACGGCACCCCCACGGCGAGGCCGCCGAACGTCTCCTCGGTGGTGATCTCGTCGCCGAACCGGTCCGTCCAGGCCGCGGTGAGCGCCGCCGGGCCGGGTGCCGCGCTCACCGGTGCCGTCCGATCTCGTCGTCGCCGTCGTCGGCGAGGCCGGGGATGATCGACGGATCGTGGTCGCGGGGCGGCCCGGCGTCCTCGGGCGGCGACGGGCGCGTCCGGCCGGGCGGGGCGGTGTCGTCCCCGGCGGGCGGCGGGGCGGCGGGCGGCGGGGTCTCCTGCGTGACCGGCGGGATGGGACGCGTCTCGTCGGCGGCCCCCTCCTCCGGGGGCGGCGCGGGCGGTGCGTCCTCCCCGGCCTCCGGGACGGGCGGGAGCTCGATGGTGGCGCCGTCGGGAGCGGGCTGGATCGGCCGCCGCAACACCGTGGCCGAAAGCGGACGCGGCGGAGGCGGCGGGGACATCGATTCGCCGCCGTTGTAGCGGTCGCCGAGCGACTCGCCCGCGATCTTCTCCTGGAGGTGGACGATGCCGTGCAGCAGCGCCTCCGGGCGCGGCGGGCAGCCGGGCACGTACACGTCCACCGGGATGATCTGGTCGACGCCCTTGGTCACGCAGTAGGAGTCCCAGTAGGGGCCGCCGCAGTTGGAGCAGGCCCCGAACGAGATGACGTACTTGGGCTCGGGCATCTGCTCGTAGAGGCGGCGCACGGCGGGGGCCATCTTGTCGCTGACGGTCCCCGAGACGACCATCAGGTCGGCCTGCCGGGGGCCCGGCGCGAAGGGGATGACGCCGAGCCGGATGAAGTCGTGCCGGCTCATCGACGTGGCGATGAACTCGATCGCGCAGCAGGCGAGACCGAAGTTGAACACCCACAGCGAGTACCGGCGGCCCCAGTTGAGCACGAACTTGACCGGCTTCGGCGCCAGCCGGGACAGCGGCCCGACGCCGGGCGGCGGGAGATCGATTGCGCTCACACACGGCATTGTCGCAGCCGCCGCCGACCACGCCAGGGCCGAGGATCGAAGAGCGGGTCCGGGAGCGGGCCCGGGGCACGACCGCAATGGCGGCGCGCTCAGACCCAGGACAGGACGCCCTTCTTGCCCGCGTAGGCGAGCCCGGCCGCCAGGAACGCCAGGAAGACGAACATCTCGCCGAGCGTGGTGGCGCCGTAGCCGGGCGCGGCGAACACCGTCGCCCAGGGGAAGAGGAACACCGCGTCCACGGCGAACACCACGTACAGGTAGGCGAACACGTAGTAGCGCACGTAGGAATGCGCCCACCCGTCGCCGACGGGATCCACGCCGCACTCGTAGGTGAGCAGCTTCTCGGCGGTGGGACGGTGCGGGCGCAGCAGCCGGTTCGCCGCCAGGCCACCGCCGACGATCCCGCCTCCGACCAGCATCAGCGCCACCACGACGACGTACGAGTCGAAATAGTCCGGCACCACGACCTCCGATCGAGCGTCCAACCAGTATCCCCGACGGCCGTATGCGGGAGTGTGACGTCGTACCTCCTCCCCGGAGGATCACAATGTCATCGTTTTGCTGCACACTGGGTTATGCATTGGGGTCAAATGACCTGGAAGGACGTGACCGATGAGCAACCCTCCGCCTCCCCCGGGCTGGGAACCTCCGGGCGGTGCCTCATGGCCGCCCCCGCCACCGCCCGCGGGTCCCGGCGGCCCACCGGGCCCCGGCGGGCCCGGAATGCCGGGAGGTCCGGGCGGGACGGCCCCTCCGCCCGGCGGGTTCGGCGGGCCGACCACGCCGCCCGGCTTCTACCCGCCGCCCCCTGGCGGGATGATGGCGCCCCCGCCGCCCAAGCGGGGCGGCGGCGCGCTCGTCGCGGCGCTCCTCGGCGGCGGCCTGGTCGTCATCGTGCTCATCGGCGTCGTGGTGTTCGTGCTGGCGTCCGGCGGCGGTAAGAAGCCCGAGGAGAAGCTGCGGTCCGCGGCCGACACGGTGGCCGCCGCGCGCGCCGTCGGCCTGAAGGGCAGCTTCGGAGGCGGCGCCGAGACGCTCCAAGGTGAGTTGAACGTCACCAAGGGCGGCCGCGTGACGGGGCCCGTCACCTGGAACAGCGACAACGTCACGCTGCTCGCGGCGGACGGCAAGCTGTTCGTCAAGGCCGACTCGGCCTACTGGCGGCGGCAGATCTCCGGCACCGAGACGCCCTACTACCTCGGCACCGGCGAGCAGTGGGGACGGCTCAGCGCCGACAAGCTCGACATCGACTTCAAGCAGGAGCTGACGCCCGCCGCGCTGGCGACCAAGCTGCGCGCGGCCGCCGCCGCGAAGGTGAAGCCGGTCAAGACGACCTGGCAGGGCAAGAAGGCGCTGAAGTTCAGCACCTTCTCCTCCACGCTCTACATCACCGACGCCGACGACGCGGAGCTGCTGCGCTACGAGGCGACGACGCCGCGCCTGTCCCTGGACGTCACTCCGAAGAACTCGGGCCAGGCGTCGTCCATCATCTCCGACATGCGCACGAGCATGGGCGAGCTGAAGGACTCCTTCGACGGCTCGGCCCGCCCGACGGTCGACGAGTGGAAGAAGGGCGGCTGCAACGGCAACTCCGGCTGCACGGTCGAGGCCAAGATCCGCCCGCCGTACGGCGTGCAGACGCCGGTGACGATCGACGTCCGGTTCCGGCTGACCGCGGGCACGCTCACCGGCCGTGACCTCGGCAACTGCACGGCCAGGATCACGATCAGCAGCACGACCCCGCAGTGGGCCAGCTGCCGGGTCACCAGCGGCTCCTGGTCGAGCTGGGCCAAGTCCACCGGTGGAACCTTCTACAAGCACGCCGAGTACAAGGTGATCGGCGCGACCGCGAGCGAGGTGTCGGCCCTGCAGAGCGGCCTCGACAGCGAATGAGACGGCCGGTCAGGCGCCCCTCGCGCTGAGCCGTCCCGTCTCACGGTGCCCGGCGATGTGCCGTCCCCGCCCCGGCGGGGCCCATCGTCGGGCACCCTTATGCTCTGGGTGGGCGCTCCCTCCGAGCCCCCGGCAACCACCCTCTGTGCCTGACACGAGTGGGCCGACCCGGGCCCGGAATCGAGCAGAGTGAGCCCCGAGTGAGCGTTGAACAGGACGAGCCGTCCCCCGCGGCCTCCCGCCCGTCCGGCGGGGCCGCCGCCGACAAGCTCGTCGCCGGCGGCCGCCTGGCCGGCAGGCCGGTGGCGGGCGGACCACCGCCCGACAAGGTGGTCGCCACCGGACCCGCCCCGGCTCCGGAAGAGCCCCCCTCCGACGAACCCGCCGCAGAGCCCGACGCCGGATCCGCCGACGCGGACACGACGGGCGTGGCGGACACGACCGTCCCCGACGGGTTCGCCGTCGGCGAGCCGGCGACCGTCACGGACGTGCCCGTGTTCGCTCCTCCGCCTCCGCCCGGCGTGGGAGCGACCGTTCCGGACGGCTTCGCCCCAGGCGGGATTCCGCCTGCCGCCCCGTCACCGGCAGGACCGCCCCCCGGCGGGCCTTTCCCCCCAGGCCCCCCTCCGCCACCGGGCGGCTCCGCCAGGGAGCGCATGCTCCGCCGGAGGCGCGTCGTGATCACCGTGGCGGCGGGCCTGGCCGCCCTGACCGCGGCCGCCGTGGGCGGGACGGCCGTCGTCGGGGAGGGCGAGGCCGAGAAGAAGGCGCCCAAGCCGACCGCCGCCGCCCGTTCGGAGTGGTCGCGGGAGGCGGGGCAGCAGCTCGCGGCGGAGGCCGGCCTGCGCTACGACGGGACGCTGACCGTGGCGGGCAAGCCCGTCCAGGCGCGCCTGCGGGTCACGCGGAGCGGCCTGGCGAGCGGAACGCTCACGGCGGGCACGCTGAAGGCGGACGTCATCGCCGTCGACGGCGTCACCTACATCAAGGCCGGGCTCACGTTCTGGCGCGACTACGCCGGGGAGGGCGCCCGCCCCGACAACTACGCCGGACGCTGGTCGAAGGCCCCGGCCACGGTGCCCGGCTTCGACGTCCCGGCCCTGCTGGCCCCCAAGTCGATCGCCTCGCGGCTGGCGAAGGCGGCGGTGAGACCGCCCACGGAGGACGTCGGCGGCACCCGCGCGTACAAGATCAGGACTCCGGCCGCGGACTACCTGGTCGCGGCGGCCGCGCCGCACCGGCTGCTGGCCGTGCGGACGGCCGGGCACGGCGACCCGAGGTTCACCGTCACACCCCTCCCGAACGTGGCACCGGTGCTCGCCGAGCTGCGCCCCCGCGTCGCCGGGCTCGGCGGCGCGGCCGACCCGGCGCTGCGCTTCGCGCCGGGGAAGCTGAGCTTCGTCAACTGCGACCAGAACCCCAACGGCTGCACGGTGAGCGTGCCCGCCACGCTCTCGGCCCCCGACACCACGGTCCCGGACGGCGCCCGCGCCGCCCTGTTCGCCATGGTCGTCTCGAAGGGGCGGTCGCTCGGCTCCTGCGCCGGTTCGGACGAGGTACCCGCCGGACGGACGCTGGTGCTGCGGTGCACGGTCACCGGACGGGCCTGGCGATCATGGATGAAGGCCGCCCTGGACCAGCCCGGCCCGCACCGCTACGAGGCGCAGGCCCGCGTGGTCGGCGAGGCCGTGGCCGTGACCGCGGTCCCCGCCCTGCTGGACGTGGTCGACCGCGAGCGCCGCAAGGCCCGGCCCCAGCCGTCCGGCGAAGCAGGCGCCCAGTCCGGCACGGGACGCCAAGACGCCCCGAACGCAGGCACCGCAGGCCAGCCCAGTCCCTAGAGCGCCAACTCGGTCACAACGACCTCAACCGTCACGCGAGCGCGCTACCAGCCCCGTGAGGCAATGCCGAAGGCGAGCCTCACGGGGCCGATCGCGAAGCGATGACGCGCTCGCACAGCACGGTCAGGGGGCCGAGCCGCTAGGCGAGGGCCACTGGGCCGGGGTGCAATCAGCACTGTCTACACTTCGTGGCGTGAACTCCGTGCCCGGGGGCCTCGGCTCCTCGACGAACCCTGCGCGGCTCGTGCGTCGGCTCCATGTCGACCTGCGCCGCCAGGCCAGCTGCCTGTGTTCGCTGTGAACCCGGGCGCCCGTCCAGGTCGTACCACCGGATAGGACCTGCCCGAATCCAGGGGATTCAGATGAACTTCAGGTCGCAGTGATACCTCTTGTGTTACGGGGCCGACCTCCCTGGAAGCGGGATGTCACATGACGGGCGGAGTGGTACTTTCCGGTCGATTTCTCTACGACCGGCGGCCATCGGCGGGCCGGAGAGCGGACGCGCGTGAGCGCCGTGCCCCATCCGGTATCCCCCCGTCCCCCGAGAAGAGCATTCCACTCCGGACATACCATGAAGGTAAGCCTAAGTAGCGTCATGATCCCGGGTGCCTCCCCCGGGACGGACGCTGCGCGTCGAGGAGGTCTTCCTCTGTGACCAAACAGGTCCAGCAACTCGACCGGGTCATCATCCGCTTCGCCGGTGACTCCGGTGACGGCATGCAGTTGACCGGCGACCGCTTCACCCAGGAGACGGCGGCGTTCGGCAACGACTTGTCGACGCTGCCGAACTTCCCGGCCGAGATCCGTGCCCCTGCCGGAACCCTCCCCGGCGTGTCCAGTTTCCAGTTGCACTTCGCCGACCACGACATCCTGACACCGGGCGACGCGCCCAACGTCCTGGTCGCGATGAATCCCGCCGCCCTCAAGGCCAACCTCGGGGACCTCCCCCGCGGGGCGGATCTGATCGTCAACACCGACGAGTTCACCAAGCGGAACCTCGCGAAGGTCGGCTACGCGGCCGACCCGGTCCAGGACGGCTCGCTCGCCGAGTACCGGGTCCACGCGCTGCCGCTGACCTCGATGACGGTGACGGCCCTCACCGGCTTCGAGATCTCCAAGAAGGACGCCGAGCGCGCCAAGAACATGTTCGCCCTCGGGCTGCTGTCGTGGCTGTACCACCGGCCCACCGAGGGGACGGTCTCGTTCCTGGAGAAGAAGTTCGCCCGCAAGCCCGACATCATGAAGGCCAACATCGCCGCGTTCCAGGCGGGCTGGAGCTACGGCGAGACCACCGAGGCGTTCTCGGTGCAGTACGAGATCAAGCCGGCCGAGCACGACCCGGGCGTGTACCGCAACATCACCGGGAACGTGGCACTGGCGTACGGGCTGGTCGCGGCCGGTGAGCGGAGCGGACTGCCGATCTACCTGGGCTCCTACCCGATCACCCCGGCGTCCGACATCCTGCACGAGCTGTCCAAGCACAAGAAGTTCGGGGTCAGAACGTTCCAGGCGGAGGACGAGATCGCCGCGGTCGGCGCCGCGCTCGGCGCCTCGTTCGGCGGGTCCCTCGGCGTCACGACGACGTCCGGGCCGGGCATCGCGCTGAAGAGCGAGACGATCGGGCTCGGCGTGGCGACCGAGTTGCCGCTGCTGGTGATCGACGTGCAGCGCGCCGGGCCGTCCACCGGGCTGCCGACCAAGACCGAGCAGGCGGACCTGCTCCAGGCCATGCACGGCCGCAACGGCGAGGCGCCGGTCCCGGTGATCGCGCCGCAGTCGCCGTCCGACTGCTTCGACGCCGCGCTGGAGGCGGCCCGGATCGCGGTGAAGTACCGCACCCCGGTCATCCTGCTGTCCGACGGCTACCTCGCCAACGGCTCCGAGCCGTGGCGGCTGCCGGACGTGGCGTCGCTGCCGCGGATCGAGCCGGACTTCGCGGCTCCCGGCCAGGAGGACTTCCAGCCGTTCCGGCGCGACCCGGAGACCCTGGCCCGGCCATGGGCGATCCCGGGCACGGCCGGGCTGGAGCACCGGATCGGCGGCCTGGAGAAGGCCGACGGGTCCGGGAACATCTCCTACGACCCGGCCAACCACGACCGCATGGTCCGGCTCCGGCAGGCCAAGGTCGACGGCATCGCGAACGACATCGCGCCCCTCGCCGTGGACGACCCGTCCGGTGAGGCCCGGGTGCTGGTGCTCGGGTGGGGCGGGACGTTCGGGGCGATCTCCGCGGCCGTCCGCCGCGTCCGCGGGAACGGGCAGCGCGTCGCGCAGGCCCACCTGCGGCACCTCAATCCCTTCCCGGCGAACCTGCCCGAGGTCCTGCGGTCCTACGACAAGGTCGTGGTGCCGGAGATCAACCTCGGCCAGCTCGCGCTGCTGCTGCGCGGCCGGTTCCTCGTCGACGTGATCGGCTACAACCAGGTCCGCGGCCTTCCCTTCAAGGCCGAGGAACTCCAGGGCGTCATCCAGGATGTGATCGACAGTGAGTGACAGCGCCGTGGGCGGCGACGGGGTGAACGGCTCTCGCGGGCCGGCGGGGCGGTCCCTGCTCTCCCTCGTCCCGAAGGCGGACGAGCCGCAGAAGATGAAGGACTTCAAGACCGATCAGGAGGTGCGCTGGTGCCCCGGGTGCGGTGACTACGCGATCCTCGCGGCCGTCCAGTCCTTCCTGCCCGAGCTGGGGCTGCGCCGGGAGAACATCACGTTCGTGTCCGGCATCGGCTGCTCGTCCCGGTTCCCGTACTACATGAACACCTACGGGTTCCACTCGATCCACGGCCGCGCGCCCGCGATCGCGACGGGCCTCGCGACCTCCCGTCCCGACCTGTCGGTGTGGGTCGTCACGGGGGACGGGGACGCCCTGTCCATCGGCGGCAACCACCTGATCCACGCGCTGCGCCGCAACGTCAACCTGAAGATCCTGCTGTTCAACAACCGGATCTACGGGCTGACCAAGGGCCAGTACTCGCCGACGTCCGAGCTCGGCAAGATCACCAAGTCGACGCCGATGGGCTCGCTCGACGCGCCGTTCAACCCGCTGTCGCTCGCGATCGGCGCGGAGGGCACCTTCGTCGCCCGGACGATCGACTCCGACCGCAAGCACCTCCAGTCGGTGCTGCGGGCGGCGGCGGAGCACCGCGGGACCGCGCTGGTGGAGATCTACCAGAACTGCAACATCTTCAACGACGGCGCGTTCGACCCCCTCAAGGACGCCGCCGTCCGCGACGACGTGACCGTCCGGCTGGAGCACGGCGAGCCCATCGTGTTCGGCGCCGAGCGGACCAAGGCGCTGCGCCGCACCCGGTCGGGGTCGTTCGAGGTCGTGGACGTCGCGGACGTGGACCCGTCCGAGATCGCCGTGCACGACGCGCACGACCCGGACCCGTCGCAGGCGTTCGCGCTGTCGCGGCTGGACTCCCCGGCGTTCGAGCACACCCCGATCGGCGTGTTCCGCGACGTCGACCGCCCGTCCTACGACGAGCTGATGCGCGAGCAGGTCGACGAGGCCGTCGGGTCGCAGGGCAGGGGCGATCTGGCAGCCCTGCTTGGCAGTGGTGACACCTGGCGCATCGACTAGCGCCGTCCCCGCGGTCCTCGGCGGAGGGACCGGACGGGCACGGCGCCCGCGCGATGGGCGAGGCCGTTTCTTCGGCACGATGCCGCAGGCCCGCCCCCGGGTCACGTCCGGGGGCGGGCTCTTTCGCGCATTGAAACGGCGTCGACGGGGCACCGTTACCACGGGACGGGCACCGTCGCGGCCGTACCGCCATGTTGGGCCAGGGCACGATGCGCGGCTCTCGCTCGTCCTGAAAGACTGAGGAGATCACGCAGTCGGGGAGGTGACGATGCGGGTCGTTCCGCGCCGTGGCAGGGACCGTTCGAAGGATCGGCCGCCTGCCCCGTCCCCAGGTGACCCGGCGCCCGCCCCCGCCGCCCCCCGGCCCGCGGCGCAGCTCGTCGCCCCCGCGCAGCCGACGATCCCCCGGATCCCGCCGGCGCAGCCGCCTGGCCCCGCGCAAAGACCCGCGCGGGATCGGCCGCCCGCCCCGAGCGCCACCCTGCCCCCCGACACCTCGATGCCCCCCGAGACCTCGATCGCGGACGCGGGGACGCAGCCGCTCCCCGCCGCCTCCTACACGGGCGGCGCCGGGCCGGACGCGGAGGCGCGGCGGCGCCGCGAGCGGGCCGCCCAGCGGAGGCGCGCCCAGGCCGAGGCCAAGCGCAGCCGCGCAGCGCAGCGGGTGCGGCAGCCGCCGAGGCCCCCGGCACGGGCCGCCGCCGAGCACCGGTCGTCGCTGCTCATCATGGTCATGACCCTGGGCCTGCTGATCGCGGCGGTCGCGGTGACCGGCGGGCTGGTCGCGGCGTCACGGCGGACGCAGCCGGTGACGCTGACCGCGCCGCTGCACGTCTACCCGGTCACCCAGTCCGCGCCGGGCCAGTGCCCCGCGGGCACGCCGGGGATCACCGGGCAGGCGAGCACCGGCCCGGTCTGCTACCGGCTCTCCCAGGGCATCGCGATCCACAAGGTGTCCGACCTGCGCGTGCAGCGGTCCAAGGGCACCGGCTACGACGTCGCGGTCACGCTGCGGCCGGTCGACCGGCGGGCGTTCGCCGACCTGACCCGCGCGACGGTGGGCCGCGACCTGGCCTTCGTCGTGCGCGAGCGGCTCGTCACGCTGCCCCGCGTGGACATGGCGATCCTGGACGGCAAGGTCGTCGTGACCGGCCCTCCGGACCGCGCCGCCGCCGACCGCCTCGTCCGCGAGCTCAAGGGCCGCTGACCCGCCGCCGGAGCGGCCGACGCGGGCCGACGGCCGACACGCGCCCGCGGCTCTCGTCACGACGGCGTGCCGGACGGCCCATCCGCCCTCCGTCCGCACCGATGCGCGCAGACCGTGATCGTCACCCACGAACGACCCGCACTCCAGGTTCGTGCTCTCGTCGTCGGCCGCTCGGGTCCGTCACCGGTCGGGATGGCCGAGCTCGATGTCGTGCCCGTCCTCGCCGCCGCCGGAGAGCGACAGCCCGGTGGCCACCGGCGGATAGCCGGAGGCGATGATGGTGTACCGGCCTCCGACGAGGTCGGTGAAGGCGTACTCCCCGTCCGGGCCGGTGATCACCATGGCGATCGCGTCGCCCGCCGCGTCCACGAGGGTGACACGGGCGTCGGCGACCGGGCGGCCGGTCTCGCCGCGGACGGTGCCGCGCAGCGCGGCGGACGGGACGGGCTCGCCGGTGCCGGACCGCACGACGCCGCGCACGGGGACGCCACCGCGTCCGCCCACCGGATGCGGCCGGCCGGTGGACGGCCGGTCGGTGGACGGCCGATCAACACGCGCCACCGGCGCGTCCGCCGTTTCGGACCGCTCCACACCGGCGCCGGAGTGCCCGGACCGCGAGGTGTGCTCCGGGTGGCCGAAGCGCCCCTGCGGGGACGCGCCGTTGGGCGGCGTCCCGTTCATTGCCGCCTCGTTCATCGCGCCGACCACCTCGTCGGACGGGGCCCCGACGACGACGGAGGCCGGTTCCCGCCCGGCGGCGGGCCGCTGATCGTGGCCGCGCGCGTGCCCACCGGCCACGCCCACGCCCGCGTCGGACGGCGGGGCGTCCTTCGCGGGCGCGCCGCGTCCGGCGGAACCGCGCAGCGGCACCTCCTTGAGCGCCAGCACGGCGAGGAAGCCGAGCACCGCGACCGGGACGCCGACCAGGAAGACGCTTTCCAGCGCGTCGGTGAACGCGGTCAGCACGATGTGCTTCAGCGGCTCGGGCAGCGCCTGGATCTGGTGGGGCGAGCCGAGCTCGCCGCCGCCGGGCGGGAGGGAGATGTGCGCCTCGCGCACGCCGGCGGCCAGCTCGTCCCCGAGCCGGTTGGTGAGGATCGCGCCGAAGGCGGCCACGCCCATCGCGCCGCCGAGGTTGCGGAAGAACGACACCCCGGACGTGGTGGACGCCAGGTCGGCGGGCGCCGCGGCGTTCTGCGCGGCCAGGATGAGGATCTGGAGCGTCAGGCCGAGCCCGATGCCGAGGACGGCCATGTCCGCGCCGATCAGCAGCTTCGACGAGCCGACGTGCAGCCGCGACAGCAGCAGCATCGACGCGCCCACGAAGACCAGCCCGAGCACCGGGAAGATCTTGTAGCGGCCCGTCCTGGTGACGAGCTGGCCGGAGCCGGTGGAGGTGACGAGCATGCCGACGACCAGCGGCAGCGTCATCAGGCCCGAGGAGGTCGGGCTCATCCCCTTGACGATCTGGAGGTACTGCGGCATGTAGATCATGGCGCCGAACATCGCGATGCCGACGCAGACCGAGGTGAGGCCCGCGATCACGAACGTCCGGTTGCGGAACAGCCGGGGCGGCAGGATCGGGTCCCTGGCGGTGCGCTCGGCGACGGCCGCGAGCACGAGCAGCACGCCGGTCGCGCCGAGAAGGAGGTAAGTCCACCGCGAGTTCCACGCGAACTGCTGCCCGCCCATGGACAGCAGCAGCATCGCGGTCGTGGCGCCGCCGGTGATGGTGAAGGCGCCGAACACGTCGATGCGGGTGTCGCGGCGGACCTTCGGCAGCTTCAGCACCTTCTGGATGACGGCGAACGCGACCACCGCGAGCGGGACGCAGACGTAGAAGCACCAGCGCCAGCCGAGCCCGTCCGCGTCCACGATGAACCCGCCGAGCAGCGGGCCCGCGACGGTGGCGACGCCGAAGACCGCGCCCATGAAGCCGGAGTAGCGGCCGCGCTGGCGCGGTTCGACGACGTCGCCGAGGATCACCTGGGCCAGCGCGGACAGCCCGCCGACGCCGAGGCCCTGGAAGGCGCGGGCCGCGATCAGCTCGCCGATGTTCTGGGAGAGCCCGGCCGCGACGGACGCGACGACGAACAGCAGCAGCGCGCCCTGGAACATCAGTTTGCGGCCGAAGATGTCCGACAGCTTGCCCCACAGGGGCGTCGAGGCGGTCATGGTGAGCAGCGACGCGCTCGCGACCCACGAGAGCTGGTCCTGGCCGCCGAGGTCGCCGACGATCGTCGGCAGCGCGGTGCCGACCACGGAGGTCGAGATCATCGCGGTCAGCATCGCCATCATCAGCCCGGAGAGGATCTCCAGGATCTGGCGGTGCGTGTAGTGCGGCCGCGTCACCCCCGGCGCGTCCGCCGGCACGTCCCCCGGTGCGCTCGCTCGAACCACACTGCCCCCATCGAAGCTCATTACCTGTGCTTTGCATGTATGTTATGTAGACGCTTGTTTACTTGCAAGTCGGGGATACTGGACGGCGTCGGTGACCTGGTGATCGGGGATGGAACGGCGATGACGACGCAGGCCGGGGTGACGGTGCAGGCCGGGGAGGCGGCGCGGCCGGTGGAGGCGGCGCGGCCGGTGGAGGCGGCGCGGCCGAAGCGCGACCGGGCGGCGACCCGGCGCCGCATCCTGGACGCCGCCCGCGACCTGTTCGGTGAGCACGGCTACGCGGGCGTCACCGTCCGCATGATCGCCGCGTCCGCCGGCGCGAACACGGCGCTGGTCAACCGGTACTTCGGCTCCAAGGCCGCGCTGTTCGGCGAGGTGCTGGAAGGCGAGTCCACGCTGCGCGGGGTGATCGCCGGTGATCCGGACGGGCTGCCCCGGCGGCTCGCCGAGCACTTCGTCCGGCAGGTCGACCGGCGCCCGGTCAGCGCGATGACCCGGATGATCGACCGGTCCGCCGGGCATCCCGAGGTCAAGCAGATCCTGCTGCGGTACCTGGAGGACGCCATCGTCGAGCCGCTCGCCGCGCAGCTCGGCGGGCCCGACGCGCGCGCCCGCGCCCTCCTCGCGTCCACGATCATCATGGGCGGCGGTCCCGTCCGGCGGCTGCTCGGCCTGAACGACCTGCGCGCCGCCGACCCCGCCGAGCTCACCGACCGGCTCACCGCGATGTTCACCGCCGCGCTCGCCCCCGCCCCCGGACCGGCGGGCGTACACCGCGAGGTGTAACCGGCGGGACGCCGCGTACGGCACCGGGCGCAGCGGGGATCGGCTCAGGGGCGGAGCGTCCCCCGCCGTGCCGCGCATAGGCTGCTGCGCATGAGGGTGGGGGGCGCGATCAAAGCGCGGTGGGGCGGGACGAGCCGGGCCGCGCGCTGGACGGCCGCCGGAGCGGCGGTCGTGCTGGTGGGCGGCGGCGCCGCCTGGGGCGTCGCGGCGGGAGGGGAGCCGCACGTCCGGACGTCCGACCAGCGTGTCGCCGTCGTGGACGGCCCCAAGGACGACCAGCGCGTCACGCTCGACACGACCTTCTATGCCCCGGTGGGCCGCGCGAAGGGCCCGGCCGTCCTGCTCGGGCATGGCTTCGGCGGCGACAAGTACGGCGTCGCGAGCGAGGCGCGCGCGCTGGCGCGGGAGGGTTACGCGGTGCTGGCGTGGTCGGCGCGCGGGTTCGGGCGCTCCACCGGCGAGATCGCCCTGAACTCCCCCGACTACGAGGTCAAGGACACGCGGCAGCTCATCGACTGGCTGGCCAGGCGCCCCGAGGTCCAGCTCGACGGGCCGGGCGACCCCCGTCTCGGCATGGCGGGCGAGTCCTACGGCGGCGCGATCGCGCTGATGACCGCCGCGTACGACCGGCGCGTGGACGCCATCGCCCCGCAGATCACCTGGAACGACCTCGCCGGCGCGCTGTTCCCCAACGGCACCGGGGCGGGCGCCGAGACGGGCGTCTTCAAGAAGCTGTGGGCGGGCCTGTTCTTCACCGACGGCGCGGGCGCGTCCGCGTGCGGGCGTTTCCTGCCGTCACTGTGCGCGATGTACCAGAAGGTCGCCGAGTCGGGCCGTCCCGACGCGGACGCGGTCGCGACGCTGCGCCGGTCGAGCCCCGCGTCGGTCGCCGACCGGATCAGGGTGCCGACGCTGCTCGTCCAGGGGCAGACCGACTCGCTGTTCCCGCTCGACCAGGCCGACGCGAACGCCCGCGCCATCGCCCGCAACGGCGCGCCGGTGTCGGTCGTCTGGTACCAGGGCGGCCACGACGGCGGCGACCCCGAGACCGAGCGGGTGCGGGGGCTGCTGCGCGACTTCTTCGACGCGCGGCTCCGCCACCGCGCCCCCTCCGGAAACGGGAACGGGAACGGGAACGGGGCCGGGGACAAGGACGGGTTCGCGGTCACGCGCGCGGGCGGGATCGACTCCTCCACCCAGGAGGTCGTCGTGGAGGAGGCGACGGCCCGCGCGTATTCGGGGCTCGGCGCCGGGCCCCAGACGCTCTCCCTGGACGGACGCGAACAGACGATCTTCAATCCGGCCGGGGGCTCCCCCGCGTCCATCTCCGCGCTGCCCGGCCTCGGAGCGCTCGGCGGGCTCGGCGACCTCGGCGCGGGCGCGCTGGGCGGCGGGCTGCCGGCCGACATGCCCGGCCAGTCCGCCCGGTTCGACACCCGCCCGCTGGCGCACCCGCTGCGGCTCACCGGCGCCGCGACCGTCCGGATCAGGGTGTCCGGGAAGAAGGACGTGCCGCTGTTCGCCAAGCTCTACGACGTCGCGCCCGACGGGCAGGCCGCCCCCGCCCGGCGGCTCGCCGCGCCCCTGCGCGTGACCGGCGGGGCGACCGTCACGGTGACGCTCCCGGCGATGGACTACCGCTTCGACCGCGGCCACCGGCTCCGGCTCGTCCTCACCACCACCGACATGGGCTTCGCGACACCGCCGGAGCCCGCCTCGTACAAGGTGGCCGTCGTGTCGGGGCTGACCGTCCCGACCGTCCCCTCGCTCGCGACGCGGCCCGCCCCGATCCCGGGCTGGGTCTGGGGGCTGCCGCTCGCCGCGTTCGCGGCCGCCGCGGGGATCCTCGTCCGGGGACGCCGCGGACGCCCGTCCCATGCCACCCCGGCGGACGTGCCGCTGGAGATCACCGGGCTGACCAAGGCGTACAGGAACGGCCACCTCGCCGTCTCCGACCTGTCGTTCCGGGTGGAGAAGGGGCAGGTGCTCGGCCTGCTCGGGCCCAATGGCGCCGGGAAAACGACCACCTTGCGGATGCTCATGGGCCTCATCCACCCCGACGCGGGCGAGATCCGCATCTTCGGGCACCGCGTCACGCCCGGGGCGCCCGTCCTGTCCCGCCTCGGGTCGTTCGTGGAGGGACCCGGCTTCCTGCCGCACCTGTCCGGACGCGACAACCTCGACCTCTACTGGCGCGCGACCGGCCGTCCGCCGGACGAGGCCCACATGGAGGAGGCGCTGACCATCGCCGGGCTGGGCGCCGCGCTCGACCGCGCCGTCCGGACCTACTCGCAGGGCATGCGGCAGCGCCTCGCGATAGCCCAGGCCATGCTCGGCCTGCCGGACCTGCTCGTCCTGGACGAGCCGACCAACGGCCTCGACCCACCGCAGATCCGGGAGATGCGCGAGGTGCTCGTGCGGTACGCGGCGGCCGGGCGCACCGTCATCGTGTCCAGCCACATGCTCGCCGAGGTCGAGCAGACCTGCACGCACGCGGTCGTGATGGCGGGCGGCCGCCGCGTCGCCGCCGGGCCCGTCGCCGAGATCACCGGCTCCGGGCGGCGGCTGGAGGACGCGTTCCTGGAGATCATCGGTGAGGCCCCGTGACCGCGGGAGAGAGCGCAGGAGAAGCCGTGACCGCGACCTCGTCCGCCCCCGGGCCGACCTCAGGACCCGGCTCCGGGCCGACCTCCGGATCCGCCTCCCCGCCGCGGGACGGATCCGGTGGATCACCGGGCTACCACGTGCGGCGGACACTGCCGCTGCGGGTGGAGGCCGTCCGCCAGTTCCGGCGGCGCCGCACCCTCGTCGCGTTCGGGATCCTGCTCATCCTGCCGTGGGTGCTGGTCGGCGCGTTCAAGATCGGCGGCGATCCGGGGCCCGACGGCATCCCGAGCCTGGTCGACGTCGCCACCGCGAGCGCGCTGAACTTCGCCCTCTTCGCCCTGTTCGTCTCGACGGGTTTCCTGCTGGTCGTCGCGGTCGCCCTGTTCTGCGGTGACACGGTGGCGAGCGAGGCCGGCTGGTCGTCCCTGCGCTACCTGCTCGCCGCGCCCGTCCCGCGCGCGCGGCTGCTCCGCCAGAAGCTGGCCGTGTCGCTGTCCTACGCCGTGGTCGCCGTCGTCAGCCTCCCGCTGATGGCGCTGGTCGCGGGCACCGTGGGCTTCGGCTGGGGCGACGTGGAGCTGCCGACCGGCGGAACCGTCCCGGTGGGCACGGCGCTCGGCCGGATGGCGATCATCATCGGCTACTCCCTCGTCGCCCAGCTCGTCGTCGCGGCGCTGGCGTTCCTGCTGTCGGTCACCACCGACTCGCCCCTCGGCGCGGTCGGCGGCGCCGTCGGCCTGGTCATCGTCAGCAACATCCTGGACGCGGTGACCGCGCTCGGCTCGTGGCGCGACTTCCTGCCCACCCACTGGATGTACTCGTGGATGGACGCGCTCCAACCCCAGATCCAGTGGACGGGCATGGCCAAGGGCGCCGCGATATCCCTCTCCTACGCCGCCGTCCTGTTCGCGCTGGCGTTCCGCCGTTTCCGGAACCGCGACATCGTCTCCTGACCGCGTGCGGCCATGTCTCCTGACCGCGTGCGGCCGTATCCCCTGGCCGCGTGCGGCCGTCCGCGCGCCGTCCACGCGGCAGAAATTCGGTCGAACAGGCAGACGTTGTCACATAAGCTCGGCGAACCTGACGCGCGGTAGGCGCGTCCTACGAAGTGCATGCGACATCGGCTCGATCACCGGGTTAACACCCGGTCCGACGGGGGAGATGATCACCATGGCACGGCAGCAGCTCATCAAGCGCCCCAAGCCCCCACGTCAACCGAGTCCATCCGACCTGAGGACGCCCTCGGGCCGCCTCCTGCCGTACTGACCGAAGCCACGCCGAACCACAGGGCCTCCCGTTCCGGGAGGCCCTGAGCCGTTTCCGGCCCCGGCGGGACGCGGGGCCCGGAGTAACCTGACCGGAAGATCCCCGCCTGACACTGGAGGGACATGCCCCGGGCGGACGCGCGACGCAACCGCGAGCTGCTGCTGGCGGCCGCCAGGGACGTCTTCGCCGACCAGGGGACGGACGCGCCGCTCGACGTGGTCGCCCGCCGGGCGGGGGTCGGCAACGCGACCATGTACCGGCACTTCCCCACCCGCCGCGACCTGCTCGTCGCCGTGTACGCCGGGGAGGTCGCCGCCCTCACCGCCGAGGGGCGGGACCTCCTCACCGAGGACCCGCCCGCCGACGCCCTGTTCTCCTGGCTCCGGACCTTCATCGCCCACGTCGCCACCAAGACGGACCTGGCCCGCGCCATACCCGAATGCGAGCGCAGCGCACTGTTCGACGATTGGCACACGGCGATGCACGAGACTACGTCGGCGCTCCTCGCGCGCGCGCAGAAGGCCGGTGAGGTCTGCCCGGATCTGAAAGCAACCGACCTCCTCACCCTGGCCAACGGCATCGCCTTGGCCGCAGAGGACGCGGCCGCAGAGGACGCCCCGCAGACCGACAGGCTCCTCCGGCTCGTCCGCCAGGGCACGACCCCCTGAGATCGCCCCTTAGGAGGACGGAGGCGGCTGAACACCCCGCTGCGTCCAGGCGACGAGCCGGTCGAACGCCGTGAGGAAGTCGGACTGCATCGGCCGGACGAGCGTGGGGAACGCAGCGCTGAACCCATCCGTGTGGGTACCGCCGGGAACACGGTAGTAGCGGTGCAACGATCCGCGTCCGGAGTCCCGCACCATCTTGGCGTAGACGTCACCGGTCTTGCTGATCGGCGCCAGCACGTCGAGCGTGCCGTGGACGCTGATGAGCGGGCGTGCGATCCGTCCCGTCAAGGACACCCGCCGCACGGCGTCGTGCACCGACCGCGGACGCGACCCGTAGTCGTAGTCGGTGTCGCAGCCCGCACCCGTCCCCTCCGGGCAGAACGGTGTACCGGCTTCGGCGGCGCCGTCGTAGGACGGGTCGAGTTCCTCGCGCGTGATCCGCTGCAAGAAGTCCCACTGGTTCTTGTAGTGGGCGCCCCAGAGCGGCTCGGAACCGGCCGGATACCCGGCCGCGAGCATCTCCTCATGCGCGCCCGGCTTACCGGCCGCGTACCGGGGATAGGCGCGCAGCGCGGGCGGCAGGGTGGTGAGCAGGTTCGGGCCCTTCGCGGTGAACAGGAGCGCGTTCCAGTCGACCCCGCCCGTGTAGAGCCCGGTGTGGCGTTCGAGTTGCCCCCGGACGATGTATCCGCCCGCGGACAGCCCGGCCGCGTACGTGTAGCGCGGCGCGCTCCCGTACCGCTGCGCCGCGACAGATTTGGCAGCCACTGTCAGCTGGGCGAGGCGCCTGTGCCACTCCTGGATCACGTCCCCCGGACGCCGTCCGCCCTTGTAGATGGCCGCGCCGGTGCCGCCCTTGTCGGTCGCCGCGAACGCGTACCCCTTGGCCAGGACGTGGTCGCCGATGATGCGGTCGTTCGCGTACTGCTCCCTCACACCCGGCGGGGCGCTGACGACCAGACCTCCGTTCCACTTCCGCGGAAGCCGGATCACGAACTGGGCATCGTGGTTCCACCCGTGGGTCGGGTTGCCGGCGGACGTGTCGGGGAAGTACCCGTCGATCTGGATGCCCGGGACGCCCGACGGGTTGACCGTCCCGGGCGCCTCCAGGCCGGCCCAGTCGGCCGGGTCGGTGTGGCCGCCGGGCACGGTCCCGGCGGTGGTCAGGTCGTCCAGGCAGGCCGCGACGGAACGCTCGGCGCCCGGGACGCGGAGCCTCTGCTCCCCGCAACCCGCGTCGGCCACCGCGGCGGCCGGGCTCAGAAGAGAGGCGAGCAACGTCGGGACAAGCACGGCGGATCGCAACGCCATGGCGAACTCCTTCTGTAGGAACACACCGCAACGTAGAAGGAGCCGCCCGTAGCGGATAAGTGAGAGACGGCCACACCCGCACCGGCCGATGGGCACATGACCATCCGCCATTTTTGTGGCAGCCCGTGGCCCGTGGCGTCCGCGCCGCCGTAGCCTTCGCACATGGTGATGACGCGCCCGGTGCCGTGGGTGTCACCCGTCCTCTGCCTGGCAGTACTCCTTGGCGGCGTGTACTACGCCGTCGTAGAGGCGGGCCCCTCGCCCCGCACGGCGGGTTTCGCCGCCTCCCTCCTCCTGCTGGCGGGACTGGACGTCCTCGACGGACGTCTCCCATCCCCCGGCCGGCGCCTGCCACCGCTCGACGGCCGTCTCTGGCAGGTCGTGCTGCTCGCGGCGCGGATCGTGCTCTATCTCGCGGCCGGCGCCCTCGACGTCTCCGGGATCGCGCGCGTGCTGTTCGTGCTCGTCCCCTTCACCGCGTACTTCGCCTTCGGCCGCCGGACGTCCGTCGCCCTGGGCGTCGCCTGCGTCGCGTCCCTGGTCACCGTGTTCTCCGTCCGGGTCGAGGACTGGCAGACCCGCTCCGAGTACGTCTCCGACGTCGTGATGTTCGGCCTCGGGATCGTCCTGTCGATCACGATGGCGTCCGTCGCCGTCCGCGAGCGCGACGCCCGCATGCGCCTGGAGCGGACGATGCGCGACGCCGAGGCGCTGTCCGCCGAACGCGAGCGCACCCGCCTCGCCCGCGAGATCCACGACAGCCTCGGCCACCACCTGACCGCGATCGGCATCCAGCTGGAGAAGGCGGAGACGTTCGCCGACCTCGACCCCGGCGCCGCCCGGGACGCGCTCTCCAACGCCCGCTGGTCGGCCGACCGCGCCCTCACCGAGGTACGGCAGTCCGTGCGCACGCTCGGACGGCACCCCTTCCGCCTTACCGAGGCGCTCAACGACCTGATAGACCACCTGAACAACGACAGCCTCGCCATAAGCCTCGACGTGACAGGCGACGACCAAGACCGCCCCTTGGCGCCCCTCACGGCCGTCTACCGCACAGCCCAGGAAGCTTTGACGAACGCCTGCCGCCACTCGGAGGCGACACACATCCGCCTGTCCCTCGCCTACGAGGAGAAGGGTGCGAGCCTGGTCGTCACCGACGACGGCCGTGGTTTCGACCTCCGCGAAGGGTTCGGCCTACGCGGGATGCGCGAACGCATCGCCCACATCGGCGGCCGTATGGAACTCGCCAGCGCACCCGGCCGGACCACCGTCTCGGTGACGGTGCCTTGGTGAAGCCCATCCGCGTCCTCGTGGTGGACGATCAGGAACTCGTCCGCGAGGGGATCGCCTCCCTCCTCGGCGTCCAGCCCGGGATCGAGGTCATCGGCACCGCCGCCGACGGCGCCGAGGCCGTCGCCGCCGCCCTGTCCGCGCGGGTGCCCGCCGACGTCGTCCTGATGGACGTGCGGATGCCGGGCACGGACGGCGTCGCCGCCACCGCCGAGCTCCGCCGCCGCGTCCCGTCCTGCAAGGTCGTGATGCTCACCACCTTCGACGACGACGAGTACGTCGTCCAGGCGCTGCGCGCGGGCGCGACCGGCTACCTGCTCAAGAACCTGCCCGCCGCCGAGCTCGCCGCCGCCGTCCGCCTGGCCTGCTCGGGCGTCGCGCAGCTCGACTCCACGATCACCCGCCGCCTCGCCGCCGCGCTCCCCGGCCCCGCCGACCTCACCTCCCGCGAGACCGACGTCCTGCGGCTCATCGCCGCCGGCGCGACCAACAAGGAGATCGCCACCCGCCTCTACCTCAGCGAAGGGACCGTCAAGAACCACATCTCACGCATCCTGCAGCGGCTGAATCTCAGAGACCGGACCCAGGCCGCCCTCTACGCACGAGACCAAGGGCTCCTTTAGCTCCCTGGAAACCCCGCATCCGCCAGTAGTTCTGTTTCGCCTACCCGAAAACCATCGTCGGCATCTCTCAAAAGGAGACATGATGGAAAAGCACCACGAAGGATCCTCACGCAGGAACTTCCTGGGCATGGCCGCCTCCGCCACCCTGCTGCAAGTGATGACGGGCGCCGTTCCCGCCCACGCGGAAACCGCACCCGCCGGCCTTTTCAAGGCGCCCGCCGGGAAGGCCAACGGGAAGAGCGTGGTGATCCTCGGCGCCGGAGTCAGCGGAATGACCGTCGCCGGAAAGCTGATCCAGGCCGGATACGCGGTCACCGTCCTGGAGGCCCGCGACCGCACCGGCGGCCGCGCCTTCACCGTCCGGCGCGGCGACAAGATCACCGAAGTGTGGGCGGACGGCTCGTCCCGCACCATCACGTGCCAGTTCGACCCGGGCCTCTACCTCAACGCCGGGCCGAGCCGGCTCTCCCACCAGCACCAGCGGGTCCTCGCCCTGTGCCGCCGTTTCCGCATCCCCCTTGAGCCCTACATCATGCAGTCGACCGCGAACCTCTATCAGACCGACAAGGCGTGGAAGAAGGCGAGCAAGACCCACCGCCGGATCGCCTTCGACACCGCCGGATACGTCGCCGCCTACGCGGCCGCCGCGGTCAAGAAGGGAATCCCCGGCGACACTTTGACCGACGCCCAGCGTGAGAAGCTCCTGACCCTCCTGGTGGAGTTCGGCCAGCTCGACAAGACCGACCACACCTACACGGGTTCCGTCCGCGCGGGCCTCGCCAAACCCCTCAGCGTCACGCAGATGGCCGAGAAGATCGACCCGCTGCGCCTCACCGACCTCTTGCAAAGCGAGTTCTGGAACGACCAGTTCTACCGTGGCAGCGATATCGTCTGGCAGGGCACGATGTTCCAGCCGATCGGCGGCATGGACATCATCGCCCGCTCCATCGCCAAGACACTTCCCGCCGGAACCGTCACGCTGAACGCCCCCGTCCACGCCATCCGCCTGGGCGACGACGGCGTCCGGATCTCCTGGAAGGACGCCCAGGGGACGCACGACAAGACGTTCGACCATTGCCTCAGCAGCATCCCCATCCCGGTCCTGAGACAACAGGTCCACCTGGAAGGTTTCTCCACCGACTTCACCTGGTCGATCCAGAACGCCCAGGCCGCGCCCACCTGCAAGGTCGGCTGGCAGGCCAACCAGCGATTCTGGGAATCCGACAAATACCAGATCTATGGCGGCATCAGCTGGCTCGGCAACAACGTCCGGCAGATCGTCTATCCGTCGAACGACTTCTTCTCCCCCACCGGCAAGGGCACCCTCACCGGCGCCTACGCCTCCTACGACGCCGGAGCCGAATTCGGCGACCTCACCCACGACCAGCGCCTGGCAACGGCCCGCGCCGCCGGAGCGAAGCTCCACGAGGAGTTCAACAGCCAGGCCATCGTCCCGGACGACAAGGCGATATCCATCGCCTGGCACAAGGTCCCCTACACCCTCCACGGCTGGGCCCACTGGGACCCCGACGTCCCCGACCACAAGAAGATCTACCAGACCCTCATCTACCCCCAGGGCAACAACAACTTCATGGTGATCGGCGACCAGCTCTCCCCCCTCCCCGGCTGGCAGGAAGGCGCGCTGATGTCCGCCGAATGGGCCTTCGAATGGATCCACGGCGACCGCCGCATCGCCCGCGTCCCCGTCCAGCAGGTCCCCGACTCCAAAGCCCTGACCACCGGCCACACAACCTGACGCTCCAGTGGGGCGGCGCCCAAAAGCGCCGCCCCACCCCACCCGCTTCAGACCGCAAACAACCCAGCAAAGACGGCGGGCCGGGAGGCTGTAATCGCCTCTTGCGCTCAGCCTGCCTTGTGTCGGGCCACCCGGCGTTCGACGGTCATACTCACCCTTTGGGCCGGTCAAGGGTGCCAGGAGCGGCGAGCCACTGCATCGCCTGGTTCGTCACTTCGGCAATCTGATCGAAGTCGCGGTCATAGTGCAGCAGTGTGACGTCATGCAGATCAGCAGCCGCGGCGACGAGAAGGTCGACGGGACCGGGGGCACGGTGCTGCCCGCGTGCCGTGAGATCCGCTTGGACGGTCAAAGCGCGTCCGTAAGCCCGGTCTGGTACGGCCAGCCAGCCGAACACCTCGGCCAACTCATCCACCAGGTCGGCGCGATCGGCCGGTGACCGGGCGCTGTAGAGGATCTCCAGTTCGGTGATCGGGCAGATCGCGACCAGACGGCGAGCGAGCATGGCCTCCCACTGGCTGTACGCCTGGTCGTCGCGAAGCAGCCTGACGACTGCAGAGGTATCGGCTAGCCAGTGGGCGGTCACTCGGCGTCGGCGTCGCCTGGGACGGCGGAGGGCCTTGAGCGGTAGGCGTCCTTGGCGTACAGCTCGTCGAACTGCCCGGCCTGGGCCCGTCGGCGAAGCCGCGCGAGAGCCTGGCGGCGGCGCAGCACAGCGGCGGCTTCGGCGAGGGCCGTGTTGACGGTGTCCTTCATCGTTCGGGTGCCGTACACCTCGGCTGCGGCGGCAAGGGCGTCTTCGTCGATGTCGATCAATTTCTTGGTCATGACCTCATCCCCCGTATATCCAACCGCAGCTTCAGTATATACGCCCGCTTCGTCGACAGCAGCCGAGCCAGTACTCAACGACCGTGAGCCCTTCATACGGTCGGCCAACCGGCGGGCCTGGCCGCCAGCATCTACGTTCTGGCAGCTTGGCCTTTACTCGGTGCGGGCTGCGCCTACGGGGCAGAGCACGGAGACCGGAAGGCGTGGGCTGGAGCGAGTCACACGGCGACTACCTTGATGGACTTTCCGCAGAGGGTCGTCATGGCGCCCTCGTCAGAAGTGAGCAGTACGACGGGCTTGGGAGCCCGAAGCGCAGTCGAGGCGACGACCGCATCGATCGCGTACTGATGCCCGTGAAGGCGGTGGACGCGAAGGAGGTCGGCGGCCGCCAGGCTGATCTCTTCGGTGACCGGTTCGATGCGGAGCCTGGACAGGTACCAACGGAGCCTGTCCGGCTTGGTCCGGATGTCCTGGGCTTCGATCGGAGTGAGCGCACTGGCCACCACGCGGAAGTCGTTGTCCTGGGTTTCGCGGACCAGAGCGGTGACGCGTTGATCGGCTCCGCACCACTTGACCAGACCCTCGCAGTCGAGGACGAGCGTCCCCGCGCTCAGCCTGCTTCGTGTCCGGTCCACTCAGCGCCCTCCTGCAGCTCGGGTGCCGCCTTGACCGAACGGAAGAGATCTGCGGCCTCGTCGCGAAGCGTCTGCGGGATCGGCCCAGAGGCGTCCTCATTGGCCTGTAGTGCCTCTTCGAGCAGGTCCCGCTCTATCTGACGCTCAACGGCGGCGTCGACGTAGGCGGAGAAGCCGCGGGCTCCCACCCGTTCGCGGACTGCACGGATGTTTCCTGCCCTCAGTGAGACGCTCGCCTTCACCGCCGGGCCTTCACCCAGCCCGAACTCCTTCTCCTCCGCAGCCATGCCCGCAGTTTACTACCCCAAGTAGCAAACTGCGTGTCGTCGCCGGTGGGGCCAGAAGGGTGCACGCGGCGAGGCGATGAGCGCAGAAGGTTTCGCGGACCTCCCCGCGTTCATCGGGTGTCCGGTGAACGGCGGGGGTCTCGCGCCGGACAGCATCCCCGTCCAAGGAGCGCCAGGGGACGATCCTTGGAGGGGCTCACCACTTCGGCACGGGCGCTTTGACGCCCACCGCTCACGCGTGAACGTCTCGACTCGTTCCGCGTGAGCCGTTCATCGCGCCGCTCGGACAGTGCGGGCCCCGAAGGTAAAGAACCTCACCCCAGGCCACCATCCCGGGGCCCGCCGCCCGCACCGAACAGCCCGGAACAGGCCGTGTTCGAGGGGGATCTCTGAGGTACGCAGTAAGCTGCGACCTTATAAGCGACACGACGAAAGGAATCGGCTCGACGTGGGCCGCCCTCGAAAGAGCTTTGGAGATCTATCAATGATCGTTTGGCGCAAGGCGTCTCAGAGCGACACGTCCGGCGGCGACTGTGTTGAGATTGCGCAGCTACCGGAAAACATCGGAGTACGAGACAGCAAGAACCCCCTTGGCCCCGCCTTCGCGCTCTCCCCGACGTCCTTCCGGGCCCTCGTTCACGACGTTAAGACGGGTAACCACGACACCCCCTAACGGCCGGGCGGCTGCAAGCCCGATCGCATCGTGTGATCGGGGCTTTGTGCTGTCTGCGCGGGGCAATTCCGTCCAGGGAGCGTGCACGCGTGTGGCCCGGCTTCGTTCAGCCATTCTGGCAGGTCAGCCCTACTCTGCTCGGGCGACGCCGACGAATGATGATCGAGCAACTCGAACATCATGTCAGCTCCTCACCGTGGGGGCCGACATGGCGTTCGCCGAAGCACCGGGCATGGTCGGACGGCTCGTCCTGGAGCCGGACCGTGTGGAACGCTACGCGCGACGCATGGAACAAGTCAGTGATCTAGCCTGGAACACGGCAGAAAGCCATAATGCGATCGTGGAAGCAACGAGGACGCACGCATGACCACATGGCGCAAAGCAAGCAAAAGCACATCTGAAGGCGGGGCCTGCGTAGAGCTGGCCGCCCTCCCCTCGACCGTGGGTGTCCGGGACAGCAAGGATCCGGAGGGTCCCAGGCTCGCGCTTCCCGCCGTGAGTTTCCGCGAGCTTGTGACCGCGATCAAGCGTGGTGACCACGACATGCCCTGACGGGCGAACAGCACAAAGCCCTGATCATCTCGTTGATCGGGGCTTTGTGCTGTCTGCGCGGCCAATTCTTTCCAGGGAGCGTGCACGCGGGTGCCCCGGCTTCGCTCGGGCGTTCTGGAAGGTCAGTCCTACTCTGCCCTCGCGACGCCTACGGGGCAGCTCAGGCCGGTTCCGCCCAGGCCGCAGTAGCCGCCGGGGTTCTTGTGGAGGTACTGCTGGTGGTAGTCCTCGGCGTAGTAGAAGGTCGTCGCCGGGGTGAGGTCGGTGGTGATGGGGCCGTGGCCGGCGGCGGTGAGGACGGGCTGGTAGGCGTCCCGGGACGTTTCGGCGGCGGCGCGCTGGGACTCGGTGCGGTAGAAAATCGCCGAGCGGTACTGGGTGCCGACGTCGTTGCCCTGGCGCATGCCCTGGGTGGGGTCGTGGGACTCCCAGAAGACGCGGAGGAGGACGTCGTAGGAGACCTTGGACGGGTCGTACGCGACGCGGACGGTCTCGGTGTGGCCGGTGAGGCCGCTGCAAACCTCTTCGTAAGTGGGGTTCGGGGTGTGGCCGCCCTCGTAGCCGACGGACGTGGACACGACGCCGGGGGTCTCCCAGAACTTGCGTTCGGCGCCCCAGAAGCAGCCGAGCGCGAACTCGGCGATCTCGGTGCCGTCGGGGAAGGGCGGGGCGAGCGGAGCGTCAAGGACCTCGTGGCGGGGCGGCACCGGGATGGGCGTCTCCCGGCCGGGGAGGGCCTTCTCCGGACTGACCATGTGGGTCTTCGCGAAGCCGAACATGACTTCAGGTTAGCTCGGCGACGGCGTCATGAGTGTGGATCTATTTGGGTGATTACGTCCTGCTAGGGTGCCGTTTGTGAAGCGTGGTGTGCTGTACGGGGCCGGAGCCTACGTTCTGTGGGGGTTGTTCCCGCTCTACTGGCCGCTGCTGAAGCCGGCGGGCGCGATGGAGATCCTGGCCCACCGGATCATGTGGTCGCTGGTCGCGGTGGCCGCGATCCTCGCGGCCGGGCGGAACTGGAGCAGGCTCCGGGCGATCACGTGGCGGCAGGCCGGGCTGCTGGCGCTGGCGGCGGTGCTGGTCAGCGCCAACTGGGGCACCTTCATCTACGCGGTCAACAGCGGGCACACCATCGAGGGGGCGCTGGGGTACTTCATCAACCCCCTGATCAGCGTGCTGTTCGGGGTGGCCGTCTTCCGGGAGCGGCTCCGGTTCTGGCAGTGGGCCGCGGTCGGGCTGGGCACGGCGGCGGTCGTGCTGCTGACCGTCGACTACGGGCGGCTGCCCTGGATCGCACTGGTCCTGGCGTGCTCGTTCGGGACGTATGGCCTGCTCAAGAAGTTCGCGAACACGCCTTCGGTGGAGAGCCTGACCGTCGAGACGGCCGTCATGTTCCTGCCCGCGCTCGCGGTCGCGGTGACACTCCAGGTGCGGGGGGACGCGGCGGTCGGCCACCACGGGATCGGGCACGCGGCGCTCGTGGCGGGGGCGGGGCTCGTGACGGCGGTCCCGCTGCTGCTCTTCAACTCGGCGGCGATCCGGCTGCCCCTGAGCACGATCGGCATGCTCCAGTACCTGGCGCCCATCCTGCAGTTCCTCATCGGCCTGCTGGTCCAGGACGAGCGGATGCCCGCGAGCCGCTGGGCCGGATTCCTCCTGGTGTGGCTCGCCCTCATCGCCCTGACATGGGACGGGGTGCGCGCCGCGCGACGGACGCGGCCGCTCCCCGAGCCGGTGCCCGAGGCCGTCCACTAGCCCTGGAGCACGGGCCCCTGAACCACTAGAGTGCCGGAAGCCACATCGCCCCCGGCCAAGGAGCCCCGTTGCGCCTGCTCAGCGTCACCGTGTTGGGAACCGCACTCGTCACGGCGGGGCTCGCGGCACCGGCGGTGGGACAGGCGACGGCGACGGGACGCGGCAGGATCACGGTGGAGCCGGGTGCGGCACGTCCCGGACAGCGGGTGCAGTTGTCGGTCCCCGGGTGCGTCCGCCCGCGCGACGCGGCCTCCGCGGCGTTCACCGGACGGGCCCCTCTGGACGGCCGCGGGCACGGCACCGCGACCGTCAAGCGCGAAGTCAAGCCGGATATGTACACCATCGAGGCGCGGTGCGGCGCCCGCACGGTCTCCGGCAGGTTCAAGGTCTCCAACGGACTGGCATGGCCCGCCATGCTCACCCCGTCGAACGACCTGTAACCCCGGCGTTTTCGAAACATCTCGATGGCCGACAGTTCGAACATTTGTGCGACTTTTGCGCTGTCAGACGCTACTGACGGCAGAGACAAATCACTTGCAAAGTGACCTACATCACAAGCGGATAGTCACAATTCCTCCCATTAGGACGCTTGTTTCCGTCAAATGATCATGTGATACTTCCCTCGAAACGCCCAAAAACTGATCATCGATCACAAAACCACATAAAGCACCACCGAGTCCGCCTCCGAGCCACCGTCCTGGACTACCCGCGCCACCTCTTGACACAAAGGGTCCAGAATGTCCCTCGATGCCGGTACCCGCTCCGTCCGTGAAGCCAAGACGCTCTCGATCAGCCACCTGCCAGGGCTCTTGCGAAATCCACTGAGAGCGTTCGAGGCGATCGGCAGGGAGGCCGACGGCGAGATCGCGCGGGTGAACCTGGGCCCGTTCCGCCCCTACTTGATCACTCACCCCGAGCACCTCCAGCACGTCCTGCGCGACAACGTGGTGAACTACCGCAGGGAAGGCATGATGTGGAAACCTCTCAGCCGGCTTACGGGTGAGGGGTCCGACGCCGACCCGAGCTGGCCCGTCAAACGCAAGGTCTTCCAAACGCTGCTGTCCGGGCCGAGCACCATGGCCATCGCGGACGAGATGACGGCGACCATCGCCGAGGCCATCGACGATCTCGCCGCCCGGGTCCGGCCCGGACGGCCGGTGGACGCCTTCGCGGAGATGACCCGTGTCGTGTACCGGACGATCATCCGCGTGCTCGTCGGGGACCGTATCTCGCTGTCCGGGATCGACGAGCTCGGCCGCGTGCTGGTCACCGCGACGACGTCCTCGTTCCGATCACGGATGCTGATGCCGTTCGTGCCGCTCTCGATCCCGCTTCCCGGCGACCGGGCCTTCAACCGCTGCGTCGAGGCCGTTGACGATCTCATCTTCCCCATCGTCGCGAAAGCGCGCCGCGAGGGCGCCGAGGGGCGCGACGTCGTGTCGATGATGATCCGGGCGCGTGATGACGCGGGGCGGGGCGTCGACGACCAGGCAGTGCGGGACGGGGTGGTCGGCCTGTTCGTCGCGAGCACCGACACCACGGTCTCGGCCCTGTCGTTCCTGTGGGCGGCGCTGGACTCCCATCCGGAGATCCGCGCAAGGCTCTACGACGAGATCGACAGCGTGGTCGGGACGGACGCGCCCGGTTTCGACCACCTTCCGAAGCTGGTGTACACCAAGAAGTTCCTGCACGAGGTTCTGCGCATGTACTCGGTGGCGTGGATCACGCCGCGCACGGTCGCGGCCGACGACGTCATCGATGGGATACGCGTCCGCGCCGGTTCCACCGTGATCATCTCTCCCTTCCTCACCCACCGGCTGCCCGACGTCTGGCCGGAGCCCGGCGTCTTCGACCCCGAGCGTTTCGCCCCGGGCGAGACGCGGCACCGTTTTGCCTACATGGCCTTCGGCGGAGGGCCCAACCAGTGCGCGGGCCGCGTCTTCTTCTTCCTGGAGGCCCCTCTCATCCTCGCCACGCTCCTGAGCCGGTTCCGGCCCGTCCTCCAGAACACCTCGCCGGTCGAGCCGCGGGTGGACATCACCCTGAAACCTCGCGAACCGGTCCTCCTCCACCTGCGTCGGGTCGAACGCTGATGGCACCCCGCGTGGTCCCGGCACCGTCGGCCGGGAGTGAGATCGTGTCCGCGGCCGAGCACGGCAGGATCTGTGCGCTGGCATTGGAATGCCGGAGGGACCTGAAGGCGTGCGTCGACGCCTATCCCGACCTGTTCCCCCGCAAACCCTTCGACGAGCGGCTCTTCACCGGGGTCGCACTCGCGAACGCCTACGGATCCCCGTGGGAGGACGCCGCCGGACTGCGCATGGCGATCAAGACCTCGATGTGGAACTTCGCCGCCGACTGGCAGATCGACTACGTGGCCGGGACACGGGAGGAGGTCCAGGACCTCATCGCCGACTGCCTGTCAGTGGCGGACGGTGATGATCCGGTCCGCTCCGGCCCGATCACGACCTTCCTGGCGGAGATCGTGAAGGATCTCGCAGACGGGCCGGCCGCCGCCATCCTGCCTGCCTGGCGCGACCAGTTCGCCCGGTGGCTGGCCGCCATGGCGCGGGAGTGGGAGTGGAAGACGGCCCGTGCCGAGGGCACCGGCGGGCTGCCGACGTTCGAGGAGTACCTCGCCAACGCCGACAATTTCGGCACCACCTGGGTCAACATCTCCCACTGGATCCACCGCGGGGACACGATGACCGTCGCCCGCATCGACGAGCTGTGGTCGGCGAGCCAGGAAGTGCAGCGCATTCTGAGGCTGCTCAACGACCTCGCCACGTACCGACGCGACGTCGAGTGGGGGGACCTTAACGCCCTGATGCTCGGCCTGGAGCGGTCCGAGGTGCGAGCCCGCATCGAGGCCCTGATCGCTCACAGCCGCGAGCTGATCGAGCCCCTCAAGCCCGACTGCCTTGAGGCGGCCACCTACTTGGAACGACAGATCGGGTTCAGCACGGGCTTCTACGGCGTCACCGACTACTGGGGGGCGCTGTGACCATCGGCGATGCGATGCCTGCGGCAAGGGCCACGGAGGTCATCGACATCCCGGCCACCGTACGGGACCTGGTCGGCAGCCTCCTAACGGCACCCTGGGGCCAGGTGTCCGCATCGGTCTACGAGACGGGGAGGCTGGTGACGCTCGCGCCCTGGCTCACCGGCCACCAGCGGCGGCTGGCGTACCTGGTCGGCTCGCAGCGCCCGGACGGCGGCTGGGGCGGGCCTTGCGGCTATTCGATCGTGCCGACCCTGAGTGCCGTCGAGGCGGTTCTCGCGAGCCTCGGCCGGGTGCCCACCGGCGAGGTGGAGGCACCTGGGACGGACGACGCGGGCGAGGTGGCACCGTACCCGGGTCCGGCGGTCCTGCTCGGAACGGCCGAGCGCGGACTGCGACTGCTGTTCCGCCTACTGCCCTCCATGGACGCGTCCGCCGTCCCGGACACGCCGGCGCTCGACCTGATCGTGGCCGCGCTGACCGACGCGATCAACGGCCATCTGGACGGCGAACGCTCGGCACCGCCGACAGCGCTCGCCCGTGTCACGTTCAGCGGGCGGTTGAGCCCTCCCGCGGGCGTCGACGGCGCTCGGCTGGCGATGGTCCGGGCGGCCATGCGGGGCGGGACGGGTCTGCCGGTGAAGATCCTTCACGCGCTGGAGGTCACCGGGTCGGCGGCGCGGGGGCATCCGGCCATCCGTCCCGAGCACACCGGAACGGTCGGGGCTTCAGCCGCGGCTACGGCGGCATGGTTGGGCGACGCCACCGAGGACGGCGGGCGAGACGAGGTCGGCACAGACGGTCCTCGTGCCCGCGCCAGACGATTCCTTGAGAACGTGGTGAACGAGCACGGCGATCTTGCACCCTGCGGGATACCGGTCACCGCGTTCGAGAGGTCATGGGTGCTGAGCGGTCTGGCACGCGCGGGGCTGACGGTCCGGGCGCCGCGGCAGATCGTCGTCGAGCTCGCCTCGGCTCTCGGGCCGAATGGTGCGGCGGCCGCCGACGGGCTGCCCGCGGACGCCGACACAACGGCCATGAGCCTCTACGCCCTCGGGCTGCTGGGGATGCCGCACACGCCCGACCCCCTGTGGCAATTCGAAACGGAGACGCATTTCTGCACGTGGCAGGGCGAGCAGGGGTTCTCGGTCACGGTCAACGCCCATGTGCTCGACGCCTTCGGCCAGCACCTCCGCGCCGTCCGGGGGGCACCATCGACCGTGGGCGCCTCGGCGGATCGATGCAGGGCGGCTGTCGGGAAGGTCACGCGTCTGCTGTGCGACAGGCAGCGAACGGACGGGAGCTGGCGCGACCGATGGCACGCCTCACCGTATTACGCGACTGTCTGCTGCGCCCTCGCGCTGGGCGAGTTCGGCGGGAGCGCCGCTGTGGACACCGTGCAGCGCGCACGCGAGTGGGTCGTGAACACTCAACGTCCGGATGGCTCCTGGGGGCTCTGGGACGGCTCCGCGGAGGAGACCGCCTATGGGCTGCAAATCCTGGCGCTCACAGGATCCGCACGCGGAGGGGTGGAAGAATCTTTCACCCGGGGTTATAAATTTCTCCTCGAAGTGACACGCGACACACTTGAGAAGGACTCCGGACCCGCCCTCTGGCATGACAAGGACCTTTACTATCCGAGAGCGATTGTTCGGGCCGCTGTCATGTCGGCCCTTCACCTCGCGGACACCTCCCGGCCAGCCCGGGGACGGATCGCCGACGACCGATAGCGTGTAACGCAGATCACAATTCGCATGTCAAGGGCAAACGCTCTTCTCGTGTGGACAAAATGCATCATTTGAACCCTCAACGTTGCTAAGGTACTGCGCTGTGCGGGAGCGGCGACCCCCACCGCATCGCACGCCCTGGACAGCAGCGGCTCGAAGTCGGCGACACCTCGTGACGGACCGCGAGTCCTTCCGGAACTCGTTGAGGACAGGTAGATGCGCATCCGCAACACGCGTCTGCGGACAAAGATCACGGCCCTGCTCGCGTCCCTCATCGCGTTGTGGGCATTCGCCGCGTGGGTCACCCTCCGGGAAGGGCTGACCCTTCTCTCCGCCAGCTCGATCGACCAGAACGTCACACGGCCGATGGTCACGCTCGTGACCGACCTCCAGGAGGAACGCAAGCTCTCAACGATCTATCTCAGCAGCCCGGGCACCCAGCAGCGGCAGGCGCTCCTCGCCCAGCGCGAGCACGTCGATCGCTCGCAGGACACGTTCCGCAAGCGCGCCGGAAGCGGCAACATGCTGGGCACCGGCGGCGGGACGCTTGAGAAGCGCATCAAAGAGTCACTCGACGAACTCGACGGCATCGCGCCCGGACGGGCGGCCATTGACTCCCGCACGATCGACCGGCAGACGGCGGTCAGGCCCTACAACGAGGTCATCGACTCCGCGTTCCGCATCTACAACGCGGCGGGCGGCGTGAACGACGAGGGCATCTCCAGGGACAGCCGGGCCCTCAACTCGCTCACCCGGGCCAAGGAGATCCTCGCCCGTGAGGACGCGCTCCTGTCGGGCGCGCTGGCCGCCGGCCGCCTCACCGCCGCCGACCACGCCCAGTTCGTCTCGCTCGTGGGCACGCAGCGGTACCTGCACGACGAGGCCGCCGCCGAGTTGCCTCCCGACGATCTGGCCGAGTACAGGGCCCTGACGAACAGCGCGCCGTACAAGCGGCTCCGCTTCCTTGAGGACCACGTCTACCAAGGACGCCCCGGCGCGCCGCTGCGTGTGAAGTCCGAAGAGTGGCGGTCGTCGATGGAAACGGTCCTGGCCGGGCTGGAGGACGTCGTCCTCAACGGTGGCGAGCGGCTGGTGAACCGGGCGAAGCCCGTGGCCATCGGCGTCATCCTGCGGCTGGTGCTCGCGGGCGGGCTCGGGCTGCTGGCGGTCATCGCGTCGGTGATCGTGTCGATCACGACGGCGCGGGCGCTCGTGCGGCAGCTGGAGCGGCTGCGGCAGGCGGCGTGGGAGCTGGCCGAGCAGCGGCTGCCGGGGGTCGTCGAGCGGCTCGGGCACGGGGAGGAGGTGGACGTCGCGGTCGAGGCGCCGCCGCTGGAGTTCGGCAGTGACGAGATCGGCCAGGTGGGACGGGCGTTCAACGCCGTCCAGGAGACCGCGATCCGCACCGCCGTCGAGCAGGCCGAGCTGCGCCGCGGCATCCGCGACGTCCTGCTGAGCCTGGCGCGCCGGACGCAGACGCTCGTGCACCGGCAGCTGACCATGCTCGACACCATGGAGCGGCGCCGCGACATCGAGGTCAAGGACCTGGAGGAGCTGTTCCGGCTCGACCACCTCGCGACCCGCATGCGGCGCAACGCGGAGAACCTGATCGTGCTCTCGGGTTCGCTGCCCGCCCGCGGGTGGCGCAACGCGGTGCCGATGGTGGACGTCATCCGCGCCGCGGTCGGCGAGGTCGAGGACTACACCCGGGTCACCGTCCTGCCGCTGGGGCAGTACGAGCTGGCCGGGCGGGCGGTCGGCGACGTCACCCACCTGCTGGCCGAGCTGATCGAGAACGCGGTGTCGTTCTCGCCGCCCGACACCGTCGTGCAGGTCAGCGGCCACCTCGTCGCGAGCGGGTTCGCCATCGACATCGAGGACCGCGGGCTCGGCATGACCGAGGAGAAGCTCACCGAGATCAACGAGCGGATCGCGGACCCGCCGGAGTTCAACCTGCAGAGCTCGGTGCAGCTCGGGCTGTACGTGGTCAGCAAGCTCGCCGAGCGGTACGGGCTCCAGGTCTCGCTGAAGCGCTCGGCCTACGGCGGCACCACCGCCGTGGTGGTCATCCCCAAGGAGCTGGTGGTCGAGGAGGGACCGGTGCCCGTCGGCGCGGGGGCCACCACGCGGAACGGGCTGGAGGTGCGGCAGCCGGCGGCGGTCGGCGGCGGCTCGGGCCAGCACGCGATCGGGACGCTGACGATGACGGGCCAGCCGTCCGGGCCGGCGCTGGTGGCGGTGCCGCCGCCCGCGCCCGAGCCGCCCGGCCGGGGGGACGGCGGCGACACGACTTCCCTGCCCGACCGGCAGGACGACCCCGCGCGCGGGACACGCTCCCACGACGACACCGTCCCGCGCGACCGGTCGACGACGACCGGCAGACACCGGCTGGTCGAACCCGCGGACACCGGCGAAGGGCCGCCGGACGGGGCGTCGGACGGGGGGCAACACGAAACCACCGAGCCGGAGGACCAGTCACCCGTGCCCGAGATCTCCACGACCCCGTCCGGCCTGCCCGTCCGGGTGCCGCAGGCGAACCTCGCCGAGCCCCTGCGCACCGACGAGCCGGTCGTCGCCGAGCAGCCGGACGAGGAGGACGATCCCGGACGTCCGCCCGAGGAGATCAAGCGGATCATGGGCTCGTACCAGCGCGGCTCTCGGCGGGGCCGTAGCGACGCGGCTGAGGCCATCGGCGATCAAGCAGCGGAAGGCGAGGAAGACCAGTGATGCAGAAGGCGGGTTCTTCATCCGATCTGGGCTGGTTGCTGGACGATCTGGTCCATCGGCTGCCGCATGCGCGCAGCGCGGTCGTGCTGTCCGCGGACGGCCTGCTGATGGCGTCCTCCAAGGGCGTGACCCAGGACGACGGCGAGCACCTGGCGGCGGTGGCGGCCGGGATCCAGAGCCTGGCGAAGGGCGCGGGCACACGCTTCGGCGGCGGCCCCGTCCGGCAGACGATCGTGGAGATGCAGTCGGCGTTCATGCTGGTGACGGTCGCCGGGAAGGGCGCCTGCCTCGCGGTGCTCGCCGGGGAGGACGCCGACGTGGGCCTGATCGCCTACGAGATGGCCATGCTCGTCACCGCGATGGGGCACCATCTGACGTCCCCGTCCCGCACCGAGGCCGCCGCGGAGGGACGGACCTGATGATTCCCCCGGAGGACCCCCCAGTCCAGGACCACTGGCCGGACGACCCGGTGCCCCGCCCCCCGGTCCCCGACCACCGGTGGCTCGACGAGCACGCCGGGCCGATGGTGCGCCCCTACGTGATGACCAGCGGGCGGATCGAGCCGACCCGCGGCAAGTTCGACCTCATCACGCTGGTGGTGGCGGACGGCCCGGAGCCCGAGGGCGCGATCGGGCTCGGCCCCGAGCACCTGGCGATCCTCCGCCTGTGCCAGTCGGTCCTGTCGGTGGCCGAGCTCACCGGCCACCTGGACCTCCCCGTCGCGACCGTCCGGGTGCTGCTGGGCGACCTGCTCGACAAGGGGTTCGTCTCGATGCAGGAACCCGAACCGGAAGCGGACATGCACGACATCAGGCTCTACAAGGCGGTGATCGATGGTCTCCGGGCCCTCTAGGCACGACGTGCGCGCCCGCCGGCTCCCCACCGCGGTCAAGATCGTGATCGCGGGTGGTTTCGGTGTCGGCAAGACCACCATGGTCGGCACGGTCTCCGAGACGCAGCCGCTGCGTACCGAGGAGCTCCTCACTGACGAGAGCGTCGGCGTCGACGACGTCTCGGGCGTGGAGCGCAAGAAGACGACCACCGTCGCGATGGACTTCGGCCGCATCACGATGCGCGACGACTACGTCCTCTACCTGTTCGGCACGCCCGGCCAGGAGCGCTTCTGGTTCATGTGGGACGAGGTGGCCCTCGGCGCCCTGGGCGCGGTCGTCCTCGCCGACACCCGCCGCCTGTCCGACTGCTTCCCGTCGGTCGACTACTTCGAGCGCCGCGACACCCCGTTCATCGTGGCCGTCAACTGCTTCGACGGCGCCCGCCAGTACGACCTGGACGAGATCCAGCTGGCCCTCAACCTCGGCCCCAAGGTCCCGGTCATGCTCTGCGACGCCCGCAGCCTGGACTCCTGCAAAACGGTCCTCATCGACCTAGTCCTGCACGCCATGAAGACCCGCGGCCTAACCCAAGAACCCCTGAAGGCGTAAACCCGCCTGGCGGGGGTGCACCAGAACCAGCACCCCCGCCAGACACAACCGGGCTCGTGCCCGACCCCTCAACGACACGAAACGTTGCGATCGCGTCCGAAGGCAGTTGCGAGCCGCGAGCAACTGATCGCGAAGCGAGCCGCCAGGCGAGTTCGAAGCGATGCAGCGATCGCACGCGGTTCCCGTGGAAGGAGGGCGCGCCAGCGCCTGACGCCAAGGGAACCGCAATCAACACAGCGATCGCGTCCGAAGGCAGTTGCGAGCCCGCGAGCAACTGATCGCGAAGCGAGCCCGCTAGGGCGAGTTCGAAGCGATGCAGCGATCGCCGCGGTTCCCGTGGAAGGAGGGCCGCCAAGGCCCGACGCCGAGGGAACCGCAATCAACACAGCGGTTCCCGTGGAAGGAAGGCGCGCCAGCGCCTGACGCCAAGGGAACCGCAATCAACACCGCAGATTAACCCGTCCTTGAGACGACGTAGTCGCAGAGGCCGGTGAAGGCGGAGCGGGCGGGGATGTCGGGGAGGGTGAGGAGGTCGGCGCGGGCGTCCTCGGCCCAGTGGCGGAGGTCGGCGCGGGCGTGGTCCATGGCGGGGTGGGCGCGCAGGAGGGCGAGGGCCTCGGCGTGGAGGGTGTCGTCGGAGAGGTCCTGGGCGAGCAGTTCGCGGAGGCGCGCGTCGTCGGGGCCGGAGCCGACGCCGGCGAGGACGTGGTGCATGGGGAGCGTGCGGATGCCCTCGCGCAGGTCGGTTCCGGGGGTCTTGCCGGACTGCTCGGCCTCGGAGTCGATGTCGAGGATGTCGTCCGACAGCTGGAACGCGATGCCGATCTTCTCGCAGGCGGAGGTGACGGTCTCGACGACGGAGGCGGGCGCGCCGGAAAGCAGGGCGCCGAACTGGCCGGAGACGGCGATGAGCGAGCCGGTCTTGTCGGCGAGGACGCGCAGGTAGTGCTTGAGGTCGTCGCCGCCTTCGGCGGGGCCGACGGTCTCCTGGATCTGGCCGCGGACGAGGCGGGCGAACGCGCGGGCCTGGATGCGGACGGCGTCGGGGCCGAGGTCGGCGAGCAGGTCCGAGGCGCGGGCGAAGAGGTAGTCGCCGGTGAGGATGGCGACGGTGTTGGTCCAGCGGGCGTTGGCGGACTCCCGGCCCCGGCGGACGGTCGCCTCGTCCATCACGTCGTCGTGGTAGAGGGTCCCGAGGTGGGTCAGCTCGACGACGACCGCGGCCGGGACGACGCCGGCCGCGGCGGGGTCGCCGAAGTGGGAGGCGAGGAGCACCAGCATCGGCCGGAATCGCTTGCCACCCGCGACGACCAGGTGTTTCGACGCCTCGGTGAGCAGCGGGTCCTCGCCGTGGACGGACTCCAGGAGCAGTTCCTCGACCGAGGCGAGGCGCTCCTTGGCGTCGGCCGCGAGGGCCGCGTCGAGGTGGAGCCCGAACGGACCGGCGTCCTGTGGAGGGGCCGCCCCCCACTCCTCCTGGGACGGACGAGGCTCCTCAGCGAAGACATTGCTCACCCATGACCCCTTACCGGACGAACATCTGTGTCGTTGCGTGCCCCGCGAGGTCCAGGATCGGCTGGGGGAGCACACCGAGTACCACAGTAGCCGTCAACCCGAGTGCGACGGCTGCCGCGGTCGCCGGGCCCGCGACGACGGTGGGCCCGTCCGCCTCCGGCTCGCTGAAGAACATCACGACGATCACCCGGACGTAGAAGAACGCGGCGACGGCCGAGGACACCACGCCGACGATGACCAGCGGGGTGGCGTCCGCCTCGACGGCCGCCTTGAACACCGCGAACTTGCCGGTGAAGCCGCTGGTCAGCGGGATGCCCGCGAAGGCGAGCAGGAAGAAGGCGAAGGTCCCGGCGACGACCGGGGAGCGCTTGCCGAGCCCGGCCCAGCGGGACAGGTGCGCCGCCTCGCCGCCCGCGTCCCGCACCATCGTGATCACCGCGAACGCGCCGATGGTGGTGAAGCCGTAGGCCGCGAGGTAGAACAGCGTGCCGGACAGGCCGTCCCGGGACGTGGCGACGACGCCGGTGAGCAGGAAGCCCGCGTGCGCGATCGAGGAGTAGGCCAGCATTCGCTTGAGGTCGGTCTGGGTGATCGCGATGACCGCGCCGATCACCATGGTGATGATCGCCACACCCCACATGATGGGTTCCCAGTCCCACTTCAGCGTCTCGAACGCGACGTAGTAGACGCGCAGGATCGCACCGAACGCGGCGACGAGGGTGCAGGACGCCATCAGCGCCGTGATCGGGGTCGGAGCGCCCTGGTACACGTCCGGCTTCCACATGTGGAAGGGGACGGCACCGAGCTTGAACAGCAGCCCGACCGACAGCAGCGCGGCACCGGCGAGCAGGAGCGTCTCGCTCCCGGCGTCCTTGCCGATCTGGACGGAGATGTCGGCGAGCTTCACCGACCCGGCGTAGCCGTACAGCAGCGCCGTCCCGTACAGGAAGAACGCGGAGGAGAACGCGCCGAGCAGGAAGTACTTGACCGCGGCCTCCTGCGACAGCAGGCGGCGGCGCCGGGCCAGGCCGCACAGCAGGTACAGCGGCAGCGACATGACCTCCAGCGCCACGAACATGGTGAGCAGGTCGTTGGACGCGGGGAACATCAGCATCCCGCCGACCGCGAACAGCATCAGCGGGAACACCTCGGTCTGGGTGATCCCGGCGGCGGTGCTGCGCTGCTCGGCCTCGCTGCCGGGCAGCGCGGACGCCTGGGCGGCGAAGTGGCCGCCGACGATGCCGCCGCGGCCGTTCCCGCGCTCGGCGATCAGCAGGAGGCTGACGAGCGCGAGGATCAGGATGGTGCCCTGGAGGAACAGGGTGGGGCCGTCGACGCCGAGGGCGCCCTCGGCGGCGACGTGGTGGGGCTCGTCCCGCCAGCCGAGGACGATCGTCCACGCGAACGCGCCCGCCAGGCCGAGGAACGCCAGCGGCACCTGGACGTAGTACCGCCAGGTGCGCCCGACGAACGCCTCGACCAGCACCGCGACGACGGCGACGCCGAGGACGAGCAGCAGCGGGCCGATCTGGTCGTACTCGATGTGCGGCGCCTGGATGTCACCTCCCTGCGCGAGGACGGCGCTCACATGACTGCTGCGGCTCATGGACGGGCTCCGTTCTCGGCCACGTTGCCGGTGGTCTTCGGCGCGGGATCGTGCCGGTCGACCCGGGCCAGCGTGTGCTTCACCGATGGGTTGATGACGTGCAGCACCGGCTGCGGGAACAGGCCCATCGCCACGATGATCGCGATGATCGGCGCGACCGTCAGCTTCTCGCGGGCGGTGAGGTCCGTCATGCCCTCGACGGCCGGGGCCTTGGGCCCGCCCATCGTCCGCTGGTACATCCAGAGGATGTAGATGGCGGCGAGGACGACGCCGCTGACGGCGAGCACGGCCGCCCACCGGTAGCGGCTGAACGTCCCGACGATGACGAGGAACTCCGAGACGAACGTGGACAGTCCGGGCAGCGACAGCCCGGACAGGCCCGCGATGAGGAACGTCCCGGCGAGGACGGGGGCGGCCTTCTGGACGCCGCCGTAGTCACCGATCCGCGCCGACCTCCGCCGGACGATCATGAAGCCGACGACGAGGAACAGCGCGCCGGTGGAGAACCCGTGGTTGACCATGTAGAGCGTCGCGCCGGACTGGCCCTGCGAGGTCATCGCGAAGATGCCGAGCACGATGAACCCGAAGTGCGACACCGACGTGTAGGCGATCAGCCGCTTGAGGTCGACCTGCCCGATCGCGAGGACGGCGCCGTAGATGATGCTGAGCACCGCGAACCCGAGCACGACCGGGGTCGCCCACTTGGCGGCGCCGGGGAACAGCTCCAGGCAGAACCGGAGCATCCCGTAGGTGCCGACCTTGTCCAGGACGCCGACGATCAGCACGAGCGCGCCCGGCGGGGACTGCTGCGCGGCGTCCGGCAGCCAGGTGTGCACGGGCACCATCGGCGCCTTGATCGCGAACGCGACGAAGAAGCCGAGGAACAGCCACTTGGCGGTGGTCGGGTCGATGTCCATCCTCGACAGCTCGTCGAACATGAACGTGCCGTGCCCGAGCCCGCCGTCGGCGACGGACTTGCTGGACAGGGGGTACAGCCAGATCACCGCGACGAGCATCAGCAGCCCGCCGAACAGCGAGTACAGCAGGAACTTCACCGCGGCGTAGGAACGCTGCGGGCCGCCGTAGTACCCGATGATGAAGTACACCGGGATCAGCATCGCCTCGAAGAAGACGTAGAACACGAACACGTCGGTCGCCGCGAACACGCCGATCATCGCCGCTTCCAGCGACAGCAGCAGCGCCATGTACGTCTTCACCGACCGCCTGGCGGGAACGTCCACGCCCCCGGACCGGTCGGCCTCGTTCCACGACGCCAGGATCACCAGCGGGACGAGGATCACCGACAGCACGATCAGCACCAGCGCGACGCCGTCGACGCCGAGCGCCCAGTGCACCCCGAACGCCTTGATCCACCAGTACTTCTCGGTGAACTGGAACCGCGCGCCGCCCGCGTCGAAGCGCGCCGCCATCACCAAGGCCAGCGCCCCGACGACCACGGACACGCCGAGCGCGACCTGCTTGACCAGGGTCTCCCGCTCGCGCGGCAGCACCGCCACGAGGAACGCGCCGGCCAGCGGCAGCGCGATGAGGACGCTCAGCCAGGGAAAGTCACTCATGTCACGTTCACCACCAGGAGCGCCGCCACGACGAGCGCCGCGCCGAAGAACATCGAAAGGGCGTAGGAGCGTGCGAAGCCGGTCTGCAGCCGCCGGATCCGGCCGGAGCTGCCGCCGACGCCCGCGGCGAGGCCGTTGACGGCGCCGTCGACGCCCCGTCCGTCGAACCACACCGCGAGCCGGGTCAGCCACTGGCCGGGCCGCATCAGCAGCGACTCGTTCAGCGCGTCCCCGTAGAGGTCCTTGCGGGCGGCGACGGTGACGAACGAGCCGGCGGGCGCCTCGCGCGGCACCTTCCGGCTGCCGTACTGCCGCCAGGCGATGCCCGCGCCGATGATCATCAGCACGAACGTGGCGATGCCCGGCGCGGTGAGCGCCTTGAACTCGTGCTCGTGCTCGGGCGTGCCGACGACCGGCTCCAGGAAGTCGGCGAACCCGCCGAGGATCAGGAAACCGCCCGCGAACACCGAGCCGAACGCCAGCACGATCAGCGGGATCGTCATCACCTTCGGCGACTCGTGCGGGTGGACGTCCTCCTCCCAGCGCTTCTCACCGAAGAACGTCATGAACATCACCCGCGACATGTAGTAGGCGGTGATGCCCGCGCCGATCAGCGCGCAGGTGCCGAGGATCGCGCCGGACGTGCCGCCCTTGTCGTAGGCGGCCTCGATGATGGCGTCCTTGGTGAACCAGCCGGACAGCCCCGGGAAGCCGATGATCGCCAGGTAGCCGAGGCCGAACGTGACGTAGGTGACGACCATCACCGCGCGGAGCGCGCCGTAGCGGCGCATGTTCACGTCGTCCTTCATGCCGTGCATGACCGACCCGGCGCCGAGGAACAGGCCCGCCTTGAAGAAGCCGTGCGCGATCAGGTGCGCGATGGCGAAGACGTAGCCGGGCTTGCCGAGGCCCGCGGCGAGGTGCATGTAGCCGATCTGCGACATCGTCGAGCCCGCGAGGGCCTTCTTGATGTCGTCCTTGCCGCACCCGATGATCGCACCGGCGAGCAGCGTGGCCGCGCCGACGATCGTCACCACCAGCTGCGCGGTGTCGGACATCTCGAAGATGGGCCCGGCCCGGACGATCAGGTAGACGCCCGCGGTCACCATCGTCGCCGCGTGGATGAGCGCCGACACCGGGGTCGGGCCCTCCATCGCGTCCAGCAGCCACGACTGGAGCGGGAGCTGCGCGGACTTGCCGCACGCGCCGAGCAGGAGCAGCAGCCCGATCGCGGTGGCGGTGCCGGTGCTGAGCCGGGACGCGAGGCCCGCGTGCTCGGCGCCGGTGCCGAGGATCTGGTCGAAGCCGATCGTCCCGAACGTGGAGAACATCAGCGCGATCGCGAGGATCAGTCCGAGGTCGCCGACGCGGTTGACGACGAACGCCTTCTTCGCGGCGGTCGCCGCGGTCGGCTTGTACTGCCAGAACCCGATCAGCAGGTAGGAGGCGAGGCCCACGCCCTCCCAGCCGAGGAACAGGACCAGGAAGTTGCCGCCGAGCACCAGCAGCAGCATCGCCGCGACGAACAGGTTCAGGTACGCGAAGAACCGGCGCCGGTCGGGGTCGTCGGCCATGTAGCCGATCGAGTAGACGTGGATGAGCGAGCCCACCCCGGTGATCAGCAGGACGAAGCTGATGGACAGCGGGTCCACCAGCAGGTCCATCCCGACCTTGAACGCGCCGACGTCGATGAAGTCCCACAGGTGCAGGGTGCGGCGCCGCTCCTCGGCGTCGTATCCGAGCATCTGCACGAACATCGCGCAGCCGACCGCGAACGACGCGGCCGACATGGTGACGCCGAGCAGGTGGCCCCACCTGTCGGTGCGCCTCCCCCCGAGCAGGAGGATCGCGGCGCCCGCGAGCGGGAGCGCGATGAGAAGCCAGGACGCGGCCTGGATGCCTTCGGCTTTCATCCCCGGCCTCTCAGTACTTCAGCAGGTTCGCGTCGTCCACCGACGAGGACCTGCGGGTCCGGAAGATGGTCATGATGATCGCCAGGCCCACCACGACCTCCGCCGCGGCCACCACCATCACGAAGAACGCGATGATCTGCCCGTCGAGCTCGCCGTGCATGCGGGAGAACGACACGAACGCCAGGTTCGTGGCGTTCAACATCAGCTCGACGCACATGAACACCACGATGGCGTTGCGGCGCACGAGCACGCCCAGCGCACCGATGGTGAACAGGATCGCCGAGAGCGCCAGGTAGTGCCCCGGACTCATTGACCAGCCTCGCCTTCACGTTCGTTGCCGGAGGCCCCGCCGCCGGCGTTCCCGCCCGCGACCGGCGACCCGGCCTTGACGACGCGCGACTCGGCGCCCGCGTCCTGCGACTCCTCGGTCGCGGCCCGCACCGCGGCCACGTCCCGCCCGGCGGCCTCCTCCTCGGTCTCGCCGTACAGGTCGGTGTGCCGCTCGACGGTGTCGGTGCGGGCGGCGATGACCGGGTTGACCGACAGCTCCGACGGCGTCCCGTCCGGCAGCAGCGCCGGCATGTCGACGGCGTTGTGCCGGGCGTAGGTGCCGGGCCCCGGCAGCGGGCCCGGGTGGTCGCCGGACAGGAACCGGTCCTTCGACAGGTCGCGCTGCGTCTTCTTCGGCTCGGTCCGCTCGCGGTGCGCGAGGACCATCGCGCCGAGCGCCGCGGTGATCAGCAGCGCGCTGGTCGCCTCGAACGCGAACACGTAGTCCTTGAACAGCAGCCGGGCGAGGCCGATGACGTTGCCGTCGGCGTTGGCCGTCTTCAGCCCGGCGGAGTCGCCGAGCGCCGCGTTCCCGAGGCCGGCGGCCAGCAGGACGACGAAGCCGAGCGCCCCGATCGCCGCCCAGAAACGCTGCCCCCGGATCGTCTCCACCAGCGAGTCGGTGGAGCTGACCCCGACGAGCATCAGCACGAACAGGAACAGCATCAGCACCGCGCCGGTGTACACGATGACCTGGACGAACGCCAGGAACGGCGCGTCCTGGATCGCGTACAGCGCGGCCAGCGACAGCATCACCGTCGCCAGCAGCAGCGCCGAGTGCACCGCCTTCCGCATGAAGATCATGCCGAGGGCGGCGCCGACGGACACCACGGCCAGCAGCCAGAAGAAGAACGGCTCGCCCGCCTGCTTGTCGGCGACCTCCCCCGCCAGCACCTGGCCGGCCGCGAGGTGCCCCGCCAGGACGTGGCCGCTCATGCGCCCTCACCGCCCAGCGGACCGTCCTCGCTCCGGACGGCGTTGTCGACGCTCGCGCGGCGGCCGCCCTCGGCGGACACCGACGGGCCCTCGTCGGGCTGGAGGCCGAGGCGGTAGTAGTCCTCCTCGGTGTCGCCGAGCCGCATCTCGTGCGGCGGCGTCTCCATGCCCTCGCGCAGCGGCGCCAGCAGCATGTCCTTGGTGTAGATCAGGCTCTCGCGGCTGTCGTCGGCGAGCTCGTACTCGTTGGTCATCGTGAGCGCCCGGGTCGGGCACGCCTCGATGCACAGCCCGCACAGGATGCACCGCAGATAGTTGATCTGGTAGATGCGGCCGTACCGCTCACCGGGCGAGTAGCGCTCGTCCGCGGTGTTGTCGGCGCCCTCGACGAAGATGGCGTCGGCGGGGCACGCCCAGGCGCACAGCTCGCACCCGATGCACTTCTCCAGGCCGTCCGGCCACCGGTTGAGCTGGTGCCGCCCGTGGAAGCGCGGGGCGGTCGGCTTCTTCACCTCGGGATACTGGACGGTCTCGCTCTTGCTGAACATCTGGTGGAACGAGACCCCGAACCCCTTGACCGGATTCAGGAAATCAGTGAGTCCCACTGGTGACCTCCTCTGGAGGGGTTGGGATCGTCGTCGCCCCGGCCGGGCCGCCGTGGTAGTGCGGCGCGTCCATCGGCGGCACGGGGAACCCGCCGGCCGCGGGATCGGGCGTCACGTCCCGCTCCGCGCCCTGGGCGGCGTCCTCGTCGTCCCCGCCGCCCCGGACCATCTCCCAGAGCACGCTGGCCACCAGGACGACCGCCGCGACCGCGGCGGCGCCGATGAAGATCTTCTGGACGTCGTAGCCCTCGTTGCGCAGGGCCTTGACGGTCGCGACCAGCAGGATCCAGCCGAGCGAGAAGGGCATCAGCACCTTCCAGCCGAGCTTCATCAGCTGGTCGTAGCGCACGCGCGGCAGCGAGCCGCGCAGCCAGATGAAGAAGAAGATGAACAGCCACAGCTTGACGAGGAACCACAGCACCGGCCACCAGCCGGCGTTGGCGCCCTCCCACACCGTGGAGATCGGCGCGGGCGCCCGCCAGCCGCCGAGGAACAGCGTCGTGGCGAGGGCCGACAGCGTCGCGAGGTTGATGTACTCCGCGAGGAAGAACATCGCGAACTTCAGCGAGGAGTACTCGGTGTGGAAGCCGCCGACCAGCTCGCCCTCGCCCTCGGGCAGGTCGAACGGGATGCGGTTCGACTCCCCCATCATCGTGATCACGTACACGATGAAGGACGGGAACAGCAGCACCACGTACCACTTGTCGTGCTGCGCCGCGACGATGTCCGAGGTGGACATCGAGCCGGCGAACATGAACACCGCGACGAACGACAGCCCCATCGCGATCTCGTAGGAGATCATCTGCGCGGACGAGCGGAGCCCGCCGAGCAGCGAGTACGGCGACATCGACGACCAGCCCGCGAGCACGATCCCGTAGATGCCCATGGACGACATCGCCAGCACCAGCAGCACCGCGACCGGCAGGTCCGTGCCCTGGAGCGCCGTCTCGTGCCCGAACACCGACACCGTCGGCCCGAACGGGATGATCACGAAGGAGATGAACGCGGGCACCGCCGACATGATCGGCGCGAGGACGAACACGATCTTGTCGACCTGGCGGGGGACGATGTCCTCCTTCAGCGCCAGCTTGACGCCGTCGGCGAGGCCCTGGAGCAGCCCGAACGGGCCGACCCGGTTCGGGCCGACCCGCAGCTGCATGCGGCCGATGACACGCCGCTCGACCCACATCGACAGCAGGACGGTCAGCACCAGGAACACGAAGATCGCCAGCACCTTGCCGCCGATCAGCCACCACGGGTCGGAGCCGAAGTCCTTCAGCCCGGGTTCCTTCGCGGGTGCCGCCGCGAGCAGGTGCGGACTCATCGTGGGCCTCCAGCGGTGTTCTCGGCCTCGCCGCCCGCGGCGTCGGCACGTGTGGCCCCGGCGGGCGCCGGGCCGGTCCGCGTCGCGCGGACGCGCGTGACACCGGCGGCCACGTCACCGGACCCGCCGCCGGGCGCGCCCGGCGCGATCCGGACGACGTCTCCGGCGCCGGCCCCGAGGTCCCGGTGTAGGGCGCAACCGGCCGAGTTGGTGGGCAGCCACACGACCCTGTCGGGCAGGTCGTCGGTGATCTCCAGCGGCAGCGTGACCGAGCCGCGCGCCGCCGACACCGTCACCGTGCCCGCCGTCGCCGTGCCCGTCGCGTCCGCCGTCGCCGTGTCCGCCGTCACCGCGTCCGCCACGCCGATCTCCGCGGCCGTCGCGGGCGACAGCCGCACCACGGCGGGCTTGGCCGTCCCGGCGAGGAACGGCTCGCCGTCCTGGAGGCGGCCCCGGTCGAGCAGCAGCCGCCAGGTCGCCAGCAGCGCCTCACCCGGTCCGGGCTGCGGCGGGAGCGCCTGCGGCACGCTCGGCGCGTCCGGGCGGACGCCGCGGTAGGCGCCGAGCCCGGCCAGCTCCCGGCGCGCCGCCTCGGGCCCCGGCAGCCCCAGATGGACGTCCATCTCGTTCGCCAGCGCGTCCAGGACCCGCAGGTCCGACAGCCGCCCGGCGGACCTCAGCACCACGTCGAACTGGCGGCCGCGGCCCTCCCAGTCGACGAACGTGCCGGACTTCTCGGCGACCGCCGCGACCGGCAGCACGACGTCCGCGCGGTCGGTGACGGCGCTCGGCCGCTGCTCCAGGCTCACCACGAACGGGGTCGCCTCCAGCGCCGCCAGCAGCGCCGCGGGGTCGGCCAGGTCGTCGGGGTCGACGCCGCCGACGAGCAGCGCGCCGCGCCGTCCCTCCGCCGCCGCCGCGATGATCCCGTCGATGCCGAGGCCGGGTTCCTCGGGCAGCTCCGCGACCCCCCAGGTTCGGGCCACCTCGGCGCGCGCGCCCGGGTCGGAGGCCGGACGGCCGATCGGCAGCAGCCCGGGCAGCGCCCCGGCCTCGATCGCGCCGCGCTCCCCGGCCCGGCGCGGCACCCACGCCAGCCGGGCCCCGGTCACCTGCGCGAGCCGGACCACCGACGACAGCGCGCCGGGGCTGCCCGCCAGCCGCTCGCCCACCATGATCACGGCGCCGGGGGCCTCCAGCAGCGTCCGGACGTCCGCGCGGTCGTCGTCGCCGATCAGCGACCCGAGCGTCTCGGCCTCGGCGCCGGGCGGTGTCGGCAGCAGCGTCCCGCCGACCTTGCGCAGCCCGCGGGTCGCGAACGGCGCGGCCGCGACGACCTTCAGCCGGTTCTTGCGGAACGCCTTGCGCAGCCGCAGGAACACGATCGGGGACTCCTCCTCCGGCTCGAAGCCGGCGAGCAGCACCGCGGGCGCCTTCTCCAGGTCGGCGTAGGTCACCTCGATCGGGCGGCCCGCGACGGAGGAGGCGAGGAACGCCGACTCCTCGTCCGACGCCGGGCGGGCCCGGAAGTCGACGTCGTTGGTGCCGAGCGCGATCCGCGCGAACTTGGCGTAGGCGTAGGCGTCCTCCAGCGTGACCCGCCCGCCGGGCAGCACGCCGGCCGAGCCGCGCGCCGCCGCGAGCCCGCGGGCCGCGATCGTGAGCGCCTCCGGCCAGGACGCGGGCTCCAGCCCGCCGTCCTCGCCCCGGACGAGCGGGTGCGTGAGCCGCTCCGGCCGGGTGGCGTAGGTGAAGGCCCAGCGGCCCTTATCGCAGTTCCACTCCTCGTTGACCTGCGGGTCGTCCCCCGCCAGCCGGCGGGTGATCTTCCCGCGCCGGTGGTCGGTGCGCAGCGAGCAGCCGGACGCGCAGTGCTCGCACGTGCTCGGCTGGGACACGAGGTCGAACGGACGCGACCGGAACCGGTACGCGGCGCCGGTCAGCGCGCCCACCGGGCAGATCTGCACGGTGTTGCCGGAGAAGTAGGACTGGAACGGCTTGCCGTCCGCCGCGCCGACCTGCTCCTTCGCGCCGCGCTCGAACAGGTCGATGAACGCGTCGCCGGCGATCTGGTCGGAGAACCGGGTGCAGCGGGCGCACTGGATGCAGCGCTCCCGGTCGAGCAGCACCTGGCTGGACAGCGGGATCGGCTTGGGGAAGGTCCGCTTCGCCTCGGTGAAGCGGGTCTCGCCGCGCCCGTTGGACATCGCCTGGTTCTGCAGCGGGCACTCGCCGCCCTTGTCGCAGATCGGGCAGTCCAGCGGGTGGTTGATGAGCAGCAGCTCCATCACGCCGTGCTGCGCCTTGTCGGCGACCGGCGAGGTGAGCTGGGTCTTGACGACCATGCCCGGCATCACGGTGGTGGTGCACGACGCCTGCGGCTTCGGCATGCCGCGGCCGTTCCCGGCGTCGGGGATCTCCACCAGGCACTGCCGGCAGGCGCCGACCGGGTCGAGCAGCGGGTGGTCGCAGAACCGCGGGATCTGGATGCCGAGCAGCTCGGCCGCCCGGATGATCAGTGTGCCCTTCGGCACCTCGATCTCGAAGCCGTCGATGGTGACGGCGACCATGTCCTCGCGCTTCTCGACCGCCGCCTTGTCGTCGGTGACCGTCACTTGGCACCTCCCCAGAGGGTGGACTTGGACGGGTCGAACGGGCAGCCGCCCTGCTCGAAGTGCTGGAGGTACTCGTCCCGGAACAGCTTGATGGACGACACGACCGGGCTGGTCGCACCGTCGCCCAGCGCGCAGAACGAGCGGCCGAGGATGTTGTCCGACAGGTCGAGGAGGGTCTCCAGGTCCTTCTCCTCGCCCTGCCCGGCCTCCAGCCGCTTCAGCATCTGCTTGTACCAGTAGGTGCCCTCGCGGCACGGCGTGCACTTGCCGCACGACTCGTGCGCGTAGAACTCCGACCACCGCAGGACGGCCCGGACGACGCACGTCGTCTCGTCGAAGATCTGGAGGGCCCGGGTGCCGAGCATCGACCCGGCGGCGCCGACGGACTCGAAGTCCAACGGCACGTCCAGGTGCTCCTCGGTGAAGATCGGCGTGGACGAGCCGCCCGGCGTCCAGAACTTCAGCCGGTGGCCCTCCCGGACCCCGCCCGCCATGTCGAGCAGCTCCCGCAGCGTGATGCCGAGCGGCGCCTCGTACTGGCCGGGCCGGGTCACGTGCCCCGACAGCGAGAAGATCCCGAATCCCTGCGACTTCTCGGTGCCCATCGACGCGAACCAGTCGGCGCCGTTCTCCACGATCGAGGGAACGGAGGCGATCGACTCGACGTTGTTGATGACGGTGGGGCCGCCGTACAGGCCCGCGACCGCCGGGAAGGGGGGCTTGAGCCTGGGCTGACCGCGGAACCCTTCGAGGGAGTCCAGCAGCGCCGTCTCCTCGCCGCAGATGTAGGCCCCGGCGCCGCTGTGCACGACCACGTCCAGGTCGTAACCGGACCCGAGGATGTCCTTGCCGAGGTAGCCGGCCTCGTACGCCTCCGCGACGGCCCGCTGGAGCCGCCGGATCACGTGCAGCACCTCGCCGCGCACGTAGATGAACGCGTGGTTGGATCTGATCGCGTACGAGCTGATGATGACGCCCTCGACGAGCACGTGCGGGTTGGCCATCATCAGCGGGATGTCCTTGCAGGTCCCGGGCTCGGACTCGTCGGCGTTGACGACGAGGTAGCGCGGGTTGGGGCTGCTCGGCGGCAGGAACCCCCACTTCATGCCGGTGGGGAACCCGGCGCCGCCGCGGCCGCGGAGGCCGGAGTCCTTGACGGCCTGGACGATCTCGTCCGGATCCGTCCGGAACGCCGTCCGCAGGGCCCGGTATCCGCCCTCGCGCTCGTAGCCCTCGCGGGTGAACGAGTCGGACTGGTCCCAGTTGCCGGTGAGGACCGGGGTGAGCGTGGTCACTGGTTACGGCCCTCCTGGCTCCCGGGCTTGACGTCGCCGCCGATGGGCTCGCCCGGCTCGTTCGGCGGCGGGTCGGACACCTCGCCCGGCTTCACGGGCTCGGACGGCCGCTCCCGGTCGGCGTCCGCCGCGGGCGCCGTCCAGCCGCGCTCGCGCGCCAGCTCAAGGCCGCGCAGCGACTCGGGCCCGGCCTGGACGCCCTCGTGCGCGAGGCCGTCGGGGAACCCCGCCAGCACCCGGGAGGCGTCCTTCCAGCCGACCAGCGTGTTCGGCCCGCGCGAAGGAAGCACTTCCTTACCCGAGCGCAGATCGTCGACGAGCCGTTTGGCCTTCTCGGGAGTCATGTTGTCGAAGAACTCCCAGTTGACCATCATCACCGGCGCGAAGTCGCAGGCGGCGTTGCACTCGATCCGCTCCAGGCTGACCCTGCCGTCCGCGGTGGCCTCGTCGTGGCCCACCCCGGTGTGCTCGCTCAGCTCGTCCCAGATCTGGTCGCCGCCCATCACCGCGCACAGCGTGTTGATGCACACGCCGACGTGGTACTCGCCCACGGGCTTCTGCTTGTACTGCGTGTAGAAGGTGACGACGCCCGTGACCTGCGCGGGCGTGATCCCGAGCTGCTCCGCGCAGAACTCGATGCCGCGCCGGGTCACATGCCCGTCCACCGACTGCACCAGGTGCAGCATCGGCAGCAGCGCCGACCTCGGCCTCGGATACCGGCCGATGATCTCCTTGGCGTCGCGCTCCAGCCGCGCGCGGACGTCGGGCCCGTACGCGCCGTCCTCGGCCGCGCCGTTCTCGGTCACGCTGTTCTCCGTCATCGGTCCACTCCCCCCATGACCGGGTCGATGCTGGCCACGGCGGCGATGACGTCGGCGATCATGCCGCCTTCGGCCATCGCCGGGGTGGCCTGCAGGTTGACGAAGGACGGCTCGCGGAAGTGCACGCGGTACGGGCGGGTGCCGCCGTCGCTGACCACGTGCGCGCCGAGCTCGCCGCGCGGCGACTCGATGTGCGAGTACGCCTGCCCCGCGGGCACCCGGAAGCCCTCCGTCACGAGCTTGAAGTGGTGGATCAGCGCCTCCATCGAGGTGCCCATGATGTGCGCGATGTGCTTGGGCGAGTTGCCCATGCCGTCCGCGCCGATCGCGAGCTGCGCCGGCCAGCCGATCTTCTTGTCCTCGATCATCACCGGGCCCTTGACCGACTGCAGCCGCTCCAGGCACTGCTCGACGATCTTCAGGGACTGCTCCATCTCGTCCATCCGGACGAGGTAGCGGCCGTACACGTCGCAGGTGTCCTGCGTCGCGACCTCGAAGTCGTAGGTCTCGTAGCCGCAGTAGGGCTGCGACTTGCGCAGGTCCCACGGCAGGCCGGTGGCGCGCAGCACGGGGCCGGTCACGCCGAGGGCCATGCAGCCGGTGAGGTCCAGGTAGGCGATGTCCTTCGTGCGCGCCAGGTAGACGGGGTTGGCGTCCATCAGCTTGCGCAGCGCCTGGATCCGCTTCGGCATGCGGTCCAGGTAGTCGCGGACCTTGCTGATCGCCCCGCTCGGCAGGTCCTGCGCGACGCCGCCCGGACGGACGTACGCCATGTTCATGCGCAGGCCCGTGATCTCCTCGAACAGGTCGAGGGTGTACTCGCGCTCGATGAAGCCGTTGAGCATCACCGTCGTCGCGCCGAGCTCCAGCCCGAACGTGGCGATCGCCACCAGGTGCGAGGAGATCCGGTTCAGCTCCATCATCATCACGCGGATGATCTGGGCGCGCTCCGGCACCTGGTCGGTGACGCCGAGCAGCTTCTCCACGCCGAGGCAGTACGCGGTCTCGTTGAAGATCGGCGCGAGGTAGTCCATCCGGGTGCAGAACGTGGTGCCCTGCGTCCAGGTGCGGAACTCCATGTTCTTCTCGATGCCGGTGTGCAGGTAGCCGATGCCCACCCGCGCCTCGTTCACCGTCTCGCCGTCGAGCGTCAGGATCAGCCGGAGCACCCCGTGCGTCGAGGGGTGCTGCGGGCCCATGTTGACGACGAGCCGCTCGTCGCCGAGGTCCTCGGCGCCCGCGACGACCTGGTCCCAGTCCTGCCCGTTGACGTCGAAGACCCTGCCCTCGGCCGCCTCCTCGGCGGCGTAGGCGTCGTACTCGGTGTACTTCGTGGAACTCATGTGTACGACCTCCGCTCGTCGGGCGGCGGGATCTCCGCTCCGCGGTACTCGACGGGGATGCCGCCGAGAGGATAGTCCTTGCGCTGCGGATGGCCGACCCAGTCGTCGGGCATCTCGATCCGCGTCAGCGCAGGGTGGCCGTCGTACACGATCCCGAAGAAGTCGTAGGTCTCCCGCTCGTGCCAGTCGCTCGTCGGGTAGACCGGCACCAGCGACGGCACGTGCGGGTCGGCGTCGGGGCAGGTCACCTCCAGCCGGACGCGCCGGTTGCGCGTGATCGACAGCAGGTGCACCACCGAGTGCAGCTCCGCGCCGGTGTCGGCCGGGTAGTGCACGCCCGACACGCCGGAGCACAGCTCGAACCGCAGGGACGGCTCGTCCCGCATGGTCCGCGCGACCTCCACGAGGTGCTCGCGGCGGACGAAGAACGTGATCTCGCCGCGGTCGACGACGACCCGCTCGATCGCGTCCCCGTAGATCGGCAGGGCGCGCTCCAGCTCGTCGGCGACCTCGTCGAACTCGCCCGCCTCGGCGGCGCCGTCCGGCCCGCCGTAGGGGCGCGGCGCGCTCACCTTCGGGCTCTGCCGGACGACCAGCCCGCCGTAGCCGGAGGTGTCGCCGGTCGTCTTCGCGCCGAACATCCCCGTGCGGGCGACGGGCTGCTCCCGGCGCTCGTCCTCGGCGTGCGCGGGCAGCCGGTCGGCCGCCTGCTCGGCCCTCTGCTCGGGGTTCTGCGACGACATCAGGCCCCCTGCCCGAGCAGCGGGAGCCGGCGGCGCTTGGCCTCTTCCAGCTCGGCGATCTGCTTCTGCCGCTGTGGCCCCAGCTTGGTGTTCTGGATCTTGTCGTGCAGCTTCAGGATGGCGTCCAGCAGCATCTCCGGCCGCGGCGGGCAGCCGGGCAGATAGATGTCGACCGGGACGATGTGGTCCACGCCCTGCACGATCGCGTAGTTGTTGAACATGCCGCCGGACGAGGCGCACACGCCCATCGCGATCACCCACTTGGGCTCGGTCATCTGGTCGTAGATCTGCCGCAGCACCGGCGCCATCTTCTGGCTCACCCGGCCCGCGACGATCATCAGGTCGGCCTGCCGGGGCGTCGCCGAGGCGCGCTCCATCCCCCACCGGGAGAAGTCGTGCCGCGGGTCGCCCGTCGCCATCATCTCGATGGCGCAGCACGCCAGGCCGAACGTCGCCGGCCACACCGAGCTCTTGCGCGCCCAGCCCGCTACCTGCTCGACCGTCGTCAGCAGGAACCCGCTGGGGAGTTTCTCCTCAAGGCCCATGTCAGTCCCACTCCAGACCGCCGCGCCGCCAGATGTAGGCGTACGCGACGAGCACGGTCACGATGAAAAGGACCATCTCGACGAGCCCGAAGATCCCCATGTGGTTGAACGCGACCGCCCAGGGGTACAGGAAGATGATCTCGATGTCGAAGACGATGAAGAGCATCGCCGTCAGGTAGTACTTGATCGGGAAGCGGCCGCCGCCGACCGGCTGCGGCGTCGGCTCGATGCCGCACTCGTAGGCGTCCAACCGGGCGCGGTTCCACCGCTTCGGCCCCGTGAGCGAGGCCATCGCCACCGAGCCGGCGGCGAAGACGAGGGCCAGCACCCCCAGCACGATGATCGGAACATAGAGATCCATGTCTCTACAGCCCCTCCTCGGAACGTACGACGCTGTACGGGGCGGCCCCGCCGCGGGTCGCCACCCTAGCCAAGGTGATCAATAGCACTTCCCTCCGGGGTGGATCGATCTCACTCACGCGGTGCCCCCCGCACCCCTCCGACCTGCTCGTCGTCCAGCTCGTCGTCCCGCTCATGCCGCCGGGGCCACCTTCTGCATCGCGTTGATGACCCGGTCCATCGCGTCGCCGCCCTTCGGGTCGGTCAGGTTGGCGAGCAGCTTGAGCGTGAACCGCATCAGCGTCGGATGCGGCAGGCCGTGCGAGGTCAGGAACTTCATGACGCGCGGGTCGCCGATGGCCTGCACGAACACCCTGGCCAGCGTGAAGTAGCCGCCGTGCTCGTCCTTGAGGATCCGCGGGTACTCGTACAGCGTGCGCTCACGCTGGGCGGGGGTACGGCGGGCGAGCGCCTGGACCATGATGTCGGCGGCCAGCCGGCCGGACTCCAGCGCGTAGTCGATGCCCTCGCCGTTGAACGGGTTGATCATGCCACCGGCGTCGCCGACGAGCAACATCCCGCGGGTGTAGTGCGGCTGCCGGTTGAAGCCCATGGGGAGCGCCGCGCCGCGGATGCGGCCCGTGGCGTGCTCCTCGTCGAACCGCCAGTCCTCGGGCATCTGCGCGCACCAGCGTTTCAGCATGCCGCGGTAGTCGACGTTCTGGAACGCCTTGCTGGTGTTGAGCAGGCCGAGCCCGACATTGGACGTGCCGTCGCCGACGCCGAACACCCAGCCGTAGCCGGGCAGCAGGCGCTCGCCGTCCCACAGCTCCAGCCACGCCTCCATGTAGTCGTCGTCGTGGCGGGGCGTCCGGAAGTAGCGGCGGACGGCGACGCCCATCGGGCGGTCCTCGCGGCGCCGCAGGCCCATCGCCAGCGACAGCCGGGTCGAGTTCCCGTCGGCGGCGACGACCAGCGGCGCGTGGAACCGGACGTCCTCGCCCTCGTAGGTCGCCGTCACGCCGGTGATGCGGTCGGTGCGCTCGTCCAGGATCGGGCCCGTCACCGTGCAGCCCTGGAGCAGCCGGGCACCCGCCTTGGCGGCGTGCTCGGCGAGGAGCCGGTCGAGGTCGGCGCGCTTGCGGACGAGCCCGTAGTCGGGGAAGCTCGCGAGCTCCGGCCAGGGCAGCTCCACCTTGACGCCGCCGCCGTAGATGCGCAGGCCCTTGTTGCGCCCCCAGCCCGGGTCGTTGACGTCCACGCCCATGCCGATGAGCGCGCGGACCGCACGCGGGGTCAGCCCGTCACCGCAGATCTTGTCGCGCGGGAACGTGGCCTTCTCCAGGAGCAGCACGTCAAGGCCCGTCTGGGCGAGCCAGTAGGCGGTCGACGCCCCTGCGGGGCCTGCCCCGACGACGATGGCGTCCGCGTGTCGGGTGGAGTCGGTCACGGCGGTCCTCTTCAGCTCGTTCGCTTGTGAAGTACTTCACAAGGATCCGATGGGGAGTCTATTCCCTTATCACGACTGGTGGGTACTTCCGAGCCGATCCGAGCTGGACCGGTCCGGTCACCCCCCGCGTCGTGGTCCCGCCACGTCATCCCGGGTTGGTGGCGTGATGCAGCGCGGCGACCCCGAGCGTGAGGTCGCGCCAGCGCACCGCGCGCCAGCCCGCGTCCTGGATGAGCCGCGCCAGCGCCGCCTGCCCGGGCCAGGCGAGCGTCGACTCGGCGAGGTAACGGTAGGAGTCGGGATTGGAGCTGACCCGCGCCAGCAGGGGGAGCCCGTACCTGAGGTGCGCCTTGTGCCCGAACGCCAGCAGGGCGTTCGGCGGATGGCTGACCTCGCACACCAGCAGCCGCCCGCCCGGCTTCGCGACGCGGCGCAATTCGGCCAGCGCCCGGACGGTGTCGGCGACGTTGCGGAGCCCGAAGGAGATCGTGACCGCGTCGAACGAGCCGTCGGCGAACGGGAGCCGCAGCGCGTCGCCCGCGACGAAGCTCAGCCGCGCCGCGCCCCGCTGCCGGCGGACGCCGACGCGCAGCATCCCGAGGGAGAAGTCGCACGCCACGGTGTCGGCCCCGGCCTCGGCGAACGGCACCGACGACGTCCCCGTCCCGGCGGCGAGGTCGAGGATCCGCTCCCCCGGCCGCGCGTCCACCGCCCGGACGACCTCCCTGCGCCAGCGCCGGTCCTGCCCGCCGGTCATGAGCGTGTTCAGCAGGTCGTACCGCTCGGCGGTGCCGTCGAACATCGCCGCCACGTCGGCGGGCTGCTTGTCCAGAGAGGCGCGGGTCATAGGTCCACCCTAAGAGGAGGTGCGACCCACATCGCGCGCGCCCCGCGGCGCGGGCCCGGGGCCCCCGTCCGGGGTGCTCTTCCCGGAGACGCTCCAGGCGCCTTTAGGCGTCTTCCTTGGCGCGCGCCTTCTCGAACTTCCGGCGCCTGTCGCGCACACCCGACACGACCGCGGCGGACATCCGGTCGCGCTGGCCGGACAGCAGGACGAAGCTGACGATGCCGCTGATCAGCAGCGCGAGCAGCAGGAGCAGGAACCCGCGGGCGCCGAACAGCGCCAGCACGCCCAGGGTGGCGACGAAGATCCCCAGGCGCGCCGCGGTGTAGAACAGTACGGAGTTCATGGCCCTCCGAGCGTACCCCGGCCCTCCGATGATCTTGCGGCAGGTCAGCGGACGACCTCCTGGAGGAGCGCCGGATCGACGTTGCCGCCGGACAGGACGGCGACGTAGGGGGCGCCTTCGGGCAGCTCGTCACGGTGGTGGAGGACGGCGGCGGTGGCGACGGCCCCGGCGGGCTCGGCGATGAGGCGCGCCTCGCGGGCCAGGCGGCGCATCGTGCCGCGGATCTCCTCCTCGGTGACGGTGACGACCGCGTCCACGTGCGCCTTCATGTGCGCGAAGGGCAGGTCGCCCACCCGCTGGACGCGGAGCGCGTCGGCGATGGTCCGGCCGGTCTCCTCGGCCGCCCACGAGACGGGACGGCCCTCGCGCAGGGAGTCGCGGGCGTCCGCGGCGAACTCCGGCTCGACACCGATCACGCGGGCCCGCGGGCGCAGCGCCTTGACCGCTGCGGCGACACCCGAGATCAGCCCGCCGCCGCTGACCGGGACGAGCACGACGGCGTCGGGGGCGGCGTCACCGCCTGCCTCCGCGTCGGCGCCCGCGTCCGTGTTCGCGTCGCCGGCCGCGCCCGCGTCGCCGCTCGCGTCCGCGGCGTCGCGCGCGTCCGGCAGGTCCTGGACGATCTCCAGCCCGACGGTGCCCTGCCCGGCGATCACGCGCGCGTCGTCGTAGGGCGGGATCATCGTGAAGCCGTGCGCGGCGGCGAGCCGTCCGGCGGTCTCCACGCGCGCCTCGGAGGTGGGCTCGACGTGGACGACCTCGGCGCCGAGCGCCTGGCACGCCTGGACCTTGACGCCCGGTGTGGTGTGCGGCATGACCAGCACGGCGCGGATGCCGAACGCGCGGGCGGTGTAGGCGACGGCACGCGCGTGGTTGCCGCTGGAGTGCGTGACGACGCCGCGCGCGCGGACGTCCTCGGGCAGGGAGGAGATCGCGGCGTAGGCGCCGCGCAGCTTGAACGCCCCGACCGGCTGGAGCGACTCGGGCTTGACCAGCAGGGACGGGGAGCCGGGAGGCTGCGGGAACGGGACCAGCGGCGTCCGGACGGCGATGCCCGCGAGGCGTCCGGCGGCACTCTCGATGTCGGCCAGGGAGACAAGGTCCGTCATGCCCCCGCAGACTATTCGCTCCCTGGCCGCCCCAGTGTCAACACGGCGTTGCGGGCGTGACACGGCTGGTCAACCGGGGTCCGCGTGGCGCTTGTGCGCAACGGCCCGCTCACATCGCGTGATCGGGCCAGTTCGCCCGACTACCCAGCGTCATGTTTTCCGAAAACAAGGGAGAAATCGGTCTTGACCCGCCACACTGTAAACAGTCCACCCGCGCCGAGAGCGGGACAAAGGGGGAGAGAAAACGTGGAGAGCACGAGCGAGCGCTTGCTCACTCCAGGAGAGGTGGCCGCCCTCTTCAGGGTCGATCCGAAGACGGTCACCCGCTGGGCCGCGGCCGGCCGGATCAGCAGCATCCGCACTCCCGGGGGGCACCGCCGCTTCCGCGAGTCCGAGGTGCACGCGCTGCTGCGCGGCGACGAGCCCGTCGCCGAGCACTCGGCGCGCTGACCCGGTTCAGGCCACGGGTTCCGGCCACCCGGTTCTGGGCACCGGGCTCTCGGAACCCGACCTGAATCCTTTCGGACCGCCGCAGCGGCCGGGGCGCGTCACGGGGAAGCGCCCTAGTCCTCCGCACGGTCCGCCTTCCACTCCTCGAAGTGCCTGAGGAGATCCGCGTCCTCGTCCCGCCAGCGACGCCGCCGTTCCGCCAGCTCGTCCTCGGTGAGCGACTGACCGAGCAGCCGGTCGTAGTCGGGGTCGCCGGGGCCGATCTCCACATAGGCGTCGGCGATGATGCGCCCCTGGCCGGGCTCGTCCCCGCCCGGCTCGGCCAGGACGCTGTGGGGTACCCGGAGTGTGCCGTCGGGGAGCCGGATCACCTGCATCGTCGATCATCCTCGGTGTCCATCGCGGAGTCCTAGATCCCGTACCTGCGGTTGAAGAAGAGCATGACCTCAAGGGCCATCCGGATATTGCCGGCGAGCATATCCACCAGGGCCGGACGCTGCCGGGACGAGATCGCGGCGAACGCGTCCGCGAAGAACTCGCGCCGTCCGAGCGCGTCGGGCTGCCGGTGGAAGTCGCTGGACAGGTGCGGCAGGCACTGCTCGTACAGCGCGGCGAACGCCGGGCTGTCGGAGGTCCAGGCGCCGTCGCCGCCGTCGATGTCGTCGAGCGCGTGCCCGACCTCGTGCAGCATCACGTCCGGCGTGGGCGAGGGCCGGTCGCCCACGATGATCTTGCGGTCGCCGTAGGCACCCGCGCAGATGTCCCAGGTCGCCTGGCCGGACGGCAGCGGGCGGTCGCGCAAGTGGCCCATGTCGTCGAGCTGCGGGACGCCGCCGGGGCCCACGTAGATGCCGTCGAGCCCGCCCGCCAGCTTCTCCTTGAGCGCGTCGGGCAGCCCGGCGAGGCTGTCCACCGCCCGGATCACCTCGGGGGTGGGCGGGCCGTGCCTGGCATCCCACTGCCGATAGAGGATCCCCTCCAGGACGCCACAGTTGCGACGCCCGTCGGCGACGTGCGGCATGCCCGCCGGCCACGGCTCCACCCGGAGCCGGTCGTCCTCGAGCTCGAAGTCGCGCCAGGAGTAGTCACCGGGACGCCCGGCGCGGCGGCGTCCGTGGCGGCCCGCGAGCCCGGCGGCGTCGCCGGGACGGTCGGGCCCGAGGGCGAAGTCGTCATCGCGCCCGGCCTTGCGGAAGCGGCCGAACCTGTCCCTCGGCTGGTTGCTGCGCGGACGCACCCGGCTCGACTCCGGCCGCTGCCCGGAGTCGGGCGGCGAGGGCGAGTAGGCGGAGTCGTCCGCGCGGGCGTCGGCACGGGCGTCGGCGCGTGCCGCGCCGCCCCGGGCGGCCTCCCGATTCTTCAGCTCCCGGGGCTTTCGGTGGATGCCTTTGAAGCGCATCAGGCTCCTCTGTCAGCGGGACCCTGCGGGGGTTCGACGAGCGACCGGGTCCCGGAGGCAGGGTAAGCCGGAACGCGACACGGCGTCATCCCCTCCGGTCACCGGTTACCCTCGGGTCATGGCGTATGTGCTGGTAACGCTGTTTCTGATTGGAATATGGCTTTTCTGTCTGCTCGATGTTCTTCAGACTGACGCGTCCGAGATGCGGCACCTATCCAAATCCGGCTGGTTCATCGTGACCCTGCTCGGGTTCCTGCTCGGCGCCCTGCTGTGGCTGCTGGACGGACGTCCCCGCCATCGCCCCACCGCCCGCACGGCCTGGTCCCCCGTGACGGCCGAGGGCCCGATCGGACCCGACGACGATCCCGCCTTCCTCCGCGAGATCGAGCGGCGCCTGCGCGGTGACGACGGCGTCTAGGACGGGCCGTCGCACGGAAAAGGGGACCGCCACGGCGGTCCCCTTTCCGATTCGCTCTGTCAGGCGCCCTGTCAGGCGTAGGAGTGCATGCCGGAGAAGATGTAGTTCACTCCGAAGAAGTTGAACAGCAGCGCCGCGAAGGCCACCATCGACAGGATCGCCGCCTTGCGTCCCTTCCAGCCCGCCGTGGACCGCGCGTGCAGGTACGCCGCGTAGATGATCCAGGTGACGAACGACCAGGTCTCCTTGGGGTCCCAGCCCCAGTAGCGGCCCCACGCCTCGTCCGCCCAGATGGCGCCCATGATGATCGCGGCCGTCCAGATCGGGAAGGCGAACATCGTCACGCGCAGGGACAGCCGGTCCAGGGCCTCCACCGACGGCAGCCGCGACAGCACCCCGCCGGCGGCGACGGCCTTGCGGGCCTCCGCGCGGACCTTGACCAGGTAGAGGATCGTGGACGCGCCCGCGACGGTGAACGCGCCCGTCGCGGTGATCGCGGCGGTCACGTGGATGGCGATCCAATACGAGTTGAGCGCCGGGCTGACCGGGCCCACCGAGTCGTACAGCCACAGGTTGTCCACGCCCAGGGCGACCACGGCGGCGACCATCACGAAGGCGCCGAGGAACTGCGCCTTGTAGCGCCACATGACGACGAGGAAGGCGGTGACGGCGGCGAACGAGATCGCGGCGAGGAACTCGTACATGTTCGCCCACGGCCAGCGGTCGGCGGCGAGGCCCCGCGACACCAGGACGCCCAGGTGGGAGCCCCAGCCGAGCACGTTCAGCAGGATCGCGAGGCGCGCCCAGTCGACCTGGCGGCGCTCGCCGTCCTCCCCGGCGGGACCGGACGCGGACGCGGCCGCCTCGCCGCCCTCGGTGCCGGTCCCGGCGCCGCCTGCGGCCACCAGGACCTTCGCCCCCGTCTTCTCGGCCACGGCAGCCGGCACAGCGGCCACCTCGGCCACGGCGGACTCACGGCGGCGGCGGCCGAAGCCGAGGTCCGCGGCGTAGGCGAACAGCGCGATGATGTAGAGCACCACCGTGGTCAGCATGAGCTTGTCGCTCAGGTTCGCGAGGTCGGCGTCGCCCACCCTCGTCACTCCTTCGGTTCTGTGTCGGGGCCTTCCGAGTCGGGCTCCGAGTCGGGACCGTCCTTGGTGGGCTCTGCTTCTCCGCCGGACTCTGCCTCTCCGCCGGACTCTGCTTCTCCGCCGGACTCTGCTTCTCCGGCGGGCTCCGTCTCTTCGCCGGGCCGCGCCTCCTCGCCGCGGAGGGCGGTCACGATGTCGTCGAACTCGGGGGTCGGGTTGCCGAGCGTGAGGCCGCCGACCTCCACCACCGTACGCCCGCCCCTCCCGGCGCCCGCACGGACCCACACCCTGCGGCGCCGGACCATGAACGAGGTCGCGACGCCGAGCACCGCCAGGACGGCCGCGACGAGCGCCGGGAGGCGGCCCGGGTCGCGGTTGACCGACAGGGTCGCGTACTCCCGGAGCCCGTCGAAGGTGATCGACCCGGCGTTGCCGGGGAGCGTGAAGGTCTCGCCCGGCTCCAGCAGCTTCTGGCCGCCCTTGACGGGCTGGAGCGTCCGCCCGATCCCCTCCAGCTTGTAGACGGACTGGGGGTTCCCGGAGTCCAGGCCGATGTCGCCCTTGAACGAGGAGATCGTCACGACGGGGCGGATCGGTCCAGGGAACGCCGAGACGATCTGCCTGCCGTCCTCGCTCGCCACCGCCGTGGGCCACAGGATCGCGTAGAAGGCGAGCTGCTCCGGCTCGGCGTCGGGTGCCTTGATGACGCCCTCGGAGGTGAGGTTGCGCGGCTCCATCGGCAGGAACGGCACGGAGTCGCGGTAGGCGATGTCCCCCTTGGCGTCCCGGACGGTGAAGACGGGCGCGTAGCCGTGGCCGAGCAGGTAGAGCTTCGCGCCGCCGACCTTGAGGGGGTGGTTGAGCCGCAGGTCCCAGTTCTTCTCCCGGCCGTCCGGGGTGTCCCGGTAGCGGAGCTTGGCGTGGAAATCGGTGGCCTGGCCGCGCTTGTCGCCCTTCGTCTCGTAGGTGGCGGTGAAGTCGTCCATCGTGATCGAGAACGGCGCGAGCTCGTCGGAGCCGAACGCCCGCCCCGGCTCGAACTCGTCGTACTGGCTCAGCGAGTTGGCGAACGACTTGCCCTCCGAGAGCAGCACGTTGCCCCGGTAGCCGAACAGGTTGCCGAGGCCGAGCGCGAACAGCAGGGCCAGCAGCGCCAGGTGGAAGAGCAGGTTGCCCGTCTCCCCCAGGTAGCCCTTCTCCGCCGAGGCGGAGCCGTCCGACACGTCGACGCGGAACCGGCGGCGGCGCAGCAGCGCGCGCGCCTCCGCGAGAACGTCCTCGGGCGGCGCGTCCGTCTCGTAGGACGCCGACTGCGGCAGCCGGCCGAGGTTGCGGGGCGCCGCGGGGGGCCGCGCCCGCATCGACTGGTAGTGCTTGATCGCGCGGGGGACGACGCACCCGGCGAGCGAGACGAACAGCAGGATGTAGATCGCCGCGAACCAGGGCGCGGCGAAGACGTCGAACAGCGACAGCCTGTCCAGCCACGGCGCGAGCGTCGTGTGATCCTCGAAGTACTTGGCGACCTTCTCCGGCGCCTGGCCGCGCTGCGGGAACAGCGAGCTGGGCACCGCGCCGAGCGCGACCAGGAACAGCAGGATCAGCGCCGTCCGCATCGTGGTGAGCTGCCGCCAGCCCCAGCGCAGCCAGCCGAGGGGCCCGATGCCCATCGGCCGGGGCACCTCCCCGGGGGCCTGCCGGGCGGACGGCGCCCGCGTCCCCGATTCCATGTCCGTGACGTCGCTCATCTCAGATAACCGGTTCGAAGCCGCTGATCCACGACCTCAGCTCGATGGTCAGGTCCCCCCACAGGCCGCTCACCAGCAGCACCCCGATGAGGACGAGCATGCCGCCGCCGGCCCGCATGACGAGGGGGTAGTGCCGCTTCACCGCGCCGAACGCGCCGAGCGCCCGCCGGTACGCGACGGCCGTCACCACGAACGGCAGCCCGAGGCCCACGCAGTATGCCAGGGACAGCAGCGCGCCCCGTCCGGCGCTCGCCTCGGTGATCGCCAGTCCCTGCACGGCGCCGAGCGTCGGGCCGATGCACGGCGTCCACCCGAGCCCGAACAGGACGCCGAGCAGCGGCGCCCCCGCCAGGCCGGCCGCCGGGAGCCGCCCGGACTTGACCGTCCGCTGCAACCCCGGGACGAACCCCATGAACGCCAGGCCGAAGACGATCGTCACGACCCCGAGGACGCGGGTGATCTGGTCCTGGTACTCCAGCAGCCACCGCCCGAGCCCCCCGAAGACCACGCCGTAGCTGACGAACACCGCGGTGAAGCCCGCGATGAACAGCGACGCCCCGGCCAGCAGCCGGCCGCGCCCCCGCTCGGCCAGGTCGGCGCCGGACATGCCCGTCACGTACGACAGGTAGCCGGGGACGAGCGGCAGCACGCACGGCGAGGCGAACGAGACGAGCCCGGCCAGCGCGGCGAGCGGCGCCGCGGCGAACAGCGACCCGCTCGTGACCGTCTCGGCGGCGCCCATCGCTCATTTCTCCGCGAGGGCCTTGGTGACCAGCGGGCCGAGCTTGGAGTAGGTGGTCGCGCCGATGATCCGGGCGGTGACGCGGCCCTGCCGGTCCAGGACGAGGGTGCTCGGGACGGCGCTCGGCGGGACCTCGCGGAATGCCAGCGTGACCCGCCCGTCCGCGTCGAACAGGCTCGGGTAGGCCACCTTGAACCTGCGCTCGAACGCCTTGGCGTTGTCCTTGGCGTCCTTGAAGTTGACGCCGAGGAACTCCACGCCCTTCGGCTTGTTCTCGGTGTAGACCTGGTTCAGGGAGGGGGCCTCGCCGCGGCAGGGCGCGCACCAGGAGGCCCAGAAGTTCACGACCGTGACCTTGCCCCGCAGGTCGGCGAGCTTGAACGGCTTGCCGTCCAGTCCCTCGCCGGTGACGTCCTGGACGCTCTTGCGGCCCCCCGGCGCGTACTCGGTGACGTTGCCGTCGCCGGAGATGAAGCGGTTGCCGCCGCCGCCCGTCCCGTCCCCGGAGGCGTCGCTCCCGGCGCAGCCCGCCAGCAGCGCGCAGAGCGCCGCGGCGGCGGGCACGGCGGTCATCCGCGCCGTGCGCGCGGGGCGGCGCGCACGAGGGCGCGAGGGGGAGACTCGGGGGCTCAAGGGACCCTCCTACTACAGGACGTAGTACACAATCTAGCGGCGCTGTCAGGCACCCGCGACACTGGGGCCCTTCGCGATGCCCGCCGCGGGCTCGCTGTAGGAGACCTCCACCAGGCGGTTCCCGTCGAACGCCAGGCTCGTGACGCTGGCCAGCGCGCACTCCCGCCTGTTCGGATGGTGCCAGAGCCTGCGGCGCTCGGCGTGCAGCCGCAGGATCCAGACGGGGAGCTGATGGCTCACGCAGACCGCCTCGTGCCCCCGCGCGGCCTCCCGCGCCCTGATCACCACGGCGCGCATCCGGGCGGCGAGCCCCTTGTACGGCTCGCCCCAGGACGGCTTGAAGGGGTTGACCAGGTGCCGCCAGTGCTCGGGACGGCGCAGCGACCCCGCCCCCGCCCCGAACGTCAGCCCCTCGAAGTGGTTGCCGGCCTCGATCAGCCGGTCGTCGACCGTCACGGGCAGGTCGAACGCCTCGGCCAGAGGCGCGGCCGTCTCCAGCGCCCGCTGCATCGGCGAGGAGAACAGCGCGGTGACGTCCCGGTCGGCGAACCATTTCGCGGCGGCCTTGGCCATGAGGACGCCGTCCTCGCTGAGCCGGTAGCCGGGCAGCCGCCCATAGAGGATCCCGCCGGGATTGTGCACCTCACCGTGCCGGAGCAGGTGGACGATCGTCGTGTCACTCATCGCCCGCCAGGGTACCCAGGCCGCCCTCCGCTCCGGCCGCCGCCCGGCGGCCTCAGAGCGCCGCGGCGACCTGCCGCGAGGCCGCCGTGCCGACGTCGGATGGGACGCCGCCGGGGACGCCGCCGGGCACGTCGGCGGGCACATCGGCGGGCACGTCGGTGGGGACGGCCGCGCGCAGGGCCGTCACGGCGGCGCGGATCGCGGGACGGCGGGCGGCCTCCTCCCGCCAGAGGGCGTAGACCCGCCGGGACAGCGGCTCGGCCAGCGGCACGATCGCCACGTCCGGCGGCACGTCGCAGCGGCCGAGGCGCGGCAGGATCGTGTTGCCGAGCCCGGCGGAGACGAGCGCGAGCTGGGTGGCGAACTCGTAGGCCATGTGGTCGATGCGGGGCTCGCTGTCGACGGCGCGCAGCGTCCGCAGGAGCCAGTCGCAGCAGATGCTGTCGGGCGAGGAGCTGATCCAGGTGTCGCCCGCGAGCTCCTTCAGCTCGATCGCGGCGCGGCCGGCGAGGGGATGGGCCGCCGGCAGCGCGACGTCGGCGATGTCATGGCAGATCACGCCCTTGTGGAGGCCGTCGGGCAGCGGCAGCGGCTCGTTGTTCCAGTCCTGGACGACGGCCATGTCGAGGTCGCCGCGAGAGACCAGCGGCATGCTCCGCATCGGGTCCTCCTCGCGGAGCAGGACCCGCAGGTCGGGGTGGTCGGCGCGCAGCCGCCGCAGCGCGGCGGGCATCAGCCCCCGCACGGCCGTGGGGAACGCCGCGATCGACAGCTGCCCGACGACGGAGCCGCGGTGCGCCTCCAGGTCGGCCTGGGCCTGCTCGACGAGCGACAGGATGCGCTCGGCGTGCGCGACGAGCAGCTCGGCGGCGTCGGTGAGGCGGACGCCGCGCCCGTTGCGCTCAAGGAGCTTCTGGCCGGTCTCCCGCTCCAGCTTGGCGAGCTGCTGGGAGACGGCGGAGGTGGTCACGTGGAGCACGTCGGCGGCGGCGCTGACCGAGCCGTAGGTCGCGACGGAGTGCAGGGCGCGCAGCCGTTCCAGATCGAGCATGAAGCAATGCTAAAACGATGTGTCAAGGAGTTCTAGCTTGTCCTAAAACAAAGCGATGACGACGATCGGGGGATGAGACCGCGCCACGTGCTGCTGGCCACCCTGATCGCCGCGATCTGGGGGTTCAACTTCGTCCCCATCAAGATAGCCCTGGACGACTTCCCGCCGATCCTGCTGGCGGCGCTGCGGTTCACGGCGGCGGCGCTGCCCGCGGTGTTCTTCGTGCGGCGGCCGCCGGTCCCGGCGCGGTGGCTGGCGCTGGTCGGCGTCCCGCTCGGGGTGGGGCAGTTCGCGCTGCTGTTCATCGCGATGCGGATGGGGATGCCGGCGGGGCTGTCGTCGGTCGTCCTCCAGGTCCAGGCGATCTTCACGGCGCTGTTCGCGGCCCTGCTGCTGCGCGAGCGGCCCGGTCCGCGGCAGGCCGCGGGCATGGTCGTGGCGTTCACGGGCGTCGCGCTGCTCGGCGTGGCGCAGGCCGGGGGCGGGAGCCCCGTCCCTGCGTTCCTGCTGTGCCTCGCCGGCGCGGCGAGCTGGGGGCTGTCGAACGTCGCGATGCGGCGCATGAACATGCGCGCGGCGGCGCGGGAGCCGGTCGACGCGTTCGGGTTCATGGTGTGGATGTCGCTGGTGCCGCCCGTCCCGCTGTTCGCCCTGTCGCTGATCTTCGAGGGGCCGGGCGCGGTGCCGGACGCGGTGGAGCACGCCTCCCTCCCCGGAATCGCCTCGCTGGCCTACATCGCCTACCTGTCCACGCTGGTCGGCTTCGGCGCCTGGGGCTGGCTGATGCGCCGGTACGAGGCGAGCACCGTGGCGATGTACTCGCTGCTCGTCCCGCCGTTCGGGCTCGTCTCCGCCGCCGTGTGCCTCGGCGAGCACGTGGACGCCACGCGCCTCCTCGGCGCGGCACTGATCATCACCGGTGTCGCCGCGGGGAGCGTCCGCCCCGCCGCCCGCCGGGCCGCCGGGCCCGATCCCGTCCTTGGGTCCGGCCCTGCCACCGCCCCCGTCCAGAGGTGAGGACCATGCACGGAATCCACGCGTCGCTCGTCACGCCGTTCACCCGCGCGGGCGAGGTGGACGCCAAGTCCCTCGAACGGCTCGCCGTCCACTGCCTGGACGGCGGCGCGTCCGGGCTGGTCGCGCTCGGCACGACCGGCGAGGCCCCGATGCTGGGCCCGGCCGAGCAGCGCACCGTCCTGGAGGTGTGCCGCGCCGTGTCCATCGAGCACGGCACCCCGCTGATCGTCGGCGCCGGGACCGCCGGCACCGAGGACTCCATCCGGCAGGCCCGTGAGCGGGCCCCGCTCGCCGACGCGCTGCTCGTCGTCGTCCCGTACTACCTGCGCCCGTCCGACGAGGGCGTCCTCGACCACTTCGCCGCCGTCGGCTCCGCCGTGGACGTGCCGCTGATCCCCTACGACATCCCCTACCGGACGGGCAAGCACCTGGACTCCGAGACCCTCCTGCGCCTGCTGTCGCTGGACTGCGTCGCAGGCGTCAAGCACTGCCCCGGCGGCATCGGCCAGGACACCCTGGCGCTGCTGGCCGCCGAGACGGGCAAGGCCGTCCTGTGCGGGGACGACGCCTACACCTACCCGATGCTGCAACTCGGCGCCTCCGGCGCCATCGCCGCGTCCGCCTGCCTGGCCCCGGAGGCGTACGCGGCGATGGCCGAGGCGTCCCGCCACGGCAACGCCGCGCGCGGCCTGACGCTCCACAACGCCCTGCTCCCCATGGTCGACGCGCTGTTCGCCGAGCCGTCCCCGGCCGTCCTGAAGGCGTGCCTCGCCGACGCCGGCCTGATCGACTCGCCCGCCGTCCGCGCGCCGCTGCACGCCCCGCACCCCGCGACCGTCACCCGGGCGCGCAAGGCACTGCACGGCCTCCCGCGCTAGGACGCGGCGGCCGCGGCCCGCGCGGCGTGCGGGAGGGCCTCCAGGACGCGGTCGAGGGCGGCGTCGTCGTGCGCGGCGGACAGGAACCACACCTCGTACGCCGACGGCGGGAGGTAGACGCCGCGGTCGAGCGCGGCGTGGAAGAACGCCGCGTACGCCTTGGAGTTCTGGCGCTGCGCGGCGGCGAAGTCGCCCACCGCCTCGGTGGTGAAGAACACCGAGAACAGGTTCCCCGCGTTCTGGACCCGGTGCGGGACGCCCGCCTTGGTGAGCGCGTCCGACGCCGCCTTCGCCACGATCCCCGCCGCGCGGTCGATCGCCGCGTACACCTCGTCGGTGGCGCCGCGCAGGGTGGCGAGGCCCGCGGCGGTGGCCAGCGGGTTCCCCGACAGCGTGCCCGCCTGGTAGACGGGCCCCGCGGGCGCGAGGTGCTCCATGACGTCGGCGCGCCCGCCGAACGCCGCGGCGGGCAGCCCGCCGCCCATCACCTTGCCGAACGTCATCAGGTCGCCCGGGACGCCCTCGATCCCGTACCAGCCGGACCGGGACGCCCGGAACCCCGTCAGCACCTCGTCGATCACCAGGAGCGCGCCGCTGCGCTCGCACAGCCGTTTCAGCAGCGCGTTGAAGTCCGGCAGCGGCGGCACCACGCCCATGTTGCACGGCACCGCCTCGGTGATCACGCAGGCGATCTCGTGGCCGTGCTCGTCGAACGCCAGCCCGAGCGCGGCGACGTCGTTGTAGGGCAGCACGATCGTGTCCGCGGTGGTGGCGCCGGTCACACCGGGGGTGTCGGGCAGCCCGAACGTCGCGACGCCCGAGCCCGCGGCGGCGAGCAGCGAGTCGACGTGCCCGTGGTAGCAGCCCGCGAACTTCACGATCTTGGCGCGTCCGGTGAAGCCGCGGGCGAGCCGGATCGCCGACATGGTCGCCTCGGTGCCGGAGTTGACCAGCCGGACGCTCCCGGCCGCGGTCCGGGAGACGATCTCCTCGGCGAGCTCGACCTCGCCGGGCGTCGGGGCGCCGTAGGACGTGCCGCGGCCCGCCGCGTCCCGCACCGCGTCCACCACCGCGGGATGGGCGTGCCCGAGGATCAGCGGGCCCCACGAGCACACCAGGTCGACGTACTCGTTGCCGTCGGCGTCGGTCAGGTAGGGGCCCCGCCCCGAGGCCATGAAGCGGGGCGTGCCGCCGACGGCCCCGAAGGCCCGGACCGGTGAGTTCACGCCACCGGGGACGACCCCGCCGGCACGGTCGAACAACTGCTGGGAGCGATCGGTTCCAGTCACGTCCCAATCCTCTCAGTTGCAGTTCGGCGACTGCCCTTGACCTCGCCGGGTACGGGCCGATATTCCACCAAGTACGACATGGCGTCCGAGGATGGCGCCACCTCACACTCACCGGCGTCGGCCGTATCGGAGGGATGGCTTTCACCGTGGTTGACGGCTGGACGGTACCGGGCTTCACCCACGAGCGGGATCTCGGCGGTGGCGGCTCGGGCCGGGTGGTGCTCGCGGTCGACGACCAGACCAGGACGAAGGTCGCGATCAAGTACCTCGACGGCGCGCCGCGCGCCGACGAGGCGTTCCTGGCGCGCTTCCGCGCCGCCGCGCGGAGCCTGTCCCAGCTTGAGGACCCCAACGTGGTGGACTTCTACGACTTCGTGGAGGCCCCGGACGGCGCCGCGATCGTGATGGAACGCATCGACGGCGTCGGCCTCCGCCGGGTCCTGGCCGTACAGGGCCCCACAGGGCCCCTGGCGGCCCTGTCGATGCTGGGCGGAACGCTCCTGGGGCTGGCCGCCGCCCACGCCTGCGACGTCGTCCACGGCGCGCTCCGCCCCTCGAACGTCCTGATCGACGGCCACGGCAACGCCCGCCTCGCCGACTTCGCGACCGCCCCGGCGGGCACCGAGGCGCAGTCCGGCCCCGCGTACGCGGCCCCCGAACTGTGGGACGGGGCGCCCGCCGGCGTCTCCACCGACCTGTACGCCGCCACGGCGATCTTCTTCGAGTGCCTGACGGGACGCCCGCCGTTCGCCGGCCGCAACATGGCCAAACTGCACCGCGAGGCGCCGATCCCCGCCGAGGAGGTCCCCGGCCCCCTGCGCACGCTGATCACCCAGGGCCTGGCCAAGGACCCCGACGAGCGCCCGAAGTCCGCCGCGGACTTCCTCGGGGCCGTCGAGGACGCCGCGGTGTCGGCGTACGGCCCGTCCTGGGAGGCCCAGGGCCGCGGACGGCTCACCGAACTCTCCGCGCAAGCGGCCGCGCAGCCGGAACCGAAGCCGAAGCCCGCCCGCAGCAGCGGCCGCAACGCCATCATCGCCGCCGCCCCGTCCGCCGGCGGGTCACGCGGCCGGTGGATCGCCCTCGCGGCGGCCGGGCTGGTCGTCGTCGCCGCCGCGGGCGGCGCCGCGCTGCTGTCGGGCGGCGGCGATGCGCAGCCCCCCGACCCGACCCCCGCGCAGAACAGCAGCCCGCAGCCGTCGCTCCCCCACGGCGGCGTCGACCCGGCGCCGCTGATCGCGCGCATCGACCAGGTCACCGCACGCGCCGCCGGCGCCAGGTTCACCTTCAGCCGCAAGGGCTGCTGCGGCACCGCCACCGGCAGGGGCTCGTTCGGCCTGGCCGCGGACGGCCCGTCCTCGTTCTCGATGACGCTGTCCGGCTCCGGCGCCACCCGCAAGGCGGCCCAGGCCGTCCTCGTCCGGGACGTGGTGTACCTGCGCGCGGGCAAGCGGTGGCGGCACTCGCCCGCCAACGGGCGCGGCTACCCGGCGCTGGCCGAGCAGATCCGGCAGGGCGGCTCCGTCGCCAACCTCACGGCGCTGCTGCGGTCCGCCACGACCCTCCGCAAGTCGGGCGCCGTCTACCAGGGCGAGGCACCCCTCGCCACGCTCGCGCAGGCCCCCGCCGCCGGCCCGCTGTACGCGGAGATCGCCCGCACCACCGGCACCGACAAGGTCAGCTTCGCGGTCCGGCTGGACCGCGGCGACCTCCCGGTCAAACTCTGGATCCGCGCCCAGGACGCCACGAGGAAACGCACGCAGGTACTGACGACGTCCTACTCCGCCTGGGGTCGCACGCCCCCGGTCAAGGCCCCTCGCTGAGCGCCTCACAGCTGTCGGCGAGGACCTCCAGCAACCGCAGCGGATCGGGCAGCCCACCACCGTCCGGAGCCCGCAGCCAGCCCACGTCCCGCCCGCGCGGCAGCAGCGACGGCGGCGCGACGACATAGCTCTCGCGGCAGTGCCACCGCATCCCCGGCGTCTCGGTGACGGTCTCGGGCGAGGTGTCGAGATGGCACGACCACCACTCGTCCTCGTCCGCGGGCGCTCCACGCGTCCCCACGAAGAACAGATGCCGCTCCCCGCCGACACTGGCGACCGGCCCCACCGGCAGCCCGTCCCGCCCGATCCGCTCCAGCGCCCGCTCCCCCGCCGCCGCCGGGATGTCGAACACGTCGAAGACCCGCCCGGTCGGCAGAATGATGTTCGCCCGCGGCCGCTCGGCCCACCACCGCTTGATCACCGCCGGATCCACGCTCGCCTCCAGCGCCCACGCCGCCGACACCGGATGCGCCCCCGGATCGGGACACCCGAGCCGATCACACGAACACGCCCTGTCACCACCGGCCGGAGGATGCGCCCCGGGAAAACAGGGCCACCCGAGCGCCGCGTACTCCGAAGCCGCCCCCGCCATCCGGTCCCGCGCCGCCCGCTGCCGCCTGCTCCCCGAGACCACCAGCATGTCCGCCCCCCAATATCCCAAGGTCGCCCGTGGGTTCATGATGCCGCATTCGTTGGGGGGCGACCCCCAAAAGATCACAGCCTGCGGGCTACTTCTGTCGCCCAGTAGGTGAGGGTGATGTCGGCGCCGGCGCGGCTGATGGACAGGAGGGATTCCCGGATGGTGCGCTCGCGGTCGATCCAGCCCTTTTCGGCGGCGGCCTCGATCATGGCGTATTCGCCGCTGACCTGGTAGGCGACGACGGGGACGTCGACGGCGTCGCGGGTGCGGCGGATGATGTCGAGGTAGGGGCCGGCGGGCTTGACCATGACCATGTCGGCGCCTTCGTCGAGGTCGAGGAAGATCTCGCGGAGGGCCTCGTCGGCGTTGGCCGGGTCCTGCTGGTGGGTGGAGCGGTCGCCGAACCGGGGGGCGCATTCGGCGGCCTCGCGGAAGGGGCCGTAGTAGGCGGAGGAGTACTTGGCGGAGTACGCCATGATCGCGATGTCCTGGTAGCCGGCGCCGTCGAGGGCCTCGCGGATGGCGCCGACCTGGCCGTCCATCATGCCGGACGGGCCGACGACGGCCGAGCCCGCGGCGGCCTGGGCGACGGCGATGGAGGCGTAGCGCTCCAGGGTGGCGTCGTTGTCGATCTCGCCGGCGGCGGTGAGGACGCCGCAGTGCCCGTGGTCGGTGTACTCGTCCAGGCACAGGTCGGTCATGATCACGGTGCTGTCGCCGAGGTCGGAGTCCAGGTCGCGCAGGGCGAGCTGGACGATGCCGGCCGGGTCGTCGGCGGCGGAGCCGTGGCCGTCCTTGACGGCGGGGATCCCGAACAGGATGATCCCGCCGACGCCGGCCTCGGCGGCCTCGTGGGCGGCCTTGCGGAGGCTGTCGCGGGTGTGCTGGTACACCCCGGGCATGGACGTGACGGGCTGCGGCTCGGTGATGCCCTCCTTGACGAACATCGGGAGCACCAGCTCGGCGGGGTTCAACCGGGTCTCGGCGACCATCCGGCGCAGGGCCGGGGTGCGCCGGAGCCGCCGCGGTCGCGCGACCGGGAACTGAGCGGACATGTCTTTCCCCCTGGGGTCTACTTGCGGCGGCGGGCGCCCCGGCGCATCTGGCTGGGCTTGCGCAGCGGGTCCCCCGCCTCGATCTGAGCCGCCCTGCGCTTCGCACCGTACTCCGCCAGAGCCTCGGCGAGTGCCGATACGGACGGTTTGTCCGCCATCACGTCGACGCGGAGCCCGTACTCCTCGGCCGTCTTCGCGGTCTGCGGGCCGATCACGGCGATGACGGTGACGTTGTGCGGCTTGCCGGCGATCCCGATGAGGTTCTTGACCGTGGAGGACGAGGTGAACAGCACGGCGTCGAAGCCGCCGCCCTTGATCGCCTCGCGGATCGGGGCGGGCGGGGGCGCGGCGCGGACGGTGCGGTAGGCGGTGACGTCCTCGCACTCCCAGCCGAGGTCGGTCAGCCGGGCGATGAGGGTGTCGGTGGCGATGTCGGCGCGGGGCAGCAGGACCCGGTTGATGGGGTCGAGGTCCTCGTCGTAGGGCGGCCACACCTCGGCCAGGCCCTCGCTGGACTGCTGGCCGGACGGGACGAGGTCGGGCTGGATGCCGAACTCGACCAGCGCCGCGGCGGTCTGCTCGCCGACGGCGGCGACCTTGAGCCCGGCGAACGCGCGGGCGTCCAGGCCGTAGTCGACGAACTTCTCGCGGATGGCCTTGACGGCGTTGGTGGAGGTGAAGACGACCCACTCGTACCGGCCGGTGACGAGGCCCTTGACGGCGCGGTCCATCTGCTGGGGGGTGCGCGGCGGCTCGACGGAGATCGTCGGGACCTCGTCGGGGACGGCCCCGTACCCGCGCAGCTGGTCCGACAGGGACGCGGCCTGCTCCTTGGTGCGCGGCACCAGCACCCGCCACCCGAACAGGGCCTTGGTCTCGAACCAGGACAGCTTGTCGCGCCAGCCGACGACGTCTCCGACGATGACCAGGGCGGGGGACTCCATGCCCTTGGTGTCGGCGATCAGCCGGTGCAGGGTCGACACGACGGTCTCCTGCTCGGTGGTGGTGCCGAGGCTCGTCATGGCGGCGGGCGTGCTGTCGGGGCGGCCCGCGGCGATCAGGCCCTTGACGGTCTCGGCCAGCGTCCCCTCCGCGCCGAGGATCACCAGTGTGGCCGCGGGGTCGGAGAAGCGGTCCCACTGGACGCCGCCGTGCGAGGCGTCCACGACGCGGACCTCGGTGTGCTTGGGGTCGGTCAGCGGGATCCCCGCGTAGCCGGGGACGCCGGTGACCGCGGACACGCCGGGCACGACCTCGAACGGGACGCCGGCCTTCGCGAGCGCGGCGCCCTCGGCGGCGAGGCCGCAGCCGATGCCGGGGTCGCCCTGGAACAGGCGGACGACCCGCCGTCCGGCCTTCGCGGCGCGGGCGGCGAGCCTCGCGGGGTCGCCGTCGGCGGAGTCGATGATCTCGACGTCGGGGCGGCAGTGGGACAGCACCTCGGCGGGACAGCGGGCGCGGCCGACGATGACGGTGTCGGCGCGCTCCAGCTCGGCGGCGGCGCGCAGCGTCAGCAGGCCGGGGTCGCCCGGGCCCATCCCGACGATGGCGACGGTTCCCGGGTCGGCGGTGCGGCGCGCCTGGCCGCTCTCCGTGGGACTCGTGCTAGCGGGGCTCAATGTCGCTCTCCCCCATCAACTGGTCGGCCCCCTGGGCGAGCAGCCGGTGCGCGAGGTCGCGCCCGAGCTCCTCGGCCCGCTGCGGGTGGCCGCTGGCGGACAGCCTGATCTGCCGGGTCCCGTCGTAGGCGGCGACGGTCGCGGTCAGACGCAGCTCTTCTTCTTCGGCAGCGTATGTTCCCACGGGCGCGGAGCAGCCCGCCTCCAGCACCGCCAGCACCGTCCGCTCGGCGGTGACGGCCGCCCTGGTCGCGGGGTCGTCGACCGTTCCAAGCAGGGCGAGCAGATCGGCGCGGTCGGCCCGGCATTCGAGCGCGAGCGAGCCCTGCCCGGGGGCGGGCAGCATCTGCTCGGGGTCGAAGACCTCGGCGACCGCGTCAAGCCGGTCGATCCGCTTGAGGCCGGCGTAGGCGAGGACCACCGCGTCCAGCTCCCCGTCGGTGACCTTGCGGAGCCGGGTGTCGGCGTTGCCGCGGATCGGGACGACCTCCAGGTCGGGGCGCAGGGCCCGCAGCTGGGCGACCCGGCGGGGGGAGCCGGTGCCGACGCGGGCGCCGCGCCGCAGGTCCGCCAGCTTGGACGGGCCGCAGAGCGCGTCGCGGGGGTCGTCGCGGGGCGGGGTCGCGGCGAGGGCGATCCCGTCGGCCGGGCCCGTCGGCAGGTCCTTCAGCGAGTGCACCGCGAAGTCCACCTCACCGGACAGCAGCTTGTCCCGCAGCCCGTTGACGAAGACCCCGGTGCCCCCGATCTGGGCCAGCAGCGCCTTGGAAACATCACCTTCGGTCGTTACCCCGACCAGCTCCACCGCATGCCCGGTGCGCAGCGTCAACGCGTCCGCGACCTGCTGCGACTGCGTCATCGCCATCAGGCTCTTGCGGGTCCCGAGCCGCAGCGGCCCCCCGCTGCCCGTTGTCCTCAATGCCTCGCTCCGCTCGGCCTCCGGCGGGCCGCCTCCGGGCCGCCGTCCACGTCTGTCATCCCTCGTGCCGCGGGTCGCGTCCGCTCACCGCGCGGACGCTCCCGGCCTGCGCGTTGACCGCTCCAGCGGTGATCCCCGGTTCGGCCGGGCCGCTGCTCACGCAGTCGGCCTCGGCGCATTCGATCCGGGTGACGCGGGCGGCCTCGGCCGCCCCCGTGCCCGCCACGTCCATGCTCTCGGTGTTACTGCTCCCCTCCACCGTACGGCCGGCGGAGGCCGCGCGCGTCTCGCCGCCCCACGGGACGGGGCCGGACGGCGCCGTGCCCCCGGGCGCGCCCGCGTCCCCCATGTCGGCGCGTGCGACGGCCTCGGGCGCCTTCGGGTCGAGGTCGAACAGCTCGCGGAGCGCGTCGGCGTAGGTGTCGCCGCCCGGCGCCGAGGCCAGTTCCTTGACCCGGACGGTCGGCGCGTGGAGCAGCTTGTCCACCACCCGCCGGACGGTCTGGGCGATCTCCCCGCGGTCGCGCTCGTCCAGCCCGGGCAGCCGCCCGGCGAGGCGGGCCAGCTCCGCGTCCACGACCTCGGCGGCCTTGCTGCGCAGCGCCACCACCGTGGGCGCGACCGCCGCGGCGCGGGCGGCGCCGAGGAAGGCGGCGACCTCGTCGCACACGATCTTGCGGACCGCCTCGACGGCCTCGGGGCCGATGGCCCGCTGCGCCTCCTGCGCGGTGCGCAGGTCGTCCAGCCCGGCCAGCTCGACGCCCGGCAGGTCGCGGACGGCGCGGTCGATGTCGTGCGGGAGCGCGAGGTCGAGGAGGAAGCGGCGGCGTCCGTCCGTCCCGGCGCCCCGCGCGGCCAGCCGCTCGGCCGTGAGGACGAGCCCCGGCGCGCCCGTGCACGACACCACCAGGTCGGCCTCGGCGATCGTCTCGTCCAGGGCGTGGAGCTCGACGGCGCGGGCGGGGACGTCCAGGGACTCCGCCAGCCGGACCGCGCGCTCGTAGGTCCGGTTCGCGATGACGACCTCGCGGGCGCCGGCGCGGCTCAGCGTGGCCGCGGCCAGCGAGCTCATCGAACCGGCGCCGACGACCAGGGCGCGCACGCCGTCCAGGGGCCCGAGGTGCCGTCCGGCGACCTCCAGGCCCACGCCGACCAGCGACGCCCCGGCCTTGTCGATGCCGGTCTCGTGGTGGGCGCGCTTGCCGACGCGCAGCGCCTGCTGGAGGACCTCGTGCAGGTCGCGGCCCAGCGTCCCCTGCTCCTGCGCGAACCGGAACGCCTGCCTGATCTGCCCGAGGATCTGCCCCTCGCCGACGACCATCGACTCCAGCCCGCACGCGACCGCGAAGGCGTGCTGGACGGCGCGCTCCTCGTAGTGGACGTACAGGTGCCGGGAGAGGTCGTCCAGGGGGACGCCCGAGTGCCGGGCGAGCAGATCGGAGATCGCCGAGACGCCGCCGTGGAACTTGTCGACGACGGCGTAGATCTCGACCCGGTTGCAGGTCGAGACGATCGCGGTCTCGGCGACGTTCGGGGAATCGTGCACGGAGTGCAGCAGCTTGGCCAGGTCGTCCCCCGTGACCGCCGCCCGTTCCAGCACCGCCACGGGGGCGCTGCGGTGACTGAGCCCCACGACCAGAACGCTCATGCCGTCCCTTCCGCCTCTCCCTCGGCTCCCGCGCGGCGCCTCATGCCTCTACCGCTTCTACGTAATGCGCGGCCCCCGGGGGCTCACCGCCGGGCACCGGTTCGTAGTCGCCCGGCCCCCCGGCCTTGCGCTGCTCGTGGAAGGCGAGGATCTGCAATTCGATCGACAGGTCGACCTTACGCACGTCCACGCTCTCAGGGACGGAGAGGACGACGGGCGCGAAGTTCAGGACGCTCGTCACACCGGCGGCGACGACGCGGTCGCACACCCCCTGGGCAGCGGCGGCGGGCGTCGCGATCACGGCGATGGACACGCCGTGATCGGCGATGATGTCCTCCAGCCGGTCGATGTGGCCGACGGTCATGCCGGAGATCTCCTGCCCGACGATGGAGTCGTCGGCGTCGAGGAGGCCCGCGACGCGGAAGCCGCGGGAGGCGAACCCCCCGTATCCGGCGAGGGCGCGGCCGAGGTTGCCGACGCCGATGATGGCGACGACCCAGTCCTGGGTGAGGCCCAGCTCACGGGAGATCTGGTAGACGAGGTACTCGACCTCGTACCCGACGCCGCGCGTCCCGTACGAGCCGAGGTGGGACAGGTCCTTGCGGAGCTTGGCCGAGTTGACGCCGGCGGCGGCGGCCAGCTCCTCGGACGAGACGGTCGCCACGCCGCGGTCCTGGAGCCCGTGGAGCGCGCGCAGGTACACCGGAAGCCGCGCCACGGTGGCTTCGGGGATGCCGCGGTCGCGCGGGCGGTTCTGTCGAGATGTCACGGCCTGCTCTTCGGGACTCGACGCTGGGGACGGGACCCGGAGGTCCCTCGCCCCGGCCCGCCCGGCCGGGCCTCACGGCCACGGCCTGACCGTCCCAGGGCTACCCCTCAGGTTAAGCCCTTGTGAATACGCGCACAAAGTGGGGCCCCTGTTGCCCGGGTCGTGCCTGGCCAGGCCGGTCACGCGGGGACCCCGCGTACAGGGCGTCCGCGGACCGTTCCGGGCCGTGGCCGGGCCGCCGCCGGGGCCCCGGGTGTGACGGACGAGACATCCCGTCAGCGGGCGCGGAGCTCCCCGATCGCGGCGCGCAGCCGCCGCTCGTCGACCCGCCAGAAGTCGTGCTGGACGCCGTTGATCAGCGTGACGGGGATCTGCTCCCAGTACAGCCGGGTGTCCTCCTCGGAGCGGGTGATGTCACGTTCCTCCCACGGCACGCCCAGCTCGCCGGCGACCCGCCCGATCACCTCGCGGGCGTCGTCGCACAGGTGGCAGCCGGGCTTGCCGAGCAGCGTGATCATGATGCCGTCCACGGTCACCTCCCCGGGTACTCCGGCGCGGGCAGCGGGATCTTCGAGGAGCCCAGCCGCAGCTCGATCACGTTCGTGGCCAGCACGTGCGTGCGGGACTCGGCGAGGAACCGCTGGAGGTGCGGCTGCTGCCGGTGGGCGGCGAAGGCCGCGTCGTCCCGGAAGAGCTGGTAGAAGATCCGCTGGGTGGGCGCGCCCACCACCTCGTGGGACGCGAAGACGACGGTGTCGGGCTCGGTCGCCCGCGCGGCCTGGACGAGGTCGGCGGCGAGCCGGTCGAAGGCGTCCTCGCGTCCGTCCAGCAGCGTGTAGACGGTGATCTGCCCGCATCCGGCCGGCAGGTCGGCGCCGCCCGGCACCCCGGCGGGGGCGCCGCCAAGGGCACCGGCGAGCGACCCGGGGAGCGGCCCCGCGAGCGCGCCGCCGGGGCGGGAGGGCTCGGGGACGGCCGGGCGCAGCCCGTCGACCGCGGTCGGACCGGCCGGGTCGCGGGACGGGTCGTCCAGGAAGCCCGCATCCGGGAAGCGCAGCTCGTCGGCCGGGGACTGGTCGGGGAAGCGCAGGGCGCCCCGCTTCGTCGCGGGCGGCGGCCCGGGCGTCCCCGTCGGCGCCGGGACCGGCTCCGGCTGGAACGAGGTGAACGCCTGGTCCTCGTAGCCGGTCGACGGGTCGTCGCCGTACTCGTCGTACTTGTCATACGTGTCGTACTTTTCCGGGGCGTACTCCGCGGCCGCGTACCCGCCGCCCGCTTCGCGCTCGTTGTCCTCGTACACGGGGATGGTGCGCATCGCGCCGTACCAGACCAGCCCGGCGGCGGCCCCCAGCGCGATGATCGCCACCGGCGCGGGCAGGAGCCCGCGGCTGCCGCTGACCACCAGCACCCCGGCCAGCGCGACCAGCGCGACGGGGATCAGCAGCTCACCGGCCTCCTCGTCGCGTTTGCTCGCCAGCCACGCGGTGACGCCCGTGCAGCCGACCAGCGCGATGACGGCCACCACGTGGGCGCCGTCGATCAGCAGCAGCGGCAGCGCGTCGTAGGTGTCGCCCGGCTTCGGCAGGCTCTTGCCCAGCGAGCCCCGCAGCGGGTCCAGCAGGAGGATGACGATCGCGACGAGCGTGTAGGACACGGCGAACAGCCACGCGGCGAAGCGCACCTGCACGTACCGCGCGATCAGCTCGATCATGCCGAGCGCGAGCCAGACCGGCCCGATCAGGGCCGCCCCGATCTCCACGACGCGGAACAGCGGGCCGTTGAACCCGGCCATGAAGCCCACGCCCATGGACAGCAGCGCGAGCGACACCCCGACCTGGGTGAGGGACCAGCTGATCAGGTACAGCAGCCGGTCCTTGTAGGCGCGCGCGATCAGCAACCCGGTGGCCAGCAAGGCACCCAGGGTCGCCAGCAGCGCGAGAAGAGCGTCGACCATCGCGCCCCATGGTGCCCGATGCGGGGCGGTGACGGGTAACCGCTCCCCGGTCAGGGCATCCGAAAACAAGCGTGCGGGACGGCACGGCCACGGATCGGACGGCGACGAGGACCGCACGCCCCCATTGCCCGGTGTACCTCTCGGTATCTAGAGTGGCAGATCACGCCGGAGGTCGTGTACGCCCGAGGAGGACTGCATGAGCAGCCTGACCCTCGACACCCGGGCCGTCCCGCTGCCCCGGCCGTCCGGGCGGACCGCGGGCCCGGCCCGCGGACGCGAGGACGGGTCCGACCGCGCGGCGGTGCTCAAGTCCCTCGTCCTGCGTGCGCGGGACGGGGACGCCGAGGCGTTCGGCCTCCTCTACGACCACTATGTCGAGCTGGTGTACCGGTACGTGTACTACCGGGTCGGTGCCCATCCGCTCGCCGAGGACCTGACGAGCGAGACGTTCCTGCGCGCGCTCCGCCGGATCCACGACTTCCACTGGCAGGGCAAGGACTTCGGGGCGTGGCTCGTCACGATCGCGCGGAACCTGGTCGCCGACCACTACAAGTCCGGGCGCTACCGGCTGGAGGTCTGCACGGCCGAGCTCGTCGAGCCGAGCCGCCCGCAGGAGGGCCCGGAGAGCGCCGTCATCGACGCGATGACGAACCGGACGCTGCTCACCGCCGTCCGGCGGCTGGGCTCCGAGCAGCAGGAATGCGTGGTGCTGCGCTTCCTGCACGGGCTGTCGGTCGCCGAGACCGCGCTGGTGATGGGCAAGAAACCGGGCGCGATCAAGGCGATGCAGTACCGCGCCGTCCGGGCGCTGGAGCGGATGCTGCCGGACGACCTGCGCGGCTGACCCCCGGGGCCGTCCCTCTGGCGCGGGTGTCCATCAGTACCGGCCCGTAACCTCATGTGCCATCCGATCGTTCTTGCGGACGGGAGAGCGCGTACGGGAGGGCAGCCCGCGCGCCTGGACGGCAAGGGAGCGGCCGGTGAGGACCAGGCGAGGCAAGACGATGGAGAAGGGGAGCGCACTGGCCCGGCTGCGGGCCAGCGGCGACGGGCCGGACCCGCGGTTCCGCGCCGCGCTGAGGGAACGGCTGGTGGCCGCCGCGGGCGACCACCGTGACGACCACCGGAACCACGCCCGCCAAGCAGAACGGAGCAACGTCGCCGACTAGGCTCAAGGCCATGCGGCGATTCTGGCAGCGCGGCAGGGACGAGGACCACGTGAGCGCCGGCGAGGCGGCCGCGGAGGCGGCGGCCCGGCTGACGCCGGTCCCCGTCCCCGACCCCGGGGCGGCGGCGTTCTTCGACGTCGACAACACGATGATGCGCGGCGCGTCGATCTACTACTTCGCCCGCGGCCTCGCCTCCCGCAAGCTGTTCACCATGCGCGACCTCGCCATGTTCGCCTGGGGCCAGGCCGCGTTCCGGCTGCGCGGCACGGAGAACGCCGAACACATCGGCAGCGCCAAGGAGGCCGCGCTGGCGTTCGTCGCGGGCCAGGGGGTCGCCGGGATCGTCCGGCTCAGCGAGGAGATCTACGACGAGGTGATGGCGGACCGGATCTGGCACGGCACCCGCACCCTCGCCCTCCAGCATCTGGACGCGGGCCAGCAGGTGTGGCTCGTCACCGCCACCCCCGTCGAGGTCGCCCGGACGATCGCGCACCGGCTCGGCCTCACCGGCGCGCTCGGCACCGTCGCCGAGACCCGCGACGGTGTCTACACCGGCCGCCTCGTCGGGAACCTGCTGCACGGGCCCGCGAAGGCCGAGGCCGTCCGGGCGCTGGCGCAGCGCGAGGGGCTCGACCTCGCCCGCTGCTCCGCCTACAGCGACTCGTTCAACGACCTGCCGATGCTCACCGCCGTGGGCCACCCGCACGCCGTCAACCCCGACTCCGCGCTCCGCGAGCACGCGAGGCGGAACGGCTGGCCGGTCCACGACTTCCGGACCGGGCGCAAGGTCACCATGGTCGCGCTTCCCGCCGCCGCCGGGGCCGGGGCCCTCGCCGGCGGTGTCGCCGCCGGCATCGCCCTGCGCAAGCACTACCGCGCGAACTGACCCGCCGCCCTCCTCGCCGCGTCACCGCGGCCCCGAGCGCCGCGTCCGCTGGCGCCGGGGCCCGGTTCCCCGAGGTCAGGCGCCGACGTACTCCGCGAGGTGCTCGCCGGTGAGGGTGGAGCGGGCGGCGACGAGGTCGGCGGGCGTGCCCTCGAAGACGACCCGGCCGCCGTCGTGCCCGGCGCCGGGGCCGAGGTCGATGATCCAGTCGGCGTGCGCCATGACCGCCTGGTGGTGCTCGATGACGATGACCGACTTGCCCGAGTCGACGAGCCGGTCGAGGAGACCGAGCAGCTGCTCGACGTCGGCGAGGTGGAGACCGGTCGTCGGCTCGTCGAGGACGTACACGCCGCCCTTCTCGGACATGTGGGTGGCCAGCTTGAGCCGCTGCCGCTCCCCGCCGGACAGGGTCGTGAGCGGCTGCCCGAGGCTGAGGTAGCCGAGCCCGACGTCGGCGAGGCGTCCGAGGATGCGGTGCGCGGCCGGGGTGCGCGCCTCCCCCTCGCCGAAGAACGCCTCGGCCTCCGTCACCGACATCGCGAGGACCTCGCTGATGTCGCGGCCGCCGAAGAGGTGCTCCAGCACCGACGGCTGGAACCGCTTGCCCTCGCAGTCCTCGCAGGTGCTGGCGACGCCCGCCATCATCGCCAGGTCGGTGTAGACGACCCCGGCGCCGTTGCAGGCGGGGCAGGCGCCCTCGGAGTTGGCGCTGAACAGCCCCGGCTTCACGCCGTTGGCCTTCGCGAACGCCTTGCGGATGGGGTCGAGCAGGCCGGTGTAGGTGGCCGGGTTGCTGCGCCGCGAGCCGCGGATGGCGGACTGGTCGATCGACACCACGCCCGCGCCCGCGGGGATCGAGCCGTGCACGAGCGAGCTCTTGCCGGAACCGGCGACGCCGGTGACGACGGTCAGGACCCCCAGCGGCACGTCGACGTCGACGTCGCGCAGGTTGTGCGCCGTCGCGCCGCGGATCTCCAGCGCGCCGGTGGGCGTCCGCACCGTCTCCTTGAGGGACGCCCGGTCGTCGAAATGGCGTCCGGTGATCGTGCCGCTGGCCCGCAGCCCCTCGACGGTGCCCTCGAAGCAGACGGTGCCGCCCGCCGTCCCGGCGCCGGGGCCGAGGTCGACGACGTGGTCGGCGATGAGGATCGTCTCCGGCTTGTGCTCCACGACCAGGACCGTGTTGCCCTTGTCCCGCAGCCGCAGCAGCAGGTCGTTCATCCGCCGGATGTCGTGCGGGTGCAGGCCGATCGTCGGCTCGTCGAAGACGTAGGTGACGTCGGTGAGCGAGGAGCCGAGGTGGCGGATCATCTTGACGCGCTGCGCCTCTCCGCCCGACAGCGTGCCCGCGGGCCGCTCCAGCGAGAGGTAGCCCAGCCCGATCTCCACGAACGAGTCGAGGCTGTGGGCCAGCGTGGCGAGCAGCGGCGCCACCGACGGCTCGTCCAAGCCGCGGACCCACTCGGCCAGGTCGCTGATCTGCATCCGGCACGCGTCGGCGATGCTGACGCCGCCGATCCGCGACGACCGGGCCGCCTCGCTGAGCCGGGTGCCCTCGCACTCGGGGCACTCGGTGAAGGTGACCGCCCGGTCCACGAACGCCCGGATGTGCGGCTGGAGCGCCTCGCGGTCCTTGGACAGGAACGACTTCTGCACCTTCAGGACGAGCCCCTCGTAGGTGAGGTTGACGCCGTTGACCTTGACCTTCACCGGCTCCTTGTAGAGGAGGTCGTGCAGCTCCTGCTTGGTGTACTCGCGGATCGGCTTGTCCGGGTCGAGGAAGCCCGACTCGGTGAAGATCCCGACCGTCCACCAGCCGTCCACCTTGTAGCCGGGGACGGTGATCGCGCCCTCCAGGAGCGACTTGGAGTCGTCGAAGAGCTGGGTGAGGTCGATGTCGGAGACCGTGCCGCGGCCCTCGCAGCGCGTGCACATGCCGCCGGTGCGGGTGAAGGTCGCCTTCACGGCCTTGCGGTCGCCGCGCTCGACGGTGATCGCACCGCTCGCCCGGACCGACGGCACGTTGAAGGCGAACGCGCTGGGCGCGCCGATGTGCGGCCGCCCGAGCCGGCTGAACAGGATGCGCAGCATCGCGTTGACGTCGGTGGCGGTGCCGACCGTGGAGCGGGGGTCGGCGCCCATCCGCTGCTGGTCGACGATGATCGCGGTCGTCAGCCCCTCCAGCACGTCGACCTCGGGCCGCGACAGCGTCGGCATGAAGCCCTGCACGAAGGCGCTGTAGGTCTCGTTGATCATCCGCTGCGACTCCGCGGCGATCGTCGCGAACACCAGGGAGCTCTTGCCCGAGCCGGAGACGCCGGTGAACACCGTCAGCCGGCGCTTCGGGATCTCGATGCTGACGTCCTTGAGGTTGTTCTCGCGGGCGCCGTGCACGCGGATCAGGTCGTGGCTGTCGGCGGCGTGCTGCGCAGGCGGCTGCGCGTCGGTCCTCGTGACCATGCTTGTGGTGTTCCCATCTGTCGGGCGGGGCCGCTCCGGCCCATGTCTACCTGATCTGCGGAGTCGTCCGGACGTCCCGGCGCCCGCTCCCGGACGGCGGGTCAGGCCGCCGGCGGGATCGCGCCCGGGGTCGCGCGGCCGCCGACGTCCATGCCGGTCAGGCTAGGTGCGGGCCCGTGTCCGGCGCTTCTCGATTCCTGATCGGCCGGGTCACCTGCTTCGCCAGGCACGACGGCATACCCGCCGCGGCGCCCGCCTCGCGGCGCCGGTAGGCGCTCGGCGGCATCCCCACCAGCTCGGCGAAGCGGGTGCTGAACGTGCCGAGCGAGGAGCAGCCGACCGCGAAGCACACGTCGGTGACGCTGAGGTCGCCTCGGTCCAGCAGGGCCATGGCGCGCTCGATGCGCCGCGTCATCAGGTAGCTGTACGGTGACTCCCCGTAGGCGAGGCGGAACTGGCGGCTGAGATGCCCCGCCGACATGTGCACACCACGGGCGAGCGCCTCGACGTCCAGGGGCTGTGCGTAGTCCCGGTCGATCCGGTCGCGGACGCGGCGCAGCCGCGCGAGGTCGCCCAGGTGTCGGTCCGCGGTGCTGTCCACCTGCGAAATCGTGCCATGCCCCCCTGACATTGCCCAGCCGGGCCCCCGGTCATTAGAAGAAGGCCGGGCCCCGCCGCAGGACGGTCTCGTTGAGCATCTGCTGGACGGTCTCGCGGACCTGGTCGGTGATCTCGAAGACGGTCATCGGGTCGTCGGCGGAGGCTGCGTCGTACTCCTCCAGCGGCATGGGCTCGCCGAACCGGATCATCCACTTGGACGGGAGCGGGACGAGCCCCGCCGGGCCGAGCAGCGGGAACGTCGGCGTGACCGGGAAGTACGGGAGGCCGAGCAGGCGGGCGAGCGGGCGCACGTCGGCGATCTTCGGGTAGATCTCCTCGGCGCCCACGATGGCGGCGGGGACGATCGGCACGCCCGCGCGCAGCGCCGTCTCGACGAACCCGCCGCGGCCGAACCGCTGGAGCCGGTAGCGGTCGGCGAACGGCTTGCCGACGCCCTTGAAGCCCTCGGGGAAGACGCCGACCAGCTCGTCCTTGCCGAGCAGGCGGGACGCGTCGGCGGGAGAGGCCAGCGTGTGGCCGGCCTTGCGGGACAGGTGGCCGAGGACGGGCACCTGGTAGACGAGGTCGGCGCCGAGCAGGCGCAGGTCGCGTCCGGCGTGGTCGTGGACCGCGACGGAGAGCATGATCGCGTCGAGCGGGATCGTGCCGGAGTGGTTGGCGACGACGAGGGCGCCCCCGGCGGGGACGTGCTCCACGCCGGAGACCTCCACGCGGAACCAGTGTTGGTAGAGCGCGCGGGCGAGGGGCAGCAGCACGGTGCGGTTGAAGTCGGGATCGAAGCCGAACTCGTCGACCTCGTACTCGCCGTTGAGGCGGCGGCGCAGGAAGGCCAGGCCGGAGGCGATGGTCTCTTCGAGGGGGCCGCGCCCGCCGGGGCGGTGCCGCGCGTCGTCGCCCTGCCGGTCGGCGTTCATGTTCCTCCCCTGCCGAGGACGGCGCCGAGCCGGTCGAGCACGCCGCGTCCGATGTCGTGCCCCGGGACCTGGGCGGAACCCTGCCCGGAGCCCTGCCCGGAGATCTGCGCGGCGACGAAGTCGGCGAACGCGGCCTCGGATCCGTGCTTCGGACGCCAGGCCAGCTCATGGGCGAGCGCCGACGTGTCGACGACGCGGCCGTAGGTCAGCCAGCGCAGGAGCTCGGGCGAGAACCCCGACATACCCGCGAAGCGCCGTCCCATGTCGCCGAGGACCGAGATCGACGGGGACGGGACGGGGACGTACGGGCGCCCCGCGCGACGCAGCGCCTGCGACAGCAGCAGGACCCCGTCGCCCGCGACGTTGAAGCAGCCGGGGTGGTCCTCGACGGTCATGCGCCGCAGCACCTCGACGGCGTCGTCCTCGTGCAGGAACTGGAGCCGCGGGTCGAAGCCCAGCACCGTCGGGACGACCGGCAGGCGCAGGTAGCGGGTGAACGGCGAGTCGACGCCGGGCCCGAGGAGGTTCGCGAACCGCAGCACCGACACCGTGAGGCCGGAGCGGCGCCGCTGGAGCCCCCGGACGTAGCGTTCGACCTCGACCGCGTCCTTGGCGTACCCGGAGGCCGGCGCCTCGGCGGGCTCGTCCCGCTCGGTGAACACCGCGGGGTCCCTCGGCGAGGAGCCGTAGACGGCGGCCGAGGAGCGGACGACGAGCTTGCGCGTGTCGGGCGAGCGCTGGCAGGCCGCGAGGAGCTGCATCGTCCCGATGACGTTGAGTTCCTTCGCCTTCGCGCGCGACGCCGGCGGGGCGGTGACCAGGCTGAGGTGCACCACCGTGTCGACCCGCTCCGAAGCGATGATCTTCGCGATGTCCGGTGTGCGGATGTCGACGTGGACGAACTCGGTGCGACCGGGGGAGGTTCCGGGCGACGCCCCGGGCTGCGCTCCGGGCGGCACGGTGTCCACCCCGATGACGCGCTCGATCCCCGGGTCGGCTTGGAGGGTGTGCGCGACCCGCGCCCCCAGGAAACGGGACACGCCCGTGACGAGGACGACACGGGCCGCGGCGGCGGGCATGGAGGACACGGTGCGCCCCACCCCTTACGGCTGAGTGGCCGGCGTGTCTACTTCTTGTTGCGACGCTGGATGCGCGTCTTCTTCAGCAGCTTGCGGTGCTTCTTCTTCGCCATCCGCTTGCGGCGCTTCTTGATGACAGAGCCCACGTGACCTCGCTCGGCGTATCGGGTGATCGGCAGGAGACGGGCGTGCCGCAGGCGAGCATCGGTCGAACGCGCGCACGGTCCGCTGCCCAAGGGTACCGCTGTACCGGCGGAGGTCAGGCCGTGGCCTGACATGCGGGAGCCGGCACCGCACGTCGCGCGGCGCCGGGCACCGTTCCGCGCGGGGCGGGCACCGCCCGTCCCGCGTCGTGTCCTGACCGTCCCCCGGCGCCCGGGACGCCGCGGGCATCGGTGATGCCCCCGTTCCCCCGGGCGCCGGCTCCGGTGGCCGTTCGGCCACCGGCCGGTCCCCTGTCCTTGTTCCCCAGCTCCGGGCCGTCCCTCGCGGTCCGTCCCGGTGCCCCCTGCACGGCCGGGTGTGGAGGTCGCGGCGGGGAGGTCTCTCGTCCCCCGCCCCTATCCCTTATCCGGCTTCGATGTACGCGTCGCGCAGGTAGTCGTGAACGGCCTGCTCGGGAACCCTGAACGAACGGCCCACGCGGATCGCGGGCAGCTCGCCGGAGTGGACGAGGCGATAGACGGTCATCTTGGACACCCGCATCACCGACGCCACTTCGGCGACGGTCAGGAACCTGACCTCACTCAGAGGTCGCTCGCCTGAGCTCATCGGACGCCCTCTTCCACACGTGCCGCGCACCGGCCCTTTGGGTGACTTTGATCACGCACGTGTACTTCCTCCAGCGTAAATCGCGTATCGGCAGTCGCAAGAGGGGAGTTCCACCCATTTCCGTATCCCGACCTGACCGGGCGGCCACAGGGCACTGTCCGCACGGAGGGTGAGGTGACGGCACAGGGAGTCGCCCGGCGATCGGTTGTCAACCGAAACCAGGCGATGACCTGCGACTCAGGCGCATTCGGTGGCTTCGCGCGGACGCAGACGCCCCGCTACGGCCGTTGCGTCACACGGAGTGACAGATGCGCGGGCCTATCCGCCAGGTGAGCGTGGTCAGCCGGATACGGAGAGCCCGGCCCTTCCCAGGAGATAGGCGGTCATTGGCGCGTAATGGTGCGGGGATACACCGTCGTCGAGCGGGACGACCACGTTGATCTTGCCTTCCGCGGCCCCGACGAACAGCGCCGGATCGTTACAGTCAGCGAACCCGACGGTGTCGATGCCCGCCTGCCCGGCCGCGCCCGCCCAGCCATGGTCGGCGATGGCCAGATCCGGCCAAACATTCGGTTCTCTTCCCGCCAGATCACCCGAACCGGTAGCGGCGGACCCCGCCGGGGCGCCTTCCCCGGGGCCGGAGGATGCCTCCGCGGCCGCCGCGGCGAGCTCGCGGAGCATCGCCTCCATGGGGTGCGGGTCGTGCGTGTGGTGGGTGCGGCCGTCGTCGCCCTCCAGCATCGCCACGCCGCCCTCGGCGTAGACGAGGCGGCGCGTCTCCACACCGCCCCAGCCGGTGCCGACCTCGTAGGTCCAGCCCGCGGCGGGCGTCAGGATCCGGCAACCGGCGTCCGCCAGGACGGCCGCGACGGCCTGGTAGACGGGTGTCAGGGTCGCCGGATGGCCGGTGGCGATCACCACGGTCTCGCGGCGGCGGGCGGCGAGCCCGATGCGGTCGCCCATCGCCTCCAGCGTGTCGAGGGTGATGTCGGGGTCGATGGTGTCGTCGCCGTACAGGTGCGCGGGGTCGGGATCGACGCCGCAGCGCTCGACCATCGTCTCCAGGACGCCCTGCTCCGTCCACGACGGCTTGAGCTCCAGCCCGAGCCGGTAGTACGGGTCGCCGGCCACGAGCCGCCGGTAGTGCAGCAGGTTGTTCTGGCGCGGGGTCGCCACGTCGCCCGCGATCCTCGTCTCGACGAGATGGGCGCGCAGCGCGTCCCGTCCGGGGGCGGCCGTCACTCGTCCGTCATCGGGTCGAGGCCGTGCTCGGGGAACACCGCCCGCCGCGTCGCCAGCACCGCCTGGTCGACCGGGCTCGCCGGGTCGTAGCCGTTCCCCCACCTGGGCACCTCCACCGTGCTCGTTCCGTCCGTCATCCGCCGGGGGGCGATCTCGTCGGCCCGCAGCCGGACGAACTCGCGCCATTCCTCCGGCGTCGGGGTCTCGGGCGGGATCGGCGCGCCCGACGCCTCGGCCAGCAGGTGCGTCCACGCGCGCGGGACGACCTGGACCAGTTCGTATCCGCCGCCGCCGGTGATGACCCAGCGGCCGCCGGCGGTCTCGTGCGCGAGCCGGTGCAGCGCCGCGTAGGCGGTGCGCTGCCCGTCCACGCTGAGGGTCAGGTGCGCGAGCGGGTCGAGCGCGTGGCCGTCCGCGCCGTGCTGGGTGACGAGGACCCGCGGGCGGAACCGGCGCAGCAGCGGCGGGACGATCGCCTCGAACGCGCGTAGCCACGGCGCGTCCCCGGTGCCGGGCGGCAGCGCCACGTTCACCGACGTGCCCGGCGCGTCCACACCGCCGGTCTCGTTCGGGAAGCCGGTGCCGGGGAACAGCGTCCGCGGGGTCTCGTGCAGGCTGATCGTCAGCACGCGCGGGTCGTCGTAGAAGGCGGCTTGGACGCCGTCGCCGTGGTGGACGTCGACGTCGACGTAGGCGACGCGCTCGGCGCCGTTCTCCAGCAGCCACGCGATGGCGATGGCCGGGTCGTTGTAGACGCAGAAGCCGCTCGCGGCGCCGCTCAGCGCGTGGTGCAGCCCGCCGGAGATGTTCGCGGCGTGCTCGGCACCGCCCGTCCACACCGCCTCGGCCGCCGCCACGGAGGCGCCCGCCACCAGCGCGGACGCGTCGTGCATGCCGAGGAAGACGGGGTTGTCGGGCGTGCCGAGCCCGTGCCGCTCGTCGGGCAGCCCGGTCTCGCCGGCGTGCCTGACCGCGGCGATGTAGGACTCCTCGTGGACGAGCCCGAGCAGCTTGTCGCCGGCCGCGCCGAACCCGGTGACGCGGACGTTCGGCCGGTCGTGCACGCCCAGCCCGCGCGCCAGCGCCATCGTCAGCTCGACCCGGACGGGGTTCATCGGGTGACCGGGCCCGAAGTCGTAGGACACGAGCCGGTCGTCCCAGAGGATCCTCAGCCCGCACCCCGCCGGTTCGGAGGGGGCGGACGCGGCGGGGCTGGTCATGACCTCACGGTATCGCGCGGGCGCCGTGGCGCGGATCACACGTTCCGGGCGATCGGCCGGGGGCGGGACGGTCCGGGACCGGGACGGCCCGAGGTGCGTTACCGGGCATTTATGGGCATATCCGTAACACACGCGAAACAGCGGATGAGGTGCGGATGGATCCTGCCGAGGTGACCCCCTCGCCGCGTACGACCGGACCGCGTACGACCGGGCCGCGGGCCGCCGGGCCGAGCGTCCGCAGCCGGGCGCTCAGCGGGATGATCCGGCTCGGTGCCCGGCCGTTCGTCCACCGCGTCCCCGGGGGCGCGGGCGGCATCCGCACGGCCCGTTCGACGGTCGACGCCGCGTCCCTGCTGATGCGGCACACCTCGCGCGTCCGCGTCACACCGCTGAGCGGCCCCCGGACCGGGACCGGACGCGGTGAGCCGGTCAGGGGCGAGTGGGTCGTCCCGCGCGAGGGCGGGAACGCGGACGGCACGATCCTCTACCTGCACGGCGGCGGTTACGTCGTCTGCTCGCCGCGCACCCACCGGCCGATCACCTCGCGGCTGGCGGTCGACACGGGACTGCCCGTCCTCGTCCCGCGCTACCGGCTGGCGCCCGAGCACCCGTTCCCCGCGCCGCTGGAGGACGCGGTGGCGGCGTACCGGTGGCTGCTGGCGCGCGGGGTCCCCGCGTCCGGGATCGTCCTCGCGGGCGACTCGTCGGGCGGGCACCTCGCCGCCGCGCTGGCCGCCGAGATCTGCCGGACGGGGCTGCCGCCTCCCGCCGGGATCGTGCTGTTCTCCCCCTGGGTCGACCTGACCTGTGAACTCTCCATCCGGGCGCAGAACGGCGCCCGCGACCCCTACATCAGCGCCCGCTCGGCACGGCGGATCGCGCGCCTCGTGGTCGGCCCGGACGGGTTCGGCGACCCCCGGCTGGCGCTGCTGACGTGCGCGTGGGACGACGCGCCGCCCGTCCTGATCCAGGTGGGCGGCGCGGAGGTGCTGCGTCCCGAGGCCGAGGCGCTCGCGGACGCGCTGGACCGCGCGGGCGCCTCCTGTGAGCTCCAGGTGTGGCAGGGGCAGATGCACGTGTTCCAGATCCTGAACCGGGTGCTGCCCGAGGCGGGCGCCGCGATGCGGGAGGCGGCCCGCTTCGTCCGCTCCGCCACGGAAGGACCGGAGGCGGTCGCCTAGAGGGCCTGGGCTGCGGGCCGGAGCAGGCCGAGGTCAGCGCAGCGCGGCGACCGGGTCGAGCCGGGCGGCCCGGCGGGCGGGGACGACGCCGGAGACGACACCGACCGCGGCGGAGACGGCGAAGGCGAGCGCCGGGGACCACCAGGCGACGGCCACCGGGACGGGCGTCAGGACGCCGACGGCGAGCGCGGCGCCGACGCCGAGCAGGACGCCCGCGGCGCCGCCGAAGGAGGTCAGCAGCACGGCCTCGGCGAGGAACTGCGCGAGGATGTCGCGCCGCCGCGCGCCGAGCGCCTTGCGCAGGCCGATCTCCCCGGTCCGCTCCCTGACGCCCGCGAACATGATGCCGGAGACCCCGGCGCCCCCGGCGAGCAGCGAGACCGCCGCGATGGCGGCGAGGACGCCGGTGAGCGCGCCGAGGAGCCTCCCGACGGTGCCGAGGAGCTGTGTCCGGGTGACCGCCGAGAAGCTCTCGCCCCGGTACTTGCTCTGCAACGCGTCCACGACCTCGGCCCGCAGGCGCGGGACGTCGCCCTTCGCCGGGGCCCGGACGGCGATGTAGTCGACGCGGGTCACGCCGAACATGCGCTGCGCCGTGGTGATCGGGATGTGGGCCTCGGCGTCCCGGGCCCCGCCGAAGCCCCGTCCGACCTCCGCCAGCACGCCGACCACGCGGAACCGGGAGCGGCCCGCGACCGACACCTGCCGCCCGACGGGGTCCGCGTCGCCGAACAGCCGCCGCGCGGCGCCGGAGCCGAGGACCACCACGCGGCCGCGCCCGTCCACGTCGGCGCGGGTGAGGTAGCGGCCCTGGCGCAGCGGACGGCCGAGGACGCCGCGGAGGTTCTCGTCCGCGCCCACGACCATCACGGGCATCGACCCGCGGCCCGCCCGGACCTCCCCGCCGGAGCCGAGCGCGGCCGCGACGGCGCTCTCGTCCCCGGTCACCTGGCCGAGGTAGCGGGCGTCCTCCAGCCGCATCCGCCCGGCCACCGGCGCGGGCCCGGGAGCGGGCCCTCCGGGCGCGACGACGATGACGTTGGAGCCGAGGCCCTCGATCGCGGACCGGACGAGGTCGCGGGCACCGGCGCCGACCGCGACGAGGACGACCACGGCGGCGACGCCGACGGCCACCCCGAGCATCGCCAGCGCGCTGCGGAACCGGTGGGCGCGCAGCGCGTCCGACGCCTCCCGGTACGACTCGGCGACCCTCAACGCCGCTCCCGCGGCACGCCCGCGTCGCGTCCTGCGGCGTCGTCGTGCTCGATGCGGCCGTCGCGGATGCGGACCCGGCGGCGGGCGCGGCCGGCGACGCCGGGATCGTGGGTGACCAGGACGACGGCGACGCCGCGTTCGGCGTTGAGGCGTTCGAGCAGGTCCAGCACGCGCCGCCCGGCGTCGGCGTCGAGGCTGCCGGTCGGCTCGTCGGCGAGGACGACACCGGGGTCGCCGACGAGCGCGCGGGCGATGGCCACGCGCTGCCGCTCGCCGCCGGACAGCCGGTCCGGCCGGTGGCCGAGACGGTGTTCGAGGCCGACCAGGGCGAGCGCCTCGGCGGCGCGGCGGCGGCGCTCGCCCCGCGGCACGCCGCGGTAGACGAGCGGGAGCGCCACGTTCTCGCGCGCGCTCGCCCGCTCCAGCAGCCGGAACGACTGGAACACGAAACCGAAGCGGGCGTTGCGCAGCCCGGCGAGCTCGGATTCGCTCAGCGAGGCGACCTCCCGCCCGGAGACGCGCAGGAACCCGGAGGTCGGATGGTCCAGGCAGCCGAGCAGATGCAGGAGCGTCGACTTGCCCGACCCGGACGGCCCGGCGATCGCGACGAACTCCCCCTCGTCGATGCGCAGGTTCACCGCGTGCAGCGCGGTGACGTCGGCACCGTCCATCCGGTACGTCCGGCTGACGGCCACCGCCTCCAGCGCGGGCTCCCCCGCCGCGCCCCCGGACGTCACGGATCCAGCTCCTGCCCCGGGCGGACGGAGTCGGCGCCGCGCACGACGATCCGCTCGCCCTCCCTCAGGCCGCGCGTGATCTCCACGGTCGCGTCGCCCTGCACGCCCACCCCGACCACCCGGCGCCGGGCGCGGCCACCGGACTCCACCCAGACGAACGACTCCCGTCCGCTGGTGACGACCGCCGCGGCCGGGACGGACAGGACGTCGCGGACGTCGCGGATCCGCATGGAGACCATCGCGCTCATGCCCGGCTTCGGCCACGGGGCCGCTCCACCGCCCGCCAGGGTCCCGCGGCCGAGCGCGAGGGTCACCTTGTAGGTGACGCCGCCGCCGCTCGCCGCCGCCGGAGTCGACCCGACGCTGGTCGCCTTGGCCGTGTACGTCCCGTCGGGGACGGCGTCGAGCTCCACGTCCGCCTGCACGCCCTCGCGGACCTCGAACACGTCCCTCTCGTCCACGCGGGCGTCGAGGAAGAGCGCCGAGACGTCGGCGACCGTGGCGACGGCGTCACCGGCCGAGACGGGCGCGCCCGCGGCGATGGGCGAGGCGCCGGGCACACCGAGGCTGCCGAGCCCCGTGAGGCCGTCCTCGGTGCGCAGGGGGCGAGGGAGCCGCCCGGCGAGGTCGCCGGGGCCTGGCGCGCCCCCGGCGGGGCCGCCGAGCCCGACGACGCCGCCGAACGGCGCCTTGATCGTCAGCGCGCCGATCGTGCGCTCGGCCGCGCCGACCGCCGCCCGCGTCTGCACCCGCTGCGCCGCGGTGATCGAGGACACCGTCGCGCCGAGGCCGCCGAGCCCGGCGTTCAGCCTGGCCACGGCGGTCCGCGCGGCATCCGCCGCGGTGCGGTACCCGGTCTCGGCGCGCGTGATCGCCGTGAGGACGAGCGCCCGCTGCTCCGGGTCGGGGATGCCCTGCGCGGCCTCGCGCGCCTCGGCGAACCCCTCCCGCGCCGCCTCGTCCGTCCGGTGCTGGAGGGCGGCGAGGTCGGCGCCCGCGGGCACGGACACGCCGCCCGACGCCGCCCGGTCCGCCTCGCGCGCCCGTGCCAGGCGCTCCTCGGCGTCCGGCGACAGGATCCTGGCGAGGACGTCGCCGGCGCGGACCTTGTCGCCGTCGGCGACGTAGAGGCGCTCGACCGTCCCGTCGGCGGGCGCGCGGAGCACGGCCGTGGCCCGCGCCGACACCGTGCCGGGGGCCTCGACCACCTCGGACACGTCGGATCTGGCGACCGCGCCGAGCTGCGGCGGCCGCCCGTCGCCACCGCCCGTGCAGGCGCCGAGGGACCCGGCCAGCAGGACGCCGAGCATGATCAGCCGGATGCGGCGGGGGGCGGCGGAGGCATGATGAGAACGTTCCCGGACGCGCCGGGACGAACGGCCCGATGAGGGCATGTTTCCCCGTGGTTTAGAAGTGGCCCGCCGGCTCGCTCGTACGGGACCTCGTGTCGTGGTCCGCCGGGCCCGTGAGCACGAATCCCGCCAGCGCGGCCAGCGCGGCGATGCCCTCCCCGATCAGGCTGATCGTCTTGTCGCTGTACCAGACGGGCTCGTGCATGTCCGGCAGCGGCCCGATCGCGCCCGCGTCGACGTAGTAGTAGAACAGCAGCGCCCCCACGGCGCTCGCCGCGACCAGGAACGCCAGTGCGTACGACCACCGGCGGGCGTAGGTCAGGATCACCACGGCCGTCACGCCCGCGATCGCGGCCTGGATCCGGAACAGCATGTCGCCATCGATCGAGCCGCCCTGGACATACGCCATGTCGGGGGCGAACCTCCAGTGCACGATGGCGTCGGCCGCCAGTCCCGCGGCCACGAGCAAGCGGAGGAAAAGTCCCATGCCCCTTACACGGGTGCGACCCCCACCCTGGCTCAATCGTTCAGAAATGAACTTTCGCACGGCATTCATCCCCCCTTTCGCCCTTCAGGGGGATTTGTGCCCATTCCGGCGCGTCCTAGCCTCACCCGCGCGCCCCGGGCCGGGATCAGCCGCCGGCCAGTTCCTGCCCCCGGTTCCGGGCCGCCTCGATGGCCTCCAGGACCGCGGCGCGGACCCCGTGCCGCTCCAGCTCCCGGATCGCCGCGATCGTCGTCCCGCCGGGGGACGTGACGGCCTCGCGCAGCAGGACGGGATGCTCCCCGGAGTCCCGCAGCATGACCGCGGCGCCCACGGCGGACTGGATCACCATCTCCAGCGCGGCGGCCCGCGGCATCCCGAGCAGGATGCCCGCGTCCACCATCGCCTCGACGAGGAAGTAGAAGTACGCGGGGCCGCTGCCGGACAGGGCGGTCGCGCCGTCCTGGAGCGACTCGGGGATGCGCAGCACCTTCCCGACCGGCGACAGCAGCTCCTCGGCGAGCTTCAGGTGCTCCTCGCCCGCGTGCGCCCCCGCGGAGATCACGCTCATCGCCTCGTCCACGTGCACGGGCGTGTTCGACATGACCCGCACGACGGGGACGCCGTCCGGGAGCCGCTGCTCGATGAACGGGGTCGTGATGCCCGCCGCCATCGAGACCACCAGCCGCCCCGGCGGGACGTGCGGGCCCACCTCGTCCAGCAGCGCGCCCATGTCCTGCGGCTTGACCGCGAGGACCAGGGTGCCCGCGCGCTCCGCGGCCTCCACGTTCGTGACGATCTCGACGCCGTACCGCTCGCGCAGCAGCGCCCCGCGCTCCTCACGGCGCGCGGTCGCCATCAGCTCCGACGGGCGGCGGCCGGCCCGCAGGACGCCCGACAGCAGCGCCTCGCCCATCTTCCCGGCACCCAGAATCGCGATCATCGACATACCTTGACGTGGGGTTTCAACGACCGGTCCACCCTATAGCCGCGCCCGGCACGGCCCGCCGCGGGACGGGCACCACGCAGCGGACCGCCGCGGAGCGGGTCAGCCGCGGACCGGGTCAGCCGCGGCCGACGAGCGAGCGCGCCAGGAGCCGGAGGTTGCCGGGACTCTCGGCGAGGCGCCGCATGAAGAACCCGTACCAGTCCTCGCCGTACGCGACGTACACGCGGACCTGCGCGCCCTGCCCGGCGAGCCGCCTCTGCTCCTGCGGGCGGACGCCGTAGAGCATCTGGTACTCGAAGGCGTCGGCGTCGCGTTCGTCCAGAACGGCCAGCGCCCCGGCGATGTCGATCAGACGCGGATCGTGCGTGGCCAGCATCGGGTAGCCCTTGCCCGCCATCAAGATCTTCATACAGCGGACGAAGGACTTGTCGACGTCCTCCTTGCCGCTGAAGGCCACGTCGTCGGGAGCGGCGTACGCGCCCTTGCACAGACGTACGCGCGAACCCTCGTACGACAGTTCGGCGCAATACTCCTCCGCGCGCCGCAGGTACGCCTGTATGACGGCGCCCGTGTCGGGGAAGTCCCTGCGCAGCTCGTGGACGATCCCGAGCGTGGAGTCGACCGTGGTGTGGTCCTCCATGTCGACCGTGACCGCCGTACCGGCCGAGCGTGCGGCCGTGCAAATGCGGCGCGCGTTGTCCAGGGTGAGCGACTCGTCCACGGGCTGCCCGATCGCGGACAGCTTCACCGACACCTCCGCGCGCGCGCCGAGACGCGCTGCGCCGAGCCGGTCGAGCAGTTCGATGTAACGCCGGACGTTCGCCCCGGTGCCCTTCCGGTCGAGCGTGTCCTCACCGAGGAAGTCCACGCTGACGAGCAGCCCCTCGCCGGTCAGCTCCCGCGTGACGCGCACCGCGTCCTCGATCGTCTCGCCCGCGATGAACCGGCGGGCGACGTCGCGGGTGAACGGCGCGGTCTCCACGACCCTGCGCGCGCCGCCACTGCGCGACGCCGCCAGCAACGCCTGTCGAAGCACTGGTGAACCCCTCGTCCTGCGTCCTCGCCCCCAGGGTATGCCCGGAGCGGGACCGGGCTCACGACACGGTGCCGAGGCTGTTCCCGCCCCCGTGCTGCCGGACGTACTCGGGCATCCCCGCCGTCTTCACAGCGTTGAACAGCGCCTTCGACTTGGCGGGGTCCAGCAGGACGACGCTCTGCTTGCCGCGCATCCCGGTCCCCCGGAACGGCGTCGTCATGAACGTCACATCCGAGGCGCGCAGATGCCGCAGGCTCAGCGCGAGGGACCGCAGCTTCCCGCCCGACACGCTCTCGTCCACGCTGATCGACTTCGTGAACGCCGACAGGAACCGGTCGAGCTTCAGCGGGTTGGTGAGCGTCCCCCCGGCCGCCGCCTGCTTGGCGAGCGCGCTGAGGAACGCCTGCTGCCGCTTGATCCTGTCGAAGTCGCCGTTCGGCAGGTTGTACCGCTGCCGGACGAACAGCAGCGCCTTCTCCCCGTCGAGCTTCTGCCGCCCCGCCGTCCAGCTCACCTTGCGGGCCGGGTCGTACACGCTCTGCTTGATGTCGACGGTGACGCCCCCGAGCGCGTCCGTCATCGACTTGAACCCCTCGAAGTCGATCGCGCCGTAGTGGTCGACGCGGACGCCCGTCAGGTTCTCCATCGTCTCGATGAGCAGCTTCGGCCCGCCGAACGAGAACGCCGCGTTGATCTTCTGGTTGCCGTAGCCGGGGATCTCCACCCAGGAGTCGCGCGGGAACGAGACCACGTACGCCTTGCTGCGATCCGCGGGCAGGTGCAGCAGCATGATCGTGTCCGTGCGCTGCTGGCCCGGCTTCCACACCTGCCCCCCGTCCCCGGTCGTGGACGCGTCCGCCCGCGAGTCCGACCCGACCAGGAGCCAGTTCTCGGTACCGGCGACGTTCGGGCCCGGCCGGCCGGCGCCCTCGTCCGGCATCACGCCCTTGATCCGGTCGATGTTGCCGTTGTAGGACGACTGCCGCTGCCACGCCAGCCCGCCCAGACCGGCCACGACCAGCGCGAAGAACACCCCCACCGCGATCAGGACCCGCGGCCAGCGGCGCCTGCGCGGCTTGCGGTGCCCCCCGCCGCCCTCGTCGTCCGGACCGCCGAGCGTCCCGAGAGCACTGAGACCCGACGGCTCGTCCGCACCCTTGTGCGGCGGCGGGGACAGGTCGGGCGCAGGCGGTCCGGAGGGGTCTCGGGGGGTCATGGCGCCGGAGATTACCAGCCGATCCCGACCGGAACGCACCGATCAGCGCAGGTGTCCGGATCAGGCGGTCCGCCGCCGCAGCGTCGCGGCGCCGAGCAGCAGCGCCACGAACGTGAACCCCGCGACGACCGCGACGTCCGCCGCGAGGGTCCCGGTGAAGTCCGGCACCCGGCTGATCTCCTGCATGCCGTCCACCGCGTACGTCAGCGGCAGCACCCGGGAGATCGCCTCCAGCCACGGCGCCATGTCGTCCCGCGGCATGATCAGCCCGCACAGCAGCAGCTGCGGCAGCACGAACGCCGGCATGAACTGCACGGCCTGGAACTCCGTCCGCGCGAACGCGCTCGCGAACAGCCCGAGCGCCATGCCGAGCAGCGCGTCCAGCACCGCCACGAGCACCAGCGACGCCAGCGAGCCGCTCAGGTCGAGCCCGAGCCACGTCAGCGAGATCAGCAGCACGACGCCGACCTGCGCCAGCGTGATGACCCCGAACGCCAGCGCGTACCCGAACAGCAGGTCCAGCTTGCCGGCGGGCATGGTCATCAGCCGCTCCAGCGTCCCGCCCGTCCGCTCCCGCAACGTCGCCACGCTCGTCACGATGAACATGATCAGGAACGGGAACAGCCCGAGCAGCATCGGGCCCACCCGGTCGAACACCACCGGCTGGTCGAACACGTACCGCAGCAGGATCATCAGCAGGCTGGGCACGCCGATGAGCATGCCGAGCGTGCGATGGTCGTTCTTGAGCTGGGCGAGGATGCGCCGCATCGTCGCCAGCGTGATCGCGAGGCTCATGCCGGGCTCTCCGCCCTCTCGTTGATCAACTGGAGGAACGCCTCCTCCAGGTCCGCCGCGCCCGTCCGGGACCGCAGCGCCTCGGGCGAGCCGTCGGCGAGGATGCGGCCCTCCCGCATCAGCAGCAGCCGGTCGGTGCGTCCCGCCTCGTCCATGACGTGACTGGACACGACCAGCGTCGTGCCCCGGTCCGCCAGCTCGCGGAACAGCTCCCACAGCTCCTGCCGCAGCACCGGATCGAGGCCCACGGTCGGCTCGTCCAGGACGAGCAGCTCCGGCGTCCCGAGCAGCGCCACCGCGAGGTTCACCCGGTTGAGCTGCCCACCGGACAGCGTCGAGACCACCTGGTCCCGGTGCTTGCCGAGCCCCACCTCGTCGATGACCCGCGCCACGTCCCCACGCGGCGCGCCCAGCACGGACGCGAAGTACCGCATGTTCTCCGCGACGCTCAGATCCGCATAGACCGCCGGCGTCTGCGTCGCGTACCCGACCCTCCGCCGCAGTCCCCGCGACCCGGCCTCCTCCCCGAGCACCGTCACCGCCCCGCTCCGGACGACCTGGACACCGACCAGCGCCCGCATCAACGTCGTCTTCCCGCACCCGCTCGGGCCGAGCAACCCCACGACCGAGCCCAGAGGCACGTCGAAGGACAGCCCATGCAGCACTTCCCGCCCCCCGCGCACCACCCGCAGGTCCCGCACACTGACCGCCGGACTAGAACTCATCATGTGTTGAATTTAAGCCCAGACCCCACCGGGGTCAAGTCCCGGCTCCTCCCGGGGCGCTGGTTCGCGGGAAACGCAGGTTGGACCTCAGCCGACGGTTTGAAGCTCAGCCACCGGTTACGGGACAGGCACGCGGAGCGAGTGCAGCGAGCGGAGCGGGCATGCCCGGCGCGCCGCGTCCCCGCAACGAAGCGAGTGCAGCGAGCGCAGTGGAGGAGACACCCGTGCCGCGCAGCCGGGGGGGTTCGGGGGGCGCACCCCGATGAGAACCAGCCCCCCCGGCAGGAACTAACCCAGGTAGATCTGCAAGGTCGGGGCCATCAGGGTGACGAGTTCGTCCTCTGTGGCGGAGGCGATCGGCTCGACCTGGAGGACGTAGCGGAGGATCATCAGGCCGATCATCTGGCCGGCGGCGGCCTGGGCGTTGAGGAGGGGGACGCCGGTGGCCTGGCCGATACGTCCGAACAGGGCGGAGGTGATGAACTCGCGCATGAGGGCGGCGGCGCGCTCGTTGGTCATGGCCGAGCGGAGCATGGCGAGGATGGGGGCGCGGCGGTCGGGGTCGCCCCAGACCTCCAGGAAGGTGCGGATCATGGTCTCGCCGAGCCGGTCGCGGGGGGAGGCGAGGACGCGGGGGAGGACGACGGCCGGGTCCACCGGGAAGCGCATGGCCTCGATGAACACGCCCTCCTTGTTGCCGAAGAAGTGGTGGACGAGGGCGGGGTCGACGCCGGCGGCGCGGGCGATCGCGCGCAGGGAGGCGCCGTCGTAGCCCTTCTCGGCGAACAGGTCGCGGGCGACGGCGAGGATCGTCTCGCGGGTCTCGGTGGGGCCGGGGCGGCGGCCGGGGCCGCGGCCCCGGGCGGGCCGTGCCGCCTGGGTCACCGCGCTCCCCTGCGGGTGACCTCGCCCGCCGGGCTGACTTCCCAGGTGCGGTGGGCCGCGGCGAGGTGGAGGCGGGCGTAGGCGAGGGCCTCGGCAAGGTCCTCCATGCGCTCGGCGCGGCTGGAGACGCGGCGGGTGTTGACCTCCAGGACGATGTTCCCGCGGAAGGCGGTCTCGGCGAGCTTCTCCAGCAGCAGACCGCAGGGCTGGTTGCCTCGTCCCGGGACGAGGTGTTCGTCCTTGTTGGTGATGCCTATCCCGTCGGCCAGGTGCACATGGCGGAGCCGGTCACCGAGGCCGCCCGCCATTTCGAGGGCGTCGGAGCCCGAGACGGCGGTGTGGGACAGGTCGAGCGTCACGTACGGATAGTCCTGGTCGACGGGGTTCCAGTCGGGGAGGTACATGCCCGCCTCGGCGCCGCGCGCCTTGAGCGGGAACATGTTCTCGACGGCGAACAGCACGTCCGTCTCGTCCTGCATGCGGGCGAGTCCCTCGACGAACTCCTTGGCGTAGTCGCGTTGCCAGCGGAACGGCGGGTGGACGACGACGACGTCCGCGCCCAGTTCCTCTGCGACCTCCTTGGAGCGCACCAGTTTTCCCCATGGCTCACGCCCCCAGACCCTCTGTGTGAGCAGCAGGCAGGGCGCGTGGATCGACCTGATGGGCACCTGGTGATAGTCGGAGAGGCGGCGAAGGACGTTGAGGTCCTGGGAGGACGCGTCGGTGGAGACCATGACCTCGACACCGTCGTACCCCAGCAGCGCGGCGATCTCGAAGGCGCTCGGGACCTTCTCCGGGTAGACCGACGCGGTGGACAGCGTGATCGGCGCGTCCGGCACGCGCAGGACCGGGGTCCTCTCTCCGAAGGGCAGTGCACCGTTGTGCTGCGGGGTCAAGGCTCCCTCGCCAGGAATGCTCGCTCGGCAATGTTCGTATCGGAAAGCCTATGCGCACTCAGCGGCGATCAAACCCTCGCTTTTAGTGATCCTCGTTGCCTTCGCGGGGCCCGGCGCGGGGGGCCGCTACGCTCTGCTCGCGTGGCCGAGATAGCTCCGGGGGCCGTACCGAGCCCGAACATCTGGAACTCCCCGCAGGTGTACGAAGTGGAGAACCGCGCGGTCGATCCGGACGGGGTGCTGGAGGCGGCGATGCGGGCCGTCCGCCCGTGGACGGGGGCGACGGTGCTCGACCTCGGCTGCGGCACCGGCTTCCACCTGCCCTTCTTCGCGGACGAGGCGGAGCACGTGATCGGCGTGGAGCCTCATGCGGGCCTCGCCGCGGCGGCGCGGCGCCGGGTGCGGGACCGTCCGAACGTCGCGGTCCGGGTGGGCGCGGCGCAGGCGCTGCCGCTGCCGGACGCGTCGGTGGACGTCGTGCACGTCCGGTGGGCGTACTTCTTCGGGCCGGGCTGCGAACCGGGCCTCGCGGAACTGGACCGGGTGGTGCGGCGCGGCGGCGCGATCTTCATCATCGACAACGACGCGACGCGGTCCACGTTCGGCGGGTGGTTCCGTCGGAGCCTGCCGAAATACGACCCGCGGGCGGTGGAGCGGTTCTGGACGCGGCGCGGCTACACCCGGGAGCCCCTGATGATCCGGTGGTCGTTCCAGAGCCGCGAGGACCTCGCGGCCGTCCTGCGGATCGAGTTCCCCCCGGACCTCGCGGACGCGTGCCTGCGCGAGCACGACGGGCTTGAGGTGGACTACGCGGTCAATCTGTGGTGGCGTTGCCCCTGAGTCAGTGACTGATCGGTCACACAGGGGGACCCGCCATGGCCTTACTGGACTCCTTGTACAACAATAGGATTTCGCAGGCGTTCGCGGCGCCGTCCCCCCGACCCCCGGCCGGTGCCCGTACCCAGGAATGGGAGGAACCGGCCATGGGCCGTGCCGCCAGGACGAGCCGTACCGACCTTGGCACCACCTCACGGCGCGGACCCCTCCGCGGCGTCCTCGCCGCCACCACCCTCGGCGCGATGGGAGCGGCCGGCGCGGGCGCCGGACTCGCGGCCCAACGCCGCGCCATGCGCCGCCTCCAGTTGCGCCCCGACCCCCACGCGGGCGAACCCTTCGGCTCCTTGCGCGGACGGCCCGTCCCCGTCCGCGCGAGCGACGGCACACGCCTGTACGCCGAGGTCGACGGCGACGACCGCACCGACCTCGCCGTCGTCTTCTCCCACGGCTGGACACTCACCCAGGACTCCTGGCATTTCCAGCGCAAAGCCCTCCGCACCCACGGCCGCCTCGTCTTCTGGGACCAGCGCGGCCACGGCCGCTCGGACGGCGGCACCCGCGACGGCTACACCGTCCACCGGCTGGCGCAGGACCTCGCCGCCGTCATCGAGACCACCGTCCCCGCCGACACGCCCGTCGTCCTCGTCGGCCACTCCATGGGCGGCATGACGATCATGCGGTACGCCGACGAGAACCCCGACCTCATCGGCGACAAGATCGTCGCCATCGCGCTGCTGTGCACCTCCTCCGGCGGCCTCGGCGAGGTCACCCTCGGCATGCCCGCCCTGCTCGCCCGCGCGTCCCACCGCCTCCTGCCCCGGACGCTGCGCGCGCTCGGCGCCGGATCCGCCGCCATCGAGAGGGTCCGCCACCTCGGACGCGAAGGCTCCATCCTCCTGGAGGACCTGATCGCCTTCGGCCCCGACGCCGGCCCCGCCGCCATCGCCTTCGCCGAGCGGATGATGGCCGACACGCGCATGGACGCCCTCATCGACTTCTTCCACTCGATGATCACCACCGACGTGATCAGCGACTGCACCGCCCTCGCCGCCGCCGACACCCTCGTCATCGGCGCGGAGAACGACATCCTCACCCCCGTCGGGCACAGCCGCAAGATCGCCGACTGCGTCCCGTCCGCACGCCTCGAAGTCGTCCCGACCGCCGGCCACATGGCCATGCTGGAACGCCCCACAATCGTGAACGCCCTAATCAGCAGCACCCTAGGCGTATGAGTTTTATTGCGGTGCCCTTGGCGTCAGGCGCTGAGCGCCATGTTTACTGCAGTGCCCTTGGCGTCAGGCGCTGAGCGCCTTCCTTCGGCGGGCACCGCGGCGATCGCTGCATCGCTCCGAACTCGCCTTGACGGCTCGCTCCGCGATCAGATCCTCGCTCCGCTCGCATCTGCCTTCGGACGCGATCGCAACGTAGAGGTCACCGACACCTGATGTTCGAACCTTGGTCGGTGACGGTGTCCCTCGCGAATTTATTGCGGTGCCCTTGGCGTCAGGCGCTGAGCGCCTTCCTTCGGCGGGCACCGCGGCGATCGCTGCATCGCTCCGAACTCGCCTTGACGGCTCGCTCCGCGATCAGATCCTCGCTCCGCTCGCATCTGCCTTCGGACGCGATCGCAACGTGAAGGTTGTCGACACTTGGCGTTCGAACCTTGGTCGGTGACGGCGCGTGCCTGGGTTCTGCGGAGGGCGGGTCTGGTGTCGGTGGCGGGCCATAGGCTTCGCGGATGGCGAAGGCTAAGACGGCGAAGGCTGCCTACCGCTGCTCCGAGTGCGGCTGGCAGACCTCCAAGTGGGTCGGACGCTGCGGCGAGTGCCAGACGTGGGGCACCGTCACCGAGGCCGCGTCGGCGACTCCGGCGCGGGTGGTGAACGCCGGGCCGGTCAGCTCGCCCGCGCGTCCCATCGGCCAGGTCGACGTGCGTTCCGCCAAGACAAAGCCCACCGGGCTGGACGAACTGGACCGCGTCCTCGGGGGCGGCATCGTGCCCGGGGCCGTCCTGCTGCTGGCGGGCGAGCCGGGCATCGGCAAGTCCACGCTGCTGCTGGAGGTCGCGGCGCTGGCGTCCACGGGTCCGGCGTCGGACGGGGCGGACGTCCCGCGGCCGCCGGCGGGTAAGGAGCCGCACAATCCCGTCCTCTACGTGACGGGCGAGGAGTCGGCCGAGCAGGTGCGGCTGCGCGCCGACCGGGTCGGGGCGATCACCGATCACCTCTACCTGGCGGCGGAGACAGAGTTGTCGGCCGTTCTCGGTCATGTCGACGCCGTCCAGCCGACGCTGCTGGTCGTCGACTCCATCCAGACGATCGGGACGTCCGAGGTGGACGGCGCGCCCGGCGGTGTCACGCAGATCCGCGAGGTCGCCGCCAACCTCATCCGCGTCGCCAAGGAGCGCGGCATCACCGTCGTGCTCGTCGGGCACGTCACCAAGGACGGCGCCATCGCCGGGCCGCGCCTGCTGGAGCACCTGGTCGACGTGGTCCTCTACTTCGAGGGCGACCGGCATTCCCGACTCCGGATGATCCGCGCGGTGAAGAACCGCTACGGCCCCACCGACGAGCTCGGCTGCTTCGACCTGTCCGAGGTCGGCATCGTCGGGCTCCCGGACCCGAGCGGCCTGTTCCTCACCCGCCGCGACGAACCCGTCCCGGGGACGTGCGTGACCGTCACGCTGGAAGGACGCCGCCCCCTCGTCGCCGAGGTCCAGTCGCTCGTCGCCAAGTCGCACCTGCCCGCGCCGCGCCGCGCGACCTCCGGGCTGGACACCTCGCGCGTCGCCATGGTCCTCGCCGTCCTCGCGCAGCGCTGCAAGATCTCGATGCACGAGCAGGACGTGTACGTCTCCACGGTCGGCGGCGTCCGGCTCGCCGAGACCTCCGTCGACCTCGCGCTCGCGCTCGCCGTCGCCGGGTCCACCGTCGAGCAGGCCCTGTCCAACAGCCTGATCGCGCTCGGGGAGGTCGGGCTGGCGGGTGAGGCGCGGATCGTCCCGGGCGTCCAGCGGCGGCTCGCCGAGGCCGCGCGGCTCGGCTTCAAGTTCGCCGTCGTCCCCCGCGGCTCCCTCGAACTGGCCGACGGCTCCCCGCTGAAACGCGCCGATCCGCAGCTGTCCAGCTATGAGGGGATGAAGGTGATGGAAGTGGACAGCGTCCAGCAGGCACTGCAAGTCGCCTTTACCGCGCCGTAACGTTGGTGGCGCCAGAGTATTACGCCGCGCGTCAGGCCGTTGCGACCAGGGGAGGAACCAGCCCGCGGCCCTCCTCGGTAAACTGACGCCGTCCAGCGACCTCCGGGGGCCAGGTGCCATCACACGACAAGGGTCATGACGAACGACGCCGCGCCACGCTCGCCGCGGTTGCCCCGGGCACCCAGATCCGGGACGGACTGGAGCGGATCCTCAGGGGCCACACCGGCGGGCTGATCGTGCTCGGCTACGACAAACCGGTCGAGGAACTGTGCACCGGCGGCTTCGAGCTCGACGTCGAGTTCTCCGCCACCCGGCTGCGCGAACTCGCCAAGATGGACGGCGCGATCGTCCTCGACAGCAGCCACAGCCGCATCGTGCGCGCCGCCGTCCACCTCGTCCCGGACTCCTCACTTCCCACGGAGGAGTCGGGGACCCGCCACCGCACCGCCGAGCGCGTCGCCCGCCAGACGGGCCATCCGGTCATCTCGGTGAGCCAGTCGATGCACATCATCGCGCTCTACCTCGACGGCATCCGCTACGTCCTTGAGGACTCGGCCGCGATCCTGTCCAAGGCCAACCAGGCGCTCGCCACACTGGAACGCTATAAACTCCGGCTGGACGAGGTCTCCGGGACCCTCTCCGCGCTGGAGATCGAGGACCTGGTCACCGTCCGCGACGTCAGCGCCGTCGTCCAGCGCCTGGAGATGGTCCGCCGCATCGCCGACGAGATCGAGGGGTACGTCGTCGAGCTCGGCACCGACGGCCGCCTGCTGTCCCTCCAGCTCGACGAGCTGGTCTCCGGCGTGGACGTGGACCGGGAGCTGATCGTCCGCGACTACCCGTCCGCCGACACCCGCGCCCGCGGCGTCACCGCCATCCTCTCGGCGCTGGACGTCCTGTCGGCCACCGAGTTGCTCGACCTGTCCACCGTCGCCGAGGTCATGGGCTTCGCCGGGCCGGACGCACTGGACCTTCCCGTCAGCCCCAAGGGCTTCCGCCTTCTCGCCAAGGTCCCCCGCCTCCCGAGCATGGTCGTCGAACGCCTCGTCGAGCACTTCGGCGGCCTCCAAAAGCTCCTCGCCGCCAGCATCGACGACCTCCAGGCCGTCGGCGGAGTAGGCGAATCCCGGGCTCGCAGCGTCCGCGAGGGCCTCTCCCGCCTGGCCGAATCGTCCATCCTCGAACGCTACGTCTGACCGCCTCCCGACGACTTCCCACCCCGTCCCCCGCGTCGTTGATCGCGGCGGGACGACACGCACTGCGCTCCGCGCGTCGCATTCCCTGCCCGCCGACGCCTGCTCCCGCACCGGCGCCTCCTGACGGTGGACGTCACCCCCTGTCTACCGGTCCACGACGTCTCACCGAAGGCCACCCAGAACAGGACGAAGGGCAACATCGCCTGCCCTCTCGCCCCGGTCCGGACAGATGGACGAGCACGAAACCTCCGCGCCAGGGCTGGAAACGCACTCCCAAGATCAAATGCCGTCGTTTTCGGCCCAGCAGGGTCCCTCAACGGGCGCGCCTCACTCCGCGACGAAGGCACGGACGCCGCGCACGCCCTGCTCTGCTGACTCGCTTCCGCGCGCCTTCCCTTGGCCGACGGACGAGACGGAGAGGAACCTGCGAGCCGGGAAGGGCGGGAGAGAACCGGGAAAGGCGGGGACGGGCGGGTCTGAGCAGACAAGGCAGGCAAAGGGGCCCGAACCGGGGTCAGCGGAGGTGGAAGATCACTTTTTCGGCACCTTTGATGCTCGCGACGTAGGTTCCGGGGCGGGCGGGACCGCCGTCGCCCTTGCAGCCGCGCTCGCGGTCCCAGGCCACGCCGTCGACATAGGGGATTCCGCGGCGCAGTGTCCGGTGCGGCCTGCTGTCATGGCGGCACTGCGCCGAGGACCAGATCCGATCGGGGCCGGACGTGACGCGGACGTCCAGCGGCCCGGCGTCCCAGAAGCAGTCGCTCTCCCCCGTGTTGACCACCGACACACGGAACCGCGGCTCCTCCCGGCCGGTGTAGGTGTCGCGGGACGTGGTCAGGCTGACGACCAGGTCCTCCGCCGCACAGGGGCCGCCGTCCGCCATCGGCTCGGGGGACGGGGTGACCGTCCGGGTGACGGTGATGGTCGGCATTGCCGTCGGCGGGGGCCGGTGTGGCACGTCGCCCGCGTTCGCCGCCGGTCCCTCCTCCTCGGCGTTTCCCGTGCACGCCCAGGTCAGGACGCCCACGACGGCGAGGGCTGCGGCCAGCGCGACGACCCGGCGCCGCCAATACCGGTCCGTTCCGGGGGGTGTGGGGGGTCGTCCCCCCACAAGGGACCGGTCCGGTCCGGGGGGTGTGGGGGGTCGCCTCCCCACAAGGGACCGGTCCGGTCCAGAATCGCCCAGGTCACGTCCGGTATCCGACCCCATACGGTCAGTATGCATTCGGCGAACCCGGGGGAGGACGCGACCCGCCGCATGTCACAATGGCGGTCCGCCATGAACTCCACTTACACAGACCCGATTCTCGACTGGTACGAGACGAACGCCCGGGACCTCCCGTGGCGCGCCGCCGACGCCACTCCCTGGGGCGTCCTGGTCAGCGAGATCATGCTTCAGCAGACGCCCGTGATCCGTGTCCTGCCGGTCTGGGAAGAGTGGCTGAAACGCTGGCCCACTCCGTCGGCGCTCGCCGCCGAACCATCCGGCGAGGCCGTCCGCGCGTGGGGACGGCTCGGCTACCCGCGCCGCGCGCTGCGGCTGCACCAGAGCGCCCGCGCGATCACCGAGCGGCACGGCGGTGAGGTCCCGTCGTCGCACGAGGATCTCCTGGCACTGCCCGGGATCGGCGCCTACACGGCGGCCGCGGTGGCCAGTTTCGCCTTCCGGCAGCGCCATGCCGTGTTGGACACCAACGTCAGGCGGGTCCTCGCCCGGCTTCTCACCGGCGACGAGTACCCGCCGAAGAGCCAGACGAAGGCCGAGATCCGGCTCGCCGAGTCCCTCCTGCCCCTCGACCCTCCGACCGCCGCGCGCTGGGCCGTCGCCGTCATGGAACTGGGCGCGCTCGTCTGCACCGCCCGCACGCCACGCTGCGTCGACTGCCCCGTCCTCGACAAATGCGCCTGGCATGCCGGCGGGCGGCCCGCCTACGACGGGCCGCCCAGGCGCGGCCAGACCTACGCGGGCACCGACCGCCAATGCCGGGGCCGCCTTCTCTCCGTCCTCCGGGAAGCCGAGGGCCCTGTGGAGAAGCCCGCGTTGGACGTCGTCTGGGCGGACTCCGTCCAACGCGAGCGCGCTTTGGACGCCCTGATAGCCGATGGCCTGGTGGACCCTCTTCAGGACGGCCGCTACGCCCTCCCCCACTGACGACTCAAACGGCGGCCCGCATTACGGCGGTGGCCCGCATTGCGCCGCTTCAGCGGCGGCGTTTTTCGTAGGTGTCCAGGAGACGGCCCAGCTTCCCGAACTTCTCGGTGTAGGTGTAGGGGTAGATGCCGGGCGGAGTAGCGGGACGGGACGCGTCGATGTACTGCGTCCCCAGATTCGAGAACACGACGATGACGTAACTGCGGCCGCCCTTGCCCGGCAGGGCGCGGACGATGCCCGCGTCAGCGGCGGTGTTGTCCACCCAGCCGGTCTTGTGCGCGAACGTGACCTCGGCCTTCTTGGTGCACGGACGGACGTCGCGACCGAACTTGTTGCCATCGACGGTCACCGTCCCGTCGGCGCCGATCCAGCGGGACGGCACGGCGTTCGGGATTCCGGGCGCCGGGTATTTCCCGCCGCACCGGTTCGCGGACGACAACATGTCGTTGAAGCCCTGCTGGGCGAGTTCGGAACGGAAGAACTTGCGGGACGCGGCACTCAGCACCGCGCTCGTCACCGGCTTGCCGGCCGGTGACGTCCACACGCGTCCCGGGGCTCCATTGACGAGGGTCAGCAGTTTGGCCGTGTCGAGCGAACTCATGGTGATGGAGTTGGACCAGCGCCCGCCGTTCACAGGATTGGTGCCCTTGAGCTGGAGGGTCTCCAGTCCGATGTCCTGGAAGGTCTTGTTCAGCGGGTCGATCGCCTGGTTGTCGTGCAGCATCTTTATCAGTGCGCAGGACGCGGCATTGGACGAGTAGGTGATGGACGCGTCCATGTACTGGCGAATGGTCTTGCTGCTGGCACCGCCGCAGAGGGAGCTGATCTGGGCGGGGTTGTAGGCGTAGGTGTCGTCGAGCTTGATTCTGCCCTGGTCGACCAGGCGGAGAACTCCGAAATTGACCATCAGCTTCAGGACGGACGCCGGGTAGTCGAGCATGTGGTCGATGGGCGCGTTCTCCCTGCCCGCGACCACGTCGACAGTGCCCTGCCCCTTGTTCTTGTACCAGCCCGCGTCGTCCCATTGACGCCAGCGGACGCTCTTCGTGGAGAGGTTCCGGTCGACCGGCACCACGACGCCGTTCTTGTAGAGCGGGCTCATCAGGACCGTGCCGGACGAGACGGGCCGCCCCTTCTTGTCCAGTTCGATGATGGTCGCGTCCATCTGCGGCTGCTGCGCGATCGGCTTGGGGTCGGCCTTGGCGAACGTCCGCGCCCGCGGATCGGCTTCCTTGTCCACAGGGTTCCGCATCGCGCGGACCTGTGCGGAGGTCGGCGGTGCCGTGTCGAGGACCTCCTGGAATTTCAGCCCGTTCATCGACTGCCGCAACTGCTGCGCGACCTTGCTCGACGACTTCACGTCCGCGACGCGTGCCGTATCGACCGCCGCCTGCCCGTTCGAACACCCCGCAAGGGCCGCCACCGTCACGATTCCGGCGGTGCCGTGCACCCACGTACGCCTCATTGGATCCCCCTTTTTCGGCGCGAGTTCGTGATCATAGGGGGACCTCGGCCCGGCCCGCTGAGAATCTGCCGCACCGCGCGCTGACCTGCGTCTCAGGGCGTAGCGGGAATCACGATTCCGGAACTTCCCGCGTGAAGTTCGGAACGGACGAGTTCCAGCAGCCGCCCCATCCAGTTCCGGCCCTCCTGCCCGCGCACAGCCCAGAAGTCGGAATCGAGGCCGGTGTATTCGATCGGCGCGTCACCCGTGCCGAGCAGGACCTCGGCCAGTCCGGGATGCTGGGCGAACTTCGCACGAAGGAGGCCCGCCATCACGGCCGTCCGCGCCTGTGACCAGTTCTCCACACGTGGGGCGCCCTCAGCCGACTCCCGGGCCTCATGGGGGCGCTCAGACGCCCGGATCTGCTCCCGCGCCGCCGGGTCGGCCGTGGACAGTGCCCAATAGGCATGCGTGACGGTCGGGTAGACCACGGAACCGACCTCGACCGGCGACGGATACTCGTTCTGGAGCACGGCGACGCCCACGTCTTCTGGCCAGCCCTGAGGGAACACCAGCCCGCCCAGGTGGATCGTCCCCGCGGCAGGTACTTCGGGATCGTCCGCCGGACGCTTGTTCTCGTATTCCACGCGGGCCTGGCCCCGATCGGCGAAATATTGGAACGCCCAGTCGCGCATGGGCTCGGTGACAGTGTCGTCCTGGTCCTGGAACCAACCCCCGATCGGCCGCTCACCGATATCGGTGACCAGCACGACGAGCGGACGATCCTTGGCGTCCATGTCCCCCAGCGCGTAGTGCCGCTTGTGTGACGGGATCGCCAGGTAGGTCTCACGCAGCGCGCGCCGATCGTCCTCCTCACGCGTCTCCAGGTAGCGGTCGAGCACCGCCAGGCACCGGCCCGTGGAGTCCGGACGGCCGTTCAACCGCTCGATGTCGTCCGCCACCTCGGCCAGCAGCATCTCGGCGGTGAGGCCGAACCGCGCCTCGGTGGCCTTCCAGCGGCCCAGTTCGAACGCGCTGATCTCACTGCCCTCGGGCACTTCCGTCACGACCCAGCCGCTCTCCAGCTCGGCGCGCAACCCGTCCAGATCCACCCACTTCCAGCAGTGGATCGCCCCATCCGCGAAGATCAGCAGGTTCGTCAAGTGGTACGAGAAGTTGTGAATGAAGATCGGACGCGCCACGCCCTCGATACGCCGGCCGTCCGCGACGCGGAAGACTCGGTTCATGACGAAGCCGTGATCTCGAAGCCGTACGCGGGGGTGCTCACCGGCCGAATCATCGCACGGAAAAATGTCTCGCCCGCCGTCGCCGACGCCTCGTAGCGTTCGTCCGTGCGTGATCTGCTCACCCTGCCCAAGGTCCACCTGCACGTCCACCTGGAGAGCACCGTCCGGTGGGACACGCTCCGGGACATCGCGGCGGCCAACGGCGTCCGGGTGCCCGACGACACCGCCACGTTCGGCGGCTTCGCCGCGTTCTTCGCGCAGAACGACCTCGTCCGCCAATGCCTGCGCCGCCCCGAGGACTTCCGCCGGATCGCCTACGAGTTCTGCCAAGACGAGGCCCGCCAAGGCACCCGCTACGCCGAGGCTTCCTTCACCGCCGCCGCGCACGGCGAACGCCTCGGCGACCTCGACATGCCGCTGACGGCCGTCCGCGAGGGCCTGGAGGTGGGACGCGAGGCGTTCGGCATCGAGGTCCGCCTCCTCCTCGACCACTCCCGCCGCCGCCCGCTCGACCGCGCCTGGCGCACCCTCGACCTGGCCAGACGCCATGACGACGTCGTGGCGGTCGGCCTTGCGGGCGACGAGTCCTTCCCCGCCGCCCCCTTCGCCGACGTCTTCGCCGCCGCCCGCGACGCGGGGCTCCACATCGTCCACCACGCGGGCGAGGGCGAAGGCGCGGCGAGCATCCGCCAGGCCCTGGACGGCGGCACCGAACGCCTGGGCCACGGCATCCGCGTCCTCGACGACCCGGACCTCGTGGCGGAGGTCCGCGACCGGAGGATCCCCCTGGAGGTCTGCCCGTCCTCCAACGTCGCCCTCGGCTTCGCCCCGTCCCTGGCCGAGCACCCCCTCCCCGTGCTCCGAGACGCGGGCCTCCTCGTCACCCTCAACACCGATATCCCCGCCCTGATCGCCACCCCTCTCGCAACCGAGTACGCCCGCGTCCGCGACACCTTCGCCTACGACGACACCGCCCTCGCCACCCTGGCCCGCAACGCCGTCGACGCCTCCTTCGCCCCCACCCCGACCAAGACCCGCCTCCACAAAGAGATCACCACCTGGCTCAACCCCCCGACCTAAAACCACCCCCACCCCGCCCACCACACCCGTCCAGAACACCCACCGCACCAGGCACCAGGCACCAGGCACCAGGCACCAGGACCAACGCATAAGCCAAGGCCAACGCACGGTCTAGGCCGGGCACGTCCGACGCACGACGTACGGGCCGAGCCCGATGCACAGACCACGGCCAATGACAGACCAAACCCGCCCACAGACCAAGCCCCCCGCAAGCCGAGCCCGCCCCACAAGCCAACCCCGCCCCAAAGGACGTGGACGCTCCTGTGGGGGTGCGGCTGTCCTGGGACGGCTCTAAGAGCTGTCCCGTAATGGTGGAGCGTGGGGACCGGTCGTGCCGCGGTGACGTGCCGCCCAACGCCGGATCGGCTGGTCATCGCCAGGTTGTGCATGAGGGCGATGCCGCGGGTGGCGTGGTGGACGCCGTCGTCCGGTGCCGGTCTGATCCCCGCCCCGGCCTGCAACGATCCGCACCGGGCGGCGGAACTGCCGCACCGGCAGGCCGGTGAAACACCGGCACCCACTTGTCCCGGTCGGCCTGATCACCCGCTCCCATAAAGATCAACGATCTTGATCGCCTGACGTTACGTGGACAGTCTTCGGGGGGTTACATCGAGCATGTGGGTGGCGCGGATCTCGCGGAGGAAGGGGTCTGTGTCGTTCCGCCATTGTGCGGCCGTCCGGACGACCGGGTGGACGGGGAGGCCGAGGCGTGCGGTGGCCTCCTGGGCGGCGTCGAAGGCGGCGTCCGGTTCGATCCGTCCGATGACAAGGACCTCGATGTCGGCGGGCGACGCACCCGGAACGCCCGCGTAGCGCTCGGCCCAGGCTCCGAACAGGTGGACCTCCTGGACGGCGGGGAGCCGCCCGAACTCCTCCGCCACGACGGTTGCGGGGCCGAACGTCAGCATGATCAGCTGCGCGAGCGGTTCGTAGAGCGGGCTGGAGATGTCTCGGGTGACCACACGTCCTGCCAGGGTGCGTCGCAGAGTCAGGACGCCCGCCTGGGCCAGTTGCTCCACCTCGCGCATGACGGATCCAAGGTCGGCGCGGAGCATCACTGCCAGGTCGAGCATTGTCATCTCACGCTGGGGACCTAGCAGGAGGCGGGCCAGCAACTCCCCCTGGAGACGCGATCGCAGGATCGGGAGCCGTGGTGGCTTCTGGGTCCGTATGCGGGACGGGGAGGCCCGCGCGAGGTGCTTCTTTCGCCGCTGGAATTCCGCCGCAGAACCGAGCACATTCGATTGCATGTTCGAATTTTAGGGAGGACCTCCGACATTCGACGACTGTCCAAATCAGGGTTGATCACGATCTGGGCGGTCTGGCTTCGGCTGCTCGTCTGAGCCGCATGACGCTGGGCGGGATGAAGCTGTCGAGCTCCTCCGAGGGCCGCTGCAACTCTTGCCGCGAGAACGAGAAGTGATCGCGCAAAGGCAACCCACGACGTCGTGAGCAGGGGCACTGGTCGAAGCAGGCCGTCAGGGCGACTCTCGCGGCTTCGACGGAACGAGGCAATGAGGAAGTCGAGCGGCGCCGCGCGGGGCGCCCACCGGACTCCTGGTGGCGTGAGGCGGTAGATGTGCCTCTGGCCCGGGTCGTCGGGTTCCGGCCTCGTCGTCGAGTGGTGCACGGGAACGCCGACGCGGATCACGTCACGGAGAGGACCCGTCGCTTGTGGCGCCTCACCTGACGTGCCGTCCCATCCGATCTTGCGCCGGTGCCGTCGGGTGCGGCCGTTACGCTTCGGTGTCTCTGGCTGATTCATGACTCCCCCGGGTCTCGTCGGTGCTGGGATCCATGCTCCGGGGGCGAGGCGGACGAGGGAAGCCGAACGGGATTCTGGGGATAACGAGCCGAAGGGCCCGCACCCCGGAAACGGGCGCGGGCCCTTCGTGGCGCCTCAGAGGAGGCGGGTCAGTCCTTGTTGAAGTTGACCGCGCCCTCGATGGGCGGCGGGCTGTCCGGGACGGTGGACGGCTTGGGCACACCCTTGAAGGTGAACTTGGCGTCCTCGCCCGAGCCCTCGGTGCCCACGATCACGATCTGGCCGGACTTGAGCTCGTTGTACAGGATCTTCTCGGACAGGCTGTCCTCGATCTCCCGCTGGATCGTGCGGCGCAGCGGACGGGCGCCGAGGACGGGGTCGTAGCCCCGCTCGGCGAGCAGGTCCTTGGCCTCCTGCCGCAGCTCGATGCCCATGTCGCGGTCGCGGAGCCGCTCGTCCACCCGGGCGATCATCAGATCGACGATCTGGATGATCTCCTTCGGGGTGAGCTGGTGGAAGACCACCGTGTCGTCGACGCGGTTGAGGAACTCGGGACGGAAGTGCTGCTTGAGCTCCTCGCCGACCTTGGCCTTCATCCGCTCGTACGAGCCCTGCTCGTCGTTCTGACGGGCGAAGCCCATCGAGACGCCCTTGGAGATGTCCTTGGACCCCAGGTTCGTCGTCATGATGATGACGGTGTTCTTGAAGTCCACGACGCGTCCCTGCGCGTCGGTGAGGCGGCCGTCCTCCAGGATCTGCAGCAGCGAGTTGAAGATGTCCTGGTGGGCCTTCTCGATCTCGTCGAACAGGACGACCGAGAACGGCTTGCGGCGGACCTTCTCGGTGAGCTGGCCGCCCTCCTCGTACCCGACGTAGCCGGGCGGGGAGCCGAACAGCCGCGAGACGGTGTGCTTCTCCATGAACTCGGACATGTCGAGCTGGATCAGCGCGTCCTCGTCGCCGAAGAGGAACTCCGCGAGCGTCTTGGACAGCTCCGTCTTACCCACACCGGACGGGCCGGCGAAGATGAACGAGCCGCCGGGACGCTTGGGGTCCTTCAGGCCGGCGCGGGTGCGGCGGATCGACTGGGAGAGCGCCTTGATGGCGTCCTCCTGGCCGATGACGCGCTTGTGGAGCTCGTCCTCCATGCGCAGGAGGCGGGTGCTCTCCTCCTCGGTCAGCTTGAAGACCGGGATGCCGGTGGCGGTGGCGAGGACCTCGGCGATGAGCTCGTCGGTGACCTCGGCGACGACGTCCATGTCGCCGGCCTTCCACTCCTTCTCCCGCTGCGCCTTCTGGCCGAGCAGCTGCTTCTCGGAGTCGCGGAGCGCGGCGGCCTTCTCGAAGTCCTGCGCGTCGATCGCGGACTCCTTCTCGCGCCGGACATCGGCGATCTTCTCGTCGTACTCGCGCAGGTCCGGCGGCGCGGTCATGCGGCGGATCCGCATCCGCGAGCCGGCCTCGTCGATGAGGTCGATCGCCTTGTCGGGCAGGAACCGGTCGCTGATGTAGCGGTCGGCGAGCTGCGCGGCCGCGACCAGCGCGCTGTCGGTGATCGACACGCGGTGGTGCGCCTCGTAGCGGTCCCGCAGGCCCTTGAGGATCTCGATCGTGTGCGACAGCGACGGCTCGGCGACCTGGATCGGCTGGAAGCGGCGCTCCAGCGCGGCGTCCTTCTCCAGGTGCTTGCGGTACTCGTCCAGGGTGGTGGCGCCGATGGTCTGCAGCTCACCGCGGGCCAGCATCGGCTTGAGGATGCTGGCGGCGTCGATCGCGCCCTCGGCGGCGCCCGCGCCGACGAGCGTGTGCAGCTCGTCGATGAACAGGATGATGTCGCCGCGCGTGCGGATCTCCTTCAGCACCTTCTTCAGGCGCTCCTCGAAGTCACCGCGGTACCGGGAGCCCGCGACCAGCGCGCCGAGGTCGAGCGTGTAGAGCTGCTTGTCCTTGAGCGTCTCGGGCACCTCGCCCTTGACGATCTTCTGCGCGAGGCCCTCGACGACGGCGGTCTTGCCGACGCCGGGCTCGCCCACCAGGACGGGGTTGTTCTTGGTACGGCGGGACAGCACCTGCATGACCCGCTCGATCTCCTTGTCACGGCCGATGACGGGATCGAGCTTGCCCTCCCGCGCGGCCTGCGTCAGGTTGCGGCCGAACTGGTCGAGCACGAGGGAGGTGGAGGGGGCCGACTCCGAGGGACCGCCGGAGGCGGCCGGCTCCTTGCCCTGGTAGCCGTGCAGCAACTGGATGACCTGCTGGCGCACCCGGTTGAGGTCGGCGCCCAGCTTCACCAGGACCTGGGCGGCGACACCCTCGCCCTCGCGGATCAGACCCAGCAGGATGTGCTCGGTGCCGATGTAGTTGTGGCCGAGCTGCAGCGCCTCGCGCAGGGACAGCTCAAGGACCTTCTTGGCACGCGGAGTGAACGGGATGTGGCCCGACGGCGCCTGCTGGCCCTGGCCGATGATCTCTTCGACCTGCTGGCGCACCGCCTCGAGACTGATCCCCAGGCTCTCCAGTGCCTTGGCAGCGACACCCTCGCCCTCGTGGATCAGACCAAGGAGGATGTGCTCGGTGCCGATGTAGTTGTGGTTGAGCATCCTGGCCTCTTCCTGAGCCAGGACGACAACCCGCCGCGCGCGGTCGGTGAACCTCTCGAACATCTCGTCGCTCCTCACAGAGCGGTTGGGCAGAGTCCGGAACGTCCGGAACTGTCCTTCCGCATGCTAGCCCGCCCCGAGGAGGCCGCCCGGTGCACTCCCACCAGAAGACGTTCCCCAGCTAAGCGCTGTTCAGTCTCATCCAACTACCGCATCGGTGCGTCATGTTCCCGCTACGCCCCAAGCGAACGGGGGGTTTTCGCAGGTCGATCAAGGCACGTCCGGGGCCTGCCGAATGGAGCGGTGTTCCGCCCGCGCGCCGGGTCTACCTCCCGGCGGACCCCGCAAACCCGCCGGACGCTACGCCACAAGCGAACGGCCCGCCTCGCGAACGGAGACGGGCCGCCGGCGAGACGGGCGGATCAGTTGGCCGCCTCGTACTGTTCGATCACCGTGGCCGGGATCCTGCCGCGCTCATTGACCTTGATGCCATTGTTCTTGGCCCAGGCGCGGATCTCGGCACTGCGCTCGCGGCTGGACGCGCCGCGCTGGCGGCGCCGACGGGTGCCCGTGCCCGCCTTACGCGACTTCTCCACGAACGGGTGCAGGGAATCCCGCAGCTTCTTTGCGTTGGCGCCACTCAAGTCGATCTCGTAGGAGGCGCCGTCGATCGAGAACGCTACGGTCTCGTCCGCCTCGCCACCGTCGAGGTCGTCGACGAGAAGCACCTGGACCTTCTGTGCCATGGGGACAGACCTTTCGGCTGGAGCAAACTTCCATTCGGTTGACAAAGATATACCGAGAAGTCCGCCGATGACAATTCAAGACACGCGATGAAGTCGATGAACCTGGGTTACTCGTTGTAATCATGCTCCACCGAATCCGGCATGACCGTGGCGCGCGCCGGACGCGGGGCGGGCCCCCGCCGGGGAAATTGTCCGGGCGGCCGGGGCCGCAGCCGGGATTTCGGCGTGACCGGGGTCACCACCCACCGGTCCTGACCTGGGCCGCCGATCGCGGATTGCCCCGGGTTTCGGGGCACGGCCGCTTTCCCGCCCGCGCCTCCGGGCGGAAAAGAGCCCGCACGGACCTTAACAGGCAGGGGGCACCGACCCCGCGCCCCAACGATTAACCCTGCCGTAACGGTACTTACCGTACGCTGGCCAGGGAATGCGCGAGGCTCCGACGACCCCGCAGGGAGGGTGGGACCTGCGCCCTCCCCCGGCGATGTCGCTGGATAACGGCGGGACCGCCGCCGACGAAAATCTGTTGCCACCTCCGAGTGACGGGAAGTCACGATGCGCCATCCGTCCGCTACGAGGTGGGAGACGACCCATCGCGAAATCTACGGATAAGCGGCACAATCCCACTCCCGGCCCCGCTTCTTCAACCCCGGGACCGCAACGCCGCAGCGGCAGAGCCGGTCGGTCACCGCGTCCACCGGGGCCGCGGGCGAAAGGCCCGTTCCAAGCGCGACGACGTCCCATCCGCCCTTAGTCCATCGCACTATGAAGCCCGACCGCGCGGACGTGGGAACCGCCTCTCAAAGCGGAGGGCGCATCCGGGACAGGACACATCCACCTCGATTCGAGGCCGTAACCGGAACGAGCACGGGATTCGCCGTGAGGGCCCTGTTTCCCGTCCGGCCCCTGGGCTCCATAACACACCGGCCGACCTCTTGCACGACGCATCGTGAAGGAAGACCGCGCATCACCGCGAAAGCCGCGTCTGGACGGCTCTAACGCTCGCGTGAAGGCACAGGGCGGCAAGCCGGAAGCCGACACGGAAGCCGGTCTGGAAGCCCGTCCGGAAGCCGAGCTGGGAAGCGCTCAGGTGCTGCGGGACAGGACGCACCTGTACCTCCGTGAAGGAGATGTGCCCCTTGGGAAGGAACGGCAGAGCCGCCCATAGACGCGGCAGTCGGTCGTCCTGATGGTGCAGAACAAAACTGCCAGCAGGAGCGCGGCGTCGCGGGCACCGTCGAGAGGGCACCACAACGAGCGCGATAGCGCAGCCTTAGGACACCAGCACCGCCCTAGGAAGAGGACACAGCGACGTCACCTCAAGCACCGAACGCAGATGGCACGAAGCGCCCAGGGGCCTGGGGCGGGCGGCGGAGCCACGCGCAGGGGCGCGCGGGGCGCGCGCGGGGGCGGATGGAGGCACGTGGGCCGGACGGAGACCGCGCAAGCTGCCGAGGGCACACGGAGCCGCGCGGAAGATGCGCCGGGAAGGGGGGTCAGGCAGACGGAAGCTCGTCGGGCAGGCGTTTCCTGACCTCGGTGCCGACAAGCCTGTCGTGGAGGGCCTGGCGGCGTGTGCCCTCATACAGCATCCCGGCGTTCGCCACCCAGAAAAAGCCTGCGAGGAGGCCGAGGATGGGCACGGGACGGGCCGCGACCGGCAGGGCGTACACCGCCGCCCGTGCCGTAGCCCGCAGGATTCCCAGCCGTCCCCGTCGCCGTGGGCCTGTCGCGGGCTCAGTGCCCGTCTGGGAGGGCGCCACGACCACTTCTATACCGGCGAACCGCTTGCCCAGAGTCCGGCCCCAGACGGCCAACTGGACGGCCTCGTATAGCAAGAGGCAACCCGCGACCGCGGGCGGTGCCACCACGTCCACACGCTGTCCGGTCACCAGCTCGCGGATGATGATGATCACGGGCAGGCCGACGATGAGCGTGTCGACGATACGCGCGAGGAGCCGCTGGCCCGGATCGGCAAGGTTCGGATCGACGGCGTTCGGATCGACGAGGTTCGTATCGGCGACGCCGGATCCGGGGTCGTCCGCTTTCGCGTCGTCCGGGTCGGCACTGTCCGGTTCGGCAAGGCCGAGTCCTGGATGACCGGGATCGGCATGGCCGGATCCGGCGAAAGCGAGAGGTTCCTCGCCCGAGACGGGGAGGCCCGCCTCGGACGGCTCGCCGGGGCGCTGCGAGGCCGCCATCGCAGCTCTACTCCGCGTACTCGTTGTACTCGGAGTCGTCCACCCGCTCGTCGATGACGATCGTCCCCGAGAAGCGGTCGTGGAGGGCCTGGTGCAAGGGCTGGTCCCAGATCGCCCACAGGTACGCCATCAGCCCGCCCGCCCAGACGAGCAGCATTCCGTACGCGGCGTAGCTCCACACCATCACGGCGAGGACGAGGAAGAAGAACACACCGATCTGGTACGCGACGTGGGTGACGGCCGCGCGCCACACCGCCTGCGTGGTCGTCACCGCCGCGCCCGCCGGGCGCACCTGGACGACGCCAAGGCCGAGCACGCGCTTGCCTAGCGTCCGTCCCCACATCGACAGCTGGACGGCCTCGTAGATGAACGGCAGCACCGACAGGACGAAGAACAGGGTGAAGATGATGGGCCAGTTCCAGATGCCCCCCTCGTCCTCCGCCTTGCTGCCGGCCTTGCCGAGGCCGAACGCGCCGACCGTGACGGGGAGGACGAGCGCGAAACCGAAGACCGCGACAAGGGCGTTGTCGATGATGCGCGCCCCGGCGCGACGGTGGATGGGCGCCAGCGGCAGATCCGCGGCGTTCCCGGAGTCGCCGTACTCGTCATAGGACGGTTCGTGGCGTTGGTACGACTGCTGCTCGTACGACTGCTGTTGCCATTGGTCCTGTTGCCACTGCTGTTGCTGGGGCTGCTGCTGCCACTGCTGCTGCCGGGCTTGCTGCCGTTGCTCCTGCGGCTGCTGGCGCTGTGGAGGATTTTGGTACGGAGGCGGCGGTCCGTACGAACCCTGTCCCTGTGGCGGCTGGTAGGGCCGTCCGCGGTCGTGGGAATCACTCATCGGGGGTCAGTCCTCCAGGCGAAGCAACATCCGGGTGTTGCCCAACGTATTCGGCTTGACCCGGTCGAGGTCGAGGAACTCTGCCACGCCCTCGTCGTACGAGCGGAGAAGTTCCTCGTACACCTCTGGCGCCACCGGAGTACCGAGGATCGGCTGGAAGCCGTGGCGCGCGAAGAACTCCACTTCGAAGGTAAGGCAGAACACCCTCCGCACGCCCAGTTCCCGAGCCGTTTCCAGAAGCCGCGTGACGATCCGATGCCCGATGCCACGTCCCCCGCATCCCCTGGCCACGGCGACGGAGCGGACCTCGGCCAGGTCCTCCCACATCACATGCAGGGCACCGCAGCCGACGAGCGTCCCCGGCTCCCCGGACGCCCCGCCCTGGATGTCCTCGGCGACCCAGAACTCCTGCACGTCCTCGTACAGCTTGACGGTGGACTTCTTGAGCAGGCGCCGTCCCGACGCGGCGTACAGGTCGACCAGCCTGCGGATCTCCTGCACGTCGGCGGTACGAGCACGCCGGATCACGACTTCCACAAACAGGCGACACTATCGAACGACCGACGTTCACTTGTTGTCGGCCCCGCCCCCACCCGAGGTGACGACCGCGAGTGACTAGCCAAAAACAACTAGTCCTCACGGACAACGGCGACGGATAGTGATCTGAAGCACACCGCCGACGTGCGCGGGGACCGGCAGCCGACGGAGAAACTACGCCACGACCAGGGAATTCGCATGTTCTGGTTGGCATCCAATCGCGCGTCCGTTAGTGTCCTGCGCTGATGTCGGCCTGCCGCATTGCGGAGGCCGGACCGCCGAGTCCCCGGGCCGCAACCAGTGGCCACGAGGAGCCGGGGACCCCACTCCCGGAGCGCCCCGGGAACCGTCCTGGGGCCGGCACCGGAAGGGGTGAATCCGCATCCGCGCGCGGCTGACCGCGCGTGCCCGCGGACGGGCTGCTCCGGCCCGAACCCGTCAGCTAACCCGGTAGGCGGACGAGGAGAGGAGAACCGGTGGAGCCGTCGCGGCCTGCATCCTTTTCACGCTCGGCACGTCCGCGGGTGGGACGCGCAGCACGTCTCCGGGGACGGTCGATCGCCGTCACGGGGGCGCTCGCCGTCGTCTCCGTCGCACCGCACGCTATGGCCCCGCACACGGTCGCGGCCGCGCACGCCGACCCCGAGCCCTCGACGAAGGAGCTCAGGTCCCAGGCGCTGAAGCTCGCCGACCAGCTGGAGCAGATGACCGAGCGGTACAACGGCCTGAAGGTCAAGCTCCAGCAGTCGCAGCGGGCCGCGAAGGTCGCCGCCGACAACGCCAGGCGGCAGGAGGAGTCCCTCAAGGGCATCCGCGAGAAGGTCGGCGCGCTCGCCGCCACCAGCTACATGCAAGGCGGCTCCGACCCGACGATCACGTTCGTCGCCGCGCAGGACCCGCAGGCCGTCCTCGACCAGGCCGCCACGCTCAACTACTTCGCCACGCGCGACAGCTCGAAGGTCCTCGGACTGATGCAGGCCATGCAGGCCGCCCAGCGCGCGCGCAAGGCGGCCGAAGCGCGCGCGAGCCAGGTGTCCCAGCTCCGCGCGGATCTCGACTCCCAGCGCAAGAAGGTCACGCAGACCTACGAGAAGGTCCGCGGCAAGCTCGTCAAGAGGGATCCCACGCAGCTCGCCAAGCTCCCCGTCATCGGCACCGGCAAGGGCGCGCAGGCGCTGCGGTACGCGATGACCAAGATCGGACGTCCTTACGTGTGGGGCGCCGCCGGCCCGACCACGTTCGACTGCTCCGGCCTGACGATGTGGGCCTACAAGCAGGTCGGGATCAACCTGCCGCACTACACCGGCAGCCAGTACAACGCAGGCACGCACGTCCCCGAGAGCCAGCTCCAGCCGGGCGACCTCGTGTTCTTCCACTCCGATCTGCACCACATGGGGATGTACGTGGGCGGCGGCAAGATGATCCACGCCCCGCACACCGGCGACGTCGTGAAGATCGCCCCCATCGCCGGACGCCCCTTCGCCGGCGGAGTCCGGGTCGCCTGACCGCAACCCGGCAACCCGCGATCCGCAACCCGCGAGCTGCGCGGAACACACGAACAGATGTGTGCGTGCATGGGTGCGCGCCCATGCAGAGGCAGCCTGCTGCGAAGACGAGTCCGCCGTACGGAGGAACTCGGGTCGTGCATGAGTGCTCGGTCGTGCATGAGTGCTCGGTCGTGCGGAACTTGCTGCCGTATGGGCGGCGGGCATGGTCCGGGCCCGAACCGCCGCAACGGGTCACGCTCTACAACTACGATCTTGAAACGGTGCTGCTCGGCAGTGCTGACCGAGAACAGCGATGCGCGGAAGTGGTGCAGTGAAACGGTGATGCACGGAACAACGTCCGCGGCGACGCCTCCTGCAGGGACCTACCTGTCAGAGCGCCGGCGCCGCCGCTGCGGGGTCGGACGGAGTTCGCGGGTCTTGGCGGCCTTGGGGGTCCTCCTTGGTGACGCCCGCCGTCCCCTGGCGGGCGCTTTCGTGCACGCGTGCTAGATGAGCTGCCTTCGGGCCGCCCACACCACGGCCTCGATAGGGGTGTTGACCTCCAGCCGGTCGCAGATCGTCCGCAACCGGCGGCGCAAGGTCCTTGCGCTCAGTTCAAGCTTGCGTGCCGCCACATCGGCGGTGACACCACTGGCGATCTGGGCGAGCAGCCGAATCTCCTCTTCGCTCAGCCGCAGATCGTCGGTGCCACGTCGCAGCAGTGTGGCCTGTTCCACTCCGTCCTCCCTCGTCCGTGGTTGATGACCGCGGGGATGCAGCCGTCCGCTGCACAGGCACGGGTTGGGCCTCGATCTGTACGCGTTGGGTTGCCGGGTCCGGAGCCTTCCGGACTTAGATCATCGGGTTCCTTTTCTGTCGAGCGGGCTTGGCCGGAGGTGGCCGATGGGCCGATTGCGGGGTCGAGCGGGGGAACTCCGGGTGACGATTCACTCGTTGGCCATCCGGACGAAGACGCGCTCCCAGGTCCGGGCCAGCCCACGAGGGTGTGGGGAGGCCCCGCCGTTTGGTGTGCGTCTTGCCGGGGACGGATCATGATCGCCAGCCATCCGAACCGTCCCTTCTCGGGTGGACCCACGAAATCTCGCCGCGGACGAAGATCGTGAATCGTTTCAAGCTACGCTTCGGCTCGGAACGCTAGGCGGCCGGATCCGGCCCGTCAAGCGTTGGTTAAATGCTATCTGTGTTCGTTTGGTCGCCTTGCGTGACCGAAGGAGCGGAGGTCGACCGAGGAAAACTCCACTACCTGCGAAAACAGATGTCGGGGCGGACGAGGAGCGAGTTGCCACAGACCAGTATTCGTGAGGTCGCACGACGTGCGGGAGTATCAGTTGGGACCGTTTCGAATGTCCTAAACCGGCCAGATCTCGTGGCCGAAGCTACCCGTGACCGCGTCCGCGCGGCGATCGAGGAGCTCGGATTCGTCCGGAACGAGTCCGCCCGGCGTCTCCGCCGGCGCCCCGAGCGCACCGCGGGCGAGTTCGGCGACGAGCCGCGCCGCGCCTTCGGCGTGGTCGTCGAGGACCTCACCAACCCGTATGCGACCGACGTGGTGCGCGGCGCGGAGCAGGCGCTCAACGCGGCGGGTCACGACGCGCTCTGGCTCTCCAGCGACCACTCCCCGTCCAAGGAGCGCCGGTCGCTGGAACTGCTGGAGGACCAGCGCGCCGCCGGGGTGCTCATCATCCCCGTCGGGCTGGACTCCGGCGACATCGCCCGGCTCCGCGCCGCCGGGCTCAGCGTCGTGCTCATCGACCGGGGCGGTCAGGACGCGTGCTCGGCGCAGGTCGACCATGTCGCCGGAGGGGAGATCGCCGCCGCGCACCTGCTCGGCCTCGGCCGCGAGCAGGTGGCGTTCGTGACCGGCGCGCCCGAGCCGCGGTCCTGCGTCGAGCGCCGCGACGGCGCCGCGCGCACACTCGTCGAGGCGGGTTTCGGAAAGCCGAACACCCTCGTTCAGGACGCGCTGAGCCCGGCCGAGGGACAGCTCGCGGCGCAGCGGATCATGGCGATGTCCCCGCTGCCGGACGGTGTCTTCTGCGCGAACGACCTGCTGGCCATCGGGGTGATCAACGAGCTGACGCGGCTCGGCGTGCGGGTCCCGCAGGACATCGCCGTCATCGGCTACGACGACATCGAGCTGGCCGCGAGCGCCGCCGTGCCCCTCACGACCGTCCGGCAGCCGCGACGTGAGCTGGGCGAGGAGGCCGCCGAGCTCGCCATGGCCGAGATCCGGGAGGGCAAGTCGCACCAGCACCGCCAGGTGGTCCTCACCCCGGAGCTGGTGATCCGCGAGTCCGCCTGACCGCCTGACCGGAACCCCCCTCCTAGAGGGACCGGATGGCGGAGCGGCGGTTGACAGGGTGTCCGGGACCATGGTCACTAGGGCCATGGAGGAAGCGACGGAACCGGCGGTCGAGGCGGCGGCGGTACTCGGGTTCGACCCGTCCGATCCGGCCTTCCGGGCCGACCCCTATCCGCGCTACCGGGCACTGGCGGCCGGCGGCCGCCTCCAGCGGACCTCGGTGGGCCTGTGGGTGACCGCCTCCTACGAGCTGTGCGAGCGGGTCCTGCGCGGGGCGGACTTCGGGCACCGGCCGGAGAACGGCGGCCTGTGGCGCGAGATCCCCCCGCGTCAACGCTCGTTCCTGCTCATGGACCCGCCCGGCCACACGCGGCTGCGCGGGCTCGTGAGCAAGGCGTTCACCCCCCGGCTCGTCGAGCGGCTGCGCCCGCGGATCGAGGCGCTGGTCGACGGGCTGCTGGACGCCGCGTCGGACCCGTCCGCCGAGAGCCGCGCGACCGGCGCGGGAAGGGCGCCGGGGACGGTCGACCTGATCGCGGCGCTCGCGTACCCGCTGCCGATCATCGTGATCAGCGAGATGCTCGGCGTCCCGGCGTCCGACCGCGGGCTGATCAAGGGCTGGTCCGACAGCCTCGCCCGCGGTCTGGATCCCGACTTCCTGCTGCCCGGCGAGGAGATCGCGCGGCGCGACCGGGCCCGCGAGGAGTTCGGCGAGTACGTGCGGGCGCTGGCGGCGGAGCGGCGCGCCGAGCCGCGGGACGATCTGCTCGGCGCGCTCGTCGGCGTCTCGGAGGGCGGCGACGTCCTGTCGGAGGACGAGCTGGTCGCGACGTGCGTGCTGCTGCTCGTCGCGGGGCACGAGACGACCGTCAACCTGATCGGGAACGGCGCTCTGGCGCTCCTGCGCGACCCGGAGTGCCTCGCCGCGTTCCGGGCCCGCCCCGAGGCCGTCCCGGCGGCCGTGGAGGAGCTGCTGCGCTACGACCCGCCCGTGCAGCTCACGCTCCGCGCCGCCCTGCGGGACACCGAGCTGGACGGCACGCCGATCGAGCGCGGGCGGCTGATCCTGCTGCTGACGGGCGCCGCCAACCGCGACCCGGCGGCGTTCGAGGATCCCGACCGTCTCGACCTGCTCCGCTACGCGGGCGGACGCGACACGCCACGGCATCTCTCGTTCGGCCACGGCATCCACTACTGCCTGGGGGCGCCCTTGGCCCGCCTGGAGGGCCAGATCGCGCTCAGGAAGCTTTTCGAGCGCGACGTGGCCCTCACCGGCGAGCCGCTCGACTACCGCGAGAACCTCGTCCTGAGGGGCCTGCGGTCCCTTCCGGTCACGTTCCGGTCCTGAGGGACGCCCCCGGCCCACCGGGCGGTAGGCGCTCGCCGCGCTCGCCGCGCTCGGCAGGTACGCGCGTCACTCCGGCTTCACCAGCGGGAACAGGATCGTCTCGCGGATGCCCTTGCCGGTGAACGCCATGATCATCCGGTCGATGCCGGCGCCGACGCCGCCGGTGGGCGGCATGGCGTACTCCAGCGCGCGCAGGAAGTCCTCGTCCAGCTGCATGGCCTCGGCGTCGCCGCCCGCCGCGAGCAGCGACTGCTCGGTGAGCCGGCGGCGCTGCTCGATCGGGTCGACCAACTCGGAGTAGGCGGTGCCGAGTTCCGTTCCGAAGCCGATGAGGTCCCACTTCTCGGTGAGCAGCGGCTCCTCGCGGTGCTGGCGGGTCAGCGGCGACGTCTCGACGGGGTAGTCCATGACGAACGTCGGCTGGACGAGCGTGTGCTCGACCAGCTCCTCGAACAGCTCCTGGACGAGCTTGCCCTGCCCCCACTTGGGGTCCCAGGAGACGTCGCGGGCGTCGGCCAGCTTGCGGACGGCCTCGATCGGCGTGTGCGGCGTGACCTCCTCGCCGAGCGCGTCCGAGACCAGGGTGAACAGGGGGACGCGCGGCCAGTCGGGAAGGCCGAGGTCGACCTCGACGTCGCCGTGGACGACCACGGTGGTGTCCAGCGCGGCGACGACCGCCTTCTGGTACATCCGCTGCGTCAGGTCGGCCATGTCGTTGTAGTCGAGGTAGGTGCCGTACGCCTCCAGCATCGTGAACTCCGGGTTGTGCGTGGAGTCCGCGCCCTCGTTCCGGAAGTTCCGGTTGATCTCGAAGACCTTGTCGATGCCGCCGACGACGAGCCGCTTGAGGTACAGCTCGATCGCGATGCGCAGGTAGAGGTCCATGCCGTAGGCGTTGATGTGGGTCTGGAACGGACGTGCCGCCGCGCCGCCGTGGATCGGCTGCAGCATCGGCGTCTCGACCTCCAGGTACCCCTCCTCGTGCCAGAAGTCCCGCACCGCGCGCACGGTGGCGCTGCGGATCCGGGCCATCCTGCGCGCCTCGTCGTTGACGATGAGGTCGACGTACCGCTGCCGCACCCGCGCCTCGGGGTCGGTGAGCCCGGCGTGCTTGTCGGGCAGCGGCCGCAGGCACTTGGAGGTGATCGCGAAGCGGTGCGCCATGACGGACAGCTCGCCGCGCCGGGACGTGATGACCTCGCCTTCGACGCCGACGTGGTCGCCGAGGTCCACCTCGCGCTTCCAGAGGTCGAGCTGCTCCTGGCCGACGTTGGCGAGCGACAGCATGATCTGGATCTCGCCGCCGCCGTCCCGGATGGTGGCGAAGCACAGCTTGCCGGTGTTGCGGATGAGCATGACGCGACCGGTGACGCCGACCCTGTCGCCCGTCTCGGTGCCCGGCTCCAGGTCCGGGTGTTTCGCGCGGACCTCGGCGATGGTCGCCGTGCGCGGGAAGTTCACCGGGTACGGGTCGATGCCGTTCTCGCGGAGGCGGTCGAGCTTCTCCCTGCGGACGCGCATCTGCTCGGGCAGCTCGTCCCGTCCGGGACCGGAGGGGGAGCCCTCCGCGGAGGCGGTCTCGTTGGTCTCGTCACTCACGGCTCAAGGCTATCCAGCCCGCCCGATGCCCCGCGAACGACTTGACGGGCCCGCGCGGGGGCGGCGGACGGTTCCGTGGCAGGGGGCAGGGCGGCCTGGGCCGGGCGGGCGGATGGTTCTGCGACAGGGGCTCCGCCCGGCCGGGCGGTTCAGGGGGTGTTGCGCTGGTAGATGAGGCGGAGGCCGACGAGGGTGAGCCACGGCTCGAACACGTCGATGCTGCGGGACTCCTCCAGGACGAGCGGCGCGAGGCCGCCGGTCGCGATGATCGTGACCTCCTCCGACGCGTCCGCCAGCTCCTCCGACATCCGCTCGACGATCCCGTCGACCTGCCCGGCGAAGCCGAAGATGATCCCCGACTGCAGCGCCTCGACGGTGTTCTTGGCGACCACGCTACGCGGCCTGACCAGCTCGATCTTGTGGAGCTGGGCACCGCGCGAGGACAGCGCGTCGATCGAGATCTCGATGCCGGGCGCGATCGCGCCGCCCACGTACTCGCCCTTGGCGGAGACGGCGTCGAACGTGGTGGCGGTGCCGAAGTCGACCACGATCGCGGGACCGCCGTGCAGGTGGACGGCGGCCAGCGCGTTCACGATCCGGTCGGCCCCGACCTCCTTGGGGTTGTCCATCCGCACGGGCACCCCGGTCTTGACGCCCGGCTCCACGATCACGGCGGACACGTCGCCGTAGTAGCGGCGGCACATCTCACGCATCTCGTGCAGGACGGACGGAACGGTGGAGCACAGTGCGATGCCGCTGATGTCGGTCTCGGCCAGCAGCGGGCTCTGCTGGACCAGGCCCTGGAGGACCACCGCGATCTCGTCGGCGGTGCGCCGGGGATCGGTGTTGATCCTCCAGTGCTCGATCACCTCTTCGCCCTCGAACAGGCCGAGGACGGTATGGGTGTTGCCGACGTCGATGGTGAGCAGCATCAGGTCCCCGCTGATCAGGAGAAGTCAAGGCCGATGTCGAGCACGCGCGCCGAGTGCGTCAGCGCGCCGACCGCAACGTAGTCCACGCCGGTCACGGCAACGTCTCGGGCCCTGTCCAGGGTAAGCCCACCGCTGGCCTCGACTTCCGCCCGGCCTGCCACAAGACGGACCGCTTCTGACATCTCGGTGTCAGTCATGTTGTCGAGCAGGATCGAGCGGGCGCCGGCGGCGAGGGCCTCGTCGACCTGGGCGAGCGTGTCGCATTCGACCTGGACGTGCAGGGACGGGTAGACGGCGCGGATGGCGTCGTACGCCTTGGTGACGCTGCCCGCGGCGGCGATGTGGTTGTCCTTGACGAGCGCGGAGTCGTGCAGGCCCATCCGGTGGTTGACCCCGCCCCCGCAGTGGACGGCGTACTTCTGCAGAGCGCGCAACCCCGGAAGGGTCTTGCGAGTGTCACGGACCCTGGCTTTCGTCCCCTCCATCGCGTCCGCCCAGAGGCGCGTGGCGGTCGCGATACCCGAAAGGTGGGTCAGCAGGTTCAGGGCCGTCCGCTCGGCCCGCAGGACGGCTCTGGTGTGTCCGCTGACCGAGATGAGGACCTGGCCGGGGACGACGCGCTCCCCGTCGGCGACCTTCGCCTCGTAGGCGACGCCCAGCACCTCGAACACGGCCGAGGCGACCGGGACGCCCGCGACGATCCCGGTCTCGCGCGCGGTGAAGTCGCCGGTCGAGGTGTCCCGGGGCGTGAAGATCGGCTCGCTGGTGACGTCCACCTCGCCGTCCTCGGCCAGCGCCGCCCGGACGAGGTCGTCCACAGCCTGTGGATCGAGGCCCGCGCTCCTGAGCGCCTCCTCCAGTTCCTCGGTCATGCCCGGTCTCCTTCCGCCCGGCCCGCCCGCCGGGGCTCGTAGGTCGTGGTGAGGGCGTCGCCGTCCAGGCGCGTGACGAGGTGGCCGCGCCAGGACGTGTCGGCGCGCTCGGGGAAGTCCTCGCGCCAGTGGCTTCCCCGGGTCTCCTCCCGGCGCCGCGCGGCCGCCACGATCGCGGACGCGACCGTGTGCAGGTTGGTGACCTCCCATGCCTCGACGCCCGGCTGTACGTCCCCGGAGAGGGCTGGCATATTCGCCAGTTCACGCGCTGCCATGGCGAGCCCCTCCGCGCCCCGTAGCACTCCCACGTAGGACGTCATGACCTGCTGAATGTCCCCACGCGCGCTCGGTGCAAGCAGGCCGTCCGCGCGCGCGCCGCCAACAGATGGGCCAGCTGAGGAAGGCTCGGCCGCTGGGGGGAGCGCGGCCAGGTCGTCCGAGAGGGCGAGGGCTATGCGCCCGGCGAACACAAGCCCTTCCAAGAGGGAGTTGGAGGCGAGCCTGTTGGCGCCGTGAACGCCTGTACAGGCGACTTCCCCGCACGCGTACAGTCTCGGCACGGATGTCCGCCCGTAAAGGTCTGTACGGACGCCTCCGCTCGCGTAATGGGCCGCCGGGACGACGGGCACCGGCTCGGTCACCGGGTCGATCCCGTGATGCCTGCACGCGGCGAGGATGGTCGGGAACCGGTTCTCCCACATCGCGGCGCCCAGGTGCCGTCCGTCCAGGAGCATGTGGGACGCGCCGGTCTCGCGCATCCGGTTCATGATCCCCTTGGCGACGACGTCGCGCGGCGCGAGCTCGGCGAGCTCGTGGCGGCCGGCCATGAAGCGCACGCCCGCGTGGTCGACGAGGTGCGCGCCCTCGCCGCGCACCGCCTCGGAGATCAGCGGCTGCTGCCCCGTCGCGCCCTCGCCGAGCCACAGCACCGTCGGGTGGAACTGGACGAACTCCAGGTCGGTGACGGCGGCGCCGGCGCGCAGCGCGAGCGCGACGCCGTCGCCCGTCGAGACCTCGGGGTTGGTCGTGGCCGAGAAGACCTGGCCGAGCCCGCCGGTGGCGAGCACGACGGCGCGGGCCCGGACGGCGCCGACGCCGCCCGGCTGCCCCTCGCCCATGACGTGCAGGGTGATCCCGGTGGCGCGGCCCGCGGCGTCCTTGAGCAGGTCCAGGACCAGGGCGTGCTCGATGACCTCGACCCCGGAGTCCTTGAGCGCGGCGAGCAGGGCCCGGCTGATCTCCGCGCCGGTCGCGTCGCCGCCCGCGTGCGCGATGCGGCGCCGGTGGTGGCCGCCCTCGCGGGTGAGCGCGATGCCGCCGCCGCTGGAGCGGTCGAACGCGGTGCCGAGGTCGATGAGCCCCCGGACGGCGTCCGGCCCTTCAGTGACGAGGGCGCGGACGGCGTCCTCGTCACAGAGGCCCACCCCGGCGGTGAGGGTGTCGGCCAGATGCTCCCCGGGGGTGTCGTCGGGAGCGAGCGCGGCGGCGATCCCGCCCTGCGCCCAGCGGGTCGACCCGGCGTCCAGCAGCGCCTTGGTGACCAGCAGCACCCGCCCGTGCGGCCGGCAGCGCAGCGCCGTGACCAGGCCCGCGATGCCGGAGCCGACCACGACGACGTCGGTCTCGGCCGTCCATCCGGGGGCGGGGGCGGTGAGAACGGAAGGGATCATGAGCCCTCCTCGGGGTTTCGGTTCTCGTCATTGTGACACTAACCCCGGAAAGGTCCCATGGGCGGCCCCGGTTTCGGACATAAGTCACATTTAAGAAACCTGGGCGGCGGATCAGCGGACCACGTGCACCTGCTCGCCGGGCAGCAGGTCGGCGGCGTCCATCAGGTCCTGGTCGACGGTGAGCGACCCGACGTAGTGCGGGTCCGCCTGTGTGACCGTCGCCCGGTGGATCTTGGATTTGAACATCGTCCGGAACATTCAGCGCTCCTTCGGGCCGTCGAGCCGCAGGGGGACGTTGTCGATCAAATGGGTCGTCCCGACCCGGCCCGCCACGGCGAGCACGGCCGGGCCGTCGTGCGGGCCCATGACCTCGACGAACGTCGCGGGGTCCACGAGGGCGAGGTAGTCGAGCGCGAGCGGCGGCTCGGCGGCGGCGGCCTCGTCGAGGACGGCGCGGGCCGCCTCCCGGACCGCGTCCGGGCCGTCCCCGGCGGCCGCCTCGCCCGCCCGCAGCGCCCGCGACAGCGCGAGGGCCGTGCCGCGCTCCTCCGCCGACAGGTACCGGTTGCGGCTCGACAGGGCCAGCCCGTCCGGCTCCCGGACGGTCGGGACCCCCGCGATCTCCACCGGCACGTTCAGGTCGGCGACCATCCGGCGGATCATCGCGAGCTGCTGCGCGTCCTTCTGCCCGAAGACCGCGACGTCGGGGCGCACCAGGTTCAGCAGCTTCAGCACGACGGTGAGCATGCCGTCGAAATGACCGGGCCGCGTCACCCCCTCCACCCGCTCGCCCATCGGCCCCGCCCTCAGCGTGACCTGCGGCTCCGCCGGGTACATCACCTCGCGGGACGGCGCGAACACGAGGTCGGCCCCTTCGTCCGCGCACATCCCGAGGTCGGCGGCGAGCGTCCGCGGGTAGCGGTCGAAGTCCTCGCCCGGCCCGAACTGGAGCGGGTTGACGAAGACGCTCACCGCGACCGCGTCGGCGCTCTCCCGCGCCCGGCGGATCAGCGCCCGGTGCCCCTCGTGCAGCGCGCCCATCGTCGGGACGAGGGCGAGGGTCCCCCGCACCGACGCCCTCGCGGCGGCCAGTTCCTCACGGGTCTCGGCGACGACGGGTCCGTTCCCGCGCTCGCTCACGCGTCCTCCCTGGTCGGTCGGGGCCGCACGGGTCAGTCGGCCAGTGCTTCGAGGAGCCGCTCGGCGTCCTCGGGCTTCAGCAGCCCGGCGCCGAGCGCACGGTCGGCGGTCAGCCGGGCCAGCGCCACGTACGCGCGGCGGCTCTCGGGCGACACCCGTCCCACCTCGGCGACATGGTCGGCGACCGTGCCCGCGTCGCCGCGCGCGACGGGCCCGGTGAGCCCGCCGATGCCGAGGCGCAGCGCGTTGTCGAGCGCCGCGCCGAGCAGCGGGCCGAGCATCCGGCCGGGCTCGGCGACGCCCGCCTCGCCCAGCAGGTCCATCGCCTCGACGACCAGCGTGACCAGGTGGTTCGCGCCGCCGGTGAGCGCCGCGTGGTAGAGCGGGCGGCGCACCTCGGTGATCCACACCGGTTCCCCGCCCATCTCCAGGACGAGCGCCTCCGCGACCGGGCGCAGCGGCTCGGGCGCGGTGACGCCGAACGAGATGCCGGTGAGCCGGTTGACGTCGTCGGGACGCCCGGTGAACGTCATCACCGGGTGGAGGGCGAGGGGCAGCGCCCCGGCGCGCGTGACCGGATCCAGGACGGACGTCCCGTACCGGCCGCTCGTGTGCAGCACCAGCTTGCCGGTGACCGCCACGCCGGCCGCGACGAGGCCGGCGGCGAGCTCGGGGAGCGCGTCGTCCGGGACGGTCAGCAGCACCAGGTCCGCGGCCGCCACCACCTCGTGGGGGGTCACGACGTCCACGCCGGGGAGGCGCTCCTCCACCCGGGACCGCGACCGCTCGGACACCGCCGCCGCGGCGACGACCCGGTGCCCGGCCTGGACGAGCGCGGCGCCGAGCGCCGTCCCGACACGTCCGGCGCCGACGACGCCGACCGACAGCCGCGCGGGCCGGTCCTCGGGGCGCTCGGTCCCGCCGTCCGGCCCGTTTCCGGGCGCGGCGGAAGCGGGCGTGGCGTGTGAGTCCATCTCTTCGTTCCAGTCCTCGATCGGGTACCGGACGTGCGCGACCCAATGTACCCGCGGGTCCTGGGCCCGGCGTCCGGCGGGGCGGGCGGTGCGCGGACAGTATCCGCGCCCGGAACACCATCACACAGCGGTGACGTTTCGACGACCCGGCGCGAGATCCACCTCTCCGGTCCCGTCACACTTCGCGGACACGGATGGTGATCGCTTGCGGATCGCCGAAAGACCAGCGTACTTCTGGATTGTGACGGTGCGATCACACAGGGTGTTCGAGATAGAGAGGTGCACAGGCCGCCACGCCACGGCGGAAGGCCCCACGGCGAGGGACCGGACCCGCCCTCGCCGTACTGGGGGCCGTCCGCATCCCCCTCCGCCCCACCGCGGCGAGTCGTCACCGCGGTGGGGCGGAGCCGCCCGCCGCCGTCCGCCGCCCGCCCCCGGGGGACGGCGGAGGGGGACGCGTCCCATCCCCCGTCGTTCACACAACGTGAGGACGTGACCCCGGCGGACGGCCGACGGCAGGTGGCCGATCGGCGGGGGCTCAGTCGGTGGCCAGCGACTCGACGATCGACGCCTTGGCGGCGCGGCGGGCGGGCATGACCGCCGCGACCATCCCGGCGGCGCCGGCGAGCGCCACGAAACCGGCGACCTGGAGGTAGGGCAGTGCGAAGACGGACGTGTCGGACATGGCATGGGTGGCCGCCCAGCCGAACGCGATCCCGAGCACCACCCCGGTGGACGCGCCGATCACGGCCATGACCAGCGCCTCGACCGACAGCATCCGGCGGAGCTGGCGCTTGGTGAGGCCGAGCGCCCGCAGCAGGGCCGACTCGCGCGTCCGCTCCACGACCGAGAGCGTCAGCGTGTTGGCGATGCCGAACAGCGCGATGACGATCGCGAGGCCGAGCAGCCCACCGAAGATCATCAGCATCGTGTCGATGGCGTTGCCGATGCTCTCCTCGACCTCCGCGGTCGAGAACACCTTCGCCGTCGGATACGGCCGCGCCGCGTTCTCGACGACCCTGCGCGCGGTGTCCGCGGGCACGCCGTCGCGGTCCTTGACGTAGATGGTCGACTCGTCCGGCGCGCCGAAGTAGCGCCTGAAGTCCGCCTCCGGCACCAGGACCTCGCCCACCGGCGCCGGGGTGGTGAACACGGCGGCGATCTTCACCGGGGCGTTCCCGCGCGCGGTCTTCACCTGGACGGTCGCTCCGGGCTTCAACCCGCCCTGGGCCGCGAACCCCTTCTCCACGACCGCGGTCCCCGGTGTGAGCCCGCCCGGCCGGAGCGCCGCCGCCGGGCCGTCCACGAGGCGGGGCTTGAGGACGGTCCCGAGCGCCGGCCCGGTCAGGCTGCCGACCTCGGTCTTGGTGCCGCCGACCTGCGTGTCCTTCCCGAGCAGTTCGAAGACGAGGGAGAACTCCTTGCGTCCACGCAAAGCTTCGGTGAGCTCGTGCGGCGTGACACCCTCGGCCTTCCCGTTGCGCGCCTGGACCTGGAACTCCACCGGGTACTGCTCCTCCAGGCTCGCCGCCGAGGTCGCCTTGCCGCTGGCGGCGATCACCGCGAACAGGCTCATCAGGCCGACGCCCACCGTCAGCGCGATCGTCGTGGTGGCGGTGCGGCGCGGTGTGCGGCGCGCGTTCTCCACCGCCAGCCGTCCCGGCACCCCGCCCAGCCGCGCCGGGACGGCCCCGGCGACGCGTCCGAACGGCCGCACCAGGGCGGGCATCCCCGCGATCACGGCGAGGAAGAACACCCCGCCCGCGAGCGCGACGGTGTACATCGCTCCCGTGCCCTTCGGCATCTGGAACGTCCCGAGCAGCCCGAGCGCCACCCCGGCCAGGGCGAGCAGGACGGTCAGCGCCGTCCGGACGACCCCCAGCCGGAACCGCCCGCCGCCCGGCTCCAGCTCGGAGCGCAGCGCCGCGACGGGCGGGACCCGGGTGGCGGCGCGCGCGGGCAGCAGCGCGGACAGCACGGTCACGGCGACCCCGACCGCCAGCCCGATCACGACCGTGCGGCCGGCGAGGGCCAGCCCGGACACCGGCACCTGCGTGGTCAGCCGCCCGATCCCCGCGACCGCCGCCGCGCCGAGCCCGACGCCCGCGACGATGCCGAGCAGCGAGCCGACCAGCCCGACCACCGCCGACTCGGCCAGGACGCCGCCGAACACCTGCCGGCGGGTCGCGCCGACGCAGCGCAGCAGCGCCATCTCCCGCATCCGCTGCGCGATGAGGATCGAGAACGTGTTGTAGATGACGAGCGCGGAGACCAGCATCGCCACCAGGCCGAAGATCAGCAGCCCGGCCCGGATGATCTCGGTGTCGGCGCCGGCCTCCTTCGCCAGCCTCCTCGCCAGCTCGTCACCGCTGTAGACCCGGTACGACGCGCCCACCGCCGCCGCGACCGCGGCCTTGTCCGCGCCGAGGACGTCGACCTCGTGATAGTTCCTCGCACCGGTCATCGCCAGCGTCGTCGCGGCGTCGAAACCCACGGCGCCGTGCGCGTCCGCCTCCTGGTCGATGCCGAAGTCGACGATGCCGACGACCGTGAAGCGGTGCGGCCGCCCGCGGTGGTCCAGGACCGTCACCGCGTCCCCGGTCCCGTACCCCGTCCGCTCGGCGGCGCGCGTGCCCAGCACCGCCTCGGCGGCCCCGGACGGCGCGCGCCCCTTCTCGACCTCGACGCGCAGGAGCCGCCCGGCCTGCACCGAGATCCCGACGGTCGGGAAGTCGCCGACCGTCTTGCCGTTCTTGCCGACCAGCGCGGCGTCCCCGCGCACCGCGCCCTGCACCTCGGTGACCCCGGGCAGCGCCTTCACCCGGGCGAGGACGCCGGCGGGAATGCCCACCTCGTCCGAGTCGCCCCCGCCGGGCGGCGCGTCGCCCCGAGGCAGGATCGCGGCGTCCACCTTGCCCGCCGACCGCGCGAACGTCCTGGCGACCCCCTTGTCCATCGTGTCGGTCAGGACGAACGTGCCCGAGATGAACCCCACGCCGAGGGTGATGGCCACGGCGGTCAGCAGCAGGCGCAGCTTGTGCGCGAGCAGGCCCGCCAGCGTCGTCCTCAGCATCACGCCCCCAGGCTCTTGAGCCGGTCGAGCACGGTGTCCGGGGTCGGCTGGACGATCTCGGAGACGATCTCCCCGTCGCGCAGGAACACGACCCGGTCGGCGTACGAGGCGGCCACGGGGTCGTGGGTGACCATGACGATCGTCTGGCCCATCTCGCGCACGGACGCGCGCAGGAAGCCGAGCACCTCGGCGCCCGAGCGCGAGTCGAGGTTGCCGGTCGGCTCGTCCGCGAAGATCACATCGGGACGGGCGACGAGGGCCCGCGCGCACGCGACCCGCTGCTGCTGGCCGCCCGACAGCTCGCCCGGCCGGTGGCCGAGCCGGTCGCGCAGTCCCACCACGTCCACGACCTGGTCGAACCACGCCGCGTCGGCCTTGCGCCCGGCGAGGTCGAGCGGCAGCCGGATGTTCTGCTCGGCGGTCAGCGTGGGCAGCAGGTTGAACGCCTGGAAGACGAAGCCGACGCGGTCGCGGCGCAGCAGCGTCAGCCGCCGGTCGCCCAGCCCGGTGATCTCGACGTCGCCGAGCATGATCCGCCCGCCGGAGACGGTGTCCAGCCCCGCCAGGCAGTGCATCAGCGTGGACTTGCCCGACCCGGACGGCCCCATGATCGCGGTGAACACGCCGCTGACGAACCCCACGCTGACGCCGCGCAGCGCGTGCACGGCCGCGTCGCCGGACCCGTACACCTTCGACACACCGTCGGCCATGACGGCCGCGATGGGCGTGTCGGCGTTCCTGCCTGGCGGACCGGTGAACGTGCGGGTCACGGCTGCTCCTTCGTTGATGCGGACGATCGTGCTCAACGGTAGGAAGCGGCGCGTCCCCGGCCATCAGCCCCGCGGCCACGCTTCGGGTCAGCCTTCCGGCGCGCCCGTCTCATCCCGTACGACCTGAGTCGTACGAGGTCATCAGCCATCTCGCCGACTCATCCGCGAAGGCCCGTAACCGGCCGACCTGCGAGCCGACGCGGCCGGACTCGCGGCCGGACGCGCGGCCGGACACGCCGACGGACGCGCAGGCGAACGCTCGGACGGACACGCGGACGCCGGGAGCCCCAGCGGACTCCCGGCGTCCGCACCGCCGGACCCCGGGCCGCCTGAAGGCGACCCGTCACCGCCCGGCGGCGATGGTTCAGCGATTTCAGTTGCGGACGGACGCGCCGCCCTTGCAGCTCGCGCCCGCGATGCCGACGACGGCCACGGCGTTGCCGCAGACGTTGATCGGGACCGAGATCGGGACGAAGACCTGGTTGCCACCCAGGATCGAGAAATTGCCACTGGTGTGGTTGTTGGAGAAGTGGCCGTCGTGTCCGTGGCCGTGTCCGTGGCCGTGGCCGTGCCCATGGCCGTAGCCGTGGTCGTGGTCGCCGCCGGCGTAGGCCGGGGCCGCGGTGAGGGCGGAGCCGGCGACGGCCAGGCCCAGGATGCCGCTGGCGGCAAGCTTCTTGATCACGAGAATCCTCCCGTACGTCGGGTTGTGCAGTGGACCCGTTGACAGTGCCGACACCCTCCGGACGGAGGGCATCGCGTACGGTAGTTACCCAGCTACTTTCCACTACAGAACTAGAACTCCCCAAGACAGCGGCAAATGGTGATCAAGGGGTGGCGGCGACAGGGCTAGTCGCCTCTCTGGCCGCTCTTGACCAGACCCGTCTCGTAGGCGAAGACGACCGCCTGCACCCGATCGCGCAGGCCCAGCTTCATCAGGATCCGCCCCATGTGCGTCTTCACGGTCGCCTCCGACACGTACAGCCGCTCGGCGATCTCCGCGTTGGACATCCCGCGCGCCACCAGCCCCAGGACCTCGTTCTCCCGGTCGGTGAGGCTCTCCAGCGCGCCGAGCGCCTTGTCCTCGGCGTCCGGGAGGTGCAGCGCGAAACGGTCCAGCAGCCGCTTGGTCGTGCTCGGCGCCACCACCGCGTCCCCCGAGTGCACCGACTTGATCGCCTCGATCAGCTGGGCCGGGCCCGCGTCCTTCAGCAGGAACCCGCCCGCCCCGGCCTTGATCGCGGCGAACGCGTACTCGTCCAGGTCGAACGTCGTCAGGATGATCACCTTCGGCCCGGACGCGGCGACGACGCGCCGGGTCGCCTCGATGCCGTCCATCCGCGGCATCCGCACGTCCATGAGGACGACGTCGGCCCGCGTCGTGCGGAGCAGGTCCAGCACCTGCCGCCCGTCGGCGGCCTCACCGACGACGTCGATGTCGGGCTGCGCGTCCAGGACCATCCGGAACCCGGCCCGCACCAGCGCCTGGTCATCGACCAGCACGACCCGGATCGGCGCCTCGTCCATCTCGTCCACCCTGCCTCCTAGAGAACCGACATCGTCGACAAGCCCTACCATTTCGCGCCCCGCCCCACAGGCCGTCCGGTGAACCCGCCGAGCCCACGCCCGGCCTCCGGCCCCGCACGCGCCTCACGCCCGGCACGCCCGGCCCCGCCCGGCGCGCCTCACCCGGCCATGCGGCCGTCCTCGCGGACCGGGATCCGCGCGACCACCTCGAACCCGCCCCCGGGACGCGGCGACGCCCGGACGCTGCCCCCGTACACGGCCGCCCGCTCCCGCATCCCCACGAGCCCGTGCCCTCGGCCGTCGTCGGCGGCCGCCGCGCCCCGGCCGTCGTCCACGACCCGCACCACCACCGCGTCGCCCGCGTAGCACAGCCGGACGTCCGCCGAGACCCGCAGGCCACCGTGCTTGAGCGTGTTGGTCAGCGCCTCCTGGACGATCCGGAACACCGTGAGCTGCCGTCCCTCCGACATCGACGCCGGCGTGCCGTCCACCTCGAACGTCACCGCCAGCCCCGACGCGCGGACCTGCTCCACCAGGTCGTCCAGCTGCGCGACGCCGGGCTGCGGCGCGTACACCCCCACGTCGTCGCTCTCCCTCAGCACGCCGAGCAGCCGCCTCATCTCCGCCAGCGCCAGCCGCCCGGTCGAGGAGATCGTCTCCAGCGCCTGGCGCGCCCGCCGGGCGTCGGTGTCGATCGCGTAGGACGCCCCGTCGGCCTGCACCACGATCACGCTGACGTTGTGCGCGATGACGTCGTGCAGCTCACGCGCGATCCGGGCCCGCTCGGCGGACATCGCCATCTGGACCTCGGCGTCCCGCTCCCGCTCCAGCCGCTCGGCGCGCTCCTCCACCGACCGCAGGTAGGCGCGGCGCGTCCGCATGTGCAGGCCGAGGATCCACACCCCCGCCACCAGCACCGACAGCACGAGGAACGTGGTCTTCCTGCCGTCGCCGTTGTAGGAGTACCGGACGGTCGCCAGGCACGCGCCCACCTCCGCCACCAGCGCCGAGGCCAGCCCCCACCGGAACGTGCACCCGGCCGCGACCGTGTAGACGCCGATCAGAACCGCGATGTTCGCCGGGACGATCCGGAAATCCGCGACACACTGGGCGAACGAGATCAGCGCGACCGCCGCGAAGACCGTCCGGGGGAACATCCGGCGCACGATCAGCGGCGCCAGCAGCGCGGCCGTCACCAGCCAGACCGCGACACGGTCGGAGCCGCCGTTGACCAGCTCCGGGAGCGACAGGAGCATGACCGTCCCGACGAGGAACGCATCGACCAGCGGCTTCTTGCCCCGCAGCCACTCCCAGTAGGTCCCGACCATGCCGACAGGGTATGTAGCCGCAGGTCAGCCTCGGATCAGCCGCAAGTCGGAACCGGCTCCCCCGCAGGGATGGCCCGCCCGGGACCGCCACGCACGGTAACGTCGCACGAATGGCTGGGTCGGTGATCGAATGGCTGACATGGCGCACCGCGATGGAGCGGGCGCTGTACGGGGAGGGCGGCTTCTACCGCCGCGGCGAGCGCCCCTCGGAGCACTTCCGCACCTCCGTGCACGCCTCCCCCCGCTTCGCCACGGCGGTCGCCCGGCTGCTGGCCGAGGTCGACACCGCGCTCGGCCGCCCGGACCGCCTCGACCTCGTGGACGTGGGCGCCGGCTCGGGACGGCTCCTCGCCAACGTTCTGGCCTGCCTTCCACCCGACCTCGCCGAACGGCTCACACCCACCGCCGTCGAGATCGCGCCCCGTCCCCCCGGCCTTCCCGCCGGGATCACCTGGCGGCCGGACCTGCCCCCGGAGATCACCGGCCTCGCGGTCGCCAACGAGTGGCTCGACAACATCCCGCTGGACGTGGCCGAGCAGACACCGGACGGCATCCGGACCGTCCTCGTGGACCCGTCCAGCGGAACCGAACGCACCGGCCCCGAACCCACCGGCCAAGACCGCGAATGGCTGGAACGCTGGTGGCCCTTGCACGAACCAGGCGACCGCGCCGAGATCGGCCATCCACGCTGCGCCGCATGGGCATCGGTCGTGAAACGGGTTCAAAGCGGCCTCGCCGTGGCCGTGGACTACTCGCACGGCCGCGACTCCCGCCCGCAGTCCGGGACGCTGACCGGCTACCGCGACGGCTCGACCGTCCCCGCCGTCCCGGACGGTTCATGCGACGTCACCGCCCACGTCGCCCTCGACGCCTGCGCCGAGGCCGGTGAACGCGCGGGCGCCACGTCCAGCGTGCTCACCACACAGCGCACCGCCCTGCGCGCCCTCGGCCTCTCGGGCGCACGCCCGCCGATCGGCCTCGCCCACAGCGATCCCCGCGCCTACCTCACCGCCCTCTGCCAGGCCGGCGAGGACGCCGAGCTGACCGACCCCTCCGGCCTGGGCGGGTTCGGCTGGCTGGCCCAGGCCGTCGCCGTCCCCCTGCCCGCCTCCCTGGCGACCTGACCAGGGCGTCACCTTTCGACGTACAGGGCCTCCAAGCCGCGCAGGACGAATCCCGGCTTCCACTTCGGCTCGCTGACCAGCCGCAGGTCAGGCGCCGACCGCAGGACCGCGCCATACGACTCGGCCAGCTCGATCCGCCCCAGCGGCGCGCCCAGGCAGTAGTGGATCCCGAGGCCGAACGTGATGTGGGGATTCGGATCCCGGCCGAGGTCGAGCCGGTCGGGATCGGCGAACATCTCCGGATCCCGGTTGGCGGAGGCGAACTGCAACGCGACCTCGGCGCCGCGCGGGATATCGACCCCTCCGACCGTGATGTCCTCCAGCACCCAGCGCTCGAACATCGGCGCCGGAGTGTCGTACCGCAGCAACTCCTCGACGGCCGTCGGGACGAGCGAGGGATCGGCCCGCAGCCGCTCCAGCTCCTCCGGATGACGGAACAGCGCCCACCAGCCGTTGCCGGTCGAGTTGACCGTGGCCTCATGCCCCGCGTTGAGCAGCAGGACGCATGTGCCGATCAGCTCGTCCTCGGTGAGCCGGTCCCCATCGTCGACGACCTGCGCGAGCGCACTGATGAGATCGTCGCGCGGCTCGTCCCGCCGCGAACGCGACAGCTCGCGCAGGTACCCGGAGAACTCGGCGGCGGCCCGGACGGCCTTCCGCTGCACCTCCTCGGCCGGGTTCAACTCGTACATGCCGCAGATGTCGGCCGACCAGGGCCGCAGCAGACGCCGATCCTCCACCGGCACCCCGAGCATCTCCGCGATCACGTTCACCGGCAGCGGCTCGGCGACCTCGGCGAGCAGGTCGCCGCCCCCGGCGGCCGCCAACTCCCCCGCCAGTTCCCCGGCGAGCCGCCGGATCATCGGCCGCAGCCCCTCGACCATCCGCGCCGTGAACGCCTTGGACACCAGCCGCCGCAACCGGGTGTGCGTGGGCGGCTCCATGTCGAGCATCCCCGCCCGGATCAGGTCCCAGAACGGCTTCAGGAACTCCGCCTCCGGCTCCTGCCCGAACTCCTCATGGCCTGCGACGTGCAGGTACGTCCGCCCGAGCCGCCTGTCCCGCAGCAGCGCGTTCACGTCCTCGTACCGGCTGATCACCCACTGCCCCGTGGCCTCGTCCAGGTAGACGGGCCGCTCCCGGCGCAACCACTCGAACGCCGGATAAGGATCCGCCACAAACTCAGGCGACCAAGGGTCATAGACCATTTCACTCATGCCCCGACGATAAGCCCCGAACCCCTCCTACGCCCCTACCCAAACCCGTCACTCCCTTCCCCAGCTCGCAAGTCGTCGATCACCCGCCCCGTCCGCAATTCCCCAGGCTCGAACCTCTCTCGACAAGCCCTCACACCCAGAAACACCCCTCATACCCCACCCCAACAACAGAACCGCCACCTCTCCCCCACTCCCATCCACACCCCGCTCGCACAGACCAGAAAAACCCCACTGATCAGTAACCCCCACCCCACCGAGTGCCACCCCGGACCACAGCCCGCGAACCACCCGGCCACACACCTTGCCCCACACCCCCCGCCCAGCACCCACCACACCGCGGACGGCCGACGGCCCGACGGCGGACCAACCGCAACGCAAGCGAACGACGAACACCGCACCAACCACGACAGACGTAGACAACGGACCCGCACCACACCGAAGCCACGAGTTGACATGCAGCGCGGGCTAGCCAGACCGCACCCAAACGGCGGACGCCCAACCACCAGGACACGAAGGGCGGACGGCACCGTAGGCGTCGCACCAGCCGAAATGCACGTCAGGGCGGACAGCGAAGGACCGCAAAGCCCAAAACCGCCGGTGCCACACCTGCCGAAACGCAGCAGAACGACGGACACCACAGCAACCAAGCGACACGAAACGGCAGACGCCAAAGCAACCCACATGCACGTCACACCGGACAACCAAGGAACAACGCGCATGACGGCGTGCGCCCTGGCCGGAGAACACAGGTAGACGATGGACGCAGCACCACTCGGAACGCACGCAACAGCGGTTGCTGTGCCTGACGCAACGCACGTGACACCGGACGAGAGGAAACCGGACGCGCATCCCGACGGGTGCCGGACCACCTGGAGCGCAGGCGAACAACGGACGGCGGACCAAGGGCGCCGAGTCAACTGGAGCGCAGGCGGACAGAACACAGCGGACGGCGGACAGCGGGCGACGGGCAGCGGACAGGGGACGGCCGACGGCGGGCGGCGGGCGGCGGACGGCGGACGGCGGACGGCGGACGGCCGACGGCGGGCGACGGGCGGCGGACAGCGGGCAGCGGACGGCCGACGGCGGACAGCGGACGGCCGACGGCGGGCGACGGGCAGCGGACAGCGGACGGCGGACAGCGGACGGCCGACGGCGGACAGCGGACGGCCGACGGCGGGCGACGGGCAGCGGGCAGCGGGCAGCGGACGGCCGACGGCGGACAGCGGACGGCCGACGGCGGGCGACGGGCAGCGGACGACGCGCAGCAGACGACGGGCAGCACACAACGCGCAGCGGACGACAGACGGCGGGCAGACAACGGGCAGCGGACAGCGCACAGCAGACAGCGGACGGCGGGCGCCGACGGCGCACAGCGGACAGCGGACAGCAGGCGACGGGCAGACAACGGGCAGCGGACGGCCGACGGCGGACAGCGGACGGCCGACGGCGGGCGACGGGCAGCGGACGACGCGCAGCAGACGACGGGCAGCACACAACGCGCAGCGGACGACAGACGGCGGGCAGACAACGGGCAGCGGACAGCGCCTAGCAGACAGCGGACGGCGGGCGCCGACGGCGGACAGCGGACAGCGGACGGCGGGGGCAGGCAGCAGACGGCGGGGGCGGCAGACGGGGGGCGGGAGGCGGCACACGGGCGGCGGGAGGCGGGGCGGCGGACAAACGAGAACTCACACAAGGGACGCCTCACCAGTCGGGGCGCATGCAACGGCAAGTGCTGTGCGTCGCGAAACGCACGTGATAGCGGACGGCGGGGAACCGAAGGTACATGCTGGCGGGCGCCGGACCGACCGGAGCGCAGGAGGGCAGGAGGGCAGCAAACGGCGGATCAGGCGGATCAGGGCCGCCGGTCGCGGTTCGTGTGCACGCTCACGCGGGTGGGCGGTGAGGCGGAGTCGGTGGAGTTCCTGGGTGCGTATCGGTGGGCGCACCGGGTCACCAGCTGATCGCGTCCGCTCGTCCGACCGCATCATCGCCGTGCCCGGATCAGGCGAATCAGCAAATCAGGCAGATCAGGCGGATCAGGCGGATCAGCTGGAGCGTAGGTTGACTACGGACGCCGGGGTCAGGTGACGCGACAGGACCTCCAGAGCCGTCGTCACCTCTTCTAGGTGCTCCCGACCACCGAGGACAGCCGTCAGCGCGGTGTCGATGCTGGTGGCCCGTACTTCTGCCACCCTCTCCGACGGCTCGTCCGCCTTGCGCACCAGGGAGCGTCGGCGATCGCCCGGATCCGGCGTGGTCACTACCGATCCCGCCTCTCTGAGCCGCGCGACCGCAGTGGAGACCTGGCTCTGCGGCAGTCCGGTGCGCTCGGCGATCTCGCCGACGGCGCTGTCGGGGTGCATGACGATGTCGCTTAGCACGATCAGGACCGCGCGCGTCCCGCCGCGCTTTTCGCCGTGCACCATCGGCATGGCCTCCTCCCCGACCTTCATCAGGGTCCGCCCCAGCAGGAACAGCTCGACTCCGTTCACACTCCCAACTTACATCGCCCTAGATGCATCTAGATTAATACATCTATTCGGATGCTTTAGGCTGGGGCCACCCGAACACCAGCGGCCCACCCATGGGCACGAGCGGCTTCACCCAGCAAGCGGAATGAAGAGGGCGGGAACACGATGACCATCAGATCCGCGACGTTGGCGGTGCCCGATGCCGAGCTGTACTACGAGGTCACGGGCGCCGGGCCCGTGCTGATGATCGGTCAGAGCGGCGAGGGCGACGCCCGGCGGACCACGGCCATGGCCGAGCGGCTGGCCGAGCACTACACCGTGGTCACCTACGACCGCCGGGGGCTTTCCCGGACGGTGGTGGCGGACCCGTCCGCGCCCGTCCCTCCCGAGACCCATGCCGAGGACCTCCATCATCTGCTCGCGGCTCTCACCGACAAGCCCGCCTTCATGCTGGGATGCAGTCTGGGTGCCCTGTACGGGCTCCATCTCGCCGTGGCTCATCCTGGGCAGCTCTCCCTTCTCATCGCTCATGATGTGGCGGCTCCCGGTCTCCTGCCTCCCGCCGACCGCGCGAGGATCGGCCGCACTCTCGCCACCGTCGAGACGACCGCGCGCGGGGGCGACTGGCGCAGGGCCATCGCCATGGTCGCGGCGGCCACCGGTCTCGATCCCGGCCGGATGAAGACCGAGTCCGGCGTCACCACCGTCGCCATGACCGACGACCGCGCCGCCAACATGACCTACTACCTCACGAACGACGTGGGCGAACTCCGCCGCAGCACCCTCGGGCCGGACGAGGTCGCCATCGCCTCCAAGGGCACGCGGATCATTTCCGCCGCCGGAGCCGACTCGAAGAACGCGTGGAATCACCAGTGCGCTGAGGTACTCGCCGCCCTTCTCGGACTCCCGCTCGTGGAGTTCCCCGGAGGCCATAACGGCAACACCGCGTTCCCTCACGCCTTCGCAGCACGCGTGCACGCCCTCCTTTCAGCAGACGACCATCGTGATCATTTGGCGGCCGGCCCGCCCTCCCCCCTCGGGCGGGCCGGCCATCTCCATGGTCGAGCGCACGGAGGTGACACAGAAGTAGAATGACGTTCTGTGGATAAAGGGTCAGCGGGCAGCCCAGTGGGTCGGGTCACCCGAGCTCCGGCGGGCGACCTGAGCCCGTCGGGCGGTCGACTCGACGATGGCGCGGGCCTCTCCGAGATCGCGGTCGGCGGCGGCCACCTGAACTGGTCCCGGAGGCGCGTCCACGTGGACGGTCGCCAGCCCGAGCAGCCTCTGGAGCGGGTTCGTCGTTAGCCGCACGCTCTGCGCGCGCGCGTGCGCGATCACGTCTGTCCGTCGGCAAGGCCAGCCATGGCGGGTCACGAACACCACGTCGTCGGTTCCCGCGCCGTCCGCGCGGTCCATCGTCATGGCCTTCGAGGAGGCGGGGACGAGCGGCACGGCGTCGATGTGGGTACCGGGGAACACCTGCGACACCAGGTGCATGGCGACCTGCCGGGGCGCCACTGGCAGGAGGGTCGAGGACAGGGCTTGGCGCTCACCCGCGTACCCGGCGACCGTCACCTCGACCCGCGCCCAGCCGAGGCCGCGCCAGATCGCCGGTTCGACGATGCTGATCGCCTGAACCCGACCGGGAGGGAGGGTCTGCATGCGGGTCTCCAGCAACCCGTACCGCAACCGGACGCCGTCCGGCGACATCGCCACCGTGAAGTTCGCGTACATCACCAGCGGTGCGATGACGGCGCGGACCAGCCCGAGCAGCGCCGGGACGGCGATGGCCAGCATGCCGCCCTCCGCATACGCCACGAGGAACACCAGCGACGCGAGGAAGAGCACCGCCGTCCCGATCACGGGCAGCCGGACGAGCAGCGATCCGAAGAGCGTGCCGAACGGGACGCGCCACATGTGCCGTTCGGGTGCTTCCGGGGTGTGGCCGGGCAACCCGGCCGCGCGCGAGGAGCTCGGCCCGCAGTTGCTGAGCGGCGTTCCGCCCGAGGTACCGCAGCGCGATCTCGCTCTGCTCGCCTCCGGCGAGTTCCACCCGCACCTCGGCGAGCGCGAAGACCCGTGTGACCAGCGGACGGACGAGGTCGATGGCCTGGACCCGCGAGAGCGGCATGCGGCGCTTGCGCTTGCGGAGCACCCCGGTCTCCACGACCAAATCGTCCCCGTCGATCCGGAAGCGCAGTCCCAGCCACGCCCATAGGCCGGAGCCCACCGCGATGATCCCCATGGGGACGCTCACGATCAGGAATCGGGCGATCACCTCGGGAGTGAGCGCGAGCGTGATGCCCTCGTCCGTCTGGGTCAGCAGCAAGGGGAAGCCGAGCAGGACGAAGTAGACGATGAGGATGAAGAACGCGCGCAGCGGTGCGGTCGCCCAGTGCAGCCGATGGGTGCCCTCGGAGAACCGCACCGGCGGCGCCTGCCCGTAGCCAGGTGGCTGGCCGTAGCCGTAAGGCGGACGAGGAGGACCGTACGGCGGCCCTGGTTGCGGCCCTGGTTGCGGCCCAGGAGGGCCGTAGGGAGGACGTGGAGGTCCATAGGGCGGCCCCGGACGACCTTGAGGCCCATACGGGCCCGGCGGCCCATACGGCCCGGGCGACCCATACGGCCCAGGAGGGCCGGGAGATCCAGGCGGACCGTGTCGACCAACAGCCGGACCGGGCCGACCATACGGTCCGGGGCCTCCCGGGTAGGGACCATAGGGCGGCCCTTGGCCACCGGGTGGTGGCGGGCCAGGCGGGCCGGGCTGACCAGGCGGGCCGTAGGGGCCGCTCATAGGCCCATGCTCCGCTCCTCACCCTTCCGGGCGAGCCGATCGCGCAGCAGGGCCGCCTCGGTGGCGGGCAGGCCCGGGATGGTCGCGTCCGTGGCGGCGGCGGCCGTGTGCATGCGGACGGTGGCGATGCCCATCCACCGTTCCAGCAGCCCGGCCGTCACGTCCACGAACTGCATCCGCCCGTACGGGACGACGATGAGCCGCTTCACGACCACACCGTGCGTCACGATGAGGTCGTCGGCGCGTTCTGCATACCCGAACGATCGGCGGTCGAGTTCGGCGACGATCCCGGTGAGAGCCACCGCGAGCACGACCGCGCCGGCCCACATGGCGATTCCCACGGTCCCTCCGCCGTTCCTCCAGACGGGGAACGCCCCCAAGGCGCCTATCGGGACGGCCCACAACACCGCCGCGAGCAGCCGGTGCCAGGTGTGGCGTTTGGAGATCGGTGACCAGTGGAGGCCATCGCCGGGCGCGAACGCCTGGTCCGCGCGGTAGACCGGCGTTGCGGACACGGCCCCGCCCTGCGGATGCGCTCCCGCGGCTTGCCCTGCCGCCGATAGGCCGCCAGGGTACGCGTGCGGCATACCGCCCTGGCCTGTCCCGGACGGCCCGGGCGGATTCACCGCACCCTGCGTTCCAGGGTGTGCGGCGGGCTCGTACGGCGGTTCGCCACGGCTCGCGTTCATCACCCCCTAGTCAACCGGAAAACGAGGACCGCTCGCCATGGCACGATGAGGCGATGATCCGAGCGGCGGAGATGCGACCATGACCACCGAGCGCATCGTTGGGATCGGTGCGGGCGCCAAGGAGCTCGCCACCGAGGACATGACCCTGAACATCGGGCCCCAGCACCCGTCCACGCACGGCGTGCTCCGGCTCCGGCTGACGCTGGACGGCGAGCGGATCTCGGCCGCCGAGCCCATCATCGGCTACATGCACCGCGGCGCGGAGAAGCTGTTCGAGGTCCGCGACTTCCGGCAGATCATCGTGCTGGCGAACCGGCACGACTGGCTGTCGGCGTTCTCGAGCGAGCTCGGTGTCGTGCTCGCGGTGGAGCGCATGCTCGGCATGGAGGTCCCCGAGCGCGCGGTCTGGGCGCGGACGTTGCTCGCCGAGCTGAACCGCGTCCTCAACCACCTCATGTTCCTGGGCTCCTATCCGCTCGAAGTGGGCGCGATCACGCCGATCTTCTACGCGTTCCGCGAACGCGAGGCGCTGCAGCGGGTGATGGAGGAGATCTCCGGCGGACGGATGCACTACATGTTCAATCGGGTGGGCGGCCTGAAGGACGAGCTGCCCGCCGGATGGACGGCAAGGGCGCGGCAGGCCGTCGCCGAAGTCCGCGCCCGGATGAGCGATATCGCGGACCTCATCATGGGCAATGAGATCTTCCGCGCGCGCACACGCGGCGTGGGAGTGCTCACCCAGGAACAGATCCTTCAGTACGGGGTGTCCGGCCCTATCGCGCGGGCGTCCGGGCTGGACCTCGACCTCCGGCGAGACGAGCCGTACCTGGCCTACGGCGAACTCGACGTGCGAGTCGTCACCCGGGCGGAGGGCGACTGCCTCGCCCGGTTCGAATGCCTGCTCGACCAGGTGTACGCGTCGCTCGACCTGGCGGACGCATGCCTGGACAGGCTCGCCGACCTTCCGCCAGGGCCCATCAACCAGCGGCTCCCCAAGGTGCTGAAGGTCCCAGAAGGCCACACCTACGCCTGGACAGAGAACCCCCTGGGCCTCAACGGGTACTACCTGGTGTCGCGGGGCGAGAAGACCCCTTGGCGCATGAAGCTCCGTTCGGCCTCGTTCAACAACATCCAGGTTCTCGCGGAGTTGCTGCCCGGCAACCTGGTCGCCGACATGATCGCGATTCTGGGCTCGATGTTCTTCGTCGTCGGCGACGTGGACAAGTAGCCACGGCGCTCCGCGGGCGCGTCCCCGTCAGGCGCGGGAGGCGCCCCGGGTGTGCTCCTCCTCGTCGGGCCCCTTGGGCACACGGCAGCTGTACTCGAGGAAGAACGCCGCGCCGACGAGGACGGCGGCGGCCAGGAACGTGCCGCCGCTGACGAAGAAGTCGTGACGGGGGGTCGGCTTGTCCAGGGAGTCGGCGAGGCTGATGGCGAACCCCGCGAAGATGCCCGCGAGGACGGCTGCCGCATGCGCGCTCGCCTTGGCCAGCGCCGCCATGCGCGCGACGACGAGGGGTTCCACCGGCTTGGTGTTCGGCTTGCGCCTGATGCGGCGCAACACGTTCACACCGGTGAAGGCTTCACCGAGGGCCAGGAGCAGCAGGGTCGGCACCGCGGTCCACGGGAGCGGCGGCAGGGAGACGTAGGCCGTCCGCAGCACCGCCCAGGTGATCACTGCGAGGACGACCACCAGCGCGATGAGGAACAGCGGCCGGGACGGTCTCATGCAGGCTGCTGCAGCGTCAGGTCGGTCCGGCGGCGCACGGCCGACGGTCCCCCTTCGGCCCGCTTGGCCTCGGCCAGGTCACCGACACGGCCATGCCCGGCCAGGAGCACGTCCGGCTCGATGTCCGCCCACGGAACGAGGACGAACGCCCGCTCGTGCGCGCGGGGGTGCGGAAGCGTCAGATCGGGGTCGTCGGACGTGATGTCCCCGAAGACCACGATGTCGATGTCGAGGGTGCGCGGTCCCCACCGGACCTCGCGTACGCGGCGCATGGAGTTCTCGATGTTGAGGACGCGTTCGAGCAGGTTCTCCGGTGGCAGCCGTGTATCGGCCACCAGGACGATGTTGAGGTAGTCGCCCTGTTCCGGGAGGGTCTCGCCGGGAGGAGCGTAGGGGGCGGTCTCGTAGACCGGCGAGAACGCCACGAACTCGAGCCCGGGCGCGTCGAACAGCGCGTCGACGGCCTCCTGGAGGTTGTCCAGGCGGTCGCCGAGGTTGCTGCCCAGTGAGAACACCACGCGATGCTGGACCAGCATGTGCCCGCCGGTCGCGGTGCGGTCGGGCATGCGGTCGGACGCTGTCATGGGCGACTCCTCCTGATCTTCACGGCCACGTCCGTGAAGGGGTGCGGCACCGGGGCGCTCGGCTTGTGGACGGTGACCTCGGCCTCCGCCACCGTCGCGTCTTCCAGACATATCTTCGCGAGCCTTTCGGCCAGCGTTTCGATCAAGTTGACGGGCTCCCCCTCGACGACCGCGACCAGCCGACCGGCCAGCGAGCCGTAGTCGACGGTACGGGAGAGGTCGTCGTCCGCCGCGGCCGGGCGGACGTCCAAGCCGAGCGAGACGTCCACCACGAACTCCTGTCCGAGCTCGCGTTCGGCGGGCAGGCAGCCGTGCCGGCCCCTGGCCCGCAGGCCGCGCAGTTCGATGCGGTCGAGAGTCATTCTTCCTCTGCCTCGGCGACGTTGAGCACAGGTGAACCATGGTGGAGCAGGAGGCGCCATTCTCCGTCCGACCGGACGAACACGTTGGTGGCCACCACACTGCCCCCTGCGAGGAACCCTGCCTCGGTGTCCTCGTCGGCGGTGAGAACGTTCTCCTTGCACGTCACCACCGCGTGATCGCCGTAAACATCGGTCTCGACATCGGTCAGGACGAACTGGATATAGGGCGTGTTGGCCATGATGAGCGCCCAGGAGCGGAGCACCTCGTCACGGCCTCTCAGCATCGTCCAGCCCGGATGCACGCAGGACACCCCCGCCGCGTACCGGCCGTCCGCCCACACCGCCGACATCCGGTCGAAGTCACCGGCTTCGAAGGCGGCGTAGAACTCTGCGTGTACCTCGTCCAGGTCGGCACGGTTCACGGCACGGCTCATCGGTCGTCGCTCCAGGAGTCGGCGCGACCGTCCGCCGCGACGGGTTCGGCTGCGTATGCGTCCGGCGCGGGCCGCTCCGGACGGGCGGCGCGCATGGCCGCGGCCACCCGGACGGCGTCGACGTTGGGCCTGACCTGGTGCACGCGCACACACCACGCCCCGCCGAACGCCGCGAGGGCCGTGGTCGCCACGGTCGCGTCGTCGCATTCCGCGAATGGACGGCGGGTCCCGTCGGGTTCCGCCAGGAGGGTCGTCAGGAAGCTCTTGCGGGACGCGCCCACGAGGATGGGATAGCCGGTGGCGGTGAAGGCGTCCAGATGCGCCAGCAGCGCCCAGTTGTGGCCTGCCTTGGGGCTCTTCGCGAAGCCCAACCCGGGGTCCAGCACGATCAGGGACGGGTCGACGCCCTCGCCCATCACGGCGTCCACGCGGTGTAGAAGCTCGTCGCGCACCTCGCGGACCACGTCGGCGTAGACGGCGCGGGTCTGCATGTCGTGGCTGTGCCCGCGCCAGTGCATCACGACGTACGGGACGCCCGCGGCCGCCACGACCCGCGGCATCTCAGGGTCCGCCAAGCCGCCGCTCACGTCGTTCACCAGCCGGGCCCCGGCCGCCAGCGCCGCCTCGGCCGCCTCGGCGCGCATGGTGTCGACACTGACGGGGACGTTCTCGGCGGTGAGCGCCTCGATGACGGGCACGACGCGGCGCAGTTCCTCCTCCAGCGACACCCTCTGTGCACCCGGCCGGGTGGATTCCCCACCCACGTCCACGATGTCGGCGCCCTCTGCGACGAGGTCGAGCCCGTGCCGGATGGCCTTCTCCGGGTCGAACCAGGTGCCACCGTCGGAGAAGGAATCGGGGGTGACGTTGACCACGCCCATGACGAGGCAGCGCCCTGGCTCGGGCAGCCCCGGAACAACGGCACTGGTCATATGACCAAGCCTATGCCTTGATCTCACCCCTCCGGGGCCCGCCCGAATCGCCGGGAGCCCAGTGGCCTGAGGCCCGGAAGCCGCCCAGAGGCCGCCCGGGAGCCGCCCGCAGCCCCCTCGCCGCCGGGTCGGAACCGGCGCCGGACGGCCGCCGCTGCGCCGCCGGGCGACGCAGGAACACCTGAACGGGCCTCAGCTTGCCGCTGAGGCCCGTTCAGGCGTTACAGGAAGCCGGGGAAGCTCCGGCGATCAGGAGCGGCCGAGGATGAGGCTCATCGCCTCGGCGCGGGTCTCGGGGTGATCACGGAAGTCGCCGCGGACCGCCGACGTCACCGTCTTGGCGCCCGGCTTGCGGACCCCGCGCATCGTCATGCACAGATGCTCGGCCTCGACGACGACGATCGCTCCGCGCGGCTCCAGGACGCTCATCAGCGCGTCCGCCACCTGGCTGGTCAGCCGCTCCTGCACCTGCGGGCGTCGTGCGTAGACGTCCACCAGCCTGGCCAGCTTCGACAGGCCGGTGATCTGCCCCTTCTTGTTTGGCGTGTACCCCACGTGGGCGACACCGTGGAACGGCACCAGATGGTGCTCGCACACGCTGTACACCTCGATGTCCTTCACCAGGACCATCTCTTCATGGTCGGCGTCGAAGACCGTGGTGAGCGCGTCCTCGGGCCGCTGGCGGAGACCGGCGAACTGCTCGGCGTACGCCCGCGCCACCCTCGCCGGGGTGTCGCGGAGCCCGTCGCGATCGGGGTCCTCCCCGATCGCGAACAGGATCTCGCGCACCGCCTTCTCGATCCGCGCGTGGTCGAAGCCAGGCGGGTCCTCCCGGATCGGCGCCTCGTCGTACGGGATGGCCAAGGTGATCAGCTCTCGCCCGGGGCCGGGTCGACGGCCTCAGAGGGGACCCCGCCGGTCACGCCGCCCTGTCCGTTGCCCTTGGTCAGGTCGGTCACGTCCTGCGGGCCGAGCAGAGCGAGCTCCTTGGGCGTGAGCACCGGCGGACGGTCGGACGGCAGGCGCTTGCCGTAACCGGTGTAGGAGTTCTGGTGCGGCCGCTTGGTGATCGGCGCGAAGATCTCCAGAACCTGGTCCTTGGACAGGGTCTCCTTGTCCATCAGGTTGACCACCAGGTCGTCCAGGACGTCCCGGTACTCGACGAGGATTTCCCACGCCGTGTCGTGCGCGCCCTCGATGTAGCGGCGGACCTCGTCGTCGATCGCCGAGGCGATGTCCTCGGAGTAGTCGCGCTCGTGGCCCACGTCGCGGCCGAGGAAGACCTCACCGGCGCCGGTGCCGAACTTGCGGGCGCCAAGGCGCTCGCTCATGCCGTACTCGGTCACCATGTTGCGCGCGATCGAGGTGGCCTTCTCGATGTCGTTCGCGGCGCCGGTGGTGGGCTCGTGGAAGACGAGCTCCTCGGCGGTACGCCCGCCCAGCAGCATCGCGAGCTGGTCGGTCATCTCCGAGCGCGTGGTGAGGAACTTGTCCTCCATGGGCAGCGTCATGGTGTAGCCCAGTGCGCGCCCGCGCGGGAGGATCGTCACCTTGTGCACGGGGTCCGCGTTGGGGAGCGCGTGTGCCACCAAGGCGTGACCACCCTCGTGGTAGGCGATGATCTTCTTTTCCTTCTCCGACATCACGCGGGTCTTGCGCTCGGGCCCGGCCATCACGCGGTCGATGGACTCCTCAAGGGTGTCCATGTCGATCAGCTTGCGGTCGAAGCGCGCCGTGAGCAGCGCGGCCTCGTTGATGACGTTCGCCAGGTCCGCGCCCGTGAAGCCGGGGGTACGGCGGGCGATCACGTCCAGGTCGACGTCGGGCGCGAACGGCTTGCCGCGCCCGTGCACGCGCAGGATGCCCTTGCGGCCCTCCAGGTCGGGACGGTCGACGGTGACCTGCCGGTCGAAACGGCCCGGGCGCAGCAGCGCCGGGTCGAGGATGTCGGGACGGTTGGTCGCCGCGATCAGGATCACGCCGCCCTTGACGTCGAAGCCGTCCATCTCGACCAGCAGCTGGTTGAGGGTCTGCTCGCGCTCGTCGTGGCCGCCGCCGAGCCCCGCCCCGCGGTGCCGCCCGACCGCGTCGATCTCGTCGATGAAGATGATCGAAGGGGCATTGGCCTTGGCCTGCTCGAACAGGTCGCGCACACGCGAGGCGCCGACGCCGACGAACATCTCGACGAAGTCGGAACCGGAGATCGAGTAGAACGGCACCCCGGCCTCACCCGCGACCGCGCGCGCGAGGAGCGTCTTGCCGGTACCGGGCGGGCCGTACAGGAGCACGCCCTTGGGGATCTTCGCGCCGATCGACTGGAACTTCGCCGGGTTCTGCAGGAAGTCCTTGATCTCTTCCAGCTCCTCCAGTGCCTCGTCGGCCCCGGCCACGTCGGCGAAGGTGGTCTTCGGGGTGTCCTTGGTGATGAGCTTGGCCTTGGACTTGCCGAAGTTCATCACCCGCGAGCCGCCGCCCTGCATCTGGTTCATGATGAACAGGAAGATCAGCACGATGACGACGATGGGGAGCAGGCTGAACAGCAGGTTCAGGAAGAAGCTCTGCTTGGGCACCTCGACGTTGTAGCCGCCGGGCAGCTTGCCGGCGTCCGCCTGCCGCTGCAGCTGCTGCTGCAGCTGGACGCCCTGGCCGTCGACCCAGGAGGCCTGCTGGTGCGTCTTGTCGTTGAGCGTGACCTCGATCCGCTGATCCTTGTCAATGATCTTGGCGGACTTCACCTTGCCCTCGGCGATCTCCTGGACCACCTTGGACGTGTCGGTCTTCTCGTACGAATGGCCGGGGTTGACGCCCCACATGATGAGGGCGACCAAGAGGCCGGCTAGCAGGATCCACAGCAGCGGCCCGCGAAAATAGCGCTTCACGTCCATTTATCCGGTTACCCCTTCGGGGCCCGTCCCTCCTGACCAACGTCTGTGTGCGATCCTCGCCCGTCCCGGGGGGCGGACGCCACTGCGACCAACAAAAGGCCCGTCGCCCTGGGTACCGGACCCACTGAGGCGCTCTCCCTCAGGTGGCTCCCTGACCCGATGGCCCGGGACACCGACGGTACACCGCAGTGGACAGGAGACGCAGCCAGCGCCGATCTCCTGATCCTGTCCATATACCCGTCAACGACCTTTGCAACGATCCGTCACGGTCCCTTGTTCCCCAGCGGCCCCGGCCAGCGCCGCCACCAGGCCGTGACGAGCGAACCGCACCCTCCGGCGAACTCCTGCCCGAAGGGCTTCCGCCCACACGTCCGGAGGGTTCCCGCCCGTACAGGATGCGGATTCCCGGTCGGCCCGGATCGGGTTTCTGGTCCGGCCAGAGGCGGACCGCATGCCACCCGTGTCCAGATCAGGCTCCGGGCCCGCCGTACACGTGTGGTGCCAGCGTGCCGACGAAAGGCAGGTTCCTGTACCTCTCCGCATAGTCGAGCCCGTACCCGATGACGAACTCGTTCGGGATGTCGAACCCGATGTACTTCACATCGATCTCGGTCTTGACCGCCTCCGGCTTGCGCAGCAGGGCACAGATCTCCAGCGAGGCGGGACCACGCGAACGCAGGTTGCTGACCAGCCACGACAGGGTGAGACCCGAGTCCACGATGTCCTCCACGATCAGCACGTGGCGGTCGAGGATGTCGGTGTCCAGGTCCTTGAGGATACGCACGACACCGGACGACTTCGTCCCGGAGCCGTACGACGACACCGCCATCCAGTCCATCGACGCGGGCGTGTGCAACGCGCGCGCGAGATCCGCCATGATCATGACGGCGCCCTTGAGGACCCCGACGAGCAGCAGGTCCCTGCCCGCGTAGTCGGCGTCGATCTGCCCGGCCAGCTCCCGCACCTTGTCCTGCAACCGGACTTCGGGGATCAGTACCTTCGCCAGGTCGGTGCCCAGGTCCTTCTCGTCCACAACCCCACCCTCATCGCTGTGACACTCGCCCGCCCGGCGGAACCGGGCGCCGCCGTGGCGCGGCGGGCGCGCCATGTGACGCTTCGCACACCGCGCGACATCAAGCCGGGCCGAACAGCAGCCTTCCATACCGCCGGAACGCCCGGAGCCCCCCGGGCAGATCCACGTGCCGCTGGCCATGCCAGGCCGTGACCAGCCGATCCACCGCATCGACATGGACGGCCGCGAGCGTACCCGGTGGGCTTCCGGCCCTGACCGCCGCCATCCGCAACACCCGGGTACGGACGGCTCTGGGCAGGTCACCGAGACCGTCAAGCCGGATTCCGACAAACACGTCGCTGCCGGTATCGCTGCCGGTGTCGGTTCCCGTGTCAGCGCCGGTTCCTTCGAGGTCCGCGAGTTCGGCGTAGGCCCGTTCGGCGAGGTCGTCGAGGACGTCCGCATCGTCGCGCAGCATGCGGGCCGTCCTGGCGAGCGCTTCGGCGATCCCAGGGCCCAGGGCCTTCTCAAGAGCAGGAAGGGCCTCGTGCCGAACGCGCACGCGCGCGTAGGACGGGTCGTCGTTGTGCGGGTCGTCCCACGGCTCCAGCCCCATTGCCAGGCAAGCCCTGCGCATGGTCACCCGGTCGATGTCCAAGAGGGGTCGCAGATAGCTCACGCTCGCCCCATCGTCCCCTGCTGGCCGTGTGAACGACGACGGCATGCCGGACAGGGAGCGCGCGCCAGAACCGCGCGCCAACCCCAGGAGGACGGTCTCGGCTTGGTCGTCCCTCGTGTGGCCCAAGAGGACGGCTGAGGCTTTCAAGCGGCCGGCCGCACCGTCCAGGGCGTCGTAGCGGGCGTTGCGGGCCGCGTTCTCCACACCACCGTGCGTACCGACCGAGACCGCGATCGACCCGACCGGGTCCAGGCCGAGACCGGCGAGGGTCCGGACGACGGTGTCGGCACGCACGTCCGAGCCGTCCTGAAGGCCGTGGTCGATCGTGACCGCGCCCGCCGGACGCCCCGAGCGGGGCGCCTCGAACGCCAGTGCCCCTGCGAGGGCCAGAGAGTCGGCCCCGCCGCTGCATGCCGCGAGCACGAGCGAGCCGGGCGGCAGGGGACCGAGCGCCGAACGCACAGCGAGGCGTACCGCCGCCACTGCCGGATCAGGCCCCATGCGAAACCCTTACCACCACGCTGGGGAGGACGCGAGAAGGCGGAGGAAGACAGGGGCGGACCCCGCATGGGCGGACATGGGACGGACGCTCAGGCTTCACTCGCCTCCGGCGGCGCGGTGTCGATGGCGTGAGGCCCGACGACCCGGCTGATCCACAGGGCCGGCTCCTTGATCTCGTCGTGGGTCGGCAGTGTCTCAGGCGACTCCCAGACCTTGTTGAACCCGCTCATGCCGGCCTCCGCGACGACCCGGCGCACGAACCGCGAGCCCTCCGCGTACTGCTTCATCTTCAGGTCGATGCCGAGCAGCCTCCGGATGGTCTTGTCCAGCCTGGACCCGCCGTCGCGCCGTCCCTGGAAGCGCGAGCGGATCTGCTGCACCGACGGGACGACCTCCGGCCCGACCGCGTCCATGACGTAGTCGCCGTGGCCCTCGACCAGGGTCATCACCGCGGTGAGACGGTCGAGGATCTTCCGCTGCTCGGGGCTCTGGATCGCGTCGATGAGGTTGGCGTCGCCTCCGCGGACGGCGTCCGCGACGGCCTCGGCCGCGTCCCGGATGCGGTCCAGCATCACACCGGGATCAAGGTCGGACGCCAGCAGGAACTGGGTCATCTGGTCCTGCACGTACTCGCGCAGCCAGGGAACACCCGTGAACTGGGCGCGGTGCGTCTCCTCATGCAGGCAGACCCACAGACGGAAGTCACGGGTCTCCACACCGAGTTCCTGCTCCACATGCACGATGTTCGGCGCCACCAGGGTGAGCCTTCCTGTAGGCGCGCGCCCGGTGGGGTCCGGCGGTAGGAACAGCTCGTACTGGCCGAGGACCCGGCTGGCCATGTACGCGAGGATCGCGCCGACCTGCATGCCGGTGACGCGGGAACCAACGGCCTGCACGACCACGTTCCCCGCGCCGCCGAGCGGCCCTGCGCCGCTGCGCTCGGTCATCTGCTCCATGAGCGGCTCGAGCACAACCCGGAAGCCGTCCACGTTCGCCCGGATCCACCCGGGCCTGTCCACGACCGTCGCCGGGGCCGGATCGAGCTCGGAGGCCATGCCGGTGAAGTCCCTGACGTGTCCATGGGCGAGTTTCGAGAGCTCGCGCAGCTCCGCCACGACCTCATGGGCCTCGGCATGGCTGACCTGAGGGCCCGGCCTGACGAGCCGGGTACCGGCCTGGACCGCTACGTTCCAGTCGATCATTGAGGCGCTCATGTACTCCACCGTACGTTTCGGAGACGGCGCCGGAGCGCCCCTGCACGATCGTTCAACGAACAACCGTTCTGGTTATCTCCCATACGGCTCCCCCCACACACCACCAGCGCGGGTACTGGCCGCCGTACACGGCCCATCGCACGCCTCACCCGCGCGAGTAGGTCACCTACGTGGCACGTCAACTACGCGGTGCGTGAGCTACGCGCGGTACGTCAGCCGCATCCGCATGCCGCGATGGCCGCCGCCAGCCGATCCAGCTTGCCCGGGTCCACGGTCCCCTTCCCGTCCCCCGCCATGAAGGCGAACGCCAGGAGGCGTCCGTCGGCGTCGTAGGCGACGCCCGCGAGCGTGCTGATACCCGAGAGCGTCCCGGTCTTGGCGCGGACCACGCCCGCGCCCGCCTGGCTCATCGGAACCGTGTAGCGCGGCGGGCTCAGCGTCCCGGAGAACCCGGCGACCGGCAGCCCCGTGATCACCGCGCGCAGTTCCGGACGCTCCGGCGCCGCGGCGAGCGAGACGATGCGGGCGAGCGCGATGGGCGAGATCCGGTTCTGCGGCGAGAGCCCGCTGCCGTCGTTGACCAGGACGCCGTCCGCGACTCCGAGCCGGGCGAGAACCTGGCGCACCGCCTGCGCACCGCCCGCGAACGACGGCTGACGACCCAGTTTGATGGCGACCTGTCTCGCCATCGCCTCCGCGACGTCGTTGTCGCTCTCGGTCAGCAGATGCTCGACAAGGGCCGACACAGGAGCCGACTGCACGGCGCCGAGCTGCGCCGCGCCCTTCTGGGCGACGGCCTGCCGCCCCGCCCTGGCGGGCACCCCGTTGGCGGTGAGGAGACGCGCGAACGCCGCCGCGGCTGCAGCGGGCGGATCGCCGACCCGGGAGTTCCGCGTCGGGTCCGCAGGGGAGACCCTTCCCTCGTCCACGGTCAACGCGCTGACGGGAGCCAGCTCACCGTCGGGCAGGTAGTTGGGCTTCCAACTGGCCGCCGCACGAGGCCCCTGATACGCGGACGCGTCGTAATCCACCTGCACGCGCCCAGCACCTGTGGTTCTGCCGGTGGCCTTGAGGGCCGAAGCGGTCTGTTGCGCCAGTTCCGTAAGCGACGCGTAAGGCGGGTGGCCTGCGCCTGGACGCTCGGGCAAGGCCGTCAGGGTGGGGTCCCCGCCGCCGACCAGGACGACCCCGCCACCGCGACTCCGCACCACCCGGGTGGTGATCCGATGCTGCGGGCCCACCGACGCCAGCACGGCCACGGACGTCGCCAGCTTGGTCGTCGAAGCGGGGGTCGCGGGCCGGTCCGCCCGCTGCTCGAAAATCGGGCGACGGCTTACGGCGTCGATGACCACCGCGTTGATCGTCCCGCCCGGTCCCCCGATCAGAGGCGTCAGCCGTCCCGCGACGGCGGGCGCGTTCGGGGGACGGACCGCCGCAAGGTCGGCCGCGGGGATCCCGCCTGGCGCTTGGACGAGGTCACGCGCGGCCACGGAAGGGGGCTGTGGCGACAGATGCCGCTCGGGTGTGAGTTTTGCCACTGCAAGCCCAGCTGCAACGATGAAAACATTAAGGAGGGACAGTGACAGCACCGCCAGGGCCCCGGCCCGTCCCGGCACGTGACCGCCCCTCTCCCACTCAGCACTCACCAACGTGCGACATCCTTATATATGGGAACACCCACCCTGTGGGGCCGGCCTCGCCCTCACAGGCTCCCGAAAGACTATTCACTGCGGCCGCGCAGGGAGCGGAGGACATCTTGGATTTCGACGTCACCATTGAGATCCCGAAGGGTCAGCGGAACAAGTACGAGGTGGACCACGTGTCCGGGCGCATCCGGCTCGACCGCATGCTGTTCACCTCGACGCAGTATCCCGCCGACTACGGGTTCATCGAGGACACGCTGGGCGAGGACGGGGATCCTCTGGACGCGCTGGTCCTGCTGCAGGAGCCGACGTTCCCCGGCTGCCTCATCCGCTGCCGCGCGGTGGGCATGTTCCGGATGACGGACGAGGCCGGTGGTGACGACAAGGTCCTCTGCGTCCCCGCGACCGACCCGCGCATGGAGCACCTGCGCGACATCCACCACGTCCCCGAGTTCGACCGGCTGGAGATCCAGCACTTCTTCGAGGTCTACAAGGACCTGGAGCCCGGGAAGTCCGTGGAGGGCGCCAGCTGGGTGGGCCGCGTCGAGGCCGAGGCCGAGATCGAGAAGTCCCGCAAGCGCGCGGTGAACCAGGGCGGCCACTGAGCATTGTCCGGCCCGGGTGCCGGCTGGGCCACGCCCAGGTGCTGAGTCGCGGACGGCGCCGATCCGCTCCCGGCGCGCCCATGCGACAAGAACGCCTCTGTAGGACCCTTCCGTACGGACGCCGTGCGGAAGGGTCCTTGCGTTGCGTGCCGTGTGCGTCGTTCTGCAAACGTGCGTCCGTCGGTCCGCTCGTGCGCCGGTCCGGCAGAGCGACCTGGACGATGCCGCTCAGCCGGACGGACGCGTGGCGCCTATGAGGTCGCTCCGCTCGATACTGGAGATGCGTACACGCGCGCCCGTGTACGGGGCTTCCACCATGCGGTCCTTGCCGATGTAGATGCCCACATGGTGGATCGTGTCGGGGTTGGACGTGTCCCTGGCAAAGAAGACCAGGTCTCCTGGGTTGAGCTCGTCCAGTGGCACGTGGGGGCCGGACGTCCACTGCGTGCCGGTCCAATGGTCCAGGCGAACACCGACCTGGTTCCACGCGTACATCGCCAGGCCCGAGCAATCGAAGCCGACGGTTCCCGCGCCCTGTCCGGAGCCGAGGCTCGGCCCATCGGTGGTTCCTCCGCCCCAGGAGTACGGGGTACCAAGCCACCTCAGCGCCGCGCGTGCAACGAGCGCACCGCGTTCTGTGGATGTGGCCGACACAACCGCCGCGCTTCCGGGGTCTTCTGGATCGGTACGAGCTTCGGCCTCTTCCCGTGCCCGTGCCCGCGCGCGCTTTAGCTCAGCGGTTCGCGCTTCGGCTCTGTCAAGCCGTCGCTCTAGCGCCCGCTTCTCCACTCTGATGCGCTGTACCGAGGTCTGCTGTTGGGCTACAGCCTCCTGCGCGAGGCGTTGGGCATCCTGTGCCCGCCTGGTCGCGGCGCTCTGTTCATCGAACGCGGCCTTCATCTGCTTACGGAAGATCTCCGCGACGTCCTGTGCGGCCTCCACCCGGCGGACGAACCCGGCGCGTTGCTTGGCGAGCACCTCGACCATCCCCGCCCGGTCCATGAAGCCCTGGGGACCGCCATCGCCGACGAGGGCGGACGGCACGCGGGCGTAGCCGGTGTTGTGCTGATAGGCCTGGGCTGCGAACGTCGCCAGTTCGGCCTGGCTCTCCTCCACTCGGCGGCCGGCTTGGGCAAGCCGCACCTGGCCGTCCCGGTATGCCTGTTGGGCACGTTCCAACTTGACCCGTTCACCGTTGAAGCGTTCGATGGCGCCCTCAGCGGCGACCGCGAGTTCGTCGAGTTCGCCGTCCGCCTGAACGAGCAGGGCGGTCGTGCGCCCCACCTCGGCCGCACGGGCCTCGGCCTCGCGCTCGCTCCTCTCCACGTCCTCCGCGTTGGGCGAGGGCTTGACCGCGGCGCGTGCGGTCATGGTCGGCAGCAGCATGCTCATGCCGAGCGCCATGCCTGTGGAGAACGCGAGGAAGCGCAAGGTCGCGCCGCAGGTGATGGAGGAAACCCGCTTACGGCAGAGAACCGCTGTGCTCGGTGCCATGCACACGTCCTCCCCCGGACGGGTTTTACTTAGCGCAAATGATCACCTACGAAGAGTAGTTGAGTCGGGCAACGATCGGAACTTCCTCGCATCGGCATCCACCACTGCTGGAAGCGGGTTGCTCAAACTCCGGACGGAACAGGCGCTGGGCTCTGCCCCGAGGAAGCCGGTGTGTCGTAGGGCAGGTTGCCCGAGGACGAGATAGTGCCCGCAGACGGCGGTTTGGGTTCGACTTCCGGCGGCGGGCCGGAGGCGGACGAGGGCCCGTTCTGTGGCGTTTCCTCTGACGTCGGCGGTCTCGGCCCGGAGGAAGACGGACCACCGGGCCCTTCGGACTTCGACGGCATAGGAGGTACCCCCGGATCTGCGGGAGTCGGAGTAGGCGAGGGCTCCGGGCCCGGACCGGGTGCACCTGGCCGCCAAGTGATGCGCACACGAATCCCACCCGGCTGGAAGGTGATGCCCCCCTCCCCACCCGTCCGCGCGTCTCGGACGACGTGCACGGTGACGGTCGTCCTCCGTCCAGGCTGGAGGTACCCAGACGACTGGCCCGCTCTTACGCGGCCCCAGGAGGTGGCGTGCCAGGTGATGGGACCGCCTTCTGCACGCAGTTCCACCGACCCGTCCGAATGTCCGGCCAGGTCGAGGAAGAGTGGCGTGACTTCAAAAGCCCGCTCCGAGGCGGGCGCTCTGCCGCCCTTCGCCCCGCGGTCCGGCACGGTGGGCTCCGGCGGTGGTGAGGGCAGGGCGATAGGTGGCGCGGACGAGGCACGTGAGCCGAGGGGGAAGGTGGCCGACACTGGGACGGCGTCCATGGTCCCGTCCTCGGCCGGCCGAACACGAGGAGGATCGTCCTCGGCGGGCACCTGCGAGACGCCGGGCACGGCGGTGGGACGACGTCCCGGGGTGGTGCCCACCGGGCCGGTGTCCCAGCCCACCAGCCGGAGGAGCCCGTGCACAGAGGCGAAGACCCCGCCGACGAGGAGCGCCACGACCGCGAGTGCCGTGAGCAGGCGGACAGCCTGAGTTGATGCCTCGCTCCTAGCGGACACCCCATGCGCCCTCCGGGAGCGGACGAACCGCAATGGGCCTCGCCCGGAGCGGAACGACTCAGGTGCGGACGCGTCCCGCTTGGCCCGGGCCGGGAACCCTGAAGACGTGAATTCCGTGACCCGTGCACCGACAAAAAGCCGATAACCGATCAATTCCGGATCCAGAAAGCAGCTCATGACGCGGAGCCGCAACTCTGCCGGAAGATCAGCGCTCGGCAGCAACCCGTAGACCTTGGCCGCCGACACCGTGCGCGGACGGAATGCTCCGCAGGTCCCGCAGTCCTGCGCATGCCCGAGAAGCCGGCCGCTGAGTTCCGCAGACGGCTCCCCTTGCCGCTCGCGCAGGAGCAACGCCCGTTCGGCACAGCCGTAGGGTCCTTGGTGCGCGAGGATCTCCGCCGTCAGCGCCCCTTCCAGCTCTCCGTGCGCACGGTCGAGCGCGGCCTGCGCGTCCCTGACCGGCATGTCGAAGACCGCCGCCAGGTCGGGGACCGACAGCTGATGCCGGACCCGCAATTCCAGGAACTCCCGCGTCAGCGGACGAAGCGCGAGAACGGCCTTCCACGCCATGATGCGCTGGTCGACATCCTCTTGATCATGACTGGCGACCGGGACGTCGGGCGGACGCCCGCGCGTGGGCAGGCGCCGCGCGCACTCCAGCCGGGTGATGGCGTACAACCACGGCCCGAACCGGTCCGGGTCACGGAGCCGGTCGATGTGCGCCTCGGCGACCACGAATGTGTCGCGCAGCGCGACCTGGGCCGCGTCACGGTCATGCAACTGGAACCAGCAGTAGGCGTAGAGCCGGTCGGCATACGCGTCGTACACCGCGGTCGGAGCATCCGGATCACGCGCGCGTAGCGCTTCGACCAGAAGATGGTCGTCCATGCTAGAGAAGGTAAAGGCTCCGAGGGTATTGAGCGGCGATTACAAGAGATCCGCTAGAGAAAGCAGATACCATTCTTGGCGATTGCTGGATAAATTACCGAATTACGGCTTTCGCCACATGAGGGGGTTCTGCTCCCGCTCCGCCGCATTGATCTCATTCCACGAACAGCGTCTCCATCATCGGACGCAGCAGCCGCTCGCCGGCGGCGGCGATCGCGGCGACCTGCGCGCTGGTGAGGATCACGGGCCGCCCCTCAAGGGCACGCGGCACCGCTCGGGCGGGACAGAAGAACACCCCGCCCTGCCGCAGGCCGTCCCGTCTTAGCCGCGCCCCATGCACAACGACCACAGGCTGGACCCGGACTCGGTCGCCCATCTCCCCGGAGAGAATCTTGGCGACGGTATCGGCCGCCTGCACGGCGGTACGTACGACGTCGTCGGCGGATCGCCTTCCCGCCCACAGGCGGGAGTCCTCCACACGCAGCCCCGCTCCCCACCGGAATCGCCTGCTGGCGACCGCGTACACACCTGTCAGAGCGACCACAAGGTGATCGAGGTTCGCCGGGCTCCCCGGCAACGCCCGGTCATGCAGGACGTGATAGCCGGCCGGATCCAGCCTGGCCAGCCGCCTCCCGGTACGACGCTCGGCCCGCGCGCCCCGTCGCCAGTTCGCCATGGGCCCCGGCCGAACCCTCGTGAACACCGCATGCCCGACGAAGACGAGAACAGCGACGACGGGCCCCGCCCACCAGGCGCTCACCCCGGCGGCGACCACACCGGCGCTACACGCCAGCACTCCGCGCAAGGCGCGCCGTTCCCAACGGTGCTCGGCGGCCAGCTCGCGGTAGCGGAACAGCGCCGATGCTCCGGCGCGGGACGCACCGACACCGCTGCCTCGCACGTGAACGCCCTTCCGCCCGCCCCGAAGCCGCATCCGGAGGCACAAGCGTCCGCCAGGCCAAGGGTTCATTCAAGACCTTCGGCATCTTTGCTGGATTTTCGGTGCGATCCCGGGCGATCTGAAGTTGACACTGTCATCGTGACAGTGTCACCATCCCTTCATGGACGGCATCTGGACGATCGGCGAGCTGGCGGAACATGCGGTCGCGGCGCTCGCCACGACCGAGTCCGCGCAGCTCAGCGGCCGGGTGCGTGACATGCCCAACGAGCGGCTTATCCGCTGGTACACCACGATCGGCCTCGTCGACCCGCCGCTGGGGCGCCGCGGCCGCGCCGCGCTCTACGGCCCGCGCCATCTCCTCCAGCTCGTCGCGGTGAAGCGCCGCCAGGCCCTCGGCCGCACGATCGCCGAGATCCAGTTGGAACTGGCCGCCGCCACCGACGCGATGCTCGAAGAGATCGCGGCACTCCCCTCCGGCGGCGGCACATCGGCACCGCCGCGACCGTCGGCCACCCCCTCCGCCCCCGAGGCACAGGAGGCGGTTCCGCCCTCCGGGCGACACGGATCCCAGGTGTCCGCCCGCAGAGCGCCCGCATCACTTCCCGGGAGTGACAACACAAGCGGGCGCTCCGCGCGACCGCCCTCCCCGCCGATCACCAAGAAGGGCGCCGATGAGGGCGCCCACGGACCGTCCATCAAAAGCGACCCATCAGACCCACCTCTCGCGGAAACGACACGAACAGAAGACCGAGGAAGCTCCGGCCAGACGCCGACGAGCAATGACGACTCGCAACACCCGGTCTTCGGTAGCCGACCCATCACCGGAAGCACATCGGCCGAGCCACCGCACCCCGCAGACAACGAAACACGTCCCGATGCTCTGATCAGCCGGACTCAGAGCCCGGGGAGCAGCACCGCGGAACCGGGCTCCACTCACCCTCGCGCTCCGGGCGCGACTGAGGCGGCGACTACCGCAAGCGCCCCGGGAGACCCGAGTCCGCAGACCACTCAACAAGCCCGGTTCTGGCGCGCCCGCCCGGATGTGTCGTACGGGCGGGCCGCCGTGTCCGTCGACTACGGCTCCACCCGACCAGGAGTCGTCCAAGGTGTCCGGCTGGCGCCGGGCCTGACGCTGCTCCTGGACGTCCCCTCGCTGAGCGGTGACGACCTCGCCGCGATCGAGACCGCCGCACGGCCGCTGCTCGATGAGCTGCGACGGCGAGGTCTCGTCCCATCCGCCGAAGGGCCCGTGCCCTTGCCCGTCGATCCTCCCCGGAGGCCACAGTGACCGTGCGCATCCTGCCGTTGCCCGAGACCGCGACGCCTCCGGCCCCCGACCGCGGCCTCGGCACGCTGACCACCGACAAAGGCAACCTGCCGCTCGACTCCGTTGACGTTCACGCCTCGATCACGGGGCTGGTGGCCGGAGTCGAGGTCGTCCAGGGATTCCGGAACCCATTCGACGTTCCCCTTGAAGCGACCTACATCTTCCCGCTCCCCGACCGCGCCGCCGTCACCGCCCTGCGCATGGAAGCGGCGGACCGCGTCATCGAGGGAACCCTGGAAGAACGAGGACAGGCTCGGGAGGACTACGACACCGCGATAGCCGCGGGCAAGCGGGCGGCGATCGCCGAGGAAGACCGCCCGGACGTCTTCGCCATGCGCGTGGGGAACATCCTGCCGGACGAGCGCGTCACGATCCGGATCGCGCTGAGCCAGCCCCTGCCCTGCGAGACGGACGAGTCGGGTTCCACCGCCACGTTCCGGTTCCCGCTGGTCGTGGCCCCCCGGTACATCCCCGGAACGCCCCTGGAAGGCGAGCGCGCGGGCGCAGGCGCAGCGGACGACACCGACGCCGTGCCCGACGCCTCGCGGATCAGCCCGCCGGTACTGCTGCCCGGATTCCCCAACCCCGTGCGGTTGTCGATCACCACTGTCATCGACCCGGCCGGTCTGCCTCTCACCGAGATCCGCTCCGCACTGCACGTGGTGAAGGAAGAAGACGACGGCGACCGTACGACTCTGCGGGTCCAGCCGGGCGAGCGCCTCAACCGCGACTTCATCCTGCGCCTCGGCTATGCGGGACACGAGAGCGCATCCCTGTCCCTGGTCGCGGACGGGTCCGGCGACGAGGGGACGTTCACCCTGACCGTCCTGCCCTCCGGGGAGTCCCGCCCGGCACCGCGCGACGTGGTGCTCATCCTCGACCGGTCCGGCAGCATGCAGGGCTGGAAGATGGTCGCCGCGCGCCGGGCCGCCGCCCGGATCGTCGATACCCTGCGCAACGAGGACAGGTTCGCCGTCCTGTCGTTCGACACCGTCATCGAACGCCCTCGCGACCTGGCCTCCGGGTTGGCGGACGGCACCGACCGCAACCGTTTCCACGCCGTCGAACACCTGGCGACGCTGAACGCGCGTGGCGGCACAGAGATGCTCGCCCCGCTCGACGAAGGCTGTGCCCTGCTCGCCGACTCCACCCGCGACCGGGTCCTCGTCCTCATCACCGACGGGCAGATCGGCAACGAAGACCAGATCCTCGCGCGCTTGGAGCCCCGCCTGCAGGGCGTCCGTGTCCACACGGTCGGCATCGACAGGGCCGTCAATGCGGGCTTCCTGAACCGCCTCGCCGCCATGGGCCAGGGCATATCCCGCCTCGTCGAGTCCGAAGACCGACTTGACGAGGCGATGGAGCTCATCCACCGCCACATCGGTTCACCGCTCGCCACCGACCTCACTCTCCACCCCACTGGCCTGGAGATCATTCCGGACTCGGTCACCCCGAGACGGCCGGGAACGCTCTTCCCGGGCGTACCCCTGGTCATCGCGGGTCGTTTCCGGGGCGCGCCGTCCGGCGCGGTTTCCGTCCGTGGCACCGCAGCCGATGGCACGGCCTGGGAGCAACATGCCAACGGCACGATCGGCGACGACCCCGCCGCCGTCTCCATCTGGGCTCGCGCCCACCTTCGCGAACTGGAGGACCACTACGCGGTCGGCGGTCCCGACGACCTCGAACGCCGGATCGTGGACACGTCCCTGACGTTCGGTGTCCTCTGCCGCTTCACCGCCTTCGTGGCCGTCGACAGCCGCGTGGCCACCGAGAGCGGCACCCTTCACCAGGCCGTCCAACCGGTGGAGCTACCCGACGGGTGGGCCGCCCCGCACGCGCCCCGGGTCGCCCACGCCGCCTTCATGGCCCCGATGGATGCCGTCGTCCCGCCACCCGCCATGGGATACGGTGCCGCGCCGGTTCCCAGCGGTCCGCCTCCCGCCGCCCCGTCCATGCCGGGCAGCCATCCCCGCCGCGGCTCGGCCCGCACAACCGCAAGCGTCCACAGGACGCCCCCGCAGACATACCCAACTCCCCCGACACCAGCACCGGCACCGGCGGAGCCAGAAGGGAAGCCACGAAAGGCAACAGGTACCGGAGCACGCGGTGGAGATACGCCGGAGTCCCTCAAGCGAGCCCGCGCCCCCTTCATGGACGAGCTGTCCGCGGAACTGAAGCGGCTCCGCAGCGTCCCCGACGATCACGACCAGCGGATCGCCCACCTGCTGACGGAGCTTCTCCCGCTCCTCGACTCCCTGGTCGAGCGAATGGAAGCCCGGCGACTCGACACCACGCCCCTGACCGCCCTCCGTGACGAACTTCGGCTTCTCGACACCACCTCCGACCAGGCGCGCGTCCAGGGAGTTTGGAGTCAGGCGCTCCAGGTCCTCAGCACCCTCACCAAGGAGCCGCGCCGCCCCTTCTGGAAACGCAGCAGATAGGCGCACAGACAAAGTCGGCCCGCGAGACGAACGCCCAGCCGAAGGCGGTCCACGGCCCGTCGCAGAGCAAGACCGCACCACCCTTGCTCGACTCCCAACAAGCGGCTCAACCCACAACAAGCAGCTCGATACACAACAAGCGCTCGACCACAACAAGCGGCGCGACCCACGACAAGCGGCGCGACTCGCAACAAGCTGAGGAGGTGGATGAGGTGAACACGCGCCAGGGGCGCCTTCCTGGCTGGAAGACGCCCCCGCGGTTCCGGGTCGTTCGATCAGGCGTGTGCGGGACGGCTACGACGGAGCAGCGGGATCACGTTCAGCACGAGACCCACGACCGCGACGCCACTGACGAGGTTGACCCCCGGGTGGAACTCGCCGAAGTCACCGCCCCCGCTGTGCGCGCCCCCCGCGACGAGGGCGGTCACGACGGCCAGCACCAAGGCGGCACCGACCTGACCCGACGTCTGGACGAGACCGGAGGCCAGCCCCTGCTCCGCGTCCTCGATGCCGTCGGTGGCCTGGGCCATGATCGAGCTGAATCCGAACGCGAACCCTCCACCCAGCAGGAGCATCGTCGGCAGGACGGTGAACGTGTAGTGCGGGGTGTCACCGGCGGTGGCGAGGAACCACACGTAGCCGAGGCTGAGCGACAGCATCGAGCTGATGATCAGCCGCGCCGTCCCGTACCGGTTGATGAGACGGCCGACGAACGGGGAGCCGAAGGCGACGACGAGACCGGCCGGCAACAGCGCCATGGCCATCTTCAGCGGAGACCAGTGAAGGACGTCCTGCAGGTAGAGGGTCATCATGAACTGGAAGCTCAGGTACGACCCGAAGAGCGCGACGATGCTCAGGTTCGCGCGGACGATCGAGCCGATCCGCAGGATGCCGAGACGGATCAGCGGGTGGCGCACCTTGTTCTCTGTGACGACGAAGCCGATCAGCAGGGCCGCCGCCAACGCGACCGAACCGAGAGTGACCGGGTCGAGCCAGCCCCGGTCCGGTGCCGAGACGACGGTGTACACGGCGAGGAGCATTCCGCCGGTCAGGGTGATGGCACCGACGAGGTCATGTCCGCCGTCCGCCGCCGGCTTGTCACGCGGAATCAGAGCGAAACCGGCGACAAGCGCGATCACGGCGAGCGGGACGGGGGTCAAGAACGTCCAGCGCCAGCCGAAGCTCGTGAGCAGCCCGCCCAGGATCAACCCGGACGAGTAACCGCTGGCGCCGAAGACCGAGAAGACCGACAGCGCCCGGTTGCGCGCGGGTCCCTCGTGAAAGCTGGTGGTCAGGATCGACAGGGCGGTCGGCGCGGTGAACGCCGCCGCGAGACCCTTCACAAAACGGGTGACGATGAGGAGCGTGCCGTCATTGACCAGTCCCCCGACAAGCGACGCGACCGCGAACACGGCCAGCGCGATGAGGAAGACCCGGCGGCGTCCGAGCAGATCCGCGGTACGGCCGCCCAGCAGGAGCAGCCCGCCATATCCCAGCACATAGCCGTTCACGATCCACTGAAGCGAGGTCGTCGACAGTCCGAGCTCGGATCCGATCGAGGGCAGCGCGACGCCCACCATGGAGACGTCGAGTCCATCGAGGAACAGCACGGCGCAGAGCACCGCGAGCACCCCCCACAGCCGAGGAGTCCAGGTCTGTTCGGCCGGGGCGCCGGTGGCCGGCGCGCGGACAGCGGAGGCAGGTGAGGTGTCGGTGATAGTCACGTCGCAGGACAGTACATGCATGTGCATCAAATGTCTACGCACTAAATTCCTAAGAATTTAATGCGAGTGCATCTGATGCGCGCGCATGCTAGGATGCGCGGCATGGAGTCGAACGCTGCTCTGGTCGACCGGTGGCGGTCGCTGCTGACCTGCTACAACACCGTCGCGTGCGATCTCGATCGCACGCTGCAGGAGGCCCACGGCCTGACCATGAGCGAGTTCGAGGCACTCGACCGGCTCGTCGAGGCCGACTGTGACAAGCGCCGCATGCAGGAACTGGCAGCGGACATGTACCTCAGCCAGAGCGCCCTCTCCCGCACGGTCGCCCGTTTGGAGAAGAACGGCCTCGTCCAGCGCGGCCTCTGCGAGTCCGACCGCCGCGGCGTCTTCGTCAGCGTCACCGAGGCCGGCCGCCACCGCCATGCCGAGGCCAGAATGACCCACTCGGACATCCTCGCCAAGCACCTCTCGGACGCCCCGCAAGCGGTCGCCTGACCAGCTCATCGAACGCCCCGCCCCGCACCGCGTTCATCCGTCCGGCGGCTGCGTCCCCGTCCGCGCCCCACCATTGACCCGGTCGCATGGCCCCGTAGGCAACCCGTTCCTCCGGCTCGCAGGAACGCGCCTGCTCTTCAGTCGATGACCTCGTCAGAGCAGCCTCCTGCCACCTCACCGCGTGCGGGATCGCGCCAGGAACGTGTCAGCTCCTCAGTCGATGACCTCGTCAGAGCAGCCTCCTGCTGCCTTACCGTGTGCGGATCAGGCCTCGGTTTCGTCGCAATCGGGTCGGCCGTGCCGCCGGGGTGGCGAGCCGTCGGAATGGTGCGGCAGTTCGCGTCAGCGGCCTGGGCCGCCGATCTTGGGGCCGTCCGGCCAGAGGGAGACGAGGTCGGCAGGAGTCAGCGGTCTCGCATAGGCCGCGTGGAGCACTTTGCGGCGCGTTGCCGGATCGGCCTCGGCGAGGTGGACGAACCAGTCGATTCCAGCCGGATAGGACCAGAGGTAGGTGCGCAGTTGGGGAGATCCGCGGTCCGTAAGAGTGTCGGCGATCACGGCGTCGCTCCACCAGGGGATGCGGCTCCGGGCGTGATCGGCGAGGTCGCGAATGGGCACCCCGTCCTCAAGCCCGAGGTGCAGTTCGGCACGGACGAGCTGGATGAAGTGGTCAAGCCGGATCCGGGCGGTGAGCACCTGGTCGTCCGGGATGACGAAGAGCGGCAACGCCTGGGCCAGACCTTCGAGAAGCACCTGCTGCAAGGCGTGCACCGACATCAGTCGAATCCATGGCGCGGAGGTCTTCGCCGTCTCCGTCCAGCTGGAACTTTGCAGGCCGTGCCCCAGAACCTCGTGCAGGGCGAAGCGTCGGGCGCCGACCTTCGTGAAGACCGCATTCCGCAGATTCAGCCGCAACCGGACCCGGTGACCCGCGCCGTCCAGCCAATATGCCCAATAGGCGTCTACGTTGGCGGTTTCGATGTCCAACTCGAACGGCGCGGTGCTGCCCGTGGCCTCTCGGACGGCGGGTTCGAGTTGATCGCTGGTCTTGCGGATGGCGTCCGGCGCATCCTCCAGGCCCAGCGGTCCCTCGACCTCGTTCATGTCGTCACCGGTGCCGGGACCCCAGTTCACTCCCAGTTCCGCCAGCGCCTCCCGGGCCTGCTCGCCCCGCGCGCGAACGTACTCCGGAGACCATCCCGCGGCTCCACAACCCTGTGTCACCTGGACGTATTCGGCCAGCGGCCTTCGTTCACCGAGCAGGGCGCCGAGGTAGGCGATGTCGGCGTCGAGACGTCCCGCAAGGCAGTCCTCGTCGGCGCGGTCCCTCAACTCGGTCAGCCTTTGGTAGACCTCCAGCCTGTCTCCTGCAGGTTCGACATCTGCATCCACGGGGTGACAATCGAAATCGATCACCGGGGAGCCTCCACGGCGGACCTCGTATGCATGCCACGCCCGCAGGACGGTCTCCGCCTCGTCCCGCACCATGTCGACTCCCTGCTGTTCCACAGGCCACTCCAAGATCAGGTTTTCTGGGAACCCTAACTGCCGACATGACCGTCGTCACAGAGCCAAATCAGCCAAAGCTGGGCCCCTTGTCCTCCCGAGATTTGGGTGCGGCGCAGGGCCGATGCGCCACGAGGTCCACGCGCTCGGATCACGGACTTGGACCGGCGGCACAGCGACGGCGCGCGCAGGACGCATCCATGCGATGACGTCCGACGCGCCGCGGAGCCGAAGTCATATCGAGTAGCCAGGCACGTTCCTCATCGGACGGACCACTGTCTCTGGAGCGGCTCGGGGGCCACGGAACGGGTCTGGGTTTCAGACGAGTCAGGGTTCGCGGGAACGTCAAAATTTCCTGGTCAGGTAAGGATTCCCGGGACGAGTCAGAGATCCCAGGACGGATCAGGGTTCCGGGACGGGGTCGAGTTTCCAGGGAGGGGCAGAGGTTCCAGGGCAGGGCCGAGGGTCGGGGCGGGGCCGAGAATCCGGGGCGAGGCAGGAGGTCCGGGGCGGGGCAGTGTTCGGTGATCGGGTCGGCAGAGGGCCCCGAGGGCCGCTCCTCACGCGGGACGTTCGCGTAGTGCCCGGGCCGGGATCCCAACGAGCAGTTACCAGTCGCCTAGTGTGACGACGACGGCGCTGATCTGAAGCCCGAGGTCGAGGCTTCCCGTGATGGTCTTGATCCAGCCGAGCATCGCAGGGCTGGTCGCCGCGGCGAAGGAGCCCATCGTCGTCACCATGGCGATCCCGCTGGTCGCTGCGGGTCCGGATAGGTAGATGGACGGGATGGAGTAGAACACCGTCAGCCCGCAGTAGTGCGCCCCGGTCATCAGGGCGAGCAGCACGATCACCACGTACGGGTTCGCGGCGGCGAAGGAGAGCGCGATCAGGCAGCAGGCGGCGGCGAACTCCGCGTCGGCGGCCTGCCACCGGCGTTCCAGCGTCCGGTCGGAATGGCCTTCGACGACCAGCATGACCGCCATGCCCAGGATGGGCGGGTCGCAGCGAGCAGACCGATGTCCAGGACGTCACCGACGCCGGACGTGTCGATGATCATCGGCGTCCAGACGGAGACCGCGTTGGCGAGCGTGTACGCGCCGCAGGAGACCAGGCCCAGCACGTAGACACGGGGATCGCGCAGCGCGTGCAGCATGCTCCCGTGCCGGTCGGCGCCGCCCTTGTGCTCCTGGTCGGCTGCGAGGTCGTTGACGACCGCGCGCTTCTCCTCTGCGGAGAGCCAGCCCGCGTCCACCCCGCCTCCGCCGCGCCGAGCAGGAACCGGGCACCGCAGAACAGCACGGGAGAGGTCGCCAACGAGGTCACGATCGTGACCACGCCCCAGGTGACCATGATCCGCAGCAGCGTCTTCCGAGCGCCGATACGGGCCAGCAGCATGTTGCTGGGGACCTCGAACAGGAGGAAGCCGACGAGGAACAATCCGACGGCCAAGCCGTGCACCTGGGCACTGAACCCGAGATCCTTCTCCATCCTGACCTGCGCGATGCCGATGTTGGTGCGGTCGATGAAGCTGACCACGTGGCACAGCAGCAACAAGGGCATGACGCGGAAGGCGGTCTTCCGGTACAGGTCGTCGCGGGAGGGGGAGACGGTTCCGGAAACGGGACGGGCTCTACGCGGCGGGGGCGGGGTCACGCTGCGCTCCTGGATCTGCAGGACGGTGGCGACGACCTGCTGAACGGCGTTCGCCATCCTGTGGCGACGCGCCAGCGCCCGCGCCTGCGCCTGCGCCTGCGCCTGCAAACGAGCTCGGCTGAACGACCGCATCCCGTCGCGCCCAAACCGCCGCGACCACACCGCCAAGCATGCTTGCGGCGCGTTCCTCCACCGCGCCGGTAGCGCTAAGCCGATGCAAGGACGCCCTCTAGAGTCGTGCCGTACAGATGACCTGCTGCTGGGATGGGTCGCCGATGAGTTCGGCCGGTTCGCGTGGTCTACACGGACAAGCACTATCGACGAGTGGCAAGGGGACCCCTCATGCGGAAGATCATCGCGGAGCTGTTCATCTCGCTCGACGGCGTGGTCGAGGCACCCGACCAGTGGCACTTTCCTTACTTCAACGACGAGATGGGCGCGGCGGTCGGCGCCGCCCTGGGCGCCGCGGACACGCTGCTTCTGGGACGCAAGACCTACGACAGCTTCGCGGGGGCCTGGCCCGACCGGGAGGCGGCCGGCGGCGAGGACGCCGAGTTCGCGAAGTCCCTCGGCGATGCCCGGAAGATCGTGGTCTCCAACAAGCAACTGGAATTCACCTGGAGGAACACCGAGCAGCTCAAAGGCGACCTCCTTGAGGCGGTCACCGCTCTGAAGAAGGAGCCGGGCGACGGCGTCATCGGCATGTCCGGCTCGGTCTCGGTCGTCCGCGCGCTCCTGGCCGCCCGGCTGATCGACGAGTTGCACCTGCTGGTGCACCCGATCGCCGTCCGCAAGGGCATGCGGCTGTTCGACGAGGGCGACGACTCGATCCCACTGAAGCTGATTTCGTCCGAGACTTTTGAGACCGGCGTGCTCAACCTCTTCTACGCTCCCGCCGAGCCGACCGCCGAGGCCACGTACGACGATGCCAAGACCCACCTGCCCGAAGCACAGCGCTAAAACGATCCGCGCCGCCAGGGCCGCGCACTCATCCACATGAACGCTCGCGTGCCTGGGACAGTCGCCCCAGGCACGCTCGACCTCTCGGCACCGTCTTATCGCCACTTCAGGACCGGTGCTATGCCCTGGCCGTGTGGCTATGCGCTGGTTGCGGCTATGCGCTGGCCGGTGGGTTCTGCTTGGCGGCGTGAAGCAGGTAGACGGCCGTCAGACTCGCCAGGTCATTGACGAGCTGATGAACGTCGTTGGGTTGCGCACCCAGAACGACCAGCGCGGTGATCAGTACGGCTCCGATGCCCATAGCAGGGATCGGCCCGTCGGATCGAGGTATCGTCCTCACTGAGGCCCTCCTTAGGGGGAGTTCTCGCAGCCATCGCCCTTGTCCCATGTCCAGTGCGTCAAGGGCGGTGGCGAACCAGTCAGCGCAAGCGTAGTTGGAGATTGCGCGATTGTGAACGCCTTCACAAGAAGATTGTGAAGGTCTTCACAAGGTGGTGACGGGGCGGAGTATCCCTGCCTCGCCGTTTTCCCCGGTCAGTGCCCCGATCGGCAAACGCGGCCTCCATCGAGAAACCGTCTCTGGCCTGCCGGAGCCGACCACCGAGCCTGCACGAAGGGGAGCCACCGCCGCCAGGCCGCCCGCCGAGCAACGTCGGCAGCGCACTATGAAGCGCCTGACGCATGTTCCAACACGCGCGTGTTGCGGCGGTCCCGTCTGCGGACCGGGCCAGCTTCGCCCGGCCGGGATTGCTTGTGCAGAGAAGAGCGACGCCGTCAGCACACCGCCGTCGCGACCGGTCGCCGACTAGGCAGCATCACCCCGCCGATTACACCTCGCGCCCGTGCACGCTAGCCGTCCGGCAGAGGCATCTACGGCAGACGCGCGTCGTAAGAGAGAGCCAACGACGACGTTCCGGTGCGCTAGTGGTAATTCGAGTAATTCAGCTGACGAAGACCCCTCGCGGCGGTCGCGAGAGGTCTTCGAAGCGGAGTCGCCTGTAGGTATCGAAACGGCCTATTCGTTAGAAGCTAGATCAACGATAAGCGTTATACCCCCGGGGACTGCACAGGAGGGGCGGCTGCAGACGATTTGGCCGTCCATCGCCGTCCAACCTTTATGTCACTCAGCTGGTCGATCACCGGATGTTACCGCGTGCGACCGTTGTCCCACCTCCCGGCCCTGTCGCAGCACGTGCTAGCCCGGACCTCATTGCGTGTCGTACCGATCAACCTCGGCGATGCAGCCCCACTCGAAATGCCAGACAAGTTCCGGCTTCGCCTCGCGCCAGCACGGGCACAACGACCTGTTAGCTGGTTACTGCGTCTCTCGGATAAGGGTGGCGGACTGGCCCGAGAAGCGCACGAGGGCGTTGTGCGGCGCAGCCTTCACCCAGGCGTCGAACCCGGAAATGGAGCACTTGCTGACGTTGGGTGGGGTGGTGCCGTCCGGGCACTTACCCCCGGCGACATACAGGACGGTGTCATTGGCGGTGAAGAAGATGACCCCGCCAACGGAGAACTTGCCCGGCGCCAGATAGCTCAGCCGTCCCCACTTCGACTTGATCTGCTGCCCACCCTGACCCGTGCGCGGGGCGGGCTGGGCCGTCGGGGCGCCCGAAGCGCCCGAACCACCCGGGCCACCCGAGCCACCCGAGCCACCCGAGCCACCCGAGCCACCGGGGTCGGACGCGGCGCTCGGCGTGGCGGCGCCGCTCTGCAGAGGCGTGGCGCCCACGGGCGGCGGCGCCGAGGTCTTGCTGTTGCTGTCGCCATCGCCGCCGCAGGCCGTCAGGCCGAGCGCCAAAGCCGCCGTAACTCCGGTGATCACGATCTTTCGCATGGGTCCCCGCTCCCGTCCTCGGTACGCGACCTTCCTGATCGCGCTGTACCGGGTGTGATGCGGGCGCCGCCCGGAGGGGTTGGCGCGCCACGACGTGATCAACCTGACCCGGCGCATCGCGAACCTGCGAGCCGACGCCGACGTCTGGATGGCCGGCGGCATAGAGAAGTTCGCGCAGTTCCGAAACAGTCTCGATCTTGGGCGCGCCACCAGCCTCTCCGGTCGCACACCAGCGTTTCGATGCTCGCATCGCTGTCAGTGAGGTGGCTCTCCCACCGCCCGACCACATGTGCCTGATACTTACGCGAACATGAATCTACTTCACAAAGGAGGGGCCGAAAAGCACTGAGGAGTGCAGTCATATCGCAGGCTCCTGCAACCACCCGGCTTGAGCCCGCTGCCAGCCCGCATGGGCCCCGTCCTCGTCGCCGGACCCCGGACACCGGCTCACTCGGCGACGGTCTCGCGCAGCGGTTCGCCTTCCCGCAGAGCCACGGCGCTAGCAGAGCCAGCGGCGCCGGGCAGCGCCGGGCAGCGCCGCGATCCGGTTGCCGAGCCTGCACACCCATCACGCCGAATCGTGCCGGTGCCCGCTGTCCGTCTCTTGTGGCGCCGTCGCCCCGTCCCGCAGCACGCCCCCTCGAACCCTGCCTGCCGCCACGAAATCCTCGTTCCGCTGCCGTGGCATCGGCTCACTCACCCACCTCGCTTGCCCAGCCCCTCGCCGGGGTGCAGCCCTCGACGTCAACACCCCCAGTACGAATTCACTGCCGACCCGTGACCGATTCACGCACGGAAGGGATTCACACTTTAAGACCCACTCAGACGCCGGTTTTTCGGACGGAAGTGAGCGGGTCACCTCAGAATGGCCCCTGACCTGCCCAGCCGATTTTTCGGTTCATGACGAACCCGCTTCCGGACAGCGGTTCTCATCTCGATTCTCGTCAACCCCACTCATGCACACCACGCCCGAGCACCTCGCCGAGCGCTCCCGGCCTACCAGGTTGACCTGCGTAAATCTGGAGTCACAAGCGTCAGGCCGTGTTCTTGGTCTCAGTTATTAACAAGACAGTCAAAAGTCTTGAAAATCCAATCGCTTCTGAAAAAGCCCGTCACTCCCCACTCGTCACCTACTATTCACCTATCCCTTTCCCCACTCCAAGCCGCAAACGTTAAACCTGGGGAACTACGGTTCGAGCGTCGTTGCCAGTGCGATACGAACCCACCTTCCGAGCGATCGAAGGAGTGCGATCCGTGACGCATCGTGGCCGGCGTACGCGCGTCCTCGCCGCCGTCGTCACGGGGCTGTCCGCCGTCCTTTTGGCCGCGTTCTTCACCGTCCAGGCGACGCGGGATCAGCCGACGGCCGCCGCCCCGCCGATGCCGTCTCCTGACGCGTCCCGTCCGGTCGAGCGCATCACCACGCCGGACCTGCCGTCCTCGGCGCCCGTCCGCCTCGAAGTACCGCGCATCGACGTCCGGACCCCGCTGATGAAGCTGGCCGAGAACCCGGACCGGACCATCGAGACGCCACCCCTGAGCCGCGCCCAGGTGGCCGGCTGGTACCGGCTCGGCGCCGCGCCCGGCAGCCGCGGCGCCGCCGTGATCATCGGGCATGTGGACACGACGCGCGGCCCGGGCGTGTTCTACCGGCTGGGCCGACTACGTCCCGGGGACAGGACGAGCGTGCTGCGCGCCGACGGCCGCACCGCCGTATTCGAAATCGACTCCGTCGAGCACTTCGGCAAGGACAGCTTCCCCACGAACCGCGTCTACGGCGACCCCGGCTACGCGGCGATCCGCCTCATCACCTGTGGGGGACGCTTCGACCCCGTCACCGGTCATTACGTCGACAACGTCATCGCTTTCGGCCACCTGCTGCGCTCGGACGAGGCGCGCTGACATGCGTCCAGCGTCCGGAAACGGCATGAGCGTCCCACCGGAATTCCCGCCGCCTGGGCACAGGGTGCCACGCAACGGACCGGCAGCCGCCCGGCGACCGGTCAGCGGTCGCCACCGCGCAATGCCCGGCCTCTCCCAGGCCACAACACCCGTGTCCGACCGGCTCCCCGCGACGATCGCACCACCCACAGCGCCGCGGTACGAGGTCGCGCCACCGTTCCCGCACGACCTTCCTCACCGCAGACGCAAGGACGACAGACGGGACCTACCACCCACACGCGCGGACGCGATGCGGGTCACGGTCCTGATCCCGGCGCACAACGAGGCGAAACAGATCACCGAGACGATCGCCTCACTCCGCGGCCAGGAACGCCCGCCGGACCAGATCGTGGTGATCGCGGACAACTGCACCGACGCCACCGCCGCGTTCGCGCAGCTCTGCGGCGTCGAGATCGTCGGCACCCGGGACAACGAGCACAAAAAGGCCGGCGCGCTGAACCAGGTCCTCGACCGCCTCCTGCCGATCTTCGGCCCGAACGACGCGATCATGGTGATGGACGCCGACTCGGCGCTGGACCCGGGCTTCATCCGGCACGGCGTCGCCTACCTCGCCACCGGCCGGTACGCCGCCGTCGGCGGCACCTTCACCGGCAAGCCGGGAGGTGGTGCGGTCGGCATGTTCCAGCGCAACGAGTACGCCCGATACGCCCGGGACGTCCGGCGCCTGCAGGGCAAGGCGCTCGTCCTCACCGGCACCGCGACGATCTTCCGCGCCACCACCCTCCAGGAGGTCGTCGCCGCCCGCCGCGAAGGCCACCTCCCCGGCCTGCCGCATGTCTACGACGTCCGCGTGCTCACCGAGGACAACGAACTGACCCTCGCCATCCTCCACCTCGGCTTCCGCATCCTCTGTCCCAGGGAGTGCACGCTCACCACCGAGGTCATGCCGACCTGGCGTGACCTCGCCCGGCAGAGGCTCCGCTGGAAGCGCGGCGCACTGGAGAACCTCGTCGACTATGGCTGGACGCCGATCACCCGCCCTTACTGGGGCCGCCAGTTGCTCTCCCTGATCGGCATCATCGTGATCACCGCCTACCTTGCCTCGCTCGCCTACTCGGTGATCTGGCTCGGCGGGATCAATCTCATACCCCTCTGGGCAGTCATCACCGTCATCTTCATGGTCGAGCGGGTGGTGAGCGTCCGGCAGCGCGGCGCCGTCCAGATGGCGCTCGCCTCCACCATCGTCGTCGAAATGACTTTCGACGTCTTCCTCCAGATGGTCCAGGCGCGCGCGTTCTGGCAGGCCATCTGGCGCAAAGAAAGGAAATGGTAGGTCATGTACAACAGTCCTCCCGTCGGCGGCGTAGCCGCCGGTTTCGGCGGCGCCGCCGCCGCGTCCACATGGCTCGGCCTCCAGGCACTCTGGCTCGGCCTAGCCCTCTTCACCCTGGTCTCGGCAGGAATGGCGGTGAAGCGGATCCTCCCCGCCCGAAAGGGCTGAATACGGATGAAGGCCGGCCCGCCCCGGCCTTCATCCGTACCGGCAGGTTCCGCCGGTGGACGGAATCACATGCGCACGACCCGGGTGGGCAGTGGCGGGATCACCATCAGGTGACCAATGTGGGGCCCGTGAGAAAGGGCCGCAGGCCGTCCCGAACACAGCACCCAGCCGACCGTCCACGCACGTTGCGGACACTACCGCTGCGGCTTCGACCCTCAGCGCCCACCACCCACGCCGCGATTCGTCGAACACGCTTCAACCAGCTCAAACGCTCCCCGCCACTCTCCATCGAGCACGCCGCCGGGGGCACCGCCCACGCCTACGGCGTCCGCAACGTCCCGCCCGGCTGACGGCCGACCGCGCCGCGGCGCGCCAGGCCCCGGACGGGCGGCTCGCCCCGCTGACCAGCGCGTGCTACGGGTCGGGGCGACCGTCAAGATCATGGATCACCAGGGCTATCTGGACGCGGTTCCGCAGGCCGAGTCGGGTGAGGACGCGGTTGAGCGCGCTCTTCACGCTCGACTCCGACAGGGCGAGGTCACGGGCGATCTGGCGGTTGGTCAGGCCGCGCGCGGCCAACCGGGCCACCTCGCGTTCCCGGTCGGTGAGGGCGTTCAGCCGGCCGGCGGGTGGTGCCGGGTGGTCGGCCAGCAGCGTCGGCGGGAGCGCGTTGACGGCGCGGATCAGTCGCTGGGTCACCGACGGCGCGAGCATGGCCTGGCCGTCGGCTATCACCGCGATCGCGTCGGCCAGGCGGTCGATCGAGCTGTCCTTCAGGATGTAGCCGGCCGCGCCGGCTCGGAGCGCGGCGTGGACGTACTCGTCGAGGTCGAAGGTCGTCAGCATCAGGACGCGTGGCCGTGGGATGTCGGCGTACGGCCAGTCGGCGAGGATGCGGCGGGTGGCCTCGACGCCGGTCATGCCGGGCATCCGCACGTCCATCAGCACAACGTCCGGTCGACACTCGAACGTCGTAGTGATGGCGCGCCGGCCGTCGGTGGCGGTACCGGCCAGTTCGGTGTCGTCGTGTCGTTCGAGGACGGCCCGAATGGCGTCGCGGACCAGTGGCTGGTCGTCGGCCACCACCACCCGGATCGGCCTCTCCCGTGAAGTCACGTCGGTTCCCGTGACCGGAGCACGGCGCTGACCCGCCAGCCGCGCTCGTGGGGGCCGGCGCTCAGGGTGCCGTCGTGCTGCGCGACTCGCTGACGCAGACCGACCAGGCCGAGTCCGGAGCCCGGGACGGGGGTGTGGCCGAGGCCCGGTGGACCGTTGTCGACGGTGACGGTCAGCATGTCGGCATCGCGCTGCAGCGCGATCCGCACATCGGTGGCGCCGGCGTGTTTGAGCACGTTGGTCAGTGCCTCCTGGACGATTCGGTACGCCGCTCGCTGGACGGCCGGACGGGTCTGACCCACTGGCCCGTCCACGCGCACGAACACCTGGCAACCGAGGGCGCGGGCGCTGTCGGCGAGCGCGTCGAGGGACGCGAGCGTCGGCTCGCGATCCGGGCCGGACGGTGACCGGTCGTCGGCGAGCAGCCGCAGGATGCCGCGCATCTCGTTGAGCGCGGTGTCCGCCGTCGAGGCGATACGCGCCACGCCGTCGGCGGCGCGTTCGGTGTCCGTGGGGAGCATGGTGGTCGTGACACGTGCCTGCATGGCGATCGCGCTCACGTGATGGGCGACCAGGTCGTGGAGATCACCGGCGATCCGGTTCCGCTCGGCCGCGACCGCGTCGCGGGCCCTGGCCTCCCGCTCGGCACGCAGCCGGGTCGCGTCTGACTGAAGACGGCGGAGGGTGACTCCCAGCAGCCAGATACCGGCCCCGAGTGTGCTGACCACGGCCATGTCGGCCAACGAGGATCCCGGTGCCGCCGACCCGGCCGACTGGCGCAGCGGGTCGGGGAGCAGGAGCGTCGCGCCGAGGACGCCGATCGCGGCGAGGCTGGCGGGCGCGGGGCTGTGGCGTGCCACCGCGTAGGTCGCGAACGCCAGGGTGAGCGCGCCTTCACTGGCCGAATCCAGCGACTCGCACGCGAGGTAGGTGGCGGCGAGCGCGCCCAGGACCGGCCAGGGATGGGAGCGGCGCCAGAGCAGCAGGACGCCCTGGGCAAGCGACAGTCCCGTCAGGGCGGCCGCGACGCCAAGCCCGACGCCGGGCGAGGCGGTGAGCCAGATCGCCAACGAGAGCAGCGTCAGCCCGGTGGCCAGCGACGCGTCCGTGGTCTTGGGTTTCGCCGCGAGGGCGCGGTGAAACCTGTCCGGCCATCGTGTCGGTGGTTCCTTCATCGCCTCAGCGGCCGATCTGTTCGGGCGGGTCACGGTCAGCATAAGGAATCACCCCACAGTGGTGCGCACATCGAAAGTTGCGCCGCCCCCATCTCCAGGGCGATGTGGGTCATCAGGGTTCCTTCCTACCGTCGGTTCCTCCACTCCGATCTCTCACTTAGGAGGAGTCAGTGCGTGTTCTTGGAACGGCCCTCGCGGTGGCCGGGCTGGCCGTCGGTGGGCTGCTCGTGCCCACGGAGCACGAGTCCGGTCTCGTCCGGTTCACCCATCAGCCGGTCGTCTGGACGGCCTGCGCGCGGGAGTCGGACGACGACACCGGCCGGCGCCTCGACCAGGCTGGTGCGCGGTGCGCCGAATTGCGGGTACCGCTGGACTACGGCGATCCCGGCGGTCGCACCCTGAAAGTGGCGATCTCGCGGCTGAAGGCCGCCGATCCCGCGCGCCGGCGCGGAGTCCTGCTGACCAACCCGGGCGGGCCCGGCTCTCCCGGACTGGACTTCGGCCTCGACGTGCGCACCGCGATGCGGGACGTCGCCGACGACTACGACCTGATCGGTTTCGACCCGCGCTTCATGGGCCGCAGTTCCCCGCTGTCGTGCGGGCAGGTCTCGTGGTGGCTGGCCTCTTCGGGTGTCCGTCGGTCGAGCTTCGACGCGGCCGTTCGCACCGCGCGCGATGTCGCCCAGGGGTGTCAGGAGCACGGGGACAACGCCCGACTGCTTCCGCACGCCTCCACGAGCAACACCGCCCGCGACATGGATGTGATTCGGGCCGCGCTGGACGAGCGCACGCTGTCGTACTACGGGGTCTCCTACGGCGCCGACCTCGGGGCCGTCTACACCCAGTTGTTTCCTGACACCTCCGACCGCATCGTCATCGACAGCTCCACGAACCCGGCGCGAACCCAGTACGAGTTGGGGCAGGACGCCGGAGAGACCCAGGAGACGGGTCTGGACGAGTGGGCCGCTTGGACCGCTGGACGTTCCGCCGAGTACGGCCTGGGCGACACGGCCGAGCGAGTGCGCGCGAACGTTCCCAGGCTGCTCGAACGGGCCGAGCGGGACCCGATCAAGATCGGTGGCTACCGGGTCGACCACCGGCTCCTCTCGGTCTTCCTGCGGAACATGGTCAGCCAGGAGGACAACGACGCCACGCTGGCCCGTTCCGTACGCGATCTCCGGGACGCGGCCGTGGGACGGCGGGTCACGCCCAACCCCGAACTCGCCGCCTTCCTCAAGACCTTCACCGGCCCCTTGGTGAGCACATTCGTGCCCGGCGTGACCGCCGTGATGTGCGCCGACGCCGGATGGCCCGCCGGGGGCTGGCCACGCGACCGCGAGCGGTACTGGCACGACAACCAGGCCCTCCGTCGCTCCCAGCCCGTCTTCGGCGCGCTGAACACCGCGATCTCGCCCTGCGCCTTCTGGAAGTTCCCGCCGCGCGAGCCCGCCACCACGATCGGCAACCGTGTGCCGCTGCTGATGGTTCAGGCGCGTCGCGACAACAACACCCCGTACAGCGGGGCCCAAGCCCTGCATCAGAAACTCACCGGCTCCCGACTGGTCACCGTGGACCTGCGAGCCCACGGCGTCTACACGCGAGGTGGTGAGGGTCTGCCCGTCAACGCCTGCGCCGACGACGCCGTCAACGCCTATCTCCGCACCGGAACCCTTCCCCCCAAAGACCTCAACTGCGCCAAGTAGTGCCTTGTTCGGTGATGGCGGTATCACGATGCCCGCCAAAGCGGGCAGGCCATGCAGGCACTAGGTCGTTCCCGTGGCGGGTTCACCACCAAGATGGACGTTGCAGCGGCTCGGGCACGCCGATGCGGCGATCACGCAAGCGGGTCTGCGCGCACGTGATCCGCTCGGCCGAGGTGGCCGCAGCTGACGTGTTCGCGCGGGCATGGGCGAAGTGGCTTAAGAGGCTGCTGTTAGCAAGCCTGTTAGCGAAAGCCCCCTTGCGAAGATCGCAAGGGGGCTTTGAGCTGGAGCCGCCTATCGGAATCGAACCGATGACCTATTCATTACGAGTGAATCGCTCTGCCGACTGAGCTAAGGCGGCCTGCCGTGCGGGGCACGGCGGGATGCAGTCTACCGGGTGTTGGGGTGTGGGTGCGCACCGGTTATTCAGCGGCAGACCGTGCCGGGCTTGGGGGGCTCGGTGGTGACCAGGTACCTGTCGGTGGCCTGGGTGATGCAGGGGTTGCCCTGGAGGTAGGCGGTGTGGCCGTCACCGTCGAGGGTGAGGAGGACGCCGCTGGAGAGCTGGGAGGCGAGACTCTGCGCCCACTTGTACGGAGTGGCAGGGTCGCGAAGGGTGCCGATGACGACGATGGGTGCGGCGCCCTTAGCGGTGATCGGGCCGGGCTGCTTCTTCGTCTGGACGGGCCAGTAGACGCATGGGAGACCGCCCCAGACGACGAAGGGGCCGAACCGGGGGGCGACCTTCTGCGCTTCGTCGGCGGCCTTGCCGTACTCCTTGGCGGAGGACGGGTTGGGCTTGTCGACGCAGTTGACGGCCATGTTGGCGTCGGTCTGGTTGCTGTAGGAGCCGTCTGCCTTGCGCTCGACCATCTGGTCGGCGAGCGTCACGAGGAGCGTGCCGTCCGACTTTTGCATGGCCTGTGTCAGGGCCTGGCGCAGGATGGGCCAGTACTCCTTGAGGTAGAGGGCCGTGGCGATGCCCATGACGGCCAGGGACTCGGTGACCTTCCGCGTGTCACGGGTGTTGGCGAGGGGCTTCTTGTCGGTCTCGGCCATGAACGCGGTGATTTTGGCGAGGGCGGCATCCGTGGACGTGCCCAGGGGACAGTTCGGCTTCTTGACGCAGTCCTCGGCGAAGGCGCGGAAGGCCGTCTCGAATCCTTTGGCCTGTTCGATCAGGAGTCCGGTGGACGACGCCTTGGGATCGACGGCACCGTCCAGGACGAGGGCGCGGACGTTGGACGGGAACTGCTCGGCGTAGAAGGCACCCAGGTAGGTGCCGTAGGAGGCGCCGTAGTAGGTGAGCTTTTTGTCGCCGACGGTGGCGCGTAGCACGTCGATGTCGCGGGCGGCGTTCGTGGTGCCGACGTACGGGAGCTCTGCGGCGGCCTTGGCCCTGCAGTTCTGGGCGAAGTTCTTGCTGGCCGCAGCGAAGGCGTCCGTCTCCTTCTGGTCGTCCGGGGACGAGTCGGTGGAGAAGAACTGGTCCAGTTGGGGGCCGGTGTTGCAGCGGACGGGGCCGCTCTTGCCCACACCCCGGGGATCGAAGCCCACGATGTCGAATCGCTTACGCAGATCGGCGCCGAAGCCTTCGGCCGCCTGGCGGATGAAGTCGACACCCGAACCGCCCGGGCCGCCGGGATTGGTGAAGAGGGAGCCGATGCGGTTTGACTTGTCCCGTGCAGGGAGTCTGATGAGTGCGATGTCCAGCTTCTCGCCGGACGGCTTGGCATAGTCCAGGGGCACTTGGGCGGTTGCGCACTGGAAACTGCCACCGCAGCCCTTCCAGGACAGTTGCTGGTTGTAGAACGTGTCAAGCCCCGCAGGGGCGCTCGTCGAGGAGACGGCTTCGTTCTGGCCGCCGACGGCATTGCAACCGGTCGCTGCCACCGCCAGCGCTGTGGCCACGCTGATGAGCCTCGCTGCCCGCACCCTGGTCCCCGTCTCGTTGTAGCGGCCTGTATGCCGACGCCTACGCTACGTCGACACGGTGTCCGAAGCTACTTCTCTCTGTATTCGTGTTCGATGCCGTCCAGGAGCCACTTAAGGCCGCGGTCGAAGCTGTCCTGTCCGTAGATACCGGCCTCGAACACGGGTTTGAGGTAGGGAAATTTGCCACTATCCATGAGTGAACGGACGTATGCCTGCTCCAGAAGGCTGCGTTGTGCCTGCTGCATACCGTTCTCGCCCAGCTCACGGATGCGCTGCTCGCGGAGCGTGAACCCGAGCATGTAGTGGTCGACGGCGGTGATGATCGCCAGCATCGACTTCGGATCGTCGGTGAGGCGCGCCGCGGCGGCGAGGGACTGCTCCGCGTGTCTCAGGCCGTTCGGGCCGACACGGAGCGAGCGACCGGCGATCTGGAACATCCAGGGATGTCTGAGGCCGGTGTCGCGTTCCCGGCATGCGATTTCCAGTATCGCTTCGCGCCAGTCGTCCGGGATCTCCCCCTCGATCAGCACCTCCTCCGCGACCACGTCGTACATGAGGTCGAAGAGCTCTTCCTTGGCGTCGATGTGGGTGTAGAGGCTCATCGCGCGGACCCCCAGCTCACCGGCGATGCGGCGGATCGACACCGCGTCCAGGCCATCGGTGTCCGCGATCTTGATCGCGGTCTCGACGATCGCCTCCCTGGTCAGCTTCGGACGGCGGCCGCCCCGAGGCCGCGTCCACACGTCGCCCGGCCGTTCGCGAGAGCCCCTGGAAGTACCTGCCACGACAGCGATCGTACGCGATACGGCGTATCGATACGCTGTACGGATCGAGCGATACGGTGTACGGTATTACCGATACAGCGTACGGAAGGAGGCGGGATGGAGACCATGGCGACCGCATCTCCCCAGGTGAGCAGGGGGATCGATACACGCCTACGCAATCTCGCGATCGTGGTCGTGCTCGGTGCGATCATGACCGTTCTCGACAGCACCCTCGTCAATGTCGCGATCAGCGCGCTCGGCGAGGACTTCACGACCTCGCTCTCGACCATCCAGTGGGTCGTGACCGGCTACACGCTGGCGCTGTCCATGGCGATCCCGCTGACGGGCTGGTCGGCGCGGCGGTTCGGCACCAGGACGATGTGGCTCGTCTCGCTCGGGCTGTTCATCGGCGGCTCGCTGCTGTGCGGGCTGGCCTGGTCGGTGCCCTCGTTGATCGTGTTCCGCGTCCTGCAAGGACTCGGAGGCGGGATGCTGATGCCGATCGGGCAGACCATGCTCGTCCGGGAGGCGGGTGCCGACCGGATGGGACGCGCGATGAGCATCGTCTCAGTCCCCGCGATGCTCGCGCCGGTACTCGGGCCGCTCCTCGGTGGCGTGATCGTCGACCATCTGAGCTGGCGGTGGATGTTCTACGTCAACATCCCGTTCTGCGCGGTCGCGCTGCTGGCGGCGGTGCGGATGCTGCCACGCGACACCGAGCGCGACACCGGCGCCCGGCTGGACCTCCTCGGCATCCTGCTCCTCTCGCCTGGCCTGGCGGCCCTGGTATATGGACTTTCCGAGGCCGGGAACGGTACGAGCATGACCGGTGCACGCTTTCTCGGAAGCGCCATCGCCGGCGTCGTCCTGGTGGTCGCGTTCATCGTGCACGCGATACGCAAGGGCGAGGGTGCGCTCATCGACGTCCGGCGGCTGAGCACACGGGCCTTCACGAGCGCTACCGGCGGGTTCTTCCTTTACAGCGCGGCGATGTTCGGACTGATGATCCTGATCCCCCTGTTCGCCCGGATCGTCCGAGACGAGTCGGCCCTGGACGCCGGCTGGCTGCTGGCCCCCTTGGGCGTCGGCGCGATGATCACGATGCTGGTCTCCGGGAGGCTGGTCGACAGGTTCGGCGGCCGCTGGATGGCCGCGACCGGGGTGGTCATCGTCCTCGCCGGGACGCTCGTCCTCACCTCACTCGACCTCACGACCCCACGCACCGTGATCATCGGGGCGATGTTCGCCGTGGGTATCGGACACGGCATGATCGCCCCTTCGCTCATAGCGATGAGCTACCAGGGGCTGCCACCCACCGCGATCCCGACCGCGACGACCGGCGTGAACATCATGGTCCGCGTCGGCAGTTCGTTCGGCACCGCCATGGCGGCCGTCATCCTCCAGATCGCGATCCGGGACGAGATCCCGGGTTCGAGCGGCGGCCTGAACGAAGCGGCCACGCAACCGCCGGCACTGCTGACGAGCGCCTTCACCGAGACCTTCTGGTGGACGGCCGCGCTCCTGCTCGCCGCCCTCATCCCCGTCCTGTTCTTCCCCCGCAGGAGGCACGCTTTGCGTAAGGGGCCCACAACCTTGTAGGACGCATCCCCCGCTCATCGGGCGTCTTACTGCGCCACGATCCGGCGTCGGCGAGCAGCGGCTGCCCAGCGACCCGAGGCACGGAGATACTGCCATGGCGAGAGTCCGACGAGTTGAGGTGCCGGCCCTTGGCCTACCGAGAAGCCGAGGTGCCGAGGCGCGGCGGCGCCACAGTGTCGAAACGCCGAGGTACCGAAGCCTCGCAACGTCGAGGCAGCCCCCACGTCCCCACGCCGCCGTCCGCTATGCCGGAGCCTCACAGCACCGAGTCGCCCCGCTGCCGCAGCGCCCCCGTATCCCCGCGCCGCAGTGTCGCATTGCTAGGCACCCGCACCCACGCGCCGACGTGCCGACGTGCCGAAGCACCGGCGTGTGCTCGTGCGGCCGTGCCGAAAAGCCACCGTCCCGGAGTACCACCGCCCCCCGGAGTGTCACCGTCCCGGAGTGCGCCGTGCCACCGCCTCGGAGTGCCGCCGTGCCGGAGCACCAGCGTGTCGCCATGCCGCCGTGCCGGAACGCCGCCGTGCCGGGGCACTACCGCCCCCGAGTGCTGCCGTCCCGGTGCCGCCGTGCCGAAGCACCGGCGTGTCCCCGTGCCGCCGCGCCGGAACGCCGCCGTGCCGGGGCACTACCGCCCCCGAGTGCTGCCGTCCCGGTGCCGCCGTGCCGAAGCACCGGCGTGTCCCCGTGCCGCCGTGCCGGAAAGCCACCGTGCCGGAAAGCCACCGTGCCGGAGGACCACCATGGCGGAGTGACGAGGTGGCGGAGCGCTCCTGCATTTCCGTGCCGGAGCGCCGTGGCGTCGAGGCGTCTCGTTGGGTGGGGCGCTACCGGCGTCGGGGTTGGGAGGCCGAGCGGCACCAGCGGGGCCCGCGCCAGACCCAGCAGGGGGTGCTGGACCGTTGTCGCGAGTCGCGTGTCGGTCCCGGCCAGATCGCCGTCGTGGTCGGGGCGCCGCCCGGGACGGTCACGCGGATCTGCGTCCGATGTTGGTGGTGGGGGCTGGTGTTCAGGTTAGGCGGGCTCGTAGGAGGCAGAATTCGTTGCCTTCCGGGTCGGCCAGGACGTGCCAGGGCTCCTCACCGGTCTGGCCGATGTCAGCCGGGCGCGCTCCGATCTCCAGAAGGCGTTGGAGTTCGGCGTCCTGATCACGGTCGGTGGCGTTGACGTCGATGTGCAATCGCGCCTTGCCGGTCTTGGGCTCGGTGGTGGGGCTGAAGATCAGAGTCGGCTGCAGTCCCCCGAAGCCTTCCCGTGGTCCGATCTCCACAGCGCCGTCCTCGGTGTGGAGCACGATGAAGCCCAGTACCTCGCACCAGAACGCTGCCAGCTGCTGCGGGTCCCGGCATTCGATCACCAGCTCAGAAATGCGACAGGCCATGACGGGCACCCTAGGCAGCGAACGGAGCCCGTGGCCACCGCTTTTGCGCCGCCCTGCGGCGGAGCTGGGCCAGTCGAGAGGAGTCGGCGTGGGACCCCAGTGGGGTTTGACCGATGGTCATCTCGTGGTGCTAGTGCGGTGACCGCCTCTTCACCGGGTTGGTGACATGCCCGTTGGTGTCCGTGATGGCGGGGCTTGTCGGCATCGGCCTCGATAGCGACCAGATTGCTGTGGAGGGTGAGGCCATCGGGTGGCAGAGCCGGTTCGGGCACGTCGGCTGAGTGACCGGGAAGGTTCCTACGCGTTCGGCCAACCCGATCGAGACTCAGTTCGGGCCTTCGCGGACCTTTGTGATGGACGACCATCCCACCACGCCGTGCTCGCCCACAGGCTGCACGCCTACCTGCGGTGGCGTAACGCCGACTGCCGCCATCCGGTGTCCTGGCCGCCGAGCGCCGCCAACGCGTCCGCAGCCGATGGCAACGGCGCCGGGGCGGCCTTCGCGCCGAGGTGGCGCGATCAAACCCTGCGAACGTTCGTGGTCACCGCACTCGCTGCCCGAGGGCCGCGCCTACTTTCGCACGCGGAAGCGGAGCATCGTGATGGCGCCCGACTGCGTGTTGCTGAAAGGTTCCAGGTCGATCCTGTTGAGGCTTGGGGGTGAGAAGCGGACGCCGTCGCCCAGTAGCACCGGTAGGACATACACCAGGATCTCGTCGACGAGCCCGCGTTGCAGGCACTGGGCGGCCACGTCGGCGCCGAGGATCTCCAGGTTCTTGCCGCCCGCGGCGCCGCGTGCCGTGGCAACGGCTTCCTCAAGTCCACAGGTGAGGAATGTGACGGTGGGGTCCGGCTCCTCGGGCGGCCTGTGCGTGAGGACGAACTGTGCTCCCCCGTCGTAGGCGGTGTCCTGGTCTGCCATACGCTTGGCGACCTCGTATGTGCCCCGGCCGATGAGCATTGCGCCCGTGGCCGCCATGACCTCCGGGACCTCGGCCGCGGTCAGGTACTCGGCGATCCAGTCCATCGCGTGGCCAGGCCCGGCGATGAAGCCGTCCAGCGACATCGCCCGGTTCACGACCACCTTGCCGGTGCCGAAGCCAACATCACTCATGCGTCTTCTCCGCGGATCCCGGAAACCCGAGGCCGGGTCATCGTTCGGCCGGTGGGGAGTTGCAAGCGTATCTGCGGTGGCGAAACGCGATCAACCGGCAGCCGGGTGTGTTGGCCGGGTCGGATGACCAAGCCGATGATCTTTTGTGGTCACTGCACTCGCTGGGTGTTGTCCGTTGGCCGGTTTCCGACCTGCGGTGGGCGGAGCTGTGGGGTCTGGGCGAGCGCGGCCTGTCGTGCCGGGGCTTGGCGGACACGCGAGGGCCGTCGAGTTGGGGGATGTGGGTTGGTTTGTGAAATAGCGGCGGAGGACGGGCTGTTGGCTCCGTCATGGGCATAGGACACGTTGACTTGCGCGGCCGGATCGAGCCTGGCGTCCGGCGGGTCAGGGCTTACCTCGGTGGCGCGCTGGTGGTCGACACCACCGCGCCGTCCCTCGTCTGGGAGAACTCCTACTACCCGACCTACTATCTGCCGGTGGCGGACGTGCGGGCCGAGCTCGTCGAGGACGGGCCGGGACGCGACGGCGGCACCGTCTACACCGTGAGGGTGGACGGCGCGCAGGCCCCCGGCGCTGCGCTGCGGCATGCCGACTCACCGGTGGAGGAACTGCGGGACCTCGTCCGACTCGACTGGAACGCAATGGACGCCTGGTTCGAGGAGGACGAGGAGGTCTTCGTCCATCCGCGCAGTCCGTATACGCGTGTTGACGTGTTGCCCAGTTCACGGAATGTCCGCGTGGAGGTGGACGGCGTGACGGTGGCGGAATCGTCCAGCCCCCGGCTGCTGTTCGAGACGGGCCTGCCGGTGCGGTACTACCTGCCGAAGACGCATGTGCGGATGGACCTGCTGGAGCACACCGACACCATCACCCGTTGTCCCTACAAGGGGGACGCCGAGTACTGGGCGGTGCGAGCGGGAGGCGAGGTCCACAAGGATCTGGCGTGGTCGTACCCGACGCCGCTGGAAGAGAGCCGCAATGTCGCCGGTCTGGTCTGCTTCTACAGCGAGAAAGTCGACATCTTCGTCGATGGTGTCAAGCAGGATCGGCCGAAGACGAAATTCGCCTGATCAGAGCCGTGATCGCGGACCTTGTTGACTTCGTCGTGGTCACCGCTGGGTTTCCTGGCCCTCGTCTCCGTCGCATGACGGTGGATCGCGAATGGGCTCTTCGGGCCGAGGGCTGGGAGCGGAGGCTCTTGCACGCCGGGTGAGTGGGAAGTAGACGTGGCCGTCGGTCAGCCTAGTGTTTGCGCTACTGGCAGGAAGAGGCGCGCGGGGTCGTTCGCGATGGGCTTGCCGCGTTCCATGACCGTGGTGCTGGACGCCGCGCGGAGGCCCTGCTTCTCCGCCCACTCGATGACCTCTGGATGCCGGTGGTCGATGTCCAGACGCATCGGCTCCGGGACGGTCAGTTCGTTGGCCAGCGTCAAGGCGGTCTTCTCGTCTCGGGCGATAAGCGGGCCCATCATCGCCTGGTCTCCATTCCGCCAGCGGCCACCGAAACCCAGAAGGCCGGTCGCGGAGCGGACGACGCGGAAGTCCTCTGAGAACGACGCCAGTTTCTCCATGAGGGCCGTGCGCGGTGCTCCGAAGACCTCTGTGTCGAGTCGGATCACGTCTGGGATGTCCTCCGGGGTCGCCGGCCTGGTCTTGTCTCCCCTGTGCGGGCCCTTGGGCGTGCCCTTGTAGGTTGTGCTGCGGCCGACCTCCCGGAAACCCAGGCGCTCATATAGCGGACGGCCGTGTTCCGTCGCGGTGAGGCTGAAGCCGGCGGTGCCAGCGTGTTCCATTGCGTGGCGCATGAGCTTTCCGGCGATGCCTTGGCGCTCGTAGCGTTGCGCGGTCAGCACCATGCTGATGGCGGCCACGTCTCTTCCGTACGGGGTGGACACGGCTGTCCCGGCGAGGCCGTCACCGTCCGGGGCGTCGAGGCCCCAGATGTCGCCGACGGCGAACAGCAGCCGCCATTGACGGTCTCCCGCCCCCCAGTCGCGGCCGATGGCGAGGCGTTGGCAGTCGGGCAGGTCGTCGAGGCCGAGCCGCCGTACGGTCGTGTCCATTCAGGTCGCTCCCCCGTGTCGCTCGCCGCCCTATCGGACCTAGCCCCCGCCCTATCGGACCCTAGATCGGGTTCGTCCAGGTACCAACTTGATTTGCGGGGCGCGGATCAAGGTCCCACGCTGGGCGCCGTTACACGGGGCCTTGGGGGCACGGGGGACCGCGGTACCGAGAATCCGAGGGCGGCATTCCATATTTGTAGTCGTCCGATCACGATTTCGACCGAACAGGGCACATGCTGGGAATGCTCGGCTCGTCGCTGCGGCAGGGCTTTCCGCGTGGTGCTGGAAGTGTCAGCCACGTGTCCCGCCTGGGACGGGCCGGTGCGCAGGAGGCCCGAAACGGAGGCTGGTCCCGCTTTTCGCGGACGGCCAGGAGGGGACGATCCGCGCCCGCCGACTCGCGTGAACGCCCGATTCCAGGGAGGATAAGGATCGCTTCACTTCGCCATGGACGGGAGTTCTTCATGACCCACGACCCGCAGGGTAACGCCGAGTCACCGGATCTCAACACATCCGTTCCGCATTCGGCGCGGGTCTGGAACTACTGGCTCGGCGGAAAGGACAACTATCCCGCCGACCGCGCCGCGGGTGATCACTTCATCGCGACGTTCCCGAGCATCGTCGAGATCGCGCGCCATTCCCGGCACCTGCTGACGCGGGTCGTCCGGCACCTCGCGCAGGAGGAGGGCGTCCGGCAGTTCCTCGACATCGGCACCGGGCTCCCGACCGTCAACAACACCCACGAGGTCGCGCAGCGTGTGGCGCCCGACGCGCGGATCGTCTACGTCGACAACGACCCGCTCGTGCTGACGCATGCCCGGGCGCTGCTCACGAGCACCCCCGAGGGGCGCACCGCCTACGTCGACGCGGATCTGTGCGACCCCGCGGAGATCGTCCGGCACGCGGCGGGCACGCTCGACTTCGGCAAGCCGATCGCGCTGATGCTGATGGGGATCCTCGGGCACATCCCCGACGAGCAGAAGCCGCACACGATCGTCGAGCAGCTGGTGCAGGAGCTTCCTTCGGGGAGCTACTTGTCCATCTGGGACGGCGTCAACCTCGTCACCGGCGAGGCCCTTGACGAGGCCCAGGAGGACTACAACGAGGGCGGTGCGATCCCGTACCACCTGCGCAGCCCGGAGGAGATCGCGCGCTTCTTCGAGGGGCTTGAGCTGCTCGAACCCGGCGTCGTCAGCCTGTCCCGGTGGCGTCCGGAGCCGAACGCGTTCGGTGAGGCCGTGGAGGTCGACGCGCTCTGCGGGGTGGCACGCAAGCCCTGACGGACGTCAGTCCGGGTCGCCGTACGCCTCGTCGTGCTGCCGCCGGGGTGAGCAGACGGAGGCCGACGGGCAGGAGCAGCGCCGGGAGCCGACCTTCACGGTGACGCGGTCGCCGGGGACGTTGTACCCGATGACCTGCCCTTCGCCCTCCGGAGTGCTCACCCGCGTGCCGAGCCGGGGGGCGGCCTCCTTGAACTCCATGTAGAGCGGGTGCTCGTACTTCAGGCAGCACATGAGACGGCCGCAGGCGCCGGCGATGCGGAGCGGGTTGACGGGGAGGTCCTGCTCCTTGGCCATGCGGACGGAGACGGGCTCGAAGTCCTTGAGGAACGTCGCGCAGCACAGGTCGCGGCCGCAAGGGCCGATGCCGCCCTGCAGGCGGGCCTCGTCGCGGGGGCCGACCTGGCGGAGCTCCACGCGGGCCTTGATGCCGCGGGCCAGGTCCCGGACGAGGGCGCGGAAGTCGACGCGGTGCGGCGCGGAGAAGTAGATCTTGAAGATGTTGTCGTCGTCGAGGTAGTCGACGCCGATGACCTTCATGGGCAGCTCGTGCTTGCGGATCAGCCGCTTGGCGATGGAGCGGCCCTCGGCGCGGCGGCGGCGGTTGGCCTCGTCGCGGGCGAGGTGCTCGCCGGTGGCGGGCCCGGCGCATTCGGGGAGGCCGCCGATGTCGTCGGAGACCCACTGCGGTGCCCAGACGCATTCGGCGACCTCGGGGCCCGAGTCGGTCGGGACGAGGACCTTGTCGCCGACCTTCGGCGTGTGCGGGCCCGGGTCGAGGTAGTACAGGCGCCCGTACCGGGTGAAGCTGACTGCCATCACCATGCCCACGGTTTTGCTCCGTTCGCCCGGTTCCGTGGGACCCACTCTAGGGTGTGATCAGCTGGAATGTCCCCCCGCTCATCCGGTGATCGGACGGTTCACCAGGCGGCGTCGGCGAGGTCGGGGGCGGTGAGGACGGCGCCGTCCGCGAGCAGGCGGCCGTCGGTGAGCGCGGCGAGCAGGTGGCGGCCCGTGTGGTCGATGTCGAGGCGGGAGACGCGGAGCGCGGGCCTCTTCCCGGCCACCCTCTGCCGCGCGAAGATCTTGGTCGGCTTGCGGGTCGCGACGGCGTAGCCCTGGAGGGTGATCTGCCCGTCCTGGGCGAGGCCGGCGATGACGGTCCGGCCGTCCCGCGTGAGGACGGCCTCGGACGCGCCCTTGGGCAGGTTCAGGACGGGCTTGCTGGCCTTGAGGTCACCGGACGGGAGCCTGGTGTCGAGTGCGCGCACCTGGTGCTTGGCCTCGGCGACCCTGCCGTGGACGTGGTGGAGCGGGCTCCAGACGAACGCGAGGGTGTCCCCGGCCCAGGAGAGGCCGGCGACGTGCGCCGGGCCCTTGGTCGTCCAGGACTTGCGCGCGCCGGTGCGGGTGGAGACGACGTCCACGCGGCTCTTGGCGCCCCGGTAGGTGACGTAGGCGATGCGGTCGCCGTCGGGTCCGGCGGCCAGATCGGAGTAGGCGGTGGAGACTCCGGAGAGGGTCGCCTTGGGAAGCGGCTGGAGTGCCTTGGGACGGCCCTTGGCGTCCAACTTGAGGCGCTGGAACGTTACCTGCCGTCCGGTGGAGGCCGCGACGACGAAGGTGCCGCCTTTCAGCGCGGAGACGTGCCGGAAGCGCGCCCCGCGCGGGGCGGCGATGGGCAGGCCGACGTCGGCGCCCTTGAGGTCGCGCACGAGCAGGGCGGTGCCCGCCTGCCGGACGCCGACGAGGAAGCGGGACGCGGTCTGCTCGCTCTTGGCCGCGGGCTTGGCCGCGTGCTCGGTCTTCGCCGCGCGCTGGCGGTGGTGGACGGCGTCCACGCCGCCCCCGATGACCAGCGCCATCCCGGCGGCGACGCCGACCGGGAGGAGTCCCCGCCACGCCGAGCCGATCCGCGAACGTCCGTTCATGGGCTTGCCCCGCACCAGCCTCTCACTGATCACCGATCTACCGACCCGTAGTTTCTATCTCATCCACCTCCCGGCAAGCAGCCATAAATGAGGAGTTGTCATTCACTGACTCATCGTCCGGCGGCGAGCGCCGCGCGGGCCGTCTCGACCACTTGGGAACGGTACGAGCCGCCGAACAGCTCCAGGTGGACGAGCAGCGGATGCAGCTGGTGCAGCGGGATCCGCTCCCGCCAGCCGTCCGCCGGCGGCGCCGTCTCATGGTAGGCCGCGAGGACCCGGTCGAGGTGCGGAGTCCCGAACAGCGCCATCATCGCGAGGTCGGTCTCGCGGTGGCCGCCGTGCGCGGCGGGGTCGATGAGCAGGGCCCGGCCGTCCGTCCAGCGGATGTTGCCCGACCACAGGTCGCCGTGGACGCGCGAAGGCGGCTCGGGCGGCCCGGCAAGGCCGCCGGCACCTTCGATGACACGCTCGACGAGGCGCGCGTCGCCGCCGGAGAGGTGGCGGGACGCGCGGCGCAGGAACGGTTCCAGGCGGCGCTCGGCGTACCAGGACGGCCAGTCGCGCCAGTCGGGCGTGTTGTCGAGCGGGAGGTCGGCGATGAAGCCGTCCCACGGCGCGCCGTACGCGTCGGGACGGTCCTCGGTGTGCATGCGCGCCAGCTCGCGTCCGAGACGCTCGGCGGCCTCCGGGGTGGGCGGGGCGGGTGGCAGCCAGGGCAGGACGAGCATGTGCCCGTCCACCCCGAGGACGTCCGGGACGGGCGTGCCGGGGCCCGCGTCGGCCAGCCAGCGCAGCCCGGCCGCCTCCGCCGCGAAGACGCCGACCTCGTCGCGGGTGGTCTTCACGAACACCTCGCGGCCGTCGGCGAGCGCCGCGCGATGCAGCGTCCAGGAGTGGCTGCGTCCCAGGTCGGTGAGATCGTCGACGCGGGTGCCGAGCAGCCGCCCGATCCGCTCGCGCACTTCCGTCCGCTCCCGCACGGCGGTCAGGCGGCCTTGAGCCCGGCGCGGATCTCCTCCAGGAGCCCCGGCATCGCCGCCTCCACCATCTCCAGGACGAGGTCGAAGTCGGCGCGGCCACCGTAGTAGGGGTCGGGGACGTCGAGGTCGGCGCCCGCGTCCGGGTCGAACTCGCGCAGGAGCCGGATCCTGTTCCGCGCGTCCGCGTCCGGCGCCATCGACCGCAACGCCCGGAGATGTCCCTCGTCCAGGGCGAGGATCAGGTCGTACCTGTCGAACCAGTCCGCCTCGAACCGGCGGGCGGTGTGCGCCGAGCGGTAGCCGGCCCGGCGCAGCGCCGCGACCGTCCGGGAGTCGGCGTCGTGGCCCACGTGCCAGGGGCCCGTGCCTGAGCTGTCCACCTCGACGTCCAGGCCCTCCTCGTCGACGTGGTGGCGCAGGACCCATTCGGCCATCGGAGAGCGGCAGATGTTGCCCGTGCAGACGAACGTGACCCGGTACGGCATGGCCCCATCATGCCGCAGCCTCCGCCGCCACCGGCCTGTCCGTCCCGCCGCAGGTCAACGTCCCTCCACGCCGACGGTGTCCACGCCGGTCAGCCTTGGGACGACGTTCCTCGCCGGTGATCGCCCGGCGGAGGACGTCGCGCGCTGACCGCCCGGCACAGCGCACAGCGGCGCGGCCCCCGTCCGTCGCCGGTCGGGGGCCGCGCGTGCCTGTCTTGTAGGGGCCTCAGCCGCCTAGGTGGGTCAGTTCTGGACGGCGTTCAGCGCATCAACGATGCCGTTGCCGAAGAACCCGTTCCGGCCCTTCGAGCCCTCGCAGGTCTGCTGCGACGTGTTCTTCACCCATTTGCCGTCGGTGAGCCTGTACCAGACGTATTCGACGGTGTTCGGGCTCGGGCAGGGCTTGGTGGTCGCGGTGGCGCGCAGCACGCCCTCGACGATCCGCGGGTTCAGCGTGAGCCCGCCGTTGTGGCGGTCCTTCCTGCCGTACTTGCTGACGATCAGCGCGGCGACGCCCACGGCGTGCGGTGAGGCCATCGAGGTGCCCTGGATCGACTGGTAGTAGGCGCACTCGTCCTCGGCGCAGCTGCGGATGATGTTCGGCACCTTCGGGCTGCCGTCGGAGTTCAGCTCGCCGCGCTCCTTCGCGAGCCGCTCGGGGTAGGCGGCCCAGATGCCGCGCCGGTCGTCCGGCTTGCCGTCGGGCGCGTCCACCTTGTCGCCGCCGGGGGCGGCCACGGCGATGAAGCCGTTCCCGAAGCTGCTGTAGTAGGACTTGCGGGTGCTCGGGCCGGTCGCCGACACCGGGATCACGTGGTCGCCCTCGGTCGGCATCGACGCGCAGCTCGCCGGGACCGTCCGCTTGTAGGGCTTCTCACCCGGGACCGACGGGAAGTCCGGGCTCGTCTCGTCCACGTTGGTCTTGGTGTAGTCGATGAGCTCGTTGCCCGCGGCGGAGATCAGGGTCACGCCGCGGTCGTGCGCGAAGTCCAGGGCGCGCTGCGTCGCCTTGACGATGGTGCGCTGTTCGAGCTGGTCGGCGGGCTTGTCGGCCGGGTTGTCGGCACAGTTGAACAACCACGGATCCAGGTAGTACGACATGTTGACGACGTCGATGCCGGACTTGGCCGCGTATGTCAGCCCGTCCACGGTCGGCTGCAGGTAGAACTGGCCGGAGTCCTGCCCGACGCGGATGTTGACCAGCGACACGTTCGGCGCGACGCCCGACATGCCGAGCCCGTTGCGGGGCGAGGCAATGGTGGACGCGACGTGCGTGCCGTGGTCGTTGTCGTCCCAGTCGACGGGGTCGACGCACGACTTGAACTCACAGGGGCCGTCCAGTTCCTTCCCGTCGGCGTCCTTGGGGACGTCCTGGGTGAAGTTGCGGCTGAGCTTCTTGTTGAAGTTCGGCTTGATGTCGGGGTGGTCGCCGTCCACGCCTGTGTCCAGGACGCCGACCAGCACCCGCCTGTCACCGGGTTCGGTCTTGTACGAGCCTTCGTTCGTGGCGTGGATCTGCTTCATGTCCCACTGCAGATCGGCCAGCGGCTCGGTGTCCTTGCTGGGCTTTCCCGCGACCGTCACGGTGCCCTGCGCGCCGGTGGTCCGCTCGACGGTCGCGGCGTTCTTGGTGTTCTTGGTGTTCTTCGCCGGGGCGGCCCTCGTGGCCGCGGCGGTCTTCTTGGGGACCTGGGGAGCCTCGCCGATAATGCGGTTGTGGGCGACGCCCTCCAGGGCGATGTGACCCATCGCGTCGGTGGTGAACTCGGGGTTCTTCGAGCGCACGGTGGCGACGCCCACGTCCTCGTTCTCGTGGACGATCCTGCCCCCGGCGGCCTTCACGGCGGCGTGGGCCTCGTCCAGGGGGACGCCCTCCCGGTAGAGGACGACGTACTCCGAAGCCACCCCCTCGTGCTCGGGCCGGCGCGGGGCCGCGGACGCTGGGAAGGCAAGGGCCGTCGTCAGGGCGACGGCACAGGTGGCAGATATCAGGACGCGCCGCAAAGCAGACCTCCTGGCGTGGGGGGAGCTTGCCCCAATTTGTGGGGCTCAGCCAGGGCACGGTACTGATGTTCATGTTGAGGATGGCGTACAAGAATGTAACGAAAGGGGACAGCTCTTGTAAGTCCTCCGGCGAGATTCGCGCCCGGAACCAAGATTTCGGTCCTCGCGCGCGTGCCACCGGACACGTGCCACCGCACGCCTGCCGCCGGCTGCGTGCCGCCGCACGCGTGCCGGACGCGACACCGGACGTCGCGTGCGTGCGGGACGCGGCGCCTCCGGAGCCTCAGCCGGTACGCAGCGCCAGGGTGAGCGCCTCGACCGCGAGCAGCGGGTTGACGTTCGCCTCCAGCCGTTCGCGGCATTCCATGATCGCGTCCAGCCTGCGGAGCGTGCCCTCCGGGCGGCCGCCCGCCGCGGCCGTCCGCAGCTCCGGGCCGAGCTCGGCGTTGACCAGCCCGCTCCCCGCCCCGAGCTGCAACGTCAGCACGTCCCGGTAGTAGGACGCCAGGTCGAGCAGCGCCCGGTCGAGCGCGTCGCGTTTCACCCGCGTCGCGCGCGACTTCTGGCGATCCTCCAGTTCCTTCAGCGCCCCGGCGGTGCCGCGCGGCATGCGCCCCTTGGCGCTCTCCCCGAGCGCCTGCCGGAGCGCGGACGTCTCGGACTCGTTCAGCTCCTCGGTCTGGACCTTCGCCTCGGCCTCGGCCGCCTTCACCAGTGCCTCCGCCGCCATCACCGCCGGGCCCACCGATGTCAGCCTGCGCGGTATCGCGAGCACCTCGGCGCGGCGCGCGCGCGCCTGCGGGTCGGTCGCGAGTCTCCGTGCCCGGCTGATGTGCCCCTGCGCGGCGCGCGCCACCACGTCCGCCGTCTCCCGGTCGACCCCGTCGCGCTGGACGAGGACGTCCGCGACCGCCCCCACCGGCGGCGTCCGCAGCGTCACCAGGCGGCAGCGGGACCGGATCGTGACGAGCAGATCGTCCGGTGCGGGCGTGCACAGCAGCCACACCGTGCGCGGCGGCGGTTCCTCGATCGCCTTCAGCAGCGCGTTCGCCGCCTGCTCGGTGGCCCGCTCCGCGTCCTCGAACAGGACGATCTGCCACCGCCCGCCGCTCGGGGACGACGACGCCCGCAGCACCAGCTCGCGGGTCTCCTTCACCCCGTACGACAGGCCCGCCGGGCGGACGACCTCGAGATCGGCGTGCGTGCCCTGGAGGACCTGGTGGCAGGACGGGCAGTACCCGCACCCGCGCGGCGTCTCGGAGCACTGCAACGCCGCGGCGAACGCCCGCGCGGCGGCGGTGCGTCCCGCCCCCGGCGGCCCGGTGAACAGCCACGCGTGCGCCATGCCGCCCGACGTCCCCTGCTCCCCCGCGGTGCCCGGCCCGGCGGCGGCCGACGACAGCTGCGCGATGACCGGCTCCTGGCCCACCAGGTCGTCCCACACGCTCATGTCACAAGGCTAGGGCGTGTCCACGGCGGAATGGCCCGGACCGGCGTATGAGGCGATGACTCGCCCGTCCCGTCCGCCCATGAGTCCGCTTAGTCCGTGATGATGGGGAAGGTGCTCGTGACGTCCTCGGTGCCCGCCGGGATCGGGTCGGGGAGGATCTCCCGGATGCGGTACTGGATCTCGCGGCTCAGCTCGGACTGCGGGCGGCTCGCGTCCAGGACGAGGTAGCGGCCGGGGTCGGCCTCGGCGAGGGCGCGGAATCCGGCGTGGACGCGCTCGTGGAACTCCCGGGGCTCGGACTCCATGCGGTCGGCCGGGGCCGACAGGCGCCTGAGGCCCGCGTGCGGCGGGATCTCCAGCAGGACGGTCAGGTCCGGGACGAGGCCGCCGGTCGCCCACGCGTTGACGCGGGCGATGTCCTCGACCGGCTGCTCCCGCCCGAAGCCCTGGTAGGCCAGGGACGAGTCGATGTAGCGGTCGCTCACGACGATCCCGCCGCGCTCCATCGCGGGCCTGACCACGTTCGCGACGTGGTCGGCGCGGTCGGCCGCGTACAGCAGCGTCTCGGCGCGGTCCGACAGGCCGGTGGTATCGCGGTCCAGCAGCATCGCCCGCAGCCGCATGCCGATCTTGGTGGCGCCGGGCTCCTGGGTGGTGATGACGTCGTAGCCGTGGTCGCGCAGCCAGATCGCGGCGAGCCTGGCCTGGGTCGTCTTACCCGCGCCCTCACCGCCCTCGAACGCGATGAACACGCCGCGCTCGCGGCGCGCGACCATGCGGTCGTCGGCGGCGCCCGGCTCCGGCGGCGTGTAGACGCGGCCCTGGAGCGCGGCCCGCAGGTCGGCGACCAGCGGGACGCCATGCCGGTCGTCCAGCCGGCGGAACGCCACGAGGCCCGCGAGCAGGGCCAGCAGCCCGGTGATCAGCAGCGCGGCGCCCGTCCCCTCGAAGTCGTAGACGCCGCCGCCGAGGTCGAGACGGCGGGAGCCGATCACCCCGGTCAGCGGCGGGACGGCGGCGGACACCACCAGCGCGGTGACGAGCGCGACCGAGCGCAGGAAGGCGACCGGACGCCCGGCCGGGGCGTCCGGCGTGCCCGGCGTGCCCGGCCGGCCCGGCTGCTGGTCCGGGCCGGTGAGCGCGGCGGTCGCGGTGGACCAGGCGATCCCGGCGGCCGCCCCCAGGAAGGCGGTCACGAACGCGACGACGACGAGGTTCTGCACGAGCGACACCACGACCAGCGCCAGCGCGGCGGCCGCGACCGCGAGGCCGAGGAGCCTGCGGCGGCTGAACGGGACGAGGATGCGCGGGCCGAGGAACAGCCCGAAGCCGAGCCCCGCGGTCAGGCCGGTGAGGACCGCGCCGTATCCCGCGTCCCCTCCGCCGAGCTGACCCGTGTACACGCGGGCCACGGCGACGACCGCGGCCACCGCCAGGGACGCGCCGGTGATCGCCAGCCCGATCCCCCGCGCGCCGGGTGCGCCCGAGGCGTCGCCCGGCTCGGCGGCGCGCCCGCCCGGCCCCTGGAAGAGGACCTTCAGCGGCGCCTGGACCGCGATCGGCTCCGTCCCGGGCAGCTCGCCGAGGGCGGCGACCGCGCCGGTCGCGGCCAGGAACACGGCGGACGTCACGTACAGCGCAAGGTCGGCGCGGTCGGCCACGCCGAACGTCCCGTCCGCGATGAGCGCGACGAACGCGAACAGCAGCGCGGCGACGGGCGCGGGCGCGCACACCGCGCGGACGGACGACCGGCGGGCCGAGGGCCGCAGGTCCTCCGGGACGAGCGCGGGCGGCGCCGTCGTCGCGACGGTGGCCCACAGCACGGTCAGGCACGCGACGAGGAACGCGGCGGCCAGCGTCCACGGCAGCGCGTCCACCAGCGGGACCGTCACGATCACCACGACCCGGAGCGCGTCGGCGATCAGCAGCGCCAGCCGCCGGTCGAGCCGGGCCGCGACCATGCCCGCGAGCGGCGGCAGCAGGACGGCCGGCAGCAGCATCACGACCAGCACGCCGCCGACCGCCTGCGCGCGCGCGGCGGCGTCCTCGTCGCGGGTCAGTACCGCGGCCATGGCCGTCAGCGCCGGGACGCTCAGCCATTGGCCGAGACCGGACACCGATAGTGCGATCCAAAGCCGCTGGAACGGCCTGATCGACGAGAGCGACGAAACGCCCGGGGACGGCGCGGCGGAGTGCGACCGAGTGGCGCCCGTTCTGGTCATGTCGGTCAGGGTATCGGCGTAGTTGTCCCTAGGAGCCGGACTTTGCGGAGGTTCGACGGCGCGTTGCCGTCTTCTTCTTCCCGCCACCCGCCGCCACCTTCTCACGACGCTCCGCGAGCAGTTCCGCGGCGCGCTGAATGGTGATCGACTCGACCTCGTCGCCCTTGCGGAGGCTGGCGTTCGTCTCGCCGTCTGTGACGTACGGGCCGAAACGCCCCTCCTTCACCACCACGGGCTTCTGGCTCGCCGGATCCGTGCCCAGCTCGCGCAGCGGCGCCGCGGCCGCGGCCCGGCCCCGCCCGCGCTGCTTCGGCTGGGCGAACAGCTCCTTGGCCTTGTCCAGCGTGACCGTGAAGAGCTCGTCCTCCGAGCCGAGCGAGCGACTGTCGGTGCCCCTCTTGATGTACGGCCCGAACCGCCCGTTCTGCGCGGTGACCGGCTCGCCGTCCAGCTCGCCCAGGGTGCGCGGCAGGGACAGCAGCTTCAGCGCGTCGTCCAGCGTGATCGTGTCGAGCGACATCGACTTGAACAGCGAACCGGTGCGCGCCTTGGGGGCGTCCGCCTTCTTCGTCCGCTTCTTCTTCTCCCCCTCGGCGGGCGGGGCCGGCTCGGGGAGGATCTCGGTGACGTACGGGCCGAACCGCCCGGACTTCGCCACGATCACATGCCCGGTCTCCGGGTCGGTGCCCAGCTCCCGGTCGCCGCTCGGCTGCGCGAACAGCTCCTCGGCCTTCTCCGCCGTCAGCTCGTCCGGCGCGATGTCCTCGGGGATGTTGACCCGGTCGCCGTCGCGGTCCAGGTAGGGCCCGTACCGGCCGACGCGCACCATGATGTCGGTGCCCTTCAGCGGGAACGAGCTGATCCCCTTGGCGTCGATGTCGCCGATGTCGCCGACCAGCTCCTTCAGGCCCTCCTCGCCGTTGTCGCCGAAGTAGAACCGCGTCAGCCAGCGGACGCGCTCGGCCTCGCCGCGCGCGATCTCGTCGAGACCGTCCTCCATGTGCGCGGTGAAGTCGTAGTCGACCAGGTTGCCGAAGTGCTGCTCCAGCAGGTTGACCACGGCGAACGCCAGGAACGACGGGACGAGCGCCGTGCCCTTCTTGAACACGTACCCGCGGTCGAGGATCGTCCCGATGATCGAGGCGTAGGTGGAGGGCCGCCCGATCTCCCGCTCCTCCAGCTCCTTGACCAGGCTCGCCTCGGTGTAACGGGCCGGCGGGCGGGTCGAGTGCCCCTCGGCGTCCACGGCGAGCGCGCTCAGCGGGTCGTTCTCCTCCAGGTTCGGCAGGCGCCGCTCCTGGTCGTCCCGGTCGGTGGACGGGTCGTCCGCGCTCTCCACGTACGCCTTGAGGAAGCCGTAGAACGTGATGGTCTTGCCGGTCGCGCCGAACTCCGCCGTCTCGTCCCGGGTCGAGACGCCCGTGACGCGGATCGACACCGACTGGCCCGCCGCGTCCTTCATCTGGGACGCGATCGTCCGCTTCCAGATCAGCTCGTACAGCCGGAACTGGTCGCCGGACAGGCCCGTCTCCGCCGGGGTGCGGAACGTGTCGCCCGCCGGGCGGATCGCCTCGTGCGCCTCCTGCGCGTTCTTCACCTTGGACGCGTAGACGCGCGGCTTGTCCGGGACGTACTCGCCGCCGAACAGCGTCGCCGCCTGCCGCCGCGCCGCCGTGATCGCCGTCTCCGAGAGGGTGATCGAGTCGGTGCGCATGTAGGTGATGAAGCCGTTCTCGTACAGCTTCTGCGCGACCGACATCGTGTACTTCGCGGAGTAGCTCAGCTTGCGGCTGGCCTCCTGCTGCAACGTCGTCGTCCGGAACGGCGGGTACGGCTTGCGGGTGTACGGCTTCCGCTCGACGGACTTGACGGAGTACGGACGCTCACGCAGACGCTCGGCCAGCGCGCGCGCCGCCTCCTCGTCCAGATGCAAGGCGTCCTTGGTCTTGAGCCTGCCGTCGGACGAGAAGTCGCGTCCCTGCGCGACGCGCTTGCCATCCACGGAGATGAGCCCGGCCTTGAACGCCGTGGGCTCCTCGTCCTTCCCGGTGTCGAACTGCGCGGCGATGTCCCAATAGTGCGCCGGGACGAACGCGATCCGCTCCCGCTCGCGCTCCACGACCAGCCGCGTCGCCACCGACTGCACCCGGCCCGCCGACAGCCTCGGCATGACCTTCTTCCACAGGACGGGACTGACCTCGTACCCGTACAGGCGGTCCAGGATGCGGCGCGTCTCCTGCGCGTCCACCAGGCGCATGTTCAGCTGGCGCGGGTTGGCGGCGGCGCGCTGGATCGCGTCCTTGGTGATCTCGTTGAAGACCATCCGGTGCACGGGCACCTTCGGCTTGAGGACGTCCTGAAGGTGCCAGGCGATCGCCTCGCCCTCCCGGTCCTCGTCCGTCGCGAGGAACAGCTCGTCGGCCTCGGCGAGCAGTTTCTTGAGCTTGGCCACCTGCTGCCGCTTGTCGGTGTTGACCACGTAGAGCGGCTCGAAGTCCTGCTCGACGTTCACGCCGAGCTTGGCCCACGGCTCGCCCTTGTACTTGGCCGGCACCTCCGAGGCGCTGCCGGGAAGGTCCCGGATATGGCCGATACTGGACTCCACGATGTAGCCACGGCCCAGGTACCCGGCGATCGTCTTCGCCTTCGCCGGCGACTCGACGATCACCAGGCGCGTACCGGCGCCGTTGTCCCGGCCACTGCCCGCGGTGCCGTTCTTGGCTGGCACAGTCGCTCCAACCTCGCTGTCTTTGGTCTTCTTGCTTAGGCTCTTCTTGCTCGGCTCTGCTTGTCAGGCTCCTACAACGTCGTCTGACGGCGCGTTCATGCCCCGCGGTTCCCGCGGCCGTCCCCGCGGCGCGTCCCGCGGTCGCCGCCCCGCCCGGTGAGGCGGGCGCGATCTCCGGCGCCGTCCGCGCCCCCGACAGGATGACATGCCACCGGCACACGCGAGGACCGAGCCGCCACCGTACGGTGTCCCGCTCCCGGCTGACCAAGTAATAATGGTCGCAATGGTGGAGTACACCTACCTCGTCTTGTCACTGCCGCGCGGCACCACGCGTGATACCGCCCGGCAGATCTTGACCGAGCACGCCGAGCACGGCGGCTGGGAGATCGATCGGTTGCGCCTCTACCCCGACGGTAGCCGTCGTATCCAACTCCGCCGCAAGGTCATCCGTCAGGTCCGCACGTTCTGACCGCCGACGCGGGTTCGCGTCCCTGCCCGTCCCCTGCACGTTGCTGCCCGCCTATGTCCGCCCGTACCCGCCCGTACCCGCCCGCGGCGTCTGACCCGATCACGTCCGACCCGTCCGTCCGCGTCCGGAGCGTAGCACTACGTACGAATCCTATGACATGGCGTAATCATAACCGCTGCGGACATGGCTTTGCCCGCCCCGGACCGCGCTTCCGGGACGGGCAAAGCGTTCTCGACCCCCTACGCCGTCCGCCGATGCCGGGACTGCACCATCCCGGCCCCGGCGACGGCCGGGTCACCGGCCGTCCGGCCGGACTCGTCCTGTCAGCGGCGTCCGCCCAGCTTGACGCGCCGCGTCAGCGCCAGCGCCCCGGAAACGGCGGCGACCACCGCCGCGAGGCCCAGCACCCACATCGACCCCGACTTGGTGTCCGTGGTGATCGACCCCTGGGCGGCGACCGGCTTCAGCGGGCCGATCTCCGGGTCCGTCTGCGGCGCCTTGACGCCGGTGGTCACCGGCAGGCCGGACGCTCCCGGCGCCTGGGCGCCGCTCGCGGCCGGGGTCTTCGCGGTGCCCGCGTCCAGCAGCTTCGTGCCGTCCAGCAGCGGAAGCCGCGGCGTGTCCGCCTTCGGCGACTGCGCGCCCGCGGCGGCCGACGGCCGCGGGTCGTCCGTGCCGGGCAGCACGATGCCGCCCGTGTTGACGCCGCCCGTGTTGACGCCGCTCGCGCCGGGCAGCTTCAGGGCGTTCGGGTTCAGCGGCTTAACGCCGTTCACCTGCGGCAGCGTGACACCGTCCAGGCTCGGCGCCTGGACGCCCGGGACCGGCGCGTCGGACGTCCGCGACGACGAGGGCGCCGGCGCGACCGGCGTCCCGGGCAGCTTCACGCCCTTGATCAGGCGCGGAACCCCGGTCCCGCCGAGCAGCGCGGACGTGTCGATCGGCAGCGACGTGACGGGCGGGTTCGCGCCGGCGGAGCGCATCCCGGCCGCCGGGCCGTGGGACAGCAGGCCCGGAAGGTCCGAGATGGGCCCGGGGAAGGGCGGCCTTCCGGCACCGAGCGGCGTCCCCATGCCCGACCGCGCCGCCGGCAGCGACCCGGCCTTCGGCAGCTTCGGCGCCTTCGGAAGCTTCGGCAGCCCCTTGGCCCCGGGCAGCCCCTTGACCCCCGGCAGTCCCTTACTTCCCAGCGGTCCCTTTCCCTTGGGCAGGACTCCCGAGCCGGGCAGCGGCGTGCCGGTCTTCGTACCGGTCTTCGCGCCGGAGCGCGCCTCCGGGACGGAACCGCCGTCGTCCGGAAGGTCCGCACCCGTCGGGTCGCCCGATTCGGGGGCTTCCTCCGACTCGGCACCGCTGCCGGAGTCGGGCGGCCCGGCGGGCCCGGTGACCTCGTCGGTCTGGGGACGGGGGTCGGCCGCGCGCAGGGCGTCCGGCACGGACGGGAAACGCGCGCCGAAGAGGTCGCGCGCGACGGGCAGCTCCGTCCCCTGGACGTGGGACGCGGCGGGGGCGAGCCTCGGCAGGATGGGCAGGGCCGACCCCGGGTTCAGCGGCAGCGACTCGACGACCGGCGCGGGCGCGCTCGCGCCCATCGCCCGCCCGTAGGGCTCGTAGCCGCCCGTGCCGCCCTGGCACTCCGTGAGCACGCGGCCGACGACCGCGGCGCCATTGCCGCAGACGATGGCGGGGGCGTTGACCGGCGCGTTCGCCTGGTTCCCGCCGCCGACCGACGAGTTCCCGGACGTCTGCCCGCCGGACCCGTGCGGGCCCGTGACCAGCGTCTGGCCGTTGCACTTCGCACCCGCGTCCCCGACCACGCCCGCGGCGTTCCCGCACGCGGTGACCGGGATGCTGATGGGCGCATTGCCCTGGTTGCCACCCAGGACGCTGGAGATGCCCGAGGTCCTCTGGTCTCCGCCGGAGCTGCTGCGCGCGTGCGCACCGCCCTCGCACAGGGCCGCCGCGTCCCCGACCACGCCCGCGGCGTTCCCGCACGCGGTGACCGGGATGCTGATGGGCACATTGCCCTGGTTGCCACCCAGGACGCTGGAAATGCCCGAGGTCGTCTGCCTGCCGGACCCGTGGCCGCCGTTGCGGACGGACGCCCCGCCGTCGCAGGCCGCGTGCGCGTTGCCGACCGCGTTGCCGCAGGCGTCCACCGGGATGCTGATCGGGACGTTCGCCTGGTTGCCGCCGAGGACGCTGGAGACACCGGAGGTGGCCTGCCCCGCGCCGGTGTGGCCGCCGTTCTTGACCTTGGCGCCGCCCTCGCACCCGGCCACCGAGGTGCCGAGCAGGCCCACGCCGTTGCCGCACGCGTTGACCGGCGCGGAGATCGGCGCGTTCACCTGGTTCCCGGCGACGGCGCCGCTCGTGCCGTCGGTGATCTGCCCGCCTCCGGCGCCGTTGTTCACGGTGGCGCCGCCCTCGCAGGCGGCCTCCGCGTCACCGAGGATGCCGACGGCGTTGCCGCAGGCGTTGACGGGCGCGGAGATCGGGGCGTTCACCTGGTTGCCGGACGCCACACCGCTCGTACCGGCCGTCTTGTGGCCGCCGCCCCCGCCTCCCGTGGCGGACGCGCCGCCCTTGGAGACGCCGTGCGCCGAGCCGCCGACGGCCGCGGCGTTGCCGCTGGCGTCGACCGGCGCGGAGATCGGCAGGTTCACCTGGTTGCCGCCGAGGACGCTGCTGTCGCCGTTGGTGATGTCGGCGAAAGCGCTGGTGGGGATGGCGGTGGCACCGAGAGCGACAAAGCTCGCGGTGAGCACCGCGGCACGCGAGGTGCTTTTTGCCCACGTTCGCATGATGCTCCGTTCGGGGAGTGTTCGATGAAAGGGAACGAGACGTGCGCGTCCGACGGACGCACCGGATCTCGTGGGAGATGACGTGCGCGACGGCACGTCCCGGAACCGCCCGAGCCACGCGGGAGGTCCGGAGCCTGGGATCTAGGGACTAGTCAGGCGCGAAGGACGGCTCGTCCGCGGCGGTGCGGACGACCGGGGGCACCGGACCCAGGGGACGCGCGGCCGACGCGCGTGGCCGTGCGGGGATCCGGACGCGGACGTCCGAGAGCCCGGCCGCACCGGCGAAAACGGGCGCACCCGCCGCGGTCGACTCGTCCTGGACGGGTGCCGGGATCGGCGCCGGCCGCACATCGGGGGCCGGAACGCGGACCTCGGCCACGGTCGCGGACCGGTGCCGCACGACCTTGTACTTCCGCACCACGGGACGCTCGGGCACCACATGCTGCCGCTTCTCAGGCGGCCGTGGAGCCCGCACGGCGTCCACCGTCGGGGACGCGGCCTTGGGCGGCGGGGCGACCGCCGCCCGAGGCGGCGCCGCCACCGGCGCCTTCTTCTCCTCCACGGGCGGGACCACGGTGGCGGGAGGCGTCATCACCTCGTTGACCACATGGTCCACGGTCGGCCTGACGATCTTGGTCGCCGGGGGCAGCTCGTCGGCGTGCGCCGATTGCGCGAGGCCGCCGAGCAGCCAGCCCGCGAACAGCAGGCCCGCGAGGACGAGCAACCCCCGGAGGACACGGCGCAGCGGGACCCGGCCCGCCCGCGCCTGATCGTCCGCCACCGGTCGCCCCTCCCACGGTCCTGTCCCTACAGACGGTAACCGTAGCACCACGGGCCGCACCGGTGGCGGTAATGCGCGAGAAAATCAGGACCGATCGATAAACCGGTCGAGGACCCGTACGCCGAACCGCAGCCCGTCCACCGGGACCCGTTCGTCGATTCCATGGAACATTCCGGAAAAGTCCAACTCTGGGGGAAGCCGGAGCGGTGCGAAACCGAAGCACCGCATTCCCAGTTGCGCGAACGACTTGGCGTCCGTCCCCCCGCTCAGGCAGTACGGGACCGGGAGCGCGCCGGGATCCTCCGAGGTCAGCGCCGCCTCCATCGCCGCGACCAGCGCCCCCTCGTAGTCGGTCTCGACCGCCTGGCCATGATGGACGAAATCACGCTCGACATCCGGACCGAGAAGTTCGTCCACAGTCGCGAAGAAATCCGTCTCATATCCGGGCAAAAATCGCCCATCCACCTGAGCCGTCGCACTCTGCGGGATGACATTCGTCTTATAACCCGCGTCCAGCCGCGTCGGATTCAGCGTGTGCCGCAGCGTCGCGCCGATCATCCGCGCCAGCGGCCCGATCTCCGCCAGGCACTCCTCCGGCCGCTCTGGGTCGAACTCCACCCCGTACGCCATGCACGCCCGCTCCAGGAAGGCCCGCACCGACTTCGTCAACTGCACCGGGAACTCATGCGCCCCCAGCCGGGCGACCGCCGCCGCCACAGCGGTGACCGCATTGTCCGGATGCACCATGGACCCGTGCCCCGCGGTCCCCTTCGCGGTCAAATTCATCCATCCGATGCCCTTCTCCGCCGTCTCGATGAGGTACATCCGCCGGTCCCCGGGCACGGACAGGCTGAACCCCCCGACCTCCCCCACGGCCTCCGTGCACCCCTCGAAGAGCTCCGGATGCCGGTCCACGAGCCACTGCGCACCCCACGTCCCCCCGGCCTCCTCGTCCGCGAGGAACGCCAGCACCACGTCCCGCGGCGGCCTGCGCCCCTCCCGCATCCGCTGCCGCACCACCGCCAGGATCATCGCGTCCATGTCCTTCATGTCCACGGCCCCGCGCCCCCAGACGCACCCGTCCGCGATCTCTCCCCCGAACGGATCCCGTGTCCAGTCCTCCTGCCGCGCCGGCACCACGTCCAGGTGCCCATGCAGCAGCAACGCGTCCCGCCCCGGATCCTCCCCCTCGATCCGCGCCACAAGACTCGCCCGCCCCGGATGCGACTCGAAGATCCGCCCCTCCAGCCCCACCTCTGCGAGCTTCTCGGCGACGTACTCCGCCGCCGCCCTCTCCCCGGGCCCCGAATGATCTCCCGGGTTGCTGGTGTCGATCCGGATCAGCTCCTGGCAGAGCGGGACGACCTCGTCCTCAGCGGTCGGCTGGTGGGCCACAGTGATCACCTTCGCGCTAGGCGTCCTCGGTACCGTCCCATGGTGCACCGACGATCGACTTCGCCGCGACTCGGGACCTTTGGTATGGTGAAGCCCGCCGCGGCCCAGCCCGCGGCCTGCGACCGGTCCGGGTGGCGGAATAGGCAGACGCGCTAGCTTGAGGTGCTAGTGCCCTTTACGGGGCATGGGGGTTCAAGTCCCCCCTCGGACACACAAGATCAGCCTCGGAGATGTGCAGGTCACAGGTCCGGGGCGTTGTCGTATCTGAGCACGCAGAGGCCGCTGATACTTCCGGCCTGCGGATCATGGTTCTACGCCTCGGCGACCAGCGCGGCGAACGAGTCGGCCGCCGCCTTCTGGTTGCCCGGCAGGACGTACGCGTACGTGTTCATCGTGATGACTGCGCTCGCGTGGCCGAGCCGCTCGGATACCACCTTGACCGGCGAGCCCTTGATGAGAAGTGCGGTGTCGTCGAGGTCGCGGGAAAAGCGGTCGGAGCCGCCTCCGCTGGAGCAGTCACCGCATGCCTCACAGTCTCTGGCCTACCTCAGCCTCCTACTCCTCCTCCACCCCCACCAAGACCTGCAATGCTGCGGCCCGATGAGCACCGCTCAGACCAGCGATATCCCGCAGACCCTTGTAGGGATCATAACTGTCCGGCTTGACGAGTTGCCGTCGGCGCACCCAAACGTCCTGTGGACGCAGCATGTAGTTGGTGGTCAGGATGGTAACGCCATGAGCCAGCAACAACTCCACGACGCGCATAAGCTTGTCGCTGTTGCGAGAGAAGCGGCTCAGCGCCGGAACGAAGATCGGTATATTCTCGGTCGTGACTTGCTGGAGCACCTTAATAAGATGAAGGTCGAAGCGGGGATCAATGGCACTGAATACGGTTTTTGGGATGCGCTCTTCCGTTTGCCTGGCCGCAGCATGCTCGTCGGATGAGGGTAGATCTGGCACTGGAGCTTCGGGTGCCCGGTAGCCATTACGGCCTCCACTGGCGAAGGTTTCGGCTACGGTCGAGAGACACGTCCACGCTCGTGGGTACTTGGTATCGAGGCCAGTGAAGGGACTGTCGCCTGGTACGGGCAGAGGATGTCGACGCCGGGCTGCCAGCAGATGGGACAGTGGGCCAGTGGCCATGCGAGTGAGCGCCCTCAGCCCGTCAGCGTTAACGAGATGCTGGACATGCGCCTCCTCCAGCTTGCTGTTGCGCACGACAACAGTGACGGCGGCCTTCAGTTCGAGCGGAGCGTCCAGTGGCTTGTGATCAAAGACCTCTTCGATGAACGGCGTGATCAGCACATCCTGCTGACTGCTCTGATCCAAGGCAGCGAACGCCTCGGCGCGACCAAGAATGTCATCACAAATGGCCTGTGCTTCAGCCGTCTGAACCTGACACACCTCCTGAAGAAATTCAGGCCCTACCTCACGACAGAACGTGGTCATGTGTTGAGAATCAGGCTCAGCCATGGCTTCGTGTCCTTGAGTGGGGTAACTAGGCTGCACCTTGCTACAGCCAATCGGTCGTCGCCTCACTCTAGTTTAGACAGATTCAATGGGCGCCGACGACCCACTTACCGTTCCACCACCCCGGGCCGTGGGTGACCATGTCCAAGGCGACGTGGTAGGTCGGCGTCGTCGCAGGTCCTACTTTTGGATAGTCAAGAGGCAACCGTATCGAGGCGTCCGGTGCGGCCAGCCTGCTTGACCAAGCGTCCCCAGCGCTCGCTGCGCCCGAACCGGCTGCCGATCGCCTTCCCCGGCGGCAGATCCCCCTCCGGCGTGCGGCTGGCTACCGCCCACCGCCACGCACGTCGCTGGATATCCACATCGCCTGTCCCCTCTGCACGAGATGAGGGTGAGCGCTGTACCGCCGCGCCATCGGCTGTGCCACGTTCCTGGGACGATTCCGCGGAACGTATGAGGTCAAAGGCGCGGCCGCTATGAGACTTCTCTGAGGTCTTTCGTCGGGCGGTTGGCCTCTCAGAGACTCCTCTGAGGGCGCTGCGGCCAAGCGGGGACCCTTATGAGAATCCTCAGAGCCCCGATGAGCCGCCGCAGAGATCCTATGAGCGGCCTCAGGAGTCCTATGTGCCGCATCCAATGTCACACCAGGACAGCGTTGTCACGCCCCGTTTTCATCACGGCGGTGCGTCTGATCTGCCGCATTAGCGGCTCATAGGCCCCGATGAGGGCGCAACTGGGCCAGACGGCGGTGAGGCGGCCGACCACCGATGGTTCGGCGACGGCGACGCTGGCGGCCAGACTGGCGGCGCTGCCCAGCACCAGCGGCGTCCAAGGCAAAAGCCCGCTGCGGCGGCCCTGCCGGGAGTCGACCAGCAGGAACATCGAGGCCACCGCGATCATCCCGTCCACGCTGACGGGCAGCAGCGCCGCCGTCCAGGACGTTTCTCCGTATCGCAGCACCAGTTGATACATGTGTTTGTAGCTGATCACTGCGGCGATGCGACCAGCACGATGACGCTGACCGTGGAGGCCCACCGGATCACCTGGTCGGGAGTGAAGGCTTGGCGTTCGCCATGGCGGCTCAGTCCTCCGCCTTGTCGACCAGGGCTGCGGTGTTTAGTGGGACTTCGCCCAGGGGTAGAGTGATATATGGGAATTTGGTGCGTGTCCCCCCTCGGACACACACCTTTGCACATGTGGAAGCCGAGACGATCTTGGCTTCCACCAGCTGTTTCTGCGGGTAGTAGGTCATCTTCAGCCCGAGCTGCGCCTAGAGCTCCGCCTTCTCGTCAGGATCGGCGCTGACGACGGCATGGGCCAGCTTTCCAGTCTGGTGAAGCAGTTCCGCCAGCCCATCAGCGGAGACCGCCTGGTCGGCGGGAATCACGCGTAGCTCGCTTTCGAGGCGCGCATGTTCCTGCTCGGTCTCGTTGATCCATTTCGTTGCCTGGCCTGCATCGGCGCCTGCGTTGAGAGCGGCGCGGTACTGGCTGAGGCGCTGGTCGCAGTCGGTGAGCTGTTTGCGCAGCCGCGTGGCGGCCGGGCTCTGTCCGCCGGTGCACGGCCACCCCGTCGCGACTGGCTGTGACGACGGCTGCCGACATCCCCGGCGTGCTGCACTTATGCATCTTCCCCGGTGCGTCAGCGGCGGCCGGTCAATGGGACGGCTTGGCCGTCGGTCGTAAGAAGCAGCTCGATCCCACGGCCTTGCGCGGCACGACGAAGCCGGTCCGTGATGTCGTGCTGTTCGACGTAGAAGGGCGGGTTGTTGAACAGTTCGTAGTGAATGGCGCAGATCGCCGTGGCCTGCAACATGGCACCGGCTTCGACGGCCTGCTCGGGCGTCAGCGTCACCGGCACGTTGGCCTCGTATCCCTCGAACTTGGCGATGACACCGTTGACAGGGACGAACGCAATGTCGAAGGGACCGTGATCGCGGGCGATCTGCCACCAGTTGCCGTGCCACATGGTGTCGCCACAGTGGATGATTCTGCGCCCGGATCCCTCGACGACCCACGCGACCTGGTCGGCGTCGGTGCCCCGCCAGTCCAGCGAAGCAACCGGGGTCACCGTCAACCCGCCGATCTGGCGCGGCCGGCCCAACTCCTGCGCGATCGCCGGAACACCGTCGCTGACCAGGTCATCAGCGATCGGGGTATGGCATCCGACGGTGCCGGAACGCGCCAGCCGCAGCAGCAGCTCGCGGTCGTAGTGGTCGGGATGCAGATGCGTGATCAGAGCGTGCGTGCCGGGCCGCACGTCCACGGAAGGAAGCGGCCTTTTCGGCTTGCCCAGCACCGGTTCCAGCGGCTCCACGTTCTGCAAGGCGTCGATCAGCACTGTGGTTTCACCCAGTCGGACCTCGACACCGGCCCACCCGAGCCGCCGCAACTGCAGACTCTCGATGACATCTTCCACACTCATGAACCCACCTCTCCTCGCGCGCAGCGCGCCGGTTCCGTCCAGCCCCGGGCGGGTGTTCATGCCGCGACCGCCGCGCGTACCACCGTGGCAAGCCGGACCGGTTCGGGGTCGGTCAGATCCCGTACTGCGGTCCTGACGCGTCCGAGGAATCCGCCGCGCGTGGCCGCACCGAACGAGGTGGCCAACTCGACGTGCCGCGGGTCGACGTTGCGCAACACTGCTTGCGCGGTGGCACGCCCTAAGGGGCTGGTGGCACCGGTGTTCCCGATCACGGACATCCAATCTGTTGTCGTCATGACTACGGATACAAATCGTAGCCACGATGGCTACGGAATGGCAAGATGCTTCCATGACCCGATCGACCAACACCCGGTTCGCGGTCGCCGTCCACGTCCTGACCTACCTTGCGGGTCTCAAAGACGGACGACCGGCCACCTCCGCACAGCTGTCCCAGAGTGCGAACGTCAACGCCGTCTACATCCGCCAGGTGCTGGGGCCCTTGCGCAGCGCCGGGCTCGTTCGGTCCCACCCCGGCCGTCACGGCGGCTGGGAAATGGCGCTCGACCCCTCGGACATCACCCTGGACCAGGTGTGGAGCTTGCTGCAGGGAGAAGACCCGGTGCTGGGCCTGCACGGACCCGATCCCACCTGCACGACAGGACGGAGCGTGCAGCAATCGCTGATCGCACTTGACCGAGAGGTCGCCGCCGCGATCCTCGCCGCGCTGCGGCACAACACCGTGCAGGAACTGCTGGCCGACGTGCGCGGCACCGAGAACGCCACCGCTCAGCCGGACCGGCGGAGAGCCCCACGATGACCGGCAGCGGGCACGCCGTCGCGCTGGTCGACGGTGCGGGGCTTGGCCGTCCTCGTGTCGCCTTCCTGGACCTGCGTCCTCTTCCCTTTGACGCGGACGACACCGACCGAGCGTCGAACGCGACGATTCCGGCGTCAAGGCCGACGTCGCGCCAGCGGAGCCCGAGCAGTTCGCCGCGGTTTCCGATGTCGGCGGGTAGTGGCACCCGGCCTGCCAGCATCCGCAGCGGCCTGATACCGGCGGCGCCGGCCCCGCTCTACTCGCCCGGTGGGTCGGCCAACGCACCGAGCGCCTCGGCGATCCGGGCTGCGGTCTATTCGGTGTCGGCCGGAAGGGTCCTCGCCCGCGTCCGGCCATCCGCTCGGGTTCCTCGCGGCAGGAGACGCGCAGGTGCAAGGCGTCCTCGGTGGCTGCGCGGCGGGCTGGTGTCGAGCGGTAGAAGATTCCGGTCGGCCGGGCGCAGGTCGCCGAGACCCGCGGGGCGCGGCGGCGGACGGCGGCGTACAGCGCGTCCAGCGGCCCGAACGGCTCGACGTCCAGTTCATCGGCCATCGGTGCTCCGTTGAAGAAGCACATCCGGTCGAAGTCGGTCGGCCTCGGCTTGCACGTGACCGTCCGCGTCGCTCCCGCAGGGTCGGCTCGGAATTTTTTTTCCCGGGTGGTGGGCGAGCCGTCGGTCGGCTGACGGTGGACGTTCTGCCGGTCTCGCGTTCGGGCACGTGCATCCGGTCTGTGTTGGTCTCGGGGGTTCAGGGTGAGGGCGAGAAGGTGGACTCGATGCGGGCGGCCGCTGTTTTGAGGGGGCGTACCCAGTCGTGGACGAGGGTGGGGCGGAAGCGGACGCTTGGCAGGGCGACGGCTATCGCGGCCACGGCGGTGCCTTGCTCGTTGTGCAGTGCCACTCCTAGGGCCGTGAGGCCGGTTTCGGTGTGCTGGTCGTTGACCGCGAAACCGTTGGCGCGGACGCCGTTGAGTTCGCGTTGGAGCCGGTTTCGCTGATCACGGTCCAGTGATTCGTACACGGGCTCCAGGTCGGCGTCGGCCCGTTCGGCCAGGATCGCCTTCCCGCCTGACGCCAGGTGAATGGGCAGGCTCTGGCCGGCACGGTCGCCGACGCGCAGGGCCCGGTCGCACTCGACGGTGGCGATGATCTGCACCTCGGTGTGGGAGGGGACGAACAGCTGGGCCGTCTCACCGGCCGTCTCGACCAGCCAGCGCAGGTGCGGCAGTGCCCGGCGGCGCAGCAGGACGGTCGGCGCGGTGGTCTGTTCGGCCGGGCGCAGGCGGGGGCCCGGCAGGTAGGAGCGGTCGGGTGCCTGGATGGCGAAGTCCCGGTAGACGAGCATGGCCAGGAGGCGATGCGCCGTCGATGGGGAGATCGTGAGCCGCTCGGCGGCGTCGGTCACCCGGAGGACGCCCTCCTGCTGGAGCAGGGACGCCAGATGCAGCGCGCGGTCCACCGAACCGAGGCTGTACGGCGGCTTGTTCTTCATAGTGGAAAAGGCTATCCCAGATAATGAACGGTCCATCATTCTCGGGCCATGACGGCCTCAATGGAATCGATGGAGTCGCCCATCTCGATCACGCGGCGGGAGACGGCGGGTCAACCGCCGCTGACCGCCGAGCTCCATCGCCTGTACGACGGGATGGAGCGCGGGCTGCTCGTCCCGCTGTGGACCGAGATCGGTGATCTGATGCCCGTCAGCCCGGTCTCCGCGGCTCGCCCGCACAGGTGGTCATGGACGGCGCTGATGGCGATGGCGCGCCAGGCGGGCAGGCTCGTCCCTGTCGGCCGCGGCGGTGAGCGGCGGGCGCTGGCGTTGGCGAATCCGGGGCTCGGGGGGCGGCCGTTCGCGACGCCGACGCTCTGGGCGGCCGTGCAATACCTCAACGCCGGTGAGCACGCGCCGGTGCACCGGCACACCCAGAACGCGTTCCGCTTCGTCGTCGAGGGGGAAGGGGTGTGGACGGTCGTCAACGGGGATCCGGTGGCGATGCGCCGGGGCGACTTTTTGCCTCAGGCGGGCTGGAACTGGCATGGGCATCTCAACCTGAGCGAAGCGCCGATGGCGTGGATCGACGGTCTGGACATCCCGTTCTCCTACCAGATCGAGTCGACTTTCTTCGAATACGGCCCGGATTCGGTGGACGCCCAGGAGACGCCCGATCGCTCCCGCTCGGAGCGGCTCTGGGGGCACCCGGGCCTGCAGCCGGTGACCCAGGTGGCGCCCACGGCGTCGTCGCCGTTGCTGGCCTACCGGTGGGAGGTGACCGACCGTGCCCTGGACGAGCAGCTCCGGCTTGAGGACGAGGGCCATCCGGTCACTCTCGCGCCGGGGCATGCCGCGGTCCGCTACGTCGACCCGTCCACGGGGGGTGACGTGCTGTCGACGGTCCGCGCCGAGTTCCACCGGCTGCGCCCGGATACGGCGACGCCGGCGCGGCGCGCGGTCGGGTCGTCGGTCTATCAGGTGTTCGAGGGGACCGCGTCGGTCACCGTGGGCGATGCCAGGTGGGACGTCGAGCGCGGTGACCTGTTCGTGGTGCCCTCGTGGCAGGCGCTGACCGTCACGACCGGTGAGGGCGTCGACCTCTTCACCTATTCGGACGCCCCGATCTTCGAGCGGCTCGGACGGTTCCGCAGCGAGACGGCGGGGGGTGCGGAGCGATGAGGCTGATGACGCTTCGGCGCGCCGACGGGACCACGGCCGCGGCACGGCTGGACGGGGACGAGTACGTCCTGCTCGACGACCCGGACGTCGGTTCCCTGCTCGCCCGGGAGGACTGGCGGGAGCACGCGCGGCGCTCGGCCGGCCCCCGGGGGACGCTGGTGGACGCCGATCCGGCTCCGGTGGTGCCCCGTCCCGGCAAGATCGTCTGCGTCGGGTTGAACTACCGTTCCCACATCCTGGAGATGGGCCGGCCGCTGCCCGAGCATCCGACGCTGTTCGCGAAGTTCGCGGACGCGCTGGTCGGGCCCGCGGACCCGGTCGAGCTGCCCCCCGAATCCGAGGCGATGGACTGGGAGGCCGAGCTGGCCGTCGTGATCGGCGGCACCGTCCGCCGCGCGACCCCCGCCATGGCCGAGCAGGCCATCGCGGGCTTCACGGTGATGAACGACATCACCCTGCGGGACTGGCAGTTCCGCACCCGGGAGTGGCTCCAGGGCAAGACCTTTGAGGCGACCACGCCACTGGGCCCGCAGCTCGTCACACCGGACGACCTCCCGGGCGGGACCCGGCCGTCCCTGACCATCTCGACGACGGTGGACGGCCGGACGATGCAGAAGGCCGACACCGCTGACCTGGTCTTCGATCCTGTATGGCTCGTGCGGTACGTCTCGGCGATCGTGACGCTGCGTCCTGGCGACATCATCGCGACGGGCACCCCCGGCGGTGTCGGGCACGCCCGCACGCCTCCGGTCTACCTCGCGCCGGGCCAGCGCGTCGTCACCCGGATCGACCGGATCGGACGGCTGGACAACCAGATCGTGAGCGCGCGGTGACCGGCAGGCCCGCGCGGTGGTGTGCCTGGATGGAGGAGGGCACGGAACGCTTCCTGGAGGCCGTCGACGACCGGGACTTCGGTGCCCCGAGCCGGCTGCCGGGGTGGAGCGTCGCCCACGTGGTGGCCCACGTCCACTACAACGCACAGGCCCTCACCCGCCTCGCCCGGTGGGCCGCGACCGGTGTCGAGTCCCGCATGTACGACTCCCCGCGGCAGCGTGCCGCCGAGATCGAAACCGGCGCCCGGCTGCCCGCGCGGACGCTGCGCGAGCTGGTGAGGAGCAGCGCCGTCGAGCTGGAAGCCGCCCTCGCCTCGCTCAGCGACGAGAACTGGCGGGCCGAGGTCGTCACCGCGCAGGGGCGGACCGTGCCGGCCACCGAGATCCCGTGGCTGCGCGTCCGCGAGGTGGTCGTGCACACCGTCGACCTGGACGAACGGCACACCTTCGATGTCTTCCCCGAGCCCCTCGTGGAGGCGCTCGTCTCCAGCGCCGTCCGCAACCGCCTGACCCGCGGGGAGGGACCCGTCCTGGCGCTGCTGCTGACCGGCCGCGCCACAGGCGACGTGCCCCTTCCCCCCTGGCTCTGAACGCCCGGAATCCACCGGCGCCTGCTCGGCTGAGCGATCCCGCGCAGCGGCAGGGCACCACTCCTGAAAGGCCGGCCATGGCAACAGACCGTGTTGCGCCACACCTGATCAACGGCGTCCTCATCGGCTCCGGACAGCACTCCACCTCCTACAGCCCGGCGACCGGGGAGCCCCTCGGCCGGTTCGCCGACGCCGACCGGCGCCTGGGCGAGCAGGCGATCGACGCCGCGAAAACCGCGTACGACTCCACCGACTGGAGGCGGGACCGGCGGCTGCGGCACCGCGTCCTCCAGCAGCTCGCGGATCTCGTCGAGGCGCACACCGACGAGCTCGTGCACCTGCTCGCGGAGGAGAACGGGAAGACGCTCGGTGAGGCGGGTTTCGAGCTGTCGCTGACGCCGGGCAAGCTGCGCTACTACGCCGCCCTGGCGCTCACCGACGGCGGCCGCGCCGCGGAGGTGCGTCCTGGGGTGCACCTGCGGAGCGCGGCCGAGCCGGTCGGAGTGGCCGGCGTCATCGTCCCGTGGAACTCGCCCGTCGTGCTGTCGGTGCGCTCGTTCGCCCCGGCACTCGCGGCCGGGTGCACCGTCGTGATGAAGCTCGCGGGACAGACCGGGCTGGTCAACGGGCGGCTCCACGAGATCCTCGCCCAGGCCGCCGATCTACCCACGGGGGTGATCAACTCGGTCACCGAGTCCAAGGACGACGTCGCGCGGCTGCTGGTGACGAGTCCCGACGTCGCGGCGCTCAGCTACACCGGCAGCACCCGGGTGGGACGGCTCATCATGGCCGAGGCGGCCCCGACGCTGAAGCGGCTGTCGCTGGAACTGGGCGGCAAGACCCCGATGGTCGTCTTCGACGACGCCAACCTCGACGCGGCCGTGCCCGTGCTGACGGCCGCGGTGACCACCTTCGCGGGGCAGTTCTGCATGACCGGCAGCCGGATCCTCGCCCAGTCCGGCATCGCCGCCCGCCTGCGCGAGCGGCTCGCCGAGGCCCTCGGCGGCGTGCGGGTCGGACCCGGCACCGACCCCCGGAGCCAGATGGGGCCGATGATCGACGCCGCGAACGCCGCCCGTGTCGACGCCGAGGTCGACGCCGCGATCGGACGCGGCGCCAGGGCGCTGGTGAGGGGAGGACGGCCCGAGCCCGCGGCCCGCAACGGCTACTACCGTCCCACCCTGCTGGAGGTCGCCGACGCGCACGATCCGATCGTGCGGCAGGAGGTCTTCGGCCCCGTGGCGACCTTCGAGACCTTCGACACCGAAGGCCAGGCGATCGACCTGGCCAACGCGACCGAGTACGGACTCGCCGCCTCGGTGTGGACCCGGGACGTCGACCGGCCGGTGCGGGTCGGGCGGAGACTCGCCGCCGGCACCGTCTGGACCAACACCTGGGCGGTCGTGGAGGACCAGTTCGAGGAGGGCGGCTTCGGCCAGTCCGGCCTCGGCAGGCTCAACGGGCCCGGCGGGCTCGCCGAGTTCCAGGAGCACAAGACCTACGTCCACGTCGTCTCCTGATTCGACCCACCCCGCTTGACAAGGACCCGTCGCCATGACGAACCGCGTTCTCAGCACGGCCCCCTCGGCCGACCCGGCCCGTGAGGCCGTCCGAGCCTGTGTCCAGGTCACCCTCATCTGCTGGGTGATGGTGGTCATCGAGGGCTACGACCTCATCTCCTTCGGCACCGTGGTCCCCGTCCTCCTCGACGGAGGGCACGGCTTCACCAAGGGCAACATCGGCTGGGTCGCGGCCGCGGCCTTCGGCGGCGCGCTCGTGGGCGCGCTCGGCTCCGGCTGGGCGTCCGACCGCTACGGCCGCCGGCCGCTCGCGATCGCCTCGCTGACCTGCTTCACCCTCTTCACGTTCCTGTGCGGATTCGCCACCGGGCCGGTCTCGCTCGGCGCGCTGCGGTTCCTCGCCGGGATCGGCATCGGGGGCATCGTCCCGGCGGCGTCCGCCCTGACGCTCGAGTTCGCGGTGCCGGCCCGCCGCACGCTCATCTACACGATCATGCTCTCCGGCGTTCCGTTCGGCGGGGTGCTCGCCGCGCTGGTCGGCATCCCGGTGCTCGAACACCTGAGCTGGCACTGGATGTTCTTCGTCGCGCTCGGCCCGGGCGTGGCGCTCCTGCCCCTGGTGCTCGCGAAGCTGCCGGAGTCCGCGGAGTTCCTGGACGCGGCCGGACGGCACGACGAGGCGGAGCGGACCCGGCGCCGGTTCCGGCTGCCCGCACCGGCCCGTCCCGGCGCCGAAGACCGTCCCGCCGCCCAGGATCGACACGTCCACGCCGAGGATCGTCCCGGCCACGCCGAGGATCGTCCCGGCCACGCCGAGGACCGCTCCGGCGTCGCGGGCACCGGCGTCTTCGCCCCCCGTTACGTCACCGCCTCGATCGTCTTCGCCCTCGCGACGTTCTGCGGCCTGTTCACCTGGTTCGGCCTCGCGACCTGGCTGCCCGGCATCATGCGCAAGTCGGGGTACCCGCTCGGCTCGTCGCTGGTCTTCCTGCTGGTGCTGAACCTCGGCGCGGTGATCGGCTCGCTGTTCGTGGCCTCCGCGACGGACCGCTGGGGCAACCGCGGGGTCGCCATCGCCACCTACCTCACGATGACGGCCGCGCTGATGGTCATGGTGGTCAAGCTTCCGCAGCCCCCGCTCCTCGCCGCGATCGCGATCGCGGGGGTCGGCGGTCACGGCGGGCAGATCCTCATCAACGCCTACGTCAGCCGCAGCTACCCGGCGCACATGCGGGCCCGGGCCCTCGGGTGGAGCCTGGGCGCGGGCCGGTCGGGGACGATCGTCGGCCCGGTCGTCATCGGATGGATCGTCGGCGGGCGTGACCCGCTCATGGGATTCCCCACCTTCGCCGCCGTCGCACTGCTGGCCGCGCTGCTGCTCGCCGCCGTCCCCCGTACCCCCGCCTTCGACACCACGTCATGAAGGGCCTGGGAGGAAGCGCGGGAGCGTCCCGCCGCCTGGCCCGGAGCATGGTCTGCCTCGACGACGTACGCCGTCTCGCCCGCAGGCGGGTGCCGCGCATGGTGTACGACTTCATCGACGGCGGCGCCGAAGGCGAGCGCACCCTCGGGCTCAACCGGCTGGCGTTCGAGCGGCACGTGCTCAATCCGAAGGTGCTGTCCGGCGCGTCGGCCCCCTCGACGGGAGTACGGGTCGCCGGCCAGCACCTGGACATACCGGTCATGCTGGCGCCCACGGGGCTGTCGAGGCTGGCCGGCAGGAGCGGCGAGACGGCCGCCGCCCGTGCCGCCGAGCGGGCCGGGACGGTGTCCGTGGTGAGCAGCGCCTCAAGCGTCCCCGTCGAGAAGGTCGCCGCGGCGGCCTCGACGCCGCAGTGGTTCCAGCTCTACCCCTGGGGCGATTGGAGCCTGACCATGGAGCTGCTGGAACGGGCCCGCCGGGCACGATGCACGACCCTGGTGGTCACGGTCGACGTCCCCGTCACCGGATCGCGGGAGCGTGACCTGAGGAACGGCCTCACCATCCCGCCCCGTCCCACGGTCAGGACCGCGCTCGACGTCCTGCGCCGTCCACGCTGGATGCTCGGCCTGGCCACCGGGCCCCGCATCACCATGGCCAACCTGACCGGGCTGTCCCACCGGCGGAACGGGTCGGCCTCGTCCTTGGCCCGGCTCAACCTCGACCTGCTCAACCCGTCCTACGACTGGCACGACCTGGCCCGGCTACGGCGTGAGTGGCCGGGGCCCCTGTTCGTGAAAGGGATCCTCGACCCGGACGACGCGCGCAGGGCCGTCGAGACCGGGGCGGACGGCGTGATCGTTTCCAACCACGGGGGGCGGCAGGCGGACGGCGTACCGGCCTCCCTCGACGCGCTCCCCGCCATAGCCGGCGCCGTCGCGGACCGGTGCGAGGTGCTGGTCGACGGCGGGGTGCGGCGGGGAAGCGACGTACTCGTCGCCCTGGCCCTCGGCGCCAAGGCGTGCCTGATCGGCCGCCCGTGGATGTACGGGCTCGCCGCCGCGGGCGAGGCCGGGGTGGACCGTGTGCTGCACATCCTCACCACCGAGATCCGCCGCACCATGACCCTGATCGGCTGCGCCGACGTGGCGGACCTGGACCGGGGACGGCTCCGTCCGGCCCGCGCGACCTTGGAGGACGCTTGAGCGCGACGGTGCGTGACGCGGTGCGCGGCGTCCTCGCGGCCCACGGGGTGACCCGGATCTTCGGCAATCCCGGGTCGACCGAGCTGCGGTTCTTCCGGGACTGGCCCGACGGCCTCGACTACGTCATGGTGCCGCAGGAGGCCGCCGCCCTCGCGATGGCCGACGGCCATGCCCAGGCGTCGGGCACCGTGGGAGTGGTGATGGTCCACTCGGCGGCCGGTCTGGGGCACGCCCTGGGAAGCCTGTTCACCGCGGAGCGCAACGGCACCCCGATGGTGGTCATCGCCGGACAGCAAAGCCGTTCGCTGCTGACAGGCGACCCTTACCTGCACGCCCGCCGGGCCACCGAGTTCCCGCGTCCCTACGTCAAGTTCGCCGCCGAGGCGGCGCGCCCCCGCGACGTCCCGGAGGTGGTCGCCCAGGCGTTCAGGTACGCCGCCCAGCCGCCGTCGGGCCCCGTCTTCGTCTCGGTGCCCGAGGACGACTGGGACGCACCCGCCGACCACGTCCCCCACCGGCAGGTGAGCACGAGCTTGGCCCCGGCCCCCGGCGACGTGGCCAAGGTCGCGCACGCCATGGCCCAAGCCGGCGGCGCCGCCCTGGTCCTGGGCGCCAAGGTGGCCGCCGACGGGGCCCGCGACCAGGCCGTCGTCCTGGCCGAGCGCCTCGGCGTCCCGGTGTTCACCGCACCCCTGGCGTCCAGGTCGCCCTTCCCCGAGGACCATCCGCAGTTCGCCGGGTTCCTCCCACCCGTCAGTGACCGGCTCCACCGGCGGCTGGCGGACCACGACCTCGTCCTGGTGATCGGAGCCCCCGTTTTCACCTATCACATCGCCTCATCGGGGCCACCGGCCGACGACGTGACGCGCCTGATCCAGGTGGTCGACGACCCACGGCAGGCGGCCCTCGCCCACTCGGGCGACAGCCTGCTCGCATCCGCGGGAGCGTTCGTCGACGCACTCCTCTCCCGCCTTCCCGCGGTGACGGAACGTCCCCTCCCCGCTCCCGCGAAGACGCCCGCCTCCAGACCCGGAGCGCTGACCCCCGAGGACGTAATGAGGATCATCGACTCGGCATCACCGCCGGACGCCGTCATCGTCGAGGAGGCACCGACGCACCGCAACGCGATGCACGAGGGCCTGCCGATAACCGCAGGCAGGGACTTCTTCGTCGCGGCCAGCGGTGGGCTCGGCTGGGCCATGCCCGCCGCGGTCGGCATCGCCATGGCCAGGCCCGCCCGCAGGATCGTGTGCCTCATCGGCGACGGATCCTCGCTGTACTCGCCCCAGGCGCTCTGGACCGCCGCCCAGCACGGCACGGACGTCACCTTCGTGGTGCTCGACAACGGCGGGTACGCCGCGATGAAGGCGTTCGGAACCCTGCTCGGCGTCACCGACGCGCCCGGACTCGAACTCCCCGGCATCGACTTCCCGCACCTGGCCACCGCGTTCGGCGTGCCCGCCACATCCGTCGCAAACCCATCCGAGCTGGCCAAGGAGGTCGCCGACCCCACCTTGGGACCTCGCCTCGTACACGTGCCGATGACCCCCGCAGCCCGAGCCCTCTCCTGAACATCAGCCGGTCTGCGCAGCACCAGGAAAACCGCCCTGTGTGCTGGTGCCCTTTGGTGTCGGGCTTGGGTCTGCTAGGTCGCGGACGGCGTCCGGTGCCTTGGTCCGCTTTCCGTTCGAGGTCCGCGGACCCTGGTCAGCACGCGGGTGCGCAGGTCGGCGAAGCGGGCGTCGGCGCGGGTGGTGATCTGGTCGCGGGCCGCGCCCAGATCGACCTTGAGACTGTCGACGACCGTGGTCGGACGGCCGCCCAGGACGACGACGCGGTCACCGAGGTACACGGCTTCGTCGATGTCGTGGGTGACGACGATGACGGTGATGCCGAGCTCCGCGCGCAGTGCCAGCGTCAGGTCCTCCAGGTCGAAGCGGGATTGGGCGTCCACGGAGCCGAAAGGCTCGTCCATCAGCAGCACGGGCGCCTCGTAGGCGAGACCGCGGGCTATGGCGACCCGTTGCTGCATGCCGCCCGAGAGCTGCCAGGGGTACTTGTCCCCGACACCAGCGAGGCCCACGGAGACCAGACACTCGTCGGCGCGCGCGCGGCGCTCGGCCCGCTTGACGCCCATGCCCTCCAGCGGGAAGGCCACGTTGTCCCGGACCCGCATCCATGGCAGCAGTGAGCCGCGGTAGTCCTGGAACACCACCGCTATGTCGGCCAGCGGCTTGACGACCGGCCGGTCACCGTAGCGCACGGTGCCCGAGCTGGGACGGGTCAGCCCGGACAGGCAGCGCAGCAACGTGGTCTTGCCCGCGCCGGACGGGCCGACGATACAGACGAACTCTCCGGGATCGACTCGCAGTGACAGGCCCTCGATCACCCGGTGCTCGTCCACGCCACGGCCGAACGTCTTGCCGACGTCCTCCACGACGAGGCTGGATCCGCGTTTCATGATGTCGTGACCTCGTTCCGGGGCAGGGACCTGGCCCGCCGGTTGCGGGGCGGCCGCTCGTGGTACCAGCCGAGCAGGACGTATTCGGCCGCGAGAAGAAGCACGCTCAGGCCGTAGCCGAGGATGCCGATGAGCACCGTGCCCGCCCAGACCTCCGGGACGGCGAAGCCGGAGCCGCTTTGCAGGATGAAGTTCCCCAGGCCCACCGGGGAGCCGTAGATCTCGCTGACGACCATGAGGACCACCGCGATCGACAGGGCGACACGGATCCCCGCGAAGATCTGCGGCAGGGCGCCGGGCAGAACGACCTTGAGCAGCCGCAACCGCACCGGAATGCGGTAGCTCCGCGTTGTCTCGTGCACGGCCGGGTTGATGCCGTGGACGCCGCTGACGGTGTTGAGCAGGATCGGCCAGACGGAGCCGAGGGCGATCAAGAAGATCTTGGGGCCGGAGCCGATGCCGAGGGTGAGGATGATGACGGGGACGAACGCCACCGTCGGGGTCGCTCGGGCGAAATCCAGCAGAGGGGTGGTCGCCTGCCGCAGCAGTTCGGTCTCGCCGATGACGAGTCCCGCGCCGACCCCGGCGACAATGGCGATGGCCAGCCCGACCATGATGTTGCGCAGTGAGAACAGGAGGTCGGCCGCCAGCCCGTCGTGCACGAGTTCCCGCCACAGGGTGGCCAGCACGTCCGTCGCCGGTGGGAAATAGAAACTGGTGCTTCCGGCGGTGCCGAGCAGCAGCCCGGCGACGCACAGGACCGGCAGCCACAATTGCTTGAGCGCGGACGGCCAGAAAGCGCCCGATGGTCTCAGGGACATGGCTCCTCCCTCCTCAATCGGTGTGCCTCAGCCGGCGCCAGCGCAACAGCCGCATCTCGGCGAACTGGGACAGCAGGTTGATCGCGTACCCGATCGCCCCCGCGGTGAGGATGTACGCGTACGCCGACGCGGATGCGCCGCCCTGCTGCGCCTGGACGACCTCGTGGCCGATGCCGGGCAGCGTGGTGAGCACCTCGACGCCGATCGCCACGAGCACGGACGTCGTCCCCGCGAGCCGCAGACCGGTCATGATCGAGGGCGTGGCGCTGGGTAGGACCACCCTGCGGAAGCGCAGCAGTCTCGGGACGCGGTAGCCGTGGACCGTCTCAGCGATCATCGGGGGGACGGACCGGGCGCCGTACTGGGCCTGCAAGAAGAGGGGGAAGACGCAGGCCAGGAAGACGACGGTGCTCTTCATCGCCGGTGTCGATCCCAGCACGAGCAGGAAGACCGGCAGCAGCGCGATGACGGGGAACGAGCGCAGCACGTCCACGAGCAGCCGGGATGACTGTTCGGCCACCGCGTACGTGCCCGTCACCAGCCCCAGCGGGACTCCGAACACGACGGCCAGAAGAAAGCCCGTCAATGCTCCACCCAGGGTGTCCCCCACCGCCTGCCAGTACGCATCGCTGCCAAGCAGGCCGGGAAACCGCCCGAACACCGATAGCGGGCCGGGCAACGCCGTGGAGCTCACAAAACCGGCCGCCGTGATGACCGCCCAGATGAGGAGGACGGCCATTACGGCGGACAGTTGGAGCAGGAAGAGTCCGCGTCGTCCCGGACCTTTGCGTCCCTCGCGTGAGGTGAGGGACACCCGGTCGGCGGCCCTGCGCCCGCGCATTGTGGACATGGCCATGGCATCGCCCTACTGGCGTCCGCCGACGGCGGCCGAGATCTTGTCCCAGTAGAGGACGTCGTCCCTCGGCGCGCTGCTGAGAATGCCGTACTGGTGCATCTTCGTGCTCACGGTGTGCATCACCGCGGTGTTGATGCTCTTGTCGTAGTAAGAGACCGGCGCTTTGTCGAGGTAGGCGGGGGGCAGTTGGGTGTACTGCTTGTCGACCGCCCTTACTGCCTCGGGATGGGCATTGGCGTACGTGATGGCCTGGGCGACGGCGTCGGTGAACTTCTTCGCGACCGTGGCATTGGCCGACAGGTAGCTCTGTGAGGAGAAGAGGACGCCCTGGGCGATGCCGGGCAGGTCGTTCATGCCGTTACCGATCGACGTGAGCCCGGCCTGCTTTCCGGCCGCGTAGAAGGCACCGAAGGAGTAGACGGCGTCGGTCTTGCCGCTGACGGCGGCGTCGGTGAGCGAGGGGGTCGGCAGGGAGACGAACTTGACCTTGCCGGGGTCGCCGCCGTCCTTCTCCGTCAGGTACTCGACGATGAACTGGAACGTGCCACCGAGCGCTGCGAGCCCGACGGTCTTGCCCTCCAGGTCCTTGAAGGACGTGATGGAGCCGCCCTTCCTGACCAGGAGGCCATCGGTGGGGACGGTCCTCGTGGTGGCGGACGCCAGCCCGGTGACGATACGGATCGGCATGTTCTTCGCGGCGCCCTTGAGGAAGCCGGAACTGTCGGTCATCGCGAACTGGGCCTCGCCCCTGAGGACGGACGGCGCGTTCTGCGAGGTGTCCTGCGCGCCTGCCTTGATGGTCACGTCCAGGCCCGCGTTCTTGAAGTAGCCCTGCTGTTCCGCGATGTAGAGCGGTTCGAAGAGCGCGCCGGTGGAGCGCAGCACGGTGATCTTCGGCGTGCCGTCCGATGAGCTGGAGTCGGAGGCGCCCGAACCGCAGCCGGCCGCCGTGGCGAGGACGGTGAGCATGACGACGGCTGAGGAAAGGCGGCCCAGCGGGTCTCTCCGTCTCTTCGGCATGATGGTGTGCTCCTTTAGCGCTGGGGTGGGGGCTCGTGCGCGTCCACGAGCAGGCCGCGCGCCTTGGCGGCGTGATCGCCGTACGGCTCGGCGAACCGGTGCCTGGTCCAGCGCAGTCGGGTGTCGGAAACCATCATCGACCTCCCGGTCGCGACGGGCCTGCTGGGGCGCCCTGGTCCGCGGCTCGCCGTCAGGCAACGTGACTGCACCGTACTAGATCGAACGATCGATCACAAGGTTCGGGAGGCACCTCCTCCTCTCTGGTCGAGATCGCGCTCAAATTCCTGGCTGAGGTACATCTGAGCCCTCTGCAACAAAGACGGTCCGATCGTCTATAGATCAATCGATCGGACCGTCCGAGCTTCCTGTGGATCCGGCACGACTCGCCTGGCGCCGGTCGCCGACCTTGGCTACCTCGCGGCTTCGCCCGAAAGAGCCGACGTGACGGTCAGCTGACTGTCGGCCTCGCCCGTGAGGCGTGCGAGTTCCTCCGCCATCGACTCCGGGTCGTACTTCAGGATCACCCGTTGCACCTCGCGCAGGTCCGCGAACTCCGGTGGCGGCTGGTCGACGGCTTGGAAGTCGCTCTCGACCCGGCCGGCCAGCGACTCGGGGTCGGGTTCGAACGCGGCCATCGTGGCGAACGAGGGAGGCAGCTGCCCGGCCTTGCCGTGCATGCCGCGCGCGTAGGTGATGAACTCGTATGCCTCGCCATAGCGCCCGCGCACCTGGGCGACCACCTCGTCCCGCAGTGCGCAGAGGTCGCTCCATGACCGGCGGCACTCGGCGAGCTTGCGATGGGCCTGCCGTCGGTACCACCCCAGCCGGACCCGCACCAGAAGCAGATCGCGTCGTGCGTCGCCCCTGCCCTCCGCGACCGGGTCGTAGGCGGCCGCCTTGATCACGATGGCGGTGACCGCCAGGGCCATCACGAGCAGGCCGACCATCTGCATCGAGACCTTGGCCTGGCCGCCGTTCGCCTCGATCGCCCGGAACGCGCCCCACAGTCCCGTGATGAAGATGAGCGTCATCGGCAGGGCGAGCCGCATGGGCCAGGGCCACAGCCCGCAGATCCACCGCTTCAGCCCCCGGCGCTGCTCCTGCAGTGCCTCGTGCCGCCGCATCGCCCGGTAGAGGGGCGCGCCGACGAGGTGCCCGGAGACGACGAGCCCGACCGCGAGGACGAGTCCCGGAAGCGCGGTGACGATGATGTCCAGCAGGCTCGCCGACCGGTTGCCGAGGCTGATCAGCTGGAAGATCTGCATGAAGTACCAGAGGTCGAACAGCCCGGCCGAGATCACCACCGGCCAGTGGACGACCCGCAGCCAGAACGGCGGCCTCGGCTCCTCACGCGAGCCCTCGGCGCTGTGGCGCTCGGCGAGGCCGGGCAGGACGCGCCGCCCGGTGAGCGAGCGCATCCGGTTCATCCGCTCCTGGAGCGCGCCGTGACCGGAGATCACGCTGTGGCGGGCCGCGGCGAGCTCGCCTCTGCGGCGCCGGACGTCGCGGATGGCCCGGTTGCGCGCCACCAGGAGCGCGTGCGCCTCCTGGTTGTCGGTTTCGTGGGGTTCGCGTTCGGGACTCCGGTCGATGTAGTCCTGGAAACCCTTCTTCCAGCAATCGCATCCGTGCGTGCACGTGTGGTGCGACGAGGACGGGACGATCCGGCCGCTGATCGGCTCTTCGTGGCGGTCGCGCGGCTGTTTCGCCGATTCCGGCGGCAACGGCGGCTCCGGCGGTCCCGCCGATTCCGGGGGCTCCGGAGGCTCCGGAGGCGCGGGGGGCTCTGACGGTGGAACCGTCGGGTTTCCGTCGGGCTGCCGGTGCTCATGCCGGTGGCTGCGCACGCGCCCATCGCCTTGACCCTGGCCGTGGCCATGCCCATGGCCGTGCGGCTCTTCGAAATGTCTCATCTCACGTTCGCACCTTGTACTTGATTTCCACTCTGCGGTTGCATTCCTGGGCCGCGGCGAGCGCGCGTCCGGACAGTCCCTTCTCGGAGCACGCCTGATCCGCTTCGCCGTAGCCTGCGACGTTGATGCCTTTCAGGCGCAGATCCCCGAGGACGGCGCCGACGGCGCCCGCCCTCTTCCGCGAAAGACCCTTGTTGTAGACGTCGCTGCCGCGGCTGTCGGTGTAGCCCTTGACCTGGACCCACTCGATCCTGTCCGCGTCGACTCCGTCCATGGCCTTGTCGATGGCCCGCCGCCCCTCGGGTTTCAGCTCCCATTTGTCCGTGTCGAAGAGCAGGCTCGACGAAAGCGTGACCGTCCGTTCCGGCGGCGGCTTCTCCACGGTCTTGAACGGCACCACAGGGTCGCTGACACCCTCGGCCGCCTTCTTGCCGAGGTCGTCCGGGTCGTGCGTGTCGAGGGCGCATCTCCCGGATCCGCCGACCGCCGCGTGGCAGAGCTGGGACCACAGCGACGTCAGCCAGGTCTGGGCGCCGTTCCGCGGGGCCGGCCAGCCCTTGCCGGGGTTCCCCACGCCGTACAGGACGACGTTCCAGCCGTTGAGGTCGGGCACGGCACCTTGGGCGACGCAGTTCGCCGAGACCCGGCCGGCCTGTCCCTGGCTTCCAGGGGTGAGCTTGCCCAGGTCCGCGCAGCCGACGGTCTGCAGGCCGTCCGAGACGACGATCAGCTTCCGCCGCCTGGCGTCGGCCCTTCCCTCGCGTCCGGCGGAGGCCATGGCTCCCAGGACATCGCTGCCGGGGGCCTCGCTGGCGCCGGTGACCGCCTTGGTGACCCGGCTCCGCAGGCAGGTTTCGGTGTTCCGCGCGAATTCGCTTCCGTACTTTCCCCTTCCACCGAGCGCGGGAAGGCTGATGGGCGGCTGCCAGTCCACCTTGCCCGCCCCGTCGAAACCGCCGATCCTGATGGACGCGGGTGTCGGCATCTCGCCGTTGTCGAAGACGAGCGTCGACTTCTCCGGGTCCTGTGCGCTGCCGAAGATCTGGCTGTACCAGTCGCGCGCCTTCCGGTCCTCGCGCCCGCTCATCGAGGCGCTCCTGTCGAAGACCGCGACCAGGTCGAGGGCGGCCGGGTTCTTCTTCCCGTGCTGCTGCGACAGCCAGTCGCACGCGTCGACGTCCTCGCCCTCGATTCCCATGACCTTGCCGACCGACGAACAGCCCGCGGTCGCCAGGCAGAGCGCCGCGACGATCGCGACGGCACGACGTGACGCCATCAGTTGAATCCGTCCGCGAGCGACTCGAACACGGTCTCGGCCGGGACGTCCAGGCCCATCATCTCCAGCGTCTTGCGCAGGACCGTTTCGCTGCTCACGACCAGGTCGTAGACATTGGCGGTCTGCTGGGCGTTGATGACGGAGTCGACGATCCGCAGCAGGCGCTCCGCGTCCTCCCGGCGCTCGGTTCGCATCAGGTCCATGACGCCGGCGATGTTGGCCGGCTTCTCCGCGAGTTCCACCGCGAAGCGGACCGCGTGGTCGTCGGACTTCTCCTTCAGGAACACCAGCCACAGGTCGCGCAGCTCGGCCCATTTCTTGAGCTGGAGCTTGTGCGCCTCGGCGTTCGCCTCGATCTTGAGCAGGCTGTGGCCCAGCTCCTGGCGGCTGGCCCTGACCTCCTCGCTCATCACCACGTGGACGGAGGGAGTGCAGGTGACCTCGACGTCCTCACAGCTGTGGACGATGGTCTCGAATTCCCGCTGGAGGGCCTCGTTGATCTCCCGTTCGGCCTCCGAGGCGTTGAACGGCGAGTGCTTGCGGCTCGCGTCACGGGCGATCGCGCGGACCCGGTTGTGCGTCCCGTCCCGTTCCGCCGCGATGTCCGCGCTCAGCTCGGAGAGCGAACGCTCGCCCTTGGCGCACCATTCCAGCTGAACGGTGACGATGAACTCGAAGACGTCGTCGCGGGCGGGCGTCTGGAACTGATGCGTGTAGTCGGTCTCGTGGTGGGTGTTCTCCAGGTTCTCCGGCGCGGGCGGCGGCTGGAAGATCCGCTTGACCATGGTGATCGGCGATGTACGGCCGGTCTCACGTTCCTTGTGCGCCGCGGCGGGCGGCGGGGAGGTCTTCGGCTTGCGTCGGAAGAGGGGCATGGTCAGTTCTGCTCCAGAATGCGGGCGAGACGCTCGGCGCGCTCGCTTCCGATGATCTTGGGATTGCGGTGGAACCAGAGTCGGAGGTGCAGGGACAGCGGGCCCCTGAGGTCGGAGTGCTCCTCGTCGAGCCGGAACACCCCGTCGATCACGGGGCCGAGCACCGGGTACACGGCCTCGCTGCGCAGCCAGTCGGCGATGATGTCCCACGCGGCGTTGTCGGCGGCGCCGCGCAGGGACCGCCGGTGCGTCAGCGTCACCCCGCCGCTCAGCGCGTTCCACCACAGCCCGATCAGGAGCCGGTGGAGGGACGGGTCACACCCGTCGAGAAGCTCGACCATCCCGGTCCTGCCGTCCTGGGACCGGAGCCGGTTGATCAGCCGGTTGAAGGCGAGCGCGGCCGTGCGCCGCTGGCTGGGGAAGTCGTCGTCACTCCATGCGTGGAGCTTGTGCAGGATCTCCGTCTCGCGGCCCTCGCCGAACAGGTCCGCGATCGACCGGGCCACCGCGTCCTGGAGCGGCGGCAGCCGGATCACCTTGCTGATCGTCTCGAAGGCGTTCAGCGTGTCGTCGACCCAGAGCATCCCGATCTCCGAGCCGTACGCGCGGGCCGCCACCGACTGCTGCGTGCGGGACCCGCCCGCCCAGCGGCGCAGCAGCACGCGGACGCGGTCGGCGATGCCGTCCTGGGTGGCCGCCGCCTCCAGCACCCAGGCGGCGAGCTGGTGCTTCCGGATGGACCTCGCCCTCGCCCACGGCAGCAGGAAGTCACGCTCGATCACATCGAAGTCGAAGGTCGCGAGCGTGCCCACCGCGTGCGCCGTCCTGATCCGCACGGCCTGGTCGGTGTGCTCGGACAGCCACCTGAGCCAGACGATCAGCGGCTCGCGGACGGTCGGGTGCTCCTCCCACACCGCCTCCAGCGTGGCGTGCGCCTGGGTCGGCCGCTTCAGCCGGACGATCCGCCCCTCCCCCCGCGTGGACGGCGAAGCCGTCGCACCGGCGAAGGTCAGCCATTCGGTGAGCTGCTCCCACGCCAGCACCGCCGCCGGGATCTCCTCCTGGTCCGTCTTCTCCACGAGGGCGGCCAGCGCGAGCGCCGCCCGCGACACCGTGACGGCCGGCAGTGTGTTGAGGACCGCGGCGGCGATCGCGAAGCAGCGCTTGCGCAGTGTGGCCGGATCGTCGTCGTGGAGCTTGCCGTGCATCTCGGTGAGCACGAGCGCGGGAAGGCCCGACAGGTAGGCGTCGATGCCCTTCTCGGGCCCGTGCTGCTCGTGGACCTGGAAGACCTCGTACGCGGTGTCGACCGCGATCCGGGGGGTCGGGCTCTCGCCAAGGGCCGCCTTCAGCTCCGGCGACGTCCGGATCTTGTCCACCCAGGCGCGAGGGTCGCGCACCGCGTGCAGCAGGTACTCCAGGCGCCTGGCGAACACCTCCTCCGCGTCCGGCATCGCCTGGTCGATCGTCCGGTCGTCGGGCTGGCAGCTCTCACCGACGACCACGACGATGCGGCCATCCGTCCGGACGGCGAGATCGGCGAGATGCGCGACCACGCTCGCGCTCGCGGCACTGCGGCGCGGCCATGACTCGTCCGTCGCGTCCAGGACGTAGCCGATCCCGCCGTCCAGGTCCTCGCACGACAATTCGAGTGGATCGTCGCGCAACAGCAGCCTCGCGACATTCGCCGGCTGGTCCCGGTACTCCTTCGCGGCTTCGACCCGGGCGCGTTCCCCGGCGTCGGCGTGCAGGAGCGCGAGCGTGGCCGTGGCCGTCCTCCCGCTTCCGGAGGGGCCTCTCACCAGGGCGATCCGATGGCGTCTCAGCACCTCCACGACCCGTTCCACGACCGCGTCGACACCGGTCGCGCAGTTCAGCAGCGCGTGCGCTTCGCCCATGCTGACCCGGGGGCTCTGCGCCCGGCCCTTCTGGTCGGAGCGGACGTTGATGTCCCCACCGGCGTTCAGGACCGAGTTGAAACGCCCGTCGATCCGGGTCCTGTTGCTGGTGAGGCCGCGCAGGCTCCGGCTGCGCAGCTCGCGCTCGCGATCGTCGGCGGCCATCCGGTCGCGGAACGAGCCGGACGAGTCGGTGTCGTCGGAAAGGGCCTCCTCGCTCGCGGCGGGACGTGGCCTCTCCGGCTGATCGTCCTGCCGGGGTTCCGGCTTCGGCTCCGGTTCCGGCTCCGATGCGCGTTCGGGCTCGGGGACGTCCGGCTCGTCCGCGCGAGGCTCGGCGGAGTCCCCCATCAGGCACTCCCCGTCGCGTCGCCTCCGGCGTTGACGACGCGGTTACCGTTGCCTTTGATGCGCGTCGAGTTCCTGACCCTCGGCCCGGGCATATCGACGCTCGGCCCGGACGCGTCGGACGACGGCCCGGACGGCGCGGACGGCGCGGACGGCCCGGACGGCGCGGCGGACGGTCGCCCGGCGGCGCCCGGCCCAGGTCCGTCGCCGCCGCCAAGCAGCGCGCCGAGGGCCACGCCCGACAGGCCCGGCACGTACAGGTAGGCCGTTCTTCGGTAGTCCTTGTCCGCCACCTCCGCCTGCACCTCGGCGAAGGACGCCGCGGACAGACCGTCGAAGGTGCTGCGGACGATGGACGAGTGCACCGGCTCGGACACGATCGCGGCCAGATGGGCGGGGGCCGCCCGCTCCAGGGCGGTGCGGAGCGACGTCGCGTTCAGCAGGCGGCTGACCTCGTTGAACGCCTCCCCGGTGTCGTCCTTGCCGTCCTGCCTCACGATCGTCCCGTGGTGGATGGCGAGGCGCAGGTCGATGCGGGCCTCGGCGACACGGTCGAGGTTGTAGAGGGTGAGGGCCCGGTTGAGCTCATCGGGGTACCGTCCGACGAGCCGGACGGAGTCGACGTCCCCCTCGGTCACCGCGATGAACCCGTCTCCGGTCGTCTGCTTGAACCAGAGTCCGGGGTCGAGCCCGGCCTGGACCGCGGCCTGATCGGAAAGAAGGCCGACCGCGGCCTGGATATCGATCTGGCGCCGCGCGTCCCGGGTGGTGTAGCGCCGGACATCGACCGTGAAGATGAATCGATTGATCAGCTTGATCGCCGCAGTCAAACCAGCCCCCTTGGTCGTGATGAGAAGTACCAGCTTGCAAGATCGAAAAAGGGGGTACGGTCAGAAATATGACATATAAGGGTGTGAGCTAGATTCGACTGAGCAGCCGCTCCCGGTCCCGGACGACGATCATTCCCCGGTCATAGTCGATGATCCCGTCATGGTGGAGCGCCTTGAGCTCCTGCCCGACGGTCTGCCGGACCAGCCCGAGGGCCGCCGCGATATCGTTCTGCCTGATGCCGAGGCCGAGGCCGGTGGCGTCGCGTCCGGCGTGCAGGCTCGCCGTCTCGGCGAGACGGACGAGGAACCGCGCCACCTGCCGTCTCGCCGGGACGGCCGTGCGATCCGCGCGGAGGTCCTCGCTTTCCTGCAGGTGGGCGGCCAGATACTGGAAGAGGACACCGCGCAGTCCCAGACGATCGACGAGCGCGCGGAACCGGTCCGCGGAGATCTGCCTGGCCTCGCACGCGTCCAGGGCCTCCACCGAAGCGGTCCGGACTCCGGCGCCGAGCATCCCCCGCGCCCCCAGCAGATCCAGAGGCCAGCGGACGGCGAGAAGGATCCTTTTCCCGTCATCCTCGTCGCGCCAGATCTTCACTCGGCCGTGCGTCAGCAGGAGGACGTGGTCGGCGGGATCCCCCTGGGCCAAGAGCCGCTCACCGCCGCGAAAAGACCTTGCCCGTCCGGCCGCGCACAGACCCGTCCACTGCTCAGCGGAAATAAAGGCGGCGAAACCGTTCACTCTGCCCCCAGAGCGCGCCAATGACGTAAAGGCAACTCAATTTCCCCATGATGAGCAGAGCCTGGCGGCACCGTCAACAGATGGGCGGAATCACTCGGAGGACGTGGGCGCGTGTGAGAGTCCGGCGGCGTTATGCGGCATTATGCGGCGTTATGCGGGGTTCGGTGGGTTGAGGTCGCTGGCGACTTCGACGGCTATGTCGATGGCTCGGGCGGCCAAGGGCGAGCGCGTGCGGCCGGGCCGCCAGTGCAGGTAGATCTCGCGCGGTGGCGGGGAGGGACGCAGCTCGTGGACGCGGAGTCTGGCGTCGGACGGGACGTCGGCGCCGTGAATGGCGAGCCATGGCAGGACGGCCGATCCCATGCCGGCCCGCACCATCGAGAAAAGGGTGTCGTTGACCACGGAGCGGAACACGACCTGCGGGCGGGCGCCGGCGCGGACAAGGGCCTGTTCCATCAGGGGCTGGTCGCAGGTGAGCGGCCAGGCCACCATCGGCGCGCCGTCGAGCCGGTCCAGCGGGACCGGGCCGTCGGGGAAGGTTCCGGCGCTCGTGACCAGCAGGTACGGATCGTCGAGCAGCTTGCGGTACTCGACGTCGCCGTCGATGCGGCCGTCATAGAACAGCAGGTCGAGGTCGCCGATCCGTGGCTGTTCCGGCTCCTCCTCGGACAGCCTGATGTCGCAGCCGGGCTGCTCGTCGCGCAGGCGGCGGACGACCGAGGGCAGGATCACGTTGGACACGCTCTGGAACGTGCCGATGTCGATCCGTCCGTCTCCCGCCTTGAAGCGGTCCACGGCATCGGCCAGGGCATCGGCCTTCGCCAGCAGTTCGCGCCCCCGGGCGAGGACGACGGAGCCGAGCGGGGTGAGCCGTACCGCCCTGGGACCGCCCGGGCGGTCGAAGACCTCGCCGCCGAGGGTCCTCTCCAGCGCGGCGATCTGCTGGCTCACCGTCGACTGGGTGTATCCGAGACGGAGGGCCGCCCGGCCGAACGAGCCCTCTTCGGCGATGGCGACCATCGCCGCCACGTGGCGGAGCTCGACGTCGGTCATGGGCCACAGAGTATCCGCGACCATCGCTGATAGCGATTGAAATGATCGTAATTCATCGCTTTTCATGATGGATCCGGCGGACCTAGCGTGACAGGACCAGCCGAGGTCGGCCGCTCCGATGGAGCGCACCGGCGGGTTGGTGCCGGGCACGACGAGACGAAGACGCGACGAAGGAGAACCGCTATGACCGGGACGCCGGCGCACGGCGAGCAGATGCTCGACATCAACGGTGTCGAGCTGTGTGTCGAGACCTTCGGGGACCGGGCGGATCCGGCGATCCTGCTCGTCGCCGGGTCGTCCGCCTCGATGCTGTGGTGGGACGCCGTGCTGTGCGGACGGATCGCGGCGGCCGACCGGTACGTCGTCCGCTACGACCACAGGGACACCGGACGCTCGACCAGCTACCCGCCGGGCGAGCCGGGGTACTCGTTCGCCGACCTGACGCTCGACATACTCGGCATCCAAGACGCTTTGGGCATCGAGCGCGCCCATGTGGTCTGTCAGTCGATGTTCGGGGGGAGCGGGCTCATCCTCGGTGTGGACCATCCCGGGCGGATCGCGTCCCTGACGTTCGTGTCGACCTCGACCGGGGCGGACGATCTGCCGCCGCCGTCGGGCGACCTGGCGATGCCGCCCGAGCCGGACACCGGTGACGTGGCCGCGGTCGTCGAGTACGTGGTCGCCGGTGCGCGGGCGTACTCCGGTGGCTCCCCGTACTTCGACGAGGCGGCCGTCCGGGCGCTGGTGGAGCGTGACGTGGCGCGTGCCAGGAACTACGCGTCCACCCTGGTCAACCACTACTCCATCGCGTCCGCGGGGCCGGTCGGGGGCGGTTTCGGCGACATCGCGGCGCCGACGCTCGTGGTCCACGGCGACCATGACCCGCTCCTGCCCCTGGCGCACGGCGAGGCGTTGCGCGACGCGATCCCCGGCGCGGAGCTGCTGGTCCTCAAGGGGGCCGGGCATGACCTTCCGGAACCGGTGTGGGACGACTTCGTGTCGGCCCTGGTGCGGCACACCCGGGGAGCGCGTCCGTGAAGCGGCTGCGTTCGGCGCTCTGGCTGCCGCTCTTCGACGACCTCGCCGACCCGCGGGCGGTCGCGCGCCTCGCCGCCGACGCGGAGGAGGCCGGGTGGGACGGCTGCTTCGTGTGGGATCAGCTGTGCTGGCGGGCACCGGTCCGGGACGTCGCCGACCCGTGGGTGGCGCTGGCGGCGATCGCGGCCGCGACCGGGCGGCTGCGGCTCGGCCCGATGGTGTCGCCGCTCCCCCGCCGCCGTCCGGCCAAGGTCGCGCGTGAGACGGCGACGCTGGACCGGCTCAGCGACGGCCGTCTCACGCTCGGCGTCGGCCTCGGCAGCGACCGGTTCGCCGGTGAGCTGTCGAAGACCGGTGAGCAGCTCGACGACCGGCGGCGGGGCCGGATGCTCGACGAGTCCTTGGCCATCCTGGCCGCCGCCTGGTCCGGCGAGCCCGTGCGCCATCGCGGCGAGCACCACGTCGTCGACGGGATCGCGTTCCTGCCGCGGCCGGTTCAGCGGCCCGGTGTGCCGGTGTGGGCCGCCGGATATCCGGGCAACGTCAAGCCGATCCGCCGGGCCGCCCGGCTCGACGGCTTCTTCCCGGTCAATATCGAGCATCCCGACCAGCTCGCCGAGGTCGTCGCGACCCTCACGGAACTGCGCCACGGGGACATGGCCTCGTACGATGTCGCCGTCGCCCTGCCGCTCGGTGCCGACCCCGGGCCGTACGCGGAGGCCGGCGCGACCTGGTGGCTGGCCGAGATCGAGCCCGGCGCGCGGCTCGACGACGTGCGCGGCGCGCTCCGCGACCACCCGGCGGCATGAGGAGGCATTCCCTGTGTTCGACTACGACTCGGAGCTCGCCCGCTACCGCGAACGACTGCGGGATGCCCTCGGCGTACGGCCCGGCGACCATGTCCTCGACATCGGCTGCGGCACCGGCCAGACCACCCGGGACGCGGCCCGCGCCGCGTCGCAGGGGACCGCGCTCGGCGTCGACGTCTCCGGCCCGATGCTGGAGCAGGCCCGTCACCAGGCCGCAGCGGAAGGGCTTCGCAATGTAGGTTTCGTGCAGGCCGATGCTCAAACCCATGCTTTCCCGCCGGAGCATTTCAGCTTGGGCGCCAGCCGGTTCGGCACGATGTTCTTCCGCGACCCGGTCGCCGCGTTCACCAATATCGGACGAGCCCTCCGTCCGGGATCGCGCTTCGTGCAATTGGTGTGGCAGGCGGGCGACCGTCAGGAGTGGCATACCGCGATCCGGGCGGCGCTGTCCCCGGGGCACGCGTCCGCATCACCCGAAGCGGCCTTCGCTTTGAGCGATCCGAAGGTTGTCGACGACGTTCTGGACGCGTCCGGCTTCACCACGGCGGACATCATCGACGTACGCGAGCCCGTTTTCTACGGCCCGGACGCCGACCGCGCCTCGGCGGCCGTCCTCCAGCTGTGGATGGCGAAGGAATTGGTCGCCGATCAGGACGCGGCGTCCGCCGAGCGCGCACTCGACCGGCTGCGTGTGACGCTCGACGCGCACGACACCGGCGACGGCGTGTGGTTCGACTCCCGCGCCTGGCTGGTCGTCGCGCGCCGACGTTGACGGTCGTCCCCGGGCCGCCGCGCGTGGCCGCCCGGGTCGCGACGCGTCAGAGCAGCTTGTCGAGGGTGATCGGGAGGTCGCGGACGCGTATGCCGGTCGCGTGGTGGACGGCGTTCGCCACGGCGCCGGCGACGCCCGTGATGCCCAGTTCGCCCGCGCCGAGGATGCCGCCCGGCATGGTGGGGTCCGGATCGTCCAGGAAGTGCACCTCGATCGGCGGGACGTCGGCATGGACGGGAACGTGGTACTCGGCCAGGCCCGGGTTCATGATCCGTCCGGTGCGGGGGTCGATGAGCGTCGCCTCCGACAGCGCCGCGCCCAGGCCCATGACGATTCCGCCGCGCAGTTGCCCGGCCGCCGTCTTCGGATTGACCACACGGCCGATGTCGAAGACCCCGGTCCACCGCGTCACCCGGATCTCGCCGGTGTCGGGATCGACGCGCACCTCGCAGAAATGCGCCCCGGCCGCGGCCCTCACCAAGCGCCGCTGATCGCGCATGAACCGCGTCATGAACCGCGCCTGTCCGGACAACCTGCCGAAGCGCGTGTCGGATCCGATCCGGGCCTCGATATGAGGGACGTCCGCGCGTTCCAGGATTTCCCGGACGCCCTCGCCGCCCGTCCGCTTCGCCATGGTCCGCAGTGATCGTCGCAGTTTCCCGCAGGCGAGCAGAAGGCTCCCGGCAATGGTCGCGGTCTGCACGGAGCCGCCCGCGATCGGTCCCTTCGGCAGCGCGGAATCGCCGTACTCCACCCGGACGTCCTCGAACGGCACGCCGAGGGCGTCGGCCGCTATCTGGGCCTGCGCCGTCGCGCCGCCCATGCCCATTTCCTGGAAGCCGCAGCGCACCAGGACGGACCCGTCCGCCGACAGCCGCACCGTGAGGTCGGCGGTGAGGTAGGTCGAGGGGTGGTACGCCGACGCCACGCCCATCCCGACCAGCCACCGGCCGTCGCGCATCGAGCGCGGCTCGGGCGTCCGCGCGGCCCAGCCGAACCTCTCCGCGCCCGTCCTGTACGCCTCGCGCAGCATCCGGTGCGAGAACCTCGTGCCGTCCAGGGGATCGGCCGCCGGCTCGTTGCGCATGCGCAGCTCGATGGGATCGATGTCCACCGCAGAGGCGAGTTCATCGATCGCGGACTCCAGCGCGAAGGTGCCGATCGCCTCCCCCGGTGCCCGCATCGCGGCGTTCGACAGCAGGTCGAGCCGTACCAGCTTCTGCTGGATGAGCATGTTCTCGGCGTCGTAGAGGTGCCGGGAGGCGCTGGTCACCGGCTCGGGATGGCCGCCGATCCGTCCGGTGCGGCTGACGCTGGTGTGCACCAGCGCGGTCAGCCTTCCGGCACGGGTCGCCCCGAGCGCGACGCGCTGGATCGAGGCCGTCCGTCCGCCCACGGTCCGGTAGACCCCTTCACGGGACAGCGCCAGCCGGACGGGCCTGCCCGTCGCCCGCGCCGCCAGCGCGGCGAGGATGGTGCCGGGCCAGATCGCCCCTTTGCCACCGAAACCGCCACCGACGAACGGTGCGAGCACGCGGACGTCCGCCGCGGGGATCCCGAAGCGCACGGCGAGGTGCGCGCGGAACCAGTCGATCGCCTGCGTGGCGTCGTGGACGGTGAGCCGGTCACCGTCCCAGACCGCCGTGGTGGCATGCGGTTCGAGCGCGTTGTGGTTCTGCGGCGGGGTGGTGAAGCGCAGGTCCAGCGCGATCGGCGCGGCGGCGAGCGCGGCCTCGGCGTCGCCCTTCCTCGCGTCGCCGGGTGCGATGAGGCTGCGCGGCTGCGGGACGGCGTCCGCCTCGGCGGCCGCGAAGTCCACCACGGCCTCCACCTGGGCGTACTCAGCGCGGACGAGCGCGGCGGCCTCTCTCGCGGCGGCGGAGGTCTCCGCGACGACCACGGCGATCGGCTGTCCGTCCCAGTGCACCTCGTCGGTCTGGAGGTAGTCGACCGAGGTGCCGGAGACGAACGAGCTGAGGTTCAGCGCGCTCACCTTCGGCGCCGGTTTCAGCGGCGGGGCGTTGTGGTGGGTGAGGACGGCGATCACGCCCGGTACCGCTTCCGCCTCGCCGGTGTGGACGGCGGTGACGCGGCCGCGGCTGATGGTCGCGTGCACGAGCGCGGCGTGCGCGAGGCCGGGGTGGGCGTACTCGGCCGAGAACGTGGCCGCGCCGGTCGTCTTCGCCTTGCCGTCGACGCGATCCAGCGGCTTGCCGATCACGGTCATGCCGCGCTCCCCTCGTCCGGGCCGCCCTGGTCCGGGCCGCCCTCGTCCGGGCCGCCCTGGTCCCGGCCGCCCTGGTCCCGGCCGTCCGCGTCCGGGCCGCCCTCGTCGCGCAGCCGCCGCAGCGTGGCGACGATCGTGCGCCGTGCCAGTTCGATCTTGAAAGCGTTGTGCGGACGGGGCGTGGCGGCGGCGAGCTCGGCCTCGGCCGCGCGGTGGAAGGTCTCGTCGGTCGCCGGTGCGCCGAGCAGGACGCCCTCGGCTTCGGCCGCCCGCCAGGGTTTCGTGGCGACACCGCCCAGGGCGAGCCGCGCCGCGCCGATCGTCCCGTCCCGGACCTCCAGCGCGGCGGCGACCGACACCAGCGCGAACGCGTACGACGCGCGGTCGCGCACCTTGCGGTACCGCGATCTCGCCGCGACCGGCACCGGAGGGACCTCGACGGCCGTGATCAGCTCGTCGGCGGCCAGCACGGTCTCCAGGTGGGGCGTGTCGCCGGGCAGGCGATGGAACTCGGCGAACGGGACGCGCCGCACGCCGCGGAGGCTCTCGACCTCGACGACGGCGTCCAGCATCGCCAGCGCCACCGCCATGTCCGACGGGTGCGCCGCGACGCAGTGCCCGCTCGTGCCGAGGATCGCGCTGGTGCGGGAGAACCCGCCGATCGCGTCGCAGCCGCTGCCGGGCTCGCGTTTCCCGCACGCGGCGGCCTTGTCGTGGAAGTACAGGCAGCGGGTGCGCTGCAGGAGGTTGCCGCCGACCGTCGCCATGTTCCTCAGCTGCGCGGACGCGCCGTGCAGGATCGCCTGTGACAGGACCGGATAGCGCGTCCTGACCAGCGGATCCGCCGCGAGCCTGCTGTTGCGGACGAGCGCCCCGACGCGGACGCCGCCGTCCGGCAGCTCCTCGATCCCGTCGAGCGCCAGACGGCCGATGTCCACGATCTTCGCGGGCCGCTCGATGCCCTCGCGCATCAGGTCGACGAGGTTGGTCCCGCCGCCGAGGAACTTCGCGCCCTCGCCGTCGGAGATCATGCGCAGCGCGGTCCGCACGTCGGACGGGCGGCCGTAGGAGAAGGACCTCATCCCGCGTCCTCCCCGGCCTCGGCGATCCCCGCGGCCTCTTTGATCGCGGAGACGATGCCGTTATAGGCGCCGCAGCGGCACAGGTTGCCGCTCATCCGCTCCCGGATGTCCTCGTCGTCCAGCTCGACGGCGGCCTCGGCCGGATCGTCGGTCACCGCGCTGGGCTCGCCCTGCTTCACCTCCGCCAGCATGCCGATCGCCGAGCAGATCTGGCCCGGCGTGCAGTAACCGCACTGAAGTCCGTCGAAGCCGACGAACGCCGCCTGTAACGGATGCTCCACGCCTTCGATGGTCGTGATCTCCCGCCCCTCGTACTGCACGGCCAGCGCCAGGCACGCATTGATCCGCTCACCGTCGGCGAGCACCGTGCACGCCCCGCACGCGCCCTGGTCACAGCCCTTCTTGGTCCCGGTCAAGCCGAGGTGCTCGCGCAGCGCGTCGAGCAGGCTCACCTGCGGCCGGACGTCCAACTCCCTGGCGACCCCGTTGACCCGCAGCGATATCTCCACCCCTGCCCCTCATCCCTGTGCTCGCTCGTGATCGACAAGTTAACAGACCGGCGTCCTTCTAACAAGAGGACGCTGTTCTCTAAACCTGCCGGGACTATCATGTCTGCCGATGTCCGAGAACGCGTTTCTGCGGGCCAGGCGGCCGGAGCACAAGCGGCAGCGGCGCGAGGCGATCCTGTCCGCCGCGCGCGAGCTGGCGCTCCGATCGGGCGTCCGCGAGGTCAGTCTCGGCGGTGTCGCGGCGGCCGTCGGCATGGCCAAGTCCAATCTCGCGCGGTACTTCGCCACCCGCGAGGAGATCTATCTGGAACTGTCCGCCCGGGAATGGCAGGACTGGAAGCACGCCGTCCTCGCCCGGCTGCCGCCCTCCCCCACGCCGGACGCGGTCGTGGACGCGCTCACCGACACACTGGCCGAGCGCCCGCTGTTCTGCGATCTGCTCAGTCACAGCGCGACCTCCCTTGAGCACAATGTCACCGTCGACGCGGCCCGCGCGTACAAGGTGTGCGTACTGGACGTCATCGGCACCTTGACGGAAGCCATCGCGCGGACCCGTCCCGGATTCACCGAAGGCGAAGCGCGCGAGCTCGTCGCGGCGGCCACGGGATTGGCGGCATTGGTGTACCCGGCGTCGAATCCGCCGCCGGCCCTCGCCGAGCTCTACGCCCGCGAACCCGACCTGGCCGCCGCTTGTGTCCCGTTCCAGCCCACCGTCAAACGCCTGCTCTCGGCCCTCGCCGCCGGCCTGCCGGCCCTCCGCTGAACAACCGCCCATCCGCCGCGGTGCCGGAGAGGGTCAGAACCGTTTTTCGAGATCGGCGAGTTCCCGTTCGAGTGCTCCTCGGCGTTCGTGCAGTTCGGCCAGTTCGTTCCTGATCTCGCGGGAGCGGAGGAGCCGTTGCAGCGACGTGCCGTCGTCGAAGGGGGTGACAACGGTGACGGTCCGCTTGGTGACGTCGACGCGTTCCGTCAGCAGAGCGCGGGCGAGCTCGGTGAACGTCCAGGTGGGAGTGTAGGAGGCATAGCCGCCCGCGGCGTATCGGGTGAGGTCCGCCGTGGCAGGGGCGCCGTGATCGCGGATCCTGGTGACCAGGTCGAGTTCCTTCTCCAGCCGCGATCTGGCCCGGACGAGCCGACCGACCCTCCTCGCCGCTCCGGCACGTGCGTCGAAGATCGCCAGCTTCCTCCCGAGGTCGTCCGCGTAGGCGGCGATCTCGCCTTGGCCGGGCTCCAGTTCCTTGGCGGTGGCCCAGGACGGATGCCCGCGGAGCGTGCGGTGCAGGAGCGAGTCGATCTCCTCGTCCACGAGCCTCTTCTCGTGGTGCCTGAACTTGCCGTCCCGGTGCCGGTTGTCGCACGAGTAGTGCGCCTCGATCCTCGGTTCGCTTCCGGTCGTGCCCGGCCAGACGTGCATGGGATCGCCGCAGTCACCGCATCGGACGTCCGGTGTCAGGCGCATCCGAGGAGGATGTGCCTTGTCGAAGTCCTCCATGGACGAAACGGTGGTCCGGTAATCCGCCACCCGGGAGGCGAACGTCATGGCCCATGCGTCGTCCGCCCCGGCGAGCACCGGCGCGACCAGGTCGAGTGCGACCAGGCCGTTCTCTGTTCGGTGCACCCACGTGGTCAGCGGCTCCTGGTCACCGTCCTGCTGGAGGAACCCGTGTTCCGAATCGAACGGGCAGACGTAGGAGACCTCAAGGGTCCGCGGATCGAAGGCGATGGTCGCCTTGGCATCGCAGTCGACACAGGGAACGACCGCGGTACGGCGTTCCGGTGGGTACCGGGAGGCGAGCCTCCTTTCCTCTTTGACCTTCCAGTCCCAGGCGTCCACGATGTATCCGGCGCGTTTGTCGATCGCGTCGGCGCGGCGTATCCGCTCCTGCTCCTCCCGCTTGGCCCGCTCCACTTCCGCCGCCTCCTGAAGTCGTTCCTCCAGGACCGGGATGAGCGCCGCGAGCCGCTCGGACTGGGTGGCGGAGAGTTCGCCGACGACCGCGCCGCCGCATGTGCGGCAAGGCCGGATCGCACCCCCTGCGCGAAGCTCGCTGACGGGCACGGTCGCTTCCTCGGCGACCCTTTTACCGACCTGCCGGCATTGCGGCGCATGGGTGACACCCGCCCCGCCGACCCGGACACTGATGGCGAGCCCGGCTAGATCCGCGCCGATTTCGTCCAGCGTCAACAGCGTCGATAAGAGCACTTCCATCGCCAGCGGTCCTGTCATCGAAACCGGTCACCTCCGCATGCCGCCATTGCCGGTAACGGCGGCTCCGACAGGCTTTCAAGCGTACGGCCGCAGCCCGGAACCAGGTGGCGAAGTGCGGCAGCAGGACGTGACCGCCGGGAGCGGCTCACCGGTCTCGGCGGGCGATCTGGCAACGCGTGGGCCCTGGTGTGGCGGAGTGGGCACATTCACGCGGGTTCAGGGTGACAATGGATCGGTGGCGGATCCGGGCTCGGGGGCGGCGTGGCCGCAGCCGTTCGCACATCTCAGCGCTCCCAACGCGGCGCTCTACCGGGACGTGCTGTGCTCGTTCGCACGGGCCAAGGAACGGTTCATCGTCCACCTGCGTCCCGAGGACGTGGCGGCGGAGTCGCGGCGCGAGAGTGACGAGCAGCTCGCGCAGGCACTGGAGAAGCTCGTGGAGTGGGGGAACCTGCGGGCCGACGCCGACACCGGCCGGGTGACGAGCGTCGAGGACTTCCACCGCAAGCGGCTCCTGTTCCAGCTCACCCCGGCCGGTCACGCGGCCGAGCAGGCGATCGCGTTCTATGAGGAGGCGATCGGCCAGCGCGGAGTGCTGCAGTCGGTGGCGCTGGCCGACATCGCCGACCGGCTCGCGGCCCTGTCGGCGCTCGCGGGCGAGGACGACCCGGATCCGGCGAAACTCCACCTGCTGCTGCTCGCACTGGCGGACCGGTTCTCCTCGCTGGCCGACAACGCGCAGGCCTTCATGGCGTCGCTGCGGCGGGCCATCGACTTCTCGGACGGGGACGTCGAGGGGTTCATCGAATACAAGGAACGGCTCATCGAGTACATCAACCGATTCATCGCGGATCTGGCGAACTCCGGGGCCACGATCGCGACGCTGCTGAACGAGGTGGAGGCGCGCGGCCACGAGCGGCTGCTCGGGCTGGTGGCCCGGCGGGAGGCGGCCGACGCGGCTCCGTCCGGCGCGGACGCCGCCGAGGCGTTCGGCCGCGCCGAGGCCGCGGCACTCGAGTCGTGGCGCAACCGGTGGCGTGGGCTGCGGGACTGGTTCGTCTCCGGCGGGACGGACCGCCCATCGCAGGCGCGGCTGTTGCGGCGGTCGGCGGTGACGGCGATCAAGCAGCTGGTCGACACGGTCGGGCTGCTGAACGAGCGCCGCTCGGGCCGTTCGGACCGGTCGGCCGATTTCCGGGCGCTGGCCCGCTGGTTCGCCGAGGCCCCGGACGAGGCGGCGACGCACCGGCTGTGGCGGGCGGCCTTCGGGCTGACCTCCGCGCGGCACCTGACCGTCACCGCGGTGACCGTGGCGGCATGGGAGCAGGACGCACCGCAGGGCGTGCCCTGGGCGGACGCGCCGCCGGTGCGGATCTCGCCGCAGCTGCGCCGGACCGGTTCGTATGAACGGCGGGGCAAGCCCAACCGCGTCCAGGACCGGTCGGAGATGCGGCGGCTGCTGCGCGAGCGCGCCGACCGGGAGGCCGCGGAGACCGCTGCGGCGCGCACCCGGCTCCGCACCGACGGGCCCGTCCGCCTGTCGGAGCTCGGAGTGCTGGACGCCCGGGCGTTCCGGCTGTTCCTGTCCCTGCTGGGGGACGCCCTCGCGGTGCGGCTGCCCGGCGACACCGAGGTGAAGGCCGTCACCGGGGACGGGTCCATGGAAGTGCGGCTGTCCCTCGTCCCGCACGGCGGGCAGGTGCACATCGTGACCGAGGACGGCGTACTCAGCGGACCTGAGCACCTCATCGAGATCACGGATCTGCATGAGTGAGGAGAACCCGGCCCGGAGGGCGGCGCTGCGGGCGCTGTTACGGCGTCCGCTGCTGACCGCCGAGTCCGACCCCGAGGCTTTGGCGCTGGTCCGCAGGCACCAGGCGGAGTTACGCGACTGGCTGAGCCGGGAGACGGGCTGGCGGCTCCAGGTGGACGCCGATACGGCCCGGCTCTTCAAGACGGCCCCGACCCTGGAAGACGGCACCCACCCGGCGCGCGGCAAGGCGGGGGAACCGTTCGGGCGGCGCCGCTACGTGCTGCTGTGCCTGGCCCTGGCGGTGCTGGAGCGCGCCGACGCCCAGACGACGCTCGGCCGGCTCGCGGAAGAGGTGCTGAACGCGGCCGCCGAGCCCGGTCTGGCGTTCCCGTTCGGCCTGGACGGCCGGGCGGAGCGCTCCGACCTGGTCGCGGTGGTGCGGCTGCTGCTCGGATGGGGTGTGCTGCGGCGGGTCTCCGGGGACGAGGAGTCCTACCTGGCGGCGACCGGGGACGTGCTGTACGACGTGCGCCGGGTCGTCCTCGCGAGTTTGCTCACCGGCGTGCGGGGGCCGTCCACCGTCGTCGCGACGGGCTTCGAGGAGCGGCTGGCCGAGCTGACCGACGAGCCCGTCCCCGACACCGACGAGCTGCGCAACCGGACACTGCGGCGCGGGCTGACCCGCAGGCTGCTGGAAGACCCGGTGGTGTACTACGACGACCTCGATGACGCCGAACGCGCCTACCTGGTGTCCCAGCGCGCGGCGATCACCCGCCGGATCGATGAGGCCACCGGCCTGGTCGCCGAGGTGCGCGCCGAGGGTGTGGCGATGGTCGACCCGGACGACGAACTGACCGACGTGCGGATGCCCGAGCAGCGCACGGACGGGCATGTGACGCTGCTGCTCGCCGAGTACCTGGCCGGGCGGAAAGAGGCGGGATGGGATGAGCTGACCGACTTCGTCCGGGACATGGCCGTCCGGCACAGGACGTACTGGCGCAAGGGGGTGACGGAGCCGGGCGCCGCGGAGGAGCTGCTCGGCATCGCGCTCGGGAAGCTGGCGGCGCTGCGGCTGGTGGAGCAGCTGCCCGGCCGGGTCAGGGCGCGACCCGCGATCGCACGTTACGCGGTGGAGGAACCGACCGTCCGGGTCTCAGGGCAGTTGCCGAAGGACACGGGCGATCGTCCCGTTACGGACGACACTCGTCCCCTCACCGACGACACGAGGAGGGCCGACACGTGACGGAGGTCCCCGTCGCGGCGTCCGAGCGCTGGAAGCCGCTGCGCGCCGGACTCGTCGACATGTTCTACTACGACGTCGAGGAGTTCTGGTTCCACGACGGGCGGCTGCTGCTGCGCGGCAACAACGGCACCGGCAAGTCGAAGGTGCTGGCGTTGACGCTGCCGTTCCTGCTGGACGGGGAGCTGGCCCCACACCGGGTCGAACCGGACGGCGACCGCCAGAAGCGGATGGAGTGGAACCTGCTGCTCGGCGGCCGCCATCCGCATCCGGAGCGGCTCGGCTATACCTGGCTGGAGTTCGGGCGCCGCCACCCGGACGGCACCGAGGAGTACCGGACGCTGGGCTGCGGGCTGAAGGCGGTCAAGGACCGCGGGATCGTCCGGCACTGGTTCTTCGTCACGTCCCGCCGCATCGGCGTGGACCTGTCGCTGGTGTCGGAGGGCGGTGTCTCGCTGACGCGGGAGAAGCTGCGGGAGGCGGTGGCCGGCCACGGCATGCTCTACGACGGTGTGACCGAATACCGGCGTGCCGTCGACGAGGCGCTGTTCGGCCTCGGTGAGCACCGTTACAAGGCACTGGTCAACCTGTTGATCCAGCTCCGGCAACCGCAGCTGTCGAAGAAGCCGGACGAGCGGCTGCTGTCCCGCGCGCTGACGGAGGCGCTGCCGCCGCTCAGCCCGACGCTGATCACGACGGTGGCGGAGGCGTTCCGCGGCCTGGACGAGGAACGGGACGCCCTGCACGCCCTGGAGGACGCGCACAAGGCCGCCACCGGCTTCCTCAGGCACTACACCGGATACGCGCGGATCGCGGCGAAGCGAAGGGCGGCCGGGCCGCGTCTCACGCAGAGCCGGTACGAACATCTGAACCGCGACCTCACCGACGCGGAAACACGGTTCACCGCGGCGAACGATGAGCTGGCAGAGGCGGCGCGGCTGCTGGAGGAGCTGGAAGAGGCGGAGAAGCGGCTGGGCGCGCGCCGGCTGGCGCTTGAGGCGAGCCCCGAGATGCGCGATGCCGAGCGCATCAAGCAGATGGGCGAGGAGGCGGGCCGCCGGAACTCCTACGCGGCGGCACGCGAGCGCGACCGCGACGGGCTGGCCCGCGAGGTGGAGCGCAAACAGTCCCGGGCCGGGACGGCACGATCCCGCGAGGAGAAGGCCGAAGCGACCTTCACCACGGTGAGGGACGGGGCGGCCGCCCTGGCGAAGGCCGCCGGATGCGGTCCCGCCCACGCCGCGGCCACGGACGGCTGGGAGGCCGACCTTGCCGGGGCGCACCGGGCCACCGGCGCCCTGGCCGCCGCCCGGTCCCAGGCCCTGGCCGAGCTCGACCGGCTGCTGGCGGAGGTCGCCGCCGCCCGGACCCGGCTGGATGCCGCCACCGCCGAGGCGGAGCGGCTGCTCGCCGAACTCCAAGCCGCGGACGGACGCATCGACGCGGCCGAGGCGCGGACGCGGGCGGAGGCCGCGCGGCTGCTGGACGACCACGTCGCCTACTTCGCCGGGCTCACCGAGATCCGGGTGGACGATCCGGACGCGGTCCTGGCGGAGCTGGAGGGGTGGGCGGTGACCGCCGAGGGCCGGAACCCGGCCGCCGGCGCCGTGGACGACGCGGCCCGCGAGGCGACCGCGTCCCTCGGCGGCCAGGTGGCCGATGCGGAGACCCGGCGGCGGGCGGAGCACGCGGCGGCGCAATCGCTCCTCGACGAGATCGGACGGCTGGAGTCCGGCGAGCACGACGTCCCGCCCGTCCCCCACACGCGCACCGCCTCCCGCGAGGGCCGTCCGGGCGCGCCACTGTGGAGGGTCGTCGATTTCACCGACACCGTGCCGGACGATCACCGGGCCGGCTTGGAGGCCGCGCTGGAGGCGTCCGGCGTCCTGGACGCCTGGGTGACACCGGACGGCGCCCTCGTCGGGGAGGACGACATGTTCGTGCTGACCGGCGAGGCCGTCCAGGGTCCGTCGTGCGCGCTGGTGCTGCGTCCCGCCATCGACCGCGCCGACCCGGGGGCCGCCGCCATCGGTGACGATGCCGTGCGGGCCGTCCTCGCCGGGCTGGGTCTCGGGCCGGGCGCGCGGACGTGGGTCGCGGTGGACGGGCGGTGGGCGAACGGCGTCCTCGGCGGTTCCTGGCGCAAGGACGGAGCCCGCTTCATCGGCGAGGGCGCCCGCGAGGCCGGCCGGCGCGCCCGCCTCGTCCGGCTCCGCGCCGACCTCGACGCGACCCGCACCAGGATCGACGCACTCGACAGGGAACTGGAAGCACTGTCGGCCCGGCAGAATATCTTGGCGGCCGAACATCGGAGGGTGCCGCGCGACACCGACCTGCGCGAGGCGCACGTCCGCCTCGCGGGTGAGCATCGCAGGCGGCAGGACCTGGGCGCCGAGCGCGTCCGCGTCGACAAGATCGTGGTACGGCGGCGCGAGGAGGCCGCGGCGGCGACGGTGAACGCCGCCGAGTTCGCCTCGGACGTCGGCCTCCCGACCGGCGAGGCCGAACTCTCCGAGGCACGCGACGCGGTCAGCGACTACCGGCTGGCGCTCGCCGAGCTGTGGCCGGCCGCGCGGGGGCTGCTGGCGGCGCGGGAGCTGGCACGCGACGCCGCCGAGGAGCTGGCGGATGTCCAGGGGCGGCTGGCGGAGGCGGCGGAGCGGGCCGCGGAGGCGCGCGGGCAGGCCGTCACGGCCGCCGAGCAGCACCGGACGCTGGTCGAGACGGCGGGCGCCGCCGTCGAGGAGTTGTTCCGGCAGCTCGAACAGGTGAAACAGGCCATCACCGAACGGGACCGCGCCGAATCGGCGGCGCGCGGGCGGGAACGGTCGGCGCTGGAGGCGCGCGGCAAGGCCCAGGGGACGCGCGATCGCCTCCGCGCCCAGATCACCGAAGCCGCCAGCGCCCGCGACGAGGCGGTCGGAACCTTCCGGGCGTTCGCCGCGACGGGTCTGCTGGCCGTCGCGCTGCCCGGCCTGGACGTCCCGGACCCAGAGCAGGAGTGGGCGGCCAAATCCGCCGTGCTGCTGGCCCGCGCCGTCAACACGGAGCTGAGCACCGTCGACGACGGCGACGGCCCGTGGGACCGCGTGCAGAAGAGGGTGGCCGAGGAGCACAAGCTGCTGTCGGACGCGATGTCCCGGCACGGCCACTCGGTCGGCCTGACCCTCCGCGAGGGGATCATGGTCGTGGACGTGCTGTTCCAGGGCCGCCCCCGGGACGTCCCCGGTCTGGCGGCGGCCCTGGACGTCGAGATCGGGGATCGGGCGCTGCTGCTGTCCGCCCGCGAACGGGAGATCCTGGAGAACCACCTGCTGAACGAGGTCGCCGGCACCCTCCAGGAGCTCATCGCCGCCGCCGAGGACGAGGTGCGGGAGATGAACGCCGAGCTCGCGTCCCGTCCGACGTCCACCGGTATGCGGCTGCGGCTGGTGTGGAAGCCGGCGAAGGGCGCCCCGGACGGGCTGGACCGTGTCCGGGAGAGGCTGCGGCAGACGATCGACGCCTGGTCGCTGGACGACCGCGCCGCGGTCGGCCGGTTCCTTCAAGAGCAGATAGCCCGCGAACACGCCGACAACCCGTCCTCCGGGTGGACCGAGCAGCTCACCCGCGCGCTGGACTACCGGTCCTGGCACGCGTTCACGATCCAGCGGCTCCAGGACGGGCAGTGGCGTCCCGCGACCGGGCCGGCGTCCGGTGGCGAACGGGTGCTCGCCGCGTCCGTGCCGCTGTTCGCCGCCGCGTCCGCGCACTACAAGTCGGCCGGCAACCCCTACGCGCCTCGGCTCGTCGCGCTCGACGAGGCGTTCGCCGGAGTGGACGACGACTCGCGCGCCAAGTGCCTCGGCCTGCTCGCCACCTTCGACATGGACGTGGTGATGACCAGCGAGCGCGAGTGGGGCTGCTATCCGCAGGTACCCGGCCTGGCGATCTGCCAGCTGTCCCGGCGTGACGGCATCGACGCCGTCCTGGTGACCCCGTGGCGCTGGGACGGCCGGGACCGCACCCGCGCGCCCCTGCCCCGGCCGGAGTCCGAGCCCGCGACCGGGCAGGCGGGGCTGTTCGGATGACCGACACCGGCCGGCTGCGGCGGCTGCTGGGCGGCCCCGACACGGCCTGGCTGGTCCAGCGGGTCCGACGCCGGCTGGAGCGCGGCGGTGCGCTCTCCGGGACGGTCACCCTGGCCGGGGCGACCCCGTCCCAGCGGCGGGCGGTCGAACTGCTCCTGGGCCGTCGCGCCGCCGCCGGGGCATCGCTGTCGGTCTCCCTCGCCGAGGTCGACCGTGTGCTGCGGGCCAGCGGTGCCTCTCCAGGCGGGCTCGCCGCCGCCGTCGAGGTCTTGGGCGGTCCGGTCCCCGACCTGGTCCGGGAGCGGGCCGAGACGGCCGCCGCCTGGGCGTCCGCCTTCGACCCGCTGGACGAGGCGGTCGCCTGCCGTCCCGAGCTGGCCGACTGGCACGAGCGGCTGGGCTCCTCCGGCCTCGTCCGGCGTCTGACGTCCGGACCCGGGGAGGCCGCGGCGATGCTGCGGCGGCTGGCCGCGGTCGTGCGGGCTCTGCCGGCCTCCGACGTCCCCCTCAGCCGATTCGCCGCCGAGACCTGCGGCGACGCACATGCCCTGGACGACGGCCGGCCCCTCGCCACGCTGGCGCTCTCCAGCGCCCGCGCCCTCGTCGGGCTGCCCTTCGCCGCGGACGGCGGCGCTGAGAACCGCCGCGGCACCTGGGCCGCGGTCGGGGTGCATCTGGACGAGCTGTCCTCGACCGTTCTGTGCCTGGGGCTTCCCGGCGACACCACCACGGCGACCGGCCGGATGCTCGCCGCCATGCGCGGCGAACCGGTGTCGCTGACCTTGCGCCAGCTCCGCCGCCGAGCCGCCCCGATGCGCGCCGGGCTGGTCCGGATCTGCGAGAACCCTGTGGTGCTCACCGAGGCGGCCGACGCCCTCGGCCCGTCCTGCCCGCCCCTGGTCTGCTGCAACGGGCGCCCATCGGCCGCGGTGTGGCGCCTGCTCGAACTCCTCGCGGACGGATCCGCCGAGTTCGCCTACCACGGCGACTTCGATTGGGGCGGAGTCGCGATCGCCACCGCCGTCCGCACCCGCATCGGCTGGCGTCCTTGGCGCTACGACGCCGCCGCCTACCGCGAAGCGGCCTCAGACACCCCCCTGACCGGACGCCCTTCGCCCACCGCCTGGGACCCCGCACTGGCCACGGCGATGAGCGAACGGGGAGTACGCGTCGAAGAGGAACACGTCCTTTCCGATCTCATCACCGACCTCGGCACCGCGACGACGCACGGGGCCGCGTGAACCGTGTGGGGTCTCGCCGACGAGGAGCATCGCGGCGAGCGAGCAGCCGAACGTCTCGGACGCGACGTACTCGATGTCCTTCTTCACCCGCGCTCATGATCGCGCTCAGGGCGGTCGGTCCCACGCGATCGGCGGGCGCGATGTCGTCTGCCGGTCAGTAGGGGCAGGGCTGGAGCGATCTGGTCAGGTCGTCGAAGACGCCCAGCGTGGGAAGGTCCCTTCCGGAGAGGGCGCGTCCGTCCGCGCCGCCGTAGTACTTGCCTGCGTACAGGCACCAGTCTTCGTTGTCGTGGTTCTTGAGGCTGCTGATGTTCTTATCGAGTCCTTGGCGGGTCAGGTCCGGCTGAGGCTCATAGAACACTCCTTTGTGCCCCTGGAAGTTCGCGTGTTCCCAGACGCATAGGGCGCCCGCAGGGCAACTGTCGTCCGCCGAGGCGGGGACGACCGTGCCCATCAGGGCCCCTGTGGTGATGGCGGCCACGGCGAAGGCGATACGGGAGGGGGTCTGCATGGGAGCTCCCTTTGGATCGGCATGCTGCAGGCAGGCGGGCAGGCCGCCGGACGGCCCTCGACCCATGATGTGCGGAGCGTGGTTGAGTGAACACCTTCAGTTAGGACAGGTCATTGTCGCCCTTGGCGCCAAGATGCGCGCGGGCAGACATGGCTTCGGCGATGGCCATCAGCTCGTCGAGGGCGTCTCGTCGGGATCAGGCGGGCGGCTGCTCGGCCTGGGCCTGCTCGGCCCGTTCCACATTGCCGCGCACGACCTTGGTCGTCGGGTGGTCGGCGCCCAGCACCCGCTCGCAGTCGGCGAGGGCCTGCCGGTACAGCCGGATCGCCTGGCCGAGATCTCCCGCCGCCTGACGGACGTAGGCGAAATTGTTGCGGGAGATCAGGGTGTCGGGGTGATCGTCGCCCAGCACCCGCTCCCGGTCGGCGAGCGTCCGCTCGTACAAGGGGATCGCCCGTTGGAGATCACCCGCCGACTGGTAGGCGTGAGCGAGGTTGTTCCGGGAGTTCAGGGTGTCGGGGTGATCGTTGCCCAGCACCCGCTCCCGGTCGGCGAGTGTCTGCTCGTACAAGGGGATCGCCAGGTCGAGACTCCCTGCCGACTGGTAGACGTGGGCGAGGTTGTTGCGGGATTGCAGGGTGGCGGGATGGTCGCCGCCCAGCACCCGCTCCCGATCGGCGAAGGTCTGCTCATGCAGGGTGATCGCGCGATCCAGATCCCCCGCGGTCTGGTAGGCGCTGGCGAGGTTGTTGCGGGAGAGCAGGGTGTCGGGATGGTCGCCGCCCAGCACCCGCTCCCGATCGGCGAGGGTCCGCTCGTACAGCGGAAGTGACCGGTCGAGGTCCCCCGCCGACTGGTAGGCGTGAGCGAGATTGTTGCGGGAGAGCAGGGTGTCGGGATGGTCATCGCCCAGCACCCGCTCCCGGTCGGCGAGGGTCCGCTCATAAAGCTGGATCGCCCGGCCGAGGGCCCCCGTCGCCTGGAGGGCGTTGGCGAGGTTGTTGCGGCAGTTCAGGGTGTCGGGATGATCGCTGCCGAGCACCTGTTCCCACTCGGCGAGGGTCCGCTCGTAGAGCGGGATCGCCCGGCGCAGATCCCCCGCCGACTGGTAGGCGCTGGCGAGGTTGTTGCGCGAGCGCAGGGTCTCGGGGTCGAGGTCGCCGCGGAGGCGCTGGTCACCGGCCAGGCCGCGGGTGTAGTAGGCGATGGCGCGCTGGACGGCTCCCTGGCCGTTCAGGAACGCCGCCGTCCAGTTGAGCAGGGGCAGGATGTCCAGGGTGTCGGCGTCTGGGTCGGTGTGGACGGCGAGCGCGTCGATATGCGGCAGCAGCGTCCGCCACAACGGCCACAGCGCCGGATCCCGGAAATCGGAGGGACGGGCCCGGTTCAGCAGCTGCGCCGCCTGGTCGCGGGCGGCGGCGATGTCGTCGGGACGCCGGTGCGGGTCGGTGGCGTCCGGAGTGCGCGCGACGGCCTGGACCAGCCGGTGCACCGTGACCGTCCCGGCGTCCAGGGAGACCATGTTGTAGGCGGCCAGTTCCCCGAGCGCGGCGGCGACCTCCACCGCATCGCCCAGCGGGTCCAGCAGACCGCGGGGTATGGCCTCCGGCGCCCACCACGCCACCACCCGCAGCAGCCTCCCTGCCAGCGGCGTGCCGGCCAGAGCGTCCAGGGTGATGCGCCAGATCCCGGCGACGGTGCGTTCACCGTCGGCGCCGCGGGCGGTCCGGTCGTACATCACGGCCGGGTTCTCGCGCAGCAGCTCCAGGTACCGGGCCGGGGAGAGGCGGGTCTGGTGCAGGAACGCGGCGGCCTGCTCCACGGCCAGCGGCAGGCACCCCAGCTCGGCCACCAGCTCGGCGGCACCGGACGGCACCGGGCCCGTCTCCTGTGAGGGGACGACCCCCCGCACCCCCCGGAACGGGCCCGCGCCTCCAGCGTCACCGGACGCAGTGGTCCCGGAAATGATCCGGGTGAGCAGTTCCACCGCCTGCTCCTGGGTGAGGACCTCCAGCCGGACGACCTGCGCGCCGAGGCGGTGCCAGCCCTCGGCCAGGCGGCTGGTGATCAGCACCCGGCCACGCGCCGCGCGGTCCATCACCGGGGCGACGTCGGCGGGATCGTTGACGTTGTCCAGCACCAGCAGCCAGTCCCGGTGGCAGGCCAGCCAGTCCAGCGCCCACCCGGCCAGTTCCCGCAGGGACAGCACCGTCTGCAACGCCGGTTGCAGCGCCGCGGCCAGCGCCGCCAGACCCGCCTGCACCCCTTGCGGGGTGTCAGCGGTGATCCACCACACCGGGCCCCACCGGCCGGCGCGGTCGGCGGCGTAGCGGGCGGCCAGGGTCGACTTGCCGATGCCGCCCAGTCCGTGCACCGCCGCGACGACCACCCCGCTCGCCGCCTCCAGCACCGCGTCCAGCTCGTCCAGCTCGGCGCGGCGGCCGACGAAGAGGTGATGACGTCCGGGCACGTTCGCCAGCCCCGCCGGGGCCTCCACCTCCGCCGCCGGCCGCAGCGCGTGAGGCGGCAGCACCGCCTGGATGTTGGTCGTGTTGTCACCGGTCGAAGCGATGCCCGAGATCCGCCCCGCCCCGATCGACCGCTCCCCCGCCCCGGTCACCGGCGAGGGCGCGGAGGACGGCGGTCGCTCCGTCCCCTCACTGCCCGGCATGACCGCCATCATCGCCCCGCCCGGACGGCCCCCGAGGGTCATCGATCACATACGCCGCTTCCGGACACGTCCTCGCACGTCACCCGATCCGGACCCACGATCGCGACGGCGGGCCCGGCCACGTGAAACGACGCGCGCTCCTGAGGCGGAAACGCCCTTGCGAGAAGTGAATTGACTGGCCTGGCACCACGGCAGATCATTGGGCCGATTAACGCATCAAGGGCCGGCCTGCGGTGGCGATCAGCGCTGGGCGGGGATTTACTGGTAATAGCGCGTCCCGGTTCCCACGAATTCCTTTGATCCTGTGAGGCGTTGTCCCGGTCAAGGTGTGTACGAGCTGCGGACGGGAAGGCTGGTGGCCGACCGCAAGGTGCAGATCGGCGGGCGCAGCTGCCCCTCCGTCATCACGTACGGCTCCTTCCTGGGCACCGACCTCGGCCCCGACCCCAAGAGGTACGTGAAGCCGTCCCAGGACGACATCAGGAACGCCTTCACCCCCTCTCATCGACCACTGACGGCATCCGGCGGCCGTTCAGCCGGTGATGCGGCAGATGACGGTGCCGGTGGTGACGGTGGTGCCCGCGGTGACCGACAGGCCGGTGACGATCCCCGGCCTGTGGGCGTGCACCGGCTGCTCCATCTTCATCGCTTCGAGCATGGCGATCAGGTCCCCGGTGTTCACCCGGTCGCCCTCCTGGACGGCGATCTTGACGATCGTGCCCTGCATCGGCGCGACGAGGTCCTCGCGTGAGGTGACCGGGCGCGCGGCGGATGAGCCGGCGCGACGGGGACGGGGCGGTGGCGCGGCGGACCGGCCGAACGAGGCGGGAAGGGAGATCTCCACCCGGCGTCCCTGCACCTCCCCGACGAGGGTCGTCCACTCGTCGGCGGGTTCGTCCGATACCGCCGCCGGCGGGCCGGACGGGGGGAGGCGGCCGGCCAGCTCGGTCTCGATCCAGCGGGTGTCCACGGCGAACGGAGCCGCGACGAAGGCGGGGTCGTCGACGACGTGGCGGTGGAACGCCAGCGTGGTGGCCGGTCCCTCCACCCGGAACTCGGCCAGGGCGCGGCGGGCGCGGGCGAGGGCCTGCTCCCGGTCCGCGCCGGTCACGATCAGCTTGGCCAGCATCGAGTCCCATGCCGGGCCGACCACGGTGCCGGCTTCGGCGCCCGCGTCCAGCCGGACCCCGGGGCCGGACGGCGGCTCCCAGCGGACGACACGGCCCGGGGCGGGGAGGAAGCCGCGTCCCGGATCCTCGGCGTTGATCCGGAACTCGATCGCATGGCCGCGCGGCTCCGGGTCGCCGTATCCGAGCGGAAGGCCGCGGGCCAGCCGGAACTGCTCCGCGACCAGGTCCAGGCCGGTGACCTCCTCGGTCACCGGATGCTCGACCTGGAGGCGGGTGTTGACCTCCAGGAACGAGACCGTGCCGTCGGCCGCGATCAGGAACTCGCACGTGCCGGCCCCGACGTAGCCGGCCTCCCGGAGGATCGCCTTGGACGCGTCCCGCAGCTCGGCCTCCTGCCCGTCGGAGAGGAACGGCGCGGGGGCCTCCTCGACCAGCTTCTGGTTGCGCCGCTGGAGTGAGCAGTCGCGGGTCGACACGACCACGACGTCGCCGTGCACGTCGGCCAGGCATTGGGTCTCCACGTGCCGGGGGCGTTCCAGGTACCGCTCCACGAAGCACTCTCCGCGGCCGAAGGCGGCGGCGGACTCCCGGACGGCGGACTCGTACAGCTCCGGGATCTCCTCGCGGGTGTGCGCGATCCTGAGCCCGCGTCCGCCGCCGCCGAACGCGGCCTTGACGACGATCGGCAGGCCGTGCCGGTCGGCGAACTCCAGCACCTCCGCGGCACCGCCGACGGCGCCGGTGGTGCCGGGCGCCAGCGGCGCGCCGACGCGCGCCGCGATCCGGCGTGCGGACACCTTGTCGCCGAGCACCCGGATGGCCTCCGGCGGAGGCCCGATCCAGACCAGGCCCGCGTCGAGCACGGCCTGCGCGAACCCGGCGTTCTCCGAGAGGAACCCGTACCCGGGGTGCACCGCGTCGGCGCCCGATTCCGCGGCGATCCGCAGGAGTTTCTCCTGGTCCAGGTACGTCTCGGCCGGGGTGTCCCCGCGCAGCGCGAACGCCTCGTCGGCCAGCCGGGCATGCGGGGCGTTCCGGTCAGGGTCGGCGTAGACCGCGACCGAGGCGAGGCCCCCGTCCCGGCAGGCGCGGGCCACCCGCACCGCGATCTCTCCGCGATTGGCGATCAGTATCTTGCGCATGGCGTCCCCCACGGCCGCTCCCACGGATTCGGAAGATGAACGGCGTGACGGACCCACCGGACCGGGCCGGCCCCCCGGAACCCGGCCGGTTCCGGCGCCCGGCGGACGGCCGCCAGGAGCACCACGGCCAGCGCGAACAGCTCCTCGTCGTCAAGGTGGCCCTTCACCAGCCTCATTGCGGCTGGTTCCCGTGCTTGCGGAAAGGCAGCGCACGGTGCTTCGCCCGGAGCATCGCCAGCGACCGGACGAGCACGGACCTGGTCTCGGCCGGGTCGATCATGTCGTCCGCCAAGCCCCGTTCGACGGCGTAGTGGGGGTGCATGAGCTCGTCCCTGTACTGCGCCACGCGCCGCCGCAGCGCCTCGTCCGGATCCGCCGCCGCCTGGATCTCCTTGCGGAAGATGACGCTGGCGGCGCCCTCGGCGCCCATCACCGCGATCTCGTTGGTGGGCCAGACCAGGGAGAGGTCCGCGCCGATCGAACGCGAGTCCATCACGATGTAGGCACCGCCATAAGCCTTGCGCAGGATGACCTGGATCCGCGGAACCGTGGCATCGCAGTAGGCGTAGAGCAGCTTGGCCCCGTGCCGGACGATGCCGCCGTGTTCCTGGTCGGCCCCCGGCATGAAGCCCGGCACGTCGACCAGGGTCACCAGCGGGATGTTGAACGCGTCGCACATCCGGACGAAGCGGGCCGCCTTCTCGGAGGCGTGGACGTCCAGCACACCGGCCAGGTGCGCGGGCTGATTGGCGACGATCCCGGTGACATGCCCGTCCAGCCGGGCCAGCGCGCAGACGACGTTGGCCGCCCATCGCTCGTGCACCTCGAAGAACTCGCCGTCGTCCACGATCTCGGCCATGACCGCGCGCATGTCGTAGGACCGGCCGGGGTCCGCCGGCACCAGGTCGAGCAGCCGGTCGGCGCGCCGGTCGGCGGGGTCGCCGGACGGCGCGGCCGGGGGCGGTTCCCGGTTGTTCGACGGCAGCAGCGACAGCAGGTACCGCACGTCGGTGAGGCAGCTCTCCTCGTCGTCGTAGGCGAACGCGGTCACTCCGGAGAGCGAGGCGTGGGCGTCCGCGCCACCGAGCTCGTCATGGCCGATCACCTCCCCGGTGACGGCCCGGATCACGTCCGGGCCGGTGACGAAGAGCTGGGCGATGTCGCGCACCATGAAGGTGAAGTCGGTGAGCGCCGGGGAGTACGCCGCACCGCCCGCGCAGGGCCCGAGGATCACGCTGATCTGGGGGATCACCCCGGAGCTGCGGACGTTGCGCTGGAAGATCCCGCCGTACCCGGCCAGGGCCGTGACGCCCTCCTGGATCCGCGCGCCCGCGCCGTCGCACAGCCCGACGATCGGGGCCCCGGTGCTCTCGGCCAGGTCCATCACCTTGTGGATCTTCTCCGCGTGGGCCTCCCCCAGCGCGCCGCCGAAGATCCGGAAGTCGTGGGCGTACGCGAAGACGGTCCGGCCGTGGACCAGGCCCCAGCCGACGACGACCCCGTCGGTGTGCGGACGCCGCGCCTCCAGGCCGAAACCGGTGGCGCGGTGCCGGCGCAGGGCCTCGATCTCGGTGAACGTCCCCTCGTCGAAGAGCAGCCCGAGCCGCTCGCGCGCGGACAGCTTGCCCCGGGAGTGCTGCGCCATGGTCGCCTTGGGGTCGCCCCGCCGGATGCGTTCCCGCAGCGCCGCCAGCTCCGTCACGCGTTCGCGGAGCGGAGGCGGAGCGGGGGGCGGGGCCGGGGAGGGCGGAGTCGCGAGAACGCGCTCGTCCGCGATGCTCATTCGTGTCCCTTCGTCAATATCCGTGCGGTCCGGACGATCTGCAGGATCAACGAAGCCGGTCGTTGACCAGCGTGCGGCGCCGGATCAGGAATTCGCCGCCCGCTTCGACGAGGACGTCCTGCACGGCGCCACTGAAGGAGACGTAGGGGGCCTCCCCCGGTTTCGAGTTCAGCACGATCGCATAGGTGAAGCAGTCCAGCGTGTGCTCGTCGATGCGATCGACCTTCATGTGCCCGAACCAGTGCCGGCGCCGCACGTCCGGGTTCTGGGAATTCGAGGGATGGTCCAGCATTTCCGCGAGAATGCCGGCACGTGTCCGAGCCGGTGGGCTCCCCTGGGAATGCTCGAACTCTCCGTCCGGGGTGAACCATTGGACGAACTCGTCGAGTTTCCCGTCGTCCAGGGTCTGCATCACCTCCGCGTAGAATCTCTGTACCGCCACATAGGTGTCGTTGCTCACCGCTGACATGAAAACCTCCGGACGAACACTCCTGTTCGTCAAGCGAGATGTGCACCGCCGTCGACGTACAGGACCGTGCCCGTCGTGTACTCGGCCCGGGACAGCGCGAAGACCGCGTCGGCGACGTCCCCGGGAAGGCCGACCCGGCGCAGCGCGGTCGTCGTCGCCACCCGCTCCTTGATCTCGGTGAAGCCGGCCGTCCACGGTGTGTCGATCAGGCCGGGGGCGACCGCGTTCACCCGCACCTCGGGCCCCACGACGGCGGCCAGCAACCGCGTCATGTGCTCGACGGCCGCCTTGCTGACGGCGTACGGGATCGAGCTTCCCGCCGGGCGGCTGCCGGCTATCGACGAGATGTTGACGATCGCCCCGCCGGCCGATCGCCGCAGCGCGGGCATCGCCGCGACGCTCAGGTTCCACGTGCCGACGACGTTGAGCCCGAGGATCCGCTGCCAGTCCTCCTGCGTGACCGAGTCCAGATCGCCGTGGGGTATCGGGCGGGTGCGTCCGGCGTTGTTGACGAGGACGTCCAGGCGGCCGAAGGTGGCGATCGTCTCGTCGACCAGGTCCCGGACCTGGTCGTGGTCTGCGATGTCGGCCTGCCGGTACATCGAATGGGGAAGGGAGGCGGAGAGCGTCTTCCCGGCGTCGACCGAGCGTGCCGAGTTCAGCACGACGCCGAAGCCGCCGGCGGCGAATCGGCGGGCGACGGCCTCGCCGATTCCCGAGGTGGAGCCGGTGACCAGGGCCACCGGTCTCGAATCCGGCATATCGATCATCTCCTTTGCGGTCTTCGGTCGGTCCGGCGTTCCGTTCATGCGAGGCAGGCCGGTTCACCGTCGTTGTAGGCGACCATGTCGGCGAGAACGTCCGCGTAGTCGATCGGCCCGCCCGGTGTGGCATCGTCCATTTCCAGATAGGCCCGGTGCAGGTTCCCGACGATTCGCTCCGTGTCGATCCATTGCCCGTACCGGCCGAGGTCGGCACCGCCCGCCACTTCCAAAGGCGTCTCACCGGCAGCCGTCCCGGATTCGGCCAGCCGCAGGATCCATCGCAGGTAGGAGGCGTTCTCCTCAAGCACGTCCGGGCCCGCCACCGGGCCGTGCCCGCAGACGACGGTCCGGGGGCCGAGGTCCCGCAGCCGCTCGATGGCGGCCAGGGTCCCCCGGACGGAACCGAAGAGATGGAATGGGGTGACCTGGGAGAACAGCACGTCCCCCGCGAACAGGATCCGCGGCCCGGGCAGCCAGACCACGAGGTCGCCCTCGGTGTGGGCGGGACCGACATGGACGACCTCCGCGGCCTCGGATCCGTAGCGCAAGGTCAGCCCGTCCGTCACCGTGATGTCCGGCAGGACGAGCTCGATCTCCCCCCAGTCCGTCCCTGGCCAGAGCCCGGTCAGCGCCAGGCCGTGCCGGTCCATGTCCGTCCGGCAGTCCTCGTGTGCGATCACCGTCGTGGCGGGCCCGAACACGTGGTTGCCGAACGTGTGATCGCCGTGCGCATGGGTGTTCACCACCACCCTGCGCGGTCCGGACGCGAGGCCGTCGACCGCGTCGCGCAGCCGTTTCGCGCGGGTCTCGGTGGCCGCGGTGTCGATCACCAGCGCCCCGCGGCCGTCGACGACGATCCCGGCGTTGTTGACGCACCAGCCCCCGGGGGCCTGCTCGTACACGTGGACCCGCCCGGCGAGCTCGATCACCTGAGCCGTGGTCGTCGGCGTCGTGGTCGTCGATGCCCTGGTCGTCGACGCCGCGGTCGTCGGCGTCGCGGTCATTCGCGTTCCGCGGGGGAGGCGGAGGACTCGGCGTAGGCGCCGGCGAGCTCAAGGGTCTTGGTGCTGTTGTCGCTGAGGGCCCTCCTGACGAAGCGGCGGGCGTCCGCGAGCGTGGCCTCCGCGCCGAGCACGTCCTGGACCGATTCCGGATCCACCAGGACCATGTGACGCGCGGTGACCACCGCGCCGTCGCCCTGCGTCGCGCGCACGGCCCACTGTCCCGCGTGACCGATCAGGAGCTTCGGCGGCAGATGCTGCTTGTAGACGAGCGTGTCGCCGATGAGCAGGCGGGTCGACGAGGTCCGGTGCGTCGAGCCGTCGGGGGTCTCGGTGTCCATGGTGAGCCGCTGGACCCCGTCGGACTCGGACATCTGGGCCGCCTTGACGTGCGGTATGCGCTCCGCCCAGAGATCGCCGCGGGCCAGGAAGTCCATGACGTCCCGGGCGCGCCCCGTGGTGTAGACGACGTCGTCGAAGGCGAAGGCGGCCTCACCGGCGGAGCAGCCGAGTTCCGCGACACGGCGCAACGCGCCCAGTTCCGCCTCGCTGTTGTCGTCCAGGGCCCGGGCGATGGCGGCCACCGCGGCCGGATCGTCGTCGATCACCGCGTAGTGGTGCTGCAACACCACCTCGCAACGCGCGGGGCCGAGAGGGCGGAAGGTCCATTCACCGCCCATCGACGCCAGCGGCGCGGCGCTCCGCACCTGCCGGAAGGAGATCCGCAGCGCCCGGGGATCGAACCGGCGCCGCGACTCCCAGTTCTTCACCTGCCCGTTCACGGTGGCCCAGATCCGGAAGTGCTCGGCGCCCGGTTCCTCATGGGTCCGCTCGACGTGGACGGTCGGGCCGAAGATGACCGGCCATCTGGTCACGTCGGCGACCAGCTGGTAGACGGCCCCCGCGGTCGCCCGCACCTCGATCGTGTGGGTGGCGGTCCTGGTCTGCGGGACGGTCGCCGGCCCGGTCATCGCGCCTCTCCGATGAGCTCGTTGACGAGGTCGAGCATCTCCCTCGGCGTCTTGACCTCGACGAGCTCCTCTTCGGGGATGCTGACCCCCATCTCCTGCTTGATGCGGGCGGCGGCCTCCATCAGTGCCAGCGAGTCGTAGTCGAGCTCTTCGAACGGGGTGTTCAGCGCGTCGCCGTGCAGTGCGTCGCTCTCACCGGCGGTGGCGACCAGGATCCGGAACAGGGTCTCCTGGGTGATGAGGGGCGAAGACATGATCTCCTGCTCTCCAGGGTTTCAGCGGTTCGGGTGGGTCAGTACGAGCGCGGAGTTGAATCCCCCGTGGCCGCGGGCCAGCACGAGAGCCGCCCGCAGCGCCGCGCGCCGTCCTTCGCGGGCGAGGTCGAGACCGTACGCGCCGGGCACGTCGGTCGTGTTGACGGTCGGTGGAATGAAGGAGTCCCGGAACGCCAGCAGCGCCGCCGCCACGTCCAGCGGCCCGCCGGCGGCGCCGGCCCTGCCGTAGGCCGCCTTGGGGACGGTGACCGGGACGCCGAAGGGCCCGAAGACCTCGCGCAGGGCGGCGGCCTCCGCGCCGTCGAGGGCCGGAACCCCCGCGCCGTCGGCGAACACGACGTCGATGTCGCCGGGGGCGAGGCCGGCGTCGGCCAGGGCGCGCTCGATCGCGACGCGCATCGTCGATGGCCGCCCGCTCCCCGGCTTCGGATCGAAGGGCGCGCGCTCCCGACGGAACGCCGGTCGGCTGCACGATCAGCGCGTTCTGCTCCCTGTCCCTGGACCCGCCGCTCGTCCTGGTCTGTATCGGACGAGATCGGCGCATGCACGACAACCTCGCCGCCGCCGACGGTTTCGTCGTCAACGTGCTCGCGGCCCGGCAGGGTGAGATCGCACTGGCCTTCGCAGGACGATCGGCCGCCCGGTTCGCCGGGCTCCCGGCTGGCGCGGGACGGCTCGGGCTGCCCTGCATCCACGGTGCGGTGGCACGTCTGGAGTGCCGCCGGCACAGCATCCTGCCCGGCGGCGACCACGCGATCGTCGTCGGGGAGGTGGTCGACGCCGTCCACTCGCCGGGTGAACCCCTCCTCTACGTGGACGGGGTCCTGCGTGACTCCGCCGACGGCCCGGGCCCGCACGTGTTCGACTGGCTGACCTCCCCGCAGTGGTGACGCTCCGGCGTGCGGTGGGCTCCGGCGTGCGGTGACGCTCCGGCGTGCGGGGACGGGGCCCCGCGCCGGTGGAGCGGCCCCCGCACCGCGGGTCCGCTCCACCGGGGGCCACCGTTCAGGAGCTCCGCAGCAGCACCTCCGGCACCGTGTCGGCGTTGATGATGGCCTCCTGCAGATCCCGCAGCTTGCGGGCGGGCTCCAGCCCCAGCTCCGTGGTCATCGTCCGCCTGATCTTCTGGAACACGTCCAAGGCGCCCGCCCGGTTGCCCGAACGGTAGAGGGCCACCATGTACTGGGCATGCAGATCCTCGTGGAACGGGTGCCGCATGACCAGCGACGCCAGCTCCCCGAGAGCCGCCCGGTGGTAGCCCATCCGCAGTTCCGCCGCGATCCGCCTCTCGGTGACGCACAGCGCGGCCTGTTCGAGCCGGGCCACCTCGGCGCGCAACGCCGGCCCGTGCTCCACGTCGACGAGCGGTGACCCGGCGCACAGCTCCTCCGCGGCCCGGTACAGGCTCGCCGCCTCGTCGGTCCGTCCCGCGCGGTCGGCCAGCTCACCTCGATCGGCCAGCCTGTGGAACTCGTGGACATCGACCCATGCCTGCGCGGGGTCGAACACGTAGCCGGCTTTGACCGTGCGCAGCACCGAAGCGGAGATGGTCCGCGGGCAGACGTCCGACGCCTCCGCCAGTTGCCTGCGCACCTGGAGCACATAGGTCTGCAGTGTGATCGCGGCGCTCCGGGGCGGATCGTCCTCCCACAGCTCGTAGATCAATGTGTCCACGGAGAGGTGCCGGTCCAGGTTGAGCGCGAGCAGCGCCAGGAGCGTCCGGGGCTTGGCGGCGCTGGGGACCGCGGATCGCTGACGGGTCTTCACCTGCAGTGGCCCGAGCATCCGCGCTTCGATGTTGATGGTGGAACCGTCGATCGGCATGGCTTCACTCCAGAAGTGATTTCTACGGGGGAACTCGGGACATGCCGCCCACCGTGGAGGCGCACCTGCGTGGCTCCAGCCGGTCTTCTCGCTTCTCACTCCTCCGGGACGAGGCGCTCACCCGTTCGCGCGTCCCGAATGAAGATCGCGTCCATCGGACAGCCCTCGGCGGCCGCCAGCAGTGAAGGCGCCGCCTCGACCTCCGCGGCCAGCGGACGCGACAGCCCGTCCTCGACCTGGAAGTGGTCCGGCCGGGTCGCCGCGCAGACACCGGTCCCCGCGCAGCGGTCGGCCGCCACCGAGATCCACCATCGCGGCTCAGCCATGGACGCGCTCCGTCGCGCCGAGCGCTTCGAGCGCCTCCGGAGAGATCCCGGAGAACGACACCTGGAGACGGTCAGGGCCCCGCACGGCTATGTGCGGCCGATAGCGCAGGCTCTCCCGGACCAGGACCGGATCCGCGAAGGCGGTGGCGAACGCGCTGAGGGCGATGGTCGCCTCCAGCCGGGCGAGCACGGACCCCAGGCAGAAGTGGGCGCCGGCCGCGAAGCCCAGATGGCCGCCGTCTCCGCGGGTGATGTCGAAGACGTCCGGCGCCTCGTGCACATCGGGATCGCGGTTGGCGGCCGCCAGCAGCAGCAGGATCGGCGACCCGGCGGCGATCTCCATGCCGCCCACGGTGAGCGGCCCGCCCGCGATGCGCGTGACCATCTGGGCGGGCGCGTCGTACCGCAGGACCTCCTCCACCGCCGCGCCGGCGAGCGCCGGATCGTCGCGCAGCAGTCCGAGCTGGTCCGGGTGGCGCAGGAGCGCGAGCACGCCGTTGAGGATCAGGTTGGCCGTCGTCTCATGGCCCGCGACCAGCAGCAGGATGCACATGATCACCAGTTCGGTGCGGGTGAGCCGGTCCTCGTCCTCCCCGGCGGCGATCAGCTCCGACAGGATGTCCTCGCGTGGGTCCTTCGCCCGCGCGTCGATCAGCTCGGAGAAGTAGCCGGCGAACCCCTCCCGCGCCTCCTCGACGTCCGCGATCGTCTCGGCGTCGAGCCGTCCGGGCACCAGCCGGGGATCGACGGTGTAGGCGATCGCGTGGGCCCAGCGTTCGAAGACGGGGTGGTCGCGCCGTGGCACGCCGAGCATCTCGCAGATCACGCGGACCGGCATCGGGTAGGCGAACCGCGACGCGATGTCCGCGGTCCCCCCGCCTTCGGCGATCCCGGTCAGCAGCTCGCGGGCGATCGCCTCGACGCGCGGCCGCCAGCGTTCGATGACGCGGGGCTTGAAGGCCCGGCCGGCGAGCCTGCGCAGCCGGGTGTGGTCGGGCGCGTCCAGGTTGATGAGGTTCGGCTGCTGCGGGACCACGGTGATGCCCGCGCCCCGCCGGTCGCTGCTCACGCCGGGGCTCCGGAGGACCGCCTCGCAGTCGGCCCGCCGCGCCACCACGACCAGCCCGGAGACGGGGTCGAGCACGGGTGATCTTTCGCGGAGGACCCGCAGCGTGTCATAGGGGTCGGGGCGGGTCGCAGGATCGGCCAGCCTGGTCAGGAGGGCCGAGATGTCCGTCGTCACGGTTGCCGTTCTCCGTTTCGGGACGGCCGGCGGGTGCGCCGGCGGAGGGCCGGGCGGGCGGTGCCCCGTCCGGGGAGGGCGCCCGGCCCGGAGAGCAGGCGGACGATCCGGACGAGCGAGCGCATCGTCCGCGGGGATCTGGTGAAGGACGTGGGACGCAGCGGAGGCCGGAACAGCTGCCGGGTCGTGGCCTTGGACCGGGCGAACTCCCGGAGCCCGTCGGGGCCGTGGACGCGGCCGAAGCCCGAGTCCCCGACCCCGCCGAAGGGCAGCCCCGGGACGCCGGCGAACGCGATCACCGCGTTCACCGAGACCATGCCGGCCCGCAGGCGGCCGCCGATCGCGGCCCCGGAGCGGCGCGAGTAGACCGACGCCCCGAGCCCGTAGCGGCTCGCGTTGGCGCGTTCTATCGCCTCGCCGGTCGTCGCGACCCGGTTGACGACGAGGACGGGACCGAACGTCTCGTCGGTGAGGAGAGTCGATTCCTCCGGCACGTCGGCGAGAACGGCCGGGTGCATGTAGGGCGGGTCGAGGGAGTGTTCGCCGCCGAGCACCGCCCGGCCTCCCCTGGACAGGGCGTCCCGCAGTTGCGCCGCGATGACGTCGAGCCCGCGGGGGAGCACGATCGGGCCCAGGTCGGCGTCGGCGCCGGCGCCGGCCCGGAGCGCGGCGGCCCGTTCCACGACCAGGCCGAGGAACTCGTCGGCGACCTCGTCGACCACGTAGACCCGTTCAAGGCCCACGCAGGTCTGGCCCGCGTTGGTCATCGCGGCCCAGACGGCGGCGTCCGCCGCGGCCGGGAGGTCGGCGTCCGGAGCGACGATCATGGCGTCCTTGCCGCCGCCCTCGATCACCGCGGGGGTCAGGGTCTGCGCGCAGGCCGCCAGCACGAGCCGGCCCGTGGCGCTGGACCCGGTGAACGAGATCTTGTCGACGCCCGAGCGGCACAGCAGGGCGCCGGTGCCGGCGAGTCCCGTCACGACGCGCAGGACCCGGGGCCCGGGGACGGCCTCGGCCAGCGTCTCGCTCAGCCACTCACCGACACGGGGGGTGAGCTCGCTGGGCTTGAGGACCACGGTGTTGCCCGCCGCGAGCGCGGCGGCGACCGGGCCGATGGGGATGAAGGCCGGGTAGTTCCACGGGCCGATGACGCCGACCACGCCGAGGGCCCGGTACTCCAGGGTCGCGGCCTGGTTGGGCATCAGCAGGCCGGGGGCGACGCGGCGCCGGCGCAGCACGCGGCCGGCGTTGTCCGCCGCCCAGGCCAGGTGCCGCGTGACGAGGACGACCTCAAGCCGCGCGTCGTCGGCCGGTTTCCCGGTCTCCAGGCGGATGAGATCGATCAGGTCGTCCGCGCGGGCGAGGATGAGCCTGCGCCATGCGCGCAGGCGAAGGCGGCGGCCGCGGAACCCGAGCGCCTCCCACGCCGGCTGCACCGCCCGGGCGGCCGAGACGGCGGCGCCGACGGCCGCCTCGTCGGCCACGGGATGGTCCCCGATGACCCGTCCCGTGCGAGGGTCGACCGACGTGAACCGCGTGGCATCGCTCATGCGCCCCTCCCGCGTTCGCGCGGATGGAGTGTCACCCTCACCTCGGAGAGCGGCCGGAGCGAGATCGAGGTGTCGCCGTACCGCAGGAACTCGCCGGGGACCAGCCGCAGCCGGAACCGCTGGTTGATCATCGCGACGATCATCTTCAGTTCCAGGAGCGCCATGAAGTTGCCGATGCACATCCGGGCACCGGCCCCGAACGGGAAGTAGGTCGTCTTCGGCCGTCCGGCCGAGACCGCCGGGTCGAACCGGTGCGGGTCGAACGCCTCGGGGTTGTCCCAGAAGCGCGGGTTGCGATGGGAGACGAGCGGCGAGAGGAGCACGGACGATCCGGCGGGGATGTGGAAGCCCGCGAGTTCGTCCTGCCCGACGGCGTCCCTCGGATAGATCCAGATCGGCGGGTAGAGACGCAGGCTCTCGTCGACCACCTGGCCGGTGAAGCGCAGGTCCGGGACGTCCTCCGCGGACGGGGGGCGCCCGCCGAGGACGCCGTCGACCTCCGCGTCCAGCTCCTCCTGCACCGGCGGGTGGTTGGCGATCGACAGCAGCGTCCAGATCAGCGCGACGGCGGTGGTCTCATGGCCGGCGAGGTAGATGGTGAGGATCTCGTCGCGGATCTGCTCGTCGGTCCAGGGGCGGCCGCTCGCCGGATCGGACGCGGTCTCGATCAGCTTCATGAGCGGGCCCTCACCGGTGACGGCGTGGTGCCGCCTGATCTCGCCGACGAGGCGCGACAGGATCCTGCGGTCGCGCGCGATCACCCGGTTCCGCCTGGTGGGGAGCCAGCCGGGGACCATCTCGCCGATCGTGCCGTGCTTGAACATGACCTCGACGACGTTCCCCACCACGTCCTTCAGCACGGGTGCCGCCGGCCGGATGTCGTAGTCGAACAGCGAGCGGCTCAGCGTCACGAGCGTCAGCCGCAGCGTCTCGGTGACCAGCTCGACCGGCTCACCACGCCGTGCACGCGACTCCCACTCGTCGAGCATCTCGGTGGTGGCCGCGACGACGTTCGGGCCGATGGCGTCCACCGCCTTGCGGGTGAACACCGGCTGCATGGCCCGCCGATGCGCCTTCCAGTGGTCGCCGTCGGTGGTGAGGAGCCCCGTCCCCATCACCGTGCGGAACTGCTCGTAGAGGACGCCACGCCGGTAGTTCCCGCTGTTCTCCTTCAGCACCCGGCCCACCGCCGCGGGTTCCGTCACCAGGTGGACGGTGTACGGTCCGAGCCGCATGCGGCTGACCTCGCCGTGGTCGCGCTGCATCCGGAGCAGGAACTCGGCGGTGCCGCCCTTCCATTGCCGGAGGCTGCCCAGCACGGGGACCCCGCGGGGCCCCGGCGCCCGCGGCCCGGGCACCGTCGTCCCGCGCCTGCCCCTCGCCGTCGTGGTCGTCATGCCATCACCTCGTCGCATCGCTTGGGCGGCCGCACGGCCGCCGGGTCACGGAACCGGGAACTGCCTGCGCAGGTACACGTTGTCGAAGACCGTGTCGGGGGTGACGCGGCGCAGGGCGATCGTGCTCGCGGCGAGAAGGCCGACCGGATAGCGGGCACGCGGCCGCCGGGCGCGCACCGCCTTCTCGATGACGGAGGCGACCCGGTCCGCCTCGATCGCGAACATGCCCGCCAGCGATCTCCGGCCGCCGTTGTAGATCGCCTCGTAGTACTCCGCCGTGCGCTCGTGGAAACGCCTGTAGGCGGAGTCGTGCCGCCCGGACGGGAGGCCGTCGAGGAAGGTGCGGCCCCAGGCGGTCCGGACCGGGCCCGGCTCGACGACGACCACCCGGATGCCGAAGCCGGCGACCTCCAGGCGCAGCGCGTCGCTCAGCGCCTCGACGGCGTGCTTGCTCGCCTGGTAATGGCCTCCGCCGGGAGCGGCGTACCGGCCGAAGATCGAGGAGAGGTTGACCACCCGCCCGCTCCCGCGGGCCCGCATCCCGGGCAGGACGAGCTGGGTGAGGCCGACCAGGCCGAACACGTTGGTCTCGAACTGGTGGCGCACCCGTTCCAGCCCGGTCTCCTCGATGGTGCCGGACAGGCCGTATCCGGCGTTGTTGACGAGGACGTCCACCGCCCCGTGGTCCGCCGTGACGGTCTCCACCGCGGCGCGGGCCGCGTCGATGTCGGTGACGTCCAGGGCCAGCGTGCGGATGCCGAGGCCGGCCAGGTCCTCCAGGGTGCCGGGCTCGCGGGCGGTCGCGTAGACGCGCAGGCCGCGCCGGTGGAGGCGCAGGGCGGTGGCCCGGCCGATCCCCGACGAGCAGCCGGTGACGAGTGCCGTCCGCCCCGGAGGGGGCGAGGCCATCACAGCACCCCGAGCTGTCCGGCCAGGTCCATGCCGTCCATCGAGAACCAGCTCTCGACGATCTTCCCGTCCCGGAAGTGGTCGATGACGATGCCCCAGATCTCGATCTTCTTTCCGGTGGCGGGGATGCCGTAGTAGTCCTCACCCGTGTGGGTGCCGCGCGCCGTGAAGCGCTGGACGATCTTGTCCCCCTGCTCGATCCAGTCCTCGACGGTCACGTGCAGATCCGGGAACGACGCGCGCTGGATGCGGACCCATTCGCGGAGGTGTTCCACGCCTTCGAAGCCTTCGGCGATGGTCCCGTGGCTGATGTGGCCGGGAATCGCCTTGCTGTAGACGGCGTCCAGGTTCCCCTTGTTCAGGCATTCCTCGTAGTAGTGCTCAAGCAGCCTGCGGTGGGCGCTCGGCTCCCGCGCGTCGATGGTGGCGGAGCCGGGGTCGGGGGTGCTGCCGGACATGGTGTCCTCCTGGTCGGGTCGGGATGTCGTGCTCAAGGGACGGATGGTTCTCGGCGGTGCCCGCCGAGCCCCTGGATCAGGGCCACGGGGGCATCGGTTCCGGCGTCCCGCACGTGCCAGACGCCCAGGACGGGATCACCGGCGATGCGGACACGGTCCGCGCGGGCGCCGTGCATGGTGATGCGGGAGATGACCAGCGGATGGGGCACGGTGCGCAGCCCGGCCGGCGGCGGGGAGACGACCGCCCGGACGAGGTTCTCGATGGCGGCGACGGGCACCGCGCAGCGCGGCGGCCGCGGCACGGCCCACAGGTCCCCGGGACGGCACTCGTCGACCTCGGCGGTGACGCGGTGCGCCCCCTCGGGCCGCCAGGACGCGAGGGGGATCGCCAGCCCTCTCCATTCCGGCGCGGGTGCACCGGACAAGAGGGCACCCGCCGGACGCGCGGCCGTCCCCTGTGCGGGAGGCGCGGGCGCCCTGGGAAGACGCGGCCCGCCGGGGCCGTCCACTGGACGGGTACCGAAGGCCAGCCGCAGCCGGGCCGTCCGCGGCGCGCCGGTCCGGCGCTCGAAGGTCACCGAGACGACCCATGCGCCGTCGCGCCACTCCCCTCGCATCTCACGGCTCAGCGTCACCCGTCCGGCCTCGTCGGCGCAGAGGAGCGGCCAGGGCACCGACAGCTCCTCGACCGTGGGCGGCACCGGCTCGGCCAGTTCCTCGGGGAGCACCCACTCCGCGCCGCGGACGGCGTTCTCCAGCAGCAGGCCGACCGGCAGCGCGGGCACGCCGCCCACGGTGAAGTCGCCCAGGGCGGGGGTTTTCGCCGCGTCGAACCCGACCACGGAGTCCAGGCGGTCACCGGCCCGGTAGAGGCGTGGCTCACCGAGATGGAAGACCTTGGGGTGGGTGTCGGCGAAGCCCGGCAGGCACGGCGGCATCGGGTAGCTCGACGCCTGTTCGGGATCGAGCGCCCGGCCGAGGCGCCCGACGAAGGTGACCTCGCCGCGGCTGCCCGCGAGCAGCTCCGCGCGCCAGTGCCGCAGCCCCGCGTCCACGTCGAGGGCCGTCATGTAGCGGAGGCTGGCCTCGAAGTTGGCGATCAGGCCGAGCCTCGCCCAGGTGGGCCAGGCCAGGGTCATCACCGGGAACGGCACCTGCCGGGTGGCCCAGTGGCCGAGCCGGGCGAGGCACTCGTTGGCCGCCGCGTAGTCGAACTGCCCGACCATGCCGCCCAGCCGCCCCGTCAGCGAGCCGACCGTGCAGAACACCTTCAGCCTCCGGTCGCGAACCGCGTCCAGGAGATGCGTGAACGAGTCGACCTTCGTTTTCACCACGGAGACCGCGACGTCGTCGCTCTTGCGGGGCAACCTCGCGGGGTGGTCCACTCCGGCGTTGTGGACGACGGCCGTGAGGCCCGGCAGCCGGGCGACCAGGGCCCGGACCTGACCGGCGTCGGTGAAGTCGCAGGGCAGGTAGTCCACGCGGAGCCCGGCGTCCCTCGCCGACAGCAGGTTCCCCACGACCTCCCAGGTGGCGCTCTCGCGCGCTATCGCACGGCGGATCTCGGCCACCGGACGGCCGCCGGCGTGTTCCGCCCACAGCGCGGCGCGGCGCTCCCGGAGCGCCTCCGGTGTCAGCTCCGGCCACGTCCGCTCGTCGGGGAGCGGGGCGCGCCCGGTGACGACGACCCGCATGCCGAACTCGGCCGCCATGGCGCGGGCCAGCGCCATGCCGATCCCCCGTCCGCCACCGCTGACCAGCAGCGTGTCGTCCGGACCCCAGGACACCGCCGGCGGGCCGGGGGGCACCGCCTCCGGAGTGAGGGTCCACCGGCGGCCGTCGCGGTGCCCGATCTCGGTGAGGCCGGTACGGCACAGTTCGTCGGCCACCAGGCCCGGGAGTCGCCCCGCGTCCGCGAGCGCGATGTCGAGGACGCGGGCCGCGCAGTTGGGGAACTCACGATGCAGCGTCTTGGCCAGGCCCGCCCACAGTCCGCCGAGGGGCTGGGCGATGTCGTCGTCCGGGTGGTAGCCCATGCCGCCGCCGAGATAGGTGACCGCCAGATAGGTCAGGCGGCCCGCCGTGGTCTCCGCGCTCCAGGCGTCGTAGCACCCGCGCAGCACGGCGAGCGTGCGGAGGAACGGCTCCCGCCAGCGCCCCGGATCGTCGGCGGCGAACCGCTCGGCGAGCGTGAGATCGACGACCGCGTCGAGGGTCGCGCCGCCGCCGGCGGGAAGGGCCTCGGCGGGGAGGACGTCCGCACCCCGCTCACGCAGTTCCGCCCGGACGTGTCCGGCGGCGTCGCCGGTGCCGCCCACGACCACGATCCGCCGGCCGGCGAGCGTCCTTTCGGAACGCGGTGCGTCGGCGGGCCGGTGGCGGTTCCGGGGCGCCGCGGGAGTGAGGGTCCAGATCATCCGGCTCACCGGCCCGGCGGCGGAGTCGGGTCCGCCGGTGGTGTCCCCTGCCGCTCGCGGCACGGCGGGGTCCGCGGCCGCGGCGCCGATGCCGGTCCTCGTCGCGGCGGTCATGTCGGCACCCGCCGCTCTCGCGGGCCCGCCGGCGCGTCGGCCGGTCCGCCGTCGCCGGGCGGCAGGACCTCCAGGGTCGCGGTGTCCAGGTAGCCGATGGGCACCGCCTCCAGATCCTTCATCTGCGCCAGGATCCGGCCGTCGGGTGTGGTCGCGACGAACCGGTTGCCGCCCGCGCCGGTCCCGGAGAAGCCCGGGTCGACCACGTAGAGGGCGACGTGGTCGTGGTCGGCCGCGAGCCGCAGGTCGTTGGCCTCCTGGTAGAGGTCGATCCGCCGGATCGCCAGGGGCGCCGCGATCGGGACGCGCCCTCCGGCCGGGTCGAGCACACCCGTCCGGGCCATCGCGTCGAGCAGCACGACCGGCATCCGGAACGCGCTCCAGGGTCCGGTGGCGTCGAGGCGGGGCCGGAACGTGGATCTGGCGCCCTTCGGATGCCGCCGGGTGTCGGCCGTCGCCTCGAAGGGGCCGCTCAGCCGTACCGGCGACGATCGCAGGTGGTACGGATCGGGCACCGCCCGCTCGCCGACCTCGTCCCACGGTTCCCAATGCGGTGACGTGGGGAAACGGGGCCCCAGCACCACTCGTGCGGTGAAGTGCGGCCGGTCGCGCACGAGCAGGACGCCCGACGGCGCCCGTACGTCATGGGTGACCTCCACGTCCACGGTGGTGAGCTCCCCGACGCGGCGGGCGACCCTGGCGGTGATCCGTTTCGGGTCCGGCTCCGCGCCGGGCCGCACCTGGAGGAAGCGCAGGAAGCGCACGTCCTCGAACGCGAGGACCTTCGCGCCCGGAATCAGCGCGAGCGCCGCCTCGGCCGCGATCTCGGTGACGAAGGTGCCCGGCAACGTGGGGACGCCGCGGACGAGATGGTGCTCCAGGTAGCCGTCGCCATCGAGGTCGAAGCGGCATTCGAACCGGATCTCGCCGTTGTCGGCATCGCCTGCGCCGCGGGGGCCATGCGCCGGGGCGAGGGGCCGCCGTAAATAGAAACGGCCGGGTTCCGCGGGCGGCGCCGGCGGGCCGACGCCCGACCCCGTCGCGGACGAATCGAGATAGCCGGGGTAGAACCGCTCGACGGTGGCGCGCTCGGCCGCTCCCAGATGCACCACGGACGTGGCCCGCGTCGAAGGTGCCAGCTCGTCCAGGAAATGGCGGATGCCTTCCGCGACCGGCATGTGGCTGTACGACCCGGTCCGTTTGAAGTAGTCGCGTGTCAGTTCACCGGCGCCCATCCCGACTTCGTCCCAGAGCGTCCAGCCGATGACGAACTCGTCGGTGCCCATGGCGGCGGCGTAGTCCGCGGCCATGGCGAGATAGTCGTTGCCGGAGGCGTAGTCGGCCTCGCCGCGTTGCCCGAAGTAGCCGAGCAGGGATCCGAAGTCGCACCACAGCCGGGGCGGCCGGTCCGCGAGCGCGCGCCGCAGGTTGCGGTGCGCGTTCACCTTCAGATCCCTGATGGCGCGGAACTCGGCGACGTCCTTGTCACGGATCAGCGCCGACCGGTTGAGTCCTGGGGCGTTGATGAGCAGGTCGATGGCGCCGTGCTCGTCCAGCACCGCTTCGATCGCGGCCCGGACCGACTTCTCGTCACGGGCGTCACAGGTCAGATAGGTCACCCTGCCCTCGCCGCTGTGCTCGGCCATGCGGGCCAGGTTCCGCCGCGTCGTCCGGGCGTCGACCAGGCGGTCGAAGCGCCGGCTGAGCCCGGCCACCGTCGCGCCGCCCGCCGCGAGCCCGCCGGAGATGAAGGCCGCCCGGGTCGCGGCGAACTCGGCGTCGGTGCCGGCGTAGGTCTCGGGGGGATGCTCGTCGAGCGGATTGCTGCCCAGGACGTGGATCCGGCTCTGGAAGCGCGCGGAGAGCGCGGTGAGCAGCTCGGCGGTGATGCCGCGCCCGCCGCCCAGCGCGACGACCACGGCGTCCCGGTCCAGCGGCGCCGCGGCACCCGCCCCCCGGGATCGCGCCGGGGACCGTGTGAGAGCCGGGACGAGCCGCTGGGTCCCATCGTGATGAACGACCGGGAAGGGACGGTCGGCGCCACGCTCCCCGGCCACCAGCGCGGCGGCTTCGCGTGGGTCGCGAGTGGCCATGACCAGCGCGAAGCATTCGGCGTCCGCGAGTTCGAGGTTCACGCATTTGGCCAGGCCGGTGAAGAGGCCGGCCATCGGGTGCGGGGTTCCGCCCGGACGCGCCCCCAGAAGGGCGAAGACCACCGAGGCCCCGGCGCCGCCGAGTTCCTCGTAGCGCTCTTGGCAGACGAGGAACGCCAGGTCGTGCAGGGCCGTCAGCGACGGGGCGTCGTCGGTGAGGGCACCGGAGGCCGGTGACGAGGCGGACAGGTCGGCGAGGACCACCACGTGGCGGAGCGGGCGCGGCAGCGCCTCGACCGCCCTGCGCACGAGGTCGTCATCATCCCCGACATGGTGCACGCCGGGAAGGGGCCCGGAGGGCGCCGTCGTGCTGAGGACGGTCGTCCCGGAAGAGCGGCCGAAGGGACCGGCCAGCTCCGGGCGATCGGTGAGGACCACGGCATCGTCGGGTACCGCCGCCACGGGCCGGAGGCCCTGTGCGGAGGGGACTCCGGCCGGTTCCAGCCCGGCGGTGAATCGCTCCACCACGTTCGCCGCGACACCGGACGATGCGACGCGGGACGCTGCGACACCGGCCGGATGGGCATCGGCCCTGTGGGCGGGGGCCGCGATCTCCGCGTGGGCGGCGCGGGGGTTGGAGGCGGGTGCCGTGCCGCCCCCGACACCGACGGTGACCAGCAGCCGTGTGGCCGCGTCCCGGGCGTCCTCCCGGCAGCGGATCTCGGTGACGCCCGGGTCCGCGTGCAGGGCGCGCAGGATCTCCGCGGCGCCCGAGGCCCCCAGGTACCCGCTGTAGCGGCCGTCGGCGCCGCTGTCCACGACACGGTCGGCGGCGCCGGGCCCGGGCAGCCGTGCCGGGCCCGTCTCCTCGACGAGGGCCAGGACCGGGAGACCGGCGTCGCGTGCGGTCCGTTCGGTGGTGAGCCCGAACAGGAACGCGCCCTCGGCCAGATCCACCGGCCGGCCGGCGAACACGCCGGTGAGGAGGTCCCGGTATTCGGGCAGGCTGTTGCCGTTGATGCCGCCGGCGAGCACGAGGTCCAGCTCGCCGCCGAGCAGGTACCGCCCGGCGATGGCGAAGGCCGACTGGGTGGAGGCCAGGCCGGCGTCCACCGTGATGTTCAGTCCCTTGAGGTCGAAGTGGTTGGCGACGCGGGCCGCGATGATGTTCGGCATCATGCCGGGGAAGGAGTCCTCGTTGGACGGCGGCGTCATCGACCGGACGCGTTCCCGCAGCCGGTCGAGCAGCTCCTCCAGCTCCGGGACGGAGCCGGTCCCCGCGTCCCCGCGCAGCGCGTTGCCGATGTCGTCGAGGTAGCAGCGGGCCGCGTACTGCATGGCCGCCCGGGTCGGCCCCATGTGGCCGATGACCACCCCCGTGCGCTCGGCGTGCTCGCTCCAGAATCCGGGAAGCCGGTCACGCAGGTCGTGGCCGCAGGCCAGGATCATCAGCTGGCAGCGGTCGATGGTGCGTACGGTGGCCGGTGGCATCCGTACCTGCTGGAAGGGCGGCGGGGGGTAGGTGTCGCCGAACCCCCGCGAGACCCGTCCGTCCCCGGTCAGCCTGCGGACGACGTCGTCGTCGGTGCCGGCACCGGGCAGTCGCGCCGACCAGCCGACCACCGCGATCCGCCCGGTGTGGCCGGGGCCGTCCGATCCCCGGCCGGGCGGGCGCGGAGCGGCACCGCCGTGCTCCCCCGTCCCGCGGTCCTCCGTGGGGGGTTCCGCCACGATCAGATGGGCGTTGGTGCCGCCGAACCCGAAGCCGGAGATCGCCGCCGTGCGGGGCCGGCCGGGTTCGGACGGCCATGGCCGTGCGGCTCCGGAGATCTCCAGCCGGGTCGTGTCCAGCGCGAACTCGGCGGGCGCCGACGTGAACCGGTACTGGCCCGGGATGGTGGCCTCGCGCATGCCGAGGATCGACTCGATCAGCGACACCACGCCGGCGGCCCAGCCCGTGTGGCCGATCAGGGACTTGTTGGACGTGACGACGGCGGGCCCCTCCGTGCCGAAGTGCCGCCTCAGCGTGGTGAACTCGGCCAGGTCGCCGGTCGGCGTGCCGGTCGCGTGCGCGTTCACCCAGCCGACGTCGGCGCCGGAGACGCCACCTGCGCCCAGGGCCCGGCGCACCGCGAGGTCCTGTCCCGCCGGGCTGGGCGCGTAGATCGCCTTGCCGCGGCCGTCGGACGACGAGCCGAACCCTTTCAGCACGGCCAGGACCCTGTCCCCGTCCGCCCGTGCCCGCGACAGCCGTTTCAGCACGACCACGCCGGCGCCGTCGGCGAAGATGACACCATCGGCCTTCGCGTCCAAGGCGTGCACGGCGCCGCGTTCGGACAGCCCTTTCAGCTTGGAGAACAGCACCGTCCCCCTGGGGGCCAGCGCGAACGCCCCGCCGCACACCGCGATGTCCTGCCGGCCCGCCAGCAGGCCCTTGACCCCGATGTCGACGGCGTAGAGGGACGACGAGCAGGCGGTATCGACCATCTGGACCTGCGTGTCGGCGGGCAGCACACCGGCCATCGCCTGGTGGCCGACCTCATGCGGCAGGAAGTGCGGGAACGGGACGGCGGCACGGTGGTACCGGCCGGAGAGCACGCGGTCCACCTCGTCGAGCAGCTGATCGCGCCGCGGGCCCCCGACGTCCATCTCGGCCAGGATCTCCCGGGTCAGCCGCCGCGTCGTGGCGAGGACGCCGGCCTCCTCCAGGTGCTGGCTGCCGTCGGCCGTGTAGCCGACGTTGAACGAGAAGCGGTCGCGTCCGGTGCGGCGCACACCGGTCAGCGCCTGCACGAGCGAGTGCCGGAGCCAGAGCGTGGTGAACTCCGTCTCGTCCGCCGAGGTCGGCAGTCCCTCCAGTGCCGCGCCATCGGGTTGGAAGCCGGTGATGAACACACAGGTGTCCTGATAGGACTTGTCCTCGGCGGTCACGTCGCCGGAGGAGAAGCCCGTCCTGTCCCATCGCTCCTCGGGCACCTCGACGAAGAGCTCCCGGCCGCTCGTCCGCAGCTCCCAGAACGCCTCGGGGCCGTCCGCCCCGCTGACCGCCAGCCCCATGCCGACCACGGCGATCTGGTCGTCTCCGTCCCGGACGGGGTCCGCACCGGACGTCGCCCCCTCGACGGCCACGGCGTCCTGGCCCGCAGGACCGGCCGACGCGGACGGTGCGGGCGGTCCGGGCGGTCCGGGCGGTCCGGGCGGCGACAGCAGGGGCGCGCCAAGGGTGAGACCGCCGTCCGCGAGTACCACCTGCCCGGTGATCCAGCTCGCCTGATCGGAGGCGAGGAACGCCACGACCTCGGCGAACTCCTCCGGGGTCCCCAGCCGGCCGAGCGGCGTCGCGGCGGCGACCGCGGCCTGCATCGCGGCTCCGCCGGGGAAGGCGTCCGCGACCTCGCTGACGAGCATGGCGGCGGAGGCGGTGTTGACCCTGATGTTGTGCGGCGCGAACTCCACGGCCAGATAGCGGGTGACGGCCTCGGCCGCCGCCTTGGCCGGCGCGCACGCGAGGTAGTCCGCCATGACCAGCTGGGAGCCGCCGAGCGCCGACACGGTCACGATCGAGCCGCCGCCGTTGCGCGCCATCAGCCGCGCCGCCGCCCGGGCACAGCGCAGCCCGCCCTTGAGGTTGGTGTCCAGCGCCCGGTCGAGGTCGGCGTCGGTGACCTCGGAGGCCGGCACGAGCGCGCCGCCGGCGGCGTTGTTGACCAGGATGTCCAGCCGGCCGAAACGCGCCTCGATCTCGTCGAACATCCGCGCGACCTGCTCGGGACGGGCCACCGAGGCGCGCAGCAGGTCCACCCGCGCGCCCCGCCGGCGCAGCTCCTCCCGGGTCTCCTTCGCCTGCTCGTGCGAATGGAAGTAATTGATCAGGACATGCGCGCCGTGGTCCGCCAGGGTGGTGGCTATGGCCCGGCCGACGTTCTTGGCGCCACCGGTGACCAGCGCCACCTTGCCGGTGAGGTTCCGGGAGGACGGAGGGTTCACGCGGCGGCCCCGGCCCGCTCGCGGCCGAGCTCCTCCCGGAGCAGAGTGACGATCTTGCCGAGCGTGTCGTGGTCGGACAGCCTGAAGCCCGATGCCCGGGGCGGTATCCCGTACTGCTCGGAGGCGCGCGACAGCAGTTCCATCTGCTTGACGGAGTCGACGCCGAGCTCGGCTTCGAGAAGCGCGTCCGGGGTGAAGACCTCCTCCGGGTACTCCAGCGCGGTCGCGTATAAGGCGCGGACCTCCGCGAACAGGCTTTCCGTGTCCGGCCGAACCGGATCCGGAACCGGAACGGTCGTCCGGAGGGAGAGCTGCCCGGGGAGGGCCTCGTCCTCGGCGGGAACGGTCACCTGCCTCAGCGCCGCCGGAGCGTTCTTGCCGCCCGTCCCGTTCCGCGGGGCCTGGAACGCGGCCAGCCGTCTGCCGACCAGCTCGTCGATCTCGCTCCGGTTCGCGGCCCAGAAGGCGCCGAACTCGTCCGGGGTGAGTCCCGGCGCGAAGTAGTCACGGAGCGGGTCCGGATCCCCGGCCGTGGCGAGCCCCAAGGCCCGGAGCGCGGCCAGGGTCTCCGGCAGCCGCAGCCGGTCGTTCCGCCCCACCGACAGCGTCGAGAGGACCGACAGATCCTCTCCGGCGATGCCGCGCAGCGCCTTGGGGACGAGCGAGGAAAGGGTGGCCCGTCCGCCCACCTCGACGAAGACGCGCTCGCCGCGCTCGTACAGCTCGCGTACCGCGGCGGAGAACCGCACCGGCCGCGTCAGGTGCTCCGCCAGCGGCCCCGCCAGGTCCGTGTCGTTCTCGTAGAAGCGCCCGAGGATGGGCGAATAGACCGGAACGACCATGGGCTGCCGCGGAATTCGGCGGACATAGGCGGCGAACTCGGACGCCACTCCGGCGAGCGACGGGTTGTGGAAGGCGAAGGGGACCTCCAGGTCCGCGCATCCCAGCCGGACCGCCGCGGCGGCCGCCCGCGCCCGGTCCACCGCCTGGCGCGGCCCGCTCAGGATGGTCTGTCCCTCATGGTTCTCACCGGCGACGGCGAGATGCCGGTGACCGATCAGGCCGACCAGGTGCCCGGCGCGCTCGGGACCGGTCCCAACGGCGATCATCGCTCCGTCCGCCGCCGCGCTCCCGGCGATCAGCTCGGTGCGGCGGACCACGATCCGCGCGCCGTCCTCCACCGTGCAGGCGCCCGCCGCGACCATCGCCGTCACCTCTCCGAGGCTGTGCCCGGCGAGGGCGGCCGGACGGACGCCATGGGCGGCCAGCACGCGGTGGGCGGCCAGCCCGGCACCGAAGATCGCCAGCTGCGAGACCCAGGGCTCGTCCTGGAGCAGCCCGGTCAGCTCGGCCGTCCCGTCCTTCAAGACCACGTCCGACAGCCGCCGCCCGAACAGTTCCAGCGTGACGGTGTCGATCCGTTCGAAGACCTCGCCGACCTGAGGATGGACGTGGTGGGCCAGGCGCAGCGCGGCCCCGTCGTATCCGCCCTGGCCGGGGAACAGCAGTACCGGACCGCGGGCCCGTTCGTTCGTGGTCATGATCCTCCTTAGGGAAGCCGTGTGTGCTCAACCGGCGCGGCCGGCGAGGGCCGCCGGGCGTCCGGGCCTGCCGCTTCTGAGCAGCAGCTCGCCCATGGGTCCGAGCTTGGCCGCGACCAGGCGGTCCGCCAGCGCGGCGGCCGCGGCCGGGCGCCCCGGCAGCCCGTGCAGCAACCAGCGCAGGACCCGGATGCCCGGCGGAAGGCCGCGCGTCTCGTCCAGGTAGTCGAAGAGTTCACGGAAGTTGGCGCGGGTGTAGAAGTCGGCCGGCGGGACGACGGTCGCGAAGAGGCCGATCATCTGCCGTGCGTGGTGCGGGCTCCGGCCCATCGCCTGGATCAGCGCGCGTTCCTCGGGAGAGTGATCGGCGATCCGCGCGTAGTCGCGGGTGTAGTCGTAGTGGTCCACCACCAGCCGATCCCGGGCGCGCGCGTAGGCGTCCAGCGCCTCCTTCATGGGCCGGAGCCCCGACAGCCCGTCATGCACCGCGTCGGCGAGCAGTTCCGCGCTCAGCAGGGCATGGGTGATGCCGGACGCCGTGATGGGGTCGCGGGTGGCGCCGGAATCCCCCACGAGCGCCCAGCCCGGGCCGTGCGGAACACGCAGGAAATTGGGCACCGCGCCGGTCAGCCAGCGGTCCGCACGGCGTGTCTCGCGCAAATCCCGGGCGAAGTCCGGGTCCGCGTCGGCGAACGCCTCGATGACGGCGTCGTCGACCTGTTCGGCGGTCCTTCCCGACGGGAATTCCGTCGCAGGCCAGGCCACTCCCACGATGGTCAGCCCGTCATGCGTCGACCAGGTGAACGAGTGTTTCCGATTCCGGCGGTGGGTACGGACCACGGTCTCCTCGGGAAGCCCCTCCCAATATGTCCACGAGCTTTTACTGAGAACCGGCTGCCTCCGATACTTCACGGCGCCCGCCAGTTCCGCGACCGTGGAATTCTTCCCGTCCGCCCCTATGACGAGGGCGGCCTTTCCGGTGAACCGTCCCGCGCCCTTGGACGTCCCGGCGACGCCGACGACGGTGCCGTCGCCGGAGCGCAGCAGGTCCTGGACCGAGACGCCTTCGCAGAGCTCGGCGCCCGCGTCCACGGCACGCCGCACGAGCGCGTGGTCGAGCTGGAGCCGCGGCGGCGAGAGCGCGTGATCGGCACCGTCGACCACCGGCAGGGCGGCCTCCAGCCGGGCGGTCCCGCTACGGAGGCTGTAGCGGGTGAGGCGCGGGGTCGCATGCCCGGCGAGCGCGTCGAGCACGCCCCAGCGGCGGAGCCTGAGCACCCCGGGCGGGTGGATCAGGTTCGTGGCGGAGGACGTCGGGCTCGGAAAACGCGCCCGGTCGATGAGCGCCACCCGGTATCCGCGCTCCGCCAGCAGCAGGGCGACAGCGGATCCAGAAATGCGCGCCCCCACGACTATCACGTCGTACATGCATCCTCCCGAGGTCTTGAGGGAACCATTAGGCCGATCCTCATGACGCGATTCATCCTAGGCAGCACGTTCGGCGAGACGTCAAGCATTCCACCACAAAGAGCTTTCTCATCTGTCGTTTTGCATCCACCGAGAAAAGCCGCCTTCTCACGAGGCGAGAAAGGCGTCCGGAGAACTTTGAAGAATTTAGATCTGCATTACCCGGGGCCGTTCAGCGAAGCCCTAGAATGCGTCTCCGAAGCCCGGGTCCGGGAAGACGGCCACTTTCTCGCGACAGGGAAGACGGGAGAGACGGTGGACGAGGGAAACGACGCGGGGCGGGCCGGCGCGGCACCGCACCCCTGGATACGGCCGGTGCTGCCGTACCTGGGTCGCTGGCGGGGGCGCGGCGAGGGGGGTTATCCCACCCTCGACCGGGGATTCGCCTACGAGCAGGAGATCGACATCTCGCACGACGGCCGGCCGTTCGTCCGGTACGAGGCCAGGGCATGGCTGCTCGACGACGACGGTGAGGTGCTCCGTCCCTCCGGCAGGGAGGTCGGATGGTGGCGGGTCACACCCGACGGGTACATGGAGGCGCTGCTCGCGCATCCCACGGGGATCATCGAGACCTACCTAGGCCGCGCGTCGGGGGCCGAGGTCGACATGACCACCAAGGACGTGCTCCGCACACCGATGGCCAAACAGGTCGACGCCGCACGGCGCCGCTATGCCGTCGAGGGGGACGAACTCGGCTACGTCCATGACCTGGCGGCGGTGGGAACGGAGCTGACGCGGCATCTGTCGGCGAGGCTCCGGCTCGTCGGATCCTGACCACGGCCGCGCCGGGCCGTGCTCCGTCACGGTCCCCGGGACGGCCCACCGCCTGCGTCCGTATCCGTCCGTCTCCCTCCGTATCCGTCCGTCTCCGTCAGGCGCCGGCGGTTCCTTCGGCCGACGAATGCCGGGCGGCGCGGACGCGGTTGCCACATCGGTCCGAGCACCAGCGCCGGGCCGCATGCGTGCGCACCATGAGGCGTGTGCACTTGGGGGCCGCGCAAAGGGCGAGCTTGGCGGCCTCGGCGCCCGTCAGCAGGCGCGCCGCGTCCTCGGCGAGCAGGCCGAGCGCCAGATCGACCTCGGTGCCGCGCCGCGTCCGGACCACCCTGCGCGCCCCCTCGTCCGACCACTCGATGATCCGCGCCACCGGATGCCGCGCGAGGACGGTGTTCGCGCGTTCCAGGGCTTCCGCCGCGGGCGCCACGCCGTCGATCCGCGCCTCGAAGAGGTCGCGCGACGCGGCGCGGAGGTCGCGCAGCCGGGTCGTCTGGTTCTCGTCGAGCGCGACGCCCGGAGGGATCAGCGCCCTCCCCTCCAGCCAGGCGCTCGCGGCGGCCGGATCGGACAGCCCGTCATGCGGGCCACCCGGCCGCAGGTGCTCGGTGTTGACCAGTGCCAGCGAAGAGAACCGATCTTCACCGGGCACCGGCGGTGTCTCCCCGACATCGATGGAGGCGATCATGCCACTAATGGTAACCCTTGCGATTCTCCGTGAGCCGTTGCTACCGTCCTCACAGGGCTAACGGCAAATCCAACCCTCTACCGTTGGGAGCGGCAGCGTGGCACACGTCACCGGCGGCAAGCCCGAGAACCTGGAGACCGGACTCGTCCTGCGGATCCTCGCGCTCGCCCTCGGCATGTTCGCGATCGGCACCGACAGCTTCGTGGTGGCCGGGATCCTGCCCAGCGTCGCGCGGGACCTGGATGTCAGCGTGTCGACCAGCGCCCGGCTCATCACCGCGTACGCCCTGGCGTACGCCATCCTGTCGCCCGTCATCGCCACCTTCGCGGCACGGGTGCCGCGCAAGCTCCTCCTGCTGACCGGCCTCGGCGTCTTCATCGCGGGGAACATCGGCACCGGGCTGTCGCAGACCTACGAGGTCGCCATGGCGTTCCGGGTGGTCGCGGCACTGGGCGGCGCCATCTACACGCCGACCGCCGCCGGTGCCGTGGTGGGCCTCGCGCCCACCGAGAAGCGGGCCACGGCGCTGTCCATCCTGTTCGGGGGCCTGAGCGCGGCGACCGCCCTCGGCACGCCGATCGGCACCTGGATCAGCGGTTACACCGACTGGCGCGGCACGATGTACTTCGTCGCCGCGGTCGGGCTCGCCGGCGTCATCGCCGTCCTGGTCAGCCTGCGCGCGGTACCGGCGCCTCCACCGGTGCGGCTTCGCCAGCGGCTCTCACCGCTCACCGACGTCCGGATCGGGCTCACCCTGGCCCTCGTGCTCGTCGCGTACTGCGGGCTCTTCATCCTCTACACCTACATCAGCCAGGTCTTCGCACCGGCGACGGGACGGGACACGACCACGCTCGCCTGGCTGCTCTTCGCCTTCGGCGCCGCCGCGACCGTCGGCAATCTCGCGGGCGGCCGGCTGACCGACAGGTTCGGCAACCACATCGTGATCAACACCGCCGGGATCGTCGCGGTCGCCGTGTTCGCCACCACGCCGTGGACGAACCGGCACCTGGCGACCGCCGTCGTGGCGATGTCGATCTGGGGCGTCTGCGGTTGGGCCATGCTCGTGCCGATCCAGGACCGGCTGGTGGGAGCCCGCCCGGCGGCCGCACAGTTGTCGATCTCACTCGTCTCGTCGGCCAACTACATCGGTGTCTCGCTGGCGCCCGTCGTGGGCGGCTTCCTGCTGGACCACGGCGTGTCCGCGGGCCGGCTCGGCCTGCCCGCGGCGGGCATCGTCGCGGTGGGGCTGGTGATCGGCGAGATCGGATACGTCCTCATCCGACGCGATCAGGCGCGCCCGCACGCGGCCCCGGTCGCGCTCAGCACCGACGGTCGCTCCTCTGACGCCCCGGCGAACCGATGAGCGGGCCGGTGCGCCGGCCATCGGCCGGCGCACCGGCCCGGGATCCGCGGGGTCCGATCCGATCAGGTGGAGAGGCCGGCCCTCCGGCCGTCGATCCCGTGGAGGCCGAGCGGGACACGTCGCGCCGGGGTCCCCGCCGGATCGCTGGAGAGCAACTGACTGATCTTGCCGGCGGCGGCCCTGGTCGCCTCACCGCACCGGTCCGCACCCGGCGACGGCGCGGACACCGGCTTCAGGAGAAGGACGGCGCCCATGATGGAGCAGTCCCAGAAGACCGGGGCGGCGTACGAACACCAGCCGGTCTCCTCCTCCCCGGCCCCCACCGCGTACCCCTTCCGGCCGACCTGCTCCAGGGAGGCACAGAGCTCGGCGTCGCCGGGAGCACCCGCACCTTCACCCGCACCGGCCGTCACATCTATCGCAAGCCATTCGCGGGAGTGCTCTGGCAAGAACGGCAGGATCGCGCGTCCAGCGGTCCCGCAGGCAAAATGCTGGTTTGCTTTCAATATCCCACGTGGCGCCGTATCCAGCTTCTTCAAGTCGGAGTCGCTCAGCGCCGAGGCCGCACACTGGAGGTGCAACCCACCAAAATAGGTCAAAGCAAGGAGGAACGCCGGGCCGCCGTCGGTGGCGTCGCGCAGTTCCCGGAGAGGCTCGGACACCGCCTCCGCGCTCGGCGCGCGTAAGAGCGCCTGCGCGCCGAACTGCGCGGCACGGGAGCCGGGCCGGTAGCGTCCCCGCCCCACTTTCGCGAACATCCCGCTGCGTACACCGGACTGAAGGATCCGATAGACGACGGAGTCGTCCAGTTGCGCCACGTTGGCTATCTCCTTGAGCCGGCAGACTCGTCCGCCGAGCTCGGTGAACGCCTCCAGAACACGGAAGACGCGTTCAGCGTGGCCGCTCCCCCCTTGACGGGCGGCAGGGTCGGCCCCCTCCGATTGCGTACCGATGACACACCTCCATCAGATTCAGCTGATTGGCGAGCATTGGAAAGCGCCTCTCCGATATCACCCGGCGGGCCGAAAGCCCATCGAGTGGATCCGCGCGAGCCGCCCGTCTGCGCGGTGGAGATGACCGCTTTTCCTATCATCAAGGTGCGTTTGGTCGGTCTACACCTCCTCACGGCTCGGCCTGGGCGATTCCCTGGCCGACGGATGAGCAGCGGTGTGATGTGGTCGACGGCGGGGGCCGGCGTACGCGATGGTGACGTGTGCCCCCACCACGTGCAACGACGTCCTCGATCACGCCCCGACCCGGCACGACCGCCAGAAGAAGTACATGTCCACGCCGGGGTCGCACAGATACTCCGCGACCGTCCGTCCTCGACTCCGGTCACGGCCCGGCGAAACGGACCATGCTCGATCTCGGCTCTTTCACGGCCGCCGCACCGACCGTCAAAGACATCTGGTCCACCGCAAGCCCACGAGGGTGAATTTCGAAGGACCAGGGCGATGATAGGCGTGGTGCCGGCTCCGCGAGCCGGTCCGGGAGAAGGACAGGACTCGCCCGCAACGGCGGGCCCCCACGCCTTGACGGACCCGAAGTCCGTCCTCACTCATCGCTAATCTTTCATCATGCGATCCACGAGCCGGTGACCCCCCTGCACTGATGTTCGTAGTTGCGTCATTGATCGCGCCCCCGCCGATGGACGCAGGCCCCGGACACCGTCCGGGCACGTCATTGACCCGTTTCAGAGGCTTTTCGAACTGGCTCCATGATGCCATGATGCTCGCGCGGTGCAGCAAGTGTTGACGCGTTGAGAAATCAGCGAAACATCACTAGCGAAGTGAGAGGAAAGCGGCACTCTCTGTGATCATGCCACGATGGGGCCCGGCGAGGACGGCACCGTGAGGTCCGGCCCGTTGCGAGTGAATCCGAGGAGATTCGGTGAGGGACAGGAAGAGGCAGCTGCTCGGGCCCGGGTTCGCGTCCGATCCCTACCCTGCCTATCGGCGGCTCCGGGAAGAAGCGCCGGTGCGCCGGATGCGCCTTCGCGACGATCTGTACTGCTGGTGGATCCTCCCCTTCGAGGAGGCCCGGGCCGCCCTCGCGGACCCGAGGCTGAGCAGGGATCCACGCGCCGCGGCTCCCGCGTGGCGGACGGACGACCGCGACCGCGGACTTGAGGACGGATCCGCGCTGGCCACCCACCTGCTCACCCTGGAGCCCCCCGACCACACACGCCTCCGCCGGTCGGTGACCGGAGCCTTCTCCGCGGAACGGGTGGAACGGATGCGCGATCGCATCCAGGAGATCGCCGGTTCACTGGTCGACGGCTTCCAGGACAGGGGCTCGGCGGAGATCATCGCCGACTACGCCTTCCCGTTGGCGATCTCCGTGATCGGCGAGATCCTGGGCGTCCCCGCGGAGGATCACCGCTACTTCCGGCAGTGGACCTCGAACGCGCTCCCCGACGGGCCACCCGTACCGCGCCCCGACGTCTACCTGAAAGAGCTCATCGCGGCGAAACGCCGCAACCCGGGCGACGATCTCATCAGCGAGCTGATCCAGGAGGACCTCGGCGAGACCGAGCTGCTCTCGATGGTCTTCCTGCTGGCGCTGGCGGGCCACGAGGGGAACGTCGCCCTCGTCGCGAACGCGGTGCTCGCACTGCTCCGCCATCCCGATCAGCTGAGCCTGCTGCGGTCCCGCCCCGAGTTGCTCGACCCGGCCATCGAAGAGGTGCTCCGGTGGGACGGCCCGATGGAGCTCGCGGCCTGGCGGTTCCCCACCGAGCCGGTCACCATCGGCGGAACGGTGATCGGCGCGGGCGAGCCCGTGGTGATCTCGCTGGCGGCCGCACACCGCGACCCCGGCCGGTTCACCGCCCCCGACGAGTTCCGTATCGACCGTGCCGACACCTCCCACCTCGCGTTCGGCCGCGGCGTCCACTACTGCCTCGGAGCACGGCTGGCCCGGGTCGAGGGGAGGATCGCGGTCGGCACGCTCCTCGACCGGCTTCCCGGCCTGGCGCTGGCGGCTCCCGCCGACCAGATCCGCAGGCAGCCCAGCTTCGTCATCCGCGGAGTCCACTCGCTTCCGGTCGTCTTCTCACCAGGCGGGCACTGACAGCGTTCCGGCGACGGCGCGGGGACCGCGCCCCTCCAGATGCGCGCGGATGTCGTCGGCCCGCCCGTCACCGAGTTCCTCGTACAGTTCGAGGGCCGCCTCCCAGGACCGCCGCGCCGGATCGGCGCGACCCAGCGCCTCCAGCGTGCGGGCCTGTCGCGCGAGGCCGTCCGCCTCACCCCAGCGGGAACCGGCGATCCTCCTGGCCTGGACGGACCGGTCGAGGAAGGTCAGCGCCAGTTCGAGCCGGCCGTGATCGGTGTGGACGCCCGCCAGCTTCGCCAGCGCCAGCCCCTGGCCGTCGTGGTTCTCGATCCGCTCGAAGATCGCGAGCGCCTCGTCCAGCATGGCCAGCGCCTCGGCGTGGTCCCGGCGGCCACGGCAGGAATCGGCGATGGTCAGCATGCTCGACGCCCGGCCGTGGTGGTCGCCGAGCTCGGTGAAGATCGATATGGCCTGGCAGGCGCATTCGCGGGCCGGTTCCCAGTGCCCCTGATCGACCGCGAGGAAGCCGAGGCCCGCGAGGGCCCACGCCTCACCGTGCCGGTCTCCGACCTCGCGGCGCACCTGGAGCGCGTGCTCGAAATGGAGCCTTGAGCGCTCATAGCGACGCAGCCAGCGGTATCCCTCCGCGAGACTGGTCTCCACCCAGCCCTCGGCGTAGCGGTCGGCGATGTCCTTGGCCGCCCGGAGGGCGAGCGCGGTCGTCGCGAGCCAGATGCTTCCGGGTCTCCTGAGCAGGCGGAAGTAGTCGAACAGGGCGACCGCCAGCTTCCACGCGGTCTCGTGCAGGCCATGGTCGACGGCGAGCCGGGTGACCGCGACGAAGTTCGCGGCCTCCGTGTCGTACCAGCGGAGGGCCGCCTTGTCGTCACCGAACCGCAAGGGGGTGGTGCCGGGCTCCACACCCGGCAACACCAGCGGGTTGAGCCGGAAGGGCGCCAGGGCCCGTCCGCCCGCCATGGCCGTATGGACGTACCAGTTGCTCAGACGGCGCGCCGCCGCGATCCGGTCCGCGATGGGCTCGTCGGCCTCCACCCGCTCGGCCGCGAAGAGCCGCAGCAGGTCGTGATGACGGTAGCGGCTGCCGGGGACCCCTTCGAGCAGATGGAACTCGTGGAGCTTCTGCAGCCGGCGGCGCGTCCTCAGCACGGGGACCCCGGTCAGCGCGGCGACCGCCTCCACGCTCGCGTCGGGACCGCGATGCATGCCGAGATACCGGAACGTGCGCGCCTCCGCCTCGCTCAACGCCCGATAGGACCATCCGAACGCCGACCGGACGTTCACCGAGTCGTGGATCGCCAGCCCGTCGAGACGCTGGCGCTCGGCGGCGAGTTCGTCCGCCAGTTCGCCGATGGGATGATGCGGATGCGCCGCCACCCTCTCGGCGACGATCCGGAGGGCCAGGGGCAGGCGCCCGCACAGATGGGCGAGCACGGCGACCGATTCCGCCTCCGAGGTGGCGCGTTCGGCGCCGATGGCCGACCTCAGCACGGCCACGCACTCGTCCTCCGACAGGGGGCGCAGTTCTCCCCGCTCGACATTGACGCGCATCGTCAGCGCGCCGAGCCGGCGGCGGCTCGTGATGATGACGGCGCTGTCGGAGGATCCCGGCAGGAGGGGCTCGACCTGGTCGGACGATGCCGCGTTGTCGAGGATGATCAGTACGCGGCGCGATGCCAGCAGCGACCGGTACAACGCCGCACGCCGTTCCATCCTGGCGGGGACCTCCTGGGCGGGGACCCCGAGGGACACCAGGAATCCCTCCAGCACATCCGCAGGGCAGGACGGTCCGCCATCAGGGGAATAGCCTCTGAGGTCCACGAAGAGCTGGCCGTCGGGGAATTCCGCGGGCTCGGACCGGAGGATGTCCTCCGCGCAGCGGAGCGCCGCGGTCGTTTTGCCGATGCCGGGCGGCCCCTCGACCACGACGACAGGGGTCCCGCTCGCACCGCGCCCGTTCAGGAGGATATTCCGCATTCGCGCGAGGAAGGCTTCTCGTCCCACGAAACCGGCGGGCGGGGCGGGAAGTTGCGCGGGGCTCGACAAGGGGGTGACCTTGGCGAGCGAGATGAGCCTTCCCCCCGCTTCCAGAACGTCGTCGCAACGCCTGACAAGGTCGGCCGACGGAGGTGCTCCATGCCGGACCTTGCTCAACCAACTGGGATGGTAGCCGGTCAGATCCGCGAGCCGCCGCCACGAGAGACGGCGTTGGGTCACCAGGCGCTGTAACTCTTCGACGAACGGCGAAGCCGCCTCACCTCGGTCCGCGGCCACTGGACCTCCCGGATACGCGCGAGCACGCCTTACTATCCAGCAAGGAACACTACACAAATTTCGTGGCAGTCCTGTAAAGCGGCTCGCAATGCGTACCTGGATATATCCAGACCTCCCCTCCGAATAAGGGTCGGCGATCCCCTGACCTGCAGGGGGTGATCCTTCGAAGATGTTGACCGCATCACGATTTCGACACGTCCGAAATCTGATGCAGTTAACGCCCTTGTGCGGAGGGACGGCCTCGGATGTCAGTGGTGAGAGTTGCGGCGCGCCGGAGTCGTGTGGCCATCTGTGCAGTGGTCCGGACATAGATGTGAATGTTCTTTCGACGGCTTCTCCGGCGCGGCGGCGGGCGGTGTGGCGGGAGGTTTTCAGACGCGGTCGGGGGTGGGTTCCTCTCGTTCCTGTTCGGGGACGGTCACGGGGTCCCCGGCCCGGGACGGGCGGAAGGCGGCCACCAGGACGAGGGCGCCGCCGAGGGCGATGGCCATCGTCCACAGGCTGGTCACGTGCATCGCGTGCATGAAGGCGCGGTCGGCGGCCTCGGCCAGGTCGGGGCGCCGCGCGGCGGACGCCGCGTGCCGGGCCTGCTCGGCGGAGATCCGGGCCTGGTCGCGGACGGGCCCGGACGTCCCGGCCAGGGCGTCCTCGATCCCCCGCCGGTAGACGATCGACATGATCGTGCCGCCCACCGCGATGCCGAGGACGCTGCCGGTCTGCCGGATCGTGTTGTTGACCGCGGAGCCGGCTCCGGCGCGGTCCAGGGGGATGGTGCTCATGACGGCCGTGCTCACGGGTGCGATCACGGTCCCGATGGCCAGCCCCTGGACGAAGGACAGGATCTCGGCCCAGATCAGCGGGGTGTGCAGGCCGAACAGGCTCCACGCCCCCATGACCAGCGCGGCGGTGGCGAGCCCGGTGACGGTGACGGGCCGCACGGAGGAGCGCGCGACCAGCCGCGTCGCCAGCGGGGCGCCCAGCATCACGCCGATGGCGGCGGGCAGCGGCCCGGCCAGCCCGGCCGCGAGAGGGGAGAAGCCGCGGGCGCCCTGGAGGTAGAAGGCGCCGAAGAAGGTGCTGGCGGTCATCGCGAGGAACAGCAGGCCGAGCGCCGCGTTGCCGCCGCCGAAGACCCGGCGGGCGAGCAGCCGGGGGTCGAAGCCGGGCTGCCGGACGCGGGCCTCGACCGCCACGAACGCGGCCAGCAGGACCAGGCCGGCTGTGGCGGGGAGCACCACGTCCCACCGGGCCCACGCGGACACCTGTCCCGCCCGGATCAGCCCGTACACCAGTGTGGAGAGCCCGGCGGTCGACAGCAGGAGGCCGGCGACGTCCAGCCGGCGCGGCTCCTGGCTCCGGAAGTTCGGCACCACCCAGCCGATCGCCGCCAGCGCGAGGACGACGACCGGCACGTTGACGAGGAACACCGAGCCCCACCAGAAGCGGTCGAGCAGGACGCCCGCGAGCACCGGCCCGGCCGCGATGCCGACCCCGGCGGAGATGCTGAAGGCGCCGAACGCCGAGGCGCGGGCGGGGCCGGTGAAGGCCCAGGTCAGGATCGCCATGGTGGCGGGGACCGCGAGGGCGCTGCCGAGGCCCATCACGGCGCGGGCGGCGATCAGCTCGGCCGCGCTGCCCGCGTACGCGGCCCACACCGACGAGAGGCCGAAGACGACCATCCCGCTGAGCAGGACGGTGCGGTGGCCGAAGCGGTCGCCGAGCGCCCCGGCGGTGAACATCAGGGTGGCGAAGACGAGCGTGTAGGAGCCGACCGCCCACTGGAGCTCGCCCGGGGAGGCGCCCAGCCCGCGGTCCGGGTCGGCGAGACGGACGAACGCGGTGTTCAGGATGGTGTTGTCCATCCAGATGACGATCGGGGAGACGACGAGTACGGCCAGGATCAGTCGCTGCCGGGTTGCGGCCATCGCGTGCCCTTACGGAGGTAGGCTGATTGTCAGGTTCTTGACGATAGCCTAGTTCGTCAGGAACCTGTCAATCTGTCGTGGCGCGGCCGGGCATGGAAGAGTTGGGCGGGTGGGAGAGTTCGGATACGGCGACGGCACGCTCGCCTTCATGGTCCGCAGCGCCTGGCTCGGCATGCGCGCCGCCATCGGAGCGGAACTCGAGGAGTTCGGGCTGTCGACGCCCCAGTACGCCACGCTGCTGATCGTCCAGGACCATCCGGGCCTGTCGAACGCCGACATCGGCCGGAAGGTGTCCAGCTCCCGGCAGTCCGCCAACGAGATGCTCGCCGGGCTGGAGCGCAACGGGCTGATCGTGCGGCGGCCGCACCCCGCCGACCGCCGCACCCAGGCGATCGAGATCACCGAGGACGGGCGCGCCCTGCTGAGGCGGGCCCGGCTCGCCGTCGCCCGCCGGGAGACCGACCTGGAGGCCGGGCTGGACGAGGAGCAGCGGGCGGCCTTCCGGTCCTGGCTGAGGGGGATCTCCGACGCCTGCGTCCCGGACGAGGGCTGAGCCCGGCGCCAGGCGGCATGGCGTCAGGCGGCATGGCGGCTGGCGGCGTTTGCCTGGTGGGGCCGGGGTACCCCGCTGGATAGGCGTCCCGGGCGGGGGCGCCCTCCGATCGCCATCAGGGGGCATCCGATGAGTTTCGTCAAGACGCGCGACGGTGTCGAGATCTACTACAAGGACTGGGGACGCGGGCAGCCGGTGCTGTTCATCCACGGGTGGCCGCTGAACGCCGACGCGTGGGACGACCAGCTGAAGGCGGTCGCCGACGCGGGCTACCGCGGCATCGCGCACGACCGGCGCGGGCACGGCAGGTCGGGCCAGCCGTGGGAGGGCTACGACTTCGACACCTTCGCCGACGACCTCAACGACCTCATCGAGGCCCTCGGCCTGTGGGACGTGGTGCTGGTGGCGCACTCGATGGGCGGCGGTGAACTGGCCCGCTACATCGGTCGGCACGGGACGGGCCGGGTCTCCAAGGCGGTGCTGCTGTCGGCGATCCCGCCGCTGATGCTCCAGACGGATACCAACCCCGAAGGGGTGCCCGCAGAGGTGTTCGAGGACATCAAGAGCGGCCTCCTGAACGAGCGTTCGCAGTTCTGGAGGGAGACCTCCGAGGGCTTCTTCAGCGCCAACCGTCCGAACACCAAGGCCACCCAGGGCAACCGGGACGCGTTCTGGTTCATGGCGATGCACGAGAGCGTCAAGGCCGGCGTGGACTGCGTCACGGCGTTCGCCGAGACCGACTTCCACGAGGACCTGCGCCGGTTCGACGTCCCGACGCTGATCGTGCACGGCGACGACGACCAGGTCGTCCCGATCGACGCCACGGCCCGCAAATCCGCGGAGATCATCCCGGACGCCACCCTCAAGGTGTACGAGGGCGGGTCGCACGGCATCGCCCTCGTCCCGGGCGACAAGGAGCGCTTCAACGCCGACCTCCTCGACTTCCTGGCGGGCTGAGGCGGGACGCGGCACCGGCGGCGGTCCCCGGACCGCCACCGGCCGCCCCCGCATCACGCCGGGACGGGCGGGGGCGGACGCGTCAGAGGATGATCGCCCAGGCCCGGCCGTGGGTCTCCTTGACGTCCACGGGGATGGGGAACGCGGCTCCGGGGTCGATGAGGTGGTAGCCGCTGACCTCGCGGTACAACGCCTCGGAGACGACGACGGCGAAGTCGGCCCGCCACTCGTCCATCCGGCCCTTGAGCGCGGGCGCGTCCAGCAGCCGGGCGACATGGTTGGCCGCGTCGCCGGAGAACCCGCGGGAGTCCTTCTGCAGATATCCGGCGTGGACGGCCATGCGCAGCCGCATGCGCTCCCGCTCGTCCCGGGCGGCGCAGGCGTTGTGGTCCCGCACACCCTTCTTCGCCCGCTCGACGAATGCCGGGAACATCATTTCCGGCCCGATCCCGGAGTCGGCGACGATCAGGATCCCATCACCGCGGTCGCCGCTCTGGCATCGCCAGGGCGGAATGCGAGCGGCCCTGCGCGCGTCCTTGATGATCTTGTACATCGAATGCCGGAGGAACATCTGCGTCTTCTGGTCGTGCCGGGAGTAGCCGGAGATGTCGACCCCGCAGAGGAGATGATGGCGGGGCTGGGCGGGAGGCGGCGCATCGTCGGCGCCCCTGTCCCTCAGCCGCGGGAACCAGCCGCTCACCGAGTCCCGCCGGAGGAGGCGGGGACGGGCGCGACCAGCCGGTCGTCCGCCCAGAAGTCGATGAGCTCCTCGGCGCCCAGCTGGTGGAGCACGGGCCGTTCGTACAGTCGCCGCCCGGTGGTCACCATCCAGTGGGTCGTGAGAATCAGTTCCAGCGCGGCTTCGTCGAGGTCGAGAGGACAAGTGGCCATCACGAGGACACTTTGGCGCATCATTGCGCCCTATGGGCCGCCCAAACACAAAGATAACGAACTATATGCGCGTTGAAGGCCCGGAAAACCCGTGGAATCCGCTGGAATTTGCCTCCGGCTACGACAGGGGGCGCCAATACTTCTTGCCGTCGTGTACCGAGGCGTTGGTCGCACAAGATCTGAAGGTGTGATACTCGCGGCGCTTCCCGCTGAGCCGGTACTCCTCGGCGAGAAGGCGCGCGTGCTCCACCCCCATCTGCACGGTGAGCCCCTCCTGGCAGAGTGCGAACAGGTCGAGCGCACGTCTGTCACCCGCCGCCGCCGCGCTCTTGAGGAGGACGAACGCCGTGTCGAGGTGCTCGGCACTACAGGCGAAGATGACTGCACCTTGGAAGTCGTACAGGGCGTGGCCGTCCCCGATGAGGGGCGCGATGGTCGACGCGTAGGATCCATGCCTCAGCAGGTAGTTCAGCTCGCCCGGCGTCAGATGGACCCGGGCAGCGCGCTCGACGTGGTGCTCCTGACCATCCTCTCGCCTCGACATCGCGGTGTCGGGCGGTTTCGATGCGCCGGCCGCTCTCCGTGCATATTCACGGACCGGTTCACGGACGGGCCTACGGACGGGTCCTCGGATGATCTCTTCGGCAAGCCCATCGGTGACGAGAACACCGTCACATGCTTCTTGCTTGGCGTTCCCCTTGGCCTGGCGGAGGAGTTCCTGCCATTCGGGCAGGGCGGCTCTACCGGGGTCTTCCGGCTCCAGGCCGATCGCGACGGCCCAATGCTGGAGAGCGAGGACAAGAGCCGCCAGCTTATCGGCGCTCGGAAGCGCTTCCAGCTTCCCGTTGAGCAGCTGGCTGAGCCAAGGCGCGGTGATCTCGACCTTCCGCGCGCGCCCCCCGTCCTTCAGCAGGTACATCTCGTGGGTCTTCGAGACCACTTCGATGATGTGCTTCTGCTGAGGATCACCGCAGTAGGCGTAGAAGCGTCTGAGATGGTCTATGAAAGCGACGTAGGCGGGCGTCCTTCGGATAGGCAACTTCGCCATCGATTCCGCTCTCATCAGGTCAGTCCGGGCACGGACGACGTCCGGGACGATCGTTTATCGTTCAAGAGTCGCATGACGCGACATACGGACCGAGAACACCCCGACTGAGGGCCAGCCCGACAGATCCCAGGATCTCACAACGGTCCCGGCGATTTCGTCCGATCAGCACGTTCCGTTCATCCCGGGTGACAGTTTGCTGATCAGTTCTCTCAGCCGGGCCGGGGTCTGGTCGGGTGGCGGCGCGTGGACGGCCAGGGCGTTCATCTCGTGCCGGTGGAAGTCCGACTCCTCGGGGTACAGGGCGGCGTCGAACCGCTCCAGGAAGACCACCTGGCCGAGGTTCCGCTCTGGCAGCTGGACCAACGTGAGGGGCGCTCCGAGCCCGGCGACGTCCCCGCGGTGGAGCTGGATCGTCACGTGGGGCAGCTCGCACAGCTCCTGCAAATGCTCGAGCTGGCGGTACAGGGAGCCTGCGTTCACGACGGGACGGCGGAACACGGCCTCGTCGAGGATCGCCCAGAGATGGACCGGACGCTCTCCATGGAGGATGCGCTGCCGCCGCAGGCGGAGCCGCAGCCGCTGGTCGATCTCGCGCTCGTCCGCACGCGGGTTCCGCGCACGGATCACCGCGCGGGCGTAGTCGGGGTGCTGCAGCAGGTCCGGGACGATCTCGCGCGCGTAGCAGCGGATCACCCTCGCCGACTGCTCGGCGCCGAGGTACGGCAGGAACCAGGAGCGGATCAGCTGGCGGTACGGCGCCCACCAGCCCTCCTGGCGGGACAGCTGCGACAGCTCCAGCAGCGCCATGCGCGTCCCGTGGTCGGAGATCCCGTACATCTCCGCGAGCGCGATCACCTCGCGGGGGTCCGAAGGGGTGATCCCGCGTTCCATCGCCTGGAGCCGGGCCGGGGAGCCGACCGCCAGGGCGGCCTCGGCCAGGCGGAGGCCGCTGCCCTCCCGCAATGCCCGCAGCCGGGCACCGAGCACCATCCGGGGACGGGTCAGCGCATCGGTGTCACGCGCCGACGACCAGCCCGACCATCCGGTATCCGCGCCCACGATGCCCACGTCCACTCCCCTGAACGCGTTCCCGAACCGGCCGCGCCCGCCGCCCTGCTCCCACCGGGCGTACCGGCCCGCCATCGGCCGTACACAGCGGGATCCTACGGGACATGGCCTGCGATTTTGCTTGATACCGAGACAACGGCATCGGATCACCGGAGGACGGCGCCGGTCACGGCTTCCTGCCGACGGCGGCGAACTGGTCGGTCTCCGGGAGGTCGAAGGCCGCGGTCTCGGGACGCCACCGCGTGCACGTCACCACCCCGGGCTCGATGATCTCCAGTCCCTGTCCGAGGAACAGTTCCTCGATCTGCCGGGGGGTGCGCCAGACGCCCGGGGGGCTTCCCCGCTCGTTCCACAACCGGACCGCTTCGGCCGCCTTCTCACCGGTGATCTCCAGCGTCTGCTGGCTCACGGCCAGATAGCTGCCGGACGGCACCCGGGCCAGCAGCCGCTCCATGATCCGGCTCGCTTCGGCGTCGTCCAGGATGTGCCAGAAGACCCCCAGCATCGTGATCGCGACGGGCCGGGACAGCTCCAGGGTCTCCTCGGCCCGGTCGAGGATGTGGTCGGGGTCGTGCATGTCGGCGTCCACATACGCCGTCCGGCCCTCCGGGGTACTGGTCAGGAGGGCCCGGGCGTGCGCAAGGACCAGCTGGTCGTTGTCGACGTACACGACACGGCAGGACGGGTTCGCGCGTTGCGCCACCTCGTGGGTGTTGTTGGCCGTCGGCAGGCCGGTGCCGATGTCGAGGAATTGCGTGATCCCCGCCTCACCGGCCAGGAAGCCGATGACGCGGCTCAGGAACAACCGGTCCGCCTTCGCCTGCTCGGCGATATCGGGAAGGAATTCGGCGACTTCGGCGGCCAGTTCACGGTCCACCGGGTAATTCTCCTGGCCGCCCAGGAGGTAATCCCAGATGCGGGCAGAATTCGCCTTTGTCGTGTCGATGCCCTGGACCGACCGGAGATCTGGGGCGTCGTCGTCTCGCATCACCGCTCCTCACCGAAACGAACACCGTCGTCCCCCCGGCCACCAGGAATGGGACGAGCTCGGACGCCCGGCGGCCGCTGCCAGCCTAGTCGGAAATCTCACTAACGAGGAGTTCCTCGGCGTCATCCCTCGATATGTGGCGATACGGACAGGGTCGACGTCAGAGAACGCACCACCAATACAGCACCAGGCGCCCCAGCAGGTCATGATTCTCTCACGGGGGAATGAATCGCGCAGGAATTCATACCGCTCTCATCAGGCCGGAAGAACGACCGGCACCACGGCAATGCCGTTCTCCACTTATTGCCCATGGGGAACATCCCGCCCGGAGACTTCGCCGGAATGCGGAGGTTTGGACGGAAACGGGGCCGGGAGGCGGGAGCCGCTCCCGGCCCCCGCTCCTAGCGCTCGCCGGGGCGATCGACGATCTTGACGGTGAGGTAGGCGTGCCAGCTGAGCAGCGTCCCGGCCCTGGCCACGGCCTTCCCGTCCGGGCCCTCGTGCACGGGGATGTCGCGCGCCGCCTCGGCGCCCGTGCCGAGGTAGCGGTAGGTGGACGGGTCGATGATGGCGCTGGTGCGCTCGCCGCGGCCGTCCACGAAGGCGAAGGCGTCGCCGACGCGGCCGGTCTGGTCGCGCACGCCCCGCCGCAGCCGGACGCCCGGGATCTTGGGCAGCGCCCGGTAGACCGCCGCCTGGAGGCGGGGCGGGATGGGGTTCTGGAGCATCTCGTTCAGCATCGCGAACACCGAACCGGGCCCCGTCCTGCCCACCTGGTCCGGATAGTGGGCGGCGTAGAGCCTCCGCAGGAGCGCGTCGGGATCAGCGGGCAGTGTGTGGTAGTTGCGCATGCTGTACGCCGGTTCGGGCCGGGTGTAGGTGACGCCGGGGGAGTCCGCGGTCGCCGGCCTGTCCTTGAACTCCTGGACGCGGACGCGGCCCTTCCACGACCAGGCGTAGGCTTCGCCGTCGACCCGCGTCCAGTGCTCGCCGGTCTCCGTGCGCGAGCGGTCGACCCCCTTCCACCAGGTGTTCATGTCGAACCCGGCGGCCATGGCGGTCTTGGTGTAGACCCACTGGCCGGGCCTGGGCGGGACGTAGGGCCGTCCCTCGACGGCCTTGGCGGCCCTGTCCCCGAACTGCGCGGCCTCGGCGGCGGGCGCGCCGTCACCGTCCAGTCCCTGGACGACGGTGATCCCGGTCGCGGTGGCGGCGGTCAGGGCCGTCGCGATGCCCACGCGGAGCACGAGCCGCCGGGAACGCGGCCGGTGCGTTCCCGGCCGGTCCGGTCCCTCGCCCCCGGCCGCCGCGAGCTCGCCGAGACGCGCCCGGATCGTGTCCTCGCAGGCGGCGGACATCGGCGCCGTGCCGCTCCGGAAGTCCTTGATCGCGTTGATGTCGTCCATCACCTTCACCTTTGCTCCCCGTCCTTCCTGGTCATCGGGTCGGCCTCCGCCAGCGCCGTGCGCACCTTGCGCCGGGCGCGGTGCAGGCGCGAGCGCACCGTGCCGACGCGCAGGCCGAGCGCGTCGGCGACCTCCTCGTAGGTCAGGTCGCCCCAGGCGATCAGCAGCAGGACGTCCCGGTCCCCTCGCGAGAGGCGGCCGAGCGCGCCCGCCAGGAGCTTCTCCTTCTGCTGGGCGGTGACGCGTTCGAGGACGGCGTCGTCCAGCGGCTCGGCCAGGGGGTCCTCGCCGGTGCGCTGGAGCACCCGGTAGTAGCGCTCCTCGGTCCGGCGGTGGCGCGCGATCAGGTTCGTGGCGATGCCGTACAGCCAGGGACGCGCCAGCGGCCGCGTCCGGTCGTAGGAGTGGCGGCGCCGGAAGGCCGCGAAGAACGTCTCGGCCACGATGTCCTCGGCCGCCTGGGCGCCGAGGCGCCGCGCCGCGTACTCGTGGATCCGGTGGCCGTGGCGGTCGAACAGCACGGAGAACCACTCGGGCTCGTCGAGCGACAGCCCGATGAGCCCCGCGTCGTCCAGCTCCTGCGCCCGTTCCGGATCGATCACGGCGGCCGTCATGGGGACAACCCGCGTCGTTGCATTACGTGTCCCTTCTCCTTCGGGAGGTCGATGCGCACTGGTTGTCTCCCGGTTCTCGGAAACGGGTTCACGGGTCACGGGCCGGCGCGGCGGCGTCCCCGTCCGCAACAGCCGGGCGACGGCCGTATCGGCCGTCCCGGCAGATCAAGGCCGCGGCTCGGTGAAGTTAAATATGAACGACAACAGAAAAGCTTCGACATTGACAGCCCTTTGTTGTCAGAACTATTCTTACCGCAGATTTCCGGGCCCGCCAGGAATACCGCGGACGTGCCGTCCCCCCCGGCACGTCCGCGCCCTCTCCGCCTCCCCCGGAAGGCCGCCATGACGATCGCCGGACGCACGGTCACCGCCGCTCTGGGCTCCGCGTTCACCCTTGCCGCCCTATTCTCGTCCCCCTCCTCCGCTTCGGCGGACCCGACCGTCCCACCCCCCGGAAGCGTCACCATCTCCCTGGTGGACAGCATCGGCTCGGGTTGCCCGAAGGGGACCGTGGGCTTCTCCGCCGACCCGGTCTCTTTCACCTTCACCCTCACGCCCGCCGGTTTCCGCGCGCAGGCGGGCGGCACGTCCCAGCCGACGGACCACCGGCGCAACTGCCAGAACACGGTGGGCGTCGCAGCCCCGGAGGAGTTCACCTTCGCGATCGCCGAGGCCGACCACGGCGGCCACGCCCACCTGGCACCGGGCGCATCCGGCCAGGTCAGCTGGCGCCATCATTTCCAGGGCTCGGGGACACCAGGGACGACGTGGCGCCACTCCTTGTCCGGCCCGTATTCGGACGGCTGGCAATTCACCGACAAGATCGACATCGCGTCGCTGGACTTCAGGCGATGCGGGGAAAGCCGGCACACCTACATCGGCCTGGAGCTCACGGTGGACCGCGGTACGTCCGACGCGTCCGAGACGAGCCTCATGCTGATGGAGCCGCCCGACGGCAGCACCTTCCGGCTGGTCTGGAAGCGCTGCCCCAAGCCCTGAGCGGCTCGCCCCGCCTCCCCCGGAGACCGCGTGGCGCGAGCGGCGGTGCCGTGACCTGAACCCGCTCCGGGACGACGCCGGAGGTCCCGGATACCCCTGTACGCGGGCGCTTCCGGGCTACTGAGGCGCTGACCTGGGACGTTGATGATTTTGTGGCAGTTTGCCATCCATTGACGTTCGGAGTAGCTTGTCGCACACCAAAGCGCCTGCCAGGCGTTTTGCCCCACCGTGTCCACCCGGACACGATCGCCCCGCCTGACGCCGTCGGGCGGGGACGGCGGCGCGATCCACGCGTCGCCCTGCGATGTCCTGCCGCGCGGGTCCTCTGCCTGAGACCCGATCGTCAGCCCGACCATGCGCACGCGATGGCGTGCTGGCGCTGAGAGAAGCCAGGACCAGGTCGCAGAGCACGGCGCCCCCGCTGGGGTGCCCCCCCTTCCGCGGGCGACGATGCCCCGGAGCCAGACCTGTTCATACCCCTCGTGGACGCCCGTCCGGGCGTCCGCCCGCCTAGTCCGCGCCATGTCGCCGTGCCACCACGGCGGCTCGCGGAGCCGGGGACCCACCCTTCACGACCTGGGGTGAATCGGCCTGCCCGCAGGCCGTAGGGCGACTTCCACGCCCGAACCCGTCAGCTAACCCGGTAGGCGGCCTGGAAGCCAAGGAGTTTTCCCTTGCAAGGCAACCACGACAACAAGCGCGGTCCTCTCGGCCGCCGTACCATCGGCGCTCTCGTCCTCCTCGCCGGTATCGGCGTGGCCGCGGCCACCGCGCAGGCGTCGGTGATGTCCGACCCGGACTCCGGTAAGTCGGTCGCGGCCGTCGAAACCGTTCCCCCGAAGCGCACCTCCGACCGGACCAGGGCCGACTCCCCGCACAGGACGGCCGTCCCTCACAAGGCCGTCCCCAAGAAGGCGGACGCCCCCGATAAGAAGAAGGCCGCCGCCAAGAAGTCGGACGACTCCAGGCGGAAGAGGAAGACGGCCCCGGCGGACACCGACGCCCGGTCCGCGGTCATCGCCCGGGCCAAGACCTGGAACCCGCACAGCGGCGACCGCGTCCCCTACAGCCAGACCAGGTACCACGACGGGTACCGCACGGACTGCTCGGGTTTCGTGTCGATGGCGCTGGGACTGTCCGCGCCCGGCCTGAACACCGTCGGCCTCACCTCGTCGCGGTACACCGAGCGCATCACGATGTCCGAGCTGAAGAAGGGCGACCTCGTCATGGACGCGCTCGGAACCAACACCACCCGGCACGTCGTCATCTTCGAGAAGTGGGCCAACAAAGCGCACACCGCCTACTGGGCGTACGAGCAGCGCGGAAGGTACGGCACCGACTACCGGACGCGTGACTACGGCCTGTCCTCGGGCAGCGAGTACAAGGCGTACCGTCCGACGAACCTCTGAATCGCCGGAAACGGTGAACGGCGCCCGGCCGGGGCATTTCCCGGCCGGGCGCTCCGCGTTTCCTGGCCGATCCTTGGGCCAATCAATACGGTGGCGCCGGAGAGGCAGGGGTTCTCGCGGGAAGTCAGAGCAGAGCCGCTCAACGAGATCCCATCGGAGGACGCGATGGCCCTGCACACCGTGTCGTCTTCCGCCGAGGACACCTTCACCATGCCGCTGAGCGAGCGGACGCTCGCGAAGCACCGGATCCCCGACGTGGAGTCGGATCCGCGCGCGGTGTACCAGGCGATCCGCGCGGAGCTGCTGCTGGACGGGAACTCCTCGCAGAACCTCGCGACGTTCTGCACGACGTGGAGCGAGGACGAGGTGCGCCGCCTGATGGCGGAGAGCCTCGACAAGAACATGATCGACAAGGACGAGTACCCGCAGACCGCCGAGATGGAGAGCCGCTGCGTGCACATCCTCGCCGACCTGTGGCACTCGCCCGCGCGCCGGGACACGGTGGGCTGCTCGACGACGGGGTCCAGCGAGGCGTGCATGCTCGGCGGGCTCGCGCTGAAGCGGCGGTGGCGGCAGCGGCGGGAGGCCGAGGGCGGGCCGGCGGACCGGCCGAACCTCGTCGCCGGGCCGGTGCAGGTCTGCTGGGAGAAGTTCGCGCGGTACTTCGACGTGGAGCTGCGGCAGGTCCCGCTGGAGGCCGGGGCGACGGGGCTGCGGCCCGGGCAGCTGCGGCGGTACGTCGACGAGAACACCATCGGCGTCGTGGCCATCCTCGGCGTCACGTTCACCTGCGACTACGAGCCCGTGGCGGAGATCGCGAAGGAGCTGGACGCGATCCAGGCCGACACCGGGCTCGACGTCCCCCTGCACGTGGACGCCGCCAGCGGCGGTTTCGTCGCGCCCTTCCTGCACCCGGACCTGACCTGGGACTTCGCGATCGACCGGGTGTCCTCCATCAATACGTCCGGCCACAAGTACGGCCTGTCCCCGCTGGGGGTGGGGTGGGTGGTCTGGCGCGCGGCGGACCTGCTGCCCGACGACCTTGTCTTCAACGTGGACTATCTGGGCGGGAGCATGCCGACGTTCGCGCTGAACTTCTCCCGTCCCGGCGGTGAGGTCATCGCGCAGTACTACAACCTGCTGCGCCTGGGACGCGACGGCTACCGCAGGGTCCATCAGGCGTGCGCGGAGACCGCCCGCTACCTCGCGGAGCGGATCGCGGCCATGCCGCAGTTCGCGTTGCTCTACGACGGCGACGGCGCGCTTCCCGCCGTCTGCTACACGCTCAGGCAGGAGCAGCCGTTCACCCTGTACGACCTGTCCGAGCAGCTGCGGATGCGCGGCTGGCAGGTTCCGACGTACCCGCTGCCCGCCGATCGCCAGGACACCGTCGTCCAGCGGGTGCTCGTCCGGCACGGTGTCGGACGTGACGAGATCGCGCTGCTCGCCGACGACATCGAGCACGCGCTCGGGCGGCTCTCGTCCGGCACCACGCGGGCACCGCGGCAGCCCGGCTTCCACCACTGACCGGCGGACGCACGATGATCACCACGCACGACGGGCCGGTGGTCGTCAGGGGGCCTGGCCGGTGGCGTGGCCGTGGTCCCACGCCCACGCGGCGATGCCCACCCGGTTGCGGGTCCCGAGCTTGGTCTGGATCGCGGCGATGTAGTTCTTGACGGTGCCATGGGAGAGGTGGAGCTCACCGGCGATCTCGGCGTTCGTCCTGCCCGCGGCGATCAGCGCCACGATGCCGGTCTCACGCGGCGTCAGTTCAACCCGCGGCGCGGACACGGCGGACGGTGCCGCCGGTGCGGGACGGGTCGGCGCCGGGCGCGCGAGGTGCCGCAGCAGCCGCACGGTGATCTGCGGGCTGATCAGGGCGTCCCCGGCGACCGCGGCGCGCACGGCCTCGACGAGAAGGGCCGGGGTGGAGCGCTTGAGCAGGAAGCCGCAGGCGCCGTTGCGCAGCGCCGCGTCGACGTACTCGTCCAGGTCGAACGTCGTCACCACCACCACGCGGACCGGGTCGGCGACGCCGGGACCGGCCAGGGCCCGGGTCACCTCCAGCCCGTCGAGGACGGGCATCCGGATGTCGGCGAGGACGACGTCGGGACGGTGCCGCCGCGCCAGCTCGACGGCGGCGCCGCCGTCCCCGGCCTCGGCGACCACCCGCAGGTCGGGCTGGGACTCCAGGATGAGGCGGAACGCGCCGCGGATCTCCTCCTGGTCGTCGGCGATCAGGATGTCGATCATCGCCGTGCGCCTCCGGACGCGGGCGGCAGGACGGCGGCCACGCGCCAGCCGCCGCCGTGCGGGCCCGCGGTGAACTCGCCGCCGAGGGCGCCCACGCGCTCGGCGAGCCCCGGCAGTCCCGTCCCGCCCCGGCGCCGGGCGCGGGACGCGGGGGACGGGCGGCCGCCCGAGTCGTTGGTGACGACGACCTCCAGCGCGCCGCACGAGGTGCGCCGGACGCCGACATCGACGGCACCGGCACCGGGGGCGTGGCGGCGCACGTTGGTCAGCGCCTCCACGACGACGCGGTACACGGTGGTGGCCTCCTCACGCGAGGCGTCCAGGCCGGGTTCGAGGGTGAGCGCGACCGTGGCGGGCCCGGCGCCGGAGTAGCGTTCGGCCAGCTCCGGCAGCTCGTCCAGGCCGGGCTGCGGGGTCCGTCCCGCGGGCCGGTCCCGGTCCGGGCGCAGGGCGTCCACGGCCTGGTCCATCGAGGACAGGGCGCGCTGCCCGGCCTCCTCGACGCGGGCGAACAGCTCGGCGGCGCGCTCGGGGTCGCGGACGGCGACGAGCCTGCCCGCCTGCGCCTGGGCGACGATCGCGCTCACGTCGTGGGCGACGAAGTCGTGCAGGTCCTGCGCCAGTTCCAGGCGCTGCGCGCTGCGGGCGGCGGCCACCGCGCGCGCCCGGCGGGCCTCCAGGAGCCGCAGGTACGTTCCCGCGGCGACGGCCGCGGCCGTCCCGGCGGAGAAGATCGCGCAGGCCGTCGCCGCGGCCGCCGCGGAGACGTCGGTGCTCGCCACGATCAGCCGGAGCACGAGCGCGACGACGGCGGCGCCGCACGCGGCGGCCAGCACGACCGCCCGCCGGGGCGGCGCCCAGCGGGCGACGCCGCCCGCCGCCACCATCAGCGCGGCCATCTCCACGTACCCGAGGACCTGCGCGGCCTCCGGGACGTCGGCGGACCCCGCCCTCGGATACACCGCGTCGGCGGCGATCGAGACGGCGGCGGCCGCGGCCGCGCTCCACCCCTGCCACGGGCGGACGGCCGGGCGCACGCTCAGCACCGCCGCGGCCACCGCCACGGCGGCGGGCACGGTCGCGACCGGGTCGTACACCGGGGAGGCGGCCAGCCCCGCCAGGACCGCCCCCGCCGCGGCGGCGGACGGCCACGACCCCTGCTCTGCTCGCATGGCCCGAGCCTAAGGTGCCCGCGGGCCCCGGCAACGGTGCCGGAAGGCACCTTCCGCGGCGGCGGTCTCCAGGCCGATCGGCATCTGGTGGGGCACCGCCCCGCCCGCCGACGCTCGACCCATGACGAGCACATCACGCCACTCGGCGTCCTCATCGCCCGCGCCGTCCGTCTCGGACCTCCCGGACCTCCCGGACCTCCCCCGGTGGGCCCGCTGGACGGCGCACGCCTCCGCGCTGGCGCCCCTCCCCTCCGGGCTGTGGAGGATCGCCATGGCCGCCGGCGTCCCGGTCGGCTTCGACCAGGCATGGCTCCAGGAGGCCCGGATGCCCGGGCGGGGGTCGGTGTGGCCGATCCTGCTGAGCCTGGTGACGGAGTGCTGCGCGCTCCTGGCGCTCGGGCTCGTGCGGCCGTGGGGCGAGCGGGTGCCCGCCTGGATCCCCTTCGCCGGGGGGAGGAGGGTCCCCCCGCCCGCCGCGCTGATCCCCGCCTGGTGCGCCACCGCGATCCTGACGGGCTTCGGCGCCGCCTTCGCCATCAAGATCGTCCGGGTGCTCGGCGGGCACGGGTCCGACCCCTCCTTCCCCGAGGGGACGGCGGCGTGGGTCATGAGCGCCACCTACGTGCCGATGCTCGCCTGGGGGCCGCTACTGGGCCTGACGGCCTTCGCCTACCAGCGGCGGAGAAGGGCCGCGGCGGCGCGCACCGGCTCCCGGGGCCGACGTTATCGGCGGCGTTAACGATCAGTTATCGGTCGTGGCTAGGCTCGTCGGCAATGAATTGGAAAAGCGGGCGGATATCGCTGGAGCCCCGCTTCGATCGCCTGTGATCGAGCTACCCGACAGGCAAGGGGGTGTGGGTGTGAGCACCAATCCATTCGACGATGAAGAGGGGCGTTTCCTCGTTCTGGTGAACGATGAGGATCAGCATTCGCTCTGGCCGTTCTTCGCCGACGTGCCGTCCGGCTGGCAGGCCGTGTTCGGCCCGGAGAACCGCCAGGACTGCCTGGGATACATCGAGGAGAACTGGACTGACCTGCGGCCCAGAAGCCTGCGTGAGTCCATGGCCGCCGACGCGGGCGGCACGGCCTGAACGAACGGAAAGAGCCGGGTACTCCGTACATTCCCTGACAGGGCTGGAGAGAACTCTTGTCAACTGAGCTGAAGACCGAGCAGCAGCCGGCGCGCAACAAGCGCGGTGTCATCGCCGAGCATTACCATTCCCTGCAAAGCCTCAGTGCCATCGAGGCCGCACGCGAGGCCATGACGGTGGAGCCGGCCACAAAGGAGGCGCTGCTCGTCGGGCTTTACCAGTCCGCCGAGATCGCGCTGCACAATCTCACCGACCTTCTCGACCGGGCCGCCGAGCACCTCGGCAGGCAGGACCTCGACCGGTGCGTGACGCAGCTCCACTGGGTGCGCAGCTTCCACCGCGTGCTCGTCCGCCTGAGCGTGGACGCGCTCCGCGTCAGCGACGGGTGGAGCGGCGACTCGCCGCGCTGGCCCGTCGACTCGACCCCGGCGTTCACCGAGTTCCTCCCGGCGATGCAGGGCTTCGACAAGGCGCTGTCGGACTTCGTCGAGCAGGGCGGCGTGGACGTGCAGGCGACGATCGCCGGGGCGTCCCTGGAGAGCGTCGAGTACGGCATCCTGCACTGCGCCCGCATCGCCAACCACGACGCCCGCGTATGGAGCGGGAACCTGGCCCGCGCGGCGCACCCGGCGCCCGGCGTGGAGATCGGCCGGCTCCTCGCCTCCGACCACCTCCGGCACGCGGTGCACGAGCACCGCCTGACCGGCGACACCTACTTCACGCAGTTCCGGGGCCTGCACCAGATCCCCGAACTCCTCGTCCGGGAGATCAACGACCGGCTGGAGGCCGCGACCCGCGCCGCGCGCGACGGCGACGTCGGCCGCGCGGTGGAGCTGCTCGACGGCGTCGCGGACCTGTACGCGCCGATCGAGGCGTGCCTGCCGCCGATCGTCGACAACCTGAGCACCCACGACTACCACCAGATCCGGGAGAACCTCGGCCTGACCAGCGGCAGCCACTCGGTCAGCATGCGGTTCCACCTGTTCACCGACCTGTACGAGCAGTTCGCCGAGGCGATCGGGACGCTCCAGGACTCCGGCGACGGGCACCCGCTGCTGCCGCGGCTGCGCCGGCACGCGTCCGACCTGCGGGTCTTCATCTTCGCGTGGCGCGACATGCACCTGCACCTGCCCCGCAACAACCTGGGCGGGCAGGAGACGAAGTCGCTCACCGGCTCCCCGGACGCGGTCCGCACCGTCCGCAAGATGCGGGACAACGCGGTGACGTCGGACCCGCTGGCGCGCGTCGCCAAGCGCGACCACCCGACGAGCGGCAGCGGCCCGCTGGCCGGGTACCTCGACGGGCCTGGCTCGTCCGACACGCTGCTGCTCGACCTGACCGGCAGGGCGACGCAGGAGAACTTCCGCGACGTGCAGGAGCGGCTGAACTTCTTCGCGCAGCGCACGCCGTTCTCCCGGCCGCCGCGCCGCGTCGTCTAGCGGACCCGACCGCCCCCACCCGACTCCGGCGCCGATCCCGCTGCGGGCGGACGTGCCGGCCCCGCTGGAAGGAGCACCGATGCCGAGCGGGCAGATGGACACCACCGGGCCGGCGCCCGCGGCGACGATCGCGGAGCTGTTCGGCCGCCGGGTCGCCGCGCGTCCGGACGGGATCGCCGTGCTCCGCGCCGGGACGCCCGGCGCGGAGCCGCTGACCTACCGGGAGCTCGACGACCGGGCCAACCGTCTCGCGCGGGTCCTCGCCGCACGCGGCGTGGGGCCGGAGTCGGTGGTGGGGGTGGCGTTGCCGCGGGCGCCGGAGGCGGTGGTCGCGGTTCTGGCCATCATGAAGGCCGGCGGCGCGTACCTGCCGGTGGACGCCGCCTACCCGGCGGACCGCGTCGCCTTCATGGTGACGGATTCGCGGGCGCGCCTGGTGATCGGCGACGTCGGGACGGCGGAACGGCTGCCGGAGCTCGCGGTGCCGGTACTGCGGCTCGACGATCCCGACGTGGTGATGGCCGTGGCCGCCGCCGATCCCGCGCCGGTGATGGACGCGGACCGGGTCGCCCCGTTGTCGGTGCAGAACACGGCCTACGTCATCTACACCTCCGGGTCGACCGGCTATCCCAAGGCCGTCGCGGTCACCCACTCGGGGGTGGCGGGTCTGCTGGCGACGCAGGTGGAGCGGCTGGAGGTGACGCCTGAAAGCCGGGTGTTGCAGTTCGCCTCGCCCAGCTTCGACGCCTCGGTCTGGGAAATGACCACCGCACTGCTCACCGGCGCCACCCTCGTCCTGGCCGACAAAGACGACCTCGCACCCGGCACACCCCTGACCGACACCATCACCACCTCAGGCGTCACGCATGTGCTGCTGCCGCCGCCGGTCCTGGCGACCCTGGCACCCGGCACACTGCCCACCGTCCACGCCTTGGTCGTCGGCGGCGACGCCACCTCCGCCGACCTGACCGCCCACTGGGCCACCCACCACCGCATGATCAACGCCTACGGGCCCACCGAGACCACCGTCATCGCCACCATGAGCCACCCCCTCCCCGGCGACGGCACCCCACCACCCATCGGCCACCCCATCACCGGCACCGGCATCCACGTCTTGGACCACACCCTCCAGCCCGCACCCCCCGGAACACCCGGCGAGCTCTACCTCACCGGACCCGCACTCGCCCGCGGATACCTCCACCAGCCCGCACTCACCGCAACCCGCTTCATCGCCTGCCCCTACGGCACACCAGGCCAACGCATGTACCGCACGGGAGACGTGGTGGTCGCCGCGCCGGACGGCGAGCTGCGGTTCCGGGGACGCGCGGACGACCAGGTCAAGATCCGCGGGTTCCGCATCGAGCCGGGCGAGGTCGAGGCCGTGCTGGAGGCGCACCCGGGCGTGGCGAAGGCGGTCGTCCTGGCACGGGAGACACCGGCGGGCCCGCGGCTGGTGGGGTACTTCGTCCCGCGCGGAAACGGATCGGGCCGGGTCGTCCACGACGGTGAGATCGACCTGTCGTCCGGTGTGATGACCGCGGACGTGCGCGCGCACGCGGCACGGCGCCTCCCGGACCACATGGTGCCGTCGGCGCTGATGCCCCTGGACCGCCTGCCGCTGACGGCGAGCGGGAAGGTGGACCGGGCGGCCCTGCCCGACCCGCTGGTCACCCGGGACGCCCACCGGGCGCCGCGGACCCCGGAGGAGGCCGTCCTGGCGGAGGCGTTCGCCGGGCTGCTCGGCGTGGACCGGATGGGCATCGACGACGACTTCTTCGCGCTCGGCCTCGACAGCATCCAGTCGATCCAGGTGGTGACGCGGGCCCGCGCGCGGGACGTGCACGTGAGCGCCCGGCAGATCTTCGAGCACCGGACGGTGGCGAGGCTGGCCGAGGCCGCGGTGGCGAACCGCCGGGACGCCGCGGGCACCCGCCCGCAGGACCGGGACGACGATGGCATCGGCTGGATGCCGCTGCCGCCCGAGGCGCAGCGGCTGCTCGGCCAGGGGCCCGGATTCGGCGAGTTCCTCCAGGCCAGGGTGCTGGAGCTGCCCGAGGACGTCGACCGCGCCGCGCTGACGGCGACGCTCGGCGCGGTGCTGGCCCGCCATGACGTCCTCCGTTCCCGCCTGGTGCGGGAGGACGGCCCTGGCCTGCGGGTCGACCCCCCGGCCCCGGCGGACGGCGGCGTGGACGGCGCGGTGGACGCGAAGGCGCTGACCCGCCGGGTCGGGTGCGACGGCCGCTGGGACACGGAGGGCTGGCGGCGGCTCGTGGCACGCGAACTGGACGGGGCGGCGCGGCGGCTCGCCCCGGCGGCGGGCGTGATGGCGCAGTTCGTGTGGTTCGACCCGGTGGCCGCGAACGGGAACGGGAACGGGACCGCGTCCCGGGATGGGGGCGGGGGCGTGGCGGCCGCTGGCCGGTTGCTGATCGTCCTGCACCGCCTGGTGGTCGACGCGGTGTCGTGGCGGATCCTCGTCCGCGACCTCGCGGAGACCTGGGCGCGGGTGCGCGCGGGGCGGGATCCGGCGCCGCCGCCGGTGCCCACCTCGGCGCGGCGCTGGGCGCACGCGCTGGCGGACGAGGCGTCACGTCCCGGGCGGGTCGCGGAGCTGCCGTTCTGGCGGTCGGCGCTGGACGGCCCGGACCCGCTGCTCGGCGCGCGGCGGCTGGACCCGGAGGCCGACGTCGCCGCCACCGTGGAGAAGGTCGCGGTCCGGCTGCCGGCCCCGGCGACGGAGACGCTGCTGACCAGGATGCCGGCGGTCTTCCACGGCGAGACCGGCGACGGCCTGCTGGCCGGTCTGGCGATGGCGGTGGCGGAGTGGCGCCGCCGCCGGGGGGTGGACGAGCCGTCGGCGCTCGTGCGGCTGACGGGCGACGGCCGGGCGGAGGGCGTGCTGCCGGGCGCCGGCCTGACCCGCACCGTCGGCGGGTTCACCAGCGTGTACCCGGTCCGCCTGGACCTCTCCGGGATCGATGTGGAGGAGGCGTTCCGGGCCGGCCCGGCCGCGAGCGCGGTGATCAAGACGGTCAAGGAACGGCTGCGCGCCGTCCCGGACAAGGGCATCGGCTACGGCCTGCTCCGGTACCTGAACCCGGAGACGGCCCCTGCGCTCCGCGACCTCCCGGCCGGGCAGATCGGCTTCACCTACGTGGAACGGGGTCCGTCCGGCGGGTCCCCGGAAGCTCCCAGGACCTCCGAGGCTTCCCGGTTGGCGGGCTGGACGCCGGCCGCCGAGTTCGCCGGGCCGGCCGAGCCGGACTTCCGACCGGGAATCGGGCGGGAGGCGAGCGTGCCCGTCCCGTCCGAGCTGGACATCAACGCCGCGATCGTGGAGACAGGCGACGGGCCCTGCCTGGAGGCCGTGTTCGCGGCCCCGGCCGGCGTGCTCGCCTCCGCCGAGGTGCGGGAGCTGGCCGGGCTGTGGCTGGCCGCGCTCGAAGCGCTCGCCGCGCATGCCGCCCGTCCCGGCGTGGGCGGGCTGACACCTTCGGACGTGCCGCTGGTGACGGTCGGGCAGGACGAGATCGAGACGTGGGAGCGGCGCTACCACGGCCTGTCCGACGTCTGGCCGCCGACGCCGCTCCAGTCGGGGCTGCTGTTCCACACGATGGCGAACGAGCCGGCGTCCGACCCGTACCGCGTGCAATGCGTCCTGCATCTGAGCGGGGAGGTGGACGCGGCCCGGCTCCGCGCGGCGGGACAGGCCCTGCTCGACCGCCACGCCGCCCTGCGCACCGCGTTCGTGACGAGCGCCGCCGGGGAACTCGTCCAGCTGGTGCTGGCGAAGGCCCCGCTGCCGTGGCGGGAGGCCGACCTCGGCGACCTCGGCGAAGCCGAGCGCGAGGCGGCCTTCGACCGGCTCCTCACCGGCGACCTCCGCGTCCCGCTGGACCTGGAGTCGCCGCCGCTGCTCCGGTTCACCCTGGTCGGGATGGGCCGGGAACGGTCGGAGCTGGTGCTCACCGCGCACCACGCGGTGTTCGACGGCTGGTCGCTGCCGTTGCTGGCGAAGGACCTGCTGCGGCTCTACGGGTCGGGCGGCGACGCGTCGGCGCTGCCGCCCGTCCCCGGCCACCGCGGCTTCCTCGCCTGGCTGTCCTCGCAGGACCGGGACGAGGCGGCGCGGGCATGGGCCGATGACCTCGACGGGCTGGACGAGCCGGTGATGCTCGCCCCCGACGGCCCGTCCGGTCCGTCCGCCCCGCCCGGGGTGGACGAGGACGGGGCGGGGCAGGTGCCCGTGCCGCTGTCCGCGCGGGACGCGGCGGAGCTGTCGCGCCGCGCGGCGGAGATGGGCGTCACGCCGAACACGATCGTCCAGGGCGCGTGGGCGCTCCTGTGCGGGCGGCTGACCGGCCGCCGGGACGTCGTCTTCGGCGCGACGGTGTCGGGCCGCCCGCCCGCGGTGCCCGGCGTGGACGAGATGGTCGGCATGTTCCTCAACGCCGTCCCCGTGCGGGTGCGGTGGGCGCCGGAGGACTCCGTCGCCCGCGTGCTGACCGGGTTGCAAGGCCGCCAGGCCGCGCTGCTGGACCACCACCACGCCGGGCTGACCGACGTCCAGCGGCTGACCGGCTTCAGGACCCTGTTCGACACCTATGTGGCGTTCGAGTCCTTCCCGGTGGATCGGACCGGTCTCGCCGAGGCGGGTGAGGCCGCCGGGATCGGCTGCACCGGCATCCGCCTGGTCACCGCGACCCACTATCCCCTGACCGTCATGGCGATGGCCGACGCGGACTCCCGGCTGCGGCTGACGCTCCAGTACCAGCGGAACGCGTTCGACGCGGACGCCGCGTCAACGATGGCGACGCGATTCGGCCGGATCCTCGCGCAGATGGCCGCGGACCCCACCCGCCCGGTAGGGACCCTCGACGTGCTGGACGAGGCCGAACGCGACCATCTGCTCCGCGAACTCAACGACACCGCCGCCCCCACTCCCGACCTCACCATCCCAGGGCTGTTCGCGCGGCAGGCGGCGGCCACGCCCGAAGCGGTCGCGGTGGTGTCGGACGAGGGGTCGCTGACGTACCGGGAGCTCGACGCGCGGTCCGACCGTCTCGCACGGGCGCTCACGGCGCGCGGCGTGGGACCGGAGTCGGTGGTGGCGGTGGCCCTGCCGCCGTCGGCGGAGCTGCTCGCGGTGCTGCTCGCGGTGCTGAAGGCGGGCGGCGCGTACCTGCCCGTGGATCCCGGCTACCCGGCCGAGCGGATCGGCTTCATGCTGGACGACGTCCGCCCGGCCATTCTCGTGACCGGCGCGGAGTCCGGTGCGCGGCTGCCGGACGCCGGCTGCCCGAGGGTCCTGCCGGCCGAGCTGGACGCGGTGGCCGACGACCTGGACCTGCGCAGCGGCCCGCACGACGACCCGCAAGGAGGGACGGCCCGGGGGCTGCCCGACCGGCTGGCCTACGTGATCTACACCTCGGGGTCGACCGGCGTGCCGAAGGGGGTCGGGGCGACCCACCGCGCGGTCGTCGACCTGGCCCTGGACCGGCGGTGGCGCGGCGGCGCCCACGAGCGGGTGCTGCTGCATTCGGCGCTCATGTTCGACGCGTCCGTCTGGGAGGTGTGGGCGCCGCTGCTGGGCGGCGGGCGGGTCGTGGTGGCGGAGCCCGGCGCCCTCGATCCCGCCGCACTCGCGGCGCAGGTGACCGCGCACGGGCTGACCTCGGTGTTCCTGACCACCGCGCTGTTCAACCTCCTCGCCCAAGAGGACGCGGCGTGCATGGCGGGGCTGCGGGAGGTGTGGACCGGCGGTGAGCGCTCGTCGTCGCCCGCGTTCCGGCGCGCGCTCGGCGCGTGCCCGGACACCGCGTTCGTGCACGTCTACGGGCCGACGGAGACGACGGTGTACGCCACCAGCCATCCGCTGCCCGCCGGGGAGCCGGTCGGCGAGAACGTGCCCATCGGGCTTCCCATGGACAACACCGGCGCCTACGTGCTGGACGCGGCGCTGCGTCCGGTGCCCGCCGGAGTGCCCGGCGAGCTGTACCTGTCGGGCTCCGGGCTCGCGCGAGGTTATCTGCGGCGGCCGGGCCTGACCGCCGGGCGTTTCGTCGCGTGCCCGTTCGGCCCGCCCGGGTCGCGGATGTACCGCACCGGCGACCTGGTGCGCCGGAGCACGTCCGGCGATCTGGAGTACCTGGGGCGGGACGACGCGCAGGTGAAGATCCGCGGGTTCCGGATCGAGCCGGGCGAGGTCGAGGCGGCGCTGGCGTCGCATCCGGCGGTGGCGCAGGCGGTCGTGGTCGCCCGGGACGGCGGCGACGTCTCCGGCGCCAGGCGGCTCGTCGGCTACGTCGTCCCCGCCGGTCCGGACGGCGTGTCCCCCGCCGAGCTGCGCGGCCATCTGTCGCGGCGGCTCCCGGACTTCATGGTCCCGTCGGCGTTCGTGCCGCTCGGCCGGCTGCCGCTCACGCCGGGCGGCAAGCTGGACCGGGCCGCCCTGCCCGCCCCCGAGTTCGGAGGGGACGGCCGCCGGGCCCCGCGGACGCCGCGGGAGAAGGCACTCTGCCTGCTGTACGCCGACGTGCTCGGGCTCGAAAGGGTCGGAGTGGACGACGACTTCTTCGACCTCGGCGGGCATTCGCTGCTCGCGACCCGGTTGTCCGGCCGCATCCGCGCCGACCTCGGGATCGACGTCCCCGTCGGGACGATCCTCAAATTCCCCACGGTTTCGGCACTGGCCGTCGAAATGGACGGCCTCACCGAATCCAGCAGGCCCCGCCTGCGCAAGATGATGGTCAAGGAGTAGAGGTCACATGATTCCCCTGTCTTTTGCGCAGCGCCGCTTGTGGTTCGTTCACCGTTTCGAGGGACCGTCGGCGACCTATAACGTCCCGCTCCGCGTCGAGGTGACGGGCGCTCTGCACATCCGGGCGCTGGAATTGGCGCTGCGGGATGTGGTGGGCCGTCACCAGACCCTCCGCACGGTCATCGCCGAGGACGACGCCGGAGTGGCGTTCCAGAAGGTGCTGCCACTGGAGGAAGCGGCCGTGACCGTTTCCGACGTGGAGGTCGGTCCCGAGGATGTGGACGCGGCTGTGGCCGAGGCGGTCTGCTACCGCTTCGATTTGACAGCCGAGATCCCGGTGCGCGCGTGGGTGTTCGGCATAGGACCCGACCGGCACGTCCTGGTGCTGCTCATCCACCACATCGCCATGGACGGCGAGTCCATGGCACCCCTCATCCGCGACCTGTCCACCGCCTACACCGCACGCACCCAAGGCCACACCCCGGACTGGCCCGACCTCCCCGTCCACTACACCGACTACACCCTCTGGCAACACCAGCTCCTCGGCGACGAAAACGACCCCGCCAGCCTCGCCGCACAACAATTCACCTACTGGCGCAACGAACTCGCCGGAACACCCCAGCCACTCCCCCTCCCCACCGACCGCCCACGACCGGCGGTCGCCAGCCGCCGCGGCGAAATGCTCGAATTCCGGCTCGATCCCGCCTTGCACAGCGCGATGGAGAAGCTGGCCCGCGAGCACGGCGCGACGGTGGCGATGGTGCTCCAGTCGGCGATGGCGGTTGTGCTGGGACGCCTGGGCGGGGGCGAGGACATTCCGATCGGATGCTCCATCGCGGGCCGCACTGAAGAGGCACTCACCGATCTGGTCGGCTTCTTCGTCAACACGTGGGTGCTCCGGACGGACCTGTCCGGCGACCCCACATTCGCGGCCGTCCTGGACCGCGTCCGCGACAAGGCACTGGCGGCCTACGACAACCAGGACGCGCCCTTCGAGCGGCTGGTCGAACTGCTGAACCCCGAGCGCTCCACCGCCTACAACCCGCTGTTCCAGGTCGGTTTCACCTGGCAGAGCAACGCGCGCCTGGACGTGGACCTGCCGGGGGCGCGGGCGTCGCTGGAAGGCGTCCGGACCGGGACCGCGAAATTCGACCTGGAGTTCAGCTTCGCTCACGACCCGGACGGCCAAGGGCTGCTGTGCCAGCTCGAATACGCCACGGATCTGTTCGACCGGGAGACGATCGAGGGGATCGCGGCCCGGTTCGCGCGTGTGCTGCGGCAGGTGGTGGCGGACCCCGGCCTCCCGGCGGCCACGGTGGACGTCCTGGGCCCGGCCGAGCGCGACTGGCTGCTGACAGGCGTCAACGCCGCCGCCGGACCCCCCGCGGAACCGGCAACGATCCCCGACCTCTTCCAACGCCACGTCACCGCACACCCCGACGCGACCGCCCTCGTCCACGGCGACCACACCCTGACCTACCGCGACCTCGACACACGCGCCGACCAGCTCGCGCAGACACTGATCGGACGCGGCGTCGGCCCGGAAACGGTCGTCGCCGTCGCACTGCCCCGCTCACCCCACCTGATCACCGCAGTACTGGCGGTGCTCAAGGCCGGGGGCGCCTATCTGCCCGTGGACTCCACCTACCCGGCCGACCGCATCGCGTACATGCTCGCCGACTCGGCCGCCCAACTGATCATCACCGACGCCGCCACGCAGCAGCGGCTCCCCGAGCTCGCGATCCCGGCCCTGCGCGTCGATGTCCCCGAGACCTCCTCGGGTGAGATCGTCCAGCCCCGGCCCGTCTCGGTGCACAACACCGCCTACGTCATCTACACCTCCGGATCGTCCGGCCGTCCCAAGGGTGTGGCGGTCACCCACACCGGCCTCGCCAGCCTCCTCGCCACCCAGGTCGAGCAGCTGGGAGTGACGCCCGGCAGCCGCGTGTTGCAGTTCGCCTCGCCCAGCTTCGACGCGTCCGTCTGGGAGATGTGCATGGGCCTGCTGTCCGGGGCCGCGCTCGTCCTGGCGGACAAGGACGCGCTGGCGCCGGGCGAGCCCCTGGCGGAGACGATCGACGCCCGCCGGGTGACGCACGTGACGCTCCCTCCAACGGTGCTGGCGGCGATGCCGCAGGGCGCCCTCGGGACGGTCGAGTCGCTGGTCGTCGCGGGTGAGGCGTCCTCGCCGGACCTGGTCGCGGCATGGTCGCGGGGCCGCCGGATGATCAACGCCTACGGCCCCACCGAGACCACGGTGTGCGCCACGATGAGCGCGCCGCTGACGGGCGACGGCCGCGTGCCGCCGATCGGCGGGCCGGTCACCGGCGCCCGCGTCCACGTCCTGGACGGCGCGCTCCGCCCGGTGCCGCCGGGGGTGCCGGGGGAGCTGTACGTGACGGGACCGGCACTGGCCCGCGGCTACGTCGGGCGGCCGGGGCTGACCGCCGGGCGGTTCGTCGCGTGCCCGTTCGGCGCGCCGGGCGAGCGCATGTACCGGACCGGCGACCTCGCCGCGTGGACGCGTGACGGCGACCTTCTCTACCGGGGACGTGCCGACGCGCAGGTGAAGGTGCGCGGGTTCCGGATCGAGCCGGGGGAGGTCGAGGCGGCCCTGGCCGCGCACCCGAGGGTGGCGCAGGCCGTGGTGGTCGCCCGCGGGACGACCGGCGGAACCGGCCGGCTGGTCGGCTACGTGGTGCCGGTGGGCGCGGACGAGGCCGGGTTCGGCGACGTGGAGGACGTCCGCGACTTCGACTTCGACCTCGGCGCCGGGGTGTCGGCGTCCGACCTGCGGTCCTTCCTGGCGGGACGGCTGCCGGAGTTCATGGTGCCGTCGGCGTTCGTGGTGCTCGGCGCGCTACCGCTGACCCCGAACGGCAAGGTGGACCAGCGGGCACTGCCCGACCCGGGGTCCGCCGCCGGGACGTACAGGGCGCCGCGCACCCCTCTGGAGGAGATCCTGGCCGGGGTGTTCGCGGAGGTCCTCGGACGGGACCGGGTGGGGATCGACGACGACTTCTTCGCCTCGGGCGGCGACAGCATCCGGTCCATCCAGGTGATCTCGCGGGCGCGGGCGCACGGGATCGAGATCAGCGCGCGCGACGTCTTCGACCACCGGACGGTCGCCGGTCTCGCCGAGACGCTGGACGCCCGCGCGGAGTCAGGCGGTCCCGCGGTGACGGCGGGCCGCGACGGGCGCCGGTCCGACGCGCCGCTGGTGACGGCGAGCCCCGGCGAGCTGGAGATGTGGCGGGAAGGCCATCCCGGCTTGGAGGACGTGTGGCCGCTGGCCCCGTTGCAGACGGGACTGCTGTTCCACGCGATGCTGGCCGGACCGGCGTCCGACGCGTACCACATGCAGCTGGTGATCCACCTGTCCGGCCGGGTGGATCCGGAACGGCTGCACGCGGCGGGGCAGGCCCTGCTCGACCGCCATCCCAATCTGCGCACGGCGTTCGTCAACGACGAGTCCGGGGACCCGGTCCAGCTCGTCGTCGCCGGGATGGACCTTCCGTGGCGGCACCTCGACCTCACCGGACTGACCGCGGACGCTTCGGGAGAGGACGGGCGCGAGGAGGCGCTGCAAGAGTTCCTGGCCGAGGACCGCGACGCCCGCTTCGACCCCGCCACGCCGCCGATGCTGCGGATGGCCCTGGTCACGCTCGGCGCGGAGCGCTCCGAACTGGTCGTCACGGCCCATCACCTCCTGCTGGACGGGTGGTCGCTGCCGCTGCTGATGCAGGATCTGCTGCGGCTCTACGGCTCGTCCGGCGACCCGACCGCGCTGCCCGAGGCGCCCCGGTTCCGCGACTACCTGGCGTGGCTCGCCGACCGGGACGACGAGGAGTCGGCCCGGGTCTGGGCGGCGGAGCTGGACGGGATCGACGAGCCCACCCTGATCGCCGCGGGCCGGACGCCGAGGGAGCCCGGCACGTCCGGTCCCTCCGTGGCCGACGTCCCGCTCTCGGTGGACGACGCCCGCGAGCTGGGCCGCCGCGCCGCCGAGCTGGGCGTCACGCTGAACACGGCCGTCCAGGTGGCCTGGGGCGTGCTGCTCGGACGGCAGACCGGGCGGCAGGACGTGGTGTTCGGCGCCGCGGTGTCCGGCCGCCCGCCCGCGGTGCCGGGCGTCGACTCGATGATCGGGCTGTTCATCAACACCGTCCCGGTGCGGCTGCGGTGGTCCCCGGGGTCGACGCTCGCCGGGCTGATGACCGGGCTTCAGTCCCGGCAGGCCGCGTTGCTGGACCACCATCACCTCCGTCTCGCCGACATCCAGCGGGCCGCCGGGACGAACGCCCTCTTCGACACCGTCCTCGGCTTCGAGTCCTATCCCATGGACCGCGGCGGCCTGCGGGAGGCGGGCACCGCCGCCGGTGTCGGGATCACCGGGATGAAGACGTCCGGCGGCACCCACTACCCGCTCGCCGTGGTGGCCTTCGAGGACCCGCACCTGCGGATCGCCCTGCAATATCAGGGGGACCTGTTCGACCGGGACGCCGTCCGGACCATCGCCGCCCGGTTCGCGCGGATCCTGCGGCAGGTCGTCGCGGACCCCGGCCTCCCCGCGGCCACGGTGGACGTCCTGGACCCGGCCGAGCGCGACTGGCTGCTGACAGGCGTCAACGCCGCCGCCGGACCCCCCGCGGAACCGGCAACGATCCCCGACCTCTTCCAACGCCAGGTCACCGCACACCCCGACGCGACCGCCCTCGTCCACGGCGACCACACCCTGACCTACCGCGATCTCGACACACGCGCTGACCAGCTCGCACAGACACTGATCGGACGCGGCGTCGGCCCGGAAACGGTCGTCGCCGTCGCACTGCCCCGCTCACCCCACCTGATCACCGCAGTACTGGCGGTGCTCAAGGCCGGTGGGGCGTACCTCCCCCTCGACGCCGCGCACCCCGCCGACCGCGTCGCGTTCATGCTCGCCGACTCGGCCGCGCGCCTGGTGATCACCAACGCCGCCACGCAGCAGCGTCTCCCCGACCTCGCGATACCGGCGCTGGTCATCGACGCCCCTGACCCGACGCCTGACGACATCGACATCGTCCAGCCCCGGCCCGTCTCCGTGCACAACACCGCCTACGTCATCTACACCTCGGGGTCGACCGGCCGTCCCAAGGGTGTGGCCGTCACCCACACCGGTCTCGCCAGCCTCGTCGCCACTCAGGTGGAGCGGCTGGAGATCACACCCGGCAGCCGGGTGTTGCAGTTCGCCTCGCCCAGCTTCGACGCCTCGGTCTGGGAAATGACCACCGCACTGCTCACCGGCGCCACCCTCGTCCTGGCCGACAAAGACGACCTCGCACCCGGCACACCCCTCACCCACACCATCACCACAACCGGCATCACCCACGTCCTGCTCCCACCACCGGTCCTGGCGACCCTGACACCCGGCACACTCCCCACCCTCCACACCCTCATCGTCGGCGGCGACGCCACCTCCGCCGACCTGGCCGCCCACTGGGCCCCCCACCACCGCATGATCAACGCCTACGGGCCCACCGAGACCACCGTCATCGCCACCATGAGCCACCCCCTCCCCGGCGACGGCACCCCACCACCCATCGGCCACCCCATCACCGGCACCGGCATCCACGTCCTCGACGACACCCTCCAGCCCGCACCCCCCGGAACACCCGGCGAGCTCTACCTCACCGGACCCGCACTCGCCCGCGGATACCTCCACCAGCCCGCACTCACCGCAACCCGCTTCATCGCCTGCCCCTACGGCACACCAGGCCAACGCATGTACCGCACGGGAGACCTCGTCCGGTGGGATGCCGAGGACCGGCTGGAGTACGTCGGACGGGCGGACGCCCAGATCAAGGTCCGCGGGTTCAGGATCGAGCCCGGAGAGATCGAGGCGGCGCTCGCCTCGCACGAGGCCGTCGACCGGGCCGTGGTCGTGGCCAACGAGGACCCGGGCGGCGACCGGCGGCTGGTCGCGTACGTGGTGCCGAGCGCGGCGGGCGCCGCCGCCGACGGCGGCGCCGGCAAGATCGCCGCGTGGGAGCAGGTCCACGAGCGCGTGTACGCGTCCTCGGACGGCCCGTGGGGCGAGGACTTCGGCGGCTGGGACTCGCAGTACACCGGCGCGCCGATCCCGCTGCCAGAGATGGAGGCGTGGCGGGACGCGGCGGTGGAGCGGATCTCGGCCTGGTCGCCCCGCCGGGTCCTGGAGATCGGCGTGGGCACCGGACTGCTGATGTCGAGGATCCTGCCGGGCGTCGAGGAGTACTGGGCCACCGACCTGTCGTCCACGGTGGTCGCGCGCCTGCGCGACCAGGTCGCGCAGGCGGGGCACGCCGAGCGGGTCCGGCTGAGGTGCCAGACCGCGGACGACGTGTCCGGGCTGCCGCGCGGGCATTTCGACACGGTCGTGCTGAACTCCGTCGTCCAGTACTTCCCCGACGCCGCCTACCTGGACCGGGTGCTGCGGCAGGCGCTGGAGCTGCTCGCGCCGGGCGGCCGGATCGTGGTCGGGGACGTGCGGAACGCGGGCTCGTTCCGGCTGTTCCGGGCCGGGGTGCAGCAGGCGCGGCACCCGGGCGCGGTCCCGTCGGCGGTGCGCGCCGCCGTCGCCAAGGCGATGCGCGGGGAGAAGGAACTGCTCCTCGACCCCGAATGGTTCACCCGCTGGGCCGACCGGAACGGCGTCGGCGCGGCGGACATCCGGCTCAAGGCGGGACGGGCGCACAACGAGCTGACCCGGCACCGCTACGAGGTGGTCCTGCACAAGGCGCCGGTGGACGCCGTCCCGCTGGACGACGTCCCCGCCCGGGTGTGGGGCGAGCAGCTCGGCGACCTCGCCGGGATGGCGGAGTTCGTCCGGTCCCAGGGCGGCTCGCCGGTGCGGGTCGCGCGGATACCGAACGCCCGGCTGAGCGGGGAGGTCGAGGCGGCCGCGGCGGCGTCGCTGATCGACGCGCCGGGGGCCGCGTACCGGGAGGCCGACCCGGAGGACGTGCAGGACTGGGCCGTCCGCAACGGCTGGGACGCGCTGGTGACGTGGTCGACCAACGCGGCCGAGTGCTTCGACGTCATCGTCTTCCCCGGCGGGTCGCGGCCGGGCCGGGTGCCGTCGGGCGTGTTCGCGCCGTCGGGGCGGGTCGGCCGGACGCTGGCGAACGAGCCCGCCGGGGCCCGTGAGGGCGGGTCACTGGCGGCTGTCCTGCGCGCCCACGTGGCCGGGCTGCTGCCCGAGTACATGGTGCCCTCGGCCGTGGTGGCGATCCCCGAGGTGCCGCTGAACACCAGCGGGAAGCTGGACCGGCGCGCGCTCCCGGCGCCCGACTACGCCGGGTCGTTCGTCGGCCGGGAGCCCCGCACGGCGCAGGAGGAGATCCTGTGCGGGCTGTTCGCGGAGGTGCTGGGGCTGGAGCGGGTCGGCGCCGACGACGACTTCTTCGAGCTCGGGGGGCATTCGCTGCTCGCGACCCGGCTCATCCGCCGGATCCGCGCCGAGCTGAACGTCGAGATCCCGATCAGGGCGCTCTTCGAGTCGCCGTCCGTCGCGGGGCTGTCCGGGCACCTGTCGACGGGCCTGCGGGTGCGGCCGGCGCTGCGGCCCGCGCGGGTGCGCCCGGACCGGCTGCCGCTGTCGTTCGCGCAGCGACGGCTCTGGTTCATCCACCGTTTCGAGGGGCCGTCGGCGACCTACAACTCGCCGCTGCGCGTGCGGCTGACGGGCGGGCTCGACGTCCGCGCGCTGGAGTCGGCGCTGCGGGACGTGGTGGGCCGTCACCAGACCCTCCGCACGGTCATCGCCGAGGACGACGCCGGAGTGGCGTTCCAGAACGTCCTGCCGCTGGACGAGGCGGCCGTGACCGTCACCGAGGCGGAGATCCCTCCGGACGAGGTGGACGCCGCGGTCACCGAGGCCGTCCGCCACCGCTTCGACCTGACCACCGAGATCCCGGTGCGCGCGTGGGTGTTCGGCACCGGACCCGGCGAACACGTCCTGGTCCTGCTCATCCACCACATCGCCATGGACGGCGAGTCCATGGCACCCCTCATCCGCGACCTGTCCACCGCCTACACCGCACGCACCCAAGGCCACACCCCCCACTGGCCCGACCTCCCCGTCCACTACACCGACTACACCCTCTGGCAACACCAGCTCCTCGGCGACGAAAACGACCCCGCCAGCCTCGCCGCACAACAATTCACCTACTGGCGCAACGAACTCGCCGGAACACCCCAGCCACTCCCCCTCCCCACCGACCGCCCACGACCGGCGATGGCGAGCTACCAGGGCGGCGCGGTCGAGTTCACCCTGGACCCCCAGGTGCTGGCGGCGGCCGAGGATCTGGCGCGCGTGCACGGCATGACGGCCGCGATGGTGTTCCAGTCGGCGCTGGCGGTGCTGCTCCACCGGCTCACCGGCCGGGACGACCTGACGATCGGCTCGCCGATCGCCAACCGGACCGACGAGTCCCTGACGGACCTGGTGGGGTTCTTCGTCAACACCTGGGTACTGCGCGCCGACCTGTCGGGCAACCCGCCGTTCGAGGCGCTGCTCGACCGCGTCCGGGACAAGGCGCTGGCGGCCTACAACAACCAGGACGCGCCCTTCGAGCGGCTGGTCGAACTGCTGAACCCCGAGCGCTCGACCGCCTACCACCCGCTGTTCCAGGTGGCGTTCGCCTGGCAGAACATCTCCTGGGAGGACTTCGACCTCCAGGGGACGCGGGCGAGGCTCGAACCGATCTCGCCGGGCGTGGCGAGGTTCGACCTGGAGTTCGCGATGTTCGCCCTCCCGGGTCACGGGATCCAGGGACGTCTCGAATACGCCACCGACCTGTTCGACCGGGGCACGGCGGAGGGGATCGTCGCGCGGTTCATGCGGGTCGTGCGGCAGCTGGTCGCCGTCCCCGCCATGCCCGTCGGGCTCGTGGAGGTGCTGGACCCGGCCGAGCGGGACCGGCTGCTGCTGACCGTGAACGACACCGACGCGCCGGTGCGGGCGGGCACGATCCCCGAACTGTTCGAGCACCGGGTGGCGGAACGCCCGGACGCGACCGCGCTGGTCTACGAGGGCGCGTCGCTGACCTACCGGGAGCTGGACTCGCGGGCGAACCGGCTGGCGCGGCTGCTGATCGGACGCGGCGTGGGGCCGGAGTCGGTGGTCGCGGTGACGCTGCCGCGCTCGCCCGGGCTGTGGACCGCCGCGCTGGCGGTGATGAAGGCGGGCGGCGCCTTCCTGCCGGTGGACCCCGCCTACCCCGCCGACCGCATCGAGTTCATGGTGAAGGACTCCGAGGCGCACCTGGTGATCGTGGACGCGTCGACGGCGGAGCAGGTGCCGGCCCTGAGCGCCTCCGTCGTCCGCCTGGACGACCCGGACGTCACCACGGCGCTCACCGGCACCACGACCGAAAGCGACACCGGCACCGATACCGAGGCCGAGACCGGCCTCGGAGCCGATGCGGGGCCGGTGCGCGACGCCGACCGGCTCGCGCCGCTCACGGTGACCAACGCCGCCTACGTCATCTACACGTCCGGGTCGACCGGCGTGCCCAAGGGCGTGACCGTGACCCACGTCGGGGTCGCCAGCCTGCTCGCCTCCCAGATCGACGGCCTGGACGTCACCCCGGAGAGCCGGGTGCTCCAGTTCAACTCGCCGAGCTTCGACTCCGCGATCTGGGAGATGTGCATGGCGCTGCTGTCCGGCGCCGCGTTCGTCCTGGCGGGCCGGGACGACCTGGCCCCCGGGGAGCCGCTGGTGGAGACGGTCGGCGCGAACCGGGTGAGCCACGTCCTGCTGACGCCGTCGGTGCTGGCGGCGCTGCCGCCGGGGTCGCTGCCGACCGTCACCACGCTGACGGTGGCGGGGGAACCGGTCTCGCCCGAGCTGGTGGCCGTCTGGTCGAAGGGCCGGCGGATGGCGAACGCCTACGGCCCGACGGAGACGACGGTGATGCCGACCCTGTGCCCGTCGCTGGCCGGGGACGGCCGCACGCCGACGATCGGGCGGCCGATCCCCAACGCCCGCGTGTACGTCCTGGACCCGTTCCTGCGGCCGGTGCCGGTGGGCGTCGCGGGTGAGCTGTACGTGGCCGGGGCCGGGCTCGCCCGCGGATACCTCGGCCGGGCCGGGCTGACCGGCGCGCGGTTCGTCGCCTGCCCGTTCGGCGGGCCGGGCGAGCGGATGTACCGGACGGGCGACCTCGTCCGCTGGAACTCCGGCGGCGAGCTGGAGTTCATCGGGCGGGCCGACACGCAGGTGAAGCTGCGCGGGTACCGGATCGAGCCGGGCGAGATCGAGGCGGCGCTGGCGGCGCATCCGCGGGTCGCGCAGGCCGTCGTGGTCGTCCGGGAGGCCGCGGGGACGGAGGGCGCGCGGCGGCTCGTCGGCTACGTCGTCCCGGTGGGGCTGCTGGAGACCGGCGGCTCGGAGGGGCTCGGCGACGGCGACTTCGACCTGAGCTCCGGGGTCTCGGCGGGCGAGCTGCGCGGCTTCCTGTCGGGACGGCTGCCGGAGTTCATGGTGCCGTCGGCGTTCGTGGTGCTGGACCGCCTGCCGATGACGCCGAACGGGAAGGTGGACCGCGCGGCGCTGCCCGACCCGGAGTTCACCGGGGAGACCTACCGGGCGCCGCGCGATCACGTGGAGCGGGTCCTGGCCGGGGTGTTCGCCGAGGTCATGGGGCTGGAGCGGGTGGGCGTGGACGACGACTTCTTCGCCACCGGCGGGGACAGCATCCAGTCCATCCAGGTGGTGTCGCGGGCGCGGGCGCACGGGGTGGAGATCAGCCCGCGTGAGGTGTTCGAGCACCGGACGGTCGCCAAGCTGGCCGAGGCGGTGCGGGGCCGGTCCGGCGCGGGCGCGGTCCTGGAGGAGTTCGAGGGCGGCGGCACCGGCACGATGCCGCTGCTCCCGGTCGCGCGCTGGTTCCGCGAGCAGGTGCCGGGACGCGGCGGTCCCGGCGGGTTCGACCGGTTCTCGCAGTCCATGGTGGTGGAACTGCCGGACGGCATCGGTCACGACGGCCTGACCGCGACGCTGGGCGCGGTCCTCGACCACCACGACCTCCTGCGGTCCCGGCTCGTCGCCGACGGCGGGTCGCTGGAGGTCGGCGCGCCCGGCTCGATCGACGCGGCGGGGCTGCTCCGCCGCGTCGAGTGCGACGGCCGCTGGGACGAGCGGTGGCGGGGGCTCGCGGTCTCGGAACTGGACGCGGCCGGCCGCAGGCTCGACCCGTCCGCCGGTGTCGTGGCGCAGTTCGTGTGGTTCGCCGCGGAGCGCGGGCCGGGCCGGTTGCTGATCGTCCTGCACCATCTGGTCGTGGACGGCGTGTCATGGCGGATCCTGCTGCCCGACCTCGCGGCGGCGTGGGAGCGGATCGCCGCCGGTGAGGCCCCGGCGCTCCCGCCGGTGGGGACGTCGATGCGGCGGTGGTCGCACGCGCTCGCCGAGGAGGCCGCGAACCCGGCGCGGGTGGCGGAGCTGCCGGTCTGGCGGTCGGTGCTGGACGGCCCCGACCCGCTGCTCGGGTCCCGGGCGCTCGATCCGGCGGCGGACGTCATGTCCACCGTCGACACGGTGTGGCTGCGGCTCCCGGCGCCGCTGACCGAGGCGGTGGTGACGGCGGTCCCGGCGGCGTCCGGCGGCGGGGTCAACGACGGGCTGCTGGCCGGGCTGGCGCTGGCGGTCGCCGAGTGGCGCCGCAGGCGGGGCGTCCACGGGTCGTCGGTACTGCTGCGGGTCGAGGGGCACGGCCGGGAGGAGCAGGTGGTGCCGGGGGCGGACGTCTCCCGGACCCTGGGCTGGTTCACCAGCGTGTTCCCGGTCCGTCTCGACATCGGCGGCATCGACGCGGAGGACGCCCTGGACGGCGGCCGGGCCGCGGGCGAGGCCGTCGCCCGGGTCGCGGAGCAGGTGGCGGCGCTGCCCGACAAGGGCATCGGCTTCGGGCTGCTGCGGTACCTGAACCCGGAGACCGCGGCCGAGCTGGAGCCGTACCCCACCGGCCAGATCGCCTTCAACTACCTGGGCCGCTTCTCCGCGGCTGACATGCCGGAGGACCTGCGCGGGACGGGCTGGACCGAGGCCGCCGACGCCGCCGAGCTGCTCGCGGAGCCCGACGCGGGGATCCCCGCGCTGGCGGTGCTGGACGTCAACGCGTACGTGTCCGACGGCGACGACGGCCCGCGGCTGAGCGCCCGCGTCGCGTTCCCCACGGGCGTGCTGTCCCGCGGCGAGGTCGAGGAGCTGGTGGGCCTCTGGTCGGACGCGCTGGAGGGGCTGGCCCGGCACGCGGCGGAGCACGGCGGCCGCGTCCCGCCGGCCGGGCCGATGGTCCCGGTGCGCCCCGGTGAGCTGGAGGCGTGGCGGGAACGCCACCCCGGACTCGCGGACGTGTGGCCCCTCGCCCCGTTGCAGCCCGAGCTGCTGGTCCACGCTATGGCCGCCGGCACGGGGTTCGACGCCTACCACATGCAGCTGGTGATCCACCTGTCCGGCCGCGTGGACCCGGACCGGCTGCGCGCGGCGGGACAGTCCCTCCTCGACCGTCACCCCAACCTGCGGACGGCGTTCGTCCACGGCGCGTCCGGCGGCCCGGTCCAGCTCGTGGTCGACGGCGTCCGGCTCCCGTGGCGGCACCTCGACCTCACCGGCCTCGGCGAGGACGAACGCGACGAGGCGCTGCAAGAGCTCCTGGCCGAGGACCGCGACGCCCACTTCGACCCCGCGACGCCGCCGCTGCTGCGGATGACGCTCGTCACCCTGGGCGCGGACCGCTCGGAACTGGTGTTCTCCACCCACCACGTGCTGCTGGACGGCTGGTCGAGCCCGCTGTTCATGCAGGAGCTGCTGCGGCTCTACGGATCGGCCGGCGACCCGTCGGCGCTGCCACCCGCGCCGCGGTACCGGGACTACCTGGAATGGCTGGCCGCACAGGACCACGAGGAGTCGGCCCGGGCGTGGGCGGCGGAGCTGGACGGGCTCGGCGGGCCGACCCTGCTCGCCCCCGAGACGGCGTCCGAGGCCGCGTGGGAGGGCTTCGGCCTCGTCAACGTCCCGCTCCCGGTGGACGAGGCGCGCGAGCTGGCGCGGCGGGCCACCGAGCTGGGCGTCACGCTGAACACCGTCGTCCAGGTGGCCTGGGGCGTCCTGCTCGGACGGCTGACCGGCCGCCCGGACGTGGTGTTCGGCGCGACGGTGTCGGGCCGCCCGCCCGCGGTGCCGGACGTCCACTCCATGGTCGGGCTGTTCATCAACAACGTGCCCGTACGCGTGAGGTGCGCGCCGGACGCCACCCTGGCGGAGCTGGCGGCCTCGGTGCAGGCGGGCCAGGCGGCGCTCCTGGACCACCATCACCACCGTCCGGCCGGGGTCGAGCGTCCCACCGGCCGGGGCGGCCTCTTCGACACCCTCGTGGTGTTCGAGTCGTATCCCATCGACCGGGCCGCGCTGCGCGAGGCCAACACCGCCGCCGGGGTGACGGTCACCGGCATGGCGGTGTCGAGCGGCTCGCACTACCCGCTGGGCGTCGCGGCGATCGAGGACCCGCACCTGCGGGTCGGCCTCCAGTACCAGCGGCACGTGTTCGCCCGTCACGCCGTCGAGAAGATCGCGGCGCGGTTCGGCGCCATCCTGCGAGGCTTCGCCGCCGACCCCCGGACCCGGGTCGGCGCACTGAAGGACACGGCCGGGGGCACATGACCCCGGCTGGAGAACGCGGGTACCGGCTGGCGCGGCCGGTACCCGCTCAAAGCACACCCCGAGGCGCGGGCGACCCCTGGGGGCGTCCCGCGCCGGGCGGTGCTTCTTGTTCAGGACGCCAGGGCGACCTTGGTGAGGAGGTGGCGCGCCAGGGTGCCGAGATGCTCGAAGCCGAACTGCTGTGCCGTGGCGAGCGCCAGCCGCGCCTCCTCGTGCGTCTCGTCGAGGCGGCCCGCGGTGTAGTGCGTGCGGGCAAGGCCGAGGTGGGATTCGGCCATGCCGTAGGGGTGGATCGTGGTCTGGACCGCCGCGGCCAAGGCGCGCTCGTGCGCCTCCATGGCCTCGCCGTAGTCGCCGCGATGGCGGTACACGGCGCCGACCGCGTTCCAGACGCTGATGGCGATGCACCGGGTGCGCAGCCCCTGCGACTGGGCGAGCGCCTCCTGGGCCACCTCGAACGCCTCCGTCCGGTCGCCGGTCTCGGTGAGGGCGACGGACAGGTAGGCGAGGCATTCCGCCCGGTGGTAGCGGGTCTCCAGCCCGGCGGCCTCGCGCGCTGCCGTGCGCAGCACCTCGGCGGCGCGCTTCCACCGTCCCATCATCAGCAGGCACCGTCCGACCACCATCAGGCACTCGACCCGCTGGACGGTCGGCTGCCCCTGCGTCGCCGCCGCCAGCGCCTCCTCCAGCAGCGGCAGCGCCCGCCCGAAGTCCCCGGCCATCATCGCCGCCGCGCCCAGCCCGAGCGGCACCGCGCCGAACAGGAACGGCGGCAGCGCGTCCGCCTCGGCCAGCTCCGCGACCTCGGCGAAGCACTGCCGCGCCCGCTCCAGCTCGCCCCGTTCGAGCCGGACGGACCCGTGCCAGACCATCAGCAGGGGCCGGCCCGGGTCGGCGGGGTCGCCGCCGGCGAGGGCTCCGGTGACGTACTCCAGCGCGGTGCCGAGGTCGCCGAGCTTCCGGTGCTCCCAGACCAGGCAGCCGATCATCGCCGTCTCGGCGGCCGCGTTCCCCTCGGCGCGCGCGGCGTGCAGCCCGGCCCGCGCCGCCGCGAGGTACTCCGTGTGGTGCCCGCCGATGCCCAGGTGCCAGGCCAGCGCCTCGGCCAGCTTCCACGCCATCGGACGGGGCCCGTGCTCGGAGCAGTGCTCGACCACGGCGACCAGGTTGGCGCGCTCGGCGTCCAGCCAGTGCAGCGCCCGGGACCGGCCGAACCGGGGCGGGGGCCCTTCCGCGGGCCCCTCCGCGGGCTCGGTCGTCGCGCGGATCGCCGTGATGAACTCCGGGTACAGCGCCACGACCGCGTCCGCGACGGCCTCCAGGTACCAGTCGAAGAGCCGCGCCCGCGCCTCGTCGCAGTACGCCTCGCCGTGCTCGGCCCGGACACGGTCGGCGGCGTACTCCGACAGCAGGTCGTGCACCTGGTAGCGGTCGCCGGGCAGCCGCTGGACGAGGCTGGCGGCGGCCAGCTGCTCCAGGGCCGTCGCCGCCTCCCCGGGCGTCCCGCCGGCGAGCACGGCCATCGCCTCCGGCGCGACGTCGGGCCCGGGGAACAGCGCGAGGAGCCGGAACATCGCGCGGGCCCCGGGCGGCAGCGACAGGTAGGACAGGTCGAACGCCCGGCCGACGGCGATGTGGTCGTCGTCGTCCATCGCGAGCGCCCGCACCCGGCGTCCCGCGAGGAACCGCTGGATGTAGGCGCCGATGTCGGGCCGGTGGCTGCCCGCGAGGTTGCTCGCGGCGATCCTCAGCGCCAGCGGCAGGCGCCCGCACAGCTCCGCGAGCCGCTCGGTCGCCGCGCGCTGCCGCGCGGTGGTCTCCGTCCCGAGGATCGCGGTGAGCAGGGCGAACGACTCCCCGCCGCTCAGCAGGTCGAGGCGGACGCGGCGGGCGCCGTCCCGCGCGGTCAGCGCGGTCAGCTCGTTGCGGCTGGTCACCAGCATCGCGCAGCCCGGCTCGCTCGGGATGAGCGGGCGGACCTCGGCCGCGGACGCGGCGTTGTCCACCGTCACGAGGACGCGCTTCCCGCGCAACGCCGTCCGGTACGCGGCGACCTGCTCGTCCTCGTCCACGGGGATGTCGTCGGCGGAGTGCCCGAGCGCGCGCAGCAGCCGCGCGAGGACCGTCTGGGTCGACGGCCGCCGGACCGCCGAATGCGCGTGCAGATCGACGAATAACCGGCCGTCCGGGAACGACCCGCGCATCTGGTGCGCCACCCGGACGGCGAGCGCGGTCTTGCCCGTCCCCGGCGGCCCCGACACGGTGACCACCGGGACGCCGACCCGCCCGCCGCCGTCCAGCAGCGCGGCGATCCGCTCGATCTCGGCGGCCCGCCCGACGAAGTTCCCGATCGCCGGGGGCAGCTGGGAGCCCGTCCGCGGCGGCTCGGCCACGCCCTCGGCCGGCGCGGCGCCCGGCGGCGTGAGGTCCGGGTCGGCGACCAGGATCGACTGGTACAGCTCGCGGAGCGGCGGGCCGGGCGCCACGCCCAGCTCGGCGGCCAGGCCCGCCGAGATCGCCTGGTAGGCCGACACCGCCTCGGCCTGCCGGTTCGCGCGGTACAGGGCGAGCATGAGCTGCGCCCAGAGGTCCTCGCGCAGCGGGTTCGCGGCCGTCAGCTCGCGCAGCCGGCCGATCACGTCGTGGTGCAGGCCCATGCGGAGCTTCACCTCGAACCGCCGGTGCTCCGTCCGCAGCCGGAGCTCCTGGAGGCGCGCCGCCTCCATGTGCAGCGTGTCCGACGGCACGTCCGCCAGCGGCTCCGCGCGCCACAGGGCCATCGCCTCGTCGAGCAGCGCCCCGGCCCGCTCCAGCTCGCCGTCCCCGGCGAGCGCGGTGCCCCGGGAGGCCAGCTCGCCGAAGCGGTGCAGGTCCAGCGCCCCCTCGTCGATCTCCAGCCGGTAGCCGTCCGGCATCGTCCGGATCAGGTCGGGGACGGGGAACAGCCGGCGCAGCCGCATCACGAACACCCGCAGCGCGGGGACCGGCTGGGCGGGGACCCCCGCGCCCCAGACGGCGTCCGTCAGCTCGCCGAGCGACACCTCCCGGTTCGCCCGCAGGAGCAGCGCCGCCAGCACCACGCGCAGCTTCGGCGCACCGACCCGGATCTCCTCCCCGTCCCGCCGAACCTCCAGCGGCCCCAGCAGCCCGAATTCCATGAGTGGACGCATCCGCCGACCGACCCCCGTCCGTGTCAAAAGTCACAGCTGGAAATGCTCGCCCACGCCCCCGACCCTAGCTCGGCCCTCGGGGTCTGATCCCCCTGATAACAGACTTAGGGGTGTTATCGCGGAGCGTGAAGCCACGCGCACCCAGAGATGAATTGTTTTTGCGCGGCGGGCACAAAGCGAACAGGTCCACCGACCCCCTCCCCGAGAAAGACACCGGAGACAACCGCAAGATCATGATGAATTCCGCGATCCCGCGTCTAACTCGGGCAGCAACGTCCCAAGGTGACGCGCGGCATGCCCGTTTCCCGGAGCCTCAGGGCGCGGGACGACCGGCGCGCGCGGGCGCCCGGCGGGCAGCCGGCGGCATCCGCCCGCGCCTGCTCGTCGCGGGCCTTCTCGGCCTGGCGCAGCAGCGCGTAGTCGCGCAGCAGGTCGTGGACGTGGTACCGGCCGCCGGGCCTGCGTTGCAGCAGGTTGGCCTTCGCGAGCCGCTCCAGATGCCGCGCCGCCACCACGACGGGCACACCCGCCAGCGCCGCCACCGCCTCCGGCGTGAAGTCGGGGCCGGGAAGCCGCCCCACCAGCCGGAACGTCGCCTGGAGCGGAGGCGGGAGCTCGGCGTAGGACAGGTCGAACGCCGCCCGGGTGGCCACCTCGTCGCCCTCGGCGTTGAGCCCGGCCAGCAGGTCGCCGGGACGGAACCCGCGGACGTAGGCGTCCACGTCGGCCTGCGGGCGGCCGACCAGCGTCGCCGCCGCCATCCGCAGCGCCAGCGGCAGGTGGCCGCACATCTCCGCCAGCCGCTCGACGGCGCCGGGCCGCGCCGCGACGACGTCCTCGCCCAGGATCCGGGCCAGCAGCCCGAACGCCGCGTCCGGATCGAGGACCCCCAGCGGCACCAGCCGCGCGTCGTTGGTCACGATCAGGCCGCGCAGCTCCTGCCGGCTCGTCACCAGCACCGCGCAGCCGGGGGCGCCCGGCAGCAGCGGCCTGACCTCCTCGGCGGAGGCGACGCCGTCGAGCACCACCAGCACCCGCCGGCCGTCTAGCAGCGTCCGGTAGAGGGCGGCGCACTCGTCCTGGTCGGCGGGGACCTCGCCGGGCGGCACGCCGAGCGCCCGCAGGAACCCGGCGAGGACCGAGGCCGTCGGACGCGGCGCGCCGGACGAGTGCCCGCGCAGGTCGGCGAACAGCTGCCCGCCGGGGAACCGCGCCCGGCACCGCCGCGCCACGTACGACGCCAGCGCCGTCTTCCCGACCCCGGGCGGCCCGCACACCGTCACCACGGGCATGGTCGCGTTCGTGGCGCCCGCGTCGAGCAGCCCGATGATCGTCTCCGCCTCGGCGTCGCGGCCCACGAAGTCGGCGACCACCGGCGCCACCTGGGACGGCGTCGGCTCCCGCGCGGCGGGCGGCGGTTCGAGCGCCGGATCGCGGGCGAGGATCGCCGCGTGGAGGCCCTCCGCCTCCGGCCCGGGGTCGATGCCGAGCCGCTCGGCGAGCAGGCCGCGCAGGTTGTGGTACGCCTCCAGCGCCTCGTCCCGGCCACCCGACCGGTACAGCGCGAGCATGAGCTGGGCCCAGAACCGCTCGCGGAGCGGGTGCTGCTCCGTCAGCTTCCGCAACGGCCCGACGAGGTCGCGGTGCCCGCCCTTGCGCAGCACGGCGTCGTTCCTCGCGGCCTCGACGTCCAGCTCGCGGTCCTGGAGCCGGGGCGCCTCGACCCGGTGGAGGAGCTCGGAGTCGACGTCCGCGAGGGCCGGGCCGCGCCACTCGGCCAGTGCCCGGTCGAACAACGCGACGGCGGTGTCCAGCTCGCCCCGCTCCGCGGCCGCCGTGCCCCGCGCCGCGAGATCCTCGAACCTGCCGAGGTCGAGGTCCTCGTCCCGGATCCGCAGCACGTACCCGGTCGACGTGGTCTCGATCAGCTCCGGCTCGCCCAGGAGCCGCCGCAGCCGCATGAGGTACACGCGCAGCGTCGACACCATCCGCCGGGGCGTCTCGTCCGCCCAGACGCACTCGGCCAGCTCGTCGACCGACACCGACCGCCCGGCGCGCAGCAGCAGCGCGGCGAGCAGCGACCGCTGCTTGGCCGCCCCGACCGGGACGGGCTCGCCGCCCCGGTGCACCACGAGCGGGCCGAGCACGCCGAACCTCAGCCGGGAATTCCCGCCGGGCTCCATATCACGAACCGTCATCGAAGTGAAGATGAAAGGCACCGGCGCCATTGTCACCGCGCCCGCGCGCCGCGGACCCGGCGCCGATGTCCCTGGACCTGCGGGGTGTCCCCAATCGGGTCATGGCCGGAGTCTACTCGGCGGACCGCCTATGATCGCCCGAATCCACTCCGGTGGCGTTTTCCCGCCATCTATACGTGAATCTAATTCTTTATTCCCGGCCAATCGCGCCACAGCCGGTCACCTCGGCCCGCCGCGTCCGCACGCCCGGCGCCCGGCGCCCGGTCCGCGGAACCGGCCGAATTGGATCCTGACTTACACTTACGGCGTCCGACGTTCGAATCGTCCGCGTCCACGAAGGCAGGTTCGGCGCCATGACCGCACCCCGGACCCCCACCACCGCCGACGAGCTGCGCGCCGTCGGCCTGCGGGTGACGGCCGCGCGGGTGGCACTGCTGGAGACCGTCCGGGAGGGCGACCACCTGGAGGCCGAGGCCGTCGCCGGAGGCGTGCGCGACCGCGTCGGCCACATCTCCCTCCAGGCCGTGTACGAGGCGCTCCACGCGCTCACCGCGGCGGGCCTGCTGCGCCGCATCGAACCGGCCGGGAGCCCGGCCCGCTACGAGGGACGCGTCGGCGACAACCACCACCACCTGGTGTGCCGGAACTGCGGGGCGGTCAAGGACGTCGACTGCGCCGTCGGGCATCCGCCCTGCCTGGAGGCCGTGGACGACGCCGGCTACCTCGTCGACGAGGCCGACGTCACCTTCTGGGGCCTGTGCCCGAATTGCCGCCCGGAAACCGCCTGATCCCCGGCCGCCGGCCGACGTCCGGCAGACGTCCGGGCCGGTCCCTGCGGACCGGCCCGGACGCCCCTGGATCAGCGGCGGGTCAGGTCGAACCGGTCGAGGTTCATCACCTTGTCCCACGCCGCGACGAAGTCGCGCACGAACTTCTGCCCGGCGTCGTCACTGGCGTAGACCTCCGCGAGCGCGCGCAACTCGGAGTTCGCGCCGAACACCAGGTCGACGCGGCTGCCCGTCCACCTGACCTCGCCCGACGCGTCGAGGCCCTCGTAGGTCTGGTCGTCCCCGGACGCCGGCCGCCACGTCGTCCCCATGTCGAGCAGGTTCACGAAGAAGTCGTTGGTCAGCGCCCCGGGCCGGTCGGTGAGGACGCCGAGCGTCGAGTGCTGGTAGTTCGCCCCCAGCACCCGCAGCCCGCCGACGAGGACGGTCATCTCGGGCGCGCTCAGGGTCAGCAGGTTCGCCCGGTCGACCAGCAGGTACTCGGCGGGCAGCGTCTGGCCCTTGCCGACGTAGTTGCGGAACCCGTCCGCCGCCGGCTCGAACACGGCGAAGGACTCCACGTCGGTCTGCTCCAGCGTCGCGTCCGTGCGTCCCGGCGTGAACGGCACCTCGACCTCGTGGCCGGCGGCACGGGCCGCCTGCTCGATCGCCGCGCACCCGCCGAGCACGATCAGGTCCGCGAGCGAGATCCGCTTGCCGCCGGTCTGCGCGGTGTTGAACTCCTCCTGGATCCCCTCCAGGACGCCCAGCACCGTCGCCAGCTCGTCGGGGTTGTTGACCTCCCAGCCGCTCTGCGGCTCGAAGCGGATGCGCGCGCCGTTGGCGCCGCCGCGCTTGTCGCCGCCCCGGAACGTCGAGGCCGACGCCCACGCGACGGAGACCAGGTAGGAGATCGACAGCCCCGAGTCGATGATCCGGGACTTCAGGGCGGCGACGTCCAGGGCGTCGACGAGCTCGTGGTCGACCGCCGGGACGGGGTCCTGCCACACCAGCGTCTCGGACGGGACCTCCGGGCCGAGGTAGCGCTCGACCGGGCCCATGTCGCGGTGGGTCAGCTTGAACCACGCGCGCGCGAACGCGTCCGCGAACGCGTCGGGGTCCTGGTGGAAACGCCGCGAGATCGGCTCGTAGATCGGGTCGAACCGGAGCGACAGGTCGGTCGTGAGCATCGTCGGCGCGTGGCGCTTCGACGGGTCGTGCGGGTCGGGGACGGTCCCGGCGCCCGCGCCGTCCTTCGGCCGCCACTGGTGGGCGCCCGCGGGGCTCTTGAACAGCTCCCACTCGTAGCCGAACAGGATGTCGAAGAACGTGTTGTCCCAGGTGGTCGGCGTGTTCGTCCAGATGCCCTCAAGGCCGCTGGTGATCGCGTCCCCGCCCTTGCCGGTGCCGTAGCCGCTCTTCCAGCCGAGACCCTGCTGCTCCAGCGGCGCCCCCTCGGGCTCGGGGCCGACGTTGTCGGCCGGGCCCGCGCCGTGCGTCTTGCCGAAGGTGTGGCCCCCGGCGATCAGCGCGACCGTCTCCTCGTCGTTCATCGCCATGCGGCGGAACGTCTCGCGGATGTCCCGGGCCGCCGCGATCGGGTCCGGGTTGCCGTTCGGGCCCTCCGGGTTGACGTAGATGAGCCCCATCTGCACCGCGCCCAGCGGACTCTCCAGCTCCCGGTCACCGCTGTACCGCTCGTCGCCGAGCCACGTCGTCTCGGGCCCCCAGAAGACGTCCTCCTCGGCCTCCCACACGTCCTCGCGTCCACCGGCGTAGCCGAAGGTCTTGAGGCCCATCGTCTCCAGGGCGACGTTGCCGGTCAGGATCAGCAGGTCGGCCCACGAGATCTGCTGCCCGTACTTCTTCTTCACCGGCCACAGCAGCCGGCGCGCCTTGTCGAGGCTGGCGTTGTCGGGCCAGCTGTTGAGCGGCGCGAACCGCTGCTGCCCCGACCCGGCCCCGCCGCGTCCGTCGCTGATCCGGTAGGTGCCCGCGCTGTGCCACGCCATCCGGATCATGAACGGCCCGTAGTTGCCGAAGTCGGCGGGCCACCAGTCCTGCGAGGAGGTCAGCACCTCCGCGATGTCCCGCTTCACGGCACCGAGGTCCAGCCCGCTGAACGCCTCGGCGTAGTCGAACCCCTCGTCCAGCGGGTTCGTCTCGGCCGGGTTCTTGGCGAGGAGCCGCAGGTTGAGCCGCTCAGGCCACCAGCCCCGGTTGCCGCCGCCCTGGGTGGGGTGCGGAGCGCGGTTGTGCGCCACCGGACACCCGCCGGCACCTGCCTCGTTCGTGTCGTAGACGACTGACTCGTTGTTTTCCGACATGGGGATCCTTCCAGGGCTAAACGGGGGGATCAGATTTTCTGGTCGGTGGAGCACTCAGGGCACAGGCCCCAGTAGATGACCTCGGCCTCGTCGATCGAGAAGCCGCTGTCGTCGGACGCGGTCAGGCAGGGCGCCTCCCCCACGGCGCAGTCGGCGTCGGCGATGACACCGCACGTCCGGCACACGATGTGATGATGGTTGTCCCCCACCCGCGACTCGTAGCGCGCCACGAAGCCCGACGGCTGGATCCGCCGCACCAGACCCGCCGCCGTCAGCGTGTGCAGCGAGTCGTACACGGCCTGGTGGGACACCTTCGGAAGATCCCTGCGCACGGCACCGAGGATCGACTCCGTGTCAGCGTGCGGATGCGCGTGAACCGCCTCCAGCACCGCCACCCGTGGCCGGGTGACCCGCAGCGCGGCCCCGCGCAGCATCTGCCGGAAGTCCATGGTCGATGCCACGCAGCCAAGGCTGGCTCACTTTCTTGAACGAGTCAAGAATCCAACCCCACTTTCCCCCGATCGCGCGCTCTACGCCTGCCTCACGGCTCGGTGGTGCGGTCGGTGCGGGGTCACCGCAGGGCGTGCTCGTAGGCCGCGCGCTCGTGCACCTGCTGCGCGTGATCGTGTCCGGATGCAGGAACGCCAGGTCGAACCCGTTGTCGCCGAGCCCGAACGCGGCCAGGCCGAACAGGAACGTCGGCTCGACCTCGTGGCGCACGCAGAACTTCGCGATCCTGGCCGCTCCGAGCAACGTCCCGGCGTACGAGACGACGTAGACGCGCCGGAGCGGGTGGGCGTCGAGGCACCGGCCGAGCGCCGCGACGATCGTGGCCCCGGACGCGACGGTGTCTCCGATGATCAGGACGTCGGCGGGCGCGTCGAAGCAGGTGTACGGCACATCGATCCGCGCGGTGTCAGGGGAGACGTCGGCGCGCGATGTCGCGATCATGTTGGTGGGAAGCGTGCGGCCGGTCTCCGCCGCCATCGCCTCACCGAGCTGGTAGACCAGGCCCTTGCTGAGGATCATCAACTCGGCGGTGTCCTCGGGCGGGCACTCGTCGGCCAGGTGGCCGACGAAGTACCGGCTACAGCGCAGGCATGCGCGCCGGAAGCCGACTCCGGTGAGGTTGCGGTCGAAGAGAAGGTCCTCCAGCGCGGCGTTGTGGACGATGTAGACGCGCGGGCCGTCCCGGCCACCGCCGAGGGGCTCCGCGACGCTCTCGCCCCATTCGGTTCTCACGTCTCATCTGCTCCCCGCGAACGGCCGCTGCCCCAGGCGCTCCAAGGCCGCCAGCATCGGCGGATCGCCCGGCAGCATGTTGTCCCGGTACTCGGAAATGGCCTCGTCCAGCCATTCGGGCTTCGGGTCGGGCACGGCGGTCTTCCCACGGGCGAGTTCCGGGAGTACCCGCCCCGCGGACAGGAAGTCGTCGACGACCTCGGAGGCCAGCGCGGCGACATGGGGGTGAACGTAATCCCGGACCAGGACACCGCGATACGCGATCGAAGCCGAGGGGGCGATGGGGCGGTTTTCGACGCGGGGGACGGAGTGGCGCGTGGGATGCGGTGGGGGGTCAGGTTAGGGCGAGGGTTAGGACTAGGAGGGCGATTGTGGCGGCGGCTATGAGGGGGAGCCAGCTTGGGCGCGGGGGACGGGGGGTGGCTTGCTTGAGGGGTTTGGTGCGGGTGGTGGCGTGGCGGAACAGGAGGACGGCCAAGCAGGCGGCCAGGATCAGGACGGCCGTGTGGACGTGGTCTCCGGCGCTCAGCCTGTAGAGAATGTGCGCTGCCAGGAGGCCGGACGCGCAGGTCCAGAGAAGGGATGCCGGGCGGCGCATCGGATCAGTCCCTCGCCTTGGTGGCTCCGGCCGCGGCGAGGGCCTCGTCGGTGCCGAGGCGGGGGTGGTGCAGGTCGAAGGCGGGGCGTTCCGAGCGGATGCGGAGGATGGCGTCGAAGTTGTGGCGCGGCGGGGGGCAGGAGGTGGCCCATTCAAGTGAGTTGCCGCTGCCCCACGGGTCGTCCACCGCCAGTTTCCTGCCCTTCTTCCGGGTGACGTAGATGTTGAGGAAGAAGGGGAGGGTCGAGGCGCCGAGGACGAAGGAGCAGATCGAGGAGACCTGGTTCAGGGTGGTGAACAGGTCGGGGTAGTCGGCGTAGCGCCGCGGCATTCCCCAGGCGCCGAGCCAGTGCTGGACGAGCAACGTGCCGTGGATGGTGAACATCTGGTTGAACTGCTCGTTGCTCACCAGCTGGCGGCCGGGTTCGAGCAGCTCGGCCCGGATGATCATCGCGAGCACGCCGCCGACCAGGAAGAACGTGCACGAGCTGATGAGGTAGAGGTACCCGATCACCTTGTGGTCGGTGGAGGAGAACCAGGACGCGACGAGGCGTCCCTTGGACGTCCTCGGACGGGCGGGCGGCGGTCCCCGATGCCACCGCTCCTCCAGGGAGGTCACCGCGTTCTCCGGCGCGCGGGCGGGACGCGGGGCCCATGTGCTTGCCGTGGCATAGGGCCATCATCACGGCCGTGATCACCGCCGATCACTTCGTCCCGGGAAAGGCCGGGCAAAGTCTGCGGCCGTCGCGCCGATGCCGTTCCGCGGCCCTTCCTGGTGGGTCGTGAGAATGGACGGGTGCCCGAAGCTCGCGATCGCGGACCGCTGCCCGCGCTGCTCGTCCTGCTGACCGTGATGACCGGTTCAGTGGATGCGACCAGTTATTTGACGCGGCGATCGGTTCCGCGCTGATCAGGCATGTCTCGGTCGCGGCGCCGCTGTGGGGGTCGGTCGCCGTGGCGTCGTCGGTGACGGCGCGGCGCGAGGGGGCGGAGAGCCGGCGTTGACGGTGCGGGGCCCCCGGCATCCTTGTCGCCGGGGGATGCCGGGGGCCATCGCGGGGAATGCGTCAGCAGGTCAGGTCGGCGCCGGGAGCCACGCCGAGAAGCTGGGTGAAACGCTTGTACGCGTCCACCCTGCTCTGCACCTGGGCGGGATTCCTGCCGTCGCATTCCAAGGCACCGTTGATGCTGCGGATCGTCTGGCCGAATCCGCGGCTGTTGACCATCGCGTCGTGCCCGGTCATGGTCCCCGGGCCCTTCTGGGTCATCCAGTACCAGAGGGCGCTCTTCCACGACACCGCCGCGTCCCGTTCCACGAGGTACGGGTTGTTCAGCAGGTCGATTTTGAGGGCGTCCCCTGCGGCCTTGTAGTTGAAGTTCCAGCTCAGCTGGATGGGTCCGCGCCCGTAGTAGGCGGCGCGTCCCGCCGGGCAGCCATAGGGCTGACCGGCGTCGCAATAGTGCGGGTAGTTGTCCTTGTTCTGCTCGACGATATGGACGAGACCGCCGGTCTCGTGGTTGACGTTGGCGAGGAAGGCGGCGGCCTCCTGCTTTTTGACGGTGTCGCTTCCGGTGTTGGCGAATCCCGGATAGGACGTCATCGCCGCGGTCAGGCCGCCGTAGGTGTAGAAGGCGTTCCGGTTCGGGAACATGCTCGTGAACTGGGACTCGCTCACCACGAAGTCCGCGGAGGACTGCCGGACGGACGGCCCGTCGCAGTCCCGCACCGTCGCGCACTCCGCGGCGGATGCGGGCGGCGCGGGCAGCGCGGCCGGAACCGCCGCCGCCGAGAGCAGCGCGGCGCCGAGCAGGGTCACGGCACGTCGCACCTGATCACCCCTTCGGGGGCCCGTCCGGTCCGCCATCACTGGACCTCTAGGTCGATGCAGGCGTAGAAGGCGTTGGCGGTGTCGGCGATGTTCCAGATCGCCAGCACCTTCTGGCGTCCGGTGAACGCGCTCAGGTCCACCGTGTGCGCCACGAGCGAGGACCGGTCGCCCTTGAACATCCCGACGCGGGTGTTGCCGATGTAGTACTCGTAGTCACGGGACGGGTGTTTCGCGGTGAACGTCCAGGTGAAGGTGACCGACTTGCCGACGGTGGCGGCCTTCCACGCCTTGCCGTCGTCGTCGAGGTCGGAGAAGCGTCCGTTGCCGCCGCTGCAACTGCGCAGGCCCTTCGGCCCTTCGACGCTTTGCGGCTCGTACTGGATCTGTCCGCACTGCACGGTCTTCTGCGCGCACTGCGCCTGCCGGCTCGGGGGCGCGGAGACGTAGCCGTGGGCGAGGGCGGTCGCCGCGGGGAGCAGGACGGCGACGGCGGGGGAGATCACCAGGCCCGCCGCGGCCGCGGCGTACCTGCGCCTTGAAGTCTTCATGCGGGGGTTCCTTGCGTTGGGGTGGGACGGGTTTCTGCGCGGCCGCCGGCTGGCGGCGGCCGGGAGAGCCCTGGCGGGGGGCCGGGCAAGGTCCGGGAGGCGGGTCCGCCGGCCCTCGGTGAGACGGCCGGGGCGCGGCGGGCGGCGGGGCGGGGAGCGTGGCATGGGAGCTCCATCGGATAGGAAACTTTCCTATCGGATAGCCGAACGTTAGCCTGCCGTCGCGCGACGGGCAACCCTTCCGGGGAGGAAAGATGACGCCCCCCTTCCGGCGGTGGCCGCCACCGGACGGGGAGGGACGCGGTCGCCTTGATCGCACTAGCATGCGGACGTGCTGCTCCTGGAACGCGAGCGCGAATTGTCCCGCCTGGGACAGATCGTGGCGTGCGTGAAGGAGGCCCGGGGCACGCTCGTCCTGGTCTCCGGCGAGGCCGGGATCGGGAAGACGTCGCTGGTCACGGCCCTGCGGGACCGCCTCGGGCGCCGCGTCCGCTTCATCGTGACGGGCTGCGAGCCACTGTCGGTCCCGGTGCCGCTGGCCCCGGTGCGCGCCCTGCTGGAGGCGACCGGCGCCGGCACGTCCGGGCTCGGCGACGGCGACCGGCGGGTGCTGGCCGGTGACCTGACCGCGGCGCTCGGCCGGGCCGGTCCGGCCGTCGTGGTGATCGAGGACCTGCAGTGGGCGGACGCCGCGACGCTGGACGTGGTGCGCCTGCTGGCGCGGACCGTCCGCTCGCTCCCGGTGACGCTCCTCGCCACCTACCGCGACGACGGGCTCGGCGCCCATCCCCAGCTGGCGATCCTGGTCGGCGATCTGGCGGCCGTCCCCCGGCTCCGGCTGGCCCGCCTGTCCGAGGCGGCCGTCGCGCGGCTCGCCGCGCCCGCCGGGCTGGACGCGCCGCGGCTGTTCGCCGTCACCGGCGGGAACCCCTTCCTCGTGGTGGAGGCGGTGGCCGCGCTCGGCGAGCCGCCGCGGTCGGTGCGCGACGCGACGCGGGCGCGGATGGCGCGCCTGGAGGAGCGGGCCCGGCACACGGTCGAGGCGGCCGCCGTGATCGGCCAGGTGATCACGCTCGCGCTCCTGGAGAAGGTGGCGCCGGGGGCGCGCGGATCGCTGGAGCAGTGCCTGGCGCACGGCGTCCTCGTGGACGCGGGGGCGGGCAAGGTCGCCTTCCAGCACGACCTCACCCGCCAGGCGGTGGAGGAGTCGCTCCCGCCCGCGCGGCGCACCGCCCTTCACGCGCGGGTGGTGGACGCGCTGCGCGCCGAGGGGGAGCCGGAGCACGCGCGGCTGGCGCACCACGCCGAGCGGGCCGGGCTCGGGCGGGAGACCGTCCGGCATGCCATGTGCGCGGCGCGGGAGGCGCAGCGGCTCGGGTGCCACGCCGACGCGGCGAAGCAGTACGAGCGCGCCCTCGCGCACGAGGCGCCGGCCGCCGAACGCGCCGAGCTGCTGATCGGGTTCGGCCACGCCGGGTGGCTCGCGGGACGTCCCGAGCGGTCCGCCGCCGCGCTGGAGGAGGCGGCGGCGCTAGGCAGGCGGCTGCGGGACCGCTCGATCCAGGGCCGCGCGCTGCGGCTGCTCAACCAGCCTTTGTGGGAGTTCGACCGCTGGCAGGACGCCCGGCGCGTGCTGCTGGAGGCGATCAGGCTCCTGGAGGACGGCGACGCCGCCGAGCTGGCCCGCGCCTGGGCGGGGCTGGTCGCGATCGAGGGCTGCGGGCTCGATCCGGCGGCCGGGATCGAGCACGCCCCGGTCGCGTTACGGCACGCCGCCGAGGCCGGGCTGGACCAGGTCTGCGTGGACGTGATGATCGGCCTCGCCCACGCGCGGGGGTTCCGGGGCCACGCCGACGACGGCACGCTCACCGACTGCCTGCGGCGCTGCCGTGCCGAGGGCTGGCACTTCGAGGCCGTCCGCGGGTACGCGGTGGCGTTCATCGTGGCCTCCCTCAACCGCGACCACGTCCGGATCGAGACGACCCTCGCCGAGGCCCTCGCCTTCTTCGAGGAGATCCAGGCCCCCCGCGCCCGCGACCTCGCCGCCGGCTGCCTCGCCCGCAGCCTCCTCGACCAGGGGCATCTGCCCGAGGCCGCCGAGTGGGCGGTCAGGGCCCAGTGCACCCCGCTCATGGAGGCGTGCCTGGCACCGGCCGTCCAGGCGACGGCCGAGCTGCGCCGCGGGCATGACGCCGAGGGTCTGCTGACCCGGGCGCGCGCGGCGCTCGCCGAGTCCGGCGACACCTACCGGCTGCCGTGGGTGGAGGCGGCGCTCGCCGAGGCGGCCTGGTTGCGCGGCGACCGCGACGCCCTCCTCGCCCACGTCCGCTCCGGGCTGACGCACCCGGGGGTCAGGCAGATCCCCCGCGTGGCGGGTGAGCTCGCCCTCTGGGCCATGCGCGGCGGGCAGCCGCCGCCTTCGCACAACGGCCTGCCCGCGCCCGTCCGCCTGGAGCTCGCCGGGGACTGGAACGGCGCCGTCCACGCCTGGCAGCGGCTCAAGGCCCCGTACGAGGCGGCCCTGGCCGCGCTGCCCGGCGACCCCACCTCGGCCCGCGAGGCGATCGGCGCCCTCCAGCGCCTCGGCGCCGGCGCGGCCGCCCGCGCCTTCGCGCGCGAGCGGACCGCCCGGGGCGCGCCCACCCCGCGGGGCCCCCGTCCGTCCACCCGCGCTCATCCGGCCGGGTTAACGGCGCGCGAGCAGCAGGTCCTCATCTGGGTTGCCGAGGGCGCCACCAATCGCGAGATCGCCGCCGCGCTGCACCTGTCCGAACGCACCGTCGCCCACCACGTCTCGGCCGTCCTCCGCAAACTCGGCGCCCGTACCCGCACCGCCGCCGCCGAAAAGGCGCGTGCCCTCCTCCTGCTTCCCCAGAATGGGCGGGAGCGGCCCCCCGGATAGCGGCGGTGCCGCCGGGGAACGGTTCCCGGGAATCTCCTGGACGAGCGCGGTCAGGGTATCCACCCGGCCTCGGTCGCGATGCGGACGGCGTCCACCTTGTTGCGCGCGTTCAGCTTGACCACCACCGTCGTCAGGTAGTTGCGCACGGTGCCGACCGACAACCGGAGGGCGGTCGCGATCTCCTTCGGCTCCGCCCCGAGCGCGGCATGCCGGAGGACCTCCACCTCCCGTTCCGAGAGGGGGTTCTCCCCCACGTCCCACGCGATCACCGCCAAATGCGGGTCGATGATGCGACGTCCCGACGCCACTTCGCGCACCGTTTCGGCGAGGCGTTCGGACGGCGTGGACTTGAGGAGGAAACCGGACACCCTGGCGGCGAGCGCGCGGCGGATGACGCCGGGCCGCGCCAGGCCGGTCAGGATGACCGTGCGGCAGGACGGGAGGGACTCGTGCAGCATCCTCGCGGCGGTCAGCCCGCCGACGTCGGACATGTCGAGGTCGATGATCGCCACGTCGGGCCGGCACCGCCGCGCGGCGGCGATGACCAGGTCACCGCGGTCCACGCTGGCGACCACGCGCAGGTCGTGTTCCATTTCGAGCAAGGCCACGAGCGCCCCCCGGATCATGTTCTGATCGTCGGCGACGAGCACCTTCAACGCCCGCATTTGTGCACCTTCTGGCTTGACAAGACAGGCCATGCGGCATCTGTCAAATGTGGGAACCGCTGGAGAGGCGGGTTCGCTGGTGGGGTCGGTGGGACGGTGGTCGCGATCGGCATCGTCGTTCCGCTGGCGGTCTCATGCCACGGTCATCTTCATTGCACTACCAGTAGCTTCGGCGGTACCATCGGTGTGTTTCGCGGCACCGCCGTTCTTTCTTTCGCCACTGTGGTCAATGACAAACGACCCAATCAGTATCGTCGTATAGTGGCACGTTCCAAAATGTCCTGCCGCAATGGCCATATCCGGCCGCGCCATGCACTTGCCCGAGTTCCCGCAGGAACCGCGCTTTTTGTGCAATTCCCGGAAGTCGGTTGGCTGTTTTTCGGCCGTGTTCCAAGCAGGCCGCGACCGTCGCCCGATTTACGGCCGGCCGCCGCGCTTAACGCCCTTCATTGATCATTCAACCCCGGTTTAACGTATGTCGGCCCGCCGTGAACGCCCCCGCCCATCCGAACCCCAGAGGATCCACGCGCGCCGCCAGGACGGGCCCCGCGACCGCCGCCATGCCCTCCTCGGCCGCGCGCCTGGCCGAGGCGCCCGGCCGGGCCGATCCGGTCCGCCACCTCGGCCGGGGGCGGGAGGGCCTCGACGGCGGCAGAGCCGAGCCGTCCCGCCGGGCCTCGTCCGCCCCGCGCTCCATGATCGGCTGCGTGCACGTCCCGAACCGCCTCATTAGCGTCTCCTCCTCGGCTCGACCCGAGGGACGGGTCCCGGGGGCGCGTCCCCTCCCGCCGGATATGAAACTTTCATGCCGAACACGTGATCTGATCGGTGGCCGGTTCCACGCCGCCCATTGCATGCTTGCGGCGCATTTCGACCGAGCACGCCGTCCCCGTAGACGCCACCCTCGAAATTTCAGTGCCCCACGAGGGAGAGACCCGTGAACACGGCAGGAAAGGACCTGATCGCCGATGACCGCACCCGCGGCGGGACCAGGGAGAGGTGGTCCGTCCAGACCGGTTTGAGGGGCGACGCGGGCGTGCGGGCCCGCCGAGCCGAGCTGCACATCCCCGTCGGCCTGACCCTGGAGTCCTGGCGCCACATCGGGCGCAACCTCAGGATGATCACCGACTCGTCCGGCTGGTGGCTCGGCGACTGGCTGGTGTACGGCGAGAACCGGTTCCCCGACCGCTACCGCTTCGTGATCGAGGAGACCGCGCTGGATTACCAGACGCTGCGGAACTACGCCTGGGTCGCCCGCAAGTTCCCGGCGTGCCGGCGCAGGGACTCGCTGAGCCTCCAGCACCACGCCGAGATAGCCGCGCTCTCCGAGAGCGAGCAGGACCGGTGGCTGGAGAGGGCCGAGCGCGGCAAATGGTCGACCCGGCGGCTGCGCAAGGAGATCCGCCAGGTCCGCGAGGAGGCGAAGGGCACCGCGCGCCCATGGGAGGGACGGTCGCCGGCCCGGGTCGTCATGAACCTGGACGCCGGGCGCAAGGACCGCTGGGACCAGGCCGCCGAGGCCGCCCAGATGCCCCTGCTCGACTGGATCGCGATGGTGCTGGACGAGGCCGCGCTCCCGGCCGAATGACGGACCTGCCGAGGGCTCCCTGTGGCTGGGGAGGGGGCCCTCGGCCACGTCCGGCTCCGGGTCAGCGCCTCCCGGGGCCGGACCGCTGGGTCGCGAGCCTCGTCCGGACGGCGAGGAACCGCCCGGCCTGCCACCTGACGGCGGCGGCGGGCGCGGCGTAGAACGAGGCGCCCAGCAGCGCGTAGGCGAGTTCCGTCCCGCCGATCAGATATCCGGCGAGCGTCACGCCGCCCATGGCCGGGAGGCCGAGGAGCACGACGGCGGTCGGCTTGGAGCGGGCGGCGAAGTCCAGGAGCCCGGCCGCGACGCGCCACGGCGTGGCGTAGCGGCGGCGGAGGAACTCCAGCACCCGCTCGGACGCGAGGATCTTGAAGGACCCGATGAGGTTGCCGAGGGCCTCCAGGAGCAGTTCCGCGGGGATGCGGCCCTGGCGCCGGCCGTTCCCGAGGTCGGCCGACCACTGCCGGCGCAGGTCGGCGCCCAAGGGCCCGCCGACGATCGCGGCGCCGAGGGCGTTGGCGCACCCCGCGAGGCGTTCACAGCGCGACGGCCTGACGCGGTTCCACCAGGCCCGGACGACCAGGCGCCGCAGGACCCGTCCGGGCGTGCCGCCCACATGATCGCGTATCGCGGCCCCGACCTCGGGGCGATCCTCCGTCGCGGCCTCGATCTTGCGCAGCGTCCGGCCCAGCCGGACGCCGGAGGCCGCTCCCAGCAGTGCCGCGACTGCCAGGCCCGCGCAGAACAGGAGGACGTAACCCCCGTCGGGCAGGCTCCCGTACTCGTTCATCGGGCGGTGTTCCCTTTCTGGTCATTGCCCGAAGACCGAACTCGGAGGCGGCGCCAGGGGGAACGGCAGGCCGGCCTTGGCCAGTGCCTCCCTGCGCACCTCCAGCGCCGACCGCGCGCGCTCCCGACCTTCGGACGTCAGCTTGTAGTACTTGCGCGGCGCTCCCGAGTCGCGCGCCTCGCCCGGATCGTCCCGGTCCTCCCACCGGCTCGTCACCCAGCCCGCCCGCTCGAAGCGGACGAGGATCGGGTAGACGGTGCCGGTCCGGAGCGCCGTCGCGGCGGAGATGGCCTGCCCGTACTGTCCCTTCTCACCGTCGCTCACGAGGAGGACGGACAGGACGGCCAGCATCTGATCGGTCATTCGTGCGAGGGGGCGGACCTCGGTCGCGCCACCGGTCACCCTGTCGTCCGAAGAGGCCATCACTCCGGCCTCCCCAGGACCGTCAAAGGCACCGCCCCCGCGTAAGGCGCCTTCGACCGGGTGCGCGCCGTGTGCGCGCGCCCGTCCCACATGGGCTTCATGCCTCTCGCGTTCCTCTCCTCACCGCGGCCGGACCTCGCCGGCCGCTGCACCGTGGGCCGCCGAGCGCTGCCCCCGCGGACCCCCCGCGATCAGCACTCGACCCCCCTGACGCCGCCAGAATACATGTTCTCGATATATAGAGATAGATATTTCAAGGTACGCCGTCCCGATGATCGAAGGGCGCAACGGGCCGATGCCCGGCCGGACCGATGCGCGACGGACCGGGGCGATGCCGGGCCGGAACGCGGCCGGGCCGGGACGCGGCCAGAGGAAGGCGCGGCGGGCCGGGGCACGGCCGGGCCGGGGGGCAGCCGGGCCGGGGCGCGGCCGGGTCGGCGGCCGGCGCCCAGGGTCCGTCTCGGAGTGGCCTCGGGCGTCCGGGCATGGTCACGGTGCGGGCCGCCGGGGGGGGGGGCACCGTGGGCCGGGACTTCGAGACCGTGGCATGCAGCGGCCGAGGCCGGTGGACGCCGGACGGCTGGTGTCCAGCCGGAGAGGACGTGCGCCGGTGTGGCTCACCGGGCGGATGTCCGCCTTCGAGGCGGGCGCGTCGTCGGCCCCCCGGCGGCCGCGCGGCCGCCGGGACCTCGTGGTCTCAGAGGTCTCCCGAAGGTGGAGCGCTCGGAAACGGTGGAGCGCTCCCAAGGTGAAGCGGTCTCAAGGAGCGGTGCGCTCTCGACGAGCGGTGCGCTCCCGGACGGTGGAACCGTCTCGAAGGGTGGAGCGTCGTCGTGCAGGGAACGGTGTCGGTGGCGGTCAGAGTGGGAAGAGCTTGGCGTACGGCGCGTTGATGCGGACCTTGCGGGTACCGAAGTCGACGAGGACGGCGTCGCGCTCGACCTCGACGACACGGCCGAGGCCGTACTTGTCGTGGGTGACCCGGTCCGCCACGTCGAACTCCTTGGCGGGCGGGGCGGGTGGCGGTGGTTTGAAGGGACTGGTCGGCAGGTGTCGTCGCCTTGCGGCTCCAGAGGGTTTCATCACCGCCAGTATGCGCCCGCGAGGGTGCTCAAGGGAGCCTGATCGGGTATCTGATCTGGGAATTCATCGTGTTTATGGGCCTCTGACCAGCGGCGCTTTCCCTTGCACAACGCTCAGGTCACGGGAAAGCGCGCCACCCATCGGCGCTGCCACGGGGTCTCGACGGCCCGGGGGTGGTGGTGTTCGCGCGTCCAGGCTACGGCGTCCGCGGGGTCCAGCCCCGCCAGGACGGCCAGGCACGCCAGGACGGTCCCGGTGCGTCCCACCCCGCCGCCGCACGCGACCTCGACGGCCTCACCCGCCTGGGCCCGCCCGTGCAGCGCCCGGATGTGCCGGACGGTCAGGGCGGTGTCGCGGGGCAGCAGGAAGTCGGGCCACTCGATCCATTCGTGAGGCCAGCGCAGGGTCTCCTCGTGGCGCCGCCGGAGGCGTCCGGAGCCGAGGTAGAGGCCGAAGTCGGGGACCGGCCCCGCGGGAGCCGGGTTCCGCAGGCCGCGGCCGCGGACCCGGGAGCCGTCGGGGAGCCGGACGGCACCGTCCAGCGCGCTCATCGGGCCGCGCTCCCGGTCCGGCGGCGGGCGCGGTGGTTGGCGACGTTGAGGCGGTTGCCGCACACGCCGGGCATGCAGTAGCGGCGGCGTCCCGCCCGGCTGGTGTCGGCGAACACGCCACGGCAGCCGGGCGCCGCGCACGCGCGGAACCGCTCGTGCCCGAGGGCGCGGACGGTCCCGAGCAGCCCGACGGCGATGAGCGCGGCCAGTTCCGCGGCGAGCGGCGCGCCCGGCTCCGTCGGGACGTACCACTGCCAGCCGCCGTCCTCGCGGCGCAGAACCGGGCTGCGCCCGGCGCGCCTCAGCAGGACGATCCCGCCGGCGACGGCCTGGTCGCCCGTCTCGGTCTCCAGGATCCCGCGCACCTCCCGCCGCAGCAGCTGGACGTCGCGGACGTCGTCCGCGGACGGCCCCCGCCGGTCCGCCACCGCGTCGAGCCGGACGTCGTGCTCGGACAGGAAGCGCATCAGCGCGCCGGGATCGGGGAGGGCCTCGCCCGCGTCGCCCCGGACGGTCGGCGAGGTGCCGACCAGGTCGCCGCCGACCGCCGCCCCCACCGTGTAGCCGGTGATGGAGATGTCCACGCCCCTCCCTCGGTAAGGCTTATAGGCGAACTATAACCCTTACCGGCGGATTGGCACGCGCTACTCCGCGCGCAGCGGAAGGTGATGCTTCGGGCAGAGCGGCACGGCCTCGCCGATCTCCTGGGCGGGGTAGCGGTAGTCGCGGTGCGGGCAGGCGTACATGGTCGCCGCGGTGACCTCCTCGTGCTTGGGGAGGTCGAGGTAGGCGAACGCGTGGACGCCCTCCGGCGGCGGGGGCGACAGGCTGTTCAGCCTCTCCCGCAGGGCGGTGTCCCCCGTGAGCAGCTCGAACAGGTCGTCCCCCGCGGGCTCGCCGCGGCGCAGGGAGGCCAGCAGCGCCTCGAACCGCGCCGCCGTCCCGGCGCCGGCCAGCGTGGAGACCTCCGGGCGGACGGCCTCGGCCACGGCCAGCAGCTCGTCGTCTTCCACGGTCAACCTCCGGTGTAGGCGAACGCGGCCCATTCCGTCGCGTGGGCGAAGGGCATCGCTTGCGGGTCGCGGCGGCGCACCGCGCGCCAGAGCGGGCGGGCGTCGGCCGGGGACAGCCCGAAGGTCACGTGGGCCCGGTCGGGTTTGAGCGCGGCGGCGAGGTCGGCGTTGGTGAGGCCGCGGAACTCGCGCTGGACGCCGCACAGCGCCGCGGCGGGGTGCGACCCCGTCGCGCAGCGCTTGTAGAAGGCCGCCACCACCAGCGCGGACGTCAGCGACGACACCGCCCACTGGCTCGCCAGGACGCCCTGGCAGCCGGCCTGGAGCAGCCCGGCGGGCAGGCCGACCACCTCCTCCGGCGCACCGTCACCGCCCGGGAACGACTCGCACGCCGGCAGGACGATCAGCCGGGGACGGGCCGGGACGTCCAGCTCCACCAGGTCGCGCAGGGTCAGCGGCTCGTCGTAGGCCATCAGGAGGGCGCTGTCGAGGGGCGCGTCACCGCGGCCGAGCCCGCGGCAGGACAGGTGCACCAGGCCGTGCGACGCCAGCTCCCCCAGGACCCGCGTCCTCATCGCGTCCGACCCGGTCAGCAGGGTGGTGCGCTCGGCCATCCGCGCGGCGGCCACGCGCTCGGTGGAGGACCAGGGCAGCGGCGGCGCGGACACCGGCTGGGGATCGTCGACGACGAGGGCGCCGGCGAACACCCGCGTGCCCGCCGCGTCCGGCCGCAGCGCCCGGGCGGCCGGCGCGTAGCCCAGGACGACCTCGTCGAGGACGAGGCGCCCGCCGGGCCCCCGCGCCGCGTGCAGGGGCAGCAGGGCGAGCCGCCCGGACGGGATGAGCACGCAGTGCCCGGTGTCGCGCGGCAGCCGCCGGACGACACGGTCGAGGACGGCGTCGTGGGCCCAGCGGGCGACGGCGTCGACCGCGCCGAGCCAGGTCGCCGCGTCCCCGTCCTTCGCGCGGTAGGCGTTCGCGAGCAGGTCGGCGCGCACGCGCACCGCGTCGCCGGTCACCGCGGGCAGCTCGACCGGGCGGACCTTCCTGGCCGCCGGGTCCACGATCAGGGCGAAACCCCCCGCCTCGGTGGCGCCGAGGTAGACCAGGACCCGGTCGCCCGCCGCGCGGTAGATCGCGTCGAGGTCCAGGACGGGCGTGCCGGCGCGGTGCGGGACCTCCTCGTCCAGCAGCGCCGCGCGGGCCCGCTCCTGGACGAGCACGGCGTCCTCGACCCGTCCGGCCTGGACGAGCGCGTACGCCGCCCGGGCGGGCACCGCCTGCGCGGTCCGCGGCCAGGTCTCGCCGCCGGGGCGGTTCCGCTGCCGCGCCGACAGTGCCTCGATCACCTGGACGCCGAAGGAGTACGCCTCGACGGCCTCCTTCCAGGCGCGCCGGGAGGAGGCCCAGGCGCCCCACACCGACGAGGCGTCCAGCGTCCTTTCCGGGGACCGGTCGAGGCCGGTGAGGCAGGCGATCCGCAAATGGCGGACGGCGTCCTTGTAGTCCTTCCGGCGCCCGCGGGCGGCATGCCGGGCGGTCAGGCTCCTGGCCAGATCGAGATGCCGCGAGGAAAGCTCGGCATCGGTCGGCGATGTTATCTCAAGCGCCTTTGCGTAAAGGTCAATGGATTGGTCGAGATAGGCGCGGTCCTTGGTCTCTTCGTAGGCGCTGGAGAGGCTGTTCCCCAGATTGTTGAGACGGGCCGCATAAGAGCGGTCGGCAGGGTCGGTGGCTTCGACGACTATTCTGAGAACGGTGAGCGCGCGCCGGAGATAGGCGACGTCGCCCCGCAGTGAATAGACGGCCTGGAAGGCGTTCGCCTGGTTGTTCAGCGCGAGGAGCCAGGACCGGCAGCCCTCCGGGGCCTCCGCGACGGCGCGCTCGTGGGACTCCAGCGAGCGGTGGAGGTCGGTCTCGTCGCCGGTGCGGGCGTAGCGCTCCCGCAGCAGCATCCCGTGCAGGCTGTGGCCGTAGGACCGCGCGCCGAGGAAGACCCGCGGGGCGGACGTGGCCTCCAGCAGGCCGATCGCCTCCGCCATGTCGGCCGGGCGCCCGGACGTCCGGTACCGGGCCCGCAGCGCCGACGCCAGCATCACCCGCACGGCGTCCCGGTAGGGCGAGGCGGAGGCGAGGTCGACCAGCGCGTCCCGGGCCAGGTCGACCGCCTCGTCGAGGTCCACGTTCTCGCTGCCGTGGCCGTGGAGCCACACGAGGCTGCGCGACAAGACGTCCATGCAGCGCGGGCGGAGGCGGTCCTCGTCGAACGGGAGGTCGACGAGGACGCCCCGCAGCCGTGTCACCGCGGCCTGCGCGTCCTGCTCCGAGCCGCGGACGACCGCCCGGTTGTAGAACAGGAGGCCGAGGTGGTAGCGCAGGTCGGCGCCGAGCCGTCCCGTCTCGCCGAGGGCGAGCTCCAGGTGGCGGCGGGCGACCTCGATCTCCTCCAGGTCGCCGATCTCGGACGCGTGCCAGCACAGGGCCAGCGCGGCGCGGTCCCGGCAGGCCGCCCGGAACTCCGGGTCGGCCCCGGCGAATTCGGGGTGGTCCAGGACCGCCCGCCAGACACCGATCAGCTTTTCCAGTGCGGCCCGGTCGAGTTCCCGCCACCAGGCGGCCAGAAGGTCCTCCGTGCCGTCGATGAGGACGGTGAGGGAGGCCGGTCCGGCGGGCATGGCGAGCCAGCCCAACTGTCCGGCCATATCGGACGCTACGGGATATTCGGGCACCGGCCTTGCCTACCATGTTACCCGTCAGGACCGTAGCGAACGGGTTAATGTCAGGGCCGAAAACAACACCGGGTGTCGGGCCTATAGCCGTTTCGCTACATCGCGTTAAAAAGGGGCGACGGATAGCTCCGCATATCCCCGTCCTGGGACGGAACACCGGCGCGGGCGTCACTGCTCGCTGCGCCCGCGGACGAAGAAGTGGACGACGAGGGCGAGGATGCCCGCGCCGGTGAGGGCGCTGACGGCGATCTCGTACCAGGTGCCGTTCAGCACGACGTTCGCCAGGATGTTGATCACGAGGAGGACGCCGACGGCCGTCCAGCGGGTGCCGTTGCTCATGGTCGTTCGCCTTTCGGGCATGCGAGGGCTTCAAGGGATGCGGGGGTTCTCGGGGATGCGGGGTCTCAGGAGACGGACGGAGACGACCGGCGGGGCAGCAGCGCGCGTGCCGGGAGGAGGATCGCGGCGGCGCCGGAGCCGGCGACGCCGAGCAGGACGGCCGCGCACGCCACCGGGGACACCGAAGGCAGCGGCAGCCCGGTGATCGCGGTGGCGAACGCCGCGAGCGTCACCCCGGCGATGGCCGCCCCGGTCAGGGTGCCGGTGCCGAGGACGATGGCGGCCTCCAGCCGCAGCATCCGCAGCACCTGCCGCCGGGTCGCGCCGACGAGCCGCAGCAGGGCGAACTCGCGGCGCCGGGCCGCCGTCGCGAGCGCGAGCGTGGTGACGAGGCCGATGACGGTGAAACCGCCGATCGCCGCGACGACGACGTGGTTGAAGAAGCCTTGGAGGCGGACCTCTTGCGACACGGCCGCGCCGAACGCGTCGTGGTCGATCGCGGCGGCCCCCGCGTACGCGGCGGTGACCGGGCGGAGGTCGGCCCTTCCCCGGACGAGGACGTGGTCGTCCAGCGTGGTGGAGGAGTGCGCGGCGACGAGGTCGTGCGGGAGCAGCACGTCGCCGAAGCCGAGGCCGCGGTCGTAGACCGCCACGACACGGGCGGTGACGCGCGTCCCGTCGCCGAGCCAGAGCGCGGCGGCCGAGCCGACGCCCAGCCCCGACGCGACGTCGCGGCTCAGCGCGACCGTGGTGCCCCGAAGGTCGGCGAGCCGTCCGGACGTCACCCCGGGGTCCATCGTCGCCTCCGCGTCGCGGCCGACGCCGCGGGCGTTCAGCGACCGCAGGTTCTTCTCGCCGAGCTCCTTGACGGCCATGACCACGGTGGTGCGCTTGACCGGCGTGGCGGCGGTGACGCCGGGGACGCGGCGGGCGGCCTCGGCAGCGCCCCGCGGCAGCCCGGGACCGGCGGACACGACGACCTGGTCGGCGCGGTCGCCGGCGGCGGCCTGCGCGGTCGTCGCGTGGACGACGGTGGACTGCGCGAACAGCTGCGTCCCGGCGAACGCGACGGCCAGCGCGACCGGCGTGACGATCGAGCCCGCCCGCAGCGCGGCGGCGGCCCCGGCGTGCCGGGCCAGGCCCCCCGCCACGGGCGAGATCGCCCGGGCGGCGCCGCCGAGCACCCGGTTGCCGAGCCGCGCGACCAGCGGCCCGAGCAGCGCGGTCGCCACGATCAGCGCGATGACCAGGCCGCCGATCGCGGCGTTCGCGGCCGGGCCGGAGGTCGCGGTGGACGTGCCGAGCGCGGACAGGCCGAGCACCAGGAAGACCACGCCGGTGACGACCCGCCACGCCGGGAGCGCCGCGGACTCGACGGCGGACTCCCCGAGCGCCTGGACGGGACGGATCCGCGACACGCGCAGCGACGCGAGCAGCGCCGTCACGACGGCCGCGGCCAGCGTCACCGCGAACGCGGCCAGCACCGGCAGCGGGCCGAGCACCGGCGCGAAGCCGTCCGGCAGCACCCCCTTGCGGAGCATCGCATGGTGCATCGCCGCGCCGAGCCCGAGCGAGAGCACGCCGCCGATCAGCGCGGCGGGCGCCCCGGCCAGGAGCGTCTCCCCGAGCAGCCGCCGCCGCACCTGGCCGGGCGTCGCGCCGATCGCGCGGAGCAGCGCGAACTCCCGGGCCCGCTCCCGCACCGACAGGACGATCAGCCCGCCGACCACCACGAGCGCGGTCATCACGGCGACGCCGCCGAACGTCGCGCCCAGTTCCAGGATGTCGGGGCGGGCGGCGGCGACCCGCGGGTCCTCGGCGTCGCCGCGCGCCGGTCCGGTCGCGACGGTCAGGCCCGGCACGGCGTCGCGGAGCGCGCCCGCGTCGGCGCCGCCGAGGACGGCGAGCGCGTCGGCCTGGCCGGGGTGCCCGTAGAGCGCGGCGGCCGTGGCGGTGGTGAAGAACGCCGCGCCCGGCCCGGACGAGACGACACCGGTGACCCGGTACGGGCGGGGCGTCCCGTCGGCCTGCAACCACGCGACGCCGCCCGGCGCGACCCCGGCCGGCCGGCTCAGCACGACCTCGTCCGGTGCCCGCGGGGGCCGCCCGGCGCTCAGCGCGTAGGGGCGCAGCGCGGCCGACTCCCAGCCGTGGCCGGTGAGCGTCCGCCCCGAGGAGGCGAGGACGGGGAACGACACGTCCGCGACCACGCCCCGGACCCCGGGGACGGCCCGCAGCCGCGCGGCCGCGGAAGCCGGGACCCGGGACCGCTCGGTCAGCGGGCGGCTCTGCCTCTCCGGCTCCTCCCCCAGCCGCTTCATCCGGTCCTCGACGCTCCGCGGCCCGGTCACGACGGCCGCGGCGGCGCCGAACCGCTCGACGGGGGCGTGCGCCCGGTACGCCGACTCCACCAGCACCCCGCACGCGCCGACCAGCGCGGCGGCGAACAGCAGCGCCGCGAAGATCCCGGTGAAGACGCCCGCGTTCCGCCGGGCGCGGCGCCTCACAGCGAGTCCCAGCGGGCGGCCACGGCGGCGGCGGACGGGGCGGCCAGCTCGTCGACGATCCGGCCCGCGCGCAGGAACAGCACCGAGTCGGCCCACGCCGCCGCGGCCGGGTCGTGGGTCACCAGCACGATCGTCTGGCCGGTCAGGTCCGCGGCCTCGCGCAGCAGGCGGAGCACGTCGCGGGCCGTCCGGGGGTCGAGTGCGCCGGTCGGCTCGTCCGCGAACACCACGTCGGGGCGGGTGACCAGGGCGCGGGCGACGGCGGCGCGCTGCTGCTGCCCACCCGACAGCTCGGACGGGCGGTGCCGCAGCCGGTCGGCCAGCCCGACCCGGGCGACGATCTCGCGCAGCCACGCGGGGTCGGCCTCGATCCCGCCGAGCCGCAGCGGCAGCGTGATGTTCTGCTCCACGTCCATGGACGGGATCAGGTTGAACGCCTGGAACACGAACCCGATCCGCTCGCGCCGCAGCCGCGTCCGCCGCGCCTCACCGAGGCGGCCGATGTCGGTGCCGCCGATCCGGACCGTGCCCGCGGTCGGGCGGTCCAGCCCCGACGCGCAGTGCAGGAAGGTGCTCTTGCCCGACCCGGACGGCCCCATCACGGCGGTGAACCCGCCGCGCGGGAACGACCAGGTGATGCCGTCCAGCGCGCGCACCGCGCCGTAGGTCTTGGTGACCGACTCCAGGCCCACCGCCTGCGCGGTCGCCTCGGCCGTCATCGTCGTCATCGGTGCCCTCCGCCGGAATCCGTCCTCACCTGGACGAATCTAGGTTTCGGGGGGTGCCCGGCACAGTGACGGCCGCTCCCGAACCGATGGTGTAGCCCGCTACACCATCGGCCCGGTCAGAAGTCGATGACAGGGGCGGGCCAGCGGCGCAGCCGGTAGGGCAGCGCGACCGCGACGCCGCCGATCTCGACGGCCAGCCGGGCGTCGAGGAGGTCGCCGAGCCGGGCACGGTCCTGCTCGCCGAGACCGGCGGTGGCGACCGGATCGGCGAGGCGGTGGAAGAGGGCGAGCAGGCCGGGGTCGTGGATCACGAAGTGGGCGCCCGGCTCCTCGCGGAGGTCCTGGACGGTGGCGAACCCGTTGCCGCGCCGCCAGTAGCACTGCCCGTAGCGGTGCGCGGCGCGCCACTTCGCTGCCGCGTCGTCGCCGAACGCGGGCGGCGCCAGGTGGAACAGCAGGCCGCAGGGCAGGCCCGCGACCGCGCCGCCCCATTCCAGCGGCACCCCGAAGGACGTCGCGCGGACGAGGAACGCGATCAGCTGGGGCGCGCCGGGCAGGGACGGCGCGTCCAGCGTCATGCCGATGACCCCGGACGGCAGTGCGGCGAAGTCCTCGTCGGCGGGCCACGCGCGGCGGGACGGCGGCGCGCCGGACGGCTCCGGGCGGACGCGGAGCCAGGTCAGCGGCTCGTCCGGCCCGCCGGGGATCGTCTCGCCGGAGGCCAGGGCCGCGAGGGGGACCTCCAGGACGCGGACGTCCGGGCGCCCCTCGGCGGCGGCGATCCCGGCGGCGCTCGTCAGGTCGACGGGCGGCAGGCCGCGGATCACCGGGTCCCGCCGGGGGTCACGTGCCCGCCCCGACCATGGCGGGCGTGGGGACGGCCGTGCCGCGCACCGCCGTGGCGTCGTGCTCGGTGGACAGCGTCACCGCGCGTCCGGACTCGCGGTAGACGAGGCCGAGCGCCGCGAGGTCGTCGACGAAGGCGGCCGGCCAGGCGGCGCCGACCCGCCACCCGGCGGCGGACAGGTGCCGGGCGAGGCCCTCCGGTGACCGGCCGCGGGCCAGCGCGGCGTACGCGGCGACCTCCGCGGGGTCGTCGAGGACGTGGTCGGCGGCGTGCCGCCCGGCCCGGCGGTCGTACAGGTGGAGCCGTCCGCGGACGGAGCGGTGCGTGAGCGACGAGCGGGGATAGGCGTCGCGCCAGACGCCGAACGCGGCCTTCAGCGCCGCGAGGACGGCGCCGCCGATCCCGTGGTCCGGGGTCTCGAAGAGGTAGGCGACGTCCGCCAGGTCCGCTTCGCCGAGGCCGGGGAACACGCCGCGGTACCAGGCGCGGGGGCGGCGCTCGGCGAAGCCCATGTCCGGGTGGTCGAAGTAGGGGTTGAAGCGTTCGAGGGCGATCCGGTGCGCGCCGAGCGGCGGCTGGAGATGGTGGAGCAGCGGGATCTGCCCGATCACCTCCCGGTAGCACGCGTCGGTCTCCCCGGGGAATCCGACGAGATAGTTCCAGAGGACGGTGAGGCCCTGTCCTTGCAGTTCCCGTAGCGTCGCAATGTTGCCCGTCCCGGTGACGCCCTTGCGCATGAGCTTGAGCGGCAGCGAATGCAGGTTCTCGATCCCCGGCTGCACCTGGACGACGCCCGCACCGCGCAGCGCGCGGGCCTGCGCGGGCGTGAGATCGGACTTGACCTCGTACATGATGCGCAGGTCGAGGCCGCTTTCCTCAAGGGCCGGGAAGACCGTGTCGAAATAGGTCCGGTCGACGATGTTGTCGGTGGTGAGGACGTCGAGGACCTGATGCCTGCCGACGCCCGCGAGGAGTTCCCCGACCACCCTTTCCGGCGCCTTGGAGCGGAAGGGCAGGATCATGTCGGAGAGGCCGCAGAAGGTGCAGTGGTGCCGCTCGCCCCACCAGCAGCCCCGCGCCGTCTCCATCATCAGCGCGGGCTGGATGTAGTCGGCGACCGGGGAAGTCTCCAGCCGCTCGAAATAGGCGTCCTGGTCCATCGGCGGGAAGTCCCCGCCGCCGGGGAGACGGCCGTCCTCGGGATTGGCCCAGACCGTTCTTTTGCGGGGGGACGACCCCCCACACCCCCCGGAACCACCCTGCCCCTCGTGGGGGGGCGACCCCCCACACCCCCCGCACCCCCCCTGTACCGACTCGTCCCGCCAGCACAGACCGGGTATCCGGCTCGCCTGGAGGGCCGTCCGCCCGGGATCCCCTTCCGCCAGCGCGTCCAGCAGGGCGCGCAGGGGCGCCTCACCCTCCCGGCGGACGACGTAGTCGATCTCCGGGAAGTTGCGGTGCAGCGCGGCGCCCATCGGGCCGTCGCAGTTGGAGCCGCCGAACACGATCGTGACGTGCGGCGCGAGGGCGCGCAGCCGCCGCGCCACGGCGAGGGCGGGGACGGTCTGCGAGAACGTCGTGGTGAACCCCACGACGTCGGGGCGGCCCGCGGCGATGGCGTCCGCCGCGTCCGCCGCGAACGCCGGGGCGAGCCGGAAGATCTGCTCGGCGACGTCCGGGGCGAAGCCGATCGCCGCGCACGCCTCGGCCGCCTCCGCCGGGAGCCGGGGGGTTCCGTAGAGCGCGCCCGTGAACAGCCATTCGCCGATCCCGCCGGTGAATCCCTCTTCGGCCACGTACATATAGGACTCGGGGAGCAGACGCGCTTCCGCGCTTCCTTCGGGAGCGGTTTCGGCTTCGGCGAGCATCCGCTCGGCGAAGGAGATGCTGCCGTAGTAGGTGGTGACCTCGTGGTCCGGCGCGAGGGCGGCGGCGAGGACGCTCGCCGCCCCGTTCGGCGCGGTCACGAGGTGCCAGGGCATGACCGCGAGGGTGACGCGCACGTGCGACCTCCGGTGCGGAAGGCGGGGGGCTGGAGACGGAACGTGGCGCGAACCCCGAAAGGGTCCGGCCACGCTGGGGAGCCCGTCAGAACTCGTGTCGCTGGCTGGCGGTCTGCTGCTTACGGATGACTTTCCGCTTCACCTCGCCCTCCTTTCGCAACTTGAAGATCACTCTGCTTTCTACCCGCCGGGTGAACGGCCGCCCGAGTCGGATGACCGGACCCGGTCAAGATCAGCGACTCGCGGGGCGTCATGTGCGGACCGTGCTTATCTGGGTGCTGGAGGTGAGTGTTCCAGTGCCGAGGGGACGGGCGGCCACCGGCGCCTCCTATCGTGCCCTCTTCGCCGTTCCGGGCACCACACGCCTGTACCTCGGATACCTCCTGGCGCGCATGCCCGTCGGCGTCGTCGGGCTGTCGCTGCTCCTGCTCGGGCAGGAGACGGGCGGGACGGCGCGCTCGGGGCTGCTGGTCGGCGCGTTCTCCGCCGCGCTCATGGTCGCGACGCCGCTGCTCGGCCGGGCGCTGGACGCGTTCGCCGCGGGCCGGGTGCTCGGCCTGTCCGCCGCCGTCCACTGCGGGGCGCTCGGCCTGCTCGCGTCGTGCTGGTCGGTGCCCGCGCCGCCGCCCGCGCTGCCCGTGGCCGGGGCCGTCCTCGCGGGCGCGTCGCTGCCCCCGGCCGGGCCCGCGCTGCGGGCGACGCTGCCCGCCTTCGTCCCGGACGAGCTGCTCACCACGGCCTTCACGGGCGAGGCCGTCATCCTGGAGGCCGTGTACGTGATCGGCCCGCTGCTCGTGGGCGGGCTGGGCACGGTGGCGGGGTGGCTGCCACCGGCGGCGGCGGGCGTCGCGGCCGCGGCCGGTGTGGCGGTCATGCTCGCGAGCGGCCGGCTCGCGACCACCGGGCGCGCGCCGGGAGGCCGCGCGCTGTGGACGCTCGGCCCGCTCACGGACGGCCGCGTCCGCCGCCTGCTGCTCGGCGCCCTGCTGTTCCTCCCGGCCCTCGCCGTCGTGGAGGTCGCGGTCGCCGCCGTCGCCGACGAGCAAGGCCGTCCCGGTCTGCTCGGCGTGATCATGGCGGGCGCGGCCGCCGCGAGCCTGGCGGGCGGGCTGCTGTCCGGGACGCGCCGCTGGCCGGGGTCGCCCCCGTTCCAGGCGGCCGCGCTGGCGGGATGGTTCGCGGCGGCGGCCGCGCTCGGCGCCCTGGCGCCGGGCCCGTGGCCGGCCGGCGCCGCGGTGCTGCTCGGCAGCCTCGTCGTCGCCCCGGCGCTGGCCCTGCTCGGCCGGATCGCCGGAGCGGTCGCCCCGCGGGGACGCGCCGCCGAGACCCACACCTGGCTGTCGACGGTGAACAACTGCGGTCAGGCGGCGACGCTCCCGCTGGCCGGGATCCTCGCCGAGCGGACGGGGCCGCCGGGCGCCTTCCTCCTCGCCGCCGCCCTCGCCGGATCGGCGGGCGCGCTCCTCGCGAACGGCCGCCACCGCCTCGCGCCGCCTCCCGCGCCGCGTCCGCGGGAGGCCGTCAGGACCTGAGCCGGGGCGGGACGTGGCGGGCCGCACGGGACGGTCCGGTCCCTTGTGGGGGGACGACCCCCCACACCCCCCGGAACGGCCGGCAGTCAGACGAGACCCTGCGCCAGCATCGCCCCGGCGACGCGTTCGAAGCCCGCGATGTTGGCGCCGGTGACGTAGTCGCCGGGGGCGCCGTAGCGCTCGGCGGTCTCGAAGCAGGTGTCGTGGATCGTCGTCATGATCGTGGACAGCTCCGCCTCGACCCGCTCGAACGCCCAGGACTCGCGGCCCGCGTTCTGCCGCATCTCCAGCGCGCTCACCGCGACGCCGCCGGCGTTCGCGGCCTTGCCCGGCCCGAACGCGACGCCCGCGTCCTGGAAGACGTGGACGGCCCCGGGCGTGGCGGGCATGTTCGCGCCCTCCGAGACGGCCTTGACGCCGTTGCGGACGAGCACCAGCGCCGCCGCCTCGTCCAGCTCGTTCTGCGTCGCGGACGGCAGGGCGATGTCGGCGGGCACGTCCCACACGCTGCCGCCCGGGACGTACCGGGCGGAGACGCCGCGCAGCTCGGCGTAGTCGGACACGCGGCCCCGGTCGATCTCCTTGACCTTCTTGAGGAGTTCGAGGTCGATGCCCTTCTCGTCCACCACGTAGCCGCCGGAGTCGGAGACCGTGACGACGTTCGCGCCGAGCGCCTGCGCCTTCTCGATGGTGTAGATCGCGACGTTGCCGGAGCCGGACACCACGATCTGCTGCCCGTCCAGGTCCTCGCCGCGCCGCTTCAGCATCTCGGCGGTGAACATGACGTTGCCGTAGCCGGTCGCCTCGGTCCGCCCGGCGGAGCCGCCCCACGGCAGGCCCTTGCCGGTGAGGACGCCCGCCTCCCAGCGGTTGGTGACGCGCCGGTACTGGCCGAACATGAAGCCGATCTCCCGCGCGCCGACGCCGATATCACCGGCGGGGACGTCGGTGTGGTCGCCGATGTGCCGCTGGAGCTCGGTCATGAACGACTGGCAGAAGCGCATCACCTCGTCGTCCGAGCGGCCGTGCGGGTCGAAGTCGCTGCCGCCCTTGCCGCCGCCGATGCCGAGCCCGGTCAGCGCGTTCTTGAAGATCTGCTCGAAGCCGAGGAACTTCACCACGCCGAGGTTCACGGTCGGGTGGAAGCGCAGGCCGCCCTTGTACGGGCCGAGGGCGCTGTTGAACTCGACGCGGAAGCCGCGGTTGACGTGGATCGCGCCCGTGTCGTCCTGCCACGGCACCCGGAAGACGATCTGCCGCTCGGGCTCGATGACCCGCTCGACCAGCCGCGCGGCGGCCAGCTCGGGACGGGCGGCCAGCACGGGCGGGAGCGACTCCAGCACCTCGTGGACGGCCTGGTGGAACTCCGGCTCGCCGGGGTCGCGGCGCAGGACGCGCTCGTACGACTCCTCCAGGGCGGCCAGGACCTCGGACGGGGCCTCCAGGCGGGGAGACAAGGGCATGGGGTGGCTTCCTTGGCGTCGAGGGTGCGCTTCGCAGGACGACAACATTTCTACCCGCAGTACGCGGCGGCGTCGAAATCCTCCTCAGCGGACGGGCGCGAATCGGGCCTTCCCATTCCCGCGCCGCGTTGATCGTCTGAGCGGTGCGCGACAACGCGACAACCCCTGAAGCCGAAGTATCGCCCCAGATAGGAGCATATTTCCCGCCAGATCGGCCCGGCGCCCGCTGAGGTCAGGGGTGTTTCGGACGACCCCTGGAGGCACCCCCGTCCGGGCCCGTCCGGCGCCCCTGGCCGGGCGCCGCACTCGGCCTGACGCCCGATCTGACAACACACCCACCCGCGGGTGCCCGAAGCGCCTACCCTGTCGGGATGATCCCCAATGGGGGTGATCCCTCCACTATCGGACGACTTGGGTGGCTGGACGCGCTGCGCGGGTGGGCCGCGCTCGCGGTGGCCCTTCACCACGCCAGCTACATCTATCTCCCCTCGCTCCAGGTCTGGCTGCTCCCGCGGTTCGACCCCGGCCGCTACGGGGTCATGGTGTTCTTCCTGGTCAGCGGCTACATCGTCCCGGCGTCGCTGGAGCGGCGCGGCAGCGTGCGGGGGTTTTGGATCGGGCGGTTCTTCCGCATCTACCCGCTGCTCGCGGTGGCCTGCCTCGTCGCGGTGCTGCCGTTCCTCCTGGGCGTGCTCGGGCTGCGGGCCGGGCTGGAGCGGTATGACCCGGTGACCGCCGTCCTGGCGCATATGACGATGCTCCAGGACCTGCTCGGCGTGCCCAACGCGATCAACGTGCTGTGGACGCTGTCCTACGAGATGGCCTTCTACCTGCTGATCGTCGCGCTGTTCGTGGTCGGCGGGCACCGGCGGTCCGCGGCCGTCGCGTCCGGGCTCGCCGTGGCGGCGCTGCTGGTGGGCGCGCTGCTGCCCTCGGCGCTGCTGTCGCGCACGGCGGGAACCGGCCCGCTGGTCGGGACCGTCGCCCTGGCGCTGGCCGCCGCCATCGCGGCGGCGGTCTCGGGCCGCCCGGCGCTGCGCGTCGCGGGCGGCGTGCTCGGCGGCCTGCTGGCCGTGGCGCTGGTGACGGTGAACGGCCGGGTCTACGCCTGGGAGGGCATGATCATGCTGGCCGTCATGTTCGCCGGGACGGCGGTCTACCGCGCCGAGCACGGCCAGACCGGCCGCCGGGCCGCCGCCACGGCCGCGGCCCTCGTCCTCGGCGGCGCCATCGCCTGCGGGACGTGGAACACCGGCACGCCCGAGCAGGCGTGGCGCGTCCAGCTCTACTGGTCCGCCCCGCTGGTGCTGGCGGCGGCCACCTTCGCCGGGGGCTGGCTGCTGCGCCACCGGGGCTTCCCGCGCTGGACGATCGCCCTCGGCACCGTCAGCTACTCGATCTACCTCCTGCACCCGCTGCTGCTGATGATCGCGGCCCAGTTCCTCGGCGCCTCCGGGCACGAGGACGTGGTGGGCCTGGTGGTGTTCGTGGCCGTGCTGGTGGCGGCGAGCTGGGCGTCGCACCGCTGGATCGAGGCCCCGGCCCAGCGGGTGGGACGGCGGGTCACGCGGCGCCTCGCCGGTCCCCCGGCGGCCCCGCCGGGCGAGCCCGCCCGCCAGGTCCTCGTCCCCTGACCTCTCACGGGATCCACATCCACGCCGTCGTGCGCGTCTCCTTCACCTCGACCTGGATCCGGTCGAGCCGCTTGTCGTCGAGCAGGTGGTAGCCGCGGACGACCTCGTACAGGTCGTCGGACGTGATCACCGCGAACTCCGCCGCGCGGTCGTCCATCCGCGCGGTGAAGTCCGGCGCGTCGAGCATCCGGGCGGCCCGGTTGAGCGCGTCCCCCGAGTAGCCCTGCGGGTCCTTGTTGAGGTAGCCGCCGTCCAGGGCGACCCGCAGCTGCATCTGCTCCCCGGGCGCGGCGAGCAGGTTGTGCCCGCGCACCCCGCCTCCGAGCTTGCGGATGAAGTCCCCGAACAGCACCTCGACCCCGACCTTTCCGGTGACCACCAGCACGCCGTCGCCCCGGTCGGTGCCCACGTCGGACCGCCACGGCACGCGGGCGCCCTGGGAGGCCGCCCTGACGATCTCGTGCATGGCGTCGCGCACCCGGGCCTGCGATGCCGGGTCCCGGCCGGTGTAGCGGCGGATGTCGACCGCGAAGCAGGTCCTGTAGCGGGGCTTCATGCCTCCGCACCCGGGGTGGGTCCGCTCATCGTCACCTTTTTCCTGCCGTTTCGACGGAGACCAACCGGCCGTCGGCCCAGAAATCGATCAACTGTTCACAATCCAGGTCATGAAGCGTGGGGCGCTGGTGCAGCCGCCTGCCGGTGGCCAGCATCCACGTGGTGGTCAGCACGATCGCCAACTCGGTCTCCTCTGGACAGCGGGGGGCGGCGTCGTGTCGGCGGCTCGTCGGGCGGCGGTCATGGCCTAAGGCGCCGTCGCCGCCGCCGCCACGGGCGAGGATCGGCATCGCGGGGAGGTGCTCCGTAAGGACGAAATGAACACACATACCTTTGCGTACTGCATCCCCCGATAATCGGCATTCTGGCAAGAAAACACAAAATGAAGTGCGAGGACGCAGCAAGAACAGCGAGGAAACGCTACGAAACGTCAGTGGCCCCGCGGGTCTCCGTCCCCACCAAAAAGATTTGGTACCAAACAGAAAAGTCGGAAGGCGAACGTTCGATGACGGTGCCTCCGGCCCCGTCCGGGCGCGGCGGTCAGCCGTCCAGCTGGGGCGCCTGCTCCTTGACGCCCACCCGGACGACACGGGCGGCGCATTCGGAGAAGTACCGCGCGGCGTCCTCGTCGTTGCCCCGGACGGCCGCGTACTCCAGGGCCCGCACCTGCCCGAGGACGAGCTGGGTCATCGCGGCGGCTCCGGATTCGGACGCGATGAGGAGGTCGGTCGCGGCCGCCACCCCGGCCGCCGCGGCGCTCGCGGCGAACGTCGCCGCGCGCTCGTTGTAGGGGGAACCCGAGGTGAACAGGCCGAGGGCCATCTCGTACAGGGTCCCGGGGTCGCCGCTGGACGCCCGCACGGTGACCTTCCGGCCGTGCGGCCCCAGGGTGACGAGGCAGTGCACCTCGACCGGGGACAGCGCGACGACGCCGACCGGGGTCCGTGTCTGGGGGAGCCCGCCGGCCGACGCCGGTCCCGGTGCGGGCAGCCGCACCGGCTGGGAGGGGTCGGGACGGGTGGCGTCGATGAAGACGCCCGAGTTCCGCTGCGCGATGTCGAGGACCGTCGCCTCGCTCAGCACCGCCTGCCAGCCGGGCAGGGTCGCGGTCCCCGGATCGTCGTGGATCACGCGTTCGACGAAGGCGAAGTGCTGGAAGGCGAGGATGAGGCGGGAGAGCTGGGGGGCGGTCGGCAGGCAGCCGTGCCATCCCATAATGATCTTGTAGATGTTCCCCGCGGACGACAGCCCGGTGTCACGGTCGGTGTCGCGCTCGGCCCGCAGGTCCGGGTAGAGCTCCGGGAGCCGCCTGACGATGTCCAGGATCTTGGCGGACGAGGGCCGCCCGTGCGCGATGTGCGCCCCGTGCAAGCAGTTGATCATCAGCTGGTGGGCCGGGGTGCGCCGCGGCGTCGTGGCCATCGCTCCGTCTCTCTACTCGGCGTGGGACATGATCTGACTCGGCGGCACGCGAGGTCGTTCAGGGAAGGGCGGCCTGTTCGCCGCCGGACAGCATGCCAGTCCGGCCCGCCCGTTTCTGTGTCATCGGCGACATTCGCCCCTTCCCGCTCACAGGTCGGCGATCATTTGCCGCAACAGGGCCGGGGTGCGGGCGGGGGGTTCGGCGACGACCGCCAGCAGGTCCATCACGTACAGGTGCCGCCGCTCGTAGTCGGGGTAGAAGGCGGCGTTGAACTGCTGGAGGTAGACCACCTGGCGCACGTCCTGGTCGCGCAGGACCTTCACGAGCGTGATCGGGCCGCGCGGCAGGTCATGGCCCACGGTCAGCGGCATGATCTGGATGACGACGTGCGGCAGCTCGCACAGGTCCAGCAGGTGTTCCAGCTGCCGGTAGGTGATCTCGGCGGTGCCCATGCGCCGGCGCAGGGCCGTCTCGTCGATGATCGCCCAGAGCCGGGGCGGATCGGCCCCGTGCAGGATCCGCTGCCGCCGCAGCAGCAGCTCCAGCCGCTTGGCCAGCTCCTCCTCGCCGGCGCCCTGGTGCCCCCAGCGGATCAGCTTCTCGGCGTAGGCGGGATGTTGCAGCAGGTCGGGGACGGCGCCGACGGTGTAGGAACGGATGATCTCGGCGGCCTGCTCCGCGCCGAGATACGGCAGGAACCAGGACCGGATGACGCCGCGGTAGGGGGCCCACCAGCCCTCCTCGCGCGAGTTGAGGGCCAGTTGCAGCAGGTGCAGGCGGGCGGCGTGGTCGTTCACCTCGTACAGGGACGCCAGGGCCATGACGTGGTGCGGGTCGGAGGCCGTCACGCCCCGCTCCATCGCCTCCAGCAGCGGCAGCGACCCGATCGTCGCGCCCGCCGCCTCCACCACCACGCCGTTGCGCTCGCGCAGGGCGCGGAGCCGGGCGGCCAGCAGCAGCCGGGGGCGTGTCAGCGCGTCAGGGTCGCGTGTCGGCAGCCATAACGTGCCCACGCCCCTCCTTCCCGCCGGGGGCCCGGCCGGCGGCGATCACCACCGGCCGGCCACCCGCCCAGCTTGCCCGATTCCTCCGTGCCCGCGCATCCCGATCGGGGCACGGGCATGGCCGGACGGTGCCGCCCCCGGGGGACGGCCGGAAGGGGGACGGCCGGAAGGGGACGGCCGGCGAGGGGCTCACGGCTTGCGGCCCACGCCGCCGAACTGGTCGACCTCGTCCGGCAGGATCTCGACGGTCTCCGGGCGCCACCGGTTGCAGGACACCACGCCCGGTTCCAGCAACTCCAGGCCCACGGCGTCGAACAGGTCCTCCAGCTGCCGCCTGGACCTCCACACCCCGGGCGGGGTGCCGTCCCGGTTCCACATGCGGACGGCCTCGCGCGCCCGCTCCCCGGTGATCTCGTCGGTCTGGTGGCTGATCGCCAGATGGCTCCCCGGCGCGACCCGCTCCGTCAGGCGCCCGAGGATCCGGCGCGCCTGGTCGTCCTCCATGATGTGCCAGACCACCCCGAGCATCGTGATCGCCACCGGCCGGTCCAGGTCGAGGGTCGCCGCCGCCTCGTCCAGGATCCGGTCCGGCTCGTGCATGTCGGCGTCCAGGTAGGCCGTCACGCCCTGCGGCGTGCTGGTGAGCAGCGCGCGGGCGTGCGCCAGGACCAGGGGGTCGTTGTCGACGTAGACGACGCGGGCGTCGGGGCGCAGCCGCTGGGCGACCTCGTGGGTGTTGCTGGAGGTCGGCAGGCCCGTCCCGATGTCCAGGAACTGGCCGATCCCCGCCTCACCGGCGAAGAACTCCACGACCCGGCTGAGGAACAGCCGGTCGGCGCGGGCCTGGGCGACGATGTCGGGCAGCACCTTCTCGATCTCGTCGGCCATCACCTTGTCGGCCTCGTAGTACTGATGGCCCCCCAGCCAGTAGTCCCACACGCGCGCCGAATTGGCCACGTTGGGGTCGAGTCCGGGAACCGACGGCAGATGCGCTTCGAACTGTTCGGCCACGATCATCCCATCGAATCAGACAAAAGCCCACAATTAGCGTAACGGGCCGGGCATCCGGTGCCATGACCTTAAGAGGCCACTTTCTCGGCCTTGACAGATTCCCGGACATCTTCGCCCGGCGCGGGCACGAGCACGACGGGACACGGCGGCCTCCGCCATTACGCGCCGCAGAAGGATCCGGCGCATTCGCCAATCATGATCGCGGCACGGCCGATTTCACGACAGAGGGCTTGCGCCGACGCAAGCGGCCGCCTTTGTGGCCGGCCGAATCCCGGTGGATCGGGCCTTTCACGGTGGGCGGCGCGCGTTCAGCCGCTCAAATGGCCGGCGAGGAACGCGGCATGGCTGTGGGGCAGGTCCTTGGTGGCCGTCAGGAGAGTGAGAGGACCCTTGGCGGCCAGGTCGCGCAGGCGGTCCAGCGCGGCGGCGCGGACGGGATCCTCGAGTTCGCCGGCGTAGCGGCGCTTGAATTCGGGGTACTTGCCGGCTTCGTGGCCGAACCACTTGCGGAGTTCCGTGGACGGCGCGACGTCCTTCTCCCAGCGGGAAAGGCGGGCGGCGTCCTTCGTCAGGCCGCGCGGCCAGACTCGGTCGACCAGCACGCGGGTGCCGTCCTCCACGGACGCCGGCTCGTACACCCTGCGCAGTCTCACTGTCGTCATCGTCGCTCTCCCGCGAGGTCAGACGGGACGGGCATGCTTGGCGGGACGGTGCTCGGCGGCGGTGCGTCGGGCGAACTCGCCGGCGAGGGCACGGCCGAGGACATCGTCGTCCGGGCGGTGTTTCTCAAGGTACTCCAGCGCCTCCGCGAGTTCCCCCGCGGTGAGCCTGCGCAGCGGTTTCACGGCCCAGTCGGGCGGCCATCGGTTCACGGGTGTCGGGCCTTTCGTCGAGAGTGTCCGCGCGGCGGCGGGTGCCGGATCGGCCGGTTCCCCTAGGATCGCCGCGTGCATTGGTGGAGCCAGCAGGCGTGCGACGCGGCAGCGGAGGCACAGGCCGCCGATCCGTCACCGGGGAATCTCATGGCGGCCGCCCAGGTGCAGGCGCTGGTCTCGATGGCCGAGGCGCTGCACCGCATCGCGGCGGCCCTGGAGGAGCGGGACGAGAGCGTCCCCCCATTGATCATCCGGCCGAGGTCCTGACGGCGGCCGGGGCCCCGGCGGCGCGGGACGTCCACCGCGACCGCGCCGGACGGGCGTGGCAGGGGACGGCGACCGCCGTCCGCCAGACCCGCCGGGTCCGCCTGATGAAATGACCGGTGCGCCCCGACGGGCACACCGGCATTCCACGCCCCTCACGCGTCGCTGAAGGACTTGCGCTCCGCACGGCCGTTGGCGCCGGAGGCCAGGCGGGACGCCTTGCCCGCGGGCGGGCGCAGCGGCCCCGCCGAGGACTCGGCGTAGTCGGGCTCGGGCGCGGCGACGGGCCGGTCCTCCTCGGGCACGACCCTGCGGGTCTCCTCCCGCGGGCGGTCCCGCAGCCGGCGGGCGGCCTGGCGCAGGGCGCGCTCGCCCACCAGCCGCGTCAGTTCCAGCCCCCAGCAGTCCAGCTTGTCGGCGTCGGTGAGGTCGTCGCGGTGGCTGAGCTCGGCGGCGAGGCCGCCGAGCCGCTGGGCCTCGGCGAGGTCGAACTCGCGCATGAGGTGGCAGCACAGCTCGGCGAGCGCCGCGTGGTCGCGCTCGAACGACAGGCCGGACAGGTCGTTGTGCGACAGCCGGCTCAGCGCGCGCTTGCGTTCCAGCTCGCCGTCGGCGATCCGGAGGATGCCGTTGAGCAGGGCGATCGGGCCGGTGCCGGCCGCGCGGGTCTGGGCGGGGGCGAACGACATGCGCAGGACGGCGGCCGAGCCGATCCCGGCGGCCATCACCCGCACGACCATGAGGGTCGTCGGGGGCATCGTCGCCGGCAGGCCGAACGTCCAGCCCGACGCCGTCACCGCGATCAGCGCGACCACGGACGCGCTCGTGTTGACGAAGGCGAACAGCAGCCCGCCCGGGGACAGCAGCGCCGCGACGGGCTTGTCGCGGTAGCGCGCGACGAGCTCGGCGACGCCGATCGCGCCGCCGATCAGCGCGGCGAGGAACATCTCGATGATCATTTTCTCCCGTCCTACGCGCTGCGGGCGTTCAGGCGTCCGAACGGGTACTCCTCGGGCCGCCCGCGCCGCGAGAGCAGCGTGGGGCGCTGGCGGCCGGCGAGTTCGGCGCGCTCGACCTCCAGGAACACCAGCAGCCATTCCGTGGGGCCGGTCGCGAGGCCGCTGTGAGTGCGCAGCGCCTGCTCGCGTGCGCCGAGAAAGGTGAGCAGCCAGCCGGTCGGCCCGGTACCCCCGGTGGCTCGAATTCGTGATTCCATGCGGATGACCATTTCGCAGCGCCACGGCGAAGTCGACGTCCGACGCGTCAAGTTTTCTGAGATCGGCGACGAGCACGGCACCGTACCGAGAACGGCCGGGCGGCGGTCCCTTTATCGCCAATCCGCACCCGCGCTTAACGTTTTGACTTACTCGTTCAACGAACGCTTGGACTCTTTTACGCGGGCGGAGCCGGTCCTCACCGCCCGGACGACGCCGGGCATCCCGCCGGGACGGGAGGCCCCGGTGAGGGCGCGCGGGTGGCATCACGCGCCGGACAGACGGAGGGGCCACTCCCCCCAAAGAAGTGACCCCTCTCCCCCCGTTCCGCCGGGCCGGCCGCGGCGCCCCGTACCGGGGCCCGCCTGCTCCATCGCGAGCGGCCCGCTCCCCCCGAAGCGGCCCGCCCCTGGAGCGGCTCGCGCCGTTCGTCCGGCGGATGCGACGAACGTAGCGAGCCCCCGGAGGGGCCTGCGAGGGCTTCGCTCTCCCGGCTCGACGAACGGTTCACCGTCTGCGACGAACGGAACACGGTCCGCGCGGGGGCGCCGCCCGGCCTCACGGCACGCGACGCCCGGCGCGCGGCGGGGACGTCGCCGGGCCGCGGGGCGGGCACCCCGGCATCCGCACTAGGGTCGCAGTGGTGACGGTGCCGGACGGAGGAGAGCGGGCTATGACTGGGCGAGTGCGGGCCATCACGCTGGTGGGGACCCCGGTCCTGCATCAGGCGTGCCGGCCGGTCGAGGAGTTCGACGCGGCGCTCGCGGAGCTGGCCGACGACATGTTCGCCAGCATGTACGCGGCGGAGGGCGTCGGGCTCGCGGGCAACCAGGTCGGGGTGGACCTGCGGATCTTCGTCTACGACTGCCCCGACGAGGACGGCGAGCGCCACAAGGGCGTCGTGGTGAACCCCGTGCTGGAGCTTCCGCCGCTGGACCGGCGGCGGCTGGACGAGGGCGACGAGGGGTGCCTGTCGGTGCCCGGCCCGTACGCGAAGCTGGCGCGTCCCGACCACGCGACCGTGCACGGCTTCGACCTGCGCGGGGAGCCGGTCACCGTCGAGGGGACGGGGCTGCTGGCGCGCTGCCTCCAGCACGAGACCGACCACCTGGAGGGGAAGGTCTACATCGACCGGCTGTCCGCGAGGTCCCGCAAGAAGGTGCTGAAGGAGTACGAGCGGCTGCGCGCCGAAGCCGCGGAGAAGGCCGCCGAGGAGGCCGCGGGGAAGCCCGCCGCGACGTCCGCGGAGGGCTCCGCGGCGGCGTCCGCCTCAGCCGTTCCAGACGGGGAGTAGCAGCGACGACGGGTGCCCGGCGTCGCGGTGGACCTCGAAGCGGACGCGCTTGGACGCCACGGCCCGCGCGGCGGGCTCGCCGGTGCCGTGGTTGCGCGCGAAGCGGGGGAACGCCCCGCCCGCCAGCATCACGCGGAGCCGGTGCCCGCGGTGGAAGCGGTAGCCGGTCGGGTGCATCTCGACCTCCGCGCGGACGAGTCCCGGCGAGGAGATCCGCACGATGCCGTCGGTGACGTTGCGGGACACGCCCCGCGGGTCGACGTCGCAGAGCCGGACGAACAGGTCGCCGTGGCCGGTGCTCGTCCGGACGTGGATGGTCGCCGACACCGGGCCGATCAGGTCGAGGGGACGGTCGAGGGGCGCGCCGGTGAGGACGGCGACGTCGCCGCGCGCCTCGATCCGGCCGTTGTCCCGCTGTCCGGCCCTGCCCGGTGAGAGGAGCGGGCCGCCGACGCCCGGCGTGAGGTCGAGCGGGTCATAGGTGAAGGCGACCGGCTCGGTGCCGGACGGCGCGTCCCAGGTCAGCCCGTGCGACAGGTGCAGCGGAGTCGGCTCGGTCCCGGGCGGTGGCCAGCTTTCGAAGTCCAGCCAGCGGCCCGACCCCTGGAGGTGCAGCCGGACGGGCGCCCGGCGCAGCGCGGCGGTGTCCCCGCCCAGGTGCGCGTCCAGCCAGGAGACCTGGTCGGCGAGGACGGCCCGCAGCGCCTTCGCGTCGTGTCCCCAGGGCCCGATCGTGATGCGGGCCCGGCGGCCGGCGGCCTGGAGCGCCTCGAAGTCGCGGAGCTGCCCGCGCAGGAACGGGTCCCACCAGCCGGTGACCATGCTGGCGGGGGCGGTGGTCGCGGCGACCTGGGCGCTGTGGTCGGTCGCCTCCCAGAACGCGATCCGCTCGGCGTTGGCGGTGACCTCGCGCAGGAACGGCTCGGGGCGGCCGATCGCGGCGGTGTCGGCCTCGCCGACCGGCAGGTGCCGCATCGCGCGCCGCACGCGCCGGTCGTGCAGCGGGCGCCGCCCGTCCCGCGCCCCCTCCTCCCCGCGGCGGCCGGCCCGGACGCCCATGAGCGACGACCATACGAGCGTGTTGTGCAGGGCCAGCGCGCCGCCCGGGTAGAAGGAGCTGACGAACTCGGACGCGGTGATGCCGAGGCCCATCGCCTCCAGGGGCGGGTCGGCGTAGGGCGCGACCGCCCACTGGGTGAAGCCGAGGTAGCTGGCGCCGACCGTCGCGACCCGGCCGTCGCACCACGGCTGCGCGCGCAGCCACGCGAGCGTGGCGAGCCCGTCCTCCCGCTCGTCGTGGAAGGCGCGGAACTCGCCGCCGGAGCCGCCCACCCCCCGCACGTCCTGCACGACGACCTGGAAGCCCCGCCGGACGAGGACGCCCGCGAACAGCCGCACGAGCGCCTGCCCCTTGCCGTACGGGGTGCGGATGAGGACGGCGGGCAGCGGGCCGGTGCCGCGCGGGCGGTGCACGTCGGCGAGCAGCGTCACGCCGTCCGGCATCGGCACCCGCAGATCGCGCGCGACCCCGGGGGGCGGCGGCGTGTCATGCGCCGGGGCCACGGGCAGGCCGAGGATCCGGTCGGTCAGGCGGCCCAGAACGGTCATCGAAATTCCTCCGCGTGTTCGACCCTCAACGTTAGGCTGCGAAGGGTGATCTCGGTGCTGGACGCCCCCTCCAACCTCGGCCTACGGCCGCCGCGCGAGGGTCACGAGCCCGGCGTGCGCGGCCTCGCCCGCGCGCTGCGCGAGCACGGCATCGCAGGGCGTGCGGGGGCGGAGGACGCCGGGCGCGTCGATCCGCCGCCCTACGTCTTCGGTCCCGACCACACGACCGGCTACCTGAACGGGCCCGCGCTGGCGGAGTACTCGGCGCGGCTCGCGGCACGCGTGGGCGGGCTGCTGGACGCGGGGCGCTTCCCGCTCGTGCTGGGCGGCGACTGCAGCATCCTGCTCGGGCCGATGCTGGCGCTGCGCGCCCGCGGCACCTACGGGCTGGCGCATCTGGACGGTCACGACGACTACTCGCCGCGCCTCGACCCGGCCGCCCACGCGGGGCGGCTCACGGCGGGCGGGCTGGCGCTCGGCCTCGTCACCGGCCACGGCCCCGGCGCGCTCACCGACCTCGACGGCCTGCGCCCCTACGTCGCGGAGGAGCACGTCGCGCACATCGGCGTCCAGCGGGAGCCGGAGGACCACGCGGACTCCGACCTGGCCGCCTTCGACACCTCCCGCATCGACCGGTACCCGATCGAGTACGTCCGCGAGCACGGCGCGGACGCGGCGGCGCGGGCGGCGCGGGCCCATCTGGAGGACGCGCCGATCGAGGGTTTCTGGATCCACCTGGACGCCGACATCCTCGACAGGTCGGTCATGCCGGCGGTCGACTCGCCGAACCCGGACGGGCTGTCGTTCGCGGAGCTGACGTCCGTCCTGGCGACGCTGCTGGCCAGCCCCCGCGCGGTGGGCCTGCACGTCGGCATCTACGATCCGGAGCTCGACCCGGACGGCACCGCGGGCGCCGCCCTGACGTCCGCGCTGACCACCGCACTGACCACCGCGTCGGCCGACGCGCCCCCCTGAGGTGTCCGCCGACCTCCACCTCGTGTCCAGCGCGGCGATCGGGTCCGGGGAGATCCGCGACCTGGTGGTGTCGCTGGGCGGGGAGCCCCAGCCCGCGGCGGGCGCGCCCGACGTGACGGTCCTCGTCCGCGGGGACGGCGCCGTGGTCGTCTACCCGTTCCCGCCGGACGAGCCGATCCGCGCGGCGGCCCTGCGGGAGGAGTGCGCGCGGGCCCTCGGCGCGCCGCCGCGCACCCGGATCGTGCTGGAGGTGCTCCCGGGCCGCGAGAGCGAGTGGATCGCCGCGGAGATCGTGCTGGCCGCCGCCGACCGCTGGCCCCTCGCGATCCGCGACTTCGGGGAGGCCGTGATCACCGTCGCGGAGCTGTACCGGCGGCTGGCGCGGCGCCGGTCGGGCTTCTTCCGGCCGGAGGACCGCGAGGCACCCCTGCCCGGACGGCGCCGCACCCGGGTGGACGAGGCGACGCTGCTGCTGCCGGGCGGCGTCACCCCTGAGCGGTTCGCGCGGATCGTCCGGTCCCTCGGCGGACGGCTCGCCCCGGACGATCGCGCGGACGCCGTCCTGGAACGTGCCGGTGCGTGGGTGTGGGTGCGTCTCCGGCCGCCGGGCGCCCCGCCCGTGGACCCGTCGGCGGCGGCCCTGCACGACGCGGTCCTGGGGCCGCCCCCCTACACCGCCGTGGTCCTGGAGATCTTCGAGGGGACGCCGTCCCAGCTGCTGGCCGCCGAGCTGGTGGAGGCCGCGGCGGAGCACTGGCCGCTGATGGTCCGGGGCGGCTCGGGGCAGGCGATGACGGCCGACGACGTCCGCGCCCGCGTGGCGATGGGCGCCGCCGACATCTTCGACCCCTAGGAAGGCTCCTCGTCCCGGCCGGTGGGCTCGTCGGCAAGGTAGGGCGGGGCGGGGTCGTACTGGATGTAGCGGCGGACCGTGCGCGCGTGGTCGCGCCCGTGGATCCGCCCGATCAGCCACAGAGCCATGTCGATGCCCGCCGACACGCCCTGGCTGGTGACCAGGTTCCCGTCGACGACGTACCGGGCGTCGCGGACGACGGTCACGCCGCCCAGGGACTCCAGCCGGTCCTCCGCGGACCAGTGCGTGGCCACGCGCCGCCCCTTGGCGACACCCGCCGCGTGGAGCAGGAACGCGCCGGTGCACACGCTCGTCACCCACCGGGCCCGCTCGGCGGTCTCGGCGATCCAGCCCGTCACCACCGGGTTCGACGGCTCGGTCTCGCGCGCGCCCCGGCCGCCGGGGACGAGCAGCACGTCCAGCCCCGGGTGGTCGTCCAGGGTGTGGTCGGGCAGGACGCGCAGCCCCTTGGCGCACCGGACGGGCCCGGACCGCTCCGCGAGGAGCATCGCCCTGTCGCCCTGGTCGCGCACCATCGCCGACGCCGTGAACACCTCCCATGGACCCGCGAAGTCGAGTTCCTCGGCCTCGTCGAAGACCAGCAGCCCGTACGTGGTCATGCGAACTCCCTCATTCCTCGGAAACGGTCCCTGTAGTCGGACGGGGCGACGCCGACCTGCCGGTGGAAGGCGCGGCGCAGCGTCTCGCCCGTCCCGAAGCCGAGCCGGCGGGCCAGCGTCTCGACGGGCTCCTCGCCCTCCGCGAGCGCCCGCCGCGCCGCCTCCACCCGCACCCGCTCGACGTACGCGGCGGGCGGCACGCCCAGCTCGGCGGTGAACCGGCGCTGGAGGTGCCGCGCGCTGAGCCCCGACCGCCCGGCCAGGTCGGCGACGCTGTGCCGGGCGCCCGGGTCGGCCTGGACCGCCGCCACCGCCGCCCGGATCGGGTCGGAGGACGGCTGCGCCGACCACAGCGGGACGCTGAACTGCGACTGGCTGCCGGGCCGCCGCAGGAACATCACCAGCTCCCGGGCCACCGCGTGCGCGACGTCCCGGCCGTGGTCGTTCTCGACCAGGGCGAGCGCGAGGTCCATCCCCGCGGTGACCCCGGCGGACGTCCAGAACCGCCCGTCCCGGATGTAGATCGGGTCGCAGTCGACGGCCAGCCCCGGGTACTCGTCCCTGAGCTGCCGCTCGCGGCCCCAGTGCGTGGTGACCCGGCGGCCGTCCAGCAGCCCGGCGTCGGCCAGCAGCAGCACCCCGCTGCACACCGACGTGACGCGCCGCGCCGTCCTCGCGGCGGCGGCGATCCAGGCGGTGAGCGCCGTGTCGTCCCGCGCGCGGTCGACGCCCCTCCCGCCGATGACCATCAGCGTGTCGACGCCGCCCGGCGGCACGTCCCGGACCCCGTGCGAGGCGTGCACGGGCAGCCCGCTGCTCGCCCGGACGGGACCCGCCTCGGACGCCACGACCAGGCACTCGTACCGCCCGGTGAAGTGGAACACCTCGTGCGGGCCGGTCAGGTCGAGCGAGTGGAACCCCTCGTAGATCACGAACGCGACGCGCTGCATGCCTCCCAGGCTCGCCGTCCGCTCCTCATGGCGTCAACGACCGGTACCCCACGGATCGCGCCATCGACGCCGTCCACCACCGCGCGAGCACGCGGCGCAACGCCCGGCGGATGCCGGCGCGGCGGCTCAGCCGGGGTCGCCGACCGTCTCCCGGCCGCGGCCGTCCACGGCCGGGGCCGGGAACTCCGCCCACACCACCGTGCGCGCGCCCTCCGTCCGGAACCCCCACCGCGATGCCAGGCCCGCCACGATCCGCATCCCGCGGCCGGTCTCGGCGCCGGTCTCGTCCTTGACGAACGGCCGCCCGCCGGCCGCGCCGTCGTCGGTGACCTCCAGCCGGTAGCAGTCCGGCCCGGCGGCGAGCACCACCCGCACCCGGCCGCCCTCCAGCCCCGACGCGGTGTGCGTGATCGCGTTCGCGACCGTCTCGCTCACCACCATCACCAGATCGTCCAGCCGCTCGTACCCGCCCGCCAGTTCCCTGACGAAGCCCCGCGCGTACGCGACCGACCGCCGCACGCCCGGCAACGTCACCTCGCCGAGCACCCCCGGCCCGCCCACGGCACCGCCTCCCCGCCGCCCGGCACACCCGGCAACGAGTCGGGACGCGTCCTCGACACCCACGGCGACGGCCCCCTCCATCCCGGAAAGTCACACGTCACCAGGCTGTACGGCGTAACCCCCCGCATCGTTCAGCCTCCGCGGACGTTCTCCCGGATCACACCGCCCGGCCTGCACACCGTCACCCGGCGGTCTCCGCGGGCCCGGAGACCGGGTGGGTTCGCGCGACAGGGGCGTCCGTCTCAGCGGTGAGCGGCGGTTTGCGACGTCTCACCAACGGCGTCCGCGCTCCCGGCGGCGTTGCTCACGACTCACGAAGACCATTGCGCGCCGCCCGTGCCAATCTTTGCCCTGTCAGCGATTTCCTATCCGCCCGAAAGGAGCGTCACCTCAATCGGCGAAAAACCGAGACGAATCCGGAATCGCGATCTCATTCAGAGGGGTATGTCATGTCCACCGAGACAAAGCCGGGCCGACGCCGGCTCCGCCGATCGGTCACCGCGGCGTTCGGAATCGGAGCCATCGCCGCACTGGTTCTGCCGGCTCCCGCGCAGGCTGCCACCGGAGCTTCCGCCGCGAACACCACGCGGGCGGGATCGGCGCTCCTAGGCCACCAGGACGGCGTCTGCACCGGCGGTGAATTCTGCCTGTACCAGAACATTCTGGCCACGCAGAGCTTCTCCGACTTCGCCGTCAACGACCCCAACCTCTTCGACAACGTCTACCTGTCGCCGGGCACCGGCCAGGGCACGGTGGTCGCCAACAACTCCAGGTTCGGGCGGAACAACGACGCCACCCGGAGCGCGGTCATCTGCACCGACGTCAACTACACCGGCAGCTGCGCCGGTTTCGTTCCCAACAGTGGCGGCGCTTTCAACGTCACCTACCGCGGCAACGTCGAATCGCTGTACTTCTCCTGATCCCGATTCGCACGACGCGGGAATTCCAGCGCGCATGAAACCGGGCGCGCACCGAGTCCAAGGCGGCCGGCCCGTCCCCCGGGCCGGCCGCCTTGCCGCCGCGTCCACCGCCGAGGAAGGCGTCATGTGGTCACGCCCGTCCCGCCGATCTCCGACCCTGCGAGGCGTCCTGGCGGCGCATCTGCTGCTCGGAGGTCTCGTCTCCGGCTGTTCCGGCGGTTCCTCCGGGCCACCCGGACAGCGAGCCGCGCGACCCTCGCCCGCCGCCCGGGAAGCGGCGACGTTCCGGCTTCCCTTGGACGACTACCTGCTGTCCCCCGCCGAGACGACCGCCGTCACCGACGCCTACCGCCGCGTGGTGCGGCAGTGCATGAGCACGTTCGGACACGACTTCCCGCCGGTGGCCGGCCAGGGCAAGGCGCTCCTGAGGAGCTGGAACGAACGCCGTTACGGCCTGGCCGACCTGGACCGCGCGAGAAGCAGCGGCTACCGCCTGGAACAGCCCGGCCGCACGGCGGCCTACAAGCCCCCGACGCCCGAGGAGCGGACCGTCCTGACCGGTGACAAGGAGCGGTCCCCCGACGGACGCGAGATCCCGAAGGGCGGCTGCGCCGGGCAGGCCCGCGACCGGCTCTACGGCGCCTCCCACGCCGACCAGGGCCTCGCGCAGTCGCTGTCGGACGAGGGCTTCCACAGCTCCGCCGGGGACGCCCGCGTCCGCTCCGCCGTGGCGCGATGGTCGCTGTGCATGCGCGGCCACGGCTTCGCCTACCCCGGTCCCCTCGACCCGCCGAAGGACCCGCGCTTCCAGGGCGGCGCCCCGTCCGAGCTGGAAAGGACCGTGGCCGCCACCGACGTCCGGTGCAAGAGCGAAGGTCACCTGGTCGAGGTCTGGTCGTCCGTGGAGGCCGCTCGCCAGACAGAGCTCATCGGACGTCACCGGAGCGGGCTGGCGGCGGCGGCGCGGGCGAAGAGGGCCCTGCTGGAGAGAGCCGCCCGGCTCCAGGGCCCACCCCGGTGACCCGTGCCGCACGCGGCCGCGGCGGCGGTCACGGGGGCGGCGGCCGCCGCAGGGCCCCCTTCACCGCGACCACCGCGTCCATCGGATGGTCGGCCTCGCACAGCCAGATCCCGTCCGCCCAGGTGAACCACCACTGGTCGCCGTCGCTGGCCCGGCGGCGGCAGTCCAGCACGACGCCCTCGCCGTCCGGGCCGTCCGCGACCCGCAGGCGCCCGCCCACGATGTCGGCCGTCAGGCGCTGGCCGCGCAGTGTCCCGGCCAGTCCCGCCAGCCGGCCGGCGCCGTCCGGCTCGATCACCTGCCCGGCGTCGGCCTCGCGCGGCCGTTCCAAGGACTCCACGTCGAACCCCCTTCACTGACGATCACGCACTGTGTCTCAACGAACACGCTAGGTACGGGATCGCGCGGACGGCCACGGGTGTGCCGAAGTGTGGCACGCGACTTTCACAGCAGGGTGTCCCGCACCCTGGTGATCAGCTCGCGCGCCGCCGCGCCGTGGACGGCCGGGCGGGCCAGTTCCTCGAACGCGGACGCGTACAGGGCGATCTCGGCGGGCTGCGTGATGGTGAGCCACCCTGAGACCGTCTCCACCGACACGCGCTCCTGGTCGAACATCCAGAAGCCCTCGACGGGCCAGAGCGTCCGCTCGGCGTCCGCCGGGATCACCCCGAAGGACACCGTCGGCAACCGCGTGACGCGGACGAGGTGCGCGAGCTGCTCCGCCAGCACCTCCGCGCCCCCGAGGCGGCTCCACAGGGCGGACTCCTCCACGAGGAACGCGAACCGGTGGTCGCCCTCCCGCAGCACCCGCTGGCGGGCGACGCGCGCGTCGACCGCGTCGTCGAGGTCCGCGGTCGGGCTGTTGCGGAACGAGCCGACCTTGGTGAGGACGGCCCGCACGTAGCCGGGCGTCTGGAGCAGCCCGGGCATGATCCCCGGCTCGTAGATCCGGAAGACGCGGGTCCGCTCGTACAGGCCCATCCGGGATTCCTGGAGGCGCCGGAGCCCGGACCGCTGGAGCCGCCTCCACTCGATGAACGCGCCCTCGACGGCGCGGAGCGCGGCGATGAGGTCGGCGGTCTGGTCGGCGGCCCCGCACACCCGGCACCACGTCCGGACGTCCTCGCCGCTCGGGGCCCGGGACGCGTGCTCGATCTTGCTGACCTTGGTGCGGTGCCACCCGGCCCGGGCGGCGAGGTCCCGGCCGGTCAGGCCCGCGTCGAGGCGCAGCTCGCGGAGGCGGCCGGCGAGGGCGCGCCGGGCCTGCTGGGCGCTGGACGACGGTGAGGTGGCGGACATGGCGGCTCGGGGACGGCAAGGATCACACGGGCAGGTAGTCCGCGTGGTCGACTCCGCGCTCCCACACCGCCTCGAACGCCGACGAACAGGTCTTGACCATGATCGTGTCGGTGGTGGTCTCCTTCGGCTGGGACCGGCCGTCCCCGTCGAAGTGGTTCCACAGGACCAGCTCCCCGTCGAACAGCCAGAAGTCGTTGCCGGGCAGGCACAGCCCGGACGCCCGGCGCCGGGGCAGCCAGCGCACCTGCTCGCCCGCGTAGATGTTGGTGAACGTGCCGTCGTACTCGAACCGGATGTACTCGCTCACCGGCTCGGAGACGATCCGCGCCCGCCGGACCCGGACGCCGCGCCGCGTCGCCTCCCGGACGAAGGTGAGCCATGGGCGCCACCACGAATCCGGGTCGGCCGGATCGTCCCGGTGTCCCGTCCTCCATTCCTCGAAGTCCTCGTCCTCCCCGTCCATGGCGTAGACGTCCCGCATCTCCAGGTGGACGGCGGTGAATCGCGCCGTCCGGAGGAGTTCAGCGGCCGTCGTGACTGTCGTCATTCATCAGCTCCTTGAGCAAGGGGAGAAGGCTGCACGGAATGCGCACTATCGCCTCGTTCGCCGGGACGTGATCGCACCGTGACGTCGCCAGGAGTTCGGCCAGCACCGCCGGGTTCCCCTCCTCCTTCCATCCCTGCACCACAACACTGCCGTCGGCATCGTCATGCCAGAGGGAAGGCGAGTCGCCGTCCTTGCTGTCCGGGGCCTTGCCCAGAAAACGTAGCGTCATGACGCCCTCCCAGGTCGGGGATGCGCCTACATCTGGCCCACCCGATGCCCAACACCATCCCCTCGGCACCAAAGCCCGGCAAGGCATCTGCCCGGCGCCAACATCGATCATCTGCTATACGGCTCTTGGCGCCCTTGCGTTTATCCGGGGGGATTTTTACGGCAGTTTCCCCGGTGGCGGATCAGACGCCCGACCAGATCAACGGAGAAGGGATCCGGCTGCCGCTCCGCCCTCCGACCGGCTCGAACACCGGCCCGAAGCCGCCCGCGGCGCGGCCGGTGCACCGACGCGCTCGACGCCGGGTCCGCCGCGCCCGCACGGCGGTCACGGCCGGACGCCCGGGGCATCCACGGCCGTCACCGGAACGCCCAGACGGCCCCAAAGAATCCGACACCACCCATATTCCCCAGCGCCCCCTTGTGTGATCTACGCCGGGTCGGAGATCAATTACCGATCGTGATTTCCGCTGTGAACCGATGGCGCCCCGCCCGCGTCCCACCAGATGGTTGCCGATACACGGATTGCGGGGTCGAGAATTGATTGAAGCGCTTGTGCTCGGTGTGGTGACGAACGTTCTCAGCAGCTACATCACGGGCCTGCTGACCAACAAGCAGACCGAGCGGAACCGCGCGGAGCTGGTCACGCTGATCGAGGGCCGGGTCAAGGAGGAACCGGAGCTCGAGAACAAGCAGGCGGTCGGCCTCGCGGTCCGGGAATTCGACCTGATCATCGATAAGGACAGGGATCTCACCTGGCACGACGACCGTCTGGTCATCCGCCCGTCCGGCCGGATCCGCAAGTCACTCCCCTCGCCGCAGCAGGCGCTCGACGAACTGGTCGCCAGCGTGGCGGCCCGCCGCCGTGAGCTGGGACTCCCGCTGAGCGGGGAGGAGCCCCCCGGGCCGCCGCCCGACCGTCCGGCGGAGGAACCGGACGGGGCGGCGGGCACGCCCGCCGAGGGCGACCTGATCCCGGCCGAGCAGACCCCGCCGAAGCCCGATCTGCGGGCCGAGGTCCTCGGCCTGCCCACCGAGGTCATGCGCGAGAAGGAACGGCGCCGGAGAGAGTCGGGCCGTGACTGAGGCGATAGCGGAGCGCTTCTCGACCGTGGTCGGGCTGCATGTGATCGCGAATCTGCGGCCCGACGTGCAGCCCGGGACCCCGTTGCTGCTCGGCATCCAGGGCCCGGCCGGCGAAGGGAAGACCTACCAGGTCGAGCGGATCCTGGAGAACGCGGGCATCCATTCCGTGCTGCTGTCCGGCGGCGAGCTCGAAAGCCCGAACGCGGGCGCCCCCGCGGCCCGGATGCGGGAGGCCTACGCGGAGGCCGGCGCGTACGCCGACGCGGGGACGCCGGCGGCCGTGCTGCTGAACGACGCCGACGCCGCGATCGGCAGCTGGGGCGACATGACCCAGTACACCGTCAACACCCAGAACCTGATCACCGAGCTGATGCACCTGGCGGACTACCCGACCCGGGTGGAGGGCAGGGCGGTCCGCCGCGTCCCGATCATCCTGACCGGCAACGACTTCACCCGCCTGTACGCCCCCATGCGGCGGGACGGCCGCATGCGGATCTTCAGCTGGCGGATGCGGCCGGAGGAACGGGCGTCCGCCGTCCGCGCGCTGTACCCCTGGCTGACCCCCGGGCAGGCGGAGGACCTCGTGGGCCGCTACCCCGGGCAGCCGATCGCCTTCTGGGCGGCGGCGCGGCGGCGGATGGACGACTCGGCCCTGACCACGGCGCTGTACCGGCACGGGCTCCACGACCTCGCCCGCGCCCTGATCTCGCACAGCAGGGTGCAGATCGACGACCGTCCCCGTCCGATCGAGGACATCCTCCTGGTGGCCGAGTCCATGGCCGCCGACACGGCGCACGACTTCCTCTCCTCCTAATCCCCAGGGACCCATGCATGGCCATCGCCAGGACAGCCACCTACACCAAGACGTACGTCCGCACCGAGCTCATCGAGATGCAGATCAACCGGATCCTGGCCCGCAGCACCCGGGACCGTGACTACGCCCGGCGGCTTCTGCTCGGGATCGAGCGGCGCTGGATCAGCGAGATCTCCGTCTACGGGCTCGACGAGGCCGGCACGTGCCACGCCGAGCTGTTCGTCAAGGTCGACTGGAACCGCAACACCCTGCACATGTCGGCGGGGCGCGACACCGTCCAGGTCGACGCGGGCTGGGAGGACGGCATCGCCACGGAGGTCGATCTGGCGTTGCAGAAGTTCGAGATGGTCACCCGGGAGCTAGGGCTCAGCAAGGTCGTCCACTCCCGCTACGTGCCCGGTGTCGACCGGGCCATGGCCAACCGCGAGCTCGGCTTCCGCAGCGCGGACCCCGTCCAGTGGCGGAGCGGCTTCTACGGCACCACCATGAGCGTCCCCGAGCTCGACGAGGTCACCGTGGGCATCAACCTGGCCGGCGACGGCTGAGGCGTCACGCCCGGGCGGCGCGGGATCATGCGCCGCCCGGGCGGCGGCGGCATCGGGTCGGCCCTGCATGATCCCTCGCGTCCAGGTGGGACCGGCCGTCACGGTGACGATCATCCGCCCCATGGGCGTTCTGTACCTTTTTATCCTGGTTTCATGGCCGCGTTGAATTCCCGGGAGACGGAACTGTGGCGGGTCTGGACGAGCGCCGCGGAGATCGTCCGGGCGCGGGTGGCCGACGACGTCGCGCGGGCGACCGGGCTGTCCGGGCCCGACTTCGGGGTGCTGTCCAGGCTGGCGGAGCTGGGCGGGGGACGGCTCCGCCAGAACGAGCTGGCCGCGTCGATGGGCTGGCATCGCAGCCGGCTGTCCCACCACCTGACCCGGATGGCGCGGCGCGGCCTCGTCGTCCGGGTGGAGGCCGGCGGCGGCGTCGACGTCGTCGCGACCGACCGCGGGGACGAGCTGCACGCCGCCGCCCGTCCCGTCCACGCCGAGGCGGTGCGCCGCCACCTGCTGGACGCGATCCCGCCCGGACTGCACGACGACGTGCGCGAACTCCTCGCCAGGCTGGCGGACCCGCGGGCCTTGCCGCACCTGTACGCGCGGGGATCGGGGCCACTACGCTGAGCCATAGGCGATCACTCGAAGTGACGGCGCGGATCGCCGGGGACACGGGGGATCGATGTGCGGGGCGCGGGGACGGCGGACGGGTGGCGCGGGCGGGCCCACCGGTGGCACGCGCGGCTGTTCCTGTCCGTGCGCGGGCGGGCCACCTGCATCACGGTCGCGGTCTCCGCGCTGATCCTGCTGCTCGCCCTCACCCTCGGGATGCTCCTCGCCCGCGACTGGGCCGAGAACGAGGTGGAGGAGACCGCGGAGCGGACCGTCGAGCGGATCGCGTTCGACCTCGTCCGCGGGGAGCCCGCGAAGGCGCTCCGACCCCGGCCCGGCGAGTCGCCGATCGTCCAGGTCGTGAGCCGGGACGGGCGGCGGGTCCTCGCCGCCAGCGAGGAGATCATCGGGCGGCCTCCGCTGGCGTCCGCCGACCTGATCGGCGGCCAGCTGCTCATCGACCGGATGATCTGCCCCGGCTTCCTGGACGACTGCGTCTGGATCTTCGGGATGCGGCTGCGGACGTCCGCGTACGGGGACGGCGTGATGGTCACCGCCGCCTCGCCGATGCCGACGCTCGCGAGCGCGTGGCTGCTGCCGGTGGCGCTGGGGCTGCTCCTGGTGGCGCTGCTCTCCCTGATCGGCTGGTGGACCTGGCACACGGTCGGCCGGGCGCTGGCGCCGGTCGACCGCATCCGCGGCGAGCTGGCGCACCTGAGCGCGGGCGCCCTCGATCAGCGGGTCACCGACCCCCGCACCGGCGGCGAGATCCAGGACCTCGCCGAGACGGTCAACGAGACGCTGGACCGGCTGGAGGAGGCGACGAACCGGGAGCGCCGGTTCGTCTCCGACGCCTCGCACGACCTGCGCAACCCGATCGCGGGCCTGCGCACCCGGCTCGAGGTCGCGCTGGAGGAGCCCGGCGACGCGGGCTGGCGCCCGGCGGTCCGCGCGGCGCTGCGCGACGTCGACCGGCTGAACGAGATCGTCGCCGACCTGCTGGAGCTGTCCCGGCTGGACTCCCGCGCGCCCCAGCCGGTCGAGCGGGTCGATCTCGCCGACCTGGCGCGGCGGGAGATCGAGCGCCGCCCGGGGCGCACACCGGTCACCACCCGGCTGGAGCCCGGCGTGACCGTCCGCGCGAACCCGGTGCGGCTGAGCCGGGTGCTCGGGAACCTGCTGAGCAACGCCGAGCGGCACACCGAGTCGGCGATCGAGGTGGTCGTCGAGCGGGAGCGCGACGAGGCGGTGGTGGTGGTCGCCGACGACGGCGCCGGGGTCCCGGAGGAGTCGCGGGAGCGGGTCTTCGAGCGGTTCGCCCGGCTGCCGGACTCGCGCCGCCGCGACCCGCAGGGCACCGGGCTCGGCCTGCCCATCGCCCGGGAGATCGCCCAGATCTACGGCGGCACGCTGTCCATCGCCGACAGCGCCAAGGGCGCGCGGTTCGTCATGCGCCTCCCCCTGGCCGCCGGCCGCGACCCCGCATGAGGGACGCCGCCTCGGCGGACGCGTCGAAGCAGGTGCGGCGCGGCGGCCCGGTCGGCGCGCGGGTCAGCGCGCGGGGGCGCGGATGACCTCGATGACGCTGGAGAGGCCCTCGTCACCGTGTCCGCGGTCCACGGCGCGCCAGAACAGGTCCCTCAGCGCGGCGGGGCCCTCGGTGTCGAGCCCGGCCTCGCGGCTGGCCTCGACGATGTGGTCGGCGCCGATCGCCTGCATGAGCAGCGTATTGTCGTCGCCCCGCGATCGGCCGGAGACGACATCGTCGGTGATGGCGCGGACGTATCCCGCGGGGCCGTCCTCCGCCAGGGTCGCCATGGACCTGATGACGAACGGATGGAACCGCTCGGCCGACACGCCTGCCGTGCCCAGGAGGGCGAGCCCGTGCATGTAGGCCGTGAGCGTGGACCAGAAGAGGTACAGCTGCGCCTGGTAGTACAGCATCGACAACCCCGCGTCCATACCGACGAACGTGGGGTCGCCGAGCTCACGCAGAGTCTCGCGGTGCCGGTCCAGGGTTGCCTCGTGGCCGCTGTAGAAGACGTATGACCCGGGCGTCCCGATGGCCGGGGGCGGCACCATGATCCCGCCGGTCAGCAGCTCCGCGCCGTGCCCGGACGCCCATTCGCCCGCGCGGCGCAGCTCGTCCGGGCTTCCGGAGCTGAGGTTGGCCAGGACGCGCCCCTTCAGCGCGTGGGTCTCCCCGCCGAGCGAGTCGTACATCGCCTTGTAGTCGGTCTGGCTGATGACGATCAGCTCGGACGCGGCGAGCGCGTCGGCGGGTGTCGCCGCCAGGGTCGCGCCCCGCTCCGCCAGCGGCGCGGCCTTCGAGGCCGTCCGGTTCCACACCGTGGTCGGGCGCCCGTTCTCCAGGAACACCGCGGCCATCCTCGCGCCCATGGGGCCCAGTCCGATGACCGTCACCGGGGCTTTCGACATCAGTACTCCTGCTCGTCCGAAGCGGGTCCAGCACAACGGGTCCAGCGTGGCGCCGGGCGCTACGGATCCGCCGCGGGCCGATCCGTGGCGGGAACGTCCGAGGCGCCGCATACGCTGGCGGGATGCGCTTCGGGGTGCTGGGTGCCCTCGCCGTGTGGACGGACGGCGGGGAGGACGTCCGCGTGCCCGAGACGAAGGTCCGCATCCTGCTCGCGGCGCTGCTGGCCGACGCCGGGCGCCCGGTCCCCGCCGACCGGCTGGCCGGCGCGCTGTGGGGGGACCGCCCGCCCCGCAACCCGTCCGGGACGCTCCAGGCGCGGATCTCGCAGCTCCGCGGCGTCCTCGACCGCGCGGAGCCGGGCGCGCGGCGGCTGGTGGTGTCGCGTCCGCCCGGCTACCTGATCGACGTGCCGCCCGAGGCGGTGGACTCCGGCCGTTTCGCGGCGCTCCTCGCCCGGGCGGGCGAGGCGGCCGACCCGCTGGCCAGGGCGCGCCTGCTCGGGGACGCGCTGGCGCTGTGGCGGGGGCCCGCGTTCGACGGCCTCGACTTCGCCCACGCCCTGGCCGCCGATCTCGGAGAGCGGCGCCTGACCGCCCTGGAGGACCACGCCGAGGCGCGGCTGGAGCTCGGCGAGCACGCCGCGCTCGCGGCCGAGCTGGCGCGTCCCGTCGCCCGCCACCCCCTGCGGGAGCGGCTGCGCGCCGCGCACCTGCGGGCCCTCTACCGGGCCGGGCGCCAGGGCGAGGCCCTCGCGGGCTACCACGACCTGCGCGAACGGCTGGCCGCGGAGCTGGGCGTCGACCCGGGTCCCGAGCTCGCCGCCCTCTACCAGTCGATGCTCGAACGGGATCCGGCGGAGGAGGGGCGCCCGCGCGTCCCGTCCCGGCTGCCCGTGCCGCTGGGCGGGCTGATCGGGCGCGACGAGGCGGCCCGGCGGGTCCGCGCGCTGCTCGCGGAGGACCGGCTCGTGACGCTGACCGGCCCCGGCGGTGTCGGCAAGACCCGGCTGGCCCTGGAGGCGGCCGCGCGGTCCGCGGGCGACCACCCCGACGGCGTGTGGCTCGTCGAGCTGGCCGCCGGGCGCGCCGCGACGCCCGAGGAGGTCGCCGAGCAGGCGAACCGCGTCCTGAACCTGCGCGAGGAGGGCGCGGACGGCCCCGTCGAACGGCTCACCGAGGCGCTGCGGTCCCGGCGGGCGCTGCTCGTCCTGGACAACTGCGAGCACGTCACCGGGCCCGCCGCCGAACTGGCGGGGCGGCTGCTGGCCGGGGCGCCGGGCCTGCGGGTCCTCACGACCTCACGGGAGCCGCTGGGCGTCCCCGGCGAGCGGCTGGAGATCGTCCCGCCGCTGGACCTGCCCGGTGACGCGACCGCGCCCGCCGCGCTGCTGGAGTCGGGGGCGGTGCGCCTGTTCACCGAGCGTGCCGCCGCCGCGGCGCCCGGGTTCGCGCTGGACGAGGCGTCCGCGCCCTGGGTGTCCGCGATCTGCCGGCGGCTGGACGGCCTGCCCCTCGCGCTGGAGCTGGCGGCGACCCGCGTCCGGGGGCTGGGCGTGCGGGAGCTGGCGGCGCGGCTGGACGACCGGTTCGGCGTGCTGGCCGGCACCCGGCACGGCGGCCCGGCCCGGCAGCGGACGCTCCGCGCGGTGATCGACTGGAGCTGGGAGCTGCTCACCGTTCCCGAGCGGATCGCGCTTCGGCGCCTCGCGGTGCACGCGGGCGGCTGCACGGCCGGGGCGTCCGAAGAGGTCGGCGGCGCGGGCGCGGACGTGCTGGCCAGGCTCGTGGACCGTTCCCTCGTCGTGCGGTCGGAGGACGGCCGCTACAAGCTGCTGGAATCCGTCGCCGCCTACAGCCTGGAGCGGCTGCGGGAGGCGGGCGAAGACGGCGACCTGCGCGCGCGCCACGTCCGCTACTACACCGCCCTGGCCGAGGACGCCGCCGGAGGACTGCGCGGGCCTGAGCAGCGGCAGTGGCTGGCACGCCTCGACGTGGAGGCCGCCAACCTCCGCGCCGCCCTGGACCACGCCACCGGCGAGGACGCGCTGCGGCTGGTGAACGCCCAGGGCTGGTACTGGTTCCTCCGAGGGCGCTCCGGTGAGGCCAGGCGCGCGCTGGGCGCCGCGCTGTCGGCCGCGGACGGACCGTCCCGGGCCCGGCGGGACGCCGAGACGTGGCTGGCCGGTTTCACCATGGCCTCCGGCGAGGACACCGATTCCGAGGAGCTGCGCCGGTCCGCCCTCGCAGACCACCGGGACGAATACGACCGTGCCAAGGCCGAATGGTTCCTGACCCACGTCCACTGGGCGTACGGGAACCTGGCCGCGAACGAAGAGCGCATCGAGCGCGCCTTGGCGGTCTTCCGCGCGCGCGCCGACCGGTGGCATACGGCGGCAGCCCTCGCCCTCCACGCGAAACAGGTCATGGCCCGCGGCGACCTGGAGGCCATGGAACGCCACGGCGCGGAGAGCCTCGCGATCTTCACCGGGCTCGGCGACGCGTGGGGGCGGCTGGAGGCCATGGACGTCCTCGGCCGCCGCGCGGAGATCGTCGGTGACCTCGGCGAGGCGGCCCGGCTGCGCCGCGCGGAGCTGCGCCTCGCCGAGGAGCTGCGGATGGGGCCGGACGTGGCGTTCCGCCTCGCCCAGCTCGGCCGGATCGCGATGCTGGCCGGCGACCTCGGCGAGGCCCGCGTCCTGCACGAGCGCGCGCTGGACCTCGCCGTCCGGCAGGCGGCGCCGTCGGCCGCGGAGTTCGCCGAGATCGGCCTCGGCCTGGTGGCCCGCCGCCGCGGCGACCTCGACGCCGCCGAGCGGCACCTGCGGTCCCGGCTCGGCTGGCTGCGCGGCATCGGCGGGACGGCCGGGATCTCGTTCGTGCACGCCGAGCTGGGGTTCGTCGCCGAGCAGCGCGGCGACGCCGAGGCCGCCCGCGCCCTGCACACCGAGGCCCTCGACGCCGCCCGCGCGATCGGCGACCCCCGGGCGGTCGCGCTCGCCCTCGAAGGGCTGGCCGGGGCGCGCTCCCTCGCGGGCGAGCACGCGCCCGCCGCGCGGCTCCTCGGCGCCGCCGCCGCGCTCCGCGACGCGTCCGGCGCGCCCTTACCGGCCGCCGAGCGCGGGGACGTCGACCGGATCGCCGGGAGGATCCGGGACGCCGCCGGTCCCGGCGCCTTCACCACCGCATACGATCACGGCCGAGCTGAGAGGACGCCATGACCGAGGACCTCGGGTACGGCTGGCAGAGCGATCTGCTGGACCTGCCCGCCTACCTGGAACGTATCGGCCACCACGCCGACCCCGAGCCCACCGCCGCGACGCTGCGCGCCCTGCACCGCGCGCACGTCACCTCCATCCCCTTCGAGAACCTGGAGATCATCCTCGGCCGCCCGGTGCGGCTGGGCGTCGAGGCGGTCCAGGCCAAGCTCGTCGGCGGCGCCCGCGGCGGCTACTGCTTCGAGCACACCGAGCTGTTCGCCGCGGTGCTGGAGAAGATCGGCTTCGAGTTCACCGCGCTCGCCGCGCGGGTGACGATGGGCGCGGCGAAGCTGCGTCCGACGACCCACGCGCTGCTCCAGGTCCGGATCCCGGGCGAGCCCGCGCTGCTCTGCGACGTCGGTTTCGGCGCCGGTCCCCTCGAACCCGTGGAGTTCCCCGCAGACCCGGACGAGGGCGGCCGCACCGAGGTCGAGCAGGACGGCTGGGGCTTCCGGCTCCTGCACGGCCCGCGCGACTGGGAACTGCACCAGCGCGGCACCGGCGGCTGGGTGCAGCGCCACACGTTCACCCTGAACGAGACGTTCCACATCGACTACGACCTGTTCAACTACTTCATCTCGACCCACGCGCGTTCGCCGTTCACGGCCCGTCCGTTCGCGCAGAAGTTCGCCGTGGACTCCCTCCACGTCCTCGACGGGACGGACCTGACCGTCAGCCGCCCCGACGGCGGCGAGGAGAAGCACGCGCTGACCCCGCAGGAGGTCCCCGGCACCCTCGCCGAAGAGTTCGGGATCGTCCTGGACGAGGCCGACGCCGCCCGGCTCGTCACGTCCCTGACCTGAAGGAGAGCGGCCCCCGGAGTCCACCAAGCTCCGAGGGCCGCCCCGCCGCCCGGGGCTTTCCCGTCTGCCCACCACAACAACGGGCGCCCGGCCGGACGGCGACCCACGTCAGAGGTACGGGCACAGCCCCTGCCAGGGCTCACATGATTCCCGCGGACCCGAGGGTAGAGATCCTCACGGCGGGTACCGGCACACCTGTACGTACCCGGCCGAAGGAGGGGCGGCAGATGACCGACCGCAAGAACGACGAGGACAAACCGCTCGCCGACCGCCGCGCCGAGGCCGGGGCACCGCAGGAGGACGACGGCGATTTCGCCGAGGAGCACACCCCCGGCCCCACCGACCCGCCGAACGCCGAGGCCGACACCCCCGGCGGCGAGGACCACGGCTACAGCCCCCAGACAGAGATCCCCTGACGCCCCACCCGCGCCGACGTCCTAATAGTGTCGCCGTCTCATCCTGTCGGCGTCTCCCGCCGCGTTACATCGCGGGCCGATCGGGAAACGCAGCGCCATGGACCACTCCGAGGCCCCCGTCCTGGAAGCCCTTGCCGCCTATCACAGGGAGGGGCAGCTCCCCTTCACTCCTCCAGGCCACAAGCAGGGCCGGGGCGCCGATCCGCGCGTCCGTGAGGTGCTCGGGGACGCCCTCTTCCACGCGGACGTCCTCGCCGTCTCCGGCCTCGACGACAGGACGTCCTCGGCCGGGATCCTCGAACGCGCCCAGGAGCTCATGGCCGACGCCGTCCACGCCGACCACACGTTCTTCTCGACCTGCGGAAGCTCGCTCTCGGTCAAGAGCGCCATGCTCGCGGTCGCCGGTCCCGGGGAGAAGCTCCTGGTCGGGCGGGACGCGCACAAGTCGGTCGTCTCGGGGCTGATCCTCTCCGGCGTCCGCCCGATCTGGGTGGAGCCGCAGTGGGACGCCGAGCGCCATCTGGCCCATCCGCCCTCCGCCGCCGCGTTCGCGGCCCGGCTGGACGAGCACCCCGACGCCCGCGGCGCCCTCGTCACCAGTCCCACCCCGTACGGGACGTGCGCCGACCTCGCGGCGATCGCCGCCGAGTGCCACCGGCGCGGCAGGCCGCTGATCGTGGACGAGGCGTGGGGCGCGCACCTGCCGTTCCATCCCGACCTGCCGGCGTGGGCCATGGACGCGGGCGCCGACGTGTGCGTCACCAGCGTCCACAAGATGGGCGCGGGGCTGGAGCAGGGCTCGGTCTTCCACCAGCAGGGCCCGCTGGTGGACCCGGCCGTCCTGAAGTCCCGGGAGGACCTGCTCGGGACGACCAGCCCGTCCGTCCTGATCTACGCGGGCCTGGACGGCTGGCGGCGGCAGATGGCCGAGCACGGACGGGGCCTGCTCCAGGACGCCCTGGACCTCGCCGCGTCCGTCCGTGCGGACATCGCGGACATCCCCGGCTTCGACGTGCAGGGCCGCGCCGAGTTCACCGGCCCCGGCCTCGCCCACGACCTGGACCCGCTGCCCGTCGTCATCGACATCGCGTCCCTCGGCACCACCGGCTACCGGGCCGCCGACTGGGTGCGCGAGCGCCACCGGGTCAACCTGCACCTCGCCGACCACCGCCGGATCAGCGCCCAGCTCACCTTCGCCGACGACGCCTCCACCGCGCGGCGGCTGCTCGCGGCCCTGCGCGATCTCCGCGAGCACATCGGCGACCTGGAGGGCGCCCCGCAGGTCCGGGTCCCGGCGCCCGCGGACCTCCGGCTGGAGCTGGTCGTCCTGCCCCGGGACGCGTTCTTCGGCCCGGCCGAGCAGGTGCCCGCCGCGTCCGCCGCGGGGCGGATCTCCGCCGAGATGATCACGCCGTACCCGCCGGGGATCCCGGCCGTCCTGCCCGGTGAGCGCCTCACCCCGGACGTCCTCGCGTACCTGCGCGACGGCGTGGCCGCGGGGATGGTCCTGCCGGACACCGTGGACTCCGCCCTGGACAGCGTCCGCGTGTTCATCGAGGAGTGACGCCCCTCCGAAGCCAGCGGGGTGCCGGGGACCGCGGGGCTTGACCTCTAGCACGGTTGAGGACGCACGCTTGTACAGAGGCCCGGAGCAGCCGGGCCGGGAAGGCAGGGGCACGCATGACCATCCGACTCGACCACATCATCGTCCCGGCCACGGACAAGAAGACCTCGGCGGAGTTCCTCGCCGGTGTCCTCGGCCTGGAGGTCGGGCCCCAGTACGGGCCGTTCCTGCCCGTCAGGACCGGCAACGGCGTGACGCTCGACTTCATGGACTCCGACGACTTCCGCGCCCAGCACTGCGCCTTCCTGGTGTCGGACGAGGAGTTCGACGCGATCTTCGCGCGCGTCAGGGAGTCGGGCGCCCACTACTACGCCCACCCCGACGGCAGCGGACCGGGAGAGATCAACACGCGGGACGGCGGGCGGGGCGTCTACTTCGACGACCCCGGCGGCCACGCGATGGAGATCCTCACCGTCCCCTACGGCGGCGGATCGCAGGCGGCACCGCCCGTCGATGAGCACCGCTAGAGGCGGCCCTCCAGCTCCGCGAGGAGCCGCCGCTTGGGCTTGGCGCCGACGATCTGGTGGACGACCTCGCCGTCCCGGTACAGGTTCAGCGTGGGGAAGCCCAGGATCCCGTACCGCGACACGATCCCGGGGTGATCGTCGCCGTTGAGCTTGGCGACCGCGAGGCGGTCCCCGTACTCGGCGTCGATCTCCTCAAGGATCGGCGCGATCATCCGGCACGGGGGGCACCAGTCCGCCCAGAATTCGACCAGTACCGGCGTGTCTGAGCGGAGCACCCGCTCGTCGAAGTCCGCCGCCGTCAGATTGATCATCGGTTGCCTCCGGTGGGTGCGCGCGGCCGGGACAGGCCCGCCTGAGCTGGTCGGTCACGTCGGCCCGCAGCCGGATCAGGGTGCGGATGTCGGCGTCGATCTCGGCCAGCCTGCGCCGGTAGACCGCGACCGACTCCGGGCAGGCCGCCCCCGCCGCGTGGCCCGCGCGCAGGCAGTCCACGAACGGCCGGGCGTCGTCCAGGGTGAACCCGGACGCCAGCAGCGAGCGGATCTCCGAGACGAGCCGCAGGTCCGACTCCTCGTACTCCCGGTACCCGTTGGCCGCGCGCCGCGCCGGGAGCAGCCCCTGCTGCTCGTAGTAGCGCAGCGTCCGCGTGCTCACCCCCGCCCGCGCGGCGAGTTCCCCGATCCGCATCGGCCCCTCCCTGCTCCGTGACCGTCCACGACGCTAACCCTTCACACCGGCGTCAATGTCAAGCGGACGGCGGGGGAACCCGCACGGGGGCGGACATGCGGCAGGGCGCGGACCGTGCGTGCACGGCCCGCGCCCTGCCCTCGGGTCAGCGTCCCTGGAGGGAGCGGACGTTGTTGCCGAACGTGAAGCCCTTCGAGCCGTCCCAGTTGAAGGACCAGGTCATGATGCCCTTCAGCTGGCCGTTGAAGTTGTTCCACGCCTGCGAGACGAGGCCCGGCGACATGTAGCCGCCACCGGCGCCCGGCTGCGCGGGCAGGCCGGGGACCTGCTTGTCGTACGGGACCTTGATCGTGGTGCCCTGGATGACCAGGCCCTTGTTGAGGCACTCGGTCTGGACGACGAAGCCCTGGACCGTCCCGGCCTGGTAGGAGTCACCGGAGCAGCCGTACATGCTGCCGTTGTAGTACTGCATGTTCAGCCACCACAGGCGGCCGTTGTCGGCGTACTTCTTGATGATCGGCAGGTAGGCGCCCCAGATGGAGCCGTAGGTGACGCTGCCGCCGGTGACGTACGCCGTCTCGGGGGCCATCGTGAGGCCGAAGTTCGACGGCATCTGCGCGAGCACGCCGTCGATGATGCGGATCAGGTTCGACTGCGAGGCCGACAGCTCGTTGATGTTCCCGGCGCCCGACAGCCCGGTCTCGATGTCGATGTCGATGCCGTCGAAGTTGAACTTCTTCAGGATCGGGACGACGGTCGCGACGAACTTGTCGGCGACGGTGCTGGAGCTGAGGTCGATGCCCGCGGTGGCGCCGCCGATCGACATCAGCAGGGTGGCGCCCGCCTCCTTGGCCGCGCACATCTCGGCCGGGGAGGAGACCTTCACGGTGGCGTCCATGCCGTCCTCCCACAGGACGGTGCCGTCCGAGTGGATGACGGGGAACGCCAGGTTGATCACGTTGTAGCCGTTCTTGAGCATCCGGGAGTCGGTGATCGGCACCCAGCCGAACGGCGGGTGGACGCCGTTGATGGAGCCGTCCCAGTTCTCCCAGTAGCCCTGGAGCACCTTGCCCGTCGGCCTGGACTTCACCGCGCAGGTCTCACCGGCGGGCGGGTTCGTCGGCGGGTTCGTCGGGGGCGTGGTCGGCGGGGTGGTCGGGGGCTGGTCGTCGCAGGCGCCGAGGGCCCGCCACAGCGTGGGGGCGGCCTCGGGGTTCCAGTTGGTGGTGTACGAGGTGTGGTTGACGCGCGCCTCGTAGCCCTTGCCGCTGTAGGCGACCTTCGTCCCTGCGGTGTACGCCTTGCCCTCCGACCAGGCGGGGAACGAGCAGGCGATGACGGCGCGGGCGGACGGCGGCGCGGAGAGCGCGACCACGCCGAGCGACAGCACCAGGGCCATCGTGGCTGCGGCGAAGACGGCCGCGCGGGGCGACCATCGCCTGTGCTGGTAGTTCACGAGTCGACTCCTCAGTTGACGGGGACACAGAGGAGCCGGCGCAGAGCCAAACAAATCCCGCGGACGGGACCCCTCCCAGGCGAAAGGCTTTTACGGCCGGCGTGGACGCCACAAGAAGGGTAACCGCGTCGGTGGGGACCGGGAAGCCCCCGCCGCCGCGGGCGGCCTCGGGGCCGCAGGGGCGGGTCAGCCGGACAGGCGCTCGACGATCTCGGCGGCGGGCGCCTCGGTGGCGAGCCGGAACCCCACGCCCGCCCACAGGTTGACGGTCCCGGCGTCGCCCCGTGCCGCTGCCGTCCGGCGCAGCGGCGAGGTCACGTGGTGGACGTCCGGGTACGCGGCGGGCGCGTGCTCCGAGTGCTCGCTCAGGAACCGGTTCACAAGGCCGCGGGCGGGCCGTCCGCTGAACGCCCGGGTCATCGCGGTGGACGTGAAGCGCGGGTCGGCCAGGGCCGCCTTGTGCACGGCGCTCGCGCCGCTCTCCGGGCAGCGCAGGAACGCCGTCCCGACCTGGGCCGCTACGGCGCCGAGGGACAGGACGCCGGCGACGTCCCCGGACGTCGCGAGGCCACCGGCGGCGATCAGCGGGTGCGGGACGGCGCCGCGGACGAGCCGGAGCAGGTCACGCAGCGGGAGCAGGCCGTCCAGGGTGTTGGTGAACGAGCCGCGATGCGCGCCCGCCTCGGCGCCCTGGACGCAGAGGACGTCGGCGGCGGACGCGGCGCGCGCCTCGTCCACGCTGGTCACGGTCACGATGACCGTGGTCCCGCGGTCGCGGAGGGCGCGGACGACGTCGTCGGCGGGACAGCCGAAGGTGAAACCGACGAACGCGGGCGGGTCCGCCAGCAGGTCGGCGATCTTCGCGTCGTAGTCGTCGTCGCGCGCGCCGGGGATGCCGGGGACGACCCCGAGCCGTTCGGCCTCGGGGACCAGCCGGTCGCGGTAGGCGGCCACGGCGGCGGCGTCGGCGGCGTCCAGGGACGGCATGAAGACGTTCATCCCGAACGGCCGGGACGTCAGGCGGCGGGTGGCCGCGATGTCCTCGCGCATCGCCGCGGCCGAAATGTACCCGGCGGCGAGGAAACCGATGCCGCCCGCGTCCGACACGGCGGCGGCGAGGGCGGGCGTGGACGTCCCCCCGGCCATGGGCGCCTGGACGACCGGCCGGTCCGCGTGCACGAGCGCCGCCTCCACAGGGGCAAGATAACCCGCGGGGCACCGGGCGCCGCCGGCCGGGTCACCCGATCATGGAACAGCGGGCCGAAAGGGGAGCAGGATGCGGGTGCTGCTGCACTACGACATGGACCATTCCGAACCCGGGCTGGACATCGTGAGCTGCTCCGAGCAGGACGACGGGCGCCTCGCGCGGCTGCTGCCGGACACCGAGGTGATCTGGCACGTGCTGCGCCCGCTGACCGCCGCCGACATGGACCGGGCGCCGAAGCTGCGGCTGATCCAGAAGCTCGGCACCGGCGTGAACACCATCGACCTGGACGCGGCGCGGGAACGCGGCGTCCGCGTCGCGAACATGCCGGGGCGGAACGCGCAGGCCGTCGCGGAGACGAGCCTGTTGCTGATGCTGGCGGCGCTGCGCCGCGTCGTCCCCTTCGACACGCGGACGCGGCGCGGCGAGGGCTGGCCCGCAGGCCGCGCGCTGGTCGGCGGCGAACTGCGCGGGCGGACCGTCGGGCTGCTCGGCGGCGGCGAGATCGCGGGCCTGCTGCGCGGGATGCTGGAGGCGATCGGCGCGCGCGTCGTCTTCACCTCGCGCCGCCCGCGCCGCGGCGACCCGTCCTGGATGGGGCTGGACGACCTGCTGCGGGTCAGCGACATCGTCTCCGTCCACATCCCGCTGACGGAGGAGACCCGCCACCTGCTGGACGCCCGGCGGCTGGCCCTGCTGCCGCCCGGCGCGATCGTGATCAACACGGCCCGCGGCGCGGTGATCGACGAGGCCGCCCTGATCGGCGCCCTGGAGTCCGGCCACATCGGCGGCGCCGGGCTGGACGTCTTCGAGCAGGAGCCGGTGGACACGTCCAACCCCCTGCTCTCCCGCGACGACGTCGTGGTGATGCCGCACGTCGCCTGGCTGACCCGCGAGACCTGGGACCGCTACTTCACCGTCGCGGCGGAGAACTGCCGCCGCCTCGCGAACGACGAGGAACTGCTGCATCGCGTCGTCTAGCCGGGTCCCATGCGATCGCGGCCGCGCGGGGTCATGGCAGGAGGACGGGTTTGATCGTCCTTCCCTGTCCGGCGTCGGCTTCGGCCTGGTCGATCTCGGCCAGGGGGTAGGTCGTGATCAGGCGGTCGAAGGGGAAGCGGCCCCGCCGCCACAGTTCGATCATCTTCGGGATGAAGGTGTGCGGGACGGCGTCGCCCTCGATGATGCCCTTGACGGTGCGTCCCATGAGCAGCAGCGACGCGTCCAGGCGGTACTCGGGGGCGCCGACGCCGACCAGGCCGCAGACGCCGGTGGTGCGCAGGGACGCGACCGCCGCCGAGACGACCTCGGGGACGGCCGTCGAGTCCAGCGCGTACTGGACGCCCTCGCCTCCGGAGGCCGCCCGGACGCGGGCGGCGAGGTCGTCGCAGGCGCCGTCGAGGACGTGGGTGGCGCCGAGCTCGCGGGCCAGGTCCAGGCGCGGCGCGTGCAGGTCGACGGCGATGATCGTGGCCGCGCCCGCGAGCCGCGCGGCCATCACCGCCGCGAGCCCGACGGCGCCCGCGCCGAACACCGCGATGCTCTCGCCCGCGCGGACACCGAGCGAGACCAGCACGGACGCGGCGCCGGTCTGCACGCCGCAGCCCAGCGGGCCGAGCAGCTCCAGCGGCAGGCCGCGCGGCACCGGGACGACGTTGCGGGCCGTCCCGAGGGCGTGGGTGGCGAACGACGACTGACCGAACCACCGGTTGTGGACGGCCCCGCCGCCGCCGTCGGTGACGCGCGGCCGCCCGTCCGCGGCGACGGCGGCCAGGTTGAGCGCGGCCATGTCCCGGCAGTTGCCGGGCAGCGCGGCGCGGCAGTTGGCGCACGACCCGCACGAGTCGAACGACAGGACCACCGGGTCGCCCTCGGCGAGGCCCGCCACGCCGGGGCCGAGCGCCTCGACCACGCCCGCGCCCTCGTGCCCGAGGATCACCGGCTTCGGCACGAAGTCGCCGGGCGCGCGTCCCAGCAGGTCGGTGTGGCACATCCCGGCGCCCGCGATCCGGACGACCACCTCACCGGGTCCCGGGCCGTCCAGCTCCAGCGTCTCGATCGTGTAGGGCCCGTCGGCGGCGCGCAGCACCGCGGCCCCGATCCGCATACCGGCCCCCTTAGGCGACCGTGTAGCGGACGGGCAGCCGCTTGAGGCCGCCGACGAACGTGGTCGCGGTGCTCTCGGGCGGGCCGTTCAGCTCGATGGAGGACAGCCGCGGGAGCAGTTCCTCGAAGAACGCGCGGACCTCGATGCGGGCCAGCGCGGCGCCGAGGCAGTAGTGGACGCCGAACCCGAACGCCAGGTGCTTGTTCGGGTCGCGGCCGACGTCGAAGCGGTGGGGGTCGCCGAACACGTCCTCGTCGCGGTTCGCGGACGGGTAGGACAGCAGCACCGACTCGCCCGCGCGGATCCTGACGCCGCGCAGGTCGTAGTCGCGCGCCGCGGTCCGCATGAACTCCTTGACGGGCGTGACCCAGCGGATCATCTCGTCCACGGCGAGCGGCATCAGCTCCGGCCGCGCGCGGAGCCGGTCGAGCTGGTCGGGATGCTCGATGAGCGCGTGCAGCCCGCCCGCGATCGTCGCGCTGGTGGTGTCGTGCCCGGCGGTCGCGACGATCACGTAGTACGAGGCGGTGTCGAAGTCGTTGAGCGGCTCGCCGTCGATCCGCGCGTTGGCGATGGCGGAGGCCAGGTCGCCGGTGGGCGTCCGCCGGCGCGCCTCGGTGAGCCGCTGGAAGTAGGCGAAGAAGTCCATCAGGACCTCCAGCTTGTCCTCCTTGGTGGCGCCGCGCCGGTAGTCGTCGTCGTCCCCGCCGAACAGCTCCTGCGTGAGCTTGAGCATCCGGTCGAAGTCGCTTTCGGGGAGGCCGAGGAGCGACAGGATCACATAGAGCGGGAAGTGCACGGCGACCTGCCGCGCGAAGTCGCACTCGCCGCCGAGCTCCGCCATCCGGTCGACGTACCGCCGGGCCAGCTCCCGCACCCGCGGTTCGAGGTCCCGCATCGCCCGCGGCCGGAACCAGTCCGCGCCGATCGCCCGGACGACACGGTGGTCGGGGTCGTCCATGTGGACGATCGTCCGCAGCCCGACGCCCTGCTCCATGCGCTGCCGGTTCATCTCGTCCATCTCGGCGGTGCTGAGGATCGTGCGCGGCGCGTTGAGGAACACGCCGTGCTCGCGCTCGACCTCCAGGACGTCGGCGTGCCGCGTGACCGCCCAGAACGGGTTGTAGTCCGGTGCCTCGACGCGGTGCACCGGGGCCTCGCGGCGCAGCAGCGCGAGCGCCTCGTGCAGGCGGCGGTCGTCGGCGTAGGACTTCGGGTCCGCGAGCGCGCGGCCCGCCTCGTCCACGGTCAGGGTCATGCGATCGGCTCCTCGGTCGCGGCTGGCCGCCCGCAGCGGAACCCCGGAGGCACCGGCCGGGGTCTCCGACGTCGTCGAAGACGCCCGTGCCCCCCGGGTGGACCGCTGCGCGCCCTTGACAGCATCATCCAGCGCCCAGGGCCCGCGGCGGTACTTCCGGCGAGCGCGTCACGGTCAGGAATGCCTTCCGTCTCCGGGACGCACGTGTCCGGGCGGATCAGGCCATCTGCGACGCCGACGCGCCCGGCATGTCACCCGTCCTCGGACATGTCGACGAAGGCGCCGTCCACGAGGTCCTTGAACCGGTCGAGCTCCTCGGCGGGCGCGTCGATCCCCCGCAGCGGCCCCGGGTCGGCCAGCCGGTTCCGGGCGTAGAGCCGCGCGACGAGCGCCTTGCGGTCGCCGCCCGAGTCGGCGCGCTCCCACCCGGCCTGCTCCAGCAGCAGCGCCGCCGCGTACACGTCCGCCATGTACTGGGCCAGCGGGTACAGCCGCGCCTCCGCCGCCGCCCGGTCCAGGCCCCGCCACCTGCCGATGGCCTCGCGCAGGTTCCGGATGCGCCCGTCCACCAGGGCGGCGGTCGCGTCGTCCCCGCCCGGCGCGCGCCCGGCGGCCTCGGCCAGCCGGTCGAGGAACGGCCCGTCCGCGTCCTGCCGCTCGATCGCCCGGCGGACGTCCAGGCACAGGATGTTGTCGCCGCCCTCCCAGATCGGGTTCACCTGGGCGTCCCGGAGGATCCGCGCGACGGGCCACTGCTCGATGTAGCCGTTCCCGCCGTGGACCTCGACCGCGTCGCCCGCCGCCGTGACACCGAGGCGCGCCGTCCTCAGCTTGATGAGCGCGGGCCCCAGCCGCAGGCGCGGACGGCCCAGGTACCCGTCGAACACCAGCGCCTGCGCGGCCTCCGTCTCGACGACCAGCTCGGCGAGCTTCCGGCGCATCAGCGGATGCGCGTCCAGCGACGTCCCGAACGCCTCCCGGGCACGCGCGTAGCACAGCGCCTCGACGAGGGACCGCCGCGCGCATCCGACCCCCATCATGGCGATGCCGAGCCGGGCGCCGTTCGTCAGCTCCATCATCCGGGCGAGGCCCCTGCCGTCCCCGCCCCGCCCCGCGCTCGACGCCGGGGCCAGCAGGAACGCCTCCGCGCCGGTGAACTCGATCTCCGCCGACGCGACCGACCGGGTGCCGAGCTTGTCCTTGAGCCGCCTGACGCGGACACCGTTGCGCGACCCGTCCCGCCTCTCCCGTAGGACCAGGAACGGCGCGATCCCCCGGACGCCGTCGGCCGCGCCCTCGGGCTTGGCCAGCACCACGAACACCGACCCGTTCGCGTTGGACGCGAACCACTTGAGCCCGTCGAGCCGCCAGCAGTCCCCGTCCGGCGACGCCGTCGACTCCAGCGCGCCCAGATCGGACCCGCCGGACCTCTCCGTCAGCATCTGCGCGGCCTCGCCGGAGAACTCCCCGGCCGCGAACAGCTCCCGCACCCGCGCCTTCACGTCGTCCGGCGCGAACGACTCGGTGAGGCTCAGGACCATGTCGCCGCCGGTCCCCAGCGCGCACGCCATCCCGATGTCGGCCTGGTCGAGCAGGTAGCTCCACGCGACGGTCATCGGCTCGGGATCCACCCCGGCCGCGCGCGCCTCCGCCACGAACCCGGGCCGCGTGAAGGACGTGGCGACGAGCCGCTCCCGGGCCGCCTCGAACGACGGCGGCATGACGACCTCGCTGACGTCCCGCCCCCACCGGTCGTACTTCTCCAGCCGCGGCGGATTCCGGTCGGTCTCCTCGGCCCACCGCGCGACCGGCCCGCCCATCAGCGCGCCCACCTCCCGCAGCCGCGGCTCGGCCCACCCGAACCCGTCCCCGAGATGGCGCCGTACAAGGAAGCGCAGCGTCGGGTCGCAGTCGTACCAGTTGCGGCCCACGGCCCCGCGATAGCGCTCCGTCGCGTACCGCCGGGCCTTGTCCGCGCCGCCGAAGGGGAGCCGGTCGAACGGCTCGATCAGAGAGGAGCCCATGACCGGATATTACGCTTCTCGATCACATGATGGAAGACTGTAACCTGACGGCGGAGGCCCCCTCCTCCCCCGCTTCCAGCAGGTAGGGTTCTCACCAGACATGACCGCCAAGACCCTGGAGATCCGGCCGCTCACCGCACGTTCAGTGGTGCTGAGTACGCTGCTGGGCGTCCACCCGCCCAGGCTTCCCGCCCGCTACCTCGTCCGCGTCGGCGACCTGTTCGGCATCGCCGAGGGCACGATCAGGGTCGCGCTCTCCCGCATGGTCGCCTCCGGCGACCTCGTCCAGGCCGACGGCACGTACACGCTCGCCGAGCGCCTCCTCGCCCGCCAGGCCCGCCAGGACGAGAGCCGCCTCCCCCACACCCGCCCCTGGGACGGATCCTGGGAGATCGCCGTCATCACCGCCGAGCGCCGTCCCGCCCCCGACCGTGCCGCGCTCCGCCAGGCCATGTCCGCGCTCCGCCTGGCCGAACTCCGCGAGGGCACCTGGCTGCGCCCCGCCAACCTGACCCGCACGCGCCCCGACACGGTCGTCCGCCAGTGCCGGTTCCTCACGGCCCACCCCGAGGACGACCCCGCCGCCCTCGCCGCCGCCCTCTGGGACCTGGACGGCTGGGCCGCCTCGGCCCGCCTCCTGCGCACCGCCCTCGACGGCGCCACCACGATCGCCGAGCGCTTCACCCTCGCCGCGGCCGTCCTGCGCCACCTCCTGAACGACCCGATCCTGCCCCCCGACCTCCTCCCCGGCGACTGGCCGGGCCCCGACCTCCGCGCCTACTACGAGCGCTTCGAGGCGGACTTCGAGCAACTCCTCACCCACCACGTCCGCTCCTGACCCCCGCACCTACCGGATCTGCCCGACCTCCACACCGGGCTCGTCCAGCCAGACCCACTGCCGGTCCCGGGTGACGGTCACGCCATACCGCGTGCACGCAGGCTTCCCCGCGACGGCCCAAGCCTCGTCCACAGCCCGGATCGCCGCCTGCGAAACACGCTGCCCACGCAGCGGCATGAACCACGACGCCCCGACAAAACGCCCCTCGGCCGCGCCGTCCTCCCCCACCGAGAGCACGGCCAGCGGACCATCCGGATGAAAGGTCATCGCCCACGGCACCACCAGCAGCCCACCCGGCCGTCCCCGATCACCACCTCCACCGGATACCCGGCCCCGCGCAGCACCCCGCGGGCCCGCTCCCCCAGATCCCGGTCGATCTCAACAGTGGTCACATTGTCTGCGCCGATGATGTGCGCGAGCACCGCGGCGTTGTACCCGGTACCGGTCCCGATCTCCAGAACCCGCAGGCCGGGCCGCAGGTCAAGCGCATCGAGCATCACCGCCATGATGCGCGGGGCGCTGCTGGAACTGGTCGGCCAAACCCCCTTGCCGGCGGCCTGCCCATCGTCCACCTGCGTGATGACGGACTCCTCGGACCGGCACTCTTTCTCCCACGCGTCCGGATCCTCTCCCCGGCGCACCGGCACGGCCCACCCGTCCGGACGCCTGACCCACACCGTGTCCGGCATGAAGTCCCTCCGAGCAACCGCCCGAAGCGCCTCCCAAGAACCCATCGCCCTCCATATACGCGAAACGGCCCTCCCGGACCAAGGCCCGAGAAGGCCGCAAGGAGCGGGCCAAGCCTCGAAGGCACCAGCCCACTGCGGTATCGCTAGAGATCCAACGCGCCGGCCTTGACCTGCCCGACGAGTGCCACCAGAACCCCGCGCCGCACCGTCAAGTGACCGCCTTGGGGATTCTTGCTATCCCGAACAGCAACAGCATCACCCACAACCGCCAGCTCAACACACTGGCCGCCCTCTCCTCCGCTGTGGCTGCTCTTACGCCAGCAGGGACCAGCCTTACTACCGCTCTCCACGAATCCTCCAGACTCCTCAGATGAGGACTCAGTTGGACGGCTAGAGATCCAAATCCCCAGCCTTGATCCGCCCGACCAGCGCCGCGAGAGCCTCACGTTCGACCGTCAAATGACCGCTACGCAGATCCTTGGTGTCTCGAATACCTACACGATTGCGGACAGAGGCCATCTCGACACACTGAGCAGCCTCACCGCCACTGTAGGTACTCTTCCGCCAGTAGCTGCTGTTCTCCATGGAGCCTCCAAAATCTTCAGATGAGGACTGCCAGGTGGACTACTAGAGATCCAAATCCCCAGCCTTGATCCGCCCGGCCAGCGCGGCGAGAGCCGTACGCGCAACGGTCAGATGACCGTTTTCGACACTCTTGCTGTCCCTAATGCCCACGGAATCGCCCACACAGGCCAACTCCACGCACTGGCCAGTGTCCCCGCCGCTGTACCTGCTCTTGCGCCAGCAGAGACCAGCTTTGCTGCTGCTTTCCATGGAGCCTCCAGACTCCTCGAATGAAGCCTTTCGGTTGGACGGCTAAAGATCCAAATCGCCAGTCTTGATCCGGCCGACCAGCGCCACCAGCGCCGCGCGTCCGACCGTCAGATGCTCGTTTTCGGGATTCTTGCTGTCCCGAAAGCCGACCTGTCCCGAGGGGAGGGCCGCGGCCTCGACACATTCCCCCTGGCCGCCACCCTGACTGTGGCTGCTCTTACGCCAGTGGATCATGACGCATCGTCTCCATCGTCTTCTGGATCAGGGCCCGACTGGCTTCTTCGGACAAAGCCTGACAGCGAATCTCATCGAACCGTATACCAAGCCTGGCGACCTCAGCTTGATCTTCGATCAGTCTTCCCCCGAACTGAGCTTCGACATAGCCGACACGGTGGCGATCGGGCTTGGTGAGGACGACCATCGGCCCGTCGAGCCCGCGATACCAGCCATCGGAGATCCGGACCGCCTGTATGTGCACCTGAGGCATCTCCCCGGCGCAGAGCAGGTGGTGAAGCTGCTCCACTATCACGCCTCCGTCGCGGCTGCGGCGAAGGATGGCGGCATGGTCGAGCACCACGAAGAGATGGGGTGGATCCCCATCTCGAGTCAGGATGTCTCGTCGCGCCAACCTCCTCGCGATCAGTTCTTCGTCCACCCGCCCCTTGGGTGATGTTGCTCTCATGTATCCCTCGGTCTGGAGCAGACCAGGAATGTAGAGCGGCTGAAACGTACGGATCTCCGACGATTCGTTCTCGTGGGCAACGTACGCCTCGAACCATTCCCGGAGGTGCTCCCGCTGCGCGTGGTGCCAGAGTCCCTGGAACAGCTCACCGGTCCCGAAGAATTCATCGAGCTTCTTGCAGAACTCCTGGTCCGGACGGTTTCGCTGAGTCTCATAAGCCGTGACGGTCTCGCGGGTCGTGTACAGCTCCTTGGCCAAGCCGTCCTGGCTGAGCCCCTTGATCTCCCGCCAGAGCCGCATTGTGTACGCCAGCTGGGCCCTCATGCTTCGGCGGGGGTCTATGGGGACAGAATGGGGCATATGCCAGCCTCCACGCGTGGTATTTCGCGAAGTACCAGTCGGTGTGTACCCCAGCCTATTGCCTTGGCACCACCCTGGAGCTCAGACGTCCCACCCAGAAGGAAGTGATCAAATTCCATGAGCTTCGACACTTCACCGGGAAGTTCCCGCAGAAGTCACAGCGACACCGCGCCAGGGCACCCGCCGACGCCAGACCGGTGGGCGACGCCGTACATATCCGGAAAGACCGGGCAGCTGACCGTCTGCACGAGGCGGCCACTAACGCCGTCGCAAGTGCAATTCGGGCTGAGGTCGTGCCTGTCGGCCGACACCGGCGAGCGTTTGAAAGTGCTTATGGCCGAGGAGGACAAATTGTACGGGCAGCACCTGAGCCAGCAGGACTCTCAACGGGACGCCGAGTGAGGGAGATTCTTGTGGAGATGCTCTGGCAATCGTCCCTGCTCTTGGGCGCCGGCCCTGTAGGCGGGCTCATCATCGGGTTCTTGCTGCATCCCCGGCTGTCGCATCGCGGGAGCCATAGAAAGAACGCCACTGGCGCCTCCCACGGTTCCGGGTCGGTCCCTGCCTGTCCGTCCCCGGCTTCGAGTCCTGAGCGTCCCGACATGCTGGATGCCAAGCCTCTGCTTGGGCCTTGGCATTCACGCGGGAGATGGTGACTGCGGCGCACCGATCAAATCTCCTCCGGGCATGCGCCGCTCCCGCCGCGCGTCCGGGGGACACCACTCCTCCCCGGCCGCTGCCTCCGTCACCGTCAGTCAGGGGGTGGCGGCCGGGAAGGTTTTTCGCCGTCCACCATGGCTCTGACACCGGGCCAGGGCGCTACCTCAGGGAGTCTTGCGCCAGTTGCCGTGAGCGGGCCATGAACCTGTCGAGTTGGGCGTCGCCGAAATGCAGGTCGCCGACCAGTGCTGTGAGGAGGAGTGTTCTGACCCTGATCGCCACTCTGGGATCGATGTCGTCGTTCGCTTCCAGCGGGACTTTCCCGATGGCGTGGTTGATCAGGCGTTCGGCGGTGGCGGGGACGATGATGTTGGGCGCGGCGCGGGCGGCGGTGATGAAGGCGGTGACTTCGGCATCGTCGGCGGGCCACCCGTTCCGGACGAAGCGGCGGCACGCGGCCTCGTAGAAGGCGGCGGAGATCAGCGCTGCATAGCCCGCGTCGGCCTCGGACGGGCCGGGCCGCCCCCATCGGTGGTGACGCTTGCCGGGACGTCCGGCCAGACGGACGCGCAGGGTCGCCACGTGGTCATCGGTCACGGTCACAGTCGAACCTCGTGGCGGGGTGGCTACGAGACGGCTTCCAGCGGGGGGCCGCTACCACGCCAGGTGGCCGCCAGCTCCTGCACGGGCACGTCGAGCGCCTCGCCGATGCAGACGATCGTGCCGAACCCGGGGGCGGGCAGGCGGCCGGTCTCGATCTTGCGCAGGGTCTCCGGGGAGATGCCCGCCGCGCGCGCGACCTCCGCGAGGTCGCGGCCCGCCCGCGCGCGGCGCAGCAGGGCGCCGAGGCGCCTGCCGGCTTCGATCTGTTCGGGCGTGAGCGGCTGGCGGACCATGCCCACAGCGTAGGGCTGGTATTACTATACCGTCAAGCATGAGAGTATTGGTATAGAAATACCAGCACTCCCCGTACGTGAGGTACTCGTGATCGAACTGAAGACGCCCGCGGAGATCGCGCGGATGCACGTGGCCGGGCGTTTCGTCGCCGAGGTGCTGTCGGAGGTCAGCCGGGTCGCCGCGGTGGGCGTCAACCTCCTGGACCTGGAACACCACGCGCGCGCCATGATCAAGGAACGCGGTGCGGAGTCCTGCTACTGGGACTACGCGCCGTCCTTCGGCAACGGGCCGTTCCGCAACGTCATCTGCCTGTCGGTGAACGACGCCGTCCTGCACGGCCTGCCCCACGACTACGCGCTGCGCGACGGGGACGTCCTCAGCGCGGACCTCGCGGTCGGCATCGACGGCTGGGTGGCGGACTCGGCGTGCACGGTCGTCGTCGGGACCGCCGCCGAGGAGGATCTGCGGCTCATCCGCGCCACCGAGGAAGCGCTGGAGGCGGCGATCGGGATGGCACGTCCGGGTAACCGCCTGGGCGACATCTCGGCGGCGATCTCGGCGGTGGCCGCCGGCTACGGCTATCCGGTCAACGACGAGTTCGGTGGCCACGGCCTCGGCCGCACCATGCACGAAGGGCCCCACGTGTCCAACAAGGGCCGGGCCGGGCGCGGCCTCAAGCTCCGGCCGGGCCTGACCCTCGCGCTCGAACCCTGGTTCGCCCGGACGACCGACCGGATCGTCTACGACCCCGACGGCTGGACCATCCGCTCGGCCGACGGCTCGCGCACGGCCCACTCGGAGCACACCGTGGCCATCACCGAGGACGGCCCCCTGGTGCTGACCCGGCGCGAATCCGAGCGTCCGGCGGATCCAACGGTTCGTCCTTGAGGCGACGTCGTCGTGGGGCCTTCGGGACGGAAGTCGGGTGCAGCCGTGGCACCTATCTGTTCACCTGGTAGCGGAGGTGGGTGACGCCGATGCTCTCGGCCACCGTCGGGCCGCTGAGGGTGACCGGGGCGTGGGCGAGGTCGCCGAGAAGGCGGGTGCCGCTGCCGAGCAGCACCGGCACGAGGTCGATCTGGAGTTCGTCCAGCAGTCCGGCGTCGAGGGCCTGGCGCGCCATGTCACCGGCGGCGACGCCGACGTGGCGCTCGCCCGCGACGGCCTTCGCCTGCCGCACCGCGCTCTCCAGCCCGTCGGTGACGAAAGTGAACGGGGCGTCGGGATGCGGCCAGTCCACCGGCGCCCGGTGGGTCACCACGAAGATCGGCACGCCGCACGGGTGGTTGCCGCCCCATCCCCGCGTGACGTCGAACAGGCGCCGTCCCACCACCAGGGCGCCGAAGGTGGCGAGCTGCTCGCGGATGTGGTCCGCGCTCGTTTCCGTCACCTGGAATGACCAGCGGGGGTCGGCCGATGGGACGTTGACGTCTCCATTGCGGTGCCAGGCGAACAGGTACTCGAAGCCGCTTTCCGAAGGGCCCGCGATGAAGCCGTCGAGAGACATCGACGCCGATGAGATGACCTTTGTCATTTCCGCTCCTTGAGTGGGCGGCTGCCGGGGCGGGCCCGGCAGCCGCCGAATCGCATCGGTCAGCCGACGCCGTATTGCAGGACGATGTTGCTGGAGTCGGCGAACGTGCGGTTCGTGAGGAGCCGCAGTGGCGCGTCCGGCGTTTTACCGAAGGCCGGTGTGCCCGATCCCAGGACGGCGGGGCCGACCATCAGGTGCAGTTCGTCGACCAGGCCCGCCTTCAGCAGGTCGTTCCAGAGGACGTTGCTGCCGAAAACGAGGATGTCCCGTCCCGGCGCCTTCTTCAGCGCGCTTATTCGCGTGTGCGCCTCGGAACGGGAGACGATGGCCGCGTCGTCCCAGGGCGCCGTCCGGGCCCGGGTGAGGGTGTCGGAGACGACGACCTTCTCGATGGCGTTGTCGAGCCGGGAGATCTCCCGCTGGTCCGCGGTGGCGTTCTCGTTGCCGGCCACCGAGGGCCAGAAACCGCGGAACATCTCGAATGTGGTCCGGCCGAGCAGGAGCGTGCCGGCTTCGCGGAGACGTTCCGCGCAGTAGCCGTCGAAACTGTGGTCGGCGGGCATGACCATGAAGTTCTTTCCCGGCCCCTCGACATATCCGTCGAGGGACATGAGGGCGCAGACGACGAGCTTCCGCATGATCAGCCCTCGTTCCGGTCGTAGAGCAGGCACAGGGCGCCGCTGTCGGTGCGGGTGGTGTCGGTCAGCGTCCAGGACGAGCGGGCGATCTCGTCGGTGAAGAGCGGCCGGGCCCCGCCGCCGACGATCTCGGGGCACTGGGTGACGCTGAGGCGGTCCACCTCGCCGGCGTCGAGCAGCTGCTGGATGACGCTGACGCTGGCCAGGACGATGATGTCGCCGCCCTCCTGGCGGCGCAGCTCCTTGACGGTGGCGGCCGGGCCGGCGGTGGCGAGGCGCGCGTTGTCCCACTCGACCTGGTCGAGGGTGGTGGAGAACACGACCTTCTCGACGGTGTCGAGCCAGCGGGCGAACGTGCGGTCCTTAGGGTCGGCGTTCTCGTCCTCGGCGACGGAGGGCCAGAAGCCCCCGAAGCCCTGATAGTTCTTGCGGCCGAGGAGCGCGGTCGTGGCGCCGCCGGTGACGCGCACCATGTGCGAGCGGGCGCCTTCGCTGATGGCGTGCGGGACGATCCAGCTCATGTCGTACTCCCCGCCGGGACCGGCGACGCGGCCGTCGAGCGACAGGGCGATGTTGGCGATCACGTTTCTCATGTGCACAGCCTGTCGTCCTAGGTGGCAGGCTGTCGTCGTCAGACTTGGTGACTTCGCGTCCGGATGGGGAGGTCGGATGGTGGCCTCTGTCGTCAGCCCCGTCCTGGTCGGACGGGAGCCGGAGACCGCGGCGCTGCGTGCCGCCTACGAGCAGGCCGTGCGGCGGCGGCCCGTCACGGCGCTGGTCTCGGGCGAGGCGGGCATCGGCAAGTCGCGGCTGGTGACCGGCGTGGTGCGGGCCCTGCCCGGGGATCCGCTGGTCCTGTCCGGGGGATGTCTTGAGCTGGGCTCCAAGGGCGTGCCCTATGTCCCGTTCGTGGCGATCCTGCGGGGCCTCGTCCGGCGGCTCGGCCGGGACGGGGTGGCGGCGATGCTGCCGCCGTCGGGGTCGGCGCTCGGCGACTGGCTCCCCGAGCTCGGGCCCGCTCCCGCGCGCTACCCGCGCATCCGGCTGCTGGAGGAGATGCTCGGCCTGGTCACCGCGGTCTCCTCGTCCCGGCCCACCGTCCTGATCGTGGAGGATCTGCACTGGGCGGACGCGTCGAGCCGTGACCTGTTCGCCTACCTCGTCCGCAACCTCGTCGAATGTCCCGTCCTGCTGATCGGGACCGTCCGGACCGGCGAGCATCCGAACCGGCGGCTCCTCGCCGAGCTGGCCCGCGGGGACCAGGTCACGCGCCTCCGGCTCGGCCCGCTGGAGCACCGGCACGTCGCCGACATGCTCGCCGCCATCGGCGGGCACGCGCCCGACCGTGTCCGCGCCGCCCGGATCTACGGGCGCAGCGGCGGCAACCCGCTGTTCGTCGAGGCCCTCAGCAACGCCGACGAGACCCCGGCGGACGACCTGCGGACGCTGCTGCTCAACCGGGTCGCCGACCTGCCCGGGCCCGCCCGCGACACCCTGGCGATCCTGGCGGTCGCGGGCGAGGGGCTGACCGAGGACACGATCCGCGAGGCCGGGACGGAGCCCGCGCTGCACGACCTCATGGCGCACGACCTGGTAGTGGTGCGCGAGGACCGGTTCGTCCTCCGGCACGACCTGATCCGCGAGGTCGTCTACGACTCGCTGCTGCCGGTCCGCCGACGCGAGCTGCACGCCCGGTACGCCGCCACCCTGCCCGCGGGGAGCACCGCGTCCGCCGAGCACTGGCTCGCCGCCGATCGACCCGACCGGGCCCTCCCCGCCGCCTGGGACGCCGCCGCCCGCGCGGCCAGGCAGAACGCCTACGACGAGCAGCTCCACCTGCTCGACATGATCCTCACCCACGGGGACGGGCGTTTCACCGGAGCCGACCGCACCGACGTGCTGGAGACGGCGGCGACGGCGGCCTACGCCGCGGGCAGGTCCGCCGCCGGTGTCGCCCACAGCACCGCCGCGCTGGACGCCCTCGGCCCCGGCGCGTCACCGGAACGGGTCGCGGCGCTGCTCGGGATGCGCGGCCGTCTCCAGAACCGGATCGACGGCACCGGCAGGGACGACCTGGAACGTGCCGTGGCGCTGCTCCCGCCGGGCACGGCGGACGCCCTGCGCAGCGAACTGCTCTCGGCGCTCGCCTTCATCGGCGTCGGCGCGCTCCGCGACGAGGAGAGCCGCCGCCACGCGTCCGAAGCCCTGACCTTGGCGGACGCGGTGCCGGACGACGCCCTGCGCGCCCCCGCCCTGCTGGTGCTGGCCACACTCGACGGGATGGCGGGCCACGGGGACGCGGCCCGCCGCGCGTTCGCCGAGGCGCGCCGGGCCGCCGAGGCGGCGGGCGACGAGCACACGTTCCTGACCACCTTCCAGTGGGAGGCCGCCGACCTCATCGAGGTCCAGGGCCGGTACGCGGACGCGGCGGACCTCGCGCACGCCGGGCTGGAGGCGGCCCGGCGGCTCGGCCGCACCCGCTCCCGGGGCAGCATGCTGGCCGTCGTCAGGGCGGTCCCGCTGAGCGTCCTCGGCCGGTGGGACGAGGCCCTGGACGTCGTCGCGGACGCGCTCGCCGGTTCCCCGCCGCCCCTTTACGCCGCGTTCCTGCGGCTCGTGGCGGCGGACATCGCGCGATGCCGGGGCGAGACCGACCGGTTCGAGGAACTGTTCCGGGAACTGACCGAATTCGCCCAGCACGCGCGCGGAGCGGAAGAGGCGAAGGCGGACCTGGCCGTCCAGCACGTCGCATGGCTCCTCGACCAGGGCCACCTGGAGGCCGCCGACCACATGCTCGGCGATTACCTCGCCGCCGGCCGACGCCCGCGCGACGTGCTCCGCCTCGCCGTGCTCGGGGCCCGCCTCCAGCGCGCCCGCCGCGCGGCCGCGCCACGGAACAAGAAGATCGCCGACGAGGCCGCCGCACGGTCGGCGTGGCTGACCCGTCTCGTCGGCGAGATCGGCGAGACCACACCCGTGCTCGACGCCCACCGGCTCACCTTCCAGGCCGAGACCGCGTCCGGCGGCCTTCCCGCCTGGGACCGGGCCGCCGCCGCGTGGCGCGACCTGGGCAACAGGTACGAGACGGCGACCGTCCTGACCGGCGCCGCGAATACCGCGCTCGCGTCGAACAACCGTCCCGGCGCCAGATCCCGGCTGAACACGGCCCGCGCCATCGCCGCCGACCTCGGCGCGGCGCCGCTGCTCGCGCGCATCGACGAGCTGGCGGCGCGCGGGCGGCTGGAGGCGGAGCCCGCCGCACCCGTCCGCAACGACTTCGGGCTGACCCGCCGGGAGCTGGACGTCCTGCGGGTCCTGGCACGCGGCCGCTCCAACGCCCAGATCGCCGCGGAGCTGTTCATCTCGTCCAACACGGCGGCCACGCACGTCGCCCGGATCCTCGACAAGCTCGGCGTCTCCACCCGCACCGAAGCCGTGACCCGCGCCCACGAGACCGGCCTCCTGAACACCTGATCCCGGCCCTTCCAAGGCCGGGTGGTGACCACTCGCGGGGGGCAATCTAGGCATACGTTGACGAAGGGCGCAGTCCGCCTGAATCGTGACCTGGATGACCTTGTCGGCCTGGTCTTTCGTGGGCAGAGTCTCCCGGTGACCCGCAACGGTGCGGGGACGCCGCGTCGGGAGGTAGGTAATGGCCTCGGTCTTGGACGGGATGCTCCGCCGCAAACCCATCGAGCAGATCGACGACGAGGGCGCGGCGTCCGGGCTGACGCGGACGCTGGGGCTGTGGCAGCTCACCGCGATCGGCGTCGGCGGGATCATCGGCGCCGGGATCTTCTCGCTGGCGGGGGCCGTGGCGAACGAGAAGGCCGGGCCGGGCGTGCTGATCTCCTTCCTGGTCGCGGGGATCGCGAGCGCGGCGGCGGCGTTGTCGTATGCGGAGTTCGCCGGGCTCATCCCGCGCGCGGGGTCGGCCTACACCTACGGGTACGCGGTGCTCGGCGAGTTCACCGGATGGGCGATCGGGTGGGACCTGCTGCTGGAGTACACCGCGATCGTGGCGGTGGTCGCCATCGGGATCTCCGGCTACTTCAACGACCTGCTCGGGTTCATGGACGTGGACCTGCCCCTGTGGATGAGCGGCGCGCCCGGCACCGAGCCGGACGGCGTCGCCGACGGCAGCTACAAGGTCAACCTGTTCGCGGCGCTGCTGTGCCTGCTGATCGCCTACGTGCTCAACCTGGGGATGAAGAACGCGGCCCGGTTCGAGACGGCGCTGGTGTACCTGAAGGTCGGGATCGTCCTGCTGGTCATCGTGGTCGGCGTCTTCAAGATCGATAGCGGGAACTACTCGCCGTTCCTGCCCTACGGATGGTCGGGGGCGTTCACCGGGGCGGCGACCGTCTTCTTCGCGGTGTTCGGGTACGACGCGATGTCCACGGCGGCCGAGGAATCGCAGGAGGCGCGCAAGCACATGCCCAAGGCGATCCTCTACTCGCTGGCGGTCTCGATGGTGCTGTACGTGCTGGCGTGCCTCGTCCTGACGGGCATGGTCGACTACAAGGACATCGACACGAACGCGGCGTTCTCCTCGGCGTTCGACTCCGTGGGAATGGACGCGATCGGGGCCGTCATCGCGGTCGGCGCGATCCTGGGCGTGCTCACCGTGCTGTTCACGTTCATGATGGGCGCCACGCGCGTGTGGTACTCGATGAGCCGCGACGGGCTGCTCCCGGGCTGGTTCGCCAAGACCCACCGGACCCGGCACGTCCCGACGCGGATCACCTGGATCCTCGGCGCCGGGTCCGCGGTGATCGCCGGGTTCCTGCCGATCGCGGAGGCGGCGGAGCTGACCAACATCGGCATCCTGCTGGCCTTCATCGTGGTGTGCATCGCGGTCATCGTGCTCCGCTACAAGCGCCCCGACCTGCCGCGCGAGTTCCGGACACCGGGCATGCCGATCATCCCGCTCGTCGGCGTGGGCTTCTCGATCTGGCTGATCACGTTCCTCCAGTGGCAGACCTGGGTCCGGTTCGCGACCTGGTTCGTGCTGGGCTGCGTCGTCTACTTCGCCTACAGCCGCCGGGCATCCTTGCTCAACCCCCGCCGCACCACCCCCAAGGACTGAGCACAGCAGGAGCGCCGTTGTAGTCGACCATGCCCGTCACGCGAAGAAGACGGTCGCCGCCCCGGTGAACGCCCCCGACCACCAGGTTGACCTTGTAGCCGCCGTCGGCGACGCCGTCCGGCTCGGTGCCGGGCGCGCCCGCCACGATCGCGGTGTACTCCATTGGAAGGGCCGGTCTCATCCGGGCAGGTGCAGCGTCCCGGTGTCGGGACGGTCGACCTCTAGCGTGTCGGCGAGGAGCCCCCGGGTGTAGGGATCCTGCGGTGCGCTGAGCACCGACTCCACCGCCCCCGACTCCACGACGTGGCCCTGGCGCAGGACGACGACGCGGTCGCCGATGCTGCGCACGACGGCGAGGTCGTGGGTGATGAAGATCATGCTCAGCCCGTCGTCCTGCAGCGTCCGGAGCAGCTCGACGACGGAGGCCTGCACCGAGACGTCGAGACCCGAGGTGACCTCGTCGCAGATCAGCAGCGAGGGACGGCAGGCGAGGGCACGGGCGATGGCCACCCGCTGGCGTTGGCCGCCCGACAGTTCGGCGGGGTAGCGGTCCGCGAGCCGCCACGGGATCTCCACCCGCTCCAGGGCCTCCTTGACCTTGGCGCGGGCGGCCTTTCCCCGTTCTCCGTAGAAGTGCTTCAGCGACACCGCCACCGCGGTCGCGACGGTCTGGCGGGGGTTCAGCGAGCCGTACGGATTCTGGAAGACGTACTGCATCTGCTGCTTGGCCGTCTTGGGCCGGTCCCGCAACCGCAGTGCGAGCGGCTTCCCGTCCAACTCGAAGCCGCCGGACTGTTCCTCGTGGAGCCCGATCAGGCAGCGGGACATGGTCGTCTTGCCGCTGCCCGATTCGCCCACGACCGCCAGGCACTCACCGGGGGCGACGTCGAAGGAGACGTCGAACAGGACCTGCGTCCGGTCGTAGGAGGCGTTCAGTTTCCGTACGCCGAAGACGGAAGCGGTGTCCTCCGCTCTGCTCTCGATGCGCGGCAGGGGCTCCTTGACCAGGCACGTCTGGTTCCGCCGGACGTGCTCGACCCGGAAGCAGCGTGCCGCGCTGCCCGTGGACGTGGCGGCCAGCGGGGGCGCGGAGTCCCGGCAGCGGTCCTCGGCGAACGCGCAGCGGTCCGCGAACACGCAGCCGTCGAACCGGGCTCCCGCCGCCGGTGCCCGGCCGGGGATGGAGATGAGCGGCAGCCGCTGGCGCGTCGACGGCACCGATTCGAGCAGCGCGATGGAGTAGGGGTGCGCGGCGGAGCGCAGGACGTCCTCGCGTGATCCGGTCTCCAGGACCTGCCCGGCGTACATCACGGTCACCAGGTCGCCGACGGTGCCGACGACCGCGAGGTCGTGCGAGACGAAGACGGCGGCCACGCCGTTGTCCGCGCAGAGGCGGGCGACCATCTCCAGGACCCTCGCCTGGGTGGAGACGTCCAGGCCGGTCGTGGGCTCGTCGAAGACGACCAGCTTCGGGCCCTTCGCCACGGCCATGGCGATCGCCACCCGCTGCTGCTGCCCGCCCGAGAGCTCCTGGGGGTGGCGTCGCAGGAAGGCCGCGTCCGAGGGCAGGCCGACGGTCTCCAGAACCCGCCGGATCCTCGGCAGGTTCTCCTTCTTGGCACCGGGCATTCCCTCGGTGAGCTGTGCGCCGATCCTCCTCGCCGGGTTGAGGGCCGTCGCGGGGTCCTGGGGCACGAAGCCGATGAGCTCCTTGCGCGCCCCGCGCAGCTTGTTCGGCGTGAGCGCGAGCAGATCGACACCGCCCACCACGATCCTGCCGCCGGTGATGTTCGCACCTGCCTTGGTGAAGCCGACCAGCGCGAGCGCGACCGTGCTCTTGCCCGAACCCGACTCGCCGACGAGGCCCATGACCTGGCCGCCGTCCAGGCTGAACGACACATCGTCGACGATCACACTGCCGTCGTCCAGGGTGACGGTGAGCCCGGTGACCTCGACGGCCTTCATGAACGGGTCCCTTCGGTGCGGCCGATCACGCGTGCGGCGCCCTCGGCGAAGAGGTTGCCCCCGATCGTGAACAGGGCGATGCAGACGGCGGGGATGAGGACGGCCAGCGGCTGGGTGGCGAGGCCGTCCTTGTTCTCGCTGACCATGAGCCCCCAGTCGGCGTCGGGCGGCTGGACGCCGAAGCCGAGGAAGCTCAGGGAGGCGAGGCCGACGACCGACCACATGAGCCTGAGGCCGATCTCCACCATGAGCGGGGACGTCACGTTCGGCAGCACCTCCCGCAGCAGGATGTGGCGGGAGGAGAGCCCGACCGTCCGCGCCCACATGACGTGCTCACGCCTGAGCACCGGACGCGCCGCGCCGCGGATCACGCGCGCCATCCCGGGTGTGAGGCCGATCGCCACCAGGACCACCAGGATCCACCGGCTGGGCCCGGCCATCGAGATGAACAGGATCGCCATGATGATCGTCGGGAACGTCAGCAGGATGTCGACGACCCGCATCAGGATCGTGTCGAGGATCCCGCCCGCGAAAGCCGAGATCATCCCGATGGCGGTGCCGAGCGTCACGCCGCCGAGCGTGGCGAGGACGGCCATCCAGGTCAGGTCGGTTCCGCCGCTGAGGATGCGCGAGACGATGTCCCTGCCCAGCGAGTCGGCGCCGAGCAGCAGGCCGTCGCCGGGCGGCGCGTACGGCTTCGCGAGGACCGCGGTCGGCGAGTGCGGCGCGAAGAGGGGACCCGCGACCGCGAAGGGGATCATGGTCAGCAGCATGATCAGGCCGAGCCGGGTCTGACGGGAGGTCAGGATACGGCGGGTGAGGTTCCTGGGCGGAGCCTGGAACCCCTGCGCCCTGGGTCGCGTTCGGATCACGGCCGCACGCTCCTTCGTCTGTCAGCGGTTCGTCTCAGCGGTTCGTCTGTCAGCGGGTTCGTCTGTCAGCGGGTTCGTCTGTCAGCGGGACTTGTTCAGGGTCGCGAGCACATCGGCGAGCTGGTTGAAGCAGAAGAACGCGACCGCCATGAGCATGATGATGGCCTGGATCATCGGCAGGTCGTGGCCCGCGACGGCGTCCACGAGCGCCGAGCCGATGCCCGGATACGCGAACAGGTACTCGATCACGACCGAGCCCGCGATGGTGAAGGCGGCCATGATGCTCGCCGCCGGGATGCTGGGGCCGAGCGCGTTCGGCAGCGCGTGCAGGAACAGGATCCGTCGCATCGACAGGCCCTTGATGATCGCGAGCTGCACGTACTCGCTCTCCAGCACGTCGATGAAGGAGACGCGCACGAGGCGCGAGAGGTAGGTGACCCCGACGAGCGTCATGACGGCGACCGGCATCACGAGCTGCCGTGGATGCTCCCAGGGCGCGTCGCCCGGAGGAAGCAGCGACACCGGGGGCAGGACCTTGAAGACGACGGTGCCGAACAGGGCGATCACGAGGCTGCCGATGACGAAGTCCGGGGTCGCCGTCACCACCAGCGAGGTGCCGAGGTAGGACTTGTCGAGGGCCCGGTCGCGGAAGACGGCGGCGAGCAGGCCGATCACGAGGGACAGCGGCAGGATGAAGACCATCGCGATCACGGTCAGCGTCGCGGAGTTGAGGATCCGTCCGGCGAGCAGCTCCGACACGGGCTGACCGCTGACCAGCGATTCGCCCATGTCGCCGGTGAGGACCCTCCTGAGCCATTCCCAGTACTGGGTGACCAGCGGTTCGTCGAGGCCCATGTTCTGCCTCAGCTGGGCCACCTGGTCGGTGGACGCCCCGGGTCCGAGGATGATGTGCGCGACGTCGCCGGGCATCGCCTGCGTCGCCACGAAGACGATGACGGAGACGCACCACAGGGTCACCACGCCCGTCAGCGCGCTCCGGCCGATCAGCCAGGGGAGGGCGGCTCGGCGGGAGTGGCGCGGGGCCGCAGCGGTCTTGACCGCGTGTTCGATCGTCATCTCAGTAGCCATTGCACCAATCCCGTCCAACGTGTCCGGTCGCCGTTCGGGCCGGGGTGTCCGCGCCCGCGACCCCCCGGCCGTGGCCCCGTGCCGGCGGAACGCGGAGATGCCCCCTCGCCGTGCGAGGCCCGAGGAGGGCAACTCCGGTTCGCGCGCCACCGTCCGTCCTGCTCAGCCGCCGATGGTGACCTTGGTGAAGTTGTACAGGCTGCCCGAGGGGAACTCCGGGACGAGGCCGTGCACCTTCGAGGAGTACACGCTCACCGTGGGGTTCGTCGCGGCGAGGATGCTCGCGCCCCGCTCGTGCTCGATCCCCTTCATCTTCTTCTGGAGCTCGCATTGCTCCTGCTCGTCTGAGGTGGCGTAGAGCTTCTTCGCCAGTGCCTCGAACTCCTGGTCGTGCCAGTGCTGGTGGTTGAGCGCCGCGTCCTTGGTGATCATGTTGGGCACGTCGCCGAGGTAGGGATTGGTGTCGTAGCCGGTGTAGAACTTCCACTCCCCCCACTTCTCGAGGTAGGCGCCCAGCTCCATCTTCTGCACCTTGATGGTCACGCCGATCTTCTTGGCGTCCTCCGCGAGGATCTGCACGAGCTGGAGCATTCCGGGCTTGTTCGCGGCGGTCTGCAGGTCGATGGTGAGGTTCGATTTGCCCGCGTCCGCGAGGAGCTGCTTGGCCTTGGCGAGGTCCTGTTCCCGCTGGGGGACGTTCGGCAGGCAGGTGTCGAAGCCCAGGTGGTCGTTCGCCACGGCCCCGAGGCCGTCGAAGGCGTTGGAGAGCGCCAGCTTGCGATTGATGATCAGTTGCATCGCCTGGCGGACGCGCACGTCGTTGAAGGGCGGGACGTCGGCGCGCATTCCGATGACGACCTTCAGGTTCAGGTCGCTCTTCATGACCTTCAGTCCCGGCGTCTTCTGGATCGTCGGGAGCGAGGTCTGCAGGATGTTGGAGCTCGCGTCGATCTGGCCGCCGATCAGCGCGTTGGTCGAGGCCTCCGCGGTCTTGAAGCTGATGATCTTCACTTTGTCGATCTTGGGCTTCGCGCCCCAGTGGGCGTCGAACCTCTTGACGACCGTCTCCCGCCCGGGGGTGAACGAGACGAGGCTGAACGGCCCCGTCCCCATCGCCTGCTCGGGCGTGGATCCCTTCTTGTAGAAGATGATGTTGCTGTTGGAGACGGCGAACTTGAACGGCCCGTACGGCTCGCGCAGCTTGAACCGCACCGTCAGGTCGTCCACCTTCTCCATGCCCTCGGGGTCGATGAAGTCGACGTAGTTGGCCTCGATGAGGGGCTTCTTCTTGTCGAGGATCCGCTTGAAGACGGCGATGACATCGTCCGCGCCGAACACGCTCCCGTCGTGGAACTTCACGTTCGGACGGAGCTTCACCGTCCACACGGTGTTGTCCTTGTTGTGCGTGATGTCGGTGGCGAGCGCCCATTCGAAGCCGTTCTTCGTCTGCCGGACGAGCGGCTCGAACATCGCGGCGTTACGCACGTAGAAGTCCTGCGACCTCAGGTTCGAGTAGGCGTCGATGGTGGAGATCGTGCTGGCCACGACGCCGACGCGGAGCGTGCGCCCGGACGCGCCCTCCTGCCCCTCCGACGAGCCCGATGAGCAGGCCGTCGCGAGGCCGGTGACCATCGCGAGGCCCACCGCGGGCGCGAGCATCCGGGAACGTCTCCTGTGCTCTCTGCTGGCCGGTCGACTCAACATCCTTCCTCCTTTGAAAGACGCTGGTGCGGGTGCGGTGGGAGCTCGTGCGCGGAACGAGGCGGTGGTTGTCGTCGGGTGCCGTGCTCCACGAACGTGCGCGAACAGGAGGTCGTCCCGTCCGGCCGGAGCGAGTTTGTATGACGTACCAAATCAGACGTGCTAGGCGCCGTCAACAGTGTAAAGCGGACAAAATCGGCCGAGGAGTGAGCGTTGGCGCTGCTGACAGGGGTTGAAGCGCACGGCTGCCGTGCGGTTGACTGGCGGAGGTTGACCCGTCTTCGTCGTATGATTATATTACGTCATACAAACTCTGAGGAGGTGGCATGACAGAGACCGGACCGAACCTGCGGATCGACCGTCCTGCAGAGTCCGTTCCGCAGCTCGTCGTGCGCAGGGTCCGGCAGGCCATCCTGGAAGGCACGCTGCAGCCGGGACGCCGGCTCACCGAGCGTGAGCTCATGGAGCTCACCAGCGTGAGCCGGACCTCGATCCGCGAGGCGGTCCGCCATCTCCAGGCGCTCGGGCTCGTCGAGACCTCGAGCAGCCGGGGCGTGCGGGTGGCCGTGCTCGGCAGCGACGACGTCCGGCAGATCTACGAGGTGCGCGCGGCGCTGGAGCCCGAGGCCGCGTCGCTGTTCGTCCAGCGCGCCACGGACTCGGAGGTGCTGGAACTGGTCAAGCTCATGCGGCCGGGCAAGGGCGGCGAGGAGCAGCTCAGCGCGATCCACCACTTCGACGAGCTGCTGCTGGCGGGGGCGAGGAACGCCCTGCTGGAGTCCATCCTCGCGCCGCTGCACGCCCGCATCCACGCCCTGCGCCGGCTGTCGCTCAGCATCCCCGGACGCCGGGACAGATCCGACCAGGAGTACCGCGACCTCGTCGTGGCGATCACCGACCGGGACGCCGAGCGCGCCGCCCGGCTCGCCCGGCACCACGTGGAGGCCGCGAAGGAGGCGGCGCTGGCGGCCGTCGCGAAGCTGGAAGAGGAGCAAGCCTCGGGAGCATGACCGCGCTGGACGGGAGCCGGTTCGCCGCGCGCCCGGCATGACCGCGCGGCGCCGTACCCCGACAGGGCGTGTCCCGACACGTCGTGCCCGGCTCTGACGGGCGGGCAAGGGCCAACCGACCGGAGAGACGCATGCAGCACGAGTCAGCCGAGATCGCGATCGTCGGTGTAGGGCAGTCGGACTTCCGCGCGCTCTACGCGGCCACTGACCGGCCCCGGGACGCCTATGCCCTGGCGGCCGGCGCCCTCCGGGAGGCGATCGAGGACTGCGGGATCGGCAAGGACGAGATCGACGGGCTGCTCTGCTCCCGCGTGGAGTACAACCGGCTCGCCACCGTGCTCGGCCTCCAGCACCCCCGCTTCGTCCACGATCTCGAAGGATCGGGCCGGATGAGCGGCGTCGCCCTCCAGGAGGCCGTCGCATTGATCGCGAACGGTACGGCCGACGTGGTCGCGTGCGTCTACGGCAACAACGGCCGGTCCGCGAGGATGAGGTACGGCGGCGAGGGCGGCGGCCCCACCGTCGCCTACGACGAGATGTACGGCATGACCTCGCCGGGCGCCTACGTCGCCATGATGTACCAGCGGTACCGGGCGATGTACGGGGCGGACGAGGACGCGCTGGCACCGTTGGCGATCAACAACCGCCGGCACGCCGCGCTCAACCCGGTCGCCGTCTTCCAGGAGGAGATCACCCGCGAGGACTACCTGGGGTCGCGGTTCATCGCCGAGCCGCTGCGGCTGCTCGACTACTGCATCATCAACGACGGCGCCGTCGCCTTCATCGTCACCTCGATGGAGCGCGCGAGGTCGCTCCGCAAGCCGCCGGTGCGCGTCGCCGCGACGGCGGGGATGGCCCACCTCACCAACTACTACACGGCGGAGGACTTCTTCTACTCCGCCTGCCAGGACGTGGCGAGCCGGCTCTACCGGCGGACCGGCATCGCGCCGGAGGACGTCGACTGCCTGCAGATCTACGACAACTTCACGCCCACCATCGTCTTCACCCTGGAGGGCTTCAACCACGCCCCGCGCGGCGAGGGATGGCGCTGGGCGGACGAGAAGAAGATCCGCCACGACGGGCCGCGCCCGCTGAACACGGCGGGCGGGCACACCGGCGAGAGCTACATGCAGGGCTGGGCGCACCACGTCGAGGCGGTGCGCCAGCTACGCGGCGAGGCGGGTGCCAGGCAGGTGCCCGGATGCACGACGGCGCAGTACATGTGCGCGTCGCCGATCGTCACCTCGCACATCCTCACCAACGACGGGCACATCCTCACCCACGATGGGGCGGCCACGCGATGAACGCCGAGAGCTACGAGCGACTGCTGCCGGAGATCACCCCGGCGAACCGGCCGTACTGGGACGGCCTGGCCGAGAACGAGCTGCGGTTGCAGTGCTGCGACGCCTGCGGCGAGTACCGCTTCCCCGACAGCGAGGTGTGTCCGCGCTGCCTGTCCGGCTCATTCGGCTGGCGCGCGGTCAGCGGGAAGGGGCGGCTGTGGTCCTGGATCAGGATGCATCAGCGGTACTTCAGCGCCTTCGAGGAGGTCAGGCCGTACCTGGTGGCCTACGTCAAGCTCGACGAGGGCCCGGCCGTCATCAGCACGCTCGTGGAGGCGCCGGAGGAGCTCGTCCCCGACCTGCCCGTCCGGGCCGTGTTCGAGCCCGGCTTCAGCGAGCGGACGATCCTCAAGTTCGCCGTCCAGGGGCAGGAGCCCCTCACATGAGCGCGGACGCGGGCGAACGGCTCGTCCTGCACGAGGACCTCGGCGACGGCGTCGCGCGGCTCACCCTCAACCGCCCGCACAAGCGCAACGCGATGAGCCGCGCCGCGAGGTCGGCGCTGCTGGACGCCCTGGACGACTGCCACGGGACGGCGAAGGTCATCATCCTGACCGGGGCCGGCAGCGCCTTCTGCTCCGGGGTCGATCTCAAGGAGGCGGGCGAGGAGGGCACCGGGGCCGACGACACCGTCGAGGGGAGGCGGACGAGCTGGCACTCGGTGCAGGAGAGGATCCGGCACCATCCCGCGATCGTCGTCGCGGCGGTCAACGGGTTCGCCCTCGGCGGGGGCGTCACGCTGGTCAACTCCTCCGATCTCGCCATCGCGGCCCATGAGGCGCAGCTCGGCATGCCGGAGCTCGGGTTCGGCCTGTACCCCGGGCTCGCCGGGCCGTCGACCCAGCTCCGCCTCTCGCCGAAGCGCGCGGCCTGGATGGTGCTGACCACCGAGCGCATCAGCGGCACCAAGGCCGCCGAATGGGGACTGGTCAACGAGGCGGTGCCACTGGCCTCGCTCGCGGACGCCGCCGTCGAGCTCGCCCGCCGCGTCGCGCGGTTCGACCCGGTCAGCCTCGACTGGTCGAAGCGGGCGCTGCACGAGATCCCCCAGCACATCTCCGACTGGACCACGGCGCTGCGCTACGGCGAGGACCTCCGCGCGCAGATCCAGGCCCGGAGCGACGTCCTCTCCGACGGCGCCGCGACCTACCGCCGGGCCGTGGGCAAGAACGGAGGGCGGTGACGGTGGCACCCTTCTCCAGCAGGTTCCTGTACTGGATCGCCATCGACTTCGGCAGCTCGGACCCGGCGGACGTCGCGCGGTTCAACCGCTTCTACGACGAGACGCACGTCCCCGAGGTCTTCGCGAGGTATCCGGGCTTCGTGGCCGCGCACCGCTACGCCCTCCAGCTGCCGGACGCGAGGGGCGACTTCGGAGGGGCCTACCTGGCGGCCTACGAGATCGAGAGCGAGCAGGCGGCCACCGCGTTCCTCGCCCAGCAGGCCGCCGGGGAGACCGCCGGGGAGACCGCCGGGGAGACCGTCCATCCCGTCTACACCGCCGACCCGCCGCTCTGGCCGGACCTGCTCACCAGCCGGTGGCGGGTGCTCTATGAGAAGGTCGCCGAGACCGCGCCGTCGACGGGCACCCCGGACGTCATCCAGATCATCGGGATCGACGCGCCCGCGGACATCGGCGACGACGAGCTCGCCGAGTTCGATGACTTCTACACCAATGTCCACCTCCCCGAGGCGACGGCCACCGGCGGCTTCGCCCGGGGGACCAGGTACGCGCTGCGGCGCCCGCTCAAGCATCCGGAACCGGGCTGCCCGCGCTACCTCGCCGTCTACGAGCTGGCGAGCGCCACTGACGAGCAGGTCCTCGCGACGCTGCGGGTGATGCAGACGAGCAGATCGACTCCGGGCCCCGACTCCTGGACCAGGCACACGACACCGTGGCGGCTCTGGTACCGCAATATCTCGTTCACTCCACGGACGCCGTCGCCGGCCCAGGCGACCGTCCGGCAACCTCAGTGAGGCGGAGGCGTGTTCATCCTCGATACCCAGATCCACATGTTCCTGGCCAACACCCCGGACCGGCCCTGGCCGGACATCGGCGAGACCTACACGGGGTCCCCGGAGTCCACGCCGAAGCAGATCCTGCCCAGGATGGACGAGCTCGGCATCGACGCCGTGGCGATCGTCCCGGCCATCTGGGCGGGGAACGACAACTCGCCGCAGCTCGCCTGGGCCGCGCAGTACCCGGGCCGGTTCGGCGTGATGGGCAGGTTCGACCTCTGGGACCCGGACCGGGACCGCATCGAGCGCTGGTTCGACGACCCGTGGATGCGCGGCATCCGGATGAGCTACCCGGAGTTCCGCGGACGCGACTGGATCGACGTGGACGAGTTCCCGTGGTTCTGGGAGGCCGCGGAACGGCTCGGCATCCCGCTGATGCTGCTGATCTACGGCCCCGAGGTCCGCAAGGTCGCCCGGATCGCCGAGCGGCACCCCGATCTCCGGCTGATCGTCGACCACATGGGCCTGATCATCGGTGACCCGCTGACCCAGGACCTCTGGGCGTACATCGACGACATCTTCCCGCTCGTGAAGTACCCCAACGTCTACATGAAGTTCTCCGCGATCCCCGACTACACGGCCGAGCCGTACCCCTATCCGTCCCTCACCCCGACGCTGCGCCGTGTCTACGACGCGTACGGCCCGCAGCGGCTCATGTGGGCCTCGGACACGACGCGGGTGCGCGGGGCGACCTGGCGGGAGAACCTCGACCACGTCAGGTACACGCTCGACTTCCTCAGCGAGGAGGACAAGGTCTGGATCCTCGGCCGGACGGCGGCCACGGTGCTGAACTGGCCCCGTCCCGAGAGCGGCTGGGAGTGGGAGCACGCCGGGCCGGGCGCCACCGAGGTGGCGCGCTGACCGATGACACGACCAGATGAGGAGCGGGGCGGCGACCGGCGGCGCGACCCCGGCGCGGCGCTGCGGGTCGTCGAGCTCTCCACCGGCGTGGCCGCGAAGGTCTGCGGCCGGCTGCTGGCCGGGCTGGGGCACGAGGTGATCCTGTGCGAGCCGCCCGGCGGGGACCCGCTGAGAACGCAGAGACCCCTGGACGAGCACGGCGTCGGCTTCGCCTTCTCCAGCCTCGACGCGGACAAGCGCAGCGTGGTCGCCGACCTGGACACCGCGGACGGGCGGACGACGCTCGCCCGCCTGCTGGACCGTGCCGATCTCCTGCTCACCGACCTCGGCCCCGCCCGGGCCCGCGCCACCGGCCTGACCGCGCCGCGGATCCGCGACATCTGGCCGGGCCTGGTCACCGTGGGCATCACGGCGGCGGGGCTGGACGACCCGCGCTCGGACCATCCCGGCGACAGCCTGCTCGCCGAGTGCTTCGGCGGCCTCGCCTCGATGATCGGCGAGCCGGACCGCTCCCCGCTGAGCCTCGGCGGGGAGCAGACGGCGCACGCCGCCGCCTTCGCGGGCTTCTTCGGCGCCATGCTCGCGCTCCGCCGCCGTGCGCGCGCCGGGCAGGGCGACGTGGTCGATGTGGCCCTGTGCGACGTCGCGGCGTACATCGACTGGAAGAGCGACATCGAGACCACCGTCGCCGCCACCGCGCCGACGCGCACGGGGGCCACCGCGGGGCCGTGGCGGATCGTCCGCGCGTCCGACGGCTGGGTCGGCTTCGTCTTCCAGCACGAGCAGTGGGGCCTGCTGGCCGAGCTCGTCAGCGGGTCGGCGCCGGCGTCGCCCCCCGATCCGGAGCGGTGGTGGCCGGTGATCGAGAGATGGGCGGCACGCCTGCCCAAGCGGACGATCTACGAGCGCGCCCAGTCGCTGGGGCTCGCCGTCGGCTTCAGCGCCGACCTGGGCGACCTGCGCGGCGATCCGCAGTACGGATCGCGTGGCTTCTTCCGTGAGCCGCGGCAGGGCGGGACGACGGTCGCGCCCGTCGGCCCTCCGGCCCGCGCCGCGGGGCTGCCGTGGCGCTCCGGGCCGCCACCGGCGCTCGGTGACGGCGGCCCGTCCGCGGCACGGGCGTGGGAGCACACCGGGCGGCGGGTGCCGGCACCGGCCGGCGCCTCCGGCACGGCCCGCTACGGGAGCGGGGCCCCCCATCCGGTGGCGCCGCTCGCGGGCGTGACCGTGCTGGACCTCGGGACGATCACCGCGGGCGCGGCCACTGGGCGGCTGCTCGCCGACTACGGCGCCACGGTGATCAAGGTCGAGTCCGCGGGACACCCCGACCCGTTCCGGCAGTGGCCCGTGGCGGGGCAGCCACCGGCCACGCACGGCCTGGACGTCTCGCCCATGTTCGAGTCCAACAACGCGGGCAAGCTGGGCGTGGTGCTGGAGCTCAAGACCGAGGCCGGTCGCGAGGCGCTGCACCGGCTGGCCGCCCGCGCGGACGTCGTGATCGAGAACTTCACCGTGGGCGTGACCAGGCGGCTCGGGGCCGACTTCGAGACCCTGCGCGCGGTCAATCCGGGCCTCGTCTACCTCTCCCTGTCGAGCCAGGGGCAGGACGGTCCCGAGGCCGGCCGCAGATCGTACGGTTCGACGCTCGACCTGCTCTCGGGGCTGGCCTCGGTGACGGGGTACCCGGGCGGCGGGCCGATGTGGTCGTCCGCCGAGGTCAACTACCCCGACCAGGCGGCGTCCCTCTTCGGTGCCAGCCTCGTCGCGTACTGCCTGGAGCGCGGCGTCCGCGGCGTCCACCTGGACGTCTCGCAGCGCGAGCTCATCAGCTGGACCCTCGCCGATCGGATCGCCGAGCACGCGGTGACGGGCGTGCTTCCCGCGCCCACCGGCAACCGGCGCCCCGGCGGCACCCCGCACGACGTGTACCCCTGCGCGGACGAGGACCGGTGGGTCGCGGTCGCGTGCCGCCGCCGGGCCGAACGGGAGGCGCTGGCGTGCCTCGTCGCGCCCGCGGAGCTGACGGGGAGATCGGACGAGTGGTGGTGGGAGCACGAGGCCCGGGTGGACGAGCTGATCGGGGCGTGGACCCGCGCCCGTTCCCGCGCGGAGTGCGTCCGGGCCCTGACCGAGGCGGGAGTGGCGAACGCGCCGGTGCTCTCGGCGGCCGAGCGCAGACACGAGCCGCGGTTCCGTGAACGGCGGGTCTACCTGGGCGACCGGGGCTCCCGCCGCAAGGGGTTCCCGTTCACGATGCGCGGCTTCGCCCCGCCCGACCCGGCTCCGGCGCCGGCCCTGGGACAGGACCAGGAGACGGTCCTCGCGGACCCGGGCTTCTGCGGCAGAAAGGAAACAGTATGAGTATCAGCGGGCAGGCGTTCCTCGCCGGCGCGTTCGAGCACCCGGGGCGGGAGCTGCCGGACGAGTCGCTCGCACAGATCCACGCCACGGTCTGCCTCGGCGCCCTGGCCGACGCGGGCCTGACCATGGACGACGTGGACGGCTTCTTCTGCGGCAACGACGCCGCGGGCGCCGGCTGGATCTCCATGGCCGACTATCTGGGCCTGCGCAACCTGCGCTACATGGACTCGACGGAGAGCGGCGGCGCGTCGCCGATCTACCACGTCTCGCACGCGGCGTCCGCGATCGTGGCCGGCAAGTGCAGCGTCGCGCTCGTCTCCCTCGCCGGGAAGCCGCGCACCGGCACCAACTCGGGCCCCGGCCCCCTGAAGGTGCCCGAGGACGGCTTCGAGGGCCGGATGTACGGTGTCGCCGGGGCCACGAGCACCTACGCGCTCGCCGCGCGCCGCCACATGCACGAGTACGGCACCACGAGCGAGCAGCTCGCGGAGATCAAGGTCGCCGCCACCATCCACGCCTCCCACAACCCGAACGCCTTCCTGCGCAAGGTGATGACGGTCGAGGAGGTGGTGGGCTCACCGCTCATCGCCGATCCGCTGCACCGCGCCGACTGCTGCGTGGTCACCGACGGCGGCGGCGCCGTCGTGGTGGTGAGCGCGGACGTCGCGGCGAGCCTCGCCCGCGACTCCGTGAAGATCATGGGTGCCGGCGAGGCAGGCAAGATCGTCAACGGCGGCAAGACCGACCTCACCTACTCAGGCGCGGTGTGGTCGGCGCCGCGCGCCTTCGAGGAGGCGGGCGTGACGCCCGCCGACGTGGACTACGTGTCGATCTACGACAGCTTCACGATCACCGTGCTCATGATGCTGGAGGACCTGGGCTTCTGCGCGAAGGGCGAGGGGGGGCGCTTCGTCCAGGACGGTGCGCTCGTCGCGCCGCACGGGCGGCTCCCGTTCAACACCGACGGCGGCGGCCTGGCCAACAACCACCCGGGGCACCGCGGGGGCGTGACCAAGCTCATCGAGGCGGTGCGGCAACTGCGCGACGAGGCGAACGAGGGCGTCCAGGTCCCCGACTGCCAGATCGCGCTCGTGCACGGCAACGGCGGCGACCTCGGCACCCGGATGCGGAGCGCCACGATGATCCTTGGAAGAGAGGACTCATGACCACGGTTCGCACCGACTCGGCACTCCCCGTCCCCGCCCCCGACGTCAACCCGGACACGGCCGAGTTCTGGGCCGCGACGCAGGAAGGGCGGCTGCTGGTCACGCGCTGCTCCCAGTGCGGGGAGGCGGTCTGGTACCCGCGGCCCATCTGCCCGTTCTGCCACAGCACCGACACGGTGCTCGAACAGGCCAGCGGACGCGGGACGGTCTACACGTTCAGCATCGTCCGGCGGGCGCCGGGCGAGTGGGGCCAGGCCACCCCCTACGTGCTCGCCTATGTCGAGCTTGAGGAGGGGCCCAGGGTGATGACGAACATCGTGGACTGCTCCGTCGAGGACGTGTACATCGGCGCCCCGGTCGAGGTCGTGTTCTTCGACACGGGCGAGGGGGCCGCGCTGCCGCGGTTCCGCCTCGTGGACGCGTGAACAGAGACGAGCCGGAGGAGACGACCGCCATGTCGATCAACAAGATCTATTCCTCGCCCGAGGCCGCCGTCGCCGACGTCCCCGACGGGTCCAGCGTGGCCATCGCGGGGTTCGGGATGGTCCACAGCTTCCCGTCCAGCCTCACCGTGGCGCTGCGCAAGCAAGGCGCGAAAGAGCTTTGCATCGTCGCCAACTCCCTGGGCAGTGGTCCCTACCGCTCCAACACCCTGATCGAGAACTGCCAGGTCAATAGGTTGATCGTGTCGTTCTCCGCGCGGGCGGGCGAAGGGAGGTCGGCGGCCGAGGAGCAGATCGCGGCGGGCCGTATCGACGTCGAGCTGGTCCCCCAGGGCACCCTGGTCGAGCGGCTCCGCGCGGGCGGCGCGGGAATCGGCGCGTTCTTCACCCGCACCGGGGTGGGCACCGCGATCGCCGAGGGCAAGGAGACCCGCGTCATCGACGGTGTCGAGCACGTCCTTGAGCACGGCCTCAAGGTCGATTACGCGTTCATCCGCGCCGACCGCGCGGACCGCTTCGGGAACCTGCAGTTCCGGGGCGTCGGCCGCAACTTCATGCCCAGTTTCGCCAAGGGCGCCCGCGTGGTGGTCGCCGAGGTGGACGAGATCGTGGACGGCCTGATCGACCCCGAGGACGTCGGTCTCCCCGGCATCTTCGTCGATCGGGTGGTCACCGCGACGGTCGAGGTGCCGATCGACTTCCCCACCCGGCGCGCGGGCCGCACCGGGAGCAGCGCCCAGGAGTACAACGGCAAGCGGGCCTGGACGAGGGACCAGATGGCCGAGATCGCCGCGTCCCTGCTCCCCGAGCCCGGCTACGTGAACCTCGGCCTCGGGATCCCCACGCTGATCTCGAACTACGTCGAGGGCCGCGACATCGTGCTCCACTCGGAGAACGGCGTCCTCGGGTACGGGCAGGTGGCCGCGCAGGAGGAGTTCGACCCCGCCGTGTACAACGCGGGCGGGCAGTACGTGACGTTGCACGACGGCTCCTCGTTCTTCGACAGCGTCACGTCCTTCGAGATGATCCGCGGCGGCCGGGTGGACGCCGTCGTACTCGGCGCCTTCCAGGTGGACGGCCAGGCGAACGTCGCGAACTGGAGTGCCCCCGGCATGGTCGGCGGCGGCATCGGCGGAGCGATGGACCTCGTCGCGGGCGGCAGCACCGTGATCGTCCTCATGACCCAGTGCGACGCCCAGGGGCGGCCCAAGCTGGTCGAGCGGGCCGACTACCCGCTGACCGGGCGCGGGCTCGTCGACATCGTCGTGACCGACCTCGGCGTGTTCCGCTGGCAGGGCGAGCGGTTCCGGCTCGACAGGGTCGCTCCCGGCTTCGGTTTCGAAGAGGTCGCGGCCCTGACCGAGCTGGACGTCGCCCTGCCCGCGGACTGATCGCCCTCCGCGGACTAGGTCACCGGACGTCGATCGCGAGGGTCTTGACCTGGCTGAACTCGTCGATGACCCAGCGGCCGCCAAGCCGGCCCCGGCCGGACTGGCGGCCGGCCGCGCCACCGAAGGGCAAGCTGAACTCCCAGTAGTTGGAGGAGTCGTTGACCACCACCAGCCCGCAGTCGATGCGCTCGCCCAACTGGAAGGCCCTGGCGAGGTCGGTCGTGAACAACGAGCCGACGAGCCCGAACTCACCGGCGTTCGCGGCCGCGACCATGTCCTCCTCGTCCTCGAAGACCGACAGCGAGGCGATCGGCCCGAAGGTCTCCTCGCTGAAGAGGGCGGCGTCGCGGCCGACGGAGGTGATGACGGTGGGCGGGAAGAAGAAGCCCTCCTCGCCCTGGATCCGTTCACCACCGGTCACGACGTCCGCGCCGTGCTCCCGGGCATTCTCGATCAACCGGTCGTACCGGGCGATGCTGGACTCCAGATGGACCGGTCCCATCGTGACCCCGGGATCCAGCGGGGACCCCAGGACCGTCTCCGTGGCCCGCTTCGCGAGCAGCCGGGTGAGCTCGTCCGCGCACGACGCGGCCACCAGCACCTTGCCGGCGGCACTGCACACCTGGCCCGCGTTCCAGAACGCCGCGTTCGATATCGCCGTTGCGGCGATCTCGATGTCGGCATCGCCGAGAACCACGATGGGCGAGTTCCCGCCCAGTTCGAGGAGAAGCTTTTTACGCCAGGCCGATTCGGCGATGGACTGACCCGTCCCGCTGCTGCCGGTAAAGCCGACCGCGACAATTCCCGGATGCGTCACCAGATGGCTGGCGACCGCGACTTCGTTCGTGATCACCAATTGCAGTAGTTCCTGCGGGAAATCCGCCGCGAGAAGGATTTCCCGGAACTTCGCCGCCACGACGGCCGTGGTGGGAGCCGGCTTCCACACCACGGCGTTGCCGGACGCGAGGGCCGGGCCGAGGTACTCGACCGGAATGTTCACCGGGAAGTTCCACGGGGTGATGACCGCCCACACGCCGAGGCCCTCGCGGCGCACGATCGCCCGCTTGTTCGTGTCCTGGACCTGCGGCGTCTCCCCGCCCAGGGCGAGGACGGACTCCGCGGCCATCTCCAGCCCGCGGACCGCGAACAGGATCTCCCCGGTGGCCTCGGCGATCGGCTTGCCCTGCTCGGTGGAGAGCACCTCGGCGAGTTCCCCGTGCGCGCCGAGCAGCGCCTGAGCGGCCGACCGGCACCATGCGGCACGGGTGGCGGCCCCTGCGCCGCGGTTCTTCCGGAAGGCCGCCTCGGCGCTGGCGACGGCGGTGTCCACATCGCCTGCGGACGCCGACGCCAAATCGGCGAATGGACGACCCGTGGCCGGGTTGATCGCCGGGTACCGCATGTCGCTTTCGCGCCACGATCCGTCGATCCAGGATGAGTAGAAGTCGGCAGCCGAAGGCGCGGTGAATGTCATGTCGATCCCTTCCTAGTCGCCTTTACCGTATCAATTCTTCGTTCGAGTGAATAGAGGCGAGGAGAATGGATTCGAGGGGACCGCGCGCGCCTTCCACCTGCCGCACCGGCCACTACGACGCCCTGGTCCGGGGCCACCGCACCTCCGGCACGCCGGTGACCCCGCCGGGCGACCGGGTGTGGACGCATGACTCCGCCCGCGTGGACCTGGTCCCCCTCGTCCCCGCCCAGGCGTGGGAGTTCATCGAGGCGGCGGCGGGCGCTCATGAGCGCCCGCGATGGCGTCCGGTGCTGGACGCCCCGTCCCAGGCGGGGCACGCGCGCCATCGCCGACCATCTGCTCGGGCTGTTCATCCCCGCCCGCATCGCCGCCGCCCGAGGACGCAGCCACCGGCTCACGCCCGAGGGACCCACGTCTACCTCGCCGTCCTCGCCCGCTACCTCACCGGCAACCAGACGCGGCGGCCGCTGGCGGGCTCGCCGGCGGGCTCACGGCCGGATTCGCGGCCGGTCTCACGGGCGGGCCCGCCAGACTCCGCTATGTCGGGTTCCTGCTCTCCACACGGGGACAGCTCCCCTGGCGGCTGGGGCGCTTCCTGCACTGGAGCCACCGGACGGGACTGCTGCGAGTCTCAGGTATCGCCTACCAGTTCCGCCACAGCGAACTCCAGCACCATCTCGCCGACCACCCGCGCCCCCGGACTCCCGCGTGGCCGACCGGCCCAGGAAACGACGGGAGTGCGCACTAGGCGGGACCCGAGTGTGTATCGTGTTGGCCATGGCTCGACTGAACATCACGTTGCCCGACGAGCTCGCCGCGACACTGCAGGGACTCGCCGCGGAAAAGAAGATCCCGTCGGTCTCGGGGTTCCTCCGGGACGCGGCAGTGCGCAAGCTGGCCTATCTCCAGGACGCCGCGACCGTCGATGAGCTGTTCGGCCCTCCGAGCCCGGACGAACAGGCGCTGATCGAACGTCTCACCGACGGTGACGCGCAGTCCGACCGGAACGTTGCGTGATCACCGGTCACGTCGTCGACACCACCGCCCTGGTGGATCTGGCCACCGGCAAGACGATCTATGTACGGGCCCGGCTCAGGGCGTCCATCGCCACCCAATCCACCATCGTCATCCCCGCGGCCGCGCTGGCCCGCGCTTGGCAGCTCGTCCCCGACCACGGCCGCGGCGTGCTGGAACGGCTGCCCAACATGGAGGTCGTCCACGTCGATGACCTGGACGAGGTGATCGCCCAGCAGACAGGGCAGCTCACCACCACCGTGTCCGACCTCGGAGTGGACGCCGCCCAGGCCGCCTGGTCGGCGCGGTGGCGCCGCTGGCCCCTGATCACCGCGACACCCGACGCCTACAAGGCGATCCCCGGTGTGCGCGTCGAACAGATCCCCTGACGCCATCGGAGCCGTCATCCGGGCATCCCTGCTCAACCCCTGCCGCACCATCCCCAAGGACTGACAACACCGGCCTCATTCGTGTGCTGAACCTGAGTCTCGTATCACCCCTGGTCAGACGACGCACGCCACGGAACGCGCAGAAGAGGGAGACCCGGTCAGGCGCATGAAGGTCCAGTCGATTTCGGGAGTCCGCACTCCCGGCAAACGGACGGACGGTCTTCGAGTGGTCAAGGTCGTTGTTTCTCGGCTGCACTCAAAGTAGGCGGCAGCAGGAGGCCCTTTGGCGAGAGGTCGCCCACGCATCGGGCGAGCGTTGAAGGAACGGGGGATTCTGCCCTGCTGTTCGGGATGCGAGGCTTGGAAGCAGGTACTCCCTGAACCACATCCGCCTTTGTCCGGTGACCGCGATCGACGGCGGGTCACTCTGTGGTGAGCCGCTGCCGAAGTCGCCCCCGGACACGTCGCGAGGTGCGGGTACAGCTCAACGACCATGCCTTGGGAGAAGTCTCCAGCGACCCCACGTGGCCGCAGGTGACACCGCGCGCGGCCGAACCCGGAGTGCCGGCGAGGATGAAGGCGCGGTGCCACGCGGTGCGACGCAGCGGCGCCCAGCCCTGTGTCCACCGCACGGACACATCACGCGTGCCCGGGGCAGAGGATCCCACTCTTTGCGCGGTGACGGAGGCGTACACATAACCCGTGAATGGATGGGGAAGGACCGGACGCATCGCCACTGCGGCGGCGGGCCCAGGATGGCGGGCGGCTTCTTCGAGGCATCTGCTTTTGATGGCGCCCAGCGACGCGGGATCGAGGGTGGCCCGTCCTGTCACCCCCCGCCAGGCCGCGTAGCCGATCAACCCGAGAACCCCGAGCACGTACAGGGCCATGAGTCCCGCGGGCCAAGGGCGAGGCGTCCACCTACCTGTGGCGATCCCCGTGGCGGTGTAACCGAGGGCCGCCGCTGCGACGACGATCCCGTGGACCACGATGAGCGATCGGTCCCGGGTGGGCAATGGCGGCGGATCATCCGGGGCGACCGGGGCTTCTGTGTCGAGGATCGATGGGGGCATGAGGCGTTCCGATCAGGGGGAAGAATGGAAGCAGGCTGTTCCGCCGACGACTCGGAACGTGATGTTCTTCGCGTGAGCCGTCGGACGTCGTCGCGTCTGAGCGTTTTGCGGGCGATAGAGGCGCGGTCGAAGGGGGGGTGATCCGAGGCTTCGCTGGCACTTGTGCGCTTCATGTCGTCATGCGCGGTTCGACTCCAGAGCGAAGTTTCTTTGACCCTGCGACAGTCAGCATAACTGCCTTTTGCGCGATGCTCTTCATCATTTCGGGCCCAGGGGGCTGGCCACAGTCGGCAACTCATGGCCTCCTTCTTTAGCGCCCTGACGCAGTGTGCATGCGATGCCCATGAATCGTTATGACTCATCTCTCCTGATCAGAAAGTCGCCTGGCACTTACAGCACCTCCGTGCTCTGCTCGCGCCGAGGGCGCCGACCACGGGTTTACCACCGTCCATAATGCGGCATGGACGGACCACGCGGATGACGACTTCTACATGTACCCGAGTTAACGCTGCCTGTCAGGAAAGCTGCTGTTACTACCAGCTTGGCCCGACTGCGGAGCGCCACGCGCCGAGCGAGAAGCGGGAAGGCGACGCGCCATCCCGGACGTCGCGGCACTCCTGGGCGGCAGGCGGTCAATGCACGCCTCACCATGAGAGACGTGCACCGAGACGGCACTCGGCGGCTCCGTTCCAGTGAGTGGTCCAGAGGATCCGGCGTGTCGTGGCCCCTTGAACAGGACATGCCGAAATACATCACTCGCGTGACGAGAGTCACACCAACGTCACGCTCTGACGCTCCTCAAAACGAGAGATGGCTTTCGTTAGGCGAAAGTCATGTATCGCCTAAGCGCCCATGGTTGATATCCAGCCAGCTCAGGGGAGGAGATAAGCGACATCGCTAGATTTCGGATGAGTTCGGATAACTCGGGTGTTGGTTTAACAAAATATTCCGTTCGCCCGAGAACCATCCGTTCGCGGTGCCCGTTGGCCAGGATCGATCGCGGCCTTCGCCCTATCCCAGGTGGATCGGCCGTAAGATCTGCAGAAAGCAACTGCAACGTGGCAGAGAGGCGGGACCTACATCTCCGAGTGAGCACTCCGTCCTGGGTGACGGACTCCCGTCACCGGGCACCATCCCGCGCAGCAGGCGGATAAGGTCGAGCATCAAGCTCCCTCAGTGCGTCGCGGCGGATTTCGAACGGGTCCAAAAGAGCTAGCGGCCGTTCGACCGCAGACGAGCAGAAAAGGATGCGTTCCGGGTTCAGGTCTCCTGGACCCGTGGCCATCCATCCCCCGAAGTTCCTAACGAGGGACCCCCATCCATGGCTCAAGAAGACAACGAAATACCCTCCCACCAGCGCGGCAGCCGCAGGACGGCTGACAACGACCGGAGGAGCAGCCCGAACCGGCCCCATCGGCGGCGGACGGTGAACTCCGAGCCGTTCGACGACACGTCGAAGGATGGTGAACTGTCCTCCGTCACGTCGAACGCCGCCTCGGCGCGTCGGAGCGCACCACAGCCAAGCGCCCCCCTGGCGCACTCTTCCGGCCTGGAGACGACCGACGAGGCACCGCGGCCGGAACGCGAGCACGACCACGCCGCACAGCCCGGCTTCTGGCGCCGGTTCCTGTGGTTCCGCCCGAACGCGCGCATCCACAACACGGCCATCTTCGTGGCGTGGATCGGATTCGCCGGCACCGTCGGCGCGCCCATGGCCACCATCGCCGTCCCGGCCCTGTGGTCGCAGATCGCCGGCGGGGGCGAGGACAAGGGCATGTCGCAGGTGGCGTCGATCGTCAACACGCCCGGCGGCCGGACGTACGCCTACCGGCAGCCCAGCCTGTCCAGCGAGCACGACGACCGGAGACCCGTCTACCGCGAAGGCGACACGATCGAAGTCATATGCCAACTCCGCGACGGCGAGGCCGTGACCATGCCCGGCGACAACCGTCCGCTTTACGCGGTGACAGTGTGGGACAAGCTCGCGAACGGCAGCTGGGTACCGGACATCTTCACGTCTCTGGACCTCAAACGGGGACCTCAGCCCCCGCGGGGACTTCCGGTGTGTCCGGAGGAGACCGCCGCTCCGGTGCCGGTCCCCTAGCCGGGGACCGCCGTCGTCGTCAGGCGCGGTGCGAGGGGGGAGAAAGACGGAAGGCCCGGGTCGATCAGCACCCGGGCCTGAATGCTCGGGAGGTGCGGACGATAGATCGCCGGCGACGCGTCTGCACGCAGGGCCAGCCACTGTTGGAGTCGGCGACCAGCGTCGCGGTGAAGGTGGTCTCGACTCTTCGGGTGATTCAGGGATGGGGTGGTCCTCCGTCTTTGGTCAGGGTGGGGGCGCCGGGGCCCGTCAGTTCGTCGGGGCGGATGGGGCGTCCTGACAGGGCCAGCAGGAGCGCCAGGGCCGGGCCGCGTACTTCCGGGCCTTCGCCGACGTCGAGGTCCGCGTCGGTCGCCACGAGGTGCAGTCCCTCAGCCCGCTCCTTGCCGCCGCCGATCCCGACGCGGGTGCGGAGCTGGTGGCGGAGCGCGGTGACGACGGGCTCGACCGGGTAGTCGCGGCTGAGGCCGAGGGGGCGGCGGACGTCCTCACCGTGGACGAACGCCTCGACGAGACGGGTGGCCTTCGGTGCCGGGGCGCCGGTGGTCCTGTGGAGGGCCGCGCGGAACGAGGCGAGCGTGCGGCGGGGGTCGTCGGTGCGTTCGCGGGCGACGGCCGCGTCGTTGTAGCGGTCGAAGTCGAAGCGGGCCGCGGCGAAGCGCAGCACGAAGCTCAGAGGGGTGGTCTTGGCGTCGCCGGCGAGATGGGCGACGACGTCGTGGACGTCCCAGCCGGGGCACAGCGACGGCGTCGACCAGCGCTCGGCGGGCACGTCCTCCAGGTCTCTGATCAGCGCCTCGCGTTCGGCGTGGACCACGGGCCATATCTCGTTCATGACATCCCTCGCTCCTCTAACTGAACTGTACCGTACAGGACAGTTTGTTCTGTACTCAAGAGTTCAGTTGGAGGTAGCATGCGGACCGTGGGCAAAGACAGCACCAGACCCTCGCCGCCATCGGGCAGGCGCGCCGAACGCAACCGGCAGGCCATCGTCACCGCGGCGCGCGAGTTGTTCATCCGCGAGGGGTTCGACGCCGGGATGGACCTGATCGCCGCGGCCGCGGGCGTGTCCAAGGTGACGGTGTACAACCACTTCGGCAGCAAGGAGGAGCTGTTCACCGAGGTCGTCGGGCAGGCGATGGGCGAAGCGCACATGACCATGGCGGAGGTGCGCGCCGGGCTCGCCGATATCGCGGACGTCCGAGAGGCACTGCTGCACACTGCGCGCGCGCTGGTCGACGCGGCCACCGATCCCTCGCGGATGGCGCTGCGCAACCTCGTCACCGGTGAGCTGCGCCGCTTCCCCGAGCTCGGCCAGGCGTACCTGGAGCGCGGCCCGGCCCGCTCCGCCACCGGGCTGGCGGAGGTGTTCGGCGACCTGTGCGCGCGTGGCCAGCTGGTCATCGCCGATGTCGAGCTGGCCGTCGTCCAGTTCTTCGGCCTGACCGTCTACCCGCATCTGATCACCGGCTCGATCGGCGTCGGCGTTCCGCCGGACCTCGCCGGCCGCCTCGTCGTCGACGGTGTCGACCTGTTCCTGAGCCGCTACCAGGCCCGCCCGCGCTGACCGGACGCGGCACGGCGCCCTCCAGGCCGCAAGGAAAGGGTTCTGAGCACGATCCCGGCCTGGAAGGCGCCGTGGTCTCGGGCGCCCCCGCGGGTCAGGCGCGGGCGTTGTCGAAGCGGGTCGTGACGTCCGTCCAGTTCACCAGCGACCAGAGCCTCTGCACGTAGTCGGGACGGACGTTGCGGTACTGCAGGTAGTACGCGTGCTCCCAGGCGTCGAAGACCAGCAGCGGCGTGGAGCTCATGCCGACGTTGCCGTGATGGTCGTAGACCTGCTCCACGATGAGGCGCCTGCCCAGCGGCTCCCACGCCAGCACGCCCCAGCCCGAGCCCTGGACCAGCGACGTCGCGCTGGACAGCTGCTTCTGGAACGCCTCGAACGAGCCGAAGTGCTCGTCGATGGCCGCCGCAAGCTCGCCGCCCGGGCGGTCCCCGCCGTCCGGCGACAGGTTGTCCCAGAAGATCGAGTGCAGGACGTGCCCGGAGAGGTTGAACGCGAACGTCTTCTCAAGGCCGACCAGGCCGCCGAACTGCTCCTTGTCACGGGCCTCGGCGAGCTTCTCCAGCGTGTCGTTGGCGCCCTTGACGTAGGCGGCGTGGTGCTTGGAGTGGTGCAGCTCCAGGATCTCGCCGGTGATCGCCGGTTCCAGGGCAGCGTAGTCGTAGGGGAGGTCGGGCAGCGTGTAGTCGGCCATGGCGCCACTATTGCAAACGAGTCGCAGTTACGTCCAACTCGCAATACGAACGGCGTGCCGGAAGGCCGGTGAGGTGGGCAGCGGGGTGTGTCGTCAGTGGCGGCGCCCGCCGCGCAGCCGCGCGAGCAGACCACGGACCTTGGCCTGCGTCCGGGGGTCTCGTGCGAGCCGCTCCGCCCGCGCGCGCGCCTGCCGCCCCTGGGGGCTGCTCATGAATCGCTTGATCCGGTCGATGACGGAAGCCACGTTCTTCCTCCTCGGCCTAGGCTTTCCCGTTCAACGAGTGCCCGCCGTGAAAGGTTCTGAACGCCTCGCCCCCGCCGCATGACGGCGGGGGCGGAACCAGCACGGGAATGAAACCCTACATGTAGGCGGGCGTCCTCGTGCAGCCCCAACATGTTGGGCGTGTCGTGACCACTTCCGGGGGTCGACTGCACATTCGAGGGAAGCGGTGGGACGATGGGCCGGTCATGTCCGCACAGCCCCCGCATCCGCTGTCCCGCACGGCACGCGCGGTGGTGTTCGCCACCGTGTGCGTGACGCTCGCGGCGACGGGGCATGCCCTGGCGTCGCGGGACACGGTCCCGGCCTGGGCCGTCCTCGCCGGGTTCGGGACGGTCCTCGCCGTCACGTTCGTGCTCGCCGGGCACGAGCGCTCGCTGGCGACGATCGCGGGCGGTCTCCTCGGCGGGCAGTTCGCGCTGCACACGCTGTTCGCGAGCGCGACGGACCCCATGCTCCACCACGCGCCGGGCGCGTCGCACGGCGGCGCGGTCCAGGGCTCGGGCACCGCGATGACGCTCGCGCACATCGCCGCCGCCCTCCTGTCGGCGCTGTGGCTGCGGCGCGGCGAGCGGGCGGCGTGGGCGCTGGCGCGGCGGCTGGCCGCCGCGGCCGAGCGTCCGCTGCGGCTGCTGGCGGTCCTGTTCTCGGTCACGCCGGACGGTCCCGCGCCGCAGGTTCCGGCGGTCCGTGCGGCGGACGAGGTCACGGGCGCCGGACGGGTGCTCCGGCATCAGGTCGTCCGGCGGGGCCCGCCATGCCTTTCGAGGGCACCCGCCCAGCACTGATCCGAGCGGGTGCCGTACGCGTCACCGGACGCGCCGGTCCACGGCGCCTCCGGCTCCTTCCGTACGACTCGATCGGAGTTCCGCCATGCTTTCCAGTCCTCCCGCCCGCCGCCTCGCGACGCTGGCCTCGCTCGCCGCGCTGTCGGTGATCGGCCTCGCGACCGCCGCGTCCGCCCACGTCACCGTCAACCCCGGCACCGCCGAGCAGGGCGGGTTCACCAAGGTGTCGTTCCGGGTGCCGAACGAGCGCGACGACGCGGGCACCACGAAGATCCAGGTGGATTTGCCCACCGACCATCCGGTGGCGTTCGTGTCCGTCCGCCCCGTCCCGGGGTGGAAGGTGAAGGTGGAGAAGTCCAAGCTCAAGACGCCGCTGAAGATGGAGGGCTCGCAGCTGACCGAGGCCGTCTCACGGATCACCTGGAGCGGCGGCAAGATCGACCCCGGGCAGTTCCAGGAGTTCGACGTGTCCATGGGCCCGCTGCCGACCGGCGTCGACCGGATGCTGTTCAAGGCCGAGCAGACGTACTCGGGCGGTGAGGTCGTCAAGTGGGACCAGGACCCGGGCGACGGGCAGAACGAGCCCGAGCACCCGGCGCCGGCGTTGAAGCTGACCCCGAAGGGGGTCGAGCCCGCCGCCGCGAAGTCCCCGGCCGGCGTGACCGCCCAGCCGAAGGCGGCGGCGACGTCCGACGCGAGCGACGGCACCGCGCGGGTCCTCGGCGGGATCGGGATCGCGGTCGGCGTGATCGGCCTCGGTGTCGGCGGCTACGGCATCAGCCGGGCGAGGAGCCGGGCATGAGCCGTGCGCTGGCGAGGACGGCCGCGGCCGGTGCGGCGGTCGCGCTGGTGGCGCTGGGCGCGGCCCCGGCCTCGGCGCACACCACGCTGAAGTCGGCGGACCCGGCGTCGAACTCGACCGTCGCGCCGCCGTCCAAGATCGTCCTGACGTACGCGGACCCGGTGATGGTGCCGCAGGTCGTGCTGACGGACGCCTCGGGCGGGCGGCACGAGGCGGGCAAGGCGCAGGCGGTGGACAACACCGTCACCGAGACCGTCTCCGGGACGCTGCCGAACGGCGTCTACACGGTCGGCTGGCGCGTCGTGGCCACCGACGGCCACCCGGTCAAGGGCAGCTTCACGTTCACCGTGAAGGGGTCCACGAGCCCGCAGGCCCAGACCTCCGCGCCCGCGCCGGGCCCCTCGACGGCCCCGGCGGCGGCCGGTGAGGACTCCGGCGGCTCGTCCGGCTGGCTGTGGATCGGGCTGGGCGCGCTGGTCGTCGCGCTGATCGGCGGCGGCGTCGCCTGGTCCAGGCGCGCCGGGGAAGGGTAGCCGGGAGGAGTGGCCGGGCCGCGTCCGGCCGGGTGATCACAGGCCCACGGTGATGACCCGGCCGGACGCGGCATCCGGCAAGCGAGTGGGGATGGGCCGTCGTCCTGGCTGATAACGGCTGGCTATCAGAGCGGCGATTGGACGGTGCGAGGGCCGGGACCGGAAGATCTTCGTGGCCGGTCGAGGGGACCGGACGACGACGGCGCGGGGGTGGAGAGATGAGTTCTGCCGAGGACCGCCTGGCGGTCATCGAGACGTGCACGCGGATGGCCTGGCACGCCGACCGGCGCGAGTGAGAACGGCTGAAGACGATCTTCGCGGACGAGGTGCGGCTGGACTACACGAGCCTCAACGGCGGCGAGCCCGTCGTCCTCGGGCCCGGGCAGATCGTGGACGCGTGGGAGCGGGGGCTCGGCGGCTACGACGCCACCCACCACATGATCACCAACCATCTGGTGGAGGTGACCGGCGACACCGCCGTCTGCACCGCGTCCTTCCAGGCCACGCACCGCCTGGAGAACCGGTTCGGGTCGCCGCTGTGGACGCTCGGCGGCACGTACCGGTTCGACCTCGTCCGCGAGGGCGACTGGAAGATCGGCGGCCTGGTGATGACCGCGACGTGGGCGGACGGGAACCAGCAGCTCGCGACGCTGGCGGCGGAGGGCCGGTGAAGGTCGCCTTCGCGAGCGACGAGGCGGCGCTGACCGGGAACCTGTTCCACCCCGGCGGGGACGCGCCGGTGCCCGGCGTCGTCGTCGCCGGGACGTGGACGAGCGTCAAGGAGCAGATGGCCGACCGGTACGCCGAGCGGCTCGCCGGGCGCGGGTACGCGGCCCTGTCCTTCGACTTCGCGGGCTACGGCGAGTCGGGCGGCGACCCCCGCGACGTCGAGTCGCCGGAGCGGAAGATCCGCGACATCCGCAACGCGGTGACCTACCTCGCCGGACGCCCGGACGTGGACGCCGGGCGCATCGGCGCCCTCGGGGTGTGCGCCGCCGCGATGTACATGAGCGCGAACGCGGCCGCGGACCCGCGCGTCCGGTCGCTGGCCCTCGTCGCGCCCTGGCTGCACGACGGGGAGATCTGCCGGGAGAACTACGACGTGGACGCGCGGCTCGCCGAAGCCGCGCTGGCCCGCGCGCGCTGGGAGGAGACCGGGGAGGTCGAGTACGTGCCGGTGGTGAGCGGCAGCGACCCGCGTGCCGCCATGCCGTTCGACATCGACTTCTACCTGAACCCCGGACGCGGGGGCATCCCGCAGTGGCCCAACCGGTTCGCGGTGATGGCGTGGAAGGAGTGGCTGGAGTTCGACTCGGTCGCGCTGGCGCCGCGCATCGACGTGCCGGTGCTGCTCGTCCACAGCGAGGACGCCGCCATCCCCGACGGCGCCCGCCGGTTCCACGCGGGCCTCGCGGGGCCGAAGGAGTTCGTGTGGACGACGGGCGTCCAGTTCGACTTCTACGACCGGGAACCGGCGGTCACCACCGCCGTGGACGCCGCCGCCGGGCACTTCACGGCGACCCTGGAGCCGTCGTGAGGACGAGGACCTTCTAGGAGGCGACGGGCACGGCCGGGATGGCGGCCAGGCAGGACGTGTCGCCCGGCTTCTGGGCGCGGATGAAACCGGTCTCGATCCCGGCGACGCATCCGGACGGCTCCTTCTCCGCGACGTGCCCGACGTTCGGGACCTCCACGACGGTGGAGCGGGGGAACCGGCGGGCGGCGAGCCGTCCCTCTTCGGTCGGGGTGTTGGGGTCGAGGTCCCCGGACACGACCAGCACCGGGACGTCGGGGACGGGACCGGCCGCCTGCCCGGTGCCGTGCCGGTCGGGCCAGCGGAGGCAGGTGTTCCCGCGGTCGGTGATGGCGCTCGTCCACGCCTGCTTGCCGAACGGCCAGAAGTCGCGCTCGGGCAGGGCGGCGCGTCCCGCCTGGAACTGCCGGAGCCGGGCGGCGACCGGTGCGGCGCGGTCCCACAGCGCCGGGTAGTCGTTGCACATGACGGCCATCGACTGCGCCGGGTTGAACGGCTCCTCGGCGGGGGCGGACGAGCCGCTCATCGGGGCCAGCTCGCGAGCGGCGCCGACCAGCGCCGCGGTGCGGCCGCGCAGCGCGTCGCGGACCATGGCGGGGACGGTCCCGATGCCCTCGGGCGCCGCGGTGGCCGCGCCGTAGACGATCGCGGACAGCGCGGTGGCGTCCAGGCTGCGCCGCTCGCCGTTCTCCAGCTCGTAGGGGATCGGCCGCTCGCCGAGCCGTGCCGAGAGGCGGGCGACGTCGCGCAGGACGCGGTCGCCGTCGCAGGCCCCGCTGCGGTCGCAGACGAGCTTGAGGGTGCGGCGCGCGGCGCGGACGTTCGGCCGCGCCCACATGTCGAAGTCGACCGGGTAGGCGCTGGACAGCACGATCGACCGGACGCGCTGCGGGTGCCGCTGCGCGTAGACCGTCATCAGGTAGGTGCCGTACGACTCGCCCAACAGGTCGAGGCCGCCGATCCCCAGCCGGGCGCGGACGGCGTCGATGTCGTCGGCGGTCTCGGCGGTGGTGTACCCGCGGGCGCGTTCGCCGAGGGCCTCGCCGCACGCCCCGGCCGCGCGGACGAGGCCGTCGCGGGTCGCGGGCAGCGCGTCGCCGAACCCGCAGTCGACGGACCCGGAGCGGCCCACCCCCCGCGGCTCGACGAGCAGCATGTCGTGGTCGCGGAGCAGGTCGCGGAACTTCTCCGCGTACATCGGGGCGTAGGCGAGCGCCGAGTCGCCCGGCCCGCCCGGGTTGACGGTGACCGTCCCCTTCGCCGGACGGGACGTGTCCCGATGCCGGATCACCGCGTAGGCGACCGTCGTCCGTCCCAGATCGGGTCGTGACCGCACCAGCGGCACCTGGATCGTTCCGCATTCCGCGCCGGAGACGCCGGCGCACTCCGGCGCGGCCTCCCGCGCCGACGCGGCGCCGACGCCGCCGGCCGCCACGGCCGTGACGGCGGTGAGCACGGCCACCGGCACGCCGGCCTTCCTCAAGATCTGCCTCATACCCCGACGATGGCCGCCGCGCACCCGGACGCGCATCGCCCGGCGCGGGTAGACCGTGCCCGCTACCGGAGAGGGAGCCGGGACGCCGCGCGTATCGGCTCCCCACCGTCCGGCTCCCCACCGTCCGGCTCCCCACCGTCCGGCTCCCTCCGTCCGGCCACCGGCGTCCGGTTCCCGCCGTTCCTAGCGGACGCGCTCCTTCAGGTGGACGGTGATGTCGTCGCCCACGTCCTTGCCGATCGCCCGCCGCAGCTCGGCCTTCACCGCGAGCTTGTGGTTCCCGTCGCCGAGGGCCATGAAGGAGCCCTCGAACGGGTGCCCGTCGATGGTCCCGCGGACCTTGACCAGCCCGCGCGTCTCGAAGAACTCCGCCGACTCGGGCCAGATCACGTACGTCCAGCCGCCCTTGCTGGGGCTCTTCTGCAGGTTCGCGGTGAAACGCTTGTCCAGTGCCGTGCCCATGCCGTCTCCTCCTCGTGCCGAAGTTCCACCGGATATGACCGCGCTCGTCCGCGAAAGTCATCGCTCCCGGGGCACGCTTTTCTCAGATCGACTGCCGTCGCCCCTGGGTAGGACACTCTCGGACGCCACCCCCCATCCGGGGGTGGCGCCCGACAGGACAGCCGACGACGATCCCATCAGACCGACCCAGCGCCTACACCGAAGACCGGAGGGAGGGCGCGCCAGCGCCCGACCGCCGAGGGTGACGCGATAAGAAAGGACCCCTCCATGCCGGCAGTCGAGTTCCGCGCGGCGCGCGACTTCCTGCTCGCACATCGCGAGGACTACGCGACCGCGTACGAGAAGTTCCGCTGGCCGGTGCTGACCGGCTTCAACTGGGCGCTGGACTGGTTCGACAAGAACGCCGAGGGCAACGACGCCCCGGCGCTGTGGATCGTCGAGGAGGACGGCTCGGAGGCCCGGTACTCCTTCTCCGAGATGTCGCGGCGCTCGAACCAGGTCGCGAACCGGCTGCGGGCGGCGGGCGTGCGGCGCGGCGACCGGATCATCCTGATGCTCGGCAACCAGGTCGAGCTGTGGGAGACGGTCCTCGCGGCGATGAAGCTCGGTGCCGTCCTCATCCCGTGCACGCCGTTGCTCGGCCCCGCGGACCTCCAGGACCGGCTGACGAGGGGACGGGCCCGCCATGTGGTGGCGGGCTCGGCCGACACCGGGAAGTTCGCGGGGCTGGACGGCGAGTTCACGCGGATCGCCGTCGGCGGCCCCGTGGACGGGTGGCTGCGGTTCGAGGACGCCTACGAGGAGCCGGAGAAGTTCTCCCCGTACGGGCTGACGATGTCGCGGGACCCGCTGCTGCTCTACTTCACCTCGGGCACGACGGCGAAGCCGAAGCTGGTCGAGCACACCCACGCCTCGTATCCCGCCGGGCATCTGTCGACGATGTACTGGATCGGGCTGCGGCCCGGCGACGTCCACCTGAACATCTCCTCGCCCGGCTGGGCGAAGCACGCGTGGAGCAACATCTTCGCGCCGTGGAACGCCGAGGCGTGCGTGTTCATCTTCAACTACACGCGTTTCGACGCCGGCCGGCTGATCGACACGCTCGACCGGTGCGGGGTGACGAGCTTCTGCGCGCCGCCGACGGTGTGGCGGATGCTGATCCAGGCCGATCTCGGGCGGCTGTCCACACCGCCCCGGGAGGTCGTCGCGGCCGGTGAGCCGCTCAACCCCGAGGTGATCGAGCGGGTGCGGGACGCGTGGGGCCGGACGATCCGGGACGGGTTCGGGCAGACGGAGACGACCGTCCAGATCGCGAACACGCCGGGCCAGCCCGTCAAGCCCGGGTCGATGGGACGGCCCGCGCCCGGCTACCGCGTGGCGCTGATCGACCCGGCCACCGGGCGGATCGGCGACGAGGGCGAGATCTGCCTGGAGCTGGAGGACCGTCCGCTCGCGCTGATGGCGGGCTACCACGGCGACGAGGAGGGCACCGAGGAGGCGATGTCCGGGGACTATTACCACACCGGCGACATCGGCTCCCGCGACGCCGACGGCTACATCACCTACGTGGGCCGCGCCGACGACGTGTTCAAGGCGTCCGACTACAAGATCTCGCCGTTCGAGCTGGAGAGCGTGCTGATCGAGCACGAGGCGGTGGCGGAGGCGGCGGTGGTGCCGTCCCCCGACCCGGTGCGGCTGGCGGTGCCGAAGGCGTACGTGACGCTCGCCCCCGGCTGGGAGCCGGACGCCGCGACCGCCAGGGCGATCTTCGAGCACGGCCGGGCGCGGCTGTCGCCGTACAAGCGGGTGCGGCGGCTGGAGTTCGGCGAGCTGCCCAAGACGATCTCGGGGAAGATCCGCCGGGTCGAGCTGCGCACGAGCGAGATCGGCAAGCACCCGGGCGCGGACGACCGGCCGGAGGGGGAGTTCCGCGAGGAGGACCTGCGGTGAGACCCGCGTACGCCTCGGGCGCCTCCGCGGTCCCGCTGCTAGGCGAGACGATCGGCGCGAACCTCGACCGCACGGTCGCGTCGTCCGCCGACCGCGACGCCCTCGTGGAACGGGCGACGGGACGGCGCTGGACCTACGACGGTTTCGGCGCCGACGTGGACGCGGTCGCGCTCGGGCTGCGCGGCCTGGGCGTCGTCAAGGGCGACCGGGTCGGGATCTGGTCGCCGAACCGCGCGGAATGGATGCTCGTCCAATATGCGACGGCGAAGCTGGGCGCGATCCTGGTCACCATCAACCCGGCGTACCGCGTCCACGAGCTGGAGTTCGTGCTGAAACAGGCGGGCGTCCGGACGCTCGTCGCGGCGCCCGCGTTCAAGACGTCCGACTACCGGGTGATGGCCGCGGAGGTCGCGCCGAAGTGCCCGGCGCTGGAGGAGGTGCTGTTCCTCGGCACCGGCGAGTGGGACGCGCTGGTGGACGCGGGCCGGGCGGGCGACCGGGCGGTGCTCGGCGGGATCGGCGCGACGCTGAGTCCGGACGACCCGATCAACATCCAGTACACGTCGGGGACGACGGGCTTCCCCAAGGGCGCGACGCTCTCCCACCACAACATCCTGAACAACGGCTTCTTCGTCGGCGAGCTGTGCGGCTACGACGAGGAGGACCGGGTGTGCGTGCCCGTCCCCTTCTACCACTGCTTCGGCATGGTGATGGGCAACCTCGCGGCGACCAGCCACGGCGCGTGCGTGGTGATCCCCGCGCCCGCGTTCGACCCGGAGGCCACCCTGGAGGCGGTCGCGGCGGAGGGCTGCACGTCACTGTACGGCGTGCCCACGATGTTCATCGAGATGCTCGGGCACCTCGCCGCGAGGGGGGCCGCCCTCGACCTGTCCGCGCTGCGCACCGGGATCATGGCGGGGTCGCCGTGCCCGGTGGAGGTGATGCGGCAGGTCATCGACCGGCTCGGGATGGACGAGGTCGCGATCTGCTACGGGATGACCGAGACGTCGCCGGTGTCCACCCAGACGCGGGCGGGCGACTCCCTCGAACGGCGCGTCACGACGGTCGGGACCGTCCACCCGCACCTGGAGATCAAGATCGTCGATCCGGTCACCGGCGTCACGGTGCCGCGCGGCGTGCCCGGGGAGTTCTGCACCCGCGGCTACTCGGTGATGCTCGGCTACTGGGACGAGCCGGAGCGGACGGCCGAGGTCGTCGACGCCGCGCGCTGGATGCGCACCGGTGACCTCGCGGTGATGGACGAGGACGGCTACGTCGGCATCACCGGCCGCATCAAGGACATGGTGATCCGCGGCGGCGAGAACGTGTACCCGCGCGAGGTCGAAGAGTTCCTCTACACCCACCCCGACATCGTGGACGCGCAGGTCATCGGCGTCCCGGACGACCGGTACGGGGAGGAGCTGATGGCGTGGGTGCGGCTCCGCGACGGCGCCGCCGGGCTGACCGCGGAGTCGCTGCGGGAGTTCTGCCGGGGCAGGCTCGCCCACTTCAAGATCCCCCGCTATGTCCATCTGGTGGACGCGTTCCCCATGACGGTCACCGGTAAGGTCCGCAAGGTGCAGATGCGCGCCGAGGCGATCGGCATCCTCGGCCTGAAGGACCCGCCGCCCACGGCGTGAGTTTTCCACCCGGTGACCTTCCGAGAGGGAGGCGTTCGGGGGATGCTGCACTACATGAACACGCCGTTGCCGGGAGGTGGCCCCCAGGGGGCGCGGGGCGATGAGGGCGCGGTGAGGTCGGCGGTGCTGTCGCTGCACCGCGCGACCGGGCTGCCGATGGTGTTCGGCGGGGCGCTGAGCGGGCGCGACAGCCTGCGGATCACCGAGCTGGTGGGCAACACCACCGACTCGCTCGACGGGCTGGTGGTGCGGCAGGGCAGCGGGCTCGGCGGCAAGGCGATGGCGCTCGGCCGCCCGGCGTGGGTGAGCAACTACCCGTGCGCCGCGTCCATCAGCCACGACTACGACGGGCCGGTCGCGCGGGAGGGCCTGCTGTCGATCGTCGCCGTGCCGGTGGTGGTGCGGCGCGCGGTCCGCGGCGTCCTGTACGGGGCGCTGCGCGAGCCGCTGTCGCTCGCCGACCGTGTGGTCGGCGCGGCGGTGCAGGCGGCCCGCGACGTCGAGCAGGACCTCGCCGTCCAGGACCGGGCGGACGAGGCGCTCGCCAGGGCCCGCCGTGACCCGGCGGGATCGTCGGCGGCCCGGTGGGAGGAGGTCAGGGCCGTGCACGCCGAGCTGCGGGCGCTGGCCGAGGACGTCCCCGACGCGCCGACCCGGGACCGCCTGCGCGAGGCGGCGCTGCGGCTGGCCGCCGCCGGGCTGGACGCACCGGACGTGCCGGGCCGTCCCGTCCTGTCGCCGCGGGAGCTGGACGTCCTGTCCCATGTCGCGCTCGGCTGCACGAACGCCGAGGCCGCCCGGCGTCTCGGGCTGCTCCCGGAGACCGTGAAGAGCTACTTGCGCTCGGCGATGCGCAAGCTCGACAGCCACACCCGTCTGGAGGCGGTGACGGCGGCCCGCCGCGCGGGCCTGCTGCCCTGACCACGGGCCCGTTCCGGGGGCGGCACCGGCAGCCGCCGCGCGGTGGCGGGGCGGTCTCCGGCGGCGTGGGCGGTCCCCGGCGATCCGGCCCGGCGACGGGGTCAGCGCCCACGCGGCGCACGCGACGACCAGAGCAGATCGGCCCCCGTGGCGCACTGCCTGATCGGAACGGTCACCACGGGCCGGCTGCGCCGGGCCATGATCGCTCGGCCGCCCCACCCGGTCTCCGGGCGGAGGCGTCCGCCCCCGATCTGCAGACAGCACCGTAACACCTGCGAACACCGATGTTCGTGATGTTGGAATTGTTCTCCCGGCACCCTCCGGTTGGTAGCTTTGGCACATGGACTCCGACGGCCGCTGCCCGCTGCCGCGCGGGCGCCATCACCTCACCCGCGAGCAGGTCAGCGCGTCCCAGCGGGAACGGCTGCTCCAGAGCATGACGGAGGCCGTCGGCGAGAAGGGCTACACGCGCACCTCGGTGGCGGACGTGCTGAAGCGCGCGCACGTGTCCCGGGAGACGTTCTACGAGCACTTCGCCGACAAGCAGGAGTGCTTCCTGTCGGCCTACCAGGCCGCCGCCGACCGCATCGTCGGCGTCGTCCACGAGGCCCTCCAGGCCGCCGACGCGCCGCTGATGCAGCGGTTCGAGCGGGCGCTGAGCGCCTACCTGCGGGAGCTGGCCGTGGACGCGGCGGCCGCCCGCACGTTCCTGCTGGAGATCTACGCGGCGGACCCGGCGGCCGCGGTGCTGCGCATCGGCGTCCAGCGCCGGTTCGTGGAGACGGTCACCGCGCTCCTGGTGGAGGACGAGCGTTTCCGCACCCTGCCCGACCCGCAGTTCGCGTGCCGCATGCTGATCGGCGGCGTCGCCTCGCTGGTGACCGGGAAGGTGGCGATGGGAGAGCACGCCACGCTCCCCGGCCTGTGCGCCCCGATCCTCGCCCACGTCCGCTCCCTCCTAGAACGCTGACCGCCCGGAAGGCGAAGCGTCCGGGGGTCAGGTGACCTTGATTTGGGCTAGGTCGAAGTTGTGGACGCGGGTGTCGTCCTCCCAGGTGACGGAGAGGCCGAACGAGGCGTGGAAGGTACTGAGGCCACGGGTGTCGATGGTCGTGCGATAGGTGAAGGGGTGCCAGCCGGCGTGCTCGGCGTACTCCAGCTTGGTGAAGTCGTCCTCCTGGGTGGGAGCGGTGCGGCCCGCCTGCGCGACGACCCACCAGCTGATGGTGGGCGTGTCGGACGCGCTCCACACCCAGAAGGACATCTCGACGTCGATGCTGGTCCGGCCGGGCGGGACGGGAAGCTCCCGCGACACCCACAGGGTGCCGTCGTCCTGGAGCCCGTCGAGCCAGAACTCCAGGCTGTGCGTCCCGCTCTTGGCCTGCTTCGACGACCAGGTCACGGTGCCGTCCGGGAGCCTGTCGTCCTTCCCTGCGACCCAGCCCTCGGTGCCGCTCTCGAAGTCGAAGGTGTGCTCGTCGGCGACGCGCGCCGCGGACGGTGACGGCGGTGGCGCGGCGACGGCGGCAGCGGCGGGTCCCAGCAGCAGGCCGGCTGCGGTGGCCCCCGTGGTGATGAGCGCTCTCATTCTCACGTGCCCCTCCTTGGACGAGTGGGCGGAGGGGCTTCCCTTCGCCCCCCGCCGTCCGTGCGCTCACGACGCTAGGAGCCGAGGCGCGCGGGCGACGACCCAGCCCGCGCGCCTTCATCGGTACAGCAGGCCGTGCCGGGGCGTTCGCGTGGACGGTCAGATGAAGGTGCTGAGCAGGGCGGCCATGCCGAACCCGACGACCGAGAGGATCGTCTCCAGGACCGTCCACGTCCTGAGGGTGTCGCGGACGGACATGTTGAAGTAGCGGGAGATGATCCAGAAGCCGCCGTCGTTGACGTGCGAGGCGATGATGGAGCCCGCGGAGATCGCGATGGCGATCAGCGCGACGTGCGGGTCGGAGTAGTCCTTGTCCTGGACGAGCGGCGCGACGATCCCGCCGGTGGTGACGATCGCGACGGTCGCCGAGCCCTGCGCGACGCGCAGCCCGCAGGCGATCAGGTAGGCCAGCACGATCACCGGCAGTCCCGCGTCGGAGAGGGTGTCGGCGAGCGCCTTGCCGACGCCGGTCGCCGACACGACCGCGCCGAAGAACGCGCCGCCGCCGATGACCAACAGGATCATGCCGATCGGGCGGAGCGAGCGGGTCGCGACCTCCGACAGCTCCGCGCCGGGGATGCCGCGGCGGATGCCGAGCAGGTACATCGCGAGCAGCACCGCGATGGTGAGCGCGACGACGGGGTTGCCGAGGAAGGTCAGGGCCGGCAGCGCGGGGCCGTCCTCCCACCAGACGGTGCCGAAGGTCGCGAGCAGGATGAGCACCAGCGGCACGGCGATGATCAGCCCGACCAGCAGGAGGGACGGCTCGGGCTCGGGCGCCGCGCCGGTGTTCTCGGGCACCGTGTCGGCGTCCTCGGGCACCGTGTCGGCGTGCTCGGGCGCCGTGTCGATGTCCTCGTGCTCCGCCCGGTCCTTCTCGGCGAGGACGTACTCCTCGGGCACCTCCACGATGACGCGCCTGCCGATCCACGCGCCCCACGCGACGCCCGAGACGAGGAACGCGGGGACGCCGCAGACGAGGCCGAACACGATGAGCCAGCCGAGCGGGACGCCGAGCAGCCCGGCCGCGGCGACGGGGCCGGGGTGCGGGGGCAGGAACGCGTGCGTCATCGACAGCCCGGACAGCAGCGGCAGCGCGTACAGGACGAGGGAGCGCCCGCCGCGCCTGGCGGTGATGTAGACCAGCGGCGCCAGCACGAAGATGCCGACGTCGAAGAAGACGGGGATCCCGAAGATGAGCCCGGCCAGGCCCATCGCGAGCGGCGCGCCCCGCTCGCCCGCCACGGCCAGCAGCTGCCGGGTGAGCACGTCGGCGCCGCCGGACCGCTCCAGGATCGCGCCGAGGATCGTGCCGAGGCCGACGATCGGCGCGATGTGCCCGAGCAGGCCGCCGAAGCCCGTCTCCAGCAGCGACTTCTTGGAGCTGAGCGCGGTGCCGACGATCTCCTCGACGCCGAGCCCGGCGGCGAGCGCGAGCGCGAGGCTGGAGATGATCAGCGCGATGAACGGCTCCAGCCTGACCTTGATGATGAGGAGGAGCAGCACCGCGATGGACGCGGCGCACAGCAGCAGGAGGCCGCCCGTCTCGTGTTGCAGCCAGTGGACCATGGACCTGACCTCTCGGGGGTGGGGGCGAGGGGGGAGCGGGTCAGCGGGTCGTGCCGTCGGGGGCGCGGCGGAGGGCGCGGCCGGGGAGCGCGCCGGTGGGGCGGCCGTCGGCGATGACGGCGGTCCCCCCGACGAGGACGTAAGGGATCCCGCCGGCCTGCCGCCGGGGGTCGTCGAACGTGGCGGTGTCGCGGACGGTCTGCGGGTCGAACAGGACCAGGTCGGCGTGGTACCCGGCCCGGACCAGCCCGCGGGAGTCGAGCCGGAGGCGCCGCGCGGCACGTCCGGTGAGGTGCGCGACGCATTCTTCGAGGGACAGCACGCCCAGCTCGCGGACGTACCGCGCGAGGTAGCGGGGGAAGGTGCCCCACGCGCGGGGGTGCGGCTTCGCGGCGGCGAGGAGCCCGTCGCTGCCGCCGGTGTGGCACGGGTGCCGCATGATCGCCTGGACGTTCTCCTCGTGCCCGACGTGCTGGAGGATCGTGGTGGCGAGGTCGTCGGCGACGAGCCGCTCGCAGAAGACCTCGAAGGGGGGACGGCCTGTCTCCGCGGCGAGGCCGGCGATCGTCCGCCCGACGACGGTGCGGTTCGGGGAGCCGGACACCTCGATCGTCTCCCACTCGGCCGGGACGCCGTGGCAGCCGTCCGATCCCTCGACCTCCATCGCGTGCCGGATGCGCGCCCGCTCGGCGGGGTCGGCGAGCCGGCCGAGCAGCGCCTTCGGGCCGCCCTCCCCGGCCCAGCTCGGCAGCAGCGCGGCGAGGGTCGTGGAGCCCGGCAGGTAGGGGTAGGTGTCGAGGGTGATGTCGCAGCCCGCGCCGATCGCCTCGTCCAGAAGGGCGAGCAGCTCGGGCGCGCGGCCCCGGTTGACGCCGAAGTTCATCGTCGCGTGCGCGAGGTGGAGGGGGCAGCCGGTGCGGCGCGACAGCTCGACCATCTCGGCGTACGCCTCCAGCGCGCCCGCCCCGTACGACCGGTGGTGCGGCGCGTAGAAGCCGCCGTGGGACGCGACGACGCGGCACAGCTCGGCCAGCTCGTCGGTGCCGGCGTACATGCCGGGCACGTAGGTCAGTCCGCTGGACATGCCGACCGCGCCCTCGCGCATGCCGGTCGCGACCAGCTCGCGCTGCCGGTCGAGTTCCGCAGGGGTCGGCGGACGGTCCTCCCAGCCCATCGCCAGCAGCCGGACCGCGCCCTGCGGGACGAGGTAGCAGGCGTTGACGGCAATGCCCTCGTCGAGCCGGTCGAGGTACTCGCCGACGCTCCGCCACGTCCAGTCGAAGCCGGGAGGGTCGCCGTTCCAGCCCGCGATGGTGCGCCGGATCTCCGGGAGGGTGGTGTCGTCGGCGGGCGCGTAGGACATCCCGTCCTGGCCGATGACCTCCGTCGTGACGCCCTGTCCCACCTTGGCGAGGTGGCCGGGCTCGGCGAGCAGCGCCAGGTCGGAGTGGGCGTGCATGTCGATGAACCCGGGCGCGAGGACGAGCCCGTCCGCGTCGATGACGGTCCCGCCGGTCGGTCCGCGCCCGATCCCGGCGATCCGCCCGCCGGACACCGCGACGTCGGCGACGCGGCCCGGCGCTCCGGTGCCGTCCACGACGGTGGCGCCGCGGAAGACGGTGCCGGGCATCAGAACCAGGTCCTGACCAGGTCCACGACCTCGGGACGCTCGGCGGCGGCGTCGTCCACGACGGGGATCAGCGTCCACTTGTCGAGCGCCGTGCAGGGGTGCGACAGCCCGAGCCTGACGACGTCGCCGACCTCGGCGGCGGAGTCGGCGAGGAACGTGTGCTGGTCGTTGAGGGCGGTGACGTGGGCCCCCTCGACGGGCGCGGTGCCCTTGCCGCGGACGAACTGCGGCACGGGCATGCCCTCGTCGAACGGGAGGTCGCGCTTGCCGGCGTCGAGCAGCGCGAGCGCCGGTTCCGGGCGGGACACCACGCGCGCCCAGCCGTGCATGGCCGACCGCAGCGGCCCGTCGCCCACGCCGCGTGAGAAGGGCGAGATGTTCCGGTAGAAGCCGTCGTCGTGGACGATGTACGCGCCCGACCGCAGCACCAGCCTTCCGCCGATGCCGCCGAGGACCTCGGCGACCTGGTCGAAGAAGGAGCTGCCGCCTGCCGTCACGACGGGCTCGTCCGTCTCGTACTCCAGCCGGCCGAACAGGTCCGCCACGCGGCGCAGGTAGACGTCCACGGAGGCGCGCCCCTCGTCGGACGCGTCGTGCGCGAGGGCGCCCTCGTAGCCCGCGAGCCCGGCGAGCCGGAGGGTCGGCGCCTTGCGGACCGCGTCCGCGACCTCGCGTGCGGCGCCGGCGTCGCGGAGGCCGGTGCGGCCGTGCGGGCCGCCGAGCTCCACGCACACCTGCACCGGGCGCTGCGCGCGGGCGGCGCGGAGCACGTCGTCCATCAGCTCGACCGCGCGCACCGAGTCGACCCAGGACAGGAAGTCGAAGTCGGGGTCCGCCTCCAGCCGTCCGGCGATCCACGCCAGCCCGGCCGGGTCGAGCAGCGCGTTGGCGAGCAGGACGCGGCGGACGCCGAACGCGCGCGCCACCCGCACCTGCGGCAGGTTCGCCAGCGTGATGCCCCAGGCGCCCGCGTCGAGCTGCCGCCGCCACAGCTGCGGGGCCATCGTCGTCTTCCCGTGCGGGCAGAGCGCGACGCCCGCCGCGTCCGCCCAGCGCGCCATCGCGCGGACGTTGTGGTCGAGCGCCCCGGCGTCCAGCGTCAGCAGTGGTGTGCCGAAGTCCTCCAGGGGTATGCGGGTGTCACGGACCTCCGCCACCGACATCCCGTGCGCCGATGCCGGGATCGCCTTGAAACGCCAGTCGAGCCGTTCGCGGCCGAGCGCGTCCACCGCGTCGGCATCGATCCCCGGGCTCATGTGACCTCCTAGATTGCACGATATGCAGCGTTAATTGCGCTATGTGCTGTTGCGGTTGTAACATCGCCCCCGGGTGGCGGTCAACGGTCGAGCGCCGATCATGACCGCCTCGGGGAGAGAGGACGATGGAAGGCTTGCCTGCGGCCGCCTGCGTGGGCGAATCGATGGCGGTGCTCCTCCCCGGCCGTCCGGGACCGCTCGAAGACGTCCCCTCCTTCCGCCCCGCGTCCGGCGGCGCCGAGGCGAACGTCGCGCGCGGGCTCGCCGCGCTCGGCGTCCCCGCCGCGTGGATCGGGCGCGTCGGCGACGACGGCTTCGGGCGGCGCGTCGTCCGCGACCTCGCCGCGGGCGGTGTCGACGTCCGCGGCGTGTCCGTGGACCCCCGCCGCCCGACAGGGCTGTACGTCAAGGAGGCCGGGCCGGGCGGCAGCGTCCTGCACTACTACCGCGACGGCTCGGCCGGATCGGCGATCGGCCCGTCCGTGCTCGACGACCCCGACGCCGGGCCGCTGCTGAACGCCGCGGGGCTCGTCCACCTGTCGGGCATCACCGCCGCGCTCTCCGACTCCGCCCTGGAGCTCACGCGCGCCCTGCTGCTGCGCCCCCGCCGCCCCGGCCGCCTGGTGAGCTTCGACCTGAACTGGCGGCCCGCGCTGTGGCGGCGGCGCGACCCGTCCGTCCTGCGGCCGCTCCTGAACGCCGCCGACATCGTGCTGCTCGGCGCCGACGAGGCCGCCGACGTGCTCGGCACCGGCGACCCCGGCGAGCTGCGCGCGCTGCTGCCCGGGCCGGCGACCCTCGTGGTCAAGGACGACGCGCACAGCGCGACGGCCCTCACCCGCGACGCGGCCGTCACCGCGCCCGCCCTGGACGTCGAGGTCGTCGAGCCGGTCGGCGCCGGCGACGCGTTCGCCGCCGGTTACCTCGCCGGCACGCTGCGCGGGTACGGCCCGCGGCGCTGCCTGCGGCTCGGCCACCTCGCTGCCGCCGCCACGCTCGTCGTGCCCGGCGACCACGGCCCCCCGCCGCCGCCCGCCCTCGTGGACGAGCTGCTGCACGCCTCCCCCGGCGTCTGGGCGGCGACCACGGTGCGCGCGTCCGGCGTCGCCCGCCCGCCGCGGGCGGAGCAGGTGGAGGAGGGGACACGGTGAGCCAGAGCCTCGGGCGGGCGCTCGTCATCCTCGGCGAGCTCGGCGAAGGGCCGCGCACCCTCGACGAGCTGGCCGCGAAGGTCGGCGTCCACAAGACGACGGTGCTGCGGCTGGTCCGCACCATGGAGGGCGAGCGGTTCGTCCACCGCGACGGCGACCACCGCTTCCACCTCGGCTCGCGGCTGTTCGCGCTGGCGGGGGCGGCGCTGGAGCAGCGCGGCGTCCGCGGCGTCGCCGCGCCGCACCTGGCGCGGCTGAACGAGGCGACGGGCCAGACCGTCCACCTCGGCGTGTACGAGGGCGGCGACGTCGTCTACCTCGACAAGTACGACTCCCGGCACGCGATCCGCATGTACTCGCGGGTGGGGTTGCGTATGCCGCTGCACGCGACCGCCATCGCCAAGGTGCTGCTCGCCGACCTGCCGGAGCAGCGCCGCCGCCGCGTCGCCGGGGAGATCGAGTACACGCCGTTCACCGGCCGCACCATCACCGGCCCGCGCGAGCTGCTGGACGAGCTGTCCCGCGTCGCGCGCCAGGGCCACGCGTTCGACGACGCCGAGCACGAGACGTTCATCCGCTGCGTCGCCGCGCCCGTCCGGGACGCGACCGGGCGGGTCGTGGCGGCCGTCTCCATCTCCGTGCCGGAGGTCGTGCTCGGCCGGGACGAGGTCCTCGCGCTGCTGCCGGACCTCCTCGCGACCACCCGCGCCATCTCCGCCGACTGCGGCTTCACCGAAGGGAACTGAACGCATGGGCGACAAGACACAGGTGAGCACCGACGGCGCGCCCGCCGCCGCCTTCGCCTTCTCGCAGGGCGTCCGCAAGGGACCCCTGCTCCAGGTCTCCGGCCAGGCGCCGCAGGACCCGGCAACGGGCGAGTACGTCCACCCCGGCGACGTCAAGGCGCAGACACGGCGCGTCCTGGAGAACGTCAAGGCGATCCTGGAGGCGGGCGGGTCCGGGGTCGAGGACGTGCTGATGTTCCGCGTCTACCTGACGACGCGCGACCACTTCGCCGACATGAACGAGGTGTACGCGGAGTTCGTCAAGGAGAACTGCCCGAGCGGCGTCCTCCCCTGCCGGACGACCGTCGCCGTGGAGCTCCCACATCCCGCGATGCTCGTCGAGATCGACGCGCTGGCCTGCGTCGGCTGAGCCCCCGGCCGCGGTCCCCGTCCGCGGGCGCGGTGAGACGGCCGGTGGCGACCAGCTCCAGGGTGATGAGCACCGCGACGGCCTCGATCGCCAGCAGGCCGATGAGGACGAGGAGCTGCGTCGCCCCGGCCTCGACCGGGCCGGCGCCGCCCAGCAGCACGCCGACGAACGCCCCCGGCAGCGTGACCAGCCCGACGGTGCGGGTCTGGTCGAGGACGGGGAACAGCGCGAGCGCCGCCGCGGGACGGCACACCTCCAGCGCCGCGTCGCGTGCCGGGAGGCCGAGCGCGAGCCCGCCCTCGTACTCGCCGCGGCGGGTGACGAGCTCGTCCAGCGCGCGGCGGCCGGTGAGCCCGGTCGCCGACATGGCGCCGCCGATGAAGATCCCGGCGATCGGCAGCACCGCCACCGGACGCGCCGGGACGAGCCCGGACGCGAGCAGCAGCGCGAGCACGGGCGCGACCCCGGCGGCCAGCGGCAGGGCCGTCCACCAGCCGGAGCCGAGGGCGGAGCCGGTGACGCGGTGGCCCGCCGTCGCGGTGGCGGCCACGAGCATCCCCGCGATGAACGCCGCCGTCCACCCCGCGCTGCCCAGCACCGCCGCGATGACGAGGGAGACGATCGTGAGCTGCGCCGCGGCGCGCGCCGCGGCGACGACCATGTCGCGTCCGAGGCCGAGGCCGCCGAGGCGCGCCAGCACCCCGGCCCCCGCCGCGAGCGCCACCAGGACGAGCGCCAGGACCGGTCCGATCTCCGGCGCGGCGTCCACCTGCCCCGCCACCTGCATGGTCGCCGCACCTCATCCCGATGGGGATGATTGTGATCTCATAGCAGTCTCCTACCCGCTTAAAACCCCGATAGCGTGGGACTTGTGGAGGATGAGGAGGCAGGCGGGACATCTCGCCGCAAAGCGCTCTGGTTGATGGGCGCGGCCGCCGGGCTCGCGGCACTCGGCGCGGACGAGGCGCACTCGTCGCGGCCCTCCGGCGGGACCGCGCAGGCCCCGCCGACCCCGCGCGCGCGGCCGTTCATCCATCCGAGCCCGACGCCGACGCCGACGCCCACCCCGACGCCGCGTCCGGCGCCGTGGACGCCCGCGAAGCTGACCGCCTCGGAGACGCCCGTCCGCGAGCTGACGCAGCTGTCGCCCGCGCCGCCGCCGGACTCGATCGCGCTGACCATCGACGACGGCCCGAGCCCGCTGTGGACGCCGCGCGTGCTGGACCTGCTCGCCGAGGAGCGGATCCAGGCGACGTTCTTCATCATCGGCGAGCAGGTGGAGGAGTTCCCGAAGCTCACCCGCCGCATCGCCGACGCCGGGCACCAGATCTGCAACCACACGATGACGCACCCGATCACCATCGCGGAGATGTCGAAGAAGAAGGTCCGCAAGGAAATCGTCGACGCGCACGACAAGATCGCCGACGTCACCGGCGTCGTGCCGCAGTTCTTCCGCTCGCCGGGCGGCGCGTGGTCGGAGAACGTCCTGGAGCTCACCGAGGAGCACGGGATGCTGCCGATCGACTGGACGGTGGACCCGCGCGACTGGGCCCGCCCGGGCGTCGGCCACATCCGCAGGTCGATGCTCGGCGCGAAGGCGGGCAACATCCTGCTGTGCCACGACGGCGGCGGCGACCGCTCGCAGACCCTCTCCGCGCTGAAGACCGTCATCCCGAAGCTGAAGAAGCGCGGCCTCACCTTCGTCGCGCTCTGACGCCGGGCGCTGCGACCGGACGCCGGGCTCCGGTTCGCGGAGCCCGGCGACCAAGCCGTCCTCGGGAAGTGGGGTTCGTCCTATATCTGCGGGACGGGCGGCCCCCGCACCCCGGCGGGCGGCTCCAGGAGGACGTCCTCGCCGCCCTCCCCTCCGTCACCGTGCGAGACGCGGGGCAGCCAGCCCAGCCAGCGCGGCAGGTACCAGTTCGCGCGCCCCAGCAGGGACATGACGGCGGGCAGCAGCACCACGCGGACGACCGTCGCGTCGATCAGCACCGCCACCGCCAGACCCACCCCGAGCTGCTTGAAGTCCTGCATCGACAGCGTCGCGAAGATCCCGAAGGTGGCGATCATGATGACGGCGGCACCGGTGACCACGCCCGCCGTCGAGCGCACGCCGTCCGCGACGGCCCGGGAGGTGGGGACGCCCCGGTCGTGCGCCTCGCGGATCCGCGACACGACGAACACGTGGTAGTCCATCGACAGCCCGAACAGGATCACGAACACGAACAGCGGGATCCACGACTCCAGCGCGCCCGCGCCGCGCGTCCCGACCAGCGAGTCCCCCCAGCCGTGCTGGAAGACCGCCACCATGACCCCGTACGCGGCGCCGACCGACAGCAGGTTGAGCACGATCGCGCTCGCCGCGATCACGACCGAGCGGAAGAAGACCAGCATCAGCAGGAACGTGATGCCCATCACGAACAGGAACACCGGCACGATGGCGTCGCGGAGCTGCGCGTTGTAGTCGACGCTCCACGCGAGCTGCCCGGTGACCGGGGCCTCCGCGACGCGTCCGACCGTCTCCGGGACGATCTTCTCCCTCAGCGTCTCCAGCGCGTGCTCGGAGGTCGCGTCGGCGCCGGCCCCCGCCAGCGGCACCTCGATCTCCGCGATGTCCTCCCGCCGGTGCACGGTGACGTCGATCGGCTCGTTCATCTCCCCGGACGCCACGGCCCGCCGCCGCAGCTCGGCGATCGCCGCCCGCACCTCGGGCGCGTCGATGTCACGGGCCTTCACCACCACCTGCGCGGGCTCGGGGTTGCCGGGGAACGCGGCGTTCAGCCGCGTGTACGTCTGCGCGATCGGCTCGCCCGGCGGGATCTGCTGGTCGATCGCGAGGCGCTCGGTCCGCATCCCGAGCGCGGGCGCGGCGAGCGCGAGCAGCAGCCCCGCCGACAGGACGGCCGCGATGCCGGGGCGCGCCAGGACGGGCTTCAGCAGCGCCGCCACCACGCCCCCGCGGGTCTCCCGGTGCACTCCGCGGGCCTCCCCGCGGCGGCGCCGCGGCATCGGGATCCGGCCGAAATCGACCTTGTCGCCGAGCAGGGACAGCAGGGCCGGCAGGACGGTCACCGAGCCCAGCATCGCGATGAGCACGACGAGGATCGTCGCGAGCGCGAAGCCCTTGAACAGCAGCAGCCCCGACAGGAACATCCCCGCCATCGCCACCATCACGGTCAGGCCCGACACCAGCACCGACCGCCCCGAGGTGGCCGCCGCGACGGCCAGCGCCGTCTCCCGGTCGCGTCCCCTCGCCCGCTCCTCCCGCTCGCGCTGGAGGTAGAACAGGCAGTAGTCGACGCCGACCGCGAGGCCCATCAGCAGCATCACCGAGTTCGTCGTCTCGTCGACGTGCAGGGCGTGGCTGGCGACGGCCAGCACCCCGCCCGCCGCGAGGAACGCCGTGAACGCCAGCACCACCGGGAGGACGGCCGCCAGCAGCGCCCCGAACGCCACCAGCAGGATGCCGAGGGCGAGCGGAAGGGCCGTCATCTCCGCGCGCTTGAAGTCGCCGCCCAGCGCCTTCTCGAACCAGGCGTCCGCGCTCGCGCCGCCGAACTGCCCGATCCGCACCGACGGGTTGGCGCGCTGCGCCCTCCCGACCGCGTCCTCGACCGCCGGGAGCGGGTCCGGCGCCCCGTCAGGCACCTCCCTGAGCGTGAACTGGACGATGACGTGGTGCCGGTCCGCGGACACCACGTCCGGCCGCATGCCGGTGATCACGCCGGTGGCCCGCACGTTCGCCCGGACGGCGGCGACGGCGCGCGCCATCTCGGGCGAGCCCGCGGCGTGGGCGCCGCCCGAGACCAGCACGGTCTCCTCGTCCGGGTCCTCGATCCCCGCCTCGTCGAGGATCCGCACCGCCCGCGCCGACTGCCCGGTGCCCTGCTCGTGGTCGTCCATCGTGACCTGCCCGCCCATCCCGCCGAGCACCGAGGCGAGGACGACGAACAGCAGCCAGCCGAGGATCGCCGCCATGCGATGGCGCGCGCTCCAGCCGCCGAGCACGGCGGCGAGGTTCCGTTTCATGGGGGTCCCCTGGGGGTTTCGGTTTCGGGGTGACACCCATGAACGCTAGGAAGCCGCGCACCTCCGGGACATGGCTCTAGACGGCCTCCGGGGGGTGCACTTGGGTACACCTCGCATCCGGGTCCGGGGCACACTGTGCTGGACCGATGCTCACCGGAAACTGGACTCCGGACAGCGGAGCGAGGCGTACGGAGGACCCGGTGGATGTTCGGATGGTGAAGGAGACGAGGCGCGAGCAGCACCTCAAGGCCCCCTGGCGGGGGCTCGGGCTGATGCTGCTCGGCATCCCCGCGACGTTCGTCGGGATCTGGTTCATCTCGGTCGTCTCGATGATCACCGGCGCCCTCGGGGTGCTGCTGTTCCCGTCCGCGGCACGGCTGATGCGCGGCCAGGCGGACGTGTACCGCAAGGCGATCGCCGCGTGGACCGGGGTGCGGATCGAGCGGCCCTACCTGCCCGAGCCCGACCCGGAGCCGGGGATCGCCGGCCGCCTCAAGCGCTTCATCGCGATGATCAGCGACCCGGCGACCTGGCGGGACTACCTGTGGATCGTCGCCGACCCGATCGTGGTGGTCTTCACGGCGGCGCTGCCCGGGCTGCTCGTCCTGTACGGGCTCTGGGGCTACTTCCTCGCAGCGTTCGCCGGCGGGATGATCGGCCATTACGGCGGCAGCGAGTGGTACGCCTGGGTGGAGGTCGACGGCGGCTACGACCGGGACGCCGGGCGGCTCGTCTCCACCGTGGTCGTCGCGACCGTCTGCGTCGCCGTAGGCTTCCTCATCGGCCCGAAGATGATGGCCGTATACGGACGCTGGGGACGCGCGGTGCTCGGCCCGACCGAGAAGTCGCGGCTGGCGCTGCGCGTCCGGCACCTGTCCGAGAGCCGCTCGGTCGCCGTCGACGCCTCCGCCGCCGAGCTGCGCCGCATCGAGCGCGACCTGCACGACGGCGCGCAGGCCCGGCTCGTCGCGATGGGGATGAGCCTCGGCGCCATCGAGCATCTGCTGGACAAGGACCCGGAGAAGGCGCGGACGCTGCTGGCCGAGACCCGCGCCTCGTCGGCCAAGGCGCTGCACGAGCTGCGCGACCTCGTCCGCGGCATCCACCCGCCGGTGCTCGCCGACCGCGGCGTGGGCGACGCCGTCAAGGCCCTCGCGCTCGACCACCCGCTGGACGTCGAGGTTACCGTCGACCTGCCCGGGCGCCCCGAGGCGCCCGTCGAGTCCGCCGCCTACTTCGCGGTCTCGGAGATCCTCACCAACGCGGCCAAGCACTCGGGCGCGGGCCGCGTCTGGATCGACCTGCGGCACGAGCGCGGCATGCTCCGGGTCACCGTCACCGACGACGGCCGCGGCGGCGCCACGCTGGACGGCGGCACCGGGCTGCGCGGGATCGAACGCCGGATCGGTACATTCGACGGCGTCCTCGCCCTCAACTCGCCGGTGGGCGGCCCGACCATCGTCACCCTGGAGCTGCCGTGCGCGTTGTCCTCGCCGAAGACCTCGCCCTCCTGAGGGAGGGCCTGGTCAGCCTCCTGGAGACGCACGGCTTCGAGATCGCGGCCGCCGTCGACAACGGCCCCTCGCTCCTGAGGGCACTGCTCGACCACCGCCCGGACGTGGCGGTGGTCGACGTGCGCCTGCCCCCGTCCTTCACCGACGAGGGGCTCCAGGCGGCGCTGGAGGCGCGCCGCCGGGTCCCGGGCCTGCCCGTCCTCGTGCTGTCGCAGTACGTCGAGCAGCTGTACGCGCGCGAGCTGCTCGCCGACGGCACCGGCGGCATCGGCTACCTGCTGAAGGACCGGGTGTTCGACGCCGCGCAGTTCGTCGACGCCGTCCGGCGCGTCGCCGCGGGCGGGACGGCCATGGACCCCGAGGTCATCTCCCGCCTCGTCGCCAGCAACACCCGCGGCTCCCCGCTCGGCCGTCTCACCCCCCGCGAGACGGAGGTCCTCGAACTGATGGCGCAGGGACGCTCCAACGCGGCGATCGCCGAGAAGCTCGTCGTCACCGAGCGGGCCGTCACCAAGCACACCGCGAACATCTTCGCCAAGCTCGACCTCCCGGTCACCGGCGACGACAACCGGCGGGTCCTCGCCGTCCTGGCCTACCTGAACCGCTGAGGGCCACGCCCGGCCGCCGGGAGGCGGGACGGGGCGGGCGCGCTGGGCGGGATCCGGGCTGCGCGGGTGCAGTATGTTGCTCCGCGAGACGGCCCTTGGAGGGCGCGATGACGGTGGTCCTGATCCTGCTGTGCCTGGCGATCGCCGGCCGGGAGCTGTACCTGGCGTTCGAGCGCAGGCGGCCGGCGGGCGCCCCCGAGATCGCCGACATCCGCACCCAGCTCGCCGCGCTGAAGGGCACGCGGGACGAGCTGGAGCGGCTCCGCGCGGAGATCGCCGAAGGGCAGGCCCGCGACGCCGGGGCCCTGCGCGAGACCGACGCCCGCATCCGCTCGCTGATCTCCCAGATCAACGACCGGATGCTGCCCGACGTCAACGACCGCCTCGCCCGCCAGCGCGACGCGGCCGACCGGCTGGCCGCCGAGGTCGCCGGGCTCCGCGCCCACCTCGTCGGCCGGCTGGACCAGGCGGTCGCCGCCTCCCTCGGCGCCGACCCCGCCGACCTGGTCGCCGGGGCGGTCACGCCCGCGGGGCTGGCCGCCCCCTACGAGCGGCTCGCCGGGCACCTCGGCCTCCGCGTCGAGCTGACCGACCGGGACCGCTACTACCTCTCGGGACGCAGTCCCCGCGCCCTGGAACGCGACTTCCTCGGCCTCCTCACCGTCCTCCGAGCATCCGAGGGCGGCGCGAGCGGGGGCACCCGCGCCGAGGAGGCCCGCGCCCTGCTCTCCGCCCTGCGCGGGACCGACGGGGGCGGCGCGCAGATCGGGCCGTTCCTGGCCGTGCGGACGCCCGCGTCCCTGGTGTGCGGCGTCCTCCCGCTCGCCGACCTGCGCCACCCCGGGGCCTTCCGGCTCCTCGACGACCCCGCCGACGCGGCGCTGCGCCTGCACGACCTCCCCGACAACCGCTTCTGCGACCTGTCGTCCTGGCCCGCGCTCATGCGGGGCCCGTCCACGTGAAACCGGGCGCGCGGCGTTCCAGGAAGGCCGCGACCCCCTCGTCCGCGTCGGGGCCGCGCACCGCCTCGTCCTGCCAGTGGCCGACCTTCGCGTCGTGCGGCTCGCCCGCCGCCAGCGCGTCGACGACGTCCTTGGTGGCCCGCTGGGTGAGCAGGGACCGGGACGCGAGCGTCCCGGCGAACGCGGCGACGCGGGCCGCGAGATCGCCGGGCGGGACGACCTCGTCCAGCAGCCCGACCCGCAGCGCGTGCCCCGCGCCGACCAGGTCCGCGGAGTAGAGCAGGTACTTGGCCGCCGACGGCCCCACCAGGCGGACGAGCCGCGCCGTGGCCGCCGCCGGGTAGACGATCCCGAGCTTGGCCGGGGTGATGCCGAACCGCGCGCCGTCCGCGGCGAACCGCAGGTCGCACGCCACGGCGAGCTGGCAGCCGCCGCCGACGCAGAACCCCTCGATGGCCGCCAGCGACGGCTTGGGGAACGCCGCCAGCGCCTCCTCGGCGGCCGTCGACCGGCCGGTGCCCTCGCGCCAGCCGTGCCCGCCCAGCTCGGAGATGTCCGCGCCCGCGCAGAAGTCTCCGTCCGCGCCGGTCAGCACCAGCACGCGGACGCCCGGGTCGGCGGCGAGGCCGTCCAGCAGGCGGGGCAGCGCGCCGAACATCTCCGCGGTCATCGCGTTGCGCTTGCCGGGGCGGTCGATGGTGATCGTCCCGACGCCGTCGGCGACCTCGCACCGCAGCCCCATGGTCCCCCCTCGGTTCGGCGCCTGCGCCATCGTACGGGGCCGTTCCAAAGCGGCAGGGGGGCCGTCCCCCGGCCGGGAGACCGACCCGGGTGGGCCGGGGGATTCCTCAGGGGTGATCTCCGCCCTCAGGACGATCCGCATCGGACGTCACCACCCCCAAGGGGTGGATCGAAGACAACCCCTGTGATGGAGGAATTCACGGGGCGTTCAGCGGATTCTAAATGAAGGGCGGCCCCGAGGAACGGAGCTCGTGGTGCCACAAAGCACGCGCGTCTTCTGGACCATCGATCTCGACGATCCGCTGGCCACCGTGCCCGACCGGGCCGGTGCCAAGGCGGCCAACCTCGCCCGCGCGGCACGGCACGGGCTGCCGGTGCTGCCCGGATTCGTCATCCCCGTGCAGTGCGTCTCCTCGGACGAGCGCTACGCCAACACCGCCGAGCTGCGCGCGGCCTGGGCCCGCCTCAGCCACGGCGGGGAGCGCCCGGTCGTGGTGCGGTCCTCGTCCACGCTGGAGGACGGCGCCGCCTCCTCGATGGCCGGGCGGTTCGTGTCCGTCCTCGACGTGCTCGGCTGGCCCGCGTTCCGCGCCGCCGTGGACGAGGTGGCGGCCTCGGCGACCGGGCCGGGCACGATGGCGGTGCTCGTCCAGCCCCAGCTGGACGCGGCGGCGGGCGGCGTGATGTTCGGCGCCGACCCGGTGGACGGCCGCACCGACCGCGTGATCGTGTCCGCGGTGCCCGGCGGGCCGCAGGCGCTCGTCGGCGGCGAGGTGGACGGCACCCGCTACTCCCTCACCCGGCGCGGGCGGATCGTCGGCGTCGAGCGCGACGACGGGCCCGCGGGCGGGCGGGAGGCCGGGGAGCAGGGCCCGCTGACCCCGCTGCGGCTGCGGGCGCTGGCCCGGCTGGCGGCCCGGGCGGCGGCGGTGTTCGGCGGCCCGCAGGACGTCGAGTTCGCGTTCGACCACGAGGGCCGCCTCTGGATGCTCCAGAGCCGTCCCGTGACCGCGCTGGCGCCGCTGCCGCCGCGCCGTGCCCCTCTCCTCGGCCCCGGGCCGGTCGCCGAGACGCTGCCCGACCCGCTGTCGCCGCTCGAAGAGGACCTGTGGCTCGTCCCGCTCGACCGGGGGCTCGGTGAGGCGCTCGCCACGGCGGGCGCGGTGTCGCGGCGGGCGCTGCGCCGCTCCCCGACCGTCCGCGCCGTCGGCGGACGCGCCGCCGCCGACCTGCGGCGGCTCGGCGCCGGGCCGGGCCGCCCGTCCCGGCTCCGGCTGCTCAACCCCGTCCCTCCGGCGCGGCGGCTGCGCGTCGCGTGGCTGGTCGGGCGGCTGCGCGCGGACCTGCCCGCCATCGCCGCCGGGACGGCCGCCGCGGTCGACGCCGACCTCGCCGCGCTCCCCCGCGTCGACGGCCGGATCACCGACGCGGAGCTGGCCGGCGCCCTGCGCTGGACGCGCGCGACGCTGACCTCGCTGCACGGCCTGGAGGCGCTCGCCGGGTCGCTGCTCACCGGACCCGGCGCGGGGGGCGCCGGGGACGTGACGGGGGCCCAGGGCAGTGCGGCCGCACAGGGGCTGGCCGCGCTCGCCCGGGAACGCTCCCTCGGCCGCGACGACGCGGGGATCCCCGCCGCCGCCCCGGCGGTCCTCGCGTTGTCGCCGCCGGTGATCGGCCCGGTCCCGCACCTGCCGCCCGCAGGCGCGCCGGGCGTCCCGGGCGGGACGGGCGGCGCGGCGGGCGGCGCGGCGGGCGGCGGCGGCCTGGCCGGGCTGCCGCCCCGGGAGGCGCTGCGGCTGCGCGTCCGGTGGGTGCAGGAACTCGGCGCGCGGCTCGCGTGGGCGGCCGGGCGGCGGCTGGCGGCCTCGGGGGCGCTGGCACGGCCGGAGCTCGTCCGGGCCCTGCGCTTCGAGGAGCTGATGACGGCGCTCCAGGGCGGCTCCTTGCCGGCCGATCTGGAACGCCGTCCCTCCCCGCCGCGCACCGCGCCCCTGCCCGCCGCGTTCCGGCTGGCGGGGGACCGGATCGTGGCCGAGGCCGCCCCGCCCGGGGACGGCGCGCGTCCCGCGGGCGGCGGCAGGGGCGCCGGGCCGGTGTTCCGTGAAGCGGAGCAGTCCGGCCCGGACGTCCCGCCCCCCGGCTCGGTCCTGGTCGTGCGGACGCTGGCGCCGTCACTGGCAGCGCGGCTGCCGACGCTGGCGGGCCTGGTCGCCGAGACCGGCAGCCCGCTGTCGCATCTGGCGATCCTGGCCCGCGAGCTGGGCGTGCCGACGGTCGTCGGGCTGCGCGGAGCCCTCGACCGCTTCCCGCCGGGCACGCACGTCCTGGTCGACGGCGACACCGGCCGCGTCGAGCCCCTCCCCGCCGGGCCCCGCGCAGGCGAGGAGTCGGTCGCGTGAACGGGGCGCGGAAGGTCGTCTATCTCGGTCTCGGGGTCACGGTCTTCTGGTCCGGGGCCTACGTGGTGATCTACCTGGCGCGGTGGGAGTGGCAGCGGGCGCTGATGGCGGGGGAGCTGCTGCTGGTCGGCCTGGTGGTGCTCCTCGCCGTGCTGGGGGCACGGCGGCTGGCGCGGATGGAGCAGCGGCTGGCGGAGCTCATCGAGGGGACGGCCCGCCCCGCGGAGCCGCCCGCGCGGCCGACGGCCGTCGGCCCCACCGCCCACGCGACGGCCCCCGCGGGCGAAGCACCGCGTTTCCGCTGGCTGGAGCCCGACGGCGACGCCTACCGGGTCTTCATCCCGGTGCTGCTCGGCGCGGGGCTCGCGGTGTCCGGGCTCGCGGCGCTGGTTGAGCGGCTCGCCACCGCCCTCGGACGGGGCGGCCGCGCCGGGCCCGCCGGGCGCGTCCGGCTGCCGGACGCGCTGACACCGCCCGCCGGGGGCGTCCTGGCCGGCGCGGCGGACCTCGCGCCGCCGCGCCCGGACCGCACGGCGTGGCTGCGGGCGGCGGCGCTGGCCCTGGCGCTGCTGCTCGTCACCGCGCTGGTGGTGGACGAGCTCGCGGAGCGCACCCAGGACCGTCCCGACCGTCCGGTGGCGGCCGCCGCGAGCACCGTGGTCATCGAGGCCGCCACCCGCGGCGACACCGGCGCCGCGACCGTGGAGCCGCTGGTCGCGCGGCTGTGGGAGTACTGCCGGGGATCCACCCGGCCCTACGTGGAGGGCGGCGGCGCGGTCGCGCTCGGCGGCGGGCGGTTCGCGCTGGTCGTCCGCCCGGCGCTCGGCGAGCACGCGCTGCGGCGGCTGCGCGGCTGCCTCCAGGACGCGATGATCGACCGCGCGCGCTTCCGCGTCGTGTCGGCCGACCCCGCGCCGCGGTGATCGCAGGGCCTGACCTGCGGGCGGTATGTCCGATCGCGGGCCTCTGACCTCCGGGAATGCGCGAACCGGCCCGGGTGTTGTACATTCGAGCCAGCGTCTTCGGCTTTCCGCCGTATGCGGCGAGGGCGTCTCTTTCCCCGCCCGGGCCATCTGAGCGCCCGGTGGTCCTCGGTCAGGCACGCGTCGTCAGCGTGATAGGCCGCCGCACAAGGGAGCCGACGTCAGCCCGGATGAGCCGAGCTGCATTTCTTGCATTCCTCTCGCGTACGCGCCGCGGGTTCCGCCGCCGCACGCGGGAATCGACACCGGGCCGCGCGGAGCGTTCCGCACCGGCCTGAGAAGGGACCCCCATGTCCGCTTCCACCATCACTGAACATTCCAGTACCGCAGAGCACAAGGCCCACAGGGCCGCCCAGCCCGCCCGCCAGAAGGGCAGGCGCTCCGCCGCCAAGCAGTCCGCCGAGCGCGCCGCCGCCGGGACGCCCGCGACCCCACCCGTCCCCTTCCACGGGATCCTCGCCGTCCAGGACAAGCACGCGTTCGTGCGCACCTCCGGCTACCTCCCCGGGCCGGACGACGTGCACGTGTCCCTCGCCCAGGTCAAGACGTACGGGCTGCGCCCCGGCGACGCCGTGTCCGGCATCGCGGGCCCGCCGAAGTCCAACCGGGAGAAGTTCGCCTCGATGGCGTCGGTCGAGACGGTGAACGGCCTGTCCCCCGAGGACGCCGCCTCCCGCCCCGAGTTCGCCAAGCTGACGCCGCTGTTCCCCGAGGAGCGCCTGCGGCTGGACACCGGCCCGCTCGCCACCCGCGTCATCGACCTCGTCGCGCCGATCGGCAAGGGCCAGCGCGGGCTCATCGTGTCGCCGCCGAAGGTCGGCAAGACGATGATCCTCCAGGCCGTGGCGGGCGCGATCGCCCAGAACAACCCCGACGTCCACCTCATGGTCGTGCTCATCGACGAGCGGCCGGAGGAGGTCACCGACCTCCAGCGCTCCGTCCGCGGCGAAGTGATCCACTCGACGTTCGACAAGCCCGCCCAGGAGCACACCGCGCTCGCCGAACTGGCCGTGGAGCGCGCCAAGCGCCTCGTCGAGCAGGGCCGGGACGTCGTCATGCTGCTCGACTCGATCACCCGGCTCGGCCGCGCCTACAACCTCGCGGCGCCGTCCAGCAGCCGCATCCTCGCCGGCGGTGTCGCCACGACCGCCATCTACCCCCCGAAGAAGTTCTTCGGCGCCGCCCGCAACATCGAGAACGGCGGCTCCCTCACCATCCTCGCCACCGCCCTCGTCGAGACCGGCTCCCGCATGGACGACGTGTTCTTCGAGGAGTACAAGGGCACCGGCAACATGGAGCTCAAGCTCGACCGCGGCCTGGCCGACCGGCGGATCTTCCCCGCCGTCGACATCGAGGCGTCCGGCACCCGCCGCGAGGAGCTGCTGATGTCCCCCGAGGAGCTCGCCCTCGGCCGCCGCCTCCGCCGCGCCCTCCAGGGCCTCGACCGGCAGCAGGCCGTCGAGCAGCTCCTGGAGAAGATGAAGGGCACCGCGTCCAACGCGGAATTCCTCCTCCGCATCCAGCAGACGACCTGAGTCACTCCCTCTTTTCGGCCCTGAACGACTTCAGGATCCCGTCGTAGAGGCGCTGTCCGGGCGTCCATTGCGGATCGGGCGCGGAGAAGCGGAACTCATAACCCGCCACGCGGCTGCACAGCACGTGCTCGCCCCCCGCGTCGCCCTTCCATGTGAATTCCCATTCGGCCGCGCCGTCGACGAGTTCCGGCACCGCCTCCAGGCGCAGCCGGCGATACCCCGGGTACCGGCTCTGCGCCACGGCCTCGCCCTCCGCCGCGCGCAGCTGCGCCAGGGGCTCCCCTGGCGCGGGGGAGATGCGCAGGGCGCGTCCGGTGCCCCAGTCCTCCCACGCCATCACCGCGCCGCGCCGCTCGGCCTGCCAGCCCGCGGGGACCCGCACCGAGTAGGCGCCCGCCTCCCGGTACTTCGCCATCCTGGACGGCACGCCCGCTGCCGGGCGCAGCGCCACCGCGTCGCTCTTGCCGATGGACGTCCACCGCGCCGCCCACGTCCCCATGCCCGCCGCGAGCGCCGCGAGCACCACCACGCTGAGGACGGCGCCCGGCCGCGGACGGCCGCCGCGCAGCAGGCCCGCGGCACGCCGCCGCACCGGGCCGCCGCGCCGCCGTCCAGGACGCGCGGGACGTGCCGGGCCCGCCGGACGCACGAGCGCGCGCGACGGGAACGGGACCCGCCGGGACGCGCCGCGCCGCGCCACCGCGGGCAACCCCGCCGCGGGCAGCCCCGCCGCACGCCGCCCTGCCGCACGCCGCGCCGCTGGACGGCGTGTCCGCCGCGCGGGCGGCGCCGTGGCGGGCAGCGCCGTGGCACCCGGCTCCGGCGACGGCCCGGCCGCCTCCCTCAGCAGGACGGCGGTGGCCTCGGCCGACAGCCGGTCCTCCGGCTCCTGCCGCAGCAGGCCCTGGATGACGGGCTCCAGGGCCCCGGCGCGCACGGGGTCGGCGTAGTCGCCCAGCAGCACCGCCACCATCGACGCGAGCGCGTGACAGCGCAGGAACGGGGAGAAGCCCTCGACCGCGGTGTAGAGCGTCGCGCCCAGCGACCACAGGTCCGACGCCTCCACGCTCGGGTGGCCGTTGACGCGCTCCGGCGGAAGGTACGCGGGCGAGCCCTCGATGCCCGCGACCAGCGTCTCCGCGGTCTCCCGGCCCTGCTCCATGTGCACGGCGAGCCCGAAGTCGGTCAGCAAGACGCGGCCGTCCTCGCAGATCAGCACGTTGCTCGGCTTCACGTCGCGGTGCAGGATGCCCGCCGCGTGCGCGGCCCGCAGCACCGACAGCACCTCGACGCCGATCTCGGCGGCGCGCCGCACGCCGAGGGGGCCGCCGTCGGCGATGAGCCGGTGCAGCGACCGCGACTCCAGGAACTCCATGACGATCCAGGGCCGGCCGTCCTCGACGATCAGGTCGTGGACGGCGACCACGCCGGGGTGCTTCAGCGCCGCGGTGGCCCGCGCCTCGCCCAGCAGGCGGCGGCACAGCACCTTGCGCTCCGCCTCGGTGATGCGTTCGGGGAGGTGGACCTCCTTGACCGCCACATCGCGGTCGAGCATCTCGTCGTAGGCCCGCCAGACGGTGCCCATGCCCCCTCTGCCGACCACAGAGAGAAGGCGATACCGTCGCGCGAGCGGTATCAACCGATCCCCTTTCATGGGGAAGTTATGCGCCCGGACGCGCTCAAGGCACGCCCCTTCCGGTTCAATCATTTTTTGACCGCGGCACGCTTGCGCGCGTGATGGAAATGCGCTGAAGCCCGTTCCCCGGGGGGCACGCGATGGTAAAGGGCGGTTATGCGCCCGCTTCCGCGAACACCTTCTTGGCCCATCTGTAATCGGATTTGCCGACGGCCGTCCGCCGCACCGCGTCCACGATCTGGATCTGCCGCGGCAGCTTGTAGCCGGCGAGCCTGCCGCGGCAGTGCCCGACCAACGCCTCCAGGGTGACCTCGGCGCCCGGCCGGGGCGCGACGACGGCCGCGACGCGCTGCCCGAACCGCTCGTCCGGGAGGCCGATCACCACGGCGTCCTCGACGCCGGGATGGTCCTTCAGGGCCACCTCGACCTCCTCGGGGTACACCTTCTCCCCGCCGGTGTTGATCACCAGGGAGCCGCGGCCGAGGAGCGTGATCGTGCCGTCCTCCTCCAGGCTCGCGAAGTCGCCCGGGACCGACCAGCGCGTCCCCTCGGCGTCGGTGAAGAACGTGGATGCGGTCTTGGCGGGATCGTTGTAGTAGCCGAGCGGGATGTGGCCGCTGCGCGCGAGCCGCCCGATCCCGCCGGGCGCGACCACCCTCAGGTCGTCGTCCAGGACGGTGACGCCCGGCTTCACCTGGAACCGCGCGGTGCCCTCCCGCCCGCCGACGGACGGGCCGCACGCGCCGGTCTCGGACGCGCCGTAGTTGTCGAGGAACAGCACGTCCGGCAGCCGCGCCCGGAGCGCCTCCCGCACGCCCTCGGTCAGCGGCGCGCCGCCGGAGGCTATCGCGAGCAGCGAGGACGCGTCGTGCGCGCCGCCCGCCAGCGCCTCCGCCACCGGGCGCGCCATGACGTCCCCGACCAGCATGAGCACGTTGGCGCGTTCCTCGGCGACCAGCCGGAGCGCCTCGTCCGCGTCGAACGCGCGGCCGGTGTAGAGGACGACCTTGGAGCCGTGGAACAGGGCCATGAGCGCGACCCATTGCCCGGCGCCGTGCATGACGGGCGCGCAGTCGACCACGGACAGCCCCGGCTGGGCGGCGTTGGCGGCGAGCTCCTCCGGGGCGCCGACCGGCTCCCCGAGCGGGTTCCCGCCGCCGAGCGCGCCGTAGAAGATGTCCTCGCAGCGCCACTCGACGCCCTTGGGCGAGCCCGTGGTCCCGCCGGTGTACATGATGTAGCGGTCGTCACCGGAACGTTCCGGGAAGCCGTCCGGCGGGCCGGCGGCGGCGAGCGCCTTCTCGTACTCCACGGCTCCGGGGATCTCCGCGGTGCCGCCGTCCTCCAGGACGACGACGTGCCGCAGGCGGGGCAGGTCCGCGCGGATCTCCCCGACCGCCTCCAGCAGCGCGCGCTCCCCGATCAGCGCCACCGCGTCGGAGTCGGCCAGGACGTGGCGCAGCTCGGCGGCGACGTACCGGAAGTTCACCGGTACCGGCACGGCGCGGATCTTGAAGGCGCCGAACATGGCCTCGATCCACTCCACCCGGTTGCAGGCGAGGATCGCGACGTGCTCGCCCGGCCGGACACCCGCCCCGGCGAGGTGGTGCCCGGCCCGGCTCGCGCGCTCGTCCAGCTCCCGGTACGTCCGGCGCCGATCCCCCGCGACGAGGGCGGGACGATCCGGTCCGGCCTCCGCCATGATCTCCAGCAGATCGGCCAGATTGTAGCTTCGCGCCATCCCACGTCCTCGCGTCTCGGAGTGCGGTACGAGCCCTCCGCATCATCCTCGCAGAGACGTAAGTATTCAATTACCCTCGGTATTGTCCCTTCAACAAAGTGCACCACATGCGGTCACATGCGGTCACATGCGGTCATCGCGGGAGCGGCACGTACACGATCGACGTCCGGACGCCGCTGTCGATGAGGCGGCCGTCGGGGCCGAACGTCCCCAGCCCGAAGTCGTTGTCGTTGATCACCGCGAGCGTCCGGCGGTCCGCGAGCGCGATGCCCTCGATCTTGCCGGGCATCCCGGGCACCGCCGACAGGTCCGCGGTGAGGCGCTTGGGCAGCGCGGCGACGCCCGCGGGCACCCCGGCGGACTTCTCCAGCGACGGCGCCGTCGCCTCGTCGTCCCACCGGGAACCGAGGATGCCGGTGGCTTCGCGCAGGTCGACGGTGTAGACGCGGGCGACCTTGTCGGTCCGCTCGTCCACCAGGAGCCGGTGGTCGTCCAGCGCTGCCAGCCCGGAGACCTTCATCTCGTTCTGGTCGCCGCAGCCGGACGGGTCGAACGCGCACACGTCCTCGAACCGGTAGACGTACTCGCCCGAGACCTTCCCCTTCCGCAGGTCGAAGGTGAAGATCCGGCCGTTCCTGGACGCCTTGTAGGTCTTCTTGTCCGGGTTGGAGAGGGGGCTCTGCACGGCTGCGAACAGGGTCTTACCGTCCGGTGAGATCGCCAGCCCCTCGAAGCCACGATTGTAGGTCCGCTTGTTGAGGATGGCCGGGAGCGTCGCCTTCACCGGATAGCTCGGCCTGCCCGTCCAGCCCTGCGGGACGTACCGCTCGACCACCCGGCCGCGCCGGTCGAGGTGCAGCAGGGACGGCCCGTACTCCTCGGCCACCCAGAACTCCCCGTCCTTCGTCCGGACGAGCCCCTCGGAGTCGATGCCGTCGGCGTCGAACGCCAGCCGCGTCCCGCCGTCGAAGCCGTAGGGCGCCTCCTCGCGCCCCTCCACGTTGGGCAGCCCCGTCACCGGGCGCCCCGCGCGGTTCGTGATCGGCAGCGTCCTGGTGATCCTGATGCCGTCCTTGCGGACGCGGAGCCTGACGATGACCGGGTCGAACCCCGGGACCGGGAACGTCACGCGCTCCTCGCCGCCCACCTTCACCGTGCCGTTCGGCCCCCGGTCGGTGATCGCCCAGAACTCGTCCGGGCGGTCGCCCTTGGCGTGGAACAGGTCGCTTCCCACGCCGCCGAGGGCGACGCCCCGGTCGTCGTCGACGGTGCCGGGGAGCACCGCGTCCTGGAACGGGCCGAGCGGGATCCTCGGCAGCACGGCGGTCCCGGACGGGCCGGACGCGTGGGCCGTGCCGGAGGTAACGGCGGCGCAGGAAATCAGGATGAGGGCGGCCCCCGCGAGCGCGGACGGGCGGAGCGATGAGCGATGTGTCACACGCGGACGGTAGGGGCATGGGGTGGCCGACGGATGATGCCCAGGTGAAGGCGGGGTTCGCGACGTCATGCCGGCGTTCCGGATCCGGCCACGCGAATCGTTCTTACACGGCTCTTATCCGGGTACCGGCATTCTTGGCCGTAACGATTTCGTATCAGACCGGGGGTAGCGGTGAACGCAGGCGCGATGGCGTGGACGCCTCCGACGTGGGAGGAGATCGTCAGCGAGCACTCCACACGGGTGTTCCGGCTGGCGTACCGCCTGACGGGCAACCGTCACGACGCCGAGGACCTGACCCAGGACGTCTTCATCCGGGTCTTCCGCTCGCTGTCCTCCTACAGCCCCGGCACGTTCGAGGGCTGGCTGCACCGGATCACCACGAACCTGTTCCTGGACCGGGCGAGGCGCAAGCAGCGGATCCGCTTCGATGCGCTGGGCGACGACGCCGCCGAGCGCCTCCAGGGCCGCGAGCCGAGCCCCGCGCAGTCCTACGACGAGCGGCACCTGGACGCCGACATCCAGAAGGCGCTGGACGGCCTCGCCCCCGAGTACCGGGCCGCCGTCGTCCTGTGCGACATCGAGGGCCTCACCTATGAGGAGATCGCCGCGTCGCTGGGGGTCAAGCTCGGCACCGTCCGGTCCCGCATCCACCGGGGCCGCGCCCAGCTCCGCGCCGCGCTGGAGCACCGCCGCCCGATGGAGCCCGTGACCGGCGTCCCCGGCGACCACTGAGCGGCCCGGCGCGTCCCTCCCCCGGGATCGGCTCTCCGGGGCACCTTGGCATACGACTCTGACAAGGCGAAACCGGATAAGCGACCGAAAATCCGCCCCCTCCGAGTTGCGGACGTGCCGATCTCCCTGGGCGGGGATGGCCGGGCGCGGTCCAGGTTCTGAGGGCTGATCTCAGGCGGTGACGGACGGGTCCGGGCGTCCCGGCCGGCCTGCCGAGCCCGGCGATTCCCGGGTCGGCGAGCGAATCGGAAGCGCCGGGAACAGGGAGGGATTGACAAGTGTTTGAACCCTCAACTAACCTCGACCAAGTCGTTGAAGGTTCAACCACCATCGCCACGGGAGAGATCCATGAGCATTGCCACCGTCGCCCCCGGCCTGACCGCCGGCACCTGGAACATCGACCCCTCGCACTCCGAGGTCACCTTCACGATCCGGCACCTGATGTCCAAGGTACGGGGCAGCTTCACCGAGTTCAGCGGCGCCGTGCAGATCGCCGAGGAGCCCGCCGACTCGACCGCGACCGTCGAGATCGCCATGGCGTCGCTGGACACCCGCAACGCCGACCGCGACGCCCACGTCCGCAGCTCCGACGTCCTGGACGTCGAGAACCACCCCACGATGACCTTCACGACCAAGGGCGTGCGCACCGACGGCGGCGAGCACCGCCTCGACGGCGAGCTCACGATCAAGGGCGTCACCCGCCCGGTCAGCCTGGACGTGGAGTTCAACGGCGTCGCCGAGGACCCCTGGGGCGGCACCCGCGCCGGGTTCTCCGCCTCCACCACCATCAACCGCAAGGACTGGGGCATCGAGTTCAACGTCCCGCTGAAGGGCGACAAGGCCCTGCTGGGCGACAAGGTGGACATCCACCTTGAGGTCCAGGCCGTCCGCGCCTAACCTCCCCCGGCGTCCGCCGCGCCCCCGGACGCCACTCGCGGAAAGGGCCGTCCACCCCGTGGACGGCCCTTTCCGCGTTCCGTGCGCTATTCCCCGGCGAGCGGCAGCCTCAGCGCGAAGCGGGTGCCGCGCGAGCGCTCGACGACCCGCAGCGTCCCGCCGTGGGCCTGCGCGATCTCGCGGGCGATGGCGAGACCGAGCCCGGTGCCGCCCGAGCCGCGGTCGCGCGCGGCGTCCAGCCGGGTGAAGCGCTCGAAGACGCGCTCGCGGTCCTCCGGCGGGATCCCGACACCGTCGTCGGTGACGGTCAGCAGCGCGTGCCGGCCCTCGCGTGACACCTCGACCGTCACGAGCTCGTCGGCGTACCGCTCGGCGTTGTCGAGCAGGTTCCCCAGCAGCCGGACGAGCTGCATCCGCACGCCCCGCACCGTGACCTCGCCGTCGAACTCGGTCGAGACCTTCAGCGCGAACGTCCGCCGCGCGATCTCGGCCTCGGCGAGCCGCGGCAGGTCGATGGACTCCTCGGCGGCGGCACCCGTCCCGATGCGGGCGAGCAGGAGCAGGTCGGTGACGATCGACTCCAGCCGGTCGGTGTCGCGCAGCGCCGAGTCGACGACGGCCCGCAGGTCGTTGTCCTCGGGGTGCATGGACGCGTCCTCCAGGTTGGCGCGCAGCCCGGCGATGGGCGTGCGCAGCTCGTGGGAGGCGTCGGACGCGAACTGCCGCTGCCGTCCGATGGCGCGCTCGAGCCGGTCGAGCGTCGCGTTGGCGGTGCGGGCCAGCTGCGCGATCTCGTCCTGGCCCGGCGGCTCGGGCACCCGCCGGTTCAGGTCGCTGGCGCTGATCTCGGCGAGCTGGGCCCGGATGGCCTCGACGGGGCCGAGCGTCCGCCCGACGACATGCCAGGTGATCCAGGCGACGAGCACGGCGAACGCCAGCACGCCCGCGCCGAGCAGGATCTCCAGCACCCCGTTCACGAGGTAGGACGGCATGGGCTCCCACGCGTACACGACGACGGAGTCCGGCGCGGTGGTGGCCCGGATCGCCTCGACGGCGAAGCACTCGCGGTCCGGCCAGGCGCCGCGGCACTCCACGAAGTCGCGGACCCGCAGCTCGGCGGACGGCCACAGGCCGCTCACCGGCTCCCGGCCGGTCGCGGCGGGCGTCGCGTCAAGGACGTGCCCGCCCGGCCCGACGACCTGCACGAGGATCCGCCCGCCGGTGTCGTCGGGGATCGGCGTCGCGAGCGAGCCGTCGCGGACGCCGCCGCTCGCCCGCCGCGCGTCGATCTGGATCTCCTCCAGCAGGTCGGACTTGACCGCGCTGCGCACGGCCAGGTCGATGCCCGCGGCGAGGAGGCCGAGCACCAGGACGGCGAGCACCGCGGCGATCAGGGTGTCCCTGGACCTGATCGACCGGGGGCGCATCCGCATCGGCCCTCCCGTTCAGCGGAAACGGAATGTTTGACGGCGCCGCCCGGGGGGATGGCCGCCGGTGCCCCGGCGGCGGCGGTGGGCCTCGTCGTCCATCACAGAGTGTCACGTTTTGCAGGACGTACGCCCCATGCCCGCCAACGCTACCGATCGGTCATGAATCGGGGGCCCGAAACAGGATGCCGTGTTTTTACCACCCCTTACCTGGACATCCCGTTTTATGACGGTTCCTCCGAAGCATAGGGACGGACACATGGGCAGGGACGTGGCCTCGGTCACCATCAGCGGCGAGGACCGCAGGCGATACCGGGACAAGGTTCGCCGTTGCCTCGACGTGCTGGCCCGCATGCTGGGCGAGTCTCAGTTCGACTTCGAGCGTCCCCACATCGGCCTGGAGATCGAGCTCAACCTGATCGACTCCCTCGGCGACCCGCTGATGCGCAACGCCGACGTGCTCAAGGCCATCGCCGACCCGGCCTGGGCCACCGAGCTCGGCCAGTTCAACCTGGAGATCAACATCCCGCCCCGTGAGCTCGGCGGGGAGGGCACCGGCGAGCTGGAGGCCGAGGTCCGCGACCACCTCGACCACGCCGGCGCCCGCGCCCGCGAGATCGGCGGCCGGCTCGTCATGATCGGCATCCTGCCGACCCTCCGCCGCACCGACATCGGCGAGGAGACCCTCTCCGCCAACGCCCGCTACAAGATGCTCAACGACCAGATCTTCGCCGCCCGCGGCGAAGAGATGCACATCGCCATCGACGGCCCCGAACCGCTCCGCATGCACACCGACACCATCACCCCCGAAGCCGCCTGCACCAGCGTCCAGTTCCACCTCCAGGTCAGCCCCGACCAGTTCGGCGCCTACTGGAACGCCGCCCAGGCCATCGCCGGCGCGCAGGTCGCCGTGGGCTGCAACTCCCCTTTCCTGTTCGGCCACGAACTCTGGCACGAGACCCGCATCACCCTCTTCGAGCAGGCCACTGACACCCGCCCGGAGGAACTGAAGGCCCAGGGCGTCCGCCCCCGCGTCTGGTTCGGCGAACGCTGGGTCACCTCCGTCTTCGACCTCTTCGAGGAGAACACCCGCTACTTCCCCGCGCTGCTGCCCCTCTGCGACGACGAGGACCCCGGCGCCGTCCTCGACCAGGGCGGCATCCCCGAACTCGGCGAGCTCACCCTCCACAACGGCACCATCTACCGCTGGAACCGCCCGATCTACGCCGTCGTGAAGGACCGCCCCCATTTGCGCGTGGAGAACCGCGTCCTCCCCGGCGGCCCCACGGCCGCCGACGTCATCGCCAACGGCGCCTTCTACTACGGCCTCGTCCGCATGCTCGCCGAAGAGGAACGCCCCGTCTGGACGCGCATGTCCTTCAACACCGCCGAAGAGAACCTCCACCGCGCGGCCCGCCACGGCCTGGACTCCACCCTCTACTGGCCCGGCATGGGCGAAGTCCCCGCGACCGAACTCATCCTCCGCAGGCTCCTCCCCCTGGCCCACGAGGGCCTCGACCGCTGGGGCGTCGACCCGTCCCGCCGCGACCGCCTCCTCGGCATCATCGAACGCCGCTGCCTCACCGGCCAGACCGGCTCCGCCTGGCAGATCGAGACCGTCCGCTCCATAGAAGAGTCCTTCGGCACCTCCCGCCACGAGGCCCTCCGCATGATGACCCTCGCCTACGTTGCCAACATGCAGGAAAACACCCCCGTCCACACCTGGCCGGTGGGGCCCTAGTTTTCCGGGGGCGACCCCCCAACCCCCCGGCTGCGCGGCACGGGTCTCCTCCACTGCGCTCGCTGCACTCGCTGCGTTGCGGGGGCGCGGCGCGCCGGGATACCTGCTGCACTCGCTGGCGCTCGCTCCGCGCGCCTGTCCCGTAACCGGTGCCTCAGGTTCAACCTGCCGGGGTTGCGGCTCAACCTGCCGGGCTTGGGTGGCCTGTCAGGTGGGGCGGCGGGGGTTAGGGCGTCGGCGTGTTGGGGGGTTTGTCGTCCCGTGAGGTGAGTTTCTGCTCGGGGTTCCCTTCCGTCCCATCTGACTGTCTCGGTGGCGACATCAGACAGCCTGGCGGGGTTGCGACACGCCTCCGTAGCATCACTCTCGGTGTTGATTTCTCAACCAAGAGTCACGGGCGGAGCCGCCCGTGGGTCGGAAAGGAATACCGATGAGCAAGCGGACGATGGGGCGGAGGGTGGCCGGAGCCCTGGCGGTGAGCGCCTTCGCGGCGGCATTGCTGCCCGCCGGGGTGGCCATGGCCGATGGCGAGGAGCAGCCGCCGACCTACACCTGTGACCAGGTGGCGCCGGGCGGCGAGGACCAGGCCAGTGGGTTCGAGGGCACGGGGGCCTGTGAGGTGACCTCCGGCGAGCTTCCCGAGGAAGGCCCCGTTCTCGGGACGTTCGTCATCAGCAGCAGGCAGGCCGGGCCGGGCGGGTCGGTCTACTGCGAGGTCTCCCGGCCGTTCTCCGGGTTCGCCAAACTCCCCGAATCGGTGCAAGGACTACAGTGCTCCCCCCTGGAACGCTGAGCTGAGCTGAGCGGGTCGGCGCGGGCCTGGGGTCGGCCCGCGCCGGTCTGCGGCCCGGATCTTCACGGGTTCTGTACAAGTCACACGCTTAGCACACAAGTCGGGCTTCTAGAGTCGGGGCTTGTGAGTGGGAACGTGTCGCGCATCCTCGTGGTCGAGGACGAGCCGACGATCGCGCGGGCGGTGGTGGATCGGCTGGTGGCGGAGGGGTTCTCCGTCGAGCTCGCCGGGGACGGGCCGGGGGCGGTCGAGCGTGCCCGTGCGTGCGAGCCGCATCTCATCGTGCTGGACGTGATGCTGCCCGGGTTCGACGGGCTGGAAGTGTGCCGCCGGGTGCAGGCGGAACGTCCGGTGCCGGTGCTCATGCTGACCGCGCGCGACGACGAGACCGATCTGCTCGTGGGACTCGGCGTGGGCGCCGACGACTACGTGACGAAGCCGTTCAGCATGCGGGAGCTGGTCGCGCGGATCCGCGCGGTGCTGCGCCGCGTCGAGCGTCCGGCGCCGGACGCCGTCGCGGCGCCGCAGCGGGTGGGGCCGCTGGAGCTGGACCCCCGGGCGCGGCGGGTGCGCAGGGACGGGCGGGAGGTGCACCTCACGCCGACCGAGTTCGACCTGCTCGCCTGCCTCGTCCGGAACCGGGGGACGGTGCTGACCCGCGCCGTCCTGCTCGAACAGGTGTGGGACTGGGCGGACGCGTCGGGGACGCGGGTCGTCGACAGCCACGTCAAGGCGCTGCGCCGCAAGCTCGGCCAGGACCTCATCCGGACCGTCCACGGCGTCGGGTACAGCCTGGAGATCGCGTGACGGCCCCCGTCGTCCACCGGCTGTGGGCGCGGCTGCCGCGGCCGCTGGACCCGCTGCGCTCGATCAAGGTGAAGTTCGGCGTCGTCGTGGTGGTGACCGCGTGCGTCGCGGTGCTGATCGTGCTGTGGGGATATCCGCTGGGGTTCCGCGCCCGGCAGACGCTGCCGGTGGGCGTGCTGATCTCGCTGGTGGTGATCCAGCTGCTCGCGCACGGGATGACGGCGCCGCTGCGCGAGATGACGGCGGCGGCGCGGGCGATGGCGCGGGGCGACTACAGCCGCCGTGTCCGGGCCACGTCCAGGGACGAGGTCGGCGAGCTGGCGCAGGCGTTCAACCGGATGGCCGCCGACCTGGCGGAGGTCGACCGGCAGCGCCGCGAGTTCGTCGCGAACGTCTCGCATGAGCTGCGCACGCCGATCAGCGCGTTGCAGGCCGTCCTGGAGAACGTCGCGGACGGCGTCACCCCGGCGACCCCCGAGGTGCTCGGCTCGGCGCTCGACCAGACCGAGCGCCTCGGCCGCCTCGTCACCCAGCTGCTCGACCTGTCGCGGGCGGACGCGGGCGCCGCGGCGCTGGAGCTGTCGCGCGTGGACGTCGCCGCGTTCGTCGCCGACGTCACGGCGGAGGCCGAGGCCGGGCATCCGGGCGCCCTGTTCGAGTCCGATGTCACCCCCGGCCTGCATGCCACCGCCGACCGGGACCGTCTCCACCAGGTCGTCGCGAACCTGCTGGCCAACGCCGCCCGGCACGGCCCGCCCGGCAGGCCCGTCACGATCACGGCCCGGCCCGGCGCGGCGCCGGGCGGCCTCGTCCTGGAGGTCGCCGACGAGGGGCCCGGCATCCCGCCCGCGGAACGCGCCCGCGTGTTCGAGCGCTTCTCCCGGGGCACCGCGTCCGGCCCCCGCGCCGGGACCCCGGGCGGCGGGACGGGTCTCGGCCTCGCCATCGCCCGCTGGGCCACCGACCTGCATGGCGGCGACATCACCGTCCTCGACACGGCCGGCGGCTGCCGCGTCCGCGTCACCCTTCCAGGCGAGCCGTGATCCACCGGTCCTCGTGGAGGGCGAGGAGCGCGTAGGCGGCCAGTGTGGAGTCGTCGGTGACGTGGCCGTCGCGGATGAGGGCCTTGAACTCGGCCTCGGTGAAGAAGCGCTGGCGCATGTCCTGCTCTTCGGGCTCGCGGTCGGGCTCTCCGGGCACGAGGTCCGTGGCGAGGAAGACGTTGAACCCCTGGCCGCTCGTCCCGTGGGAGCAGTTCAGGTAGCCGAGGTGGGTCAGGGTGCCGGCGCGCAGGCCCGTCTCCTGGGCGAGTTCGAGGGCGGCGAGGTCCTCAGGGACGGCCTGGTGCCGCCCGGGCATGGTGCCCTGGGGGAAGCTCCACGTGCGGCGGCGGATGGGGTAGCGGTACTCCTCGACGAGGTGGAAGCCGCCGTTCTCGGCCGGCACCACCACGACGAAGTCCGGTTTGTCGATGACGCCGTAGATGCCGCGCGAGCCGTCCAGCCGCTCGACCTCGTCCTCGCGGACGGTCATCCACGGGTTCTCGTAGACCACCCGCGTGCCGATCCGGCGGACCGCGGGCTCCTCCCCGTCCTGCATTCAGGCCCCCGGTCCGTAGCGGTAGACGAGCTCGTGCCGGTCGCCGACCACCACGCGGTGGGTGACCTCGACCACCCGCTCGTCCTGGTCGAAGGCGCGGCGCCACAGGGTCAGGACGGGCTGGCCGGAGCCGATCCGCAGCGTGGCCTGCTCGTCGGCGCGCGGGAGGCGGCAGGTCACCGACTCCTCGAACAGGATGCCGTACCCGGCCTCCTCCAGCCGCGAGTAGATGCCGCCGGGGCCGGTGTCGACCTCCCGCAGCACCGGGAGCCGCGCCACCACGTCCATGAGCACCCATGTGGTCGCGGTCTGGACGGGCGGCTCCCCCTCGACGCCCTGGACACGCGCGCGCTCCAGCACCCGCGTGCCGACCGGGACGGCCAGGCGGCGGGCGACCCGGGCGTCGGCGTCCACCTCGCGGACGACCGTGCGCGTGAAGGGCCTGTGTCCCTCAGCCAGAGCGGACGCGTGGAAGCCGCGCCAGCCGCCGACCTGCCGGGTGATGTCGGACGCGGCGCGCCGCACCGGGCGTTCCAGCCGCACCTGCACCCCCGAGCCGTGCTCGACGCGCACGAGGCCCTGGTCGGCCAGCATCCGCAGCGCCCGGCGGACGGTGGAGCGGTCCGCGCCGAACTCGCGGGCCAGCTCGCGCTCCGACGGCAGCCACGCGCCCGGGTCCAGCTCGCCCTCGACGATCCGGGCGGCCAGCGCGCTCGTGATCGCTTGGGCCTTCGTGGGGGGACGCGGCATACCAGATCCTGCTCCGAAACGCGTGTTTGGGCGTCACACACGCTACAGCGTCCGCCCTTCGCGCCCGCGGTCGGAGCCGACGACCTCACCGGCCCCGGCCCCGGCGGGGGACGGCGCGGCGACGCGGTGCCCAGCGCAGCCCGCCAGCAGCGTCCGGGCGCGGAGCACGATCTCCAGGTCGAAGCGCAGGTCGGGGTCCAGGAGCCGGTCGCCGAACAGCTCCTCCAGCTGCCGCAGCCGGTAGCGGACGGTCTGCGGGTGGACGTGCAGGCGCATCGCGACCTCGTTGGCGTTGCGTCCCGACTGGAGCCAGGCGAGGAGCGTCTCGGCGAGCCGGTCCTGCTGGCCCGGGCGCAGGTGGGCGAGGGGGGCGAGGCGCAGCCCGGCGAGCGCGGCGACCAGCCGCTCGTCCCGGAAGAGGATCAGCGTGGAGATGTGCTCCACGCTGCGGACCACGCCGCCGCCGGCGTCGATCACACCGCGCTGGACGAGGCGGAGCGTCTCGCGGGCCCACCGGCTCGACCGCGCCGCCTCCACGACCGGGACGGTCGGGCCGATCACCGCGAGGGTCCCGGACAGCGCACGGTCGACGATCGCGGCGCGGCCCGGCCCGTCCGGGTCGGGGACGACGAGGCTGGGGGTGCGGCGGGTGAGGCCGGCGAGCACGTCGGGCGGGAACGCGGGACGCGGGGCGGCGTCGGGACGGGGGCCGCCGAGCGCCACGGCGGCGACCGTGCGGGGGACGGGCCAGTGCGCGGCGGCGGCGAGGTCGGCGACGGCGCCGGGCGCGGCGGGCGGGTCGGCGAGCAGCAGGTCGAGCAGCCGTTCGCGGCGGCGCTGCATCTCGCCGGCGACGGCGGCGCGGGCCTGGGAGTACCCCTCGGCCGCGGCGGCGGTCAGCTCGTCCTGGAACTGCATCAGCACCTCGCCGACGGCGCCGAGCATGCGGGCGGAGGCGTGCAGGGTGTCGGCGCCCTCCGCGATCCGCCGCCAGGCGACCATGCCGCCGACCCGCACCGCGGTCTGCATCGCGTCGAGGCTGCGGCCCTCACCGGCCTCGCCGCGGCCGATCGCGCGGAAGAAGTCGGTGACCGGGGCCGGGTCGTGGCCGGGATCGGCCACCCGCTCGACGAAGTAGTGCAGGACGCGCTCGACGGCGAGCCGGAGGGTCCCGGAGTAGGAGCCGTCGCCCGGCCTGTCGTATTCGCGGACGCGCGTCTGGATCTCCTGCATCATGTCGTCCGCGACCTCGTCGAGATGCGGCCGCATGTGGTCGGCCAGCTCCCGGGGGACGTCCGCCCACGGGCGCCCGCCGGCGGTGGAGCCCTCGTCCGCCACGTGTACCTCCCGCCGCTCGTCCCCTGGCGCGCTGCCGTGCACACGGGACGAACGATCACTCATGTGACGCGTGTGGGGCACAGCGGGGCCCGGGGCCTCCCAGGGCGCACAGTCTAGGTCGGGAGTGGTCGGGTTCGCCCGATCCGGGACAGACGATCACAGGCCGGGCGTCACTGGCCGGTTTCGCCGTCCGGTGCGACGGTGAGGGCACGACCGGCGCCCACCGGCACGAACGGCCATAAAGGTCTCGGCCCCTGATCGTCGTCGCCCACCGCCGACGTTCCGCATTCCCGTTTCCGGACGGCCCGCCCGCGTTCCGGCCGTGATTCCGCGAGAAAGCCAGAGGGGCGGTATTCCATTGTCCAAAAACCCGCGACCGGCTGGTGTCAGTGTGTCCCGTGGGATCCGCTGTTGATGCCCCTGGAGTGATACAGCGGTGAAAGTTAAGGCCGCCGGTATTGAAAAGAACGGCGTTGACGCCTTCCCCGGATCGAGATTACTGTCACGAATGATCATCGGCTCGACCTGATCAGCGGCACCGTCGTGACCGTCGGCACCCGGATTACCGGACGGCTGTCAAAGCCGCGCCGGATATCCGCCATGACTGGGAGACATGCGACCATGAAGAATGCCAGAATCGCGGCTTTCGTGGCTATCGGCACCGCCGGCCTGCCCCTGCTGACCGCCTCCCCCGCGCTCGCCGATCCGCCCCCCGGCAAGATCACGATCGACGTGGTGAGCGACAAACGCACCTGCGCGGTCGGGACGATCTCCGTCGGGATCTACGACGACAACACCGCCTTCACCCTCTCCCTCGGAGACTTCTCGGTCTCCGTCGGCGGCGACTCCGCACCGCAGGCCGCCCGCAAGACCTGCCGGCTCGACCTGAAGGTCAAGGTCCCGGCGGGATACACCTTCGCGATCGACGAGGTCGACCACCACGGCTCCGCGAAACTCCAGGCGGGGACCTCCGGCCATGTGCTGGAGGAGTTCCACTTCCAGGGAGGCGCCGTGGGCAACACCATCAAGAACACGGTGAAGGGCGCCCACAACGGCGGCTGGCAGTTCCAGAACGGCAAGGACACGGTCACCCCGGTCTACAGGCCCTGCGGCAAGGAACCCAACCTCCTCATCGCGAAGGACCTGCGGGCGGACCTCGGGACCTCCGACGCCACCAAGGTCAGTTCCTTCTCCCAGGGCGCCCCCGACGGCACCACGAAGTACCGCCTCGCATGGAAGCGCTGCACCGCCTGACCTGACCGGCGCCTGGAGACCCCGCCCATGAGGAACACCGAGCGCATCGCGGCACTGGCGGCGGCCATCGTCGCCGTGCCCGTCCTGACGTCCTCCCCCGCGCCCGCAGCCCCGGGCCCGGACGGCGTCACCGTCACGGTGAGGAGCGAGAACGGCAGCGGATGCCCGGCCGGGACGACGACCGTGGCGGTGGCCGACGACGGCGGCGCCTTCACCGTCACCTTCGGATCCACCGCCTTCACGGCCCGCGCCGGAGGCGGATCGGCCCCGACCGACCTCCGCAAGAACTGCCAGCTGGCCCTGCGCGTCGGCGCACCGGCGGGCTACACCTACGGCATCAAGCGGGTCGACCACCACGGTTCCGCGAACCTGGAGAAGGGGGCCTCCGGACAGCTGAAGTCGACCTACTACTTCAGCGGATTGCCAATGAGGCCCTCATATACGAGTTCGGTCAAGGGCCCGTATTCGGGCGGCTGGCATTTCGTCGAGAACGACATCCGGCTGGAGACCTATAAGCCGTGCGGTGAAGAGCTGAACCTCAACCTCAACCAGGAGATCCGGGTGACCTTGGGCGACGCCGATCCCGCCAAGGTCAGCTCCCTGTCGGTCGGCGTCTCCGACGGCAGCCCGACCTACACCCTGGCCTGGAAGACGTGCCCCTGATATCCGAAGAGGAGACCCGCATGTGGAGGACGACCCGCACGGCGATGGTGGCGGCGGCCGCGCTTCCCCTCGTGACGGCCGGGCCCGCGGCCGCCGACCCGCCGCCCGACGGCATCACCATCGAGATCGCGACCGTGAACGGGGGCTGCCCGGCCGGAAGCGTCTCCGTGTCGATCTCCGAGGACAAGAGCAGTTTCCAGGTCGCCTTCGGCGACCTCACGGCCTCCGTCGGTGGAGACTCGCCCCCGTCCGCCGCAAAGAGGATCTGCAGGCTGAATCTGAGGATCCACGCGCCCCAGGGCTACACCTACGAGATAACGGCGATCGAGCAGAGCGGCGCTGTGAACCTTGAGGCCGGCGCCTCTGCACAGGTGACCCAGCAGTACTACATCCAGGGAAAGAAGCCGGACACCGATCTCGTCCACGTTCTGACGGGACCGTCGAATCGCGACTGGGTCTTCCGCGACACCATCCCCTCGGGTGCCATGCCATGCGGAGAGCAGCGCAACCTCAACCTCGCGACAGAACTGCAAGCGAACCTCGGGACCTCCGACGCTTCCAAGAAGAGCTCCATTTGGATGTCGTCCGGGACGGGCCTTCCAGGGGTGCGCACCGCCTACCCGGGCAGGGTGACGTACTCCTTCGGCTGGACGAAGTGCACCACCTGACGCCGGTCGCGATCATGCCCGGGTAGGGTGGAGGAATGCGTTGACGCCTGCCCGAGGCCCGGGCACCCCCATCTCCTTCGTACGCCATGTGACCACTCTGGCCTTTCGAAGGAGATTCCTTTCCATGACCGCGTCGACCGCCATCGGCGTCCCTGAGGAGTTCGCCGCGTCCTATGGCGTGAACGGCCCCGAGGCACGCGTCTGGCTCGCCCGTCTGCCCCGTTTGGGCGGTGAGTTCCTGGAGCGCTGGGACCTGCGGCCGGACGGCCCGGCCGCACACGGCATGGGCTCGCTGGTCCTTCCCGTCCTCCGGGCGGACCGTACGCCCGCCGTCCTGAAGTTCCAGCAGGTCAGGGACGAGAACGCGGGCTCCGTCGCAGGTCTGCTCGCCTGGAACGGCGACGGCGTCGTGCGCCTGCTCGACCACGACGAGGAGAGCGGCACGCAGTTGCTGGAGCGGCTGGACGCGTCCCGCCCCCTGTCCGCGGTCGCCGACGACGACGCGGCGATGCGGGTCCTCGCCGGGCTGATGGCCCGTCTCACGGCGATCACCGCGCCCGCGGGCATGCGACGGCTCGGCGACATCGCCACCGCGATGCTCGGCCAGGTCCCGCGGGCCGTACCGGCGCTCCGCGACCGCGAGCAGCGACGGCTCGTCGACGCGTGCGCGTCGGCAGTCAGGGACCTGGTCGGCGAGCCCGGCGACCGGCTGCTGCACTGGGACCTGCACTACGACAACATCCTGGCCGGGGAGCGCGAGCCGTGGCTCGCCATCGACCCCGAGCCGCTGGCGGGCGATCCGGGGTTCGAGCTGCTGCCCGCCCTCGACAACCGCCTGGAGAACACCGCCGACGTGGGACGCGTGGTCCTCCGCCGCTTCGACCTGCTGACCGAGGCCCTCGGCCTGGACCGGCGGCGGGCCGCCGGATGGACCCTCGGCCGCGTCCTGCAAAACGCGCTGTGGGACGTCGAGGACGGCAAGGACGCCTTGGACCCCGTGCAGGTCACGGTCGCGGCACCCATACTGCGCCGATGGGACGAACGGTTCGGCGCGTGAACCGTCGTGAAGAATGCGGTGACATGGAGTTCTTCTGCTACCACCGCGACCGGTCCGGCTCTCTGCCGCTGCGCATGGCGTTGCTGGAGGAGCACTGGTCCTACATGGACCGGTACGACAAGGAGCTGATCGCCCGCGGGCCGACCCTCGCCGGTGACGGTGAGACGCCGACCGGCAGCGTCCACATCGTCGACCTCCCCGATCCCGCCGCCGCCCGCGCGTTCGCCTTCGACGAGCCCGGCTACCAGGCCGGGGTGTACCGCGACGTGCTGCTGCGCCGATGGCGCAACCTGCTGGGGCGCACCATGTGGGAGTTCCCCGGCGGCCGGACGGGCGGCAGCCGCTTCCTGGTCCTCGGCCTCGCCCCGGAGAGGGACACCGGCCCCGCCGTTCCGCCCGTCCGGGACGAACTGGTCGCCTACGGGCCGCTGCTGTCCGACGACGGCACCGCCTGGGTCGGCACCGCCGCGCTGGTCAGGGCCCCAGACCCGAACGCGGCGCGCGCCGTCCTGCCCCCGGACGGATACGCCGACGTCGAGGTCCACCCATGGGAGTTCGGCGGACGCCGCTGACCCCCCACCCCTACCGACCCCGCGCCGCTACGCCAGACCGCTACCGGGCCGCGGCCGGGACGGTGGCTCAGGACATGAAGGTGGCCATCAGCTCGTCGCGTCCGGTCACGCCGATCTTCCGGTAGATCGCCTTGAGGTGGCCGTTGACCGTGTGCGGCGACATGCGCAGGCGCCGTGCGATCTGCTTCGCGGACAGCCCGGTGAGGAGCTGCTCGATCACCGTCCGCTCGCGGTCGGTGATCCCGTGCAGCACCGCCATCGTAGGGAGCAGCATGTCGGCGGTGGCGGGCCGCACGACGACGGCGACCCGGCCGGAACCGGCGATCGGCTCGGCCGACAGCGCCATCCAGCCCGTGGGCGCGGGGATCCGGCTGAGCACCGGCCGGGCGGCGTGCTGGGCCATGACGGAGATGCACCACAGCGACTCGTCGAGCCGGGCCGGGCACGTCACCAGCATGTTCATGGGGGCCGCCTCGGCGAGCCAGTGGCGCGCCGACTCGGTCTCGCCGACGACCGAGCCGTCGGCGGCGACGACGAACACGCCGGGCGGACGGCCCGGCCGCGCGGGACGGAGCGTCCGGCCCGCCATGAAGCCCTTCAGCGCGAGGGCGAGGGGCTCCGACAGCCGGGCGGCGTGCCCGGCCTCGTCCTCCGAGAACGGCCTGTCGCCCAGCCCGCGCACCAGGACCAGCGCCCCCCAGCCGAGGCCGCGGTGTTTCAGCACGAGGCGCATTTCGCTGCCGTAGCCACCGGCGATCATGACCTCGTTCAGCCGCCGGCTGTCGCGGTACCGGGACGATCCGAGGCTGAGCACCCCGACCGGCCGGGGGCCGTGGATCAGCGCGGAGTAGCGGTGCGCGTCGCCGCCCGCGGCGTCCGTCCGCGCGATCAGCCGGACCGCCGCCGCGCTGTAGCCGTTCTGCCCGGCATAGAAGCATCCCGCGCCGGTCAGGGGATCGATCCCCACGAGCATGTACCCCTCGTGCGGCACCCACTGCGCGACCTCGTTCGAGACGAGGGCACCGAGCTCGGGAACGGTCACGGCCTCCTGGGCCATCGCCGCGAGCTGGCCGACCGGCGCCTCCCGAGCGTGCATTGCTCCAGTATGCGCTGATCATTCATTTCGCACGTTCCGGCGCGGGAGAACCCCATCTCAGGAGCGGCTTGTTGATCGTGCAAGAAAGGCGATATGAACCGATTTTCAGGTCCAGAATCTCGGATGAAAGGGTCATCGGAGGGCATCTCGCCGCGCCCGGCGAGGTGCTCCCGAAGGGAGATGTGACCGTGCGGTTAGCCTCACAGGGACGTTCCAAGACGATCGACCGGCGACCTGCCAACCGTGCCAGGCGGTGATCACCCACCAGCGCCCGGGCCCGGCGATGAATCCGACGGAGCGACGATCAGAGCACGCTGGACGCACGGCGCCGGTTTCAAGACCCCGGCTGGTGAGGACGGACGGGTGTCCCGAGTGTGGTAGCGCCGGGCCATGGCTCCGGTGTCAGAGCACGAAAGACCTGGAAGAACGTGGATGGACCTGGAAGGGCCCGGAAGTGCCCGGAAGTGCCCGGAAGGACCCGGGAAGGGGATGCCGGGCCCTGACGGGATATCGCGAATGTCCTGTCAGGCACGGCGATCGGCAGGGCCGCGGAGTCCCCGGCGCAGGTATTCAACCGACCGTCACCCCCGCCGCTGGACGACCGAACAGGCGGCGCCACGGCGGGATGCCCGACGCCGACCGCACCCGTCGCGGGTCGCGCGCGACGAGAGCGGCGGCCGGGCGGGACCACCGGCACGACCAGCGGCAATACCTCGCTCAATCCCGCTCCGAAATGGACCGGAGAGCCGTGTCACACGGCATTGAATAGGGAGCCGCGGAGCGATCCGATAAGTATCTGCGTAGTTCATCGAGTTCTAGCGCAATCGGGGCGGACTGAAATTTCAGTTACGGCTTGAATCTGGTTACTGACAGCTCATCGACGTACCTTGCTGTCACACGGCGCCCTTATCGCGAGCCCTGCCCCAGCGAGTTCGCCGATCAGGCGCGTCCCCCGCAACCCAGTTGCCGCCGACGCCCCCGGCGGTCGGCGGCGGAAGGTGGACAAGAGTGAATCGTGGAACGCACCTCAAACGCATGGTCCCCCCGCTGTTGGGTGCCGCGACCCTGATCACACTGCCGGCGCTCGGGACCGTTCCGGCGACCGCCGCGACGCAGGCGGCAGGGACCGTTCCGTACGCTCAGTCTCCCGAGACGAAGCTGTCCGATCAGCTCATCGGCCGGCTCGGCTCCCAGCAGGCCGGCTCCTACCTCGACGGTGCCGGAAAGCTCGTCGTCAACGTCACCAACGCCTCGGCCGCCCAGCAGGTCCGGACGGCCGGCGCGAAGGCCCGCATCGTCAAGCACGGTATGCAGCCGCTCAACGACTCCAAGTCCCGGCTCGACCGTCTCGCGGGCACCAAGGGGACCACCGGTCTCTCCTGGGGCGTCGACGTCGTGTCCAACGCCGTCGTCGTCTACGTGCCGAAGAACGACAAGGACGCCGCCACCAAGTCCTTCATCAAGCGCGCACGCGCGATCAGCGGCGTCGTGAAGATCGAGAAGGTCGCGGGCCCGGCGCACGTGACGCTCGGCCCGGGTGACGCGATCATGACGGGCGGCTCGCGCTGCTCGGTGTCGGCGTTCGGTGTCAGCGGAAGCACGACGTACCTGGTCACCGCCGGGCACTGCACCAACGCCGGCTCCACCTGGACGGCCGGCGGCCAGACCGTCGGGACCCGGCAGCTCAGCAGCTTCCCGAACAACGACTACGGCACGATCCGGGTCACCAACACCTCGATGACCACCACCAACGACCAGCTCACCGAGGTGGGCAAGCCGCCGGTCGGCACCCAGGTCCAGAAGAAGGGCTCCACGACCGGCACGACCTCCGGGTCGATCAAGGCGTACGACCGCACGGTGAACTACTCGGAGGGCGCGGTCACGGGCCTGATCGCGACCAACGCCTGCGCCCAGCCCGGTGACAGCGGCGGCTCGCTGCAGAGCGGCAACATCGCCGTCGGGATCACCTCCGGCATCAGCGGCAGCTCCTGCAGCGGAAGCGGCTTCGAGTCGTTCTTCCAGCCGCTGGACGAGGCCATGCAGGCCGGCAACCTCACCCTGAAGAAGTAAGGTTCAGCTCCCCCTCTCGCGACTGTGGGGCTCCCGGCCTGCCGGGAGCCCCACATCCCTTTTCCGGGTCAGCTGAAGTCGTCCGCGTGGTCGGCCGCCCACTGCTCGAACCCGATCGCGGGACGGCCCAGGACGTCCTCCACAGCGGTGGTCGCGGGCGAGTTCCCGGCGGCCGCGTCGTCGAGGAACCGCAGCACCGCCTCGGCGTCCTCAACCGGCATGAACTCCGAGAACCGGGCGAGCGCGTCGGGACGCGACAGCTCCCTGACCGGGATCGGCTCGCCGACGACACGTCCGATCACGGCGACCTGGTCGCGCTGGGACGTCCGGACCGGCCCGGTGAGCATCCCGCTCAGCGCCGGTGTGACGGCGCCGGTCAGCGCCGCGCACGCGAAGGCGGCCACGTCCCGCTCATGGACCGGAGCGGTCAGCGCGTCCGGCCGGTACAGCGGCACGCTCCCGGTGGTGCGCAGCAGATAGGCCCATCCCAGGGCATTCGTGGCCAATACCAGCGGACGGATCGGCACCACCGGCGGGCCCGGCGCGGCGGCGAAGGCGTCCTCGGTCCGCCGGTGCCGTTCGGTGAGGGTGTTGCCCGCCGAGGTCGGGTGGATCACGCTGCCCGAGGACAGCAGCACCAGACGTTCCACCCCGGCGGCGCGGGCCTCGCGAACGACACCGTCGACGCTGCCGTGGTCGGCGTACAGGAACACCCGCCCGGCACCCTCGAACGCCGGACGGAGGCTCGCGGGTTCGGTCACGTCCGCGGCGAACACCTCGACACCGCCGGGAAACCGCACCTTTCCGGGACGCCGCGCCGAGACACGGACCGGGCGGCGTTCGTCCAGCAGCTGTGCGAGGACGCACCTGCCGATGTTCCCGCGGGCTCCCACGACCAGGACGGGCTTGCGATCGAGACCTGCCATCACGGCTCCCATGCACGTATCACTACGCGCCATGGAGACCGTTCCGGCCGACAGGGCGTTCCGACGCAGCACCCCGCCACCGACCACCCTAGCTCCGCCGCCGAGCCAGATCACCGACACGCGTCATCGGCCGTCCACAGTCGCAGCGAGGCGACGGCGTCCGCTCCCCTGGCCGGTCAGGCTCGATCAGGGATGCGACGCGAAGACATGGGCGACGGCCCCGCCGCTGAAGACGGTGGTGCTCACCGGCTCGATGGCGAGCGGCGCGCGGAAGATCCGCTCCCCCGCCCCCAGGACGACGGGATGGACGAGAAGGCGGTACTCGTCGATCAAGCCGGTCGCGACCAGCGATCGGGCGAACCGTACGCCGCCGTGAGCGAGCAAATAGCCATCGAAGCGCTCCTCCTTGAGGCGCGTGATGTTCTTCGTCAGGTCTCCGACGGCGATCGTCGTCTCGCCCCAGTCGGCGGACGTGAGCGAGTCCGAGAACACGACCTTGGGGATCTCGTTCATCGGCTTGGCGAACGGCCCGGAGTCGCCGGGCCAGTGGGCGGCCATCGCCGCGTAGGTGGCGGCACCCATGAGGTGCGCACCGGCGTTGCCCACGGTCTCGACGTTCCAGCTGAGGGCGTCTTCGGAACCTCCCGCGGCGATCCAGTCGCCGCTCCCGTCAGGCGGTGCGACATAGCCGTCGAGCGAAACGGACATCTTCAAGACCAGTGAGGCCATGCGCTGTTCCCCTCCCCGTAATGGGATCTGCTCTGGTGTGTCGACCAGAGCGGACGGCGGAAATCATCGCGGGGGTCGACGGGCGGCTAGCGCCCACGGCGGGCCGCCGGTGACGGCGTCACAGGCTGATCTCCGCCTCGGCCCGCATACCGGTCACGTAGATCAACGTGAAGAACGGCCGTGCGGGGGAAGTGACCCGGTAGCGGATGCAGCGGGCTCCGGAGCGCCGTATGTGCTGGTGCGGGGCGCCCTGACTCTGACCGGACGGGGCACGATCCCGTGGCCGATCCGTCGTCCCAAAACTTTTTCGAGGAATTCCGGGGGGCGGTGTCGGATCTGGGCGGTGGTGTTCGTAGCGAAGGTGAGGCCGTCCACAAGGGGCGGCGCCAAGGCGAAGGAACCTCGATCATGAAGCTGACGACCATGACCCAGATCACCATCGACGGAGTGATGCAGGGCAACGGCGGCCCGTCGGACGACCGCAGGAACGGGTTCGAGCGCGGCGGATGGGCCCTGGGGAAGGGCGACGACGAGACCCGCGCCTACATCAGGCAGACCTTCGAGCGCGCCGATGCGTTCCTGTTCGGGCGGCAGACCTACGAGCTGTTCGCCGGTTCGTGGGGGACCTTCACGGTTCAGGACGTCCCCGGCTGGGCGTCGGTCGTCGAAGCGTTGAACACGCGGCCCAAGTACGTCGCGTCGACCACGCTCACCGAAGCGGCGTGGTCGAACTCGACCGTCCTGTCCGGGGACGTCGCGGCCGCCGTCCGGGAACTGAAGGCCAAGCCGGGGGGCGAGCTGCAGGTGCACGGCAGTGGCCTCCTGATCCGGTGGCTGCTGGAGAATGACCTGGTCGACGAGATGACCCTGATCACCGTCCCGGTGGTCGTCGGCCAGGGCACGCGGCTGTTCCCCGACGCGGGTCCGGATCTCGCGCTCGACCCGGTCGAGTCGCGCGTCGACTCCAAGGGCGTGTCCATCCAGGTCTACCGGCCGGCCGGGCGCCCGCAGTACGCGGGGGCGGCGTGACGTCCCCGGCCACCCGGCCACGCCCGTCGTGACACCACAGGAGATGATCTTCAGATGCGGTATCTGGTTTCCGTGATCGATGACAAGGACAATCCCGGCAGCACCGACAGGCGGCCCGCCATCAGCGAGTTCAACGAACGGCTGATCGCCGACGGTCACTGGGTCTTCGCGGGCGGGCTCGCGGACACCGACGCGGCCACGGTCGTCGACAACCGGGGCGAGCAGGCGGTGTTCAGCGACGGCCCGTTCCTGGAGTCGAAGGAGTACCTCGCCGGGGTCTGGGTGTGGGAGGCCCCCGATCTGGACGTCGCGCTCAAGCTCGCCGCCGAGGCGTCGAAGGTCTGCGACCGGAAGATCGAGGTCCGGCCGTTCCAATGAGCGACGTCGACGAGGCGGTCACCCGGGCCCACCATGAGGAGTGGGCCCGGGTGGTCGCCGCCCTGACCAGGCGCTTCGGTGACCTCGACATCGCCGAGGAGGCGGCCGCCGAGGCGTTCGCCACCGCCGTCCAGCGGTGGCCCGCCGACGGCGTGCCGCCCAACCCCGGCGCCTGGCTGACCACCACCGCCAACCGCAAGGCCATCGACCGGATCCGGCGCGAGAACAAGCGCGACGACAAGCACAAGGAGGCTCAGATGGTGTCCGGCGGCGACCCGCCCGAGCCTGTCGGCGCCATCGACGACGACCGGCTCCGGTTGATCTTCATCTGCTGCCACCCCGCGCTGGCGATGGAGACCCGCGTGGCGCTGACGCTGCGCCTGGTCGGCGGCCTGACCGTCCCCGAGATCGCCCGCGCCTTCCTGGCGTCCGAGGCCGCGATGGGGCAGCGGATCACCCGCGCGAAGGCCAAGATCAAGGCGGCGCGCATCCCCTACCGGGTGCCGTCCGCCGAGGATCTCCCGGCGCGTGTCTCCGGCGTGCTCGCCGTCCTGTTCCTCGTGTTCAACGAGGGCTACCTGGCGACCGGCCCCGACACCAATCCCGTACGCCACGACCTGACCGCCGAGGCGATCCGCCTCACCCGCCTGATCCGCGCCCTCCTCCCGGACGACGGCGAGGTGGCCGGGCTGCTGGCGCTGATGCTGCTCACCGAGGCCCGCCGCACCGCCCGGGTCTCGGCCGGTGGCGAGCTCGTCGCCCTCGACGAGCAGGACCGCGGGGCCTGGGACGCGACACTCATCGCCGAGGGACACCGCCTGGTGCGCGAGCGCCTCGCCGCTGCCGCCGCCGGGGTGCCTCCGGGCCGCTACCAGATCCTCGCCGCGATCAACGCCGTGCACACCTCCGCCCGCGACATCCGCGACACCGACTGGTCACAGGTCCTCGCCCTCTACGACCAGCTCGTCCGCCTCGACACCTCCCCGATCATCGCCCTCAACCGGGCCATAGCGGTCGCCGAACTCGACGGCCCGGAGGTGGCACTCGCGGCCGTCGACCGTCTTGAGGACAGGCTGGCCGACTACCACGCCTACCACGCCACCCGCGCCGACCTGCTGCGCCGACTGGGCCGCAGTCAGCAGTCACGCGCGGCCTACGACAAGGCGATCGAACTGGCGGGCAACACCGCCGAGACCGCCTACCTGACCCGCCGCCGCGACCAACTCCGCTAGCACGGCGAACACCGCAGTCGGCGGCCCCGAGGATCACCCCGGCTCGTCCGGCGAAGCTCCCCGCACCTCACACAGCAGGAGCCCTCGTCCTTGGGACAGTGATCCTGCAGACGAGGGCTCGTGGACGAGGGGAATCGGGCAAGGTCAGGTGAGGTCGTAGGCACTCGCCCTGACGCGGCGCGTGAAGGCACGCCAGTCGGCGGCCCCGAGGGATCACCCAGCGCCTCCGGCCAACTCCTCGCACCTCACACAGCAAGAGCCCTCGTCCTTGGGACAGTGATCCTGCAGACGAGGGCCCGTGCACGAGGAGAATCGACGAAGGTCAGGTCAGGTCGTAGGCGCTCGCCCTGACGCGGCGCGTGAACGCGCGCCAGTCGGCGGCCCCGAAGGCCAGCTTCGGCCCGTCCGGGTCCTTGGAGTCCCGGACGGCCACGACCGGCCCGACCTCCGCCACCTCGACGCACTGACCACCCTCGTGCCCGCTGCGGCTGGCCTTGCGCCACGCCTCGGCCGACGCCCGTGTCACCTCTCCGACCTCGACGCAGTCACCGCCTTGATGAGCGCTGCGGCTCGCCTTGTGCCATGCCTCAACGGCTACTTGCGGAATACTCCCGATCTCGACGCAGTCACCGCCCTCATGAGCACTGCGGCTCGCCTTGCGCCACTTCACGGCCGATAGATCCGGTGCGGTCATCCGTACTCCTCCATCACGCTCGTGATCAAGGCTCGCGACTCCTCGACACGGAGCGCGTCGCCTCGCAGTGAGTTGTACCGTACTGCGAAACTACCGACAATCCGTGGCTCCTGGATGAGTATTCCCTGCCCCGCCGATTCGGTGTACGCAACATCTGGACCGTTGACAAAGCCGAGCATGGTGAAACTCCCGGCTAGCCCGGGATAGTACGTCGGGCACTGCGGTACGACATCGATCGAGACGTTGGGAAGCTCTCCCAAAGCGAGGATGTGTGCGAGCTGCTCCTGCATGACGTCCCGTCCGGTGATCGCGCGGCGTAGGGCGCCCTCGTCGAGGGTGAACCAGACGCGTGGCGCGTTCTGACGGGTGAGGATTTCCTGTCTCTTGAGGCGTTCGGCGACGAGGCGCTCGGCGGTGTCCGGGTCTTGGTCGTGTCCGACGACCGTGCGTATGTAGCTTTCCGTCTGAAGCAGGCCGTGAACGAGCATGAGCTGATAGACCCGCAGCTGGTCCGCCTCCGCTTCCCGCTCCAGGTACTCGGCGAAGCCGGGCGGGAGGACGGCCAGGTGGCGGGTCTCGACGATGCGCTTCCACTGGCGGAAGAAGAGGCCGTTGGTCTGGAAGAAGGTATCGAGGTTCTCGGCGAACTCCTTCGACGGGATGCTCTTGGCGGACTCGATCTGACTGATCCACTGGGGGGTGTATCCGAGGCTCTCGGCGAACTCCGTCTTGTTGAGCCCGGCCGCCGTACGCCAGGCGGTCACTTCGGAGCCGAACGCCTGAATTGCGGGGGCTTCGTATGGTTCCTTGTTCGATCCCATGGGAACTCCCACCAAACCCGTCCCTGGGTTTAGTTGATCTATGAGGGGGGCGAGCGTCACCCCGCTTCGGCTTCGTGGCCAGGGACGACGCATTGCTGTGATTCTGTATAACACAATCACCGATCGCAGATCACAGCATGGGACCTTCCATGGAAGACACAGTTCCGAAACCAGAGAATCCGGCCCTCGAACGTCTACGCGAAGATTTTCCCGGACATCGCATTTGGCGGTCTCGCCGGTGGGATGGGGGACTTGGGGAATATGTCGCGACTCTCATCGACCCGAAGGCCGGGGTGGATGCGACGGTGATGCGTCCCGACCCGATCGCGCTGCGGGCGGAGCTGACCCGGGAGGCGGCCCGTGCGAGCACCGCCGTGAAGAGGTTCTGGTGACGGGGCGGACCCCAGCGTCCACCCCGCCACCGGAGCGGGCCGTCCACCCCCGGACGGCTCGGCCCGAGAGGGCGACGGCGTGGCCGGTGGAGATCCCCCCTGGCTCACCGGCCGCGCCGCGTCCTCTCGACGTGTGGCGGACGAGACGCCATCTCAGACGTCTCGCCCGCCGGTTGCGACGCCAGGGTTGGACCGTGCACGCTCGGCTCGCTGTTTCCCCACCGAGGCTGCGCGTGTTCGACCCGCAGGTGCCGCGTGTCAAGGCCGGCGTCACCGTGGTACGCGAGGACGCGGGCTTCTGGTACGTGTCGGGCGGCGATGAGCCGCTTGCCCCCTGTGCCGACCCCGATTGGGCCGTGGGCAGGATCTCCGCCCAGCTCATCCCTCGGATAGGTGAGGCCCTCGAACATCAAGGCACATTCTGAGAGCATCGCGCACGGATGTCCGAGGCCCATTCCTATCCGGGAGGACGAGGCACACGACGTTGGACGGTCAGTTCCAGTTGAGGTTCTCCCCGTACACGAACTCGCCGTTCTCGTAGAAGGAGATGTAGCCGCTCGTGCCCCGGCCGCTGGTGTCCTGGGAGAAGTCCAGGGCCTCCCACTCGGTCCCGGCCTCGACGTTGGCCTCCGAGGTGACCGTCCGCCCGGTCACGTAGTCGATCTTCACCTTCACCTGACGCGTCTCCTCACACTGCACCTTCCACATGTCGGCGGCCAGCAAGACCTTGTGCACGGGGTGCTCGACCTCCTGCATGTCCGCCGTGACCGTACACACAGCGGCGGCCTTGGCGGGGGCGGCCGGGGCGGCCGGAGCGGCCATGGCCGGAATGGCTCCCAGTCCACCCGACACTGCCGCGGCCAGGGACATTCCAACGAGAATCTTCGCGCGCATCGAACGATCTCCTTTTCCAGCTGTACCGGACATACCGAGACGCGTTCGGCACCGACCTTCCAGCTCGGCACCTTCGGATAAATCCCCGGAGGGCAATCCACAGGGCTTCGATCACCGCCCTTACCGCGTCGGTATACGCAGTTTGCAGTCACGAGCCCCGGCCGGTCGTCCCCGCCTGCGGGTGATCTTCGGTATAGCTGGCACTACCATCACGCCTTTACGCCGACCAAAGAAGACAGAGAGCCTGAATCCAACCCCCAAAGGTCGGAAAGATGAACGCGCAGAAATCAGTTCAGGTCTCGAAGATGTACCTAGCCACGAAGTCATCCCTACTACACAACGTCCATTTCTGCGGATTCCTGAGCGCAGGGTGTCCCGCGGCGGCAGCACGAACCGCCGATGATCACTAACGGCCCCGGGCGCCTACGCCACCGTGGCCGCTTCCGGACGATGCACCACACACTACAGATGGTGTAATGAGATCACTTACTCCAAGTTAGGGAGAATGTCATGCCACTCGCCACGACTCGCTTACTTCTGTGTCTCTCCCTGCTGGCGGGCGGTGCCGCCACGGTGGCCGCCCCGGCATCCGCCACGGCCAGCCCGTCCGCACCGCAGACGCTGATCCACCTCAGCGTCGCTCCTCAGTCCGGTAGGGCAGGGCGCACCGCGACGCTTACCTGCGACCCGGCCGGGGGCACCCACAAGAACGCGGCGGCCGCCTGCGCCGAACTCGCCGCCGTCGGAGGGGACATCCAGCTCGTCCCCCCGAAGCCGCACGTCAGCTGCCTTCAGATCTGGATCCCCGTCGATGCCACCGCGACCGGATACTGGCGCGGCCAGCCGATCAAGCCCTACTCCGAGACCATCACGAACGACGGCTGCGCCGCGATCAGGCACGGCCACGTCCTCGACTTCTGACCACCCCAGCGCGCCGCCGCCCACCGTCACCCGAGAAGCTCCCTCACCGACACCCACGACGGCGGCGCGCGAGGTCTCCCCGGGCCGCACCTTCGCGACCGATGAAGGATGATCAGAGGACGAATTCCTCGGCGCTCTGCGCAGTGACGGCGCACTTGAGCCAGTGGTCGAACTGATCGATATCAGTGCAGTTGTTGATCCGATCCCGATCGTCATCGGAGACCGAGAAGCCACGCACACCCAGCAGGATCAGAACAGCCTTGGCATGACCCTTGGCTAGACCTTTTACAAAATCTTCTATAAAAGCCTCCGAGCGTCCTCGTGCGCGGTGGCCTTCAACGAGGTTGGACATCCACTCGTGACCGTTCTGCTCCACAATCTCCTCCGGGATTTGGCGGGCGGCTTCAGACGCGTTTCGAGCACGAACAAGAGCACGTCCGTCCCACCTTCTGCGCGGCCTTCCTCGCGGCCTGCCAATCGGTGGTTCACGGCGAACTTCGAGACCCAGGTGTAGCGGTTCTTTCCACGGTCTCCTTCAGTAGCTACGGGCGGGCCTAAGAGAGCTGAAGGGCGTTGCAGTGATCATGGGCTACGACCGCCCTGCCAGGGCCCCAGCGCGGCGGTGAAACCGTCCGGGACCCCGCCGCCAGCGGCCCTCGGCGCACGCTTGTGAGTGCACAGACCCGGCCTCAGACAGCACCCTTGACCCGGTAACGGCACAAACGATCAGAGGAAGAGCTCCTCCGCGGTCTTGGCAGCAGCAGCGCGCTTGAGCCAGCGGTCCAGCTGATCGATATCAGTGCAGCCGTTGATCCGATCGCGGACATCGTCGGAAACCGGAATACCGCGCACACCCAGCAGGAGCAGGACGGCCCTCGCCTCACCTCCGGCGAGGTGGTCTTTGGCGAAGTCCGACATCCACTTGTGGCCGTTCCTCTCCACGGTCTCCTCCAGGAGCTTGCGCGCGGTTTCAGAGAGCTGCACCGCGATCCGGCACGGCCACGTCCTCGACTTCTGACCACCCCAGCGCGCCGCCGCCCACCGTCACCCGAAGCCCGGCCCTGACCACGACCGCCCCGGCTCTCAGCCAAGAAGCTCCGTCAGCAGCAGGCATGGAAGCGGCGGCGCAAACCATGCGCAAAGACGCGACTGTCATGCGTGCTTGCTGAGGTTGCAAAACAAGAAGCCCCGCTCGATCCGGGGCACCCTCCGGAGACCTTTTTGCTCATCGGCCGACTCACAGGTAAACCGACAGCATCGACCGTGTCACACGGTATTATGCTGCAACACGTTGGAGGTAAAATCTTCCGCCGAGTCGGCGGTCAGCGCGCACTTGGCCCAGCGTTGAAGCTGATCGAGATCACTGCAGGCCCTGATCTGGTCGCGAACTTGGTCAGAGACCGAAATACCACGCGTTTCGAGCACGAACAAGAGCATGTCCGCCTCACCTTCTGCCCGGCCTTCCCGACGGCCTTCCTCACGGCCGGCCGATCGGTGGTTCACGGCGAACTTCGAGACCCAGGTGTACTCATTCTTTTCCACGGTCTCCTCCAGTAGCTTCTGGGCGGCTTCAGAGAGCTGCGGCAAGATGTAGTCATGATATAGGTCACCGACATTGTCGGACAGGGTCTCGATCGCGGCGGCGACGCTGTGCAGGACGGCTTCGGCGTGTGGTCCGTCGGCATGTGCGGGGGCACTGAGCACGGCGAGTTCCGGCAGGCGGCGCGCCTCGTTCGGATCAGTGATGGGCGGCAGCACCTCCGGGGAGACGGTAAGCGGCGTCAGCACCCATCCAGGATGTCCCATGTCGATCGGCACCGCGCAGCCTCGGGCGGTGGCCCGGTCAGGGCAGAGCACCAGCAGTACCACCGGGCACCTGCGGCGCAGGCGTAGTGCGGCCAGGTAGGCGGGCCAGCTGTATCTCTTCTCCTCCCGGGCCCGCAGTTGCGACTCCACGACGACGCCGAGGTCGGGGGCCTCGGGTTCGCCCAGCAGGACGGTGGCGTCACAGCGCAGCTCGGCCGGATGCGTGTCAGCGTAGGACTCCGACGTCAGCGTGATCCGGTCTGGGCTGGGCACCTCCAGGCTGAAGACGGTGCGCAGTAACGCGGGGACGAGTTCCGGCCGGTTGCGAACCATCTCCAGCGGCAGCTCATGCATGTTCGTAGGCACGAGCATCAAACTAACAGTAATCAGAAGACCACGCTGAGTTAATTCAAACTTTCCCGGCGAGTCCGGGGCGAAAGGTCAGGCTGGTTGTGGTTCGGGGGTTGGTGTCTGGTTTCTGATGGGTCTTGTCACCTGCTTCGCGAGGCAGGGGGGCATCTCCGCCCCAGCGCCTGCCGTGCGGCGGCGGTAGGCGCTGGGCGGGATGCCGACCAGCTCGGTGAAGCGGGTGCTGAACGTGCCGAGCGAGGAGCAGCCGACCGCGAAGCACACGTCGGTGACGCTGAGGTCACCTCGGCGCAGCAGGGCCATGGCGCGTTCGATGCGCCGCGTCATCAGGTAGCTGTACGGCGATTCGCCGTAGGCGAGGCGGAACTGGCGGCTGAGATGCCCCGCCGACATGTGCACGCCACGGGCGAGCGCCTCGACGTCCAGGGGCTGTGCGTAGTCCCGGTCGATCCGGTCGCGGACGCGGCGCAGCCGCGCGAGATCGTTCAGGCGCTGCGCCGCGGTGAGCGCGCGTGACCAGCCGGGACTGCACATCGGAAGACTCCTTGTCCGTTTCCGCGAGTACCTGGGGACGGCCGCTCGTAAGGCGGCGTTCAGCGCTGTTCCTGGATGCGGATCAGGTTGCCCGCGGGGTCGCGGAAGGCGCAGTCGCGGGCGCCCCAGGGCTGGTCCGTCGGCTCCTGGACGACCTCGGCGTCGCCGGCCTGGACCTTCTCGAAGGTGTCGTCGAGATTCGGGGTGGCGAGCAGGATCCAGCCGTAGGTGCCCTTGGCCATCATCTCGGCGATGGTGCGGCGCTCGTCGTCGGTGATCCCGGGGTCGGTGGCGGGCGGCGCCAGGAGGATGGACGTACCGGGCTGGCCGGGCGGGCCGACCGTGATCCAGCGCATCTTGCCCTGGCCGACGTCGGCGCGGACCTCGAAGCCGAGGACGTCGCGGTAGAAGGCCAGGGAGGCGTCCGGGTCGTCGTGCGGAAGGAAGGTGGTGTGAATGGTGATGTCCATGCCGCTCACGCTAGGCGCGGGACGGTCATCGGGGCTTCTCGATTCCTGACCGGTTCCTCCAGGTGGCTTCAGCGCCGGTACAGGTGGAGCCTGTCGGCCAGGCGGTCGCGGAGGGCGTGGTCGTCGACGCCCTGGCCCTCCTCGGCGGCGGCGCAGAGGACGGCGACCTTGCCCACATGACGGTTCGTCTGGACGGCGCGGGTCGCCTCGCCCGCCTCGTCCAGCGGGAAGACCGTGGAGACCGTCGGGTGGATCATGCCGAGGGCGATGAGCCGGTTCGTCTCGACGGCCTCGTGGTAGTTGAAGCCGTGGGAGCCGATGATGCTCTTCAGGCGCATCCAGAGGAAGCGGTTGTCGTACTCGTGCCTGTAGCCCGTCGAGGATCCGCAGGTGACGATCCTCCCGCCGCGTTTGGCGACGTAGACGGACGCGCCGAACGTCTCGCGGCCGAGGTATTCGAACACGATGCCGGGGTCCTCGCCGACGAGGCGGCGGATCGCCTCGCCGAGCAGGCGCCCGGCCTTGGGGTGGCGGAGTCCCTGCTCGCCGAGGTCGAGGTCGTTGCGGTTGATGACGTGCTCGCAGCCCTGCGCGCGGACGAGCGCGGCCTTCTCGTCCGAGGAGACCACGGCGACGGGGATGCCGCCGCCGTTCTTGACCAGTTGCGTCGCGTACGAGCCGAGGCCGCCGGTGGCGCCCCACACCAGCACGACGTCGCCCTGCTTCATGCGGGCGCCGTGGGGGCCGACGAGCATCCGGTACGCGGTGGCGGCGCACAGGGTGCTGGCGCCCGCCTCCTCCCAGGTGAGGTGCGCGGGCTTGCGGATGAGCTGGTTCGCCTTGACGAGGCAGAAGTCGCCCAGCGAGCCGAAGTTCGTCTCGAAGCCCCAGGCGAGCGGGTCCTCGCTCATCATGGCGTCGTCGTAGGAGCCGTGGTCCTCCTCGTCCATGTAGGCCGGGGACAGGACGACCTTGTCACCGGCCTTCCACCTCCTGACGCCGGAGCCGGTGCGGACGACCACGCCCGCGCCGTCCGAGCCCAGGACGTGGTACGGCAGGTCGTGCCGGGCGCCGTGCGGGCCCCGGCGGCCGAACCTCTCCAGGAACGCGAAGGTGGGGACGGGCTCGAAGATCGCCGACCACACCGTGTTGAAGTTGATCGCCGCGGACATGACCGCGACGACGCACTCGTCCGGCGCCGGCTCGGGCATCTCGACCTCGCCGACGTGCAGGGAGCGCCGGACGTCCTTGTCGGCGTGCCCCTCGAAGATCCCGACCTCGTCCTTCAGGGTGTACGCGGCGCGGTACCGGGCCGGAAGGTCGAGTTCCAGGAGCTCGGGACCGCTCGCGCCGGAGCGGACGGCGTCGAGCAGGGCGTTGGACGAGCCGGGGTGGGCCATGGAGTGTCCTCCGTGTGGGCGGGATCCTTCAGCGTGCCGGAGCGGCCGGGCTCCGGGAGGCGTCGGGCTTGACGGCGGGTGTGGCGGCGGGCGCTGCGGCGGGTTCGGGGCGTCCGGCGAGCCTGTCGGCCAGGTCGGCGGCGAGGACGTCCACTCCCGGCGGGTCGAGCAGGTTCAGGTGGTGCGCCCCGCGGATCTCGATAACTTCCAGGTCGGAGCAGAGTCCGCCGAATCCGTTGGTCCCGTCGAGCGCGTACCGTGCGTCCTTCACCGCCCAGGGGGTCTCCTCGGGCGCGCGGTAGAGGATGACGCGGCCGTCGTAGGGGCCGGGGTCGTACGCCTCCAGGGACCTGGTGTCCTGGTGGGAGGTGAGCTGGTGGGCGAGGGCGGCCGGGGGGATGTGGTCCACCAGCGGCGCGGCCCGCTCCATGACCAGCGCGAACTGCGCCTCCTCGTCCAGCCCGGCCAGTTCCTCGTAGGTGAGCGCGACGTCCAGCCCGTACGTCTCATTGACGTATCCGGCGAAAGCGGCGAACCGGCGGGCGAGGGTGTCGGACTCGTCGTCCACGGGGAGCGGCAGGCCCGCGTCGAACAGCGCGACGAGCTCGACGTCGCGTCCCGCCGCGGTGAGCCGCCGTGCCGTCTCGTAGGCGAGGACGCCGCCGAACGACCATCCGCCGAGCCGGAACGCACCGTCGGGCTGCGTCTCCTGGAGATGCCGGACGTACCGGGCGGCGCGCTCCTCGACGGACGGGGCGTCCTCGAAGCGCTCCAGGCCGAGGACGGGCTGGTCGTCGCCCAGCAGGACGGTGAGCCCGCGGTAGCAGGCGGTGGTGCCGCCCGCCGGGTGCGCGACGAAGAGCGGACGGCGGCCGCCGCTGGCGCGCAGCGGGCGGACGGTCCGCCGCGCGGCCTCCTCGTCGGCGTCGCGGATGAACGCGGCGACGTGCTCGGCGGTGGGGACCTCGAACAACCGGCCGCGGGTCACCTCCCCGCCGGTCTCGGCGACGACCCGCGCGACGACCTCGTCGGCGTGGTGGTCGCGGCCGCCGAGGTCGGTGAAGAAGCCCGCGGTGACGCCGACGCGGTCGAGTCCGAGGACGTCCTCGAACACGCGGACGGCGAAACGCTCGGCGGCGTCGCGGGGCATCACGTACCCGGCCCCGGCGTTCGCGGTGGCGGACGGCGCGGTGGCGACAAGGCCCAGCCCGGCGGCGGCCCACTCGCCGAGGGCGGTCACGCTCGCGCCCTGGAGCAGCAGGGACGCGGGGACGGTCAGCCCGAGGTCGTGCTCGACACCGCTCTTGATCCGGACGGCGACCAGCGAGTCCAGCCCGAGGTCGGTGAGCGGGGCCGCGTGGTCGAGGCGCCGGGGGTCGAAGCCGAGGACGGCGGCGACCCGTTCCCCGATCCGTGCCATGACCATCGCACGGGCGGCGGCCGGGTCGAGCGCGCCGAGCGCCTCGACGCCGGGCCAGTCGCCGGGGTCCTGCCCTCCGGCCGCGTCCGTCAGCGCCGCGAAGTAGGGCATTCCGCGGATCTCGGGAAACAGGCGGACGGCCGTGGCCGGGTCGAACCGGAGCACGCCCACCCCGGACGTCCCGCGGACGATCAGCGCTTCGAAAGCCTCGGCGCCCTCCGCCGGGCCGATCGCATCGATCACGGCGAAGGCAGGCGCGCCGACGGCGCGCGCGGCACCGGCCGCGGCGGCGCCAGCGGTGGGTGCGGGTGTCGTCCCGGCGGCGCCTGCGAGGGCGGGTGCGGACGCCGTCTCGGGGGCGGGCACGGGCGCGGGCACGGGCACGGCGGTGGGTGCGGGTGTTGGTCTGGTGGCGCGGGCGGGGGCGGGGGCCGACTCGGCTAGTGCTTTGGCGGCGGCGCCTGTTTGTGACCAGGTGCCCCAGTTGATGGTGGTGCCGGGGCGCCCGCGGGCGCGGCGGTAGGCGGCCAGGGCGTCGACCGCGGCGTTCGCGGCGGCGTAGGCGGCTTGGCCGGGTGAGCCGAGCAGGGCGGCGGCGGAGGTGTGCGCGGCGAACCAGTCGAGGTCGAGGTTCCAGGTGGCCTCGCTGAGCCGCCGCGCGCCGTCGGCCTTCGCCGTCCACACCCTGTGGAGATCCTCGGCGCCGAGGTCGGCGATCAGCCGGTCGTCGGCCGCCCCCGCGCCGTGCACGACGCCGCACAGCCGGGCGCCGCCCTCCCGCGCGGCCGCGACCAGGCGTTCCGCGGTGCCGGGGCGGGCGATGTCGCCGAGCACGACGGCGACGTCCACGCCGTCCTCGCGGAGCGCGGCGATCACCTTCTCGGCGGCGGGGCCGGGGCCGCGCCGTCCGGACAGGACGATCCGCCCGGCGCCGCAGTCGGCGAGCAGCCGCGCCGTGACCAGCCCGATCCCGCCGTACCCGCCGGTGATCACATAGGCGCCGCCCCGCCGGACGAGCCGCCGCGGCCTGCCCTCCGGGGCGGGCAGGACGGCCCGCTCCAGCCGCGCCGCGTACCGGTGGCCGGCGCGCCAGGCGACTTCGCGGTCGTCGGCGTCCGCCAGCAGCTCCTCGACGAGGTCGGCGGGGCGGTCCACGTCGATGTGGGTGGCCTTCTGGGCGGTCCGCTCGAACGCCAGGACGCGGGTGAGCGCGCTGACGAACCCGTGGCCGGGCTCTCCCGCCTCGCCGTCGCGGACGGGCAGCGCGTTGCGGGTCGCCACGTAGAGGCGGGGCCCGTCGGGCAAGGTGCGGCTCACCTGGGCGACAGTGAGGACAAGCGTCTCGTCCACAAGGTCGGCCGGCGGGACCAGGACCACCCCGTCGACCGGGTCGCCCGGCTCGGGGTGTCCGGGCGGCCATGTCGCGGGCGCGTGCCGGATCACGCGGCGTCCGCGCGCTTCCAGGCCGGCGGCGGTCGCGGAGGCGAGCGCGTCTTCCTCGTCGGAGAGCAGCAGCCATGTGCCTCCGCCGTCCGGTGTCGTGGCGGGGAGGTCGTTCTCCGACCAGACGAGCCCGACGAGCTTGTCGGCGAGCGGCACCGGAACGTCGTGCCGCCTGACGCGGCGCAGGACGATCCCGTCCGCCTCGGCGAGGATCTGCCCGTCCGGCCCGACGAGCCGGACGGAACCGCATATTTCGTCGCCGACGTGGACGATCTCCGCTTGGACGCGGCCGCCGCGGTGCGTCGGCCCGTGCACGCGGAGGACGCCGATGGTCTCCGGCAGCCACACCTCGCCGTCGGCCGCCGCCTCGGAGCACAGCACCGCCAGGCAGCGGTCGAACACCTCCGGGTGCAACCGGTAGTGGCGGCTGCCGCGCTCGGCGCCCGCTACTTCCACGCCGCCCGCACCGGCGGCGGCCGGGGTCCGGTGGTCCTCGCCGACGTCCGCGCTGGCCAGACGCGTCCAGGTGCCCGCCGGGGTGAGCGCGTGGACTTCGACCCGCTGCGCGGCCTCGTCGAACGTCGTGGTGACGGTCGTGTGGTCGGCGAGCGCGAGCGGCCGCTCCATCCACAGGCTGTTGACGCGGACGGCGCCGGTGCCGAGCGCGGCGGCGCCCGCGGCGAGGGCCATCTCCGCGAACGCGGCGGCGGGCAGCGCGTGCAGGCCGTGGACGGTCGCACCGCGCAACCACGGCTGGGCGGCGAGGCCCACGTCCGCTCGCCAGGCGTGCCGGTCCTCCCCGGGGAGCTCGACGTGCGCGCCGAGCAGCGGGTGCGCGTCGCGGAGGGCGGACGAGCGGGGCGGCAAGTCCGCCCAGTGCCGCTCGTGCCGCCAGGGCGACGGCGGGACGTCCACGACCTGCCCGTCCGCGGGTCCGGCGACCGCGTGACCGTGCGCGGCCAGCTCGGCGAGGCGCGTGTGGAAGGTGAGGGTGTCGTCGGTGTCGTGGCCCTTCGGCGCCCGCTTCAGCGTGTGCGTGACGAGGGCGCCGGTGCCCTCCAGCGTCTCCCTGACCGCGTGGGCGAGCAGTGGATGGGCGTTGACCTCGACGAACGTCCGGTACCCGTCCTCGGCCGCCGCCGTCACCGCGCCGGTCAGCCGGACGGGCGCGCGGACGTTCACCGCCCAGTACTCCGCGTCCAGCGGGACGGCCCCGCCCAGGAGCGCGCGCGGGTCCTCCAAGGCGGTGGTGTACAGCGCGATACCCGGGGCGAGCGGGGTGCCCGCGTCGAGACCGACGTCGGCGAGCCGGTGGCGCAACTCGGGAAGCAGCGGATCGACCTGCGGGGAGTGGCCCGCGCCCTCGGCCCGGACGGGACGGGCGAGCCGTCCCTCCGCCTCCGCCCGCGCGACGGCCTCGGCGACCTGCGCGGCGTCGCCGGTCACGACGGTCTGCCCGGGCGAGGCGAACACCGCCGCGTGCACCCCGGGCAGGTCGCGGGTGAGGGCGGCGACCTCGTCCGCGGACGCGCCGAGCACCGCCATCGCGCCGCCTCCGACGAGCCGTGCCAGCAGGCGGGAGCGGCGGCAGATCACCTTCACGCCGTCCTCGACGCCGATCGCCCCGGCGACGACCGCGGCGGCGACCTCGCCCATCGAATGGCCGATGACCGCGCCGGGCGTGACCCCGTACGACGCCCACACGCGGGCCAGCCCGACCTGGACCGCGAAGATCACCGACATCGCGGCGGCGGGATCGCCGGGATCGCGGCCCTCGTCGAGGATCGTCCACAGGGCGGGGCCGCCCTCGGCGGCGAACAGCTCGTCCAGGTCGTCGACGGCCTCGGCGAACGCGGGCTCCTCCTCCAGGAGCAGCCGCGCCATGCCCGCCCGCTGGGCGCCGTACCCGGAGAACACGAACACGGGACGGCGCGGCGCGCCGAGCGCGGTGCCGGTGACGGCGCCCGGGTGCGGGCGCCCCTCGGCGAGCGCGGTCAGCCCCGCGACGAGCCCGGCGCGGTCACGGGCGGCCACGGCGGCGCGGGCCCGGCCGCGTCCGTCGCGCCGGTGCAGGGTGCGCGCCACGTCGGCGAGCGCGACGTCGTCGCGGGACGGCAGCCACCCGGCCAGCACCGCCGCGTGGTCGCGGACGCGGTCGTCCGCGACGTCCGACAGCGGGAACGTCCGGACGGCGGCGGGTCCGCCCGGACGTTCCCGCGCTTTCGGGGCCTCCTCCAGCAGGACGTGCGCGTTCGTCCCGCCGAATCCGAAACCCGACACTCCTGCGCGCGCAGGATGTCCTCGCTCCGGCCAGGGCGTGTTGTCCGTGACGACCGCGAGCCGCAGGTCATCGAACGGGATGTGCGGGTTGGGCTCCGTGTAGTGCGCGCTCGGCGGGATCACCCGGTGGTGCAGCGCCAGGACGGCCTTGATCAGCCCGGCGGCGCCCGCGGCCGACTCCAGGTGCCCGAGGTTGGACTTGGCGGAGCCGATCAGCAGCGGCTCGCCCTCGGGACGGCCCGCGCCCAGCACCTCGCCGGCCGCCCTCGCCTCGATCGGGTCGCCGAGGAACGTGCCGGTCCCGTGCGCCTCCACGTAGTCGACGCCGTGCGCGCCGACGCCCGCCGACGCGTACACCTCGCGGAGCAGCGCCCGCTGCGCCTCGGGGTTCGGCGCGGCCAGGCCGTTGGAGCGCCCGTCGGAGTTCACCCCGGAGCCGCGGACGACGGCGAGGACACGGTCGCCGTCGCGCACCGCGTCCGCCAGCCGCTTCAGGACGACCGCGCCGCAGCCCTCCGCGCGGGCCATCCCGTCCGCGGACGCGTCGAACGGCTTGCAGCGCCCGTCCGCCGCCGTCCCGCCCGCGAGGTCGAACGTCATCGTGACGGCCGGGGACAGCAGCAGGTTCACGCCGCCCGCGAGCGCCACGTCCGCCTCCCCGGCGCGCAGCGCCCGCGCCGCGAGGTGCGTGGAGACCAGCGACGACGAGCACGCCGTGTCGACGATCATGCTGGGGCCGCGCAGGTCGAGCAGGTACGACAGCCGGTTCGCGACGATGCCGAGCGCCGCGCCCGTCGCCGTGAACGGTTCCAGCGAGGCCGGGTCGGACGCGGTGAACGCCGCGTACTCCGGCGCCGACACGCCCACGAACACCCCGGTGCGGCTGCCGCGCAGCGACGCCGGGGCGAGGCCCGCGTGCTCGAACGCCTCCCACGCCACCTCCAGGACGAGGCGCTGCTGCGGGTCCATGACCGCGGCCTCGCGCGGGGCGATGCCGAAGAACCGCGCGTCGAAGGCGGCGACGTCGGAGAGGAACCCGCCGAGGCGCGTCGTCCTCGCCAGCAGGTCGCCGACCTCGGGGGAGCCGTCGTCGAAGGGGTCCCAGCGGCCGTCGGGGACCTCGCGGATCGCGTCGCCGCGTCCGGTCAGGAAACGCCAGTAGTCCTCGGGGCCGGTGAGGTCGCGGTCACCGCCGGGGAAGCGGCAGCCGACGCCGATCACGGCGATGGGCTCCCCGGCGGGGGCGGGCCCCGGCGACCGCGCAGGCGCGGGTGCGGGCGAGGACCCGGGCGACGCGGGTAGGCCGGGACGGGCGGGGGATCCGGCGAGCGCAGCCGCGAGGCCGTCGATCGTCGGGTGGTCCCAGACGAGCGTCGCCGGGAGGACGCGGCCGAGCATCCGCTCCAGCTCGCCCGCGACGGCGACGGCGTCCCGCGAGGCCAGGCCGAACTCCTCCAGCGGACGGCCGGGGTCGACCTCGGCGGCGGGGATCCGGGAGCGGAACGCGATCTGCTCGATCAGGTACCGGCGGAGCGCCTCCTCGCCGACCTGGAGGCCGTTCCCGGACGGGGCGGACCCGGAACGACCGTTGCTCTCCATGCCGTGGGTTCCCCCTACGAGACCGGGACCGTTCATCGACGCGAAGGGACCACCTTGGCCCACGGTGACCGGCCCACGATGCGCATCCAGGCCACGTTTCTCCGCGCCCGCTTGTCACGGTGATGACAAGACTCGGAAGTAGTCATTGTGGCTCGATGGGATGGTGGGGTCCCGGGGTGCACACTCGTCTGAGTGACCGGACACCAACATGTGGTGACAGTGGCCATCCGAGGCTGAAGGAGGAAACGGCGGATTCCCGAGGCGATCGGGACGTCCCGCCGGCGGACAGTGACCCGCGGCCGATACCGGTGGACGCTGACGGTGGTCGCCGTCGGCGCATTCATGATCACCATGGACAACACGGTGGTCGCGAACGCGCTGCCCGTCATCATGCGCGACCTCGGCATGTCCGACCGGGCGAAGGACTGGGTCGCGACCGGCTACATCCTCACGTTCTCCTGCCTGATGATCGCGGGCGGGCGGCTCACCGACGTCTACGGGCGCCGCGTCACCTTCGTCACGGGCATGGCCGTCTTCACCGCCGCGTCCGCCGTCTGCGGCCTGGCCCCCGACCCGGCGACGCTGATCCTCGCCCGCGTCGCGCAGGGCGCCGGGGCCGCGCTCGCGCTGCCCGCCACGCAGGTCATGGTCACCGTCGGGCGGACCGACGGGGAGCGCTCCCTCGGGACGGTCGTCTGGGTCGGCGCCGCGGCGGGCGCCACCGCCCTCGGCCCCGCCGTCGGCGGGTTCATCGTCCAGCAGTGGCACTGGGGCTGGATCTTCCTCGTCAACGTCGTGCCCGGCGTGCTGGTGATCCTCCTCGGCCTGGCCGTCCTCACCGGTGAGGGCGGGGACCGCCGCGCCCGCGTGGACCTGCCCGGCGTCCTCGTCTCGGCGACGATGCTGTTCGCCCTCACCTACGGCCTGCAGAGCGGGAACCGGCACGGCTGGGACGACCCGGGGGTCCTCGCCGTGCTCGCCCTCGCCGCCGCCGCGCTGGCCTGCTTCGTCCTCGTCGAGGGCTGGGCCCCCGACCCGATGGTCGACCTCGGCCTCTTCCGCGACCGGGTCGTCGCGGGCGGGCTGCTGTCGCAGATGCTGTACGGAATCGGCTTCAACGGGATGATCTTCTACTCGGCGACGTTCCTCCAGCGTTTCCTCGGCTTCTCCCCGCCTCGCGCGGGCCTGGTCCTGCTGCCCCCCGCTATCGCGATCATGGCGCTGACCCCCGTCGCGTTCTGGCTGGCCGTCAGGGTCGGCCCCCGCGCCGCCGTCGGCGGCGGCCTCGCCCTCATGGCGGCCGGCATGGTGCTGTTCTCCACGATCCGCAGCGGCGACGGCTACGCCGACCTCATGCCGGGCGTCCTGATCGTCGGTGCCGGTGCCGCCATGGGCATGCCGCTCGTGATGTACGTGCTGAAGGCCGTCCCCGACGAGCGGGCGGGCGTCGCCGGGGGCGTCATCAACGTCGTCCGCGAGGCGTCCGGCGCGCTGGGCATCGCCGTCCTCGGGCTGCTCGTCGATCATGTTCCCCGGGAGGGCGCGGGCCCCGCCGAACTGGAGACGTTCCGGGACGGGACGTCCGCCGCCCTCGTCCTCGGCGCCGCCGTCGTCCTCACCGGTGGCCTGGTCAGCGGGTTCACCCTTCCCCGCAGGGCCCGGCGCGAGCGCCCACGGCCGGAGCCCGCCGTCGCCGTCGCCGCCGCCGTCCCGGCCACCGTCCCGGCGCCGCGCGATCCGCCGATCACCGTCCGGACGAGGACCGAGCCCGCCAAAACCCCAGACGAGTTCACCTGGACCGGGACACCACACCACCGGCCCGCGCCCCCGGAAGGCCGGCACGAGCCGTACGTCCCGGACGACGACCCGGCGGGCGGCCCGCGGACGGCCCCGCGCGACGACATCTGGTGAGGAGGCGGCGGTGAACAGGATCGTGATCTTCTCCGCGGGGTCGCGCGGGGACGTCCAGCCCTGCGCGGCACTCGGGCGGGCACTGCGCGCGCGAGGCGACGAGGTGTGCCTGGTCGCAAGCGCCCGGTACGCGCCGCTGGTGGCCGCCGCGGGTCTGGAGCTCGCGCCGCTCACCGCGGACCCGGTGGAGATCCTCGAATCGGACGCGGGCCAGGAGCTGCTCTCCGGTGGACGCGACCCGGTGCGGTTCCTCACCGGGTTCCGGCGCATCCTCCGGCCGATGGCCGAGCGCCTGCTCGCCGAATGCCTGGACGCCTGCAAGGGAGCCGACCTCGTCCTGGGTCCCACGCTGGGTTTCCTCCCCGAGCACATCGGCCAGCACCTCGGCGTCCCCTGGGCGCTGATCCATTTCCAGCCGAGCCAGCCCACGGCGGCGTTCCCGCATCCGCTCGTGGCGCGCGCGCGGACGCTCGGCCCCTGGGCGAACCGGGCCAGCTACCACGCGGTCGAGCAGATCGCGTGGCAGCTGTCGCGTCCGTTCATCAACCCGTGGCGGGACGAAACGCTCGGCCTTCCCCGCCTGCCGGTCCGCGGCGCCCGTCACGACAGGGCACCGGTGCTGGCGTGCTTCAGCCCGGTGGTCGTGCCCCGTCCCAGGGACTGGCCCTCATACGTCACCATGACCGGCTACTGGTTCCTGGACGAGCCCGGCTGGGAGCCACCCGGCCACGTCACGGACTTCCTCGCGGCCGGACCCGCGCCGGTCTACGTCGGCTTCGGCAGCATGGTGCCCGGGGACCCGCGGCTCACCGGCCAGGTCGTCCGGGCCGCGCTGCGTCTCGCCGGAGTCCGCGGTGTGGTGCACGGCGACCCGGAGACCTCGGACGAGCACGTCCTCGCCGTCCGGGACGTCCCGCATTCGTGGCTGTTCCCGAGGACGTCCGCGGTCGTGCACCACGGAGGCGCCGGCACGACGGCCGCCGGGCTGCGCGCGGGCGTCCCGTCGGTGGTGTGCCCGTTCTTCGGCGACCAGCCGTACTGGGGCGGGCGCGTCGCCGCGCTGGGGGCCGGGCCGCGCCCGCTGCCGTTCCGCGACCTGACCGTCCCCCGGCTGGCGGCGCGGATCCGGCGCGCCGTGCGGGACGCGGGGATGGCCGAACGCTCGAAGTCCGTGGCCGTCCGGCTCCAGGCCGAGGACGGCAGCGCGCGCGCCCGCGAGGTCCTCGCCTCCCTCCTCCGCTGAGCCGGGCGAACCGGACGGCTCACCTCGATCCTCAGGCTTCCGGCGTTCTCCGCCAGCGCCAGCCCGCGCCGTCCGGCGACGGGACGATCTCGCGTTTCGCGTTGTCCACCGGAGCGGGACGCGGCTGCGGACGGCCGTCCGCCCAAGGCGCCCACGTGGCGGCCTCGTCTTCAGGCGGCGGCGCGACCTCATCCGCGTCGGGCGGCGGCGTCTCGTCGGGCGGGCGCTCCCAGCGCAGGGCGTAGGGGAAGGGCCGGTCGTCCGGGAGCGGGGGCGGCGGCGGCGCCGGGACACCGGGCAGGTCGGCACGTTCGCGCAGGTCGGCACGTTCGCGCAGGTCGACGTGGGCGTGCAGGCCGGCGAGCGGGCCCGGAAGCCACCAGTTGGCCGCTCCCATGAACCGCATCGTGGCCGGGACGAGGAGGGACCGCACCAGCGCCGCGTCCACGACCACGGCGACGAACATGCCGACGCCGATCAGCTTGACGACGGTGATGCCGGCCATGCCGAACCCGGCGATGACGACGAGGAACAGCAGCGCGGCGCTGGTGATGACGCCGCCGGTGCGCTGCATGCCGGACGCGACCGCGACGCGGTTGTCGTGGGTGCGGTCCCATTCCTCGCGGATGCGGCTGAGCAGGAAGACCTCGTAGTCCATGGACAGCCCGAAGACGACCGCCAGGATAAGGATCATGCTGGTGGCCTCGACGCCGCCGGTGGGCGTGAAGTCCAGGAGCCCGGCGAGGTGCCCGTACTGGAAGCCCCACACGATCACGCCGAAGGACGCGCCGATCGACAGCACGTTCATCACGATGGCCTTCAGCGGCAGCACGACCGAGCCGAAGAACATGAACAACAGGACGAACGTGGCCAGCCCGACGGCGACCGCCATCTTCGGCAAGGTGCGCATAAGGCTGGACATCAGGTCCATCTGCGCGGCGGTGATGCCGCCGACGTCCACGTGCAGTGGCCGGCCGTCCTGGGACAGCCGCATTTCCCGCACGGTCTTCACCAGATCCTGCGCGCGCGGGTCCATGGGCTCGTACTTGTGCGTGACCGAGATGCGCACGCCCCCGTACTCGCCCGAGTAGCCGGTGAACTGCGCACCGGTCACCCCGGGAAGCGAACCCAGCCTCCTACGGAAGTCCTCCAGGTAGGGCGGGATGTTGCCGCCCTTGGGGGTGGGCTTCCAGTCGCGCGGGATCAGGTCCCCGGACACCACCACGTCGACGGGCTCGGACGATCCGTTGGGAAAGTCGTGCTTGACGGTCTCCGCCACGGCCCGCGTAGGGCTGTCCTTGGGCAGGACACGGGCGTCGAGGCTCGCGAACTGAACGTTCAGGAACGGGACGGACATCACGCCGAGGACGACCAGGACGGCCGTGAAGTAGGGAAGCGGATGCTTCATCACGCTGCCGCCCAGGCGGTACCAGAAGCCGCGTCCGCTCCGCGCGTGTTGCGAGCCGGGACGGCGCCACGGCATCCGCCCCCATTCGACGCGCGGGCCGAGCAGCGCCAGCAGCGTGGGCAGCAGCACCGTCGCGCCGAAGACGGCCACCACGACGGTCGCGATCCCGGCGAGCCCGATCGTCCGCAGGAACATCTGCGGGAAGAGCAGCAGCCCGCCGAGCGCGGCGGACACGGTGACGCCGGAGACCATGATGGTGCGCCCGGCGGTGGCCATGGTCGCGCCCAGGGCCGCCTCCCGCAGCGGGCGCATCGCCTCCCTGTGCGCCGCTTTCACGTCCCTGCGCGCCTGGCCGCGTTCCCGTTTCCAGGGTCTCCCCGGTTCCAGGCCCTCCGCCGCCACGGCGCGGTCCAGTTCCTCCCGGAAACGGCTGATGATGAACAGCGAATAGTCGATCGCGAGGCCGACGCCCATCATCGTGACGACCTCCAGGGCGAAGGACGTCACGTCCGCGGCGTAGGTCACCGCGTGCAGGACGGCCAGGCCGCCGATCATCGAGAACGCCGCCACCACCATCGGCAGCAGGGACGCGGCGAGCGCGCCGAACAGGATCGTCAGCAGGATCAGCAGCGGCAGCGCCGTGATGGTCTCGGCGCACACGATGTCCGCGGTGACCTGCTCGCCGAACTCCTGGCCGAGCGGGACGCCGCCGCCGAACCGCGCGCTGAGGCCCGGCGCCCGCAGCCGGTCCTCGACCGCCCGGAACCCCTCAAGCTTGGCGCGGTCGTCGCCGCGCAGCTTCACCGCGACGAACGTCCCGTGCCGGTCGCGGGACACGAACGAGGCGGCGGCCGCACCGCCGACCGTCCAGTACGAGATGGTCTCGGCGACCCGTTCCCTGGGCAGCCCCGCGAGCGCGGTGGCGACGGCGGCCTTGTAGCGCGGGTCGTCCACCGTCATCGTGTCGCTCTCGTAGAGGACGAGGACGTCGGGGCTGGTGTTGCCGAAGTAGGTCCCGCCGAGCTTGGCGACCAGCGTGGACGAGGCGTCGGGGTCCTCGAAGCCGCCCGCCTTGAACTTGGAAAACACGCCCACGCCGAAGGCGCCGGCCGCCACGGTGAGCACCAGGATCAGCACCAGGGCGGTCCGGCGCCGCCGGTGGATCAGCCGTCCCAGCCCCGCAAGCATGTCCCTCCCGTCGTTCCGCGCCCGCCGGGCGCTACCGGCGCGACGCCAGGCGGGCCGCGGTCGTCGGCAGCGCGCCGTCACGGTGGCGCCGCCGGGTGGCGGCGCGCGCGATCTTCCCGCTGGAGGTGCGGGAGACGCCGCCCGGCTCGATCAGCACGAACTCGTGGACGCTCATCTCGTGCTCGATGTTGACGGCCCCGCGCACCGCCGACTCCACCTCGCGGAGGTCGAGCCGTCCGATCGGGACACGCCTGTTGCGCTCGGCCACGATGACGAGCCTCTCGGTCTCCTCGCCTTGCAGCGCGAACGCGGCGACATGGTCCGGGCGGACGGCCGGGTGCGCCTCTTGCGCGGTCATCTCGATGTCCTGGGGATAGTGGTTCCGTCCGTCCACGATGATCAGATCCTTGATACGGCCGGTGACATACAGCTCACCTTCGTGGACGACACCGTGGTCGCCGGTCCTCGTCCACGGCCCGGACGGCAACGCGCCCGGCTCGGACAGCTCCGCGCCGAACGTCTCCCGGGACAGCTCGGGGTCGCGCCAGTAGCCCGCCGCGGTGTTGGGACCGTGCACCCAGATCTCCCCGACACGGCCGTCCGGCTGCTCGGCGCGCGTCCCGGGATCGACGATCGCGACGATCTGCCCGGACGGCCGCCCGCACGACACCAGCGGGACGGCCCCGTCCGCGCGGAGCCGCAGCGCGCCACCGGCCAGCACCTCCCGATCGACGGTGATGACCTTCGGGGGACGGTCCTCCGCCGCCGCGGTGACGAAGACGGTCGCCTCCGCCAGCCCGTACCCCGGTGCCTGCGCGCCCGCCCGCAGCCCGGCGTCCGCGAACCGCTCCGCGAACGCCGACAGCGTGGACGTGCGGATCGGCTCCGCGCCGTTCAGGCACGTCGTCAGCCCGGACAGATCGAGGCCCGACAGCCGCTCCTCCGACGCCCTGGCCCCCACGTACTCGTAAGCGAAGTTGGGCCCGGCGGTGTACACGTTCTTACCCGGACGCTCGGCGATCAGCTCGATCCACCGCATCGGGTTCATGAGGAACGACACCGGATCGGTGAAGATCGCGTGGTCGCCGTGCGCCAGCGGCAGCGCCACCGTCGCGATCAGCCCCATGTCGTGGAACAGCGGCAGCCAGCTCACCAGCTCGGGATCGGGCCTGCCGGGCGCCCACCCCGCCCACAGCTGCGCCGCGTTCGCCGTCATGTTCCCGTGGGTGATCCGCACGCCCGCCGGACGCCGCGTGGATCCCGAGGTGTACTGCAGGTAGGCGAGGTCGTCGAAGCCCACGGGCTCGTCTTGCCACCCGTCCGCCGCCCCGGGATCGACCTCGTCGGCGAGCACGACCTCCGGCCGCGGGACGTCACGGTCGGCGAGGAACTTCTCCACGTGCGGCAGCGCGCTCCGCGTCGTGACGGCCACCGCGGGCGCCGCGTCCGAGTACGCGCCGGCCAGCCGGTCGGCGTGCCCCGGCAGGTCGGGCGAGAACAGCGGCACCGCGACCACACGCGCGTACAGGGCGCCGAGCATCGCCGTCACGTAGTCGAGGGACTGCGGCAGCAGCAGCGCCGCCCGCTCCCCGGGCCCGGCCACCCGCCGCAGCGCCGCCGCCATCGCCCGCGCCCGCCGGTCGGCCTCCGCCCACCCCAGCGTCGTCTTCGCTCCGGACGGGTCGAGCGAGTAGTCGGCGAACGTGAAGGCCGGGGCGCCGGGCCTCTCCCGCGCCCATCCGGCGAGCCGCCCGATCAGCGGGGTGCGGCCGGAGCCGCCCGGGAGGAGTTCCGGAAGCAGCGAGCCCAATGCCATTGATCTCTCCCGGGGGGACCGGCCACGCGAGCCATCGGAGGCACACCGATGGAGGGAAGCTACCCGATGGTAGGTACCGCGTGGCAACCCCGGGACGCCGTGCCGCCGGGCGCTACTTCTCCCCGGCGAAGATCCTTTCCATGATCCCCCGCCGGTGCCGGCCCTGGTATCCCGTCCCCGCCGCGGCGGGGAGCTCGGCCAGGTAGCGGCTCTCGGCCTCGATGAGCTGCTCCAGCTCACCCCGGTCGAGGAACACGCCCTTGCACCCCTCGCACTCCTCGATCACCACGCCGTGCCGTTCGTGGGTGCCGAGGCCCGCTTCGCATTTCGGACACCGCAGCGTCGCGTCTGACATGCCGGAACCCCTGTCCGTGACGGCGCCTTCACTGTCAGCCGCTCAGCATACTGACACGTCCGCTCATTCATCACGACTTACGGATACCGGCACTCACTCTCCGTCGGCCTCGCCGATCGCCCGCTCGAACGCGGCCCGCCGCCGCCACAGCACCGCGCACGCCGCGCCCCACAGCAACCCGAACTCCGCCACCAGCACGAACCCGAGGACGACGGCCCAGTCCGTGCCGTCCCCGCCGTCCGCCGCGACCGGCGACATCAGGGTCATCCGGCTCTCCCCGGCCACCGTCCGCGGCCGCGGCTCCGGGCTCGCCGCCCCAGGCGCGTTCAGCGGCGGCAGCACCACCGGCGCGGACGGCGCGCTCAGCATCTCCGGCTCCTCCGCGCTGTCGGTCTCAGGCTCCCCCGGCCCATCGGGCACGACGTCCGTCTGGCTGTGCGTTTTCGTGCCGTGGCAGGACGCCCCCTTGCACGGCCGAGGCGCGCTCTTAGGAGAGCCACCACTATGGGACGGCTTGCCGCTCCCACCAGACGACCCCGCAGGACACGTGTGTTTCCCCTTGCAACCCGCTGCGGGAGCCTTGGGCTTGGGCTTGGCGCTCTGGCAGCCCTTGCCGTGACACTTCCGGGGCTTGGAACGGGGCTTCTCCACCGGCTTGCTACTGACGCACGCCCCGCGAGGGCACCCCGAGCCCGGCACGAGGGCCGGCTTCTCGGGGACGCACCGTCCGCTACCCGGCCTCTGGCACTCGTCAACGGGACGACCGGCGGCGGGCTTCTCTTCCTGGGCCTTCCCAGAGAGAGAGAACACCGCCCGGATCACACGCGAGGACGTGTTGGCGGCACTCGCCGCCATGACGACGGTCAGCGCTTTCGTCGTGACAGCGGACCTGGGCACACGGACCGTGGCCGCCCGCTCCGTCATGGACGAATCGACGTCCCCGAGGGGACAGCGCAATCGCTGCTCGGTGGCGACACAGTCGGGCGGATGGCCCGTCCAGGACATGGGACGTTGCGCCGTCAGAAGGACGACGGCATCACGCGCGACCCCATCGGTCGCATGGACCCGCACCGTGTAGGTCACCCGGAAGTCGGAACCGGCGCCCTGTCCCCCGCTCATCTCCAGGTCGGCGACTAAGCGCACCAGTGGCGGGTTGTCCGCCCCGGTCAAGGCCCCCGCGGACGGGCTCGCCAGCGTCATCGGCGGGACGGCGAGCACGCAGCCCGCTACGATCGCGCCCAAGCGTCTCCCTCGGCCCCCCGTGTGCACCCGATCCCCTCTCCGTCGTTGGCTGCCAGGGGGGCGGCGACATCGGACGCCGGGCGTAGACAGTTATTGCCACGCGGTGGCCGCGCGTAACCGTGGCGCTCCATTTTCGCGTGGCGAAATTTTCTCCGTAGACTCAGATGATCGCGAAGAGGGGGAGGACCTGTGGCGGAGGCCGTACGGTCGCTGGAGCGCGCGTTCGAGCTGCTGGAACACCTGGCGGACGCGGGCGGCGAGATGGCGCTGTCGGAGCTGACGGAGGTCTCCGGGCTGCCGATGCCGACGATCTACAGGCTGATGCGGACGCTCGTGAGCCACGGGTACGTCCGGCAGGAGCCGTCCAAGCGCTACGCCCTGGGCCCCCGCCTGATCAGGCTCGGCGAGGGCGCGAGCCGCCTGCTGGGGACGTGGGCCCGGCCCGTCTTGAGCCGGCTCGTGGACGACGTGGGCGAAACGGCCAACATGGCCGTGCTCGAAGGCGACGAGGCCGTGTACGTCGCGCAGGTCCCGTCCAAGCACTCGATGCGGATGTTCACCGAGGTCGGACGGCGCGTCCAGCCGCACTGCACCGGCGTCGGCAAGGCACTGCTCTCACAACTGCCGGACCAGAGGGTCAGGGAGATCCTCACCCGGACGGGCATGGACGCGCACACGCCCAACACCTTCACCGACCCCGAAACCCTCATCACGGAGCTGGCACGCATCCGCGAACAGGGCTATGCGGTAGACGAGGAGGAGCAGGAGATCGGCGTGCGGTGCATCGCCGTCCCGCTGCGGGGCGCGCCCGCGCTGACGGCCCTCTCGGTGTCGGGGCCGTCCGCGCGGATGACACGCGAGACCGTCATCGACGTCGTGCCCATCATGCGCGACGCCGCAGAGCGGTTCACCAAGGAACTCGGTCCGCCCTAGTCGACGGGCTCTCCGACCACCACGGTGGGCCGGCCACCCCTCTCCCACATGACGAAGTCCCCGGCGGACTTGACGAGCGCCGCCGCGAGCCACAGCGCCATACCGGTGTCGTCGACGATGCCCACGACGGGGAACACGTCCGGGATGGCGTCGATCGGGGACACGATGTAGACGATGCCCAGCGCCAGCAGCCCGAGCGTCCCGAAGGACATGCCCTTGTACTGCCCGCGCAACACGGCCTTCAGCATCCGGGGAACGGCGCGCACGCGCTCGAACAACCCCGGTGCGTCAGGTCGCAGGGTCTCACTGTAGATCTGCCACGCCTGCCCGGCGGCGGCCGCACGCTTCCTGTCCACAGACCCTCCTATCGCACGTCCGGAGGGCGTGCCCCCGCAACGCCCACGACTAACTACGACGTGACAAGTGCCCGAAATGTTCCCCTTCAACGGCCATGAGGCCGGTCACAGCACGGCACCCATGAATTCAGTTACCGGAAGTGAGTTCTGTATCACTCTCGTGCCGATCCGGCCGCGCCGCCCCACGTCCGCTGCAACCATGAGATAGGGGGATCTCTAGCTTCGGGGGAGGAGCGCCGCCTCCCTGGCCTGGCCGTCCAGCACCGCGGGAGCCGACGAACGACATGAGCGGCGACGATCCGATCGACTTCACCCTTCCCGTCCACGGCACGGCCGCGGGCGTCGCCTACATCGCCCTGCCGCCGACCGCGGTGGACGCGGTCGCCTCGGGCCCGCCCCACCTCATCGTGGCGTGGCCCGGCTTCGACCCGCCCCGCACGGCGGGTGCGCTGGCCGCCGCCGTCCCGATGACCGGCGTGCCCGCCTGGCGCGTCTTCCTCGACCTCGGCCAGGCGCCCGGCGGCCTCGGCTCCGGCGCGATCCTTGAGACCGAGACCATCGACGCCTACTGCGACGCGATGGAACGTGCCGTTGACCGCCTCCCCGACACCGTCGCGCACCTCCGCCACGACCTCGGCGTCCCCGACGGCCCGCTCGGCCTGGCCGGTTTCAGCGCGGGCGCCTCGGCCGCCCTGCTCGCCGTGGCACGCGGCCCGATGCCCATCGCCACCGCCGCGCTCATCGCCCCCGTCATCGCCCCGTCCCGCGCCGCCCGCGCCGTCGAGACGCGCGCCGCCCGCGACCGCGCCTGGACCGACACCGCCCGCGCCCGCGCCGACCGCCTCGACCTGAGCGCGCTCACCGACGACATCGCCGCCCGCGACACGGCGCTGCTCCTCATCGCCGGCGCCAAGGACCGCGTCGTCCCGCCGGGCGAGGTCACCGCCCTGTGCGACAGCCTCCGCAAGGCCGGCGCACCCGCCGCCGAGTCCGTCACCCTCCGCATGGGCCACGCCCTGACCCCGGAACCCGGCACCGAGCCCACCCCGCCCATCACCGAGGCCGTCCGCGTGGACAGCGTCCTCACCGACTGGTTCCGCGACCGCCTGGCGAGCCCACCCTCAGAGGACGTCCCGCCCTTCCAGTTCAACCTCCCCGATCCCCCCGCACCCGCCCCGGCCCCGACCCAGAACCCGGCCCCGCTCCACCCGGACGAAACCCTTCCCCGGGCCACAGCAGCCCACCCCCACTGACAAGGCAGCCCGCCCGCAGGTCAGCCACACGCACCAAGCGTCCGCCGCACACTGCGCAACTATGCACCTCATCTGGTTGAACACACGTGTGAGCAGAGCAAGGCGCCGTCCCCAGCGAACGCCCTCGACCGCGCCGGCAGACGCACACCGCGCGGTCGAGGATCACAGCGGCGTCCCAGGGCTCGCACACCTCACGGAGCCTTCAACCTGAGCCACCGGTTACGTGACAAGCACGCGAAGCAAGCCCACCGAGCGCAGTGGGTATCCCCGGCGCGTCACCTCCCCGCAACGCAGCGAGTGCAGCGAGCGGAATGGAGGAAACCCGTGCCGCGCACCCGGGCCCCCAGGCAAACACGACCAGTACGCCTGCCCCTGCAGGCTGAGCCACACCCGGCAGGGCGAGGCCCAGCCAACGGCTACGGGAGGCACGCGCAGCGAGCCGAGCAGGTATCCCCTCCGCGCCGCGACCCCACAACGCAGCGAGTGCAGCGAGCGCAGTGGAGGAGACCCGTGCCGCGCAGCCGGGGGGTCTGGGGGGTTGCCCCCCAATGAATGCCGGTTACGCCAGGACTTCGTAGCGGACTGGGATGACGCCTGAGCCGGTTCCGCCCACCTTGACCATCGCGGCCTTGGAGAGGTCCAGGCAGCGGCCGCCGGCGTAGGGGCCTCGGTCGTTGATGCGGACGATGACCGAGCGGCCGTTGTTCTTGTTGGTCACGCGGACCTTGGAGCCCATGGGCAGGGTCTTGTGCGCAGCCGTGAGCTCGCTTGGGTCGAAGGGTTCGCCGCTGGCGGTCATCTGGCCCTCCCAGTAGTAGGAGGCTTGGCACGAGCCGGACTGCAGCACCTTGCGGGGCTTCTTCTTCGGCTTGGGCCTCGGCTTGCTCTCGGGCTCGGTGTTCTTCTCGGGCTCTGGGGAGCGGGTGCCGCCTCTGCTGGCACGGGTGGGCGCGGTTCTCGGCGGGTCTGCCTGCGGTCTGGTCGCCTGGGGCGATGTCTGCGCGGCTTGTGCGGATTCGGTGGAACCGTCGCCGTTGAAGAGGGCGAAGGCGCCGGCCGTGAGAAGGGCGACGGCGACGCCGGTAGCGATCAGGATCATGCGAAGGCGTGCTTGAGGGCTACCCACGAAGGAGTCCTTTGGTCGGGGACAGGGCCCCGGACGCCCGGTGTTTCGACACCACCGTGCAGCGGCGTGCTCAGGTGACCTTCGTGTCCCCGAACACCGTGCCGCCCGCGGGCGTTGAGGCCCGTCTTCGCGCCGATCTCTAGGCGCGTCCGCTTCGTCGCGGATCCGGCGTCCGGCAGGTGCGGCGGGAACGCATCTTCACTTTTTGATCACCGTAGGCGCCGCACAAGTCCTTGACCGTACGGTGTGTCCGCCATGAATCAAGCCCCAGAACCCCCGTTTGTGGGGTTTATCACCTCCTTCTTTGCCCTCCGAAGTTGATCAACTGCGCGCGGTGACTGGATTTGAAGATCCACTTTACTGGCACTGGAAGATGTGATTTCGGGCAGATAACGTGCACTTTCGTGACATGGAAACGGGGCGTTCCACATAGCGTGGAACGCCCCGTCCGGGGTGGCGGGAGGTCGTCAGACCAGGCCGTTGGTGGGGAGGCCGCCGGTGTTGACCGGCAGGCGCGGCAGGCCGTTCAGCGGCCCGGCGGGCGGCTTCGGCCGGGCGGTGCGGGCGGTCTGGGCCATGCCGGGCGGCATCTGCGACTGCTTGATCGGCATGGCCGCGGGCCGGGTGGCCGGGCGGTCGTCGGCCTTCAGGACCTCGACCACCTGTCCGCGGGTGGCGTCGACGCCGGTGGCCGTCTCGCGGACGACGTCGCCCGCCTGGTCGAGGACCTGGTCGGGCGCCGGGCGGCCGAGAGCGCGGCGGTGGGCCGGTGGGAAGAGCGCGGCGTAGCTCACGGGGAGGCCGGCGGCCTCCGCCGAGCGGACCGCGCCGGGGACGACGCCCATCGCGTCGAGGCCGCGCCGCTCGTCGGAGGCGCGGCGGGCGTTCCGGAGGAGCGGGGTGGTGGAGGCGGACCGGGTGACGGCGGCGACCTTGCCGAGGGGGCCCGCCTGGACCTTCTTGGTGGCCTTGGAGGCGTTGCCGACGACCTTGCTGGTGCTGCCGACGACCTTCCCGGCGGCGTCGACGGGGTTGTTCGGGTTCGGCTTGGCGCGGCGCTGGTTCTCGGGGCAGGCGCGGCGGCCGGTGCCCGCCGGGATGGAGAACGGCTTGGCCAGGTCGTCCAGGATGCAGCGGGAGGCGCCCGCGTCCCTGGCGGTGCGGGGCCGGGGCCTGGTCGGCCTGTCCTTGAGGACACCGTCGACGGTCCCCGTGGTGAGCTTCGCGGCGTGGCCGGCGGGGGCCGTGGTCGGTTCGGGGACGACGTCGGACGGGAGGGTGTGCGCGACCGGCGCGACCGTTCCGTAGAGGAGTTCGGCGGACGGGCCCCGCGCGGCGCTCGACGGGGCGGTCGCCACGGCGAGCGCCGCGGCCGCCGGGACGAGGACGGACACGCTGAGCAGGTTTCTGGCGGATCGATGCATTTTCTTTCCCCCTGGTTTTCGGAGTGACCGCGCGCGGTGTGCGCCCGCGTTGTCCGGCGCACCATCGACCGGGGACGTTAGTACAGACCGCCACCGCGCACCCTCGATACGGGAATCAATTGGGGGAGAAAATAAAGATCGCGGGAATTGATCGGAGACATTCCGTCCGACATAGGCGGTAAAGCCGGACGTTCCTCCTAGGAGAATCCGGGACGACCCCGGCCCCGGCGCGGCCGGGCACGCGAAGCGGGGGCGTTCCTTTACGGATCCGGAACGTCCCCGCTTTCTACCTGTCCGCTACTCGCCGCCGAGCGTGATGGCCTGCTCGACCTCGTCCTTGCGGGAGGCGAGTTCGGCCGCGTACCGCTCTTCGTCGATCTTCTCGGCCACCTCCTCGTCCTGGCGCATGAGTGCTTCAAGGTCGGCCTTCGCGTGGTCGAGGACGCCCATGTCGGCGTAGGCCGCCTGCACCTTCTCACCCCAGAGGCCGACATCCCTGACGCACGGGACGATCCGGCTGAACAGCAGGGACTGATAGAGCGAGTACATTTCGGAGTTGTCAACGAATTCCATGCACTTGTCGACGGGGAGATCGAGCTGCTCGAATATCTCGCGTCCCTTGAAACGGTCGCGCATCAGGTAGCAGCCCTCGACGACGAACTCCTCGCGCTCGCCGCGCTCCTTGTCGGTGAGCCCGGCGTAGTAGTCCTTCAGCGCGAGCCGGCCGAACGCGACATGCCGCGCCTCGTCCTGCATGACGTAGGCGAGGAGCTGCTTGACCAGCGGGTTCGTCGACATGTCGCGGTAGAGGCCGAAGGCGGCGAGGGCCAGGCCCTCGATGAGCACCTGCATGCCCAGGTAGGGCAGGTCCCAGCGGCTGTCCTCCAGCGACTCCGCCAGGAGCTTGGCGAGGTCCTGGTTGATGGGGTAGTACATGCCGATCTTCTCGTGCACGAACTTCCCGTACAGCTCCACATGGCGCGCCTCGTCCATGGTCTGGGTGGCGGCGTAGAACTTGGAGTCCAGGTCGGGGACGGACTGGACGATGCGGGCCGACACGTTCAGCGCGCCCTGCTCACCATGCAGGAACTGGCTGAACAGCCACGCACCCTCGTGGCGCCCGAATTCATCCTGTTCCTTCTTATTCATCCTCTCCCAGATGTCCGACCCGTAGAGGGGGTTGAAGTACTCCGGCAGGCCCGCCGGATTCAGCGGATCCACCTCCAGGTCCCAGTCGATGCGCTTCTGGGCGTCCCACTGTTTGTCCTTGCCCTTTTGATACAGGTTGAGCAGCCGGTCGCGTCCCTCGTCGTACTCCCAGGTGAAGCGGGCATCACCTGCCATCTGGACATTCCACGTATCGGTGGGCACGGGCGTGGAGTACAGGTCAAAGGAACTCACGAGAGGGCCTCCTCCGGGCATGGGCGCAGCGTTCGCGGCGTGGACGCGGTCCGCCGCTGGCTTTACATCCCTTCGTAACATGTAAAGCAGGCGGAGGCCATACCCCCCAAGGTGCCGATTCACGTGGACGTCCCACCGGGAGGGAACTGCCCCCGGTCCCTTGCAGGGACGCCCCCAGCCTGGTCAGCGGGACTGGAGCGCGTCCAGTCCGATGGCCTGCGCGATGACCAGGCGGCGGTCCAGCCGCGGGTCCTTGATGTCGACGACGTACCGGTCGCGGAAGCCGAACTTCTTCTCCACCGAGAAGGCGATCTGGTCACCGGTATAGAAGTCGAAATGGTACGGCCAGGCGAACGGCAGCGACTCGGCGTACGGGATGACCTGCCAGACGCGCCGCAGCAGTGCCACGAACTTGTTGCGCTCGCTGCCGGTCGTCACGCCGAGACCGGGCTGCTCCAGGTGCCAGGTCGAGGCGAGCAGGGACTTCTTGAAGTCCTTGCGGAAGACGCCGATCGCCCGCCCGGAGGCGTCGGTGATGTCGTAGGCGGAGGCCAGGTCGATGCGCTTGCGGGCCTTGAACCCGAGGAGGGGACGGCTCTTGGAGTCGTCGGCGTACAGGGTGACCTGCTCTTTGAAGGCCATCCTCTTCTGCTGGGCGAAGGCCAGCAGTTCGCCCTCGCCCCCGCCGGGGGTCTCGGCGTGCACCTCGTACTGGTTCACCATCAGCCGCAGCCGCTGCCGCACCAGCAGCCGGCTCTGCTTCTGGAGGCCCTCGTCGTCCAGCGAACTCACCCGTCCTGATCGTGATTTTGTGAATCAAAGGCGGATTCTGCCATAGGTGGACTAAAACGGGCGGCAGATCCACCGGCCACGGATCCACGTGGGCGGGACGGGACGGAGGAGCCGGAGGGGCGCGTCCGGCGCGGTCAGGACTCCTGGATGTGCGAGGCCAGGTAGCCGTGGATGAGGCGCTCCGCCTCCGCGAGGATCGCCGGGTCGCCGTCGGGACTGCGGCGGAAGGCCAGCTTCAGGACGGCGTCGCCCGCCTCCACCGCGATGGCGAGCGCGTTGGCGAGGCCCGGGCCGTCCTGCACGGCGAAGGTCTCGACGATCATCGTGCGGATCCGGCCCGCGACGACGGCGTTGTTGTCGGCGTCGGAGTCGAGCAGGTTGACGTCCGCGACGTCGCCGAACCGCAGGACGCGGAAGCCGGGGACGGTGCGGTGCATGTCCACGAAGATCTCGATGATCGCGCCGACCGTGTCGGACCAGTGGGCGAAGGAGCCCTCGGCGAACGTGCGGGAGATCCGCTGCCCGAACATCTCCAGGTTGCGCTGGGCGAGCGCCTGCGCGACCGCGCGCTTGTCGGGGAAGAACTGGTAGACCGAGCCGATGGCCACCTCGGCGCGCTGGGCGATGCGCGTGGTGGTGAGGCCGTCGTAGCCGTCCTCGTCGAGGATCTCCGCGCACGCGTCGAGCATCCGCTGGACGCGTTCGGCGCTGCGGCGCTGGGCGGGGCGGCGGCGGAGCGGGGTCCGGATCTCGGTCACCGCCCTATTGTCACCGAAGCCGGGCGTATGGCGTCAGCGTCTCATTGCACATCCGGTCCCCGCGGACATGGGAGTCTTCCGCCCGGACCACCGCACACCCTAGGGTCCGAATCAGATTCATCTTTCGGTGTGGGGAGGGGATGGGAGTGCCGGAGGGATTCCGCTGGGGCGTCGCCACGGCCGCGTACCAGATCGAGGGGGCGGTCGGTGAGGACGGCCGCGGCCCGTCCACCTGGGACGTGTTCTCGCACACTCCCGGCCGCGTCAGGGACGGCCACACCGGCGACGTCGCCTGCGACCACTACCACCGGTGGCCGGAGGACGTCGCGCTGATGGCGGGGCTCGGCGTCGACGCGTACCGGTTCTCGATCGCGTGGCCGCGCGTCCAGCCGTCCGGCGGAGGGCCGGTGAACCGCGCGGGCCTCGACTTCTACGACCGCCTCGTGGACGGCCTGCTGGACGCCGGGATCATGCCCGCCGCGACCCTCTACCACTGGGACCTGCCGCAGCCCCTGGAGGAGGCCGGCGGCTGGATGGTGCGGGACACCGCCCACCGGTTCGCCGAGTTCGCCTACCTCGCCGCCGAGCGCCTCGCCGACCGCGTCGGCATGTGGATCACCCTGAACGAGCCGGCCGTGGTCATGGCCTACGGCTATGCCCTCGGCGTGTTCGCGCCCGGCCGGACCCTCATGCTGGACGCGCTGCCCACCGCGCACCACCAGCTCCTCGCCCACGGTCTCGCGACGACCGCGCTCCGCGCCCGCGGCGCCCGGGAGGTCGGCCTGACGAACCACTACTCGCCCGTCTGGGCACAGGACGCGGCCTCACCGGACGACGCGCGCGCCGCGTCCGCCTTCGACACGCTCATGAACCGCCTGTTCACCGACCCCGTGCTGCACGGCGCCTACCCGGACGTCACCGGACTCGGCGTACCCGACATGTCGGCGTTCGTCCGTCCCGCGGACCTGACGGTGATCGCGTCGCCCGTCGACTTCCTCGGCGTGAACTACTACCAGCCGACGCGCGTCCGCGCGCCGTCCGAGGGCGGCGCGCTGCCGTTCGACCTGGTCGACATCACCGAGTACCCCCGGACGGGCATGGGCTGGCCGATCGTCCCGGACGGGCTCGCCTCGATGCTGCGCACCCTGCGCGACCAGTACGGGGAGGCGCTGCCGCCGCTGTACATCACCGAGAACGGCGCCGCGTTCCCGGACGCGCCCGGCCCGGACGGCACGGTCGACGACACCCCCCGCATCGCGTTCCTGGACGCCCATATCGCGGCGATGCGGGCCGCGATCGGCGAGGGCGCCGACGTCCGCGGCTACTTCGCCTGGTCGCTGCTCGACAACTTCGAATGGGCCGAGGGCTACCATCCGCGCTTCGGGCTCGTCCATGTCGACTTCGCGACGCAGGCGCGCACGCCGAAGCGGTCCTATGCCTGGTTCCGCGATCTGATCGCGGACGACCGGCGGCGGGGAACGGGCTGAGCTCGACCGGCTCGCACGGATAGTCTGCTTTCGCCCTTTCTCAGGTGGAGGTCTCCGCGATGCCCGATCCCCGTCCTCTGCGTCCGAACGACCCCACCGAGGTCGGCGGATTCCGGCTCACGGGACGGATCGGCGAAGGCGGCCAGGGGACCGTGTACGCCGGCGAGTCGGACACCGGAGAGCGCGTCGCGGTGAAGCTGCTGCACGCCGACTTCGAGGGCGACGAGCAGGCCCGGCTGTACTTCGAGCGCGAGCTGGCGACGGCCCGGCAGGTCGCGCCGTTCTGCACCGCCCGGATCATCGCCGCGCGGGCGGACGGCGAGGCGGCGTACATCGTCAGCGAGTACATCGACGGGCCGTCGCTGCGGCAGCTCGTCGCCGAGCGGGGCGTGCTGCCCGCCGGTGAGCTGGACCGGCTCGCCATCGGGACCGCGACAGCGCTGGCGGCGATCCACGAGGCGGGCGTCGTCCACCGCGACTTCAAACCGGCCAACGTGCTGCTCGGCGAGGACGGGCCGAAGGTCATCGACTTCGGCGTCGCGCGGCCCCAGGAGGCCACGTACGCGACCCTGACCGGGGCGGTCGGCACGCCCGCGTACATGGCGCCCGAACAGGTCGCCGGGACGTCCGGCGGCCCGCCGCTGGACATGTTCGCGTGGGGCTGCACGATGGCGTACGCGGCGAACCGGGTGCCGCCGTTCGGGCACGACTCGATCCCCGCGACGATGCACCGGATCCTGCACGCCGAGCCGGAGCTCGGCGCGCTGGGCGGTGACCTGCGCGAACTGGTCACCGCCTGCCTGGACAAGGACCCCGGGCGGCGGCCCACGGCGGTGCAGGTGCTGACGCGGCTGCTGGACCTCGGGACCGGCGGGGACCTCCTCGCGGAAGGGACGTCGGCGGCGGCGACGCTGACGCCCGCCGTCCGCACCGTCCCGGCCCCGCCCCCGCCGCCGGGCCTCCAGGCTCCGGCTCCCGGGCCGGTGATCGGTGACCCGACGGGACCCCGCACCGTCCCGGCGCCGTCGTTCGGACGTCCGCCGGCGCCGCCCGGACGGCGGGGGCGGGTGCTCGCGGTCACCGGCGCCGCGGCCGGCGTCGTCCTGCTCGCGGCGGCGACCACCGCCGCGGTGCTGATCGGCAACGGCGCCGACGGCAAGGGGAGCGGGCACGCGACCAGCGGCGGGAGTTCCGCCGCGGTCGCCTGCGCCTACCTTCCGGCGGACGGCCCGGAGCTGAAGGACGTCGGCAAGCCGCCGGCCAACCCGCCGGCCCGCGGCCTCGTGCGCGCCACCGTCACGACCAACCTCGGCACGATCGAGATGGAGCTCGACGGCGCCAAGGCGCCGTGCACCGTGAACTCGATCGTCTACCTGGCGGTCACGGGGTTCTACAACGACACGTCCTGCCACCGGCTGTCGACCAACGCCTCCCTCAAGGTCCTCCAGTGCGGCGACCCGTCCGACACCGGCACGGGCGGCCCCGCCTACCGCTTCCCTACGGAGAACACGGCCGGCGCGCGGTACGACCGGGGCGTCGTCGCCATGGCCCGCGCGGAGAGCCCGGTCAGCAACGGCAGCCAGTTCTTCATCCTCTACGGCGACTCGCCGAGCCTTCCCCCGTCGTACACGGTGTTCGGCCGGGTCACGTCGGGGATGCGGATCATCGACGACGTCGCCGCGGCGGGCGTCGCTCCGGGCGCGAGCGTCGCCGACGACGGCACGCCGAAGAAGAAGATCACCATCACGGCGTTCCGCACGGTCCCGGCATGACGGCGAGGCCGAGCGCGCGGAGCCGCCCGGGGTCGGTGACGACGTCGATCGCCGTGACACGGCCGCCGTCGATCCGCAGCCTGAGGACCAGCTGAAGCCGTCCGAGCGGCGCGACGACCGCCCCGGGTGCGCCGTCCACCAGCGCGGGCCGGGCGAAGCGGGCGCGGGCGGCGTTGGTGCGCGTCTCCTCGGCGATGCGCCGGGCGCCGCGCAGTTCGGTCACCTCGGCGCGGTCGGTGCGGCGGACGGCGTCCGGGGCCAGGACGGCGAGGAGCGCGTCCAGGTCGCCCGCGCGCGACGCGGCCAGGAACGCCTCGACGACCTCCCGCTGCCGGGCCAGATCTGCCGCCGCAGCGGCGGACCTGCCGTGGCCCGTGCCGCCGCCCGTGCCGTGGCCCGTGCCGCCGCCCGCGTCGGGGTCCGTGCCGTGGACCCGGGCGCGGGCGCGGCTCGCCAGCTTCTTCGCCGCGGCGGGCGACCGTCCGACGATCCCGGCGATCTCCGCGAACGGCACGGCGAACAGGTCGTGCAGGACGAACGCGACGCGCTCGGCGGGTCCCAGCCTGTCCAAGACGACGAGCAGCGCGAGCCCGACGGAGTCCGCCAGCACCGCCTCGTCCTCGGGACCGGCGGCGTCGCCCGCGAGCGTCTCCAGCCCGGCCAGGTCGGCGGGCTCCTCACCGCGGCGGCGCCGTGAGCGCAGCAGGTCGAGGCAGACGCGGCCGACGATCGTGGTGAGCCACCCGGTCACGTTCGCGACGCCGCCCGCGCCCGCCCGGCTCGCGCGCAGCCAGGTCTCCTGGACGGCGTCGTCCGCCTCGTCCGCCGATCCGAGCATGCGGAAGGCGACGGCCCGCAGATGGCCCCGGGCCCCGTCGAAGTGCGCGGCCAGCTCGGCCTGATCGTCCATCGGTCACCATCCCTGGTCACGTGCCGTCATATCGGTGAGGAGAGACGACGGACGAGACAGGGAGACCGGAACATGGCCATTCTAAGCGCGCGGCACGGGGGTGGGCGGTGACGGGGGCGTCGTTGCTGCATCTCGATTCCAGCCATTCCGGCGACTCCGTCACCAGACGGCTGACCGCGCTTTTCGCCGACACCTGGCGGAAGGCGCACGGGCCGTCCGGCCACCGGCACCGGGACCTCGCCGCCGACCCGGTGCCTCCGGTGGCCCCGGCCTACTGCGCGCTCGGACGGCGGGTGGAACGCCACGGCCCCGTCCCGCCCGCCAAGGTGGAGGCACTGGCGGAGGACGCGGACGAGCGGCGGGAGTGGGCGCTGACCCGTCCGCTGATCATGGAGCTGCTGGCCGCCCGCACCGTCGTGATCGGCGCGCCGATGTACAACTTCTCGGTGTCCACCGCGCTGAAGGCGTGGATCGACCGGGTGACCTTCCCCGGGGCCTTCTCCGATCCGGGCTCGGGAGCGAGCCTGCTCGACGGCACCCGCGTGGTGGTCATCACGGCGCGCGGCGGCGCGTACGGCCCCGGCACGCCGCGTGAGGGGTTCGACTTCCAGGCGCCCTACCTGCGGGCCTACTTCGGCGGGCTCGGGGTGGCGGAGGAGAACCTGGAGCTCGTCCACGCCGAGATGACCCTCGCCTGGCTGGTGCCGGAGCTCGCGCGCTTCCAGGACATGGCGGCCGCGTCGCTGGCGGCCGCCGAGGCGAGGATCACCGCGCTGGCCACCGCCTGACCACGCCGGGCGGCGGTTCCGGGCGGGCACCGGACAGGTCAGGACGCGCCGCCGCCCGTCGCGTCGATGACCTGGCCGGTGATCCACCGGAGCTCACCAGCACCGCCGACCTCGCCCTCGCCGCCTGGGCCGTCCGCGAGACCTGAGCGCGACCTCCCCCGGCGATCCTGGACGGGCCGGACCGGGCGCCAACCGGCGGCCCCGGCCGCCCGCGGAGGGAGGACGCGTGGACGGGGACGATCCGCACATCCATGTCGAGTCCAGGGTGGTCCACCGCGACGCGGCCGTCCGTGACGTGACGGCCTCGGTGTTCGGGCTGGCCGGTGACCTGCCGAGCCGCGTCACCAGCGGATGCGGGCTCCGGGTGCCGTACGCGATGACCTCACCGCACCCGGAGCGCGTCACCTGCCTCGCCTGCCGCGAGCACGCGCGGGCCGAGCACCTGCGCTTCGCCGGGCAGGTCGAACGGCTGGGCCGCATGCCGGGGTCGGTCATCGGCGTCGACGAGGCGAGACAGGCCGCGGACCGGCACCGCGGCCTCGCCGAGAGGTTCTCCTGAGCATGCCGCGGGGGTGACCTCCGGACCCGCGCTATCGACCTTGGTCGCTATCCGCGGGCGCACACGCGCGGGAACCTGGACGCATGAACGACCCGAAGTCCTATGACGGGCTGTCCGGCTTGGTCCTGTTCGTGGGGTTTTACGAGGGCGCGATGCCGTTCGTGGCGAAGCTGTGGGACGGCAAGCCGCTGCTGGCCCTGCCGACACGGCTGCCCGGCCCCGCCTGGTGGATCGTGTCGTCGGCGGTGCTCGTGGCCGGGTTCCTGCTGCTGTGGTGGATCGACGCCGCGAAGAAGCGCCGCTTCCCCGACGCCTAGGGACTGCCTCGAAGCGGCCTCGGCCACGCGCGCGAACGCGTGAGCGAAAGTGGGCCGGGACTTCACAACACCTCGGGGGTCTCCGGGCCGCCGCCGACGTGCTCGGCGAACTCGGTGATCCAGCGGGCGATCAGGTCGGGGTGGCTCCGCGCCACCCAGTGCCCGCCGGGTGCGCGGCGCACGTACAGGCGGGACGCGTGGCCCCGCGCGGACAGCAGGAGCGGCTGCGAGCCGTACCGGTCCCTGACCGGGACGATGAGCTGGACGGGCACGTCCGTCCGCCCGTCGCCGGGCGGGCCCGCGCCGCGTCGCATGTTGGCGCGGTAGAGGCCGAGGCCGTTGCGGGCGTCCCGCGCGAGGGAACCGGCCGGGTGCCCGGGACGCGGCTCGGCGCCCTCGCGCAGCCGCAACCCGCGCGCGAACCCGGCCGCGAGGAGGCGGGCGGCCAGCTCACCGATGCGGGGCGCCATCAGCACCGGCATGTAGACGCTGCGCAGCGCCTGGTCGAGCACCTCCGCGATCCCCCGCGGGCCGGACCGGACGGCCCGCCGCGCCCACGCGGCGACGTGCCGCCGGTCCGGCCCGGAGATCGAGGTGAACGAGGCGATCCGCCCGCGCAGCCGGTCCCCGGTGACGGCCTCCCAGCCCTGCACCGAGCCCCAGTCGTGTCCGGCCAGGTGGACGGGCCCGTCCAGGCCGGCGCCGTCCAGGACGGCCTCCAGATCGCCGATCGAAGCGTCCAGCCCGTAGTCGAGCGGGTCGGACGGGGCCGACGAGCCGCCCGCGCCGCGCACGTCGTAGACGATCACGCGGAAGCGCACGGCGAGCCGGTCCGCGACCTCGTCCCACATCGCGCCGGTGTCGGGGTAGCCGTGGACGAGGACCACCGCCGGGCGGTCCCCGTCGCCGCGTTCCCGCACGGCCAGCTCGATCCCGCCCGACCTCACCCGGTACTCCCGCACCGCGTCCTCCCGCCGCTCGATGGCGTCCTCAGGAGAACCTACGCCGCAGGTGCCGCCGCCCGGCGCACGGGCTGGCGGAGGATGGTGCGCATCTTCTCCGGGTCCGTCTCGGACGGATCGGACAGGTAGATCTCATGGTGCAGGCCGTTCCGGACGAGCCCCTCCGCCGTCATCAGCGCGTCCATGCGGGCGAGGCTCGCGGGCTCGTCGGAGTAGGCGCCGCGATGCAGCATCTGCACGCAGCGGCCCACGGTGAACGTCACCTGCTGGACGCGCGCCGCGGCGGGCACACCGGCACGGACCTCCTCGATGACGGCGTCGACCGTGCCCGAGAGGCCGCCGGTCCCGTCGGGGAGGCGGATGAACAGGTGCCACCGCCACTCGTCGCGGGGGACGTCGAACGGAGAGCGCTCGTCCTCGACCCACCAGCGCCCTTCCAGCGGCGCCATGGGCGCGCCGAGCGCCCCCATGACCGCGTACAGCGCCCCGACACTCGCCCCGTAGGCCGCTCCCCCGGGCGCACCCTGCCCGGACACCGACAGTCCCGAGACCGGGCCGAACTCCGCAGGCTCCGGCTCCCCGGCCGCGTCGTACCAGTTCATCACGCATCCTCCAGTCGGATCATCACCTGCGTCCTCAGGCGGCCGGGGTCCGTGGCGGCCGGGTCGTCGAGGTAGACCTCCCGTACCGGGCCGCCGGGCGCGTGCCCGTGGTCCCCGATCCACGCGAGAACGCCGTACACCGTGAGCGGGATCTGGTCGTACGGGCCGGTGTGGGTGGCTACGGCGAACGGGCCGCCGGGCAGCAGGTCGTCGCCGTCGGGCGCCTCTAGGGCCACGCGGACGTCGAACTCGTCCGTCATGTCCAGCGGGAACAGCCCGATGAGCGCCCCCTGCGGGACGCCCCCGGCGAGGACGCGCCGCACGCACGCCGAGGTCGCCCCCGGGATCGTGGACGGCGTCGCCGCCTCCCGCGCCACGCGGACCCTCCGCGCGGGCTCCCGGACGATCGTCACCCGCGCCTCCGGCAGCCCCTCCGCGAGCACCCGGTCGAGCAGCCGCAGGCCGCGGCGGCGCCGGTCCAGGTCGTCCTCGATCCGGTCGCGGGCCTCCTTCAGCGCCTGCGCGGCATCCCCGGACAGGACGCGCGCCACCACGGGCAGCGGCACGTCCAGCGCCCGGAGCAGCCCGATCGACAGGGCGTCACGTGCCTGGTCCGGCCGGTAGTAGCGGTACCCCGACGCGGGATCGATCCAGGCAGGGGCGAGCAGCCCCAGGTCGTCGTAGTGCCGCAGCTGCTTGACGCTCAGCCGGCACAGCCGCGCGAACCGCCCGATGGGCAGCAGATCATTGCTCACACCCCCACCTTGACCTCTCCCACGGGGGGAGAGTCCAGCTCAGGGCCTGGCCTTGAGGCCGGTGCAGCCGCGCAGGCCGTTCCAGCGCTTGACCTCGGCCGCCGCGGCGGCGCCCTTCAGCGGGATGGGAAGGCCGCCCGAGATGCGGGCGGGCTTCCACTTGTCGGCCGTGACCTTGCCGTCCTGGACGCGCAGCAGCAGCACGCCGGAGTTGGCCGTCTGGCCGGAGGCGGACGAGAAGACGAAGTTGCCCATGCCGTAATGGACGTACTTGCCGTCCATGTAGCCGCCCCCCAGCGGGACGTGCGCGTGACCGCCGACGACGATGTCGGCGCCCGCGGCGACGAGGCGCCTGGCGAGTTCCTGCTGGCGGGGCAGCGGGCACGCCTTCAGTTCCTGGCCCCAGTGCAGGTGGACGATCACGATGTCGGACCCCTTGCGGGCCTCCTTCACCGCCTGCTCCATCCGGGGCACGTCCTTCGCCGACGCGAGGCCGCCCTTGCTGCCGGTGGCCGTCCACGCCTGGATCAGGTTGTCGTCGAGGACCTGCGTGGCGCCGACGATCGCGAGCCGGTTGCCCTTCACGGTGACGCGGTAGGGGCGGTACGCCTCGTCGGCGTTCCTGCCGATGCCGACGACGGGGAAGCGGGTGCGCTTGATCGCGGCGAGGGTGTCGCGCAGGCCGCCCTCCATGTAGTCCATGCCGTGGTTGTTCGCCATGGACGTGACGTCGACGCCCGCGCCCCTCAGCGCCGCGAACGCCGACGGCGGCGCACGGAAGGTGAACTGCTTGCCGGGCGCGGGCGTCCCGCCCGTGGTGATCGCCGTCTCCAGGTTCACCATGGCGAGGTCGGCGCTGCGGAGCTGCGCGGCGATCGGGCCGAGCGCCGTCCTCGGCCGGGCGAGGCGGGAGCGGAGCTGTCCTTCGAAGTGCGTGTCACCGCCGAACGCGATGATGATCGGCTGCTTGGCGGACGGCGTCTCCGGGCTCTCCCCCTGGCCCGCCGGACCCGACGCGGCCGGTGCACGTGGCGAGGTCGCGCCCTGCGCCTTGGGATCGCCCGACCCGCCGCACGCGGCGGCGACCAGCGCCGTCACCCCGGCGACGGCCGTGACCGCGACAGTCTTCCCCCGCATCGGACCTCCCTTTTCCGCTCGGCCAAGCATGCCACGGCCCGCCCGGCGTCCCGCCGGTGGCCGCCCGCCCGATGTCCCGCCGGGGGTCGTCCCCCGATGATTCACGTGAAACGCGTCCCTTTGCCGAGCCGGGCCATGATCATGCGGCGGCCTTGACGTCCGCGCAGCGGCGCAGGCCCTCCCACTCCGCGCGGGCCTGCTGCGCGGCCGTGCCGGACAGCGGCTGCGGGACGCCGTCGGAGATCACGGCCGGTGCCCAGTCGGCGCGGGTCACGCGCGGGGCGGCCCCCTTCGCGGACGGGTCGAAGGTGAGGGTGAGCACGCCGCTCTGCGCCGTCCTGCCGGAGGAGTTGTAGAACACGAAGTTGCCGAGCCCGTAGTGGACGTACTTGCCCTTCAGGTAGCCGCCCGCGAGCAGGACGTGCGCGTGGCTGCCGACGATCGCGTCCGCGCCGGCGTCGGCGAGCTGCGCGGCGAGCTGCCGCTGGACGGGCGTGGCACAGGAGTTGAGCTCCTGCCCCCAGTGCAGGTCGACGATGACCACGTCCGTGTCCTTCCGCGCCTCCTTCACGGCCTGGACGAGGCGGGGCGCGTCCTTCGCGGAGGCCAGCCCGGGTTTGGCGTCCGTCGCCGTCCACGCCTGGACGAGGTTGTCGTCCAGCACCTGGGTGGCGCCGATGACCGCGACCCGCGCGCCGTTGACCGTGACGCGGTGGGGACGGAACGCCTCGGCGGCGCCGCGCCCGATGCCGACGACCGGGAACCCGGCCTGCTTCGCCGCGGCCAGGGAGTCCTGGAGGCCGGTGTCGCCGTAGTCCATGCCGTGGTTGTTCGCCATGGTGGCGACGTCCACGCCCGCGGATTTCAGGGCCCGGAACGCGGTCGGCGGCGCGCGGAACGTGAACTGCTTGGGCGCGGGCGTGCCGCCCGCGGTGACGGCCGTCTCCAGGTTGACCACCGCGAGGTCGGCGCGCCGGAGCTGCTCCGCGACCGGGCCGAGCGCGGTGTCGGGGGAGGCGTCCAGCCGGGCGCGCAGCGCGCCCTCGAAGTGGACGTCGCCGCCGAAGGCGACGGTGAACGGCTTCGCCGCGGGCCGCGGGTCGCCGGTGGCGCCGGCGAGCATCCCGCATCCGGCCAGCGCCGTCACCAGAACGGGCCCTCCCAGCAGGGCGAACGCCCGCCTGATCGTACGTGCGGTCGTCATGGCGGCTCCCAGCTCCGAATCACTTGTGCAGGCTTGGACTCGGGTGATCAAGCGGAGGTTCGCGGCGAGGGCCTCCCGGCCACCTGACGGACGCCGGACCAAGACACGCAGCCTTCAATAATTTGAATAATTCAAGTTATGGCGGGTAGGTTGGCGGCATGACCGAGTCACGGACCCCGAACCCCGCCGCCGACCTGCGCGACGCGGGTCTGCGGGTGACGGCGGCCCGCGTGGCGATCCTGGAGGCCGTCCGCGCCGGGGACCACCTCGGCGTCGACGCGATCGCCGGGAACGCCCGCGACCGCGTGGGACACGTCTCCCTCCAGGCCGTCTACGAGGCCCTTCACGCGATGACCGCCGCCGGGCTCGTGCGCAGGATCGAACCCGCCGGAAGCCCGGCGCGCTTCGAGGGCCGGGTCGGCGACAACCACCACCACCTGGCGTGCCGGAGCTGCGGGACGGTCACGGACGTCGACTGCGTCGTGGGGCACGCCCCGTGCCTGCGGCCGGCCGGCGACGCCGGCTTCCTGGTCGAGGAGGCCGAAGTCACGTTCTGGGGCCTGTGCCCCGGATGCCGGTCCCGGTCCCGCTGACGACGTCCCGCGGACCGGACCACCAACGGAGCGAGGAGGAACCGCGCCCATGTCCGACAGGCCCACCACCACGACCGACGCCGGCATCGCCGCGCCCAGCGACGAGCATTCGCAGTCCGTCGGCCCGAACGGCCCGCTGCTGCTCCAGGACCACTACCTGATCCAGAAGATGGCGCACTTCAACCGCGAGCGCGTGCCCGAGCGGGTCGTGCACGCCAAGGGCGGCGGCGCCTTCGGCGTCCTGGAGATCACCGAGGACCTCGGGCAGTTCACCAAGGCGAAGCTGTTCCAGAAGGGCGCCCGCACCGAGTCGCTCGTGCGGTTCAGCTCCGTCGCCGGCGAGCTCGGCAGCGCCGACGCCGGGCGCGACCCGCGCGGCTTCGCGATGAAGTTCTACACCGAGGACGGCATCTACGACCTCGTCGGCAACAACACGCCGGTCTTCTTCATCCGCGACCCGCAGAAGTTCTCCGACTTCATCCACTCGCAGAAGCGCCGCGCCGACAACCACCTGCGCGACCACAACATGCAGTGGGACTTCTGGACGCTCTCGCCCGAGTCGGCGCACCAGGTCGCGCTGCTGATGACCGACCGCGGCACCCCGGCGAGCTGGCGGCACGTCAACGGCTACGGCTCGCACACCTTCCTCTGGTACAACGCGGCGGGCGAGAAGTTCTGGGTCAAGTATCACTTCAAGACCGACCAGGGCATCAAGAACTTCACCCGGCAGGAGGCCGACGCCGCGGAGCAGGACGTCCACATCCGCGACCTCTACGACGCCATCCAGCGCGGCGACCACCCGTCCTGGACCGTCCAGGTGCAGATCATGCCGTTCGAGGAGGCCGCCGACTACCGCTTCAACCCGTTCGACCTGACCAAGGTCTGGCCGCACGGCGACTACCCGCCGATCACCATCGGACGGTGGACGCTGAACCGCAACCCCGAGAACTACTTCGCGCAGATCGAGCAGGCGGCGTTCGAGCCCGCCAACCTCGTCCCCGGCATCGGCGCCTCGCCCGACAAGATGCTGCAGGGCCGCCTGTTCTCCTACCCCGACGCCCACCGGTACCGGATCGGCCCGAACTACCTGCAACTGCCGGTCAACCGGCCGGTGAGCCCCGTCCACAGCTACAACAAGGACGGCGCCATGGCCTACGTCAACCCGGGCGACCCGGTGTACGCGCCGAACAGCGCGGGCGGCCCCGTCGCCGACCCCGAGCTGTGGAAGGGCGACTCCTACGAGGTGGCGGGCGAGATCATCCGCAGCGCCTACACCCTCCACCGCGAGGACGACGACTTCGGCCAGCCCCGCGCCCTGTGGGAGAAGGTCCTGTCCGACGTCGACCGCGACCACATGGTCGGCAACATCGTCGCCCACGCCACGGCCCCCGAGGTCACCGGCGACATGAAGAAGCGCGTCGTGGCGTACTGGCGCAACGTCCACAAGGACCTCGGCGACCGCGTCGCCGCAGGACTCGGCGTCAACGGCTCCTGACCCTGCCTCGCAGGCCAGGGGCGTTACAGGAGACCGGCCGCCTCTAGCAGAGGCGGCACCGGAGAGGGCGGCACCGCACCGGCGCCGCCCTCTCCGCACGCTGGGCTGTGTTTTCAAGTCCAGGCCCACCTCGCCCGCCCAGCGGCTCGCCACGCAACCGGACCCGGGCGAACGCGGCTCCGCGTTCGCGCGCGTGGCCGGGCGGGGCTTGCCTTCGGCATTGCGCAACCCGGCCGGATCGTGAGGCGATATCGCACTCACAAGGCACGGTCACGGGACGGGCCGCGAGCCCGGTGGGCCGGGGCTAGGACGGATTGCGCCCTCAGCGGGGGATTTGGCCCGCCCTGTCGGTCACGGCCATCCTGACCTCGGCCGAGGCGTAGACGACGGAGCCCTGAGCGCCGGTCCCTCCGCCGTCCCCCGTGCCCGGGGACGCGGTGGCGCCGGGTGGTGGCGCGCCTTGGCCGTCGACGAGGGTGCGCTCGCCCAGGAACGCGTACGTCGCCGCGTCGAAGATGAGCTCCTGGCGGTGTCCCTGCCAGGTCTGGCCGACGGCGATCCCCTTGCGGCCGAGGAGGTCCGTCACGCCGCGGGTCACGGTGACCCCCGGGATCCGCGCCGCCGCCGCAAAGATCACCGACAGTGTCCGAGGCTGGACGTACCGCTCGCGGATCGTGTCCCCGACGGTGATGAACGCCTGAACAGCCGGTGGATTCTGACCGTTTCGGTGGTCGAAGAGCCAGCGGCGCATCGCCTCGACATTGTCCGGCATCCCGGTCAGCCGCACGTCGTCGTTACGGCAGCCGGTGGGCGGGTGCGCGAGGTCGATCGGCGGCTCCCGGCCCTCGGCGCTCGCGGCGGCCTCCCGCTTCGCCAGTTCCCCGGAGCCCTCGCACAGCCAGATGCCCTCGTCACCGGAGTTGCGGATCAGCCCGGCGCGGCTGCCGTCCACCGAGAACCAGGCCCGCCGGTGCCCGGACTGGGGCCGCTCCAGGCCGCCGGAGCCCATCTCCGCGGCCTGGTAGTCCCGCGACTCGAAGTAGAGGAACTGGTCCGGGCGCGGATGGAGGCCGGGACGGGCCGCGGCGGCGCGGGACGCGCGGTTCAGCACCTCGGTCGCGGCGGCGTTCATCACGACCGGCCCGCGCTCCTTCCCGTCCCCGGGGACGAGCAGGACGGCGGTGACGGCCGCCGCCAGACCGGCCGCGGTGACGCCGCCGAAGACGAGGCGGCGGCCCGAGAAGCGGAACGGGAGGCCGCGCGGACGGCGCGCGGCGGCGAGCTCGCCGGCCAGGTGCGCGCGGCGGGCCTCGTGCCGTCCGGCGGGCAGGTCCCGGCGCGGCGGCGGGGCGAGATCGTTCATGGGGTCTCCTCCGAGAGGTGGGGCGTGGGGTTCCCGGGGACGTCGCGGAGCCGGGCGCGGGCGCGGGCCAGCCGTGACCGGACGGTCCCGACCGGCACGCCGAGCGCCTCCGCCGCGTCCGCGTAGTCCAGGCCCTCCCAGACGCACAGCGCGAGGACCTCCTGGTCACGGCGGGGCAGCGCCCGGATCGAGTCCATCACCCGGCGCATCCGGCGCTCGGCGTCCAGCCGGGCCGCCGCGTCGTCGGCGCCGTCCGGCTGCGGGGGCGGCGCGGGCAGCCGGGCCAGCGCGGCACGGTGCCGGCGCAGGCTCCGCCGGTGGTTGTGCACGACGTTCGTCGCGACGCCGTACAGCCAGGGCAGCAGCGAGCCGGACGGCAGGGGCACCGCGGCGCGGCGCCGCCAGGTCTCCAGGAAGACCACGGAGGTGAGGTCCTCGGCCTCCGACCAGCTCGCCGTCCGGCGGAAGCAGTAGTTGTAGACCGTGCGCGCGTGCCGGTCGAAGAGCGTGCCGAAGGCCGCCGCGTCGCCGTCGCGCGCCAGGCGCCACAACTCGGCGTCCGGGGGGGTGTGCGGGTTCATACCCTGAAGGTGTCCGCTCGGCGGCGCGGGTTCCCGCCCAGGGTCAACCGGCCCGCGGTCAGCAGTTCGGCGATGCCGAGCAGCGCCGCCACCGGCAGCCGGGCGATCCACGCCTCCATGGCGACTCCCTGAGGCGGGCAAGAGTCCTCTTTCTGAAGGTAACTCTGTCAAGGCCGCCGAGACAGGCCATGCGATGGCGCCGCCCGAGGGGGCGCGCCATGATGAAGGGGGTCCGGTTGACGAGGAGTCTCGATGGGCGACCGCACGGCCTTCCGCACCTGTCCTCTCTGTGAGGCGTTGTGCGGGCTTGAGCTGACGCTGGACGGCTCGGGGGCGGTGACGGGCGTCCGCGGCGACAAGGACGACCCGTTCAGCAAGGGGTACATCTGCCCGAAGGGCGCGACGCTCGGGAGTCTGGACGGCGATCCCGACCGCCTCACCGGGCCCCTTGTCCGCGACGAGGGCGGGCATGTGCCCGCGACCTGGGAGAGCGCCTTCGGGGCCGCCCGGCGGGAGATCGGCCGCCTGATCGCCCGGTATGGAACGGACTCCGTGGCCGTCTACGCCGGCAACCCGACCGGCCACTCGATCGCCGGGCCGCTGTACACCGAAGCGCTCGTCAAGGCGCTCGGCACCCGCAACCACTTCTCCGCCAGCACGACCGACCAGATGCCCAAGCACGTCAGTTCCGGTCACATGTTCGGCGATCCGCATGCCATCCCCGTCCCCGACCTGGACCGCACCGACCACCTCCTGATGCTCGGCGCCAACCCGCTGGAATCCAACGGGAGCCTCTGCTCGGCACCCGACTTCCCCGGGCGGCTCAAGGCCATCCAGGCGCGCGGGGGCAACGTCACAGTCGTGGACCCCCGCCGCACACGCACGGCCGCCCTGGCGAACGAGCACGTGTTCATCCGCCCGGGGACGGACGCGTTCCTGCTCATGGCGCTCGTCCACACCCTGTTCGCCGAGGAGCTGATCGTCGCCGCCGAGCACCTCGCCGGGCGGGTCAACGGGCTGGACGACCTGCGCGCCCTCGCCGTCGACTTCCCGCCCGAGCGGGTCGCGCCCGTCACCGGCGTCCCCGCGGCGACCGCCCGCCGCATCGCCCGCGAGCTGGCCGGGGCCCGGCGCGCCGCCGTCTACGGCCGCGTCGGCACCTGCACGCAGTCGTTCGGGACGCTCAACAGCTGGCTCGTGGACGCCCTCAACGTCCTCACCGGGAACCTGGACCGGCCGGGCGGCGCGATGTTCCCGCGCCCCGCGCACGCGCCGGTCCACCGCCGCCGGAGGCCGTTCACCACCGGGCGGTGGCGCAGCCGTGTCCGCGGGCTCCCCGAGGTCAACGGCGAGCTGCCCGTCGCCACCCTCGCCGACGAGATCGAGACGCCCGGCGAGGGCCGGGTCAGGGCGCTGATCACGATCGGCGGCAACCCGGTGCTGTCCGCGCCGAACGGCGCGCGGCTGGACCGCGCGCTCGCCGGGCTCGACTTCATGGTCAGCGTCGACCCGTACCTGAACGAGACGACCCGGCACGCGCACGTGGTCCTGCCCCCGCCGCGGCCCGCGCAGACCCCGCACTACGACATCGAGCTGACCCGGTTCGCCGTCCGCGACTATGCCCGCTTCTCCCCGCCCGCCGTGCCGCCGGACGGCCGTCCCAGCGAGGCCGACCTGCTCACCCGGCTCGCCATGATCGCCTCGGGGGCGGACGGCGACCCGTCCGCGCTCGACGAGACGATCATCACGTCGACGCTGAAGCGGGCCGCCGCGCTCACCGGCTCCCCGGTGCACGGCCGCGAGCCGGACGAGCTGCGCAAGATGCTCGACACCGGGACCCTCGCCGAGCAGCGGCTCGACATGATGCTGCGCCTCGGCCCGTACGGCGACGGCTTCGGCGCCGACCCGTCCGGCCTCACCCTCACGCGGCTGCGGTCCGAGCACCCCCACGGCCTCGACCTCGGCGCCCTCAAACCCCGCCTGGACGAGGTCCTGTGCACCACCTCGGGCCGGGTCGAGCTGTGCCCGTCGACGTTCGCGGCCGACGTGGGCCGCCTCCACGCCGCCCTCGCCGGCCCGGCGTCCGGGATGGTGCTGATCGGCCGCCGCCAGCTGCGCTCCGCCAACAGCTGGCTGCACAACGTCCCCGAGCTGGTGGACGGCTCCAACACCTGCACCCTCCAGCTCAACCCCGCCGACGCCGCGCACCTCGGCATCGCCGCGGGCGATACCGTCCGGGTCGTCTCCCGCACCGGGACGATCGAGGCCGTCGCCGAGCCCACCGACACCGTCATGCCCGGTGTCGCCAGCCTCCCGCACGGCTGGGGCCATGATCGTCCCGGTACCCGCGCGGCCGTCGCCGCCCGGCACGCGGGCGTCAGCGCCAACGCCGTGACCGACGACCGCGAGATCGACCCGCTGTCGGGCAACGCCGTGTTCAACGGCGTCCCGGTGACCCTCGAACGCGGCTGACCGGCGGGTCCGGCAGGTCCGGCCGGGCCGCCCCGGTCCCGGTGTTTAGGCGTTCTACCTGCAGGTACGTATCCTTCGCCGCCCCCGGGTGGCCCATGCCGAACGCGGAGGCTAGTGTCACCAGCGTCCCATTACGGCCGTCTCAATACTCCGAACCGGATGCACGCACCCGAGGAGGGACATGAACCGACGGGCGAGCAACATCTTCCGGCGGTCCGGCCCGCAGCGCTCCCAGCGGCTGGTGGACGCGACCGAGGGGCTGGAGCAGGCCCGCGCCCTCGACCGCGCGATCCGCCCGATCTCCGCCGCCGTGCGGCGGACGCTGCGTCCCGGGCCGGTCAAGGACGTCCTGCACGGCGTCCCGTTCGGGCATCCCGCGCACCCCCCGCTGACGGACGTGCCGATGGGCTGCTGGATCTCCGCCGCGGTGCTGGACCTGGTGCCGGGCACCCGGCGCGCCGCCCAGGTCCTCGTGGGCGCCGGGCTCGCGGCCGCCGTCCCGGCCGTGCTCACCGGGATCGCCGACTGGTCCGCGCTGCACCGCGAGCAGCAGCGGGTCGGGCTCGTCCACGCGGCCGGGACGGCGACGGCGAGCATGCTGTACTCGGCGTCGCTGCTCGCCCGCCACCGGGGCCGCGACGGCGCCGGGCGCACCCTCGGGTTCGCCGGCCTCACCGCCCTGATGGCGGGCGGCTACCTCGGCGGCCACCTGGCGTTCCGGCAGGCGGCGGGCGCCAACCACGCCGACCAGCTGGCGCACCTGGTCCCGCTCGGGTGGCACGACCTGTGCCAGATCGAGGACCTCCCGGACGGCTGGCCCGTCGCCCGCAGTCTCGGCTACATCAGCCTGTTCGTCCTGCGGACCGGCGAGGACGTGCACGTCCTCGCCGACCGGTGCAGCCACCTGGCCGGGCCCCTGCACCAGGGCCGCGTCCTCACCGACGACGACGCCGAGACCTGCGTCGTCTGCCCCTGGCACGGCAGCACCTTCCGCGTCCGCGACGGCTCGGTGATCCACGGCCCCGCCACAGCCCGCCAGCCCGCCTTCGAGACACACGTGACGAACGAGGGCCTCATACAGGTCCGCCCCCGGGGCTGAGGCTCCCACCGCGCGAACCCCGCCACACCGGGCAAGGCCGGTCGCGGCCGGCACGGTCAGGCGGGGGCGTCGTCGGGGTGGGCGGTGTCGGCGCTCGGGTACTCGACCAGGGCCAGGACGCGGCTGGCCATGAAGCGGGCGGTGCGGACGGCGGTGCCCGTGCGGGTGACCTCGCTGACCTCGACCACGCCGCGTCTGGTCGCGACCTCCACCCGGCGTCCGGCCCGGCTCGCGACGACCTCGTACGTCCGCGTCCCCTCGCCGCCGGCGTCGATCATGATCTCGACCCTGTCGCCCTTCATCGGCGAACCTTCCGTCGTCGAACATATATTCGACCTATACCCGCACGGGCCGTCCGCGAACCCCGCCGGCAGGTACCGGGCGCATCGAAAACCGCTGGTCAGGCCAGCAAATTGATGATCGCGACGACGCCCACGATCACGATCACGCCGCGCAGCACCAGGGGCGGGATCCGCCGTCCGACCCGGGCGCCGATCAGCCCGCCGACCGTGGATCCGGCGGCGATCAGCAGTACCGCCCACCAGTCGATCCGCGTGCCGGAGAAGATCCACAGCGCGATGAACAGGACGGCGGCCGTGCCGTTCACGACCGCCGACAGCACGTTCTTGGCGGCGTTGGCCCGCTGGAGGTCGTCGTCCAGCGCGATGCCGAGCATGGCGATGAGCACGATGCCCTGCGCGGCGCCGAAATAGCCCCCGTACACGCCCGCGAGCAGCACGCCCGCCCACAGCCACGGGCCGCCGTGCGGGTGGTGCTCCTCGCCCTCGCGGCGGCGCAGCATCCAGCCCTGGAGGCGGGGCTGCGCGATCACCAGGACCAGCGCGATGACGATCAGCGCGGGGACGATGACCTGGAAGGCGCCCGCGGGCAGGCCGAGCAGGAGCAGGCCGCCGGCGATCGAGCCGGTCACCGACGCGCTGCCGAGGCGCAGCAGCCGCTCCCGCTGCCCCTTCAGCTCGTTCCGGTACCCGTACGCGCCGGTCACGCCGCCCGGGACGAGCCCGATGTTGTTCGAGACGTTCGCGACGACCGGGACGTAGCCGAGCGCCAGCAGGGTCGGGAACGTGATCAGCGAGCCGGAGCCGACGACCGTGTTGATGCCACCCGCGGCGACCCCCGCCGCGAACACCGCCACCGCGTCGAGCAGGTTCACGGGCGTCCCATCCAAGCGCTCGGCGTTCCCAACAGCGATCACGATGGTAGAGACCGCGCGGTTCCGCGAGCCGAACGGGGGTCTTTTTCGGTATCGGCGGGCGAACGCCGCGTCACGGGCGGCCCGCCGGACGAGGGTGACGCAGGTCAGCGGGAGGCGCGCGCGTACCAGCGGCCGTGCTGGCGGTCCACGTCGAGCGCGAGGCCGAAACAGGCCGACAGGTGCTCCGGGGTGAACACCTCGTCCACCTTGCCCTGCGCGACGGCCTCGCCCTTGCGCAGCAGCAGCGCGTGGGTGAAGCCGTCCGGGACCTCCTCGACGTGGTGCGTGACCATCACCATCGTGGGAGCGCCGGGGTCGTCGGCGAGGCGGGCGAGGCGGGCGACGAGGTCCTCGCGGCCGCCGAGGTCGAGGCCGGCGGCGGGCTCGTCCAGCAGCAGCAGCTCGGGGTCGGGCATCAGCGCGCGGGCGATCTGCACCCGCTTGCGCTCGCCCTCCGACAGCGTGCTGAAGGTGCGGCGGATCAGGTCGCCGCACCCGAGCGCGTCCAGCAGCCCGACGGCGCGGGACACGTCGGTGGAGTCGTACTCCTCCCGCCAGCGTCCGAGGATCGCGTACGAGGCGGTGAGCACCAGGTCGATGACCTTCTCGCCCTCGGGGACCCTCTCGGCGACCGCCGAGCTGGCCAGGCCGATCCGCGGGCGCAGCTCGAAGACGTCGGCGCGGCCGATCTCCTCCTCCAGGACCTCGACCGCGCCCTCCGTCGGGTGCAGCATCGCCGCGGCGACTTGGAGCAGGGTGGTCTTGCCGGCCCCGTTCGGGCCGACGATCACCCACCGCTCGCTCTCGTTGACCGTCCATGTGACGTCGCGCAGGAGGGCTGCGCCCCCGCGCCTGACCCCGACTCCGCGGAGCTGCAGTACCTCGCCGGCCATCGCGCGCCCTCGACCTCGATCCCGCAATCCAGGTGGTCCCGTTCAGGAAAGAACCTATGCGATTGGCGGCGCGCGCCGTCCGCCGCCTCCCCGCCGGAGCGGCCTCCCGGGCGGGCGGCGCGCCACACGTGGTCCGGTGGCACCGGCGATCCCAGCGCTTATGGTGGTTCGCATGCCCATAGGGGAGTGTTGGGAATCGGATGAGTAAGGACGTGGCGACCACGCTGGTGGCGTGGGGCAACGCGTGGCTGACGGGGCACGTCGGCCTGGACGAGGCCGCGGACGCGGTCGAGCGGGCCGCGGGCCCGCAGATACTCGGCGTCGCGCCCGCCGAGGTGCCGCTGCGGCGGGGCCTCGGCGACCTGCGCGTCGGCGGCATGAGCGCGTTCCGGCTGGCCCTGCCCGGGCCGGGCGACCCGCTCGGGCTCACCGGCCCGCCGGACTTCAACCGCGCGGCGATCGACGCCGGCGCCGCGGTCGTCGTCAGGCTGGGGGAACGTGCCATGGGCCTCGTCCCGGCCGAGGACCGGCGCGGCTCGTCCTACGTCGGGATCCGCTGGACGACCTGGGACGCCGCGCCCGGCCAGCCCGACGTCCCGTCCCTCGCCGACGCCGACCGGCAGCTGACCCTCGCCATGCGGGACGCGACGGAGGCGCTGCTGACGGTGGACGGCGTGTCCGGCGTCCCCGCGGAGATCGCCGACGCGCTCGCCGACCTGCGCGACCCGGACCGCGGCGACCATCCCCTCGCCCCCGGCTACCCGCCCCGCGCGCACCGCGTCGCGGCGCTCGCCGACCGGTTGTCCCTGGTCGTGGACCTTGCCCGGCGGATGGATGACCGTGGCCTCACCGCCAACCAGATGTTCTGTCGCGGTGAGGCCCTGCGGCTGCTCGACGGGGCCGTGCGGCGCGCCCTCGTGGCCGCGTGCAACAGCGCGTTCGACCCCGTCCCATAGCCGGCCCGCTCGCGGTGGGCCGGCCGGTCAACGCGAAGCGGGGCGCCCCGGGCTGGGGGACGCCCCGCTCGAACCGCGGCCGGGCCGCTCAGGCGCGGACGACGATCGTGTTGCAGATCTTGTCGGCGAAGGTCTGCTTGCGCTCGTCCCACAGCGGCCAGAGGAAGCCGATGTAGCACAGGAAGCTGTCGGCGATGTGCGCGAGCTTGCGGACGAACGCCATGCCGAAGCCGATGGGCTGGCCGGTCTGCGCGCTGACGAGGCGGATGCCCATCTGGCGCTTGCCGATGGACTGGCCGGTGGTGCCCTCCTGGTAGCAGATCCACAGGCCGCCCGCGATGGACAGCGCCAGGCCGATCAGCATGAACAGCACGCCCAGCAGCGCCGCGCCGCCGCTGCCCGAGCCGCCGAGCAGCACCCCGAGCAGGTACAGCACGAACGTCGGGGCGGCGAAGATCAGGTAGTCGATGATGTACCCGCCCGCACGCGAGCCCCACTCGGCCAGCTGGCCCGTCGAGCCGTAGTGGTGGTGGTGCACCTCCTGGTACCCGGACTGCCCCGGCGTGGTCGGGGGCTGGCCGTAACCAGGCTGCGCGGAGGGCTGGCCATAGCCGGGCTGCGCGGGCTGCTGCCCGTAACCGGGCTGCGCCGGAGGCTGGCCGTAGCCGGGCTGCGAAGGGGGCTGGCCGTAACCCGGCTGCGCGGGCTGCTGGCCGTACCCGGGCTGGGCGGGAGGTTGCTGGCCGTACCCGGGCTGCTGTTGCCCGTAGCCCGGCTGCTGACCGTAGGGGTCGTAGGGGTTACCCACACTTGCTCCTTATTGATTGACCCTGTGGATATGTGACGCCCGCCGGACCCGGGGGGCTCCGCAAGTCTGACCGACGACTGAACGCGGCTCACACCCGCAAGAGACCGAGCCGGACGAGCTGCCACAACTCCGACCCCACCAGGGCGGAGCCGAGCAACCAGGCACGGGTCTTCGGCTGGAGTGCCCACCACCGCCGTCCCGGCCCCAGCGGCGCGAGGGCCACGCCGAGCGCGGCGGTGAAGGCCACCGGGTTCGCGAGCACCGCCTGGGCCGGACGGCCCGAGCCGAGCTCGATGAACACGGTGGTCCCCCCGCACAGGGGACACGGGATGCCGGTGAGCGCCCGGAGGGGGCAGAGCACGCCGGGGTCGTTGACGCGGTGGATCCAGGACGCGCCGACGGCCGCCAGGGCCATCGCCGCCACGCGCAGCACCACGCCCACGGGGCCGTGCCGCGCCGCGGTGAGGGTCCGGCTGACGATCCCGCCGAGCGCACCGTCCGGTACGCCCGCGGCCGCCGCCCCGGGCACTCCCCCCAAGGAATCCTCCGCCTCGATGACATTCGTCTGAGTGATCCGTATACCGGGTCCACCCCGCGGTGGGTCAAGTCTCGGCGACCATCCGCGATCTGACCGTTACCGAGAGCGTGACCGACACCACCTCGGGCAAGAGTAGGACAAACCGCCAGCTACATGCGCACTTTTCTGCTCCGGCTACCGCGAAAACGTTCAAAGGAGTGATGCAGGAAGGAAGCGGGCAGGTTCAGGCGTTGGCGGCGGCGCCCACGATCTGGGGGGCCAGGGTGTCGGAGATGTGCTCGGACTCGACGACGTCGGCGACGACCGCGGTGATGTTGTCGGGCCCGCCGTTGTCGCGGGCCTGCTCGATCAGCACGGCGACCGCGCGGTGCGGCTCGGCCTCCGCGGACAGCACCTCGTAGATCCGCTGCGCGTCCACGGGGCCGCTGAGCCCGTCGGAGCACAGCAGGTAGCGGTCGCCCAGACGGGCCTCGCGCAGCCGCAGGTCGGGCTCGCGGTCCTCGCGTCCGTCCAGCACCCGGTACAGGACGTGCGACAGCCGGGACGTCTCGGCCGGGTCTGCGGTCTGCCCCGCCTGTTCCGCCTCGGCCTTGAGCAGCTCGTCCATCGTGTGGTCCTGCGTCATCTGGAAGAGCTCGCCGTCGCGCAGCAGGTAGCCGCGCGAGTCGCCGATGTGCGCCAGCGCGACGGACGCCCCCGACCACAGCATCGCGGTCAGGGTCGTGCCCATCCGGCTCAGATCGGGCCGCTCCTCGCGGACGATGCGCAACTTCTCGTTGGCCTCGGCCACCGCGCGGCCCATGATCTCGACAAGGTCGTCACCATGGGCGCCGGTGTCCAGCGAGCGCAGGGAGCCGATGACGGTCGAGCTCGCGACCTCGCCGCCGGCATAGCCCCCCATGCCGTCCGCGACCGCGATCAACCGCGCACCGGCGTAGCCCGAGTCCTCGTTGTTCTCTCGGTTGCACCCGATGTCACTGCCTGCTGCGTACCTGATTGCTACGTTCATACCAATTTCGATGACGATCCTGTCAGAGGAGTTGTCTCAGTCACGGGCGGTCTCCCCGGCGGCTCCGACACCATGCCCGCCGGCGTCTCCGACACCATGCCGGACGGCGTACAGCGCCGCCTGCGTCCGATCCTGGACTCCCAGTTTCATGAGCAGATTACTGACGTGCGTCTTGACCGTCTTCTCCGAGACGACGAGCACGCGGGCGATCTCCCGGTTGGACCTGCCCCGCGCGATGTGCACGAGCACCTCCCGTTCCCGTTCGGTCAGCGCGGCCAGGCCGCGGTTCTCCTCGGACGCCCGCTCCGCCCGCAGCATCGCCTCCGCCGCGTCGGGCGCGAACAGGACATGCCCGTCGTGCACCGCTCTGATCGCCTGGACGAGCGCCTGCGGGTCCACGTCCTTGTACAGGTACCCGGCGGCGCCCGCCCGTACTGCCGGCAGCACGTGTCCGCGTTCCGTGACGCTGGTCAGGATCAGGACCCGCGCGGCCACCCCACGAGCCCGCAGCTCCGTCAGCGCGGTCAGGCCGTCGACGCCCGGCATCTTGAGGTCCATCAGCACGATATCGGGCTTCAGCGATTCGGCCAGCGTCACGGCCGACGTGCCGTCACCGGCCTCGCCGACGACCTCGATGTCGTCCTGGATCCCGAGGTAGGTGCGCAGCCCCTGCCGGACGACGGGATGGTCGTCGGCGATCAGCACCCTGATCGCCTCGCGGCCCGCGCCGCCCGCGCTCACAGCGGCACCTCCAGCCGGACGGTCGTGCCCCGGCCGGGCGCGGCGTCGATCGTCAGCGTGCCGCCGATCGACAGCGCCCGCTCGCGCATGGACGCCAGCCCCAGGCCGCCCGCGTCGCCGTTCCCCTGGCCCCGCTCGCCGCCCCGGCCCGGTCCGCCGCCCTGGCCGGGTCCGCCGCCCCGCCCCGGCTCGGACGCGTCGAACCCCGAGCCGTCGTCGGCGACCTCCAAGACGACCCGCTCGCCGTCGCCCGCGAGACGGACGTCCACGGCCCGCGCCCCGGCGTGTCGCAGCGCGTTGTAGAGCGCCTCCTGCGCGATGCGGTAGGCGACGGCCTCGTGCTCCTCCGGCAGGACGTCCGCGCCGTCGGCGGCGAAGCGGACCTCGGTCTCGTGGGCCCGGTCGAGCACCTCGACGTGCTTGCGCAGCGAGGCGGCCAGCCCGTCCGCGAGGTCGGCCGGGCGCAGCTCGAAGATCACGGCGCGCAGCTCGGCGAGGGCCTCCGCGGCGAGCCGCTCGACCTGCTCCAGCTCCCGGACGGTCCGGACCGGGTCGCGTTCGGCCAGCGCCGAGGCGGTGCGCGCGGTCAGCCGCAGCGAGAACAGCTTCTGCGCGACCGCGTCGTGCAGCTCGCGGGCGAGCCGGTTGCGCTCGGCGACGACCGTCAGCTCGCGGTTGTGCTCGTACAGGCGGGCATTGGCCATGGCGATGGCGGCGTGCGCGGCGAAGAGCCTCAGCAGTTCCTCGTCGCCGTCGGTGAAGCCGCCGGGGACGCGCTTGTTGGCGAGGAACACGATGCCGAGGACGTCCTCGCCGTCGCGGATGGGTACGCCGAGGAAGTCCTTCAGGACGGGATGCGCGGCAGGCCAGCCCTCGAACTCCGGCTCGCGGCGGATGTCCGCCAGCCGCTTCGGCGTGTCGCCGCGCAGCATCGCGGCGAGCATCCCGTGCTGGCGGGGCAGCGGGCCGATCCGCTCCCACTCCTCGTCCGTGACGCCCTCGACGACGAACTCGGCGAACGAGCCCTCGTCGTCGGGCACGCCGAGGGCCGCGTACCGGGCGTCCAGCAGCTGCGCGGCGGCGCGGACGATCACCTGGAGCACCTCGTGGACCGACAGGTGGCGGGTGACCGCGAGCACGGCGGAGCTGACGGCGCGGAGGGTCGCGCCCTCGTCACCGCAGCGGCCTTCCTCGATGACCATCCCGGCCTCTCGTGTCCACGGCGGGCGCCGCCCGGCACCCGCATGTGAAGACCGTACTCTCTGGCCAGGTCGTCCCGAATCAGCCCGAGGGCCTACGTTCGGGCCGCGTCGCTCCTCCCGGGGCCCCCGACGGGGGTCCTACGACCATGTGACCACCATCGGGGGACTTCGCGGCCGATGTCGTGAAGTGCACGGAATCCCTAGTGTCAAGGGCATGAGGACCGCATTGATCACCGGGGGTTCCCGGGGCCTCGGCCGGGCGCTGGCCGCCGGGCTGGCCCGGGACGGCTGGACGATCGTCATCGACGGGCGCGGCGCGGCGGCCCTGCACGCCGCCGCCGCGGACATCGGCGGGTCCGTGACCGCCGTCGCCGGGGACGTCGCCGACCCCGCGCACCGTGCCGCGCTGTCCCGTGCCGCGGCGGACGCGGGCGGGCTCGACCTGCTCGTCAACAACGCCGGCACGCTCGGGACGACGCCGCTGCCCCGGCTGGCCGAGCAGCCCGTCCGGGACCTGGAGGAGACCTTCGCCGTCAACGTGCTCGCCCCGCTCGCGCTGATCCAGGCCGTCCTGCCGGGCCTGCGGGCGCGGCGCGGCGCCGTCCTGAACATCACCTCGGACGCCGCGGTGGAGGGCTACGAGACGTGGGGCGGCTACGGGGCCGGCAAGGCGGCCCTGGAACAGATCTCCCGCGTCCTCGCGGCCGAGGAGCCGGACCTGGCGGTGTGGTGGGCCGACCCGGGCGAGATGCGCACCGACATGCTCCGCGCCGCGGGCGAGGACGCCGACGCCGCGCCGCCGCCGGAGGAGGCCGCCGCCGCGCTGCTCCGCCTGATCTCCGACCGCCTGCCGAGCGGCCGCTACCGTGCCGCCGACCTCGCCGGTGCGCGATGACGACGACGCTCGGACCCGGACCCGCCGGCCGGACCGAGGGCGCGCCCGCGCAGCGGCTGCTGGCCCCCGGGTACCGGGGCGTGACGGTCGGCATCGTCCTGCTCGTCACGCTCCTGGCGTTCGAGAACATGGCCGTCGGGACGGTCATGCCGGTCATCGCCCGGAACCTGGACGGCCTGTCCCTGTACGCGTGGGGCTTCAGCGCCACCCTGATCACGAGCCTGCTGTCCACCGTCGTGGCGGGCGGCTGGGTCGACCGGTCGGGTCCCGCGCGCCCGTTCCTCATCGGGGTCGTCACGTTCGTCGCCGGCCTCGCCATCGCCGGCGCCGCCCCGTCCATGTGGCTGTTCGTCGCCGGACGGGCCGTCCAGGGCCTCGGCACCGGCGTCCCCATGGTCGCGCTGTACGTGCTGGTCGCGCGCGCCTACCCGGAGGAGCTGCGCTCGCGGGTCTTCGCCGCCCTGTCGGCCGCCTGGGTCCTGCCCTCGCTGATCGGCCCGGCCGCGGGCGGCGTCCTGGCCGAGCACGTCGGGTGGCGGTGGGTGTTCCTCGGGCTGATCCCGCTCGTGATCCCGCCGACGCTGCTGCTGCTCCCCGTCCTGCGGCGCCTCGCGGGGCCCGCCGCGTCCGCCGCGCCCGCCCGGTCCCGCCACCTCGCGGCCGTCGCGGTCGCGGCCGGCGCCGGGATCCTCCTCTACGGGCTGGACGGCCACGGCTGGGCGGCGGTCCCCCTCGTCCTCGCGGGCCTGGCCGGTCTGGGCCTCGGGCTGCCCCGGCTGCTTCCCCCCGGGACGCTCCGGATGCGCCGCGGGCTGCCGAGCGTGGTGCTCGTCCGCGGACTGCTGTCCGGGGCCTTCTTCGGGACGGACGTGTTCATCCCGCTCGCCCTCACCTCCCTGCACGCGTTCAGCCCCACCCAGGCGGGCGTCGTCCTCACCGTCGGATCGCTCGGCTGGTCGGCGGCGTCCCAGTTCCAGGGCAGGTCCGAGCGTCCCCGCGAGTTCTTCGCCCTGCTCGGCGCGATCCTCATCGCCACCGGCATCGTCACCGCGACGATCGCGCTCCGGTTCTCCGGCTGGGCCACCGCGCCCGCCTGGATCATCGGCGGCGCCGGCATGGGCTTCGCGATCGGCAGCCTCAGCGTCCTGACCCTCGGGATGTCCGCCGAGGACGAGCAGGGCGTCAACTCCTCCGCGCTCCAGATCAGCGACACCCTCGGCTCGTCCCTCGTGGTCGGCGCGGCGGGCGCGCTGGTCGCCGGCTTCGGCGAGGACCGGCTCGGCACGGGACTGGTCGTCGCGGGGGCCCTGTTCACCGCGATCGCCGCACTCGGCGTCATCGCCGCACTCCGCCTGGAGGCCGCCCCATGACCGACACCCTCGACTTCGACCTGCCCCCGGCGCTGGAGGCGCACGAGCCGCCCGAGGCCCGCGGCCGGACCCGCGACGGCGTCCGCCTGCTGGTCGGACGCCGCGGCACCGGCGAGGTGTCCCACCACGAGTTCGCCGACCTGCCGTCCCTCCTCGCCCCCGGGGACCTGCTCGTCGTCAACACCTCGGCGACGCTGCCCGCGGCCGTCCGGCTCGATCGGATCAGCGTGCACTTCTCCACCCCCCTGCCCGGGGACGACGACGACCTGCTCTGGCTCGTCGAGCTGCGCCGCCTCACGGGCAAGGCCAGCCGCCCCTACTCCGGCGGCTCCCCGGGCGAGTGGATCCCCATGCCCGGCGGTGCCACCCTCACCCTCATCGGACGGCGGACCGACCGGCTCTGGCAGGCGCGGCTGAGCACGCCCGTCGTCCCCTACCTGCGACGCCACGGGACGCCCATCCGGTACGGATACGTCCGCCGCGACTGGCCCACCGCCGCGTACCAGACCGCGTTCGCCCACGACCGCACCACCGGCAGCGCCGAGATGCCGAGCGCCGCCCGCCCCTTCACCCCCGAGCTCGTCACCCGGCTCGTCTCCCGCGGCGTCCACATCGCGCCGATCACCCTGCACACGGGGGTCGCGTCACCCGAGGCGCACGAACCCCCGTACGCGGAGCGCTACGAAGTCCCCGAGCCGACCGCCGCGCTTGTGGAACACGTCCGCGCGCGCGCCGGACGTGTCATCGCCGTGGGTACGACCGCCGTCCGCGCCCTGGAAACGGCCGTGGACGCCACTGGACACGTCCAGGCGTCCGCCGGATGGACCGAGCACATCGTCACCCCGGAGCAGGGCGTCCGAGCCGTGAACGGGCTTCTCACCGGCCTGCACGAGCCCAAGTCGTCCCACCTGATGATGCTCACCGCCATCGCGGGCCGCCCTCTGCTCGCGGCCACCTACCGGGCCGCGCTGAACGAGCGCTACCTGTGGCACGAGTTCGGCGACGTCAACCTCCTGTTCTGAGGACGGGCCCGGTCACACCGCCGCGGCGCCGGGACCCGGCAGCGGGTCCACGTCACCCGCGTGCATCGGCTCGCCGCAATGGGCGCAGCGCAGGTCGACGCGGCTGACCTCGCCGCACGCGTGGTGACGCAGGAGCACGGGCGGCCCCGCCTCCCCCGCGAGCCACCTGTCCCCCCAGCCGGCCATGACCATGAGCAGGTCGACGAGCTCGGTTCCCTTGTCCGTCAGCCGGTACTCGTAGCGGGGCCGCCGGTCGTAGGGATGACGTTCGAGCACACCCTGCGCGACGAGATGGTTGAGCCGCTCGGTCAGCACCTTGCGCGAGATCCCGAGATCGGCCTGGAGCTGGTCGAACCGCGTGATCCCCACCCAGACGTCACGCAGGATCAGTGGCGACCAGGGCTCTCCGATCACGTCCAGGGTGCGCGCGATGGAGCAGGCCATCTCCGCGAAGTTCGTCCGTTGCATGGGACCACTCTAGCCCTCAGAGTTCCCTTACGGAACTCCGAGGGCGGTCGCCGACCGGCGGAGCGTGGGCCGACCCCGCCGACCAGGCGCTCGTCTCAAGTCGTGACACCGGTAAGTCCACCTGACTCGCGGTTGTCAACCTTCTGCTCCCATGATCTTAAGGAGCATGTCACGGAGCCGACGTCTTGCATTGTGGACGCCAGGAACGACGCACGCGCCACGCCCGGTACCGTGGTGAGCAGCATGGACGGTCCAGCGCAGCGCACGCTGCTCATCACACTCACCGGACGCGACCGCCCCGGCGTCACGTCCCGGCTCTTCCGCACGCTCGCCGAGTTCCCCCTCACGGTCGCGGACGTCGAGCAGGTCGTGATCCGCGGACGGCTCGTCCTCGGCGTCCTCCTCACCTACATCGAAGGCGCCGACATCGGCCGCGTCTGGAACGCCGCCGAGAAGGTCGCGAGTGACCTCGACATGGAGATCGAACTCTCCACCGGCCGCGAGAAGCGCCTCCCGAGGCGCCGCGGCCGCCTGCACGTCACCGTGCTCGGCAACCCGCTCATGCCCGCCGCCATGTCCGGCATCGCCAGCCGCATCGCCGCCAACGGCGCCAACATCGACCGGATCGAACGCCTCGCCTCGACCCCCGTCACCTGCATCGAGATGGACGTCTCCGGCGCCGACCCCGACGCCCTGCGCGCCGGTCTCGCCGCCGAGGCCGCCGAGCGGCGCGTCGACATCGCCGTCCAGCACGGCGGCCTGCACCGCCGCGCCAAACGGCTGATCGTCATGGACGTCGACTCCACCCTCATCCGCGGCGAGGTCATCGAGCTGCTCGCCGAGCACGCGGGCTGCCTCGACGAGGTCGCCAAGGTCACCGAGGCCGCCATGCGCGGCGACCTCGACTTCGAAGGCTCCCTCCGCGAACGCGTCGCCCTCCTCGCCGGCCTCGACGCCTCCGCCATCGACGACGTCCGCGACAGGCTCCAGCTCGCCGCGGGCGCCCGCACGATGGTCCGCACCCTCAAGCGCCTCGACTACGAGTTCGCGATCGTCAGCGGCGGCTTCACCCAGGTCACCGACGCCCTCGTGGAGGACCTCGGCATCGACTACTCCGCGGCCAACACCCTGGAGATCGAGGACGGCAAGCTCACCGGCCGCGTCACCGGCCCGGTCATCGACCGCGCGGGCAAGGCCGCCGCCCTGGAGCGCTTCGCCCGCGAAGCCGGCGTCCCCCTCAGCCAGACCGTCGCCATCGGCGACGGCGCCAACGACCTCGACATGCTCCAGGTAGCCGGCCTCGGCGTCGCCTACAACGCCAAACCCGTCGTCCGCCAGGCCGCGGACACGGCCGTCAACTTCCCCTACCTGGACACCATCCTCTTCCTCCTCGGCATATCCCGAGAGGAAATAGAAGCCGCCGACGCGGCTGATCCCCAGGGGAGCGACCCCGTGGAACCTCCGGCCACGAAGTAGCACGCTGCGCGCCGGACATGCACCCGCAGTGATCGGCGGACGCCCGGTGCCCTCACCCCGCGCCGGATGCCGGGTGAGGACGTCCGACGACGCCCCCCGGTGCGGTGGACGGGCCGCTGGGTATTGATGATCACATGGCGGCCCACTAGCAGCGGAGGCGCGGTGCTCAAGCGTGCGCGGGAGGCGTACGCCCAGATCAACGGGCAGACGGCGCCCTACTACGGCCTGGCCGCCGCCATCGCCATCGCCGTTCCGCTGCTGGCCGGCTCGGTGTCCGGGCACGCCGCGCAGGGGTCGATGACCGCGCTCGGCGCGTACCTGGTGGCGCTGCGGGCGCCGGAGGGACCGTACGGGGCGCGGGCGCGGGACCTGGCCGTCGGGGTGCTCATGGTCGCGATCGGGGCGGGGGTCGGCGGGGTCCTCGCCGGGCACACCTGGCCGACCGTGATCGTGGTGCCGCCGCTGATCGCGCTCGGCGTCGCGGTCCCGCGGATCGGCGCGACGGCCGGGCTCGCGGTGCTGCTGAGCGCGATCCGGCCGCCGTCCGCCGACGTGATCGGCACCGGGCTGCTGGAGCTGGTCGGCGGTCTGCTCACCGCCGGGCTGCTGCTCGCGCCCTGGCCCGCGCGGCGGCTGCGGCCCCTCAGGGAGGCGCTCACCGAGGCCGCCAACGCCGTCGCCGAGGCGCTGGACGCCGTCGCGCAGGACGTGGGCGCGCCGGACCCCGGCCCGCTGGACGACGTCGAGCTCACCGACCCCGGCCTGCTGGCCGTCGCCCGCAAACCCGACTGGGAGAAATGCCGCCGCGGCGCGTCCGAGGCGCTCACCGCGGCGCGCGCCACGTTCCGGCTGTACCGGACGGGACGCGGCCGCAGCGATCCGACCCGCCCCGAACGGCTGATCGACGCCCTGTCGCGCGTCCTGCACGAGACGGTGACGCTCCAGGCCGTCGTCGAGGCGGCGCGCAACTACCCGCCGGACCGGGAGTGGGAGCTGGAGACACGGACGGCCGTGTCCGCGCTGGCGGCGAGGCTGCGGCTGCTGGCGGGCGCGGTCGAGACCTCCGGGGACGCGCCGCTCGGCGGCGAGGAGTCCGGGGCCGTCCGGCGGCTGGGACGGGCGGTCGAGCAGATCCGCCGCGCCGGTCTCGCGGGCGACGAGGACCTCGTGGCCGTCTCGCTGATCGGGCAGGTGCGCCGGTCCGTCGACCGCATCGCCGGTGAGGTCGCGTCCGCGCGGCGGATCATCGCGGGCGGGCTGCGCATCGGCTTCGGCCCGCCGCGGATGCCGGGCACCCCCCACCCGCTGTCGGGCCTGGAGCGGCTCAGGAAGGCCGTCCGGACGCGCTCGCCCCTGTTCCGGCAGGTGGCGCGGGTGTTCCTCACGGCCGTGGTGTCGATGACGCTCGCCGCCGCGCTCCGGCTCCCGCACGGGCACTGGATGACGATCACGGCGATGCTCAGCCTCCGCGCGAGCTACGGCGAGACCATCGAACGCGCCCTCCAGCGCGCCGGTGGCACCGCGGCGGGCTCCGTCGTCGCCGCGCTGCTGCTGACGCTGGCCCCGGACGAACCCGTCATCGTGCTGACCGTCTTCTGCTTCGCGCTGGCGGGATTCGCGCTGCGGCCGGTGAACTTCGCCTACTGGGCGCTGTTCGGGACGCCTCTGACGATGATGCTGCTGGACTTCTCCACCCCCGCCGACTGGCGCACCGCAGGAGAGCGGATCGCGCTGACCGTCGCGGGGACGCTCCTGTCGTTCCTCGCCGTCCGGCTGCTGTGGCCCACCGGGCACCACGAGCGGCTGCCCGCCAAGCTCGCCCGGATGCTGTCCCAGCACGCCGCCCTCGTCCGTACCACCGCGGACGTGATCGGCGGCGAGCGCGTCCGGCTGCCCCACGACACGATCGTCGCCGCCGGGCGCGCCGCCGAGTCCGTCGACGAGACCGCGACGCGGCTCGGGCACGAGCGGCTGCCCGACACCGAGCTGATCACCCGGCTGAAGACGGTCGTGCGGTCCGCGCACCGCGTCCGCGACCACCTGATCGCCGTCGCGCGGATCTCGCGGGAGAAGGCCGTGGACACCGGGCCCGTGCCCGAGATCCTCGACCGTCTCGCCGACCAGCTGGAGGAGGCCGCCACCGCGCTGGAGGAACCACCGGGGAAGGGCGCGCCGGAGGCGTCCTCGCCCGTCCGGGAACTGGAGGAGGAACTCGCGGCCCTGGACGACCACCTGGCCACGCTCACCCGGCGCCGCCGCGCCGAGATCACCTCGGGCGTCGACCGGGACGAGTTCACCCCGCTCCGGCAGGCCCTCCTCCAGGTCTCCGGCACCCGCCACACGATCCGGTCGCTGCGCCGCGACACGGGCCGTCTCATCGACGGCGCCCTGACCGCCGTCAGCCCTTCGGCGTCCGCACCGTGACGAGGGTGCCCGCGCCGGGACGGACGTCCGCCCACCCGTCCGGCAGCGCGATCACGGCCAGCGCGCACGTCGGGAACGCGTCGGGCGCCTCCCCCGTCAGGTCGTGCACGAGCTGGTGCACCGACGGGTTGTGCCCGACCAGCAGGAGCCTGCCCACCTCGCCCTGCGTCCCGCTCACGAGATCGAGCAGGTCACCGGGGTCGTTGTCGTAGATCCGCGGCTCGAAGAGCACGTCCGCGCCGACCGCCAGCCGCTCCAGCGTCTCCCGCGTCCGCGCCGCGACGGAGCACAGCACCCGGTCCGGGACGAGATCGTTCTCGCGCAGCCAGTCACCGGCCGCGGCGGCGTCACGTCGCCCGCGATCGTTGAGCGTGCGGTCGATGTCGGGAATCCCCAGACCGGACACGGCCTTGGCATGGCGGAGCACGATGAGCGTGGGCATGACTCACCTTAATTCAATCCAGGCCCAGAAAGGCTCGCCCCTCCGACCGCGCGTAGGCGGACGTCATCGCTTCGGCGCCCGGGTCGGAGTCGACGACCGGGTCAGGGTGCGACGAGCGCCGCCAGCGTCCAGAGCACGAGCATGACGCCGAGCATTCCGCCGAGCACGAGCGCGAAGCCCTTCGGCCCCGACATCGCCGGCTTTCCGCCGCCCGCCACCGCGCACCTCCCGATCCTCCGCGTCCGGCCGCGCGGCGCGGCCGTCCCGCATGTCCGCCTACAGCGTACGGCCGGGTCCGCGCGCCACCGCACACACCCCCGGGCACGGGGCCCGGCACGCGGAAGGGCCGGCGGCCCGAAAGCCGCCGGCCCCAGGGCCTGGACGGGCACGCGCCGGTGCCCGGGCAGGTCAGCCCTTCTTCGCCGCCGATCCCTCACCGGCGGGCTCGGCCTCGGCGTCACCGGACCCGGCGGCCACCGCCGGCTCCCCGGACGCCTCGACCGCGCCGCCTCCGGCCGTCCCGCTCCCGACGGAGCCGGACGTCCCGGCGCCGTCCCCGGACGGCTCGGCGATCGGGTCGGCGCGCCGCTTGGAGACCACGATCGCGGCCACGACGACGCCGACGGACAGGACGGTCACGCCGATGCGCAGCGGGGTGTTGCCCGCGTAGGTGACGACCGCGTCCGCGATGAGCAGCGCGACGAGGTTCATCACCTTGATCAGCGGGTTGATCGCCGGCCCGGCGGTGTCCTTGAACGGGTCACCGACCGTGTCGCCGATCACCGTGGCCTCGTGCGCCTCGCTGCCCTTGCCGCCGAGGTGGCCCTCCTCGACGAGCTTCTTGGCGTTGTCCCAGGCGCCGCCGGAGTTGGCGAGGAACACCGCCATCAGCACGCCCGCCGCGATGGCACCGCCCAGGAACGCGCCGAGCGGCGCGTACCCGAGGGCGAAGCCGACCGCGATCGGCGTCATGATCGCCAGCAGCCCGGGAGTGGCGAGCTCGCGCTGCGCGTCCCGGGTGCAGATGTCCACGACCCGGTCGTAGTCGGGCTTCTCGGTGAAGTTCATGATCCCGGGCTTGGTGCGGAACTGCTCGCGCACCTCCACCACGACCCGTCCCGCCGCCCGGCCGACCGCCATGATCGCCAGCCCGGAAAACAGGAACACCACGGCCGCGCCGATGATCAGCCCGATCAGCACGTTCGGGTTGTCGATCGACAGGCTGAACACCTTGAAGTCGCCGAGCGCGTCCTTGGCGTCCGCCGAGGCGTCGGCGAGCGCCGACACGACCGTCGTCCGGAACGACCCGAACAGCGCCGTCGCCGCCAGCACCGCCGTCGCGATCGCGATGCCCTTGGTGATCGCCTTGGTGGTGTTGCCGACCGCGTCCAGCCGCTCCAGCACGGCCGCGGCCTCGCCCTGGACGTCGCCGGACATCTCGGCGATGCCCTGCGCGTTGTCGGAGACGGGACCGAAGGTGTCCATCGAGACGATCACGCCGACCGTGGTGAGCAGCCCGGTCCCGGCCATCGCCACCGCGAACAGCGCGACGGTGGTGTTGCCGAAGCCGAGCAGGAACGCGCCGTACACCGCCGCGCCGATCACCAGCGCGGTGTAGACGGCCGACTCCAGCCCGAGCGAGATCCCGGACAGGATGACGGTCGCCGGGCCCGTCCGGGCACTGCCGGTGACCTCCTGCACGGGCTTGCGGTTCGTCTCGGTGAAGTAGCCGGTGAGCAGCTGGATCGCGCTGGCCAGCACGATCCCGATGATCACCGCGCCGAGCGCCACCCAGCGCGGATCGGCGTCCAGCCCGCGGATGTCGGGGTCGGTGACGCCGGACAGGTCCGCGAACGACGACGGCAGATAGGCGAACGCGGCGACGGCCACCAGCACCGCGGAGATGATCGCGGAGATGAAGAAGCCCCGGTTGATCGCGGACATGCCGGAACGGTCGCCGGCACGGGGCGCGACGGCGAAAATCCCGATCACCGCGGTGATCACGCCGATCATCGGCACGATCAGCGGGAACACCAGGCCCTCGGTGCCGAACGCCGCGGTGCCCAGGATGAGCGCCGCGACGAGCATCACCGCGTACGACTCGAACAGGTCCGCGGCCATCCCGGCGCAGTCGCCCACGTTGTCGCCGACGTTGTCGGCGATGGTCGCGGCGTTGCGCGGGTCGTCCTCGGGGATGCCCTGCTCGACCTTGCCGACCAGGTCGGCGCCGACGTCGGCGGCCTTGGTGAAGATGCCGCCGCCGACACGCATGAACATCGCCAGCAGCGCAGCCCCGAAGCCGAAGCCCTCCAGCACCTTCGGCGCGTCGCCCTTGTAGGCGAGGACGACGACCGCCGCGCCGAACAACCCGAGCCCGACGGTGAACATCCCGGCGACGCCACCGGTGCGGAAGGCGATGCGCATCGCCTTGCGCTCGCCGCCCTCCTCACGGGCGGCCGCGGCGACCCGGACGTTCCCCCGGACCGCCAGCCACATGCCGGTGAACCCGGTGACGGCCGAGAAGATCGCGCCGATGACGAAGAAGACCGACCGTCCTATCCGTTCGGACGTCGAGTCGGCCGGCAGAAGCAGCAGTACGAGCGGGATGAGCACCACGAAGACGCCGACCGTGCGGAACTGGCGTTTCAGATAGGCGCTCGCGCCCACCTGGACCGCCCGCGCGATCTCCTGCATCTTCTCGGTGCCCTGACCCGCGGCCAGCACATCGCGTACCAGACCTGCGGCGACGGCCAGTGCCAGCAGTGCGATCACGGCGACGACGACGACCAGGGTAAGGTCGCCGCCGCCGAGATCCACCTCTGCGCTGGCCGGGCTTGACAGGGAAAGCCCAGACATCCGTCCTCCTCGACAGGGGCGTTGCGCTCTCGACCGTCAAAAGACGATCTTTACCGCGTACCCCGCGAGTCATGACTTCGAACGCCTCGCACGGCAGCGCGGGTGCCGGGAGTCTACGCAGGCCGCACGCGAATGAGAAGGCCGCGACATCCCTTACGAAGATGTCACGGAAAAGCAATGTGCGTTACGTCGGAAATTGACCTTTAAGTGCTGTCGGTGATTGTTGCCGCAGGTCAGCACCAGGCAGCATCTTCTTACCTCGCGGATACCTTGACAGGCCGACACCGACGGCCACCGCGTCCGATCCCTCGGCGTCCGCTATTTAAGCTAGGCATTAACACAGAAAATGTCCAGACCCAAATCGGGTCAGATCGAGATCAACCACAAGAAGATCCCACACACCCCAACACCCGCCCGCACCCGGGTCCCCGCCTCCATATGCCACCCCCGCACTCCGGACCAAACGAGCACCGCGATGCCCCGAAACGCCAGGAACCGCCGTCCTCGTCCCCCCTGCACACCCCCCGCCCACGAACCCACCCCACCTTCGGCACACCCCCGCCCCCCACACCGTCCGCCCAACCACGCGGGCTACACCAAGAACACGAACATCAACGAGCGCCACCCGTCGCCCCTCCACTGACCGTTGGCCCCGACCGCACCATCCGCGTCGTCCCGCCGCGCCATCCACGCCGCCCGGCCACGCCTTCCGGCCCACCCGTCAGCGCTGCCCGTTCCCTCCCCACGCACCGCTTGGCCATGGCGCGCTATCCCCCGCGCCACATCGGCCGCCACACCGCGCCCCACCGGCCGCCACACCGCGCCCCACCGCTCCCGCTCACCCGTCCGCGCTGCTCGTTGCCCGTCCACTGACCGTCAGGCTCCGACGCGCCATCCTCCTTGTGCCGGACGCACCGCGACCTCCGGCTCGCCTCTCGTCACACCGACTGGTTTGCGGAGCCGTGCTGTCCGTACCGCGCTGTGGGCACCGCCCCCCCACGCCCCAGCACCTACCGAGTGGCCTACGTCGCTCGGAGCGCGCCACCCCGCCCAATCACTGCCGTCCGTCCGTCCGCTCAAGCGGCATCGTCTTCGCGCTGTCCGCCCGGACAGTTCAGCGGCGCCCTATCGACCACACCGTCCCGGCACCATCCGTCCTGCGGTGACCACCCGCACTGTCCACCAATGGCAACCCACCGCGCCGACTCACCATCCAGCCGCGCCTGTCCGGTCCGTCCCCCACGCTCGCGCGCGGTCCTCGCTTCGCAGGTTCCTCACCATCGAGCGCCCGCAATCCGCGCTCTCCTGCGGCTCCCCGCCACCACGTGCTGCCGACACCGTCCACCCGCGGCATCCTCTGGACGGACGCTGTCCTGCGCCGCAGGACATCGGTCGCGACCGGTCGAGTTCGCAGGCGGGCGACCGGCCTACGCAACGCAGGTGACGCGACCGCGCCGACCGTCCCGCGCCCACCCGCGTGCGACCCCCTGGCCGCCGGCCAAACGCGAGGGCCGCAGGCGCGAGGCCATGCGGGCGGTCAGGACAGGAGAAAGGCGAAGGCCCCGCCGGTGGGGCGGGGCCTTCGGTCGCGTCGGAAACGGGCGCGGTCAGATCGTCGCTTCGGCTTCGGCGGGCCAGCTCATCCGTATCTGGACCCCCTTGGGCGTGGCCTCGATCTCCACGTCGTCGGCGAGCCCGGCGATGACGGCCAGTCCCAGCTCCGCGGTGCCCTCCCCGAGGCCGTACTCGAACTCCTCCGCCTCCTCGACCGAGGGGATGCCGCCCGTCGCGTCGTCACCGGGAACGGTGTCGTTCACGCTGACCTCGAAACGGCCGTCGGCCCCGCTCAGCTCAAGCCGCACGGGCTCGTCCGGGCAGTGCCGGCGGTGCGCCTCGACGGCGCGCGAGCACGCCTCCCCGACCGCCAGCCTGACCTCGTCGAGCAACGCCTCGGCGACGCCGCTGCGGCGGGCCACGGCGGTCACGATCAGCCGGGCGGTCCGCACGTGGACGGGCAGCGCACTGAAGGACAGTTCAACGGTCGCCATCTTCTGCTTCCGGGGCCGCCTACTTGGCGCCCTTGCGCTTCTCCTCGGCATCGGCGATCGAGTCGTGAATGCCGAAGACCTTGGTCAGTCCCGTGATACGGAAGATCTTGAGGATGCGCTCCTGGGTGCACACGAGCTCCAGCGAGCCGTCGTGGGCGCGCACCCGCTTGAGCCCGCCGACCAGGACGCCGAGGCCGGTCGAGTCGAGGAACTCCACCTTCTCCATGTCCACGAGCAGGTGGAACTTCCCCTTGTTGACCAGGTCGATGAGCTTCTCGCGAAGCTTCGGCGCCGTGTAGACGTCGATCTCGCCCTCCACGTTGATGACGGTGAGGCCATCGTCAGTGGTGTAGTCGTTCACCTTCAGGTCCACAAATCCTCCAGCGCCGTGCAGCACAATCTGATCTCGCCATTCCGAGCCGGAGCGGCGTTCGGTCAGCGAGACTTAGCCGTGATTCAACCACGCTCCGGCGCCGTACACGCACGTTATCGCCCACTCGGGCGAAAGTTCGCGCCATCCCGTCTGACCTGCTGATCTAATGGGTCAGGGCAGGGGGGACGGGCCCTCCGGCGCCGGGGCGTTCCCGTAGTTTTGCCCCGGCTGGCAAACTGAAAACCTGATGGCCGCCCAGAGATCCCGCACCCCCCTCGCCAGGCTTCTCGCCGACCCCACGCGCCGCGACCGCATCACCCACGTCGAGGACGTTCCCGCACGTGAGGGCCGTCGCGCGGCATGGCCCGACTGGTCGACGCCGCTGCTCGTGGAACGTCTGGCCGCCCAGGGCATCGAGTCGCCGTGGAAGCACCAGTCCGACGCGGCCGAACACGCCCGGGCCGGACGCTCTGTGATCATCGCCACAGGGACCGCATCCGGTAAATCCCTTGCCTACCTGCTGCCTTCCGTCGCCGCCATCTACGCCGGGGACGAGAATCACCACCGCGAGGGGACGATCCTCTACCTGTCGCCCACCAAGGCCCTGGCCGCGGACCAGCTCCGTGCCCTCCGCGGCCTCCGCCTCACCCGCGTGCGCGCGGCGACCTACGACGGTGACACCCCCCGGGACGAGCGGACCTGGGTCCGCCAGCACGCCAACTACGTCCTCACGAATCCGGACATGCTGCACCGGTCGATCCTGCCCGCCCACGCACGCTGGTCCTCCTTCCTGCGGCGCCTCCGTTACGTGATCATCGACGAGGCGCACGGATACCGGGGCGTCTTCGGCTCGCACGTCGCGCACGTCCTGCGCCGCCTGCGCCGGATCTGCGCCCGCTACCACGCCGACCCGACCTTCATCCTCGCCTCGGCGACCACGTCCGAGCCCGCCGCGACCGCGTCCCGCCTCACCGGCCTGGACGTGGTCGCGGTCGACGACGACGCGTCCCCGCGCGGCCCGGCCACGTTCGCCCTCTGGGAGCCGCCGCTCACCGAGCTGCGCGGCGAGCGCGGCGCCCCCGTCCGCCGGACGGCCACCGCCGAGGCGGGCGACCTCCTCGCCGACCTCGTCGTCGAGGGCGTCCAGACCCTCGCGTTCGTCCGGTCCCGCCGCGGCGCGGAGTCGGTGGCGCTCGGCGCCAAACGCGCGCTGCACGAGGTGTCCCCGGACCTGGCCGGCCAGGTCGCCGCCTACCGCGCCGGTTACCTCCCCGAGGAGCGCCGCGCCCTCGAAGCCGCCCTGCGCTCCCGCGCCCTCGTCGGCCTGGCCAGCACCAACGCCCTCGAACTAGGCGTGGACGTCTCCGGCCTCGACGCCGTCCTCGTCTGCGGCTGGCCCGGCACCCGCGCGTCCCTCTGGCAGCAGGCGGGACGTGCCGGACGATCCGGGCAAGCCGCGCTCTCCGTTCTCATCGCCCGCGACGACCCCCTCGACACCTTCCTCGTCCACCACCCGGAGGCGATCTTCGGGACGCCGGTCGAGGCGACCGTCCTCGACCCCGACAACCCCTACGTCCTCGAACCCCACCTTTGCTCCGCGGCGTCCGAGATGCCCCTCACCGAGGACGACCTCCAGCTCTTCGGCCCGGCGACCGCCGGCCTCCTGCCCGACCTCGTCCGCCGCGGGTTCCTGCGCCGCCGTCCGGCGGGCTGGTACTGGACGCGCCGCGACAAGGCCGCCGACCTGGCCGACATCCGCGGCGCGGGCGGCGACCCCATCCAGGTGGTCGAGGCCCTGACCGGACGGCTCCTCGGCACCGTGGACGAGGCGTCCGCCCACACCACCGTCCACGAGGGCGCCGTCTACATCCACCAGGGCGACTCGTTCGTCGTCCAGACCCTCGACCTGGACGACTCCGTCGCCCTCGTCGAATCCGCGGAACCCGACTACTCGACCACCGCCCGCGACGTCACCGACATCGCCATCGCCGAACGCCTGCGCTCCACCTCCTGGGGCGAGGCCACCCTCTGCTACGGCACGGTCGAGGTCACACGCCAGGTGGTCGCCTATCAAATGCGGCGCCTCCAGACGGGCGAGATGCTCGGCGAGAAGCCCCTCGACCTCCCGCCCCGCACACTCCGCACCCGCGCGGTGTGGTGGACGCTCTCAGAATCCCAGATCGACGCCTTGGACGACCTCGACCTCGCCGGCGCCGCCCACGCAGCCGAACACGCCGCGATCGGCCTGCTCCCCCTCTTCGCCACCTGCGACCGCTGGGACATCGGCGGCGTCTCCACAGCCGTCCACCCCGACACCGGCCTGCTCACCGTCTTCGTCTACGACGGCCACGAAGGCGGCGCCGGTTTCGCCGAACGCGGCTACGGCGACGCGTCCGAATGGCTCCACGCAACCCGCGACGCCATCGCCTCGTGCGAATGCGAGTCGGGCTGCCCGTCCTGCATACAGTCACCCAAGTGCGGCAACGGCAACGACCCTCTGGACAAGCAGGGCGCCTTGGACCTCCTGGCCGTCCTCCTGGCCGAGGCCCCCTAGCCCTGGGGCACCCGCTGAGCCGGAACCGTCGGCTCCTCAAGCCCGCGCCGCGCCTGCGCGAGCGCCTGCTGGAGCTTGCGCCTCTCCAGCTCCAGCGTCTGCAGCGACTCCTCGTGCTCGTCGCGCAGGTCCCGCAACTCCCGGCGCATGCCCATCGCCCGCTTGAATCCGAGCGCCGCCACCGCGGTCCCCGCCATGAAGACGATGGCCACTACGGCACCGGCCATGAAGACATGCCACTGCGCGGTGACCCCCGGCACGCTGTCCCCGAACACCGCCAGCTGCGTTCCGTCCGTGTTGTCCATAACCACGGCCGCCCCCACCACCACGGCGGCGAGCGCGATGACCAACCCCAGGAAGATCATGTGGAGGCTCTCCTCTCCCATTGCCGGACGACGGGGGATCCGACTGGCAAGGCAGCCTAGACCGTGGACATAGCAGCCGCTACCCCACCAACCCGCACCTCACGCCCCGTCACCGCCTCCAAAAGCACCGATCATCAGAGCCAATGCACAGCGATCCGCCCCCAGAAACGCCGAGCATCATCACCAACGGTGATCCCGCCTCCACCCAGCCATCCATTTCAACGAAACCGGACGCGGCTGGCGGCCGCACGCGCCCGGGGCGAATGCGCAGCGCAAAAGGAAGCGTGGGGAAACACGAGCCCCACCGCCCAGCGAGCACACCCCGCCCGCATGGATCATCTATCTCCCCACCACAGAACCACCACCCGCCCGGCTGCCCACACCGTTATGGCACAAGCCGCCAGGCGAGCACTGTTACCGGGCCTGGGCTGTGAAACGTCGCTTAGACGTACCGACAGAGGGCCGCGCCAGTGCAGCTGGCTGGTGAGATCACTTATGGCGTCGGCTGCTGTCCGTGTGCTGACGGCCGGAGGTCGGCTTTCCCGAAGCGGGCGCGGCGATACGCACGCTGACGCCACCGGAACGGCCAACGCCCCGTGAACTGCTGACGCGACTGGAACTCTTGCCGAGGGTCGCGGGTCGGCGTGCGGCCTTACCGCTGGGCTTGGACGCGGGAGGCTGGGTGTCGACCGGCTTGACCGGGGCCGTCTTGGCGATGGCCTCGGCGCGTGCGATCTTCTGGCGCGCCGTGCTGACACGCTTGCGGCCGGTTCCGCCGCGTGCGATGCGTGCGGCCATGCCGAGGCTGCTCGTCCCCGACTGTGAGACGCGCAGTTGCCGTGTCCAGGTGCCGAGGTGCGCCGCGACGATCAGCAGGACGAGTGCGATGCCGACGCTCTTGCCCCATTGCAGCCGATCGGTCGCGGCGACGTTCTGTGCCTTGGGCGAACCGGCGATCTGCGGCGTGGGGTAGGTGAATCCGGGGGTAGCGCCATCGGGCTGGACCGACGGCAACGTCACCGGCGACCGATCATTGAACGGGGTCAGCGGAGCACTGCCGCTGGGCGCCATGGCACCGCCGGGAACCGACGGTGCGGAGCCGGACGGCTGCGAGCCGGTGCTGCTGCCGCTCACGATCGCACTCGCCGAGACGGTGCCTGAGTACACCGAACCGCCGTTCCCGGTTGAGCGTCTCGCTCGGACTCCCACTGAGACGGGACCACTCTTCCGGGTCAGCGAGAGGCTGGCGGAACAGTTCGACCCCGAGCAGAGGGAACCGACCGAACCCGACTTGGAGCTGACGCCGGACCCCGACAGCGCATAGCCGTTCAGGTCCACCTCGGAACCGAGATTCCACTTTACGAGCAGCTTGCTGCTGGACACCCGCGCGGACACCCCGCTGGGAGCGGCGGGCGGGATGCGAACGGTGAAGTTGCTGGAGTCGTAGACCTGCTTGGTCAGCGCGCCTTTTAGATAGACCCTGTAGCTACCGTTCCTGGGAAGGTCGATCGGTGCGGACATGTCACCCGACCAACTCCGCTCGCGGAGAACCCTGTAGCCGGTCCCCGGAGCCTCGACGCCCAACTGCATCTTGAGCGCGAGGTCGAAGTGGGCCTTGGCCGTCACCGTCGAGCCGCTGGTGATGACCGTTCCCTCTGCGGGGGCGAGGACTCCGGTCGAGGCTGCCTGCGTGGGCGGCGCGGCGAGAACCGGGAAGCTCATCGCAAGGGGAGTCGCGAGGGCGACTGCACCGATCCTGCGAATGATCGTCACGTCCTCATTCCCTTCATCGACCAGCGTGCCGACAGCCGCTCCCGCTTTGTCCCACCGGGTCCCAGCGTGGACCATTCCGAAGGTGAGGGGGCCGTTGCGGTCGGCGAGCCGAGTGGTAACTGCGGGCCTAGGGAAGCGTAACGTACTCCCCGGTAGCAAAAGTCACAGCTCGATGACAAAGCAGCTTCAGGCCGCCGCATCCGCGCTGCCCACACCCCCTCCCGACCTATTGACATCCGGTGCAACGAGTGGTGCCGCGTCAGGCTACGCCCTCCAGCCCGACGGGACCAGCCCTGGCTCGGGATACGACACATAACGCATCGATCCCCAAGGGCACTCTCGCCGTCATCGTCACCGAGACGTCCACGACCGGCCCCTCGACGGCGCACCGCGTCACACGAGCCCCGGACTCGGCCGCGATGCTCCGGGCACTCGCACACGCCGCCCCCGCACCGTTCGACACCCGCGCCGCCCCGGCCAGTGCCGCGAGATCAGCCGCGGCGTCCCCTCGATGCCGGGCCGTCCGCACTCCGCCAACGGCCATGGCGGTCACTCCGCCCAGCCAGATGATCGAAGTGAAGGCCACCACCCACAGCGTCCCGGATCCTCGATCCCGCTCCCCGATCCGCAGCCACTTCCGCATCCTGCCCTCCTCAACGCTTCAGTTGATTCCCTTCACATCGGCCACGGTTGGCGTCCGTCCCCGGGCCGCCCCAGCACAAGAACCGGCCCTGCGATGTCCGGCCACGTCAACGACCATCACCGACCCCCACTTCAGAGCGGCCAGGCGCGCTGGCGCATGAACCGGTTATCGCCCAGCGCAGCGGTCCGGGCCACTGCTCACCGACGCCCCGGTCGGCGAGCCGCTCGGAATAGTTGTGGGACCGCGCCAGCGGCAGGTCGTCATGAGGGTGCCGCCCACGGGCCGGTGGCCACCGGATGCGCGGTGAGCCCGGTGGGCTGGCCAAGGTCGCGGAAGCCTAGGCAAGACAGCCCACGTCGGCCGATATCCCACACGCCGTCTCACGACCGCCGGCATCACCCGCTACTACTTCCTTTCTCCCTCCGACTCCTGCCGATTCTTCCCTCCAGCTCCTGCCGATTCCGCCCTCCGGCTCCTGCCGATTCCGCCCTCCGGCTCCTGCCGAGCCGCAGCTGCAGAGGTCGTCAGCGAATGCTCAGAGCAACGACAACCTGCCGACAAGGAGCGAGCAAGCTCCCATCTCCCGGGTCGCTCTGCGGACGCCGCGTCTTCGGCGGTTGGCCACCGCCGAAGACGCGGCTGTCAGCCTTCATCTCCGACGCCCGGCTCGGTCACGGCGACCGCGTGGGCCTGGACGACCAGCGGAGGAAGTCCAGCCGCCGCTGGTGCCTGAACCTCAGCGGAGATATCGACCCGCACCGCCGCCGCATCGCGCCGCACCTTCACCATGGCCCCGGCGGGGAGTGCCCGGGCGACCGTGTCACGCACAGCCGATAGGGATTCTCCTCGCGCAGCTGCACGCGCCCCGGTCCGGGCGGCATCCGTGCATGTGAGTTGGACAGACGCGACCGTCACCCCCCAGAGCGCCAGGGCCGTGATCAGAACCAGACTGGGTAGGGCCACGGCTATCTCGACCGTCGCCATCCCACGTTCGCGTTCCGCCCGATCGCTCAGCCTGCGAGCTGGAGCGCTCTCTTGATCACTCCCGTCAGCAAGGTCTTCACCTCCGAACTCGTGACGATCTTGAAAAGCAGACCGGCGAAGGCCGCCGCGGCGATGGTGCCGACGGCGTACTCCGCCGTCGACATTCCTTCTTCTCTGTCCGTTTCGCGCCATCGCCGCACCACCGCATCCATCACCCGCATGACGCCTCCTCTGTTGCTTGGCCAGGACGCCTCAACGCGTCTACTGCAAGCCTGCGATGACGCGCCCCCGAGCAACAGCCGAACGGCGTTCTGTGGATAACCCTGAATCGAGGCGTCGGAGCCCGACACAGTCCCCTCGTCCTGCCTGTTCTTCGTCGTGCAGGGCGACGCCATCATCGCCGCGCTAGGGGATGAGGATCGTCGAGGCGATACCGGCGATCGCCGGCACCACTCCGAGGAGCACGAAAGCCGGTAGGAAACACAGGCCCAACGGAGCGAGCGCGCGTATGCCAGCTGCGCGGGCCCGTGCAGCGGCAGTCGTCCGCGCAATTCTCCGCTGGTCACGGGCGAGACGACTGAGAGACGGGGCCAGCGCGGCACCGCTGGACACTCCGCGGACCGCGGCACGCGCCAGGGGCGCAAGCACCGGATCCTTCGCCAACACCAGCCACGCGTCAGCGGGATCAGCACCGAGCCGGATCTGAACGGCGACGCCACGTAGTGCGTCCCCGAGCGGACCGCCGACGGCGTCTGCGACCGCCTCTACCGCGTCATGCCAAGGCGTTCCCCCTCGCAGGCAGGCGGCGAGGAGGTCCACCGCCACAGGCAGATCGGCGACGAGCCGCGCCTGTTCCCGCTTACGTTCAGCACTTCCCAGCCGACTGAACGAATGCCAGACCGCCATTGCGACCAGGCCACCGGTCACGACCCCGAGCAGGCCGCCCAGCACGACAGCGCACAGCAGACCCGCCGCACCCGATGCGCCGCGCCGCATCAGACGGTCACGTCGCTCAGCCACGGCGCCTACGTCGCCGACCAAGCCTTCCTCTCTGGCACCAGAGGCGGCAACCCACCATCCACCGCCCCTGCTGCCACCACCGGTTCGTCCTACCTGGTTGGTAGCGTCCCCGCTGCCCCCTCCAGGTCGCCGCCCTTGACTCTCTTCTCCGCGCCTGCACGCTTGGGGCCGTCCTTCACAAGGTCCACTGCACCGGGTTTGCGGTGCGCCCCGCCACCGTCCGAGCGGTCCTCGCGAAACCGCATGTCTAGGCGACGCCCGAGGTATCGCACCGGCCAGCCGTCGCGTTGCGGCACCGGTTCCCTTCGGCAAGAGGAAGCCCGCCACAGCGGCACACAGGACCGTTCCGAGCATTGCCATCACACCTCCAGATTTCGAGACTTAAAGCGCCTTATGCGGACGCGATCTTCAATGAACAACCGCCCAGACCCGGGGCACGACGGTCATCCGTTACCTCGTCTCCTCTGGCCGCCCCGGCGTGACCCAGTTCGCCGAAGAGGCTCACCCCACTCGTTTCCGGAGGTGCCACGCACACCGGGCCTTACCAAGACACCCACCAATCCCGGAGGTTGTCGCGTACCGGTAAGTCCACATCCTCAGGCGTCCCATATGCCTACGCTCCTCAGGCATGCTGCTGAGCTTGCACATCGCGAGTCGTGGGACATGGCTAGTGAGCGCCCTGAGGGGCTATTCGGGTCCTGGCGAAGGACTCACATGCTGCTCTGCTCCTGCAAAGGCAGCTATGAGACGGGCGTGGCATCTCGGCCATCGTCCGGGGCGCAGGTCCCGCGGGTCGGCCGGGCGCGTCCTCACCTTCCCCATCTGGCGCCTCCCCGGCCGTCGCCGCCGATCAGCCGGCGCAGCGCCTCGGCGTCGCCCACCATCATGAGGGTCACGGCCGCCGCTACCCGCAGCGGCAGCTCCCCGTCCGTCCAGCGCCAGGAAGACGTTGAGTTACACGCCCACCGCCCCCAACCAGACCTACGAAGCCGTAGATCGTTGCTAGTTCATGAGGCGGGTGTCGACGTGCGTCGCGCGATCGGGAGATCGGGTTCGAGGATCTGGAAGCTAGCGGGTTCATGGGCAGCCCCAGCTCGCATTGAGTGCACCTCCTTTCACACCGAGGCACTCGGCGGCGGACACTCGGCCACACAACAAGTCTTGTGGTGCGTCCTCTCAACGGCGGTCAGCAGGTGGATTGACGAACTCGGTAGCGGATACTCGATCACAGGCCACGCCTTGCGGCTTTGCTCTCCACAGAGGGCGGTCAGCGGGTCGGATCGACGACCTCGGCGGCAGACAATCAGTCACAGGCCACGTCTTGTGGGTGCGTCCTTTATGGAAGGCGGTACAACAGGTTGGGGTTGACGAACTCGGCGGCGCGCACTCAGCCACAGACACGTATCGTCGGCGCGCTCCCTATGGGGGCCGGTCAACAGGTGGAAGTTGACGAGTTCGACGGCGCGGACTCGGACACACGACAAGTCTGCGGCTGCGTCCTCTGTCGAGGGCGGTCAGTAGGTGGATTGACGAACTCGGCGGCAGACACTCGGCCACAGGACCGGTTTCGTCGGTGCGCTCGCTATGGAGGGCGGTCAGCAGGCTGAATCAACGAACATGGCGGCGGACACTCGACCACAGGACACGTCTCGTGGGTGCGCTCTCTCATGGGGCGGTCAGCGGGTTGGGATTGTGGTCTGTGGCCCAGGGTTGGGGGCAGGACTGGCTGCATGTGCTTCGCCTTCGTTGAGGATGGGTGGGAGCTTCGGCCGATCTGGCGAGGTGGCGGGTCCACCAGAGGCCCGTCGCGTTGAGCCCTACGCCTGCGATCAAGCAGGCCAGGCCGGGGAGGGAGCCGCAGAGGAAGGCCACCGGATGCGCGCCGAGAGCAGCGGCCATTGCGACTCCCACTAGAGGCAGGGCTGCCAGGAGCCGTGCGGTGGCGCGCGGACCGGCCAGTTGGACGGCCACATCTTGGCGCTGGGCCTCCTCGTCGCGGAGAGCGGCGGCCAGTCCGTCCAGGACGGTGGCCAAGGTGCCGCCGCGTTCGGAGCCGATGCGCCAGCAGGCCGCCAGGAGGCGGAGCCCTTCAGCGCCTGGCGTTCCAGCAAGGGCATCCAGGTAGGAGGGGATTTCCGCTTCTGGTGGGGATCGCGGGGTCTTGAGAAGTGTTGTGGATATGTACGGGTCGAGGACGGTTGCGGAGTTCCTGAAGGCTTCGTGTGGTGTACGGCCGGCGGCGAGCTCGGCCGCCATGCCGTCGCAGAGTTCGATCACCGCGGTGCGCCACCGGTGGGGGCGGCTCCTGCGCTCCTTGAAATCCTCGATCAAGGTCGTGAACTTGGTCGTCGCCGGTGGTCGCGTGGGAGCGAACAGGCGGTCAAGGCGCTGGGCGGTGCGGGACGGGGTCAGCAGCGTCCAGACAGCCGCCGAGGAGAACAGTGCCGCCAGGCCCGTCGCGTCGATCATGATGGGCTCCACCGGCCTGACAGCCGGGTCGCGAGAGCTTGTGCTCCTGTCGCGGCGATCAGCTCGCCGTTTGCGGTGAACGTGACAGCGGGGACTACGCCGACCAAGCCGTCGGCGGCGCGGCGGAGGAGGCAGATCTCGGCTACGCGTCGGCGGCCGCCCGCCGGTTCGCGGACGAGGTGGACGACGATGTCCAGAGCGGCGGCGAGTTGGCTGTGCACCGCCTCGCGACTGAGCCCGGCGGCGCAGGCCAGGGCCTCCAGCCGGGCCGGGACGTCTGCGGCGGTGTTGGCGTGGAGTGTTCCGCAACCCCCTTCGTGGCCCGTGTTGAGCGCCTGCAGGAGAACGACCACCTCCTGACCGCGCACCTCTCCGACGACCAAACGATCGGGTCGCATGCGGAGGGCTTGACGGACGAGGTCGTTCAGGGTGACGCCTCCTGCACCTTCGACGTTCGGCGGACGTGCCTCCAGACGGACCACGTGGGGGTGGTCTGGTCTCAGTTCAGCGGAGTCCTCCACTAGAAGGAGTCGTTCGGCCGGATCGGCCAGACTGAGAAGGCTGCTGAGAAGCGTGGTCTTGCCGGTGCCCGTCCCGCCCGTGATGAGGAACGCCGCGCGGGTCTCGATGAGGGCTGAGAGCAGGGTCGCGCCTTCCGGCGGAACAGTGCCTGTCCGGATCAGTTCGTCGAGGGTGAAGGCGCGGCGCCGAGGAAGTCGCAGGGAGAGACAGGTACCGCTCGCCGCGACCGGTGGAAGGACGGCGTGCAGGCGCACTCCGCCTGGAAGCCGCGCGTCGGCATAGGGCGAAGCGTCGTCGAGGCGGCGCCCGGCGGCTGCTGTGAGTCGTTGGGCGAGGCGGCGAAGCGTGGCTTCGTCCTGAAAACGCAGAGAGGTGCGGACGAGGCCGGCCCCTGCGTCCACCCAGACTTCGTGAGGCCCGTTCACGAGGACGTCCGTGACGTCCGGGGAGCGCAACAGCGGTTCCAGCGGGCCTGCTCCGACGAACTCGGCACGCAGTTCATCGGTTAACGACAGGATTTCACGGTCCCCGAGCAGGCGCTCCTCGGCGCGCAGAGCCGCCGCGACCCGTCCGGCGGTGGGTTCGTCTCCCTTGTCCGCGAGACGGCCGCGCACGGCATCGGAGAGCTTTGTCATTTCACACCTCCAGTTGTGGCATAGGTCGCGGTCCGAATTGCCCCTCTTGCCGCAGGTAGGAGGCGTTGGCCGGGCGTGGCTGGCCGTCACTCATGAGCCTGCGAAGCTGGTGGAGGACTCGTTCGCGAGGATCTGAAGCCTGGGAAAGGAGCGGTGATTGCGGGTCGATGCATATCCGGCGATGGCTGGCGCCCTTGAGGGCGGAAGGTGCTGGCTTCGAGGGCGGTGAACGTCCAGGTGTGAAAGGGGCTGCATCGTGCGGCATGGTGCTGCCCCGTCCGCTCGGGAGGTCGAACCCGGTAGGGCAATGCATGCCTGAAGGAGGGCACTGGTTGCCGGTTCGGTGCGTGTGTGCGGTGCCGGGAAGCATGGAACTTGAGGAGCGTGAGCCAGGTTCGGAGTGCGTTGGGTGTCCGATCTCGGAGGACCCGGTTGTCGCGGCAGGGTGGGAGCGGCCTCGCTGGAAACTCACTTGATAGGGGCACGCCTTGAGCGGAGCGCTGGCTGCGAGCTCGCTCCATGTCCGACGCCGGGGTGTGTAGGACCTCGAAGAAGAGCGACGCCAGCCTCGGAGGGCAGTGGACGTCTGGCCTGGGAGGGCCCGGACTCTGCGGCGTGGTAGCAGCGGCTGCGGCTCAAGGGATGTCCGAGGCTGCGAAGGCGGGGGCTTCCTGAGCGAGAGGACGGCGGTTGCGCGATTGATGCGCGTCCGGCTCTCGGGGTGTGAGTCCTGAGGTAGAGGACGCTGGCTTCGGGATGGACCGGCGGCGGGCGGTAGGGGCCAAGGGGACACGACTTGGCCCCTGTGGATGTCCGGGGCGGCAGGGCCGGAGGGCCGGGGGTGGTAGCGACGGAGCTCCGGGGGTGGGGTGGCCCCGGTTTTGTGGGTGGTGGTGTGCGAGTTGGGGTGTGCGGCTTGGGACGGGGGTCCCTTGGGGGCGGCGGGGTTGGCTCCTGGAATCGCCTTCTGGAGGTGGGGTGAGTGTTGTGGAGAGGGGGCTGGGGTGGCGCTGTTGGGCATCACGCGGCCTCCTCCCGGTAGGCGTGGGGCTGCAGGGAGAGGTCGGCGAGGATGTGGGCGCAGAGGTCGGCCAGGGGACCTCGGCGGGACACTCGCGGGAGGGTGCCCTCATCCATGGCGGTGGGGAACCGGCGGTCGCGTTCGAAGGTCCCGGCGAGCCGGACGTCCAGGGCTTGGGCGACCATCTCGGATGTCAGCCCGCCTGGAGCCGGGCCTTGGACGATGACGCGGAGGTCGGCGGTGTCACGGCGGAGGGCCGTCGCGAGGCCGTCGGCGGCCACGGTTGCGCGGACCTCGGCCGGGACGAGCAGGTAGGTGACATCGGCGGCGCGGAGGGCGGCGCGACCCATGTCGCCCGGGTAGCGCGGGACGTCCGCGACAACCAGGTCGAAACCGCGTACGGCGGCGTCGAGGAGGGTGAGGGTCGCCTCTTGGGTGACGGGTACGGGCTCGCCACGGCGCCAGGACAGGACGGACAGGTCCCCGGTGTGGGGAAGGGAATCGCGGAGGCCGACGGGGTTGAGGCGGCCGCGCCGCTCCGCCAAATCGTGCCAGCGGACGCCCTCGTGGCCTTCCAGCCCGAGCAGCAGGTCGATTCCGCCGCCGAAAGGGTCGGCGTCGACGAGCAGCGTGCGCAGGCCCGTGCCCGCGGCGCTCAGCCCGAAGGCGGCGGCGAAGGCGCTGGCCCCGGCGCCGCCGCGTGAGCCGACGACGCAGACCGTCGCGCCGAGGTTGCCGTCGGGTTCGGCCGCGGCGGCGAAGGCGTTGATCAGCCAGTCCTCGTGGTCGGGCAGGATCGCGACGTCCTGGGCACCGACCTCGACCGCCTTGCGGTAGGTCTCCGGGGTGGCGTCCGCGCTCGTGACCAGGACGACGCCTTGGCGGCGCTGAAGGGCCGCCGATGCCACTTCCTCCGCCACGTCGGCTCCCACGAGAACGAGGGCGGGCCAGGTCCAGGCGGTCCTCGCCTCGTCGGTTCCGTGGGCGACATCGGCGTGGGCGTCGGCGGCCGCCGCCAGGCGGAGCAGGTCGTCGGCCAGGGCAGGGTCACTCGTGACGATCAGCGCGGCAAGGTTCATCGGATCCCCCTCATCCTCCGGAGGACTCCACCTTGCGACCCCGCCACCGGCGACTGGAAGGGGTCCCGCCAACTGTGGATAACCTCCCCCGCCAGGTTTTCGCGGCCGGGCGGTGGCAGTGCCACCGCCCGGCCGCGTCACGGCTGGGCGACCCCCGCCGGGGGGGAGAGCGGGGGTCGCCAGAACGGTCCGGCTCCGGGGGGGTAGAGCCGGCCCGTTTTCCCAAGAAAGTCTCAGAGGAGATCGGGCTGGGCGTACGCAAGTTCGATCTATAGAAGAGGCAAACTCGCCGTCTCCAGTCTAGGTGGATACAACATATGCTGCCCGATCGTCGCGAGTTCCGTCGAGCCGCAAACTCGCCCTGGCTGCACTGTTTTTTCTCATCTGCTGCGGACGAACCCGCCCCGCCCGGAGGCGCGGCGGCGCCCCCGTCCGATCCGGTCTTGCGCAACGGGACGGAAGTCGGAGCGTACAGCAGAACTAAAGATCTTTCCGGGTCGCCACCAAAAAGAAATGATCACAGTGCGTGATCGGTATCCCCGATCGGGGTGGTGGCCGCGCTTAGTCCGGAATGGTGCATTCCGCGCTACTTTGACGCCATGACCAGCGGCGGGATCGTCCGGCGGCGCCCCGCATTGCCGCATCGGTTTTGCCAATGGGGGGTTGTCATCCGGACAAACGAGGCGTAGACAGAACATACGGACCATGTGTCCGAGCACGGCAGCCGGGCACCCACGCGCGACCAGCCGCGGGAGGCGCGTCGAGACGGGCTTGACCCGCTCCGACGAATACGAGGTGCACGCTTGGTAACCCGGTGTGACGTGACTGGCGACGGCGTCTCGTAGAGGGACGCCGTTCGCTATGTCAGTCGCGTACGTCCAAACCCAGCGCGGTGGCTATCACGACGGCCTGGAACGGATCGATCACCGCTTGTCTCAGTTCGACGGTCAGTGGATCGATGGCGGAAAGGTCACTTCCGCGGAGGTCGCATCGCGTGAGGTCCGCCTTATGCAACCATGCGCCCGACAGGTCGACACCACGGATCGTGGCTCCGGCGCACTGGGCGCCGGTGAGATCGGCCTCGCGCATGCGGACGTCCTCGAACGAGGCCCGGCGCAGGTCCGCTCCGGGAAGGCCGGTGAACGACCAGTCGCCGCCTTTGACCTTCAGCAGATCGTAGGTGCAGCCGTCGAACATGCTGCCGACGAGCTTGCAGCCGCTGAACGTCGCGTCGAAGAGACGGCAGCGGACGAAGGTGCAGTTCACGAACGCGGAGTCGGTGTGCGTCGACGCGTTGAAGCGGACGCCGCGGAACGTGCAGTCGGTGAACACCGCCCCGACGCCACCGGCCTCGGTCATGTCCACGTCCACGAACAGCACGCGTTCGTGCTGCTCACCCGTCAGATCACGGGAGTCCCAGTCGGCGGAAGAGACGGTGGTGTCCGTGGGCGCCGCAGGACGCGCGTGCTTGCGATCTGCCATGGCCTCACCATGACGCATCCCACCGACAGACGACCTCAGCCCCGGAGGAACGCCTCACAGATCGCCTGCGAATCGCGGGCCGCAGCGGCGGTGGCGGCGGCGCAATGGGCGATCCAGGCGGCCACGCCCTCGGACGTGCCGGACGCGTAGCCGCGGATCGCCTCGGCGTACTCTCCGGCGAGTTCGGCGTGGCCGACTTCAGGGGCGGTCAAGGATTTGGGGTCGAGCCCACGGGAGACAAGGGTGACACGCTGGGCGGCACGGGCGACGATGCCGTCTCCCCAGCCGAACGGACGCAGCGCCAGCAGTTCCCCGTGCACGATGGCGGCGACGACGAGCGCCGGGGCCTTGGTGGGGCGGGTCAGGAGCCCGCTAAGAGCGTCCAGTCGTGTCGCCACCTCGGCTGGGGACGGCGGTTCGCCCAGCCCGAGGATGTCCTTCACAGGACGGTCGTCCATGCGCGGACGGCCGAGTTCCTCAGTCTCGATGGCGTCCGCTGCCGCGAGGACGTAAAGGCGTGCGAGAACCTGCCGGGGCGCCTGCCGCCATGTCTCGGACAGGGCGCCCAGTTCGGCCGACACCCGCAGCGCCCCCTGCACGACGGGGTCGGCCGGGGGGTCGCTGACTCGCAGGGCGTCCAGAGTGACCGGAGAGCCTTCGAGGACGGCTGACGCCCTGGCGCCGCGTAGGGCGGACTCGGTGGAAACCTCAGCGCTCCGCCGCCGCAGGACGCGGTGGCCCAGCAGGCGGTCCACGGCGGCGCGCGCGCTGGCGACGGCATCCGCCACGCCGGGGAGGTTCGCCACATCGGCAAAGGCATCGGTCACGGCCCGACCCTATGCGGTCGCCGCGCCGGACTGGGCGGCGCAGGGGCCCGACTGGGCGACGCGCGGCCCGACCGGGCGATGCGGACGCCAGGACGGGCGGTGCGGACGCCAGGACGGGCGGTGCGGACGCCAGGACGGGCGGTGCGGACGCCAGGACGGGCGGTGCGGGCGCCAGGACGGGCGGTGCGGGCGCCAGGCCGAGCTGTGCGGGCGCCAGGACGGGCGACGCGGGTGCCTGGCCGGGCGGTGCGGGTGCCTGGCCGGGGCTGCGCGCGCGCCCAGACCGGGTGGTGCGGGCGCCGGATCGGGCGGTGCGGGGCGCCAGAGCGGGCGGTGCGGGGGCGTCTTGCATACCGGGACGGGGGCCTGTGCGGAGCATCACATAGCATCGTCAGGAGCCATGAGCGCTGGGTGCGTTCCTGCTCAACACGTGGGAAGCGGTCTTGTGCGGGCGTGACCTTTCCTGGTGGAGTGGGCACACCGGGCGACCCCCGTCAGCTAGCAAGGAGCACGCGTTGAGCCAGAGCCAAGAGACACTGTCGAACCTCCTTCAGGAGACGCGGCGTTTCGCACCTCCGGCCGAGCTCGCCGAGTCGGCGAACGTCAAGGCCGAGGCGTACGACGAGGCGTCCGAAGATCGTCTGGGCTTCTGGGCCCGGCAGGCGGACCGGCTGACTTGGTCCAAGCGCTGGGACGAGGTCCTCGACTGGAGCAACCCGCCGTTCGCCAAGTGGTTCGTGGGCGGCGAGCTGAACGTCGCCTACAACTGCGTGGACCGGCACGTGGAGGCCGGCCGCGGCGCGAAGATCGCCTTCCACTGGGAGGGCGAGCCGGGGGACACCCGGACGCTCACGTACGCCGACCTGCAGCGGGAGGTGGGCAAGGCGGCGAACGCGCTGCTGGAGCTCGGCATCCGCAAGGGCGACCGGGTCGCGATCTACCTGCCGATGATCCCCGAGCTGCCGATCTCGATGCTCGCGTGCGCGCGCATCGGCGCGACGCACTCGGTGGTGTTCGGCGGCTTCTCCGCGGACGCGCTCCGCACCCGCATCGATGACGCGCAGGCCAAGCTCGTCATCACGGCCGACGGCGGGTACAGGCGCGGCAAGCCGTCCGCCCTGAAGCCGACCGTGGACGAGGCCGTCGCCCAGACGCCGACCGTGGAGAACGTCCTCGTCGTGCGCCGCACAGGCGAGGAGGTCGCCGAGAACGAGCGCGACGTGTGGTGGCAGGACGTGGTGGAGCGGCAGAGTGAGGAGCACACCGCCGAGCCCATGGACTCGGAGCACCCTCTGTACATCCTCTACACGTCCGGTACGACGGGTAAGCCGAAGGGCATCCTGCACACCACCGGTGGGTATCTGACCCAGATCGCCTACACGCACCATGCGGTGTTCGACCTGAAGCCCGAGAAGGACGTGTACTGGTGCTCGGCCGACATCGGGTGGGTGACGGGCCACTCCTACATCGTGTACGGGCCGCTCGCCAACGGCGCCACCAGCGTAATGTACGAGGGCACTCCGGACACGCCGCACCAGGGTCGCTGGTGGGAACTCATCCAGAAGTACAAGGTCTCCATCTTCTATACGGCGCCCACGGCGATCCGCACGTTCATGAAGTGGGGCGACGACATCCCCGCCCGGTTCGACCTGTCGTCCCTGCGCGTTCTGGGGAGCGTCGGTGAGCCGATCAACCCCGAGGCGTACGTCTGGTACCGCGAGCACATCGGCGGGGGCAAGGCCCCCGTGGTCGACACGTGGTGGCAGACGGAGACCGGCGGCATCATGATCAGCCCGCTTCCGGGCGTGACGGCCGGGAAGCCGGGTGCGGCGATGCGGCCGCTGCCGGGGATCGTGGCGGACGTGGTGGACGACCAGGGCAACGCGGTGCCGGACGGCGGCGGCGGGTTCCTCGTGGTCAAGGAGCCGTGGCCGTCGATGCTCCGCACCATCTGGGGCGACGATGAGCGGTACGTCAAGACGTACTGGTCGCGGTTCGACGGCCTGTACTTCGCCGGTGACGGCGCCAAGAAGGACGACGACGGCGATCTGTGGCTGCTCGGCCGGGTCGACGACGTGATGCTGGTGTCCGGGCACAACATCTCCACCACGGAGGTGGAGTCGGCGCTGGTCTCGCACCCGAAGGTGGCGGAGGCGGCGGTCGTGGGCGCGACCGACCCGCTGACCGGGCAGGCCATCGTGGCGTTCGTCATCCCCCGCGGCAGCGCGGGCGACGTCGAGGGCGCGGACTTCCTCAAGGAGCTGCGCGACCACGTCGCGAGGACGCTCGGCCCGATCGCCAAGCCCCGCCAGATCATGATCGTGCCGGAGCTGCCCAAGACGCGCTCCGGCAAGATCATGCGGCGGCTGCTGCGCGATGTCGCCGAGAACCGCAGCATCGGGGACGTCACCACCCTCGCGGACAGCACGGTGATGGACCTGATCTCCGAGAAGCTGCCCAGCGCCAAGTCCGAGGACTGACCAGCACGACCGGCACGGTGTGAGGCGGCGGCCCGCGTCTGGACGGAAACAACGTTTCTCGTCCTGAACGCGGGCCGTCGCACGTCCGGCGCAGGGGCGGACCCCTCGTCGAGCCCCAGCCGGCCCCTCGCGCGACCGCCCAGGGCCGCCAGAAGGGCGCTCCGGGTCACGCGGGTAGCGCGCGCGGAGGACGGCCCCAGGGCGTGCGAGGGGCGCATGGGATCTTGCAGGTAGGGTGGGATCCAGGTGCGCCGGGAAGTCTGGTCGGCAGGGGTCTTTCCCGTGGCCGGACGCGGGTTGGTCTCAGTCGTCCGTTCGTCTTCCCGGGGGTGCCTCCAATGCCGCGCCAGCCCGCGCCACGCCGTGACCACCAGCCGCCGCACGGCCGAAACGACCGGTCCGCGCCGCGCCGGGTCGCCGCGAGCTGGCCGTTCCGGCCCACGGTCCGCTACGGCCGGCAGGTCACGCAGGCGCTGCGCACCGAGACGGTCGGCGGCGTGATCATGCTCGTCGCGGCGGTGGCGGCGCTGGCCTGGGCGAACACGCCGTGGGCGGCGTCGTACACCGATCTGCGGGAGTACGGGCTCAGCCCGCACTGGATGCACATCGGCCACATGGACATGCAGCACTGGGCGTCGAGCGGGCTGCTGGCGGTGTTCTTCTTCATCGCCGGACTTGAGCTGCGCGAGGAGCTGACGCACGGCGAACTGCGAAACGCGCGGGACGCGGCGCTGCCGGTGATCGCGGCGGCCGCGGGGGTGGTGGTGCCCGCGCTAATCTTCCTGCTGGTCAGCGCCGGGGAGCCCGGGGCGGCGAAGGGCTGGGCGGTGCCGACCGCCACCGACATCGCGTTCGCGCTGGCGGTGTTGGCCGTGACGTTCTCGGCGTGCCCGGCGCCGTTGCGCGCGTTCCTGCTGACCCTCGCCGTGGTGGACGACCTGATCGCCATCACGATCATCGCGGTCTTCTACACCGAGAGTCCCAGCTGGGTTCCGCTCCTGCTCGGAGTGGTGCTCATCGCGGTGTACGGGCTGCTGCAGTCCAGGAACGTCCGCTCGCCATGGGTGTACGTGCCGCTGGCCCTCCTCGCCTGGTATTGCGTCCAGCGAAGCGGGATACACGCCACGGTCGCCGGTGTGGCATTGGGAATGCTGACCAGTCCGCATGAGACACCGGACGAGAGGCCCACGAACGCCGAACGCGCGGACCACGTCCTCAGGCCGTTCTCTGCGGGATTCTGCGTTCCCGTGTTCGCGTTCCTGTCGGCCGGAGTGACGCTGGGCGGATCGGCGCTGGGAGCGGTTTTCGGCGATCGGGTGGCCCTCGGCGTGATCGCGGGTCTGGTGATCGGTAAGTTCGTGGGCGTCCTCGGCGGCGCCTGGGCGGCCGTACGGGTCGGCCTGGCGACGCTGGGGGAGGAACTGCACTGGCGTGAGATCGCCGGAGTCGCGATGCTCGCCGGGGTCGGTTTCACCGTTTCCCTGCTGATCGGCGGTTTGGCCTATACCGACCCGTCACAATTCGAGAGAGTGACGACTGCGGTCCTGATCGCGAGCGTGATCGCCTCGGCGGCCGCGACCGTCGTCTTCCGCAGAAGGGTGCGTCAGCGCGCGCGCCTGGACTGACGTCGTGACACCGGGTGGCCGGACGGTCCGCCCGACTGCCAGGCTTGGGCAAGCATGGCGGCCGGGGGGCTCTGGAAGGAGAAAGCGATATGTCCGAGGCATTGCCGGGCGAGCGCGTCGAGGAGAAATCCCTCGGCGAGCTGGTCGCGCTGGCGTCCAGCAACGTCTCCAACCTGGTCAGGGCGGAGATGGACCTGGCCAAGCTGGAGCTGAAGGCCGACGCCAAGAAGGCCGCGCTCGGCAGTGCGATGTTCGGCATCGCCGCGCTGATCGCCGGGCTGATCGTCATCCTGCTCTCGATGGCGGCGGCGTACGGGCTGGTCGCGCTCGGCATCTGGCACTGGGCCGCGTTCCTCATCGTCTCCGGCGTCTACCTGCTGCTCGCCCTCGGGCTGATCGGGATCGGCTACCTGCGCATCCGCAAGATCGACGGGGCGAAGCGGACACGCAGGACGCTGAAGGACGACATCACCATGCTGCGGCACCGCGGCGACTCGGACGACACCCCCGCTCTCAAGGGCTGAGCGCCATGGCCGGGCACGACACGTCGCTGGTCGAGGTGGACGGCCCCTGGACGCACCGGGCGGTCAGCGCGGGCGGGACGCGCTTCCACGTCGCCGAGGCCGGCGAGGGGCCGCTCGTGCTGCTGCTGCACGGCTTCCCCGAGTTCTGGTGGTCCTGGCACAACCAGCTGGTGTCGCTCGCCGCCGCGGGGTACCGCGCGGCCGCGGCGGACCTGCGGGGCTACGGCGGCAGCGACAAGCCGCCGCGCGGCTACGACCTGGTCACGCTGGCCGGGGACGCCGCCGGGCTCGTCCGCGCCCTGGGCGAGGCCAACGCGATCGTGGTCGGGCACGACTGGGGCGGGCTGCTGGCCTGGACGATGGCGGTCTACCACCCGAAGGTCGTCCAGCGGCTGGCCGTGGTGGGCGCCCCGCATCCGCTGCGGCTGCGGCAGGCCGTCCGGGGCGATCTCCGCGGCCAGGGATGGGCGACACGCCACATGCTCGGCTTCCAGCTGCCCATGTGGCCGGAGCGGCGCCTTGTTCGCGATGACGCGGCCATGGTGGGCCGCCTTCTGCACAAGTGGTCGGGTCCGGGCTGGCCGGACGAGCGCGCGGAACGACTCTTCCGGCGCGCCGTGCAGATCCCCGGTACGGTGCACTGCGCTCTGGAGTATCACCGGTGGCTGGTCCGCTCCCAGCCTCGTCCGGACGGTATCCGGTACGCGCACCGCATGCGCACGCCGATCCACGCGCCGACACTCCAACTGCACGGTGCACTCGACACATGCACCCTCCCTGGCAGCGCCCAGGGATCGGGACGGTACGTCGCGGCCCCGTACCGGTGGAAGCTCATCGAAGGGGCAGGACACTTCCCCCATGAGGAACGCCCCCGCGCGTTCGACTCCCAGTTGCTCGGCTGGCTGGCCGACCCGGAGCCGGAACACTGACCGAGTGGGTTCGCCGCAAGGTGAGCCCGTATGCGAGCCCGCGTACGGTGGAGGAATGCGGGATCGGGACGAGTCGGGACGGCCACGCAACGCGCGCCCACGCGACGCCTACGGCCGTCCGCTGCCTCATGGCACGACCGGGATACCGACGATGCCCGACGACCTCGACATGGAACCGGACGAGGCGCTCGTCGAAGCGCAACGCCTGCTGGACGACGATCGTCCGTTCCACGCCCATGAGGTACTCGAAGCCGTCTGGAAGGCCGCTCCCGAGGACGAGCGGGAGCTGTGGCGGGGTCTCGCGCAGGTGGCCGTGGGCATCACCCACTTGCGCCGTGGAAACGTCAAGGGCGCCGTGGCTCTGCTCAGCCGTTCGGCGGACCGGCTGGAGCCGTACAAGACCGCTCCCCCGCACGGCCTAGATGTCCGGGGGGTCGTTCAGCAGGTACGCGCTCTCGTCGACGATCGTCCTAGCGAGGGCCCTGTGCGTCTTCAACTCAAGTCCCCGTAGACGGGTCGCCGTAGACGAGCCCCTGGAGACGGGTCGCCGTAGACGGGTCGCGCAAGGGGACGGTGGGTTCAGTCTGAGCAACTCTGGGTCGAGACAGGATTGGTGAGGGTCGCGCCCGTGCGCGCGTCGGCGGCGACCTCTTCGGCGGTGAGCGCGTAACCGGTGGAGGGCGTGTCGAGGGCGGCGGCGAAGATGACGCCGTAGACGCGTCCGTCCGTCGACAGCAGCGGGCCCCCGGAGTTGCCCGGCTCGACCGTCCCGCGGATGGCGTAGATCTCACGGCTGACCTGGCCGCTGTGGTAGATGTCCGGCCCCTTGGCGGTCTGCCGGGCGCGGATCCGCGCGGCACCGGCCCGGAACGGCTGGTTCTTCGGGAAACCGGCGATGATCGCGTTGTCGCGGACGCGGGCCGACTCGGCGAACTTCAGCGGCGGCGCCTCCAGCCCCGGCACGTACAGGATCGCGACGTCCCGCTTCGGGTCGTACAGGACGACCCGGCCGCGGTCGTTCGCGCCGTTCAGCGACTGCACCACCGACGACCCGCGCGCGCCCGCCACGACATGCGCGTTGGTCATGATGTGCTCCGGCGCGAACACGAAGCCGGTGCCCTCGATCCTGCGCTGGCACTGCGGCGCCGTGCTGACGACCTTGACGATGCTGCGCCGGACGTTCCGCAGCGCGCCGGTGTTGAGGATGGAGTCGTCCGGCGGCGGCACCTGCACCACCGACTCGCCACCGAGGCCGTTGAAGACCTGCGGGAACTCGCTGTTCCGCACGAACCCCTCGAACGAGGAGAACCAGCCCTGCGCCTCCGTGGGCATCACGTCGTTGATGCCGTTGATGATCGTGGAGCCCTTGACCTGGGTGCGCAGGGGCTTGAACTCCGACTCGTCCACCAGGTGGCCGAAGAACCACGCGACGATCAGCAGCGACAGCGCGCTGACGAAGGGGCCCCCGACGGTGTCGGCGGTGCGCGCGTTCATCCCGGTCACGCGGTTGCGCAGCACCGCGCCCACCGACGACGCCATGAGCTGCCCGAACGTGGCCGCCAGGAACGCGATCACGATGGCCAGCAGCGCCTGCTGCGCGCCGCCGTTCACGGCCGTCCCGGCGATCGGCGGCGCGACCAGCACTCCCACGACCCCGCCGCCGACGAACCCGACGAAGCTCAGCAGGCTGACGATGAAGCCCTGCCGGTACCCCGAGATCCCGAACAACACGACGAGCACGAGCAGGATGAGATCGAGAATGTGGTCGTGCAGCACCGCTTCACCGTATAGGGCCGGGGGCTCCGTGTACGTCCCCTCGCTGTACCAGATTGTGACGGCTTGGGTAGCCGCCCGGTGCGATGCCGTACGGTCACCGTACGCGCTCAGAACGGCCCCGGAACGGGCTCAGGACGCGCTCAGGACGGGCTCAAGACGATCCCGGGCGGCTGACCTGCGGACCTGTCCCGGAGCGCTCCATCTTCCGTCCCGTAGCGTGCCGCGTACTCCGTCTGTCAGTCGCGGGACGCGAGGTCCAGGACGTCCTGCGGCAGGTCCTCGACGCGTTCCGCGTCCCAGGGACGGTCCCAGCCGCCGGCCTCCAGCACCTCGGTGAGCAGCATCCCGGTGAACCCCCACACGAGCATCTCGCGGACGCGGAACGCGGGCCCCAGCTTGAGACCCGACGGGTGCCGGACCGTCAGCCGGTTCGCCGGGTCGACCAGTTCCGCGATCGGCACCCGCGCCACCATCGCGACCTCCCCGGGGTGGCCGGGCGCGATCTCCGACGGCTCGCGCCACCACCCGGCGACGGGGGTGACCCGGTGCTCACTGCGCGACAGGTACAGCTCCGGCAGCGAGCACAGCACGTCCACGCCGGACGGCTCGACGCCCGCCTCCTCCCACGCCTCCCGCAGCGCCGCCGCGACGGGGCCGTCGTCCTCGGGGTCGATGCGGCCGCCGGGGAAGGCGGGCTGGCCCGCGTGCTTGTTGAGGGTGGCGGCCCGCTCGGTGAGCAGGATGTCCGGACCGTCGGCCCCCTCGCCGAAGAGGATCAGCACCGCGGCGGCGCGCGCGTCCGGGGGCGGCTCGAAGAACGACGGCACCGTCAACCGCGGCGCCGTGGCACGGAAACGATCGAGCCACGGCGGGGAAGGGGGTGCTGTCTCGGTCACGCCTGTCCCAACTCCGATACGGTCACATTCCTTCCCCGTCAGATATCTGTTCGGATACCGGCCAGGTCTCCGCCGTCCGCCCGCTCAGGAGAACGGCCCGGTCTTGACCAGTTTGCGAGCGGTGGGCTCGTCGGTGGGCCCCTCGCCGAACGCCGGGCACAGCCGGGCGAGCGGGCAGGCGCCGCACGCGGGACGGCGCGAATGGCAGATGCGGCGGCCGTGCCAGATGAGCCGGTGCGACAACATCGTCCAGTCCTTGCGGGGGATCAGCTCGCCGACCTCCTTCTCGACCTTGACCGGGTCGGTCTCGTCCGTCCAGCCGAAACGCCGGGCGAGGCGGCCGAAATGGGTGTCGACCGTGATCCCCGGGACGTCGAAGGCGTTGCCGAGGACGACGTTGGCGGTCTTGCGCCCGACGCCCGGGAGCGTGACGAGGTCGCTCAGCCGCCCCGGGACGTCACCGCCGTAACGCTCGCTCAGGTCATGGCCCAGTTTCATGATGTTGTTCGCCTTCGCCCGGAAGAAACCGGTCGACTGGATGATCGCCTCCAGCTCCTCCCGATCGGCCGCGGCGTAGTCCTCGGCGGTCCGGTAACGGGCGAAGAGAGCCGGTGTGACTGCATTCACCCGCCGGTCCGTACACTGGGCGGACAGGATCGTGGCGACCAACAGCTCAAGTGGGTTCGTGAAGTCCAGCTCGCAGTGGGCGTCGGGGTAGAGCGCGGCGAGCTCGCGGTTGATCCGCCGGGAACGGCGGACGAGGGCGAGCCGCGTCTCGGCCCGGGGCCGGCTGGGCTGGCGGGGCGCCGCCGCGGGGGCGGGACTACCGTTGCGAGACACGTGGGCAAGGGTACGTGTTCGGTCCCGCGTTTCGGCGCGCCGTGACCCTACCTTCACGTACGCGGTGGGACGTACGTCACACTATGCATGTAGGTGTTCGAGGAGGAGAAGCGTGACCGACCGCGACGTGGACGTTCTGAGCAGAGCCCCGCTCTTCGAGGCCCTCGACGAGCAGGGCGCCAAGGCGCTGCGCGCCAACGTGACCGAGGTGCGGCTCGCACGGGGCCAGACGCTCTTCAGCGAGGGGGAGACGGGCGACCGGCTGTACGTCGTCCTGGAAGGCAAGATCAAGCTGACCCGGACCGCGCCGGACGGCAGGGAGAACCTGCTCAGCGTGCTCGGCCCGAGCGAGATGTTCGGCGAGCTGTCGCTGTTCGACCCCCGTCCCCGGACCGCCAGCGCCATCGCGGTGACCGAGTGCCGGCTCGCCGGACTCGGCCACGACGATCTACGTCCCTGGCTCACCGGCCACCCTGAAGTGGCGGTCCAGCTACTGCGCGCGCTGGCCCAGCGGCTGCGCAAGACCAACGACGTGATGGCCGACCTGGTGTTCACGGACGTGCCCGGGCGTGTCGCCAAGGCGCTGCTCGACCTCGCCGAGCGGTTCGGGCAGCCGTCCGAGGCCGGGCTGCACGTCCACCACGACCTCACGCAGGAGGAGCTGGCGCAGCTCGTCGGCGCGTCCCGCGAGACGGTCAACAAGGCGCTCGCCGACTTCGCCCAGCGCAACTGGCTGCGGATCGAGGCCAGGGCCGTGGTGATCCTCGACATCGACCGGCTCCGCAAGCGCTCCAAGTAACGGGAAGGCCGGCACGATCACGCCACCGGCGCCGTGATCGTGCGGCCGGCACCACACGCTTCTCACCCCGCGCCCACCACCCCTCGCACGACCGTCCCAGACCACCCCTCGCACGACCCTTGGACGCCGCCCGCCCCCGCCGGGCCCGGGCTCTACCCCGACCACCCTCTCGCCCACGCCGCGTCCGAGATGGGCGCCCACGTGAGCGCGCCACCCCACGAAACCCTCTGAACCGCGACTTGCGGCCCTGCGCCGCGGTCTCGCGCAAGAACATGCCCATTGCCGACATGCCCCCCGCGCGCGCTTAGACGGCCCCGCGCGCGCTTGTGGGGGTCAGTCGCGGGTCCTGAGATAGTCCAGCTGCGACTGGACGGACCACTCCGCCGCGGGCCACAGTGACTTGTCCACATCGGCGTAAACCCGCTCCACGACCTCCCGTGCGGTCGAGGCGCCCGCGGCGACGGCGGCCTCCACCTGGGCGAGGCGCTCGCGCCGGTGGTCGATGTAGTGGTCGAGGACGGCGAGCGGGTCGTCCAGCTTCGGCCCGTGGCCGGGCAGGATCGTGGCGGCGTCCCTGTCGGCGGAGAACGCGCGGAGCCTGTCCAGGGAACTCAGATAGTCGCCCAGCCTGCCCTCCAGGACGGTCGTCCCGTACCCGAGGACGGTGTCGCCGGTGAGGACGGCGCGGTCGGCCGGCAGCCAGAACGTGAGCGAGTCGTCGGTGTGGCCGGGCGTCTCCATCACGCGCAGCTCCAGGCCGCCCGTGGTGATCACGTCGCCCTCGGACAGTCCTTCGTCGCCGAGCCGGTGCCGCGGATCGAGCGCCCGCACCTTGACCCGCCCGCCGCCGGAGCCCCCAAGACCCCCATGACCCGCGAGGCCAGCGAACTTCTCGGCGCCCGCGGCGTGATCGGGGTGACCGTGTGTGAGCAGGACGAGGCCGACATGCCGCCCCTGGGACGCGACGATGTCCACGACGCGGCGCAGATGGGCGCCGTCCTTCGGGCCGGGGTCGACGACCACGACCTCCTCGGCGCCGGGCTCGCCGATGATCCAGGTGTTCGTCCCGTCCAGCGTCATCGCGGACGGATTCGGGGCAAGCACACAGGTTGCCCGTTCCGTCCCCATCCCGTCGATATCGCTCATCTCCCCCATCCTGCCCGAGGCGCGATCGGGGTGGCGGAGCGGGTTCCAGCCCAGCCGTTCCATGTGGCGCAGCGCCGACGTGCCCGCGAGCAGCCGCATCACGGCCCTGGACAGGTGCAGCCTCCGGCTCGGCGACACGGCCACGTCACCCGGACGCGTAGTGCTGCGCGATGTCTTCGGGCAGGACGAGGTACGGCTCGCCGTCGACGATCACCGCCGCGGGCTCGTAGACGACGATCTCCCGCGGTGAGGCCAGGGCGTCCGCGACCGTCTCGAACGCGGACAGCTCCGAGAGCGTGGCCACGGTCGGCGGCAGCATGGGCCACTCTCCCCTGCGCCCCCGCTCGGCGGCTTCGGCCGGACGCACCCACGCCGCCTGGTCGGCCTCGGTGCTGACGTCCCCGGCGCGCTGTCCCTCCGGGATCGCTGCGACGAAGAACCGCGTGTCGTAGCGTTTCGGCTCGACAGCGGGCGTCACCCAGTGGGCCCATGGCCTGAGCAAGTCCGACCGTAGGACGAGACCACGCCGGTGGAGGAACTCACCGAACGACTGGGAGCGGCCCAGAAGGGCCTGGCGGTCCGCTTCCCACGCGTCCCCTCGCGTGTCGTCCACGACGGACGAGCCCGTCGGCCCCGCCAGCAGGACGAGACTCTCCTCGAACGTCTCCCGGACGGCCGCGCAGACCAGTTCACGCGCGAGCGTCTCGTCCGCCTTGAACGCCGCACCCCACTCGGCAGGGGACGGCCCGGCCCAGGCCAATGCCGCCTCCCCGTCGCGCGGGTCGACCGCGCCGCCGGGGAAGACGTACGCGCCGGGCGCGAACGCCATCGACCGGACCCGCCGCAGCATGAACGCCTGGAGGCCGTGCTCCTCGTGATCGCGGAGCACCACCACCGTGGCCGCGTGCCGGGCGGGGACCGGTTCCGCCCGGCCGGCCAGGACGTCCTCGACCCTGTCCCGCAACTCCGCCGGGAGCCGCAGCAGGCCGGTCATCGCCGTCCGGCCGCGCTCGGGCACCTCGTGATCCTCATGGCGTGACATCCGGGAATACCGAATGACGTTCCGTCAACCCGGTCCCCGCTCAGGCGACCTCGGCGATGACCTCGACCTCCACGACCGCGTCGCGCGGGAGGACGGCGACGCCCACGGCGCTGCGGGCGTGTTTCCCCGCGTCGCCGAACACCTCGCCCAGCAGGTCGCTCGCCCCGTTGATCACCTGCGGCTGACCGTGGAAGTCGGGGGAACTGGCCACGAACCCGACCACCTTGACGATCCTCACGATCCTGGACAGCTCTCCCACCTCGGCCTTGAGGGCGGCGATGGCGTTGAGCGCGCAGATCCGGGCCTGCTCGGCCGCCTGCTCCGCGGTGACGTCCGCCCCGACCTTGCCGGTCAGGGTCAGCTCGCCCTTGACCATCGGGACCTGCCCGGCCGTGTAGACGAGCGAGCCCGTCCGCGCCGTGGGAACGTAGGACGCCAGCGGTGCGACGACCTCCGGCAGCTCCAGTCCGAGTTCGCCGATCCGCTCCTCGGGCGTACTCATGGCCACTCCCTCCCAGGCGACGCGGACCCGGCGGCCCGCTTACCGATCAAGCTTCGCACAGCGCGGACGGGACGGGCGCCGCCCGCCGCGGCCCCCACGCCAGGCCGCGGGTGGATCAGGACTGGACCTCACGCTTGAAGTACGCCACAAGGTTCTCCGGGTTCGGCCCCGGCAGGACGGTGACGAGCTCCCACCCGTCCTGGCCCCAATTGTCGAGGATCTGCTTGGTCGCGTGCACCAGCAGCGGAACGGTCGCGTACTCCCACTTCGTCATGGCCCTCACCCTAGCGATCGGCGCATGCCCGGCCGTTCCGAACCGCCCTCCGACGGTGCGTTCAGAGAAGGGTGGCGCCGGGGATGCACAAATGATCCGGCGAGTAACGACGGGGCGACACGGGCCGCGCGCTCCGGTTTCGGCGGTGGACGGCGCCGGTCACACGCCGTTCCGCCCGTCCGCGCCCGGGGTGCCGCCTTCCCGCGTCCCCTCCGCGGACGGGCCCTCGCCGCCGGAGATGCCGCGCGGCTGGTCGTCCGGCGGGCCGGAGACCTCGTGGGGCCGCTCGGCCTCGTCCAGGCCGTGGTGCCGCTGGGGATCGTCGAGCCCGATCACGGGCGGGACGTCCTCGGCGGACTGCAGCGTGGACGGCTGCTCCGCCGCCTTGGCCAGCTCCTCCTCCGCCTTGGCGAGCCGTTCGCCGAGATCCGGCTTGGCCTGGTCGTCCTTGCCGGACGGTTCGGACGCGGCGCCCGCCGCACGGTCGAAGAACCGCAGGATCTCCACCGGGAGCGGCATGACCAGCGTGCTGTTCTTCTCGGCGGACACTTCCACGACCGTCTGCAGCAGGCGCAGCTGGAGGGCGGCCGGGTCCTGCGACATGATCTCCGCCGCCGCCGCGAGCCGCTTGGACGCCTGGAACTCGCCGTCCGCGGTGATGATGCGGGCACGGCGCTCGCGCTCGGCCTCCGCCTGCCGGGCCATCGACCGCTTCATGCCCTCGGGCAGCGACACGTCCTTGATCTCGACCCGCTCGATCAGCAGGCCCCACGGATCCTGCGTGATCTCGTCGATGATCGTCCGGAGCCGCGCGTTGATCTTCTCGCGCTCGCCGAGCAGTTCCTGCATGTCGGCCTGCCCGATGACGGACCGCAGCGACGTCTGCGCCACCTGCGAGACCGCGTACCCGTAGTTCTGGACGTTGACGATCGCCTTCACGGGATCGATCACCCTGAAGTAGACGACCGCGTCGACGCGGACGCTCACGTTGTCCTGCGTGATGCCCTCCTGGGCGGGCACCCCCATCGTGACCGTCTGCTGGTTGACTTTCTGCATCCGCTCGGCGATCGGCAAAATCACGGTCAAGCCGGGGCTCCGGACCGCCCCCGGGCGCAACTCGCCACCGCGCTGCACCTGCCCGAACCGGAACACGATCCCGTGCTCGAACTGCTGGACGACGCGGAGCGACGACGCCAGGGTGAGCAGCCCGCCCACCACGACGACGAGCAAGATGACTAGGGCTACCGCTTCCATCACGGGCACCTTTCTCGCGTGGAAAGCCCGGGTCCCCGAGGCCCGGACGGCCCGGCCCGCAGACCGGTCTCGGTTTCCAGCTAACCTCGCGGTCACGGAGGAAACAACGGCATCGGGACCTGGGACGGCATCGTGTCAGGGATCACTTGCATCCCCGAGGACGCCCTCTGAAGTCCTTGCCGAGCGAACGATATGGTCGATCAGGTGAGCGCGAGAGACACCGACTGGGACGGCGTGCGCCTGCACGTGGTCACGGGCAAGGGCGGCACCGGCAAGACCACCGTCGCGGCCGCACTCGCCCTGGCCCTGGCCGCCGGCGGCCGGAAGGTCCTGCTGGTCGAGGTCGAGGGGCGGCAGGGCATCGCCCAGCTCTTCGACTGCCCGCCCCTGCCGTACGAGGAGCGCCGGGTGGCCGTCGCGCCGGACGGCGGGGACGTCTACGCGCTCGCCGTCGACACCGAAGAGGCGCTCATCGAGTACCTGGAGATGTTCTACAGCCTCAAGCGCGCCGGGAAGGCGATGTCCAAGCTCGGCATCGTCGACTTCGTGACGACCATCGCGCCGGGGCTGCGCGACGTGATCCTCACCGGGAAGACCAGCGAGTCCGTCCGCCGCAAGAAGAAGGACGGCTCGTTCATCTACGACGCCGTCGTCATGGACGCCCCGCCCACCGGGCGCATCACCAAGTTCCTGAACGTCAACGACGAGGTCTCCGGGCTCGCGAAGGTCGGGCCGGTCCGCAACCACGCCGACACCGTGATGAAGGTGCTGCGCAGTCCCGAGACGGCCGTGCATTTCGTGACACTCCTGGAGGAGATGCCCGTCCAGGAGACGATGGACGGCATCCACGACCTCACCGAGGTCGGCCTGCCCATCGGCGGAGTGATCGTCAACATGGAGCACCCTCCCGTCCTGGACGAGGACGACCTCGCCGCCGCCGCGGCGGGCGACCTGGACGCCGACGGGATCCTGCGCGGCGTCAAGGCCGCCGGGCTCGAGCACGACGCCGAGGCCATCGCGGCCGTCCTCGCCTCGGAGGCCGCCGAGCACGCCCGGCGCACGGCCCTGCAACGCCGTGAGAAGGAGCGCCTGGAGTCGATCGACCGTCCGCGCTACACCCTTCCCCTCCTCTCGGACGGCATGGACCTCGCCGGCCTGTACGACCTGGCCGCCGCCCTGCGCGCGCAAGGTGCCGCATGACGCGCTTCCAGCACCCGTCCGGCACACCCTCCGGAACCGCGTCCCGAACGGGGGAGACGACCCGATGAGCCCGACCGGCAAGATCCCGCCCGTCCTGGACGTGGACGCGCTGCTCGACGACCCCCGCACGAAGATCATCGTGTGCTGCGGCTCCGGCGGGGTGGGCAAGACCACGACGGCCGCGGCCCTCGGTGTCCGCGCCGCCGAGCGGGGACGCGACGTGGTCGTCCTGACGGTGGACCCCGCCCGCAGGCTCGCCCAGTCGATGGGCCTCTCCGAGCTGGACAACAACCCGCGCCGGATCGACGTCGAGGGCGATGGCGAGCTGCACGCGATGATGCTCGACATGAAGCGGACGTTCGACGAGATCGTCGAGGCGCACGCCGACCCCGACCGGGCCAAGCAGATCCTCGCGAACCCCTTCTACCAGTCGCTGTCCTCCAGCCTCTCCGGCACCCAGGAGTACATGGCGATGGAGAAGCTCGGCCAGCTGCACCGCTCCGGCGCGTGGGACCTGATCGTCGTCGACACCCCGCCGTCGCGGAACGCGCTGGACTTCCTCGACGCGCCCGAGCGGATGGGCCGTTTCCTCGACGGCCGCTTCATGCGGATCCTCGCCGCCCCGGCGAAGACCGGCGGCCGCTTCGGCGTCAAGGTCATCAGTGCCGGGTTCGGCATGTTCACCGGCGTGGTCAACAAGGTCATCGGCGTGCAGCTGCTGCGGGACGTCCAGACCTTCGTCGCGGCGTTCGACACGATGTTCGGCGGGTTCCGCGAGCGCGCCGAGAAGACGTTCGAGCTGCTGCAGACGCCCGGCACCGCGTTCCTGGTGGTGGCCGCGCCCGAGCCGGACGCGCTCCGGGAGGCGTCCTACTTCGTGGAGCGTCTCGCCGAGGAACGGATGCCGCTCGCCGGGCTGGTCGTCAACCGCGTCCACGAGGCGGCGTCCGCGAGCCCGTCCGCGGCGCGCAGCCAGGCGGCGGCCGAGACGCTGGAGGAGCGCGGCGAGCACACGCTGACCGCGGCCCTGCTCCGCCTGCACACCGACCGCATGCAGCTGGCCGCGCGCGAGGAACGCCTGCGCGACCACTTCGCGTCCACGCATCCGACGGTCCCGGTCACCGCGGTCCCGGCCCAGGCCGAGGACGTCCACGACCTGGAGGGGCTGCGGCGGGTGGGTGAGGATTTGGCCGCGCCGCCCGCGCCCAGCGCTGCCGCCTGACCCGTTCGCCCCACGTGGCGCCCGACCCCGCGCGACCGCCTCGCCCCGCGTGGACGTCTGACCTGCACGGCCGAACGGTTCTTCGCGGCCACACGAAGAAGCGCTGACCTGCGCGAATACACATCAACACTGTTGATCAGACGGCGAGTCCCGGCTGCGTGACCGCGATGTTCACCGGGCGCGGTGGTGCCGGGCCAGAAGAAAGCGGTCAGGGACGGGACGGATTTGCGCCTACGGCCGTCCGGAAATGGAGCATCGGAGCCGCTGAACGGCACCGACATCACCCGGACATACCGCACGTCCACGCTTGGAACGGTGCATATCCACAACGACTCCGCCCAGCATCGGCGCGCGTCACACACGAACGACGGCCGCCGCACAGAAACCGGCCGGACGGCTCGGGCGAACCGGCGGCCGCCTGAACAGGGCAGCACACCGTCGCCGACCTGACCCGGACCGGCCCGGCGCACCTGACGCCGTGACGATATGGGCAGGTCCGCACGCGCGCACGACGAATCGTCCGGGCATGTCCAGCACCCGGACGTCGCGCACCACCAAGATGGCCGACCAACCGGACGAGCCGACCACCTGCACCAGGCCGCCACTGCACGGCCCGACCACCTGAGAAACCGACCGGCCACCGGAACGGCCCGACCACCGGACGGGTCGGCCGCCGGGGGCCGGGTCAGCTGGCGACGAGTTCCTCCTCGTCGACGTCCACGGACCGCTCGTACTCGTCCTTCGCGGTCTCCAGCAGCTCGCGCCACGATTGCACGTCCGGCCGCCTGCGCAGCAGCGCGCGGCGTTCCCGCTCGGTCATCCCGCCCCAGACGCCGAACTCGATCCTGTTGTCGAGGGCGTCGGCGAGACACTCCGTGCGCACCGGGCAGCCACGGCAGATGAGCTTGGCTCGGTTCTGCGCAGCTCCCTGCACGAACAGGGCGTCAGGATCCGCGTTACGGCAGGCGGCGCGGGCGGTCCAATCCGTGATCCACATCTTGGCCCCACTCCCCTAGGGTCTGTGTCGATTTGCGCTCCTTGGCCGGACGGGCGCGGACGTCAGGCCGCCAAACGAAAGCCGTGGGGAAGAACTTACGGAAGCGAGGGACGATTCAACAGTCCCCGATGGGCCCATTCTCGATATAGCCCACCGGGGCCATACCGCCGGAACGGACTAGTTACCTGTAGTTGACGCGCCAGACATGGCGCAGGTTGTCACGACGGGGACAGAACGGACGGACGAGCGCCGATCGGTGCACCCGAGGGGGACCTGTCCTGATTGCACTGGTCGTCCCGCGTACTCTAGATCCCGTGCTCGATGCGAAGACAGATCGGGGTAAGGCCCTCTCCACGCTCGTCCGGCTGCTGGGGGCGGGTGTCGTCGCAGGCGTCCTGGTCGCGTTCATCGCGTTGCCGGGCGTCGGCAGCGCGGGACTGACCGCGCGCGACGCCGCGAACAACTTCGAGGACATGGACAGCCGACTCAGGACGACACCACCGTCCGAGAAGACGGTGATGTACGACGCCTCGGGCAAGCCCGTCGCCACGTTCTTCGACAAGTACCGCGAGTCCGTCCGCCTCGACCAGGTCGCGCCCATCATGCGGACGGCGATGGTCGACATCGAGGACTCGCGGTTCTACGAGCACGGCGCGCTGGACCTGAAGGGCACCATCCGCGCGCTGGCGTCCAACGTCGAGTCCGAGCAGACGCAGGGCGGCTCGACGCTGACCCAGCAGTACGTCAAGAACCTGCTCGTCGACAGCGCCAAGACGCAGGAGGAGTACCGCGAGGTCACCGCGCCGACCGTCGCGCGCAAGCTCCGCGAGCTGCGCTACGCGCTCGACATCGAGCAGCGCATGACCAAGGACCAGATCCTTGAGGGCTACATGAACGTGGCCTACTTCAGCGCCGGCGCGTACGGCGTGCAGGCCGCGTCCAAGCGCTACTTCAGCAAGCCCGCGTCCAAGCTGACCCTCGGCGAGGCCGCGCTGCTCGCGGGCATCACCCAGAACCCCACCGCGTACGACCCCATCCGGAACCCCAAGGACGCGCGGAAGCGACGCGACACCGTCCTGTACCGGATGGCGGAGCTCAAGCACATCACCAAGACGCAGGCCGACCAGGAGGCCGCGAAGCCGATCCTGCTGAACCGCACCGACCCGGTGGGCGGCTGTGAGTCCAGCAAGGCGCCGTACTTCTGCGAGTACGTGAAGTACGACATGCTCAACATCCTGTCCAACGGCAAGTACTGGGAGCTGAAGCCGAAGCAGCGGCAGGACGTCGTCAACAAGCTCAACCGCGGCGGTTACACGATCCGCACCACCCTGGACATGGACGACCAGCGCGCCGTCGACCAGTCCCTGCGCGGGCACGTCCCGCCGGGCGGCAACCGCGTCGGCGCCGAGGCGATGGTCGAGCCCGGCACGGGCAGGATCCGCGCGATCGGGCTGAGCAAGCGGTTCGGCGCGGGCAAGGGCCGCACCACCATCAACCTCCCGGCGGACGCGCTGCACGGCGGCGGCAACGGCGTGTCGGCGGGCTCGACGTTCAAGGTCTTCACGCTGGCGGCCGCGCTCAACCAGGGCATCCCGGTCAACACCAGCATCAACTCCCCGCAGACGACGAGCGTCAACGGCTTCGCCCCCTGCAAGTACACCGGGACGTACCAGGGCAAGAAGTACGACAACGACATGGCGGGCGGCGGCAACTGGACGCTGTCCAACGCCGGTGACAGCGAGGCCGGGAACTTCAACCTCAAGTCGGCGACCTGGCACTCGGTCAACACCTTCTACGCCCAGCTGGAGAAGCGCGTCGGCGTCTGCAACGCCGTCAAGATGGCCGAGAAGTTCGGGATGAAGCAGGGCAACGGCAACGCCCTGTACCCGGCGCCGTCCCAGGTGCTCGGCACCAACGACATCGACATGGTGCACCTCGCCGCCGCGTACGCCGGCTTCGCCGCCCGCGGCAAGTACTGCGCGCCCCTCTCGGTGACCGAGGTCATCGACGCCGACGGCAAGAAGGTCAAGCTGCCCAAACAGGACTGTCACCAGGCCGTGGACGAGGCGGTCGCCGACAAGGTGAACTCGATCCTCCAGGGCGTCCTCACCAAGGGCACCGCCGCGGGCCGCAGCCTGGGCCGCCCGGCCGCGGGCAAGACCGGCACCTGCGAGGAGTTCACCTGCGCCGTCTTCGCCGGCTTCACCCCGACCCTCGCCGCCGCCACCGCCTACTGGGACTTCCGCGGCCCCTGGCAGTACAAGGTCTACGGCGTCTACGGCGCCGACATCCCCGGCGGGATGTGGCAGCAGAGCATGCGCAACGCGCTGGCCGGGACGCCCGCGCCGAGCTTCAGCACCCCGTCCCGCGACTTCGGCGACACCACCCGCGTCCCGAAGGTCAAGGGCGAGACGGTCGCCGCCGCGACCGCCAAGCTCAAGGAGGCGGACCTCACCGTCAAGGTCGCCTCCGGATCCGTCGACTCCGACCAGCCGAAGGGCACGGTCGTGTCCACCTCCCCGGACGCGGGCACCGAGGTCCCGCCCGGCACCACCGTCATCCTCTACGTGAGCAACGGCCGCAAGAAGGGCGACGCCCACGGTCCGCCGGACGGCGGCGGCTGGCCCTGGCCCAACTGACGACGAAGGGCCCGGCATCAGCCGGGCCCTTCTTCGTCTCGCAGGTCAGGTGGCGAGCTGCCGCTTCACCTCCGCGGCCACGCGGCCGCCCTCGGCGCGTCCGGCGACCTTCGGGTTGACCTCCTTCATGACCTGCCCCATCGCCCGCGGGCCCGCGGCGCCCGTCGCGGCGATCGCGTCCGCGACCAGCGCGGTCAGCTCCTCGTCGCCCAGCTGGGCCGGCAGGTACTCCTCCAGGACGGCCCCCTCGTCCCGCTCGGCCTGCGCCTGCTCCGCCCGTCCCGCGTCGCCGAACGCGGTGGCCGCCTCCCGGCGCTTCTTCGCCTCCCGGGTGAGCACCTTGACGACCTCGTCGTCGGAGAGCTCGCGGGCCTGCCTGCCGGCGACCTCCTCGTTCTTCACCGCGGTGAGGGCCATCCGCAGGGTGCGCGTGCGCACCTCGTCGCGGGCCTTCATCGCGGCCGACAGATCGGTCTCCAGCTTCTCCTTCAGGGCGCTCATGGTCACATCATGCCCGTCCCGGCCCACTTGCCTCATCAGGATTACCGTGGGGTGCCCCTGTCTGGAACCATGGAGTCCTGGGAAGGGAGAACAGTGCGAAAGATCTACGCCGTGCCGCTGGGCCTCCTGGGCGCGGGCGCCGCGACCTTCGGGTACGCCTCGGTGATCGAGCGGAACTGGTTCCGTCTCCGCCGCTTCGACGTGCCGGTGCTGCCGCCGGGCCGCCCGTCGGTAAAGATCCTGCACATTTCGGACGCGCACCTCACGCCCGGCCGGTCACGCCTGATCCGCTGGGTCCGATCCCTGGACGCGCTCGAACCCGACCTTGTGGTCAACACCGGCGACTCCATCTCCCACCGCGACGCGATCGGCCCCTTCCTGGAGGCGCTGGGGCCCCTCCTCGACCGTCCCGGCGTCTTCGTGTACGGCTCCAACGACCTCTACTCGCCGGTCTTCAAGAACCCCCTCCGCTACATCTGGCGGACGAGCAAGTCCGATTACAAGCGCAGCCCCCGCGAACCCGACCTCCCGTACCGCGAGCTCGGCTCGTCCCTCCAGGCCGCAGGCTGGCTCGACCTCGACAACCGCATCGGCCGCCTCAAGGTGGGCGAGCTCGACGTCGAGTTCGGCGGCATCGACGACTCCCACATCAACCGCGACCGCTACGACAAAGTGGCGGGCCCAGTCGACCCCCAGGCGGACGTCCACCTCGGCGTCATGCACTCCCCGGAACCCCGCAACCTGGACCGTTTCGCCGCCGACGGCTACGACCTCCTCCTCGCCGGCCATACCCACGGCGGCCAGGTATGCGTCCCCTTCTACGGAGCCCTGGCCACCAACTGCGGCATCGACCGTCCCCGCGTCAAGGGCCTCCACCGGCACCAAGGCTCCTGGCTGCACGTCTCAGGCGGCCTTGGAACGTCCCCGATGGCCCCCATGCGCTTCTGCTGCCCACCCGAGGCGACCCTCCTCACCCTGGTGCCACGCTGATGGACATCCGCGAACGCTGGAAGACCGACCGCTTACCCGCCGCGATCTACGACTTCGCCGTCCAGAACGGCCCCATCTCCCGCGTCGCCGCCCGCTTGATCTGGGGTTACGACATCAGGCACCTCCGCAGGAGCATCGAGGCGCTGGACCCCGACGCCCTCACCCTCGACATCCCGTCCGGTGGCGGACTGGCCATCCGCGACAACCCCCGCCACGTGGCCGCAGACCTTTCCCGCACCATGCTCGACCGAGCCCGCGGCCGCGGCGCCGCCCTCGTCCAGGCCGACATCGACCACCTCCCCTTCCCCACGGGCACCTTCGACCTCTGCGTCACCTACAACGGCCTCCACTGCCTGCCCGACCCTGAGAACGCCGTCCGCGAACTCACCCGCGTCCTCCGCCCCGGCGGCACCCTCCGCGGCACCACCGTCGTCCGCGGCGCCGGCCGCGACCGCCTGATCACCATGCTCCAGGGCCACTCCTTCTTCGGCCCCGGCGGCACCACCGCCGACCTGCGCGGATGGCTCACCTCCTCCGGCCTCACCGACATCCGCCTCACCCCCAGCGGCGCCGTGACCGGCTTCACAGCCCTCAAGCCGGCCAATATTGAGGACGCACCACCCCCAAGCATCCGCTAAGGTGGTTGAGGCGCCGGGAGCACGTACGACTCCCGGGCAGCCACCACCGGGGTGTAGCGCAGCTTGGCAGCGCGCTTCGTTCGGGACGAAGAGGTCGTGGGTTCAAATCCCGCCACCCCGACACAAAGATGCAAGTCAGAGGCCGGTTCTCCCTCCAGGAGACCGGCCTCAAGGCATTAAGGCGGCGCAGCCGGGTCAGGGCGGCTGGATGAGGTGTCGTGCGCCGGTGCGTTCCGGGGAGACGAGCCACGGACGCACGACTGCCGACTAGGAATGTCGGTATAGGACGCGCACCAGGGCGTGCAGCGCGCATCCTGGTCTCAGTAATTGATCAGGGCCCAGGCGGCGTGGCCGTCGGTGCGTTCATCCTGGTCGGTCTCGCCGGCGTACGCGTCGGCCAGAACCAAGCCACGGCCGTGCTCGGCAGGATCGACGTCCTCGTCCTTCTCGGGCGGAGGTGGCCCCGTCGTCCACCACCGTGGGGAGCGTCTCTCGGCTGCTGATGAGAAGTCCAACCCTGATCCGGCCACCGCACACGCCACTGGCCGAGTACCCATTTGGGATTCCGTCCAGCGGTCACGCCTGCTCGCCCTGAATACGCAAGTCGGTGACGATCTCCGCCAATACGTGCAGTGTCATGGGGGCGTGGGTGTGTCAGCCGCCGGTCTGGCAGCCGACGGGTCCGGGCCCGTAGTCGTGGATGAGGGCGCTATGGAAGTCGAACAGGAGGAAGTCGAAGTAACTGAACACGGGAGACGCCGCAAGCCCCCAAGGTGAGCCGCTCACTGCCGTCCAGCGCCCACGCAGGCGGTTGATGCATCATTCGTTCAGATGAGTACCTTCGTCAGAGCGATGATCTGATTCGACGGGAAGTAGATCTGGACGAAGGCGGCTGTCGTGAATCGCTCGCCCATCCAGACGACGGGCGTGTGGAGACGCCAGGAGCCCTGGGCCCATCGGGTGGTGACGAACTCGCGGAACTGGTCATCGGCCGCCAGATCGCTGAGGAGGGCAAGCGCATCGCCGCGCGGCATCTTGAGCCAGGCCCACCCGCGGTAGTACTCGATGAAACCAGAGTTGCCCGTCGGCTCGCCGACAGGCTCTACAGCGTTGCGTTCGGCTTCGACCGCCTCGCCTGTGTCCTGGCAGCAGGCAGCGGTTTGCCAGCGCCTCGCCCAGATGGCACGGACGAGGTCGACCATGGCGTTGTCGATGAGGACCGCTTCCTCGCGGTGAGGAGGAACCAGTGTTGTCGAGGGATGGACCTAGAGGGCCATGTGTCCTTCCAGCGTTCTTGGCGCACCGGGTTAAGGGGGTGCGTTAGGTGGTTCGGTGCTTGACCCAGCTAGTTGCTGCTGCGGCAAGCCCGGGATGGGGTGCGTGGTCGCCGATGTCTTCCCACATCGCGGCCTGTGCTTTGGCGAAAGCTGTCACCGCGTCGGCGGGTGCGGCGGCGAAGAACGGAATCTTGGACGCCCAGGCCTGTGCTTGCGCCGGATGGTGTCCGCAGGCGATGAGCCAGATGATCCAGCAGGCAGAGTCGATCCAGCGAGCCCCTCTGGTGGGCCAGGCCCAATCGAGCATATATGCCCGCTTGTCACTGCCGATGAGGATGTTGGCGGGTGACCAGTCGGTGTGCGAGAGCCAGTCGCCGGCGAACTCTTCGGCTTGGTCGCTGTAGCTCGACCAGCGTTGCTCGGCTCGCTTGAGTTCGACACCGTCAGGGGCGTGTGGACAGTGAGCCATCATGGCGATGATGAGGTCGAGGTCGAGGCTGGACGGCTCGTAGGATGCAGGACGGCCGTCGATGAAGCCGAACCCGTTGAGGTCCCAGCCACCTGTGATCTCCGTCCATCGAAGCGGAGCCGAGACGTTTTGGATGTGCGGGTTGATCCGGCGTTCACGTTCTTGGGTCCAGGCGCGCGGGTGATCGATGCGCAGTCCTTTGACGAATGTGGTGTCGTTGATGACCACGGCGATCTCGGAGTTGAAGCCCTCGCTGACCGGGCGAGCAGTGATCACCGGCCCAGTGTGCTTCTCGATCAGTGCCTGCGCCTGGTGCCAGGGGAGCCGTTCGGTCACATCGGAACCGTACTGGAGGGGCCCCTCGCCTACGGGGATGGGCGAGGGGCCGTGCTGCGGTGCCCTACGCGTCGTCATTGGTAAGGGTTGTCGTCGCCGCAGCCAAGGCCGATCGCGTATTCGGCTGCGTCGTTGACATCTTCGACGATCTCGACGACTGCTTCCTCTGTCGCGGGGCCGTCCTGCACCTCGATCGTGATGCTCACCGGGGTAGCTCCTCTCGGGGCTCTTGGTGCTGGCAGTAGGTGGCCAGCGGGGCTTTGGCATTGCGGTAGAGCTGTACCAGCGGCATGCACGTCCCACATGTGCCCTGGAGCGTGCAGCCTGTGCATCCGCCCCGGCGGCGCAGCAGGTCGTCGCTGATGCCGCCCAGGCGTTGGAGCCCTTGTGGTCCCTCGCGTACCAGGTCGATGTTGGGGTCACGGCCGATCTTGCAGATGCTCGCCCGGCCCAACGGGTCGACGTGGAACGACGTGTGTCCGGCGTCGCAGCCGGTAAAGGGTGCCCGCTTGCTCAGGAACTGGGGTGACTGGGACGGCAGGCTCTCAGCACCGCCGTGGATGGTCGGGGAGATGTTGGCGTACTCGCGATGTCGTAGCCCAAACCTTTCGCTCAGTTGGCGCATGAGGTGGAGTTCATGGGCATTGCGGTTGGTGATGATCAGGCTCAGATCCAGTTGGAGGCCGGCCTCGTGCGCCGCCGACAGCCCGCGCATGAACTTGCGGAAGGAGCCTGGCCGTCGGGTGAGGCCGTCGTAGGTCTCCGCTGTAGCGCCATAGACGCTCAGGCTCATCTTGCTCGGCCTGTGGGTCGTCAGCAGGTCGAGCATTTTGGGGTCGGCCAGCCGGGAGCCGTTGGTCAAGATCTCCACCATCATGCCCAGTTCGTAGGCCTTGGTGTGGACGGCGGCGAACAGCCGATCCACCATCGGCTCCCCACCTGTGAGCTGGAGCCACAAGACGCCGGCATCCCGGATCGCCTCCAGCAAGCGCTCACGCTCGGGCCAGCCCATCCCATCGAAGGTCTTGAGGCCGAGGTAGCAGTGCTCGCAGTCGTAGTTGCAGCCAAGATTCAGCTCATAGGTCGCCTTACCGAACCCGTGGTTCGACTCGCAGCGAAGGAGCAGGTGATCGCCGGACCGCTGCCCGCGAAGGTCGATCCCCCAGGTGGTCCGGGCGGCTGCCGTCAGCCAATCAGGAAGTACTTCGGCGTCGGCAAGTGCCCGGTAGGCCGCCTGCGAAATCTTGATTCCTCGGGTCTCCCCCGGCATCAGTACCAGGAAGCCGCCTAGGAATGGACTTGCGATTAATTGGTACATCTGGCCCGTCCCGTTACATATCGCCTCGACTCGAATCCGATCGCCTCGACTCGAATCCGTCGGACGCGTTGCTGCGCAACGTCCAAGACATTAAAACCGCAAGAGGGATGCGACCCGGAAAGAAATTCCGGGGTCGCCTGACAGGAGGCTGTGATGTCCGATCACTTGCAGCACCTATCACCGGGGCAGCGCGTGGCCTGGCACCGCGTCCGGCGGGGCATCTCCCAAGAGGTCTTGGCCGGCCTGGTCGGTCGGACCGAAGACTGGCTCAGTAAGATCGAAAATGACCGTGCAGCTTTGGACAGACTCTCGATCATCAGGGCACTCGCCGATGCCCTGTGCATCTCCGTCTTCGACATCATCGGCCCACAGCCTGCCGAGTCGATGCGTCGTGAGCCGTCCCACTTGGACGTCAGCGCCGTCCGTTCTACGCTCGCCGACTACCGGCAACTGTCCCCACTGCTGGCAGCGATCGAAGCAGAGCCCGAACCGCCCCGGCTGGAGGTACTTCGTCGCGATGTGGCAATAGTGATGGCCGCCTACCAGCATTCACGCTACGGACAGCTGCTCGCCCGCCTGCCCACGCTGCTCACCCAGACCCACCTCGCTGCCAGGGAAGCCCGCGGGCACCAGCGGCCTAACGCCGATCGGCTCGCCGCCCTTGCCAACCAGTCGGCCGCGATGCTGCTCACCAAGCTCGGTGAGGCCGACCTGGCCTGGATCGCCGCTCAGCGCGGACTTACAGCGGCCGAACGCACCGCAGACCCCACGATCATTGGGTCGCTGTTCCGCTCGGTGATCCACGCACTGCACTCCCAAGGCCGCTTCGACGAGGCAGCGACAATGGCCCAACACGCGTCGCGATACCTACAGCACCAGCATGCTGATCTCTCGCCTACGCTGCTGTCGATCCACGGAACGCTGCTACTCACCGGAGCCGTCGCCGCTGCCCGCGCCCACCACCGCGCCGATGCAATGGGCTACGTGAAACGAGCCGAGCAGCTGGCCGACGCACTCGGCGCGGACGCCAACCACCTGTGGACGGCGTTTGGCCCCACGAACGTGCGCATCCACCGCGTCACTGTAGCCATGGCGCTGGGTGATGTCCCCACCGCACTCGACCTCATTCCAGGTATCACCACCACCCACCTACCCGTCGAACGCTCGGTCCGCCACAGCCTTGAAGTCGTCGACGTCTACCGGGCCCGTAACAAGGTCGATGAGGCCATCAGTGAACTGCTCGCCGCTGAGCGCCGGGCCGCCGAACAGGTCCACGCCCACGTCATGAGCCGCCACCTCGTCCACCAACTCCGCGGCACTACTACCGGCAAGAGAAGCCGCCTCCTGGCTGATCTCGCTCGCCGGATGAGCATCATCTAGCCCAATCTCCTACGCTCAACTCCCGTGACCGATGACCCGGCGGCAACCTTCGCCCACGCTCGAGCGGCGGCAGGTGTCCTGTTCTTCAACGATCAAGACCACATCATGCTGGTCGAGCCGTCCTACAAGGACTACCGCGACATCCCCGGCGGCTACGTCGAGCGCGGCGAGACCCCCTACCAGGCCGCCAAGCGCGAAGTCGCTGAAGAACTATGCATCCGCCCGGAGATCGGACGACTCCTGGTCGCCGACTGGGCCCCCAACCCGGCTGAGGGCGACAAGGTCCTCTTCCTCTTCGACGGCGGCGTCCTCACCACCGAGCAACTCGATGCCCTCCGCCTTGAACCCGGCGAATTGGTCGGCTGCCAATTCCACGACATCGCCCAGATCCACGACCTGACCATCCCGCGTCTTGCTCGCCGTCTTCTCCACGCCCACGCCGCGCGCAGCGACGGCAGTACCCGGTATCTCGAACACGGCGAGCGCATCTGAGCGAAGACCAAACGATAGCGACCGGCACGGCCGAGTCCAAGATGGCGTCGGTTCGAGCCCTAAATGCGGTGAAAGACCTGGTGAGGGGTGCACCTTTCGATGTACTGACCGTGCCGTCCCGGCCGCAGGGCCGTCATGACCAAAAACGCCTCCGACGTGAACAGCAGCGCGGCAGCCCCGTGGATCAGTCTTGCCTTTCGATCACTGACTGTTCCGGAAGCCTCTGTGTCGTCTCCTGGGG